>CAWCDL010000001.1:0-356871 GCA_963794375.1 uncultured Thermoleophilia bacterium
GTCAGTCGCAGCGCTGGAAGCGACCAGGCAAACCGGAATCCCGCCCAGGTTCCGCCGTCAGGCGCCAAACCTGCGCTGACCGCGAAAGCCACCACCAACACCGCCGCAACCCAGGTGCCGGAATGATCGCTGCGGTTATAGACGACCGCCACCAACGCGACATAGGCAGCGATCGACCCGGTCATCGAGATCAACCGCGCCCCCGACAGCAGTAACACCTGCCGGTGATAGGCCTCAAGCTGCTGCCAACGCCCGCTCATCCCGACCATCAACCGACCCTAACGCGCACCCAGGCCACCTGTTTTCGCCGGCGTCGTGCCAAGAGAATCTGCCGACGGTCAGTCGGATGTGTTCAGAGTGGCCAGCCTGGCCGCGCGGTAAGCGTCGTCTGCTCGCCTCTCTCTCCGGCGCTGACGATGTCGCCCGTGCTGAACAGGACTCTCTTTCAGCGCTGCACGCCACACCGCTTCACTAGCTGCGGTGGACGACCTCGCCATCCGCCACGACGCCAACCTCCCTGGCCATTGTTCGCAAGTGACGCCTGAGCGATCGCTAGGGTCGGGGGCAAGTGACGGCTGGTGGTTCCTCAATTCCCGCGGTGCATCGGCTGCTTGCCGTGTGGGCGTCAGCGAAGCCTGACGGCCGGTTCGCGGAGATGGGAACGGCCTTCGGGGCAGGAGCGCGAGCGATCGTGGAGGCAATGGGGCCGAACGCGACGTTCGTGACGGTTGAGGTCGATTCGGATCGCTACGAGCGGGCCGTCGCTGAACTGGCCGACACCCGCGCGGAGGTCGTTCACGGACGCTGGCAAGACGTTCTTCCTCCGCGAGGCCCGTTCGATTTGATCTTCCAAGACGGCGGCATCCAAAGTGATGGTGCGATGGAGCTCTCGATCTCTCTCCTCGCTCCGGGTGGCGTCCTGGTCAAGGACGACCTGTCACCGGGGCGACCGATCGACGGCGATCCCATTCGGGATGTCCTCCTGCGAGACCCCAGACTGAACTCCATCGAGATACTGACCACTGCACAGACGGCTGCGATCATCGCGGTTCGACGAACCTAAGCCGCCGCGCCGCACCGATTCGCTCGACTGCGTCAGCGACGCAACGGCGGCGGGTCGCTTCCCTTTCAGTCGCCTAGACCCAACGTTCGCGGATGAGGTCTGACGGGGGACGGTAACGGTGGTTTCTGTTCGTCCCAACGAGCCGTCGCCTCCCGGCGAAGCGAAACCGTTTGGTTGCGCATACAATCGGTCGGTGGCCCGCGTCGTTGTCCTAGGCGGAACGGGTTTCGTCGGTCCTTTCATCGTTCGGCAGCTTCTCGAGGACGGGCACGACGTCACGGTGTTTCATCGGGGGCATCGCGAACCCTCAGGGATTGAGCGTGCAGAGCACGTCCATGCCGAGTTCGCGTGCCTCCCGGAGTACGTTTCGCGTCTTTCACGACGCAAACCTGAGGTGGTCATCGACGTCAATCCCGGCATCGGGAAGGGCGGACACGGCGTCCTCCACTTCGCAGGCGTCGCGGAGCGAGGCGTCGTCTTGACAAGCATGGACGTGTATCGCGCGATGCTGGTTCTCTGGGGCGTGTCCTCTGAGCCGCAACCGATGCCCGTGACCGAGGAATCGGCTCTGCGCGACGAGCTGTCGCCCGATCTGCCTCCGGACCTGGCGTTCGACAACGTGACGGTCGAGGAGGTCGTGCAGAGTCACGCCGAGTTCCCTGTGACTGTCCTGCGGTGCCCCTTCATCTATGGGCCGCTCGACACGCACCGGCGCTTACGCGCTTACGTACGCCGGATGCGCGATCGCCGACCCGCGATCGTGCTCGACCAGCAGTTTGCCCGTCTTCGCTGGAGCCGAGGGTACGTCGAGAACGTCGCGGCAGCGGCCGTCGCCGCACTATCCGATGACCGGGCTGCCGGGCAGACCTACAACGTCGCCGAACCCGACGCCCTCACAGAGGATGAGTGGGTTCGCGCGATCGCGGATGCCTTCGGCTGGGACGGCCAAGTCGTCGTTTCGGAGCCCCAGGCACTTCCGCCCGAACTTCGTGTGTCGCTGCCGTCCCAGGATCTCTTCGCAGACACATCGCGTATCCGCGACGACTTGGGGTACCACGAGCACGTTACGCGCCGCGATGGGCTCACGAGGGCGATCGAATGGGAGTTGTCGCAAAGCGCGGGCGACAGTCCGCTCGACTACTCAGCCGAAGACTCATTCCTCGCGAGCCTGTAGTGACACCGCCGCCTCCCGACGGACAAGTCGTTCTTACTTCGCTGCCCGTACACCGCGCAGCCGAGACCACGATGACCCAGGTGGGAGCCCGCGGCGACTCCTTGGAATGACCGCGCAGCTCCGATGCCCGGCGCGCGCGTGTTGGACGGAGGGGAGTGTCAGACGAACGGTGTAAACGCCGTTGTCGTGTTGTTAGTTGTTGATCTCGATTCTTCCTTCGAAGGTGATCGCGAAGGCGTTCAGTGCGGGCTTCCATCTCGTGATCCAGCGTGCTCGGCCGCGTCCGGTCGGGTCGAGGCTTCGCACGGTGAGGTACAAGCATTTCAGAGCGGCCTGTTCGTTGGGGAAGTGGCCGCGGACTCGGACGGCACGACGGAAGCGAGCGTGCATGCTCTCGATCGCGTTCGTGCTGTAGATGACGCGGCGGATCTCGGCGCTGTAGGCGAGGAAGGGTACGAACTCCGGCCAGGCGTTTTGCCAGAGCCGGGTGATCGCCGGGTAGACGTCGCCCCACTTGCCGGCGAACTCCTCGAAGGCGAGCGACGCGGCGTGCTCGGTCGCGGCGGTGTAGACCGGGCGCAGGTCACGCGCGAGCTCGTCCCAGACAGCGCGGCTCGCGTAGCGGAAGGTGTTGCGAATCAGGTGCAGCACGCAGGTCTGCACGATCGCGGCTGGCCAGACATCGCCGATTGCATCAGGCAGGCCACGCAGTCCGTCGCAGACGACGATCAGCACGTCGGCCGTACCGCGATTCAAGATCTCCGTGAGGACCTGATGCCAGTACTTCGCGCCCTCCGAGCCGTCGCCGACCCAGAGCCCGAGGATGTCGCGCTCGCCGTCCACGGTCACGCCGACGACGGTGTAGATCGGCCGGTTGGCGACTTTGCCGTCCCGGATCTTGACGTGGATCGCGTCGATGAACACGACCGGGTAGACGGGGTCGAGCGGCCGCGACTGCCAGGCAGCAAGCTCCTCGAGCACCGCGTCGGTGATCCTTGCGATCGTGTCCTTGGAGACCTCGGCGCCGTACACCTCGGCCAGGTGCGCGCTGATCTCGCCGGTCGTCAGCCCCTTCGCCGCGAGCGAGATCACCATCTCGTCGACGCCGACCAGCCTGCGCTGCCGCTTCCTAACGATCTTCGGATCGAACGACCCCTCGCGATCACGCGGCACCTCGATCTCAACCGGTCCGACGTCGGTGAGGACCGTCTTGGCGCGCACACCGTTGCGCGAGTTGCCCGTGTTGTTGCCCTCGACCGCGTGCTTCGGGTAGCCGAGGTGCTCGTCCAGCTCGGCCTCGAGCGCCGTCTCCAGCACCGTCTTCGTCAACCCCGTCAACAGGCCCCCGGGCCCGACCAGCTCGACGCCCTCCGAGCGCGCACGCTCGACCAACTCTTGCGCGAGCGCCTCCTCGACGGTCACTCCGACACTCTCTTCGCCCGACGGCGGTGTAGCCAGATCAGACACCACAGCTCCCTTCCGCCAGCCCCACGGCCGGCAAGTCAAGACACTGCGTTTACACCGCTAATCGGACAGTCCCCGCGTTGACGAACGCCTCTCCATATGAGCGTTCCGGAATGAAGCTCCTATGACTGTCAAGTCATTGCGGGCTCGGCGTTCTGCATGACGCGGTAGAGGTGTCGGGCGAGGTAGCGCTTCAGTGAGCGTGTGGCGTCGCGGGCGGTTTTGCCTTCGGCGAGGCGGCGGGCGATGTAGTCGCGCGTCTTGGGGTCGTGCTGGCGTCGGTGAAGCACGATGGTGTGGAGGGCCCTGTTGAGTTGGCGGTCTCCGCCGCGGCTGAGCCGGTGTCGTGTTGTTTGGCCGCTGGAGGCTGGGAGTGGTGCGACGCCGGCGAGCCGGGCGAAGCATGCTTCCGAGTCGATGCGGCCGTGGTGCGACCAGGTGACGATCAGTTGGGCGGCGACGATCGGGCCGACGCCGGGCTCGTCGAGCAACTCGGGG
This sequence comes from uncultured Thermoleophilia bacterium, assembly GCA_963794375.1. Taxonomy (GTDB): domain Bacteria; phylum Actinomycetota; class Thermoleophilia; order Gaiellales; family Gaiellaceae; genus PALSA-600. The sequence continues at coordinate 4,200 of CAWCDL010000001.1, forward strand.
GCGATGGCTCGGACGTGGCTGAGGATCTCGCGCTCGAGCGTCTCGGCTTCGCCGGTCGCGGCCTTGATCCGTTGGGCGAGCGTGCGCAGGACGAGGATCGTTGCGAGCTCGCTGGGCGTCCGTGAGCGGGAGCGGCGGAAGCGGCTGCAGCGATTGAGCAGCTCGCCGAGCGGGAGCCGGCGTAGCTCCTCGCGGAGCTCGTCGGGGGCGGTGACGATCACGCTGCGCAGCTGCACGAGCGCGACCTTGCGCGTCTCGACTGCGGTGCGTCTGGCCAGCATCAACAGCCGCAGAGCCTCCTGATGCTCGCCGGCTCGTGGCCTCGTTCGCTGCTCGCGTGCGAGCGGAGAGCGGGCAGCACGGACAGCGTCGAGCTGGTCGTCCTTGCCGTGCAGCCGCCGCTCGCCGCGGCTGGTGCGGTCGACCTCGTGCACCTGCTCACCCAGCTGTTGCAGCTGTCGGGCAAGCCCGGCGCCGTAGTGGCCGCTGCCCTCGATCGCCCACAATCGATCTCCAGGCGCGTACCGGTCCGCGAAGCGGACGGCATCTTTGTAGCCGCGTGCGTTGGCGGCCGTCGTCGTCTGCGCGACTACCGCCCCGGTGCGGGCCTCGACGACCGCGAGCGCGTGCTGATCGCGATGGGTGTCGACACCGACCACGTAGTCCACCTGCTCTGCAAGCATCCAGATCGATCCTCCGACTCGTAGGGTCCGGTACGCCGGTCTGGAGCAGGGAAACCGCGCGGCAGGTCTGTAATGAGTCACGCCCTTCGGGCGGACAGGCTCCTGATCAAGCCAACAGCGGGCGCCAGGCCGGCGTCGCCGTGCACACCCGGACGATTCATTCCCAAGACACACATCACGCGGTCCGACGCCTGAAGAGTCACGAGCGACACGACAACGTTCAGCCTGGCAACGGCCCCTGACGGACCGACCCGCCGACTCTTACAGACGCCTGAGGCTCGCTACGCGGAAGGACGCTCAGGAACCAGATCGTCCGGCCCCCGCTATGGGGGATGCGCTTTGGCGTGATGCGTGTTCTTCTTCGTGCCATGAAGGCGCTGCGCAGTCTCGTTCGTCGGGGTGGGAAAGAAGAGGAAACACCGTTTCCGGGAGTTCCTTTCCACCGGATCGAGTGGGGTGACCCGATCTCTGTCTGCAAGACGTGCGGGGCCGAAGGCGGCGAAGCCGGTTACCGGTGTCCATGTGGACTCTGCGGGACGTGCCAGCGGTGCCTCGGGATCACGTAGTTGGCTAGTGCTCCCTGGGAATGCCGACGTGCCGTACGCCCGTTCGTCGCTCGCGCCCAGCTCCGGCTATCGGCTGCGCCAGCGCTCCGGAATGACCCCTGATCGCTAGCTTCGCGGGCCGGTTCGCCACCAACGCTCGATCTCATCCGCGAGGGACTCGGCAGACATCCCAACGAGCACCGCGGGGATGGCCGGGGTCATCCGTCTGCGTCGATGAAGATCGAGATACACCATCCGCCAGCCGCCCGAGGCCCCGACGCGGACGCCTGCGATCTCGCTTCGTTCGACGCGGCCCGCCCCGAAAAGCGATGCCTGCTCGATTAGGGCGTCGGGCAGAAAAATGAGCGCTGGGTGGCTCGTCAGGATTCGACGCCAGATCCATATGTCGAGAAGGAGCAGTGGCACGCTGACGATGCCCAGCGCTACCGCGTCGCCCACGTTTCCAGCGACGGCAAAGTGAACCGCACCCCAGACCGTGAGCGGAAGCACCAGTCCAATCGCGCCAATCAGGAAGAGACGACCCTTGGCGAATGGGTAGACGACTTTGTCCCCCAACATGCGTCGCTCACTCTAGGACGATGATCGGAGCGAGCGGCGGGGTGGGCGAGTGTGCGTTGCGGTGTCTGAGTGGCGGGAGGTCGAGCGCGAGGGCGGGTGGCGCGGGGGCAGCCCCGCGAGGGGCGCCCCGCGCGCCCGCGCCGCGCTGGTCTTTCTTCACTTGAATAAGCAACGAAACTCGGGGGCGGGGCTGCTGCCCCTATAGGGCGGCTGTTGCTGGAGATGCAAGTTGGGTGGCTTGCGGTGCAGAAGCCCTGCAAAGTGCAAGTTTGCACTCCAGGCAACTATCTCTTGGGGCCGCTCGGGAGGCGGGAACGCTTCGCCCCTCGGGGGTTTGCATCGCCCAGTAACAGCCGGGGTAAACGCTTCGGGCTGCGCGCGCCCGGTCGGGAGGCCACCGTCCTTGGTAGTCGCTAAGGTGAGACTAGTGGTGGACTTCCGGTCGGAGCGGATGGAGTCGCCGGAGGGTCGCGGGATCGCGCGGCAGGCCTGGGATGCCTACGTCGGCGCGGTCGGGAAGGTCTCGACCCCGGTTCTGCGTCCGTTCGTCGAGATGTACGCGGCGGGGAGCATGGTCGACCTGATCGGCTTCTGGACGGTCTGGCATCTGGAGGGCGGCTTCGATGGGCTGCGTGCGATGGGGATGAGCCGGGCCTCGATCTACCGGCGGATCAAGATGTTTCGGATCGCGTTTGGGGCGCATCCGGATGAGTTCGTGATGCCGGGGGTGAAGCTCGACCTGGTCGACTTCCGCGACGGCTGGGCGGCGATCGCGGCCGAGAAGCGCAAGCAGGAGAGGCAGCAGGCGAAGTCGCAGGGTTGAGACTGTCCGTCCGGCGGGCTCGGCATAGTCTCGGAGATGAGACTGGGTTCGGAGCCGTTGTGGGCGCTGTCGCTCTACCCGGAGGCGGGCGAGGGCGGCGGCTGTCTCTCCGTGCGGCGGATAGTGGTGCCGGTGGGCGGGCCGCCGAATGTCGAGCGTGCCGCTGAGGAAGCGGCACGTAGGGCGCGGGGGAAGATCCGGCGGTATGCGGCTGCGAACCGGCTGAACCGGCTCGGCACGCTGACCTACCGGGGCGAGGGCTGCCACGATCCGGTTGCGCTGCGGGCGCATCTGGGCGGCTTCTTCCGGGAGCTGCGCGATCAGCTCGACGCGGGCGGGTTCGCGTATCTGTGGGTGCCGCAGTGGCATCCGGGCGGCCACGGTCTGCACGCGCATTTCGCGGTCGGCCGGTTCGTACCGCGTCGGGTAATCGAGCACGCGTGGGGGCACGGCTTCGTCCACATCAAGCTGCTCGATGGGCTACCGGTCGGCTCCGGCGAGCTGGCCGAAGCACGACTCGCGGCTCGCTACTTGGCGCGCTACGTCGGCCGGGATCTGGAAGAGGAGCGCCGGCTGGCGGGGCTGCATCGGTACGAGGTCGCGCAAGGCTTCCAACCGGCGAAGATCGAGTGCTACGGCGCGAGCGCGGAGGACGCGATCGAGCGCGCCTCGGGGCACATGGGCGCTCGACCGGAGCGCGTATGGCTGTCCTCGTCGGTGGAGGGGTGGCGTGGGCCGCCCGCCTGCTGGGCGCAGTGGAACTGACGAGCTAAAGGCCCGCGCGATCGCGTGGGTCGAACGTACCTGCGCGGACCAGGGCGTCCCGGTGAAGCTGTCCGATCCCGTCGCATTGGCGAAGATCGCGGAGATACTCGCTCAGGGACGCCAGACCGGCGTCAGCCGTGACTCATCGAAGCGGTTATAACCGGGACGGGCGGGGCCGACGACGACCGAGTCCACGACGGCCGCGACGATCGTGTGCTGCTGGCTGAGATCGAGCGAGTCCCACTCGGCGCGCAGCTTGTCGCTGTTACCGAGATAGCCGTCGAGGACGTTGGTGCGCGAGACCTTCGCGAGCTGCTTGCGCGCGGTCGTCATTCGCTGCTCGATCGGCTTGCGTGCGGAGAGCCATTCCTGGAGGGAGAACTGTCGCTGCCCGTATGCGGCGGCGAGCTCGTCAAGTTGCTGCTGCGCGTCCTCCATCTCCGAGAGCCAGCGCTGCGCGTCCGGTGCCTCGCGCTGGCGCCGCTCCTGGCTGCGCTTCAACTCCTTGGAGTCGAGACGATGGAGCGCTGCCTCGGTTACGAAGTGCTCGACGTCGTCGGCGTTGATGTACGTCTTGCCGCAACCGGAAAAGCCGGGGCCTCTCGCGCAGGCGTAGCGGCGTTTGCCGCCGGTTCGTGGGCGCGCGACGAGCCGTTCGCCGCAGTGGCTGCAGGCGAGGATCCCGCCGAGCAGATAGCGACGAGCGGCCTTGTTCGTGCGCCGCTCCGGGTTGCCGAGCAAAGCGCGGATCGCTGCGCCGTCCTCCACGCTGATGATCGGAGGCCAGACGGCGGTCGCGACGATATCGCCCTTGTGCACGCGCTGACCGGAGATCCGAGGCGAGGCGAGCATCCGGCGCAGACTCTGCGGCGCCCACTCGCCACCGGTCGAGGTCGGAACACCGCGCGCGATCAAGTCGGCCGCGATCGAGCGCACCGGCTCACCGGCAAGCAGCCGCTTCGCGCACTCCGCGACGATCGCCGCCTCGGCCGGACGGATCGTGACCTTGTCGTCCTCGTAGCCATAGGGACGACTACCGCCACCGGAGACCTTGCCGCTCGCAGCGATCTCTTCGTGCTTGCGCCGGATGCGGCGGCTCTTGTCGTCGCTCTCCTTCTTCGCCACCGCACCGAGGATACGAGCCTGGAACTGCCCGTCGGGCGTCGTCAGGTCGATGTCGCCGCTCACCGAGGCCACGTTCGTCAACCGCAACCGCGAACACAGCTCGATAAACGACTCCAACTCGCTCGGCTGACGATGCAACCGGTCGAGGTCATAGACCAGCAGCCCGTCGATCGTCCCGGTCTCGAGGTCGTGCAGGCTGCGCAGATACTGCGGCCGCCGCTTCCCGCTCCAGGCGCTCACGTCATCGTCGACGTACTGGTCAACGATCCGCCAGCCCTTCCGCTCAGCCAACCGCTCGCAATCCTCGATCTGCCGCGCCACACCCAACCCGTCCCCCTCACGATCCGACGAGATCCGCGCATAGATCCCAGCCCGGACAGACGCAGCAGCCACTCAGGGAACATACACGAACACTCGCATGGTCGAGCATCCTCTCACCTGACGGCCCTCCTCCGCCGTCGCTCACGGGCCTCGAAGAAGATGCCGGCGAGGTACGCCGCCGTTACGGCATCCGACACCTTCACCGACACACCCTGCTCCTGGCGAAACTCGTCCTCGGGGACGCGGGTTAGTTGCGAAATCCGCGAGGCTCGATAGCCGCGAAGGCCGGCGAGAGGAGAAGGCAACAACCACGGCGGGGGCCGGTCTCTCTCGCGGAGGCAGCGGCGGGGTAGAGGATCCGCCAGCCGGCGACGTCAGATGCTTCGAGGTATTCGGCGGTTAGCGCCATCCCGGGCCCGTAGTCGTCGAAGCCGTAGCCGGGGTCGTGGGCGACCTGAAAGTCGTCGATCATGACCGCGGCTTGCTGCCAGGTCTCCGCGATGATCGCGAGTTCCTCGCGCAGCGGTAACTCGTTCTGCCAATGAGCATCGAGGTACGCGAAGACGGGAACGTCAGGACTGCTCGACATGGCCAGTTGGCGTAGTTGTTCGCGGGAGTCGCCGTACCGGACGGTCACCTGAGGATTGAGAAGAAACCTGGCCCGGGTGTGCGCGTACCAGCGTCGGTTGCTTTCGACGGTCCACACCTGGCAGCCGAAGGTTCGCTGAAGAAAACCGGTGCTGAAGCCGCGGAAGCTGCCTGTCTCGATCACGAGCTCGACGCCACCTAGGTCCTTTGCGAGGTCGCGCACGATCTCCTGTCGGATCTGCTGGCCGTTCATCGGGCCACGCCAGGCAGACATCGGTCTCCGGTAGGGCATCACGGGATCGATCGTCCCCAGGACGCCCTCAGGGAGATGAGTCCCGAGACGCTCGTACGGCCCCGACAGAGACGCACGCAGCCGCACCGGCAAAGACGCGGAGGCTCCCTTCGGACTCATGGATACCCCGCCGACGACAACCCGGTTCCGGACAGGGCATTCAACTCGAATCTGAATCTCTCTCCACCGACGAGGACTGGTACTAGACCAACACCAACTGCCGTGAGGAGCATCTGCACCGGCCCACCTTAAAGCCACATCAAGCCCCGGGGTACAGGCCGGCGGCCTGACTGCCGGCTGGCATCGATGGAGTCCGGGACAACGCGTAGGGTCGCGGTGTGTCCGCGAGCCTTGGGTTGCCGGCCGCCGCGCCAAGCGAGGCCGGCCACGACACCCGCCGGTTCGGTCGTTGGGCTTCCTACTGGCCGCCGGTGGCGGCGTGGTTCGGCGCCACCGGGGCGATCGTCGTATGGTGTCTGGCTCAGGGCTGGCCGCCGTTTTCGGCAAGCAAGACCTGGTCGCGTTGGGACTCGTCGTACTACCTCCAGATCGCAGACCACGGCTACACGCTCGCTCGCTGCCATCAAACCGGCGGTTGGTGCGGGAACACCGCATGGCTTCCCGCCTATCCATGGCTCGTCGGCGGCCTAGGCCATCTCGGTTTACCGCTTGCGCCCACAGCACTTGCGGTCGCCTGGCTCTTTGGATTCGGAACCCTTCTGCTCGTCTGGACAGCATTGCCGGAGCCGAGGCGACGCGGCTCCTTGGTGGCGATCGGGTATGCGGCCGTCGCCCCGGGCGTTGTCTACTCCTACGCCGTCTTTCCGCTCTCGTTCTTGACGTTCTGCACGGCAGCGTTTCTGTTGTTTCTGAGTCGAGGCCGACATGCGCTCGGCGGGATCGCAGCGGGCGTTGCAGCTCTGTCCTATCCGCTCGGCGTTGTCGCCGCCCCGGTAGGTGCAATCTGGCTGTCGACCGATAGATCCCTCCGACCGAGAGAACGGCTCTCTGCGGCCGCAGTCGTGCTGTTGCCGACGGTCGCGGCTCTGGTGCTGTTCGTGACAGATCAGCGAGTCGAGACGGGGTACTGGAACGCCTTCTTCCTCGCCCAGCGCTACTGGCAGCATCACCTTCGTGATCCATTCGCGGCCGCGCTCGATGCGGCGCGCGGACTAGATCACGGCCGCCTGCTCCAGTCCTACCACGCCATCGGACTCCAGACACTGCTCGTGACCTTCGTCCTCGTCTGCGTACTCGTCGAGCTGATTGCGCGCCACCGAACCGCAACTCGACTGGACTGGCTCGTCGCACTCTGGGCGATCGCCACCTGGGTCATGGCCCTCGTCCAAACCGGCGTCTCGATCTGGCGCGGCGAAGCGGCACTCCTTCCGATCGCGATACTCGTCCGCCGACTCCCCGCCGCGCTCGCCATCTCCATCACCCTCGCAGCATTCCTGGTGATGCTGGCGATCACCCGCCTCTACCTCGTCAACCTTCTCATCTAGCTCGACCGCGGCGTTTCGCCCACCGAGCCGGGTATCGAGCGCAGACGGCAAGCTCTCGCGACTGATTGTGCGGCGCACGAGGCGATCATCGAGGCGGATTGCCCAAGGTCTCGGCGCTCGGATCTAGCTCATACCCATCCAGCCTTCGTCTCGCAGGCCGTCTAGGCGTTGGAACCAGTTGTCATAAAGTGGAGCCACGACGTCGAGACGATATTTGCCGCGTGCATGCGTCGCTATCTCCATCGGGTCGAGGTCCACCGCCTTCTTGACCGCCTCGACGCCTTCGCGAAGCGTCCGAAAGCGATAGCCCGTGACGCCGTTAGTTACCGTCTCAGGGAACGCACCCCAGTCGGTTGTGACTGCAGGGGTGCCGCAAAGCTGCGCCTCGACAGCAACCGCTCCGAACGGCTCGATGTACAGGGTGGGAGCAAGTACGGCGTCTGCTCTCCGCACCAGGTCGGTGCGGGCCTGTCCCGAGACGGGGCCGACGTATGTCAGGTCACCTTCCATTTTGAGCCCATCGGCCTCGACCCAACCGTCGCCGTAGGCGGTGACGCCAGAACCAGCCATGATCAGATGTTTGTCGAGCTTGTCGGCGATCGCCGCAGCTGCCCAGATGCCTTTGTTCTGGATCATGCGGCCGATATAGAGGAGGTAGTCGCCCTTCTCGCCGTTTGGCAGATCCCACTCTTCAAGGTCGAAGAAGTTCGGGATGACGGCGTCGTACCAGCGGCCGTGGTTGTATGAAAGGTGCTTGCCGTAAAGGTGATGCATCCAGCTGTAGGACTCGAAGCAGACGTACTTCGCGAAGACGCTTTCGTAGCCTGCGGCCCACTCGGCGACGATGTGGTCGGGGAAGGCCTGATGGATCAACTGTTGCGCGCTGCCGGCTGTGATCAGGATCTGATCATGTGGTTCGAGGCGTTTGCCGATCTCGGCGATGGCACGCGAATTGAAGGTTTGCCACGTGTGGTCGGCGCTTGCCCAGGTGGCCTGAAATGGAATCAAGTTGAGGTCGAACTCGCCGTACCAGTCGCGCTGTTCCTCGCGTGTAACGAGGGTTACAAGTTCGTCGCATTCGGCTTCGTTCTCATCTCCGGCGTAGAGGATGATCTCGTAGCCGAGGGGCTTCATCATCTTGCAGAACTTGATGATTTTCTGTGTGAAGGCGCAGACGGATACTTGACGGACCGTTTGCGTGTGTGGCAGCCCACAGAGGTGGAGTTTCATTGTTGGTCACGCTCCATCCAGGATCAAGGGATAGACGGCTCCAAGCCTCCCGGGAGCTAGCTTATGCGCTTGACCCGCGGCTCCGAGGCGCTCAGAGAGTCTGCGTTGTCGCGATTTTCGCTCGCCCGCTCGGCCCGCGCTACGACCAGGCGCGGGCCAAGTCGGCCACCGTCTGGCTCCCGTCGCATCGGGTTTGCCTCGACTTGCTGTAGTCGCATGCGTGTCGACTGACCGTCTGCTTACGGGCTGGATCTAAGGGGTCTGCCTTGGGTTTGGTTGACATTCTATTTGTGGGTTTCCCACGGAAAGGATGTCGAAGATGCCGAAGAGGTTCCCTGCCGAGTTCAAGCGTGACGTGGTCATGGTCGCGCGCCGTGGCGAGCTGACGATGGCCGAGGTCGCTGCTGATTTCGATATCTCGGTTGAGTCGGTGCGCCGTTGGGTGCGCCAGGCCGAGATCGATGATGGTGTCCGTGATGGGCTGACGAGCGCTGAGCAGGCCGAGGTCGTGCAGCTGCGTCGGGACAAGCGCCGGCTCGAGATGGAAAACGAGATCCTGCGCCGCGCGGCCGCGTATTTCGCGAGGGACGCGCTCCCAAAATGACGTTCCCGCTCGTCCAGGAGCTGGCCGCGAAAGGGTTTCCGGTGCGGTTGACCTGCGGGGTGCTGGGCTTTTCGCGGCAGGCGTTCTACAAGTGGCAGGCGAGGCCGGTCTGCGACCGCGACTGGAAGGACGCGCATCTCACCAACGCGATCGTCGACGTCCACGACGACGAGCCCGAGTTCGGCTACCGCTTCATCGCCGACGAGCTCGGCCGGGCCGGTCACGCAGCCGGCGAGGGCCGCGTCCACCGGCTCTGCCGCCAGCAGCGGGTCTGGTCGACGACGACCCGCAAAGGCCGGCGTGCCGGTAGGAGGCCGGGTGTCGCGGTCCACGACGACCTCGTCCGGCGCGAGTTCAGCGCGCCCGCCCGCGATCTGGTCTGGCTGACTGACATCACCGAGCACCCGACGGGCGAGGGGAAGCTCTACTGCTGCGCGGTCAAAGACGTGTTCTCAAACAGGATCGTCGGCTACGCGATCGACGAGCGGATGACCGCGCTGCTCGCCGTCTCGGCGCTCCGGCAGGCGATCGCGCGCCGCCAGCCGCCGCACGGCACCGTCGTCGTTCACAGCGATAGGGGATCGCAATTTCGCTCACGGCCGTTTCGTGCGGTCCTCACGGCTGCCGGGTTGACCGGCTCAATGGGCCGCGTCGCGTCGGCCGGCGACAACGCCGCGATGGAATCGTTCTTCGCGCTGCTGCAGACCAACGTCCTCGACCGTCGTCGCTGGCGCACTCGGGACGAGCTGCGCTACGCGATCATCCGCTGGATCGAACACACCTACAACCGACAACGCCGCCAACGCGCGCTCGGCAAACTCACCCCGATCGAATACGAGCTCGCGTTCGCACCCGCCACGTGATCACACGCAACCGCTGTCAACCGAACTCAGAGCAGACCCAAGAACGGCTCGGGTCAAACGCACAAAGTAAGGCGCGACGAGCGACGCGCGTAGCGCCACGAGGTAGCCAGCGTCGTCGAGAAGCTCACTGGGACCGCGCGACACGACAGCTGTCACCTGTGACGCCCCGAGAGGCTGACCGCTGCGGAGGTTCCGAAGCTCGTCGAATTTGAGCTGGCCAAGCTGTCCGAGCTCGAGTGGCGCTTCAGCGGAGCAAACCAACGCGTAGTGAAATCGCGACGACCTGCTCGTGATACGGACCGTATCGGGAAGCGAGATCCGGTCGCCGTTGAGGGTTGTTGCCTCTAGCCAACGCATCACATTCGTGCGCGCCACGTCGACGGCGCGCGGTCTGCTCTTGATGGGGCTGAACAGCACTTCCGGCGTGGCGACACGTTCTAGGAGCGCCGCGATCCCAGGTCCGACCGAATTCCCGATGCCCCAATAGAAGGTGCCGTTGTTTGCGCGCCTCTCCTTCTCCTTGCGTAGAAGGATTGCTCCGATGGGCTCGCCGGCTTCTGTCCCAAATCGGGACCAACAGAAGGAATTGGGCAGGTCCGTCTGCTGCATACTGTTGAATCTATTGCATCATGCGGACGACACCCAGGAGGTTCGCGCCTTCCTTGAAAGAAGCGGCTGGACTCAACGGGAACTAGAAAAGGCAGCGGGGATAAGCCAATCCACGGTCTCTCGCGCGCTGAATCGAACACCCCAGCGCAACACGCAGCCGCATCGGAGGCTGATGCAGTTCGTTCGCCAGCACCCCGTCAGGTCGGCTGCTGCCGAAGCGGCTTCTGCCAACCCCGGGACCGCCGCCGCCTCTGCAATCAAGGAAGTTTGGGATGGATCGCCGGAGCACGACCTGGCGCTGGCTGTCCTGATCGCTGCCTCGTCGGATCTATGGCCGAAGATGGGAGTGAAGCGATGACCACCCCGCGCCGCGCATCCGAGCTCAGGCAGCAGTTGCACGACCTAGGGCTCGACGACTCGGCAATCGCGGCTGTCTGGCCGACGTGGTGGACCGAGGAGGCGGACACGTCGGCGTCGGCGCGGGCGGACCTTGCCTTCACGATCGCGCGTGGCTTCGGTCTCGATCCAGGGTCGCTGATGCGAGAGGCTTCTCCGCGTTTTCTTTGGCAGGCTGAGGCACGCTTCAAGCATCAGGCGAACGAAAACGATCTCGAGCTGGCTGGAATCACATCGTTCGGGCGGTCAGTTGCTGCGGTCTTGGTTAGCGCGACGCCGGAAGGGCCAACGCCACCGACTACGTCAGCCGCAGGACTACGTGACCGAATCCTGAGCGCTGGAAGGCCGTACGTCGACCTAGGCGACTTACTGGCTCTCTGCTGGACGATCGGTGTCCCGGTCGCGTACCTGCGCGTGTTCCCGTGGAAGCGTAAGCGGATGGCGGCGATGGCCGTTTCGGTGACCACCCGCAGAGCCATCCTCCTCGCGAAGGACGCCAGCTATCCGCCGACTATCGCCTTCTATGTCGCGCATGAACTCGGGCATCTGCTACTCGGGCACCTGACCGTTGATCGCATGATCATTGACCTCAGCGATCCTGATGTAGGCATCACTCCCGGCGATGACGCCGAGGAGCAACAAGCTGACGCGTTCGCCCTCGAACTCCTCACGGGAGATCCGCGCCCACAAATTGAGGTTGAGGGCGCAAGCCCAAGCGCAACGCGTCTTGCGCACGCAGCGATCGCCTCTGCCTCAGAGCGTCAGATCGAGCCGGGCGTCATCACCCAGCTTTTTGGATATAGCACCGGTAACTGGCAGGTGGCGACCGGAGCATTGAAAGCCCTCTACGGGGAAGGGCATCCCGTTTGGGTCGACGTCAACCGCGTCGCGCGAAGCTGGCTGGACCTCGAGCGGCTTCCAGACGAATCGGTGCGTTACCTCGACGCGGTGCTCGGAGTCGGCGAGGCGAAATGACACACGGAGACGGTCTCGTTGAGGAGGCGGTCGACAACGACGTCCTGCTCAAGGCGATCCGGCTCGACTGCGTTGCGACCTTCTGGCAGTCCCTTGCCACGATCGGGGTGCTCGGCGCCGCGAGATTCGTCGTTCGGGGCCGGATCACCCGAGACACGCTTGCGGAGTCCGACCCGTCGATCGAAGACCGGCTCGTTGAACTGTTCGATGGCGTATCGGAGCTCGAGCCGACGTCAGACGAGTTCGATCTTGCCAGTGCGCTTGAGCGCGAAGCGCAGCGGCAGGCGTTGCCGCTCGACGCTGGCGAATCGCAACTATGCGCGATGGCAGCGACCCGAGGGATCGCACTGTTCACGACCGGCGACAAGCGTGCGATCGAGAGTCTCGAAGTGATGCGTGCCGCCGCGGGGTGGCTTGACAAGCTCGCCGGACGGATCCGTTGCTTCGAGCAGCTCGTGATCGCGAGCATCGACGGCGATGCGATGTGCAGTGAGCTGCGCTCTCGCGTCTGCGCCGACGTTGGCGTCGACAAGACGCTCGCCATTTGTTTCCGCTGTTTGGGTGGCTCGTCGCCGCCTTCGACATCCGACGTCCTGTCGTGCTTCGACAGCTACATCAACGCGGTGCGGGAATCGGCTCGGACCCTTCTTGTCGCGGGGTCCTAGCGAACGAACACGGCGTAGGGCTCGACAAGGTCCGCGACAAGCTTGATCTCAATCGTCTTGTCGTTTTCTCCCGGATGTTCGGTGACCTCGAGGCACGCCTTGTCGACACGGCCCTTGACATAAAGATCTCCGCGGCGGCCAGTTGTCGGCCCGACCGCCACCCTCGTTTGCGAGAGAGGAAGCTCGATCTCTTCCTTGCGGAGATTCGCGATTGCGAGGGCGTACCGTGACCCGAGAACGTTGATCCCATGCGGAACCGCGTTCCAGTTCAGCGAATCGGTCGAGTATTCTTGGGCTCGTGCGCTCACGGTGAAGTGGCGAGAGTCCATGGGCTGCATCACAAGACGGATTAGGCCGCCCCCCTCGGCGATGCTCCGAGCGAAGGGCTGTACCATCGTGAGCGGGTGGCACGTATTGCCGCCGTACCCCCAGAGGGCAAAGCCCGCATCCTCGATCTCCTTCCGCTTCCGCTCGAAGATCTCCTCAAACGGCTCGTTGGCATGGGTTCCAACTTTCATGTAGACGAGGCCGGTCCCTGGCACCACGATCTCCGTCATTTGGGCGCCTCCAGCAGCTCGAGTTCGTACTCGGTGTCATTCGCCATGCCGTAGTCGAGGCGCGGCCGTTCGCGCACGTAACGGACGCGGGGTATCAGGTTCCTCCCATAGAAGTGCGCAAGACGGTCCGCGTCGCGGATCTCCTCGCTCGCCACGGCCTGAGCTTCGTCATAGATGGGGCTGACGACCACGTTGCACGACCGAAGCTCGGGGTTGTCGTCGAGGTGGTAGCTGTGAACGTGCATCGGCATCCGTTTGACGAAGAAGCCTGCGCCGAGCGCCGCGCCCTGCAGACTCGCGAGAACGCGCCTTGGCCACTCGAGATCAGGATCGTCGGCGACGACCACCATTCCTTGCCCGCAGTAGCCTGTGGCCTCCATGCCTCGTTGCATGAACACCTTGACGCTCTCACCATCGTTTGAAGCTCCCCACGGCGGGTTCGTATAGAAGCAATCGAAAGCGCCGCACTCCGGGAACACGTCAAGTACGTTGTAGAGATATGAACGCAGAGTCTCGAGCTGCTCCTTATCCGCAAACCTCTCGACGGCGTTGCAGATGCGTTGGTCGAAGTCGAAGACGACAATCTCTGATGGGCCGTACGGGAGGATCCCCCGGTGATGGAGATACGACACACAGACGCTGATCGCGTCGCCGTCACCGATGAAGGCGAGTCGCTTTCCGTCAGCCCAGCGTGCGACAAACTCGCTCTGCAGCACCATGTCTCCGGTCTTCATGTAGATCTGGTCGAACTCACGAAGTGGACGCGGTCGGTTCTGCACCACGTCTGAGACGGCATTCACCGCAGCATGAAGATCGATGTCTGCCATACGCCCCTTAACCCACCTAAGACGGTCAGCCCACACCCAACGTGCATCCGTATTGTAGGAGGTCGATGTCGGATCTCAACTGCGCCCCTGTTGGAAACGTCAGGTGAGCACGGCAGTCTACGTCTCGGGCCTTCCAGGGATCGGGAAGACCACCGCGGTCGAGCACCTAGCTAGTACTCGTTCGCGCGAGTACGTGCGAATGACCTTCGGTGAAACCCTCCGGGAAGCCGTGAACCCGATCGCGACGCTCGATGCATTTCGTCGTGACGCGTCGGTGAGCGTCGATCGCGCAGTGATCGAGAACGTCACTGCCAGGCTAGCGGAGCGGATACGCGACGAACCGACGCGCGCGGTGCTGATCGACTCGCACGCCGTCTCTCCGACACTCGAGGGGCTTCGCGCCACGCCAGACACGCCGACACGACTGGCGGCTTTCCGCTACAGCGTGATCGTTCATCTATCAGTCACCGGAGCCGAAGAACGCGTCGTCCGCAATAGCGAGCGTGAGGGCCGGACGACGCTGCCCGCCGAGCAGGTCGCGACAGCGGAGATGATTCAGGTGTCCGTCGTCTCGGGCTATGCGAGCCTCTGCGACTGCCCCCTATACGTCGTGTCCGCCGACGGCGCGGTCCCAGAAGTCGCCGAGCGAATACATGCCGCGGTTCGCGCAGGCCTCAGGTGGAGCGACGAGTACGCACGCGGCCAGTGACTCAGGCACCCGACGAGACACTATTCGACGCACTCGCTTTGGTCACTATCGACCCCCTGTAAACCGACGAATCGTCGAAGGGTGACCACGCCTCGCGAAGCGCCTATCGAAGCGGTCTCGCGGTCTGGCGCTCCGCCAAGAAGCGTACTGGCGCACGCGGCGTTGCGCTGCCTAGGGTCGATCCCCCTTAGGGACTCCGACGCGCGCATGGGAATGGCTCGAGCCAACGACGGTGCTCTAACAACTCCGGTAGGAAGTCGGCTGACCCGGATTGTTCTCGGGCCCCAGGGGGCGCCTCGCCTCGTCACAGCCCGAGGCCCGACGGACAGCCCCCGATGTCACCGATCCTGACGAGCGCCACGCTCACGGCCGCCGGCGAGTGGGACGCATGCACAACCTCGTCCGGCCGTCATGCGGACTGACAGGTCGCGAAGATCTTCCCGATCATCGACACGCTTCGTGCCACATCATTCGCCCGACACGTAACAGTCAAAGATGATCCCCGCTCCCATCTCGCCAATCATTCGCACCATGGCGGTGTCGAGCCAGATCTCCGGGTTGTCACGAGAGGTGTGCTCGACGATGTGGATACGGACTACGTCGATTTCGGGCCGCCGCGAAACCGCCGCGATCGCCTCGATGTGCGGCCGGAGACGGTCGAGCAGCGCAGACACGTGAGCGGTCGGAGGCTCGGATTCGGGCAGCCGCGAGTCGAACAGGACGCCTGAGAACTCCTCCTTGCGTTGGAGTCGTCCCCTGATGTCGCCTTTGGCCCACGTCTTGTCAGCCTCCAAGGCAACCTCGCTGACGACCGCGCTAGGCGAGTCAGACTCAGTCAAGATGATCAGGTAGCTGGCGCCGCGGTACGACGGGTCTGAGTGTTCGGTCAAAGACAACTGTGGCTCCTATCCTCGATCAGACGACTCATCGGCGGTACTTAGGGTACTGCGCCAAGTCGTCTGCGAGTTCCTGAATATCTTTGTTCGGCAGCTTCGCCCCTCTTCCCATCCCCTGTTTTGCGTCTTCGATCTCGCGTTGGAGTTGGCCGCGCCCATCCTGGTTTAGGCCCGCTCGGCGGGCGGCGGCATCGATTTGTTTGTTCTCCCCCTTTGCATGGCCCTTGCCACCACCGCGTGCTTCTACGAGCACGGGGATACATGCGTACCGGTCGTGGCACACAGTCACGACGGCAGCCGCCGCCGCGCCTATCGCGACCGCTGTGCCGCCCGCCGCGCCGAAAGCGCCCGCTCCGGGCAAGATCCCGCCGACTGCGGCGCCGCCTCCACAGTCAGGACAAACGAACGCAAGCCCTGAGAGGTCGTAGCCGTTGATGGGGTCCTGACCGGCGTAGTCGTAGTTGTTGAGCGAGCCTCCGTCGATCGGGTCGACGGCCAGAAAGCGTCCGATCACTGGGTCATAGGGGCGAGCCCCCATGAGTATGAGACCCGTCGTTGTGTCCGACTCTTTGTTCCACCGCCCGGTGTACGCGTGTATGGCGCTATTCGCAGGAAGCGCGACCTGCACATTGCCGAATGGATCGTAGCCTTGGCTTGTGCCAGTCTGTGCACCAGTGCTCGTGGCTTGGTTGACCTCGTTGCCGTGGTCGTCGTAGTAGAGGTAGGTCGCGGTGCTGGCGCTAGTGGGTGCGCCGTTGTACGAGGAGAGGTCGCCGGCCAGACTGTCTTCGTAAGAGGCTGTAATCGTCGTCGAGGCGTTTGTCTCGAGGAGGTCGCCGAGGAGGTAGTTGGTGGTTCCTGCCGGGGTGGTGCAGTTGGTCGCGCTAGTTTTGTAGGTGCGTGTGAGGAGGTTGCCGTTGGAGTCGTAGAGGTAACAAGCAGTGTTGCCGGAATGGCTAACGGCGTTCACCCGAATGGAGCCATCCCACGTGAGCGTGTCTGTTCCGCGGCTGGTAAGTTGTCCGTCGCCGAGGCTGGTGCCTGCGCCGGCGTAGGTGTAGGTCGTTGATCCGACGGCGGTTAGCGCGTCGACGGGTGTATAGGTGCCTGTCGTGTAGCTGTAACTTGTGACGGTTGAGAACGTTCCGCAGCTGCCTGCGTTGGTGGCGGTGCGGGTTTGGGTGCGGTTGGAGTCGGAGTCGTAGTAGTAGGCAGTGCACGCCGTACCGGAGGGCGGCTGGATCTGCTGCAGCCTCCCGATGGAGTCATAGGTGTACTGGGTGGTCTGCGCGCTTCCCGAGCCGACCGTGATCTGTACCTGGGTCTTTTGGCCGTCAGCGTTGTAGCTGTACATGTAGTCGCCGAGTGTGCTCCCGAGGGTATCGGTGGGCAGTGTGCTCGAGTTGATGGTTCCGTGACGGTCGTAGACGCCTGTTGTCCAGCCGTCGGGGTTGGTTGCGGTCCAGCTGAAGGTGGTGTTGGGGTATTGGATGCCGCGGAGGTTGCCGAGATCGTCGTAATAGAAGGACCAGGTCTTCGAGGTATCGCTGTTAGTTTGGCTGGTCAGCTGATCGGCGTCGTCGTAGCTGTAAGTGGTGGTGTAGTGGGTGGAGGTTCCGAGTGAGCCTTTTGCGATGATGCGGTTAGTGAGGTTGCCGCTGGCGTCGTAGGTGTAGGCGGCTTCTGCTCCGGAGGCGTCAATTGTGTCGACGAGGCGGCCGGCTTCGTCGTAGCTATTCGTGACTGTGCCGCGAGTGTCGTCGCTTGTGCCGCTGTGAGCAGCGGTGAGCAGGCTCCCGTTTGGGTCGTAGCTGAACGTTGTTGGCTGGCTGTCGCCGGGCGTCTTGGCGGCCAGCTGCCGTCCTTCAGCGCTGTAACAACTGACGGTGCTACCTGTCGCGTTTGCGCTGGATACTGGTCTGCCGGCGATGTCATACACGGTTGTGACGGCGTGAAGGCCATGTTGGGTGATGCTCTTCAGGAGACCGAGCTGTGACACGGTTGCCGATGCGAGACAGCCTGTTGCGAGCGAGGCTGGAGTGGTTGCGGTGTCTGTGTCGCCGTAGTAGGCGTAGACCGTTCCGTAATTGCTTGTGAGCGGGTCGCCGGGGTTGGTGAGGGTGCCGGAGCTGAGGATCGCGGCGGTATTGCCATTCGGTAGCACCTTGCCCGTGAGCCTGCCGAAGCCGTCGTGGGTGTAGTTCGTGATGAGCGGAGAGCTTGTGCCGTTTAGCGGGGCGTAGGCGAGGCTGTAGTCCGACAACGCTGTCCATGGCTGGTTGAAATGGCTGAACGTGACGCGACCGGCTGGGCTCGCCGTCGATGTCTGATTCCCCCAAGCTGGGGTCAACGCGCTAGACGGGATCGCCGTGAACTGGGAACCTGTCGCGCAGGTTGATCCGGAGAGGTTGCACCAGAGCAGCGAGAGGTCGGATGAGCCTCCACCGTTCTCGGTGTACTTGAGGACGATGCGGTGCTTGCCGGCCGCGAGGCTGTATCCGCCGGAGATCTGGCTGTTCTGGCCGACCGCACCGAGGTGGGATTCGATCGTGTCGTCGTCGAGCGTGAGCTCGGTTCCTCGGTCTGAGGAGACGTCGAAGGCGAGTGTTTGGGCGCTGCTAAGGTTGAGGTCGCCGACGAACCTGACCGAATAGTTCGTATGACTGCCCGATGTGAAGAGCGCAGGCGGGCCGGTCGCACCCCACGTATACGAAAAGCTTCCAGAGGAAACATCTGTCTCGATCGCGTCTGGTCGGCCTCCGCCGGCCGTGCTGCCACTCACGAAGTTGGGTGTGGTGTAGTAGTCGGCCTGCAGACCGTAGAGAGCAGTGCCTGGCGTGTAGGTGCTGCCGGCGACGCTGCCGTATGCCGTTTCGTCGTAGTTGTAAGTCGTGACCGGCCGAGTCATCGATCCGCCGGCATCAGGATCAGGCCGCGCGACGGTCAGCTGCGTGCCGTCGACGGCATCGTAGGTGTAGTCGGTCGGGTTGCCGTCCTCATCTTCTGTCCAGAGAAGCTGCCCCGCCGAGTTGTATTGCTGCAGAGTGTGGCGCTGAGTGCTCGACTGGTCGGGAAGTTCGACCTTCTCCATTGGATAGCCGTAGGCGTCGTAATAGACCGTCTGATGCGCTGCGGAGGTGTGGCCCGAGCAGGTCGTTGTGCTCTGCTCGCAAGGCGGAGTGATCGTGGTGTATCCAGCCGCGGCACGCGCGGCGCCGTGGTTCATGGATGCGTCGGTCGTCGTTGTTCCCGACGGGTCGGGGTGGTAGCCGAACGTCCAGGTCGAGGTCGACGGCGTTTGGCCGGTGATCGGGCCTTGGCTGATCGAGCTGACACGGTTGGCGCTGTCGTAGGAGACGGTGACGTTGTGCGAGCTGCTTGACGCCAGGTCGTCAGCGTTCTGGATCGTCTGCGGCCGGCCCGAGCTGTCGTAAGTGATCTTGAGAAGATCTCGCGTGCCGTCGTTTACCGTCTGGAGTCGACCGCTCGTGTCTGCGGTATATGTCCAGTTCTGCCCATCGGGGCCTTTGATGCAGACCATGGCGCTGCACGTTCCGCCGTTCCAGGTCAGTGTGATCTGGGCGATCGTGGTGGAGCCGTCCTTCGCGGTAACAGCCGTTAGGCGGCCGCTGCCGTCGAATGTGTCGTCGATCTCGCCGGTGTGCTGATTCGCCGACAGCGACTGCAGGCTGGAGGGCTGTGCCAGGCCGCTCGAGTTCGCGGCCGCATAGGTAGTAACGGAGCCGTCGCCATCGATCAGCGTGTAGCTGCCATCGGTGTTCTTGGTGAGCTGCGAGTTGCTTCCGTCGGTTGCTTGGTAAACGGTCGAGCCGCTGATCGCCAGGTAAAGAATGGATGACCGGTCGCCGGCGAAGACGTCGATCCCAGTTCCATCACCGGCCATGGCGTGATCGACAAGCCAGGTCGTGCTTCCGATCGTCCAGCCAGTACCAAGCGGATGGTTGATCGTGGCGGGATCGAGTTCGTTGAAGGTGATCGGAACGCTCAGAGTGCCGGCTGCTGTCGGGAAGCTGGGCGTCGGCAGCGACACGACGAGATTTCCGGTTGTCTCGTTGACCGCGAGTGGGCCGCTGCTCCACATCGGCCAGCGCGAATCGGTGCCGAGCCGAGGCTCATAGGTCACCGCTAGGTACGGGCGGAGCGAGGCTGTCGAGTCGTAGCTGTCATCGACGTTGATACCGCAATAGCTGCTGTAGCCGCCGCACATGCTCGTCTCCTGCAAGACGACGCCGTAGTTCGCCTGCGCCTGGCTCACCCACTCCTGCACCTGCTTGGTCATGTCCCAGGTCAGCAGCGTCCCCGGCGCGATGCCGACGCCGGGATAGCCGAGCGTGATCGGCAGCGCTGCGATGACGCTTGAGTCGACGCCGAGCCCAGCAGTGGTCGTCGTCGAGCTCCAGCTGTTCGTGATGCGGTGTGCG
This sequence comes from uncultured Thermoleophilia bacterium, assembly GCA_963794375.1. Lineage (GTDB taxonomy): Bacteria > Actinomycetota > Thermoleophilia > Gaiellales > Gaiellaceae > PALSA-600. The sequence goes on from CAWCDL010000001.1 coordinate 24,199, forward strand.
TTCAGCGTCAAGGCCTGATACGGCCACACCCATGTGCAGCCGTTGCCCCCTGGCGAGTAGCTCGCCGGCGGGAAGCAGGTATCGAAGTTCGCATTCAGGCCCGCGCTGACAATCGACGAGCCAGAGGGGATCGATGAAAGGTTGAACAGCGATGCTGCCTCGTAGGTGTGCGTCCCGTCTCCGCCAACCTGGATGTGCTGGTTGGAGGAACTCGCCATCGTCGGCGTACACGACGAGCAGTCCTGCTCAAAGGTCGCGTCCTGATCGGATCCGCTCCCGCTCAGGATCACGGTCGGATCGATAACCACTGGGAACACGCGGTCAGAGCTCGCGAGCCAGGCCGGGTCAACGGCCAAGTCGACGCGGAACCCGTCAGCGTCCGGCGTGACCTGCAGCGACCCCACATGATCCGCATGTGAGACTGCCCCGGTCCCGTCCTCCACTCCGATCGATGCCGCAGGCGCCGGACTCGCCGGTGTCGGCCCGGCTGGCGCCCCCAGGCACAACGGGGGCCCGCCATTCGGATCAGCGCTGCACTGTGACGGCATGAACGGAGGCAACGACTCCGAAACGGCCGGCGCCGCCAACCAGAACACAGGTGTCCCGCTGGTGCCGGTGGTGCCGGAGTAGAACGCCCAGCTCCCATCTTCGAGTCGCTTCGCCGTAAGCTGCTGCCCCGCCTGAGGAGACAGCTGGAACGAGTAGCTCGGCCTAGCTGACGCGTCCTTGAGGACGATTGATTCCTTGAGGCCGACGGGCGTCAGCAGATAGGCGAGGTTCACGCCGGGTTCAACATTGGGGTACACAAGCTCCCCGCGATCTGGTGCAGTGACTGCCGCTGGCGCGGACGACAAACCCGCCTGATCAAGCCCAACCAAGCTCAAGCTCACAGGACCATCACCCGCGTTGAACTGGCTGTAGCCGCCAACCGCGTGATCAGCGAAATCAACCGTAAAACTGTTGCCTGCGTTTGCGTACGCAAAGCCGGCGGCGGTCGCTGGCACTAGACGGCTGTCGATGGGTTCCCACGAACCAAGCTGAGGCCGATAGTTGATCGGCCCGCTGAACACGTGCGCCGCGTATGTCCCATCCAGGTACGCGTACGTATCCGACGTCGCTGTACGAAGGCCAACGACCTCGGACGGCTCCTGATTCTGCGCCTCAGATGCCGGCTGCCCACCCGATGCAGACGCAGAGGATCCGACTCCCGAACCGGCAAGCGTAAGCAGCGCGACGACCGCCACGATGCCGGCAACAGCTGTGCGACCGACGGCCAGCGTCTTGCGCGCAGAGAAGTGGGCATGCGAACCGACCCGGCTTGGGCGCAACATCAAAACCTCCAGCGGCGAGGAGTAGGCGTCCGACGTACACCGAAGTGCAGGCGGAGTGAACTGCGCGGGACACTATGCGGAGGTGATGTCGCTGCCAATCGCTGCAACGAGTGAACGTCGCTCTCAATGACTACGACGAGTTAACCTCGATGCGTCAGCTGCCTGGGGCGATGTCGAGGGCGGTCGTGGTGACCCGAAGAGGCGGCCGAACCCGACGAGTCGGACTGGAACTTCGGTGCGCTGTACTGCGTGACTTCGCTCGTGTCAGGGTCGAACGCGAGTAGGGCCGGAACGTTAGATGCGTTGTCGAGGACGTCACCAACGATCAGGCCGCCCTCCGTCTGGAACTCAGCTGTTGGCCGGCGACGCTTCAAGAAGTACCAACTGATGACGGTCGAAGCGAAGAAGCGCTCAGATCAGCGGCCAGAGGCGGTGCGCCCGACTGTCGACTCCCTAATGCTGGGTGAGGTCATTGACACAAGCAGAGCGCGGGCGAGGAGGAGTTCATTGGTTGAGCCGCTCGATGTTGAGTCGATGTGGAGGTCGCGGCCTGGCAGAGACACGACGGTACGTCGCTTGCCGCGTTTAGGCCTGCCAGGTCGTCGACCGCGAAGTTGACAAGAAGGTCCGCTGTGGTCGGAACAGATGAGGGGCCGCGTCGAGGACGCCTTTGGCCAGGCAGGCACTCATGTAGACGAACAATGTCCAGTTGAAGATCTCATCCCAGGGAAAACCCGTGCGGAGCTGTGCAGCGACAAACAGTGTGACCAAGACAAGAGCGACCCCGATCCGAGCGATGTGACGGTCGGGGTCGGGGCTCGAGCTCCGATCCATGAGTTCGGGCAGGGTGAAGACGAGACACGCGAGCCGATAGTCGAAGTTGTGGAGGAGTGCGAAGCTGCACACGTAGATAGAGGCCCCGGCGATGAACGCGTCCGTTCGCAGCGACCACCTACCCTCGGCCGAGGGCATCCGCATGAAGCGCGCGAGGACTGTTGCGAGTACGGCGCCGAGAAGCAAGAAGCCGGCCGAGAACAGGTGGTCGAGCGAGTGTTCCCTGAACCGTGTGAGCCATCCCGCCCGAAGGATCTCGTGCGCGACGCCATCGCCGAGAACCCCGACTCCGTAGGACAGAGGTATCCGCTGGGGCAGGACTCGATGAATCGTCTGAATGTCATGCCACGTGATCGCAACGTCCAAGGCAAAGATGCAGATGACGCCGCCACCAACCAGCAGCCAGCGCCCGCGTTGGCGCACGAGCACAGAGAAAGCAAAAGCGGGGAAGAGCTTGAGGATCGCGGCGAGGAGAAAGAGCAGGTGCGAGACGAGCCGAGTTCGCGGCCTCAAACGCCGGAAGAGGCCGAGGGCAACGGCGAGGATCGCATAGACAGACAGGTCTACGTTGCCGCGCTCGATTCCGAACATGACCGCAGGTGAGCAGAGCGCCGCCGCCATCACGACTCCTTCGTAGAGCGTCAGGCGTCCGAAAAGCCAGAGGACCGCCAGGAAGAAGGCGGCGGCGTTGACAAGCCCAAGCGTGAAGGTGGCCGACTCGTCCAGACCGAACACGCGCAGTGCAAGCCAGACGCGCGGATAGTTCGCCGGGCGACCATGCGGGTCGCACGCGTTAGCCGGAAGAGGATCGAGGCCGCGCCGCGCGCAAACCCACGCAGAGGTGAGCGAGCGCATGTCCAGGAACGTCAACGTCTCTGCTGGTTCGTGCAGGCGTCTCCACTGTGCAACGCCACCAATCGCAACGCTCGAGAGATAGAGGCACAGGACAGCTAGGACAACTATGCGACCGTCGATTTGGAACCGACCGCGACTCTGACACGCCATGGAGCCAGCGTATTCGCTACCTCGGTTGCCTCCATCGCCGGCATCTTCTCGAGGCCGTGAGCGGCGGCCGAGGAGGGCCGTGAGGTGGGAGGGCGCTCGCCGCAGCCGAATGCCTGAACACCACTCCTTGCTGATTTAGTCCCGCTGCACGTAGATGTGGATGCCGAGGGGCTGGAAGTTGTCGCTGAACTTGCCGTTCTCGACGAGGACGTTACGGGGATCTCCGAAGACGCCGGCGCCGCCGTTGCGGAGGCTTGGGATAGTGAGTTGAGCCTTGACTGGCGTTTGGTTCATGTTGACCGTGAACACGTATGTGGCGTGTCGGGACCGTCGGGCAAGAATCGCGATTGCCGGGCTGTTGGCGCTGGAGTCGACCGTGTTTCCGGTCAGCCCGGGTGCAAGGGCATGCATCGCGGTCGTGGTTCGGACAATCGCCGCGCGGATCGCGGGCGATAGATCGAGCGGGTTGTCCTTCGGGGAGAAGGTGTGCGTGAAGAATCCGACGCCGCGGGCCCCACCTATGATCGCGAGCCATGTTTCGGCGCCGAGCTCTGCGGGCGTCATCGTGAATCCGCCGCAATAGGTGCTTCGAATCGGGCCAGTCTCGATCCACTGGAACGTTGGCCTCGGCGATGCGAGCCTGGCGAAGGCTCGTTGGGCGGTCAGGACAGAGCCGACGCTCGGCTGACAATGGTTGAGCGGGTAGAGATCGAAGCCCGCCACATCTGCGAGATCCGCAAACCTCGCACTCACCTCGGGTGGAGTCGACGATGGGGCAGCCGTCGCGTTCATGAAGTCAGACGACAGGGTGACGAACGTGAGGAGACCGTCGGATGTTCCGGCGCGAACTGGGAAGGCGTGCTTGAGCGAAGCGGGCGTCCACCCGTTGTCTGAACCGCTCCGGGAAAGTTGCAGGCTCCACGCCTTGAGAGGATGGAGTCATGTCGAGCACATCGAAGAGGTATTCGCCGGAGGTTCGTGAGCGTGCGGTGCGGCTGGTGTTGGAGCATCAGCACGAGCATGAGTCGCAGTGGGCGGCGATCGTGTCGGTGGCCGGGAAGATCGGCTGCACGTCGGAGACGCTGCGGAGCTGGGTGCGGCGGGTGGAGGTCGATGAGGGTCGCCGGGCGGGGCTGACGAGTGATGAGCGGGCCAAGCTCAAGGAGCTCGAGCGGGAGAATCGCGAGCTTCGCCGGGCGAACGAGATCTTGAAGTCGGCGTCGCTTTTCTTCGCGACCGAGCTCGACGGTCGAACGCGGAGGTGAGCGCCTTCATCGATCAGCACCGTGATCGTTTCGGGGTCGAGCCGATCTGCAGCGTGTTGCAGTTCGCCCACGGACCTACTACGCGATCAAGACGAGGACACCCTCGGCGCGATCGATGCGGGATGCCGAGCTGAAGCCGCAGATCGTCCGGGTGCACCGCGACAACTTCGGCGTCTACGGCGTCGACAAGGTCTGGGCGCAGCTCAACCGCGAAGGCACCGGGGTCGCGCGCTGCACGGTCGCCCGGTTGATGCGCGAGCTCGGGCTGCGTGGCGTCGTACGCGGCAAGCCGAAGTACACGACGGCCCCGGCTGGTGCGGCTGACCGGCCGAGAGATCTCGTTGACCGCCGCTTCAAAGCCGGCGCGCCGAACCGGCTCTGGGTCGCCGACCTGACCTACGTCCGCACCTGGACCGGCTTCGTCTACGTCGCGTTCATCACCGACGTCCACTCGCGGATGATCGTCGGCTGGCAAGCCTCCAGGTCGCTGCGCTCCGATCTCGCCCTCGACGCCCTGGAGCAGGCGAACTGGGCACGGTCAGGCCGCGGTCGCCGCCTCGATCAGCTGGTCCATCACTCGGACAGGGGCGTTCAACCCGGACTCAACCGGTCGTCGCAACACTTGTTTGTTGACTTGATTGTAAATACATATCCAATGCTTCAGCCGGTGTCCGCCAGTCAAGCGTCTTGCGTGGTCGGCTGTTGAGCGTGGCGGCAACGGCTTCGAGTTCTTCAGCGCTCCAGCGGGCGAGGTCTGTCCCTTTGGGGAAGTACTGGCGCAGCAACCCGTTGGTGTTCTCGTTCGTGCCTCGCTGCCAAGGGCTCTGGGGGTCGGCGAAGTAGACCGGGATGCCGGTCTCGACCTTGAACTGGGCGTGATCGGATAGCTCTTTGCCTCGGTCCCAGGTCAGCGAGCTGCGCAACTGCTCGGGCAGTGTTGTCATCGTCGCCGCCAACGCGTTCTTCATCGTGACCGCGCCGTAGCCGGCCAACGGCGGCCCGTTCTTGGTGCGCGGGATCGTCCCGAAGCCCGCTTCGCGCGGGAGGTGGATCAGCATCGTGAACCGTGTTGTGCGCTCGACCAGCGTCCCGATCGCCGAGCGCTCGAGCCCGATCAGGAGGTCGCCTTCCCAGTGGCCGGGCACGGCGCGATCGTTGGCCTCGGCGGGCCGTTCGCTGATCATCACCTCGGGCGTGACGTGTGCCCACGTCTTCCGTTTCGTCCGTGCCCTGGGGACGCGCAGGGCGCGGCCGGTGCGCAGACACGTGACAAGCTCCCGCTTCAGCGCCCCGCGGCCTTGCACGTAGAGGGCCTGGTAGATCGCTTCGTGGCTGATCCGCATCGACTCATCATCGGGGAAGTCAATCTTGAGCCGGTTCGCGATCTGCTCAGGGCTCCACGCCTGCACCCAGCGGCGATCGCCTCGATGCGGTTTGTTCCGCCCCTTCCACAGAGCCTGCGCCGGCCCGCCGACAGGGGCTCCGTCCGGGTGGTGAATCTGGCCCGACAGCCGTTGCTGCACGTACTCGCGAAGCCGCGGGTTCGCGACCAGCTTCGCGGTCTTCGGCCGGCGAGCGACGAGCTCGGCCTTCCACTGCGCCACCGAAGCGCGGTAGTCCAACTTCCCGTTACGCGTCGCCGCGTTACGCCGCAGCTCCCGCGACACGGTCGATGCCGAACGCTCTATACAGCGAGCGATCTCGCGGACACCAACACCCTGGGCCCTGAGCACCGCGATGTCCTCGCGCTCGTGAAACGACAGGTAGCGGCCCGACAACGGGACCAGATCAAGTGAGGGCATCCCGCCACCGTGGCGAAACCACCGGCTACCGACAGCCGGCGCCACGCCGACCGCACGCGCGGCCTCCTCGGCCAGCAGACCCTTCGCGATCTCGCCCCAGAACAGCCGCTCGACCTCACGCCGATGTGCGGGAGCCCCAGGTGACCTCATCGGCGACCTGCCCGTCAGCTCCCTCATCCACCCCGCCGGCCTGCCCATCAACACCTCCCAGATCAAGGTGTTGCGACGACCACTTGAATCCACCCAATATCTCGCAATTCGCTACACCGAACGGCTCGCCGAGACCGGAGCCGTCAACTCGGTCGGGTCGAAGGGCGACTCGTATGACAACGCCCTCGCCGAGACGATCATCGGGCTCTACAAGGCCGAGCTCGTCAGAAACCGCGGCCCTTGGCGCGGCCTCGACGACCTCGAGTACGCCACGCTCGAATGGGTCGACTGGTTCAACCACCGCCGCCTCTTCGAAGCCCACGGCCAGATCCCGCCGGCCGAGTTCGAAGAGCTCCACTACCGTCAGAACGACTCAGCCCGCGGGGCTGAGACTCAAACCAAACAGCCTGCATGAAACCCGGAGCGGTTCAGTCTTCTGGCTCATCGGGGTATGTCCAGCCGACTAGCTTGGATCCTGCGACGGCTCGATGTGCGACTGAGAGAACGACAAACGGCCCTCGCTTCGTAAGCGCGAGCTGCCGGCGCGCAGGGAGACCGTCACAGTTTTCGTTCAAGAGCATGTTGACTCCGAGCTCTCGCGCCCGCCGAACGAGGCCCGCCGTACATTGATCGATCAACATGATCGGAAAGAACGAGCGCCTGCCAAGCAGAATGGCATGACCTTGCACGGACGCGTCAGCCGTTGCGCCCGTACGCGCACCGCCCACGGCCGCCCATGAGCAGGCGACAACGATGCACACCGCCACGGTGTATCTCCGAATTGGAATGCCCCCCGGCTCGGTTCCTGGCCCGAGTGGCGGATCGTAGAGAACCTCGGCTCGCCCCGTCTCACTCGTTCGAGGGTTGTGTCTACCCAGCAACCACTACGCAACCACATGGCTCGAACGCTGCGGTGGGTGTAGTGGTCACGTCGAAGCTCGGCACAAGCTGAGAGGCATGAGCGCTTTTCTCATGCCCCCCGGCAAGAATCGAACTTGCGCACGCGGTTTAGCAAATTGCTGGTTGGTTGTAATGAGTGAGGGGGTGTCTCGGGGAGGATTGCGGGAGGGCAGGTTGATTGCTCGATCACTGTGAGGGTCGCCGCCAAGTGCCTTCGATGGCGCGGCGCACAGGCTGCGCACCGGCGTATGTCTGTGGGTCATCCCACTCGAGAGCGATCGTTCGCGCATCGCCATCGCGCGGGCCAACGGACAGCGCTACGACACGCTTCGCTTTCCCGCCACCGACAAGACCGTCAGCGATGACAAGCCGCACGACCGGCTCAGCGATCTCATTCGGGAGGTCGAAAGCCTGCCGGAGATCGTCGATATTGATGCCGGGGTCCGTCATGAATCCGGGCATTCCGATCTGATCAGGGATCGGCTCGCCGAGCAGAAGTGATCGGACCCCGACCTGCACGAGTTCGTCTGGCGTCATCCCGCCAGTCCCTGCGCGCATCGGATCGGGTTGCGATCCCTCGACGCGCGAAAGCTCGATCGTGAGCTCTTCGATGCCGCCGGCACGCGTGGTTCGCTGAACCGACTGTAGTTCGCCCGCGGCGACTCGTGTTCGCGACACAAACCGGAGCGGCTGGCGCCCATATAGGTTGTCGCGGATCGTTTCGAGCTCGTGTGCGATGTCGTCCGATACGCGGGCGCGGATGGTGGTGGTCGAGCCCCTGTCCACGACTTCGTCCGCGCGGAACACGAAGTCGCCGAGCTTGATCCACGGGGAGAGTGCTTCCGATGCGAGTTCCTCAAGCCGGCGCCGCACCCGACCGGAGAGGTCGTCGACGGCGCTGAAGTTCTCGGTCGTGATGCAGAACCGTACGCGGTCGATGAAGCGTGAAAGCGCTCCTTCGCGGCCGTCGCCGTCGGTTGACACGTAGACGTTGACGCGCTTGCCGAGCTCGCGTGCACGGCGGAACTCCATCTCGGTCGCGGAGTCGCCGTCGGGCGGGTTCAGCCGCCCGTAAAGCCTCTTGAGCACGCCGACGTAGATGGTCGAGGCATCGACCTCGGTGAGGTAAGCCTCTTCAGCATCGGCGTCGCGTCCGAACTCTTCGAACCAGACTGCGCGTGCGCCGAGGGATTCGACCGCACTTGCGACGGCGCGGCGTTCCTCGGCGGTGTCGCCCATCGTGCTCGAGATGAACACCCGCTGCTCTGCGAGCCACTCGCGAACGCGTTCAGGGTCGGCTCGGCGGGCTGCTGCTGTGGTGTCGACGATCAAGGGCTTCCCGGTGGCGGCTATGCGCGGCAGTCGAGTTCCTCTGCGAGCCCGACAACCGCGTGTTGCAGTTCGCGTACAGCGGCGCGAAGGTTCGTCAGATCGGCCTGCACCCCCTCGGGCGAATCCTCGCCCGCGTGCTCGTTGATCCGTCCTACGCCGTTCAGGATGTCGACGATCCGGTCGCGCATCGACTTCTCAGCCGCGCTCACATGCCCCTCCTGTTCTCAGAGCGAGCAAAGGCCCGCGATGGGAGTGTCCTCCAGATTGTCGCGGGCGGCTTGCGCCGGTATCCGCGGTCCTTCGGGTCCCTTCGCGGGCCGGCTCGAGGATACGAATCCCGCGAGCCGCGGTCAACGGTCGGGGCGCGGCGCCCCGCGCTCCGGCCATCTTCCTACACCGCGCACCATCAGCCCAGCTTCGGGGTTAACGAATGCTTCTTCAAACTCGCCGTCCTCGACGTCGAACCAGATGATGTCCAAGATTCGAGATCGGCTCAGGCCCGGGCGACTGAGCCGACGAACTCGTCTCCGAGCTCCCCTCCCTGATAGGGAACGTATGGGTGCCTATGTGCGTATGCGGCGGCGTGGTTCTTTCCGCCCGCGTTGCCGAGCTGTCCGGCTACTGGCCTGTTTCGGCCATGTCGCGGAGGGCCACTCGCGTCGTGACTCTGATGCCGACGTATGGCTCTTTCTCGAGGACGGCGACAACCCAAGGCCTGAAGGAGTGTCGCAACGAGGGACGTTGTGGTCAATTAACTGCCTGGTCAGCAGCGTCGAGCCAGCTGGCAAGCCGGCGTGCAGTGACCCGGCCGCGGCGGCCTGTGTCCTTGGCCGCGATCAGTGTGGTCAGGTCGAGCAGGTCGAGGAGTGACGGTCAGGGGATCTCTCTGCCCAGGTGACTTCTGTGACCATCAGGTTGCCGTGCTCAAGCGCTCGTTCGAAGATGCTGTACGGGTGCCGCTGGGCGGTCAGATTCGTCTCCGCGGTTGGAGCCGGCAGGACCGGCCCGACCCTACCCCGTCATCTGACGCCGTGTTCGTCCCCGGCCGCTCGCGCGACGAGATGTTCGGCGATCGTGACGATGACGCCGTCACGGTGCTCGTGCGGGTTGACGTCAGACGGGAACGGATCGTCCTGTTTGTCGTAGGGCGAGTAGCGCCGGCACGCGTCAGCCGAAGTCTCGCCACGGTGTCGATTGCTCCCAAAGACGCGAGCGACGCAGTAGCGGCTCCCCGCCGCAGCGATCGCACGCTGGATGTACAGCTCGTAACGTTGCTCGTCTGAGAGTCCGGCAGTGTTGAGCACCTCGAACTGTCCTCCGCTTGCGCGCCGAGCAGGTCGACAATCACGTCCCGGGCGTAGCCCTCGTTCTTCGGCGTCGCGTAAACGTCGTCGGAGTTCGGCCGACATACGAGCACGTAGTGCATATGCGAAGGCTAGCGCGGGCGACGCTTGACGACGAGCGTGTTGGGGACGTATCGCCAATCCCGCCACCTGAGCTACGGATCTTTCTCAGCGGCGATACGGCAAGCCGCACGATGTCCAGACGATGTCGGAATACGCTGAGATTGCGGCTCAGACTGCGGACGTGGTCACGGAGGCCGTTGTCTGGTTGGTGAGGAGGGTTTCGAGGAGGGTGGCGGCTTGGTGTTCGTTGCCGGGGAGGAGGTGGCCGTAGCGGTCGAGTGTGGTGGTGATGGTGGAGTGGCCCATGTAGGTGGAGAGGGCTTTGGCGTTGATGCCGGCGGCGATCATGAAGGCGGCGTAGCTGTGGCGGCAGTCGTGCAGGCAGATGGGTTGGAGGTTGTTGTTGTGCCAGATTGTTGCGGCGCGGTTGAGGGTTGTGGTGGGGTTGAACGGGCGGCCATGTTGGTTGGCGAAGACGTAGTCGGTGGGCTGGGTGTAGCTGCTTTGGAGTTTGTGGTTGATGAGGTGGTGGCGGAGGGTGTCGGTGAGGGGGACGCGTCGGTTGCCGGCGCGGCTTTTTGGTGGGATGAGTCCGGCGCGCATGTCCCAGGACTGGGCGACGTTGATGAGGCCGTGGTCGAGATTGATGTTGTGCCAGGTGAGCGCTTGGAGTTCGCCGCGGCGTAGGCCGGCGTAGAGGGCGGTCGCCCAGAGTGCTTGGTCTGTCGGTGGGAGAGCGGCGATGAGGGCGGCTCCGGTCTGAGGGCTGACGATGTTGTTGCGTCGGCTGCGGACGGCCGGGAGGGCGAGCCTGGCGGTTGGGTTGACAGCGATTTCGTCTCTAGCGAGTGCTTGGCGGTAGATCGCTCGGAGCGGGAGAATGGTGTTGCGGATCGTGCTGGGGGAGAGTTCTTGGGCGACGAGCTGGTCGATCAGATCCTGGATGTGGTTGCGTGTGAGGCTGTCGAGGCGTTCGCGGCCGAGCGCGGGTAGGAGCCTCGTGCGTAGGGCTTGTCGGTACGAACGAAGCGCGGATGGTTTGAAGGGGTCGCCGGAGCGGGTGCGCACAACACCGGCCTCGGCTGCGGCGAGCCATTGTTCGGCCGCCTCGCCGACGGTGCGTTTGTCGGGGCCGCGGACGGTGCCGCGATGTACTGCGACCTGTGTTTCATGCCGCCAAGCGACGGCCTCGGCGAGCGTCAGGAAGGTTCTGCGGAGTTGTTTGCGGTCGCGGGCCGACCAGACCTGCGCCTGAAAGGACGGGGTGCAGCTGCATCCCTCAGCCTGCAGGAGCCCGCAGCGGCGTGAGTGCCGCATCCGAACCCCTTCCCGCACCACACGGGCAACGGGAGGGCGCTCGTCGGGTTCAAGGGGGATCTGCACCTCGCGACACAGATAGCTCTGCTTGGCCGGGCTCAGCAAGTTTGCGCGACTGTCCGCGCGACTGTCGCGACCCTCGGAACAACCGGGCGCCGCGAAACGCAGCGAAGGTCGCGAGCGGAGCAACCTACATCCCGGCGCTATCGAACCAGGCCGTATGCAGGATTTTCCTACAACGGAGCGGCCCCGGAGTCGAACCGAGCCAGCGTGGGGCTGCCACGCCTGACGGGTTTTGAAGACCCGCTGGGGCACCGGCCCCCGCCGCTCCAGCTGCGGAGGCTACCCCCGGCTTCGCCGCACGAGCCGCACATCGCCGCGCCTGAGCGTCAGGCCGTCGGCGTCGAACCGCTCGAGCAGGAGCTGTGAGGTGCGCCGCCCGACGCCGAGCCCGTCGCGTAGCGAGGCGATCGTGATCGGGTCGAGCTCCGCGAGCAGCCCGCGCGCGCGGTCGTAGAGCGCGCTCGAGACGGCGAAGCCGTCGCCGATCCGGCGCAGGCGGCCCTCGCCTTCCAGGAAGGCAGCGAGCTCGCGGTCGTCGAGCTTGACGATCTCCTCGCGCTCGAGGCGCGCGAGCAGCGCGTCGGCGGCGGCCGTCCGTTCGCCGAGCTGCGCGGTGGCGCCGGGGAGATACGCCTTCGCCCCGCGGCGCTCGATCGGGAGCAGCTCGAGGACGGCCGCCGCCCACGGCTCCGGCGGCAGCAGCTCGGCGAGCGCGATGCCGGGGTCGAGCGGGCTCGCCCCCGCACGCGCTGCGAGCCGGTCGTGCACCGAGTTCGCGAGTGCATCGAGCCAGGCCTCGGCGTAGACCCAGTCGCCGGCTGTCGGGAGCCCCACAAGGCCGCGGTCGAGCTCGGCGGGGGTCAGGAGCGCCCGAGCCTCGAGTGCCGCGCGGGTCGTGGGCGCGTGGACGAGCGCGCGCACGATCGCCGCGGGATCGCCCCCCTCGAGAACGGCGAGGCGGGCGGGGTCGAGCCCGCGCGGCGGGTCGGGGTCGAGCACGGTGCCGCCGCCGACCGTCGTCTCGGTTCGGAGGACGACCCGGTCGCCGCGCGCACCGACCACGGGCTCTGTGAGCCGCAGCTGCGCGAACCGGCCGTCGCGCGCGAGGCGGGCGGGGACCGCCTTCGTCCCGATGTGCACGGTGACCGCCGCCGGGATCTCCCTGAGCTCCTCGAGCAGCACGTCGAGCCGGTAGGAGAGCGGGTAGCGGCCGGGTGCGACGAGCACGTCGCCGCGTGCGAGCTCGCTGCGCTCGAGCGACGGCAGGTTGACGGCGACACGCTGCCCTGCCGCAGCGACGTCGACGGCCACGTCGTGCACCTGCACGCTGCGTACGCGAACGCTGCGGCTGCCCGGCTCGACGCGCAGCTCGTCGCCGGCGGCGATCGTGCCCGACCAGAGCGTTCCCGTCGCGACCGTGCCGACACCGCGCAGCGTGAAGACGCGATCGACGTAGAGGCGTGCCGGCGCCGTCGCGTCGCGCGGCTCGACCTCCACGCGCCCCAGCGCGGCGCGCAGCTCGTCGAGGCCGGCGCCCGTCTTGGCCGAGACCGCGACGACCTCGGCGCCGGGAACGAGCTCGTGCGCCTCCTCGAGCGCCAGCTCGAGGGTCTCATCGTCGACGGAGTCGGCCTTGGTCACCGCGACGACGCCCCGCTCGACGCCGAGCAGCCGCAGCACCGCCAGGTGCTCGTGGGTCTGCGGGCGCGCTCCCTCCGCCGCGTCGATCACGAGCAGGAAGAGGTCGATGCCGGTCGCACCCGCGATCATCGTCCGGACGAACCGCTCGTGGCCGGGCACGTCGACGAGCGAGACGCGACGGCCGTCGGCCAGCTCGAGCGGGGCGTACCCGAGGTCGATCGAGATCCCACGCGCCTGTTCCTCGGGCAGCCGGTCGGTGTCCTTGCCGGTGAGCGCGCGGACGAGCCAGGTCTTGCCGTGGTCGATGTGGCCGGCGGTGCCGACGGTCAGAGGCACCGTGCCAAGCTAACGCGTACCCTCGAGCCGATGCCGATCGAGACCGAGCGGCTCGTGCTGCGCCGGCCGACGCTCGACGATGCAACGGCAGTGGGGCAGCTGCTCGGCGACCCCGAGGTGATGCGATTCCTCGGTGGTGAGGCCGTGCCGCCCGACGCCTGGGCCGACATCGTCGCGCGGTGGCTCGTGCGCTGGGAAGAGAACGGGCTCGGGCCGTTCGTGGTCGAGCGCCGTCGGGACAGCTGCTTCCTCGGGCGGGTCGGGATCCTCGTCTGGGACCAGCGGACGTGGACACCGTCGACGTTCGCCGATGCCGGCGCGTTCGCGCAGCCCGAGCTCGGCTGGGCCTTCGCGCGCGGGGCGTGGGGGCAGGGCTATGCGACGGAGGCGGCACGCGCGGTTCTCGAATGGGTACGGCCGCGTGTCGACTCGCTCGTATCGGTGATCGCACCCGACAACGTCGCTTCGCAGCGCGTGGCGGAGCGTCTCGGCGCGGTACCGGCGGAGACGGTGCGGCTCTACGACACCGGCGACGCCGTCGTCTGGCGCTACGCGATCTGACGCACCCTGAGCTCGGCTCAGCCCGCGTCCTCTGCGAGGTAGCCCGCGAGGAGCCTCTCCTCTGCTTCGTGCTTCGGGAAACAGAGGAAGACGACGACAGCGCCGACGAGGATCGCGACCAGTCCCGCCGTGTAGGCCCACTGGTCGCCGTGGAGAAACGCCGTCTTCGCCCCGGCGATGATGTTCGCCTGGACGGAAGCGGGATATCTCGACGCTGTGTTGGCGGCGCTCGAGAAGGACTTGGTCAGCTCGGCCTGCGTGCTCGACGAGACGTGCTTGCCTGAGCTCGTGATCAGCGTCCCTGCGGCGGAGGCGTAGCCGGCTGTGAGGAGCGCGCCGAAGATCGACTGCATGATCGCTCCGCCGAGGTCGCGCTGCAGGTCGGCGGTGCCGGATGCCATGCCGGCGCGCCGAATCGGGACCGAGCTCGTCAACGAGTGCGACGCGGGCGTTCCCGCCAGGCCGACGCCGATGCCGATGAACACGTAGGCGATGCCGATCTCCCAGTAGGAGCTGCCCTCCTTCCAGAGGAGCAGCATCGTGGCGAACGCGAGCAGCAGGAAGACGTAGCCGAACAGCAGGGTGAAGCGCGCACCCCGCGCCTCGACGAGCTTGGCCGACCGAGGTGCGACCAGCACCATGAATACGACGGCCGGCAGGAACGCCGCACCGGCCTGGAGCGTCGAGTAGCCGAGGACGTTCTGGAGGTACTGCTGGCTGACGAACGCGGCCCCCATGAGCGAGCCGAACACGATGATCCCGGCGCAGGCGGCAACCCAGAACGTCGGGCGGGCGGCGACTTCGAGGTCGTAGAGCGGATTCTTCCCGCGACGCTGACGGACGGCGAAGGCGATCAGCGCGACGAGCGCGATCACCGCGAGGCCGATCGTCAGGGCGCCCTTGTTCGGGACGGGCGCGAAGTTGATCGACAGGATCAGCGCACCCACGAGGACGAGTGACAGAACGCCTCCAAGATTGTCGACCGGCTCTGTCGACTCGTTGACGTGTGCCGGCACGAGCCACCAGGCGAGCACGATCGCGACCACGGCCAGCGGCAGTGTGATCAGGAAGACGGAGCCCCAGTAGTAGCGCTGGAGCAGGAAGCCCGACAGCAGCGGCCCGAGCGAGGCGATCGCCCCTCCGAGCGCCGACCAGAGTGCGATCGACTTCGTGCGGCCCGGCCCCGACCACAGGGCGGCGATCAGCGCCAGCGTCGTCGGGTATGCCATGCCGGCGGCGATGCCGCCGCCCAGCCGAGCGACGAAGAGAACAGTGTCGGAGGGCGCGTAGGCGGCGAGCAGCGACATCGGGATCGCGAGCGCGGTTCCGAGAATCAGCATCAGCTTGCGTCCGTAGCGGTCGCCGAGCGCGCCGAGCCAGAGCACAGAGCACGCAAGTCCGAGTGAATAGCCGACCGCGATCAGGTCGAGTGCCGTCTGCCCGGAGTCGAAGTGCTTGCCGATGTCCGGCAACGCGACGTTCGCGACCGACAGATTCAGATTCGCGACTCCGGCGACGACGATCAACGCGGTCAGGACGAGCGGGGCGCGCGCCGGAGACCGTGTCGAGAGCGACTCGCTCACGCGCGTGCGGCCGCGACGGCGGCCTCGGCCTCCTCGGCCTCCGCGTCGGTCAGGGTGCGACAGTCCAGCAGCAGCCGGCCGTCGCGCACGATGCCGATGACCGCCGGCGTCGCGTCGCGGAGCGCGGCTGCGAGTTGCTCGTCGACCGCGCACGCGAACGACGGCAGCTCGGCGAGCGGCAGCGCTCCCCCACCGACGCGGGCGACGGTCTCCTCGACCTCGCCCCCGACGGCGGCCGCGAGCCGTTTTGCGCGCGCGCGGACCGTCGCGACGTCCTCGTGGAGCATCCGCAGCACCGGAACCTCGCGGAGCGCGCGCTCCGGGTCGAGGTACAGGAGGAGCGTGCCCTCGAGTGCCGCGAGACCGAGCTTGTCGATGCGGAGCGCCCGGTGCAGCGGGTGTCGGCGCAGCCGCTCCACGAGCTCCGCCCGGCCGGCGACGATGCCGGCCTGCGGCCCTCCGAGCAGCTTGTCGCCGCTGAAGCAGACGAGGTCGGCACCGGCCTCGAGCGTCGCGCGTACGGTTGGCTCGTCGCCGAGCTCGACGAGCGCGCCGGAGCCGAGGTCGTCGACGAGCGGCAGGCCCTTCGCGTGTGCGATCGCCGCCAGCTCGGCCATGGACGGCCGCTCGGTGAAGCCGACGACGCGGAAGTTCGACTGGTGCACACGGAGAAGCAGGGCAGTCGCATCGCCCGCCGCGCGTTCGTAGTCGCGTGCGCGCGTGCGATTCGTCGTCCCGACCTCTACGAGCCGCGCGCCCGAGCGGGCAAGCACGTCGGGGATGCGGAAGCCGTCGCCGATCTCGATCAGCTCGCCGCGGGAGACGATCACCTCGCGTCCCTCGGCGAGGGCGGCGAGCGCGAGCAGGAGAGCGCCGGCGTTGTTGTTGACGACGAGCGCAGACTCGGCGCCGGTCAGGCGGCGCAGGATCGCCGCCACGTGGTCCTGGCGCGAGCCGCGCTCTCCGGCGGCGAGGTCGTACTCGAGATTCGAATAGCCGCGTGCAGCCTCGGCCACGCGGTCGAGCGCCGCGGCCGGAAGCGGCGCCCGGCCGAGATTCGTGTGCACGATCACCCCGGTGGCGTTGAGGACGCGCCGCAGCGCCGGCCGCCGCGCCTCGGCGAGAGCCGAGCCCAGCGCCGCCTCGAGATCGCCCGGGTCACGCCCGGCGCGGATCTCGACGCGGGCGCGGGCGAGCACCTCGCGGGCCGCGTCGACCGCGAGCGGATCGCCGGTCGGCCGGGCGAGCTCGTCGACGGACGGCAGATCGCGCAGCTCCATGCCCGGAGATTACGCCCCGCCGCGCTGCCTGCTTCACTGTCCGAGCGATGAGGCGCGCGTTGATCGTGCTCGGGGTGATCGTCCTTGCCGCGGGGGGCGCGGCCGTCGCCCGCGCGATCCAGTACGACGGCGCTGCCAAGCCGGGCGTTCACATCTTCGGTCTCGACGTGGGCGGCCGAAGCCGCTCCGCGATCGAATCGAGCCTGCGCGCGTGGAGCCGCAAGCCGGTGACGATCGACGTCGGCGGAAGGAGCTACACGGTCGCCCGCGGCTGGTTGGTCTCGCTCGACACGGGCGCAACCGCAGACCGCGCGCTGGCCGCCGGGTCGCTCGGCGCGCTCGTCGTCGCGAAGCGCGTCGACGTCGCGCCCGTCTTCCGCCCGGCGACAGGCGTCGCGAACGTGCTCGGCGAGATCGCAAAGGCGGGTCGCGCCCCCGTTTCGGCGACGGTGACGCTGCACGGCACGCGCGTGACGACGACACCCGCCCGGGACGGCCGCGCGCTGAACCGGCCTGCGCTCCTGCGGCTGCTGACGACGAATCGCCTCCGCCTCGCCGCTCCCTTCCGGGTCGTGAAGCCGGCAATCGGCGACACCGCCGCACGCGAGGCCGCCGACGAGCTACGGGCGGTCGTCGCCGGCCCGGTTCAGGTCGCGTATGCCGGAGGGCGGTTCGGCTCCCTGAGCACCGTGCAGCTCGGCCGCTCGCTCTCGGTGCGCCCCGGCGAGCACGGGTTCTCGGTGCACCTCGACGGCAAGCGCCTTGCGGTGCTTCTGCGCCCGCGGCTTGCGCACTTCATCAAGCACGCGCGCAACGCCCGCTTCGTCGTTGCGGGAAGCACCGTGCGGATCACGCAGTCCGAGCCGGGCACGGACGTGGTGCCGGCGCAGGCGGTCGAAGCGGTCGAGGCAGCGGCCCGCGGCGATCGCGTCGCGACGATCGAGCTCGGCCCGCGGCAGCCCGAGCTGACCACGGCCGATGCCCGCGCCCTCGGCATCACGCACAAGCTCGTCTCGTACACGACGCAGATGGGCGAGTCGTCGTCGAATCGCATCCACAACGTGCACCTGATGGCGGATTTCATCGATGGCACGGTGATCAGGCCCGGCCAGGTGTTCTCGTTCAACGACGTCGTCGGCCCGCGCACGGCCGAGCGCGGCTTCCTGGAGGGCCAGGAGATCATCGGCTCGCTCGTCCTG
Organism: uncultured Thermoleophilia bacterium; assembly: GCA_963794375.1. Taxonomy (GTDB): domain Bacteria; phylum Actinomycetota; class Thermoleophilia; order Gaiellales; family Gaiellaceae; genus PALSA-600. The sequence continues at coordinate 42,204 of CAWCDL010000001.1, forward strand.
CCCTCGATCGGCGGCGGCGTGTGCCAGACCGCGACGACGCTCTTCAACGACGCGTTCGAGCTCGGCCTCCCGATCCTCGAGCGCACGAACCACAACCTGTACCTGTCGCACTACCCGCTCGGCCGCGACGCGACCGTGTCGTGGGGCGGGCCGGACTTCCGTTTCCGCAACGACCTGAAGCACGGCTTGCTGATCAAGACCTCGTACACCGACCAGACCCTGACCTTCACCTTCTACGGCACGTCCGAGGGCCGCCGTGTCGTCTCGCAGACCGGGCCGCAGGTGAACTGGACGCGGCCCGGCATGAACTATGCGATCGACCCGAATGCCGCACCCGGATCGGTGCACGTCGTGAGTGGCAGCGGCGAGCTCGGGTTCGACGTCACGGTCACGCGGCAGGTGTACGCAGCCGGCGGGAGGCTGATCCGCCACGACGTCTTCAAGTCGCACTACATCCCCGACAGCCCTACCACCGTCTACGGCCCGGGCGGCCATCCGCCGGGCCCGTACATCGTCCTGCCGACGTCGCTCTAGGTTTCGCCGTCCTCGCGGAGCCGGTGGTAGGTACTGACGACGTGCGCGACCGCGTCGGCCGGGTCGTCGGTCACGCGCAGCAGGTCGAGATCGCCGATCGAGATCATCCCGAGGCTCGCGAGCTCGTCGCTGACCCAGTCGACGAGCTCGCCCCAGAAGCCGTAGTCGAACAGCACGACCGGGAAATGCTTGATCGTCCCGGTCTGGATCAGCGTCAGCGACTCGAACAGCTCGTCGAGCGTGCCGAAGCCACCCGGGAAGATCACGAAGCCTTCCGCCGGCCGCACGAAGCACACCTTGCGCGCGTAGAAGTGGTCGAACGTGTGCGCGATGTCGACGTACGGGTTCGGCGCCTGCTCGTGGGGCAGCTTGATGTTGAAGCCCACCGAGAGCGCGCCGCCCTCCTGCGCACCGCGGTTTGCTCCCTCCATCACGCCGCCGCCGCCGCCGGTGACGACCGCCCAGCGCTCGCGGCCGAACAGTCGGGCGGTCGCGCGCGCCGCCTCGTAGGGCGCGCTGCCCTCGGGTACGCGCGCCGAGCCGAACATCGTCACCGCGGGCCGGTCGATCAGCGCGACCTTCTCGAACCCGGCGCGGAACTCGGCCGCGATCTTCTCGACGGACCCATCGATGTCGAATGGCGTCGGCCGGTCGAGGATGCTCGGGTCGTCGGTCACAGCCGGGTCTGGTGGACGTGGGAGGCCCACATCCCGATCATGAGCCCGATCGCCGTCGCGAAGTAGAGGCCGTAGATCAGCTGTGCCTTCCCCGGTGCGCCGCCGAGTCGGAGCCACCGTGCGGAGCGCCACACGGCGCCGCCGTCGAAGATCCCGAAGGGGATCATGTTGAAGAGGTTGAGGAAGAAGCCGACATACGCGAGCGACTTGAGGAGCGACGACCCTTCGGTCGTGGCGAACGCGTAGACGACGACGCTTGCGAGCCCACCGAGGATCGGGCCTGCGATCGCGACGCGCGCGGTCTGCCACGGGTTGCCGCGCGTGTAGCGCACGTACGCGCCGAGGAACGGGACGAAGACCGGCAGCTTCGGGTGCAGTCCTTCACGCCGCGCCTCGAGATAGTGGCCGCTCTCGTGCACGAAGATCAGAAGAACCAAGCCGACGGCGAAGCGCCAGCCCCAGATCAGCGCGTAGGCGGCGACCGAGATGAAGATCGCCGAGAACTTGAGGAGCACGAACGAGAACTTCGCGAGCGCGAGCGCGGCCGCCACGATCGGCCCGGTGATCCGCTTTAGGCGCGTCCGCCAGTCCGGGCCGCCCGGGTGGATCGGGTCGTAGCCGCGGTAGTCGAGATCCTCCTGGCTCATCTGAGGGCGAGGGTAGACGACTGCGCGGCGATGTCGCTGCCCGCCGCCCCGGCCGGCGGCCGCCGGGTTCAGGCGACGAGCGCCTGAAAGCGCGCGTCGTCGTGGAGCGGCGAGAGGTCCGTGTCGCCTGCCGCCTCCTCCCGGTAGCCGGGCCACGCCTCGAGAGCCGCCTCGAGCGCTTCGAGGGCCGGCTCGGGGCGGCCGAGCACGCTCTCGAGGCAGGCGGTGTTGTAGAGGATCAACGCGTCCGTCGGATGCGACTCGAGCGCGGCGCGGCACGCCGCGAGCGCGCCCTCGTAGTCGCCGCTCCGGTATAGGCGGAAGAACGGCCCGAGTGCCTCGCCCGGCCCGGGCCGGAACGCCTCGCCCGGGCGACCGCCGACGACGAGCACGATCGTCCCGTCCGAAGTCGCCCGCGCCAAGCGTCTTATGGCGGGATCGCCGACGAAGAGCGCGGTGCCCCGCGGTGCGTCGATCTCGTCGCCGTTCACCGTGAAGGTGCAGCTGCCTTCGACGACCACGTAGAGCTCCTCGTGGCCGCTCGTCCCGGGCCCGGTCTCGTCGTGCTCGCCCACGACGAACGTCCCGCTGGACGCCTGGTAGAACGCGTTCACGCCGAACGATCCGATCCCGAGGTCGCGGCGGATGTACACGCGCCCGCGAGTGCCCGCCTCGGGGGTGGGGGCGGCCTCCAGGCCGAAGCCCCGCTCGGCCGCGGCGAGGGCGGCTTCCTCGATCGAGAGCAGCGAATACGACGTCGTGGTTGTGGTCATCGTCCCCCTCCGGCTCGCGAGATGTTTCAATAGTGAACTTCTCGACGCAAAGCTACCTGGGGGGACCTTTCGACGTCAAGAGACTCGAAGTGAAGACATCTACGAGCCCGTGCCGATCCACTCCTCGCCGCCCTCGTAGACCTCCTTCTTCCAGAGCGGCACGCGCTCCTTCAGCTCGTCGATCGCGTCCTTGCAGGCGGCGAGCGCGTCGGCGCGGTGCGGGGCGGAGACGGCGATCACGACCGACGTCTCCCCAATCGAGACGCGGCCGATGCGATGGTGGATCGCGATCTCGGTCAGCTCGTAGCGGGAGCGGAGAGCGTCCGCGATCTCCGCCATCACCCGCTCGGCCATTCCCTCGTACGCCTCGTAGTCGAGGTGGGTCACGGTTCGGCCCCGCGAGTGCACGCGTGTCGTGCCGGTGAAGGTGGCGATCGCCCCGGCCTCGTCGCTTCGCACCTCGTCGACGACGCGGTCGAGCGACAGGGGCTCGTCGCTGAGCAGGAACGCCCCGCCCGAGACGGGAGGGATCAGCGCGACCACCTCGCCGTCTTCGAGGACGCGTCCGCGCTCGGCGTACTCCTGATCGACGGCGTACAGCAGCCCCTTCGGCTCGTCGCCGATCGCGAGCGCCGGCCAGACGTCGGCCACCGTCGCCGCCTCGATCTCGCGCCGGCCGTAGCCCGCCCGCTCCCGCAGGCCGGCGAAGAGGCGCACGGTCACCTGCGCCATGCGGGCGCAGCGACGTCGGCCGGGCACGCGAGCATGCGCACGTCCCGAGCATACTTCGGGCGTGGCGGCCACGGATCGGCGTGAGACGGAGTCGGGGATCGAGGTGAAGCCGGTCTATTCGGCCGGTGATGTGTCGGTGGGTGTGGAGGTGCCGGGGGTGTTTCCGTTCACGCGTGGGCCGTATCGGGATATGTATCGGGGCCGGCCGTGGACGATTCGGCAGTACGCGGGGTTCGCGTCGGCGGAGGAGTCGAATCAGCGGTATCGGTATCTGCTTGCGGGTGGGCAGACGGGGTTGTCGGTGGCGTTTGATCTGCCGACGCAGCTGGGGTTGGACTCCGACGACCCGCGGGCTTTTGGTGAGGTGGGGCGGACGGGGGTGGCGGTCGACTCGCTGGCGGACATGGAGCTGCTGTTTGCGGGGATCCCGCTGGACAGCGTGTCGACGTCGATGACGATCAATGCGCCGGCGTCGCTTCTGCTTCTGTTGTACGAGCTGGTGGCGGAGGGGCAGGGTGTGCCCGGCTCGGCGCTCAAGGGGACGGTGCAGAACGACATCCTCAAGGAGTACGTCGCGCGCGGGAACTACATCTTCCCGCCGCGTCCGTCGATGCGGCTGACGACGGATCTGTTTGCCTATTGCGCTGAGCGGGTGCCGTCGTGGAACACGATCTCGATCTCCGGCTACCACATTCGCGAGGCGGGCTCGACGGCGGTGCAGGAGCTGGCGTTCACGCTGGCGAACGGGCTTGCCTACTGCCGGGCGGCGGTCGAGGCGGGATTGGAGCCGGACGAGTTCGGGGCCAGGCTGTCGTTCTTCTTCAACGCGCACAACGATTTCTTCCAGGAGGTGGCGAAGTTCCGGGCGGCCCGGAGGTTGTGGGCGCGGCTGCTCAAAGAGCGGTTCGGGGTCTCGAACGAGAAGGCCCTCGCGCTTCGCTTCCATGCGCAGACGGGCGGCTCGACGTTGACGGCGCAGCAGCCGGAGAACAACGTCGTGCGGGTGGCGGTGCAGGCGCTCGCGGCGGTCTGCGGCGGCGCGCAGTCGCTGCACACAAACAGCTTCGACGAGGCGCTCGCGCTGCCGAGCGAGCACGCGGCGACGGTCGCGTTGCGCACGCAGCAGATCCTGCAGACGGAGGCCGGCACGACCGCGACGGCCGACCCGCTCGGCGGCTCCTACTACATCGAGGCGCTGACCGACGAGCTGGAGCAGCGGGCGCTGGAGCTGATCGAGCGGATCGACCGGCTGGGCGGTGCGGTGGCGGCGGTCGAGCAGGGCTGGGTGCAGGCGGAGATCGAGGAGTCGGCGTTCCGCTGGCAACAGCAGGTCGAGTCGGGGGAGCGGGTGATCGTCGGCGTCAACCGCTACACCGCCGAGAGCGAGGGGCGGATCGAGCTGCACAGCCTCGACCCGGCTGCCGAGCAGCGCCAGGTCGAACGCACCGCGAGGGTGCGCGCCGAACGCAACCCGAAGGACGCCGGTGACGCGCTCGCCCGCGTCCGTGACACTGCACGCGGCACCGACAACCTCCTGCCCCCGATGCGCGAGGCACTGCGCAGCCGCTGCACGATCGGCGAGATCTGCGACGTCCTCCGCCTCGAATGGGGCGAGCACGACCGCACCGCGCATTCTTGAGGATCCTCCTCGTCTCGCAGTTCTACCCGGGGCCGGTCGACCCCGACCTCGGCGTCTTCGTCGCGCAGCTCGAGCGGGCGCTGCGAGAGCGCGGGCACGAGATCGACCTCGCGGTCCTCGACCGTCGCGGGGGCGGCAAGCGCCGGTACCTGGAGCTCGCGCGCCGAGTGCGCGCGGCGCCGACCCCCGACGTCGTCTGGGCGCACTTCCTCGTCCCGTCTGGTCTGATCGCCTCGAAACTCGACGCGCCGCTCGTCGTCACCGCGCACGGCCGCGACGTTCGCAACATCGGCAGTATCCCGGGCGTCGCGCACCTGACGCGAAGCGTCGTGCGCCGGGCCTCGACGGTGATCGCCGTCTCCGACTACCTGCGCCGCGAGCTCGAGGAGCGCATTCCGGAGGCGGAGGGGAAGGTCGAGGTGGTCGACTCGGGCGTCGACCTCCAACGCTTTGCCGAGGTCGAGCCGGCGCTCGAGCTCGAGCGGCCGGCGTTCGTCCACGTCGGCTCGCTGAGCGCACGCAAGAACGTCGTGCGGCTGGCGGACGCGTTCGCTGCACTCGGCCGTGGCTCGCTGACGTTCGTCGGCGACGGCCCGCTCCGCGAGCGGCTGACAGGGCGGCCGGGCGTCCGTGTCGTCGGCCGGATACCGCACGACGCCGTGCCCGGCTACCTCGCGGCTGCCGATGTCGTGTGCGGGCCCGCGCTGATCGAGCCGTTCGGCCAGGCGCTCCTCGAGGCGCTCGCGTGCGGGCGGAACGTGGTCGCCACGAGAGTCGGCGGGCCGCCCGAGTTCGTCCCGCCGGCCGCAGGCGTCCTCGTCGACCCGCTCGACCTCGGCGAGCTGACACGGGCGCTCGACACCGCCGCGTCACTGCCCGTGCCGAACGAGGCGGCGCGCGTCGCGGCCGCGGCTCACGACGTCAGGCTGCAGGCGCAGCGGGTGGAGGCGATTCTCCTGCGAGCCGTTCGAGATCGGCCAGCCTGACCTCGACGAGCGGCCGCACCGAATCCTCCAGGCCGTGCTCGCGGGCGACCTCGAGCGCCCGCTCGTAGCTCTCGCGGATCTTCTCGGCCGACACGCCCTGCTTCAGGCGGTTGTCGCCGGTCAGGAGCAGCTCGTGAATCCTGGCCCGGGCGTCGTCGGTATCCATGAGGACACCGTACCGGCCGTCCCGCGGCACCGGACGCTACTCTTCGGCCTCGATGCTGGCCGTCTTCGCCGTCATCCACGTGATCATCTCGGCAGCCCTCGTCGGCCTGATCCTCATGCACTCGGGCCGCGACGCCGGGCTTGGCGGCATGGGCTTCACCCCTGCATCGCAGGGCGGGACGCACATCGTCGAGAAGAACCTGACGCGCCTTACGATCGTCGTGGCCGTCCTCTTCTTCGCCAACACCGTCCTGCTCTTCCACCTGCTGCAGTAGGGCTTCCCCCGTGGGGGTACCGGTGACGGTGGATCGCAGCAGGGCCGCACGGCTATCGATTGACCCGGTCGACGCCGCGACGTCGCTCGTCGCGCTCGTGCTCGTCGCCGTCTTCGCGACGCTGATCGCGAAGGACGGCGGCTACGCGACGACGGTCTGGCTGCCGGCCGCGCTCCTGTGTCTCCTCCTGGCCGCCGTCGTCTCGGCCTTCGGCTTCGCGCGCGTGGGGAAGGTCTCCCTGGTCGCGCTCGGGTCGCTGCTCGCCTTGACGCTTGTGATGGGGATCTCGATCGCGTGGGCCGCCGACCAGGGTGGCGCGTGGATCGGCGCCGATCGCGCGTTCCTCTACCTGGTCATGTTCGCGCTCGGCACGGCGCTTCCGTGGCGACGGCGCAGCGCGACCCTCTTCCTTTCCGGCTTCGGCGTTGCGGTGACTGTGGTCGCCCTCTGGCAGTTCCTGCGAGTCGCGGGTGCGCCGGTCGCACACGCGGGGTTCTTTGTCGGGGGGCGGCTCGCGACGCCCATCTCCTATCCGAACGCCGACTGCGGCATCTTCCTGATGGCCGCTTTCCCCTTGCTCGTGCTGGCGTCGCGGAGAGAGGTGCCCCTCTTTGCCCGCGGACTGTTCCTCGCGTGCGTCGGTGTCCTCGTCGAGCTGGCGCTCGCCTGCCAGAGCCGGCTTTCCGTCGTTGCCGCGCCGCTGGCAGTCGTCCTCGTCGTCGCTCTTCTGGGCGGCCGGGTCCGCCTGATCCTGACGGCGTTCCCGGTGGTCGTCGCGGTGGGGCTCAGCGGGCGTCGGATCCTCGACCTCTACGGGCCTGTCCGGGCGGGGGGCGGCGCCGATGCGCTCGCATCGGCACGGGTCGCGTTGCTCGGCTCACTGGTCGCTCTGCTCATTGTCGGCTGGGCCGGCGCAGCGTTCGACGAGCGACATCGTCGAACAGCGCGAAGCCGCCGTGTGATCCTCGCGGCGGCGGTCGGGAGCGTCGTCGTCTTCGCCGTCGCCGGCGCTGCGGTGGTGGCACGCGCGACCCCGCATCCCGTCTCGTTCGTCCAGGCTCAGTGGCACGCGTTCGTGACGGGCAACGGCTACGAAGCCGCCGGGACCTCGCACTTCACCAGCATCGGCACGAACCGGCTCGCGGTATGGAAGGTGGCGGCTCGGCAGTTCGAGGCGGCGCCTGTCGGAGGGGTCGGCGCGGACAACTTCGCGGAGGCCTATCTTCGCCATCGCCGGACGACCTCCGAGAACGCGCTGTACCCGCACAGCATCCTCCTCACTGTCCTCTCGGAGACGGGCGTCGTCGGCGCGGCGCTGTTGCTCGTCTTTCTCTCCTCGCTCGCCGTCGGCATCCGGCCCGCCGTCGGTCGCGGCGACCCGAACTCGGTGCTCGCGATCGCCACGATGACGCCGTTTCTGTACTTCTTCGTGCACGGCCTGGGCGACTGGTTCTGGGAGATCCCGGCTCTCGGGGCGCCCGCGCTGTGCTTTGCCGGGGTCGCCCTGCGCCTCGCGCAGCGCGACTCGATGCCGGCCGATTTTCGCGTCCCGAGGGTGGGGATCGCTGCGGTCGTTCTCGTCGGCGTCGCGGTACTGGGCCTCCCGTGGCTTGCAGGACGCGAAACGGCCATTGCGGCGACGACCTGGCCGCAGGCGACCCAGCGCGCCTATGACCGCCTGACCCTCGCCGCGCGCCTCGATCCGCTGTCGGACGGCCCTCTGGTCACGGAAGGCCTGATCGCCGCCCGCGCCGGCGATCCCGCCCGGGCGCGGCGGGCGTTCAACTCGGCGCTCGGCCGAAACTCGAAGAACTGGTACTCGTACCTCGAGCTCGCCGTGGCGGACGACGAGCTCGGAAACAGGCCCGGAGCCCGACAGTCTCTCGAACGGGCGAGGGAGCTCGATCCGCTCGAACCGCTCCTCGAGGTCGCTTCGACGCGGATCGGCATGCCGGGGCGCCGCCTCTCGCAAGCGTTCGTCGATGCGTATGTCGCCGCAACCGACCGGGCGACGATCGGAGCTGGTTGAAGGTCCGGGTGGGATTGAGACGGAGGGGTTGGACACCCGCCGATCCCTCGTCTACGGTTAGCAGCGGACAGAAACAGTGCGGCTGAGGGGAGTGGGAGTCATGAGGTACGTTCGTCTGAGTGTGTTGCCGGCCGTCGCGGTCGGGTGGCTCCTGAGCGCGAGTTCAGCTCTTGCCAGCGGGTCGACGCTGAAGAGCGGGTACTCGACGACGCCGAACAACGTCGCGGGCTCGGTGGCGGGCGTGAAGCACACGCCTGTTGGGCACACGGTCGTACAGAGTGGCACGCTGCCGTTCACGGGCATGAACCTCATGTATCTCGTGCTCGCGGCCGCCGCCCTCATCGTCGTGGGCCTCGCGTTCCGGCGGATCGCGCGGAACCCGTCCTGACAACCGGCGTCGCGCAGTACTGAACCGGCGGCGTCGCGGGTAGGAGAGCGCGGACCGAAACGGACGCCGTCCGGCTCGTTCCCGTCTCCCCTGTGTCGCCCTCTCGCCCCCGGCTTCTCTGCGTCTACCAGCACGCCCCGACCCCCGGGGCCCCTGGGATCTACCGCCACCGGCTGTACTTCCAGGAGCTGGTCCGGCGCGGCTTCGCCGTCGATCTCGTCTCGACGCCGATCAACTACATGACCGGCAACGTGCCGGCGCGTTACCGTGGGCGGCCGTACACGCACGAGTCGATCGACGGGATCGACCATCACTGGGTGTGGGCCGCTTCCGGGATCCATGCCTCCGTTCGGCGGCGCGCGCTCAACTACGTGACGTTCGCCACGTCGGCGGCGCTGCGCGGCCTGACGCTCCCTCGTCCGGACGTCGTCCTCGTTTCGTCGCCTCCGCTCACCGTGGGCGCGCTCGGCCCGCTTCTCGGCCGTCGATTCGGTGCTCCCTGGCTGCTGGAGGTTCGAGACATCTGGCCCGAGTCGGCTGCGTCCGTCGGCTGGCTCGCCGAGGAATCCCTGCTCTACCGCGGGCTCGAGCGGCTCGCGCACCGGCTTGCCTCCGGCGCGCGGGCCGTGATCGTCCCGACGCCAGGCCTCGTCGACCGGGCGCGTGAGCACGGAGCCCGCTCGGTCGAGGTGATTCCCGGCGTCGTCACGGACGCCGCGATCACCGACGGCGAACGCGAGAGCGCGCGGCGTTCGCTCGGCGTGTCGGCGGAGACATGCGTCTTCGTCTACGCCGGCGCCGTCGGTGTCGCGAACGATCTCGACACCCTCGTCGATGCCGCGAGCTCACTCGCGCCGCACGTCGATGCCACGATCGTGATCGCCGGCGACGGCAGCGCACGCGAAGGGCTCGAGCGCCGCGCGCACTCGCTTCCACCCTCGCGCCTTCGTGTTCTCGGCGCCGTCCCCAAGGACGAGGTGCGGTCGCTGCTTGCTGCCTCGGATGTCTGCCTCCATCTCCTTCGACCCGACCAGATCTTCGCCACGGCGCAGCCGACGAAGATGCTCGAGTACTTCGGGGCCCATCGGCCCGTGATCACCACCGTCCCCGGCCGTCCGCAGGAGCTGGCGCTGGCGGCGGGAGGCGCATTCGCGGCCGACTCGCTCGCGCTCGGGCGGGAGCTCGAACGATGGGTCGCGCTCTCACCCGAGGAACGACATCGCCGCGGGGAGCTGGCCTACACGTTCGCGCGCGAGGAGTTCGGGCTCGAGGCCGCGACGGATCGGTTCGAGGCGCTCCTTCGAGCCGTCATCTAGCCTGGCGCCCGATGTCCGGCCCACGGAGGGTGACCGTTCTGATCGACAGCCTCATTCCCGGCGGAGCCGAGCGGGTTGCGGTCGACGCCGCCGCGTTTCTCGATCCGGATCGGTACGTCGCCCATCTGCTCGTCACTCGCAGCTCCGGCGCGCTGGAGGCGCGTGTGCAGGAGCTCGGGCTCGGCTACACGATCCTCGGGCGTCAACGGGGCTTTCATCCGCGCCTCTTCGCGCAGGCGCGCGCGATCGTCGGCGACTCGCACATCCTTCATGCGCACAAGTTCGCCGGGAGCGCGTGGGGATCGCTGCTTGCGCTGAGCGCGAGACGGCCGCTGATCGCCCACGAGCACATCCCGGAAGGGGAAAGCGTCGTTGCGCGAAGGACGATCTACCCGCTGTTGATCGGGCCGACGGCGCGGCGCGTCGTGTGCGTGTCGACGTCGATCGCCGAGGTGCTTCGCAGAAGCGGCGTCCCCGCGTGGAAGCTCGTCGTCGTGCCCAACGGCGTCCCGGTCGCGGGGATGCTCGAGCGTGGCGCGGCGCGAGCGGAGCTCGGGCTCGATCCCGACCGTGTGATCGTGGGGATGGTCGCCCGCCTCCGCGCGCAGAAGCGGCACGATCTCGCGCTCCGGACGCTCGCGGAGCTTCGCCGGCGGGGGCGCGACGTCCAGCTCTGCGTCGTCGGCGACGGCCCGTTGGCAGACGACCTCCGACAGCTCGCGCAAGACCTCTCGATCGAGGACATCGTCGTCTTCGCCGGTGATCGGCGGGACGCCGGCCGGCTGCTGCCCGCGTTCGACGTCTCGCTTCTCACGTCGTCGTACGAGGGGATGCCGCTCGCTGTGCTCGAGGCGCTCGTCGCAGGGGTGACAGTCGTGTCGACCGACCTGCCGGTGATGCGCGAGCTGCTCGCCGACGGCGGGGGCCTGATCGCGAAGGACGACACCCCAGAAGGAGTGGCCGACGCGGTCGAGGCGGCCCTCGACGCCCAGAAGACCGGCATCGCGGACGCCGCGACGCTCGACGAGAGTCGGCGCCGCTTCCGGATCGAGCGTCTCGTCGACGACCTGCAGGCGCTCTACGACGGCGTCCTCGGGGACGCCCGTTGAGCGACGGGTCGCCCGTCTTCTCGGTCGTGATGCCGGCCCACAACGCCGCCAGGACGATCCACGACGCCATCTCGTCCGTCCTGCAGCAGCAGGACGGCGACCTCGAGCTGATCGTCGTCGACGACGGCTCGGCTGATGAGACGGCAGAGGTCGTGCGCTCGATCGACGACGGCCGCATCGTGCTCCTGCAACAGCCGAAGAGCGGTGCCGCCGCCGCGAAGAACGCGGGGCTTCGGCGCGCGCGCGGCGAGCTCTGCGGCTTCATCGACAGCGACGATCTCTGGCTCCCGGACTTCGTCGGTGCGGCGCGCGCGCGACTGGCCGAGGTCGGGGACGCGGTGCTCTGTTACACGGACGCGTGGGCACTCGACGATCGCACCGGCAGGGTCGCGGTCGTGTCTGCGACCCACTGGGAGCGTCCGCCCGAGACCGACGTGCCCCAGCCGCAGCTCCTTCGCGAGTTGCTCGAGCGGAACTTCCTCTTCACCTCGGCTGTGGCGAGACGCTGGGTCTTCGACGTCGTCGGCCCGTTTCGCGAGGATCTGTCGTCGGCGATCGACTACGAGATGTGGCTGCGGATCGCGGCTCGTGGCTACCCGTTCGTGTGCCTCCCGGGCAGGCATGCGGTCTATCGCCGGAATCAGTCCGGTTCGATCTCCGCGAACCGCCCGGCGCGATACCGAAGCCTCTGCCGTGTGCTCGAGGCCTATGCGGACGACGCGGCCCTGACGCCGGATGAGCGTGCGGCCGCACGAGGCCAGCTCGAGGCTTCGCGCCTCGAGCTGGCGGCACTCGAGGGCGGCCTGACCGCGGACGCGGTGTGGCGTGCACGAATCCGGCCGGTCGCGCTGAGCGTCAAGAACGCCCTGCTTCGCAGGGAGCGCTTGCACCGCCGCCTCCCCGCGGAACTCACTGAGCTGGAGCCGCTCCTCAGGAGCTCGTCGAATCCGTCGCATCGGAGCCCGGCGACGGAGCCGTGAGTCGGGTCGCCGCGGCGATGAGGGCCAGCGCGATCCACAGTGACTTCTCTGCCCCGGCCGAGAGAAACACGAACGACGCAAGAAGCCCGACGGTTCCCGCGACGAGGCCCCGCAGGACATAGGTCTCTGCCTGGTCCCACGCGTTGGCCATCGCGAGGAGGGCGCCGCGGAAGACCAGGGCGATCCCGCTGCCGAGGAGGAGCATGCCGATCAGCCCCAGCTCGCTGAGCGTGTCGAGGTACGTGTTGTGGGAGACCAACTGCTGGTCGAGGATCTGCTGGGGGAACTGGAGGTCGACGCTCGACACGTAGGAGAGCTGCGCCACCTGGAACCCCCCGAGCCCGACCCCGACGAGCGGGTTCGCGCGGAAGACGTCGTACGCGATCGTCCACGAGTCGGTTCGTCCCGAGCTCTGCGACGACGAAAGATCGGTGAGTCGATGGGCGACACCGGCGGGCGAGAGCAGGCCGAGATAGAGAACCGACACCGCGAGCGCAAGCGTCACCGTCGCGACGACGGCGCCACGCTTCCGGCCCGCGACGGCAATCGCCGCGAGTACGCCCACGCTCATCCCGACGACGCCTCCTCTGGACTGGGTGAGGAGAAACGCGACCAGGTTGAAGCCGATACACGCGACAAGGCCGATGCGCGCTTTCGCGGAGCTGGTCGACATGAGGAGGTAGCCGCCGAGGATGGTCGCGAGCACGAGCTCCGAGGCGAAGTAGTTCGGGTCGTTGAGGCCGCCCGTCAGGCGATCGCCCTCCACCGCGGTGCCCGACAGCAGCGCGTAGGCGGACCAGAGACCTGATGTCGCGACGTAGCCGTAGGTCAGGATCATCAGCTCGCGCCGCGTTGCCGCGGTCGTGTAGACGACGAAGGTGAGAACGACGACCGGCAGCAGGCGCTCGAGCTGATAGACGGTCTTCGAGCTGTCGATCGTCCAGAGGTAGGACAGACAGGCCCAGACGAGGTAACCACCGAGCAGCGCAGTGACCCCGGGCCGGTCGCGGATCAGGAGCGGCCGGGAAGGCTCGCGCAGGATCAGGAGGACCCACGCGGAGACGAGGACGAGCCCGAACGGCTTCGAGACCGTCGCGCCGACGCCGAGCCACGACGGGAGGATGACCGGGAACGAGATGAAGACGAAGGCCACCGTTGCCCACACGGGCCAGCGGAGCGCGACGACGATCAATGCGATCGCGAGCAGGCCCTCGATCAGCGCACGGGTCGAGAGCACGGCCAGCAGGCCGATCCCGGCACCGCCGACGGCGACGGCCGCCGCCTCGAGCAGGGTCGGGACGGCGAAGCGCGAGTGCAGCTGCAGCAGGCGGGGCGACGCCGGCGAGGCGGTCAACAGACGCTCCTCAGCAGCGCAGCAGGCGGCAGCCGGCGTAGCTGATCCGGTTCCTGCTGTCGCTGCCGCCGCACCGCCACGTTGTACCAGGATCGACAGCGATCTTTCCGCACTTTAGGAGCAAACATGCGGCTTCCTCTCGGCGCGTCAGGTCGCCCTCAAGAAACGCGGCCTGTCCGCCGATAGAATGGCCGACCTTCTCCTTAAACGCGTGCTCCGTCTCCCTCCCAGATCCCAAGCCCTAGCGCACGATGCGCGACGCTAGCGTCGTTCGTTATCTGAAGGCGCTGCGCCGGCGTCTCCCGCTCATCGTCGGGCTTTGCATCGTCGCGGTCATCGGAGCGACGGTCGCGACGATTCTGTCGACGAAGCGTTATCAGGCGACGGCAGCGATCCAGATCAAGCCGCTGTCGCCGAGCGATTCGACATACGTCGGCTTCAACAGCGTGTTCCAGCAGGCGCCCGATGCCTCGCTTCCGGTCGTCACCGCAGCGGCGTTCTTCAACTCCGAGGCCGTCAAGCTCCCATGCCTGCGCGCTCTGCCTGCAAAAGCGCGCCCCGCCTCCATTTCGCTTGCACCGCTCGGTCAGGCAGACGTGATCCAGGTCACGGCGCAGGCCTCGTCCGCTGCCGGTGCCGCGGCGGCGGCAAACGGCTTCACGCGCTGCGCACTCGCGAATCGGGACGCGGCGTTCCAGGCGGAGCTTCACAACAGGCTGACGACGTTGAAGAACAGGATCGCAGCGATCCCGGCGAACCAGCGGGACAGCAACAACTTCGTCTACCAGGCGCTCGCGCAGCAGTTGGCGACCTACTCGACGAGTGTCGGCCTCCCGAACCCGACGACGGGCCTGCTGAGCGTCGCCGCCGTGCCGACTTCCCCCGTGTGGCCGCGTCCGAAGCTCGCTCTTGCGGCGAGCCTGATCGTGGCGCTGCTGCTCGGGATCGGGATCGCCTTGCTGCTCGAGGCAGTTTCACCGCGGATCACGAGCGAGGAGACGCTGCGCACCACGCAGCGTCTGCCGATCCTTGCCCGGATCCCGCGGCTTCGCCACTCGGACGCCCAGGCGTACCTGGCAGGCACGAACCCGTTGCCCAACCAGGCATGGAAGGGCTACCGCCTGCTCCGTGCAGTGCTGGCGAGAGCCGGGGCAGACGGCGGGTACCCGAAGAGCATCGTGGTCACGAGCGCGATCCCGGGCGAGGCGAAGACCACCACGGCGATCAATCTCGCGCTGGCGATCGCGCAGGCGGATCAGCGGGTCGTGCTGGTCGATGCCGACGTCCATCGCCCGATGCTCGCGACGTTCTTCAACGTGCCTGCACATCGCAACGGCTTCAAGCGTTTCGTCGACGCGGATCGGCGGATCCGGTCGTCACTCGTCCCTGCGCCGCTCGACCCGAACCTCCAGCTCATTCTCGCCTCCCCGTACAGCGGTGGGTACGAAGGGCTGACCGAGAGCGGAGTCAAGAAGGTCTTCGAATACCTCGCCGAGAATGCCGACGTCGTGATCGTCGACTGCCCGCCGCTGACAGAGGTGGCCGAGATCGTCGAGATCGCGAGCGCCGCCGAGGTCGTCATCCTCTCCGCGCGCCTGGGGCGTACGCGGCTCGACAAGCTCGAGCATGCGCGAGAGCTTCTCTCCCAGCGCGGAGTCAGCCCGATGGGATTCGTGCTGACGACGAGCGAGGGCGAGTCCGCCGAGTCGCACTACGACTACCCGAGCGTGCCGCTCAAGTCGGCGGCGACGCTCCAGCCGCCGCCCCCCAGCCAGCTTCCGATCAAGCGGGCTGCAGGCGATTCGCCGCCTCACGGCAGCGTGTACTGAGCTCTCCGCGCACGCGAAGATCACTCGACCGAGGGTTCGAAACTGCGCCGTTGCCACCCTGTTGGGGGTAGACGGTCGAGCCAGTCGTCAGAACGAGTGATCGAGGGGATCAGCGGGCGGGTCGATCCCCAGAGGCATGATGCCGCCCGCTTCTGTTACTCGCCGCGCCCGTCGGGGCGCCCTTCCGTTCCTTCTCTCGCTCCTCGTCGCGTCGTTCGTCGCCTCGTCGGCGTCTGCGTCCGGCGCAGGAGTCTCCGTCTGGTTCGTCGGCCCCAAGCCGGGGCACGCCCTCTCCGGCAACGTCACCTGGAAGGCCGCTGCCAGCCGCGCAACACGCGTGGTCTTCTCGATCGACGGAAAGCGTCGCTGGGTCGAGACGCGCGCTCCCTACGTCTTCGCCGGCGACGGTCACAAGCTCGACACGCGCAAGCTTCAGAACGGCAGGCACGAGCTGACGCTGACCGCGTACGCCAAGGGCCGCGTCACGGCCTCCGCCGCGCGCGTCTTCGTCGTCCGCAACTCGCGCTCGGCTCGCGGCCTTGCGCGCCTTGCGGAGCCAAGCGCGATCGACAACACCACCCCGGCGGACGGCTCGGTGGTCTCGGGCACGATCCGCTGGGCGGTCACGACGACCGGCAGCGTGCGCCGCGTCGAGTTCGCCATCGATGGTCGCACTCGTGATACGGACACCTCGGCGCCGTATGTCTACGACGGTGGGTCCCTCGACACGACGAAGCTCGCAAACGGCCGCCATACCTTGACGGCGACCGTCACCTTCGGATCCGGATCCCGGTCAGCGTCGAAGGTCGGGATCGTCGTCGCGAACGCCGTCCTCACTCCCCCTTCCCCATCCCCGGGTAGCGGGAGCTCCACGCCGTCGAGCGCGCCGAGCGCGACTCAGGCTCCCACGATCAGCGGCGTCCCGGTCGTCGGGCAATCGCTCGTCGCGTCGGCCGGTGTCTGGTCCGGCGCGCCGACCGCGTACGCCTACCAGTGGGCGACCTGCACGTCGGGTACGTGCTCGCCTGTCAGCGGCGCGACCACGACGAGCTACTCGCCGCGGTCCTCGGATGTCGGCAGAACGATCCGCGTGACCGTCAGTGCATCGAACGGCGGGGCCACCGGATCGGCGAGCTCGGCCCAGACCGCGGCCGTGACGGCGTCCTCCGGATCGTCGTCGAGCCCGCCGCCGGGATCGTCGCCGAGCCCGCCGTCGGGATCGTCGACGGACTCGTCGTCGGCTCCGAGCTGGCAAAGCGTCACCGCGTACACGCAGACCCGTCCTGCCTTCACCGCGCTCCGCGAGATCGACGTCACCTCGCAGTCGCAGCTCGCCAACGCCGTCTGGAATCTCAAGGCCGGAGACAGCATCAAGGCGACGCAGCCGTTCACCGTCACCGGCGAGTTCAACATCCTCGCCGCTCCCAGCGGCCCGGCGCAGATCGACCTCACAGGAGTCCGTTTCGTCGGCGGCGACGGCGTGTCCGCATCCGTCTGGATCGACGGCGCGAAGAACCTCCGCATCTTCGGCGGGGACATCTCCAACCCGTACGACTACGGCATCAACGTGCATGCCGGGTCGAACGTCCTGTGGTGGGGATTCACGATTCACGACACCGGTGGTTCAGGGCTCGCGATGCTGCCTGCCGAGGGAGACATCACCGGCTTCGACATGGCAGGTGAAATCTCCCACTGGGGTGGGAACCTCGCCATCGACGACCACGCCGAGAAGGGAACCGGGCTTCACGGCGCGATCCTCGCCGACGCCGACGGCTCGTACGTGTTCGACAACAATCGGCTCGCCCTCGACGTCCACGACGGACCGACCGGAGCGGGCGTCGAGATCGGCGACGGCGACGGCTCGCAGATCGCCGGGAACACGCTCTACCTGCGCGCGCAGCACCTGACGGAGGTGGCGACCCAGCAGGTTGGAGGCAATGCGCTCCAGGAATGGGGAACCTCCCCGGTGGGGCTCACCGTGCCGTACCTCGAGGCCGGCGACCTGACGGGACGCGCGGTCGACGAGAACACTGCGCATGCGTCCATGTCCGGGACCGTCATCGTCTACGGGCGTGCCACGAACGTCTGCCAGAACACCCAGATGAACGAGCCGCTCCCGGTCACCCAGGCGTGGGATCCGCGCGCCGGCGTCACCTACGAGAACGTGGCCTGACCGATGTGAGCCCGGGGACTACGGCCTGAGATGGCTGATGCCACGGGGGCATCAGCCATCTGAGCCGGCGGACGGCTCGTGTAGCGTTGAACGGCATGCGCGGGCGCCAATCGTTCCGCAGCGCCGGCACAGGTCGTAGTCCCGCGATGAGTGGGGGCGAGGCGGTCCAGGAGACGTCCGGCGCGAACGTCGCCCGCTGGAGCCTCTGGGCGCTCGTCGGTCAGGGCCTCCCGCAGTTCTACGTCGTCGTCACTTCGGCCTTCATCGCGCGGTACCTCGGCGCAGCGACGTTCGGGCGTATCTCGCTGATCGTCACCGTCCAGCTGGCGATGCTGGCGTTCTTCCCGCTCGGCGTTCCCACGACCTCTGCCCGCTTCTTCGCGACCCTCATCGGAGAAGGGCGGCTGGCGGAGGCGAGAGGGCTCTACCGCTGGACCTGGACGCGGACGCTGCTGCTCGCCGCCCTGGCCTGGGCGAGCCTGATCTGCCTGGCCCTCGTCGGGCTGCAACCCCGCGCGGCTTGGCTGATCGCGGCGTTCGTGACGTTCTTCGTCATCCTGCACTCCGTCCCCAGCGCCCTTCTGATGGGGTCGCAGCGCTGGCGGGAGGCGCGCATCGTCGGGATGTCCGCCGGAGCGGTCGCGATGGTCGCAAAGGTCGTTGCCGCCGTCGCCGGCGCGCAGATCAGCGCGTTCTTCGCCATCGATCTGTGCCTTGGCGTCGTGACCCTGACCGGAACCAGCCTGCTCGCCCGGCGTACCGAGCGCGGCTGGCCGAAGGCTCAATTCCCACGTGAGCTGAAGAGCGAGCTTCGCCGTTTTTCCACGATCTCGGCGATCACGATCGCGACGACATACGTCGTGTACCAGCGCACCGAGGTATTCGTCCTCGCCCACTACAGCGGCGATGTCGCCGTCGCCCACTACACCGTCCCGTTCTCGCTGACGACGGCGCTCCTGCTTCTTCCGACCGCGGTGACGACGGTACTGGCGCCGGCCTTCGCGACGCTCTGGGGCGCCGGAGCCATCGATGCTCTCGCCCGCGGCTACGGACGCTCGGTGCGTCTCGTCGGCCTGCTGACCCTCGCGCTCGTGGGCGCCATGATCGCCGTGGGCCAGAACCTCGTGACGCTCATCTACGGGCCGGAGTTCGCGCACCTTCGAGTGATCGTCTCGCTGCTCGCGCTGTCGGTCCCGCTTCTTCCCCTCGCGACGCTGAGTACGTCGCTGCTGCGCGCTCTCGGCATCCTCTGGCCGCCCACGGCTGTCGGTGTCTTCGCAGCCGTCATCGATGTCGGCCTGTCATTTGCCTTGATCCCGCGCTTCGGCCCGACCGGCGCTGCGGTTGCAAGCACGCTCGCCCAGGTGTCGCTCGCCGTTCCGCTGCTCGTCTACGCATCGCGCTCCATCGAAGGCTCCGCGCTCGGCGCCCGCTCGCTGCTTCGGTCGTTGCTCGTGACCGGGATCGCCGGAGGCGTGGCGGTCATTCCGGCGATTCGTCTCGGCCCGGGGATCGGGCTCGCGGTGGGTCTCGTCCTGTACGCCCTCCTGCTGCTCGTGCTTGCGCTCGTTCTGCGGCCGCTGCTGCGTGCCGACGCGACATGGATCGTCGAGCTGCTGCCGGCGCGGTTCGCGGCGCGTGCGCCCCGGGCTCTGCTCGCCGTGAGCGGATGATCGAAACCTGCCGGGTACACTTGGCTGTGTGCCCGGAGTCGCAGGCTGGCTCGGTCGAGTTGTGACCGGCGATTCTGGTCGGGCGGGGATGGTAAGCCGGTGAAGGTCGTCGCGGTCACGAACGCCTTGCCGGCTGCGGGCGAGGCGAGCACGAATCCGTTCTTCACCGAGCAGGTGGCGAGTCAGGTGGCGGCGGGTGTCGACGTTCGCGTGGTTCACGCCGACCGCACGGGTCGCGGGCAGCTCGCCTATCTCGGCCTGGGCCGACGCGTCCGCGATGTGGTCGCAGAGGAGAAGGCCGACCTCGTCCACGCGCTGTACGGCGGGGTGATGGCCTGGGCCGTCGCGCGCGCGCTGCCCGACACGCCGTTCGTTGTCACATTCTGCGGCAACGATCTCCTGGGAGAGGGGGAGACGCCGTTCACGCGGCGGGGTCACGAGGCCCTCGGGCTCTATTGCTCGCGACGGGCTGCGGAGGTTGCGGCCGGCATCGTCGTCATGACGGACAGCTTCTGCGAGGCTCTCCCGGACTCCGTCGACCCGGCGCGGGTCCGTGTCATTCCGACCGGCATCGATCTCGGGCTGTTCGTTCCCGAGGATCCCGCGGTTGCCCGATCCCGCCTCGGTTGGGCGGACGATCGGCGGCATGTCCTCTTTCCGGCGTCTCCGACGCGGACCGAGAAGCGCTTCTGGTTGGCGCGGCAGGCATTCGAGCTCCTTCAACAGCGAAGCGATGAGAAGCTCGAGCTTCATTGTCTCGACGGAGTCGTGCGAACCGACGTCCCGACCTGGTTCAACGCCAGCGACGTCGTGATGCTCACCTCGACGCACGAGGGCTCGCCGAATGCAGTGAAGGAAGCTCTTGCGTGCAACGTCCCGGTCGTCTCGGTCGACGTCGGCGACGTCTCGGAGCGCATCCGCGGAATCGAAGGATGCGCGCTGGTCGAGCCGGGCCCGAACGCGCTGGCGGACGCCCTGACGGCGGCGCTTCTCGTCGGCCGTATCGAGGGGCGTCACGCCGTCGAGCAGCTCGCGATCGACCTGACCGCCGAGCGGATCGACGCGTTCTACGGCGAGATCCTCGCGGCGGCCTGAGCAGGCGGCCATGCGCCTCATGCGGACACCGCAGTTGCAGGGCCGCTTCGTGCCGGGCGATCCCCTCTCCGGCTACTACAACGACCTGACGCCCGAGGTTCGGAGCACGACGCCGGCCGAGGGCCTGGCGCGCCTGCGCATGCTCGTCGAGCTGCCGGACGTGAACATGACGACGGTCGTTCAGCTCGGGCTCGCCTCCTGGCAGCTCGGCCTCGAGCAGCCGGCGTGGCTCGATGTCACGGCGAAGGTTGCAGAGTGGCTCGAGGCCCGCATGGATCCCGACGGCGGACTGCCGTTCCTCTGGGACATGCCTCACACCTACGAGCTGCCGGCGCCGTGGCTCTCGTCGATCGTGCAGGGAGAGGCAGTGAGCCTCTTCGTCCGCGCGGGGCTGCTGGAGGCGGCGGAGCGTGCCGCGCGCCCGCTCGTCGGGCCGTCTCCGATCGTCTTCCAGACGCCGGAGGGGCCGGTCCTGGAGGAGTATCCGACCACGCCGCCGTCGCACGTCCTGAACGGCTGGATCTTCGGTCTCCTTGGGCTCTACGACCTCTCCATCGCCGCGGCAGGGGCGACGTCCGGCATCGAGGACGGAGGCGCGGCGGATGCGTTCCGTGACGGGCACGCCGCCCTGGCAGCACGGCTGCACCTGTACGACACCGGCGGCTGGTCACGCTACGACCTCTTCCCCCATCCGCTGAGCCACGTGGCCAGCCCGTTCTACCACCGACTCCACGTGGAGCTTCTCCGCGCCCTCGACCTCCTCGCGCCGGATGAGCGGCTTCGGATGTTCGCCGACCGGTGGGAGGCGACGGGGCGAAGCACGATGCATCGCACCGTTGCCGTCGTGCGCAAGGGCGTGTTCCGGGTGGCGAGGCCCCGGCGCTCGCCCCGGCGAGCTCAGACCGTCAAGCGGTAGACGTCGAGCAGTCGCGCGACGGAGAGGATCTTCCACGGGGAGAAGCGCACGGCTCCGCGCCGGAGCAGCCCCTCGCGCTCGAGTCGCAGCCGCGACTCCGTCACTGCCGCTGCGACCCCCGGGATCTGCAGCCAGGCGGTGTCGGGAGTCTGATACGCGACCTTCTCGCGCCGCCACACGACCTCGGACGGAAGCCGGAGGGCTGCCGCCCGGCGAAGCGCATGCTTCGTCCAGCCCGCGGCCAGGCCCTCACGCCAGCTCGAGCCGAGCCCGAGAGCGGCGAGCTCGGGGTCGAGATACGGCAGGCGGAGCTCGCGACTCCAGGCCATCGAGTTGCGGTCCGCGTAGCGAAGAAGCCGGGGCAGGACGACGCGACCCGCATCGGTCGCGGCCGACCTGGCGAGCAGCGATCCGCGTGCCGGCCCCTGCGGATCGGACGGCTCGACCCCTTCGAGGAGCGCAGGCCCCAGGGCAGGTCGCGCGGCGAGCAGCAGCGCCTTGCGCGCTGCGGCCCGACCGCCCGCAGGGAGGGCCAGCCCTGCGATCGGCTTCGGGTCGACCCGCGGCAGCCGTCCGAGTGCGTGCCACGTGCGAAGCGTGGATGCCAGGCGCGCCGCCTGGCCGCGCGTGAGCGCGTCGCCGACCCCGAACCAGAGGTGCTTCGGATAGCCGCCCCACGTCTCGTCTGCTCCCTGGCCGTCGAGGAGCACCGTGACGCCGGCTTCGAAGGCGGCGCGCATCACGCACCACTGCGCGTAAACGGACGGAGACTCGATCGGCCCGCCCTGGTGGCGAACGAGCTCGTCGAGCTCGGCGAGGAACCCTTCCGGTGTTGGCACGACCCGGTGCTGGGTCGCCCGCTCCTGCTCCGCCACCCGGCTCGCGAGCCCCCATTCGTCGATCGGCTCGCCGGGGAAGCTGGCGGTGAACGCGTGAATGGCCCGCTCGGGGTCCAGCCGCCTGATGCTCGAGACGATGAGGGAGCTGTCGATGCCTCCGCTCAGACTGGTGCCCACCTCCACGTCGCTGCGAAGCCGTAGCTCCACGGCCCGGTCGAGGGCGGTGAGGGTCTCGGCCGGTGCCGCCGCGCCTGCCTCCCAGTGCTCATGGACGAAGGATCCTGCCTGCCACCACGAGGATGAGCTCACGATCCCGCGGCTCGTCAGCGTCGCGCTCGTGCCCGGCTGGAGCTGGAACACGCCGTCGACGAACGAGCCGGACGGATCCTCGGCATCGCCGAAGAGCAGGAACCCGAGCAGCCTTCCCCGATCCAGTCTCCCGCTGCCGGCGCCGCCGCGCGTCAGCGCCGGGATCTCCGACCCGAACCACCACGAGCCGTCTCCGGCCTGTCCGACGTAGAGCGGCTTCTCCCCGAAGCGGTCGCGGCTGAGTACGACGCCCTCGCGTCGAGGATCGTGGATCGCGACCGCCCACATGCCGTTGCAGCGCCGGAAGAGCTCCGTCTCCCACTCCAGCCAGCCGCGGAGCAGCACCTCGGTGTCGCCGGTCGTCCGGAAGCGATGCCCGCATGCCTCGAGCTCCGCCCGCAGCTCGAGGAAGTTGTAGATCTCGCCGTTGAAGACGAGGACGACACCCGTTGCATCGTCTTCGACCGGCTGGTCGGCAACCTCGCGCAGGTCGAGCACCCGCAGGCGCCGCACGCCGAGCCACGTCCCGGCGCGGTACACGCTTCCGCCGGAATCGGGGCCGCGATGCCGGATCTCCTCGAGGATCGCATCGGCGTCGGGAGGGGGGCCTTCAAGGCCGACGGCGCCGACGATTCCACACATCGCGCTCAGGTTAGACGCGGGGGCGGCCTCGGAAGCCGGTTGCGACGGCGGGATCCCTCAACTTGAATGACGTCGTGTCTTCGGAACACGGCGGTGCGAAGCCGGAGCCCCCGAGCTCGCCGTGGGTGATCGAGCGCATCCCGGAGTTGTCGGGGTTCACGGTCGAGTGGGCGGACTCCACCGGCTACCTCTTGTCTCGCGGAAGCGCGCTCTACTCGGCGGCCCGACCTGCGCCGCCCTTTGCCGAGCTGGGTCGGGCGCCCGGATTGTCGATGCCGCTTCGACTTGCGGCGCGTCTCCCGGTCTCGAGACGGGCGCTTCGGCTTCTCTACTACAACGTCGTTCGGCTGGGCGACGACCGCGTGTTCGCGACGTTCAATCGAGAGCCGATCATCGTCACGTCCGAGGGAAGCCTTCGACTCGAAGGGTTCGACCGCTCCTTTCGCGTCCTCCGCAACGCCTGCGGCGTCGACGCGGACGGAGCCGTGTGGTTCGGGGAGTACGTGATCGAGAGCGGCCCGACCGCGCTTCGGATCTACCGTCTTCGGCCCGGCCAGGATCGAGCGGAGATCGTCGAGGTCTTCCCTCCGGGTTTCGCCCGGCACGTGCACGGCGTGTACGTCGACCCGTTCGACCAGAGCGTCTGGTGTCTGACCGGCGACACGCCGGAGGAGTCGAAGGTGCTCCGCCGCTCGCACGGTGCAAGCACCTTCGAGTCCGTCGGCGAGGGTGACAAGAGCTGGTGCGCAGTCAGCCTGCAGTTCCGGGCCGACGGGATCTACTACGCCTCCGACGCCCCGTATCGGGAGAACTGGATTCACCGCATCGACCGGGACTCCCTCCAACGAGAGCCGGTGGCGCTGCTCGACGGCCCCGTGTACTACTCGCACCGGGTCGGCGACGACCTCTTCTTCGCCGTCACGGCCGAGACCGGGCCCGGGGGGCGGAACGGCCTGGTGACGCTCTGGCACCTCGATGCCGGCTGCCGCTGCAGGCTCGTGACGTCGTTTCGAAAGGACCGCTGGCCGATCGGGGGATTCCTTCCCGGAACCCTGAGCTTTCCAGGAGGTTCCGGTGCCGGAGAGTCCTTCTACTTCTCCGGTGTCGGGCTCGCAGGCTTCCCCCGTACGACGTTCAGGTGCGGAAAGCCCGGTCGGGACGCCGGTGGAGGTGAGACGAACGTCTAGTGGCGACCACCCTCCGGGTTCGCTAACTTCGAGTTGAGCTATGCGGCGGCTTGGAGGGAGTTCGTTGCGGGTCCTGCTCTGCGTGGGCGTGTCGTTGGCGATCGCGCTCATGGTGAGCGCCGGCGCTGCGCGCCCCGCTGCGGCGTCGAATGCCTGTAGCGGCTCGACCGTCTACTTCGTCGCGCATCCGGACGACTCGATCCTCTTCATGGATCCTGATCTCCAGCAGGACATCGATGCGAACCGCTGCGTCGAGACGGTGTTCGTCACGTCCGGGGATGCCGGCCAGTCGGATACCTACTGGAGCGGCCGCGAGCAGGGTGCGGAGGCGGCGTATGCCGAGCTCGCCGGGGTCTCGGACTCGTGGACGACGGGCGACGCCGGCATCGCGGGGCATCCGATGACGCGAGTGACGCTCGACGGGGCGCCGAACGTGTCGCTCGTCTTCATGCGTCTGCCCGACGGTGGCACCGACGGCAGCGGGTTTGCGTCCACCGGCTTCACGAGCCTTCAGCAACTCTGGTCGGGCGATCTCTCGGCGATCTCGCCCATCGACGGTTCCCCGAGTTACACAGAGAGCGGCCTGGTCGACACGCTCACCGCCGCTGATGGAGTCGGCCGATGCCGACCACGTCGTCACCCAGGACTTCGTCGGCTCGTACGGAGACGGCGACCACAGCGACCATCACTCGGTCGCCTACCTCGTCGAGGCCGCGGGACAGAACGACCCGACTCCTCATACCCTCGTCGGCTACCTCGACTACACGATCACGAATCTTCAGCCCAACCTGACCGGCGCCCAGTCGGATGCCAAGCAGGCTGCGTACCTCGCGTATGCGCCGTTCGACGCCAGTGCG
The DNA here is from genome assembly GCA_963794375.1 of uncultured Thermoleophilia bacterium. Taxonomy (GTDB): domain Bacteria; phylum Actinomycetota; class Thermoleophilia; order Gaiellales; family Gaiellaceae; genus PALSA-600. The sequence goes on from CAWCDL010000001.1 coordinate 67,328, forward strand.
TGTCAGACCGTCCCGGACTGCGTGCAGAACGGGTACGCGGACTGGTGGTCGCGCGAGTACGTGGCGGCATCGATCGCGCAGCCGACGACGACGCCGTCGGGGAATGTGGCGCCGTTGGCGACGGTGTCGGCGTCGACGGAGAATGTGTCGACGGGTCAGTTGGCGGTGAAGGCTGTTGATGGGTCGACGGATGGGTATCCGGGTGATTACTCGCATGAGTGGGCGACGTTGGGTGAGAAGGCTGGGGCGTGGTTGAGTTTGGTGTGGTCGTCGCCGCAGACGGTGAGTTCGGTGGTGTTGTTCGATCGGCCGAATTCGGATGATCAGGTGTTGGGTGGGACGTTGTCGTTTAGTGATGGTTCGTCGGTTTCGGTGCCGAGTTTGTCGAATGATGGTTCTGGGGTGACGGTGTCGTTTGCGCCGCGGTCGGTGACGGGTGTGACGTTCACGGTGACGTCGGTGAGCGCGACGACGAAGAACATCGGTCTGTCCGAGATTCAGGTGATGGCGAGTGGCGGCGGGTCGGCTCCTCCTCCGTCGGTGTCGGGGCTTTCGCCGGCGAGTGGGTTGGCGGGGAGCTCTGCGCAGGTGTCGGTTTCGAACTTCTTGCCGTCGCAGGGGTTGTCGGTGACGGTTGGTGATGTTGCGGCGTCGGTCGGTTCGGGTGGGACGACGAATGCGAGTGGGTCGGCGACGGTGTCGTTCACGGTGCCGGCTGGGTTGGCGGCGGGCGATCAGCTGGTCGTGGTGTCGGATGGGACAAACAGTGTGAGCTCGCCGGTGCCGTTCACGGTCGTGTCGGGGTCGTCGTCGGGGAATGTGGCGCCGTTGGCGACGGTGTCGGCGTCGACGGAGAATGTGTCGACGGGTCAGTTGGCGGTGAAGGCTGTTGATGGGTCGACGGATGGGTATCCGGGTGATTACTCGCATGAGTGGGCGACGTTGGGTGAGAAGGCTGGGGCGTGGTTGAGTTTGGTGTGGTCGTCGCCGCAGACGGTGAGTTCGGTGGTGTTGTTCGATCGGCCGAATTCGGATGATCAGGTGTTGGGTGGGACGTTGTCGTTTAGTGATGGTTCGTCGGTTTCGGTGCCGAGTTTGTCGAATGATGGTTCTGGGGTGACGGTGTCGTTTGCGCCGCGGTCGGTGACGGGTGTGACGTTCACGGTGACGTCGGTGAGCGCGACGACGAAGAACATCGGTCTGTCCGAGATTCAGGTGATGGCGAGTGGCGGCGGGTCGGCTCCTCCTCCGTCGGTGTCGGGGCTTTCGCCGGCGAGTGGGTTGGCGGGGAGCTCTGCGCAGGTGTCGGTTTCGAACTTCTTGCCGTCGCAGGGGTTGTCGGTGACGGTTGGTGATGTTGCGGCGTCGGTCGGTTCGGGTGGGACGACGAATGCGAGTGGGTCGGCGACGGTGTCGTTCACGGTGCCGGCTGGGTTGGCGGCGGGCGATCAGCTGGTCGTGGTGTCGGATGGGACAAACAGTGTGAGCTCGCCGGTGCCGTTCACGGTCGTGTCGGGGTCGTCGTCGGGGAATGTGGCGCCGTTGGCGACGGTGTCGGCGTCGACGGAGAATGTGTCGACGGGTCAGTTGGCGGTGAAGGCTGTTGATGGGTCGACGGATGGGTATCCGGGTGATTACTCGCATGAGTGGGCGACGTTGGGTGAGAAGGCTGGGGCGTGGTTGAGTTTGGTGTGGTCGTCGCCGCAGACGGTGAGTTCGGTGGTGTTGTTCGATCGGCCGAATTCGGATGATCAGGTGTTGGGTGGGACGTTGTCGTTTAGTGATGGTTCGTCGGTTTCGGTGCCGAGTTTGTCGAATGATGGTTCTGGGGTGACGGTGTCGTTTGCGCCGCGGTCGGTGACGGGTGTGACGTTCACGGTGACGTCGGTGAGCGCGACGACGAAGAACATCGGTCTGTCCGAGATTCAAGTGCTCACCAACTGATTCGGGCACGCGCGATGCGTCTCGCCAAGGCTCCGACTCCGCGTCGTGTCGGGGTTGCTTTCCGTCTCTTCTGGAGCACTGCGGCCGGAGCCGTGCAGCTCGTCGGGTGGCGTCGCGCCGCCGGCCCTGCGACCCATCGGGTGACCTTCGAGCCGGACGCGGCGGAGCGTGCCGGTGCAGCGCGGGTCGTCCCTGTGGTGATGTGCGTCTGGCAGCGCATCGACCGCCTGGCGGAGACCCTCTCGCTGCTCGAGGCGCAGGAGGCGGTGCAGGTCGACCTCTACGTCTGGAACAACAATCGCGCCGCCGTCGCCCGTGTCGAGGAGATCGTCCGGACGACGGCGTGCCGGCGGGTCCGGGTCGTACTCACGCACAGCGCGCGGAACATCGGCGGCTTCGGCCGCTTCTACCTCGCTCGAGAGCTGTCCGAGCATCATTCGTCGGTCGTCTTCGTCGACGACGACCTCGTCTTCTCGAGCGACGCGGTGAGGCGCCTGATCGAGGAGCATCGGCCGTGCTCCCTTGCCAGTCAGTGGGCCTTCCGTCTGCTCGACCCGAACGACTACGACCGGCGGGAGCCGCTCGAGCCCGGTGAGCGTGCGGACTATTGCGGAACCGGCGGCATGATCGCCGACTCGTCGATCTTCCGGGACGAGCGTCTGTTCCGGTGCCCGCGACGCTTCTGGTTCATCGAGGATCTCTGGCTGTCGTTTCACGCGAGTCATGTCCTCGGCTGGGAGCTGAGAAAGAGCGGCGTCTCCTTCGAGGAGCTGGACGACGGGTTGAACCAGTTCGGGTATCTCCATCGACGGAAGTCGCGCTTCCTCCGGTATCTGGTCCGCCGGGGCTGGGACGTCCCTTTTCGGGACGGGCACCGTGACTCACGGAGCCTCGCTCGACCGGCTGCCGCACGCTCCGTCTGAGCGATGATGCGAGCGCCGCTGAGCCCGCCGCCGAATCTCGACAGTCCTGAAGTTCGTCGCCATCTCGATCGCTTCGTCCGGAACGTCCTCGGGGTGGCGGACGGCGTCTCGGTGCCGGAGATGCCGACCCGGCTCGCGCGGATCCTGCTCCGCTCGGAGGAGTACGAGACGTCGGCCCGTGACCTGTGGGGCTGCTGGGAGTACGGGATGTCGGACAACTTCCGGCGTGGCAAGCTCTGGGAGCCCGAGGTCGACGTCTGGATCTCGGAGATCGGACGATCGCTGCCTGACGTGGACCGGCTCCCATTGTGGCCGTCCGGTGCGCCGTTCGTCGTCTGCCCAACCCACGACGTCGACATGGTCTCCCGGCGCTGGACCGCCGCTCAGGGACTGCGGTCGGTCCGGATCGCCGCGACCGGGACCGGTGGCCCCGGCAGCGTTCGCAGCGCCCGCGTGGTCTCGGGCATCCGGGCTGCGGGCCGGCTGGCCCGCTTCGGCGTGTCGACGGCCCCGTCCGCCGCGGCGACTCTGGAGCGGTGCGTGGAGGTGGAGTCTTCGAGAGGCGTGACGGGCTCGTACTTCTTCACGGTCTACAGCCCGGATGCACCGAGCTACTACGACTGTGTCTACTCGCCGGATGACCCGCTTGTCTTTCGTGGCCGGAGGTCGTCGGTCGGCGACGTGATGCGTCTTCTCGTCGACGAAGGCTTCGACGTCGGTCTCCACGGGAGCTATCGCTCGGCGATCGACGACGGTGTGCTCGATCGGCAGCGGCAGTCCCTCGAGCGTGTGGCGGGCGCGATCACAACGACGCGCCAGCACTGGCTCCACTGGCGGGTCGACCGGACGCCCGGCCTCCAGGAGGCGGCGGGGATCACGGCCGACAGCACGCTCGGCTTCAACCGGAACGTCGGTTTCCGTGCCGGCACCTCGTTCCCGTTCTCCCTCTGGGACGCACACGCCTCCCGCCCGCTGGACGTGCTGGAGATCCCGCTGATCGCGCAGGAGAGCGGCCTCGTCTCGAGCAATGCCCTCGAGCTGAACGGCGAGCAGTCGCAGATCGTGCTCGGCACGTTGATGGAGCGTGTCGCGAGCGTCGGCGGCGTTTTGACGATCCTCGTCCACCCGCACAGCCTGCTCGTGCCCGACGTGGCGGCTTTGTACGAATGGGTGCTCGACGAGGCGCTCGCTGCCGGTGCGTGGGTGACGTCGATCCGCGAGGTCGAGCGATGGTGGCGCGGTCGAGAGGCACAGCTGACGCCTCTGGTGGGGCCGGGGGAGACGGCGACTCAGCGGGAGCCGTAGGCGGTCAGCATGCGCGGGATGGTCTGCGCGCAGATGATCGCGTCGAGCGCGACGCTCCGGTGCCTCAGGTACCAGAGATCGTACGACAGCTTCTCGGCCGCGCCGAGGGCATCGGACGCGTATCCGGACCGGATCTGGGCCCACCCGGTGATCCCGGGCTTCAGCAGCTGCCGCTGGCTCCAGAAGGGGACTTCGGCCTCCAGGTGCTCGATGAACTCCGGCCGCTCGGGGCGCGGGCCGACGATCGACATCTCGCCGCGGAGCACGTTCCAGAGCTGTGGCAGCTCGTCGAATCGAACGCGTCGGAGGAGGCGGCCTCCGGGAATGATCCGGCTGTCCTTGCGGGCAGCCCACTGCGCTGCGCCGTCCGCCTCCGCGTCGATGACCATCGAACGGAACTTCAGCATCGTGAAGTTCCTGCCGTGCTCGCCGAGTCGCGTCTGCCGATAGAGCAGCGGGCCCCTCGTGCTCTTCACGATCGCGACGATCGGCAGGAGAAGCGGCAGTGCGACGAGCATGCCGGTGAGCGCCACGACGACGTCGAAGCAGCGCTTGCCGAATCGGTTGACGGGGCGGTTGTATGCGTGGAGGACGCTCATGAACCACGCAGAGGTCAGATCCTGGACCGGCAGGCGGCCGAAGGCGAACTCGTAGAGCTCGGGCAGACCGACCATGCTGAAGCCGGCGTCGGCGACGCTGAGCAGTTGCTCGAAGACCTCGGGCCGGCCCCGGGCGACTGCGACCACGACCAGATCCGGCTCGATCGTGCGGACGGTCGTGGCGAGGTTCGTCGCGTCCTCGAGAATCGAGATGATCTCGACGCGCGGATTGCGCTCGCGCGCGACGTCGGTCATGAGCCGGTCCGTCTGGGCGCCGCCGCCGACGACGAGCACCTGCAGCGGCGACCGCGTCACCCGGCGGACGATGTCCTCCCAGAGCCAGAGCGCAGCAAGCGTGACGAGCCCGATCGTCGCGAGCTCGCGACGGCCGAACGCGATGCTCGGCACCCAGAAGCCGAGTGCGGACAGCGAGACGATCCCGATGGCGAGGACAGTGGCCGACTGCAGCGCGGCCCCGAGCGCGAACGTCAACGCCCGGAACGTCTGCTGCGTCCACTGGAAGATCGGTATCCAGAGGGCGGCGACGAGTGTCGCCTGCCCGCATGAGGCCGCCACGGAGCCCCACGGACGCGCCGCCCAGTAGGCCGCGAACCAGATGACCACAAAGCGGCCGACCGCATGACGCCAGTCCGCGCGGTTCCGCGCCTCGGCGCGGGGCCGCGTCGAGGCAGGGGCCGCGGAGCCGAGCGGGAAGCGCCTGACCCGGGGTGCCGGCGGCTCCGGCAGGAACCGCTGCGGTTCGATCGACACACAATCCCTATCGGTCGATCACCGCCGCGGCTTGAGGCGGCCCCACCGGGGGTCCGGCGCCTCGTCGGGGACGAGGCGAGTTCGCCGATCTCAGCCTTCTGCTTCGCGCGCCGCACCGATTCCGGCGGTCGCGTGGAGGAGCGTCACGACGGGGTCGAGCTCCTCGCCGGTGGTCGAGCTGTCGTCCTGCCTGCGCTCGCCCCAGACGACCGTCCAGAGCGTCCGGGCGCAGATCACGATGTCCACGGTCAGGCTCCGGTGGCGGACGTACCACAGGTCGTACGAGAGCTTCTCGAGGCTCCCCTGGTAGTCGGCGGTGTAGCCGCGGTTGACCTGGGCCCAGCCGGTGATCCCGGGTTTCACCAGGTGGCGCCGCTCCCAGAACGGGACTGCCTCGAGCAGCTCGTCGATGAACTCGGGGCGCTCGGGACGCGGCCCGACGAGCGACATGTCGCCGCGGAGCACGTTCCAGACCTGCGGCAGCTCGTCGAGCCGGAGGCGTCGCATCAGGCGTCCGGTCGTCGTCACGCGCGGATCGCTCTTCGAGGCCCAGACCGCCTCACCCGGCCGCTCGGCGTCCGGTCGCATCGTTCGGAACTTGCACATCGTGAAGATCTCGCCGTGCTCCCCCACCCGGCGCTGGGTGAGGATGATCCGGCGTCCCGTGCCGCGGACGGCCAGCGCGAGGACCGGGAAGAGCGGTGCGGCGATCACCAGCAGGAAGAGGGCGCCGGCGATGTCGAGCGTGCGCTTGGCGAGCAGCGAGTACGGGCGCTGGTACAGGTGCAGCACGCTCATGAACCAGGGGCCGGTCAGGTCACGCACGGGAACGCGGCCGAAGGCGTGCTCGTAGAGCTGAGCCAGCTCGAGGAACTTGAAGCCGTGCGCGGAGGAGTCGAGCAGCTCGGCGAAGATCTGGGGGCGGTTGCACCCGGGCGCCAGGACGACGAGATCCGGACGGCTCGTCTCGACGATGCGGGGGATGTCGGCGATCGGCCCGAGCAGCAGCGAGTCGTCGTCGGCGGCGTCGGGGTGGTCGTCGACGGCGCCGACGACGACCAGGCCGCTTATCGCTCGCCGCTCGAGCTCGCGAACGAGCTCGTCGCGTGTCTCCCTCGAGCCGATGAACAGGATCCGCTTCGCGGGAAGGATCCGGCTGGCGAGGAGCTCCCACGACGACGCCAGGACGAAGATCGCCGCTGCGGTCGCAATCGTGGCGGGCACGCTCGTGCCGAGTGCCGGGAACACGTACTCCGTCGCTGCAGCGAGGACGAAGCCGAGCAGGACGCCGCGCAGCACCGCGACACCGCGGCCGAGGGCGGCGAGCGTCGTCCTGCTTGCGGCGAACCCAGCCTCGAGACCCACGAACCAGACGGCGCTCAGGACGAGCGTCGAGACGAAGAGATGTCTCGCGGAGTGGGCCGTCGAGCTCGTGACGACGAGGACGGGGAGAAGCACACTCGTCGCTCGGCCCCAAACCTGGGCAGGGAGGTGCGTGCGCGCTCGGCTACGTGGACGCCCGGTGAGCGTCGTTACCACTTCTATCCTCCCCCAAGCATCAGAAACGAAGAGCTGCTGGCCCCGGCCAACCCAGCAAGCGTCAGGCTACAGGATGGTGCGGTCGGGCCTCGGGGGGTTTAGCGTGCCGACCTCCACGCGCCGGTCAGCCGGGGAACGAGGCGGCGAGAGCCGACTCGCGGGCGGTTCGGGAGCGGCCGGCCGGCGAGTATCGCCTCCGGGACGGCGGTCGTCAGCCACTCGGCGAGCGCCGGATCCCGCAGCGCGCGGAGAGCACCCGGAAGACAGGCGCCCCGATCGCCGGCGGCGTGAGTGTCGGTCGCGACGACGTGGACGAGCGAGGCGTCGAGCAGGACCTGGGCGGTTCGCTGCGCGCTCTTCCCGAACCGGCCGACGAGCGAGCCCGCCGTGATCTGGATGAGCGCACCGCTGTGCACGAGCGCTTCGACCGCCCTCGGTGTGCTCTGAACCCAGGCATTGCGCTCGGGGTGGGCGATCACGCAGCGGAAGCCCTCCTGTGCGAGCCGGCGCACCTCCTCGAGGACGTCCAGAGGCGACTCGACGGGCGAGATCTCGATCAGGAGGGAGCTCGACGAGCCGCCGAGCGCGAACAGGCGCACCTCCTCCGGCGGCAGAAGCCGTAGACGGTCGACCGCGAGCTCGCCACCGGGCAGCACCGCGATCTCGAGCGCTGCGACCCCGGCCGCCCGCTGCAGCTCGGCGACCTTCTCGAGCATCGAAGCTGCCGTGGTCGGATAGTCGTCGCGCACGTGCGGGGTCGCCACGATGGTGCTCACGCCGAGGGCGACCGCCTCCTGCAGCATCGCGAGCGACGCGCCGGCGTCCTCGGCTCCGTCGTCGAGGCCATGGAGGACGTGCGAGTGGATGTCGATCATCCGTTACGAGCCGAGGCCGCCGAAGACCGCGAACGGGTTGCGCGGCATCAGCTCCCAGACGATCCCGAGCCCGGGCTCGACCTGCACCTTCGCGCCGGCCGGCCCTTCCGTGCGCAGCCGCTCGGCGAGGGTGTTCGCCTCGTCCTCGGTCGTCGTCCCGATCAGCAGGTAGCGCCAGCGGCGCACGATCGAGAGCCCTTCGCCCTCGAGCTCGGCGGCGAGCGCAATCGCGTCGGCGTGGCTCGCGAGCTCGACGCGGACCTCCCATTCGGCGACAGGCGTCTGCTCGTCCGCCTCCTCGCGCAGCTGCTCCTCGGCTTCGCGTCCTGCCTCGTCGGCGGGGAGGGGCACGTCGGCGGGCTCCCAGCGCTCGGCGATCGGGTGCCAGCGGTCGAGCTGCGGCTCTCCCTCGAGCTCGCGCTCGGCCAGCGCCTCGCGCAGCTGCTGCTCCGCGGCCTCGGCGGCACGCCGCGTGTTCGCGTAGAGAAAGATGTGTGGTCCGTCGCTCGATACGGCGACGCGGCCGCCGAGCTCGTCGCGCAGCTCGTTTCGCACCTCGCGCTCGTGCAGGTTTTGCAGCAGCGGAGCGGAGCCGCTCCCTTCCACGGTGACGCTGACCCGCCAGTCCTCGGCCATGCAGCTACACTACTGCGGCTCCACGCGCTGGTGGCGGAATTGGTAGACGCGCCAGGTTGAGGGCCTGGTGGCCATTGCGGTCGTGGAGGTTCAAGTCCTCTCCAGCGCATGATTCGAAAGCCGCCGCCTGGCGGCTTTCTTGTTTCTTGACGACGTCCGGAGGACTCTCTAGTCTGGTGGAGAACACACGTTCGATCCATCTTGCCCGGACCCACTGTCCCGCGACCAACGGAGACGCCGTGCTCACCGCCCGTCAGCAGGAGATCTGGAACTACCTCGTCGAGTACGTCGACTCCCACGGCTACCCGCCCACGGTGCGGGAGATCGGCGAGAGCGTCGGGCTCGCCTCGCCGTCCACGGTGCACGCCCACCTTGCGAATCTCGAGCGGGCCGGGCTGTTGCGCCGCGATCCGACGAAGCCTCGCGCGCTCGAGCTGATCGGCCGCGAGCGGCGCGCTGCCGAGCCCGCCGCCGCGCAGGCCGACGTCGCACGCCTGCCGCTTCTCGGCGAGATCGCCGCCGGCGGGCCGCTGCTCGCGGAACAGAACATCGAGGAGTACGTGCCGCTGCCCGCCTCGACGCGCGGCGACTTCCTGCTCCGGGTCAAGGGCGAGTCGATGATCGATGCGGGCATCCTCGACGGCGACCTCGTGATCGTGCAGCGCACCCAGGACGCCCGGAACGGCGAGATCGTCGTCGCGCTGGCGGGCGACGACGAGTCGGCCGACGAGGCGACGGTGAAGACGTTCTACCGCGAGCAGGGGCGCATCCGTCTCCAGCCCGAGAACGCGACGCTCGAGCCGATCTTTGCCAAGCACGTGCAGCTGCTCGGCCGCGTCGTGGGGGTCTTCCGGGAGCTCTGATGAGCGACTCCGCCGGCATCACCGCGCTGCATCGGACGCTCGACCAGGAGCTCGTCGCGCTGCTGCGCGGCGCATCGCTCGAGTGCCTGTGCTGCGGCGAGTTCGTCATGCACGCGCGCGGGGCGGTCTTCTGCCCTGAGTGCGGCGCTCAGCTCGCCGAGCACGGTGCGCTTGACGTTGGTGGAGCGAACCTGCCGGGCGGAGTAGAATCAGCTTCGCAGGCCGGGTGACCGCGGTCGATCTAGCCGTCGATCGAGGAAAGTCCGGACACCGCAGGGCAGGACGCTGGCGCGAGTCAGGCGGCGAAAGCCGACGGAAAGTGGAACAGAAAGCAGACCGCCCCGGGCGTATCTCCGGAGATGCCCGAGGTAAGGGTGAAACGGTGGGGTAAGAGCCCACCAGCGTCGCGGCGACGCGGCGGCTCGCCAAACCCCGTCCGGTGCAAGGCGAACAGGGCCCGCTGAGGCTGCCCGCCGAGGGCCCGGGTAGCTGCCGAGATGGATGGTCACCCTCGACAGAATCCGGCTTACAGGCCTGCTACGGAGAAAGCCCTGGAAACGGGGCTTTTTCTATCAGGCCTTCTGCCCGGGTATTCGCCCTACGAGCGGTAACCGCGTGTCGGAGGGTGAGGTGGGGAACGGCTCTCGCTACGCTCGCTTTTCGTGTCGCGCCCGGAAGTCGAGTACGCCGCAAAGCTCGTTGAGCGCTACGCCGCCGGCAAGGTACCTGCGCATGTGCAAGACGAGATCCGGCTCGAGGTCGAGATCGTCGGCAACTCGATCACGATCTGGGAGTGCCGTCCACCGTGGAGGCCGGAATACGGTCCGGAATGGACGCGGATGGGGATCGCGCGGTTCAGGTACAGCCCGAGCCAGAAGTCGTGGACCGTCTATTGGATGCGCAGCGACCTGAGGTTTCATCGCTACGAGCCCGCGGAGCCTCAGCCGAGGATCGGGCCGCTGCTCGACGAGGTCGCGCGTGATCCGCACGCCTGCTTCTGGGGCTAGACAGGCCGCCTGCGCCGGCGGGGTGAGCAGGGGGTGCCGGCGACGCCTGCGCTCCTCGAGCCGGCGAGCTCTCGCCGGTTACACTGTAATCGTTGTGTTACAGTGCAGGCATGGAGCGCGTTCGGAAATCGAGGCCGTTCAGCATCCGTCTGAGTCAGACGACGGACCGGTTCGTTGCCGCGGAGGCGCAGCGCACCCGGCGCTCGAAGGGTGCGATCGTGGAGGCGCTGACGGAGGAGGCGGCTCGGATGCGGCGCTTCCCCGGAATCGCGTTCCGGGGCGAGGATCCGATGCGCGAGGCGTGGGTGATCGGAACCGGGCTCGACGTCTGGGAGTTAATCGAGATGCTGCAGGACTACGACTCGGTCGAGCACCTCGTCGCCGAATCGGCGATTCCGGAGCGGGCGGTCGAACTCGCCCGCGCCTATCACGCGAGCTACCAGGAGGAGGTCGACCGGGCGATCGCGGAGAACCGGCGGCCGCTCTCCGAGCTTCGCGAGCTCTACCCGTTAGCCGGCTTCACGCTGGCCGGCGCGGGCGAGTAGTGCGTGCGGCTTCTGCTCGACGCGCACGTCTCGAGCCGGCACGTCGGACGGAAGCTCGTCGCTGCCGGCCACGACGTACTCGCCCTCGACCAGGACGAGACGCTCGGCAGGCTTGCCGACGAGGACGTGCTCATCCTCGCGGCCGAGCAGGGGCGGGTCGTGATCACCCACAACGTCCGTCACTTCGCCGCGCTGGCCCGCACGTGGGCGGAGGCGCGCCGCAGCCACGCCGGGATCATCCTCATCACGCTCCCTCACTCGGCCTACGGCGCAATACTGCGACGACTGGAGCAGGCCCCCACGATCCGTCCCGGCCAGACCGGCTGGATCGACCGCGCCGAGTTTCTCGGGCACGAGTAGCCGAGGTGAGCCGGTAGGTCGCGGGGTCCGGAAACGTGTGACATCCCGCCCCGCACTCTGAAGCCCGTCGAACTCCCCAGGTCGGGTCCGCAGCGCAGCATCTCGCGTGCCCGACCGGAAGGCGGCTTACAGGCCTGCTACGGAGAAGCCCCGCTCGCGCGGGGCTTCTCTACGTTCACGGGCCTGTTCTGACCGGCTCAGCGCAGGTCGAACCGGTCGAGGTTCATCACCTTCACCCAGGCGGCGACGAAGTCGTCGACGAACGCCTCACCGGCGTCGTCGCTCGCGTAGACCTCGGCGAGCGCGCGCAGCTCGGAGTTCGAGCCGAAGACGAGGTCGACGCGGCTGCCCGTCCAGGTCCTGCCGTCGGCGGTGCGGCCGGTGAAGGTCTCGGCCTCGGGCGATGTGCGCTGCCACGTCGTTCCAAGCTCGAGCAGGTTGACGAAGAAGTCGTTCGTCAACGCGCCGGGCCGGTCGGTGAAGACGCCGCGTTCCGAGCTGTCGTGGTTCGCGCCGAGGACGCGCAGGCCGCCGACGAGGACGGTCATCTCCGGCGCGCTCAGAGTGAGCAGGTTCGCCTTGTCGACGAGGAGGTACTCGGCCGGCAGGCCGGTGGCGGTCCCGAGGTAGTTCCGGAAGCCGTCGGCCTTCGGCTCGAGCGCCGCGAACGATTCGACGTCGGTCTGGTCCTGTGACGCATCGACCCGTCCGGGCGAGAACGGCACGGTGACCTCGCGGCCGCCGGCCTTCGCAGCCTGTTCTACGCCCACGCCGCCGGCGAGCACGATCACGTCGGCGAGCGAGATGCGCTTGCCTCCGGCCTCGAACGACTGCTTGACGCCTTCGAGCGTTTTCAGCACGGTGGCGAGGCCGGCCGGGTCGTTGACCTCCCAGCCGTTCTGCGGCTCGAGGCGGATGCGGGCGCCGTTGGCGCCGCCGCGCTTGTCGCTGCCACGGAACGACGAGGCCGACGCCCAGGCGGTGGAGACGAGCTGCGCCACCGACAGCCCCGAGGCGGCGATCAGCTCCTTGAGCGCGGCGACGTCGGCGTCGTCGACGAGCTCGTGCTCGACCGGTGGGAGCGGGTCCTGCCACAGCAGCACCTCGGTCGGCACTTCCGGCCCGAGGTAGCGCACCACGGGCCCCATGTCGCGGTGGGTCAGCTTGAACCACGCCCGCGCGAATGCGTCGGCGAACTGGTCGGGGTTGTCCTTGAAGCGCTGGGAGATCGGCCCGTAGATCGGGTCGAAGCGCAGCGCGAGGTCGGTGGTCAGCATCGTCGGCAGCCGCCTCTCCGAGGCATCGGCCGGGCCGGGGATGACCGCCTCGGCGTCCTTCGCCGTCCACTGGTGCGCGCCGGCGGGGCTCATCGTCAGTTCCCACTCGTGGCCGAAGAGAAGCTCGAAGAAGTCGTTGCTCCACTTCGTCGGCGTGGTCGTCCAGGTCACCTCGAGGCCGCTCGTGATCGCGTCACGGCCCTTGCCGGTGCCGAAGCTGCTCTTCCAGCCGAGGCCCTGCTCCTCGAGCGGAGCGCCCTCCGGCTCGGGGCCGACGTTGTCCGCCGGGCCGGCGCCGTGCGTCTTGCCGAAGCTGTGGCCGCCGGCGATCAGCGCGACGGTCTCCTCGTCGTTCATCGCCATACGGCCGAAGGTCTCGCGGATGTCGTGTGCCGCGGCGAGCGGATCGGGGTTGCCGTTTGGGCCCTCCGGGTTCACGTAGATCAGCCCCATCTGGACGGCGGCCAGGGGATCCTCGAGGTCGCGGGCGCCGGTGTAGCGCTCGTCGCCGAGCCAGACGGTCTCCGGGCCCCAGTACACGTCCTCGTCCGGTTCCCACACGTCTTCCCGGCCCCCGCCGAAGCCGAACGTCTCGAAGCCCATCGACTCCAACGCGACGTTGCCGGCGAGCACCATCAGGTCGGCCCACGAGAGCCTGCGGCCGTAGCGCTGCTTCACCGGCCAGAGCAGCCGGCGTGCCTTGTCGAGGTTCGCGTTGTCGGGCCAGCTGTTGAGCGGCGCGAACCGCTGCTGGCCGGCTCCGGCACCGCCGCGGCCGTCGCTGATGCGGTACGTCCCGGCGCTGTGCCACGCCATCCGGATGATGAACGGCCCGTAGTGGCCGAAGTCGGCGGGCCACCAGTCCTGCGAGGTCATGAGCGCCTGCTCGATGTCCGCCTTGACCGCCGCGAGGTCGAGGCTCTCGAAGGCGGCGGCGTAGTCGAAGCCCTCACCCAGCGGGTTCGTCGTGGGAGGGTTCTTGGCGAGGATCTTCAGGTTGAGCCGGTTCGGCCACCAGCCGGTGTTGCCGCCGCCCTCGGTGGGATGCGGGGCACGGTTGTGTGCGACCGGGCATGCGGCGTCGGTCTGCTCGTTCATCTCGCCGACGACGGCGTCAGGGCTTTCGGACACGGGCATCCTTTCGAGGATCGGGGTTGGCACAGTCGGGGCAGCGCCCCCAGAAGGTGATCTCGGTCTCGTCGATCTCGAAGCCGGCCGCGGACGCGGGCGTCAGGCACGGCGCCTTGCCGGTCACGCAGTCGACGTCGACCGTCCTGCCGCAGTCGCGGCAGACGAGGTGGTGGTGGTTGTCGCCCACCCGCGTCTCGAACAGGGCGGGGCTGTCGGGCGGTGCGATGCGGCGGACGATCCCCGCACGGTGGAACGCGCCCATGATGTCGTAGACCGCCTGCGTCGACAGCGCGCCGATTCGTGCGCGGGCGCGCTCGGCAACCTGCTCGACCGTGACGTGCGCGGGAAGCTCCTCGAGCACCCCGAGGACGGCCAGACGCGGCGCTGTCACGCGCAGGTCGTGGGCCTTGAGGACCGAGACGCCGTCGACCTGCTCCGCCATCCCGGCGAGCCTACCACTGACTTGATCCGTTCAAGAAAATGAACGGATCGGGTTGAGCAGCGGAACGCCGAGAGTTCCGTTCAGGGATCGACGACCAGTCGCTCGCCGGGCTCGACGATCCTGACCTCGACCGTTCCGGCGCATGCCGCGGCGAAACGCTCCGCGGGCATGCGCGAGACGTCGCCGCCGGGCGAGCCGTACGTGCCCCAGTGGATCGGAACCGCGAGCCGAGGGCGGAGCAGGCGCGCGGCCTCCGCCGCCTGCTCCGGATCGAGGTGGCCGGCACCGACGCGCGGGCCCCACCCCCACACAGGGAGGAGCGCGAGGTCGATGCCGTTCCGCCCGATCTCCTCGAGCGCCGGCATCAGGTCGGTGTCCCCGGCGAAGTAGACCGTGCGCGAGCCGCGGAGCAGGTAGCCGAGCGCCGGCGCTCTCGCCGTCAGGCGCGATCCCGTGTGCGCAGCGGGCGTGGCCTGCACCGTCACCGCGCCGACCGACGCCTCTTCGCCGACGTCGAGCTCGGTCACCTCCACGTGGCCGCGGCGGCGCAGGAGTGGCCCGAGGCCGCGCGGGACGACGATCCGGATGTCCCGGCCGAACAGGTCGAGCGAGGGCAGGTCGAGATGGTCGTAGTGCCCGTGTGAGACGAGCACGACGTCTGCCTCGACAGGCCCCGGTGGGGGGACCTGCCGGCGGATGTGCCACACGCGTTGCCGGAGCATCGGGTCGGTGACGAGCGTGACGCCGTCGAGCTCGACGGCGACCGTCGCATGGCCGACGTAGGTCAGGGCGAGGGATCCCACACGCTTGAGCGTCGCGGATCGCGACGGAGGCTGCAAACGGGCATGCTGCCGGGAAATGCCCGCGCGTGAGACAGCGATCGTCGTTCCCGGCCACGGGTCGATCGATTCGGACGGCGTGCACCGCATCAGCGCACGTTCGCTCGGGCTCGTCGCCGAGGCGGAACGGCTCGTGTCGAGCCTCGGGGCGGGCCTGGTCGTCTTCAGCGGCTGGTCGTCGACGGGCGGCCCGTCAGAGGCGGAGCAGATGAAGGAGGCCTGGCGCGGCCCCGTCATCGAGCTGCTGGTCGAGCCGACGGCGCGAACGACTGCCGAGAACGCCTCGCGGACACTGCCCCTCCTGCTCGCGCACGGGGTGCGAAGCGCCGTCGTCGTCTGCTCGCCGCTCCACCTGCCGCGGACGTGGCTCTTCTTCTCGCGCCTCTATCGGTCGAGCGGCGTGGCGGTCAGGATCCGCGCGGCGCGCGTGCGGCCGTCCCTCCGCGCGATTGCATGGGAGCTCGCGGCGCTGCCGCTCGTCCCCGTCCAGCTTCGCGCCGCGCGCGCCGAGTTGCGTAGAAGCGGGACA
The DNA here is from genome assembly GCA_963794375.1 of uncultured Thermoleophilia bacterium. GTDB lineage: Bacteria > Actinomycetota > Thermoleophilia > Gaiellales > Gaiellaceae > PALSA-600. The sequence goes on from CAWCDL010000001.1 coordinate 82,913, forward strand.
TGAGCGACACACTGGTCTTCATCCCCGCCTGGAACGAGGAGCAGAACCTGCCGGCAGTGCTCGACGCTCTGCACGCGGAGCTCCCGGACGTGGACGTGCTCGTCGTCGACGACGGGTCGACCGACCGCACCTCCGACGTCGCACGCGAGCACGGCGCGGAGGTGCTGTCGCTGGGCACGAACCAGGGTCTTCGCTTCGGGATCGCCGCGGGGTACCGCTATGCCCTCGAGCACGGTTACGCGCTATGCGGCCGCATCGATGCGGACGGGCAGCATCCGCCCAACGAGCTCGCCCGGCTGCTCGACCACGTGCGCAGCGGACGTTGCGATGTCGCCGTCGGCTCGCGCTTCGTCTCCGGCGACGGGTACGAGGCGTACCGGTATCGACCCAGCCCGGCACGCCGGCTCGGCACCGGGATCCTGCGCCGGGCGATGGCCGTCGCTCTGCGGCGTCCGTTCGGCGACGCGACCAGCGGCCTCTACGCAGTCGACGCGAAGGCACTGCCCTTCCTCGGCGAGCCGTACACGAGCCGCGCGCCCGAGGTCGAAGGGCTCATCCGCCTGGCGGACGCGGGGCTCCGGGTCGACGAGGTGCCGGTGAACATGGCCGAGCGCGCCAGCGGCGAATCGAAGCTGCGCGGCAGCAAGGCCGTGAAGCTCGTGCTGACCGTCGCCGGGACGCTCGTGCTCGCCGTCCTTGCACGCCGCCGCCGGCGTTGACGATGGGTCAGCCGGTCGTCGACGGCAAGCCGGCGTCGCGACGGGCGTCGCGGCTGATCCGCTCACGCAGGACGGCCGTCTCCTCGCGCAGCCGGTGCGCTTCGAGCCGGTCCCGCTCGCGCAGCTCGGCGGCGACTTCTTCGTACACGGCTCCTGTCACGAGCAGGTGCGAGAGCTTCATCATCAGCGCGATCAGGTCGAGGCAGACGAAGAGCGAGAGCACGAACAGCACGTAGCGCGACACCTCGTGGTGTTTCTTCTCGATCGTCGACAGCGCCTCGGCACGCGCGAGGAGGTCGCGGGAGCCGGCGATCGCGTCGACCCGCGTCTTCGTCTCGGTCGCCTCGCTCTGCTGCCAGTCCTCGATCTTCGCGGTCAGCGCCGCGATCTCGAGCCGGTCGAGTGGGCGCGCGCGCTCGAGTGCGGCCCGGGCGACGGTCGCCTGGGCCGCGTAGTAGTGACACCAGTGGCCGCAGCCCGTCTTGTGCGTGCGCGAGCACGTCGGGTCGTCCTTCTCGCAGCCCGAGAGGCGGGTGTACTTGTCGACCTGATCCGAGAGCGCCGTCTCGTGGGCGCGGGTCGCGGCGATGCGGGCGGTCGCCTGCTTGATCTTCGGCTCGAAGTACGCGAGCGCTGCGGTCCGCGCCTGCTTCTGCTGGGCGGCGGCGGTCTGCGTCAGCTGGTTCTGGATCGACGGCGAGAAGATGAACTGCACCATCGGCAGGCCGAGAACGAGTGCGAGCATGATCGACAGAGCGGCGCGTGGGACGGCAAGCGCGAGGTTCGCGATCTTCTTGCGGCCGAAGCTCTTGTAGATGAGGCGGTCGACGATGCAGATGACCGCGGTCCAGACGGCGCCGAGCCAGAGGATGTGCGTGATCGGCACGTTCCACCAGCCGCTTCCCGCAACTGCGACGGCGAACCCGGTCACGCAGGCCATTGCGAAGACGACGAGCCCCTGCGCGTCGAGGAAGCTGCGCTCGGTGGGAACGAACGCGAGCACGTGCTCGTCGGCGCCGGCGAACCACGCCCAGCCGAGTCGCCGTCTTACCGCTGGATGAGCGTCGTCGCGCGCAGGCATCGGTCGCAACCTTGTATCCCGCCCGGAAGCCGTCGGCGGTGACCCAAACGCGTCAATCCGGCCGCCCGCCCTGCTAACCCCTACCGGGATGCAGACGACGATCGCGTCCAGCCGGCTGCGCATCGACGAGGCCGACCTTGCGCGCATGCGCGGCCAGCTCCTCTTCGACGGCGTCGAGGCCGGCCAGAAGCTGAGCCGGTTCTGGGTGCTGATCGTGCTCGCCGCCGCGATCGCCTCGGCCGGGATCGTCGCCGACTCGACCGCCACGGTGATCGGAGCGATGATCGTCGCGCCGCTGATGACGCCGATCCTCGGCACGGTCCTCTCGGTCGTGACAGCGGATCGCGCCAACCTGGTGCGGTCGCTCGCGCTGATCGTCGCCGGCGCCTCGTCGGTCGTCGCGATCGGGTGGCTGTTTGCGACGCTCGTCCCGTACCCAGTCGTCGCAGCGACGAACTCGCAGGTCGCCGGGCGGGTCCATCCGCACCTCATCGACCTGCTGGCGGCGCTCGCGACCGGAGCGGTCGGCGCGTTCGCGCTGGTGCGCTCCGACGTCTCCGACACGCTTCCGGGCGTCGCGATCGCGATCTCGCTCGTCCCGCCGCTCGCGGTCGTCGGGCTCACGCTCGAATCGGGCGCGTCGGGGCAGTCGGTCGGGGCTCTGCTCCTGTTCCTCACGAACGTCGGCGCGATCCTGCTCAGCGGGTTGATCGTGATGTCCCTCTACCGCGTGTTCCAGGTGGCCGTTCCGTCCGGTGAGCGGGGAGGAGTGCCGCGCCGGCTCGCGACCGGGCTCGTCGTCGTGTTCGTGCTCCTGCTCTGCGTGCCGCTCAGCATCACCACCGTCAACGAGTCGCGGGACGAGGTCGACCGCGCGAACGTCACGCCCGTCGCGCAGCGCTGGGCGAGAACGGCAGGCTGGCGCATCGTCTCCGTCGCCTCGGGGACGTCGGGCGTCGAGGTGCAGGCGGAGGGCGGCCTGCCCGCCCCCGACCCGCAGGCGCTCAGGCATCAGCTCGACGCCGCCGGCCTGAGCAATCTGCACGTCGTCGTGCTGCTCGTGCCGTCGGAGCAGGTCGATCTTCCGCCCGGCTGAGCGTCTTGCTCAGCCGATGGTGAGGTCGCGAACGACCTGCGTTCCCGCGAGGTAGTCCTGGAGCGCGCGGCGGCGCGGGTCGACGAGCGCGGGCAGGAAGCCGAGCCCGAGCAGGGCAACGGAGAGCCACAGACCCGCGAGGCGCACGAGCGACCGGCCGAGCCCGATCCCGCCGCCGTCAGGCCTGGAAACCCGAATCCCGAAGAGCCCCATGCCCGGCGTCCTGTTCGAACCTGCCCAAGAGCCGGCGAAATACACGACCTGGACGAGCGCCCAGCCTGCGCCGCCGAGCGTCCCCGCGAGCCAGCCGTGGTGGACACCGACGGTCAGCGACGCGACGAGCGCGACGGTGCCGACGATCGTGAGGAAGACCAGCTGGGCAAGCAGGGCGTCGACGACGAGGCCGAGCCCGCGCGTGCACACACCCGGCAACGCCGGCCCGTCACGACGCCGCACCCAACGGTCGACCGCGATGTCGCCGCGCGCGGCACTCGCGCGGACGGCGCCGATGATCCGCTCGCCCATCGTCGCCGTCTGCCGGGCCAGCGCGCCCTGGACGGCCGGGCTCGAAAGCGCGTCTGCAAGCAGCCGTTCGAGCGCGTCGCTCGAGAGAATCGTTGCCGTCAGCTCTTCCGCGTGCTCGTGCTCGAGCGCCGCGACGAGTGACGCGCGGAACTCGGGGCTCGCGAGCAGCTCACCGACGACCCGCTCGACCACGCGGTGCTCGACGATCGAGCGCGCAACTGCCTCCGGCAGCGGCCCGGCGAGGCTCCGCTCGAGCGCGTCCTCGGCGATCGGCTCGAAGACGCCGCCGACACCGGCCGCGAGGCGGTTCATCCCTGGGATGCGGCGACCGAAGCTCATGTGTCGTGCCCCATCATGAACGCGCGCGCTGCCCGATCGGGCGAAAAACACTCCATTTGCGTCAAGCCGTCCCGGTGGCGGACGGCGACGATGGGATCCAGCTGCAGTCTCGCTCCGTTCCGCACACGGTCCCCCCGCGCGGGACGCGCGAGCACGCCCCGTCGAGAAGAGGCACCCCCGTCCTCTTCTCACGGGGCGCAGCCACCAGCCACCCGTCATGCCGTCAGCCGAACATCATCTCGCCCCGCTCCCGCCCGACCGGCTCGACGCCGCGCTCGACGGGCCGCTGCTGAGCGCGCTCGAGCTCCTCCAGGCCCCGGTCTGGATCACCGACCTGCGCGGGATCGTGCGGTGGCAGAACGACCAGGCCACGGCGTTCCTGCACTCCGGCGGTGCCGAGCGTCTCGAGGCGGTGAGCGCTCCGATCACCTCGGGCCGGGACGTCGTCGGCACGCTGTCGATCGGCCCTCACCGTCGCCGCAGCGCGCTCCGTCATCCTGCCCCACGCCTGACGCGGCGCCAGCGCGAGGTGCTCGACCTGCTCGCCCGCGGCCGCACGACCCGGCAGATCGCCGCCGACCTCGGGATCGCCGAGGACACGGCGCGCAACCACATCCGGCTGCTCCTTGCGGAGCTCCGGGTGCACACGCGCCTCGAGGCCGTCGTCGCGGCCTATCGCAACGACTGGCTCTGACGGCTGTCGGGCCCTTCCGGGCGAGCGAGTGCGAGGATTGCGCGGTGCCCGACGCCAACGACGCGGTCCATCGCACCCGGCTCGCCAACGAGCGGACGCTTCTCGCCTGGTGGCGCACCGGCTTCGCGCTCTTGGCCCTCGGCGTGGGGATCGGCCGTCTGGTGCCGGAGCTCACCTCCACCAGGCCGTGGCCGTACGAGGTCATCGGCGTCTGTTTCGCCGGCGTCGGCATCATGTTCGTCTGGATCGGGCACCGCCGCGCGAGAGAGGTCGAGCAGGCACTCGACCGCGGCGAGTTCGTGCCGTTCAGCGGCGGTCTGTCGCTTGTGCTGGCGCTGGCGGGGACAGTCCTCGGGATCGCGACGATCGGTGTCATCCTCGCCACCCGCTGACGCCGGCCGCGCGCGGTCGCCGTTGCGGCGCCGCCTCCTCTTCCAGGGGGCGCTGCTCATCGTCGCGTTCGTGTCGCTGTATCTCCTGCTGCCGAGCCTCGTCGAGGTGTTCTCGTCATGGCGCTCGCTGACGACCCTCAAGCCCCTCTGGGCGGGTCTCGCTCTCGTGGCCGAGGCCGCGAGCTTCACCTGCGCCTGGGTGCTCCAGCGGGTTGCCCTGCGGACGAACGCCTGGTTTGCGATCGCGACCTCCCAGCTCGCCTCGACGGCGTCCGGCCGCGTGATCCCGGGAGGCGGCACGACGGCGGCTGCCTTCCAGGTCGGCATGCTCCGCCGAGCCGGGGTCGGCAGCGGCCGCGCCGCGGCGGTGCTCGCGGCCACCGGCGCTCTGACGATGGGGGCGCTGCTCGCGCTGCCGCTCCTCTCGCTACCCGCGATCCTCGGCGGCGTCGCGGTGGCTCGCAGCCTCGAGCTGACCGCGTACCTCGGGCTGATCGTGCTCGTCCTGCTGCTCGCGGGCGGGGCGATCGCGTTCGCCACCGACCGCCCGCTGCGGATCGTGGCCCGCGGTGTCCAGGCAGGCGCGAACGTGACGATCCGGCGTCGGCGGCCGATCTCGGGGCTCGCCGACAAGGTGCTGCACGAGCGCGACTTCATCCGAGACACGCTCGGACAACGGTGGCTGCCGAGCGTGGCCGCTGCGATCGGCGTGCCGATCTTCGACTTCGCGGCGCTCCTTCTCGCACTCGCGGCCGTCGGCGCGAGGCCGAGGCCGTCGCTCGTGCTCCTTGCGTACGTAACGGCGCAGCTGCTCGGCTGGATCCCGATCACGCCCGGAGGGCTCGGTTTCGTCGAAGCCGGCCTCGTCAGCACATTGACCCTCGCGGGGGTCGCGGGCGGAGCCGCCGGTCTCGCGACCCTGTTCTATCGCCTGCTTGCGTTCTGGCTGCCGATCCCGGTCGGCGGCATCGCCTACGTGTGGTTCCGGCACCGCTACGGGCACGTCCCTGTGGTCGAGCCCGACGCCCCCGCGTAGTTCCCGCCCCGTCGAGTTGGCGCAATCGTGTCATGGCGACCCTCTGCCGCCCGCGCGATCCTCGGTGCACGATGGCCGTTCCGCAGATCGAAGACGAGGTCGTGCTGCGCGCACGGCGCGGCGACCCGGCGGCGTTCGTCAGCATCGTCGAGGCCTACCAGACGCCGATCTTCAACTACGTCCTCCGCATGGTCGGCGACCGGGAGCTCGCAGAGGAGATCACGCAGGACGTCTTCCTGCGAGTGCACCAGAATCTCACCCGTTTCTCGTTCCGGTCGAAGTTCTCGACGTGGCTCTATCGGATTGCGCGCAACCGAGCGCTCGACGCGTTGCGCGACGAGCCGCGTCGGCAGCCCACGGCCGAGCTCGTGGAGGACTCCGTGACGGTGCTCGATGCGCCGGTCGAGCGCGGCGAGACGATCGACGCCATCTGGCAGGCGGTCGAGCGCCTGCCCGAGGAGCTGAAGACGTGTCTCCTCCTGCGCGACATCGCCGGCTTCTCGTACACCGAGATCATGGAGGTCGCGGACGCCTCGCTGCCGACCGTCAAGTGGCGGATCTTCCGCGCCCGCGAGCTCGTCGCCCAGCACGTCGAATCGGTCTGGGGCTCGGCCGAGCCGGGCCTCGCCGAGGCCGTCTGACCACCGCACCGCGTTGAACTTGGCGCCGCCGGGCGCCATCATCGGGCGGGTGACGATCCCTTACCGGGGCCGCGTGGCCCTCGCGTTCGCCGCGTGCTTCGTCGTCCTGCTCGCGCCGGCGCGCTCGTCGGCGCAGGCGAGCCCGGAGCTCGAGCTCGCCCAGCGCTACGCGCCGGTCGTGCGGCTCGTCGACCAGAAGGAGCCGTGTGGGCACGGCGAGCCGTACGTCCCCACGAACGTCAACCTGGTGCTCGGGAACGCCGAGGTCGCACTGCGCGGCCCATGGGACACCACGAACATCGTCAAGGTCGCGCCGACGGCGGCCGACCTCTCGCACGGTCTCTTCGGCTACCACCTCGACCTGCCCGGGAACGCGCTCAAGCCGGGCTGCACCTACGACCAGTGGTCGCACGAGCTGAATGCGGGCTCATCTCCCGTCACCTACGCGCACGTCGTCGGCGAGGCGGCACACCCGGGGCAAATCGCGCTTCAGTACTGGTTCTTCTACATCTACAACGACTTCAACGACAAGCACGAAGGCGACTGGGAGATGATCCAGCTCGACTTCGACGCGCCGACCGCCGAGGCCGCGCTGCAGACCAAGCCGACGCTTGTCGGCTACAGCCAGCACGAAGGCGCCGAGAGCGCGCGCTGGGGCGACTCGAAGCTGACGATCGTCGACGGCACCCATCCGGTCGTCTATCCCGCGCTCGGGTCGCACGCGAACTACTTCGAGCCGGGCCTCTACCTGGGACGGAGCGCCGCTCAGGGAGTCGGCTGCGACGACACGAACGGGCCGTCGACCGAGCTGCTCCCGGTCGTCGAGCTCGTGCCGACGGACCCGGCGGCGGCGGTGCGCGCGTTCCCGTGGCTCGGGTTCGACGGGCACTGGGGCGAAGAGCACCAGGGGTTCTACAACGGGCCGACCGGGCCGAACACCAAGCGCCAATGGACGGAGCCGATCAGCTGGGCCGACGACAGCTGGCGCGACGCGAGCTTCACCGTTCCGGCCGGTGGCGCCGTCGGGTCGAACGCCACCGACTTCTTCTGCGGGGCAGTTGCGACGGGATCGAACATGCTGACCTCGATCGTCGGCAATCCGTCGCCGCTTCTCTTCGCACTCGTTGCCGTGCTCGTCCTCTTGCTATGGCTCTCGTCGCGAACGAGCTGGCGTCCTTCTGCGCCGCTGCGTCTCCGCCGACGGCGGGCGTGGGGCGCGATGATCACGTCGGCCTGGCAGATGTACGTGTCGCATCTCGGCCTCTTCCTCAGGATCGGTCTGCTCTTCGTCCCGGTCGGTCTCCTGATCACGCTCGTCCAGTACCTCGTCTTCCGTGTCGGCGGCCTCCAGCCTCTCGCCGAGTCGGCGGGCGATTCCAACGCACTTGTGGCGATGCTCGCGTTCTCGCTCGGGGTGCTCTTCACCCTTGTCGGTCTCGCGTTCGTGCAGGCCGCGACGGCGATCGCGATGGTGGAGCTCGACGACGAGCGTCGGGTAGGCGCGCTGGCGGCCTACCGGCTCGCACTGCCACGGCTGCCCGCCGTTGCAGGAGCTCTCGTCGTCGCGGGGCTTGTCGTCGCGGTCTGCGACCTGACGACGATCGGCATCGTGATTGCCGTCTGGCTCGTCGTTCGCTGGTCGCTCGTCGCACAGGTGATCGCACTCGAGGAGAAGACCGCGATCGCAGCGCTTCGCCGGAGCGGGGAGCTCATTCGCGGCGACTGGTGGCGTGCGTGCTCGCTGTCGGTAGTCGTCGCCGGGCTGGGCCTGTTGCTCGGTCCACTCGTCGGCTCCCTGCTGCTCTTCGCGACGAGCGCGTCGTTCGATTTCGTCAACCTCGTCTCGAGCCTCGTGTACGTGGTCGTGCTGCCGTTCGTCGCGATTACGACGACGTATCTGTATTACGACCTTCTCGTCGGCGAGCGGAGCGAGGCCGCTCGGCGTGCGGACCGCCGTCAGATCCTGCCGGCGGAGTGAACGGCGGTTAGTCTCCATCCGTGCGCTTCATCGGGCAGCTGACGATCTCGTGGCTCACGAACGCGCTCGTGCTCGCGATCGTCGCGTGGACGTTCACGACGGTCGACTCGGGATCGTTCAAGCAACTCCTCGCCGCGGCGGCGATCTTCGGCGTGCTGAACACGATCCTGAAGCCGGTGCTGCGCTTCCTGACGCTGCCGCTCCAGGTCGTCACTTTCGGCCTCGCGTGGTTCGGCGTCTCGATGCTGATGCTGTGGATCACCGACGCGCTCGTCAAGGGCTTCGACATTCACGGCTTCTGGGCGCTCTTGTGGGCGACGGTCACGGTGTGGCTCGTGAACCTCGTGCTCGAGCTCCTGATCGCGTACTCCGATCGGCGGGAGCGTCACCGCCGAGCGGCCGCCGCCTGACGAGCACGGCGCACAACTGACGCATCCGGGTCAGGCGGCGCGTCGCCGGCCGATGCGACCCTGGAGATGACGATCGCGGCTCCGAAGCCACCTCCGGCATGCGCGATCGGTTGCGCCGACGGGCGCTCCTGCGACGGCCTGGCCCACTCGCCCCCTTCCGGGACGGGCCGTCGCTTCTTGACGCGGTCGGGTCAGGCGGACGCCTATGCGCGCCCGCGAGTCTTCACGTCGTGGAGCCGTCTCCGACCTTCGTCTTCTTCCGCCTCAGTTCGCCCGACGACGCGCACGGCCTCGTGTGCTGCCTCGAGGCGATCTGCCCCGCCTGGACGGAGTTGCAGCCCGAGGGTGAATGGGTCGTGGGCGTCGACGTGGCCGGCGACATCGACGATCTTCCCCGCGCGGTGCGGGCCGCCGCCGGCTGGGCTGCCGGGGCGGGGCTTCAGGGTGTGCCGCTCGAGTACGACGACGAGGTCTTCTTCGTTCCCGCCGTCCGTCGCCAGGCCGTCGCGAGCCGCCGGCTGCCGGCGCGCGCGCGGCGGCGTGGCCGGCCGCTGACCCAGCTTCCACCTGCGCGGCTCTCCGCGGGCGCATCGGCCTGCCGGCCGCTTCGTCCGGCGACGCGCCGGCGCCCCTGGTGCTGAGCCGCACTTTCCGGCTCCCGATGTGAGATCGTGCTCGCAGTGAGCGAGCCTTCGCCCCCTGTCGCACCTCCCGCGGCGCCTTCCGAAGCGGGACGCGGCCGAATCATCGCGGCGCACGTGCTCGTCGTGCTCGCTTCGCTCCTCGCCGTGCTCTCGCTGCTCGCGGGGTACATCCGCTTCCAGGCGTTCGACGACAAGACGTTCGATCAGGCATCCGCGCAGCTGATCGCCGACCCGGAGATCCGCGACCAGGTCGCGACGACGCTCGTCGACCAGCTCTATGCGAACGTCGATGTCCAGGCCCAGCTCGAGAAGGCGCTGCCGGCCGGTCAGCAGCGTCTTGCCGGCCCGCTCAGCGCGGCACTTCGTCAGCTCGCCTATCGGTCCGCACAGCAGCTTCTTGCGCGCCCGCGCGCCCAGCGCGCCTGGGTCGTCGCGACCGCTGCGGCGCACCACAGGCTGCTGCTGCTGCTCGACAACAAGGGTAAGTACGTCCACACGAACGGCGGCGTCGTGGTGCTCGACCTCAGGCCGCTCGTGATCAAGGTCGGCGACCAGGTCGCGGTCATCGGCAAGCTCGGCGCGCAGCTCCCGCCGGGCAGCGCGCGGATCACGATCATCAGGTCGAACCAGCTCAGCACCGTGCAGAAGATCACCAAGTGGCTGAAGGCGGCGGGCGCGTACCTGTGGATCATCACGCTCCTCGTCGCTGCCGCCGCCGTCTGGCTCGCACGGGGCCGGCGCCGCCGCATGGTTCGCGAGGTGGCGCTCGGGGCGGCGACAGCGGGGCTGCTCGTCATCATCCTGCGGCGGCTCGTCGGCCACTACATCACGACCCACCTCGTCGCGACCGAGAGCGTCCGGCCCGCCGTCAGCGACGCCTGGAACATCCTCACGCGGCTTCTCGCCGACGGCGCCTGGACGCTCTTCTTCATGGCGTTGATCGCGCTCGCCTGGGCATGGCTCGCGGGTGAGACGAAGACCGCAGGCTCCGCGCGGCGTGCGCTCGCCGGCAAGCTGGTGAAGCCCGAGCTCGCATTCGGCGCCGTGCTCGCGTTCATGCTTCTGATCGTCTGGTGGGGACCGACCCCCCAGACGCACCGCTGGTACCTCCTGCTCGCCGCCACGGTCATTCTCGCGCTCGGAGTCGAGGCGCTCCGACGCCAGACGGCGCGCGAGGCGGCAGCCCCGAGTCCTTGAGGCGCGGGTGAGCGGCGCTCATCCGAGAGATCTCTACGCGCTGGGGCGTCGCGTGTTCGGCCCGAGGCCGAACATCCGGTGGCTCGTCGCGGGGATCCTCTCGGTCTCCCTCCTCTGTGCCCTCATCGTCCGGATCCTCGCGCCCGGGAACTTCCCGACCTATGGGCGCGCCTGCTGGTGGGCTGTCCAGACCGTGACGACGGTCGGCTACGGCGACGTCGTGCCGACGACGGCCGTCGGCAAGTTCGTCGCCGGCGTTTTGATGATCGCCGCGGTGGCGTCCGTCTCGGTGCTCACCGCGGCCATCTCGGCCGCGTTCGTGCGGCACGCCCAGGAACGCCGCGGGCGCGGCGATCATCAAGAGCTGATGGCCGCCCTCGAGCGCGTCGAGCAGCGACTCGCCGAGCTCGAGCGGCGCTCCTAGACTGCAGAGGCCGTCAACCGAGGAGGACGCCTTGCAGCAGCGCACGCCGCCGATCACCGGGATTCCCGCCGCCGAGCTCGAGGAGCGCCGCGAGCGACTGCTCGCGCATGTGCGCAGCGTCGGCGCGACCGGCTACGTGCTGTTCGAGCAGGGCTACATCCAGTACTTCACGAGCTTCGGCTTCCTCTCCACCGAGCGGCCTGTCGCGTTCGCGCACTCCGTCGACGGCGACATGGTCGTCTTCGTGCCGGAGTTCGAGGTCGAGCGCGTGCTTGCCGAGACCGCGTTCGAGCACGTCGAGTCGTACCCGGAGTACCCGGGCCTCGAGCACCCGCTCGCCATCTTCGCGCGGGTCCTGGCGGCGATGGGGATCGGCGGCTCGGTCGCCGCGGACGGGGACGGCTACCCCGGGATCCTCGGGTACCAGGGCCCGGCGCTCTCGGCGGTCACCGAGGCGCGCATCGTCCCGGTCGGGGACGAGATCGAGCGGATGATGGTGCGCAAGAGCGAGACCGAGATCGCGCTGATCCGCGAAAGCGCCCGCTGGTGCGAGCACGGCCATCGCCTGCTGCAGGAGTACTCTCGGCCGGGGGCGACTGAGGCGGAGGCGAGCTGGCGCGCCGGCCACGAGGCGACGCTCGCGATGCTCGAGGCGCTCGGCGACCGCTACGGCGGCCAGCAGGCGTCCGCCGACGGCGTGAAGGCGGGATATCGCGGCCAGATCGGGCTTCGCAGCTCGTGGGCGCACGCGGTCGCGCACAACATCGAGTTCCAGGTCGGGGATGTGCTCGTCACCGAGACGGGCGCGCCGATCTGGGGCTACAACGCCGAGCTCGAGCGGGCGCTCGTGATCGGGCCCGCGAGCGACGAGGTGCGACGGCTGTTCGGGCACACGGTCGCCGCGCAGGATGTCGCTTTCGCGGCGATCCGCCCGGGCGCGACGTGCGCCGACGTCGACCGTGCGGTGCTCGGCTACTTCGAGCAGCACGGGCTGATGGGCTACTGGCGCCAGCACGTCGGGCATGCGATCGGCCTCCGCAACCACGAGGCGCCGTTCCTCGACGTCGGTGACCACACCGTGATCGAGCCGGGCATGGTCTTCACCGTCGAGCCCGGGGTCTACGACGCGCAGGTCGGCGGGTTCCGCCACTCGGACACGGTGGTCGTCACCGGCGAGGGCATCGAGATCCTGACGGACTACCCGCGCGATCTCGAGAGCCTGACGATCCCGGTCTAGCGTTCCGCGTCGAAGCCCTCGAGCGTCGACTCGAGCAGCATCGGCAGTGTGCGCAGGTTGTAGCCGCCTTCGAGCACGACTGCGAGCCGCGGCGCGAGTTGCGTCGCACGGCGCGCCAGCTCGCGGAACCCGTCGGCCGACAGGCGCATGTCGGCGAGCGGGTCGTCGACGTGGGCGTCGAACCCGCACGAGACGAGCAGCAGCTCGGGCTCGAAGCCGTGCACCGCGTCCTCGACCGTCTGCCACACGTGGAAGTAGCCGTCGTCGCCGGTCCCCGCCTCGAGGGGGATGTTGACCACCGTTTCGCCCTGCTCGTACGGCCCGCCGGTGCCGGGGTAGAACGGCCACTGGTGGAGCGAGACAAAGAGGATCGACGGGTCGTCGGCGACCAGGTCCTCGGTGCCGTTGCCGTGGTGCACGTCCCAGTCGACGATTGCGACGCGATGCAGCCCGAGCTCCGCCTGCGCCCAGCGCGCTGCGATCGCGATCGACCCGAACAGGCAGAACCCCATCGCGCGGTCGCGCTCGGCGTGGTGGCCGGGAGGACGCGCGAGCGCGAAGCCACCGCGGCGCACGGCCTCGATCGCGCAGCCGGCGGCGAGCAGCGCCGCCTCGTAGGTCGTCTCGGTGCAGATCGTGTCCGGGTCGAGGAAGCCGCGCGTCGTCTGCACCTGCGCCAGCAGCTCGGGCGTGTGGCAGCGGAGGACGTCCTCCTCGGTCGCGGGAGCACACTCGACGAACGGGAAGCGCTCGTGCAGGACCGCGATGCGCTGCTGCGACTCCGGGTGCGAGCCCGTCGGATGGAGGTAGGCGAACGCGCTGTGACTTACGAGCTCGATTCCCTGACCGCCTCGAGGATCTCGGCGAGCGGGCGGTCGCCTCTGGAGCGCCCGATCAGGTAGGCGAGGAGCGGGGCGTTGCGGCGGTCGTCGCTCTCGTGGGCTGCGATCCGCGCGATCTTCAGCAGGGCGTCCTGCTCCTCGCCCGAGAGCTGCTCGTCACTTCCGATTGCAGCCGCGACGCGGTCGAGCCACTCGTTCACGCGAGCGACTCTAGCCGCCCGGCGAGGTTGCCCAGTCCGAGGTCCGATGCGTGAGCGGCGGCGCCCGCCCAGTCGGGCGGCGTCGGGTGCAGGTCGGGCAGCGGCGCGCCCGCGTCCATCGTCGCGATGCGGCGGTAGAGGCGAAGCTCTTCGGCGAGCTGCGGGAAGCGGCCGTCGGCGAGCGCCTGCTCGAGCGACCCGTGCTGCTTCAGCACGTCGGCCGCCTTCTTCGGGCCGACGCCCGGCGCCCCGGGGATCTTGTCGGACGGGTCGCCGCGCAACGCGATGAAGTCGGGCACCTGCGGCGGCTCCACGCCGTAGCGCTCGCGCACCTCCGCCGGCCCGATCCGGGCAAGCTCTGAGACGCCCTTCACCGGCTGCAGGATCGTGACGCGGTCGGAGACGAGCTGAAACGCGTCCCGATCCGAGGTGGCGACGAGTACCGGCCCGGCCCACGCGTTCGCCGCGGCGGCGAGAAAGTCGTCCGCCTCGTAGCCGGCTCCCTTCGCGGCGAGAAACCCAAACGAGCGCACGACGTCCGGCAGCAGCGCAAGCTGCTCGAGGATCGAGTCTTCGAATTCCCGCCCCGACTGGTAGGTCTCGAGTGCCTCGTGTCGGTAGGTCGGAACTTCGAGCGTGTCCCACGCGACGAGGACCGCCTCCGGCTGCTCTGTCTCCCACAACCGAATCAGGAAGTTCGCGAACCCGACGATCGCGTTCAGGCGAATCTGCTTCGGCAGTGCGTGATAGGCGCGGTGGGCGAGCGAGTCGCCGTCGACCGCGAGCAGCGTGCCGCTCACAGCGAAGCCTCGAGCTCGTGGATCGCCGCCATCAACCGCTCGGTCGCGACCTGCGGTGTCGGATCGTCGCTCGTGTCGATCGGCGGCCCATAGCGAACGCGCCACCGCTCGAGCCGGCGCAGGCCGTTGGTGCCCTTGATCCCCGCCGGCACGAGTGGCACGCCGGCCTCGAGCGCGATCCGGGCTGCACCGGTGTGCGCCTGCGCCTCGTAGCGCTTGCGCATGCCTTTCCGCCGGCGCGTTCCCTCCGGGAACATCGCGATGGCGTACCCGTCGCGTGCGAGCTGCACCCCCGTATCTATCGCGTCGCGGTCGGCCCGGCCGCGGTGCACCTTGAACCCGCCGGCGCCGGCGATGAAGAGCGAGAGCGGGAACCAGAACAGCTCGGACTTCGCCATGAAGCGAACGAAACGGTGCGGCCAGAGGTCGAACGCGAGCGGCCAGGGGTCGAGATTCGACACGTGGCCGGCGGCCAGGACATACCCCCCTTCAGCGGGCAAATACTCGCGTCCGGCCGCCTGGTAGCGGAACAGGAGGCGTATCACCGGCCACGAAATGACCGCCACTGCGTGATAGGGCGCTGTCGGCTGAGTGGGACCTGCCACCGGCGGCGAGTATCGCGGACCCGGCCGGCGACGCTAAGGTGGCGCGCGAAATGACCTCAGGAAATGGCAAGAAGCTCGTGATCGTCGAGTCGCCCGCAAAGGCGAAGACGATCGCGGGCTATCTCGGGTCGGACTACATCGTCGAGTCGTCGATCGGACACATCCGCGATCTGCCGCACAACGCGAGCGAGATCCCTGCCAAGTTCAAGGGCGAGGCGTGGGCCCGGCTCGGCGTCAACGTCGACAAGGAGTTCGAGCCTCTGTACGTCATCGACTCTCGGAAAAAGAAGGTCGTCTCCGACCTGAAGGCGAAGCTGAAGGGCGTCGACGAGCTCCTGCTCGCGACGGACGAGGATCGCGAGGGCGAGGCGATCGCGTGGCACCTCCGTGAGGTGCTCGACCCGAAGGTGCCGGTGCGCCGGATGGTGTTCCACGAGATCACGCGCCCCGCGATCGAGCGCGCGCTCACCGAGACGCGCGACATCGACGACTGCCTCGTCGACGCGCAGGAGACGCGTCGCATTCTCGACCGGCTGTACGGCTACGAGGTCTCGCCGGTCCTGTGGCGCAAGATCATGCAGGGGTTGTCGGCGGGACGCGTGCAGTCCGTCGCGACGCGGCTCGTGGTCGAGCGCGAGCGCGAGCGCATGCGGTTCGTCGCCGCAGACTACTGGGACCTCGTCGCCACCTTCGACCCCGGCTCGTTCTCGGCACGCCTCGCATCGGTCGACGACCGGCGCGTTGCACAGGGCCGCGACTTCGCCCAGGACGGGACGCTCCGCACCGAGGGCGCGCTGCAGCTGCGCGAGGACGAGGCGCGCGGGCTCGCGGTGGCGCTCGAGGGAGCAGCGTTCGCCGTCGCCTCGGTCGACGAGAAGCCCTACACGCGCCGCCCGGCACCGCCGTTCATGACCTCGACCCTGCAGCAGGAGGGAGGGCGCAAGCTGCGTCTCTCCGCCCAGCAGACGATGCGCGTCGCGCAGCGCCTCTACGAGAACGGCTTCATCACCTACATGCGCACCGACTCGACGACCCTCTCGGAGTCGGCGCTCGCCGCCGCACGCGACCAGGCGCGAACGCTCTACGGCGCCGACGCCGTGCCCGACGCCCCGCGGCAGTACAACCGCAAGGTCAAGAACGCGCAGGAAGCGCACGAGGCGATCCGCCCGGCCGGCGACCGCTTCCGGACGCCGGACGAGGTGCGCCGCCAGCTGAGCGGCGACGAGCTGAACCTGTACGAGCTGATCTGGAAGCGCACGCTCGCCTCCCAGATGGCGGACGCGCGCGGGCAGACCGTGTCGGTCCGAATCGCCGGGACCGCGAGCGACGGACGGGTCGCCGAGTTTGCCGCGGCGGGCACGGTGATCACGTTCCGTGGCTTCCTGCTCGCCTACGAGGAGAGCCGCGACGAGCCGTCGGGCGACGACGAGGAGCGTCTGCTGCCTCCGCTCTCGGTCGGCGACGACCTGGCGGCTGTGGCGATCGATCCGGACGGCCACACCACCTCGCCTCCGGCGCGTTTCACCGAAGCAAGCCTGGTGAAGGCGCTCGAGGATCGCGGCATCGGCCGGCCGTCGACCTACGCGGCGATCATGGGCACGATCCTCGACCGCGGCTACGTCCGCAAGCAAGGCCAGGCGCTGGTGCCCGAGTTCCTCGCGTTCGCGGTCGTCAACCTGCTCGAGCGCCATTTCCCCCGCCTCGTCGACTACGCGTTCACCGCGCAGATGGAGGACGACCTGGACGAGATCGCCGCCGGCGAGGAACGGCGCAACGACTGGCTGCAGCGGTTCTACTTCGGCGGCGACGGCGACGCCGGCCTGAAGGAGCTGGTCGAGGGCAGGCTCGGCGAGATCGACGCCCGCGAGGTGAACACGGTCGAGCTGCCCCGCACGGACATCGTCGTGCGAGTGGGGCGCTACGGCCCGTACCTCGAGCGCGGCGAGGAACGGCAGACGCTGCCGCCGGACATCGCTCCCGACGAGCTCACCCCGGAGCGCGCCGAGGAGCTGCTCTCGCAGGGCAAGCAGGAGCACGAGCTCGGCGTCGATCCGGAGAGCGGGCGCACGGTGGCTGTTCGCAACGGCCGCTACGGCCCGTATGTGACCGAGCTCGTCGACGGTGACGACAAGCCGAGAACGGCCTCGCTCTTCCGCACGATGTCGCCGGAGACGGTGACCCTCGAGGAGGCGCTGCGGCTGCTGACCCTGCCGCGGGCCCTCGGCGAGTCGGATGGTGAGGAGGTCGTCGCGACCAACGGCCGCTACGGCCCGTACGTCAAGAAGGGCAAGGAGTCCCGCTCGCTCGAGACCGAGGAGCAGCTGTTCTCGATCACGCTCGAGGAGGCGCTCGCGAAGCTCGCCGAGCCGAAGCAGCGGGGTCGCCGGGCCGCCGCGCCGCCTCTCCGCGAGCTGGGCGACGACCCGGTCAGCGGCAAGCCGGTTGTGCTCAAGGAGGGACGGTTCGGGCCGTACGTCACCGACGGTGAGACGAACGCGAGCCTCCGCGCAGGAGACGCCGTCGACACGATCACGCCCGCACGCGCGGCGGAGCTCCTCCAGGCCCGCCGTGAGCGAGGGCCGGCGCCGAAGAAGACCCGCAAGCGGTCGTAACGCTTCCGCAACAGGTCTGCCAACACTTTTCGGTTCCGAACGTCCATAATCAAAAGAGCCCGCGCAGGGAATCTCCTGCCGTCGCCCCACGTTCGCAGGAGGGGAGTACCCTGCCCGGGAAGGTTCCACGTGCCGTCCGCAGAATCGAAAGGACATCGAGTCTCCGTTGACCCAGAGCCAGCTGAACGAACTGCTTGAGAGCGAGAGCGCCCGCGCGCTGATCGAGGCGGGTGAGGAGCGCGGCTGGGTCGAGCCCGCCGAGCTCGAGGCGTTCGCGGTCGAGAACGATCTCGGCGATCCGGACGTGCAGGAGTTCCTGCGCGAGCTCGAGCGCATCGGCCTCGAGGTGCGCGAGCCCGTCACCGAGGAGAAGAACGCGAAGGCGCAGCCCGAGCCGGTCATCTACGAGGCCGACAGCCCGTCGGGCGCCGGCGACAGCCTGCAGCTCTTTCTCGCGGACGTCGGCAAGCACAAGCTGCTGACCGCCCACGAGGAGGTCGTGCTCGCAAAGGCGATCGAGCGCGGGGATGCGCGGGCGAAGCGGCGCATGATCGAGTCGAACCTCCGTCTCGTGGTCTCGATCGCAAAGGGCTACCGGGGTCTGGGCGTGCCGTTCCTCGACCTGATTCAGGAGGGGACGCTCGGCCTCAACCGTGCGGTCGAGAAGTTCGATTGGCGGCGCGGCTACAAGTTCTCGACGTACGCAACCTGGTGGATCCGCCAGTCGGTGCAGCGCGCCGTGGCGAATCACGCGCGCACGATCCGCGTGCCGGTGCACGTCGTCGAGCGCCAGCAGAAGCTCTCGCGCGCGGCGCGCCGGCTCGAGGTCGAGCTCGGCCGCGACGCGACGAAGGAAGAGCTGGCCGAGGCGACGGGGTTGCCGCTCCAGCATGTCGAGGAGGCGCTCTCCGCGGCGTCCGCGTCCGTCTCGCTGAACCAGACGGTCGGCGCGGACGACGAGGGCGAGCTCGGCGATCTGTTCGCCGATCGCGAAGCCGCCGATCCGTTCGACGAGGCCGAGGAGTCGCTTCGCCGCCAGAACATCCGGAAGGCGCTCGACGCGCTGCCGGAGCGCGAGCGTCGCATCCTCGAGCTGCGGTTCGGCTTCGACGGCGAGCCGTGGACGCTGGAGGCGATCGGCCACGAGCTGGATCTGACTCGCGAGCGGGTCCGTCAGCTCGAGGGCCAGGCGCTCTCCCGCCTCGCCGCGCTGCGCGAGCTCGCCGGCCTCGCGGCCTGAGCGAAGACCAGTCGACGCGAAGGCCTCGTCGATCGTCCCGACCGCTAGCAACATGCTAGCGTCGTGCCACCATGGCGACGTTGCACGTTCGGAACGTTCCCGACCAGCTCTATGACGAGCTCCGCGCGGCGGCCGAGGCCGACGGGCGCTCGATCGGTGCGGAAGCGGTCGTCCTCCTGCGCCTCGCCCTCAGCACGCGGAATTCAGCGTACGAGGGGATGCGCCGTGCGGTCGGGACGCGCCCGTCGCCGTTTCTCCGGCGGTACGCCGAGTCGGCGAAGGACCTCGTGTTGCGGGCGCAGTCGCTCGCGGCCGAGCTCGGCGCGCCCGAAGTGACGCCGGCCCACGTCCTCCTGGCGATGCTGGAGGACGACGTGCTGGCGCCCGTGCTCGTCGGCCGCGGGATCACGGTCGAGTCGGTGCGCGCCGCGCTCGTCGTGGGGGAGCCGCGCAAGGGGCCGACCCCGATCTCGGATGATGCACGCCGGATGCTCGAACGGGCGCTCGTGGCGTCGCTCGACGTCGAGTGACGGGGCCGCCGGAACGGATCGAGCTTCGCGGGCGCATCGTCCGGCTCGAGCCGATCGCCGAGCGGCATCGTGAGGGCCTGCGGGACGCGGCCGAGCGCGATCCGGAGATCCATCGGTATACGAACATGTATTCGCTTGGTTTCGACGGGTGGTTCGATCTCGCCCTCGCGAGCGAGCGCGAGGTGCCGTACGTCGTCCACGTCGGCGACCGCCCGGTCGGCTCGTCCCGCTATCTGAACGTGGAGCCGGCTCATCGCAGGCTGGAGATCGGGTGGACATGGCTCGAGCGCGCCCAGTGGGGGACAGGGGCGAACGTCGAGGCGAAATACCTCCTCCTCCGGCACGCCTTCGAGGACTGGGATGCGATGCGCGTCGAGTTCAAGACCGATGCGCGCAACCTGCGGGTGCGGGGCGCCCTGCTCGGGGTGGGAGCCCGTTTTGAGGGGATTTTCCGCCGGCACATGATTCTGCCGGACTCGATCCGCGACTCCGCCTGGTACGCGATCCTCGACGAGGATTGGCCGCGGGTCCGGCCGATGCTCGAGTCGAAGATCGCCCGGCACGTCGGATGAGATGCGGGCCGGGGCGTGTCGGCGGGGCTTCCGCCGGCTCTGAGCCGGCCACCGACTCACTCGTTCGGGTGGTATGGGGGTAAAGCAGGGGCCATGGGCCGCCGATAGCCCGTTCGTGGACGCGGCACAGCGCAATGAAATCCTGACCCGGTATCGCGAGCACACGGCTCGCTTCGAGTCGGTGGCTGCGCGCCGTGATGCGTCCGTGGCCGAGGTGATCCCGTTCCAGGCGCCCCAGCAGGGCACCGGCCAGGATCCCACGCCGCGCGAGATCGAAGTGCTCCAGCTGATCTCCGACGGGCTTGTCAACCGCGAGATCGGCGTTCGCCTCTTTCTCTCAGAGGAGACCGTCAAGAGCCATGTTCGCCACCTTCTCGCGAAGCTGCAGGCCCGCAGCCGTGCGCATGCAGTCGCCGTCGGCTTTCGCCGCGGCCTCATCGACTGACGCGTCGCCCAGGACCGCAGAGAAGCCGCCTTGCGGCGGCTTCTCAAGGTGCCAGTACGGTTTCACTCCTTTGCAAATCCCCCTCAGAAGGGTGACGCTCAGGAGTGAAGAACCTACTTCACTGCGTAGGCCCTACCAGGCAGACGAGCCGCCGGCGATCGTCCCCCATGCGGAGGACCCACCGGCGATCCGCTTCACGAACTTGAGCATTTTTCCCCCAACTAAGTAGTGGGACTGACGGACGCCGTGAACCCTATACCCCTTTTGGGGGATACGCAAGTGATCAGGAGATTTCGGCAGGAGCTGTCGGAGCTGACTCCGCGTGTGGGGATCTACCTCGCGGTGGTCGTCTGCTGGGCGGTCGGGCTTGCCGCAGTTTTGGTTGTGGCGGGTGCTGGCCTTGGGTCCCCGTGGGCCGTGGCGGCACTCGCAGTCGTCGCTGCATTCGCTGAGCGCGGGCGGATCGCGTTGCGAGGAGATGTCAATTTCAAGGTCTCTATCGCGATGTTCCCCTCGGTCTTCGCCGCCGTCCTGTTTGGGCCACTTGCCGGGATGGTTGTGTTCGCTGCTTCGGCGCTCGGACTGTCGATCCCAATCCTGGGGCGGGTGGCTTTCGTCGCCAACCGCGCCCTCATTGGGGCTGCGGCTGGGGCCGCTGCGGCTGTGGTGGCCAACATCGCGCCATCTGGTGCCGGTGAGATTGTTGCGGCCGCAACCGCCGCAGCTCTCACGGCTGAGGTGGTTGACGCGTGTTTCACGTGCCTGACGTTCGAGCTTCGTGAGCTGGGCAGCTGGCGGGAGGCGGCGAGGGAGCTGTTTCCGGTCGTCGTCGGTTCGATTCCGTTCTACGGGCCGGTCGTCGCCATCCTTGCGATCGCCTATCGCGATCTCTCGCCGTGGACATTGCCACTCTTCTTTGCCCCAGCGCTTGCGGCTCAGCGTACGTTCCTCATGTACCAGGAACAGCGGCGTCTGGCGGGTGACCTCCAGGTAGTGAACGATCAGCTGACCGCAGCGAACCTCTCGTTCGCGAAGGGTCTGATCGCGACTCTGGATGCGAGGGATCGGTACACGGCGGGTCACTCGGCAGCCGTTGCGATTTATGCGGCGGACATCTCAGAGCGCATGGGGCTGGACCCCGCGCAGCGTGATCTTGCGTATCTGTGCGGGCTCGTTCATGACATCGGAAAGATTGGTCTTCCGGCCGGTTTGCTCGAGAAGCCCGGCGCGCTCACCCTGGAGGAGCGCCGTGAGATGCAGAGGCATTCGGAGATCGGCGAGACGATCCTCGCGAACGTCGATACATACTCCGAGATCGCCGAGATCGTTCGGCATCACCACGAGCGGATCGACGGGCAGGGGTATCCGGACGGCATTGCGGGCACCGATATCCCGCTTCTGTCAAGAATCATTGCCGTTGCCGACGCGTACAACGCGATGACCTCCGACCGGCCATACCGAGACGCAATGCCGAGCCGTGTCGCGAGGCTGAGAATGGCTCAGGCCGTTGAGACCCAGTTCGACACGGCAGCGGTGGCCGCCTTCGAAGCCATTCTCGCGGGCGCCGACGAGGACTACCGGACGGCGCGCGGGAATCGCTTCCAGCCTGTGTATCAGGAGCCGCCCCGCGAGACGGACAGTTCGTCGGCGGTTCGCGCGGCCGTCGCGATCTAGGCCGAGTCTGCGTTCCGACTGAGCATTTCAAGCCGCGCGGCGGCCTCGGTACGCGTCCGCACGCCGAGCTTCTCGAGCACGTGCCGTACGTGAACCTTTGTCGTCGAATCTGCAATGAAAAGCGCTTTCGAGATCTCACGATTCCTGAATCCGCGGGCAATGAGGCCGAGTACTTCCATTTCCCGTGGCGAGAGAAGCTCCTGAGGGCTTCGAGCTGAGCGCGTCCTGAAGCCGGCCCGCCTGGCAAGTGTCTGGTCGTCGATCCGCCAGTAGAGGCGTTGCAGAGTAGGTCTCGCCTCTGCGTCTTCGCCGAGTGCGTCGGCCAACGCTCGGGCTGACCGGAGCACGCACACGACTGGATCCCAGACCTGTGTCCGCTCGGCTTCGGCTAGCAGCGCGCGCGCCCGGCCGAGATCCGTGCCGATCACCGCGAGAGCTCCTTTAGCCAGGAGTCGAATCTCCGGTGCCATCGACGCTCGCTCGGCCAGCGCGGCCGCGTGACGTGACTCCGAATCGCTTCCAGCGCACGCAAGCGCAAGCGCTCGCGTGGCGTGGTACTCCCCGCGCCACGAGGGAATCAATCGATCCGGAGGCGAAGGGGTGACGCAGGCGACGGCCTCGGCAGCATCACCAGTCTGTAGCAGCAGGCGGGCCCTGAGGCTTCGTGCGTTCAGTTCGTGATGCAGGTCGCCGGCGCGATAGGCCGCGTCCTCAACCGCCTGAAGCGCTCGTTCAGAGTCGGCGAACCGCCTGAGTCCGAGCGCAATCTGCGAGGCCGTCCAGTTGGCGTAGGGCAAGGCGAACTCGAGGCCGAACCTTTCGGCATCCTCGAAGAACCATCCGAGCCAGCGCTTCGCGTCTCTGTAGTCAGCCCGTTGGGCCAAGGCGCCAGCAACCGCGTAAGCCAGTGCCGTTCGCGCACGTGGATCCTCAACTTGGGACATGGCCAGCTGCGACGACTCAAGCCGGAGTTCTCCCGATAGGGCGCGCGGATGGCTGAATCGGCGCATGGCGATCCAGGCCGTCGTATATCGCACAAGGTCAGTTGGGGAGCGTGTTCTGCGAGATCCCAGGGCAGCGACGGCTCGCGCCGCGCCAGGGCGTTCTCCAAAGATCTTCGAGACGGCGAGTCCGTGAAGCGCCTCAGCCTCGTCGCGTTCGTCCTGGGCCGAGTTCCGCGCCTGCGCGAACGCCTTCTCCGCCTCGGAGAAGTCGGCAAGCAGAAAGCAACTGTGGCCGAGAATCGATGCCGTTCGAGACCTAATTGGATGCCCGTCTGCGAGGTCCGGCAGAACTCGTCGTGCGAGTTCGCTCGCTAATTCAAGCTGGCCGTCCCGTAGTGCGATCTCCGCCTGCGCAGCCTCCACGACGGGTGGGGGAAACGTTGGGGCAGACGACACTGCGGCCGAGAACTCCATAAGCGTGCCGAGGCGGCCCGCCCGCACAAGCGGTTTGTAGGCGCGTGTCAACGTGGGCTCGACTAGGTCAAGAAGCTTGAATCGAAGGACGAGGTCAAGAGCGCTGTCCCAACTCCCGTTGTCGAGGCAAGCCTCGACCGCGCTCCTGACGCGATCCTCGCTATCCCGCTGGTCATGCAACTTCTGGAGGAGGAACTCGCGAATCAGCGGGTGCAATTCAAACTTGCCCTCATGTCCTGAGTCGAAGCCAATCGTCCGCGCCTCACCGATCAACTCATCCAACTGGCCATCGACGTGCTCCTCAAGGCACCCCGGCGGAAGGCCCCCAAGCAGCGCAAGCGTGAGCAGGGACGTTTGTAGGCGCTCGCTTGCGGCGTGGTAGAGCTCCTCAGCCAGATACCGATATAGGCCGGTCGGAAGTGGCTGAGATCCCTCGGGTGGGGCCGGTATGCCGCTCGCCGCCGCCAGTCCTAGAGCAGCAGGCCACCCCTGAGCTCGACGGGCAAGCGATCCCGATGCCGCCCGACTCCCGAGAAGTTCGTCCGATTCGTCCGGATTCATCGCGAGCTTGTCGCGCCCGATCTCGGCGTTGTCGCCATAGACGAGGGAGCGACCGTCGGCCCAACCCGGGCGGACTCGAGACGTCACAAGAAGTCTCGGAGCTGATCGCTCTCTTACGGTCTGCAACAGCTCATCGCTGGCTTCCGATGCCGCGATCGAGTGATAGTCGTCGAGGACTAACCACTGTATGCGTGCGTCGTTCAGGCGCTGCGCGATGGCGGCTCCAATCTCCCGGGCCGCTCTCTGAGGGTTCGACTGGCCGCGCAGGTACTCAGCGATAAAGGCCTTCGCATCGCCGCCGAGGGCGTCGATGCCATCGGCCAGGTCCTCGGCCAGCGTGACCACGTCCCTGTGTGCCGGCGTCAGGGTGATCCAGATCGCGCGGTTCAGGGTCTTCGCCCACTGGCGGGCGAGCGTCGTCTTCCCGTAGCCAGCGGGGGCAAGCAGGAGGATTGTCCGCTGCTCCGCCTCATCGAGCAGCTTGATCAGACGCGGGCGTTCGATGATGCGCCGCTCGCGCCGAATCACTCTCGGTTTTCCCGCAGTCGTGCTCACTTCTGCCTGCCCTTTGACTTAGCTGAACGTCGCGGAGCCCGTATTGCTCCGGTGACCCTACGCATTCGAAACAGGAAAGAAAAGGGGCTGAGGCGCCCGCGGCTGAGGGTGGAAAGCCGCGGACGCCCGCTTCGCCGTCAGCCCCCGTTGTCGGCTCGCGCCGACTCCAGCCTGCTCGCCAACGGGTCCTCACCCGTCAGCAGCCGGAACGCGACCGGGATCTGTCGCCGCCTGGGTACGCCGAGCTTCTGCCGCAACACGTCGCAGTGAGCCTTTGCCGTCCTCGGCGAGATGCCGAGCTCCAGACCGACCTCGTCGTTCGACAGACCCTGGGCGATCAGCTCGACGATCTCGCGCTGCCGGGCGGTGATGCCTGAGGGGTCTCGTAGTGCCTGCATGCGAACGAGGCTACGGCGCGCGGCACGCCGGTTCCATCGATCGAAGGGTGTATCCCGTTTTGGCTACGCCGCGGCGTGCAGACGCCGGCCCACGAACGACGAATCGTGTCCGCGCTCGTTTGCGGCACGCAGCTCGCTCTCGTCGAGCGCGCCGATGCGCAGGAGCAGATCGAGCTCGTCCAGCAGGTGCGTTCGCATCATCTCCGGGCCGTCCGTTGCGATCGTGAACGGGACGCCGTGCTCGACGAACGTGCGGAACGTCGACCGAACGGCCTCCTCGTCGGCGAGCGCCTTCGTCAGCAGGTTCGACGTGGGGCAGACCTCGAGCGTGATCCCCGCCTCGCGAAGCGCAGCCATCAGCTCCGGATCGCGCGCGGCGAGGATGCCGTGCCCGATGCGATCGGGGCGAAGCGCCTCGACCACCTCGCGCGTCTCGTCCAGCCCCAGCTCGCCACCCTCCTCGCCGACATGGATCGTCACGCCCAGACCGGCCTCCCGCGCCAGCTCGACGTGCTCGCGAATCTGCGTGTAGTCGTAGCGCCCGCCTCCGGGCCGTGGCCCGGCGATGTCGACACCGACGATCCCACGCGGCGCGTACCGGATCGCCTTCTCGACGACGATCATGTTCAAGTCGGTCGCGAAGGTGCGGTCCATCATCAGGATCAGGCCGGCGCGCACCTGCGGGTACTCGAGCGATGCCCGGTCGAGGCCGCGGATCGCAGCGAGGATGATGTGATCGAGGTCGCGTTCGCCGCCGCGGTTTCGCTTCATCGGGTTGAACCGGAGCTCGAGCGTCGTGATCCGCTGCGACCGGTACGCGCCCCCGATCGCCGCATGCACGCTTCGCTCCACCGCGAGCGGCGAGCTCTGGATCAGCTCGGTGAGATGGTAGATGCGGTCGAGCGCGTCGAGGTTCGGCACGCCGCGTGGGTCGGAGACCGTCACGAGCCGGTCGAACTCCCAGAAGTCGCGCGTCGGCAGGGCGATCCCCTGCTCGTGGGCGAGGCTCCAGAGAATGTCCGAGGCCACCGACCCGCCCAGGTGGGTGTGCAGCTCGGCGAGACCCTCCTCGAACATCGTCCGGAGTCTATTCGGAGCCTCATCCGAGCCTCACCTGCAGCCCTTAGAGTTGGCCGCTGTGCAGGCAAGGCCGCACCGACTCGAGCGCCTGCCCGAGCAGTACTTCGTCACGCTCCTCGCCAGGGTGGCTGCTGCCGCGCGGCAAGGTGGGCCGCCGCTCCTCGATCTCGGCCGCGGCAACCCGGAGGTCGGCCCGCCGGCGCACGTCGCCGAAGCCCTTGCCGGCAGCGCCGCCCGTGCCGACGTCCACGGGTACTCGCCGATCCGAGGGCTCGTCGCGACGAAGCACGCGATCGCAGCCCGCTACCGCGATGCGTACGGCGTCGACCTCGATCCGGAACGCGAGGTCGCGCTGGTCCCCGGCACGAAGACGGGCATCTTCGAGCTCGCGCTTGCGCTTGCCGACGAGGGCGACACCATCCTGCTGCCCGACCCCTACTACCCGGACTACCCCTCCGGTGTCGCGCTTGCAGGTGCCCGGCTCGGCACCGTCACGCTCGACCCCGACGCCGGCTTCGCCCCCGACCTCGACGCAGCGCCTGCAGCGGCGGCGCTCTACCTCAACTACCCGTCGAACCCGTGCGCGGTCTGCGCGCCGCCCGGAACGTTCGAGGCGGCGGTCGAGTGGGCGAGCCGCACCGGCGGCGCCGTCGTCCACGATGCCGCCTACGTCGACCTCGTCTTCGACGGCAGGACGCCGCAGAGCTTTCTCACGACACCGGGAGCGAAGGAGATCGGCGTCGAGATGTGGTCGATGTCGAAGACGTACGGGATGGCCGGGTGGCGAATCGGATTCGTCGTCGGCAACGCCGAGATCGTCGAACGCGTCAATCTGCTCAACGACCACGCGCGCGTCGGCATCTTCGAGCCGCTGCAGCGCGCTGCCGTTGCGGCGCTCGAAGGCCCACAGGACTCGGTCGAGGAGCGCGTCGCCGGCTACGAGCGGCGCCGCGACGTCCTCGCGGCGGCACTCCCCGGCCCGATCGCCAGCGAAGGGACGTTTTTCGTCTGGGTGCGCCTCCCCGACGGGCTCACCGCGGAGACGCTGCTCGAGCAGCACAGGGTCGCGGTCGCTCCCGGCGCCGGGTTCGGCCCGAGCGGGGACGGATGGGCGCGACTGTCGCTCGCCGTCGAAGACGCGACAATCGAGCTCGCCGCCGAGCGCCTCAACCACGCGTTCGCGGGTGCGCCGGCGTGAAGATCGGAATCGTCGTGCCCTTCTCGTGGTCGTACTGGGGTGGCGTGGTCGAGCATGCAGAGCACCAGGCCGCCGCGCTCCGCCGACGCGGCCACGACGTGAAGATCCTGATGGGCAACGACCCGCCTGGCGCTTTCACGCGCTTCTTGCATCCGCGCAGCGGCCGGCACGGTCCGCTCCCGTCCGGGATCATCCCGGTCGGCCGCTCGGTGGTCGTGCCCGCGAACGGCTCGCTGCCGAACATCATCCTTTCGCCGAGCTCGATCGGGCGGATCCGCCACATCCTCGCGGAGGAGCGGTTCGACGTCGTGCATCTGCACGAGCCGATGACTCCGGCGGTCTGTGTCGCCACGCTCGCCCTCGCCGAGTGTGCGACCGTGACGACGCACCATGCTTCCGGCGAGCTCAGCTGGCTGCGCTACGGCATCCACTTCTGGGGCTTCCTCATGGACCGCGTCGACGTTCGCGTCGCCGTCTCTGCGACGGCCGCCGAGTCGGCGAACCGGTGGCTCCCCGCCGACTACCGCATCGTGCCGAACGGCGTGCTCGTCCCCGAGCACGCAGACCCGGAGAACCGCGACCACACCGTCGTCTTCGTCGGCCGCCACGATCCGCGCAAGGGGCTGTCGGTACTGCTTCGCGCCTGGCCGCGCATCCACGCAGAGACGGGGGCGCGGTTGCGCCTGATCGGCACCGACCCGCTCCAGTACCGCCTCATCCAAGCCCGCGTGCGCTTCGACGAGTCCGGGATCGACGTGCTCGGCATCGTCCCCAACGAGGTGCGGACCCGTGAGCTCGAGCGTGCAAAGGTCTTCGTCTCGCCGGCTCTCGGAGCGGAGAGCTTCGGGCTCGTCGTCGCCGAGGCGTTCGCATGTGCCACCCCCGTCGTCGCCTCCGACATCCCTGGTTACGCAGCCGTCGTCACGCCCGAGTCGGCGCAACTCGTTCCGCCCGACGACCCCGACGCGCTCGCCGAGGCGGTGATCGCGCTGATGGGAGACGAGGAGCGCCGCGTCGGGATGGGTCGAGCAGGCCGCGCCCACGCCGTCGCGAACTTCTCGTGGGACGACATCGCGCGCCGACTGGAGGAGATCTACGTCGAGGCGACGGCGTGAGGACGAAGCTCGCGATCGCCGGCGTCGCAGCGCTGCTCGGCGTGGCCGTCGCGCTGATCGTGTGGCGCGGCCCCGACTGGCACGCCGTCCACGATGCGTTCACGGCCGTCACCTGGTCCTGGGTGTTCGCGGCGATCGGGCTCAACCTGCTCTCCGTCGTTGCGCGGTCGCTCGCCTGGAACATCACGATCGAGCAGTCGGTCGAGCCGCCACGGCCCGCGTATGTGCTTGTCTTCTCCGCCTTCTGCGTCGGGCTCTTCGCCAACGCCGTCCTTCCGGGCCGCGTCGGCGAGTTCGCACGTGTCGCCGTTTTGCGCCGCCGTATGCCCGGTCGTACGGGTGTGACCGCGACGCTCCTCGGCTCGGTGGTCGCGCATCGCATGTTCGACCTCTTCCCGGCGATCACCCTCGTCATCTGGGTGCTCTTCACCGCCAAGATCCCGCGCTGGGCGTATACGTCGCTGGCCGTCGTGCTCGTGGTCGGCAGCCTGCTCTTCCTTGTCGCCGTGCTGCTCGCCCGTCATCAGCATCGTGAGCCAGAAGGGCTCAGCCGCATGCGCCAGCTCCTCGTCCGCACGCGGCAGGGGCTCGCGGTGATGCGCAAGCCGCTGCCGGCGCTCGAGGCGACCATGTTCCAGTTCGCGGGATGGGGCTGCCAGCTGTTCGCGGTCTGGGCTGCGATGCGTGCGTTCGACATCCACGAGCCGCTACCCGCCGCCGGGCTCGTGCTCGTCCTGATGAATGTCGCGACGATCTTCCCGATCTGGCCGGGCAACGTCGGGCTCGTGCAGATCGCCGTGGCGACGCCGCTTGTCGCCTACGGCGTGCCGTATGCGCGGGGCATCGCGTTCGGGATCGGGCTGCAGGCGATCGAGGCCTCTGTCGGCATCGGCATCGGCCTTGTGTTCCTCGCGCGCGAGGGGATCTCGTACGCGATGCTCAAGCAGTTCGAGGAGGACACCGAGGAGACGCTCGAGCCCGGACGGCTGAGCGTCCCCGAAGCCGAGCCCTCACGTGAACGCGCTCGCAGCATCGGCTAGCCTCAAAGGCGTCCTCTCGCCGCTGGACGCCACCGCGGCGCTCGCCGTCGGGCTGCGCTCTGTCGGCGTCGAGGCAACGGAGCTGCCGATCGCCGACGGCGGCGAAGGCACGGCCGACGTCCTGCACGCGGTGCTCGGCGGCTCGTGGCGCAGCACGGTCGTTGCGGGCCCGCTCGGGGCTCCCGTCGAGGCGCGCTGGCTCGTGCTCCCCGACAGGACCGCGGTCGTCGAGTCCGCGGCCGCCGTCGGGCTGCCGCTGCTCGCTCCGGACAAGCTCGACCCGCTCGCCGCGACGAGCCGCGGGCTCGGCGAGCTCCTGCTCGCCGCTGCCGAGGGTGCGACGTCGCTCCTCGTCGGCGTCGGCGGAACCGCGACGGTCGACGGCGGCGCCGGGCTCCAGGCCGTCGTCGGCGACCGACTCGCCGGCGTGCCGATTCGCGTTGCGTGTGACGTCCGCAACCCGCTTCTCGGCGAGCGCGGCGCGGCGCGCGCCTTCGGTCCGCAGAAAGGCGCCGATCCTGCAGCCGTCGAAGAGCTCGAGCGGCGGCTCGCGTTGCTCAAGCAGCTTCGGCCCTATCGCGACCTTCCCGGGGCGGGTGCCGGGGGCGGGCTCGGCGCAGCGCTCGCAGCGCTCGGCGCCGAGCTGCTCGAAGGAGCAGAGCTCCTCCTCGACACGCTCGGGTTCGACGAGCGCGCGCGGGACGCTCGGCTCGTGATCACCGGAGAGGGCACCGTCGACCGGACGACGCTCGAGGGGAAGGCGCCCGGCGCGGTCCTCCGCCGCTGCGAGCGGCTCGGCGTGCGTTGCGAGCTCTTCGGCGGGCTGGTCCGGGACGGTCTTCCCGCGCGGGCGCTCTCCGGCGACCCGGCGCGCGCCCGCGACGACCTGCACGCCCTCGGCGAGCTCCTAGGGCGCCTGCTCCTCGGACTGTCCTAGCTCCTCGATGCGGCCCTGCACCGCCTCGAGCTTCTGCGCGCACAGCCTGTAGAGCTCCTCGCCGCGTGCCCACAGCTTCGTCAGCTCGTCGACGCCTGCGTCGCCGAGCTCGAGCCGCTCGACGATCGCCTCGAGCTCGCGCTGCGCCTCCTCGAAGGTCTGCTCACTCAACGGTGGCTCCGAACGAGCCCGCCGCAACCTGCACGGCGAGCCGGTCCCCGTGCGCGACCTGCTCCGGCGAGCGGACGACGTCGTCGCCGCGGTGGACGATCGCGTACCCGCGCTCCAGCGTCGCGAACGGGCTGAGCGTGGCAAGTCGTGCGTGCGCGGTGTCGAGGCGCGCACGCCTTCGCTCGATGGCGAGGAGCGGCGCACGGCGAAGACGGTCGTGCGTCGCCTGGAGGCGTGCCGCCTGCCGCTCGGCGACGCGGCGCGCCCCGCGGTGGAGGCCGTCCCGCGATCGTGCAAGGGCGCGGCGAAGCTCGTTCAGATCGGGCACGACGAGACGCGCCGCGTGCGTCGGCGTGGACGCCCGAACGTCGGCGGCGAGATCGCACAGCGGCGTGTCCTGCTCGTGGCCGACCGCCGACACGACCGGCACCGGGCACCCGGCAACTGCGCGCACGACACGCTCGTCGGAGAACGGCAGCAGGTCCTCGAAGCTGCCGCCGCCGCGCGCGAGCACGATCACGTCGGCGCCACGTCGGCACAGGTCGCCGATCGCGGTGACGATCGATGCCGGCGCCTTCGGTCCTTGCACGTACACCTGTGCGACGAGCACATTCGCCGGTGGGAAGCGCTCCACGATGTGAGTCAGAACGTCGCGCTTCGCGGCCGCGTCGTTGCCGGTGACGAGCCCGACCAGCCGCGGGAACGCGGGGATGGGGCGCTTCCGCTCGGCCGCGAACAGACTTTCGCCTGCAAGTGCCCGCTTGAGCCGCTCGAGCGCGGCGAGATGCGCGCCCAGTCCGAACCGCTCGATCGTGAGCGCCTTCAGCCGCAGCTCGCCTCGCTGCTCGTACAGCTCGGGACGGCCGAAGACGTGTACGCGCTCGCCCTCTGCGAGGCCCAGCTCCAGCGCGTCGAACTGCCCGCGCGGCATCTGCACCGGCACGCAGGCGCCGTCCTCCGGGTCCTTGAGCGTGAAGAACACCGACGCCCAGCGCTGCTGCCGCCGCAGCTCTGTCACCTCGCCTTCGATCCAGAGCGTGGGCAGCCGTCCGAGCCAGCTCGCGACGCCGCGGTTGAACGCGCGGACCGAGTAGACCTTGCGCCCGTCGATCTCCGTTGCCTCGACCTTCACAGGCTCGATCGTACCGAGGCCCTTTCATGAGCAGACCGCGCCCGCGATACTGCACGGCGTGGCTGAGGCGGAGCTCGAGCAAACCGAGCACGGCATAGTCCCGGCGGGCCCAGGCTGGTTCGTGCTGAACGCGCGCGATGCACCCTGGCGCGAGCGCAACGGACGCGGCTTCTTCTGCGAATTCGAGTCGCTCGACGACCGCGCCAGCTTCCCGCAGCTGGGGCTCAACATCCAGGTGCTTCGCCCCGGCGAGCCGATGACCGTCTATCACTGGGAGCGTGATCAGGAGGACTTCCTCGTCCTCGTCGGCCAGGCTCTTCTCCTCGTCGAGGGCGAGGAGCGCACTCTTCGTCCCTGGGACCTCTTTCACTGCCCGCCCGGCACGAACCACGCGATCGTGGGCGCGGGCGACGGCCCGTGCGTGGTGATCGCGATCGGCGCCCGCGCGCACGGCACCGCCGAGGACTGGGGCGCGTACACGGTCGCCGCCGCGGCGCTGCGCCATGGCGCCGGGGTCGAGGTCGAGACCCGCGATCCGGAGGAGGCCTACGAGCGCTTCGGGCCGTCGCGGCTCACGCCGTACCCGGACGGGCTGCTCCCGGGCTGAGCGCTAGAGAAGGATCTGCGTCGCGGTCTCGAAGCTGCAGCCGGCGCGGACGAGCTCGACGGCGCGGTGGAGATCGGCTTCCGAGTGCGCGAGCTTCTCGGCGAGCGGCAGGGGATAACCAGCCTCGATCAGCACGTGCAAGCGCCAGGATTCGACCTTCTCGCGCTCCGTCTGAACTGTTTCGATCGTCTGCGGCATGGTCTGCATGGTCTTGGTGGACGCCTCTTCGATCTGTCCTAGACGAACCCTCCCGTGGGAAGTTGGCCAGGTCAACGAAAACTCAACCTTGGTCCTGAAAAACTCCCCGAGAGTCCTGGTGGGCGATGCGCCTACGAGCGGGCGGCGAGCTCGTCGATGCGGCGCGCGATCTCGTGGAGACGGCTTTCGAGCATCGCGCGCTCCGATTCAGCCTCGGCGGCGATCTCCTT
The DNA here is from genome assembly GCA_963794375.1 of uncultured Thermoleophilia bacterium. Lineage (GTDB taxonomy): Bacteria > Actinomycetota > Thermoleophilia > Gaiellales > Gaiellaceae > PALSA-600. The sequence goes on from CAWCDL010000001.1 coordinate 115,486, forward strand.
CAGTCGCTCCCGCAGTCCGGCTTCGACCTGGTGCGCCCGGTCGCCGAGCGAGCCGAGTGCCTCCTCGCGCTGCCGCTCGAGGCCGCTGCGCAGCCGTGCCAGACGCTCTTCGACCCGCTGTGCCGCCGCATCGGTCACCTGGTTCAACCGCTCCGTGAGTACACCCTCGGCCTCGCGCGCAAAGCGCTCGACGGCGAGATCGAGCTCGCGCGAGAGGCGTCGCGCGGCCTCCTCGCGTGCGGAGCGCACGGTCGTGTCGAATTGCTGTGAGGCCGCCTCCGAGTAGCGCGTCGTCTCGCGTGTGACGATGCGCTGCAGCTGCTCGACCTGCCGCCGCTCGATGTCGCCGAGCGCGATCTGGATGCGCTGCGTCGCCTCCGTGGTCTCACGCTCGATGAGCTCCTGCAGGTCGCGCTCGCGTGCGCGCAGGCGCTCCGCCATGTCGTGCAGGGCGTGCCGCCGTTCGGCGCCGTGCTGCTCGAGCTCGGCGTTTGCCTGTGTCACGACGCTCTCCGCCGCCGCGTGCAGCTCGGCCCGCAGACGCGAGATCACCTGGCGCTGGTCCTCGATCTGACCGGCGAGCCCCTCCGCGTCCTGGCCGATCTTCGACTCGACGTCCGTCATCAGCTGGCGCTGCTTCGCCTCCACCGCATGGAGCTCGTCGTTGAGGCCCTCCTGCAGCTTCTCGAGATCGGCCGACCAGTCGCCGAGTCGGCGCTCGACCGCCGCCTGGGCCTGCACGAGCTGCTCCGACAGCCGGGCCGTCGCGTCGCGCTCCCGCTCGGCCACGTCGCGTCGACGCTCCTCGGCGATCCGCCGCTCCTCGTCGGCGAGCGACGAGAGCGCCTCGGCTCTCGCCCGCGCGAGCAGTGCCTCGAGCTCCTCCGCTCGCTGCGCCACTTCACGCTCGACGACCTCGTCGAAGGACGCCTTGCCGCGTTCCAGCTCGCGGTCGAGTAGACGCTCGGCCGCTCGCACGCGTCGGAGAACGCGCACCGAGGCGGCGAGCGCGAGCAGCGCGATTGCAGCTGCGGCGACGGCGACGATCGCGGCGATGGTCACCGGCTCATCGTAGGCGCGCCGCGACGAGGGCCGCGGCAACGGCGACCGCGGCCCAGGTAAATGCGCGCAGCGCGGCCTCGAGCGGCTCGGTTCCCACCGTCGTTCCTGCTTCGCGGCGCGCGCGGCGCACCGGAGTCGAAAGCGCACGCTGCCCGAGGCTTGCGAGGAACGCGTACCCAGCGGCAAGGAACGCAGCGAGGTGCAGTGCCTGCGCCTCGACGAAGTAGCCGGTCAGCGCCGGGAAAGCACCCCAACAGAGCGCGAAGCCCCAGTCGTTGTGCAGCGCCAGCTCGAGGTTGTACGCCGGCACGAGCACCGCGCCGACCGCGACGAACGCGAGGAGGCCCCAGCCCCATCGGTCTGCGGCGGCGACCCCGATCGCGACCGCGCCGGCGAGCGAGGCAACCGCGAGCGCCACGAGCGCACGAGACGGGATCCGAGTTGCGAGCGGCCTGCCGTGCAGCTCGTCGAGCGCGTGCGCAGCGACCCCCATCGCGAGGAAGAACGCGGCGAGCCCGGCAACGAGACGGTCGAGGTGGAAGTGCGGCGCGAGCGCGGCTCCGACTGCGACGTAGGAGAGGTGCCACAGCGTGTACGGCGGGTGCAGCAGCGTGATGTAGTCGCGCATGCCCCCCGGGCGCAGCGCGTACCACGCCGGCCTTATCTCGTCTTGCGTCCCCACGTCACGATCCCCCCGCCCAGGCTGAGCCGTCGCGCGCGGGCGTCGTCGACACCGGCGTCGCGCCAGGTGGCGAGCAGGCGGCCCACGGGCCACTGCTCGTAGTGGTTGCGGATCGACGGGCCGAGGAACGCCCCCACCTCGTGCCAGCCGTGGCCGATCAGCCGTCCGGCGCCCGGCAGCCCAACCCGGACCCAGAGCTCCCAGGGAGGCCGCCAGATGCGGCGCGGCACGCCGAACTCGAGCCCGGCGACCGTGCCGCCGGGCTTCACGACCCGCACGAGCTCGCGCAGCGTTGCCGCTGGGTCGTCGACATAGCGCAGCAGGTACGTGAACGTGACGGCGTCGAAGAGGCCGTCCTCGAACGGGAGCGCACGCGCATCTCCCTGCTCCAGGCGCACCTTCTTCGTCGCTGCGGCGAGGACGACCCGTCGCCGTCCCTCCTCGAGCATCTCGGGCGTCAGGTCGACCCCGACGACGTTGCAGTCCTTCTGCCGGACGAGCTCGAGCGCGACGGCCGCTGTCCCCGTGGCGACGTCCAACACCGTGTCGTACGGCCCCGCGTCGGTGACCGAGACGAGGAACCGCCGCCAGCGCGGGTCCTGCCCGAACGAGAGGATCGATCCCCAACGGTCGTAGCCCGGCCCGAGCGGTGCGAAGAGCTCGCTGGCATCCATACGCTGTAAATGTATGGGCCTCGAGGACGATCTCGCGCGGATCGCCGCCGCGGCGCGGGCGCACGGTGCCGTCTCGGGAGTCCTGGCAGCGGAGCCGGCGGTCGGGTTGCGGCGGTATCTCGTCTCCTTCGGGCCCGAGGGTGCCGACGGCTGGCTCGTCCTCGACGATTCCGGCGAGCCGGTCGCGCGGCGCGGCGAGGTGCGCGACACCGCATCGATCGTCGTCCTCTGCGAGCTCGCGGGCGAGCTCGCCGGTGGGGGAGATCTCGAGGAGCTGCGCGCGCAGCTCGCCCGCGTGCGAATGGTTGAGCAGCCGCCGGGAATCGAGGAGGCGGAGAGCGTGGCGCTCGCGCTCGAGCGCGCGATCGGCGCCGCGCCACGGCTCGCGACACCCGCTTATCTGGACCGTGTAGGGGCGGCGACCGTTGCGCTCGAGCGGGCGCTCGGCGAGACGTCATCGCCGTTCTCCTCGGCGATTCGCGGTGCGACCGGCGCCGTCGAGGAGTTCGTGCGAGATGTCGAGCGCGGCTACCTCGTCGCGTTGGCAGAGTGACGCGCTACCCTCGTCCTCATGGAAGGTGGATTCCCGTTCGGCGGCGACCCGGAGGACCTGCTTCGCGGTCTGCGTGAGTTCGCGGAGCAGCAGGCAGAGTCGGTGCAGGAGGCCCAGCGCGAGCAGTTCGCGACGCTGACCCTGAACACCGCCGTCGAGCTGACCTCGGCTGCTCTCGCGCAGGTGCAGACGACAGGCCCGGTCGACGAGCAGGCGATCGCGCTTCGCGACGCCATGCGCGTGCTGTTCCCCGAGTCGGTGGCGCTCGTCAGCGCTGCCCGGCAAGGGTTCATGCGCGAAGGTCACTGAGCTGACCCTGCTCGATCGAGCGATCGTCACCATGTTGCCGGCCGTTCCCCGGCCGGTGGTGCGACGTCTCTCGTCGCGGTACATCGCGGGGCCGACGCTCGACGACGGCGTGCGCGTCGTACGGCGCCTGAACGAGAAGGGCAAGCTCGCCACCGTCGACGTGCTCGGCGAGGAGGTCACGACCGCCGCGGAGGCCGGGGCAATCGTTCGCGCCTACCACGACGCGCTCGCGCGCATCGACGCCGATCGTCTCGACGCGAACGTGTCGATCAAGCTGACCGGCCTCGGGCTCGAACTGGGCGAGGAGCTGTGCCGCGCCAACGTCCGCGCCGTTCTCGACGAAGCCGCGCGCCGCGGGATCTTCGTGCGCATCGACATGGAGGACTCGACGACCACCGAGCGAACGCTCGGTCTCTATCGCGAGCTCCGCGACGAGGGACGCTCGAATGTTGGAGTCGTCGTCCAGGCGTACCTCCGCAGGACGCTCGGCGACCTCCATGGGCTCGACAACGTTCGGCTCTGCAAGGGGATCTACATCGAGTCACCGGAGATCGCCTATCGCGAGTTCGAGGCCGTGCGCGCCAACTACCGCCGCTGCCTCGAGACGCTCGTCCAGCAGGGCGCCTATGTTGCGATTGCGACACACGACGAGGCGCTGATCGAGCACGCGCTCCAGGTCGTCGCCGCTGCGGATCTCGCACCCGACCGCTACGAGTTCCAGATGCTTCTAGGGGTGCGCCCCGACCGCGCAGACCGGCTCGTCGCCGACGGTCATCGGCTTCGCGTGTACGTGCCGTACGGGCGGGATTGGTATGCGTACTCGCTGCGGCGCCTGCAGGAGAACCCGGCGGTCGCGGGCCACATCGCCTCCGACACCGTCGCGCGGCTGCTCGGCCGCCGCTGAGCCTCGCCGCGCCGGCAGCCACTCCTCGTCTAGTCGAGCGCCTTGAAGAAGACGGTCGTCGCGCAGGGGCGGCCGTCCGGGTACAGCGCGTAGTTCGGGATCACGCCGACCCGCGTCCAGCCGATCCGTCCGTACAGGCGCTCGGCAGCATCGCCGGTGACCGTGTCGAGCACGAGCAGCGTCTTGCCGGCCGCCTCCGCCGCCTCCTCGGCAGCGGCCATCAGCCGTCCGGCGATCCCGCGCCGCCGCGCGTCGCGATGGACGAGCAGTTTCGCGATGTCCGCACGGTGCGGCTGGTTCGGCGGCGCGGCGTGCACGACCTGCACCGTGCCGACGAGCCGTCCGCCGTCGAACGCGGCGAGGATGAGTCGCCCGCCGCGTTCGGCGTCGGCGGCGAAGCCTTCGAAGGCCGCGCGGGCATCGGCGTGCGTGAACGGCGCCATGTAGCTCACTGACGCCCCGCCGGCGACGCAGTCGACGAGCACGGCTGCGAGCCCGTCGAGATGGTCGCGCAGGCCTGCCGGCTCGAGGAGCCGGATCACCACCTCGTCCATGGCGGCGAGGATAGACGCGTAGGATCGAGGCGTGGGCTTCGACGTCCCGGCGACCGCGTACGACAAGTTCATGGGGCGCTACTCGACGCTGCTCGCGCCGGAGCTGTGCGATCTCGTCGGGGTCCGGCGCGGCTGGAGCGTGGTCGATGTCGGCGCCGGGCCGGGCGCGCTCACGGCCGAGCTCGTTGCGAGGCTCGGCGACGGTGCGGTGGTCGCGGTCGACCCGTCGGTGCCGTTCGTCGGTGCGCTGCGCGAGCGTTTCCCGGACGTGACGGTGCATGAAGCTGCCGCTGAGGCGCTGCCGCTGGCGGACGGCGCGCACGACGCCGCGCTCGCCCAGCTCGTCGTTCAGTTCATGAGCTACCCCGCCGCCGGGATTGCCGAGATGCGGCGCGTGACGAAGCCCGGGGGTGTCGTCGCCGTCTCGGTATGGGATCACGGCACTGGTCGCGGGCCGCTGAGCCCCTTTTGGGCGGTCGCCCTGAAGGCCGACCGGGCCGCCCGCGACGAGTCGACTCTCACCGGGACGAATGAAGGGGAGCTCGCCGCGCTGCTCCGCGACGCGGGACTGCGGGACGTCGAGGAGACGGCGCTCCAGGTGGAGGTCGAGCACCCGAGCTTCGAGGAGTGGTGGGAGCCGTACGAGCTCGGCGTCGGGCCCGCGGGTGCGTACGTGACGCGACTCGACCCCCGGCCGCGGGAGGAACTGCGCGAGCGCTGCCGCGAGGCTCTGCCGGAGGCGCCGTTCCGCATCGCCGCGCACGCCTGGACGGCCGTCGGCGTCGTCTGAGGGGCAACGCGTAGGGTACGACCGTGAGCGGCATCCGCATCCTCTACTGCCCGGTCTGAAGCGGCTACGACGAACGGGCCGCGAGTCTCGCGGCCATGCTGAGCGACCGGGGGCACCAAGCGGGGGCAGAGCCGGGTGAGAAGAGCCAGTTCGACATCGTCGCCGACGGGATCGTCGTCTTCTCGAAGCAGCGCGAGGGCCGCTTCCCGACGATCGGCGAGGTGCTGGAGCGCCTCCAGCTACGCGAGCAGTGAGAAGCCGCCGTCGACGATGATCGTCTGCCCGCGGATCATCTCCGCGTCCGGCGAGCAGAGGAAGGCGACGGCACCCGCGATGTCGTCTGGCGCGACGAGCCGCCCGACCGGGTTCGCGGCGCCGGCCGCGAGCATCGCGTCGCGGTTGGGGAAATGCTCGAGCGCACCTGTCTCGACGACGCCGCCCGAGACGGCGTTGACGCGGATGCCGTTCGCGGCGAGCTCGACGCCCAGGTACCGGACGAGCGATTCGAGAGCCGCTTTCGAGGTGCCGACGAGCACATAGTTCTCGAGCACGCGCTGCGCGCCGAGCGACGAGATGGCGACGATCGACGAGCCGGTCGGCATCTTGGGTGCGGCGACACGCGCCAGCTGCAGGAGTGCGCGGGCGTTCGCGTTCAGCGTCCAGTCCCAATGCCTGTCGTCCGTCTCGAGGGCGGGCCGGATGACCCCGGTTGCCGCGTTGTGGACGAGCACGTCCAGCGGGCCGAGCGCCGCGACCTCCTCGAGCACGCGGGCCGACGTGACGTTGCCGCGCACGAGCACCGGCTCGGCTCCCAGTGTGCGCAGCTCGGCTGCCGTCTCCTCGGCCGCCTGGTCGTTGCGCAGGTACCCGATCGCCACGCGGCTCGCCCCGTCGCGTGCGAAGCGGAGCGCGATCGCCCGCCCGATCCCACGCGAGCCGCCCGTGACGAAGACGGTCAAGCTACTGGGGTGGGAGGGGGGCGTCCGCGGGCGCCGACGACGGGATCTCGTCCCAGCCCAGACGACTCGGCGACTCGCGCGGCCCTTCGTCGGCCTTCGAGGACGCGTGCCCGAGCCGGTCGAGCCGCTCGATCTGCTCCTCGGCGTACAGACGCACGTCGTCATCGGCCGGCAGCTCCGCCACGAGCTCGCGGACGCGTGCGCGCAGCTGGTAGGCGAAATGCGGCGTCGCAGGACCGACGAGGGCGTCAACGTCGTCGCGGGTGAGTTCGCGCTTCACGGGGCGAAATCTACTCGGTCGGACTAGGGTCGGCTTCGGCATGCGCGTCCGTCCCGTCGACCTGATGCTGCTCGGGACGGTGCTCCTGTGGGCGCTCAACACGACCGTCACGCGCTACGTCCTCACACACGGCTTCGAGCCGCTCGCGTACGCCACGATCCGCTACGGCGTGGCGACGGCGCTCTTCGTCACGTTCACGTACTACCGCGAGCGGAGCTTTCGCATCGCCCGCCGCGACCTGCGGTACGTAGCGCTCGCGGCGGTGATGATCTTCTGCAACCAGATCTGCTTCGTCTACTCGATCGACAAGACATCGGCGGCGACGGTGACGCTGATCCTCGGAACGACGCCGATGTTCATCGGGGTCTTCGCCAGCCTCGTCGGGCTCGAGCACATGCACCGAGGCTTCTGGATCGCCGCCGCAGTGTCGCTCGTCGGCGTGTCGCTCGTCGCTTCGGGCTCGGGCGGCTTCTCCGGGCACAAGCTGGGCGATCTGATCGCGCTCGGCACGGCCGCGACGTGGGCCGTCTACTCGATCGCGATCACGCCGCTGATGCGCCGCTATTCGCCCTTCCGGATCAGCTCGATCGTGCTCTCGTGCGGCTGGGTGCCGATCGCGCTCGTCGGCCTCCCGCAGACGATGAGCCAGTCGTTCGACTTCGGCTGGCGCGTCTGGCTCGGCTTCGGCTTCGCCGTCGTCGGGCCGCTCTTTCTCACGAACATCCTCTGGTTCACCGCCATCTCGAAGGTCGGCCCGTCCCGCGCGTCGCTGTTCTCGAACCTGCAGCCCGCCTTCGGCGTGCTGTTCGCGCTTGTGCTGCTCGGTGAGAGCCTCACGTTGATCGAGGTCGTCGGCGGCGCCCTGATCATCTCCGCGGTGCTCGTCGAGCGGTCACGGAGGACGCCCCTGGAGCCGGGGTAGACTCCGGTCGTGGCCGACGACTTCATGCCGCTCGACGGTTGGGACCACGTCGAGTTGTGGGTCGGGAACGCCAAGCAGGCCGCCTACTGGTACGAGCACGCGCTCGGCTTCCGCCGCGTCGCGTACGCAGGCCCTGAGACGGGCATGCGGGACCGCGCGAGCTACGTCGTCGAGCAGGGCGACATCCGGCTCGTGCTGTCGAGCTCGCTCCGCCGCGGCCACGAGATCGGCGAGTTCGCGTTCGTGCACGGCGACGGCGTGAAGGACATCTCGCTGCGCGTCCCCGACGCGACGGAGGCCTACCGGCAGGCGGTGCAGCGCGGCGCCCGCGGCGTCAACGAGCCGAAGATCGTCGAGGACGAATTCGGCACCGTCACCCTGGCGACGATCGCGACCTACGGCGACGTCGTGCACACGTTCGTCGACCGGCACGCCTATGAGGGCGCGTACCTGCCCGGCTACGTCGCGCAGGAATCCGCAGCCGACGAGGGCGTGGGGCTCCTCGCGCTCGACCACATCGTCGGCAACGTCGAGCTCGGCCGCATGGAGCACTGGGTGGAGTTCTACGAGCGTGTGTTCGGGATGACCGAGATGCTCCACTTCAGCGACAAGGACATCTCGACCGAGTACTCGGCGCTGATGTCGAAGGTACTCACCGACGGCGCCGGCAAGGTCAAGTTCCCGATCAACGAGCCCGCCGAGGGCAAGCGCAAGAGCCAGATCGAGGAGTACCTCGAGTTCAACCACGGGCCAGGCTCGCAGCACATCGCGATGCAGACGGCCAACATCGTCGAAACCGTCGAGGCGATGCAACGGCGCGGCATCGTGTTCCTGTCGACGCCCGACGCGTACTACGACGAGACGCCCGATCGCATCGGCGAGATCGACGAGAGCTGGGACGATCTCCGCCGGCTGCGAATCCTCGCTGACCGTGACGACGACGGCTACCTGCTGCAGATCTTCACGAAGACCGCCCAGGACCGCCCGACCCTGTTCTTCGAAGTGATCGAGCGCCACGGCGCGCGCGGCTTCGGCGACGGGAACTTCAAGGCGCTGTTCGAAGCGATCGAGCGCGAGCAGGCACTCCGCGGGAATCTCTGATCCAGGTCGTCGTGCCGCTTCACGATGCCCTCCGCGACGCCGCCCGCCAGGCCTCGACGGCCGACGACGTCTCCCACCGTCCCTGGCCGGTCCCGGAGGCTGCGTGGACGAACGCGCAGAGCTGGACCGACCTGGCGTTCCTCCACTGGCGCGTCGACCCCGGCCTGCTCCGGCCGCTCGTTCCGGAGGAGCTCGAGCTTCAGACCCGCGACGGCGCAGCGTTCGTCGGGATCGTGCCGTTTGTGATCTCGAACCTGCGCCCGCGCGGGCTTCTGCCCGTGCCGCGGCTCTCGACGTTCCCCGAGCTCAACGTGCGTACGTACGTCGTGCACGACGACCGTCCGGGGGTCTGGTTCTTCTCGCTAGACGCGGCGAGCACGCTGATGGTCGAAGGCGCGAAGCGCTTCTACAAGCTGCCGTACGAGCGGGCGCAGATGCGATGCGAGCGTATCGGCGAGTTCGTCCACTACGAGTCCGCGCGGCCGGGGGCGGCGTTCAGCGGCCGCTACCGCGGCGTCGGCGAGGTGTTCGAGCCCGGCGCCGGCTCGCTCGAGGCGTTCCTTGTCGAGCGGTACTGCCTCTACACCGCGGACGGCGGCCGGCTGTACCGCGCAGAAGTGCACCATCCGCCGTGGCGGGTGCAGCATGGGGAGGCGGTCGTCGACCTGAACACGATGTCGCCGGTGCCGCTTCCCGACGGCGAGCCGCACGTGCTCTTCTCGACGCGCCAGGACGTGCTCGTCTGGCCGCTCGAGCAGGTTTGATCGCCTGCTCGGGTCCTACATCTAGGCGATCGTGATCGTGAACGTCTGCGGCGGGCTCGTGTCGACGCCGCCGTTCGCCGTGCCGCCGCTGTCGACGGCACGCACAGTCACCGTCACCGTCCCGAGGGCGAGCAGCGTCGGCTTGTAGGTGAGCGTGCCGTCGGACGAGATCGCGGGCTGGGTCGCGAACAGCCCCGGCTTGTCGACGGTGACGACGAACGTCACCGTCTGCCCGGCCTCGTCCGAAGGGCCCGGTGAGATGCCGGTCGCCCATCCCTTCACCGTCTGGGCGCCGAGGAGCGAGACCGCGGTCTGATTCGAGCCGGCGGCGAAGCTGGGCGCGTCGTTCACTGGAGTGATCGAGATGGTGAAGGTCTGGGCGGTGCTCGTGTCGGAGCCGCCGTTCGCCGTGCCGCCGTCGTCGTGGGCGACGACCGTCACCGTCGCAGTGCCGTTTGCGTTCGGCGCCGTCGTGTACGTGAGCGTGCCGCTGCCCGAGAGCGCGGGCTGCGTGCTGAAGAGGCTCGAGTGGTCGGTGGTCACCGAGAACGTCACGGTCTGCTCCGCCTCGTTCGCCGGGCCGGGCGAGATGCCGCTCGCGAACCCGCTTGCGTGCTGGGCCCCCGCATCCTCGAGCACGGTCTGGTTGCCTGCGAGCGAGAACGTCGGCGCGACGTTCGGAGGTGGCGGCGCGGGCGTGGTGGTGTCGTCGTCGTCGTCGTCGTGGGTGTCGTCGGCGTCTTCTTCGGCGGGGTGGGGGTCGTGGTCGTCGTCGGCGGCGTCTTCGTTGTCGTCGTTGTCGTCGCGGGCGTCTTCGTCTTGCCGGGACTCGTCGCGCCGCCCGAGCCGGCACCCTTCGGCGCGCTTGGGCTCGAGGGGGGCGTGGAGCTGCCGGAGCCGGTCGGCTGCGGCGTGACGGGCGTCTTGGCCGGCTGCGTCGAGACGGCGACGGTCACCGTCGGGGCCGGCGACCGGGGGTCGATCCGCGGGGCGGTCGTTTCGTGGCGCCGCGGACGGCGCCGCGCCTTCTTGTGGACGTGCGGTGTCGCCGTCACCTGCCGCGGGGCCACGTTCAGCTCGACGACCGGCTGCGCGACCGGCTGCGGCGTCGGTGCGGCGATCGGGGGAGGAGGCGTCGTCTTCACCGACACGCTCGCCCGGGGCTGGGCGAGGCCGGTCGCTGCAGTGGTGGCGAGCGCCGCCGCCCCCATGATCGTCGCACCGAACGTCGGGGTGAGCGGCAGCCGGGCGAGGAACGGCGCGTGGGTGAGCCACGAGACCGGGCCGAGCACGAGGCGCATCCGCCCGAGCGACATGTTCAGGAACGCGCGCACGAGGCGCGAGTCGAACTGGGCGCCGGCGCAACGGGCGATCTCGGCGCGAGCCTCCGCCGCGGTCGCCGCGCGCTTGTAGGAGCGGCTCGAAGTGATCACGTCGAAGACGTCGGCGATCGCGACGATGCGTCCGGCGAGGGGGATGTCGTCGCCGGCGACGCCGCGGGGGTAGCCCTTGCCGTCCCAGCGCTCGTGGTGGTAGCCGACGGCGTGCGCCCATTCTCCGAGCCAGTGCTCGAGCGGCGCGACCAGCGTCTCGCCGCGCAGGGGATGCACGCGGAGCTGCTCCCACTCCTCGTCGGTCGGCCGTCCGGGCTTGTTCAGGATCTCGGCGCTCACGTCGAGCTTGCCGATGTCGTGGAGAAGCGCCGCCCAGTTCAGCCGGTCGAGGTCTTCGGCCGGCAGGGCGAGCTCCTTGCCGAGACTCGCGGAGTAGGCGCGAACCCGCTCCGCGTGGCCGCGGGTGATCCTGTCGTGCACGTCGAGCGCGGCAACGAGGCGCAGGAGGATCCCGGCCGCCTCCGCGGGCGTCGCCGTGTCGCCGAGCCCGCGCAGGCGCTCCTCGAGCTCCTGCACGGTGCCGGTCTGCATCGCGACGCGGAACCGCGAGGGCGCCTCGTCGGGGAAGACGAGCGACAGCTCGAGCAGTGCCCCGAGCGGCAGCAGCCTTCGGGTCATGGCGTAGAGCCCCGAGACGACGATTGTCGCGCCGATGCTGAGCGAGAACCACCACGCGAGGTAGATCGCGAGCGAGCTCGTCGGCGGCCCGGTCGCGGCCGCGACTGCGCGCACGAAGACGAGTGAGCCGAGGATCGGCAGGACGTAGACGAGGGCGCGAAGCGTCCTGGCCCGCCACGGCCTCGCGACCCAGCGCCCGCTTGCGGGTGCCGCACCCATCGGGGTCCTATCGGCCGAGTCGCCGTACGCCTGAAGATCAGGGGGTACCCCGTCTAACGTTCCCGCATGACCCCGCAGCGCCGCTCCGCGCTCCTCAGCGTCGTCGCAGCCGCGACCCTGGTCGCGCTGAAGCTGAGCGCCGGCCTCGCCACCTCCAGCCTGGGGCTCATCTCCGAGGCCGCCCACTCGGGCACCGACCTCGTCGCAGCGCTCCTCACCTACTTCGCGCTACGCGTCGCGGAGCGCCCCGCCGACGTCACCCACCAGTTCGGCCACGGCAAGGCGGAGCATCTCTCGGCGCTCGCCGAGGCGACGTTCCTGGCGGCCGTGAGCGCCTTCATCTCGGTGCGCGCGATCGAGCGGCTCACCGGCGCAAACCAGTCGCAGCCCCACGTCACCTGGTATGCGTTCGCCGTCCTCGGCGTCGTGATCGCGATCGATGCGAGCCGGGCAAGCGTGTCGTGGCGCACTGCGCGCCGGTACGAGAGTGCGGCGCTCAGCTCGAACGCTCTGCACTTCGCAAGCGATCTCGCAGGCTCCGTGGCGGTGCTGCTCGGCCTGATAGCGACGCATTACGGTCATCCGAAAGCCGACGCGATCGCCGCGCTCTTCGTCGGCGTCCTCGTGCTACTCGCGGCGGCGCGGCTCGGCAAGGTGAACGTCGACGTCCTCATGGATCGTGCGCCCGTCGACGCCGAGGCGGCTGCTGTCGCGGCCATTGAGCAGATCGCCCCCTCGGTGCAGTTGCGCCGGCTTCGGATGCGCCAGGCCGGCGCGCGCCAGTTCGCCGATGTGGTGATCGGAGTGTCACCGACCGCAGGAGTGGGGCAGGGACACGCCGCGGCCGATGCGGTCGAGGCTGCGGTCGGGCGCGCGCTCCCGAACTCCGACGTCGTCGTTCACGTCGAGCCGCTGGAGGTCGAGTCGGTGCACGAGCGGGCGCTCGCCGCGGCGGTTGCCGTGCCGGGCGTCCGGGAAGTACACAACCTCTCGCTGCTCGACGTCGACGGCCGCACCGAGCTGTCGCTTCACGCGAAGCTCCCCGGCGACATGCCGCTCGACGAAGCGCACGCGATCGCCGAGCAGCTGGAGGCGGCAGTCTGCAAGGCCGTGCCGGAGATCGCGGGCGTCCAGACGCATCTCGAGCCGCTGGCCGAACAGGCGGCGGGCCGCGAGTTCGACTCGGAGGCGGGCGAGGCGGTGAGGAGGATCGTCGAATCAGCCACGGGGCGTGAGCCGCGGGGGCTGCGGTTCGTGCGAACCGACGTCGGCGTGGTGGCCTTCCTCACGCTCGCGCTCGACGGGGCGAGCCGGCTCGACGAGGCGCACGCCCAGGCCAGCGAGATCGAGGAGCGTATCCGCCGCGAGCGGCCGGAGATCGCCGACGTGATAGTTCATACGGAGCCTTGAAGCTCTGCATGTTCACGCCGAAGGAGCTCGCGCTCGAGCGCGGCTGGCCGGGGCGCATCGAGGGCGACCGCGTCATCCAGCTCGCGGCGCAGACGCTTCAGTCGTTCTTCACGGGCGGCGGCTCCGCCCGCGAGCACGCCGAATACGCCCTCGCCGACGTCGACCTGCGCCCGCCGGTGCTCCATCCGCCTGCCGTTCGCGACTTCATGGCGTTCGAGGAGCACGTCGCGAACGCCCGCCGTCAGCGGGGCCGTGAGGTGCCCGCCGAGTGGTACGAGCTCCCGGTCTTCTACTTCTCGAACCCCGCTGCGATCTTCGGCCCGGACGACGACGTCCCGTATCCCGAGGGGACCGAGCAGCTCGACTACGAGCTCGAATGCGCTGCGGTGATCGGCGCCGAGGGACGGATCGGCGGCTTCACGGTGATGAACGACTGGTCGGCCCGCGACGTGCAGCAGCGCGAGATGCGCGTCGGCCTCGGCCCGGCGAAGGGCAAGGACTTCGCCACCTCGTTCGGCCCTGTCGTCGTCACCCCCGACGAGCTCGACGGCTCGAGCGGCGAGATGGTCGCGCGCGTCAACGGCGAGGAGCGCTCGCGCGGCAACCTTGCGGCGATGTACCACCGCTGGGACGCGCTCGTCGCGGCGGCGACGCGGAACACGACGCTTCGGCCCGGCGACCTGATCGGCTCGGGGACGGTCGGGAGCGGTTGCATCCTCGAGCACGGCGACGGCCGTTGGCTCGAGCGCGGCGACGTCGTCGAGCTCGAGATCGAGGGCATCGGCGTGCTGGGCAACCGGGTCGTGTGATCGGGCCGGCCGACATCCGGGCCGCCGCCCTGCGGCTGGAAGGCGTCGTCCACCGCACGCCCGTCGTGCGCTCGCGGACGCTCGGCGAGCACGTCGTCCTCAAGCCGGAGTGCCTCCAACGGGCCGGCGCGTTCAAGTTCCGCGGTGCGTACAACAAGATCTCCTCGCTTCCGCCGGGCAGCGAGGTCGTCGCATTCTCCTCGGGCAACCACGCTCAGGCCGTTGCACTCGCGTCGAGCCTGCTCGGGGTGAACGCGACGATCGTGATGCCCCTCGACGCACCCGAGCTGAAGGTCGCCGCGACGATGGGCTACGGCGCCGAGATCCTCCGCTATGACCGCTACACGGAGGACCGCGTCGCGATCGCCACCGCTCTCGCGGCGGAGCGGAACGCCGCGATCGTGCCGCCGTTCGACGACCCGCTGATCATGGCGGGCGCGGGCACGGCGGCCCTCGAGCTGCTCGAGGATGCGGGTGTCGTCGACACCCTCGTCGTGCCGGTGGGCGGAGGCGGCCTCATCTCGGGCTCGGCGACGATCGCGCGAGAGCTCGGCGTCCGGCGCATCGTCGGCGTCGAGCCGACGGCGGGCGACGACTGGCAGCGGTCGTTCGCCGCCGGCCGGATCGTCGCGATCGACGTGCCGCGCACGATTGCCGACGGACTGCAGACACCGTCGCCCGGCGAGCTGACGTGGGAGGTCGGCTCGCGTCTCGTCGACGAGATCGTCACGGTCACCGACGAGCAGATCGTCGCCGCGATGCGCTTCGCGTTCGAGCGGCTGAAGCTCGTGGTCGAGCCGAGCGGAGCGGTCGGGATCGCCGCCGTGCTCGAGGGGATCGTCGAGGCGCCGTCACTCGGAGTGATCGTCTCCGGCGGCAATGTCGACGCGGCGCGGTTCGGGTCACTCGTCGGCGTGGCTGCGTGATCCGGTCGCCTGCTCGGCGACGCGGGCACGCTCCCAGGCGAGGCGGAAGAGCTCGACGACCTCGTCCGCGTCGCGCTCGTCACGGATCTGCTTCGACACCCAGCCGGTGTGGGGCAGGACGTGGTGGGGCTGCGCGCGGCCGGTCTCGACGAGCATGTCCCGGATCCCCTTGTGGAAGCGCAGGTCGGCCCAGCGCTCGCCGTGGAGGTGACCGAGGTCGCGCCGGCCGAGGCGGAACTCGATCCCGCCGAAGCGGTGGTCGTGGGTGGTGACTCCCTCCCACGAGCCGACCTCACGGGCGATCCGGGCGGCGATATCCTCCATCTGTGCCGTTCTACCAGCGACTGGGCGAGGTGCCTCGGAAACGTCACACGGTCGCCCGCGACAATGCGGCAAACGGCGGCGGGACTCTCCTCACCGAGGAGGTGATGGGATTCGAGGGCTTCTCGGGCCTCGAGTCGATCCTGTACCACCTTCAGTCGCCGTGCCGTGTGATCGAGCTCGGCGAGTTCGAGCCGATCGTGCGCGTCGAGTGGGTGCCGGACGCGCACGCCCATCGGCACCTGCGCACCTGGGAGGTCGTGCCGTCGGGCGATGCGGTCGCCGGGCGCCAGCTGCTGATGTGGAACGACGACGTCGAGATCTCGCTCTGCAGGCCGACCGAGGAGATGGACTACTTCTTCCGGAACGGCGAGGGCGACGAGGTGATCTTCGTCCACGAGGGCGCCGGGACGCTCGAGACGGTCTTCGGCGACCTGCCGTACGGCCCAGGCGACTACGTCGTCGTGCCCCGCGGCACGACCTATCGCTTCCGCTCCGAAGGGGAGCAGCGACACCTCGTCTTCGAGACGCCCGGGCTGATCACGATCCCGAAGCGCTACCGCAATGAGCACGGGCAGCTGATGGAGCACGCGCCCTACTACCACCGCGACATCCACGGCCCGACCGAGCTCAGGACTCACCGTGAGCGCGGCGAGCACGTGCTCAAGGTGCGGGTGCGCGACGGCTTCCAGACCTACGTGATCGACTATCACCCGTTCGACGTCGTCGGCTGGGACGGGTTCGTCTACCCGTGGACGTTCTCGATCCATGACTTCGAGCCGATCACCGGTCGCATCCACATGCCTCCGCCGTCGCACCAGACATTCGAGGGCCCGAACTTCGTCATCTGCAGCTTCTGTCCGCGCAAGCTCGACTTCGATCCCGAGGCGATCCCGATCCCCTACCACCACTCGAACCTGCAGAGCGAGGAGATGATCTATTACGTCGACGGCAACTTCTCCTCGCGGAAGGGGATCGAGGTCGGGTCGGTGACGCTCCATCCGTCGGGGCTGCCGCACGGCCCGCAGCCGGGCCTCGCGGAGAAGAGCATCGGGATGACCGAGACGCACGAGTACGCCGTCATGTGCGACACGTTCCATCCGCTTCGGCTGACCCAGCTGGCCGCCGACCTCGACGACGGCAGGTACATGTACTCGTGGGCCGAGAACGCCGGGGCGGACGACCAGGCCGGCGTCACCTCGCACCTCTGACCCTCCTCCGGGTCCCCGAGCCTTACGACTTCGAGCTCTCGCTCGCGCGCTTCCGCGTGTTCGGGACCGATCTCGCGAACCTCGTCGCCGACGGCGTGTTACACCGCGTGGTCGACGGCCGGGAGGTGCAGATCCGGCCGCGCCCGGGTGGCGTCGACGTCGAGCCGCTCGACGAGCAGACCCGTCCGGTCGTCGAGCACCTGATTGGGCTGCCGTTCGACCTTGAGGGCTTCGCCGTGTGGGCGGCCGCCGACCCTGTGCTCGCCCCGATCGTCGAGGGGCTCCGCGGTTACCGGCCGCCGCTGCAGCCGGAGCCGTTCGAGGCTCTCGTCACGTCGATCACGGCGCAGCAGGTGTCGCTGTACTCGGCCGTCGCGATCCGCAACCGGCTCGTCGAACGGCTAGGGGAGCGCGTCGGCGGGGCGTGGGCGTTCCCGTCGCGCGGGCGGATCGCCGCCGCGTCCGAGGACGATCTCGTCGCGTCGGGCTTCACCCGTCGCAAGGCCGAGTACGCCGTCGCGCTCGCGCGCAGCGCGCTCGACCTCGACGAGCTCGCCGGGCTGCCCGACGACGAAGTGCGCCTGCGGCTGACGGCGCTTCGCGGGCTCGGCCCGTGGACAGCGGAGTGGTTTCTCGCCCGCCACCTCGCGCGTCCGCACGCCTGGCCGGCCGGCGACCTTGCGCTGCGGAAGGCGGCCGAGAGCGTCTACCGTGTCGCCGTGGACGAGCTCGGCGCGCGGCTTCACCCCTACGAAAACCTGTCGGCCCACTACCTGCTTGCCGGATGGCTGACGAAGCACTGACGATCCGCCGGGCGACCGAGGCCGACGAGGCGGCGCTGCGCTCGCTCTGGGAGGAGTTCGAGGCGGAGACGCCGTGGGACATCGAGGATCCGGAGACGTGGGCGGACGAGTGGCCCGACACGCTCGACGACATCCGCGCGGGCGGCGTGTTCCTCGCCGAGGATGCCGAGGGCCCGGTCGGTGTCGCCCGCATCGAGAAGACGGTGCGCGGTCGCGCGCACGTCCAGCTCGTCCACGTGCGCGAGCGAGCGCGGCGTCGTGGCGTGGCGAAGGCGCTGCTCCGCGAATGTGTTGCAATCGCCCAGGCGCAGGGTGCGCGCCACGTGACGCTCGAGGTGCTCGACGCGAACGCGGACGCGCAGGTCGTGTGGCGCCGGCTCGGCTTCCGGGAGACCGCCCATCTGCTGGCGATGCCCGTCGATGCGCTCACGCAACGCCTCACGGAGGGGCCGAGCGGCGAGCAGCATGCGACGACGCATGTGCAGACCGACGACGAGGTCTCCGTGGAGCGGGCCGTGGCGCAGTTCGTGCCGCGCCTCGAGCACGCCGACGTGCGTGCCGGCGAGAGCTGGATCCGCGTCGCCGATCCGGTGCTCGACGGCGACCGGGAGTCGCACGGCCGGTTCGCCAAGGAGCTGTCGGAGCGGCTCGGCGCGGTCACCGTCGCGCTGGGGCTCGAAGGCGAGGTCGTTCGCTTCCGCCTCTACGAGCGCGGGCGGATGGTCGACGAGTACCTGTCGGTGCCGAGCTACTACGGCGCGCTCCCGACCGGTGACGAGCTCGCGCTCGCCGCCAACCCGACCCTCATCGCCCGCCTCACGGGCGCCGACCGGGAGGCGGTGCGCCGCCTCGCGCGTACCGCGGCGTCGCCGGCCGACCTCCCGCCTGCCGCCGAGCTCTACCGGCAGCTCGCCGCGCTGATGGGGCTCGAGCCGTGAAGGTTGTCGACGCCCTCCGCTGCCCGTACTGCGCTCGGGTGCGAATCGCGCTCGCCGAGAAGGGCGTCGCGTACGAGAACGTGCAGGTCGACCTGCGCGACCGGCCGGCGTGGCTCATCGAGCTCAACCCCCCGTCGGGGAGGGTGCCGGTGCTGCGCGAGGCGATCGACCTGCCCGAGTCGGAGGTGATCATGGCGTACCTCGACGAGCGGTTCCCGGAGCCTCCGCTCCTGCCCGACGACCTCGAGGTGCGAGCGCGCGCCAGGCTGCTCGTCCACCGCTTCGACGCGAATCTCGGCGACGACTACTACGCGTTCCGGCGTGGCGACGACAACGACCTCGCCGGAAAGCTCGAGCGGCTCGAGGTCGGCGTCTCGCTCTTCTCCGACATCGCCTACGTCCCCTGGGTGATCCGCGCCAGGGACATGCTCGGCGTCGAGTTGCCCGAGCGTGTCGCCGGCTGGCTCGCGGCGCTCGAGCAGCGCCCGTCGGTCGCTGCAGAAGTGGCGGTCGTGCAGGGACTCTCGTGAGCGAGATCGCGATCGACGAGCTCGCGACGCGGCTCGAGGCGGTCGCGATCGTCGACGTCCGCGCGACGCACGAGTACGACGGCTCCGGCGGTGCGGCGTGCGACCCGCGGCAGGGGCACATCCCGGGCGCGCGCCATCTGGACGTTCGCCGGCTCGTCGAGCTCGAGGCCGACGCGATTCGGCAGGAGCTTGGCCTGGAGGCGGGGGCGGAGGTGGTCGTCTACTGCCACAGCGGCTCTCGCTCGTCGGTCGCGATGCAGCTCCTGCGCGGCCTCGGCTACGACGCTCGTAACTACACGGGCTCGTGGCACGAGTGGTCGCGCCGCGACGACCTCCCGGTCGAGCGCTAGTCAGCCCGCAGCGGCGGCGAGGAACGCTCGGCAGAGCACGCGCCCCTGCTCCTGCCACCCGATGAGATGCCCATCGAGCTCCGTGAGGATCTCGTCGAGCGGTCGCGTGATCTTCTCCTCCTCCGTGAACCACTCGACGACCTGGTCGCGGCGCACCTCTGGATGGAACTGGATCGCCCAGGCACGCACGCCGAGCCGGAAGGCCTGGATGACCGGCCCCACGGCGAGCACGACCGCGCCGTCGGGCGGCGTGAAGCGGTAGCCGTTCAGGTTCAGGGCGTCGAACCGCGCAGGCATGACTCCGAGGACCGCGTCGGTCGCCCCCGCGGCGGTCAGCTCGGTCGGATAGAAGCCGGCGAGCATCGTGCCGATCGGCTCGACAGTGCCGCCGGTCGCGTGGGCGAGCGTCTGCGCACCGAGGCAGACACAGAGAAGCGGGGTGTCGTGCTCGACGAACCGGCGCAGCGCGTCGTACTCGTCGTGCAGCCACGGATGCACGACCTCCTCGCCGACGTTCTGGTCGCCGCCGAATACCATCACCGCGTCGAACCCCTCGGGCGGCGGGCCCTGGATGCGGATGTCCCACTCGACGAGCTCGTGCCCGTCCTCGGTCACGACGTCCTCGAAGACCTCGGGGCGCACGCTCGGCCCGTGAATGACTGCGAGGACGCGCACCAAGCGACGACTATCACAGCTCGTCGCGAGTGGTGGCAGGCTTGGGGGCGCCGTGCGAAGCTGCTTTTGATGCGTCCACTGGGCGTCCGGCTGGCGACTCGCTATCTCGGTGCGCTCCACCGGGTTCTGTACGCCGCGACCGGAGGCCGGGTCGGAGCCCGCATCTGGGGGCTCGAGATCCTGCTGCTCACGACGACCGGTCGCCGGTCGGGCCGCGCGCGCACCGTGCCGCTGTGCTCGCTGCGCGACGGCGGGAGCTTCGCCGTGATCGCCTCGTACGGCGGGCTCGACCGTTCGCCTTCGTGGTGGCTGAACCTTCAGCGTGAGCCGAGGGCGACCGTGCAGCTCGGTAGGGTCACCCACGACGTCGTGGCGCGCGAGGCGACTCCCGACGAGCGCGAACGTCTCTGGGCGCAGGTGACCACTCGCGCGCCCGGCTACCTCGACTACCAGCGACGGACCACGCGCCGTATCCCTGTCGTGCTGCTCGAACCTCGCCGCTGAAGTTGGTTGCCGGGCCACGCCGGCGAACGCACGCCCTTCACGGGGTGCGCGCCGCGGCTCGAAAGGTGTCAGACACCTTGCCTGGAGGAGCGCTCCGCAATGTCGCCTGATCCGCGCGACGGGCCGTATAGTCGATCGGTGGGTTTCGCCGGCTGGTCGGAGCGTCGGCGGCGTTGGGCTGAGGAACCGTATCGTCGGCATGTCGCGAGTCTTTCGGTGGCACGGGCGATCTCGGTGACCGGGACTCGGGCCGCGTCGATCGCGTGGGTCGCGGTGATCTTCGTCCGCAGTGGAGATTCAGGTGCCTGGGTCGCGGCGCTGGTGCTGACCCAGTTCGCGACGTCGGTGCTCGTTGCGCCGTGGGCGGGTGCGCTCGGCGATCACTTCGACCGGCGCATGGTGATGATCGTCTCCGACCTGTCGTCGGCTGGTGTGTTCGTTGCGGTTGCATTCAGCCATTCGGCGATCGCGCTCGTCGCGCTTGCGGCTCTCTCTTCGATCGTTGGCGCTCCGTTCGGGCCAGCGTCCTCGGCCTTCCTCGTGATGCTGGTACCGGAGGCGGAGAGGACGCGGGCGACCGCAGCACGCGCATCGGGAGTCGCCGTCGGAACCGTTCTCGGCGGCGCGCTTGGCGGCATAGTGGTCGCAGCCTTCGGCGGAGCA
The DNA here is from genome assembly GCA_963794375.1 of uncultured Thermoleophilia bacterium. Taxonomy (GTDB): domain Bacteria; phylum Actinomycetota; class Thermoleophilia; order Gaiellales; family Gaiellaceae; genus PALSA-600. The sequence continues at coordinate 136,411 of CAWCDL010000001.1, forward strand.
ACGGCGTTCCTTCTCAACGCCGCATCGTTCGTCGTCTCCGCGCTGTTCGTGCTCGGGATTCGCGGCCGTTACCGAGCTGCGCCGAGCAGCGATCCGGCCCATGCCGGGATCTGGGCCGGTGTCCGCTTCGTCGCACGCAACGACGCTCTCCGGCTGGTGCTAGCCGCCAACGGCGCCGCACTGCTGGGCTACGGGATGATCAACGTCGGCGAGTTTCCGCTGTTCGCCCACCTCGGCTCGGGCGCGTTGGGTTTCGGCATCGCCACCGCCGGTTACGGCGTCGGCAACTTCATCGGCTCGCGCTTCGGACGCCGCGCGGAGGGAGCATTCCGGGAAAAGCAGGCGCTCTTCTTCGGCTGGCTGGTCGGAGGCGTCGCGATCATCCTCTGCGCCGTCAGTCCGAGCAGCGTGTCGGTGATCATCCTCTTCTCGATCGCCGGTGTCGGCGACGCGGCAGCGCTCTTGGCCGGGACGCTGCTCACGCAACGCCATACGCCGGATCCGGTGCGTGCGCGGGTATTCGCCGCGGCAGGTTCGGTCAACGCAGGGGCGATGAGCGTGGCCATGTTTGTTGCAGGCTTCCTGATCGGCCCACTCGGCCCCGTCGCGCTCTGCCTGGTTTGCGGCGTGGTCACTTTAAGCGCGCTTCTGCCGGCCACGCTGCTACCCCCTCGCGGCCAGGTTCCGTGGAAGCCCGAAGTCGAGCGTGTCGCCGAACCGACACGGCGCAATCGCTGGCTCTTCGCAACGTAAAGAGAGTGAGCTGTGAGAGCGAGATTCCGCACCTCCTCCGCGGTTAGGAATCGCGCCTGCGCGGGAACGTCGCTGCGTGATCGTCCTCGGGGGGCCAACTCTCAGCGCGGGGCGACGGAACCGAAGAGACCACGACTGCCCGCCGGGTGTATTCGTGAACAGTCTTCGCGGGCGAGGAAATAGCCTCATTCGGAGATGGGGGAGCCGCTGGGGCCCCTGCGCCCTAGTCGGCAGCTGCTAGCGCCGTGCGGACGAGCTCGGCGTTCGCGTCCCACACCTCGCGCGGCGTGGGCGGGAGGATGTCGTCCCAGATCGCCGCGAACGAGCTCCGGAGCTGCTCCATGCGTGCTGTGCGCGCCATGAACCAGATGTGGCAGTGCTCGGAGCCTTCGCCCCAGCGTCCGATGTGGACGTTGCCGACGCCCGGGATCGAGGCTACCGCGCGTTGGATGCGCAGGAGCAGCGGCCCGAGCTCCGCGGCGTGCTGGTGGTCGAGGTCGGGGAAGTCGAGATGCGCGCGCGTCTCGAGCAGGCACACGAATGGGAGCCCTGACGGCTCGCGCAGCGGCCGGAGCATCCAGCGCTCGTCGTGCCAGATCGCAGACTGGACGCCGTTCTTGCACGCCTTGCAGTCTCCGCCGACACCGTGGCGAGACTTCTCCTCCGAGACTGGCGGCTCGAGCTGCTTCGGCGCGATCTCGCCCACGAACGGCCACGACTCCCAGTCCTCGACAGGCGGCATCCGCAGGCCGGTGCGCGCGCGCTCCCAGAACTGTTCGGGCGTCTCCGGCACGCTGTCATCATAGGAGTCCCATGGAGTGGCCGAAGCGGTTCTACGAGCGCAAGCGCGGCGAAAACTGCCCCATCTGTGAGCAGGGCCGGCCCGACGAGACCGCTCATGGCATTCGCTTCTTCTCGGGCGAGCTGACCGATGCGTATCTGAGTCGCGGCGGCATCCAGCGCGGCCTTTCGCACGTCTACTACCGCGGCGGCCACGTCGTCGAGCCGACCGAGCTATCCGCGCCGGAGGCGATGCGCTTCTGGCTCGAGCTACTGCACGCGGGACGCGCGATCGAGCGCGTCTTCGGGCCGGTGAAGATGAACTACGACATCCTCGGCAACTCGGTGCCGCACCTGCACGTGCACCTCGTGCCGCGCTACGCGGACGACCCACGTCCCGAGTGGCCGTTCCCGTTCCCGGAGGAAGACCCGCCGGCGTTCCCCGACGACGAGGTTCGCGCCGACGCCGAGCGCCTGCGGGTCTCGTGTGGCGCGTCTTTGGACGCCTTGTCGTAGGCGGGGGTTCGGGTACTTCCGCCCGCTAGTCAAGGGAGACTGCAAGCGTGAAGGGGCGTGGCGAATGTGCGTGCCGCCCACGCAGCTTGCTGCCGGGCTTACCCACAGAACATCGCCTGCGCGAGGCCTTCTCGCTCGAGGTACGCCGTGGCACATCACGCGACCGGCACGTGCTCCTCCTCGAGCAGCCGACGTAGGAGCTCGGCACCCGCGGGTGCCTGCGCGACGCCGTTCGTCTGGTTGTTGTTGTTGAAGAACGCGTACGCCTCCTCCGCCTCGTTCGAAAGCCGCCGCAGCGGCGGTACCCATTCGCGCAGCTCCTCCTCCGTATAGAGGTGGTCGAATCGCTGCGCGGCCGAGCCACCGCGCACGTTCCAGGTGCCGGCGTTGCGGCCGTGGAAGCGGACGTAGGCGACCGGTGAGGTCACGGCGACGAGCGTCTCGGGCATGTTCGCGGCGCCCGTCTTCGGCGCATCGACGACCACCCAGGTCATCCGCCGCTCCTCGAGGAAGCGCAGCAGCTCCGCACGCACCTCCTCGTCGTACCAGGAGCGGTGCCGAGGCTCGAACAGGAACGTCTCCTCGCCGACCTGCTCCCCCGCCCACTCGAGGTAGTCGAGCGACGAGGGCTTCCAGGTGACGTACGGCGGCATCTGGAAGAGGATCCCGCCGAGCTTGCCCGCCGTCCGCAGCGGCTCGAGCGCCGCCAGGAACTCCCGGAAGACCGCCGCCCGCAGCTCGCGAGGGGGCCGGTCGACGCGGCCGCGGTGGTCGACGGGCAGCCCGTCTCGCAGGTCGGGCGGCACCTGCTCGAGCCGGACCGGATGCCGCGTCATCAGCCCGAACGCCTTGATGTGCGCGACGAACCCATCCGGCGTCCGCTCCGCCCAGCCCTGCACCGTCTTCTCGTCGGGTACCCGGTAGTAGGTCGAGTCGATCTCGACCGTGGAGTAGTGCTCGGCATACCACGGGAGCCGGGCGCGCGCGGGCAGGCCAGGCGGGTACCAGTGACCGACCAGGGCCTCGTCTGCAAACGAACAGGTGCCGATCCGGACGACCGCGGCCATACAATCGCGATCATGGCGGACCCGCGGGCGATCGGCGTATTCGATTCGGGAGTCGGCGGGCTGACCGTCCTCCACGAGTGCCTCGTCACCATGCCTCACGAGGACTTCGTCTACCTCGGCGACCATGCGCGGCTGCCGTACGGCCCGCGCACCGCCGACGAGGTGCGCAGGTTCGCGCACGAGATCGGCGGCTATCTCGAGCGGCACGGCGTGAAGATGGTCGTGGTCGCGTGCAACACCGCGACCTCGGCCGCGCTGCCCGAGCTGCAGGAGGAGCTCGAGGTGCCGGTGGTCAGCGTGATCGTCCCCGAAGCGCACGCCGCCGTCCAGGCGACGCGCAACCGCCGGATCGGCCTGCTCGCAACGGAGCTGACGGTCGCGAGCGGCCGCTACGCGTCGCTTGTGCGCACGCTCGATGCGGGAGCGCGCCTGACCGCGATCGCCTGCCCGAAGCTCGTGCCCCTGATCGAGGCCGGCGACACGTTCAGTGACGAGCTTGTCGGCGCCGTGCGCGAGTATGCGACTCCGTTGAAGGAGCAGGGCTGCGATACGGTCATCCTCGGCTGCACGCACTATCCGCTGTTGCGGCCGGTGTTCCAGCGCACGTTCGGGCGCGACGTCACGCTCGTCTTCTCGGCCGACGAGACCGCGCGCGAGGTCGCCGAGACGCTCGCGCGCAAGGGGTTCGAGAACGAGCCTGGCCGCGAGGGCGTCTACCGCTTCCTCACGACCGGCGACCCCGAGCTCTTCCGCGAGCTCGGCGAGCGGTTCCTGCAGCTGCCGCTCGGCGACGTCGAGCACGTCGAGGTCGCCGAGCTGGAGCGTGTCGCGTGAGCCGTGCGGACGGGCGCCGGCCCGACCAGCTCCGTCCCGTGACGGCCGACCCGACGTTCCTCGAGCAGCCGCACGGCGTCGTGCTCTGGTCGCAGGGGAAGACGCGGGTGCTCTGCACGGCTTCGGTGCAGGAAAGCGTGCCGCGCTGGCTTCACCGCTCGGGCCGCGGCTGGATGACCGCCGAGTACTCGCTGCTCCCGGCCTCGACCGGCGAGCGCACGGATCGCGAGGCCGCCCGCGGCAAGCAGGGCGGGCGCACGGTCGAGATCCAGCGACTGATCGGGCGGGCGCTGCGCGGTGTCGTCGACTTCCAGGCGCTCGGCGAGCGCACGGTCTACCTCGACTGCGACGTGCTGCAGGCCGACGGCGGCACACGTTGCGCTGCAATCACGGGCGCGTACGTCGCTGCCCGGCGTGCGCTCGACCGGTTCGGGCTCTCGAAGGCGTTGACCGGCTCGGTCGCCGCCGTCTCGGTCGGAGTCGTCGACGGCGTCGGGTTGCTCGATCTCGACTACTCGGAGGACTCGAACGCCGAGGTCGACGTGAACGTGGTGATGACCGGCGACGGGCGCTTCGTCGAGGTGCAGTCGACCGCCGAGCGCGTACCCTTCGACCGGGCCCGCCTGGACGAGCTGCTCGACCTCGCCGCGGCGGGTATCGACGAGCTGCAGCGCTTCCAGGAGGACGCGGTTGCGGCTCCTCGCGAGTAGCGTCCCCGAGCTCGGCGACTGGGCGGTGGTCGGCCGCCTCGTGCTCGCGGCCGGGCTCGGTGCCGCGGTCGGCTTCGAGCGCGAGATCCGCGACCGCGAGGCAGGGGTGCGCACGCACCTGCTCGTCTCGCTCGGCTCGGCGCTCTTCACGATCATCTCCGCGTACGGGTTCCACGAGTTCCTGACGAGCGGCTCGGCCGCCGTGCGCGCCGACCCGGGCCGGATCGCCGCGCAGATCGTCACCGGCATCGGCTTCCTCGGTGCCGGCGCGATCGTCCGCGAGGGGCTCTCGGTCAGGGGTCTCACGACCGCCGCGACCCTCTGGGTGGTCGCCGCCGTCGGCATGGCCGCCGGGGCGGGCTTCTACTGGCCGGCCGTCGTCGTCACGGTTCTGACCATCCTCGCCCTCTGGCCGCTTCGGATCGCTGCGTACCGCGCGATCGAGCGGGTCAAGCCCGACGAGAATCGACTGGTCGTGGAGCTGAAAGAAGGGCAGCCGATCGGGCCGCTGCTTGCCGAGTTGCACGACGTGCGGCACTTCGAGCTCAGAGACGAGGCCGACCGCAGGATCGTCCAGCTCGAGTTGCCGCACATCGACGAGAAGCTCGTCACCCAGCTCACCGATCTCGACTACGTGATCGGCCTGCGTTGGCGCCGGAGCTGATTGCGGCCACCGTCTGCTCGGCGAACCCGCACAAGCTCGCGGAGTTCCACGAGCTCTTCCCGGGCTTCGAGCTCGAACTGCTCGACGGCGTGGAGTTCCCCGAGGAGGATGGGGCGACGTACCGGGAGAACGCGCTGATCAAGGCGCGCTTCGGGCATCGGGCCGGGCCGCCCGGACGCGTGATGCTCGCGGACGACTCCGGGATCGAGGTTGCCGCGCTCGACGGCGCGCCCGGGGTGCGCACTGCGCGCTGGGCCGAGGGGCGCCACGTCGAGAGGCTCCTCGCCACGCTCGACGGCGTCGACGACCGTCGGGCCCGCTACGTGTGCGAGCTCGTAGCGGTCGTCCCCGACGGCGGGGAGTCCTTCGGGCGCGGGATCCTCGACGGCCGGATCGCACTCGCCCCGGCCGGCGACGAGGGGTTCGGCTTCGACCCGGTGTTCGTCCCGGACGGCGAAGCGCGGACGGTCGCGCAGCTCGGGGACGCCTGGAAGGCAGGGCACTCACACCGCGCGCTCGCCGCCCACGCCCTCCTGGAACAGCTGCGTCGCGGCTGACGAGCGGCTGCGCCACCAGTTCACCTCGGCGCCGAGCACGATCACGTTCGCCATCACGTAGAGCCACACGAGCAGGACGGCCGGCCCGGACAGGGTCTGCAACACCGGGTTGTGCTTCGAGAGGTCGACGTAGATCGGCAGGAACTGGAAGGTCCCCTCCAGCAGGATGGCGGCAGTGATCGCGCCCGGGAGGACCTCGCGCACCGACAGCGCGATGTTCGTCAGCACGTAGTACGCAGACGTGAGGAAGACGAACACGCCGATCGTCGACATCGCGATCGCGACTACGCGGGCCGAGGTGGCGTTGCCCGAGAACCCCGCGTAGCGCTTCAGCACCTCCTGCCCGACCGACCCGACGAGGAGCGAGACGAACAGCGCGACGAGCGACCCGACCATCATCAGCGTCGCCAGCGCCTTCCCGTGCAGGAAGCCGCGGTTCGGCCTCCCGTAGACGATGTTGAACGCGCTCTCGAGCACGCTGAAGAACGAGAGCGACGACCAGAGCAGGAAGGCGCCGCCGACGATGCCGAGGGCCGTCGCGTTCGACTGGATCGCGCGCACCGCGCGGAGGATCGAGTCGACCGACGTGCTCGGGAACGTCTTCTGCAGCTCGCGCACGAAGAACGACCCCTGGTCGGCCTGGTGCACGAGCCCGAGCAGCGCCAGGGCCAGGAACAGGAGCGGCACGAACGAGAGGAGCGCGAAGTACGCGATCATTGCCGCAAGGTGAGTGCCGCGATCGGCGAAGAACTTCCGGAGGACGCGCCCCACGCGCGCCAGTATGCTCGGGCGCGTGGACGCAACCCAGGCGATTGCCGAGATGACCGAGATCTCACCGCAGGTGCGCGAGGTCGTGGTCGTCGGGGCCGACGGGGCCGTCGTCGGCTCGAACGCCGCCACGCCCGAGCGGGCCCAGACGCTCGCCGACGGCGCAGGACGGCTGCTCGCGGCCGCCGATCGCGACCAGCCCGAGCTCGCCCAGCTCGAGGCGTCGACGACCGCCGGCAGCGTCTTCGTGGTCCGCGACGGCGATCGGGTGATCGCCGCCACCACGACCCCCGAGCCGACCGTGGGGCTCGTCTTCTACGACCTGAAGACGTGCCTGCGCTCGATCGAGGCGCCCAAGCCGAAACGCCGCCGCCGAGCTGCGGCGGGTGACGAGGAGGCCGATGCCTCCGCGTAAGGTCGTGACCGGCGTGCTGCTCGCCGCCGGCTCGCTCGCAGGCTCGATTCTCGTGAGGCGTCGCGCGGCACGTCGTCGCGAGCGGGTCGATCTCTACGCCGCCGACGGCTCGGTGCGCTCGTTCCCGGAGGGGACGGCCACCGCGGACGCTCTCCTGCCTCTCGCCCACGAGCTGCTCACGTGACCCGCGCGGAGCTCGCGCGGGCCCTGCGTGACGTCGCATACCTGGAGGGCGACTTCGTCCTCCGTTCGGGCAGGCGCTCGCGCTACTACCTGGACAAGTACCGCTTCGAGACGCGTCCCGACCTCCTCGGGCCGCTCGGCCGCGCGATCTCCGAGGCGGTGCGCGAGCACGAGCCCGACGCGGCGCGCCTCGCGGGGCCGGAGCTGGGCGCGGTTGCGCTTGCCGCCGCAGCATCGCTCGAGAGCGGGCTGCCGTTCCTGATCGTGCGTAAGGAGGCGAAGGAGTACGGCACTGCGAATCGCCTCGAAGGGGTGTACGGCGAGGGCGAATGCGTATGTCTCGTCGAGGACGTCGTCACCTCGGGCGGCGCCGCCATCGAGGCGGTCGAAGCCCTGCGCGCCGCCGGGTTGCGGGTGGCGACGGCGGTGTGCGTCGTCGACCGCGAGGAGGGGGGCGTCGACGAGCTCGCGCGCCACGCCGTGCGTCTCCGGCCGCTCTTCCGGGCCTCGGAGCTCCTGGAGGCCCAGGAAGTCCCAGCAAATCCGCATGGTTGAGCGATATCCGACCACGTTGTTACGGTACTCGACGAGTTTTCGCACTCGAGTCCCCGACGCAGGAGGAATCCGTTGACGAAGCAGGACTTCATCCAGAGAGTCGCCCAGAAGACCGGCCTCTCCGCACGCGATGCGGGTAAGGCGGTGGACGCTTTCATGGAGACCGTGACCGAGACGCTCAAGGGCGGCGACACTGTCAACTTCACCGGCTTCGGGAAGTTCTCGGCCTCGCAGCGCGCCGCGCGCCAGGGCGTCAACCCGCGCACCGGCGAGCGCGTCCAGATCGCCGCGACGACCGTGCCGAAGTTCTCGGCCGGCAGCCAGCTGAAGGCCGCCCTCAAGACCTGAGCCACCCGCTTCGCCGTTTTGCGAGGAGGGCGGCGCGAGCCGCCCTCCGTCGTTCCGGCGAGCACGTGTACTACCTTTCTCGACGCATGGCCGTCGCGACCGCCACCTTCGCCGACCGGCTCGCGGCCGAGGTCGAGCGCAAGCGCTCGCAACTCGTCGTCGGGCTCGACCCGCGTCCCGATCTGATGCCCGTCGAGCTGCGCGGCGACGTCGCCCGGTTCTGCTGCGGGCTCGTCGACGCCGTGGCGCCGCACGCCGTCGCGGTCAAGCCGCAGCTGGCGTTCTTCGAGGCGCTCGGCCCGGCCGGCTTCGCCGCCTTCGACCGGGTGTGCAGCTACGCACGGCGGGCAGGGCTGCTCGTGATCGCCGACGGCAAGCGCGGCGACATCGGGTCGACGGCCCGCGCGTACGCCGAGGCGTACCTGGAAGGCGAGCCGCCGCGGGCGGATGCGCTCACGGTGAATCCGTATCTCGGCCGCGAGTCGGTCGAGCCGTACCTCGCGGCGGCCCGCCGCAACGGCGCCGGGCTCTTCGTCATCGTCAAGACATCCAACAGCGGCGGCGACATACAGGACGTGACGCTCAGCGACGGCCGGCCGATGTGGCATCACGTGGCCGCGCAGGTCGCCGAATGGGGCGACGATCTCGTCGGCGAGGTCGGCCTGTCGTCGGTGGGCGCGGTCGTGGGAGCGACCCATCCGCGGGCGGTCGGCGACGCCCGGCGGCTGATGCCGCAGGCGGTCATCCTCCTGCCGGGCATCGGGGCCCAGGGGGGCTCGGTGGGCGAGCTCGCCCGCGCGTTCCAGAGTGGCCCCGCGAGCGCCCTCGTCAATGCATCGCGTTCGGTCGACTACGCCTTCCGCGAGACGGGAGGCGACTACCGCGAGGCTGCGGGCGCGGAGGCGGCGCGGCTCAAGCGGGAGATCTGGGCCGCGTCCGGCTGGTAGTGGAGCTCGGCGACTGGCGCCGCTACGTCGCGCCGGCGGCCTTCCTCGCCGCGGTGACGATCGCGGTCGTCCTCATCCGGGCAGGTCTCGAATCGGGCTCGTCGTCGACGACCACGACGGCCGCGGTGACGACGGTGGTTGCCAGGCGCTACTACCGCGTGCGGGTCGGCGACACCTTCGGCAGCATCGCGAAGGCGACAGGCGTCTCCGTGAAGACGATCGAGCGACTCAACCCGAAGGTGCACTCGACTTCGCTCTTCATCGGCGAGAGGATCCGGGTCTCGTGAGGGCTCGCCTGGTCGTTGGAGTCATGCTCGCGGTGCTCGCTCTGCCGGCCGCAGCCGCCGCGACGCCGGTTCCGCCCGTCGATGCAAGCGCGTACCTCGTGGTCGACGCACGTACCGGCGAGGTGCTGGCCGCGAGAAACCAGCACGCCCACCTGGCGATCGCCTCGATCACGAAGCTCATGACCGTCTACCTGACGTTGCAGCTGCACAAGCTGACCGACGTCGTCACCGTCGATCCCCGCGCGGCGGCGGTCGGCGAAGAGTCGATCGAGCTCGAGGCGGGCCAACAGCTCACGGTGCACGACCTGATCAAGGCGTCGCTGATCCAGTCCGCAAACGACGCCGCCGACGCGCTCGCGCTCGCCGATGCGCCGAGCTTCCCCGCCTTCGCGAAGCTGATGAACCGGGAGGCGGCCGTGCTCGGCCTGCACGACACGCATTTCGTGCGCCCCGACGGGCTCGACGCGCCCGATGAGTACTCGAGCGCCGCCGACGTGACGCGCCTTGCGCGGATCCTGATGCGGACGCCCTTCGTTCGGGAGACCGTCGACGAGAAGACCGACACGATTGCCGGCGGCCGCACGCTCGACACGTGGGACGACCTGCTGACGCTCTTCCCCGCGACGTTCGGCGTCAAGACAGGGCACACCGACGACGCCGGCTGGTGCCAGGTCGCGGCTGCTCGCGGCCCGGGCGTGACGATCTACGCGACGCTGCTCGGCTCGCCGTCCCGCACACAGCGGAACGCCGATCTCGAGTCGCTGCTCGTCTGGGGGCTCGGCCAGTTCCATGTCGTCGATGCGGTCAGCACGGGCCACGTCTATGCCACCGTGCGCCTGCCCTACGGCAAGGCGCCGCTCGAGCTCGTCGCGGCGCGCCCACTCCGGACGGTCGCGCGACTCGGGCACCCGCTCGTCGAGCGGGTGACGGCCGCCGCCGCAGCCTCGCTGCCCGTGCGCGCCGGGATGCCGCTCGGCAGCGTCGAGATCCGCCAGGACGGTAGGCTGATCGGCCGACGCGAGTTGGTCGCGGCCCGCACCGTCAACAAACCCGGGCTCGGAAGCCGTCTAGGGTGGTACGCCGGCAGGGCAGCGCACCACCTGTTTCATCCGTTCGGCCTCCATCCATGATCGTCACCGTCACGCTCAACGCCGCCGTCGACCGGACGCTGACCGTTCCGAACTTCCAGCGCGGCCAGCGGCATCGCGCGAGCGCCGGCATCGCGCTCGCAGGCGGCAAGGGAATCAACATCGCGCGGGCGCTGAAGCTGCTCGGCGTGCCGGTGGTGGCGACGGGGCTCATCGGCGGCGCGACGGGCGCCCGCATCATCGAAGGGCTGACGAACGAGGCGATCCTGAACGACTTCGTCCACATCGAAGGCGAGTCGCGCACCTCGACCGCGGTCGTCGACCCGACCGGCGGCACGTACACCGAGATCAACGAGTGGGGCCCGTCCGTGCGGCCCGAGGAGCTCGAGACGCTGCTCGAGAAGGTCCACTACCTCGCGCAGGGAGCCGAGCTCGTCGTCTTCGCCGGCTCGCTGCCGCGCAGCGTCGGCGACGACTTCTACGCAGAGGCGATCCGCGATCTCAACCGCCGCCAGCTCCACGTCGTGCTCGACACTGAAGGGGAGCCGCTGCGTCTCGGCGTCGAGGCGGAGCCCTTCATCGTCTCGCCGAACCAGGCCGAGGCGGAGTCGCTCGTCGGGCAGGAGTTCCACGACACCGACGACTTTCGGCTCGCTCTCGACACGATCGGCGACATGGGGCCCGGCAACGTGCTGATCACCACCGAGCTCGGCTGCCTCGCGCGGCTGCGCGAGGATCGCGACGAGCCGAAGAGCTACCGGGTCGTCGCGCCGCGGGTGGAGCCGATCTCGACGGTCGGTGCGGGCGACGCCCTGCTCGCCGCCTACCTCGCCGCCCGCTACGGCGGCCGCTCGCAGCAGGAGGCGCTCCGCGCGGCGGTCGCCGCCGGCGCCGCCTCGACGCTCGAGGTCGGCGCGGGCGTGTTCGACCCGCGGCAGGCCGGGCGGCTGCAGGCAGGTGTCGAGCTGACCGAGCTCGAGCCCGTCCAGGCCTGACGGTCCCGCGTTAGCCTGTCCTTCGCGGGCTGTACCTTTTCGAGATGGAGTTCGAGAACCTCGGTGTGAGCGCCGCCGACACCGGCCTGCCGCCGAAGTTCGCGAAGGAGGGGCTCACGTTCGACGACGTGCTCCTCGTCCCGGCAGAGTCGTCGGTGCTCCCGAACGACGTCTCGACGGCGACCCGGCTCACGCGCACCATCGCCCTCGAGCTGCCGATCGTCTCGGCGGCGATGGACACCGTCACGGAGGCGCGGCTCGCGATTGCGCTTGCCCGCGAAGGCGGTCTGGGCATCGTCCAGCGCAACCTGTCGATCGACGCGCAGGTCGGCGAGGTCGACAAGGTGAAGCGCTCGGAGGCGGGGATGATCGTCGAGCCGGTGACCCTTCCACCGGAAGCACTGGTCTCGGACGCGCTCGAGTTGATGGAGCGCTACCACATCTCCGGCGTGCCGATCACCACGAGCGACGGCACGCTCGTCGGCATCCTCACGAACCGCGACCTGCGCTTCGAGAAAGATGTCACCCAGCCGGTGTCCGCGCTGATGACGTCGCGCGACCTGGTCACGGCGCCGATCGGCACGACGCTCGGCGAGGCGGAGCAGCTTCTGCACCGCCATCGCATCGAGAAGCTGCCGATCGTCGACGCCGACGGGCGCATCACCGGCCTGATCACTGTCAAGGACATCCAGAAGCGCGTCGACTTCCCCGAGGCGACGAAGGACCTGCACGGCCGCTTGCGCGCAGGCGCAGCGGTCGGTGTCGGCGTCGATGCCTTCGAGCGCGCGCAGGCGCTGATCGCCGCCGGGGCCGACGTCCTCGTCGTCGATACAGCGCACGGGCACTCGCGCGGAGTGGTCGAGATGGTCTCCCGGATCGCGTCGCTCTCGGGTGAGTTCGAGGTGATCGCGGGCAACATCGCCACTGCCGAGGCCGCTGAGGCGCTGATCGACGCAGGCGCAGACGCGGTCAAGGTCGGGATCGGGCCGGGATCGATCTGCACGACGCGCGTGGTCGCCGGAGTCGGCGTTCCGCAGATCACCGCCATCTACGACGTCGCCGAGGCCGCAGCCCGCCACGGCGTCCCGGTGATCGCCGACGGAGGCATGACCTCGTCCGGCGACGTCGCGAAGGCGATCGCGGCTGGCGCCGACTGCGTGATGCTCGGGTCGATGCTCGCCGGCACGGAGGAGTCGCCGGGCGACGTGATCCTCGCCCGCGGCGAGCGCTTCAAGGAGTACCGCGGCATGGCCTCGATCGGCGCGATGCGCCGCGGGTACTCGAAGGACCGGTACTTCCAGGGCGACGTCGAGGACGTCGAGAAGCTGGTCGCCGAGGGGATCGAAGGACGCGTCCCCTACAAGGGGCCGCTCGCGGGCGTGCTGCACCAGATCGTCGGCGGGCTGCGCCAGGCGATGGGCTACTGCGGCGCGCCGACGATCGAGGCGATGAAGCAGGCCCGGTTCGTCCGGATCACCGGCGCGGGGCTGCGTGAGTCGCACCCGCACGACATCACGATCACCAAGGACGCTCCCAATTACCGGCGCGGCTGAGGTCGCCCTTTCCCACTCGGACCCGATCGCCGGCGTAGGCTCGACGGAGCCGGCCAACGACACGGGGCGGCCGGTGCTGGTGGTCGATCTCGGCGGGCAGTACTCGCAGCTGATCGCGCGTCGCGTGCGCGAGGCGCGCGTCTACTCGGAGCTCGTCTCGCACCGGGCCGGCGCCGACGAGATCCGTCGCCGCGACCCTGCCGCGATCGTCCTCTCCGGCGGCCCCGCCTCGGTGTACTCCGAGGGCGCACCGCGGATCGACCCGGCGATCTTCGAGCTCGGCATCCCGACGCTCGGCATCTGTTACGGCGCCCAGCTCCTCGCGCTCGAGCTCGGCGGCCGCGTCGAGCGCACAGGTGTCGGCGAGTTCGGCAAGGTCGACCTGCGGGCCGAAGGCGGACGGCTCTTCGCGGAGCTGCCAGGTGAGCAGGTCGCGTGGATGTCGCACCGCGACACGGTCGTCGCGCCGCCCGAAGGCGCCCGGGTCGTCGCCACCTCCGAGCACACGCCGGTCGCCGCCTTCGAGGACGACGCCCGCCGCGTGTACGGCGTGCAGTTCCATCCCGAGGTCGTGCACACGCCGCACGGCCAGGAGGTGCTGAAGAACTTCCTCTACGAGATCGCCGGCGCGCCGCCTGCCTGGACTCCCGCCGCCGTGATCGAGGAGCAGGTCGAGCGGATCCGTGCGCAAGTCGGGCGCGAGCGGGTGCTCTGCGCGCTCTCGGGCGGTGTCGACTCCGCGGTCGCTGCGCTGCTCGTGCATAAGGCCGTCGGCGACCAGCTGACCTGCGTGTTCGTCGACCACGGCCTGCTCCGCCAGGGCGAGGCCGAGCAGGTCGTCGAGATGTTCGACGGTGTCTTCCACGTTCCGCTCGTTCACGTGCAGGCGCAGGAGCGCTTTCTCACGCGCCTCGCCGGCATCACCGAGCCCGAGCAGAAGCGGAAGATCATCGGCGAGGAGTTCATCCGGGTCTTCGAGGACGAGGCGCGCAAGCTCGGGGATGTCCGCTGGCTCGTGCAGGGCACGCTGTACAGCGACGTGATCGAGTCCGGCGGCACCGACGGGGTCGCCGAGACGATCAAGTCGCATCACAACGTCGGCGGCCTCCCCGCCGACATGAAGATGAAGCTCGTCGAGCCGCTGCGGCTGCTCTTCAAGGACGAGGTGCGGCGCGTCGGCGAGGAGCTCGGCATGCCGGAGCGCATGGTCTGGCGGCAGCCGTTCCCAGGCCCGGGGCTCGCGATCCGCATCATCGGCGATGTGACCGAGGAGCGGCTCGAGACCCTCCGGCAGGCGGACGCGATCTGCCTCGACGAGATCCGCCGCGCCGGCCTCTACCGCGAGCTCTGGCAGAGCTTCTGCGTCCTGCCCGCGATCCGCTCGGTCGGGGTGCAGGGCGACTCGCGGACCTACGGCTATCCGATCGCGATCCGCGCCGTCACCTCGGAGGACGCGATGACGGCCGACTGGGCCCGGCTCCCGTACGACCTGATCGAGGTGATTGCCTCGCGGATCGTCAACGAGATCCCCGCGGTCAACCGCGTCGTCCTCGACGTCACGTCGAAGCCGCCTGCGACGATCGAGTGGGAGTAGAAGGGCTCGACACCCCTCCCTACCGGCTCGAGACCGACCGTCTCGTCGTCCGGTGCTGGGAGCCGCGAGACGCCGCGCTGCTGAAGGACGCGGTCGACCGCAGCCGCGACCACCTCTGGCCGTGGATGCCGTGGACGCCGGCGGAGCCCGAGGAGGTGTCGGTCGTCGTCGACCGGCTGCGGTCGTTCCGCTCCCAGTTCGACGCCGACGAGAACTGGATCTACGGCATCTTCGCTCGCGACGAGTCCCGTGTCCTCGGCGGCACCGGGCTCCACCCGCGCGGCGGCCCCGGCTCGCTCGAGATCGGCTACTGGGTCGCCGCGGACGCCGTGCGCCGGGGCATCGCGACCGAGGTGACTGCGATCCTGACGCGCGCCGCCTTCGAGCACGCCGGAGTCGACCGGGTCGACGTCGGCGCCGACGCTCGCAACGTGGCCAGCCTCGGCGTCGGCCGCAAGCTCGGCTTCCACGAGGACGGCGTCCTCCGCAGCCGCATCCCCGGCCGTCCCGGGGAGCCGCGCGGCGACATGGTGTTCATGACGATGCTCCGCGAGGAGCTCGCCGGCTCACCGTGCGCGGGCTACGAGTACGCCGCGTACGACGCCGCCGGCGACCGGCTTTAGCCTCTAGTTTCGCGGGCCGCCGGCGATGTAGATCACCTGGCCGGAGACGAACGACGCGTCCTCGGAGCAGAGGAACGCGATCGTGCCTGCGACGTCCTCGGGCTGCCCGACGCGGCGCAGCGGCGTCTGCTCGGCCGCCATCTCCTTGAACGTCTCGAACTCCAGCCCGATGCGCTCCGCGGTCTGACGCGTCATTGCCGTCTCGATGAAGCCCGGAGCCACACAGTTCGCGTTGATGTTGTACGGCCCGAGCTCGAATGCGAGTGTCTTGCAAAGCCCTTGCAGCCCGGCCTTCGCCGTCGAGTAGTTCGCCTGGCCGCGGTTCCCGAGCGCCGACACCGACGACACGAGCACGATCTTCCCGCTCTTCTGCTCGACCATGTGCCGCTGCGCGGCGCGGGCGGCGAAGAACGTGCCCTTCAGATGCGTGTCGATGACCGTGGTCCAGTCGTCGTCGCTCATCTTGAAGAGCAGGTTGTCGCGGATCACCCCGGCGCAGGTCACGAGGATGTCGAGCGACCCGCCGTGCTCGACGGCCGCGGAGACGGCCCCGTCGACGTCGGCGAGCTTCGTCACGTCGCAGCGAACCGCATGCCCGCCGATCTTGCCTGCGGTCTCCTTCGCGGCGTCCTCGTCGAAGTCGGCGATCACCACGGTCGCGCCCTCCGACGCGAAACGCGCCGCCGTCGCGGCGCCGATCCCCTTGGCCCCGCCCGTCACCAATGCTGTCTTGCCCTGGAATCTCGTCATGACGCCGACGATATACGGTGTGCGCGTGGAGTTCCGCGACATCCTCGCGCTCCGTCGCATGCACCGGTCGTTCCTGCCGGAGCCTCTCCCCGAGGAGCAGATCGAACGGATCGTCTCCGTCATCCGGCATGCGCCGTCCGGCGGGTTCAGCCAGGGCGGCTCGATCGTCGTCGTCACCGACGACGAGCAGAGAGCGGCGATCGCACGTGCCTTCGGCGACGAGCACTACTCGCAGGGCGGTCGCAACTTCATCGCCGACGCACCCGTCCATCTCGTCATCTCGGCCAACGAGGCGCTCTACCACGCGCGGTACACGGAGGCCGACAAGCTCGCCGCGACCGGCGGGGTCGAGGTCACCTGGCCGGTGCCCTACTGGTTCGTCGACGCGGGCGCCCTGATGATGCTCGTGCTCGCCGCGGCGATCGACGAGGGCCTTGCGAGCGCCTTCATCGGCCACCCCGACCAGAAGCGGATCTTCGACGAGTTGCTCGAGTTGCCCGAGGAGGTGGTGCCGATCGGGCTCGCGCTCGTCGGCAGGCCGGGACCGGATGCGCCGTCCGGCTCGCGGCTCAGGTCGCGGCGCCGGCCGGCGGAGGACCTGATCCACCGGGATCGCTGGTAGAAGCGAGCGCCGGGTACCGGGCGCGCACGCCGTCGATGTAGGCTGCGAGCCGATCGGCCAGCCCCGCGTCCTCGATCTCCAGCACGTTTTCCGCATTCTTCTCGCCGCTACGGGAGAGATTGAACGAGCCGACGAAGGTCGTGTCGTCACAGACGCAGACCTTTGCGTGCATGAAGTCGTGCACCGTCCCGTCGCCGTAGGGCGTCGACACCTTGCCCGTGAAGACCCCCGACTCGATCAGGTGCTCGAGCAGCGGCAGCTTCCACGACACGTCGCCGTCCGCGTGCCACTGCTGCACGACCTCGCGGATCTGCGTCGCGTCGACGCAGCCCGCGACGTCGACCGACCTGTCCGCGATCACCTGCGCGAGCGTCCCGAGAACAGGCCCGGTCGTGATGACGGGCGAGCAGATCCGCACGCGCCGCTTCGACCGTCGGATCAGCTTCGCGATGCGCGACGAGAGGTCCTCGCCGTGGCCCGGCGTGAACCACGGCCGCAGGCCGTTGTCCCAGCGCGGGTCGACGAAGCCCGACTTCATCACGTCGCCCGTCGACCAGAGCTGGTCGAAGTCGATCAGGTACGCCTTGGCGATCGCTGCCGAGTGCACGACGGCGACCACGTTCTCCTGCCGCGACCACGAGTCGTCCGTCCAGTTCAGCGAGCCCGTCCACACGCTCTCGCCGTCGCGGATGACGTACTTGTGATGCATCAGATCGGGGACGCCTGCGATGGCCTTGCCCACGACCGGGAGCGTGGCGATCAGTTGCACGTCCGGCTCCGGCGGCGGCGGCACCGGGATCGGCAGCGCATGGTCGACGTTGTAGGCGAGACGCGTCCGCACGCCGCGCGCCTGGGCGCGGCGGAAGGCATCCCCGACGATCGCCGCCGTCTCGGCGCCGAGGTTGAAGTCGTACTGGGCGAGGTCGAGCGTGTGGTGCGCCGTATCGAGGAACGACGCGACGAGCCGCGCGATGTCGGCCGGCTGCTGGCCGCCGTCCGTCAGAGTATGGATCTCGATGCGTTCGCTCATCGACAGGCTGGTCGCCGCCCGGATCGGGTGGACGACGAACTTCTACCGTGACGGCGCCGGTTCTGCTCTTCGACGGGAGCGGCTGGCCGCATATCTCGCGGCCCGGGCCGACGCGCCGTTGCTGCTCGTCGGCGAGGCGCCGGGCTACCGCGGCGCGCGCGTATCGGGGCTCCCGTTCACGTCCGAGCGGCAGCTCACGGGCGCCGGGCCGGCCGAGGCGACCGCGACGATCGTGCAGCGCGTGCTTGCCGAGCTCGGGATCGCCGGGTGGGTGCTCCTCTGGAACGTCGTGCCGACGCACCCGGGAACGCCGACCTCGAACCGGCGCCCGTCCGTGGCCGAAGTGGCGGCGGGTCGCCCCTTCGCGGAGGAGCTTGCCGTCGGGCGTCGCGTGATCTGCGTCGGCCGCCTCGCCCACGCGGCGCTCGGCGGCGACGCCCTTCGCCATCCGTCGCACGGCGGTGCGGCCGCGTTCCGCGCCGGGCTGAGCGAGCTGATGGTCGCGTGAGCCCGGTTCGGCGCAATGCGGTGCTGCTCGCACTCGGGCTCGTCTTCCAGTCGGGGATGATCCAGCTGGCGGTGGCGCTCGGCACCGTCACGATCGTCGCCGTCACCGGCGTGAAGGGGATCCTCGGGCTCGGGCCGGCCGTGTTCCTCGTCGCCGGTGCCCTCGCGGTCGGCCCGGCTGGGCGCCTCTCGGATCGCGTCGGCCGGATGCCGGTGATCCGCACGGGCTTCGTGCTCGGCATCGTCGGCCCGCTCGTCACCGCGGCCGGGTGCGCCGCCACGAGCGGTGTGCTCGTGTTCGTCGGTCTCGGCCTCTGCGGTGCGGCGCAGTCGATCGTGCTGCTTTCGCGCGCCGCGGCGGCGGAGATGTTCCCGCCGGAGCGGCGGGCGCGCGGCATGTCGATCGTCCTCTTCGGCGTCGTGTCGGGCGCGATCTGGGGACCGCTCGTCTTCGGCCCGATGTTCGCCGGCCGTGCGCTGACGGCGCACGACCTGACGGTGCCGTGGGTCGCCGCGGCCGCGTTCACCGTCGGCGGCCTGCTCGTCTCCTTCGGCGTCCGACCGGACCCGCGCGAGCTGTCCCGTGTCCATGCCGCCGCCGCGCCCGACGGCCCGGCGGCGCCGCTGCGCGAGCTGCTGCGCCGCCCCGGTGTCTCGACCGCGATCGTGGCGGCGGTCTCGAGCTTCGCGCTGATGACCGGCGTCATGAACCTGGCGGGCTACGTCGCGGTCGGCCACGGCCACTCGCACGGCTCGATCTTCACCGTGATCAGCATCCACATCGTCGGGATGTACGGGCTCGTGCTGGTGATCGGCGACCTGATCGAGCGACTCGGCAGGCGCAGGTCGATGGTGATCGGGCTGACGCTGATCGCCGCGTCGAATGCGGGCCTCGCCTTCCTTGCCTCGATCGCCGGCATGAGCCTGTGCCTCTTCGGGCTCGGGCTCGGCTGGTGCCTCAGCTATATCGCTGCCACGACCGAGCTCGTCGACCTCGCCGCACCCGCCGAGAGGGGGCGGCTCGTCGGTACCTCCGACCTGCTCTCGAGCAGCGCGGGAGCGGCGCTTGCGCTCGGCGGGGGCGTGCTCTACACGGGCGCTGGTGGGGCCGTTTCGCTCGCCGCCGCCGCTGCGGGGCTGGCGGTGCTCGCCGCTGCGTGGGTGGCCGGGAACGTCCCGGCGCTGCTACCATCCGCGCCGGCGGACGCCTAGTCCGCCCTTTTTCCGCCTGCAATGAAGACCTATTCCGCCAAGCCGGGTGAGATCCAGCGCGACTGGCTCGTCGTCGACGCCGAGGGGAAGACCCTGGGCCGTCTCGCGACGGTGATCGCCGACCGCCTGCGCGGCAAGGGAAAGCCGATCTTCACCCCGCACGTCGACACCGGCGATTTCGTCGTGGTCGTCAACGCCGAGAAGATCGCCGTCACCGGCAAGAAGCTCGACGAGAAGATGTACTACCGGCACTCCGGCTATCCGGGCGGGCTGCGCGAGCGTTCGCTCCGCGTCCAGCTCGAACGGCAGCCGACCGAAGTGCTGCGCAAGGCCGTCAAGGGCATGCTGCCCCGCAACCGGTTGGGCCGGCAGCAGCTCACCAAGCTCAAGATCTATGCAGGGCCGGAGCATCCGCACGAAGCGCAGGCTCCGCAGCCCCTCGAGGTGTGATTTGTCGACTATTGCTCAGTACCTCGGCACCGGCAAGCGCAAGACGTCCGTCGCGCGCGTGATCCTGCGGCCCGGCAGCGGCGCCACATGGGTCAACGGCAAGTCGATCGAGGAGTACTTCCCTCGGCTCGTCCATCGCGTGCTGGCGACGGCACCGCTCCGGACAGCGGGGCTCGACGGTCAGTACGACCTGCGTGTGCGCGTTCACGGCGGCGGCCCCTCGGGGCAGGCCGGTGCGGTGCGCCACGGCATCGCCCGGGCGCTCGTCGAGGTGAACCCGGATCTCCGCGTGCCGCTCAAGCGCGCAGGCTTCCTGACGCGCGATGCCCGCCAGGTCGAGCGCAAGAAGGCCGGCCTACACAAGGCGCGCAAGGCACCGCAGTTCAGCAAGAGATAGCGCCCCGCCCCGTGGCGCGCAGGTACTTCGGCACCGATGGTGTCCGCGGCGTCGTGGGCGAGTTCCTGACGCCGTCGCTCGTCGAGCGGCTCGGCCGCGCGGCCGCTCTGTGGACGGGCGCGGCGAAGGTGTTCGTCGGCCGCGACACGCGCGCCTCGGGCGTCGAGCTGGAGGAGGCGTTCGCTCGGGGAGTCGTGTCCGCGGGCGGTGACTGCATCCTCGGCGGCGTCCTGCCGACGCCTGCCGTCGCGCTCGCCGCACTCGATCTCGGCGTCGTCATCTCCGCCTCGCACAACCCGCCCGAGTACAACGGCGTCAAGTTCTTCGACGCGCACGGGCACAAGCTCTCCGACGCGGCGGAGGAGCAGATCGAGGCGCTGCTCGCGGCCGCCCCGGCGGTCGACGAAGGCCGCGTCGAGCACGTCGAGATCGCGCCCGACTCCTACCTCGATCACGTCCTCGAGCGCTTCGGCCAGGATCTCGACGGCCTACGCGTCGTCGTCGACTGCGCGAACGGCGCGTACTCCGGCCTCGCGCCCGGTGCATTCGAGCGCTGCGGCGCCGTCGTGCATGCGATCGGCGATGCGCCCGACGGCTCGAACATCAACGTCGGCTGTGGCGCAACGGATCTCGCCCTCCTCCAGCGCACGGTGCGCGAGCTCGGCTACGACGTCGGCATCGCGTTCGACGGCGACGGCGACCGGATGCTCGCGGTCGACGAGCGCGGCGAGGTCGTGGACGGTGACCAGATCGTCGCCGTCCTTGCGCTCGATCTCGCCGTCGACCAGGTCGCGGTGACCGTGATGACGAACCTCGGCTTTCACGCGCTGATGCGCGAGCGTGGGATCACCGTCCACACGACCGACGTCGGCGACCGGTACGTGCTGGAGGCGCTCCAGCGCGAAGGCGCACTGCTCGGCGGTGAGCAATCGGGCCACATCATCTTTCTGCAGGATCACGTCACCGGCGACGGGCTCGCGGCCGGCCTGCTCCTGTGCGGTGCGCTGCGCGGCCGGCGCCTCTCGGAGGTCGCGGGCGTGATGCAGCGTTGGCCGCAGAGCAAGGAGAACGTCCGCGTCGACGACAGGGAGCTGCCGGCAGACGTCGTCCGCGAGGTCGAGCGCCTCAATCGCGAGTGGGAGGGCAAGGGGCGTGTGCTTGTACGGCCATCCGGCACCGAGCCCCTCATTCGGGTACTCGCCGAGGCCGAGAGCGCGGCTCTGGCCGACGAGGCCTGTGCTACCATCGCGGCGCTCGTGCGACGAGAGCTCGGCTGACCGTTCCGACGAAGGAACGGGTTTCTGCAGCCGGGCCTTTCTCGTTTATTGGGACGAGATCTTCCCCTTTTTCCAGGACGAAAGCCGGAAATGTGCGGAATCATCGGATATGTCGGCCGCCGGCCCTCGAAGTCGCTGCTCCTTCAGGGGCTGAAGCGGCTCGAATACCGCGGCTACGACTCGGCGGGGATCGCCCTGCTCGAGGACGGCGGCCTCGAGTACGTCCGGGCCGTCGGGAACCTCGACAACCTCCGGCATGAAGCGCGCCGGAACAACTCTCGGTCGACCACGGGCCTCGGCCACACTCGCTGGGCGACGCACGGCGGGGTCACCGAGGAGAACGCCCATCCGCTCACGGGCTGCGACGACCAGCGCCTCGCGATCGTCCTCAACGGCATCGTCGAGAACTACCGCGAGCTGAGAGGAGAGCTGATCGCGGCCGGCCACTCGTTCTCCTCCGAGACCGACGCCGAGGTGATCACCCATCTGCTCGAGGATGCGTACGACGGCGACCTCGTCGCCGCGGTCCGCACGGTCTACGCACGTCTCGAGGGGCACTTCACCTTCGTCGTCATCCACCGCGACCATCCCGACGAGCTCGTCGGCGTCCGGCATCAGACGCCGATGGTGGTCGGGCTCGGCGACGGCGAGAACTTTCTTGCGTCGAACCTCGCGGCGTTCCTGTCCGAGTCGCGCCGCGTCATCTTCCCGAACGACGGCGAGATCGTGACGATCCGCCCCACTGGCGTCGAGATAATCGCTGCGGCGACAGGCGAGGCGGTCGCCCACGACGTCGTCGACGTCGACTGGGACGAGGATGCGGCCGAGCGCTCCGGCTACGAGACGTTCATGCTCAAGGAGATCTTCGAGCAGCCGGAAGGCGTCGCCGAGACGATCGGCGACCGCGTGCGTCACGGCCAGCTCGTGCTCGAGGGGCTCGGGCTGGACGACGAGGACCTGCGCACGCTGCGCCGGATCGTCGTCGTCGGCTGCGGGACGGCGTACCACGCCGGCGTCGTCGGCCGGTACGCGATCGAGGAGTGGGCGCGCGTTCCCGTCGAGCCCGACGTCGCGAGCGAATGGATCTACCGAAACCCGGTGCTCGACCCGGGCACGCTCGTGATCGGCATCTCGCAGTCCGGTGAGACGCGCGACACGATCCAGGCGATGAAGCTGGCGCGCGAGAAGGGTGCACGCACCGTCGCGATCACGAACATGATGGGCTCCCAGATCACCCGCGAGGTCGACTCGGTGCTGTTCACGCGTACGGGCCTCGAGGTTGGCGTCGCCGCCTCGAAGACCTTCACCGCACAGATGGCGCTGCTCTTCCTGATCGGGCTCAAGCTCGCCCAGAATCGCGGCACGCTGCCGCCCGACGAGATCGAGTTCATCCTGGACGAGGTCTACGACCTTCCGAACAAGATGCAGCGCTTTCTCGACGGCGACCATCCGATCGAGGAGATCGCGCAGCGCTTCCACGAGCGCCAGTTCTTCCTCTATCTCGGTCGCCACATCGGCCTGCCGGTGGCACTCGAGGGCGCGCTGAAGCTGAAGGAGATCTCCTACATCCCGACCGACGCGTACTCGGCGGGCGAGATGAAGCACGGGCCGATCGCTCTGCTCGAGGAGGGGACGCCGGTCGTGGTCGTTGCGACGCGCATCCACGTCTACGACAAGATCGTCTCGAACATTCAGGAGACACGTGCCCGTGGCGCGCACGTGATCGCGATCGCCACCGACGGCAACGAGGACATCCAGCACCACGCCGACGACGTCATCTATGTCCCGACCTCGCCGGCGTTCATCCAGGCGGCGCTTGCGATCCTGCCGCTGCAGCTTCTCGCCTACCGGATCGCCCGGCTGCGCGGGCTCAACGTCGACCAGCCGCGCAACCTCGCGAAGACCGTCACGGTCGAGTAACCTCGAGCGCCGTCTCGACGAAGGCGCGTGCGGCCGGCGAGTGGTAGCGGTCGCGGTGGCGCGCGATCGCGATCAGACGCGGAGCGATCGCGTCCCCCATGTCGACGACCCGGATCCTCGGGTCGGCCTCGTCGATCGTCAGCGCCGGCATGATCGCCACGCCGACCCCGGCGGCGACGAGCCCCTGCACCGTCGGGTTGTCGTTCGAGCGGAACGCGAAGTGCGGCTCGATGCCGACCGCGCGGAAGGCGGACTCGACCGGCTGTGAAGGATGCGGCGAGCGGAAGCCGATCAGCTGGTCGTGGGCAAGCTCGTGCAGGCTCGGCGGGTTGTCGAGGCCAACGCGGGAGCGTGCAGCGACGACGAGGCGATACGGGTCACGGATCAGCTCGATCGTCTCCAGCGGGGTCTCGCCCGAAAGGGGCAGGAGCACGAAGCCGACGTCGACGTCGCCTCGCTCGACGGCGCCGACGATAGCTTCGTCGTCGAGCTCCTCGAGCTGCACCTCGACGCCGGGCCACTGGCCGCCGAAGTGGTGCATGAGGCGCGGCACGACGCGCGCCCCCACCGATTGGAAGGTGCCGACCCGGAGCGTGCCGAGCTCGCCGCTCGCAAGCGCCTGCATGTCGGCCCGCGCGGCGTCGAGGCGGTCGACGATCGAGTCGGCGTGGCGGACGAGCAGGTCGCCCGCCTCGGTGAGCGAGATCGCCCTCGGCCCGCCCGGGCGCTCGACGAGTCGCACGCCGACCACCCGCTCGAGCGCCGCAAGCTGCTGGCTGATCGCCGACTGCGTGTAGCCGAGTCGGAGCGCGGCGCGGCCGAACGACCCTTCCCGGGCAATCGCCTGCAGGGCGGCGAGGTGGCGAAGCTCGATCCCGAGCCAACTCCGCGATTGTTCATTAGCTCTACTGATGGAATTGAATAGTAGCTACGGTTGTGCTGATAGATACCACGAGGCACAGTAGGGGCATGACTGCAATCGTCCTACTCATCGCCTTCGTGGCCGTTCTGGTGCTCTCGGTCGTATTCGGCGCAGACTCGCGCTTCGACCGGCCCGGCCGGCAGCTCTAACCGGTCACGACGCTCGCCGCTGCCAGCGCTCGCCCCACGAGTGGGGGGTGAGCCCGGACGCGATTGCGCGTTGCACGAGGCGGCCGCCACGGGAGCGCCCGAGAACGTGCACCCGGAGTGGCGCCTCTCCGAGCGGGAGCTCGACGCTCGTCGCCGTGCCCGGCAGCTCACGTGACTCGACCGCCTCGTAGTCCCCGCGCGCGCTCCGGGCAGCGATCCGCACCTCCCAGCGCTCGACGCCCGGACTGAGGGGCCAGGCGAGCAGCCACGCCGTGTCCCGGCGCTCGCGGCGCAGGTCCAGATCACCGCTGAGCGACGGCCGCGTGCGGAGCGCGGCGATCCGCTGCGGCGCGGGACGCGGAGCGGGCGCGGAAGACGGCCGGGTCCGACGTGCGCGATGGACGGCGCCGATCCGTTCGAGCTGCGCGAGCGCGCGACGCCGCGCCGCCTCGTCCGGGGCGGCGCCGCGAAGGCGGTCGCGCAACGACTTCCAGTCCGGCTCGTCGCCGCCCGCGACGGCTACCCGCGCCTCCTGCAGGATCGCTTCCACCGTCATTCCCGCTCCCGGCGCCGGCAGAGCCGGGGCCTCCGCTCCTTGATGAGCTCCGTCGAGCCTACGCTCATGATTCGTCCACCTGTCCGCGGAGCCGCTTCGTCCGCGCCCGGCGGCGCTTCTCGTCGAGGCGGCGCTCCTCCGCCGCTGCGCTCGGCTTGGTCGGGCGCCGGCGGCGCGGGACGCGAACCGCCTCGCGGAGCTGCTCGAGCACGCGCTCGGTCGCGAGCTCCCGGTTGCGCAGCTGCGAGCGCTCGTCCTGTGCTGCCGCCCGCACGACCGGGCCGAGGCGCGCGAGCACCCGTTCCTTCTCCGCAGGCTTCAGCCCGGCAGATGCCTCGACGTCGAACAGCGCCTCGGCGCGCGTCGAGGTCTTCTGCGCGTGCTGCCCGCCCGGGCCGCTCGAGCGTGAGAAGCGGAAGGCGATCTCCGACCGAATAGACTCGCTGTCCATGGCCGCCATTCTCCTGGACGTGGACGGCGTCCTGCACGTTTCGGGGGCGCCGATCGCAGGCGCCGCAGCGGCGGTCAGGCGGCTTCGGGCCGCCGGGCATCGCATCCGCTTCGTGACGAACTCGACCACGCTCTCCCGAGCGCAGCTGACGGCACAGCTCGTCGCGATGGGCATCGAGCTCGACGAGGAGGAGGTGCAGACGACCGGCGACGTCGCGGCGCGCACGCTCGCCGGTCGGCGCGTGCTGGCGCTGACGATGCCCGGGCTGCTCGACGACCTCGAAGCGCTGCAGCTCGTCGGCATGAACGTCGACGCCGTTTTGATCGGCGGCGCCGACGAGGGTGAGGAGACCGGGCGGATCTTCTCGTACCTGAACCTGAACCGCGCGTTCCACGAGCTCGAGGCCGGGGCGGAGCTGTACTGCCTGCACAAGAACAAGTGGTGGCAGACCGCGGACGGCCCGCGCCTCGACACGGGGGCGTTCGTGGCTGGGCTCGAGTTCGCCGCCGGCGTGGAGGCGACGGTGCTCGGGAAGCCGAGCACGGCGTATTTCGAGGCGGCGCTCGCCGCGCTCGACGCGGAGCCGGGGCTCACGTGGATGGTCGGCGACGACCTCGAGGGTGACTGCATCGGTGCCGCGAATCACGGCATGCGCACGATTCTCGTGCGCACCGGGAAGTTCCGGCCCGACGACCTCGAGGCCTCGACCTCGCAACCCGACGCTATCGTCTCCTCGATCGCCCAGCTGCCCGACTGGCTGGAGGCGAACCTCTGAGCCAAGGTCTCAGAGTCGGCGTCGACCTGATCGAGATCGACCGCATCCGCCGCGCACTCGAGCGGCACGGCGACGACTTCAAGGAGCGCTGCTTCACCGAGGCCGAGCGCGCCTACTGCGACGCGAAGCCCAACCCGCCGCAGCACTACGCCGGCAGGTTCGCCGCGAAGGAGGCGGTCGGGAAGGCGCTCGGCTCCGGCGTGTACTTCACGTGGAAGGAGATCGAGATCCGGGGCCGGCCGAAGCCCGGTGTGTACCTGAGCGGCAGGACCGCTGCCTGGGCCGCCCGGGTCGGTGCGGGAAGGATCGAGCTCTCGATGACGCACTCACGCGACCTCGCCGCCGCGGTCGCGGTGGCGCTGGAGGCCGAGTGAGGTTCCTCACGTTCCCGAGGCGTCGCAGACGCCGGTCGGCCGGAGGGAACAGTGCTTTGCACGGACCCGGAAGGCCGACCGGCGTCTGCGGCGTCAGCGCTTCGGGGAGCCCGGCTCCGCCGGGCGGGAGCGAAGGGCGGTCGGGGGCGTGAGGCTCGAGCCGCTCCTCACTGCGGCGGAAACCAGGAGGGCCGAGGAGGCCCATCCCGGCCCGCTCGACGAGCTGATGGAGCGCGCCGGCGCGGCGGTCGCCGATGTCGTGCTCCGCCGGTTCCCGGGCCGCGTCACGGTCGTCTGCGGCGGAGGAAACAACGGAGGGGACGGCCGCGTCTGTGCGCGCGTGTTGCGCGAGTCGGGCCGCGAAGTGACGGTTGTCGAGCACCTGGGCGACCTCGGAGAGCCCGACGTGATCGTCGATGCTCTGCTCGGGATCGGGCTGCGCGAGGCGCCGCGCGACGACGCTGCGCGCATGATCGAGCTGGTGAACGCGACCGGGCGGCCGGTCGTCTCCGTCGACGTCCCGTCGGGGGTCGACGCGTCGACGGGTGAAGTGCCCGGAGCCGCGGTCCGGGCGGCGGCGACCGTCACCTTCGGTGCGGCGAAGGTGGGGCTCGCCGTCGCGCCGGGCCGCTTCCATGCCGGCAGCGTCCACATCGCGCCGATCGGGCTGCGGCCGCGGGAGCACGAGCATGCGCTCGTGCCCGCCTCGGCGCTGCTCGGCGTGCCGCGCAAGGGGGCGACCTCGACGAAGTACAGCGCCGGCTCGGTGCTCATCGTCGGCGGCTCGCGGGGGCTCACCGGCGCGCCGATGCTCAGTGCGTTGGCGGCGTTCCGCGCCGACGCCGGCTACGTCGCGGTCGCGGCGCCGGAGTCGACGCTGCCGGTGCTCGAAGCGCGGCTGCTCGAGGTCGTGAAGCGGCCGCTGCCGGAGGACACCGCGGGCCGGCTCCTGCCGCGCGCCGCCGATGCCATCCTCGAGGCGGCCGAGAAGGCCGATGCCGTCGCGCTCGGTCCCGGTCTCGGGCGCTCGGACGGCACCGTCGAGCTCGTGCGCATCCTGCTCGAGCGGCTCGAGCTGCCGGTCGTGCTCGACGCGGATGGTCTCTTCGGGCTCGAGCCGTTTGCCCGTGCGGCGCCGACCGTGCTCACGCCCCACTCGGGCGAGCTCGGCCGGCTGCTCGGCGTCGAGAGCGCGGAGGTCGACGCGCACCGTCTCGCCGCCGTTCAGCGCGCGGCGACCCGCTTCGGGTCGGTCGTGCTCCTGAAGGGCGCCGACACGCTCGTCGCCGCGCCGCGGGAGGGCGTGCTCGTCGCGGCCTATGGCACGCCCGCCCTGGCGGTCGCCGGCACGGGCGACGTCCTCACCGGTGTCGTCGCGGCGTTCCTCGCCAAGGGGCTCGAGCCGCGCCTCGCGGCGGCCGCAGCCGCCGTCGCGCACGGCGTCGCCGGCGGCCTCGTCGAGCCGAAGGCCGGGATGATCGCGTCCGACCTGCTTGACGGGCTCAGGCTTGCACTGGACGGCCACGGCCTCCAGCGGGCGCCTCTGCAGTGAGGTCCGAGCTCACGATCTCGACGGCCGCCGTGCGGCGGAACGCCGAGACGCTCGTGCGGGTGCTTGCGGGCGCCGAGCTGTGGGCGGTCGTCAAGGCGGACGGCTACGGCCACGGCGCTGACGAGTGCGGCACGGCGGCGCTTGCCGGCGGTGCATCCGCGCTCTGCGCTGCGACCGTCGGCGAGGCGCTCGCCCTCCGCGACGCGCTCCCGGCCGCGCGCATCCTCGTTCTCGGCCCGACCGAGGACACCGACGTTCGCAAGGCACGCGACGCGCGGCTCGAGCTCGTTATCGCACGCGGCGAGATCCCCGACGACGTGCCGGTGCACCTGAAGCTCGACACGGGGATGGGCCGCTGGGGCCTCTCGGAGCTCCCGACGCCGACGCGCAATGTGGTCGGGCTGATGACGCACCTGGCGACGGCAGACGACGACCCGGAGTTCGCGCGGCGACAACTGCGGCTGTTCGAGGAGGCGACGGCACCGTTCGCGCAGCTCGCTCGCCACGCAGCGAACAGCGCGGCGGCCCTGCGCCTGCCGGAGTCGCGCCTCGACGCCGCCCGCTGCGGCATTGCCCTCTACGGGCTCTCGCCGTTCGGCACCGACCCTGCGGAGGACGGTCTCGAGCCTGCGCTCGCGTGGCGGACCGAGCTCGCGCAGGTCCGGCTGCTGCGTGCGGGCGAGTCGACCGGCTACGGACGGCGCTTCGTCGCGGAGCGCGACACGTGGATCGGGATCGTGCCGGTCGGGTACGCCGACGGGCTGCGCCGCGACCTCGCCGGCTCGGGGGCACTCGTCGACGGAGAGCGGTGCCGGCTCGTCGGCACCATCTCGATGGACGCGGCCGCCGTCGAGCTTCCCGGGGAGCTCGCGGTCGGGGCGCCCGTGACCCTGGTCGGCGAGGGCCTGCTGCTCGAGGAGCATGCGCGTGTCGCGGGGACGATCACCTACGAGCTTGCGTGCGGGCTCGGGCGAGACCCGGCCCGCACACGGCGTATCGTGGTGGCGGAATGACGCGCCTGGACATCCGGCTCGAGTGGCAGCGCCGGGGAGCAGCTGCCCTTGCCGAGCGGCTCGCCGACCTGCTGCCGCTGCGCGGCGACGAGCGTGTGCTCGACGTCGGTGCCGGCACCGGCGCGCTGGCCTTCGCAGTCGCGCCGCGGGCGGCGTCGGTGGTGGCGCTCGAGTTCGACGAGGAGGCGGCTGAACTGGCGCGGGCCGAGGCGCCGCCGAATTGCGAGGTGGTGGTCGGCGACGGAGAGAAGTTGCCCTTCGACGACTTCTCGTTCGACGTCGCGGCGACGCTGCGCACGCTCCATCACACGCCGCGACCCGAGCTGCTCGTCGCCGAGCTCGCACGGGTGACGAAGCCCGGCGGCACGATCCTCGTCGCCGACCAGATCGCGCCGGCGGACCCGCTCGCGGCGTTCGAGCTGAACCGGTTCGAGCGGGCGCGCGACGCGACCACCTCACGGGTGCTCTCCGACGGCGACCTGCGCGGATTGTTCGACTCGAACGGCCTACGCCTACTGCGCGAGCACGAGGATCGCGAGCCTCGCGACCTCGAGGGCTATCTCGATCTCGCCGGCTGCGAGGGCACCGCCCGAGAGCGCGTCCGCAACCTCGTGCCTAGTGGGTATGAGGCGGTCGTCGCATGGTACGTGCTCGAACGCTAGCGAGCGGCCCCGGCACGATCGCCTGTACCCATCCCGCGGGCCGGTACCACCACGGGACGAAGACCTCGCGCTCGTCGCGGTCGACCGCGCGGAGGATGCGCCGCGCGACGACGGGCGGGTCGATCACGAACCTCGACGCGATCGGGCCGTGGCGGACCCCGCGCTGAGGGAAGCCCGGCGTCTCGACGAAGCCCGGGTTGATCGTGTGCACGGCGACTCCCCGGGGAGCGAGCTCGACCGCGAGCGAGCGGGAGAAGGCGAGCTGCGCATGCTTCGCGGCCGAGTACGGGCCGACCGCCACGGTTCCCGCGACCGAGACGACGTTGACGACGTGCGCGCCACGCTGCAGGCCCGGCAGGAAGGCAAGCACCGTCCAGACGGCGCCGAGATAGTCGACGCGCACGACGCGCTCGATCGCCTCGACGTCTCCGCCGAGATAACTCGTGCGCGCACCGACGCCGGCGTTGCAGACGAGCAAGTCGATGCTCGGATGGCGCTCGAGCACGCGCGCCGCGGCGGCCTCGACGGCCTCGCGGTCGGAGATGTCGCATTCCTCGTGCTCGTCCGCGGCGGAAGGCCTACGCGAGAGCCCGACGACGAAGGTGCCCCGGTCCTGCAGCGCCCGCACGAGTGCCGCGCCGATGCCGGAGCTCGTCCCGGTGACGACGGCTAGCCGCAGACCAGGCCGATGT
Organism: uncultured Thermoleophilia bacterium; assembly: GCA_963794375.1. Taxonomy (GTDB): domain Bacteria; phylum Actinomycetota; class Thermoleophilia; order Gaiellales; family Gaiellaceae; genus PALSA-600. The sequence goes on from CAWCDL010000001.1 coordinate 166,959, forward strand.
GCGTCGCCGTGGCGCTGCGACCCGCCGTGTCGACCACTGTCGCCACGAGCGTGTGCTTGCCCTTGGCCAGCTTCGTCGTGTTCCACGGCACCGAGTACACACCTGCGGGACCGGTCTTGTCGACTCCGACCCGCTTGCCGTTGTCGGTGAAGACGACGTCCTTCACCGTGCGGGTCGACGCCGCGACAACCGTGAGCGCGTCGTGGTCGAGGGCGCAGACACCGGGAGGCGGCTCGACCCACGTGATGCTCGGCCCGTCGACCACGGTCAGCTTGCGGGTCAGGAACGCGGTGTTCGGGAGGATGGCGTCGCCGATCGTGTCGATGTTCTTCGCCTCCTGGTAGTCCGAGGCCTCCATCACGACGTTCTTCTTGCCTGCCTTCAGGGCGGGGGCCGCGGACGGCAGCCCGAAGACGACGAGACCGGTCGTCGGGTCGTACTCCGAGGCGCCGACGACCACTCGGTCGTAGCCGAAGGCGAGCGAGAGCGGGTCGACTCCGGAGCCGAGATCGACCGCCTGCGCGACGATCAGAGGGTGGCCGGCAGTCACGCGGGTCGAGAGCAGCCGGAGGGTCGGCGGGGTGAGGTCGTTGACCCACGAGTTGAGCACGTACGAGCCGTTCTGCGAGGTGCCGGTGAACGGGTCGGCGCGCGAGTCGACGGCGACGTAGAACTGCTGCTGGCGCGGGAACTGCGCCCCCGCCGCGCCGACATCGACGTTCGAGTCGTACGTCAGCCCGTTCACGTCGACGGGGATGCCGGCGTAGCCCTGCACGTCGTTCTCGTCCTTCGAGCCGAGCACGAACGGATCGACGAGCGCGCCCTGGGACTCGAGCAGGACCGAGACGCCGAAGTTGACGACCGGCCGGTTGATCTCGATCGAGTAGAGGTGCTCGGCGCCGTTCTCGTTCATCGGCGCGCCGGTGTAGCTCGGCGGAGGCCCGAACGGCTCGGAGGGGCAGCAATACGCGGTGACACGGTTCGTGCCCTTCGCCGTGGTGCCGGCCTGCAGCTTCTGGAGCGGCGTGACGGGTGCATTCCGGAGCGCCGGGTGCTCGACGAGGAACGCGTACGGCACGCGGCGCTGCACACCGTCGCCGGTCAGCACGAGGAAGCCGTCGTTCTCGCCGGTCCCGGCATTCGCGGCCGCGTTCACGACGACGGGCACCGACACGCTGCCGCCGGGCATGACCGTCACGGTGCCCGGCACGTCGATCTCGACGCCGCTCGTCTGCTCCTGCGGCGCGATCGAGACCGTCCAGTCGCCGGCGCCGTCGCCCGCATCGAACACGGACAGCAGGAGCGCCCGTCGCTGCGCCCCGGTCGACACGTCGATGTGCTGGAAGGAGAGCGACTGCGGGTCCGTGAAGACCTTCGGGTCGTCGGCCGTCAGGACGTTCGCGAGCCCGGAGCCCTCGAGCAGCACGTTTGCCTCCTGCGTGCGGGCGGTGTCCTGCCAGGCCGGCCCCGCCGTGTCCATCAGCGCCGATTTCACCTCGCCCGGTGTCCAGCTCGGATGCCGCTGCAGGAGAAGTGCCGCGGCCCCGGCGACGTGTGGGGTCGCCATCGAGGTGCCGGCGAAGACCGAGAACGTCGAGCCCGTCGTCGCGGGCGGTGTCGACGAGAGGACGTCGAGACCGGGCGCTGAGATGTCCGGCTTCAACTCGTCGCCGAAGTCGTTCGGGCCGGCGGACGAGAAGCTGGTGATCACGCCGCTGCGATTCGTCGGGATCTCCTGGATCCCGGCACTGATGCGAATCGGCGCCTGGCCTCCGTTCGCATCCAGATAGGCGCGGAGCGTCTTCCCGTCGAGGTCGGCGATCATGCCGGCCGGCAGGCCGAGCAGGATCGGCACGGGGTTGGCCTCGCCGAAGCGGTTGTCGATGAGGACGATCCCGGCGGCGCCGGCGAGGGCTGCCCGCTCGGCCTTCGACACGAACGTGCAGATGCCACGGTTGACGAGCACGAGCTTGCCGGTGAGCGATCCGGCCGGCAGGGTGCCGAGGGCGCCGTTCGGATCGGTCGTGGTGCCGCACAGGTAGGGATCGACAGGCTTGCCGTCCGTGCCGACGACGGAGCTCACGTCGACGAGCGTCTGGTTCGCGGTCGACCACGCGGCCGGCAGCTTGAGGCCGCCGGTCTGGAACGGGATCGGTCCCAGTGACGACGGCGCGCCGACGACGCTGAGTGCCGGGGCGAAGACATGCGAGTTGGAGACGGCTGCGACCGTGATCGCGTCGGGCGCCGAGCCGGGCGTGCCGGTCGTGCCGAGGCCGAAGTCGTCGCGGTCGTTGCCCGCGGCGATCACCGGCACGACGCCCGCGACGACGGTGTTGTGAATCGCCTCGTACATCGCGTCGTTCACCGGATCGGTCTGCGGGCCGCCGCCCGAGAAGTTGATGACGTTCATCCCGTCCGCGACGGCGGACTCGAACGCGTGCACGATCTCGGGCGTATCCGCTTCGTGGCCGAGCGGCGTGGGGATCGTGAACACGCGATAGTTGCCGAGCCACGCCTTCGGAGCGACGCCGGACAGGCCGGTCACCGTGGGGTGGTCGGGGCCGGCGGGCGCGGTCGTCCCCTCGTCACCGGCGGCGATGCCGGCCACATGTGTGCCGTGCGGCTCGGTCTTGTCGAAGACCTGGTTGCTGCGCGCGTCGCGCACCGGGCCGGGGAAGACGCGGGCGACGATCACCTTCGGCGTCGTGTACCTCGTGTCGCCTTTCGGGAAGCCCGGCGGGTACGAGAAGCCCTTGGGATTGAGGAACGGGCTCGTCTGATCGATGCCCGTGTCGACGATCGCGATCTTCATCCCCTGGCCTTTGTCGCCGGTCGCCGCTTCGAGGTCGGTGGCGTGGATCACGGACGGGCCGCTGTCCATCGTCATCGTGTACGAGAGGCTCGGGTAGACCTTGTCGACTCCGCGCACCGTGAGCAGCTTCGGCAGGGCTGTCGCGGGGAGGCGGACGGTGAGCCCGTCGAGGAGGATCGAGAAGCGGCTCTGAACCTGCGCCTTCGGGACGGCCGCCTTCACTGCGGCCGCGACCTTCGCCTGTGTGCGCGCGAGCTGGGCGAGGTAGGCGCGCGAGCTTGCGCTGTGCACGTCGAGATGCTGCGTCGCGGTCGCCGATGCGAGCGTGCGGCTCGCGTTCCAGACGGCGAGCGGCGGCGGCGACAGACGGACGATCACCCGCTCCCAGCCGCGCTGGGTCGCCGGCGGCACGTGGATGACGCCTGCCCTCAGGAGTGGGAGCCTCGCCTCCCGCTCGTCGGGGCGAAGCGGCTGGAGCTTCGCAGAGGCGCCGCCCGTCGCGACCAGGGCGCAGACGAGTGTCGGCAGGATCAGGCGACGCAAGGCCCCGCACAGTAGCCGATGAGGGTTAGAGTCGGTGCTCATGTTCGAGGGAAAACGGGCACTCGTTCTCGGGGTCGCGAACAAGCGGTCGATCGCCTGGGGGATCGCGCGGCGCCTTGCCGACGGCGGCGCCTCGCTCGCGTTCACCTTCCAGGGCGAGCGCATCGAGAAGAACGTCCGCGAGCTGGCCGAGTCGGTCTCGAGCCCGCTCGTGACCGAGCTCGACGTGCGCGACGACACGGCGATCGACCGGGTCTTCGCGGAGGTCTCCGACGTCTTCGACGGGAAGCTCGACATCCTCGTCCACTCGGTCGCGTTCGCGGCCGCCGAGGACCTCGAGGGCCGCTTCACCGACACGCCGCGCGATCGCTTCTGGATGGCGGTCGACGTCAGTGCGTACTCGCTCGTCGCGACGGCGCGGGCCGCGGAGCCGCTGCTCGAGGCGGCCGGCGGCGGCTCGATCGTGACGATGACGTACCTCGGCGGCGAGCGCGCGGTGCCCCATTACAACGTGATGGGGGTCGCAAAGGCGACGCTCGACGCGTCGGTTCGCTATCTCGCCTGGGACCTCGGGCAGAAGAACATCCGCGTGAACGCGATCTCGGCCGGCCCGGTTCGAACGCTCGCGGCCAGGTCGATCGCCGGCTTCCCGACGATGGAGTCGATCGTCGAGGAGCGGGCGCCGCTGCACCGTCACGTCGACGCCGACGACGTCGGGGCCGCCGCCGCCTATCTGCTCGGCGACGGCGCACGCAACGTCACAGGCACGACGCTGTACGTGGACAGCGGCTATCACTCGATGGGTATGTAGCGTCGCGTAACGTGCAGCGCGGCCGGCCATGAGTAGATCTCGAGCCGGTGAACGACCACGAAGGCCGGTAGCCCGTCGCCCGGCAGGGCGGGCGCAATTCCTAGAATTCCCCGATGGAACGGAAGCCTGCCACGGTGCTCTTCGTCGACCTCGTCGACTCGACGGGGCTCGTCTCGACCACCGACCCGGAGATCGTCCGGCGCCGCGTGAACGAGTACTTCGAGCTCGCATCGGGCTGCATCGAGGCGCACGGCGGCCTCGTCGAGAAGTTCGCCGGCGACGCCGTGATGGCCGCGTTCGGCGTGCCGCAGGCGCACGAGGACGACGCCGAACGGGCCGTCCGCGCAGCCTTTGCGATCCTCGACGGCGTCTGCGAGCTCGGGTTGCAGGCAAGGGCCGGCGTCGAGTCGGGCGAGGTCGTGGTCGACGACGTCGCCTCGACGTTCGTCACCGGCGAGGCGGTCAACGTCGCGGCCCGTCTCCAGCAGTCGGCGCCGCCCGGAGGTGTCGTGATCGGCCCGGGCACGCGGCGGCTGACGCTGAGCGCGATCGAGGTCGAGGATCGCGGCGGTGTCGAGGTGCGCGGCCGCGGCCCCGTCTGGTCGTGGCTCGCGCTGCGCGTCGCCGAGGGCATGCGGAGGCCGAGGGCGCGTTTCGTCGGGCGCGAGGCCGAGCTCGGGCTGCTCGAGAATCTCTATCTGCGCGCGACGCGCGACCGGCGCGCACAACTCGTGACCGTCTTCGGCGACCCGGGCGTCGGCAAGTCGAGGCTCGTCTCCGAGTTCGCCGCCGGCGTCGAGCGCGCGACGATCCTCACCGGGCGAGCGCTGCCGTACGGCGAAGGGATCGCGTACTGGCCGATCGTCTCGATGATCAAGGCCTCGGCCGGGATCACCGACGACGACCCGGCTTCCGAGGCGTTCGAGAAGCTTCGGCTCTCGTGCGAGAGCGATGCTGTCGCCGACCTGCTCGCCGTTGCGCTCGGCGTGCTCGGCGTCGCCGAGGCAGGAGACGGCAGGAGCGAGGAGATCGCCTGGGCGGCACTCCGCTGGGCGGAGCAGCTGGCCGACGCGCAGCCGCTCGTGCTCGTCTTCGAGGACCTGCACTGGGCCGACGAACGGCTGCTCGAGCTCGTCGAGCATCTCGCGCGGTCGCTGTCCGCCTCGCCGGTCCTCGTCGTCTGCGTCGCACGGCGCGAGTTGCTCGACACGAGACCGTCGTGGGGCGGCGGCAACCCGCGCGCGGCGGCGCTCGAGCTCGGGCCGCTCTCGAGTGAGGAGAGTGCGGAGCTGGCCGATTCACTGCTCTCCGACGAGGCGTCGCCGGCCGTCCTCCGCCGCGCCGTGCAGCGTGCCGAGGGCAATCCGCTCTACCTCGAGGAGACCGCCCGCATGGTCCTGGAGGGCGACGGTGCGCAGCCCGCCGACGGGATCCCCGACACGCTGCAGACGCTGATCGCGGCGCGCATCGATCTGCTCGACGCGGGCGCGAAGCGCACGCTGCAGGCCGCTGCCGTGATCGGGCGCGTGTTCTGGCACGGCGCGCTCGAGCAGCTCGTCGGCGCCGAGGTCGAGCCTGCTCTCGAGGTGCTGCGCGCGCGCGAGCTGATCGTCGACGAGGAGCGCTCGGTGCTGGCCGGCGACCGCGCGTTCCGCTTCGGGCACGGCCTGATCCGGGACGTCGCCTACGGCACCGTGACGAAGTCCGAGCGCGCCGACCTGCATCGCGCGTTCGCCGCCTGGGTCGCCGGGCGCGGATCCGACGACGCGATCGCGATTCGCGCGTACCACCTCGATCGCGCGGCGACGCTGCTCGCCGAGCTCGATGCCCGCGATGCGTCGGTCGATGCCGAGGCAGCGGCGGCGCTGGAGGAGGCGGGGGAGCGGGCGCTCCGCGCGAGCGGCTTCTCGGCAGCGCGGCGGCTGCTTCTGCGCGCCGACACGCTCGAGCCTTCGGCCAGGCGCCGCTACCTCGCGGCGTCCGCGGCCGTCGAGGTCGCCGATCTCGGCGCCGTCGCCGCCGAGATGGCGTCCGTGCTCGAGCAGGCGCGCGCGTCAGGCGACGACTTCCTTGCCGGACGGGCGTTGAACGCGCTCGCCTACGTCGCGCTCTACCGCAGCGGTGACGCGACGGAGTCGGAGCGGCTCGCCGCCGAGGCGCTTGCGACGCTGCCCACGAACGACGTCGAGGGGCGCGTGCTTGCGCTCTTCCGGCTGACCGCCGCGGCGTGGTGGCCCGGCGACGTGCGTCGGGCAGAGGACTTCACGCGCAAGGCGCTCGAGCTCGCGGGGCAGCGGCCGCTCCTCCGCGCACGGGCGCTGCGGACGCTCCTGTGGCTGCTCGAGGTCCGGCTCGAGCTCGACGAGGCGGCCGAGGTGCTCGAGACGCTCGACCTCGTCCCGGGCGACGTGCTCGAACAGGCCCGCACGCGCTACGCGGAGGCGTCGCTGCGTCGTGTGCAGGGCCGTCTCGACGATGCGGTTGCCGGCTTCACCGAGGCGAGGGTCACGTTCCTCGACTCGGGTATGGCGGGCGACGCCGCCTGGGCGGGCACGATGCTCGGCTGGCTCGCGTTCGTCGACGGCGACCTCGACGCCGCCGAGCGCTTCTTCCGCGAGGGCATGCGCGTCTTCGCCGAGAACGAGGATCGCGGCCGGCTGTGCGAGTCGGAGCGCGCCCTCGCCGAGATCCTGCTCGAGCGCGGCCGCGTCGCCGAGGCGGAGCAGTATGCGCTGCAGGCGCGGGAGCACGTCTCGAACCACGACGTCACGTCGTCGGTCGCGACGCTGCGGACGCTTGCACTCGTCCGGTCGGCGCAGGGCCGCGACGACGAGGCGGAGTCGCTGCTCCGCGAGGCCCTCGCGATCGTCGCCGGAACCGACTGCCGGCTGCTCGAGGTCGGTGCTGCTGCGGCGCTCGCGCGTCTGCTTCGCGCCGGCGGTCGCGACGCCGAGGCCGAGGAGCTCGAGTGCGGGCTGCCCGACCCGATGCCCGGCGCGCTCAACCGCGACGACGCGCTCGCCGCGGTCGGCGAGACCGCGCGCCGGTCGTAGTCCCGGCGCGCGGCGTCACCGAGAGCCTTCTCAGGCGAACGGCTTCGTGACCATGTCGACGACCACGAGCACGAGCACCGCGACGTCGAACCGTGCGATCAGGAGGATCCGGTCGATCAGCGCGAGCGTCTGGGGTGCCGTCGGCCCGTGCTCGGCGGCCGAGGCGCCGATCTGCTTCGCGAGCGGAGAGAGCACCAGGAGCCCGACGCTGAACGTCGCCGCGTAGCCGAGCAGGCCGAAGACCACCCAGAAGTGCCCCCAGCCCCAGTTGGTGTTGATCATCATCGCGATCCCCATCAGGAAGACGATGAGCCCGGCCGGTGCGAAGAGCCGCTCCCCGACGAAGGCCGCCTGACGGGCGACGGTGACGATCTCGTTGGGATCGTTCGCCATCTGAGCGCGGAAGGCGAGCGTCACGAGCAGCAGCCCTCCGCCGACCCAGAAGACGGCGACCACGACGTGGATCATCTTGAACAGCGAGTACCAGTTGTTCGGGGCGAAGATCGACCCCGAGAATGCGAAGACGATGGCGATCACCGCCACCGCAATCCCGACCCCGATCGTCAGGTTCCGGTCGTTGGTGCGATCGGGTGTGCCTGCTGCAGGTGTGTCCATGCAGGCGATCTAGCCAGATCGCCGCGCGATGTTCAAGTCCCGGCAGGCCGCGATCCACTCCTCGACATCGGGGATGTCGCTTGTCTCGTACGCCCAGACGGCCCGGACGACGCCGCTCTCGTCGACGAGGAACGTGCTGCGCCGCGCGACGTCGCGGAAGCCGCGGTGCTCGAACGCGATCCCGAACGCATGCACGGCCTCGCCGTTGAAATCGGAGAGCAGCCCGAAGCTCAGATCGAGCACCTGCGTCCAGGCGAGGTGTGTCCACGGCGAGTCGCGTGAGATGCCGACGGGCTGAACGCCCAGCTCGTCGAACGCCGCTCTCCTGTCACGCAGGAGCTCGAGCTCGTTCGTTCAGGTCGAGGACCAGTCGAAGAGATAGAAGACGAGCAGCTTCGGCCCGTCCTCGAGCAGCTCGGCGATCGACAGCGGCTCGTTCGGGCCGAGGAAGACGGTTGCATGCGGGACGTGGTCGCCGACGCTCAGCACGGTCGAACGCTACCCACCGGCCGACGCCGGTGAGCTGACCGCAGCTTCCTCGGTGGCCGCGGCGATCTCGCGCACGACCTCGACGATGTCGCGGTTTGCGTTCCACACGCGGAGCTGGCGGTCGGAGCCGTTGCCGCGCGCCAGGATCTCGCGGATGCCCTCGAGCTCGCGGTCCGAGCCGAGCTCGCGCGCGTGCGGCTCGATGTCGCGGAGCGTGCGGCGGATGAGCTGCGCCACCGGGACCCGGTTGCGGCGCCCGGTCGCGAGATCCATCACCGGCGCCTCGAGCCCGTAGCGGGCGGCGAGCCACTTGTTCTCGGTGGTGAGGATCCGGTGCCAGCTCGGGATGCCGCGGCCCGACTCGTGGAGCTCGCAGTACATCTTCACGATCGCCTGGAAGAACGCCGCGATCGCGACGACGTCCTCGAGGCGCGTGACGGCGTCGCAGACGCGCATCTCGATCGTCCCGAGTCGCGGGTGCGGGCGGATGTCCCACCAGATGTGCGTGTAGTCGGCGATGCAGCCGGTGCGCTCGAGCTGCCCGACCACCTCGGCGTAGTCGGCGTAGTCCTGGAAGCGGGGCGGCGGCCCCGAGCGCGGGAACGCCGCGAACACCATCTGGCGGCTCGACGAGAGCCCGGTCGCCTCCCCGCGCCAGAACGGCGACGACGCGGACAGGGCGAGGAGCTGCGGCAGGTGCACGAGCAGGCCGTTCATCACCTGGATCGCCTTCTCGGGATCGTCGACCGCGACGTGCATGTGCATGCCGAAGATCAGCTCGCGCCGGGCGACGTACTGGAGCTGGTCGACAAGCTGGCGGTACCGGTCCTTCGCTGTGATCCGCTGCCGCTCGAAGAGCGAGAACGGATGCGTCCCCGCCGACCCGACACGGCAGCCCTCGGCGCGCGCGATCTCGCCGACGTAGCCGCGGAGCCGCGCGAGCCAGCGTCCGACGTCGGCCGCGGTGTGGCACACCGGCGTCGTCACCTCCAGCACCGACTGCATCAGCTCCGCGTTGATCCGGTCCTCGTGCTCGCCGTCGGCTGCGACCGCTGCGAGCACCGAGTCGATGTGCTGGACGAGGTCCCACGTCTCCGGGTCGAGGAGCATGTACTCCTCCTCGACGCCGAGCGTGTACGGGGCGCTCGTGCCGAATGCGTGGTCGAGGACGCTCGCTCCGCCCGGGAGCCCCGACGCGCCCTTCCCGGTGATCGACGGCGGGAAGATCTGGTTCACGAGGCGATCACCGCCTCGACCTCGATCTCGACGAGCCAGCGCGGATCGAGCAGCTCGGTGACGATCCCGGTGCACGCCGGCCGCGCCGTGGCGAACGCCTCGCGATGAGCGCGACCGACGTCCTCGATGTGCGAGGCGACGGTGACGTAGATCCGTGTGCGCACGACGTCGTCGAGCGACACGCCCGCCTCGGCCAGCGCGCGACCGACGATCCCGAGGCACACCTGCGCCTGCTCGTACGCGGAGGCAGGAGGATCGGCGTCGCCGGGCATGATCGGAGCCGTCCCGGACACCCATACCTGGGAGCCGATGCGGACCGCGCGCGAGTAGCCGATGCGATCCTCGATGGCCGAGCCCGAGCTGACGTGGCGCCGTTCGATGCGGATAGTCTCGCGGTCGTGGAGGCGCTGCGCCAGATCGATCGCTGGCCCAGCGTCAACGCCGCCGCGACCGTTGTCGGCAAGGCTTCGGGGAACCACGGTGACATCGACCGTCGATACCCATGGGCGTCGGTTACGAAGCTCGCGAGTGCGGTCGCGGTCCTCGTCGCCGCCGAGGAGGGGATCGTCGACCTGGACGAGCCGGCGGGCCCGCCGGGCTCGACGCTCCGCCACCTGCTCGCGCACGCCTCGGGGCTCCCGTTCGACGCCGGGCTTCCGATCGCGCGACCGGGGCAGCGGCGCATCTACTCGAACCACGGTTTCGACGTCGCGGCCAAGCGCGTGCACGAGCGCGCCGGGATGCCGTTCGACGAGTACTTCCATCACGTCTGGTCGGGCACCGGCATCCGCCTCGAAGGCTCGGCCGGAGCGGGCGCCTCCGGGACGATCGGCGACCTCGCGGAGCTCGCCCGCGAGCTCTCCGAGCCGACGCGTCTCTCCGTCGAGACGCTGACCGAAGCTCGCGCCGTACAGTTCCCCGGGCTCGACGGCGTCCTGCCCGGCTTCGGTCGCCAGTCGCCGAACGACTGGGGGCTCGGGCTCGAGCTGCGCGCCGGCAAGCACCCGCACTGGACCGGCGCCCGCTGCAGCCCGGAGACGTACGGTCACTTCGGACGCAGCGGCACGTTCCTGTGGGTCGACCCGGTTGCCGGCGTCGCGCTCGGCATCCTCACCGACCTCGCCTTCGGAAGCTGGGCGGCGGAGGCGTGGCCGCAGCTCTCGGACGACGTCCTTGCGGAGCTCTCGAGCTGAGCGCGCTCGACGGCTGGCGCTTCTGCCCGCGCTGCGGCAGGGGCCTCACTCGTGCGAGTGACCACCTGCGCTGCGAACGGTGTGGCGAGCGCTACTGGGCGAACGCGATTCCGGGTGTCCAGGGGATTCTCGAGCGTGACGGCCGCGTTCTTCTCGCCCGGCGCGCGCTCGAGCCGCGTCGCGGCCACTGGGATCTCCCGGGCGGCTTCCTGGAGGAGACCGAGGAGCCCGTCGACGGGCTCCGCCGGGAATTCCTCGAGGAGACCGGGCTCGAGGTCGAGCCGGTCGAGCTCCTCCGCATCGACATCGAGCCCTACGACGGCCGCCACGTCTTCTCGGTGACATGGATCGTCCGCGGCGACGGCGAGCCGCGGCCGGCCGACGACGTCGCGGAGCTGCGGTTCTTCGCGCCCTCGGAGCTGCCGGCCGAGATGGCGTTCCCGGGTCAGAGCCTCGTGCTCGCGGCCTGGGCGGAACGATCTCGAGTGGGGTAGGGCTTACGACCCGCCGAAGATGGGCCGAACGGCTCATGCGCCCGTCCGACGTCCCACCGATGATCGGAGCGATGGAACCTGTCGGCACGCTCTACTCCATCGAGGACGACCTGACCGAGAACTGGCTCGACCGGCTTGCGGCAGAAGGTATGGCCGAGCTCGAGTCGCTTCTCGCAAGGCACCTCGCCTTCGAGGCGTTCCTCGAAGAGAACTGAAGCTGGGGATCGGGCGGAGGCTTACGCCTCCGCCAGCCCCAGCGCCTTCTCGAGCGAGCCCTTCGGCATCGCTCCGACGGCGGACGCCTGCGGCTCGCCGTCCTCGAACAGGACCATGAAGGGGATCGACGCGACGCCGTAGCGCTGCGCGAGGTCCTGCTCGTGGTCGATGTTCACCTTGACGATCTTGACCTTGTGCTCGTCGGCGATCCGGTCGAGCACGGGGGCGACGGCATGACACGGCCCGCACCACTCGGCCCAGAAGTCGACGATCACCTTGCCGTCGCTCTCGAGCACCTCGCTGGCGAACGTGTCGGTCGTTGCGTTCGTTGCCATTTCGTCCTTTCGCTTCTTGGTTGTACGTGATCTCAAACGCCTGTCGAGGGCTGTTTCTTCCCCGGGTATCGTGCATGCACAGATGTTCTCCCCGCTACCGGACAAGCCCGATCATCCCGCGCTCGAGCTTGAGATCCTCGACGTCTGGGAGCGGGAGGGAACCTTCGAGAAGCTCCGGGAGCGCAACCGCGGCGGGCCGACCTGGTCGTTCGTCGACGGCCCGGTGACGGCAAACAGGATGTCGCTGGGCGTCCACACCGCCTGGGGCCGGACTCTGAAGGACCTCTTTCAGCGCTACAAGGCGCTCCGCGGCTTCGACCAGCGCTACCAGAACGGCTTCGACTGCCAGGGGCTCTGGATCGAGGTCGGCGTCGAGCGGTCGCTCGGCCTCAACTCGAAGCGCGAGATCGAGGCGTTCGGGCTCGAGGAGTTCGCGCGTCGCTGCCGCGAGGTCGTCGTCCAGTCGTCAGAGGCACTGACCCGCGGCTCGATCCGGCTCGGCCAGTGGATGGACTGGGGCCGCGATTACTTCACCTTCAGCGACGCGAACATCGAGGCGATCTGGAAGTTCCTGAAGATCGTCCACGGGCGCGGCTGGCTCTACCTCGGGCATCGCGCGACGGCATGGTGCCCGCGCTGCGGCACCTCGCTCTCCCAGCACGAGCTGACGCAGTCGGGCGTCTACCAGGAGCGCATCGACCCATCCCTCTACGTTCGCTTCCCGATTCTCGACGAGGGGCACCAGGGCGAGTCGGTGGTCGTCTGGACGACGACGCCGTGGACGCTGCCCGCGAACGTCGCCGCCGCCGTGCGGCCGGAGGGGGAATACGGGCTCCGCGAGAACGGCGAGTGGGTGCTCGCCGCCCGCTACCCCGACGAGACGTTCGTTCGCCGCGTGCGCGGCGCCGACCTCGTCGGCCTCCGCTACGAGGGGCCGTTCGACACGCTCCCGCCCGGAGCGTCCGTCGAGCATCGCGTCGTGCCGTGGGACGAGGTGTCGCTCGACGAGGGGACCGGGATCGTGCACATCGCGACCGGCTGTGGGCCCGAGGACTTCGAGCTCGGCAAGTCGCTCGACCTGCCGGTGCTCATGCCGATCGACGAATCGGGGCGGTTCTTCGACGACTACGGCTGGCTGCACGGGCTCTCGACGCTCGAGGCGACCGACCAGATCGTCGGCGACCTCGGCGACCGCGGCTTCCTCGTCGAGGCCGGCACGTATGCGCACAACTACGCGCACTGCTGGCGCTGCGACACGCCGATCGTCTACCGCCTCTCCGACGACTGGTTCATCTCGGTCGAGGACGTCCGCCCGAAGCTGCTCGAGGAGAACGCGAAGGTCGAGTGGGTGCCCGAGTACATGGGCAAGCGCATGGACGACTGGCTGCGCAACATGGGCGACTGGAACATCTCGCGCCGCCGCTACTACGGGCTGCCGCTGCCCTTCTATCCCTGTTCCTGCGGCACGCTCAACGTCGTCGGCTCGAAGGCCGAGCTCGTCGAGCGGGCGATCGAGGGCGTCGAGCAGCTCGAGGAGCTCCGGCGTCCCTGGATCGACCGCGTGCCCATCCGCTGCGAGGCGTGCGGCGAGCCGGTCACGCGCATACCCGAGGTCGGGGACGTATGGCTCGACGCGGGCATCGTCCCGTTTGCGACGCTCGGATGGGAGCACGACGAGTACGTCACCGAGGGATACGCGACCGGCGCCGCCCGCGGGCTGACGAAAGCCGATCTGCCCGATCACGCGTACTGGGAGAGATGGTTCCCCGCCGACTGGGTGTCCGAGATGCGGGAGCAGATCCGGCTGTGGTTCTACTCGCAGTTCTTCATGTCGGTCGCGCTCGTCGGTCGCTCTCCGTACCGGCGCGTCCTCGCCTACGAGAAGATGCTCGACGAGCGGGGTCGTGAGATGCATGCCTCCTGGGGCAACACGATCGCGGCGGAGGAGGCGTTTGCGCAGATGGGCGCCGACGTGATGCGCTGGCAGTACTGCGCGCAGCCGCCCGATCGCAACCTGCTGTTCGGCTACGGGCCGGCGCACGAGATCAAGCGGCGCCTGCTCACGTTCTGGCACTCGGTGAAGTTCCTCGTCGACTACGGGAACATCGAGGGCTTCGCGCCGTCGTGGGAGCGGCTCGAGCCCGACGTCGAGCTCCGTCCGCTCGACCGGTGGCTCGTCGAGCGGACGAAGGCGCTCGTCGCCGAAGCGACGGCCGGCTACGAGGCGACGCTCACGGTCGACGTCACCCATGCGTTCGACGCGTTCGTCGACGACGTCTCCAACTGGTACATCCGGCGCTCGCGCCGCCGCTTCTACGGGTTCGACGAGGCCGCGTTCCGCACGCTCTGGTACGCGCTCGTGCAGTCGCTCCGGGTGATCGCGCCGGTGATGCCGTTCCTCGCCGACCACCTCTGGCGGAACCTGGTGCAGGACGGGCCGGAGTCGGTGCATCTCGCCGGCTGGCCCGACGAGGCGGAGCCGGACCGCGCGCTGCTCGACGAGATCGCGGAGATCCGGCGGATCGTCGAGCTCGGCCGGCAAGCACGCGCCGGATCGCAGCTGAAGTTCCGCCAGCCGCTGCGTCGTCTCGTCGTCGCGGGCGCGACGGCCGGCGCGCAGGGCCACGTCGACGAGATCGCCGACGAGCTGCGCGTGAAATCGGTCGAGTTCGGTGACGTCGAGGCAGCCGAGCTGCGCGTGAAGCCGAACCTGCCCGTGCTCGGGCCGAAGCTCGGCGCCGACCTTCGCGACGTGCGCGAGCGGCTCGCGCGCGGCGAGTTCGAGGCGCTCGAGGACGGCCGCTTCCGGGTCGACGGGCGCGTGCTCGAGCCGGGCGAGGTGATCGTCGAGCACGTCGGCCGCGACGGCTGGGCGCTCGCGAGCGACGCAGGGCTCACGGTTGCGCTCGACACCGCGCTCGACGACGAGCTCCGTCTCGAGGCGCGCCTGCTCGATGTCGTTCACGAGGTGAACGTCCTTCGTCGCGAGAGCGGGCTCGAGCTCACCGACCGGATCCGCCTGTGGCTGCCGGACGCGGAGCTCGTAGCGCGGTACGGCGACCGGATCGCTGCGGAGACGCTCGCCGTCTCGGTCGAGGTCGGCGAGCTGCGGATCGAGAAGACGTGAAGACCGTCGCGGGCGTTGCGCTCGCGGCGCTGTGCCTCGCTGCGGCGGGCTGCGGCGGCTCGTCGACGCCGACGGCCGCTCCCGGGCCGGTCGCGATCGACGTCGTCCAGCGGATCACCCACAACGACTACACACACGTGTGGGACGAGCTCCTCGCGACCGATCGTGCGGTCGCTTCGCGGAAGGAGTATGTCGCGTGCGAAGCCAGCCATCCGGTGGCCGTCGTCCCGAGGTCGCTCAGAGTGCTGAAGGTCAGTGACGAGTCGGTGGGGCTCGGCAACGGGCACTACGTGCCGAGCAAGGCGGTCGCTGTGCGCATCGTCTTCGGCGGCGGCCTCGCGATCACGCACACCGTGCACCTCGTCGCCGAGTCGGGGCACTGGCGCTTCATCCTGCCGCCGTGGCGCTACCGGGACTACAAGGCCGACCGCTGCCCCGGCACCGAGCCGGCTGCGAGCCCGGCCTGAGCTCGTCTAGCCGGTCTGGGTCGCCGCGAGCTCGAGCTCCCGGCGGAGCTCCACCGGCAGGCGGAACTCGACATCCTCGGTGACGAGGCGGTGCGGGACGATCTCGACCTCGCCGCGCTCCTCGAACCACGCACACGTGCGCTGCACCAGCTTCTCGGGAGCAGAGGCGCCGGAGGTGATGCCGACGACCTCGACGCCGTCGAGCCACGCCTCGTCGATCTCGGTCTCGTCGTCGATCAACTGCGCCGGCACGCCGTTGCTCCGGGCAACCTCGACGAGTCTGTTCGAGTTCGACGAGTTGTGGGAGCCGATCACGAGCAGCAGGTCGATCTCGCCCAGCATCTCCTTCACGGCCCACTGCCGGTTGGAGGTCGCGTAGCAGATGTCCTCTTTTCGCGGCGCGTAGATGTCCGGGAAGCGGCGGCGGAGGGCGGTGATCACCTCGGACGTCTCGTCGACGGACAGGGTCGTCTGCGTGACGTAGGCGAGTCTCGTGCCGGGCGGGAACACGAGCCGCTCGACGTCGTCACTCGACTCGACGAGCACGATCGAGTCGGGCGCTTCGCCCATCGTCCCGACGACCTCCTCGTGGCCGGCGTGGCCGATGAGGATCACGGTGTAACCGTCGGCGGCGTAGCGGCGTGCCTGGACGTGCACCTTCGTGACGAGCGGGCATGTCGCATCGATCGTGCGCAGCTGCCGGCGCTCGGCGCCCTTGCGCACCGACGGGGCGACGCCGTGGGCGGAGAACACGACCGTGTGACCCTCCGGCACCTCCGTCTCCTCGTCGACGAAGATCGCGCCGCGCTCCTCGAGGTCGCGCACGACGTGCAGGTTGTGGACGATCTGCTTGCGCACGTAGACGGGAGCTCCGTACAGCTCGAGGGCGCGCTCGACCGTCTCGACCGCCCGCTCGACCCCGGCGCAATAGCCGCGGGGCGAGGCGAGAAGGAGCTTGCGAACCACCGGCGGCATGGTAGCCCCGGCGGTGTGAAGACCCGCTGAGCCATCGGGCCGGCCCCCGGAAACGGCAAAGCCCGCTGCTTTCGGGGGGTCGTCGGCAGCGGGCTTCCCGTGATCGCTCATCGCGGCTTTGGCCAGGAAGCGCGCGCCGCGATGCGCATCGCCCAGTTCGAGGGACGCTATCGCCCGGCTTTCGGGGACGGAATAGGCCGAAAGGCCCATCTTTGCAACTCAGGCGCGTATCGCTCCCACGGCGTACCATTTCCCCGCCCCGTGAGCCAAGCGACACAAGCCGTCCTCTTCAACGGGTTGCCGCTGCTGCTTCTGGCCGCGGTCTACACGGTGCTCGCCGCCGCGATCGTGCCCGTGCTCTGGCGCGAGCGGGCGCGCGCCCACCCGGCGGACTGGGCGATCGCCTGCCTGTTCCCGGCCGTGGCGGTGGCCGCGATCACCGACGGCGTGCTCGTGCTCGTCGAGCGCCGGCCGATCGGCGGCCACGTCTGGATCGGCTTCGGCGTGTCGCTCGTGCTGCTCGCGCCGGCGCTCGTCGTGCTCGCCCGCGTCCGCGACCGCACATCCCTCGCCGTTCCCGTGGGGCGCTCGCGCGCCGCCGAGCAGCAGGTCACGCTGCGCGACCGTGAGCTGAACACGCTGGCGGCGATCTCGCAGGCGCTCGGCGACGCCGGCACCGCGCGCGAGGCGGCGCAGGTCGTGCTCACGCCGCTGGCCGAGCTCGTCGGGGCGGGCTTCGCCGGGATCGCGCTCGTCGACGAGCGACGCGAGTCCGCAACTGGCCTCTACGCCGAGCTCGACGGCGTCCGAGCACCGTTCTGGGAGAGCGTCCACGTCGATCTGCTGCACGAGCCGTCGGGGATCGCGAGCGCCGCGTTCGACATGGCGCCGGTCGCCGTCTACGACGTCGCCGGCTCGGCGCTCGTGAGCGCGCGTCTCGCGACCATGGTCGGCGCGCAGAGCGCGGCCTTCGTGCCGATGGTCGCCGAGGGCGTCGTCACCGGGGTGCTCGTACTTGCCTCGACCGGCGCGAAGCGCGCCTTCGCTGCCGACGAGCTGGCGCTCCTCCAGGGCGTCGCCTCGGACGCTGCGCTCGCCCTCGACCGGCTCCGGTCAGCCGAGGCGCTGTCGGACGCCCTTGCCCGCGAGGAGCGGATCGGCGAGATCGTGCGGCGGATCCGGGCAGAGCTCGATCCGGCGGAGATCGTCGCAGTCGCGCGCCGCGAGCTTCGCTCGACGCTGCACGTCGACCAGGTCGAGATCCGCATCGACGGCGATCACGCCTCCGTCGAGCTCGAGCGCGACGCGCCGCTCGCTCCGGGCGAGGCGTTTCTGCTCGAGACCGTCTCCCACGAAGTCTCCTCGGCGCTGCGCGCGGCGGAGCTGCTCGAGGAGAACCGGCGGCGCCTGACCCAGCAGGCAGCTCTGCTCCACGCGGCGCAGGTGGTGACGAGCGAGCTCGAGATCGACGCCGTGCTTCGGCGCCTTGTCGTCGAGGTGACGAAGCTCCTCGACGCCGATGCGGCCGACTGCTACCTGCTCGACCGTGAGCGGGGCGTGCTGCGGTGCGCAGCCGTGCACGGCCTCGACAGGTCGCTCATCGGCCTCGAAG
Organism: uncultured Thermoleophilia bacterium; assembly: GCA_963794375.1. Taxonomy (GTDB): domain Bacteria; phylum Actinomycetota; class Thermoleophilia; order Gaiellales; family Gaiellaceae; genus PALSA-600. The sequence continues at coordinate 184,937 of CAWCDL010000001.1, forward strand.
TCGGAGCGGGGGGCGGCGGGTTGCCGGCGTCGGGCGTCCCGCATCCCGCGTACGACGGCTTCGCGCAGGTCGTCGCCAGGCCGATGGCGTGGGCGGGCGAGACGCTCGGCGTGCTCGGGGTGGCGATTCGCGACGGCGAGCGCGTGCTCTCGCCGCTGGAGCTCGAGCAGCTCGAGACCTTCGCCTCGCTCGCGTCCCTCGCGTTGCGGAATGCGGAGATGTTCGCCGACCGCTCGCGGCAGGCGCGCATTCAGCGCGCCTTCTACCGGATCGCGACGTTGCTCGGCGAGCCGCTCTCGCTCGACGAGACCTACGACGCGGCCGCGCAGGCCGCCGCGGAAGCGCTCGGCGGCGACGTCGCCGCCGTGCTGGCCGGGCCGGCGGGACGTCTTGCAGTCGTCGGCGGGTTCGACCTTTCTCCGGCCGTCCGGCAGTTTCCGGTGCCGGTGGTGCTCCAGGACGCGGCGATGGACGGGACGCTCCTGGCGGCGGCGGAGGTGGCGACGGACGACCGGTTCCCGCCGCCGTGGCGGAGCCTCGGCTTTGCGTCGCTGCTCGCCATCCCGGTGCTCGGAGACGAGCCCGGCCTGGTGCTCGTCTTCTTCCGCGAGCCGCGCGAGCTGACCCACGACGATCTCGAGCTCGCGCAGCAGGTCGCGAGTGCCGCACGCGGGGCGCTCGACCGCAGCCGCCTCTTCGAGGGCGAACGCGCGGCTCGCTCTCTGTCGCAGGAGCTCGCCCGGGCCGGCAGCCTCCTCGCGGCCGAGCTCGACCCGACCGCGGTCGTCGACCGTGTCGTCGAGGAGTCCCTGGCGATCCTGCACGCCGACGCGGCGGCACTCGCGTCGCTCGACGGCGGCGAGCTCGTCGTCTCGTCGGCGGCCGGCGATCACGCCGCCGACGTCCTGGGCGAACGAGCGCCGTCGACCGGCTGGATCGCGGGCGTCGTGCTGCAGTCGCGCTCGCCCGTCGCGCACGACGACGTCCCGGCCGGCGCCGGCCCCACCGACTCGGACGCGCTGCTCGCCCGTGGCCTTCGCGGCTATCTCGGCGTGCCGGTGACTGCGCCGGACGGCTCGCTGTACGGGGTGCTCTCGGTGTACGCACGCGACGCCCGCGCCTGGCGTGACGAGGAGCTGCAGGCACTCGTCGTGCTCGCCGCGAACGCGTCGATCGCGCTCGCCAATGCCGAGCTCTACCAGCGGGTCGCGGTCGAACGCGAACAGAGCGTGGCGATCCTGGCCAACATCGCCGACGGGATCGTCGCCGTCGACCGCAGCGACGCCGTCGTCCTCTGGAACCATGCCGCCGAGCAGATCACGGGTGTCCCGTCGACCGAGGCCCTCGGCCGGACGCCGGCCCAGGTGCTGCACCAGGACCTCGACTCGCGCGACGACGGCGCGGTGCGCCTGATCTCGATTCGGCGGGACCGCATGGACGTATGGCTGGCGCTGTCCGAGACGGTGATGCGCGATCCGACGGGCGCGGTCGCCGGTCGCATCTTTGCGTTTCGCGACATCTCTGCCGAGCGCGTGATCGAGCAGATGAAGTCCGATTTCGTCTCTACCGTGTCGGTCGAGCTTCGTGCCCCTCTCACCTCGATCTACGGCTTCTCGCAGACGCTGCTGCGCGAGGACGTCAGCTTCGGCGAGCCGGAGCGCCGCACGTTCCTCGCCTTCATCGCCCGCGAGTCCGAGCGCCTCACGACGATTGTCGATGCGCTCCTCAACGCAGCCCGCCTGGACACCGGGGACCTCGCGGTCGTGCTTCGGCCGACGGACGTGGCCGAGGTGCTTGGCGACGTCGTCTCGGACGCCTCGCGGAACGCGAACGGCCACCGTGTCGTCGCCGAGGTCGACACGGGTCGCGTCGCCGCCCAGGCGGACCCCGACAAGCTTCGCCTCGTGCTGGAGCAGCTCGTCTCGAACGCCCTCAAGTACTCGCCCGGCGGCGGCACGGTGACGGTCTCGGCGCGGCGCCGCCCGGACGGCGTCGAGGTCGCGGTCGCGGACGAGGGCGTCGGCATCCCTGCGCTCGAACAGGACCGGATCTTCGCGAAGTTCTACAAGGCGAGCTCCGGCCAGGGCACGGGTCTCGGGCTCTTCATCGCGCAAGGGCTCGTGCGCGAGATGGGCGGCCGGATGTGGGTGGAGTCGGAGGAGGGGCGCGGCTCGAGGTTCGGCTTCGAGCTGCCGCCTGCCGAGACGGAGTGAGCCGGCGCGCCGATGGGTAAAGCGGACGGGATGGCGACACGCGTGCTGGTGATCGACGACGAGGCGCCGATTCGCCTGCTGTGTCGCGTCAACCTCGAGGCGGAAGGGATGGCCGTGACCGAGGCGCCGGACGGGCGGAGCGGGCTCGCCCGCGCGCGCGACGACCCGCCCGACGTCGTGCTGCTCGACGTGATGATGCCGGGGCTCGACGGCTGGCAGGTCGCCGAGGAGCTGCTCGACGACGAGCGCACCGCGTCGATCCCCATCGTCTTTCTCACCGCGCGCGCCGAGGTGCGCGATCGCGCGCGCGGCATCGACCTCGGCGGGCTCGACTACGTCACGAAGCCGTTCAACCCGCTCGACCTGGCGCCGCTCGTCCGCCGGCTGCTCGACCGCGTCGCGCGCGGCGAGCGCGAGGAGCTGAGGCACGAGAAGCTCCGCGAGTTGCGCGCGCTCGTCGAGCGCGAGTAGCGCGGCGCTAACCGGCGAAGTCGACGGTCACGACGCGCGCGTCCGCGAGCCCCTGGAAGTCGCCGGCAAGCTCGCCGATTCCGACCAGCGTGAAGGACGGTCCGAGCAAGTTGCGCCGGTGCGGTGGGCTGGCGAGCCACGCGCGCACGATCCACTGAGCGGTCGCATCGCTTCCGGCCACCCAGGCGAGGTTCTCGCCGATCGTCGGCGCGGTGACGTGAAAGCTCCGCAGGCGCGAGACGAACGAGCCGTGCGTGAACGCCTGCGTGGCGAGCATCGACTCGGTGTGGGCGCGCGCGGCGCGCTGGAGCAGCGGCCCGACGCGGACGGGTGGCAGACCGTATTCGGCGCGTGCGACGTTGATCGCTCGGAGGAGCGACGCCTCGTCGTCGTGTTTGACCGAGGCGGGTGCCCCGGCGGGCATGAGCAGGAGTGCCGTCCCCGTGAGGACGAGCAGCCGCTTGAGCATTCGCGGGAGTATGACGGAACCCTCTGCGTGAGTTGTCGGTTGTGGACAACTGACCGTCGTATCGAACGGCACGAGTTCGGGCGCCGTCGCCGCGCCTACACTTGGCTGGGACGGGACGTAGCTCAGCCTGGTAGAGCGCCTGCTTTGGGAGCAGGAGGCCGTCGGTTCAAGTCCGACCGTCCCGATTTCCCTAACTCGTTTCCGCAGCGGCGTTGACCTTGGCGTCGTAGGCTCCGACCGTGAGGACAGCGACTCTCGTCAAGGTCGCACTGTTGTTGGTTGCGCTCGCCGGCGTCTTCGCCCACGTTGGCTCCGGGAGCAGCACCGATTCGTGGACGATCAGCTCGAACCCCGTCTGGTCGCCCGACGGAGCATCGGTGGCCTGGGGGGAGGTCAGTCCGGCCGGGAATCGCTACCGGATCGAGATCGCGGCGGCGGCGGCGATGTCCAAGCCGCACACGATCTACTCCAGCAGGCCGTTTCCCGGAGGCTGCTGCAGCCGGCTGACGTGGACGCGCTCCGGTCGCATCCTCTACATCGCGAACTTCACGCTGCTGAGCGTTCCCGCCACCGGCGGCAGGCCGACAGTCTTGTTCCGCGGTAGCACTCCCGATTACATGCTTTCGTCGAACCAGGAGACTGTTGTGGTCGTCGACGGCTGCGGCTGCGGTCACGACACGGACAAGATCGCGTTCGTCAACGCGCGGGGAGGCGTGCCGCACGAGCTGCCGGTCTCGAGGAACGTCTCCAACGATCCGGTGACGTTCTCGCCCGACGGAACGGAGCTCGTCTTCAGCACCGCGACGCTCAACCGAACGACGTCGACGTGGTCGCGTCCCGGCCTCATGGCGGTGCATGTCGGCGGCGGCACACCCGTCCCGCTCGCGAAGAGCGGCATCATCGGTGCCGGGTTCGTCCGAGGCCACATGACTTCCCCGGTCTGGTCGCCCGACGGAAGCCGGATTGCGGCGTGGCTCCCGACCGCCTCTGCCATCCGCCTGATCACGATCGACACCCAGAGCGGACACACGGCCGTCGCCGCCCCGCCTGGGACTCAGGGATGGGCGGTCTCCTGGTCGCCCGACTCCACCCGACTCGCCTATGCGGCCACACTCAGCCTGGGCAACAACGCCCAGCAGGCGCTCGCGACGGTCAGACCTGATGGAACCGGCCGCGAACTGCTCTGGGGCCGTGGCTCCGACCTCTATTACGAGAGCGAGAGCAGTGGAGAGCCTCCCGCCTGGTCGCCGGACAGCAGCAAGCTCCTCTTCCTCGCCCGTACCGGCGGAGACAGCGGCCTGCTTGAGATCGTCACGGTGAACGTCGACGGCAGTGGCTTCACGAGAATCCATTGATCCCGAGGAACGCCGGTCCACGCCAAGGTGTCTGACACTCGGCGCTCTACAGAACCCATTCGCCGGCGGAGAGGATCGCGACCTCGTCGCCTTCGGCAGTGACACCCGCGATCTCGACCTCGTCGGAGCCGATCATGAAGTCGGTGTGGATCGACGAGTGGTTCACGCCGCGCGCATGGCGTTCCGCCGGGGTTGCGTCGGCGGCCCACGGGATCGCCTGCACGACTGACGCGCCAAGCGCGATGTGCGAGGCGGCGTTCTCGTCGAACAGCGTGTCGAAGAAGACGAGCCCGGTCTCGGCGACGGCGGAGTGCCGGTCGACGAGAGCCACCTCGCCGAGCCGCGTCGAGCCGTCGTCGGCTGCGACGTGGGTACGCATGACCGCCTCGCCGGTCTCGGCGCGGACGTCGACCGCCCGGCCGCCCTCGAAGCGCACTTCGAGGCCGCGGACGATGTTGCCCTGGATCTGCAACGGCAGGGTCGCGCGCACGACGCCGTCGACGCGGGATGCGTCCGGCGTCGTGAACACCTCTTCGGTCGGCATGTTCGAGACGTGGCGGATCCCGTGCGTCACGTCGAGCGCGGCCTGCCACCGGCCGTCGGCATGGAGCCCGACGGTGAGGTCGGTGCCCGGGCCGCGGTAGCGGAGCCGGTCGAAGCCGCGGGCGTCGAGCGAAGCCGCGCGTTGCTGGAGGCGGTCGATGTGCTCCTGCCACGACGCAACGGGGTCGAGCGTGTCGAGGCGGACGGCGTGGGCGACTGCCTCCCACAGGCGCTCGACGTCGGGCTCGCCGAAGACCGTCTGCGCCCAGCCCGCGTTCGGGTACGCGACGATTGCCCAGTTGGCGAGGCCGTCGGTCAGGGCGAGCGACGCCTGTGCGACCTCGACCATCCGCGCCGCGCCGACGCGGGCGCCGTCGAGGTCGGCGAAGAGCTCCGGCTCGGGGTTGCCCGTGATCGAGCAGATCGCACCACCGGACGCCCCGAGCTCGCGCAGCCGCTGAACAAGCCACGGCGGCGACCAGCCCAGGCGGTCCTCTGCAGCGGCGGCGATGTGCGCCCGCCGCACGTGCTGGTCGGTGTAGAGCACGTCGACGTAGGCCGCGCCGGCTTGGTACGCCTCACGGGCGATCGCGCGGGCGAGCGGGGCGTGCTCGAGCAGGCAGTTGACCGCCAGCACCTGCCCGGGTTGGACGTTGACACCGACCCGGACGGCGAGTCGCGCATACCGCTCGAGACGATCTCCGGCGTCGGGCACGGCGGGGAACGATAGCGACGGACGCGCGGCGGAAGGCCCTAGACTGGTGCCCCGTGAAACGGCTCGTCCTCCTTCTCTTCGCGATCCTCGCAGCCGCGGGTTGCGGGAGCAGTGGCGGGGACTCGACGTACACCAGGGCGGCATCGGTGAAGTGCCTGACCGCCCAGGGAGTGACCGTCGGGCGCGTGCCTCAGTCCGTCGACTTCGTCGCCTGGTCGGCGGAGGGTGGCTCGTTCCGGGCGACGCTCGCCGACAACATCGTCACGGTCTCGTTCGGGCCGACCGTCGCGAAAGCCGATGCGATCGCCGATGCCTACCGCCGGTTCGCCGCACGCAACGTCGGCGTCGGGGACGTCCTCCGCGAGCAGGGAAACGCGGTGCTGCTCTGGCATCTGCACCCGAGCGACGCGGATCTCTCGATGATCACAGGCTGCCTCAAGAGCTCGTAGTCAGAGGGTCAGGCTTCCTCGTCGAGGAAGCGCTTGAACCAGTAGAGGAAGACGACGAACAGGACGATCGCCTGCTCGCTCGCCATCGTCACGCCGGCGATCTCCTGATCGGCGAGCGGCGAGAGGCCGAACACGCGTGGGCGTGCGACGACGTAGTAGTGGTAGGCGGGCTTCGGCAGGAGCGCGAGCAGAAGCCCGAGCGGCGCGGCGAGCACGAACGCGGCGAACGCATACGCCGCGCGCGCCCCCGAAGGCAGCCGCCGCGGCACGTCCTGGAGCAGCGGCCACCAGACGAGCAGCCCGGTCAGGAAGTAGCAGGCGTGCTCGAGGTGAATCAGCACCTCCTGGTGTGTGAGCGCGTAGTCGTAGACCGGGGGGACGTGCCACGTGAAGTAGTCGACGAGCCAGAGGGGCAGCGCGACCGCGGGGTGCGTCACGACGCGCCAGCCGGGGACGCGCGCGAGTGCTTCGGCCATCGGCCTCGACACGCCCAGCACGACGAGGAGCGGGGCCCATTCGGCGAGGATCACGTTGCCGAGCAGATGCGCCGAGAGCAGGTAGTACAGCCCGAGATGATGGAGCGGCGTCCAGAAGTTCGCGGCGAGCAGCGCGACCCCGCCGGCGAAGCACCAGATCCGCCAGCGCGGCGCGCCGTGCCTGCCGAGCGCGTAGAGATAGAGAAGGACGAGCGCGGGGATGACGACGGTCGTGTCGACGTCCGCCTGCCACTCGTAGGGATTGACTGCGCCGGTCAGCACCGCGGCTAACCTAGTCGGCGCGCGCGGGTGTAGCTCAATGGTAGAGCTCCAGCCTTCCAAGCTGGTCACGCGGGTTCGATTCCCGCCACCCGCTCTCCCCTCGGAATTCCCCCTAATGCTCCGGCGGGCATCTGCCGACAATGGTTCGCGAGCGGCAATTCTCAACGGGAGCGAGACCATGAAGAAGGCGTTTGCGGCAGAGCGCAAGAACGACTCCGGTCCCCGGACCGCGCTGGGCACCCTGCTGATCGAGGAGGGTGTGATCGACAGCGCTCAGCTGGAGGAGGCCTTGCGTCTCGGCACCGAGAGTGGGGAGCGTCTCGGAGAGGTACTGGTGCGGATGGGTTGGGCGACGGAGGACGATCTGGCGCGCATCCTCGCGCACCAGTGGAACCTCCGCTGCCTGGAGCGGTCGGCGATCTCGTTCGATCCGAACGCGCTTGCCAAGCTGTCCCGCGAGGACGCGACGACGTTGGAGGCGCTTCCCATGCGGATCGCCGACGACGGCAGCCTCGTGATCGCCGTCGCCGAGCCGACCGAGGCGCGCCTCTTTGCGCTTCGCTCGCGGTTCGGCGATCGGATCGAGTGCGTCGTGATCCCGAAGACCGCGCTCGACGTCGGTCTTCGCGGCGACCTGCTTGCGAAGACGTCGCCCTCACGGAAGGACGAGCAGGCCGAGATCGACGAGGCCGTGAATCCGGGGTCGGCAAGCGAGCCGGAGTACCACGACGAGCCCGAGAGTCATCTCGAGCCCGAGAGTCACGTCGAGCTCGAGAGTCACGACGAGCCGGAGACCGAGGAGCCGGAGCTCGGCGGTGCCCTGCTCGAGCTCGTGTCCGAGCCGCACCACGACGCGGAGCCGGAGGAGGACGTCGTCGACGAGACGCCGCCTCCTGCCGCGCTGGCCGTCGTCTCCGACTTCGATCAGGCCGCCGGTGCGCTGACCTCGCTCGTCGAGGAGCAGCTCGCCACGCTTCGCGCGGTCGTCGTCGAGGCAGAGGGCGCCCGCGTGCAGTCCGACCAGGCGCACGCGAACGCCGAGGCGGCTCGGGCGCGGTCGGAGGCCGGACGTGCCGAGGCCGAGGCAGGCCGCGCCGCGGCGCAGACCGAGGTCGAGCGTCTGAACGGCGAGCTGGCAGAGCGCGAGAACGTCGTGCGGGAGCTGCAGCAGAACCTCCGCGACATCGCGGACCGCCTGCTGCCGCCGCCGAGCCTCAGCTAGCAGTACCTACTACAACGCTGCGCGGGCCGGGCTCGAACGACCCGGCCCGCGCAGCTACGAGCGTCATCCGACGAGTCGACGATGCTGGCTCCTGTGACGCCCGAGCGCGTGGTCGATCTCCGTCCTCGCACGGTCCTGAGGGTGCTCGCGATCGTGATCAGCGTCGCGGTCGTGCTCGAGGTGATCTGGATCTCACGCCACATCCTCTCGTGGGTGCTGATCTCGCTCTTCCTCGCGCTCGCCCTCGACCCGCTCGTCGGCTGGATCGAGCGGCGCGCCCACATCCGTCGCGGCCCGGCGATCGGCGTCGCCTATCTCCTGGTCATCGCGATCGCCGTCGGCGTCGGCTGGACGTTCGTGCCGAAGCTCGTCGACGAGACGAACGGGCTCGTCCAGGCGCTGCCGAGCTATGTCCACGACCTGACCCACGGCCGCGGGCGGCTCGGCTTCCTCGAGCGCCGCTATCACATCGTCGAGAAGGTGCGCGAGCAAGTGCGCAGCGGAGGGGCCACCAAGGTGCTGGGGCTCTCGGGCGCCGCCGTCTCGGTGACGAAGAGCGTGATCACGGTCGTCGCGGCGACGGTGACGATCGTGTTCCTGACGTTCTTCATGCTGCTCGAGGGGCGTGCCTGGGTCGAGCGCTTCTACTCGCTCCTGCCCGACGACTCGCGCGACCGCTGGCGGGAGGTCGGCCACGACGTGTACCGCACGGTCGGCGGCTACGTCACCGGCAACATCCTGATCAGCCTGATCGCGGGCCTCTCGATCACGGTCGTCCTCGTCGCGACCGGTGTGCCGTACGCCGTTGCCCTCGGCCTCCTCGTCGCGTTCCTCGACCTGATCCCGCTCGCGGGCGCGACGGTGGCCGGCATCGTCGTCGCAACGGTTGCACTACTGCACTCGATCCCCGCAGGGATCATCGTCATCGTCTTCTTCGTCGCCTACCAGCAGCTCGAGAACCATGTCCTTCAGCCCGTGATCTACGGCCGCACGGTGCAGCTCTCGCCGCTCGTCGTCCTCGTCTCCGTACTCGTCGGGGCCGAGATCGCGGGCATCCTCGGCGCCCTGGCCGCGATCCCCGTGGCCGGCAGCCTGCAGGTCGTGATCCGCGACCAGCTCGCCCACCGGAAGGCCGTCCGCGGCCGCGCCGCGGCCGCCGCCGAGACCGGCTGACGCCGCCAGTCCCTCGTTCGAGGGAAGAACGGCTGCGCTCTCCCCCTTCTGGAGGACGTCAGATGCACCAAACGGAGGATGCCCCGGGCTGAGCCGCCGCCAATGGTGAGCCCGTGGCCCGGCCGGCGTTCGGATCCGTTGTCGTCTGCGTCGCTGCGGCGCTCGCAGCGATCGCAACTGCGTTGTCGCTCGCGACCGCTCCTGCGCGCGCCGGCGCGAGCTCGCAGCTGTCGGTTCTCGAGTCCGGCGTCTACCAGCAGATCAACTTCATCCGGGCCGACCACGGCCTGGCGCCGCTTCGACTGAGCATCGAGCTCGGCGAGGCCGCCGACGAGCACTCGGAGCAGATGGCAGAGGACGGCTACTTCGACCACGAGTCGGCCGACGGCACGCTCTTCTGGAAGCGCATCGCGACGTATTACCCATCGGCGTCGTTCGGCTACTGGTCGGTCGGCGAGAACCTCCTGTGGGCCTCGCCGACGGTCGGCTCGTCCGCCGCGCTCCAGATGTGGATGCACTCGCCGGAGCACAGAGCGAACATCCTCAACCCGCGCTGGCGCGAGATCGGCATCTCCGCGGTCCACGCGGGCCGGGCGCCGGGCGTCTACGGAAACCGCACGGTCACGGTGATCACGACCGACTTCGGCGTCCGTCACTGAGCCCACGCCGCTACCGTTCGCCGTCAGGGCGCCCGTAGCTCAGTGGAAGAGCGGCGGCCTTCTAAGCCGTTGGTCGGGGGTTCGAATCCTCCCGGGCGCATCCCTCACGGGCTCAGTAGCGCGTGTAGTCGGAGGTCGCGACGATCTCCGGCCAGACGTGGGCGAGGGTGCCCTTGAGCGTGCACTGCGCGATCGGCTCGCCGCGTTCGTCGCTGCCGTGCGGCGTTCCGACACGCGCGAGCAGCCGGTAGCCGGTGCAGAAGTCGGCGGCCCGGCGGGAGTAGCCGACCAGGAGCGCACGCCTTCCCGTCACCGCGGGTCGCCAGTAGCGCATGGTGACGTCAACGGAGGCAACCGGCGGCAGCGCGTGGCCGAACAGCTTCAGCGCGCCCGCCTCGCCGTAGTTGGCTGCGACGATCACGTTCGCCCCGCGATCGAGCCGCTCGATCTGCCGCACGAAGTCGGGCCACCCGATCTCGGATTGGTAATCCCCACGTGCCGAGATGACGCCGTGCCGGTAGGCCGTCTGCAGCGGCAGCACGGGCAGCACGATCGGGAGGGCGAACAGGTCGACTGCGACGAATGCGGCGCCGGCGAGCCACAGCCGTCTCCGCGTCAGCCAATGATCGAGCGGGATCGATCCTGCGGCGAGGGCGAACGCGAGGACGGGGAACGCGTAATAGGACTTGCCGCCGAGGACGAAGTAGGCGAGGACGGTGCCGGCGATCGCCCACCCGAGCGGGCGCACGGCGCGGTTGCGGACGAGCATCACCACGCCGGCGACCGCGACCGGAAAGGCGACCTGCAGGGCGAGAAGCACATTGGCGAGGAACTGCGGGCGTGTCTCGTCGCTGCCGCTCGGCGGCGGGTTGAGGAAGAAGTGGACGCTCGTCCAGTCGTGGCTTGCCTCCCAGACGAGGTTCGGGACGACCAGCAGCACGGCGATCGCAACGGCCGATGCGAACCCTCGCGAGAGAACGAGGTCGCGGCGCCACACGAGGAACGTCGCAACGAGGAAGACGAGGACGAGAGCAAGCGTGTACTTGGTCTCCAGCCCTATGCCGACGGCGAGACCGAGCAGCGGCCACGAGCCTCGTCCGTAGGCAAGCCGCAACGCCAGCCAGAGCACGACGATCGTCGTCAGCTGGTCGAAGACGACGGGCTGGAACAGCCAATTCGACCCGAGCATCCCCGGACAGAACGCGACCAGCACCGCCGCGAGCGTCTGCGCCCGCCGCGTCCCGCCGAGCTCGCGCGCGACGAGGCCGCCGACGACGACCGTCCCGGCAGCCGCCAGGATCGTGAATGCGCGAAGCCCGACCAGCGACCAGCCGAACAGCTCCCGCGCGAGCGCCGCGAGCAACGCGGTCACCGGCGGGAACTCGACGTAGCCGCCCTGGAGGTGGAGCCCGGCGACCGCGTAGTACAGCTCGTCGCGATGCCAGCCGTAGCGACCGGCGACGGCAAGGGTCAGCGCACCCTTCACCGCGACAACGCCGAGTACCGGTCCCAGCGCGAAGCCACCAGGGACGTCCGACCGCCATGCCCGCATCACGCGTGAGTCGATAGCCGACCATCCTCCGTAGGGCATCCGCAACGATACGGATCGGTGCCGCTCGTCTCACGCGATATCAGGTCTCTCGCGGATGCGCGGAGCTCGAGCTGATCGCGAGCCTCGCTCGGAAAGGAGGTGCAGGGTGGCAACGACTTCCGCTCGCCCCGACCGCGACCGTGCGGAGCAACATGCTCTCGAAGCTGAGCGCCTGCTCGAGGGCCGCTTCGTCTGGTCGTATCTCAAGGCCCAGGCACATGCGACCTTGGCCGTCTACTACGCGGCGAGGTTGGACGGCCGCGAATAGCCGATCCTGTCGCCGACGACGAGGCCGGCGCCGGCGGGCGAGGCTTGAAGGCGCAACCTCGCCCGCCGAGAGTTCCTCGATCAGCAGCAGCCGGTCGGGCAGCAGCCGTCGCCATCGCAGCAGTCGTCGTTCGCGTAGAGCAGCATCGAGCCTCCTTTCGCAGCTAGTCGGGCAGCAGGTCGGAGACGAGCTTCCGAACGCGCAGGTCGATCTCGTCACGGATGCGGCGGACGGCCTCGAGGTCCTTGCCGGCCGGGTCCTCGAGCTCCCAGTCCTCGTAGCGCTTGCCGGGGTAGATGGGGCAGGCGTCGCCGCATCCCATCGTGATCACGACGTCGGCCGCACGGACAACCTCGTCGGTGAGCGGCTTCGGGTACTCCTCGCTCATGTCGACGCCGATCTCGGCCATCGCTTCGACCACGGACGGGTTGAGGCGATCCGCGGGGTCGCTGCCGCCTGTGCGGACGTGAACCTTGCCGCCGGAGCGGAGGGTGGTCAGCCCCGCAGCCATCTGACTGCGTCCGGCGTTGTGGACGCAGACGAACAGGATCTCGGGCATCGTCTTGGCCAGCTTCCCTTCGACTTGGGCGAGTGCGCGCAGCCGCTCGCGGGCGAAGCGGTGCGCGAGGACGGGAACGAACATGGCGACTCGGGCGCCGCCGAAGAGATCTGTGGACTCGTGCAGGTAGCGGTCGATCGTCTCCTGCGAGAACGTGCCCGCAAACTCCTTGCCGAGCTCCTTCGCGGCCTCGGCAATGTGGTGCTCGGTGACCGGATCGAGTGCCTGCGTCATCACGCGGCCTCCAGCTGATTGACGACGATCAATGACTCCAGGATGCCAATAGCATTGATGTGTGTCAATATGCGGCCATGCAGACGTTCGCGACCATCGCGGCCTGTTGCCCGCCGCTACTCGCCGAGCCGCTCTCTGCGAACGACGCCGAACAGCTTGCGACCGCCCTGAAGGCGGTCGCCGATCCGGCGCGGCTGCGCATCCTGAGCCTGATCCAGTCGCAGCCGGACGGGGAGGCGTGTGTCTGTCACCTGACCGGGCCGCTCGACCTCTCGCAGGGAACGGTGAGCCATCATCTCCGCGTTCTGCGCGAGGCAGGTCTCGTCGAACGAGACCAGCGCGGGAGCTGGGCTTTCTACCGCGTCGTCCCTGAGTCGCTCGCGGCGCTCCGCACCCTGCTCGCGTGAGGCCGCTGCCGGAGCTCGCGCGCTCGCTCGTCGCCGAGGCCTTCGGCACCTTCGCCCTTGTGTTCGCGGGTGCGGGTGCGGTGATGGTCGATGCGAAGACGCACGAGCTCGGCCACGTCGGCGTTGCGATCACGTTCGGGCTCGTGATCATGGCGATGATCTACGCCGTCGGCCATGTGTCCGGCGCGCACTTCAACGCGGCGGTGACGTTCGCCTTCGCGTTGACCCGGCACTTCGCCTGGCCGCGCGTCTTCGCCTACTGGGGCGCGCAGTTCGTCGGCGCGCTGACCGCCGCGCTGCTCCTGCGCGGCTCGCTCGGCAACGTCGCGCACGTCGGGGCGACGCTGCCCTCCGGCTCACAGACGCAGTCGTTCCTCTGGGAGCTGATCATGACCGCGCTCCTCATGTTCGTCGTTCTCGCTGTCGCGACCGACACGCGCGCGGTCGGCGAAGCGGCCGCGATCGCGATCGGCGCCACGATCGGGCTCGACGCGATGTTCGGCGGGCCGATCTCCGGTGCGTCGATGAACCCGATGCGCTCGCTCGGGCCGGCACTCGTCTCCGGCGACCTCCACGCGCTCTGGCTCTATCTTCTCGCCCCGATCGTCGGAGCGTCGATCGGCGGCCTCCTCTACCAAGTCGTGAGGGCCGAGGCGAACTGACCCGAGCCGAGCGATCGGATATACACCGCGGCTGATGGGACAGGCGATCGGCACCGTGATCCCGCTCGCGATCGCGATCGCGATCTTCCCGGTACCGGTCATCGCCGCCGTGCTCCTGGTCGGCTCCGAGCGTGGGCGGCTGAAGGGAGGCGCGTTCGTCGTCGCCTGGTTCATCGGGCTGGCCGCGGTCGGCGCCGTCGTGCTCGCGCTCTCCGGGGTACTCGACGCGAGCAAGGGCGGGGAGCCGGCCACGTGGGTCGACGTGCTCCTGCTCTGCCTCGGGCTCGTCGTCGTGGCGCTCGGCGTCAAGCAGTGGCGCGGGCGACCACGCGGTGGTGAGGAGGCGCCGACGCCCGGCTGGATGCGCGCGATCGACGAGTTCACGGTCGTCAAGGCAGCCGGCGCAGGCGTGGCGCTGACGGCGCTCAACCCGAAGAACCTTCTTCTGGTCGCAGCGGCTGCGGCCGAGATCGCCGAGCTCGGGCTGTCGACGGCGCACGAGATCGCGGCCCTGATCGTCTTCGTCCTGCTCGCCTCGGCCGGCGTGCTGGCCCCGCTCGTGCTCGCGATCGCGCTCGGTGACCGCTCGCAGGACCTGCTCGACGCGGTGCGGAGCTGGATGGGGCGGTACAACGCAGTGATCATGACCGTGCTCCTGCTCCTGATCGGCGCCAAGCTGATCGGCGACTCGATCAGCGGCTTCTCTGCGTAATCCCTCCGGGCGAGGCGCCGCTAGGATGAGCGGCGCACGGTGGCAGTAGCTCAGTTGGTAGAGCCCCGGGTTGTGGTCCCGGTGGTCGGGGGTTCGAGTCCCCTCTGCCACCCTCGCGCGGCCGGGCCCGACGGTACTCTTGAGCCGTCCGGCCCCGTAGCTCAGAGGACAGAGCGGGAGCCTTCGAAGCTCCGTGCGCAGGTTCGATTCCTGCCGGGGCCATTCAGGCGGGCCGAGCGCTACGCCTCCGGCGGCACCGTGCGCTCGCGGGTGATCTCGAGCGCGGCCCCGGCGCTCGCGACGACGACGAGCCCGATCGCGACCAGGGCAGTCGCATCGAGCCGCTCGTGCAGGAACACGGAGCCCATGAGCGTTGCGATCGCCGGTTCGAGCGCGAGCACCACTCCGAACACGTTCGTCGGCAGGCGGCGGAGCGCCTCGAGCTCGAGCGACCACGGGAGCGCCGACGAGAGGAGGCCGACCCCGGCCGCCGCCCCGACGAGCTGCGGGTCGCGGAGATGGGAGCCGGCGCTCACGATGCCCCACGGGGTGATCAGGATCGCCCCGACCAGCATCGCCGGCGCAAGCCCGCTCGCCCCGGGAAACACCCGCCCGACCGGCGCGCTGAGCGTGATGTAGAGCGCCCAGCACAGGCCGGCGAACGCGGCCAGCGCGAGCCCGACCGGGTGGAAGCCACCCGTGCCGCCGCCGTGGGCGAGCAGGGCGACGCCGAGGCCGGCCAACGCGACCCAGAGGAGATCGAGCTTCCGCCGTGAGCTGAGGGTCGCGACCATCAGCGGCCCGAGGAACTCGACGGTGACGGCGACGCCGAGCGGTAGCCGGTCGATCGACTCGTAGAACGACACGTTCATCGACACGAGCACGACGCCGAGGGCGACGACGAGCCGCAGCTCGCGCCAGGGCCGTCTGCGCAGCTCGGGCCGGGCGACCACCCAGAGCGCGATCGAGCCGAGGAGCAGGCGCAGCCAGACGACCCCCGGCGGCCCGAGGGTCGGGAAGAGGGACTTCGCGACCGAGGCGCCCGCCTGCACGGAGGTCGCGGCGGCCAGGACGAGCAGGATTGCCTTGAAGCGTTGCATCGGAGCCGACGCTACAGGTCCCGTTTCCGGGGGATAGGCCCCCGCCGGGGCAGGCGTACGGTGAGAGGCATGAGACGCGTCGTCGCCTTCCTTGCCGTGCTCGCGCTGCTTGCGTGCGTGAGTGCTGCGGCCGGGGCGACCAGCGGCCGGGGCAGGCACCCGCCCCGCCCGGGCCGTGCTGCGCCGAACGAGCCAACCGCGCCGGCCGCGCCGGCCGGGACG
This sequence comes from uncultured Thermoleophilia bacterium, assembly GCA_963794375.1. Taxonomy (GTDB): domain Bacteria; phylum Actinomycetota; class Thermoleophilia; order Gaiellales; family Gaiellaceae; genus PALSA-600. The sequence goes on from CAWCDL010000001.1 coordinate 200,719, forward strand.
TCCTACTCCGAGACGCACCTGGGGCTGACCTGCGTCTGGAGCTCGGACGGAGGCGGGTCGGTGACGTGCGCGAAGGCCGACGGCACCGGCCTTCACGTGTCGGTCTCGCAGCGGCTTGTCACAGTCCGTTCCGCCCGCGGCAGGATCGTCTTCGCCCGCGCCCAGCCGGGACGCTCCCGGCGTGAGCCGGCGCCGGCACCGACAACCGCGAGCGTCGCGTTCACGCATTCCGACGGCAACGTGCTTTGCCAGTGGAGCAGTGCCGGCGGCGGCGGCGCGCTCTGCCGGGCGGCCGACGGTCGCGGCTACACCGTCGGCGTCCTGAGCACGGTCGCCGTCGTGATCAGCGACTCGAGCAACATCGTCTACATCGGCAAGCAGAAGTAGCTCGAGTCAACCACCGTGGTCAACAACAAAGCGGGTGATTGAGTCAACCGCGCCGCCCGGCGGATGATCCGAGGCGTCGGGATCGGCTCGATGCGGCGGAGCCCCTCCCGGCGGCATGCGAAGGATCGAGCGGGGCGCGGGCGGCGCGCCCCGCTCTCCTCGTTCCAGGGACATAATTCCGGTCACCGCTTGCGGGCGTGGCGGAACTGGCAGACGCGCCGGGTTTAGGTCCCGGTGGGCCTTCGGGCCCTTGGAGGTTCGATCCCTCTCGCCCGCATCGCCGCCGACATGAGCGACTACGACAGGGAGTTCTGGGAGGAGCGCTGGTCGCAGGCCCTGCGCGAGCACGGCGATCGCGTCGCGCAACGGCCCCCGAGCGGCCATCTGACCGCCGAGGCCGGCGACCTCCCCCCGGGCCGCGCTCTCGACGCGGGCTGCGGCCACGGGTCGGACGCGGTCTGGCTCGCGGCGCGCGGCTGGCAGGTCACCGCGGTCGATTTCGCGGCGACCGCCCTGGCCCGGGCGAGGTCGACGGCCGAGGCCCGACGTGGGGGTCTGGCCTCCTCCGGTGGGAGCTGATCGTCGCCGAGGACCGTTCGCGGCCGACCGCCGGTACCGGCGTCGACGCCGTGATTCGCGCACGACGCCGGTTCTGACGACGCGGCAGGCTAGATCGTGATGTCACGGTTGCGCGTGCCCGGCTGCGCGGTATGGGCGGGCTGGGCCGCGGAACAGACGCCCCGTGGCATCAACCATCTACGGCAGGACGACGAGGACGTCGTCCACCGGGGCGCGTTCCTTCGTCGGTGGATCGCTCACGGGCTCGCCCAGGTGCACGAGTGCGACCACCTCCTCGGCGGGCTCCACGCCAATCGCATCGCGCACGGCAGGCTCGGCGAAGACTTTCGGTGTCCTCCAGTACGACGCGAGCCCGCGCGCGGTCGCGCCGAGGAGCATTGCGTAGACGGCGCATGCCGTGGCGAGCACGTCCTCCTCCGCAAGCGCCGGGTCGTCGGAGCGAATCGCCGTAGCAAGCACGAGGGTCGGCGCCCGCCGCAGCTTCACCGCCTCCTTCTCGCCCGCGAGCTCCTCGATCCTCCGGCGGGTCTCGGGGCCGAGCACCCGAAACCGCCACGGGTTCGTCAGCTTGTGGTTCGGCGCCTGCCGGGCGAGGTCGACGAGCTCCCGCACGACCGCCTCGTCGACCGGCTCTGTGCCGTACTGCTTGTGCGTCCTCCGCCTTCTGATCGCGTCCTCGACGTCCACGCCCGCACGGTACCGGTCTGGTTCAATGGCTTTGTGTCGGCGCAGGTAGAAGAGCTTCCCTCGAACCGGGTCCGCCTGACCGTCGACGTCTCCGCGCACGACATGCATCACGCAGTCGAGCACGCGGCCTCCGATCTCGCGGCCAGCGTGCGCATCCCGGGTTTCCGGAAGGGCAAGGTGCCGCGCCCGCTGCTCGTCCAGCGTCTCGGCAAGGAGCGCATCTACGCGGAGGCGGTCGAGTCGCACATCGGCGGCTGGTTCTGGAACGCCGCCGCCCGCGCCCGCGTGAACCCGGTGACGCAGCCCGAGTACGACTACGAGCTGCCGACCTCAGACGGCGAGGACTGGCGCTTCTCGGCCACGGTCGAGGTGCAGCCGCCGCCCGAGCCCGCCGACTGGACGGAGCTCGAAGTGCCGCGCCACGAGGCCGAGGTCCCCGAGGAAGCGGTGCAGGCGGAACTGGACGCGCTGCAGCGTCTCGCTGCAGAGGTCGTGCTCGCCGACGGTCGCCCCGCGCAGGAGGGAGATGTCGTCGTCCTCGATCTCGAGGCCGGCGACGGCACCGCCCAGCGCGACTACGTCGTCGAGCTCGGGTCGCAGCGGCTCGTCGAGGAGATCGAGAACGGCGTGCGCGGGCTCGGCTCGGGCGAGAGCCGCGAGATCGCCTACGAGCTGGCCGACGGCACCCACCGCAAGGCCAACGTCGTCGTCAAGGAGGTGCGCGAGCGCGTGCTGCCGCCGCTCGACGACGAACTTGCGCGCGCCACTTCCGAGTTCGACTCGCTCGACGACCTCCGCGCCGACATCTCCGAGCGGCTCAAGGGGCAGGTCGCGGACGAGCTCGAAGGGCTCTTCCGCGCGTCCGCCCTCGACGAGCTCGTGAAAGCGACCGGGTTTGTCGCGCGCGGGCCGCTCGTCGAGACACGCACGCGCGAGCTGCTGAACGGGCTCGTGCGCAGCCTGCAGTCTCGAGGCATCGACGCAGCGTCGTATCTCCAGCTCACCGGCCAGACGCCGCAGCAGCTCGAGCAGCGTCTGTACGCGGAGGCTGCGCTTTCGGTGACGCGCGAGCTCGTGCTCGAGGCGGTCGCCGACAAGCTCGGGCTCGAGGTCTCGGACGACGAGATCCGGGAGGAGCTGCGCGCCGCCGGCGAGAACGACGAGGACATCGAGGAGTTCGTCGCGCAGGGCGGCGCGGACCGTGTCCGCGATGACATTCGACTGAAAAAGGCACTCGACCGGATCGCGGCAGAGGTCAAGCCGATCGAGCCCGAGCTGGCCGAGGCCCGTGAAGCGATCTGGACGCCGGAGAAGGATCGACCGGCCGACCCACCGAAACTCTGGACACCAGGAAGTTAGGAGCGAAACTCATGAGCCCGTTGATCCCGATGGTCGTCGAACAGACATCGCGCGGTGAGCGCGCGTTCGACATCTACTCGCGCCTCCTCGCGGAGCGCATCGTCTTTCTCGGCACGCCTGTCGACGACCAGATCGCGAACCTGATCATCGCGCAGCTCCTGCATCTCGAGTCCGAGGATCCCGAGAAGGACATCTCGCTTTACATCAACTCGCCCGGCGGGTCGGTGTACTCGGGTCTCGCGATCTACGACACGATGCAGTTCATCAAGCCGCCCGTGCAGACGATCTGCGTCGGGATCGCGATGAGCATGGGCTCGCTGCTCCTCGCCGGCGGTGCGAAAGGGAAGCGCATGGCGCTGCCGAACTCACGGATCCTGATCCACCAGGTCTCCGGTGGGTTCCAGGGGCAGGGCACGGACATCGAGATCCAGGCGCGCGAGGTGATCGGCCTCAAGCGGCGCCTGGAGGAGATCTACGCGTACCACACCAACAAGGAACAGGCGGAAATCTCTCACGATATGGAACGCGATTTCTTCATGAGCCCGCAGGAAGCGGTCGAGTACGGGATCATCGACACGGTCATCACCCACCGCGACATCGCGCGGCCTGAGGTGGCTGCGTAAATCCCGCCCTAGCCGTTTCACCGAAATCGGGGTAAAAGGAGTACGCCAATGGCCCGCGCGAGTGACGGAAACGAGCAGCTTCTCTGTAGCTTCTGCGGCAAGTCGCAGCGGCAGGTCAAGAAGCTCATCGCCGGCCCCGGCGTCTACATCTGCGACGAGTGCATCGATCTCTGTAACGAGATCATCGACGAGGAGCTGACGGCTCCGAGCTCGCTCGACCTCGACAACCTGCCGCGCCCGATGGAGATCTACGCGGCGCTGAACGACTACGTCGTCTCGCAGGAGGAGGCGAAGCGGACGCTGTCGGTGGCCGTCTACAACCACTACAAGCGCGTCCAGATGGGAACCGAAGACGGCGACGTCGAGTTGCAGAAGTCCAACATCCTGCTGCTCGGCCCGACCGGCTGCGGGAAGACGCATCTCGCGCAGACGCTCGCCCGCATTCTCAACGTCCCGTTCGCGATCGCCGACGCGACCGCGCTCACCGAGGCCGGCTACGTCGGCGAGGACGTCGAGAACATCCTCCTCAAGCTCATCCAGGCGGCGGACTTCGACATCAAGAAGGCCGAGACGGGGATCATCTACATCGACGAGGTCGACAAGATCGCGCGCAAGGCCGACAACCCGTCGATCACGCGCGACGTCTCCGGCGAAGGCGTGCAGCAGGCGCTCCTGAAGATCCTCGAGGGGACGGTGGCGTCGGTGCCTCCGCAGGGCGGGCGTAAGCATCCGCACCAGGAGTTCCTCTCGATCGACACGACCAACATCCTCTTCATCTGCGGCGGCGCGTTCGCCGGCCTCGACAAGATCATCGCGAAGCGCATCGGCAAGAACGCCGTCGGCTTCGGCCGCGAGATCTCGTCGAAGCGCGACGCGGCGAGCGCCGAGCTCCTCGCCGGCGTGATGCCGGAGGATCTCCTCAACTTCGGGCTGATCCCCGAGTTCATCGGCCGTCTGCCGGTGCTGTCGGCGGTGCATCAGCTGAAGCGCGAAGACCTCGTGCAGATCCTGACCGAGCCGAAGAACGCGCTCACCAAGCAGTACCAGCGCTTCTTCGCCTACGACTCGATCGACCTCGTCTTCACCGAGGATGCGCTCTGGTCGATCGCCGACAAGGCGCTCGACCGCGAGACCGGCGCCCGCGGCCTGCGGTCGATCATCGAGAACGCGCTCCTCGACGTGATGTTCGAGCTGCCTTCACGCAAGGACGTCTCCAAGTGCGTGATCACCAAGGAGACGATCGAGAAGGGGCTCAACCCGACCCTCGTGACGAGTGCGGGCGGCGACCTCGGCGACGACGAGCAGCTCGCCGAGGAGTCGGCCTAGCTCCACCCAGTGCCCGCACCGGGTTCGCGGCGCGAATCAGGTGCGTGAGTCCCTCGGGCGGTGGATGCGGGTTCGTGCCCGTCCTCTTGACAGATGTGTCGTTTCGGTGCATAACCTCACACCTGAATCGGGTCTCAGGTTCGAGTCCACTCTCGAGGAGGAGTGCACTTCATGCGTCATCGCTTCAGCAAGGTCCTGCTCGCGTTCGCGGTACTCGCGCTGCTCGGCGGGACCGCGGCGCTCGCCGCTCGCTCCCAGCACAAGGCGGCGTCGCCGTACAAGGTCGGGATCATCTACTGCCGTACCGGGCCGCTCGCCGAGTACGGCGCCGAGTACATCGAAGGGGTGCAGCTCGGCCTCAAGTACGCGACCAACGGCACCGACACCGTCAATGGTCATCCGGTCCAGCTGAGCATCCAGGACGAGACCGCGAACCCGGCGACGGCGGTGTCGGAGGCGAAGACCCTGATCGGCCAGGGATACAAGATCCTGGCCGGCACCTGCTCGTCCGCCACTGCGCTCCAGCTCGCCCCGATCGCCGCGCAGAACCAGGTCCTCTACATCTCCGGTGCCGCGGCGTACGACGGGATCACCGGCCTGAACCGCTACACGTTCCGTGCCGGTCGCCAGTCCTACCAGGACGTGCTCGCCGCGCAGTCGTTCCTCGGCAAGGGCGTCGGCAAGAAGGTGCTCGTCTTCGCACAGGACTACGCGTTCGGGCAGGGCAACGTCGCAGCGGTGAAGGCCGTGCTCGGCGGCCGCGGCCACAACGTCAACTCGATCCTCGTGCCTCTGTCGGCGACGGACTTCACGCCGTTCGCACAGCAGGCGGCGCAGGCGAAACCCGACCTGCTTTTCGTCGCGTGGGCGGGCTCGACCGCGCCCGCGATGTTCCAGGCACTGGAGCAGCAGGGCGTCTTCAAGGCCACCACGGTCACCACGGGTCTCGCTCAGCGCGACACCTGGCAGGGGTTCGGCGCCGCGGCGACGCAGATCAAGTTCCTCGCGCACTACGTCTGGAACGCGCCGCACAACAAGGTGAACGACTGGCTGATCGCGCAGATGAAGAAGCGCGGCCAGCTGCCCGATCTGTTCACGCCGGACGGCTTCGTCACCTCGCAGATGATCGTCCGTGCGCTGCAGAGGGCAAACGGCGACCAGAACGTCGACGCGATGATCTCCGGGCTCGAGGGCTGGCAGTTCCTCGCGCCGAAGGGTGTCCAGCGGATCCGTCCGCAGGATCACGCGATGATCCAGCCGATGTTCCAGGTGCAGCTCGTCAAGCAGTCGAACGGCAAGTACCTGCCGAAAGTGCTGAAGACGATCTCCCCCGGTAACGTCCAGCCTCCGATCACGCCGTTCAAGTAAGCGGCGGACAGGCCGTTCGCGTGAACGAACCGGTCCTCGTCACGCACCATCTCGGGCTCGACATCGGCGGCGCTTCGATCGTCGCCGATGTCAGCCTCGAGGTGGCGGAGGGCGAGTTCGTCGGGATCATCGGGCCGAACGGCGCCGGCAAGACGTCGTTCTTCAACCTGCTCTCGGGGCTGATGCGGCCGACCGCCGGCCGCATCGTCTTGCGGGGCCGCGACGTGACCTCGGCGCCGCCGTTCGCCCGGGCACGCGCCGGGCTCGGGCGAACGTTCCAGCTGTCGAGCGTCTTTCCGCACCTCAGTGCGTTCGAGAACGCGCGCCTCGCGGCGGAGGCATCGCTCGGAGGCACCATGCGCCTCTGGCGGCGGGCTGCGAGCGTCCGCCGTGCCGTGGAGCGCGCGCACTGGTCGCTCGGGCGCGTCGGGCTCGGCGATCACGGGAGCCTGCCCGCGGCGTTGCTGTCGGGGGGCGACAAGCGCAAGCTCGAGCTCGCGATGGTGCTCGCCTCCGATCCGGCGATCATCCTGCTCGACGAGCCGATGGCGGGCGTCAGCGCGGAGGACGTGCCAGCGCTCGTCGAGGTGATCCGCTCCGTGCACCTCGACGAGCAGAAGACCATCCTGATGGTCGAGCACCACATCGAGGTCGTGACCGGGCTCGCCGAGCGGATCGCAGTGATGCATGTCGGACGCGTGCTCGCCTGCGACACGCCCGAGAACGTGATGCGGAACACGGCGGTGCAGGAGGCGTACGTGGGGGAGCCGCTGTGAGCTCGCCGGACGCGCCGCTCCTCCGGGTGCAGGATCTCCACGTCGATCTCGGGGGCGCTCACATTCTCCAGGGCGTGTCGTTCGACGTGCCTGTCGGCGGGATCACCGCGCTGCTTGGACGGAACGGCGTCGGGAAGACGACGACGCTGCGCGGCGTGCTCGGGCTCGTGCCGCGCCGCGGTCACGTGAGCCTCGCCGGCGAGCCGATCGAGCGCGAGGCGACGCACCGGATCGTCCGCCGCGGCGTCGGCTACGTCCCGGAGGACCGTGACGTCTTCGCCGGGCTCAGCGTCCAGGAGAATCTGCGCCTGGCCGAGCGAAACGGCTCGGCGCGCTACGACCTCGTCTACGAGCTCTTCCCGACGCTGCGCGACCGCGCAGGACAGCGCGCCGGCACGCTCTCCGGCGGGCAACAGCAGATGGTCGCGATCGCCCGCGCGCTTCTCAACCCGAACCGGCTGCTTCTGATCGACGAGCCGACGAAGGGGCTCGCGCCTGCGCTCGTGGCGCAGGTCGCGCACGTGCTCGAGCGAGTCGCGGAGACCGAGACGGCCCTGCTGGTCGAGCAGAACCTCGGCGTCGTCCGCAGGCTTGCCCGCTCCATCATCGTCCTCGCCCAGGGCCGGATCGTGCACGTCGGCAGCGCCTCCGACCTCGACGACCAAGCGCTCGTGCATCGGCTGCTCGGTGTCGGCCACGCGGGGGGTGATGCATGAGCACGCTGGTCCTCCTCACGATCACCGGGTTCGGTCTCGGCGCGATGTACTTCCTCGTCGCCTCCGGGCTGTCGCTCATCTACGGCCTGATGGGCGTGCTCAACTTCGCGCACGGCGCCTTCCTGACCGTTGGGGCCTACGGCGCCTGGTTCGCCGAGTCGAAGCTCGGCGGGATCGGGTCGGTTTCCCTCAGGTTCCTCGTGGCGACCGTGATCGGAGTGATTGCCGGCGGGGTCTTTGCAGCGCTCGTCGAGTTCGTGTTCATCCGGCCGCTCTACCTTCGGCAGATCGAGCAGGTGCTGGTGACCGTCGGCCTGTCGCTCGCCACGGTCGCGCTCGTCGAGGGGATCTGGGGCAGCGATGCGAAGTTCTTCGTGCTTCCCTCGTGGTTTGCCGGCACGACGTCCGTCGCCGGCGCGCACATCCCGAACGACCGCTGGGTCGAGATCGCCTGCGCTGCGTTCGTGCTCGCCGGGCTGCTTGCCTTCCTGCGCTACACGCGCTACGGCCTCGTCATCCGGGCCGGCGCCGAGAACCGGGCGATGGTCACCGCACTCGGCATCGACGTCCAGCGATCCTTCACGCTCGTGTTCGCGATCGGCGGCCTGGCGGCCGCACTCGCCGGTGTGCTGTCCGGCGTGTACTTCACGTCGGTGACGCCCGACCGCGGGACGAGCCTGCTGATCTTCGCGTTCATCGTCGTGGTGATCGGCGGGCTCGGGTCGATCACGGGCTCGGCGATCGCGGCGGTCGTTGTCGCGCTCGTGCAGCAGTACGTCAACTACTACTCGACGGGCATCGGCGACCTGTCCGTCGTCCTTCTGCTCGCTCTGGTGCTGCTCGTAAGGCCCGCCCAGCTGACGGGAAGGACGGCATGACAAGAGCGGGCGTGCGTGTGTCGCTGACGGTCGGGCTCGTCGTGCTGCTCGCGCTCCTGCCGAAGCTCCACTTCGGGCTTGGCAAGCTGCTCCCCGGGTCGTTCGCGAGCCCGGGCACGCTGCAACTGCTTGCGCTCTGCTTCGTCTTTGCCGGGGTGGCACTGTCGTACGACTTGCTGTTCGGCTTCACGGGTCTGCTGTCGTTCGGGCATGCGCTCTACTTCGCGGTCGGCGTCTACATCGCGGATATCGCGGTCACCGAGTGGCACTGGAGCTTCGCGGTCGCCTGCCTCGCCGCACTCGCCGCGGGCACGGCGGTCGCTGTCGTCGTCGGATCGATCAGCCTGCGCACGGGCGGGATCGCGTTCGCCATGGTGACGCTCGCGTTTGCCCAGGCGGGCGGGATCCTCGTCGAGAAGAACCCGCACAGCTGGACCGGCGGTGAGCAGGGGCTCGGGTACGACTACACGCGCATCCCGGCGGCCTTCGTCGGCGTCGTCAACACGCGCAACCTCTACTGGCTGGCGCTCGGCTATGCGGTCGCCGTTACGCTCGTCGTCGGCTGGGCCGTAGGCTCCTCGCCCGGTCATGTGTGGATGGCCATTCGCGAAAACGAGCGGCGCGTCGAGATCCTCGGGTTGCGCACCCGCGGCTACAAGCTGCTCGCGTTCGTCGTCGGCTCGTCGCTCGCGACGGTCGGCGGTGTCGTCTACCTGCTCGTCGTCGGGGGCGCGGACATGAGCATCACGTTGCCCGACTTCACACTCGCGCTGCTCGTGATGGTGGTGCTGGGCGGGAGCGGGACCCTGCGCGGCCCGTTGCTCGGGGGCTTCCTCTACACGTACGCGAGCCAGCGGCTCGTCGTCGTCGGCGGCTCGCATACGATCCAGAGCCTTCCGGGCGTGCTTCGCACGCCGCTTTCCCAGCCGCTCTTCGTGCTCGGGTCGCTCTTCGTGCTTGTCGTCCTCTTCCTGCCGGGCGGCCTCGTCGCGATCGGAGCGCGCGGGCGCGCGGGCGCGCGTGGATTGCACCGGATCGGCGAGACGGTGCGCGGGGGGAATGCGGCGTGAGGATCGTCTGGGAGTCGCACGGCGACGAGCACCGCGTGCCGCTCCTGCTGATCCAGGGCCTCGGCTACGGCCGCTGGGGCTGGGATCCCGTAGTGCCCCGGCTGGCCGAGCGCTACCGCGTGCTGACGTTCGACAACCGCGGTATCGGCGAGTCGGACAAGCCGGCTGGGCCATACACGGCGCGCCAGATGGCCGACGACGCGCTTCAGGTGCTCGACGAAGCAGGGGTGGTACGCGCACACGTGCTGGGCGCGAGCCTCGGCGGCATGATCGCGCAGGAGGTCGCCGTGCTCGCTCCGCAACGGGTCGACCGGCTCGTCCTCTGCTGCACGACTCCCGGTGGACCCGGTGCGTATCCGCTGCCAGAAGTGACGATGAGGCTCTTCGCCGAGGCGGCGACGCTCGCGCCGGATGTCGCGCTCCGACGCTTCGTCGAGAATGCACTAGGCCCCGAGCCTCCGACCGAGCTCGTCGACGAGCTGTTCGCGCGCCGTGTGGCGAATCCGCCTGACCCAGTCGGCTGGCAGGCGCAGGCGGCCGCGGGCACGACATTCGCGGGCGTCGAGGGCGCGATCACGGCCCCAACGCTCGTGCTGCACGGCACCGAGGACAACGTGGCCGACGTTCGCAACGCGCAGCTACTTGCCGACCGGATCGCAGGGGCGCGGGTCGAGCTCGTCCCCGGCGCGGGCCACCTCTTCTTCTGGGAGCAGCCGGACGTGTTCCTGGCGCGCGTCACGGGGTTCCTCGGATGAGCGGCCATACGCTCGACCGCTGGCTTCGCGACCGCGCGCGGAACACGCCGGACCGGGTCGCGGTCGACTTCGAGGATCATCCGACCACCTATCGGGAGCTCGACGCCCGCTCCGACGAGCTTGCGGGCCGGCTCCGGCACGGCGAGGTCGTCTCGACGCTGACTGGGAACTCGGTCGAGCAGATTGTGCTCTTTTTCGCGTGCGCGAAGACAGGGGCGATCCTCCACCCGATCTCGTGGCGGCTCGCACCGGTGGAGATCGCCTTCCAGCTCGACGACGCGGGATCGGCGTTCTTCCTCGTCGAGGACGAGTACCGGGCGCTCGGGGCGGCCGCGCTCGAGGCTTCGTCGGTTCGCCCCGCTTCGACTCTCGAAGCCGGCTCGCCGAGCGCGCCCGGTTCGCGGGCGTCGGACGACGACGGCCTGCTCCTGATCTACACCTCCGGCACGACCGGGAAGCCGAAGGGCGCGCTGCTGACGCACGCGAACTGCTTCTGGACGAATCTCTCGTTCGACCTGGCAACCGGTATCGGCGGCGACGACGTCGCGCTCGCCTTCCTGCCGCAGTTCCACGTCGGCGGCTGGAACGTGCAGCCGCTGCTCTCCTGGTGGAAAGGTGCACGGATCGTGCTCGAGCGGACCTTCGACCCCGGCCGTGCGCTGCGCCTGATCGAGGAGAAGCGTGTCACGACGCTGATGGGCGTTCCCGCCAACTACCTGTTCATGGCCGACGATCCGGCCTTCCCGCACGCGGATCTCTCGTCACTTCGCCGCGCCGTCGTCGGCGGCGCACCGATGCCGGTGCCGCTGCTCGAGAGCTGGCGTGAACGCGGGATCGAGATCGTCCAGGGCTACGGGCTGACCGAGGCAGCCCCCAACGTGCTCTGCCTTCCACCCGAGGACGCGATGCGCAAGCTCGGCTCGGCCGGCAAGCCCTACCCCTTCGTCGACGTCGACGTGAGCCCAGACGGGGAGCTGCTCGTGCGTGGGCCGAACGTCTTCCCCGGCTACTGGCGCAATCCGGAGGCGACCGCTGCGACGCTGGCCGACGGGTGGCTGCACACCGGCGATGTCGTCGAGCGAGACGACGAGGGCTATTTCTGGATCAGAGGACGGCTGAAGGAGATGTTCATCTCCGGAGGAGAGAACGTGTACCCGGCGGAGGTCGAGTCCGTGCTGCACGAGCACCCTTCGGTTCGTGACGCCGCCGTCGTCGGCGTGACGGACGAGCGCTGGGGCGAGATCGGGATCGCCTTCGTCGTCGTCACCGCAGAGGTCCCTGCGGAGGATCTCGTCGAGTTCTGCCGATCCCGCCTCGCGCGCTTCAAGGTGCCGAAGAGCGTCCGCTTCGTCGACGAGCTCCCGCGCAACTCGATGGGCAAGATCCAGAAGTCGGAGCTCGCGGCCTGGGTGGAGGCGTGACCGAGACCGAGATCACGAATGTCGACGGCCGGCCGCTCTCGAGGCGCGGGCTCGACACGCGCCGTCGCTTGCTCGACGCAGCCGAGAGCGTCTTCGGAGAGCTCGGCTACCACGATGCCTCGGTGGTGAAGGTGGCCGACGCGGCAGGCGTCGCGGCCGGGACGTTCTACCTGTATTTCGACTCGAAGAAGGCGATCTTCGTCGAACTGATGCGCGACTTGAACCGCCGGATCCGCCGCGCGATGAGCGAGGGCGCGGAGCAGGGGACGACGCGGGTGGAGTCGGAGCTGCTCGGCTTCGAGGCGTACTTCCGCTTCACGCGAGAGCATCCGGCGCTGTACCGGATCATCCGGCAGTCCGAGTTCGTCGCGCCAGAGATGCTCCGCTACCACTACGACCGGGTGTCACAGAGCTACGTCGCGGCGCTCCGCAAGGCGATGGCCGAGGGCGAGATCGGCGAGCTCGATCCGGAGGTGACTGCCTACGCGTTGATGGGGCTCGGTGAGCTCGTCGGCATGCGCTGGATCCTCTGGGGCGACGGGCGCGAGGTTCCGAAGCGGGTGCTCGCGGAGCTCGAGCGCATCGTGCGCAGAATCCTCGAGGTAGGCCGCCAGCCGTGAGGAGGGTCGGGCTCGAGGCGACCGCTTCGTACTTGCCGGAGCGGTGGATGAGCGCTGCGGAGGTGGCCGACCGATCGGGCATCCCGGAGCACGTGCTCATCGAGAAGATCGGGCTTCGCGGCAAGCACATCGCGGCCGTCGGCGAGCACGTCAGTGATCTCGCAGTTGAGGCGGGCACGCGCCTGCTCGAGGAGACCGGCACCGACCCCGAGTCGATCGACGTCGTCATGTACTACGGGTCGATGTGGCGCGACTACGCCGTCTGGCAGGCGGCGCCACACATCGCCTATCGCCTCGGCGCGACTCGGGCGTTCGCGATCGAGTACGACAACGTCTCGCACGGAACACCGATCGCCCTGCGTGTCGCCAGAGACCTCTTACGTGCAGAGCCCGAGCTCCGCACCATCCTGATGGTCGCTGCCTGTCGCGAGTCGTACCTGATCGACTACGAGAACGTACGCTCGCGCTTCATGTTCAACTTCGGGGACGGTGCCGTGGCGGGCCTCGTCGTCGGCGACGCGACGCGAAACGAAGTGCTGGGCTCACACGCGATCACGAACGGGGCCTATTCGTTGCAGGTGAAGATTGCCGCGGGCGGCTCCGTCGAGCCAGAGGGGTATCGCTTTCTCGACGTCCAGAATCCGGCCGAGATGAAGGACGGGCTCGATCAGGAGTCGCTTCCGAACTTCGTTGCCGCCGCGCGCGGCGCGGTCGAGCGGTCGGGGCTCACGCTCTCGGACGTCTCGTTCGTGTGCCCGCTCCACACGAAGCGCTCGATGTTCCTCACGTTGCTCGGCGAGCTCGGGTTGCGCGAAGATCAGGCTGTGTACCTGGACGACACAGGCCACATGAGCGGCGTCGACTCGCTGCTCGGGCTCGACCGCGCGCTCCGCGCGGGGCGGGTCGGCGACGGCGATGTCGTGCTGCTGCTGTCGGCCGGGACCGGGTACACCTGGGCAGCCACCGTCGTACGAATTGGGGAGGTCGCATGAACGTCGGAGACACGTTCGGCCCGTCGAGCTGGGTCGAGATCACGCAGGAGAAGATCGACCTGTTCGCCGAGGCGACCGGGGATCACCAGTGGATCCACGTGGATCCCGAGCGGGCGAAGGACGGCCCCTTCGGCACCACGATCGCCCATGGCTACCTCACGCTTTCGCTCGTCCCGATGGCGTCGTTCGAGGTCGTGCCCTCGTCGGGTCGGATGGGAATTAACTACGGCGTGAACCGGGTGCGCTTCCCTGCGCCCGTCCCGGTCGGATCTCGTTTGCGGACCAGTTTCGAGGTCTCACAGGTCGAGGAGATCCAGGGCGGCGACCAGGTGACGATGACCGCGACCGTCGAGCGCGAGGGCGGCGAGAAGCCCGTCTGCGTCGCGGAGGTCATCTCGCGGCACTACGACTGACCCGTGCGCCGGGTCGCGCTCGTCACCGGCGCGGGAGGCGGCATCGGCGCTGCGATCGTCGATCGCCTCGAACGCGACGGCTTCACCGTGCACGGCGTCGACATCGACGACGCCGACCTGACGACGCGCGAGGGGAACCGGCGGGTGGTCGACGACGCCCTCCGTCGCCACGGCAGGCTCGACGCGATCGTTCCCAACGCCGGCTTCCAGTACATCGCACCGGTGCGAGACTTCCCTGAAGAGCGATGGGATGCCCTGCTCGCGCTTCTCCTCACGTCCCCGTTTCTGCTGGCGAAGTACGCGTGGGACGCGCTCGCCGTCTCGGGCGACGCACGGATCTGCGTCATCGCCTCGGTGCACGCGCTGCGCGCGTCACCGGAGAAGGCCGGGTACGTCGCTGCCAAGCACGGTGTCCTCGGCCTGGTCAGGACACTCGCGCTCGAAGGCGCGGGCATTGGCATCCGCGCCACGGCGGTCTGCCCGGCGTTCGTCCGCACGCCGCTCGCCGAGGCCCAGGTGGAGGAGCGCCGCCTCGAGACCGTGATCGGCCGCCACGCGGTCAAGCGGCTGCTCGAGCCGGCCGAGGTGGCCGACGTGGTGGCGTTCCTGCTCGGGCCGGGCGGCCGCGGTATCACGGGCGTGCCTGTGCCGATCGACCTCGGGTGGACGGCGTGGTGAGCGTGTTTCGGATCCGGTATAAGAAAAACACGCCGATAACTCCTCGGATTTCCCGCAATCTATGGTAGTTTCGGATCCCAGATCAGCGAAACTGGCCGGAGGAGGTCGAGTTGAACCGTCAGGGTGGGATCCAGGAGCAGGCAGAACGGCTCGAAGAGCGGTGGCGCGAGAACGCGCGTTGGGCGGGCGTGGTGCGTCCGTATGGCGCGGAAGAGGTGGTGCGGCTGCGTGGTTCGGTGGTCCCGGAGTGCACGCTCGGGCGGCTGGGCGCCGAGCGCCTGTGGCAGCTCCTCGGCGACGGCGGGTACGTCAATGCCCTCGGGGCGCTGACGGGTGGGCAGGCGGTGCAGATGGTGCGAGCCGGGTTGCGGGCGATCTATCTGTCGGGTTGGCAGGTGGCGGCCGACGCGAACCTCGCGGGCGCGACCTATCCCGATCAGAGCCTGTATCCGGCGAACTCGGTGCCGCAGCTCGTGCGGCGCCTGAACGGTGCGCTCTTGCGAGCCGATCAAGTCGACTGGTCGGAGGAACGGGACGAGACCGACTGGCTGGTGCCGATCGTGGCCGATGCGGAAGCGGGCTTCGGTGGTGCGTTGAACGCGTACGAGTTGATGCGGGCGATGATCGAGGCCGGTGCTGCCGGCGTGCATTTCGAGGATCAGCTGGCCGCGGAGAAGAAGTGCGGTCATCTGGGCGGCAAGGTGCTCGTTCCCACCTCGCAGTTCGTGCGCACCCTGGTGGCGGCGCGCCTTGCGGCCGACGTGCTCGACGTGTCGACCGTGCTGGTAGCTCGGACCGATGCGTTGAGCGCGACCCTTCTGACCTCCGACGTCGACGAGGCGGATGCGGCGTTCGTGTCCGGTGAGCGGACGGGCGAGGGCTTCTACCGGGTGCGGGACGGGCTGGAGGCAGCGATCGCGCGCTCGCTCGCCTACGCGCCGTATGCGGATGTCCTCTGGTTCGAGACGTCGACGCCGGATCTGGGCGAGGCGCGCGAGTTCGCGGAGGCGATCCACGAGCGGTTTCCGGGGAAGCTGCTCGCCTACAACTGCTCGCCGTCGTTCAACTGGCGGCGGGCGCTCTCCGAAGAGAGGATCGCCGGCTTCCAGCAACAGCTCGGCGAGTGGGGGTATCGCTTCCAGTTCATCACGCTGGCGGGGTTCCACTCGCTGAATGCCGCGATGTTCGAGCTGGCGCGCGGCTACCACGAAGGCGGCATGAGCGCCTACGTGGAGCTGCAGGAGCGAGAGTTCGCGCTCGAGGCCCACGGGTACACGGCGACCCGTCACCAGCGCGAGGTCGGTGCGGGATACTTCGACCTGGTGATGCAGACGGTGTCCGGCGGCGAGAGCTCTACCCTGGCCCTGCGCGGCTCGACGGAGGCAGCCCAATTCTCGTAGAGGGGGATGTGCTCTCGGCGGAGGCGCTCGCGTTCGTCGACCGGCTGCATCGGGAGCTGAACCCGGAGCGTCAGCGACTGCTTGCACTCCGGGAGGCCCGACGAGGGCAGATGCCGCGGTTCGTGGGGGCGCCGGAGGATTTCGTCGTCGCGCCTGCGCCGGCGGATCTGCAGGATCGGCGCACGGAGATAACCGGGCCGGTCGACCGGAAGATGATGATCAACGCGCTGAACTCGGGCGCGAAGGTGTTCATGGCGGATTTCGAGGACGCGAACTCGCCGACCTGGGACAACGTGCGCGAGGGGCAGCGGAACGTCTACGACGCGGTGCGCCGCACGATCGAGCTCGAGACGCCGGAGAAGAGCTACCGGTTGAACGAGGAGATCGCGACGCTGATCGTCAGGGCGCGCGGCTGGCACATGGTCGAGCGGCATCACCTCGTCCACGGGGAGCCGGTGTCGGCGTCGCTCTTCGACTTCGGCCTGACGGTGTTCAACAATGCGCGGGAGCAGCTGGAGCGGGGGAGCGGGCCGTACTTCTATCTGGCGAAGCTCGAGTCGCATGAGGAGGCGCGGTTGTGGGCGCGCGCCTTCCGGCTGGCGGAGGACGAGCTGGGCCTCGAGCGCGGGTCGGTGAAGTGCACGGTGTTGATCGAGACGATTCTGGCGGCGTTCGAGATGGACGCGATCCTCTATGAGCTGCGTGAGCATTCGTGTGCGTTGAATGCGGGCCGCTGGGACTACATCTTCAGTTGCATCAAGAAGATGGGTGCTGTCTTGCCGGATCGGGCGCAGGTGACGATGACGGTGCCGTTCATGCGTGCCTACACGGACCTTTTGGTGCAGACCTGTCATGAGCGGGGGGCGCATGCGATCGGAGGGATGGCGGCGTTCATCCCGTCGCGGCGCGATCCGGAGGTGAACGCGGTGGCGCTGGGGAAGGTGGCGGAGGACAAGCGGCGTGAGGCCGGCGATGGCTTCGACGGCACCTGGGTTGCCCACCCGGACCTCGTCCCAACGGCAATGGAACAGTTCGACGCGGTGCTCGGCAGCAGGCCGAACCAGGTCGAGCGCAAGCGCCCGGAGGTGCACGTGACGGAGGAGCAGCTGCTCGATTTCGAGATTTCGGGCGGCGAGGTGACCGAAGAGGGGTTGCGCGTCAACGTCAGCGTCGGGGTTCGCTATCTCGATGCCTGGCTGCAGGGTGTCGGTGCGGCGGCGATCGACAACCTGATGGAGGACGCCGCCACCGCCGAGATCTCCCGCGCCCAGGTCTGGTCGTGGCTACAGGCAGGCCGCTTCGACGAGCAGCAGGTGCGCGCCGAGATCGCCACGGTCGACGCCTCCCAGCAGGCCAAAGACCTCTTCGCCGACGTCGCCCTCACAACCCCACTCAAGGACTTCCTCACGCTCTCCGCGTACGATCTCCTGCAGTGACCCTCGAGTCGACGAAGGCCGACGACATCGCCGTCCTGATCGAGGAGGCGATCGTCTCCGGCGAGCTCGCTCCGGGCTCGGTGCTGCGGCAGGAACAGCTGTCCGAGCGCTTCGGCGTCTCGCGCACGCCGGTCCGCGAGGCGCTGCGCAAGCTCGCTGCGCTCGGGCTCGTCTCCTTCGAGCCGAACCGCGGCGTGCGCGTCCGGACGCTCTCGCACGACGATCTCCGCGAGGCGTTCCTCGTGCGGGCGGAGCTCGAGGCGGTCGTCTCCGGCGCCGCCTCTGCACGCGTCACGGCTGACGACCTCGTCGAGCTCGAGGAATGCGAGCAGCGGTTCGCCCGGTTGACCCGGGAGCTGCGGTCGCACGAGCCCGGAGGCGGGCGCAGGTCGTTGATGGCCGACTGGATGCACGCGAACCACGCGTTCCACGACGTGATCTACCGCGCTGCCGACATGCCCTACGTCGAGAGCGTGGCGAAGGCCGCGCGGCGCACCCTGTCGGGGCCTGCCGTCTGGGCGCCGGTCGACGACGAGCTCGATGCTCTCTACCTCCGCAACCAGGCGGAGCATCGGGCGATCCGCGTCGCGCTCGCCGCCCGCTCGGCCGGCGGGGCGCGCGAGCTCGCCCGCGAGCACGTCATGCACTCGTTCGAGCTGCTGACGACGATCCTCGAGCACGTCGGCGCAGGCCTCGCGACGCGCCGCCGCTGACGAACGCTCAGCTCAGGCGCAGAGTGCGAGCAGGGCGTCCCACTCGTCGTCGACGCGGTGCTGCACGTAGGTGAGCAGGTCGGCGTTCTCCGGCTCGAACAGGTGGGCGAAGCGCTTCTGCCCGGTCAGCCACTCGGTGACCGGGATGCGCTCCTGCGGCTCGTAGGTGAGGTGATACCGGCCGTCGACGACCTCGTACAGCGGCCAGAACCCGCTCTCGACTGCTGCGTCGAGCAAGCGCTTGAACTCGCGCGGCTCGTGGCCCCAGCCGACGGGGCAGTCGGAGAGGACGTTCAGGAATGCCGGCCCGTACGCCTCGCCTGCGCGCTTCGCCTTGAGCGAGAGGTCGTGCCAGTGGGTCGCAATGCCCTGCGCGACGTACGGGACATGGTGCGCGATCGCGATCGCAGTCATGTCCTTGCGCTGCTGCATCTTCCCAAGGCCGACCGAGCCGGCCGGCGACGTGGTCGTCGACGCGCCGAACGGCGTGGCGCCGGAGCGCTGGACGCCGGTGTTCATGTACGCCTCGTTGTCGTAGCAGCAGAAGACGAAGCGATGCCCGCGCTCGAGAGCGCCGGAGAGTGCCTGCAGGCCGATGTCGTAGGTGCCGCCGTCGCCGGCGAACGCGACGAATGTGATCTCGTCCTCCAGCGCATGCCGCCTGTGCAGTGCGCGGTAGGCGGCCTCGACGCCACTCGTCACCGCTGCGGCGTTCTCGAACGCGACGTGCATCCAGGGCACGTTCCAAGCCGTAGCCGGGAAGCGTGTGGTCGCAACCTCGAGGCAGCCGGTGGCGTTGACGACGACCTTGCGGCCCGGGATCGAGTTGAGCACCGTGCGGACGACGATCGGGATGCCGCAGCCCTGGCAGAGCGAATGGCCGCCCGCAAGGGGTGGGACGCCGCACTGATTCTCGACGAGCGTCTTCATGCGAGACATTGCGCGCTCCTCAGCCCGATGTAGCGGTCGGCGGCGCCCTCGATGACGTCGTGCACGCCGTCCAGATGCAGCTCGCGGCCGCCGAGCCCGTAGACGTGGCCGCGGACGGCGGCGCCGCTGCCGTACAGCGCAGCTGCGACCTCCGTGAAGAGCGGCCCGCGCGACCCGGGGGAGGCAGCGCGGTCGAGAACGATCACCTCGTCGACGTGGGCGAGCAGCTCGCGCACCGCCCGCTCCGGGAACGGGCGGAACGAGCAGATCCGCAGGAGGCCGACGCCGTCGTGCTCGTCGACCGCGTCCTTCACCGTGCCGGCGGTCGAGCCGAGGCAGACGACGGCGGTACGAGCACCGTCCAGCCGGTACGGCTCGAGCGCGCCGAACGGGCGGCTCGTCACGCGCCCGAGCTCCGCACCGAGCTCGTCGATCGCCGGAAGCGCGTGCTCCATCGCGATGTCCTGCTGGTGGCGCAGCTCGTAGTAGTAGTCGGGCATCGCGAACGGCCCCTGCGTCGTCGGGTGTGCGGTGTCGAGTAGCGGGAAGGGGATCGAGTAGTCGCCGACGAACCGTCGGACAGCCTCGTCGCCGAGCAGCTCGACCGGCTCGGCAGAGTGGGTGATCGTGAAGCCGTCCTGGCAGACGAGCACCGGCAGCAGAACGTCCTCCCGCTCGGCGAGACGCGGCGCCAGCACCATCGCGTCGTAGGCCTCCTGGGCGTTCTCGACGAAGAGCTGGATCACGCCCGAGTCACGGATCAGCATCGAGTCGGAGTGGTCGCAGTGGATGTTGATCGGCCCGGAGAGCGCGCGGTTCCCGACCGCCATGACGATGGGCGCGCGCATCGAGGCGGCGATGTAGACGACCTCCGCCATCAGCGCGAGACCCTGTGAGCTCGTGGCCGTAATGGTTCGGCCGCCGGCGAGCGCCGCACCGATCGCGGCGCTCATCGCCGAGTGCTCGGACTCGACGTTGACGATCTCGGTGTGGGCGTTCCCGTTCGCGACGAGCTTCGCGAACACCTGGATGATCGGCGTCTGCGGCGTGATCGGGTAGACCGGCACCACGTCCGGGTCGATCTGGCGCATCGCGTGCGCGACCGCCTCGCCGCCGGTGAGCAGCCGCCGGCGGCGCAGGCTCGACGGAGCCGCAGCGGGATTCAACACTCGGCCACCATCTCGATCGCCCCGGTTGGGCAGACGACGGAGCAGAGCTCGCACCCCTTGCAGACGTCAAGGTCGAAGCCCGTGAAGTGCGTGCCCTCGAGGACTATCGCCGTGTCGGGGCAGTAGAGCCAGCAAAGCAGGCAATCGACGCATTTCGTGAGCTCGACCTCGGGCTTCGACCCCGTGCGCCAGCCGCCCGTGCGCAGGCGGTCCTCCTCGGTGCGAACGACGACGCCGCCGGGCCGCAGCTCCTCGGACTGCATCAGGCCAGGCATGCGTGGCCCTCCTCGATCGCGGCACGCAATGCGGCGTGGTCGGCCTTGCGGCCGAGCAGCGCCCCGGCGGCGTCCGCGAGATCGTCGACTTGCGGCTCACCGAGCGCCGCGGCAACCGCGCCTAGCATCGCCACGTTGACGTTCTTCGTGACCGGCACGCACGCAACTCGACGCCCGGAGAGCTCGGGCGGAGTCTCGACTGCGTTGATGATCACGAGCCCGTCTTCCGCCATTCCTTCGGTCACGTCGGCCTCGTGGACGAGTGATGAGTCGAGGACGACGACGACGTCAGGTGAGGTGACGGAGTCGTGGCGGCGGATCGCCTTGTCGTCGATCCGCGTGTAGGCGCGCATGGGTGCGCCGCGGCGCTCGGGGCCGTACTCGGGAAAGGCTTGCACGCTCTTGCCGGCCCGCAGCATCCCCTCGGCGAGGAGCTGGGCCGCCGTCTTGGCGCCCTGCCCCGCACGCGCATGCCAGCGGACCTCGATCACGAGAGCTCCTCGTGGACGGCGCGCGCGACGCGCTTCGCAACGCGCACGGCCTCGACGACGGTGGCGCCGCCGTTGACGGCGTCTCCGGCCGAGTAGACGTGGGGGACGGTCGTGCGGCCGTCGGGGTCGATCAGGATGCAGCTGCCGTCGCGCTCGAGCCCGGGCAGGAGCGCGAGGAATCCGTCGCGCGGCCGCTGGCCGATCGCCTTGACGACGGTGTCGGCGAGCACGACGAACTCGCTGCCGGGAAGCTCGACCGGGCGCCTACGGCCGCTCGCATCGGGCGGCCCGAGCTGCATCCGGAGCGCCTCGACCGCGTGTACATGACCATCGCCCAGGAAGCGGACGGGGGAGGCGAGCCATTCGAAGGAGATGCCCTCGCTGCGTGCGAGCTCCACCTCGTGCCGGTAGGCGGGCATCTCGGTCTCCGTACGGCGGTAGAGCATCGTCACGGTCCCGGCGCCGAGACGCTTCAGCTCGATCGCGCAGTCGATCGCCGTGTTGCCGCCGCCGACCACGATCGCACTTCGGCCCGGCTCGATCTCGTCGCCGGTCTTCAGTGCGGCGATGAACTCGAGCGAGTCCCAGACGCCGTCGAGCTCGTCGCCCGGATACGGGACGTCGCTGTCGCCGCCCATCCCGACCGCGAGCACGATCGCGTCGGACGCGTCGCGGAGCTCGTCCAGGAGCATCTCGTCGACGGCCGTGGAGAGCCGGAGCGTCACGCCCAGCTCGCCGAGCATGCGCACCTCGTCGGGGAGCGGCTCGTTCTGCTGGCGGTATGGCGCGATCCCGTACCGGACGAGGCCGCCGGGCTCGTCGTGCATGTCGTAGATCGCAACCTCGTGACCCAGCGCGGCGAGCTCGCCGGCAGCAGCGAGCCCGGCCGGCCCGGCGCCGATCACCGCGACCCGGCGCCCCGAGGGGGCGGGGCGCCGGCGCGGTGAAAGCTCGTGCTGGAACGCCCATTCGGTCGCGTACCGCTGCAGCCGGCCGATCGCGATCGCGTCTCGGTCCTCGTGCAGGAGGACGCACTCCCGGGCGCAGAGCTCCTCGACCGGGCAGACGCGCGCGCAGGTGCCGCCGAGGACGTTCGCCTCGAAGATGACGCGCGCAGCTCTGCCGGGGTCGCCTGCGGCGATGGCCGCGACGAAGGCGGGAACGTCGACGTCGGCTGGGCAACCGGCGACGCACGGCGCCCCGGCAGGGCCGCCGCACTCGAGGCACCGATCCGCCTCGAGCATGGCCTCTGCTTCGGAGAGCGGAGCGAGTAGCTCCTCGAAGACTGCACCCATGGCTCGAGCATCGACCCCCTCGCAGGAGGTCGCGTCGGGCTTTCCACGCATCCGGCCTGCGACGTTTCGGCATACTGGGAGCCATAGTCGCTGCGTAGCCCCCACGCACTCCCGGCGATCGGGTCCGTAGGATGGCGCTCCGGATGAGCGCCGAGCCGAGCATGCAGCCACGGTACGACCCGCACGGCGTCGAGGAGCGCTGGCAGAGCGCCTGGGAGGAGGAGGGCCTCTACGCGGCCGATCCCGACCCGTCGCGGACGCCGTACGTCGACGCGCACCCGCCGCCGAACGTCACCGGCGAGCTGCACACCGGTCATGCGCTGCAGCTCGCGGTGGGCGACACCGTCGTCCGCCTGAAGCGCATGCAGGGCTACAACGCGCTCTTTCAGCCCGGCTACGACCATGCCGGCATCTCGACCCAGAACGTGGTCGAGAAGGTGCTGCTCGAAGAGGGAACGTCACGGCAGGAGCTCGGGCGCGAGGCCTTCGAGGAGCGCGTGTGGGCGTGGCTCCACGAGTACGGCGGCAAGATCCTGCACCAGTTCCGGCGCATGGGCGCCTCGCTCGACTACCGCCGGACGCGTTTCACGATGGACGAGCAGTACGTGCGCGCCGTGATGCGCTTCTTCGTGCACCTGCACCGCCGCGGCTGGATCTACCGCGCCAACCGCATCATCAACTGGTGCCCGTACCACGAGACGTCTCTCTCCGACCTGGAGCTGGAGCACGAGGACGCCGACGACACGTTGTCGACGATCCGCTACCCGCTCGTGGACGGCGACGGGTACATCGCGATCGCCACGGTGCGGCCGGCGACAATCCCGGCCGACGTCGCCGTCGCCGTCCATCCCGACGACGACCGCTACCGGCACCTCGTCGGTCGCGAGGTGATCGTCCCATGGACGGAGCGGCACGTGCCGGTGATCGCCGACGAGCGCGTCGAGCGCGAGTTCGGCACGGGCGCGCTGAAGATCACGCCGGGGCACGACCCCACCGATTTCGAGATCGGCCGCGACCACGGACTGCCCGAGCCGAGCTGCATCGGTCCCGACGGGCTCGTCACCGCCGAGGGGCTCGAGGGGCTGACCCAGGAGGCCGCGTCGCAGCGCATCCTCGAGTGGTGCAAGGAGCGCGGGCTGCTCGAGAAGCGCGAGCACTACCGGCACAGCGTCGCCTTCTGCGAGCGCTGCCATTCGCGCATCGAGCCGCGCATCTCGCTGCAGTGGTGGTGCTCGATGGAGGAGCTGAAGAGGCGCCCACTCGAGGCGCTGCGAGCCCGCGAGGTTCGGTTCCATCCGGAGAGCCAGCACCGCTTCGCGATCGACTCGCTCGAGAACGCGCCCGACTGGTGCGTGTCGCGGCAGATCTGGTGGGGCCACCAGATCCCGGCGTGGTACTGCCCGGACGGGCACGTGACGGTCGAGGAGACGGAGCCGGCGGCGTGCGCCGAGTGCGGGTCGAGCGAGTTGACGCGCGAGACCGACGTGCTCGACACCTGGTTCAGCTCGGCGCTCTGGCCGTTCGCGACGCTCGGCTGGCCCGACGAGACCGACGACCTGGCGTACTTCTATCCCGGCGACCTGCAGACGACGGCGCGCGAGATCATCCGCCTCTGGGAGAACCGCATGATCTTCTCCGGCCTCGAGCTACTCGGCGAGGTGCCGTTCACCGACGTGATCATCCACTCGACCGTGCTGGCGCCGGACGGCCGCCGCATGTCGAAGTCGCTCGGCACCGGCATCGACCCGATCGAGCTGATCGACCGCTACGGCACCGATGCCACGCGCTACGGGCTGATGAAGAACTCGCTCACGCAGGACGTGCGCTTCTCGTACTCGGCGATCGAGGAGGGCGGCAAGCTCGCGAACAAGCTGTGGAACGCCGCGCGGCTCATCGTCACGAGCTGCGAGGGCGCCCAGCCCGCGGAGCGCCCGTCGTCGCTCGAGGAGCGGTGGATCCTGGCTCGGCTGTCGCAGTCGCAGCGCCGCGTCGAGGCGCTGCTCGACGAGTTCGACTTCGCGCACACGATGGACGAGCTCTACCACCTCACCTTCGACGACTTCTGCGACTGGTACCTCGAGGCCGTGAAGGGGAGGCTGTACGACGGGGATGGAGATGCACGGGCGACCGCGACAGCGGCGCTCGAGCGGCTGCTGAAGCTGCTGCACCCGGCGCTGCCGCACGTCACCGAGGAGATCTGGTCGTTCCTGCCGGGCCGGGCGTCGAGGCTGATCGTCGCCGCGTGGCCGGCGGCGGGCGACGAGGACGCGGCGGGCGCGCTCGAAGATGTGCAGAGCGCTGCGCAGGTCTTCCGGCGCTCCGGCGTCGTGCCGCCGCTCGAGGGCGACGAGAAGCGGATCTTCGACGCGGTCGTGAAGCCGGAGCGCGCTCCCGCGCGGGAAGGCGGCGACGCCGAGGCCGAGCGCGCGCGGCTGCGCGGCGAGGTCGCGCGGTCGGAGAAGATGCTCGGCAACGAGCGCTTCGTCGCGAACGCGCCCGCCGAGGTGGTCGCGGCCGAGCGCGAGAAGCTCGAGCGCTACAGGCGCGAGCTCGATGCAATCGGCGGCTGAGCCCGCCGAGATCCGCGCGCTCGAGCACGCCGGCTACCGGCTCTGGGTCGCGCCGGAGGTGGAGGAGCTCGACGGCTGGCGGCTCCGTCATGCGCACGGTCTCACTGGCCGCGGCAACTCGGTCTTCCCGAACGGCGACGGGAGCCTACCGCTCGAGGAGCGGATCGCTCTCGTCGAGCGCTGGTATGCGGAGCGGGGGCTGCCGGCACGCTTCCAGCTCACGGACGCATCGCTCCCGTCCGGGCTCGCAGCGGCGCTCGAGGCGCGCGGCTACGAGCCCGACCAGGCGGCGACCGGCGTCCACACGGCGGCCGCCGACGGGGCGGGCGCCGATCCGCGGGTCGAGCTGCTCGCGGTCCCCGACGATGGGTGGGTCGGGATGTGGGCAGGGAGCCGGAGCTTCGACGACCGCGCGACGGCCCGCGCCCTTCTCACCGGCAGCCCCGGCGCGACCGTCTTCGCGCGTCTGGGCACGGAGGCCGTCGGGCGGGCGGTCGCGTGCGACGGCGTGCTCGGGATCACGTCGATGGTCACCGTCCCGACCGCGCGCCGGCGCGGCCTCGGGCGCGCGATCGTGTCGACCCTGCTCGCCTGGGGCGCCGGCCACGGCTGCTGTAGAGCTCTCCTCCAGGTGGAGCGGGGCAACACCGCGGCGAGAGCCCTCTATGCCGCGTTCGGCTTCGAGGAGCGCTACGAGTACGCCTATGCCGTCGCCCCCGCCGTGGCAGTTCTGTGACGGTGCCTGGCACCGGGCCGGCACCGGCCGGGGAGCGCGCGAGACCGCCCGCGAGACCGCTCGGATCGCAGGGAAGAACGCTGGCTGTGGAGAGGACGTGACGGTCTCGTGACGGTGGCTGGCACCGGGGTTGCCTGGCTCGAGACGTTGTCGCCGTGGCCGGTCGACGGGTTCGGGACCGAGCGGATGAAAGAGCTGCTGTGCCGGCTCGGCGACCCGCAGCGCTTCTTCGAGGCGGTGCACGTCGTCGGGACAAAGGGGAAGTCGACGGCTGCGCGGCGCATCGCGGCGACGATCGGCGGCCGCGCGTACACCTCTCCCCACGTCGCCGGCTGGCACGAGCGGCTGCAGACCGATCCCGCCGGCTTCGAGCGTGCCCTCGCGCGCGTCCGCGCCGACGCCGAGGCGGTCGGGGCGACGCAGTTCGAGGTGCTGACGGCGGCCGCGTTCGCCGACTTCGCTGCGGAAGGGCTCGAACGCGTCGCGGTCGAGGCGGGGCTGGGCGGGCGTCACGACGCGACGAACGTGATCGACGCGCCGGTCGTCCTGCTCACGAACGTCGGGCTCGAGCACACCGACGTCCTCGGCGAGACGCGCGAGCTGATCGCAGCCGAGAAGCTCGCGGTGGCAGGGCCTGGGATGGCCGTCGTCCTGCCCGACGAGGAGTTCGCCCACCTCGTCCCGGGCCGGAACATCGTGATCGGCGGCGCGCGCGAGGCTGCCTCCGCCCTCCTCGGCCGCGAGGTCGAGCTCGCCGAGGTGAGCCTGCCCGGCCGCCTCGAGCTGCGCGGCGAAGAGGTGCGCGACGGAGCGCACACGCCGGAGGCGGCCGACTGGCTGCTCGAGCGGCTTCCCGACCCAGGCGGCTATGTCGTCGTCTGCTCGCTGCTCGCAGACAAGGACGTCGACGGCATCCTCGAGCGCCTCGCGCGGGCCGGTCGCACCCTTGTCGCGACCAGCTCTTCGAACCCTCGCGCGCTCCCGGCGGCGGCCGTCGCGGCGCGTGCCGAGCGCTGGTTCGACGTCGTCGAGATCGTCGACGACCCCCACGAGGCGCTCGCCCGCGCACGCACGCTCGGAGGCCGGCGGCTGGTCACAGGGTCGCTCTACCTGCTTGCCGACGTCTCCGACGTCAAGTGAAATGCCTACCATGAGCCGGTCCCGTGAACGGATCTCCGTCACGCTCTTCGCGCTCTTCCTGCTCGCGCTGTTCGTCGCGGTGGCGTTTGCGGTTGGGTACGGCGTAGGAAGAATGCTGCTGTGATCGCGGCCTCGTTCTCGAACGTCCACGACTTCTTCCACTCGTCGACGTGGTACGTGATCCGCAACCTGATCGTCTTCTTCGTCGTCGTCTTCTGGGTGGCGACGATCTACTGGGTGTACAAGGACGCCCGCCGGCGGATCAGCGACGCGCTGATCGTCGCCCTCTCGGTCGTGGTCGCGGTCGTGCCGTTCATCGGGCCGCTCGTCTACATGCTCTTCCGGCCGCCCGAGTACCTCGACGACGTGCGTGAGCGCGAGCTCGAGATCCAGGCGATCGAGCGACGGCTCGGCGGCCGCGACCTGCGCTGCCCTGTGTGCCGCGCCGAGATCGAGGACGACTTCCTCGTCTGCCCCGTCTGCACGACGGAGTTGCGGCAGTCCTGCACAGGCTGCGAACGGCCGCTCGAGCCGAGCTGGCAAGTCTGCCCGTACTGCCGCACACCCGCGCCTGCGGGCACCGTCTCGATCACGACGGCGAAGCGCCCACCGATGGCACGCCGGCGGCGGTCCGGGTAACCTGCCCGCCCGCATGGCCGTCGAGCAAACGCTGATCCTCGCCAAGCCGGACGCCGTCGAGCGCAACCTCGCCGGCGAGCTCGTCGCGCGCTTCGAGCGCCGCGGCCTGAAGCTGCGCGCCGCGCGCCTCGTCGTCGCAAGCCGCGAGCTCGGCGAGACCCACTACGCCGAGCACCGCGAGAAGCCGTTCTTCGGCGAGCTCGTCGACTTCATCACCTCGGGGCCGACGCTGGCATTCGTGCTCGAGGGCGAGGGCGCGATCTCGACCTGCCGCAAGACGATCGGCGCAACGAATCCTGCCGACGCCGATCCAGGGAGCCTGCGCGGCGAGTTCGCGCTCGCGATGCCGAACAACCTCGTGCACGGCTCCGACTCCCCGGAGTCGGCCGAGCGCGAGATCGGGATCTGGTTCCCCGATGGGCTGGTCTGACGACGCCGCGCGCAACGCAGCGCTCTGGACGCAGTCGAACGCCGAGTACACCGACGCGAACGCCGAGGTCAACTGGGCGCTCGACGAGATCTCGTGGGGGATCTGGGGGGTCGACGAGTCCGAGCTGAACGTGCTCGGCGACGTCGCCGGCCTTGATGTCGTCGAGCTCGGCTGCGGCACCGCGTACTTCTCGGCGTGGCTTGCAAAGCTCGGCGCCCGGCCCGTCGGGGTCGACGTCACGCCCGCCCAGCTCGACACGGCGCGGCGGATGATGGCGAAGACGGGGATCGTATTCCCACTCGTCGAGGCCGACGCCGGAGCGACCGGGCTCGTGGACGCGAGCTTCGATCTCGCCGTCTCCGAGTACGGCGCGTCGATCTGGGTCGACCCCTACCGGTGGATTCCCGAGGCGGCGCGACTCCTTCGGCCCGGCGGCCGGCTGGTCTTCCTACGCAACTCGACCCTCGTCATCCTCTGCACCGACGACGACGTGCCTGCGAAGGAGCACCTCGTCCACCCGCAGTTCGGTATGCGCCGCTTCGAGTGGCCCGACGGCGGCGTCGAGTTCCACCTGGCTCACGGCGAGTGGATCGACCTGCTGCGCGCGAACGGCTTCGAGATCGAGCGGCTCGTCGAGATCCAGGCGCCCGCGGACGCGGTGACGCACGAGCACTACTCCTACGTAACCGCCGACTGGGCCCGCAAGTGGCCCTGCGAGGAGATCTGGGCCGTCCGGAAGTCACCCCGCTAGTTCTCGCGTCGACCTCGCCGCAGCGGCGGGCGATCCTCGAGCAGCTGCGCATCCCGTTCGAGGTCGTCGCACCCGACTTCGACGAGGTCGCAGGCACCTCGCCGCTCGAGCGCGCCGCCGGCAAGGCGCGCTCGGTCGAAGGGGGCGATCGCCCGGTGCTGGGCGTCGACACCGAGGTGCTCTTCGGCGGTGAGCTGCTCGGCAAGCCCGCCGACGCGACCGAGGCCGAGGCGATGCTCGAGGCGCTCTCCGGTCGCACGCACGAGGTCGTCTCGGGCGTCTGCCTTCGCACCCCTGCGTGGGAGGAGCTGCACACCGAGTCGACGCTCGTCACCTTCCGGACGCTGACGCCGCGCGACCTCGCCCACTACGTCGCTGCGGGCGAATGGGAGGGACGCGCCGGCGCCTATGCGATCCAGGGGCTCGGTGCGAGTCTCGTCGAGCGGCTCGACGGGGACTTCCTGAACGTGGTCGGGCTGCCCGGCGCTCTTCTCGTCTCACTGCTCGCCGGACGGTTCCCCGGCGCCTACGGCTTCGGATGAGAGTCCATGCCGACGAGCTCGAGATCGACGAGGAGCTCGTCCGCTCTCTGCTGCGCGAGCAGTTCCCCGCGTGGGCCGACCTGCCGCTCGAGCGCGTCGGCGACGGGACGGTCAACGTCGTCTTCCGGCTCGGCAGGGAGCTTTCGCTTCGCCTGCCGCGGCGCGCGGAGCGCGAGCCGGTCGAGGACAGGGTGCTCGCAGCTGTTGCCTCGCTGCCGGTCGAGGTGCCGCGGCTCGTCGCCGTCGGTCGTCCGGGCGCCGGCTATCCCTGGGAGTGGGCCGTCCACAGTTGGCTCGAGGGGGAGATGCCGGTGGGTCACCTGCCGGCGGCCGAGGTCGTCACGCTCGTCGAGGCCCTTCAGCGGCTCGATCCGGCCGGCGCGCCCGATCCGGGCTACAACCGCGGCAGGCCGCTCGCCTTTCGCGACGAGGCGGTGCGCGACGCGCTGCGACGCGTCGATGCAGCAGGGGCGGTCGAGTTGTGGGAGGCCGCGATGCGCGCGCCCGAGTGGCCCGCGGCGCACGTCTGGATCCACGCTGACCTCGATCGTCGCAACGTCCTCGTCCGTGGCGGGCGCCTCACCGCAGTGCTCGACTGGGCCGGCGCCGGGATCGGCGACCCGGCGGTCGACGTCATGGTCGCCTGGAAGCTCGTCGCAGCCGAGGAGCGTGCGAGGTTCCGTGAGCTCCTGGAGGTCGACGACAACACCTGGTTGCGCGCGCAGGGCTGGGTGCTCTCGCAGGCACTGATCGCGCTCGGCTACTACACGGCAGAGAGCAACCCGCCGATCCATGCCGAGGCGACGCGATGGTTGGCCGAAGTGCGCGCAAGCTAGAGTGGCCCCGCAAATGGGCGTCTTCAACTACCTGACCGGCTTCGGCGGCCGCGACATGGCCGTCGACCTGGGCACCGCGAACACGCTCGTCTACGTGCGCGGCCGCGGGATCGTGCTCTCCGAGCCGTCGGTGGTGGCGATCGACCAGCGCTCGGGCGAGGTGCACGCGGTCGGGCTGGAGGCGAAGCGCATGCTCGGCCGCACGCCGGGGACGATCAGCGCGATTCGCCCGTTGAAGGACGGCGTGATCGCCGACTTCGACGTCACCGAGCAGATGTTGCGCCACTTCATCCAGAAGGTGCATCAGCATCGCTTCGCACATCCGCGCGTCGTCGTGTGCGTGCCGTCGGGCGTCACCGGCGTCGAGAAGCGCGCCGTCGAGGAGGCGACGCTCTCGGCCGGGGCGAGGAAGGCCTACCTGATCGAGGAGCCGATGGCCGCCGCGATCGGCGCCGGGCTCCCGGTCGCGGAGCCGACCGGGAACATGATCGTCGACATCGGCGGCGGCACGACCGAGGTCGCCGTCATCTCGCTGGGCGGAATCGTCGTCTCGCAGTCGCTGCGCGTCGGCGGCGACGAGATGGACGAGGCGATCATCAATCACATCAAGCGCGAGTACAAGCTGCTGATCGGTCAGCAGACGGCCGAGGAGATCAAGCTCGAGGTCGGCTCGGCGCACGCGATGAAGGAAGAGGTGCAGGCCGAGGTGCGCGGACGCGACATGCTCACCGGCCTGCCGAAGACGGTGATCCTCTCGAGCGAGGAAGTTCGTCACGCGCTCGAGGAGCCGGTCAACCAGATCATCGACGCGATCAAGTCGACGCTCGACAAGACGCCGCCAGAGCTGGCCGCCGACATCATGGACCGCGGCATCGTCCTGGCCGGCGGCGGGGCACTGCTGCAGGGGCTCGACGAGCGCCTCCGGCGCGAGACGCATATGCCCGTGCATCTCGCCGAGTCCCCGCTCACCTGCGTCGCCGTGGGGTCGGGGCGGAGCCTCGAGGAGTTCGACGCGATCCATCGCAGCTCGCGCCCGCGCTCCCGGAACGGCCGCTCCCGGTAGCGGCGGTGCGCGTCGAGAAGATCGACGCGCGCAAGGCGCCGCTCGAGCTGCTTCACGAGCTGCACGCGTGTGACGTCGCGGCGACCGCCGAGCTGTTTCCGGGCGAGCCGCCGATGCCCTTCGAGCAGTTCGCCGGGTATCTCCGACATCCGGGCGACGGCGTCCGGCATCGCTGGGTCGTCAGCGAGGCCGACGGCGTCGCGGGCACCGCAAGCCTTGTGGTCTATGGGGCGACGTTCGCGTTCGTGGAGGTGAAGGTTCGCCCGCGGAGCCGCCGCCGTGGCATCGGCTCGGCGCTCCTCGCCGAGCTCGTCGCGACGGCACGGAAGGACGGTGTGCAGTCGATGTTCGGCCACCACGCGACGCCCGCCGGCGCGGCGTTCGCCGCACACGCGGGAGCGCGCGACGACCAGCGCGACATCCGCTCGCGCCTCGACCTGCCCGGTGCCGAGCTCCCGCCCCCCAGGGTGCCGGACGGGGTGGAGCTCCGCTCGTGGATCGGGCTCACTCCGGAAGGGCTGCTCGAGACGCATGTCGCCGCCCGCCAGTCGATGCGCGATGCGCCTCTCCCCGACGGCGTCGAGGATCCCGGCTACTCGGTCGAGCAGCACGAGGCGATTGAGGCGGCATCGATCGCCCGCGGGCGACCGCCCCGCGTCACCGTTGCGCTGGAGAAGGGGGAGATCGTCGCCTTCACCGACCTCCGTGTCTCGGCGCCGCCGTCGCCTGTCGCGCTGACGGACGACACCGCCACCCTTCCGCGGGCCCGGCGGCGTGGCCTCTCGACCGCGGTGAAGCTCGAGGCACTGCGCCGGCTTCGAGACGAACGACCCGATGTCCGGGTTGTCGTCACGTTCAACGCGGAGCAGAACACCGCGATGCGCGCCGTCAACACCAAGCTGGGCTTCGTTCCTGTGGCCACGTTCACGAGCACGGTGCTCGAGCCGTGATCGAGGAACTCGACGCGCGCAACGCGCCCGAGGCGCAGCTGCGCGCCCTGCACCTCGTAGAGAGCGAATCCGACGAACGGACGCTTGGCGCTCCGCGTCCGGCCGAGGAGGCGCTGGCCTCCTACCGGAATCCGGGGACGATCGAGCGGCGCTACTGGCTCGCAACGGAGGACGGCGAGCCGGCCGCGGCGGCGTTCCTCTCCGAGTACGGCGCCTCGCTCGTGATCGGCTACGTGCTCGTGCGGCCGCGGTTTCGGCGTCGCGGCCTCGGGCGCACGCTCTTCGAGACGCTCACCGGCGCAGCCCGGGCGGCCGGGATCAAGTCGTTCTTCGGCCAGCACGCAACCTCGGCCGGGGCGGCGTTCGCCCGTGCGATGGGGGCCGTCGACGACGACCGCAGCATCCTGTCGGTGCTGGATCTGCACACGGCCGAGCTGTCGCTGCCGTCCTTGCCGACGGGCGTCGAGGTGCGTTCATGGATCGGCGCGACCCCGGGCGAGCTCGTCGAGTCCTTCGTCCGGGCGCGCAACGCGATGAGGGACGCCCCCGTTCCCGGCGGGCTCGAGATGGAGCCTTGGACCCTCGAGCTGCAGCGGCGCGACGAGGGGCGGTTCATCGGCCAGGGGAAGCCGCAGCACGTCACGGTCGCGCTCGAGCACGGCGACGTGGTCGCGCTGACCGGGATTCGTGTCCCGGAGGCGCGTGGGGCGGAGATCGTCTTCACCGACGACACGACGACCGTCCCGACCGCGCGAGGCCGGGGGCTCGCGCTCGCGGTGAAGCTCGAGAGCCTGCGGCGCCTCCGTGGCGAGCGCCCCGATGTCGCGCGCGTGGCGACGCAGAACGCGGCTCACAACGAGGCGATGCTTGCCGTCAACCGGAGGGTCGGCTTCGTTCCGGTGCTCACGCTGACCTCGGCGGTCGTCGAGCTGTGAGGGGCGGTCCGCAGGCCGTGCCGCCACCCCGGCTAGACTGGTCGGGCCTGTGCCTCGCAACCGGACCGTCCGCCTCGCGGTCCTGGGCTCATCTGTCCAGCGCACCGCCGCATCCGGCTACCCATCGAATCGCTCCAGCGCCCTGAAGCGCAGGATCGTCGTCGGCGGGTTGGTCGTGCTCTCGCTCGTCCTGATCACGATCTCATTCCGGTCGTCGGCGCTCGACGGCGTCGAGAGCACCGCCGCGACGGCGCTCCGGCCGTTCGAGGTGGCCGCCGACCGTGTGTCGGCGCCGTTCCGTGATGCCGTCGACTGGTTCCACGGGCTGACGAACGCCCGCTCCGAGAACGGCCGTCTGAAGGCCGAGAACGCGCAGTTGCGCCATCAACTCGCGCTCGACCAGACCGCTCTCTACCAGAACGTCCAGCTCCAGAACCTCCTCCACTACCAGGGGCCGCCGTCGATCGCGGCGTTCCGGCGCGTCAACGCCGAGGTGATGGTCAACCCCCAGAGCCCGATCGACCAGAGCGTCTCGATCGCCGCCGGCTCGGCGCAGAGGCTCGCCGTGAACGACGTCGTGATCGCGCCGAACGTGGGCGGGGTGGGCGGGCTTGTGGGCACGGTCACGCGGGTGTGGTCACACGTCGCCCGGGTGACGCTCCTCACCGACAGCTCCAGTCACGTATCCGCGGCCGACGTCACCTCGCCGAGCGCGCTCGGGATCGTCTCGAGCGCCGACAGCGGCGACGTGCTCATCTTCGACCGTGTCTCGAAGACCAAGCGCGTCGAGCGCGGCGACACGATCATCACTTCGGGCACGATCGGGAAGGGCGCGCTGCCGTCGCTCTACCCGAAGGGGATCGTGATCGGCACCGTCTCGTACCAGTCCGAGAGCGACGCGAATGCGTTCCAGACGATTCAGGTGCAGCCGCTCGTCGACTTCTCGTCTGTGCGCTCCGTGATCGTGCTCGTTCCCAAAGATAAGGGCTGATGGACGGCGCCAAGGCCGCACTCGTGCTCTTCGTCGCCGCGCTGCTGCAGCTCGTCGTCCTCACCCAGTACGTGACCTTCCGCTCCGGCAGCATCGTCCTCGTGACGCTGCTCTCGATCGCGCTCCTGCGCGGGTCCGTGTTCGGGGCGCTCGCCGGCTTCTTCACCGGCCTCTTGATCGACACGGCGACGCTTGGCACGCTCGGCGTCACGTCTTTGCTGCTGACGGTCGGCGGCTTCTGGATCGGCCGGTACGGCGAGACGACCGCGCGGGACCGCTTCCACGCGCCCTTCGTCTCGGTTGCGGTGGTGACGGTGCTCTACGCGTTCGGGAATCTCGCCCTGCGGTTCGTGCTCGGCGAGCCCGCGCCGGCGCGGCTCGTCGTCCACGGGCTCTGGTCGGGGCTGCTCGTGAACCTGATCCTGACCCTGCCCGTCTATGCCCTCGTCCGGCGACTGTTCCCGCCCGGCGAGATCTCCGACCGGATCCGGGAGGTGCGCCTCCTTGGCTAGCACCAGCCGTCGCTTCCTGCCGGGCGACCCGCGCGTCGCGGAGCCGTATCGCCTGACGCCGCAGCTCGCGATGCGCGTCGCGATCCTCGCGTTCCTCGCACTCGGCGTCTTCGCGGTTCTCTTCCTGAGGCTCTGGGCGCTGCAGGTGCTGTCGAGCGACCGCTACCTCGCCGTCGCCGACGACAACCGCGTGCGCACGATCCGCATCGACGCGCCGCGCGGCCCGATCATCGACCGCACGGGCAAGGTGATCGTCGGCAACGTCGCCGGCACGCGTGTCGAGCTGTGGCCGGCCGACCTCCCGAAGACGTGGCCCGCCGAGCGCAGGGAGCTGCGCGGGCTCTCGCAGGTGACCGGCGTCAGCGTGCCGCAGATGCTCGCCCGGATGAAGAAGACGAAGAACGACCCGCTGACCCCGATCGTCATCCAGCGCGGCATCAAGCGCGACCAGGTCTTCTACCTCGAGGAGCACGCAGACGACTTCCCCGGCGTGCGTCTCGCGGAGAGCTGGCTGCGAACCTATCCGTACCAGGCGCTCGGCGCCCAGGTGCTCGGCTACGTCGGCCAGATCACCGAGCAGGAGTACAAGGCGAAGCGCAAGCAGGGCTACCAGCCGACCGACGCGATCGGGCAGGCCGGGGTGGAGTCGGCGTACGACACCTACCTGCGCGGGCACGACGGCACCGCCCAGCTGACCGTCGATTCGCTCGGCCGGCCGAAGGGCCCGGCCGTGGCTGTCACGACGCCTGCGGCCGGCGACGCCCTCAAGCTGACGATCGACATGAATCTCCAGCGAGCCGCCGAGAAGGCGCTCGCGAGCGGGATCAAGCTCGCCCGCACCACGCAGGAGGGCAAGTACGCCGACGGCGGCGCGATCGTCGCACTCGATCCGAACACCGGCGCGGTGCTGGCGATGGCGTCGAACCCCACGTACAAGCCGTCGCTCCTGGCCGGCGTGTCGAACCCGAAGAAGCTCGCGCCGCTCCTGAACGCGACGGTCGCTCAGAAGGACAACTACCCCGGGATCAATCGCGCCACCGGCGCCGCCTACCCGCCGGGGTCGACGTGGAAGCCGGTGACAGCGCTCGCCGCGATGCAGGAGCACATCCTCACGCCCTACGAGCAGATCCTCTGCTCGCCAGACCTCGTCGACCACGGGCAGGTGTTCAAGAACTGGACGCCGCTGATCGACCAGAACATGGACCTGAAGACGGCGCTCGCCGAGTCGTGCGACACCTACTTCTACCGGGTGGGCCAGCGCTTCTACAACCTGCCCTCCGACCGCGGGCAGCCGCTGCAGGCGTGGGCGAATCGCTTCGGGTTCGGCGAGCCGACCGGCATCGACATCGGCGAGACGTCGACCGGTCTCGTGCCGACGATCGCGTGGCGCTGCAAGGCATTCGGCGGCCCGCCCTGCCAGGGCTACGTCGACCGGATCTGGAAGCCCGGCTACTCGATCCAGCTCGCGATCGGCCAGGGCGACCTGACGGTGACGCCGCTGCAGATGACGCGCTTCTACGCTTTGATCGCGAACGGCGGGAAGCTCGTGACGCCGCACGTCGCCGAGGACGTCGAGCTGCCCGGCACGAAGACGCAGGCCCCGCGGGTGCTGCGCCGCTTCGGCGGACAGGCGCCGCAGCCGACCGACGTCGATCCCGCCGCCCTCTCCGTCGTGCAGCAGGGCCTCGAGCAGGCGACGCACGACGTCAACGGCACCGGGTACGGGGTCTTCGGCCACTTCCCGATCGACATCGCCGGCAAGACCGGCTCGGCCGAGAAGACCGTCACGATCCCGGGCTATCCGCATCCGCTCAACCTCACCCAGTCCTGGTGGTGCGGCTACGGGCCGTACGGCCCCAGCCCCTCGATCGTCGTCTGCGCCGTGATCGAGAACGGCGGCCACGGCGGCGACGCCGCCGCGCCGGCAGCGCTTCAAGTGTTCGAGCAATGGTTCAAGAAGACGGCGACCGTGACCCCGCACGCGAGCGACTGATGGCGATCGAGACTGTCGACACGAGACTGCGGACGCGGCGCACGGCGGAGCCTGCCGGGCTCGCCGAGCGGTTGCGGCGCCTGGACTGGGTGCTGCTCGCGGCGATCGGCGGAGTCGCGCTCTACGGGCTGTACGCGATCGACGGGATCACGAAGCACGACAGCGGCGGCTCGGCGCTCTCGCGCCAGGCGCTCTACGCGGCAGTCGGGGGCCTGATCTTCGTCGCCGCGCTGCTGATCGACCCGGCGACGTACCGCCGCTTCTACCGGCCGATCTACTTCGGCACGCTCGGGCTGATGGTGCTCGTGCTCCTCGCAGGCGCCGCGAGCCGCGGCTCGACGCGCTGGATCGACATCGGTTTCTTCGCCTTCCAGCCGTCCGAGTTCGGGAAGGTGCTGTTCGTGCTCGCGCTTTCGGGCCTGCTCGCCGACCGCTCGGTGCCGGTCACCTCTGCGCGTGCGCCGCTCCGTGCCGTCGCCTACGGCGGTATCGCAATCGTCCTCGTGTTCGTCCAGCCCGACTTCGGCACGGCGCTTGTGTACATCGCAGCCCTCGCGGGCGTGCTCTTCTTCGCGGGCGTCCGCTGGCTCCACCTGAGCCTCCTGCTCGCCGTCACGGTCGTCGGCGCACTGCTCATCCTCTGGCTGCTGCCGGCCGCCGGCGTGAACGTGCTGAAGCCCTACCAGACCGCGCGCCTCACCGGCTTCACGCACCCGTCGAACGACCCGCGCGGCGCCACGTACAACCTGCGCCAGTCGATCACCGCGGTCGGCGCCGGCGGGCTCCGCGGCCGCGGCATCCTCGGCGCCACCCAGACCCGGCTCAACTACCTGCCCGCGCACTCGACCGACTTCGCCTTCGCGTCGCTCGCCGAGGAGCACGGCTTCTTCGGCGCGTCGATCCTGCTCCTCCTCTATCTGCTCGTCGTCTGGAGAGCGCTCAAGGTCGTGACCGTCGCACGCGATCTCTACAGCGCGATCGTCGCGGGCGGCATCGCGGTGATGTTCCTGTTCCAGGTGTTCGTGAACAGCGCGATGACGATGGGGATCGCGCCGATCACCGGCATCCCGCTTCCGTTCGTGTCGATCGGCGGCTCGTCGATGCTGACGAACTTCCTCGCGCTCGGGATCCTGCAAGCGATCTACATGCGTCGTGTCGACAGGCGGTGGGCATGAGTCGGATCAAGGGCCAGAAGCTGGGGCCGCTCGCGGTGCTCGCCGCCGTGCGCGAGGCGCGGCGTGGTGTCGGCAGCCTGCGCCCGCTCGCCGTCGCCGGCGCGCGCGAGCTCGTCCCGGTGCTCGCGGACGCGCTCCGGGCGGGCGGAGACCCGGCGGCGGTCGTCGAGCAGCGCTTCGAAGGCGCTGCGGCGCTCGTCTGGGTCGGGCCTGCCGACGAGGAGCAGTTGCGCGCCGCGGGCCGCGCCGACATCCCGATTGTCGCCGTCACCGATGCGACGGTCGTGCCCTACGTCCTCGCGACTCACATCGTCGACGTGCCGCCGGGCCGCGGCTTCCCCGTCGAGGAGATCGCCTCGACGCTCGCCCGTGCGCTCGGCGACGCCGCCGTCCCGCTTGCCGCCCGCCTGCCGGTGCTGCGCAAGCCCGTGTGCGAGGCGCTGATCGCGCGCTTCTCCAAGCGCAACGGCCTGATCGCAGCGGCGATCTTTATCCCGGGCATCGACATGCCCGTCCTGACGCTGAACGAGATCCGGCTCGTCCTGCGGATCGCACTCGCCCACGGCCAGGAGATCGACCGCGGCCGCGGCATCGAGCTGCTCGGCGTCGTCGGCGCCGGCTTCGGCTTCCGGGCAATCGCCCGTGAGCTGCTCGACCTCGCGCCCGGGCCAGGCTGGGTCGTCAAGAGCTCGATTGCCTACGGCGGCACGCGCGCGATCGGCGAGGCGGCCGTGCGGTACTTCGACGCGCTCACGTAGAGGCCCTGACACGCCGAGGGCGGCGCCCCCCGCGCCGCCCTCGACGTTCCCCCCAAGGGGTCAGGCCCCTTTGCGTTCGACTTCAAGACGTCGGGCGTGCCGCCGTTCTTCCATCCCGTCCGTCCGGTCCGGGTCCTAGGCTCTCCGCAATCGACCGGAGGTGAGGGCCTGCATGGCGCTGACGGGACATCAGGAGGCGTTCGAGCTGCTCCTCATCGAGGAGGCCGATGCCTGGTTCGAGTATCTCGACGCCGTTCGCGGACAGTCCGCGACGCGGTACGTCGAGGTCGAGCCGTGGGCATGGTCGCGGCTCTCGCAGCGCCTGCGGGCGATCCGGGCGCGGCGGGCCAAGCTCCGGCCGGCGGCCGAGGCCGCATAGCCACTGATACCCTGGGGCAAGGCCATGCCAAGGCTTTTCCCATCCATCCGCGCGGCGCGGCTCTCGAGCTTCAGCGCGCGCACGATTCAGGAGAGATCGTTTGCCACTTCCCTGGTTCCGGCGCAAGAAGCCGGACGTCGAGGCGCGCCCGGAGCGCGCCGGAGAAGCACGTCAGCACGTTGATGTAAGTCCCGCCGACCCGCCTGCCGAGCGCAGGCCGACGGGCGGAACCGAAAGCACCACACCTGCCACCTCCACCGCCGCGAAGCGGCGCCGTGGAACGAGGGGTGGGCGCAACCGCAAGAAGAAGACCGCAGCCGCGTCGGCCAACGGCGCGAGCAGCGTCGAGGCTCCGGTCGCAGAGGCCGCCGCGCCGGCCGAGAAGCGCAAGCCGTCCGAGCGCAAGACGCGGGCGACCCAGTCGCGCCGCCGCACGGCCCCGAAGCGTGCACCGCTCCCCAAGGCGAAGCGCGAGCTCCTCATCTCCGTCGACGCCGGCGAGAAGCGCGTCGCCGTGCTCGAGGACGACCGCGTCGCCGAGGTCTACCTCGAGCGGCCCGAGCGCCGCTCGATCGCCGGCAACGTCTACCTGGGCATCGTCGACAACGTCCTGCCCGGCATGGAGGCGGCGTTCGTCGAGATCGGTCTCGAGAAGAACGGCTTCCTCTATGTCGACGAGATCGTCGGTCCCGAGCTCGAGGGCCGCAAGGGCGCACGCAAGATTCAGGACCTGATCCAGCGCGGCGAGAAGATCCTCGTCCAGGCGGTGAAGGACCCGATGAAGACGAAGGGCGCGCGGCTCACGACCGAGATCTCGCTGCCAGGGCGCTTCGTCGTCTACGTGCCCCACGGCGAGGGGCTCGGCGTCTCCCGCCGGCTCGACGACGAGGAGCGCAACCGCCTCAAGGCGATCCTCAAGGATCTTGCCCCGAAGGACGGCGGTGTGATCGTGCGGACCGCGGCGGAAGGTGCGTCGGCGGAGGACATCGAGCGCGACCTCGACTTCCTGCAGCGCCTGTGGAAGTCGATCGAGGCGAAGGCGAAGGACTCGACCGCGCCCGCGCTCGTCTACCAGGAGGCCGAGCTCCCTCTCCGCGTCGTGCGCGACCTGTTCACGGGCGACTTCGAGCGGCTGCTCGTCGACCACGACCGTACGCACAAGCGGATCATCGGCTACCTGAAGAAGACCTCGCCGCACATGGCGGAGCGCGTCACGCGCTACCGCGACCGCGAGCCGCTGATGAATGCATTCGGCGTCGAGGGCGAGATCCGCTCGACGCTGAGCCGCCGCGTCGACCTGCCGTCAGGCGGCTACCTGATCTTCGACTACGCCGAGGCG
The DNA here is from genome assembly GCA_963794375.1 of uncultured Thermoleophilia bacterium. Taxonomy (GTDB): domain Bacteria; phylum Actinomycetota; class Thermoleophilia; order Gaiellales; family Gaiellaceae; genus PALSA-600. The sequence continues at coordinate 240,815 of CAWCDL010000001.1, forward strand.
TTCACCGTCATCGACGTCAACACCGGCCGCTTCGTCGGCTCGCGCTCGAAGAAGTCGGGCGCGCGGCTCGAGGACACGATCACGAAGAACAACCTCGAGGCGGTGAAGGAGGTCGTGCGCCAGCTGCGGCTGCGCGACATCGGCGGCATCATCGTCATCGACTTCATCGACATGGCGAGCCCGAAGAACCGGGCCGCCGTCGAGCAGGCGCTCGCCGAGGAGCTCGAGCGCGACCGGACGAAGACGTATGTCGTCGAGATCTCGCCGCTCGGGCTGGTCGAGATGACGCGACAGAACGTCACCGACGGCCCGCGCGAGGTGATGACGAAGAAGTGCCCGACGTGCGGCGGCGACGGCATCGTGGTCTCCGAGCACACGGCGGCCGTCGACGTCGAGCGCCGCCTGCGCGCGCTGGTCGCGCCGGGCTCGCGCGCGAAGGCGTACAAGGTCGAGGTCTCGGCCCGGGTTGCCTGGCTCCTGGCCGGCCCTGGGGGCGGGCGCCTCCGCGAGCTCGAGGAGACGACGCGGCGGCAGTTCTTCCTCGTCGGCCAGGAAGGCGCGCATCTCGACCACTTCCACGTGCTCGAGCAGGGCACGCTCGAGAAGGTCGTCCCGCACATGCCCGTCGAGATCGGGCAGGAGCTCGAGCTCAAGCTGGGGGAGCTCGGGCTGCACGATTCGCACGCCGGCGTCGGCAAGGTCGAGGGCGTCGACGTCGTTGTCGGCGACGCCGCAAAGCTTGTCGGCAAGAAGGTGACTGCGCGCGTGACCGCGCTCGGCGAGGGAATCGCCTGGGCGGAGCTCGTCGCGCCGGTCACCCGCGTCGAGGAGCCGCTGACCGCGGAAGCGGAGGCCGAGCGGCCGACGCGCGCGCGCCGGGCGTCGGCGCGGAAGGGGCCGGAGGCCGAGTCCGAGGTCGTCGAGGAGTCGGTCGATGTCGACGAGCCTCTGGAGGACGAGCCGGAGGAGCTGGAGGCCGGCGAAGCGGTCGCGGGCGAGGGTGAGGGGGCCGCGCCGAAGCGCAAGACGCGCCGCGGCTCGCGTGGTGGCAGAGGCCGGAAGAAGAAGACGGCAGCCGTGTCGTCCAACGGCGCCTCGCCGGAGGAGCCCGAGCCGACGGCGGAAGCAGACGCCGAGCCGGCGACGGCGCCCGACGAGGTCGAGGCGGTCGGCGACGACGGGCCGGTCATCCATGTCCCGGAGCGCGACCTGGGGTCGCCCGACGAGGACGGGGCCGGCGACGGCGAGGGGGCACCGAGGAAGCGCACGCGGCGGGGCTCGCGCGGGGGCCGCGGCCGCAAGAAGAAGACGGCGGCGGCGGCGGGCTCGGCTCTCGCGACGGAGGCTCCCGCCCCGGCCGAAGAAGAAGAGGTCGAGCAGCCGGTGCCGGCCGAGCCGATCGCGGCCGAGCAGGGCCCGAGCGGGGACGGCGACGGCGATCAGTGGGGATACACGCCGATGAGCGAATGGGGAATGGACGACTCCTAGGGGGAGTCGCTACACTTCCGCAGCTTCGCGGGCCTTGGCTTGCGTGCCTTCTTCCCATGGACTACGCGATCATCCGTCTCGGTGGCAAGCAGTACCGCGTCCGCGAGGGCGAGACCCTCGTCGTGGACCGGGTCGGGGTGGAGCAGGGCACGACGTTCCAGCCGGACGTCCTGCTCGGCGAGGCGACCGTCACCGCGACCGTGCTCGCCCACGAGCGCGGTCCGAAGATCCGCATCGGCAAGCTGAAGCGGCGGACCGGCTATCGCCGCCACAACGGCTTCCGCGCGGCGACGAGCCGCATCGAGATCTCGCTGGGCGGCACGCGGAAGGCGCCGGCGAAGAAGGCTGCGCCGGTGGAGAAGGCGGCGCCCGTCGCGGCCGAGGTGGAGCAGGTCGAGCAGGCTGCGCCCGCCGAGGACCACGTGAAGGGGATGCCGAGCGGCTACGAGGAGATGACGGTCGCGCAGATCTCGGAAGGCTCGAAGACGTGGAACCGGCCGATGCTCGAGGCGGCGCTCGCCTACGAGCAGGCGCACGCGGCGCGCAAGGGCGCGCTCGGCGCGCTCGAGTCGGCGCTCAAGGCGAAGGAGGCCTAGGTGGCACACAAGAAAGGGCTCGGCTCCTCGAAGAACGGCCGCGACTCGAAGCCGAAGTACCTCGGCGTGAAGATGTTCGACGGCCAGGCGGTCGAGCCGGGCAACATCATCGTCCGTCAGCGCGGGACGAGGTTTCGGCCCGGCCCGGGCACCGAGCTCGGCCGCGACCAGACGATCTTCGCGATCCGCCCCGGCACGATCTCGTTCCGGACGAGCGGCGAGCGCCGCTTCGTCTCGGTCGTCGATCCGCAGGCGTAGGTCCCGCGCATCCCGACCGGCGGTACCGTTCCGCCGTGTTCAGCGACCGCGCTCACATCCATCTCCACGCCGGCAAGGGCGGCGACGGCGGGCTCAGCTTCCGTCGCGAGAAGTACGTCCCGAAGGGCGGGCCCGACGGCGGCGACGGCGGCCGCGGCGGCGACATCGCACTCATCGCCGACCCATCCCTGCGCGACCTGTCCTCGCTGCAGCGACGCCGCTGGATCAAGGCCGGTCGCGGCGGAAACGGGCGCGGCGCCCGCAAGCACGGCGCCGACGGCGACGATGTCGAGCTGCACGTCCCGGTCGGGACGCAGGTTCTGGACGAGGGCGAGATCGTCGCCGACCTCGCCCATGCCGGTGCGCGCGCCGTTCTCGCCCGCGGTGGTGGCGGCGGCCGCGGGAACGCGCGTTTCGTCTCCTCGACGCGGCAGGTGCCGCGCTTCGCCGAGGTCGGCCTGCCCGGCGATGAGCGCGACATCGAGCTCCACCTGAAGCTGCTCGCCGACGCGGCCCTCGTCGGGCTGCCGAACGCAGGCAAGTCGTCGCTCGTCTCGCGTCTCTCGAACGCGCGGCCGAAGGTCGCCGACTACCCGTTCACGACTCTGCAGCCGGTGCTCGGCACGGTTGAATCGGCCGACGGCCGCCAGCTCGTCATCGCCGACGTTCCCGGGCTGATCGAGGGAGCAAGCGAGGGCGTCGGCCTCGGCCACGAGTTCCTCGCTCATCTCGAGCGCGCACGCACGCTCGTGCACGTGATCGACGCCTCGAAGCCGCCCGACGAGCAATGGCGGACGATCGACGCCGAGCTCTCGGCGTACGGCGCCGGCCTCGACGAACGGCAACAGATCGTCGTCCTGAACAAGATCGATCTCGAACCGAACCCGCAGCTTGCCATCGACGACCCGCGCATCGTCGCCGTCGTGCGCGTCTCGTGCGCGACGGGAGAGGGAATCGACGAGCTTCGCCGTCTCCTCTTCACGCTCGTCTCGCGGCCCGAGCCCGTCGAGGCTCCCGCCGACGACAGCCTCGTCGACTACCTCGTCTACCGTCCGCAGCCGAAGGCGCGGCCGTGGCGCCTGCTGCGGACGGAGCGCGGATTTCGTGTGCTCGGCTCGCCCCCGCCGCCGGAGGAGCTCGAGCGTGCGCTCCGCGCCGCGGGCGCGAAGCGCGGCGCGACGGTCGAAGTGGGGGACGAGGAGCTCGAGCTGGCGTGACGGCGCCGCTCGGCCTCTATGGAGGCGCGTTCGACCCGCCGCACCGCGGGCACGTCGAGCTCGCGCGCGCCGCGAAGCGCGAGCTGGGCATCGACCGGCTGCTCGTGCTCGTCGCCGCGGCCCCGGGGCACAAGGCCGTCGCCACGTCGGCAACTGCCCGGCTCGCACTCGCGCGAGCGGCGTTCCCCGCTGACGACGTCGTTCTCGACGAGTATCCCCGCACGATCGACACGCTCCGGGCGCACTCCGACTGGCACGACGCGATCTTCCTGATCGGCGCCGACCAGTTCTCGGGGCTCCTCGACTGGAAGGAGCCCGACGAGGTGCTCGAGCGCGTGCGGATCGCGGTCGCGACGAGACCCGGCTTCCCCGAGGAGCGTCTCCAGGCCGTCCTGGAGCGGCTCGAGCAGCCCGACCGGGTCTCCTTCTTCGCGATCGAGCCGATCCCCGTCGCGTCGAGCGAGCTTCGCGCGCGCCTTGCCCGCGGCGAGGACGTAGGGACGGACGTGCCGTCCGCGGTGGCCGACATCATCAGGCGCGAGGGGCTCTACAGGCCCTTTCCCGGGTACACTGAAGCCGATTGAGACCGATCGAACAGGCCCGCCGGATCGCGGCCATCGCCCACGACAAGCTCGGCCGCGACGTCGTCATCCTCGACATGCAGCCGGTGTGCTCCTACACGGACTACTTCGTCGTGGTCACGGGCGGCAACCCCCGTCAGACCAAGGGGATCTGGGATGAGGTCCACGTGGTGATGAAGCGAGACCACGGCCTGCTGCCGCGGTCGGCGGACGGCGAGCGGGAGGCGACCTGGATCGTCGCCGACTACGTCGACGTCGTCCTGCACGTGTTCACCCCGGAGGCGCGCGCCTTCTACCGGCTCGAGGAGCTCTGGGACGATGTCCCGCAGGAGCCCGTCGAGGCGGCGACCGCCTGACCGGCACGGCCTTACCGGCAGCGCGTCCGGGGCTACACTGTCCGCGCTGCCCGGGCCCATAGCTCAGTTGGGAGAGCGTTTGGCTGGCAGCCAAAAGGTCGCCGGTTCGAGCCCGGCTGGGTCCACTGCAACCGCCCCCTGACGGGGGCGGTTCTGCGTTCAGCGCTTCCGCCGCCGCAGCGACGGCCACGACGCGTCGGCGCTCCAGCCGCCGTCGACGGTCAGCGCAGCGCCGTTGACGAAGCCCGACATCTCGTCGTCGGCGAGGAACGCGACCGCGGCTGCGACGTCCCCCGGGGCGGCGAACCGCGCCATCGGAACCTGGTCGACGATGTCCTCGTCGCTGTAGTGGGAGGCGGCCTGGTCGGCCGCGTCCATCTCGGTCTTCACCCAGCCGGGGCAGACCGCGTTCACCCGGACACCCCGCCCGCCCCATTCCGCGGCGAGCGTCCGCGTCAGTCCGACGAGCCCGTGCTTGCTCGCGTTGTAGGCTGCCCGGTCGGCGACCGCCCGCAGGCCCGCGATCGACGCGATGTTGATGATCGAGCCGTGGCCTGCCTCCAGCATGACGGCGCCGAGCGCACGGCAGGTGAGGAACGGGCCCGTCAGGTTGACCTCGAGCACGCGGCGCCAGTCCGCCGCTCCGGTCTCCTCGGCCGGCGCAATGAAGCTGACGCCCGCGTTGTTGACCAGCACGTCGACACGGCCGAGGCACTCGACGACCCGCTGTGCCAGCGACTCGACGTGATCGTCGTCGGAGACGTCGCCCGGCAGGTCGATGGCCTGCCGACCGTGCGCTCGAATTGCATCGGCGGTGGCATCGGCCGGATGCAGGTCGGCGAGCACGAGGTCGAAGCCGCGCGCGGCCAGCGTCTCGGCCACGCGCCTGCCGATCCCCTGCGCGGCTCCCGTCACCACCGCGACTCTCGGTTCAGCCACGGCGCAAGACTAACGGGGCGCTCTTGGCTCGAAGTCGGCACAGACATGTGACCACTGTCTCCGTATCGTTGCCTGAAACGACAACGAAGGGAGAGTACTGCTATGCGTAGGGCTCTACTCGTGCTCACGGCCGTTGTGATCCTGGCGCTGCCGGCCTCGGCGCTCGCACTTCCCGGCAACGACGTCCTCTGCAGCCAGAGCTGCAGCAGCCCAGGCGGCGGCTTCACCGGCTGCCTCAACCAGCAGGCGTCCCACTCGGCGAGCGTCAGCGCCGTGGCGGGCATCTCGCACTTCGTCGTGGTGCACTACTGCAAGCTGAACGGTCGCATTACGAGCCTGTCGATCATCGCTCACGGCTGCGACACGAACGGGCTCGTCGCCTGCTCAACCGGGCCTGCCTGGGTGTCCGGCGGCGGGGTGGGCGCGTACTCGGCCACGGTCGAGGCCCACGCCACATGGCACATCACGCCGCTGCCGATCTACAACGGCACCGATGTCGTGACGCTCACGGTCCCGACGGGGTAGGCCGTGCCCAGATGGCTCGTCGTCACCGTTGCCGCCTGGCTCGTCCTCGCGGTCGGGCTCTTCCTGGCGATCAGGCTGATGCTCTGAACCGGCTCCCCCGTGGCCGTGGAGGCTTCGCCCACGGCCGGGCCGGCTCGTCCAGCCGAGTACGCCGGCCCCTCGCGGAAAGCCGTATCGGTGAAATCCCGCTTGACACCCTCCGGATCTCGTACCATCTGGCGCATGAGCGGTACCGCGTGGGAGCTCCTCTTCATGATGCTGATCCTGAAGATCCCGATCGTCTACCTCTGCGCGGTCGTCTGGTATGCGATCAAGGCGGAGCCTCAGCCCGGCGACCGTCCCGAGGATTTCTCGGTGTGGCGGCCGTGGCACAGGCCGAGTGGCCCGCGTCCCCGTCGCGGGTCCCCCCACGGCACACGTGACACCGCGCGCGCGTCGCGTGCACGGCGCGGTAAAGTCGCCGCATGACGTCGACGGCGACCGGCCGCTGGTCCACCCGCGAGACGATCGCGGGGCTGCTCGCGACGTTCGGGCTCTTCCTCGGAGCGTTCCAGCTCTTCTACCGGCCGTTCCGGCTCGCGCCGGTTGCGCTGCTTCTGCTTCTCATCGCGACCGTCATGAGCAGGGAGCAGCACAAGCTGATCCGCCTCGGCTTCGCGGTCCTTGGGATCTGCTTCGTCGCCGGCGCGGCCATCCAGGTGCTCACGCACCACCCCCTGTTCTAGCGCTACCCTCGCCGACGTGGGCGGACGCGATGTCGACGGGCTGAACGCCGGTTACGCGCGTGCCCTGCTCGACGAGTACCTCGAGAACCCGGCCTCCGTGCCGCTCGAGTGGCGCGCGCTTTTCGAAAGCGGCGACTCCGAGCTCGTCGCGTCGCATCCCGGCCTTGCGCGCCTGCTCGAGCACCGGCCGGCGAACGGCCACGGGAACGGCGCTGCGGCGGCCGCCGTTCCGCCTACCGAGCCGGCGGCGGCGTCGCCGGCCGACCCGCAGCTTCTCGGCGGTGTCGCGGCGGCGATGGCGCTCGTCAAGGCCCACCGCACACACGGCCACCTCGCGGCGCGGCTCGACCCGCTCGGCTCCGAGCCCGTGGGCGACCCGTCCCTCGAGCCGCTTCGCCTCGAGCCGAAGCTGACGCCCGAGCTTCAGGAGCGGATCCCTGCGTCGGTGCTCCGCGTGCACGTGCCGGGCGAGACACTCGCCGACGTGCTGCCGCTGCTCGGTGAGACGTACTGCGGCACGATCGCCTACGAGCTCGAGCATCTCTCCGACCACCAGCAGCGCGTCTGGTTGCGGCAGGCGATCGAGTCGGGCCGCTTCCGCCAGCCGCTCGCTGCCGCCGAGAAGAAGGCGCTCTTCCGCCGGCTGTGCGAGGTCGAGGGGATGGAGCGGTTTCTGCGGAAGCGCTTCCTCGGGCAGAAGCAGTTCTCGCTCGAAGGCATGGACGTGATGATCCCGATGCTCGACGAGACGATCGAGCTGGCGGCCGAGTCGGGCGCGCACGACGTCGTCGTCGGCATGGCGCACCGCGGCCGCCTGAACGTGCTCGCGCACACGATCGGGATGCCGTACGAGTACATCCTGCGGGAGTTCGAGGGGGAGCGGACGATCGACGCCGTCTCCGCCGACCCCGAAGGCGGCACCGGCGACGTGAAGTACCACCTCGCGGCGCACGGCACGCGCACGACCGCGCACGGCAAGGTCGGCGTTCGCCTCGTCGCGAACCCGAGCCACCTCGAGGCGGTCAACCCGGTGGTCGAGGGGCGCGCGCGGGCGGAGCAGACCGACCGCTCGACCCCGAACGGCGCCCACGACCCGTCGATCGCGCTCCCGGTGCTGCTGCACGGCGACGCGGCGTTCGCGGGGCAGGGGATCGTCGCCGAGACGTTCAACCTGCACCATCTCGACGGCTACTCGACGGGCGGCACGGTCCACCTGATCACGAACAACCAGATCGGATTCACCACCGATCCCGGCGAGGGGCGCTCGACGAGGTACTCGTCCGATCTCGCGAAGGGCTTCGACGTGCCGATCGTGCACGTGAACGCCGACGATCCCGAGGCGTCGATTGCCGCCGTCCGGCTCGCGATGGCGTATCGGCGCCGCTTCGGCCAGGACGTGCTGATCGATCTCTTCGGCTACCGGCGCTTCGGGCACAACGAGCAGGACGAGGCCGCGTACACGCAGCCGCTGATGGTCGAGCAGATCAACGCGCATCCATCGGTCCGCGAGCTCTACCAGGCGCAACTCGTCGCCGAAGGAGTTCTAACGGCGGACGAGGCGGAGGGCTTCGTCGCCGAGGTGGAGGAGATGCTGCGCACGGCTCACGATCGCCTCAAGGCATCGTTCGGCGAGGGGAAGGCGGAGCATGACGGCGCGGTGCCACCGGCGGGAGTCGACGTCGTGACCGCCGTGCCGGAGGAGCTCCTACGCGAGCTGAACGACCAGCTCCTACGGACACCGGCCGAGTTCACTGTGCACCCGAAGCTCGCCCGCCAGCTCGAGCGGAGAAGGGCTGCGCTCGAGGACGGCGGCATCGACTGGGGGCACGCGGAGGCGCTCGCCTACGGGTCGCTGCTCGTCGACGGCATCCCCGTGCGGCTCTCCGGCCAGGACAGCCAGCGCGGAACCTTCGCGCAGCGGCACCTCGTGCTCCACGATCCGACGAGCGGCGAGACGTTCACGCCGATGCAGCACCTCGATGCGGCGGCGGCGTCGTTCGAGGTCTACAACTCGCCGCTCTCCGAGTACGCGTGCGTCGGCTTCGAGTATGGCTACTCGGCGTCGGCGCCGGAGGCACTCGTCCTCTGGGAGGCGCAGTACGGCGACTTCGCGAACGGCGCGCAGATCGTGATCGACCAGTTCATCTCGTCGGGGCTCTCGAAGTGGCGCGAGACGTCACGGCTCACGTTGCTGCTCCCGCACGGCTACGAGGGGAACGGGCCCGAGCACTCGAGTGCCCGGCTCGAGCGGTTCCTGCAGCTCGCCGCCCAGGAGAACCTGCGCATCGCGAACTGCACCACCGCGGCGCAGTACTTCCATCTTCTTCGCAGGCAGGCACTCGACGCCGCCGCCCGGCCGCTCGTCGTCGTGACGCCGAAGGGGCTGCTGCGCTTCAAGGAGGCGACCTCCTCGCTCCACGAGCTGGTCGACGGGTCGTTCCGTCCCGTGCTCGACGACGCGCGTGACGATAAGGGCGTCGTGCGGCGCCTTGTCCTCTGCAGCGGCAAGGTCTACTACGACCTGAAGGGGCACGAAGCGTACGTCGAGGGCGGCCCGGTCGCGATCGCGCGAATCGAGCAGCTCTACCCGTTCCCGTCCGAGGCGGTTGCCGCGCTGATCGCGTCGTATCCCGCGCTCGACGAGGTGGTGTGGGCGCAGGAGGAGCCGCAGAACATGGGCCCGTGGCGCTCGATCCGCCACCGGCTCGAGGAGGCCTGCGCGGGGCGGCCGCTCCGGTACATCGGCCGCACCTGGCGCGCGAGCCCGTCCGAGGGCTACCCGACCGCGCACCTGATCGAGCAGGACAGGATCGCCCGCACGGCGTTGACCGTCTAGGGCTTGCGGCGGACGGCCTTCAGCGCGCCCTTCGCGGCTTTCGGCCCGTGCCTGCGAGCCTGAGCGAGCACGAAGCGCCGCTGCTGCGGCGGCAGACGCCACCACAGCTCCCAGAGCATGAATGCCGCTGCGGCGGGCTTCGCGCGACTGGCGATCTTCGGGCCGGGCATCACCGCATTGTGCCGAAGCGGCGCGTCCTGTAGCAGCCAGGCCGGACGTCCTTTCTTGGCCGTCACCCGGTAGACTCCTCCGCCGGGAGAGAAACCGGTGTCTGAGCAGGAGGATTCAATGGCCGCCGTCGACAGTGCGTCGATGTTTGCGCATGTCATCCAGGAGCATCTCGAGCTGAAGCGGCGCAACGCAGCGCTCGAGCGCGAGATGCCGCTCGAGAAGTACCTCACGGACGATCCGTTCGAGAACCACCCGCTCTTCAAGACCGAGGAGCAGGCGCGGATCGAGGAGACGATGGACGGCGTCCAGGGGATCGAAGCGGAGCAGACCGGCCTCGACTGGCCCGTCTCCGAGGAGTCGTTCGTCGAGCAGCCGACCGTCGCCGACGCGGCGGTCGACCCGTCCGTGGAGCCGACCGAGGCCGAGCCGCCGTCGGACGAGAACCTCTGGTCGCGCTCGCGCGACTTCGACTGGGGCGACTAGCCCGCGAGGGCGGGCGCGGGCTGCCGGCCCGGCCCTGCCCGTTACCCTGTTCGCGTCGTGCCGCCTCTGAAGACATCGAGCGTATATGCGCCGACCGGCGACCAGCCGCAGGCGATCGAGGTGCTTGCCGACGGCATCCGCGCCGGCGAGCGCTACCAGACGCTGCTCGGTGCGACGGGCACGGGCAAGACGGCGACGATGGCCTGGATCATCGAGCAGGTCCAGCGCCCTGCGCTCGTGATCGCCCACAACAAGACGCTCGCGGCGCAGCTCTGCAACGAGTTCCGCGAGTTCTTCCCGTCGAACGCGGTCGAGTACTTCGTCTCCTATTACGACTACTACCAGCCGGAGGCGTACGTCCCTCAGGCAGATCTGTACATCGAGAAGGACAGCTCGCGGAACGACGACATCGACCGCCTTCGCCACGCGGCAACCTCGAGCCTGCTCAGCCGCCGCGACGCGATCATCGTCGCCTCCGTCTCGTGCATCTACGGCCTCGGCTCGCCGGAGGAGTACGAGAAGAAGATCGTCTTCCTGAACGTCGGCGAGGAAACCGACCGCGACCTCGTCCTCCGCAAGCTGATCGACATCCAGTACGTGCGCAACGACACGCTGCTCGGCCGGGGGCGGTTCCGCGTCAAGGGTGACATGGTCGAGATCCAGCCGTCCCACTCGGAGACGGCGTACCGGGTGTCGTTCTTCGGCGACGACGTCGAGCAGATCACGCACTTCGACCCGCTTACCGGCGAGGTGCTGTCGAAGCTCGACACGATCACCGTCTTCCCGGCGACCCAGTACGTCACGTCGAAGCCGACGGTCGATCGCGCGCTCGTGGAGATCCGCGCCGAGCTCGAGGCGCAGGTGAAGGCGTTCGAGGAGAAAGGGATGATGCTCGAGGCCCACCGGATCCGGCAGCGCACCGAGTACGACATGGAGATGATGCGCGAGCTCGGCTTCTGCAACGGGATCGAGAACTACTCGCGGATCCTTGACGGCCGGCCCGAAGGGTCGGCGCCGCACACGCTGCTCGACTACTTCCCGTCCGACTTCGTCGTGTTCGTCGACGAGTCGCACCAGACGGTGCCGCAGATCGGCGGCATGTACGAAGGCGACCGCTCCCGCAAGCAGACGCTGGTCGACTACGGCTTCCGCCTCCCGAGCGCGCTCGACAACCGTCCGCTGCGCTTCGACGAGTTCCTCGAGAAGGTGCAGCAGCTCGTCTTCGTGTCGGCGACGCCCGGTGCGTGGGAGATGCGGCAGTCGACGCGGGTCGCCGAGCAGCTGATCCGGCCGACCTATCTCGTCGACCCGGTCGTCGAGCTGCGCCCCACGCGCAACCAGATCGACGACCTGCTCGGCGAGATCCGGCAGCGCGAGGAGAAGGGCGAGCGCGTGCTCGTCACGACCCTGACGAAGAAGATGTCCGAGGACCTGACCGACTACCTCCTGGAGGCCGGCGTCAAGACGCGCTACCTCCACAGCGAGGTCGACACGCTGGAGCGGATCCAGATCATCAGGGAGCTGCGTCTCGGCGAATACGACGTGCTTGTCGGCGTCAACCTGCTCCGCGAGGGGCTCGACCTGCCCGAGGTGTCGCTGGTCGCGATCCTCGACGCCGACAAGGAGGGCTTCCTGCGCGGCAAGACCGCCCTGATCCAGACGATCGGCCGCGCGGCGCGCCACGTCGACGGCAGGGTGTTGATGTACGCGGACAAGCAGACCGAGGCGATCAAGGGCGCGCTCGAGGAGACGAATCGCCGGCGCGAGACGCAGCTCGCCTACAACGAGGAGCACGGCACGAAGCCGATCTCGATCACGAAGGGCGTCTCCGACATCGCCGAGTTCCTCTCGCTCGAGCAGCCGCACGTGCCGACCTCCCGCCGCCGCCGGGGCGACAAGGCCGAGGGCATGAGCCGCGAGGAGCTCGAGAAGCTCCTCGTGACGCTCGAGGAGGAGATGTTCCAGGCGGCCGAGGAGCTGCGGTTCGAGTACGCCGCGAAGCTCCGCGACGAGATCAAGGAGCTTCGCCGCGACCTGAACGCACTCGCCGAGGCGGCACCCGCGTGAGCCTCGGCTTCGTCCTGGCGATCATCTTCTCGGGCTTTGTCACGGGAGCGCTCGCGCGCTTTGCGCTGCCGGGGCCGGATCCGATGCCCGTGTGGCTGACGATCGCGATCGGCCTCATCGGCTCGATCGTCGGCGCCGTCGTCGGCAAGGAGATCTCGAACGACAACGGCTACGTGATCTCGTTCCTTTCCTTCGGGATCGCGATCGCGCTCGTCGCCTCCTACCGTCGCTTCGTGCAGCACCGGCCGATCCTCGGGCCCGGGGCGCTCGCCTTCCCGGACCGCGGGATCGGCGTGGCCGAGCAGCGCCAGAAGCTGAGGCAGCTCGGGATCGACCCCGACAAGCTCCGGCCCGACCCGAAGCAGCTCGAGCGGGTTCGGCTCGAGGCAATGCTGCAGGAGCTCCACCGCGCCGGCGTCCTCACCGACGAGGAGCTGACCGAGAAGCGAGAAGCGTTAGCCGCGCGCGAAGGCGCGTGACGCGATCCGCTCGAACCCGTCGCCGTCCCAGATGTGCGTCTCGACGACGAGCCGGTCGTCGTCGACCAGGTAGGCGAGCGCACCGCGCGCCTCGCCGCGACGCGAGGGACGGGGTTGGCCGATTCCAGGTGCGACCGCGACCACGGTGCCGCCGGCCGCCCCGGACTCGAACTCGCGGCGCTCGCTCACGGCCGCCTGGTGGATGTGACCGCTCACGATCAGGTCGGCGCCTGCATCGACGAGACGCCCGAGGACGTGCGTCCGCCTCGCGAGCGGCCGCTTGCGGGTGCGCCACGGGGCTCCGATCAGCTGGTGGTGGAGGCACACGACCCGAAGCGCGCCCGGCACCGCCTCCGCGAGGCGCTTCTCGGCGCGCGCGATCGCCGGGTCGTCGATCGCACCCGATTGGTGCCGCCACGGGCGCACCGAGTTGATCCCGACGACGTGGACGCCGGGCCCCGCGTGGACCGGCTCGGTCGTCTCCCATTCGCTCTCGAACAACCGCCAGGGCGACGTCACCCGGGCCGGTGCGGTGTACGGGATGTCGTGGTTCCCGGGCACCGCGACGACGGGCGGCCCCAGGCCGCGCAGGAGGGCTGCTGCCGTCGCGTGCTGATCGGCCCGGCCGCGGTTCGTGAGGTCCCCGGTCGCGACGATGAGCTCCGGGTCGACGATCGCGACGATCTGCGCCAGCGCGCGCCCGAGGATCGGGTCGTCGCGGGCACCGACGTGGAGGTCTGACACGTGCAGGATGCGACTTGGCACCGGCGAAGCAGGCTATACAGTGAGCTCTATGGCCGACCAGTCGAGCGAGATCTTCGACGACCTGTATCTCGGGCTTCGCGCCGGCGGTGCGATGCGCAAGCAGCGCCGCGGCGAGGCGCTGACCCCCGAGGAGCGTGAGGCGCTCGGCCGCTGGCAGCGGCTCTCGCCCTGGCGCAAGGGCATCGCTATCGGCGGCTTCGCCGTCGGCACGTTCGGGCTCGGCTTCACGCTCGGCGGCCTCGTGTTCGGCCGCTGGCGCAAAGCTTGATCGAGATCGTCAAGGGCGACATCACGACCCAGCAGGTCGACGCGATCGTCAACGCGGCGAACACGTCGCTCCTCGGCGGCGGTGGTGTCGACGGGGCGATCCACCGCGCGGGCGGCCCGGCGATCCTCGAGGAGTGCCGCCGGCTGGGCGGGTGCGGTGTCGGCGAGGCGAAGGCGACGACTGCGGGGCGACTTCCCGCGCAGTGGGTGATCCACACCGTCGGCCCGGTCTGGCGCGGAGGCGGCGAGGGCGAGCGCGAGCTTCTGCGCAGCGCCCACCTCTCGTCGCTCCGGCTCGCGGGCGAGCTCGGCGCGGCGAGCGTCGCGTTTCCGGCCATCTCGTGCGGGGTCTACGGCTTCCCGGTCGAGGAGGCCGCGCCGATCGCGCTCGACGCCGCCCGTGAGAGCGGCGTCGAGCTGATCCGGTTCGTGCTCTTCGGCGACGACGCGTACGACGCGTTCGCCGCTGCCGCCGGCTAGGAGCCGTCGACCAGGCGCGAGGTGCCCTGGAGCAGGTCGGCGGCGACAGCCGCCCAGATGTTCCCGAGGGTGCCATCGTCCGGGGCGTCGTAGTAATCGCCGGAGGACGCGATCTGCGTGAGCGCGTCCTTGGCGTCGATGGTCGGCTTCTCCGTGCCGCCCGTGGCGCTGTTGCAGGTGTTAGCCGTCTTGTCGTCGACGCCGAACCCGATCGAGTAGACGAGCGTCCCGGCTGCCTTGATCGTCGCTGCCGAGGTGATGCCCTGGTGGCAGGGAGTCGCACGGTATGGCGAACTGTTCGCGTACGAGGTCGGTCCGGTGTTCGCCGCGCCGTCCGACATGAACACGATCACCTTCTGGACGTTCGTTCGTCCATCCTTCACGAGCTCTGCCTGCGCCATCTCGAGCGCGTTCGCGTAGGACGTCGAGCCGGTCCCGTCGACACAGTTGAGCTTCGACACGAGTGGAGACGAGGTGTCGAGCACGCCCTTGACGCTGTAGTCGCTCGAGAGCGGCACGATCACGTATGGATCCGTTGGTGTCTTGTACGCCATCGCGCCGATCGTCGGGCTGCAGGTTGCCGTCGCAGACGGGGCCGGTGGGAGGACGGCCAACCCGACGTGGTCCAGAGTCGGGTCCATCAGCTTCAGGAACGACGTCATCGCTGCCTTAGCGGCGTTCAGGTCGGCGCAGTTGGCCGAGCCGTCGGGGGCCTGGCACATCGAGCCCGTCCGGTCGAGCACCATCATGATGTCGAGCGGCTTCGAGCCGCACGGTGAGCACGCGGTCGCAGAGGCGTTGACGTTGAGCGTTGGCACGCCGAAGAGCCCGCCGAAGTACGTCTTCACGACGCCGGTCTCCTTCACCGTCACCGAGTTCGCCGTCGTGCAGCCGGGGACGCCGACAAGGCACGCGGTCGTCACCGTCATCTTCACGCTGTCGACGCCGAGCGGCGTGTTCGACCCACCGTTGCCGTAGCTCCCGGCGAACGTATTGGCTGACGGGACGTCCGGCAGCGAGTCTGCTCCCGCGAGCGCCGCCGCGTCGACCGACGACTGCAGCCGCCGCTGGGCGAGGTACGCGTGACCGACGTCGAGCACGAGTGCGCAGAAGCCGAGCAGGATCACCAGGAACATCACGGTGAGGATCATCACCTGCCCGCGGTCGTCGTGAAGGTGGCGCCGCATCTCTAGAGGTAGCGGTGCAGTTCGATGACGGCGGGCCCGAGGATCGCGATGAAGAGCGCGGGGAAGATGAAGAGCGCGGTCGGGAACAGCATCCTCACCGGTGCCTTGGAGGCGAGCTCCTCGGCCCGCGCCTGACGCTTGTTCCGCGTGTCCTGAGCGAGGTTGCGCAGGGTGCGGGCCAGCGAGATCCCGAGCTGCTCACCCTGGATCAGCGAGCGGACGAGCGAGGTCACCTCGGGCGACTGAGCGCGTGCGGCCAGCCGCTTCAACGCCCGCTCGCTCGAGTCGCCGACCCGAAGCTCGGTCAGCACGAGTGCGAACTCGTCTGCGAGCGGGCCTTCGGTCGTCTCGACCAGCCGCTGGATCGCGCCGTAGAGGCCGAGACCGGCCTCGACCGTGACCGCGAGCAGGTCGAGGGCATCGGGCAGCGCGTCGTGGATGGCCCGGCGCCGCGCCTTCGCCCGGCTCTCGAGCCAGTACCCGGGCGCGAGGACGGAGATAGCCCCGAGGGCGACCGTGAGCAGGAACGTCCGGCTTCCCGAGAAGCCGCCGACCGCCCCGAGGCACAGGCCGCCGATGATCGCGAGCGCCGTGAGGCCGGTGCGGAACGCGATGAACGCGTCGACGCTGACCTTCCCGGCCAGCCCGGCCGAGGCGATCCGCTGCGGCAGCCGCTCGCGGAACTTGGTCGTCGCGAAACGAGAGCCGAACTGCTCGGCCGTCGTGAATGCCGCGCTCTTCGGGCTTCGTGCGCCGCTGCCGAAGCCCGTGAAGCCGCCGAAGCGCCGCACCGACTCGACGGCGTCGTGACGCCGCCGCGCCGCAGGAGTCGCCGTCTCGGCCAGGATGACGAGACAGGCAGTGAACGAGATCGCTGCGATGACGAGGATGATGAGCATCAGGGTTTCACCGATCCGATCCGCCGCAGGATCACGCCGCCGACGACCATCATCGAGATCGTCACCAGGCACATGACCTGGCCCATGGTCGTCGTGAACAGAGGCGCTTCGTAGGAGTGGTTGACGAGCGTCAGGCCGATGGCCGCGACCAGGGGCAGGAACGTCAGCGTCGTCGCCGAGGTGCGCACCATGCCCGTGATCGCCCGCACCTTGCGGCGGAACTGCTCGCGCTCGCGGACGGTCTCCGAGACGAGCTCGAACAGCTCCGCGAGGCTGCCGCCGACCTGGCGCTGGATCGAGATCGCGTCCAGGACGAAGACGAGGTCCTTCGACTGCACGCGGTCGCCGAGCTCACGCAGAGCGACGTCGAACGGCCGGCCGAGGTGCGTCTCGGCGACGACACGGCGGAACTCGGCGCCTGCCGGCTCGCCGACCTCGTTGGCCATCGTCTGCAACGCGTGCTCGAAGCCGTGCCCTGCCTTGAGGGAAGCCGAGAGGCTGTCGAGCACCTCCGGCAGCTGCAGCTCGAACGCCCGAGAGCGCCGGCGCGCCCGGATCGCGAGCACCAGCAGCCCACAGAACGGCGTGCAGACCGCGAGGAGCAGCCCCCAGCCCGCGGAGGCGACGAGAGTCGCCAGCAGGAAGACGGCGATCGCGATCAGGAGCACGAACAGCGCGAACGCGCCGGGCGACCGGTCGACACCCGCACGATCCAGCGTCCGGCGCATGCCGGTCGACGCCCCGAACCGGTCGAGGACGCTCTCGAATGCCGCCTCGATGCTGTCCCGCCCGAACCGCGGGCCCCGGCCGGTGCGCCGGGACGGGCCCGAGTACCAGTCGAGCTGCTGCGTCGCGAACCGGCGCCGCACCGTGAGGAGCAGGAAGGCGGCGGCGAAGACCAGGCCGCCGACGACGAGCGCGACGGCGCCGCTCACCTGACGGCCCTCCCGTTCCCGTTGCCGTTCGCGACGAGCCGCAGCTCGGCCGCGAGCGGGTCGAAGAGCTCCGGCGTGAGCTTGACGCCCGCCGCCTTGAGCTTGTCGACGAAGTGGGGCCGGATACCCGTCGGGCGGATCGGCTCGAGAAGCGCACCCGCCGACTGCGACGGCCGCGACACGAACAGATCCTGCAGGGTGACGACGTCCGACTCCATGCGCAGGACCTCCGTCACGTGCGTCACGCGCCGGCTCCCGTCGACGAGACGGCCGAGCTGCACGACGATGTCGAACGCGCTCGCGATCTGCTCGCGAATCGCACGCAGCGGGAGGTCGACGCCGGCGGTCAGCACGAGCGTCTCGACCCGCGACAGCGCATCGCGTGGCGAGTTCGCGTGGATGGTCGTCATCGAGCCCTCGTGGCCCGTGTTCATGGCCTGGAGCATGTCGACCGTCTCCGCGCCGCGGACCTCGCCGACGATGATGCGATCGGGCCGCATGCGCAGGGCGTTGCGAACGAGGTCGCGGATGCGCACCTCGCCCTGGCCCTCGATGTTCGCCGGCCGCGACTCGAGCGAGACGACGTGCGGCTGCTGGAGCTTGAGCTCCGCCGCGTCCTCGATCGAGATGATCCGCTCGCCGTTCGGGATGAAGCTCGACAGGACGTTGAGCAGCGTCGTCTTTCCGGCGCCGGTGCCGCCGGAGATAAGGATGTTGAGCTTCCCTTCGACGGCTCCGTCGAGTACGTCGACGAGCTCGGGGCTGAGGGTGCCCAGGAGCACCAGGTCGGCCGCGCTCAGCGCCTCGGCCGAGAACTTGCGGATCGTCAGCACCGGCCCCTGGAGGGACAGCGGCGGGACGATCGCGTTGACGCGCGAGCCGTCGGGAAGCCGGGCGTCGACCATCGGCGAGGCCTCGTCGATCCGGCGGCCGACGGCCGAGACGATGCGGTCGATCACGCGCATCACGTGCTCGTCGTCGGCGAACCGCGCGTGGGTGTGCTCGAGCAGGCCGCCCCGCTCGACGAACACCTGGTCGGGGCCGTTGACCATGATCTCCGTCACCGAGTCGTCGCGCACGAAGCGGTCGATCGGGCCGTAGCCGAGGACGTCATCGACGACGTCGGCGATCAGCCGGGTGCGCTCCTCCGCGGTCAGCCGCTCGGAATGGCGGCCGAGCTCGTCCGCGACGACCTCGCGCACGCGGGCGCGGAGCGTCTCGGGCTCGGTCTCGGTGCCGATCAGCTCCGGGCCGACCTTGGCGATGCACGCGTTGTGCAGAGCTGCGCGCAGCTCCATGAAGCGGTCGATCGGGCGATCCGAGCCGACGATGCCGATCCGGCCCTGCAGGGCCAGCGGGTCGTCGAAGCTCTCGCCGCCGTTGAGGCGTCCTTGCAGGCTCATGGTCAGCTCCTCCCGAGACTGAAGATGCGAGCCGTGCGCGGCGTGGGCCGTGCCTGGCTCAGGTCGAGGCCGGCCGCAGAGCGCGTGAGCTCGAGCATCGCCGGCGCGAAGGGGCCGGTCTTGCCGAGCACGGCGGGCGTGGCCTGGTTGACGGCCAGCGGGACGGCGGGGTCGAGCGGCAGCACGAAGTCGACCGGCCGGTCGAGCGCTGCCTCCACATCGCCGCGCTCGAGCCCGATCGACGTGCTCGCGCGGTTGAGAACGATGCTGAGCTTGTCCTCGGGGAACGAGAGCAGCTCGAGGGTCTTGAGTGCGAGCCGGACGTTCTTGAGCGTCGGCACGTCGGGGTTGCAGAGCACAAGCAGCCGGTCGGTGAGATCGAGGGTGGCGAGCATCGGGCCGTAGAAGAACGGTGCGGTGTCGACCACGACCACGTCGTATGCCTGGCGGGCGACGTTCAGGATGCCGCGGACGGCTTCCTCGCCCACGAGCTCGGCGTCCTCGGGGTTCATCGGAGCCGGAAGAACACGAAGGCCGGTGGAGTGCACCTCGGTATAGACCTCGAGCTTCTCCGCATCGATGTCGGCCGGGGTGCCGATCAGCTCGCGCACGGTGCTGCGCGGCTGCAGGCCGAGCATGATCGCGGAGTCGCCGAACTGCAGGTCGAGGTCGACGAGCAGCGTGCGCCGGCGGCCCTTCGCGGCCACCGCGGCAGCGAGGTTCGTTGCGACGACCGACTTGCCCGAGCCGCCCTTGGGCGAGAACACGGTGATGACACGCCCGTGCCCCTGGCCGCCGCTTGCCTGCTCACGGGCCGTGCGCGCCGCCTTCTCGATCGCGAAGAGCAGTGTCTCGGGCGACGCCGGCAGCGTCACGACGTCGGCGATGCCGGCGTCGAGCGCCCAGCGCATCAGCTCGCCCGACGGGCTCGACGTCGCGAGCACGACCGGGACGGTGCTGTGCTCCCGTACCTGGGCGAGCTGCTCGCGCGGCGCCGAGTCGGGGTCGTGCACGAGGACGAGCACGTCGGCGTCGACGCCGTCCTTCTCGTCCACGAGCTCGAATGCGTCGAGCGCCGCGATGTCGGCCTCGACGGCCGCCAGGGTTTCCCGGCGGCCGTCGATTGCGACCCGAAGAGTGAGCTCACTTGCCACTTGCGTCCTCCAGCAGCGAGGTTGCACCGGTCGGCGGGGCGACCTTGTCGACCGCCTTCGTCGCCGGGCGGAGGAGCAGAGACCAGTCGGCGTTCTTCTCGAGCCAGAAGAGACGCTGCGCCTGCTGCGAGGTCACCCGCAGCTCGACCGAGGTGTCGTTCTGACCCGTGCTCGGCTTCGCGGGCGTGCTGACCACCAGCAGGTTGCGAAGGAACGTCGTCGCGTAGTGGTTCTGGCCCGACTCCGGCGCCTTGATGGAGCCGACGACGTCGACCGTGTTGCCCTCCTTGAGCGTGCCTGCGAGCAGCTGGTTCGCATCACCGGGGAGCTGCACGACGCGGTTGGCGCCGTGGAGCACCGAGAGGATGCCCTCCTGTTGCGTCGTGCCGAAGCGCTGCGCGACGAGCTGCTCGCCCGCGTAGGTCGGCTGTACGGCGACCAGGCCGGCCAGCTGCGCCTTCGTCTTGATCGCGCCCGACGGGACATCGGACGGCTGGTACGCCTTGGTCACGAGCCAGCCGGAGCCGGCGAGCGCGGCCGCGGACGTGCCGATCGGGATCGTCTTCGAGGCGACGAGCACCTGAACGGGCGCCGCCACCGCAGCCGAAGAGCTCTTCTTGGCGTGCGAGACGTAGACGAGCGTGAGCACGACCGCCAGCAGGCCGAGGCCGGCCGCGATCAGGATGTTGCGTGTGCGGTAGCTGACGCCGCCGCCACGAAGCTTGTATGCGAGATCGGTCATGGTTTCCCCCCGGGGAGTCGTCGTCTGCTATTCGAGGCGCTCGGTCGTCGCGCTGTGGAGATCGCCCGAGGCGACGACGATGCCGAGGATGTTGATGGAGTAGGGATATGTGGCCGACACGGTGACGCTGCCGCCCTGCGTCCAGCCGCCGGGCGTCGCAACGCTGATGCGACCCGACAAGGTCGACTTGTCGAGGTCGTTCGCCGCGCCGAGGATCGCCGCCTGTGTCGCCGCCGTCGGGTCCGCCGCCGTGCGGCTCACCGCCGCCTTGCGGGCCCCGATCCGGACGGCATCCGTGAGGGCGACCGAATTCATGAAGACGATGCCGAACTGGATGATCGCGAACAGGATCAGCAGCAGCAGCGGTGCGACCAGGGCGAACTCGACCATCGCCTGGCCCTCTTCATTCCGTGAGTTGAGTGTGCGCCGCATGTGAGCCGTGATGTCCTTTCGCTACGGATTCGGCGGCAGGTGCGCCGCAATGCACCTGCCGCCGGATCCCGTGGTCGGAACTAGATGGCGGTCGAGATGGCGCTGAGCGCGTTGAAGATCTGGGTGTGCAGCGTGCCCAGAACGGTGACGAGCAGCAGGGCCACGAGGGCGCCGATCATCGAGTACTCCACGAACGTCTGCCCGTCCTCGCGCTTCACGGCGACGAGGGCCCGGACGAAGATGCTGTTGAGCGCATCCGCAAACATGTGGTGCCTCCCTTGATTCGATTGCCGCAGAGCGCTCAGTCGCCCTGCCAGTGAACTGCGTGCCTCCGAGAAGAGGAGCCGCCCCCTCACTCTGGGAACCGGCCGGGGGCGGCACACGTCCAGGGGTACGGGATTCCACCCACCTAGGTCCAGCTACGGAGCGCGAACGTCCCTTGATGGAGCTAGGCCGTCACCCCATCGAGCTAGGTCCTGTCGTCCGTTCGGCAAACGGGGCGGCGATGCCGATAAGAGAGGCCGTGCTGCACTCCAGTCGCCAGGCCGGCCCCGCGTGGGCATCGACCGTGCTCGTCGCGGTGCTCGCCGGGGCGGTCGCGTCGGTCGGGGTGATCGGTGCCGACCTGCCGTGGCTCGTGCCGCTCGGTGCCGTCGTGGCCGCGGGCAGGCTGCCGTCGTCGATCCACGCCGCGAGCGCTCCGAGCGCAGGCTGGCACGACGTCCTCGCCGGCGCGCAGCTCGCCGTCTACGGCACCTACGACCTGCTCGGCGCACGCGGGCTCGTGCTGCTCCAGATGCTCGGCGCGGCCGTCGGCTTCGCTGCCCTTTCTGAGGGCCTGCGCCGTCAGGCCTCGAGCGGGGCGGCGCTCCTCGTGAGTCTCGTCGTGCTGGTCGGCGCGGGGCCGACCGTGCTCGTGGCGCGCGTCTCGCTCTTCAGCCTTGCCCTCTTCCCGCTGCTCGTCCTGATCGTGCAGGCCGACGCACGCCGTCCGGGCCGGCGCATCTGGCTGGCGGTGCCGGTGATCGCGCTCTGGGCGAATCTCCACGGCATGGTGCTCGCCGGGGTGGCGGTGCTCGGCGCGTACCTCGTGCTCGGTCGTGCGCGCCGCGATGCGCTCCTCGCGGCGTCGGTGCTCGGTGCGTCGCTCCTTGCCGTCCTCGTGACACCGGAGCTCTGGCGGACACCGCTCTACTACCGCGCCGTGCTCGACAACGTCGCCGCCGCCCGCGGCGTGGGGCTCTGGGCGCCGCTCGGGCTGCGGCCGTTCGACGTCGTCTTCGTCGCCGCAGCGCTTGCGCTGCTTCTCCTGGCGCGCGGACGGCTTCGTCTCTGGGAGTGGGTCGCGTGCATCGGGCTAGCGGCCGAGAGCGCCCGTGCCTCACGCGTCGGCTTCTTCCTGCTCGTCGTCCTCGCCTACCCGGCCGCACGCGGCATGCGGGAGCGCCTGCCGTCGCCGGGGCTCCTGCTGTCGGTGGCCGGCGGCCTCGCCGTCGGCGCGACGGCGATGGTGCTGATCTCGAATCCGGGGGCCCACACCGGTCTCGCCCGGCGGGCGGCAGCCATGCACGAGGTGGTGCTCGCGGACCCGACGCAGGGCGAATGGGTCGAGCTCTACGGCGGGCGCGTCTGGGTGGCGAACCCGATCGACGCCTTCCGCCGGAGCGACCAGGGCCTCTACCTCGACTGGGTCGCGGGCGACGTTTCGGGCCGGGCGGCGATCGACCACGCCGGTCTCGTGCTCGTCGGCGCGACGAGCCCGGCGGGCCGCGTCGCGGCTCGAGACCCCCGCCTGCGGCGGATCGGCGCGGCCGACGGAGCTGTGCTCTACAAGGTCGTGAAGAGGGTCTAGGCGAACACCTGTTCGGGCGGTACAATGGCCTTCCATGGCTGCCGACGAGCTCGTCGTCCACGGCGCCCGCGAGCACAACCTGAAGGACATCACGGTACGGCTCCCGCGGAACGCCCTCATCTGCATCACCGGGCTGTCCGGCTCCGGCAAGTCGAGCCTTGCGTTCGACACGATCTACGCCGAGGGGCAGCGCCGCTACGTCGAGTCGCTGTCCGCGTACGCGCGGCAGTTCCTGCAGATGATGGAGAAGCCCGACGTGGACTCGATCGACGGCCTCAGCCCTGCGATCTCGATCGATCAGAAGACGACGTCGCGCAACCCGCGCTCGACGGTCGGCACGGTCACCGAGATCTACGACTATCTGCGTCTTCTCTATGCGCGCGTGGGTCGGCCCCACTGCCCCGTCTGCGGGCGTCCGATCGCCGGCCAGTCGATCGACTCGATCGTCGAGCAGGTGCTGCAGCTTCCCGAGGGGACGCGCTTCACGGTCAACGCGCCGATCGTGCGCGACCGCAAGGGCGAGTTCCGCGACCGCTTCGAGGAGTTGCGCAGCGAGGGGTTCTCGCGGATCAAGGTCGACGGGGAGCAGCATTCGCTCGACGAGCCGCCGACGCTCGACAAGAAGTTCAAGCACACGATCGAAGTCATCGTCGACCGGCTCGTCATGAAGGAGGACCTGCGCACGCGGCTGACGCAGTCGGTCGAAACGGCGGTCGCTCTCGCCGAAGGCCTGGTCGTGATCGACCGGATCGATAGCGGCGAGGAGACGACGTACTCGCAGAACTTCGCCTGCCCCGAGCACGGCGTGTCGCTGCCGGAGCTGCAGCCGCGCATCTTCTCGTTCAACGCGCCGCACGGAGCGTGCCCGCGCTGCACGGGGCTCGGCGCGCAGCAGGAGATCGACCCCGATCTGCTCGTGCCCGATCCGACGCTCTCGATCGACGGCGGCGCACTCGTGCCGTGGGCGGTCGGCGGCAGTGGCTTCTATGAATCCGTGATCCAGGCGATTGCCGACCGCTACGAGATCCCGACCGACGTCGCCTGGCGCGACCTGACGACCGACCAGCAGGATCGCTTCCTCTATGGCACGGGCGGCGACAAGGTGTACGTCCAGTACCGCAACAAGATGGGGCGGCGACGGTCGTACATGATCGACTTCGAGGGGATCGTCGCCTCGCTCCAGCGCCGCTACCGCGAGACCGACTCGAGCTCGCAGCGCGAGCGGATCGAGGAGTACATGTCGTTCCGGCCGTGCCCGGTGTGCAAGGGGGCGCGCCTCAAGCCTGAGGTGCTCGCCGTCACGGTCGGTGACAAGAACATCCACGAGTTCACGAAGCTCTCCGTCAGCGCAGCGCTCGAGTTCACCGCTTCTCTCGAGCTGACGCCGACCGAGGAGCTGATCGGGACACGCGTCGTCAAGGAGATCCGCGAGCGGCTGACGTTCCTCGACGACGTCGGCGTCGGCTACCTCAACCTCGACCGCGCGTCCGCGACGCTGTCGGGCGGCGAGGCGCAGCGGCTCCGGCTCGCGACCCAGATCGGCTCGCAGCTCGTCGGCGTCCTCTACATCCTCGACGAGCCATCGATCGGCCTGCACCAGCGCGACAACGACAAGCTGATCGGCACGCTCGAGCGGTTGCGCGACCTCGGCAACACGGTCGTCGTGGTCGAGCACGACGAGCAGATGATGCGCACCGCCGACTGGCTCGTCGACATGGGGCCGGGCGCAGGCGAGCACGGCGGCCACGTCGTTGCCGAGGGCACCGCCGCGAAGGTGATGCGCAACAAGAAGTCGGTCACCGGGCGATTCCTCTCCGGCACGCGCGCGATCCGGGTGCCCGAGCGGCGCGAGGTCGACAACGGGTCGTTCACGGTGCTCGGGGCGGCCGAGCACAACCTCAAGCAGATCGACGTCGAGTTCCCGATCGGGAAGTTCGTGGCCGTCACCGGTGTCTCGGGCTCCGGCAAGTCGACGCTCGTCAACGAGATCGTCTACAAGTCGCTCGCGAATCGCCTCAACCGGATGCGCACCAAGCCCGGCGCGCACATGGGAGTCGAGGGGATCGATGCGTTCGACAAGGTGATCGAGATCGACCAGCGCCCGATCGGCCGCACGCCGCGGTCGAACCCGGCCACGTACACCGACCTGTTCACGCACATCCGTGAGCTCTACTCGCTGACGCCCGACGCGAAGGTGCGCGGCTACAAGCCGGGGCGCTTCTCGTTCAACGTCAAGGGAGGTCGCTGCGAGACGTGCAAGGGCGACGGGCAGATCAAGATCGAGATGCACTTCCTGCCCGACGTGTACGTGCCGTGCGAGACGTGCAAGGGCCGTCGCTACAACCGCGAGACGCTCGAGGTGCGCTTCAAGGGCAAGACGATCGCCGATGTGCTCGAGATGTCGGTCGAGGAGGCACTGCGCTTCTTCGCCAAGATCCCGAAGATCCGGCGGCGGCTGCAGACCCTGCACGACGTCGGGCTCGACTACATGACGCTCGGACAGCCGGCGACGACCCTCTCGGGCGGCGAGGCGCAGCGGGTGAAGCTCGCCGCCGAGCTGTCGAAGGTGGCGACCGGCCGCACGCTCTACATCCTCGACGAGCCGACGACCGGTCTTCACTTCGCCGACATCGAGAAGCTGCTCGAGGTGCTGCAGCGGCTCGTCGACGGCGGCAACACCGTGCTCGTGATCGAGCACAATCTCGACGTGATCAAGCAGGCAGACTGGCTCGTCGACCTCGGGCCCGAGGGCGGCGAGGCAGGCGGCGAGATCGTCGCCGTCGGCACGCCCGAGGACGTCGCCCGGGTCGAGGAGTCCTACACCGGGCAGTTCCTGCGGCAGCTGCTCGATCGCGCGGCCGTCGCTGCGTGAGCCGGTGAACGTCCGGTCGAAGCGGCAGGTGCTGGTGGCGCTCGGCGCGGTGTGCCTCGTCCTGTTCGTCTTCGGGATGGCTGCCGCCTGGCACAACCGCCACCACACGCTTTGCCGCGACGGCAAGCCCCCTGTCGCGCAGGAAGGCGGGCTGCTCGGGCAGACGGTCTACCGCTGCCACAACGGCCAGACCGTGACCACCTCGTGATGGAGCTCGAGGCGAGGCGCTCCGGGATGCGCGACTGGTGGCTCCGCACCCTGCTCGTCCTGCAGCGCCCGAAGCCGGTATTCGTCGCGCTGCGCGACGAGAGCAAGGAGGCCGTCTCAGACCGCTCGGAGCAGGTGCTGCTGATCGTGATGCTCGCCGGCATCGCCTCTGTCCTTTCCACTCGCACCGCGGGGCAGTTGATGGACTCGAGCGACTACGACGGGCTCCTGGTGGCGGTGTGGGCGTTCATCGCCGGGAGCCTGTACGGCGTCTTCGTGTACTTCGTCTTCGGAGCGCTGCTCTACTTCGGCGGCCGGGTGCTCGGCTCGCAGGGCAGTTACCGCCGCGCGCGGCACGTGCTCGCGTTCGCGGCCGTGCCGCTCGCGCTCTCTCTGGTCGTCTGGCCGGTGAAGCTCGCGCTGTTCGGCGAGGCACTCTTCCGCAGCGGCGGCAGCGACTCGGGACCCGGCGGCCGGGCGTTCTCGGCCATCGACCTCGGTTTCGTCGCCTGGTCGGTCGCCCTGGTCGTCGTCGGCGTCCGCGCCGTCCACGGCTGGACCTGGCCGCGCGCGGCGGCCGCGACCACCCTCGGGCTTGCCCTGCCCATCGTGGTCGGGATCCTCTACGCCTCCCGGTAGTTATCTGTAACCGGTAGTTCCTACGGCTTCGGCTGCGGGGACGCGCCGATGCCGTGGAAAGGCGGGAGGGCGAGGCTCCGCTCATGACCGCCACGATGACCAAGCTGACTCCACGCGAGCGCCAGGTCGCAACCCTGCTTGCCTACGGGCTCACGAACTCCGAGATTGCCGGACGGCTGCAGATCTCGATCCGCACCGCCGAGATGCATCGCGCGAATGCGATGCGCAAGCTGGGCGCAGACTCCCGTGCGGACATCGTCCGCTGGGCGCTCGACAACGGGTTGCTCCGCTAGCCCCTGACGGGGTCACGCTCCTCCGCGAGGAGCCGTTCGAACAGCGCCAGCTCGTCATCGGCGATCGAGTACTCGTGCCGTGAGTCGGGGAACGCGCCGCTCCGGACCTCGGCCGCGTACCGGCCGACCGCGTCACCGATCACCGGCGCGAGCTCCGCGTACTGCTTGACGAAGCGCGGCGCGGTGCCGTCGTAGAGCCCGAGTAGATCGTGCCAGACGAGCACCTGCCCGTCGCAGCCTGCGCCCGCCCCGATGCCGATCGTGGGGATCTCGAGCGCCCCGGTGATCCGCCGGGCGACCGGCGACGGGACCGCCTCGAGCACGATTGCGAAGCAACCGGCGGCCTGGAGTGCGAGCGCGTCCTCGTACAGCTCGACCGCCCGGGTCGCGCTGCGGCCCTGCGCCTTGAAGCCGCCGAACCTGGTTGCCGTCTGAGGCGTCAGGCCGATGTGCCCCATCACGGGGATGCCGGCCGAGGCGAGTGCGTGGACGCGCGGCAGCATCGCGCCGGCTCCCTCGAGCTTGACGGCGTCGGCCGCCGCGTCCTTCACGAACCTGATCCCTGTCTCGAGCGCCTGCTCATCCGACACCTGGTACGAGCCGAACGGCAGGTCGGCGATCACAAGCGGGCGGCGGGCGCCGCGGTTCGCGGCCCGGGTGAGGATGAGCATCTCGTCGACCGTGGCCGGCACGGTCGAGTCGTGGCCGAGCATGACCATCGCGGCGGAGTCGCCCACCAGGATGAGGTCGACGCCCGCCTCGTCGGCGATGCGTGCCGACGGCGCGTCGTAGGCGGTGATCATGACGATGCGGTCGCCGCGACGTTTCATCTCGGCGAGCTCGGGCAGCGGCAGCTTGCCGGGAGCGGGCGTGCCTGGGGCGGGCTGGCGCGGGCGGGTGGTCATTCGCGGCCTCCATGGTCGAGTGGGACGTTGTCGATCAGGCGGGTGGAGCCGACGCGCGCGGCGATCGCGAGCGTCGGGCCGTCGAGGTCGGCGACGGCGACGTAGTCGGGTTCCACGCCCGCCTCGGCGAGCACGGTGCGGGCATCGTCGAGGTTGCCGGTGGCGAGTGCCTGCGGGACGGCGAGGGCGCGCCGGCGCTCGTCGGGGCTGAGCCGCTCGTTGCGGCTCGAGAGCGCAAGCCCGTCGCCATCGCGGACGGTGTCCACGACGCGGATCTCGACGGGCACGTTCAGGTCGCGCACGAGCTGCTTGAGCACGGCGACCTGCTGCGCGTCCTTGCGCCCGAACCAGGCGATCTCGGGGCGCACGATGTTGAAGAGCTTCAGGCACACGGTCGCGACGCCTCTGAAGTGGCCGGGCCGATGGTCGCCCTCGAGGCCGAGCGCGGCC
The DNA here is from genome assembly GCA_963794375.1 of uncultured Thermoleophilia bacterium. Taxonomy (GTDB): domain Bacteria; phylum Actinomycetota; class Thermoleophilia; order Gaiellales; family Gaiellaceae; genus PALSA-600. Next base: position 269,018 of record CAWCDL010000001.1, read on the forward strand.
CCCTCGGGCTCGACCCACGTCGCAAAGCCCGGCGGGTACATCTCCTCGTGGCTCGGCGCGAACAGCACGTCGACACCGTTTGCCTCGAACATGGCAGCGTCGCGCCCGAAGTCACGGGGGTAGGCGGCGAGGTCTGCGGCGTCGCCGAACTGCGCCGCGTTGACGAACAGGCTGGCGACGAGCACGTCGGAGTCGGCGCGTCCGGCCCTGAGCAATGCGAGATGGCCGTCGTGCAGCGCGCCCATGGTCGGCACGAGGCCGACGACGCCGTGCCGGGGCAGCTCGAGCTCGCCGATCGAGTGGGCGACGATCATGCGTGCGTCGCCTCCGCAAGCGCGTCGTAGAGCGCCTCGAAGCCGGTGCCGGCGAGCACCTCGCGGTGCCTCGCGACCGTCTCCCAGTCCCCGCGGGCGATCGGGCCGGTCAGCTCGAAGCCGTTCTCGATCGTGCGCCGCATCAGCGGCACGAGCGCCTCGGGCGGTGCACCTGCGTCCTCGAGGAGCGAGGACGCGACGCGGTGCAGCGTGACCAGGAAGTTCGAGGCGATCGCGGCTCCGGCGTGGTAGGCGGCCCGTCGGCCGTCGTCGAGCGCGAACGGGACGAGGCCCAGCGTTTCGGCGAGCCACAGGCCGTGCTCGCGCGCCGCGTGGTTCTCGGCCGTCACGGCGCCGTACGCGCCGTCGAGCTGGTCCGGGCCGCGCCCTAGAACGAGGGTCTGCAGGGGATGGAGCGAGAAGCGACGGACGTGCGGGTCGAGCGCGGCGAGCGGCGTCCCCCCGGAGACGTGAGCGACCCAGGGGCCGGGCTCGATCGAGTGGGCGACCTCTTCGATCGCGCGGTCGGGGACACAGAGGAGCCGCAGCTCCCCGCTCTCGGCCACGGCGACCCCGCGCTCGCGCAGCCGCGCGGCGATTGTCGAGCCGGCGCGACCTGCGCCGATCACGGTGACGCTCTCGAACATCGGTTTCGGGCTCCAGCTCCGCGAGGTGCGGATGCCGGGCACCGGTCAATCTACTCGCTCCGTCCGGGATGGGCGAGAAGATGGCCGCTTGCTAGGGTTGAGCGAGTGCCGATCTACGAGTACGTCTGCATGAGTTGCGAGTCTCATTTCGAGGAGCTCGTGGGCATGTCGGATCCCGATCCGGCCTGCCCGGACTGCGGCAAGGCGAAGGTCGCCAGGCAGTTCTCCCGCTCGTTTGCAGCCCACGGCACCTCCGCGCAGCCCACATACGGTGGAGGCGGCTGCTGTGGAGGTTCCTGTGGAACGTGCGGGCACTGATCTGTCCCTGATCGCCTACGCGGACGTCACTGCGGGGTGCACCCGGTGCACGCTCGCGCAGACGCGGACGCAGGTCGTGTTCGGCGTCGGCTCGCCGACGGCCGAGCTGATGTTCGTGGGGGAGGCGCCCGGCTTCCACGAGGACAAGCAGGGCGTCCCGTTCGTCGGCGCCGCCGGCCAGCTGCTGACGAAGCTGCTCGCCGGGATCGGGATCGCCCGCGACGACGTGTATATCGCGAATGTCCTGAAATGCCGCCCTCCGGGAAACCGCGACCCGCTCCCCGAGGAGATCCAGGCGTGCGAGGGGCACCTTTGGCGGCAGATCGAGCTGATCCGGCCGACGCTCGTCTGCACCCTCGGCAACTTCGCCACGAAGCTCCTGTCCGGGAAGCCGGCCGGGATCACGCAGGTGCACGGCCGGCCCCAGGAGGTCGTCCTCGGCGGGAACGCCGTCACGCTCTACCCGATCTTCCACCCGGCGGCCGCCCTCTACACGCCGCGCATGCTGGCGGTGCTGGAGCAGGACTTCGAGCGGATCCCGGAGCTGCTCGGCGCCTCAGCCGTCGAGCCGCCGCCCGTCGAGGAGCCGGTCGCGGCGACGGAACAGCCCGTCCAGCTGGGGCTGTTCTAGCCGAGAGGTGTCTGACACCTTTGAAGGTGTCAGACACCATGTGTGGATGCAGCAGACCGTGACCGGATCGCCGACCGAGACCGAGACGGTTGCCGCCTCGCTCGCGAAGACGCTTCGCGCCGGCGACGTCGTCGCGGTGTCGGGCGAGCTCGGGGCGGGGAAGACCACCTTCGTGCGCGGTGCAGCGAGAGCGCTCGGCGTCACCGAGCCGGTGGCGAGCCCCACGTTCACGATCGGGCATCGGTACGCCGCGCCCGTGCCGGTGGCGCACCTCGACCTGTACCGGATCGGCGGCCTCGACCCCGAGGAGTGGGGCGACCTCGAGCCGTACTTCGACGGCGCGATCGCCTTCGTCGAATGGCCCGAGCACGCCGGCGGGTGGCTCCCCCGTCCGCGCGTCGTCGTTACCCTCGAGCATGTGGACGAGACGCATCGCACTGTGAGGATCGACGGTGATCCTGGCCTTTGACACGGCGACGACCTACGGCGCCGTCTGCGGCGTGACCGGAGGCGCCCGGGCGCGCGCCGAGCGCGCAGGCGACGTGCTCGCGGCCGTCGACGCGCTGGTGCCCGACCCTCGTGCCCTCGAGGGGATCGTCGTCGGCCGGGGGCCGGGAAGCTTCACCTCGATTCGCATCGGCCTCGCCGTCGCGCGGACGCTCTCGTTTGCACTCGGCATACCGGTCGCGGGCGCCTCGACGCTCGACGCCTACGGCGACGGCTTCCCCGTTCTCGATGCAAAGCGCGGAGAGGTGTTCGCCGCCGGCCCTCTCGTGTGCCGTCCGGAGGAGCTTGCCGTCGACGGCCTGCTGCTCGTCGGCGACGGCGCGCTCCGCTATCGCGAGACCTTCGAAGCCGTAGGAGCCACCGTGCCGCCCGACGACGACCCCGCCCACGTCCCGGATCCGCTGTTGCTGCTCGAGCGGGCCGGTGCGTTCGGCGCCGCCGAGCTGGTCGAACCCCTCTACGTGCGCGAGCCGGACGCGAAGCCGAGCGCATGACCGCGGTTGCCCTCCATATCCGCCCGCTCGATCTCGTCGACCTGAACGCGATCGAGCGCATCGAGCAGCGGGCATACCCGACTCCCTGGTCGCGTTCGATGTTCGCGTCGGAGCTCGCGAAAGCGACGTCGATCTGCCTGGGCGCGTTCGAGGGCGACGAGCTCGTCGGCTACGTCGTCAACTCGCGGTACGTCGATGCGTGGCATGTGATGAACGTCGCGGTCGACCCCGACCTCCGCCGCCGCGGGGTTGCCACGGCGCTCCTCGAGCGCCTGTTCGAGCTGACGGGCGACGACGAGCGGCGCGGCTACACGCTCGAGGTGCGCGTCTCGAACGAGGGTGCGATCCGGCTCTACGAAAGGCTCGGCTTCGAGGCGCGAGGGATCCGGCGCGGCTACTACACCGACAACCGCGAGGACGCTCTCATCATGTGGCGGGACGCGCGGCCCGCGTGATCCTGGGGATCGAGACGAGCTGCGACGAGACCGCCGCGGCCGTCATCACGGAGGACGGCGAGATCGTCGCCAACGTCGTCGCCAGCCAGGCCGAGCTTCACGCCCGCTTCGGCGGCGTCGTGCCCGAGGTGGCGAGCCGCCGCCACCTGGAGCTGATCGCGCCCGTACTCGCCGAGGCGCTCGACGGCCGCGAGGTCGACGCGATTGCGGTGACGACGCGGCCGGGCCTGATCGGGGCGCTGCTCGTCGGCGTCTCCGCCGCGAAGGCGCTCGCGTGGGCGCGCCGCCTGCCGCTCCGCCCCGTCGACCACCTGCACGGTCATGTCGCCTCGCTCTATCTGCGCCCGCTCGATCTGCAGCCACCCTTCACGTGCCTGCTCGCGAGCGGCGGCCACACCATGCTGCTCGACGTCGGCGACCGCGGCGGCTACCGGGTGGTCGGCACGACGCTCGACGACGCGGCCGGAGAGGCGTTCGACAAGGGCGCGCGGCTGCTCGGCCTCGGCTACCCGGGCGGCGCCGCGGTCGACCGGATCGCGAGGGAGGGGGATCCGCTGGCCTACGACTTCCCCGTCGCCCGCGTCCCGGGCCTCGACTTCTCGTTCTCGGGGCTCAAGACCGCACTTCTCTATGCGGTTCGCGACCTGTCGCCGGCCGACCTCGCCGCGCGCCGTGCCGACCTCGCGGCGTCCTACCAACGGGCGATCGTGCGCGCCCTCGTCGAGCGGCTTCAAGCTGCGGCCGGGGACCGCATCGCCGTCGTCGGCGGCGTCGCCGCGAACTCCGAGCTCCGTGCGTCGCTGCCGGATGCGGCACTCGCTCCGCTCGCGCTCTGCACCGACAACGCCGCGATGATCGCCTCGGCCGGCCGCTACGTCGAGGACGTCCCGTACCCGGAGTACCTTTCGCTCGATGCGCGAGCGACGCACGGCTAGTCGCGCCGCTGTCGGCTTCCTCGGGCTCGCCGCGGTCGCCGCTGTGCTGATGCTGGTCGTCTCGGCGGGCGGCTCCGAGGCGAGTCCCGCCCGTGCCCGCGACAGCGGCGAGTGGTTCGGTCTCGTCGGCGGGCCGCGCAGCCCGATCTCGATCGGCGAACGGATGATCGTCGTCCTCCATACGCCTTCGGTCGCCGAGCGTCTCGCGAAGGCGCACTACGCGACCGAGGCACAGGAGCGCGCCTGGTGGGCGGAGGCGAACGCCGCGCAGAAGCAGGTGCTGCTGAAGCTCGCCTCGATCGGTGTGGCCGTCCAGCCCGACTACAGCTTCCACGAGGTGCTCGACGGCTTCTCGGCGGTGCTCGACCCACGGGCGGTGGCGCTGCTCCAGCAGATGAAGGAGGTCGACGGCATCTTCCCCGTCCGTGCCGCGTACCCGGCGTCGCTGTCCGAGCAGACGCTCACCCGGTCGGCCTGGGACGAGGCGAGCGGCCACCGGCCTGTGTCGGCGCTGCCGGGCTCGACCGGGCGCGGAGTGACGATCGCGCTGCTCGACACCGGTGTCGACTCCGCGCACCCGTATCTGCGCGGGCGCGTGCTACCCGGATGGGACATCCTCCAACCCGGCGCGACCGCGACCGTGCACGCCGATCCGCAGGATTCGTCCCAGCTCGAGCGCCACGGCACCGAGCTGGCCGGGATCCTCGTCGGGCGCGACGGCCCGGGCGGCCTGCACGGCGTCGCGCCCGGTGCGACCGTCCTGCCGATTCGCGTCGCCGGCTGGCAGCCGGCGACGGACGGGCGCTATCTCGTCTACGCGCGAAGCGACCAGCTGATCGCCGGCCTCGACCGTGCGGTCGACCCGAACGGCGACGGTGACGCCCACGACGCCGTCCGGGTGGCGCTGATCGGCGTCACCGAGCCGTACGGCGCGTTCACCGACGATCCCGAGGCGCTCGCGGTGCAGGGCGCGCTCGACCTGAATACCGTCGTCGTCGTCCCGGCGGGGAACGACGGGGCGGCCGGCCCCGCGTTCGGGTCGATCGCCGGGCCGGCGGCTTCGCCTGCGGCCATCGCCGTCGCCGCCACCGATTCCCGCGCGACGCTGCCGCGCGTCCACATCGTCCTTCGTCGCGGGCTCGATGTGATCCTCGACGACCGGCTGCCGCTGCTCGGGCCCGGCGCGCCGTCGGGCCGAGCCACGCTGCAGGTGGCGACCCCGCGCGCGACGACCGGGGCGCCCGGCGCTGCTGCAGCCGACTTCTTCGACGCCGACGGGCTCTCGCGGGTCGCGGGCCGCGCGGTCGTGCTGCCGGTCGGCGACGACCCGCAGGGGCAGGTCGCCGCGGCCGACCGTGCCGGTGCCGCCGCCGTCCTCTTCTACGGTGAGGGGCTGCCCCCAGGTGCGCTCCCCGTCTCGGAAAGCGAGCGGACGCCGGTGGTCGAGATACCGGCGGCCGAGGCGGCGGAGCTTCTCGCGGCGCAGCGCGCCGGGACCGACGTCGGCGTGGCGCTCGGCGCGACGAGCCCGGCGGCGAACGGCTCGCTCGGCTCGGTGGCGAGCTTCTCGTCGCAGGGGCTCGCCTTCGACAGCTCGGTCAAGCCCGATGTCGCGGCACCCGGCATCGCTACGGAGACGGCCGAGCCCGGCTCGGCGCCCGACGGCTCCGAGCTGTACGGCACCGTCACCGGCACGAGCGCGGCGGCCGCCGAGGTTGCCGGGGCGGCGGCGCTCGTCGTCCAGCTGCGACCCTCGCTCGACGCGTCGGCGCTGCGCAGCCTGCTCGTCGGCTACGCGCAGCCCGGCGGTGCGTCGATCCTCTCGGCGGGCGCGGGCGCGTTCCGCGTCGGCGCTTCCGCGGTCGCCGAGATCGCGTCCGATCAGGCGACGCTCGGCTTCGGCCTCTGGGGCGGCCCGCACTGGCACGCCACGCGCACGGTCGTGCTCCGGAACGTCTCGACGCGGCGGCTGCACGTCTCCGTGGCGGCCTCGGCAGCGCAGGCCTCCGAGTCGCTCCGGTTCATGATCAGCCCGGCGAAGCTCGTCATCCCCGAGGGCCGTGCGCGTCGTGTCGAGGTGACGCTGCGGGCGCCCGTCGAGCCGGCCGACGCGGCCGTGACGGGGCAGCTTCTCGTCTCGCCGGTGGGCTCCCAGACGCTGCGCATCCCGTGGGCGCTCGTCTTCCGGCAGGCGCAGACGACGCTGCTTCCCAGCGTGTCGCTCTCGAGCTCGTCGTTTGCCCCGTCCGACACGAGCCCGGCCGTCCTGACCGTCCGGGCCGGCGCGCTCGTCGAGTCCGGCGCAGGCACCGTCGAGGTGCGGCCGGTCTCGCGGCTCGACGTGCTGCTGTACGACGCGGGCGGGCGGTACATCGGCGTGATGGCGCGGCTCCGCGATCTGCTCCCGGGGTCCTACAGCTTCGGTATCACCGGTCGCGGGCCGTCGAGTGCACGGCTGCCCGCAGGCTCGTATGAGCTGCGCCTGAACGCTTGGCCGACGCTCCCGAAAAGCGCGCAACCGAGCCGCGCAAAGGTCCGGTTTACGCTCCGCTGACCTGGAGTAGGCTGGAGCGTATGACTACGGTCGAAAGGGAATCTCACCTTCGTGAGAACCCATTTCACATAGCGCGGCAGCAGCTGCGCAACGTTGCCGACGTCTTCGGGATCGACGATCGGCTCGTCAACATCATGCAGGAGTGCAAGAAGGCCGTCGAAGTCTCGATCCCGACCTCGATGGACGACGGCAGTGTCAACGTCTATACCGGCTATCGCGTCACGCACAACGTGACGAGAGGGCCGTCGAAGGGCGGTATCCGCTATCACCCCGACGTCACGCTCGACGAGGTGAAGGCGCTCTCGATGTGGATGACGTGGAAGTGCGCCCTGATGGGGTTGCCGTTCGGCGGCGCGAAGGGCGGCGTCGTGTGTGACCCGAAGGCGATGTCGCGCGGGGAGCTCGAGCGGATGACCCGCCGCTACACGTCGGAGATCATCAACGAGATCGGCCCGGAGAAGGACATCCCCGCCCCCGACGTCGGCACAGACGGCTCGACGATGGCGTGGATCTTCGACACGTTCTCGATGAACAAGGGGCATTCGGTGCTCGGCGTCGTCACCGGCAAGCCGCTGACGATCGGCGGCTCGCTCGGCCGCGAGGAGGCGACCGCTCGTGGCGGCGTCTTCTGCCTGCAGGCCGCGCTCGCGAAGCACGAGCGCCCGATCGAGGGCCTTCGCATTGCCGTGCAGGGCTTCGGCAACGTCGGCTCGTTCTTCGCGAAGTTCGTCGCCGAGCTCGGCGCCACGGTGATTGCCGTCTCCGACTCGACGGGCGGGCTGTACAACCCGAACGGCGTCGACGTCGCCGCCGCCTTCGCTCACAAGCGCCGCGGCGGCTCGCTGACCGAGCTGAAGGGGGGCGAGCGGATCACGAACGACGAGCTGCTGCAGCTCGACTGCGACGTGCTCGCGCCGTGTGCCCTCGAGCAGGTGATCACCGATGCGAACGCGGATCGGGTGAAAGCGCGCATCATCGTCGAAGGCGCGAACGGCCCCGTCACGCCGGCCGCCGACGAGATCCTCGAGTCGAACGGCATCGTCGTGCTGCCGGACGTGCTGGCCAACGCGGGCGGCGTCGTCGTCTCGTACTTCGAGTGGGTGCAAGGCCTCCAGGAGTACTTCTGGAAGGAGGATGAGGTGAACGCGCGGCTGAACGACATCGTCACGCGCGCGTTCGACGAGACCTGGCACACGCACGGCGAGCGCTCGCTCTCGATGAGGCTGGCCGCCTACGGGATCGCCGTCCAGCGCGTCGCCGAGGCGACTGTCATCCGCGGGCTGTACCCGTAGCCCGGGTCACCGTCTACCACGCTGCGGGCTGCCACCTGTGCGAGCGGGCACAGGGGCAGCTCGCACGCCTTCGCGACGAGCTCGGGTTCGAGCTGGAGGAGATCGACATCGCGGGCGACCCCAAGCTCGAGGCGGCTTACCGCGAGTGGCTGCCGGTGGTCGAGATCGACGGAAGCCGTGCATTCGTCTACTTCGTCGACGAGGCCGCCTTCCGGCGAAAGCTGTCACAAACCTAGGAGCTTGTGACAACCGAACGAACGTAGTGGAGCGTTCGGCACAATGGGTTCGTGATGTTGCAAGCACCGGTACCGAGCAACGGCTCCGATCGCCTCACGGTCGGTGTGGCCGGCCGCCTGTCCCGGTACCTCCAGGTGCTGACGCAGGCGAAGAAGATGGGCAAGGAGCGCATCTCCTCACAGGAGATCGCCGACTACACGAACATCAACGCGACGCAGATCCGGCGTGATCTCTCGAACTTCGGGAAGTTCGGCAAGCGCGGTGTCGGGTATTCGATCGACTCGCTGCTGGCCGAGATCCGGAAGATCCTCCGGACACAGGGGCAGCACAACATCGCGCTCGTCGGCGCCGGCCGTCTCGGCCAGGCGATCGCGAGCTCGCCGATCTTTGCCGAGCACGGGATCAACGTCGCCGCCGTGTTCGACTCGAGCCCCGAGGTGATCGGCCGGGACATCGGCGGCATCGCCGTGGAGGACGAGCGTCGCCTGAAGGACGCGGTGCGCGAGAAGAACATCGTCGTCGGCGTGCTCGCCGTGCCTGCCTTCGCCGCGCAGAAGGTCGCCGACGACCTCGTCGATGCGGGCGTGCGCATCATCTTCAACTACACCGAGGCTCTTCTCGACGTCCCCTCGGACGTCACCGTGCACACGTCGAACCCTGCGGTCGACCTGCTGCACGCGCTGTACTTCCACCTCACCTAGATGGTCGATGCCATGGGGGCTCGACCATCTAGCGTCAGGGCCGCGATGCGGATCCTCCTCTGGCACGGCTACCTGCTCGGCGGGACGGGGTCGAACGTCTACACGCGGGCGCTCGCGCGCGAGTGGAGCGGCGCGGGCCACGAGGTGGTCGTCGTCTGCCAGGAGCGGAGCCCCGAGGACTACGACCTCGGGGGCGCGCGGGTCGTCGACGTCGACCTTCCCGGGCGGCTGCTGCCCGTCTTCGTCATGGACCGCTACGCGGGTCTCGAGCCGCGCTTCCTGCAGGATTTCACCGACTCCGAGAAGCGCGCGTATGTGGAAGCGAACGCCGCCGTGCTCCGCGACCTTCTGCCCGCCGACCTCGTCTTCTGCAACCACGTGCTCATGGGTGGGCCCGTCGGGGCCGCGAGCGGCGCGCCGTTCCGCGTGAAGGCGCACGGCTCCGAGCTCGAGTACTCGATGCGCGGCCGCCCCGAGCTCGAACGGTGGGGGGCGGAGACGCTCGCGCAGGCCGACGCGACGTTCGTCGGCTCGGCGCACATCCGCGAGGTGCTCGACCAGGTCGTGGGCCACGTCGCCAACGTCTTCGAGGTCCCGCCGGGCGTCGACGTCGACGAGTTCGTGCTCGAGGATCGCGAGACGGCCCTCGCACGTCTCCTCGAGGAGGCCCGCGCCGACCCACCGAACCCCGGGAACGCAAACGAGCGGCTGCCGGACGAGGGCAACGCCATGAGACTGGAGGCGTTCCTGGCGGGCGACGAGCCGACGGTCGTCTACTTCGGGAAGCTGATCCGCGAAAAGGGCGTGCAGGTGCTGCTCGAGGCGATGACGGGCCTCGACGCGCGGCTCGTCGTCGTCGGCTTCGGCCCGTGCCGGCGCGAGCTCGAGCGGGACGCACCGCCCCGCACCCTCTTCACGGGGCCGCTCGAGCACCGCCATCTCGCGCATCTGCTGCCGCTCGCCGACACGACGGTCGTGCCGTCGATCTTCCCGGAGGCGTTCGGGATGGTCGCCGCCGAGGCCGCAGCAGCCGGCTCACCGCCGCTCGTCGCCCGTCACTCAGGGCTCGCCGAGATCGCAGCCGACCTCGAGCATGGCTACCCGGAGCGGCTGCGCCACCTCGCCTCGTTCGAGAGCGGCGATGCCGCGGATTTGCGCCGCAAGCTCGCCGAGTTGCTCGCGCTCCCGCGTGCCGATCACGACCAGCTTGCTCGCGCGGGGCGCGCGGTGGTCGTCGAGCGCTGGTCGTGGGCCGGTGTCGCCCGGCGCCTGCTCGACCCTGTCTAAGCTGCGCGCCGATGGGCGACGAGCAGCGCGTCTCCTGGCAGGAGCTCCTCGCGGGCTCGCGCGAGGCTTTCGAGCACGGGACCGATCTCACGGTCGCGGTCGAGGAGGAGTTCGCGCTCCTCGACCCGCAGACGCTCGAGCTCACGAACCGGTTCGAGGATATCTTCGGCGCGTCCCGCGACACCGATTTCGCCGATCACGTCGTGGGTGAGCTGATCGCGTCCGAGATCGAGATCCGCACCGGCCGCTGCGAGTCGTTCGGCGAGGCGGCGGCGGCGATGCAGGAGCGCCGCAGCCAGCTGCACGGGCTGGCGCGCGAGGTGGGGCTCGCCCTCGGCGCCACCGGCACCCATCCGTGGAGCCGCTGGCAGGACCAGCGGATCATCGACACGCCGCACTACCGCCGGAACGACGAGATCCTCCGCTACGTCGTCTGGCGCAACAACACCTTCGGGCTTCACGTGCACGTCGGCATCGCGGGCGCCGACCGTGCGATCGCCGTGCACGATGCACTCCGCCTGTTTCTGCCGGAGCTGCTCGCCGTCTCGTCGAGCTCACCGTTCGTCGAGGCGGTCAACTCGGGTCTCCACTCCGCGCGCACCGAGGTGTTCACCCGGCTCTTCCCCCGCTGCGGCATCCCGGATGCGTACGCGGACTGGCAGGGCTGGGAGGACTACGTCGCGTTCCTCTACCGGACGGGGTCGATCACCGAGCACACGCAGATCTGGTGGAGTGTCCGCCCGCATCTCGCCTATCCGACGGTGGAGATCAGGATCTGCGACGCACAGCCTGACCTGGCCGAGTCCCAGGCGCTCGCGGCGCTCTGCTACGCACTCGCCGCCCGCTGCGCCCGCGCGGTCGACGAGGGTGAGCGGCTGCCGGCCCTGCCGCACCGGCTGCTGGAGGAGAACCTCTGGCGCGCGATCCGCTACGGCCTTGCCGGCGAGCTGCTCGACCTGGAGCGCGGCGAGCCCGTGCCCGCCCGCCGGCGGATCGAGCAGCTTCTCGACTGGGTGGCGCCCGTCGCCGACGAGATCGGGGTGACGCCGTTCCTGGCGGTGCCCGAGCAGAACGCCGCGGAGCGCCAGATCGCCCGCTTCGAGGAAGGGGCGAGCCTCCAGGAGATCTATGCGGAGCAGGTGCGGGCCGGTGAGCCGATCGAGGGCTGACCAGGTCGCTGTCGAATAGGCTTCCGCCCGACTTTGTGATACATAAACCGCCGCGCCGAAGCCCTTCGGCGCTTGACTTTGTGAGGGAGCGATCCACGGATGAGCTGGTTCATGCATCACCCCGTGCTCCTCGGCCTCGTCGGTGCAGGCGTGGCCGTTGGGTATGGGCTCTACCTGACGTGGTGGCTGCTCCAGCAGCCCGCCGGCAACGAGCGGATGCAGGAGATCTCCCGCGCCGTCCAGGAGGGCGCGGCCGCGTACCTGAAGAAGCAGTACACGACGATCGCGATCGTCGCGATCGTCCCGTTCATCCTGCTCGGCGTCTACGACAAGCTGGGCTGGGGCACCGCGTTCGGCTTCCTGATCGGCGCGACCCTGTCGGCCGCCGCCGGCTTCATCGGCATGAACGTGGCGGTTCGCTCGAACTCGCGGACGGCCGAGGCCGCCCGCAACGGCCTCGGGCCGGCGCTCGACGTCGCGTTCAAGGCCGGCTCGGTGACAGGCCTGCTCGTCGTCGGCCTCGGCCTCGGCGGTGTCACGGGCTACTACTGGTTCCTGACCGGTGCGCTGCACCATTCGCCGACGTCGGCGATCAACGATCTCGTCGGCCTTGCCTTCGGCGGCTCCCTCATCTCCGTGTTCGCCCGGCTCGGCGGCGGCATCTTCACGAAGGCCGCGGACGTCGGCGCCGACCTCGTCGGCAAGATCGAGGCCGGCATTCCCGAGGACGATCCGCGCAACGCCGCGGTGATCGCCGACAACGTCGGCGACAACGTCGGCGACTGCGCGGGCATGGCGGCCGACCTGTTCGAGACGTATGCCGTCACCGCGGTCGCGGTCATGCTGCTCGGCACCCACGTCGCCATCGCCGGCGACCTGACGAGCCGCATGTACCTCTATCCGCTCGCGCTCGGCGGCGTCGCCGCGATCGCGTCCGTGCTCGGCACCTTCTTCGCGCGACTCGGTCGTGGCGAGAACGCGGTCATCAACGCGCTCTACAAGGCGGTGCTGGCGGCGACGGTGCTCTCTGCGCTCGGGTTCATCCCGGTGACGAAGGCGTTCGACGGCGGCCGGTTCGGCTTCGGCGACCTGTACGGCTCCGCCCTCACGGGTCTCGTGGTCACCTTCCTGCTCGTCGCGATCACCGAGTACTACACCGGCACACGCTGGAACCCGGTGAAGGCGATCGCGAAGGCGTCGCAGACCGGCCACGCGACGAACATCATCGAGGGCCTCGCGATCGGCATGCAGGCGACCGCGGCCCCGGTGATCGTGATCGTCGGGGGCATCCTCGTCGCCCACCACTTCGCCGGCCTGTACGGCATCGGCGTCGCCGTGATGGCGCAGCTCTCGATGACCGGCCTGATCGTGGCACTCGACGCCTACGGCCCCGTCACCGACAATGCGGGCGGCATCGCCGAGATGGCCGACCTGCCCGAGGGCGTGCGGGCGGTCACCGATCCGCTCGACGCGGTGGGCAACACGACCAAGGCCGTTACCAAGGGTTACGCGATCGGCTCGGCCGCGCTCGCGGCGCTGATCCTGTTCGACTCGTACACCACCGGCCTGAGCGACAACGGCGTGCACACGCTGTTCTCGCTCTCCGACCCGTGGGTGATCGCCGGGCTCTTCATCGGCGGCCTGATGCCGTTCCTGTTCGCGTCGCTCGCCATGCAGGCCGTCGGCCGCGTCGGCGGCGAGGTCGTGCAGGAGGTGCGCCGCCAGTTCCGCGAGCACCCGGGGATCATGGAAGGGACCGAGCGGCCGGACTACAGCCGCGCGGTCGGGATCGTCACCGGCTCGGCGATCAAGTCGATGCTCGCGCCGGCGCTGATCCCGATCGGGTTCCCGATCGTCGTCGGGATCATCAACATCCGCATGCTCGGCGGTCTGCTGATCGGCACGATCGTCACCGGCCTCTTCCTCGCGATCGCGATGACCTCGGGCGGCGGTGCCTGGGACAACGCGAAGAAGTCGATCGAGGACGGCGCCTACGGCGGCAAGGGCTCCGACGCGCACGCCGCGTCGGTCACCGGCGACACCGTCGGCGACCCGTACAAGGATACGGCGGGGCCCGCGATCAACCCGATGATCAAGATCACGAACATCGTCGCGATCCTGATCATCCCGCTGATCGTCTCGATCCACACCTAAACCGCCAAGCCGCTTAACGATCCGACAACGCCGTGCGGGAGGACTTGTCCTCCCGCACGGCGTAGCGTCTCCGCGGGATGCAGACGCCGCGGCTCCTCCACCTGTCGCTCGTCCTCGGCGCCGACCTCGAGGGTCGCGCCGGTGGCCGGCTCGGCGAGGTCGACGACCTCGTCGTCCGCCTCGGCGACGAGGGGTACCCGCCGGTGACCGCGGTGCTGGCGCGGGTCGCCGGTCGCGAGGTGTTCGTCTCGGCCGAGGCCGTCTCGTCGATCGAGCATGGGCGCGTCGCCCTCGAGACCGACCGCCTCGACCTGCGCCCGTTCGAGCGCCGGTCGCAGGAGGTCCTGCTCCGGAAGGATGTGCTCGATCGCCAGCTGATCGACGTCGACGGTGCCCGCCTCCGGCGCGCCAACGACATCGAGCTCGCCCGCGTCGACGGCTGGTGGCGCGTGGTGGGTGTCGACGTCGGGCCGCGCGGCATCGTGCGCCGAGTCGTCCCGCGCCGGTACGCCGGCCGGGTCGCCGGAGGCAACGTGCTCGACTGGGCGGAGGTCGAGCCGTTCACGGGCCACGTCCCGACCGTGCGCCTGCGGACCCCGCATCCGAAGCTCGCCCGGCTCCACCCGGCCGAGCTCGCCGACCTGCTCGAGGATGCGGGCCGTGCCGAGGCGCAGGAGATCATCGACGCGGTGCACGCCGACCCGGAGCTCGAGGCGGACGTGTTCGAGGAGCTGGACGGCGCGCGCCAGCTCGAATTCCTCGAGCACCGCAGCGACGAAGAGATTGCGGCGGTGCTCGCCCGCATGGAGTCGGACGACGCCGTCGACCTGATCCTCGAGCTCGACGAGGACCGTCGCGACGGGGTGGTCGGCCTGCTCCCCGCCGTGCAGCGCCGTCGCGTGCAGGCCCTGCTCGGATACGGCCCGGCGACGGCGGGCGGGTTGATGAGCCCCGACTTCGTGTGCGTGTTCGGGCAGGCGACCGTGCAGGAGGCGCTCGACCGCATCCGCCGCTCGCGCGCCGCTCCCGAGACCCTCGAGGTCGTGTTCGTCATGAACTCGCACCGCCGGCTACAGGGCGCGATCGCGCTCGCCGACCTCGTTCGCGCCGACGTCGAGGACGCGCTCGGTGAGCTGGGCGACATCCCGCGGACCGTGCGTGCGGACGCGGACGTCGAAGAGGTCGCCCGCCTGATGGCCGACTACGACCTCACCGTCATCGCCGTCGTCGACGAGGAGCAGCGCCTCCAGGGAGTGGTCACCGTCGACGACGTTCTCGAGCTCGTCCTCCCGCGCGGCTGGCGCCGGCGCTTCAACCTCGACGATCTCTGATGCGGCGCGTCGTCCCTCGTCTCCGCCGCGGGCGGCTGTTCGTCGTGCTCGCAGTTCTCGGCCCGGGCCTTGTCGCGGCGAACGCCGGCAACGACGCCGGCGGGATCGCCACGTATTCGTCGGTCGGCGCCCGCTACGGCTACGACCTGCTCTGGATGATGGTGGTGATCACCATCTCGCTGGTCGTCGTCCAGGAGATGGCGGCGCGGATGGGGATCGTCACCGGCAAAGGTCTCGGTGACCTCGTGCGCGAGCGCTACGGCGTGCGCTGGGCGCTCTTCGCCACCGCGAGCGTGCTCGTCGCGAACCTCGGGATCTGCATCTCCGAGTTCGTCGGCATCGGCGCGGCGCTCTCCCTTGCACACATCCCGGTGCAGGTGTCGGTCCCGATCGCCGCCGTTTGTGTGTGGTTGCTGCTCGTACGCGGCACGTACAAGACCGCGGAGCGGATTTTCATCGTGATGACGATCCCGTTCTTCGCGTATCCGATCGCCGCCGTGCTCGCACACCCGGACTGGGGCGACGTCGGCCACTCGATCGTCGCGCCGCACATCCAGACGTCGCCCTCCTACGTGCTGCTCTTCGTCGCGACCGCGGGCACGACGATCACGCCGTTCATGCAGCTCTATCTGCAGTCGGCGGTCGTCGAGCGCGGCCTCGGGCCGGAGGACCTGAACAAGGAGCGCGTCGAGGTCGTGTCGGGCTCGATCTTCGCCAACCTCATCGCGAGCTTCATCATCATCGCCACCGCCGCGACGCTGTACCTGCACGGCGAGCGGCACATCGAGGATGCGGCACAGGCGGCGAAGGCGCTGGAGCCCTTCGCCGGGCGGTTCGCCGAGATGCTCTTCGGCATCGGTCTGCTCGGCGCGAGCCTGCTTGCAGCGGCGGTGCTCCCGGTCACCGCCGCGTACGTGATCTCGGAGACGTTCGGCTTCGAACGCGGCATCTCTCGCTCGCCGCGCGAAGCCCCGGTCTTCGTCGGCGTCGTCACCGCCCTCGTCGTGATCGGCGCGGTCGTCGCGATGATCCCGGGCGTTCCCGTCTTCCGCCTGCTCGTCGGCGTGCAGGCGGTGAACGGTGTGCTCCTTCCGATCACGCTCTTCTTCGTCTGGCGGCTCTCGGCGAACGCAGAGGTGATGGGCTCCTACCGGAACGGGCGGATCTTCAACGTCGTCGCCGGTCTGACCGTCTTCGCCACCTCGGCGCTGTCGCTGATCCTGCTGGCGGTCACCGTGGCCGGCCTGTAGTGGGCTGCAGCGCTACCGTTGACGCATGATCAGACGGCTTGCGCTGCCGCTTGCGGGGTCGGTGGCAGCCGTCACGGTCGCGACGCTGCTCGTCTACGCGTTCCGGCCGATCGCGCCGACGCTGTCGCTCGGCGTCGTCTACGTGCTCGCGGTGCTTCCGGTTGCGGTCGTCTGGGGCGCGCGCTGGTCGCTGCCGGTGGCCGTCGCGAGCATGCTCGCTTTCAACTGGTTCTTCCTGCCGCCCGAGCACACCCTGACCCTGCGCGACACGGAGAACTGGTCGGCGCTCGTCGCCTTCTCGGTGACGGCCGTCGTGGTCAGCGAGCTCGCCGCGCGCTCGCGGCGGCGGGCAACGGACGCCGAGCAGCGCCGGCGAGAAGCGGCTCTGCTCGCCGAGATCGCCGGGCACCTTCTCGGCGGGCAGGACCTCGACGACGAGCTCGCCTGGATCGGGAGCCGCACCGCCGAGGTGCTCGGCGTCTCGCGCGCCGAGATCGAGCTCGGCCGTCCGCGCACGCACCACGGCGATGCGCCCACGCCGCTCGAGGTCGACGGTCGAACGGTGGGCACGATCTACACACCGGTGGAGGCGACCGAGAGCGCGGCCGTCCGCAATCGCTTCCTGCCTGCGCTCGCCGCGCTGCTCGCCGTCGCGATCGACCGTCGCCGCCTCGAACGGGAGGCGCTCGAGGCCGAGACCCTGCGGCGCAGCGACCTCGTCAAGACCGCACTCCTGCGTGCCGTCTCGCACGACCTCCGCTCGCCGCTGACGAGCATCACAACAGCGATCGGTGCTCTTCGCAACGAGCAGCTCGTCTTCACCGACGACGACCGGCGCGAGCTGCTCGACACGATCGCCGTCGACGCCGAGCGGCTCGCCCGCCTTGTCGGCGACCTGCTCGACCTCTCGCGCCTCGAGGCGGGCGGCGCGGAGCCCGAGCCGGAGGTGTGGGCGCTCGACGAGCTCGTGCGGGAGGTCGTCGCCGACCTGCGCGCCGGCGACCGGGTGGAGATCGTGGGCGAGCACCCACTCGTCAACGTGGACGCCGTCCAGGTTCAGCGCGTGCTCGCGAACCTGATCGAGAACGCACTTCGGTACTCGCCCGCCGCCGCACCGGTACACGTCCGGATCACGGCGACGCGCAGCGAGGCGATCGTCCGCGTCGTCGACCAGGGGCCCGGCCTCGAGGAGTCGATGCTCGACCGTGTCTTCGAGCCGTTCTACCGCGGCGACGCGCGTTCCGGGGCGGGCCTGGGGCTCGCAATCGCGAGGGGCTTCGCCGAGGCAAACGGAGGCCGTGTCTGGGCGGAGTCGCGCCCGGGCCAGGGGGCGACGTTCGCGCTCGCACTGCCCGTTGTCGAGGCGCCGGTGGAGCTCGTGTCGTGAGCGCCGGGACGCAGCGCATCCTCGTCGTCGACGACGAGCCGCAGATCCTGCGGGCGCTCGGGACGACCCTGCGTGGTGCCGGGTACACGGTGGACACCGCGGCGACCGCGGAGTCGGCGCTTGCGGCCGCGGCGGCGCAGCCGCCGGCCGCGGTCATCCTCGACCTGGTGCTGCCTGACGGAAGCGGCACCGACGTCTGTCGTGAGCTGCGCACGTGGACCGACGCGCCGGTGATCGTCCTGTCGGCCGTCGGCGAGGAGCGTCAGAAGATCGAGGCGCTCGACGCGGGTGCCGACGACTACGTGACGAAGCCGTTCAGCGTCGACGAGCTGCTCGCGCGCTTGCGCGCGGTGCTGCGCCGGCTCGCGCCGGAGGCCGGTCCGGTGCTCGAGGTGGGGGATCTCCGCATCGACGTCGCTTCGCGCCTCGTGACCAGGGACGGCGAGCGGATCAAGCTGACGCCGCACGAGTTCGACCTCTTGCGGGTGCTCGCCCGGAATCGCGGCAAGCTGCTGACACACCGCATGCTGCTGCGCGAGGTGTGGGGCCCGGCCTACGGCGACGAGGCGCACTACCTCCACGTCTACGTGTCTCACCTGCGATCGAAGATCGAGCGCGATCCGTCGAACCCACGGGTGGTGCTCACCGAGCCGGGTGCCGGCTACCGCCTCGTCGACCCGGACGCTTCTTGAGAAACCCTTAAGACCCCGGCGGCGAAGCTTGAGGCGGCGTTGACGGGCGCCGTCCTAGCGTGCGGGCATGGCAACAGTCGCTCACCCGCGTTCGTGGTTCGAGCGCCGGCGCGCTCGTCGTCAGGCGGACTACTGGATCGCTCACGGCTTCGAGTCGCGGTATCCCGTACGGGTCGCGGAGCTCACGAGCGAGCGGGAGCGCCGAGCGTGCGCTCGCTCGCTCGCCGGCGTGATCGGCGAGCTGTCCGGCTCGAAGCTGCCGGGTGCGACGCCGCTGCGGCGGGCCGCGCTCCGCCCACATCTGTCGCGGTTCCAGGAGCTTCACGCGCGTCTGCTCGACTCGAAGCCCGTGGCCGGCATCGGGATGCTTGCCGTCTCGACGCTCCTGACGAGCCCTGACAGCTGTCTCTATGCGGTGGTCGACGACGTCGACGCCTGCCTGCGCGTCGTCTTCGACCGGTTGGAGGTGCACTGATGTACGACCTCGCTGCGCTCGGGATCGCAGCTGCCTGCTTCGCATTCGTCTTCGTCCTGCTCGTCGTGCTGGAGAAGATCTGATGACGGCGGGCGACGCGATCGGCCTGGCGCTTTCCCTGCTCGTGTTCGCGTACCTCGTGTACGCGCTCTTCCGCGGGGAGCGCTTCTAGTGGGCGGCTCGGGGACGCCGGCACGGTGACCGGTCAGGGCATCAGCCAGATCGTCTTCTACAGCCTCGTGCTGATCGCGCTCGGCTACCCGCTGGGGCTGTTCATGGCGCGCATCTACATGTCGGAGACCGTCGGTGGCCGGCGCCTCCGCTTCCTGCCGAAGATCGAGGGCGGCTTCTACCGTCTGCTTCGCGTCGACGCGAAGCAGGAGCAGGACTGGAAGAGCTACGGGGTCACCGTCCTCGTCTTCAGCGTCCTCTTCTGGGGGCTCCTCTACCTGATCCAGCGTGCGCAGGGCCACCTGTTCCTGAACCCCGATCACATGAAGGGCGTTCCGGCACACCTTTCTCTGAACACCGCCGCCAGCTTCATCACGAACACGAACTGGCAGTTCTACGGCGGCGAGTACACGATGTCGTACCTCACGCAGATGGCCGGCCTCGCGGTGCAGAACTTCGTCTCCGCCGCGGTCGGCATGGCTGTCCTCGCGGCGGTGGTGCGCGGGATCGCGCGGCGCTCCTCGGGCACCCTCGGGAACTTCTGGGTCGACCTCTACCGCTCCCTCTTCTACATCCTGCTGCCCCTCGCCGTGATCGTCGCGGTGCTCCTGATGTGGCAGGGCGTGCCGCAGACCTTCAGCGGTCATGCGACTGCACACACGCTCCAGGGCGCGACGCAGTCGATCGCGCGCGGCCCGGTCGCCTCGCAGATCGCGATCAAGCAGCTCGGGACGAACGGAGGCGGTTTCTACAACTCGAACTCCGCCGTGCCGTTCGAGAACCCGACGGGCCTCTCGAACTTCATCGAGATGCTGGCGATCCTGCTGATCCCTGCGGCGCAGGTGTTCATGTTCGGGAAGATGGTCTTCGCGCGACGGCACGCCTGGGCGGTGTTCGCGGCGATGTTCGTCGTGTTCGCGCTCGGTGTCGCAGTCAACCTGCCGTCCGAGCAGCACGGCTCCCAGGTGCTTCGCGCCTCGGGCGTCAACATCACTCAGGGCCACGGCCAGTCGGGCGGGAACATGTCGGACAAGGAGGTCCGCTTCGGCCTGGCGAACAGCGCGACCTGGACCGTCGCGACGAGCGATGCCTCGAACGGCTCGGTCAACTCCGGGTTCGATGCGCAGACCGCACCGGGCGGCGCCGTCCCGCTCGTCAACCTCTTCCTCGGCGAGGTGATCTTCGGCGGAGTCGGCTCGGGCCTTTACGGGATGTTCTTCTACATCATCATCGCGGTGTTCGTGGCCGGGCTGATGGTCGGGCGCACGCCCGAATGGCTCGGCAAGAAGATCGAAGCGCGCGAGATCAAGTACGCGGCGCTCGGCGCGCTGTTCGTGCCGACCATGGTGCTCACGCTCACGGCGCTCTCGATCGTCACCAAGAGCGGGCTTGCGTCGATCTACAACAGCGGCGTTCACGGCTTCACGGAGACGCTGTACGCGTACGACTCGCAGTCGAACAACAACGGCAGCGCGTTCGCCGGGTTCGGGCTGACGAACTTCAGCGCCGACCTCGGCACGATCGCGCTGCTGCTCGGCCGCTTCGTGCCGCTGTTCGCCGCGCTCGCTCTCGGCGGAGCGCTGGCGAAGAAGAAGATCGTTCCGGCCTCGGCCGGGACATTCCGCACCGACGGCGCCACGTTCGTCGTCCTTCTGGTCGGCGTCATCGCTCTCACGGCCGGGCTGATGATCTTCCCGGCGCTCACTCTCGGTCCGATCGTCGAAGGGTTGATGCACTGATGCGCAACGTCCTGAGCTCCGTGATCGCCATCGTCGTGCTGACGGTGGCACTGGGCTTCGTGTACCCGCTCGTGATGACGGGCTTCGGCCAGGCGGCGTTCGGAAACCAGGCGAACGGGAGCCTGATCAAGCGGAACGGTGTCGTGATCGGCTCGAAGCTCGCGGCCCAGGGGTTCACCGGCCTGAAGTACTTCCACGAGCGTCCGTCGGCCACGTCGCCGGCCTACAACGCGGCGGGGACGACGTTCGCGAACCTCGGCCCGACGAATCCCGACCTGGCGAAGAACGTCAGCGCGGCCGCGCAGGCGGTCCTCAAGCTCGAGGGGCCGTACAACCCGGGCTTGACGATCCACGACGTCCCGGTCGACGCAGTGACGACGTCTGCCTCGGGGATCGACCCCGACATCACCCCGGCCTACGCGGCGCTTCAGTCGCACCGGGTCGCGGCTGTTCGCCACCTCCCGCTCGCAACGGTGCAGCGCCTCGTCGGCAAGTACAACCACGGCCGCTCGTGGGGCTTCTTCGGCGAGCCGGGCGTGAACGTGCTCGAGCTCAACCTCGCACTCGACAGGCTCGGAGGTCAGCAGTAATGGCAGAACGGCGCTCGAGCGTCTTCTCGCGCGATCTGGTGCTCGCCGCGATCAGGGACTCGTTCCCGAAGCTCGACCCGCGCAAGCAGCTCAAGAACCCGGTGATGTTCATCGTCGAGCTGGGCAGCGTGGTGACCACCGTCATCTTCGTTCTCGACCTCGCGCGGGGGCGCACGGGCCAGCTCTGGTTCGTCGCGGTGATCGCGGTCTGGCTCTGGCTGACCGTCCTGTTCGCGAACTTCGCCGAGGCGATCGCCGAGGGCCGCGGCAAGGCGCAGGCGAACGCGCTGCGCGCGACGCGCACCACGACGGCGGCCCGCCTCCGTGACGGACGGTCCGTCCCGGCTCCGGAGCTGCAACGCGGCGACGTCGTGATCGTCGAGGCGGGCGAGGTGATCCCCGCGGACGGCGAGGTGATCGAGGGTGTCGGGTCCGTGGACGAGTCCGCGATCACGGGCGAGTCCGCACCCGTCATCCGCGAGTCGGGCGGCGACCGCTCGGCGGTCACCGGCGGCACGAAGCTGCTCTCCGACCGGCTCGTGATCGAGGTCACCCAGGAGCCCGGCAGGTCGTTCCTCGACCGGATGATCGCGCTCGTCGAGGGCGCGGAGCGGCGCAAGACGCCGAACGAGATCGCGCTCAACATCCTGCTCGCCGGGCTGACGATCACGTTCGTGGCGGCGGTCGTGACGCTGCGGCCGTACGCGCTCTACGCCGGCACGTCGCTCTCGCAGACCGTACTGGTCGCGTTGCTCGTGGCATTGATCCCGACGACGATCGGGGCGCTGCTCTCCGCGATCGGCATCGCCGGCATGGATCGGCTGGTGCAGCGCAACGTGCTCGCGATGTCAGGTCGCGCCGTCGAGGCATCGGGGGACGTCGACGTCCTGCTGCTCGACAAGACGGGCACGATCACCCTGGGCAACCGCCAGGCCTCCGAGTTCCTGCCGGTCGACGGGGTCGAGGAGCGCGAGCTGGCCGAGATCGCCCAGCTCGCCTCACTTGCCGACGAGACGCCTGAGGGACGCTCGATCGTCGTGCTCGCCAAGGAGCGCTTCAACCTGCGCGAGCGCGAGCTGGGTGAGCACGAGTTCGTCCCCTTCAGCGCGACAACGCGGATGAGCGGCGTGAACATGAACGGCACGCTGATCCGCAAGGGAGCGGGCGATGCCGTCAAGCGGTTCATCGCCGAGCAGGGCGGCAGCGCGCCGGCCGAGCTCGACCGGATCGTCCAGTCGGTCGCCGAGCAGGGCGGGACGCCGCTCGTCGTCTCGAAGGACAACTTCGCGCTCGGAGTCATCCACTTGAAGGACATCGTCAAGGGCGGCATGAGCGAGCGGTTCGACGAGCTCCGTCGCATGGGCATCCGCACCGTCATGATCACCGGGGACAACCGCGTCACCGCCGCCGTGATCGCGCAGGAAGCGGGCGTCGACGACTTCCTCGCCGAGGCGACACCCGAGGCGAAGATGGCCTTGATCAAGGAGGAGCAGGCGAAAGGCCGCATGGTCGCGATGACCGGCGACGGCACGAACGACGCGCCCGCGCTCGCTCAGGCCGACGTCGGCGTTGCGATGAACACCGGCACGAGCGCCGCGAAGGAAGCAGGGAACATGGTCGACCTCGATTCGAACCCGACGAAGCTGATCGAGATCGTCGAGGTCGGCAAGCAGCTGCTGATCACGCGTGGTGCGCTGACGACCTTCTCGATCGCAAACGACGTGGCCAAGTACTTCGCGATCCTGCCGGCGATGTTCGCGTTCACCTACGCATCGGCGCCCGGCAAGCGTGGGCCGCTCAACTCGCTCAACGTCATGCATCTCGGCGACCCGAAGAGTGCGATCATCTCCGCGATCATCTTCAACGCCCTGATCATCCCGGCGCTCGTGCCCCTGGCGCTGAAGGGCGTGCGCTATCGCGCGATCGGAGCGACCGCGCTCCTGCGCCGCAACCTGCTGATCTACGGCCTCGGCGGGGTCATGCTCCCGTTCATCGGGATCAAGCTGATCGACCTGATCGTGCACAACCTGCTCGGAGCCTAGGACCGCCGGTGTGCGTGGCCACTACCGGATCCTGCTCGGGATGGCGGCCGGCGTCGGCAAGACCTACCGAATGCTCCAGGAAGGGCGGTCGGCCCACGCCGAGGGCCGCGACGTCGTCATCGGCTACCTCGAGCCGCACGACCGGCCCGAGACCGCCGCGCTCGTCGAGGGGCTGGAGCCGGTGCCGCATCTCCGTGCGGGCTACGGCAGCCTCGAGCTCCAGGAGATGGACGTCGATGCGGTGCTCCGCCGTTCGCCCGAGCTGGCGCTGATCGACGAGCTCGCCCACACCAACCTCCCCGAGGCTCGCAACGAGAAGCGCTGGCAGGACATCGAGGAGGTGCTCGCCGCCGGCATCGACGTGATCTCGACCGTCAACATCCAGCATCTCGAGAGCCTGAACGACGCGATCGCCGAGCTGACCGATGTCCGTGTGCGCGAGACGTTCCCGGACGGCGTCCTCGAGGGCGCGAACGAGGTCGTGCTCGTCGACCTGACGCCCGAGGCGCTCCAGCAGAGACTGCGGGCGGGGAAGGTGTACCCCCGGGAGCGTGTCGACACGGCGCTGATGAATTTCTTCCGCTCCGACCGGCTCTCGGCCCTCCGCGAGCTGGCGCTGCGCGAGGTGGCGGAGGACGTCGGCGCCAGACGGCTCTCGGTGGTGCTCGACCCGCTCTCGGCGCAGGCGGTCGCCGAGCGCGTGCTCGCCCTCGTCACGCCGGAGCCGCGCTCGCAGCGGATCCTCCGGCGGGCCTGGCGGTCGGCCGAGCGCCTCGGCGCTCCCCTCGACGCGCTGTGGGTGCACCGCCCTGGGCGGGGGCTGACCCCGGACGAGCAGGTGCAGCTCGCGGCGCTGCGCCGGCTCGCCGTCGTGCTCGGCGCGCACTTCCTGGAGGAGGACGGCGAGGATCTCGTCGGCACCGTCAAACGCGTCGTCCGCGAGCGCGGCTCGACGTACGTGCTCGTCGGGACGCCCGACGAGAGCCGGCGCCGCGAGATCCTGCGCGGCTCCCTTGTCTCGGCGCTCGTCCGCAACCTGCCGGGCGTCGACATCCGGGTGATCGCGAACCGCGTCGACCGGGAGGCCGAGGAGGGTGACACATGAGCCTGCCCTGGCAGCGGAAGCCCGCGTACGAGGCCAAAGGGCGGGTGCTCGTGCCGTTCTCGGGCGCCCTCGACGCCCGCGTGCTCCAGGCGGCGATCCGGATCGCGCGCGCCGAGGAGGCGACGCTCGTCGCCGCCTACCTGCTCGTCGTGCCGCTTCAGTACCCGGAGGATTCGGCGCAGAAGGAGCAGGTTGCGCGCGCGCTGCCGCTGCTCGAGGCCGTCGAGCAGACTGCGCTCCGGGCCCGCGTGCCGGTGGATGCGCGGATCGAGAAAGGGCGGTCGCTCACCCACGCGCTTGCGCGGCTGTGGGAGGTCGAGCACTTCGACCGCATCGTCGCCCCGGCGCCGGGCTTCACTGCGCGTGAGCTTGCCTGGATCCTCACGAACGCACCCGTGGAGACGGTCGTGCTCCGCCCGGCCCCACAGTCGGTCGCCGCCTGATCGATTAGCGTCCCGGGCGATCATGCCCCGGCTCAAGCGCTTCCTCGTCGGCCGTCCGATGGCCTCCGGGCAGATGGACGACACGCTGCTGCCGAAATGGCTGGCGCTGCCGATCTTCGCGTCCGACCCGCTCTCGTCGGTCGCCTACGCGACGGAGGCAGCCCTCGTCGTGCTCGTCGGGACAACCGCGGCCGCGGCGCACCTGGCGTTCCCGATCTCGATCGCGATCGCGGCACTGCTGATGACGGTCGTTCTCTCGTATCGTCAGACGGTCCAGGTGTACGAGAGCTCGGGTGGCGCCTATGTCGTCGCCAAGGAGAACCTCGGGCGCGTGCCGAGCCTTGTCGCGGCGGCTGCGCTGCTCACCGATTACATCCTCACGGTCGCAGTGTCCGTCGCGGCAGGTGTGCTCGCCCTTACCTCGGCGGTCACGTCGCTTCGCGGCCACGAGCTCGCTCTTTCGCTCGGGTTCGTCGTGCTGATCGCGCTCGCGAACCTGCGCGGGGTGCGTGAGGCCGGGGTGCTGTTCGCGCTGCCCACCTACGCTTTCATCAGTGCGATCCTCACGACGGTCGGCGTCGGTATCGCGAAGTGCGCGAGCACCGGCTGTCCGCGGGCCAACGTGCCGCACCCGCTTGCCTCGGGCGTCGGCACCGTCACCGTCTTCGTCGTGCTGCGTGCCTTCTCGTCCGGTTCGACTGCGCTGACCGGCGTCGAAGCGATCGCGAACGGCGTCAATGCGTTTCGTCGTCCGCACGGTCGAAATGCAGCTGCGACGCTGCTGGTGCTCGGGACGGTCGCAGTCACGATGTTCCTCGGCGTCTCCTGGCTCGCCGTGCACATGCATGCAAGGCCGACCGGGTCGGGGACTCCTTCCGTTCTGTCCGAGATCGCGCGTGGCGTCTTTCCGGCTTCCTCGTCGTTCGGCTTCGTCTACTGGATCGTGCAGGTGCTGACCTTGATCGTGCTTGTCCTCGCGGCGAACACCTCGTACCAGGGCTTCCCACGGCTCGCGGCGCTCCTCGCGCGCGATCGGTTCTTCGCCCGGCAGTTCACGAACCTCGGCGATCGGCTTGTGTTCTCGAACGGCATCCTCGTCCTCACCGCCGTTGCGTGCTCGCTTCTCTGGATCTACGACGCGAACGTCAACTCGCTGATCCATCTCTACGTGATCGGCGTCTTCACCGCATTTACGCTCTCGCAGACCGGCATGGTGCGCTACTGGCGGCGCTCGCGCGACCCGGGCTGGAGGCGCCGGATCGTCGTCAACACGATCGGCGCGACCGCAACGGGGGTGGTCACGGCGATCGTCGTCTGGACGAAGTTCGCCGAGGGGGCTTGGCTCGTGATCGTCGCCATCCCGCTGCTCGTCCTCGCGTTCCTCGGGATCAATCGTCACTACCGCCGCTTCGCCCGCCGGCTGCGGGTCGGCGTCGACGCGGTCCGTCATGCGGGAGTGCCGACCAACGACGTGGTCCTGTGGGTGGAGGCGCTCGACGTCGCCACCGAGGGGGCGCTCTGGTACAGCCGGCAGATCTCGGGCGGCCGGCCGATCCGGGCGCTCCTCGCTCCCGGCCGCCACACCGATCCCGGCATCCGGCCGCGCTGGTGGGACTTCGCCCAGGAGGAGCCGCGTCTGGAGATCCTCGGCACCGACGAGGGGCGCATGCAGGCGCTCCTCGAGGAGGTCTGGCGGCTCCCGCGCGGCGAGTCGGAGTTCGTCACCGTCGTCATTCCCGAGCAGTTCAAGCGGCAGTCTCTGCTCTCGGCGGCGGGCCGGACGTCGTTCCGCCTGAAGCTACGCCTCCTCTCCGAGCCGGGCGTGATCGTCACGGACGTCCCGGTCGTGACGACGCGGCGACGGCCCGAGTCGAAGACGCCCGACAAGGTCGTGGTGCGCGTACTGCTCGCCAACGTTCATGCCGGCGCGATGCGGGCGATCAGCTACGCAAACTCGCTCGGCGTCGAGGACGTCCGTGCGGTCTCGTTCGCCTTCGACGCCGAGGAGGCCGACCGGTTCCGCGGCGAATGGCGGCGCGCCGGGCTGTCGCTACCGCTCGACCTCAGCGACGCCCCGTACCGGGACATCGGCACGCCTCTCCGTGCCTATGTCCGCGGGCTCACCGCAGAGCCCGGCACGGTCGTCAACATCGTCATGCCCGAGATGGTCGTCCGCGGCTGGGCGCGCGTCCTCCACAACCAGCGGGCGCTGTACATCAAGCGGCTCCTCCTGTTCGAGCCGCACGTGATCCTCTCCTCAGTGCCCTACCAGCTCTTCAGGTAGACCGGGGGAGACGTAGGCTTCCGCCGTCTTGGCGAGACGGCGGCGACAAGCACACGGCCTCGAGCGCGTCCTCGGCGCGCCCGCCCTGTTCGCGACCGCGTACGGGAACGTCGGCTCCTCGATCTACTACGCGCTCGGGCTGGTAGCCGGCATCGCGCTCGGGCTGACGCCCGTCGTCTTCATCATCAGCGGCCTCATCTTCGCCGCGACCGCCGCGACGTACGCCGAGGGGACGGTGCGCTTCCCAGAGGCCGGCGGCTCGTCGAGCTTCGCCCGGCACGCGTTCAACGAGCTCGTCTCGTTCGGAGCTGCGTGGGCTCAGATGCTCAACTACGTGATCACCGTCGCCATCTCGGTGATCTTCGTGCCGCACTACCTGTCGGTGTTCTACGCGCCGCTGCGCACGACGCCGTGGGACGTGATCGTCGGCGTCGCCTTCACCTGGCTCCTCGTCGGGATCAACATCATCGGCATCCGCGAGGCGGCCCGCCTCAACATTGTGCTCGCGGTCGTCGACTTTGCGACCCAGTTGCTGCTCGTGCTGCTGGGCTTCGTCCTCATCTTCCATCCGCACGTGCTCTCCCGGAACATCCACTGGGGCGTGGCGCCGACCTGGAGCGCGTTCCTGCTCGCAATCCCGGTCGCGATGATCGCGTACACGGGCATCGAGACGGTCTCGAATCTCGCCGAGGAGGCCCGCGACCCGGTGCGCTCGATCCCACGCGCCATCTCGTGGGTGGCGGTCGCCGTCTTCGCCATCTACTTCACGCTGCCGTGGATCGCGCTCTCCGCGATGCCGGTGGTGAAGGAGAACGGCAAGTACGTCACCCAGCTCGGGCAGGCCCCGCCGCACGGCTTCAAGAACGACCCGGTGCTGGGCCTCGTCGAGAACCTCGATCTGCACGGCGTCGTGCTCTCGGGCGCGCGCGTGTACGTGGGCGTGCTCGCCGCGACCATCCTCTTCATCGCGACCAACGCCGGCGTGATCGGCGCGTCCCGGATCACCTACGCGATGTCGAGCCACCAGCAGCTGCCGGAGGTCTTCCGGCGCCTCCACCCGAAGCTGAAGACGCCGTGGCTCGCGCTGATCGTCTTCGGTGCGGTCGGCCCGACCGTCTTCCTGCTCTCCGGCCAGGTCGACTTCCTCGGGCGGATGTATGCGTTCGGCGCGATGCTCTCGTTCACGATCGCCCATGCGTCACTGGTCGCGCTCCGTATCCACCAGCGGGGCGACGAGACCGGGTGGCGTGCTCGGCCGAGCCTGCGCTTCCGCGGGATCAGCTGGCCGCTCTTCGCGATCGTCGGCGGGCTCGGCACCGGGATCGCCTGGCTCGTGGTCGTCGTCCAGGATGCGCCGACCCGCTATGCCGGCTTTGCCTGGCTCGTGCTCGGTTTCGTCTTCTATCCGCTCTACCGGCGCCACAAGGGGCTGCCGGTGACCTCCACGACCAGGGCGCCGGTGCCGCTCGGGCCGGCACTCGCGCTCGAGTACCGGTCGATCCTCGTCCCGGTCGTCGCCGGGGCCGAGTCTCTGGAGGCGGTCGAGCTCGCAGCGCGGCTCGCAACGGAGCGGGCCGGGCGGATCGTGCTTCTCCGGGTGATCGTGGTGCCGCTCGAGCTGCCGCTCGACGCCGATCTGCGCGAGCAGCTCGAGGAGGCCGACGAGCTGCTCGACGCCGCGCGGGCCGTCGCGGCCCCGTACGGAGTGCGCGTCTCCGAGCGCGTCGTCCGTGCCCGCCATTCGGGGGCGGCGATCATCGAGGAGGCGGAGCGCCGCGGCGTTGAGATCATCGTCCTCGGCGCGCGACGCGGTGGCGGTCGGGGCGCGATTTTCGGCGGCACCGTGGACTACGTCCTCAAGCACGCCCCGTCGCGGGTGATGGTCGCCGCCGGGCGGACGGCGGTCGCATGACCACCTATCGCGGCGCCGTGGTGGTGATGGCCGGGCTGATGATCCTGATCGGCTTCGCGCTGATCGTGCGCACGTTGGCCCACGGCTTCGGCGTCGGCGTGATCCTCGGCGCGCTCTTCGTCGCGGCCGGAGCCGGACGGCTGACCCTGCTTCGGAGAAGGAAGTAGGCCGTGGCACGGAAGCTCCCCGGCCTGAAGCGCGAGCTCGACGCGCGCGCGCTCTTCTCGGTGGCCTACGGCGAGATCGGCTCGTCGATCTACTTCGCCCTCGGCGTGATCGCCGCCTACGCGCTGGGCTTCACGCCGCTCGTCCTGCTGATCGCGGGCGTCGTCTTCCTGACGGTGTCGCTCTCCTACGCTGAGGGGACGACCGCGCTACCCGAGACCGGTGGCGCCGCGACCTTCGTCCGGCGGGCGTCGAACGACTTCGCCGGCTTCCTCACCGGCTGGGCACTCTTCCTCGACTACCTGATCGTGATCGCGCTCGCCGCGCTCTCCCTGCCGCACTACCTCGCGGGCGCGATCCAGGTCGGTGCGCTCGACCGGCGGCCGTGGGACATGATCGTCGCCGTCGTCGTGATCATGCTGATCGCCGGCGTCCGCCTCTTCCGGCGCCCGTCGCTCTACGGGATCACGATCGTCGTCCCGGCTCTCGACCTCCTGACCCAGCTGCTGCTCGTCGTCCTCGGCTTCGCGTACCTGTTCTCGCCGCATGCACTGGCGGCAGGCACGTCGCTCGGCACCAACCCGACCTGGCACTCGCTCGCGTTCTCGCTCCCGCTCGCGATGCTCGCCTTCACCGGGCTCGAGACGGTCGCGAACCTCGCCGCCGAGGCGCGGAGGCCCGGCCACGACCTGCCGCGCTCCCTGTTCGGCGGGATCGCGACCGTGGTCGTGCTGTACGTGGCGATCGCGGTCGTCGCCCTCTCCGCCTTCCCGGGCCCCGACTCCGAGCTGGGGACACGCTTCGTCCGCGCGCCGCTCCTCGGCATCGCCGACCGGCTTCGGCACGAGCTTCCGTGGGGGCTCGGCCACGTGCTCCGGGGCTACGTCGGGATCACCGGCGCGCTCATCCTGGCCGCTGCGATCACGACGTCCATCTCCGGCTGCACACGCCTCGCCTACTCGCTCGGCGAGCACGGCCAGTTGCCGCGCAGCTTTGGCCGCCTCAGCAGGCGTGCACACGTCTCGCCGCTCGCGATCCTCGCCGTGGCGGTGACCTCGTCGGCAATCGTCATCGCGACGCCGTACCTGCACCATGACGTGACGACGCTCGCCAGCATTTTCTCCTTCGGCGTTCTGCTCGCGTTCACGGCGGCCCAGCTCGCCGTGATCAGGCTCCGCTTCACGGAGCCCGAGCTCGAACGGCCCTACCGCACGCCGTTCGGCGTTCGCCTCGGCTCGGCGATCGTGCCGCTGCCCGCAGTCGTGGGCGCCGCTGCCACCTTCGCGATCTGGATCGTGGCGCTCGCCACGCATCCGGCCGCTCGGTACGCGGGGCCGGCATGGCTTGCGCTCGGCGTCGCCGTCTACGTCGCCGTCCGGGTGCGGCGCGGCGAGGGCCTGATGGAGCGGGTGGCCGCCGCCGAGGAGGTCGAGGCGGCCGTCACGTTCCGGAAGATCCTCGTGCCGATGAAGCTCGGCATCATCGGCGAGGAGATGCTCGCCACCGCGATCCGCCTCGCCGGCGAGCAGGGCGCAACGGTGCAGGCGTTGTACGTCATCCGTGTCCCACTCGAGCTGCCGCTCGACGCGCCGCTGCGCACGGAGGACGAGCGGGCCGAGGCGGCGCTCGACGAGGCCAGGCTGCTCGGGGTCGACAACAGCGTCGTCGTGGACGGCACGATCGTGCGCTCCCGCGCGATCGGCCACGCCATCGTCGAGCGCGCGCTCGAGGTCGAGGCAGACCTGATCGTGCTCGGCTCGGCGCCCCGCTGGCGCCGCCAGTCGCGGTTCTTCTCACCGACCGTCGACTACGTCCTCCGCAAGGCACCGTGCGAGGTGCTGATCGTCGCCTTCCCACAGTCCGTCATGGACGAAGAACTTGCAGCTACCTGAAGGGAGGCGCTAGCGCTACGCTGGCGCCGCTATGCAGGCGATCGTGATCGGTTGTGGGCGCGTCGGCTCGAACGTCGCGCTGCAGCTGCACGGGTCGGGTTGGGACGTCACCGTCGTCGACGAGAACGAGGATGCGCTCGGCCGGCTCGGCGAGGGCTGGGGCGGCAACTTCGTGGTCGGGCACGGCATGGACCTCCAGCTCCTCCGCGACGCCGGCATCGAGGAGGCGGAGGCGGTCGTCGTGACGACCGACGGCGACAACACGAACCTCGTGATCGCGCAGGCCGCGCAGAAGCTCTTCGAGGTGCCGACGGTCGTCGTGCGCGTGCTCGACCCGGCGCGCGCCCAGTTCTACGCCACGCGGGGGCTGCGGATCGTCTGCCCGACCTCCAGCGCGATTGAGACCCTCGTCGGCGCCGTCCGCAGTACCGAGGACGCTGCGGCCTGATGTATGTCCTGATCGCTGGCGGCGGCAAGGTGGGCACGAACCTCACGCGCTCGCTGCTGCGCGCCGGTCACGAGGTGACGCTGATCGAGCAGAAGCCGTACCGCTTCAACAAGCTCGAGGCCGAGTTCGAGCACCAGGTCCTGCGCGGAGACGCGACTGAGCTCTTCGTGCTCGAGCGGGCCGGGATCAAACGGCCGCCCGACCTGATCGTTGCCGCGACGGGCGACGACGAGGACAACGTGATCATCTGCCAGATCGCACGTGAGCGGTACGGCGTCCAGCGCGTGATCGCCCGGATCAACGATCCCCGCAACCAGCCGTACTTCGACCTGCTGGGGATCTCGCCGACCGTCTCCGCGACCGGCGCGATCATGGGCCTGATCGAGCACGAGGTGCCCGAGCATGGCCTCGTCCAGCTCCTGGAGCTGCGCAAGGAGAACCTCGAGATCGTCGAGGTGACGGTCGTCAAGGACGCGAACTGCGAGGGCAAGCGCGTGCGGGCGCTCCGGCTCCCCGAGGGGGCGCGGCTGATCTCGGTCGTCCGGGACGGCAAGGCCGCCGTGCCCGACGAGGAGACCCAGCTCGAGGAGGGCGACCAGGTGCTCGCGATCCTCGAGCCGGGCAAGGAGGACGAGCTCCGGCGCGTCCTCCTCCACGACTGAGGGATCCCGACGCGGCCGGCCGCCGCGGGGAGTACCTTGTGGGGAGTGCGTCGCCCGGCGACCCCTGTCCTACTCGCCTGGGCCGCGACCTTCGCCGGCCTGGTCTCGATCGTCTCCGCGCTCACGCCCGAGTACGCCGACCGCAGCCACATCATTCACGGGATCCTGCCGCCCGGCGTGCCCAGCGCAGCCCGGACGGTCACGCTCGCCCTCGGGATCGCGATGATCTGGCTCTCCCGCGGTCTCGCCCGCCGAAAGCGGCGGGCGTGGGTACTCGCCGTCGCGATCGTGATCGTCTCGGCGATCGGTCACCTCGCGAAGGGGCTCGATTTCGAGGAGGCGACCGTCCATCTCCTGCTCCTCGTCTGGCTCGTCCGGGCGAGGCGCCAGTTCGTCGCGCCGGGTGACCCGGCGACCGTGCTGCCGCTCGCGCAGGTCGGCGTGGCCCTGGCCGTCTGCACGGGCCTTGTGGTCGTCGACTGGTTCGACACCGACGCGTACTCGGAGCGAATCGACACGGCGCTCGTCCTCGTGACGGGCGCGCTCGCCTTCCGGGCGCTGTGGCTGTGGCTCCGACCGCACCGGCTCGAGCCGTGCGACGGCCACGACCGCGACCGCGCCGCCGAGCTGGTGCAGGAGCACGGGACCGACAGCCTCTCGTACTTCACGCTGCGCCGCGACAAGAGCTACTTCTTCTCGCCGAGCGGGCGCTCGTTCCTGGCCTATCGCGTGATTCGTGGGACGGCGCTCATCGCAGGCGACCCGATCGGAGAGCCGGATGAACTCCGCGAGCTCGTGGCCGAGTTCCGCCGCGTCGCCCACACGAAAGGCTGGCGGGTCGCCGTCGCGGGGGCGTCGACCGACGCGCTCCACGATTACGCCGCCCTCGGCTTCAAGTCCATGTACCTGGGCGACGAGGCGATCATCAGGCCGAGCGAGTTCTCGCTCGACGGTCGCGCGATACGGAAGGTGCGCCAGTCGGTCTCGCGGCTCGAGAAGTCCGGCTACGAGGTGCGGGTGCTCACGACGGGTGCCGCGGACGAGGCGCTTCGTAGCGAGCTTCGGTCCGTGTCCCAGGAATGGCGCGGCAACTGGCCGGAGCGCGGCTTCACGATGGCGATGGACGCGCTGTTCCTCTACCCGGACACGGTGCTCGCCGTGGCGATCGCGCCCGACGGGTCGGTCGGCGGCTTCTTGCAGCTCGTGCCGTCGCCGGCGAGTGACGGCTACTCGCTCGCGTCTATGCGGCGCCGTCGCGATACGCCGAACGGGCTGATGGAGTACCTGATCACGAAATCGCTGGATTGGGCGCGCACGGCCGGTGTCACCGAGCTCTCGCTCAACTTCGCCGTCTTCGCCGACTTCCTGAGCGCAGACGAGGGTGCCGGCCGGTTCGCACGCGGCTTCCGTTTCGCGCTTCTGAAGGCCGATCGCCTGTTCCAGTTGGAGCGGCTGCACAGCTTCAATCGCAAGTTCTTCCCCCACTGGCGTCGCCGTTATTTCTGCTTCGAGCGCTGGATCGACCTGCCGCTCGCAGGCCTCGCCTACCTCAGCGCCGAGTCGCTGCTGACGCTGCCCGGCCCGTGGGTGAAGACGCCCGATCTCACGGCGCGATGAGGCGGCTCGCACCGGCGCTCCTGCTGCTCGTCCTCGCTCTGCCTGCGGCGCGCGCCGCGGGGAGCGCGACCGACGCCGACTGGGGTCGATTCGGGTACGACGCGGCGCGCCACGACGCCTCGCCGGACGCGACGATCACCGCCGCGAACGTCAGCAAGCTGCGGCGGCTGAGGGTACAGCTCGACGGCACCGTCGACTCGTCGCCGATCTACGTCGCGAAGGGCGTTCGTGGGCACGATGCGTTCGTCGTCACGACCACGTACGGGAAGACCGAGGCGATCGACGCGGCCACCGGGCACGTCCTCTGGCGGTACACACCGCCGACCTACTCGAAGCTCGCCGGCACGGCGCAGATCACGAATGCGACGCCGATCCTCTCGACCGACCGCACCGCGGTCTACGCAGCGGCGCCCGACGGGGTGATTCGCAAGCTTCGGATGCGGAACGGCTCCGTCGTCTGGGCCAGATCGATAACGAAGGACCCGACGCACGAGAAGATCACCTCGTCGCTCAACATCTCGCGCGGGCTCGTGATCGCGACGACGGGCGGGTATATCGGCGACGCACCGCCCTACCAGGGGCACGTCGTGACGATCTCGGAGCGCACCGGCGCGATCGTGCACGTGTGGAACTCGCTCTGCTCGGACCGCTCCGGGCTGCTGAAGCCGAGCACGTGCGACGCGAGCGACTCGGCGATCTGGTCGCGGAACGGCGCCGCCGTCGACCCGGCAACGGGAGATCTCGTGGTGGCCACAGGCAACGCCCCGTGGAACGGGAGCACGAACTGGGGCGACAGCACGCTTGTCCTGTCTCCGGACGCCTCCCGGCTTCTCCGCCACTGGACGCCCGTCGACCAGCAGCACCTCAACGACTCGGACCTCGACCTCGGCTCGACGAGCCCGGGCCTGCTCGCCGGCGGCTACGCCGTGCAAGGCGGCAAGGACGCCGAGATCCGTCTCCTCGACCTGCGAAAGCTCCCGGGGGTCAACGCCGTCACCGGCGGTGAGCTGCAGACGGTGCCGACCCCGGGTGGCCAGCTGATGTACACGGCGCCCGCGATCTGGCAGGGCACGTGGGTGTTCGTCGCCACCGGAGGCGGGACACAGGCCTGGCGGCTTCGCGGTGGGCGTCTGCACTCCGTCTGGTCGAACACCACGAACGGCACGTCGCCCGTCGTCGCCGGGGCGCTGCTCTACGTCGGTGGGGACGGGATGCTCAACGTCTACGCCGCCGCGACCGGCAAGCTGCTCGCCTCGCTGACGACGGGGCCGATCCACTGGCAGAGCCCCATCGTCGCAGCGGGCAGGGTCGCGATCGCCGAGGGGAATGCGAACGATCACGCCACGACCGGCGTGCTCGACATCTTTCGGCTGTAGCGCCTCAGCCGCGCCTGCGGCGGACCTGCGGCCCCTGAGTCCCGAGCGCGGCGTAGGTGATCGCCTGCAGCGACTCGTTCAGGTTGCGTAGCTCGTGAGCGATCACGGTCAGCTCCTCGCGGCGCTCCTCCCGGGCGTTCATGCGCGCGAGCTCCTCGACGAGCCGGTCGAGCCGGGCGAGGATCGCCTCGAGTTGCCGGTCCGTGACTTCCCCGTGCTCCATCGCCGCCAAGCTTAGATAGAGTCACCCTCCACAAAACGGGCGAGCGGAAAGGGAACCCGGTGCAAGTCCGGGACGGTCCCGCCGCTGTGAGGGGAGATGCCTCTCGCCGAAAGCCACTGGGCCGCAAGGCCCGGGAAGGCGGCGAGTGGGGGAGCCCCGAGTCAGAAGACCTGCCGGTCGCCCTCTTCCACTGAACCTCTCGCGGAAGGAGGCTTCGTGCTCAAGCGTCTCGCTTGTCTCGCCGTTCTTGCGCTCGTCCTGCCGGCAATCGCCTCGGCCGCCACCGTCAAGGTGCGCGTCGAGGGGAAGACCCGCACGCTCTTCGGCCCCACCGAGGTCACCGTCACCGCGTCGACCCCGCTCGAGGCCCTGGAGCAGGCCTCGCTGCTCGGCGAGCTCTACTACCACCTCACCACTTCGAGCTTCGGCAACTACGTCGACCAGGTCGGCCGCTATGGCGGCTCCGCCTCGTCCGGGTGGGTGTTCAAGGTCGACAACGCCTCCCCGCCCGTCGGCGCCGATCAGGTGCAGCTCGCGGACGGAGACACCGTGCTCTGGTACTACGCGACCTTCGGGCCGACCGGCGGCCCGCCCACGCTGCAGGTGAAGGCGGCGGCGAACGGCTGCTACACGGCCGCCGCCTACGACGACAACGGCAAGGCCGCGACGGTGAGCGGGCTCACCTGGCACGTCGGCTCGAAGAAGTCGGCGCCGGGCACGACCGGCACGGCGTACTGCCCCGGCAGGCATATCGGGGTGCTCGTGCGGGCCACCGCCACCGGCGCGGTCCGCTCGAACGCGGTCAAGTGAGAGCAGTCGTCGTCCTCGGGCTCGCGCTCGCCCTCGCCGGCTGCGGCGGCGAGCGCGGCCGCGGGACGGCGACGCTCTGGGTGACGCAGGACCGCGGTGCGCACGTCGTCTACTCGGGCTCGGTGCCGGCCGGGCTCGACGCGATCCAGGTCGTCGAGCGCCGGCTGAAGGTCACGACCCGCTACGGCGGCCGCTACGTCCAGTCGATCGACGGCACCGACGGCTCGCTCTCGGGCCAGCGGGACTGGTTCTACTTCGTCGACGGGATCGAAGGCGACCGAAGTGCGGCCGACGTGACGGTGCACCCCGGCGAGAACGTCTGGTGGGATTACCGCCACTGGACGCCCGCCACCGCGGAAGTGCCGGCGGTCGTCGGCGCGTACCCGCATCCGTTCATCGACTCGGACACGCGCGTCCTCGGCAACCGGGCGCTCGCGCGCGCCATCGCACGCCAGGTGCACGGCACGGTCGGCGGGCTCGGCGGCTCGCGCAACGTGATCGTCGTGGGCGGCACGCCGTCGCCCGAGACCGTGCGGATCAGTCCGTTCCACGGCGGCTACCGGCTCGACCTCGGCGTCGCCGTCGCGCGACGACTCGCCCATGACCCCACAGCGCTGAGGTACCGGTTTTGAGGCTCAGTCCCGTCCCGGCAGCCGCCCTGCTCGCCGCGCTCGCCGTTGCGGCACTCCTCGCCGACCGGATCGCCTCGGTCGCCGCGATCGCCGCGATCCTCCTCGTTGTCTCGCTGCGGGCGCCGGCGAAGCGCCGCTGGCCCTACCTCGTGGGCGTCCTGGTCACCGGGCTGACCGTCTTCCTGCTGACGCCGTTCGTCGAGGTGATCGGCTCGCACCCGATCTGGACCGGCCCGACCGTG
Source organism: uncultured Thermoleophilia bacterium (assembly GCA_963794375.1). Taxonomy (GTDB): domain Bacteria; phylum Actinomycetota; class Thermoleophilia; order Gaiellales; family Gaiellaceae; genus PALSA-600. Next base: position 306,201 of record CAWCDL010000001.1, read on the forward strand.
CCCGTGCTCGGCCGGCTCGACGTGACGACCGAGGAGCTCCGCAACGGCCTGTTCCAGGCGCTCCGTCTGGTCGCCGTCGGGCTCGCGTTCGCCGTGTACGCGCTGCTCCTCGACCACGACCGCCTGCTCGCGTCGGCGGGCTGGGCGCGGCGCTCGACACTCGCCGTCGCGCTCGCGACGCGGCTCGTGCCGGTCCTCGAACGCGACGCGCACGAGCTGCAACTCGCGCTGCGCGGCCGCGGTGTCGAGCTTGGAGCAATGAGGCGGCTCTCGCCGCTCCTCGCAGGCTCTCTGGAGCGGGGGCTGAACCTGGCGGAGGCGATGGAGGCACGCGGGTACGGGCGACCCGAGCGGACCCGCGCGCCGCGGCCGGCGTGGACGTGGCTCGACCACGTCGCGCTCGCGGCCTCGGTCGCCGTCGTCGCGGTGGGGGCGCTGTGGCTCTAGTCGTCGTCGAGAACCTCCGCTTCGCGTACGCCGCCGGCCGGCCGGTGCTGGACGGCGTCTCGCTCGAGGTCGCGGAGGGCGAGCGCATCGCGCTGCTCGGTCCGTCGGGCTCCGGCAAGTCGACGCTCATCCGCGCGCTCGCGGGCCTCGTGCCGCACTTCCACGGCGGCGTCTTCGCCGGGCGCGTCGTCGTCGCCGGGCTCGACACGCGCGAGTCGCGGCCGGTCGACCTCGCCGGGACGGTCGCGTCGGTGTTCCAGGAGCCCGAGGACCAGGTCGTGATGAGCCGCGTGGCGAACGAGGTCGCGTTCGGCCTCGAGAACACCGGCGTCCCGCCGGACGAGATCTGGCCGCGGGTCGAGGAAGCGCTCGCGCTTGTCGGCGCAGCCGACCTCTCCAGCCGCCTTGCCGGGGAGCTGTCGGGCGGCGAGCTGCAGCGGGTGGCGCTCGCCTCGGCCCTCGCGCTGCGCCCCCGGCTCCTGCTGCTCGACGAGCCGAGCTCCCAGCTCGACCCTGAGGCAGCCGAAGCGTTCTTCGACGTCGTCGACTCCCTCGAGTGCGCGGTGGTCGTCTCCGAGCAGCGCCCGGCCCGGCCGCTCGCACGCGTCGACCGCGTGCTCTTCCTCGAACAGGGGCGCGTCCTCCGCGACGCGCCGCGGGCCGAGGCGCTCGACTGGCTCGCCGCCAACCGCCCGCTCTACCTGCCGCACGTCCCCGAGGCCGTCTGCGTCGCGTCCGGTGTCCGCTTCTCGTACGGCCCGAGGGTCGTGCTCGACGGCGTCTCGCTCGAGGTACGCCGCGGCGAGGTCGTGGCGCTGACCGGGCCGAACGGCGCGGGCAAGACGACACTGGCCCTGCTCGCCTGCGGCCTGCTGGAGCCCGAGGCGGGCGAGATCGTGCACCGGCGGGCCGCATATCTCACCCAGGATCCCGGCCGCCACGTCGTCACCGAGCGCGTGCTCGACGAGGTCGCGCTCGGCGCGCCCATCGAGGCGGCGCGGCGTGCGCTTGCCGAGGTGGGGCTCGCAGGCTTCGACGAGCGGCACCCGCGCGACCTCTCGTCGGGGGAGCGGGAGCGGGTCGCACTCGCTTCCGTGCTGGCGACCGACCCCGAGCTGCTCGTTCTCGACGAGCCCACGCGTGGCGTCGACCCGGAGCGCAAGGCCGAGCTGGCGCGCCTCCTGCGCGCCCAGGCGCCCGGACGGGGAACGCTCGTCGTCACGCACGACCTGGCGTTCGCCGCCGAGGTCGCCGACCGGGTGATCGAGCTGCCCGCCAGAAGTGAGGCTCGTGTCTAGGCTCGGCCTGCTTGCGCTCGCTCTGCTCGCTGCGGCGCTCGTCGTCGACGACGGGGCGCTCGCGACCGGGCTCGGGGCGATGGCGCTCGTCGTCGCGGGAATCGCCTGGTTCGAGGGCGGCACCACGTCGACACGTGAGCTGGCCGTCGTCGCCACGCTTGCGGCTGCGGCGGCTGCCGGTCGCGTCGTCTTCGCGGCCGTTCCGGGCGTGCAGCCGGTGACGGTGATCGCGATCGTCGCCGGGGCGACGCTCGGCGCGAGGGCCGGGTTCGCGACCGGCGCCCTCGCCGCGTTCGTCTCGAACCTCTTCCTCGGGCAGGGGATCTGGACGCCGCAGCAGATGCTCGGCTGGGGGCTGTGCGGCGCGGCGGGGGCCCTGCTCGCGCCTGTCGTCCGCACGCGGATCGGGCTTGCCGTCGTCGGCGCTGTGCTCGGCTTCGCGTTCAGCGTCAGCATGGACCTGTGGCTGTGGTGGGGCTTCGCGCCGCACACGCTCCCGTCGCTGATCGCGGTTGTCGCCCGCGGCCTCTGGTTCGACGTCGCACACGCCGCCGGCAACGTCGCTCTCGCGCTGGCCGCCGGGCCCGAGCTGCGACGGCTGCTGCAGCGCTACGCGGACAGGCTGTCGACGGAGGTCAGATGGGCCTGACCGCCGTCGCCGCGGCACTCGTCCTTGCCGTCTCGCCGGTCTCGTTCGTCGCCGCCCACGCGTCGAACGGCGCCTTCGCGGAGCCGGGCGGAGCGCCCGGCCCCGAGTTGACCGCGTGGGCGGCGCTCGGCCTGCGCGCGGCGGGAGCGCCTGCGCCCGGTTCCCTCGACTACCTTCGCTCGCAGGAGGGCTCTCTCGTGGAGAGCACCGACATCTCGCTCGTCGCCCTCGCGGAGGAGGCGCTGGGGGCAGAGCCCGACGCGTTGCTCGCGCGCCTTGCCGTCAAGCCGACCGGCCAGATCGGGCCGACGCTCAACTCCACCTTCTGGGGTGTGCTCGCACTGGGCCGCGCCGCCCCGGCGACGGTGCGCTTCCTGCTCGCGCACCAGGCAGTGGGCGGTGGGTTCCCGTGGGGGATCGGCGGCCAGCCCGACTCGAACGACACCGCCGCCGCGCTCGAGGCGCTGAAGGTGGCCGGCGTCCACGGCGCGCCGGTGACGAAGGCGGTCAGCTTCCTCCTGAGGTTCGAGAACCATGACGGCGGCTTCGAGCTCACCCGCGGGCGCGGGTCGGACGCGCAGTCGACCGCCTGGGCGATCCAGGGGCTCGTCGCCGCCGGGCGCACGCCGCCACGCGCCGCGTTCGCCTACCTCGCGCGGATGCGCCGACCCGACGGCAGCTACCGCTACTCGGCGAAGTACGTGACGACCCCGGTGTGGGTTACGTCGCAGGTGCTGGCGGCGCTGGCGCGGAAGCCGTTCCCGCTTCGGTCCTGAGCCAGTCGACACGGCGCCCCGCCGGCACGTAGCCGAGCCGGCGGTTGATCGCGAGCATCGGCGCGTTGCGCTCGTCGTTCGTCGTCACCATCGCGGTGATGCCGCTCGCGGCCGCCCAGTCGATCGAGGCGAGCTTCACCGCGAGCCCGAGGCCGCGCCCTCTGAATGCTGGGAGCGTGCCCGTGAACATGTTCGCGGCGCGCCGGCTCTCGCTGTCGGCGATCAGCAGCGAGACCGCGGCGGGAGCGCCGTCGACATAGGCGAGAAAGCTCCCGTCGGATGTGAACAGCGGATGGCGGAGGACGTGGTCCTCCCACTCGGCATACGGGATGTGATCGACGGGCTCGAGCAGCGGCACGTCGCGGGTCGCCGTCACGTCGACCTCGTAGACATGCCGCGGGTCGACGTCGAGAACGCGGCGGAGATCGAGCCCGGGCGGCGGCCGCTCGGCGATCGTCCGCGGGTCGAGCACGGACTCCTGCTCCGCGCGCGCCTCGCGGTACCCGAGCCCGGGCGCGAACGAGACGCCCGCGGCGTTCTCGAGGAAGTGCACGGTGATCGATCCGGCCCCGAGCGCGCGGGCATGGGCGTCGACCTGTTCGTGCAGCGCCGTCCCGATGCCCCGCCGCCGGTGCATCTCGGCGACGGTGACGCCGCCGAACGCGTTCGTCGACCCCTCGGTGAAGAAGTTCCGGAAGCAGAACGCGTAGCCGGCCACGCGACCGTCTCGCTCGGCGACCCACCGCTTCTGGACGGCGCGCTCGGGGACCGTCCGGGCGCGGTGCAGCCAGCTTGCCTCCGACAAGACGAGCTGCGGATCGGCCTCCCGGGCGATCCGCACCACCGCCTCGACGTCGCGCTCGGGCTCGAGCTCGCGGATACTCGTGCCGTGCATGCCACCATCCTGACGATCGGCAACGAGCTCGTCTCGGGCGACGTCGAGAACACGAACGCCTCGTGGCTCGCGCGCCGCCTCGAGCAGCTCGGCGTGAAGGTCGGGTTGAGCGCCTCGGTGCCGGACGACCTCGACCGGATCGTGGCGTTCGTTCGGCGCGAGGCGCCCCTCGTCGACCACCTCGTTGTCACCGGCGGCCTGGGCGGCACGCCGGACGATCTCACCCGCGAGGCGCTCGCGGCCGCCTTCGCGGTGGAGCAGGAGGTCGTGCCAGAGCTGGAAGCCGAGCTGCGGGCGCGGTTCACGGGCGCCCCCGAGTACGCGGCGCGCTGGGCCGCGTTGCCGCGCGGCGCCCGGCCGCTCGAGAACCCGCTCGGCGGCGCCCCCGGCTTCCTGATCGAGAACGTGTGGGTCCTTCCGGGGCTGCCCGGCGAGATGGAGGCGATGTTCGACCTTCACGCCGAGGAGCTCCGTGGCGGGCCTCCGATCGGCTCCTGGCGGCGGCGCTACCGCACGCGCGAGTCGCGGATCGCACCTGCGCTCGTCGAGGCGACGGAGGGCTTCCCGGGCGTGCTCGTCGGCTCCTACCCGAGCTTCGAGCCGTCCGGGCCGGAGGTGGAGGTCGTGCTCAAGTCGTCCGATCCGGACCTGCTCGCACGCGCCGTGGCCCTCCTGGAGGAGCGGCTCGACGGCCTGGCGTAGGCCGCTAACCTCGCTGGAATGGCCGCCATCGAGCCCCAGGGCTACCTCGCCGACCTGAACCCGGCCCAGCGCGAGGCGGTGCTCACGACCGAAGGGCCGCTGCTCGTGATCGCCGGCGCCGGCTCCGGCAAGACGCGCGTCCTCACCTATCGCGTGGCGCATCTGCTCGCCGCGCACGGCGTGAAGCCGAACGAGATCCTCGCGATCACGTTCACGAACAAGGCCGCGGGCGAGATGCGTGAGCGCGTCGAGCGCGCCGTCGGGCCGGTGGCGCGGGCGATCTGGATCCTCACCTTCCACTCCGCCTGCGGACGCATTCTGCGCCGCGAGGCGGAACGGCTCGGCTACCGCTCGAACTTCACGATCTACGACCAGGCCGACCAGGTTCGCCTCGTCAAGGCGTGCCTCGAGGAGCTCGAGCGCGATCCGAAGCGGTTCGTGCCGCGCGGCATCCACTCGCAGATCTCCAACGCGAAGAACCAGCTCGTCGGCCCCGACGAGTACGCCTCCCGCGTCGCGAGCTTCTACGACCAGACCGTCGCCGACGTCTACCGCCTCTACCAGCGCCGGCTCTTCGGCTCGAACGCCGTCGACTTCGACGACCTGCTCATGCTCACGGTCGACGTGCTGCAGCGCTTCCCCGAGGCGCGCGACAAGTGGTCGAGCGCGTTCCGCTACATCCTCGTCGACGAGTACCAGGACACGAACCACGCGCAGTACGTGCTGCTGCAGCTCCTGGCCGACAAGCACATGAACCTGATGGCCGTGGGCGATCCGGACCAGTCGATCTATTCGTTCAGGTCCGCGGACATTGGCAACATCCTCCGCTTCGAGGATGACTTCCCGAACACGAGGATCGTCGCGCTCGAGCAGAACTACCGCTCGACGAACACCATCCTTGCCGCGGCGAACGAGGTGATCGCGAACAATCGCGACCGCAAGGAGAAGAGCCTCTGGTCCGATCTCGGCGAGGGCGATCCCGTGCGTGTCGTCGAGACCGAGGACGAGCACGCCGAGGCGCGGTTCGTCGCCGCCGAGATCGCGGCGCTGATCGAGGAGGGCTACAGCGCCGGCGAAGTCGCCGTCGTCTACCGGACGAACGCCCAGAGCCGCGTGCTCGAGGACGTGCTCGTGCGCCAGGGGATCGCCTACCAGGTGATCGGCGGGCCGCGCTTCTACGAGCGGGCCGAGATCAAGGACCTCGTCGCCTACCTGCAGGTGATCGACAACCCGTACGACCAGGTCTCGCTGCTGCGGATCGCGAACCGGCCGCGGCGCGGGATCGGCGACACGTCATTGCAGCGGCTGGCCGCCTACGCCGCCGGGCTCGATGCGACGCTCTGGGAGGCGACGGGGCGGCCCGACGAGGCTGGGCTCGCGGCCGCCTCGAGCCGTGCGGTGACGTCGTTCCGGAACGCGATCGAGTCGCTGATGGCGACGGCGACCGACTCCGGCGTCGGCGATCTCGTCGAGGCGGTGCTCGACCGGACCGGCTACCTGGAGGCACTCGAGGCCGAGCGGACGATCGAGGCGCGCGGGCGGATCGAGAACCTCGAGGAGCTCGTCGGCGTCGCGCGCGAGTACGACGCGTCCGCCACCGAGCCGAGCCTCTCCGGCTTCCTCCAGGAGATCTCGCTCTACTCCGACCAGGATGCGCTCCGCAGCGAGGAGGAGGCGGACGGCGGGCAGGTGACGCTGATGACGCTCCACAACGCGAAGGGGCTCGAGTTCCGCGCCGTCTTCATGATCGGGATGGAGGAGAACATCTTCCCGCACTCGCGCTCGATCGAGGAGAACTCGCTCGAGGAGGAGCGGCGCCTCGCGTACGTCGGCATGACGCGGGCGCAGGAGCGGCTGACGTTGACGCACGCGATGCGGCGCAGCCTCTATGGGCGAGCCGACGCGAACCTGCCGTCGCGCTTTCTCGACGAGCTGCCGTCGCTCGGCGTCGAGCGTGAGCGCCTGCGCCCCGCCTCGTGGTCTGACTATGGCGCACGCATGCAGCGGGAATTCGCGCCGCGGGCCGACGTGCCCGATCTCTCGACGGGCGACACCGTCCGGCACGGCACCCTGGGCACCGGCATCGTCACGCGCATCGAAGCGGGCGGCGTCGTCACCGTGCGCTTCGAGGACGGGAGCGAGCGACGGCTGATGCTCGAGTACGCGCCCCTGGAACGTCTGGCGTGATCGAGGTCCGCCCGTGCGCCTCGCTCGAGGAGCTGCGCGACAGTCTGAACGTGATCGAGCACTACTTCGGCTCGCCGAGCGACCTCGAAGGGGCCGAGCGGTTTGCGCAGTGGACGCAGCTCGATCGCGTGCACGTCGCGTTCGACGACGGCCGCATCGTGGGCGGCACGGGTGCGTTCCCGTTCCGCCTCGCGGTGCCGGGCGGCGAGCTCGACGCGGCCGGCGTCACGGTCGTCGGGGTGCTGCCGTCGCACCGCCGGCGCGGCGTCCTGACCGCCCTCATGCGGGAGCAGCTCGACGACGTCGCCCGACGCGGCGAGCCTGTCGCCTACCTGTGGGCGTCCGAGGGGACGATCTACGGGCGCTTCGGGTACGGCCTCGCCTCTCGCGTCGGCATGGCTCGGATCGATCGCGACCGTGTTGCCTTCGCGCTGCCGTTCACGCCTCGGGGCTCCGTGCGGCTCGTGGACGCCGAGGAGGCGGCAGCGGTGTTCCCTCCGCTCTACGAGCGCCTGCGGCCCGAGCGGCCGGGGATGTTCGCGCGCACGGACACGTGGTGGCGCACTCGCCGCCTGCACGACGACCCCGCGCGTCGCAGAGGCGGTGGCCCGCTCAACCTGGCGGTGCTGGATCTCGACGGCGAGCCGGCCGGTTACGCCGTCTACCGGGTTGCGCAGGACTGGCATCCCTCCGGCTTCAGCATCGGGACGGTGACGGTTGTCGAGGCGGTCGCGCCGACGCCCGAGGGCACGCGCGAGCTGTGGCGCTGGCTCCTCGACTTCGACTGGACGGCCGGGTTCGTCGCCGACTTCCTGCCGCTCGACCATCCGCTCTTCCTGCTGCTCGCGGAGCCGCGGCGCACGGAGTTCCAGCTCGGCGACGGGCTCTGGGTGCGCCTCGTCGACGTCGGGGCAGCGCTCTCGGCGCGCGGCTACGCGAGCAGTGACGAGATCGTGCTCGACGTGGAGGACGCATTCATGCCGGCGAACGCGGGCCGCTGGCGCGTCGGGCCAGGCGGGCCGGAGCGGACCGACGACACGCCGGAGCTGCGGCTCGACGTCACCGGGCTCGGCTCCGTCTACCTCGGCGGCTTCCGCTTCGTCGACCTCGTGCGCGCCTCCCGGGCCGAGGAGCTCGTGCCCGGCGCAGCCGATCGCGGTGACGCGCTCTTCCGCACCTCGGCGCTGCCGTGGTGCGCAGAGATCTTCTAGACCCCTGAGTACGCGCTGAAGCCGCCGTCGACCGTCAGCACGGTCCCCGTCACGAACGACGACGCGGCGCCTGCGAGGTAGACGGCGGCACCGACGAGCTCGGCCGGCTCGCCGAACCGCCCTGCCGGCGTGGCGGCGACGATCCGCGCGCCGCGGTCGGTGAGCGTCCCGTCGTCGTTGCGGATGAGGGCGCGGTTCTGCTCGGCGGCGAAGAAGCCCGGCGCGATCGCGTTCACGCGCACTCCGGAAGAGGCGAGCTCGACTGCCAGCCAGCGCGTGAGGTTCTCGACGGCGGCCTTCGCCGCGCCGTAGCCGACCGTCCGCGTCAGCGGCCGGTCGGCGGCGAGCGAGGAGATGTTGACGATGGAGCACCCGCCGGGCGGCGGATCGTCGAGCCTCGCCATCGTCTCCCCGAGCACCTGGCACGGCAGCAGCGTGCCGTGGAGGTTGAGCCGCACGACCTCCTCGAGCGCCTCGGACGGCAGCTCGAAGAACGAGTGCTCGCCGGTCACGGCTCCCGGCACGTTCCCTCCGGCGCAGTTCACCAGCACGTCGAGCCGGCCGAACCGCTCGAGCACGGCGTCGCGGGCGGTTCGCAGCCTGCCGGCGTCGAGCACGTCGGCCTCGAGCGCGAACGCCGACGGCCCGAGCTCGGCCACCAGGGCGTCGAGCCGGTCGCGGCGGCGCGCCAGCGCGCCCACCGAGCAGCCTGCCGCGGCCAGGCCGCGCGCGATCGTGCCGCCCAGCGTGCCGCTGGCCCCGGTGACGACGGCGACCCGCCCGCTGAGGTCGAACAGCCCTGTCATCCTCCGAGCGTAACGTCCAGGCGATGGGCAAGCCTCTCCGGCGCGGTCGCCTCGAGCCTGCTTCCGCGGCTCCCCGGCACGGTGAGCGCTTCGTCACCCTCGCCGACCTCGGCGGCGCGAGCGTCGAGCAGATCCTGAGCGGTGAGCTCGTCGAGCAGCCGTCGTTCGAGCAGGCGCACGACGAATGGGTGCTCGTGGTCGAGGGCCGGGCACGGCTCCGGGTGGCCGGCGAAGAGCTCGAGCTTCTCGCCGGCGAGTGGGTGCTCCTGCCCACCGGCTGCCCGCACACCGTGCTCGAGACCGAGCCGGGGACGAGCTGGCTCGCGGTCCACGGCCGCAGCGGGTGATCGTCAGGCGGGCGACTCGGCGACGCGGCCGATGCTCAGCGACGAACGCCCGAGCAGGGTGAACGAGCCCTCGACCGCAGGCCCGATCGCCAGCACGAACACGAGCGTCCCGATGCCGACCTTTCCGCCCAGCAGGAAGCCGGCGAGCGTCGCGGAGGCCTCGAGGCAGCCGCGCACCAGGCCGACCCGCCAGCCGCTGTGGCGCACGAGGGCGAGCATCAACGAGTCGCGCGGCCCGGCGCCGAAGCCGGCACCGACGTAGAGGCCCGTGGCGAGCCCCATCACGGAGACCCCGACGACGAGCAGCCCGATGCGGACGGCGAGCGACGAATGACCGAGGTCGGTGACCCAGCCGACGCGCAGCAGCAGGTCGACGAAGGTGCCGACGAGCACGGCGTTTGCCACGGTGCCGATTCCGATCCGGGAGCCGAGCAGGACGGCGACCACGAGGATGACGCAGCCGACGGCGATGTTGGCCGTGCCGAACGAAAGGGGCGTGTGCTTGCTGATGCCCTGGTTGAGCGCGTCCCACGGAGAGAGACCGAGCCGGGCCTCGTAGAGGCAGATGATCGACAGGGCGAAAACGAAGAGCCCGCCGATCAGCCAGGCACCACGCACGACGGCGCCGCCGCGAAAACGCGGGACGGCGTGGCGGGTCAAGCCCGGGCGATCGTCACGTCGACGCCCGCCTTGCGCAAGAGCGTCGAGAACGGGCAGCCGGCGTCGCCCCGCTCGATCGCCGCCGCGATCGCATCGTCGTCGGCATCCGCGTCGACGGCGATCGTGATCTGCGACGCGACGATCTGGTGGCCCTGGCCCTCGATCTCGTCCATCACGATCAGGCAGGTGGTGTCGAGGCGCGTGGGCGGAGAGCCCGCCTGGGTGAGCTCGCCGGCGACCGACATCGTCAGGCAGCCACCGTGCGCGGCGGCGAGGAGCTCCTCGGGGCTCGTCTTGCCCCCGGGGTCGCCGATCCGGCTGGGCAGCGAGTACGGCAGGTCGGTGAACGCGCCCGTCCGGCCGCTCAGGCGCCCCTGGCCACGGGCGACGTTCCCTTCCCAGACGACAGTCGAGGCGCGTTCGATGCGGGGCATCCAGCTACTCCTCGCTCCCGGGGACGACCGCGCGCGTGCCGTCCGGGTAGTAGGCCTCTGCGGGCGAGCCCGCGGGGCGGAAGACGCCGAGCACGCGCAGCTCGGTCTCGCCGGTGTTGGCGAGGCAGTGGACGAGCCCGCGCGGCAGGTGGATGCAGGTGCCCGGCCGGATCGGCGCCTGCTCGCCGCCGATCTCGAGCACCCCTTCGCCGTCGAGCGCGTAGATCACCTCGTCGTAGCGGTGGAAGTGATCGGGCGCGCGGCCTACCGGGATCAGGCCGATGAACTGCGTGACCGAGTTGCAGCCGCAGGCGGGCGTTGCGCCGAGCACGAACTGGCGCCCGGCGGTCGCGGTGCCGAGCTGCGCGGCGGCGAGATCGACCACGGCGGGCCCGTCGGACGGCTCCGGGTCGTGCACCAGCACCGACACCGCGCGGGCATCGCCGCGCGCCGACCAGAGGGCCCCGGCGGGCGCGAACACCGCGTGCCCGGCGCGAAGCTGCTGCTCTGCGCCTGCGAACGCGATCGTGCTCTCGCCGTCGAGGACGTAGAGAACCTCGTCGCACCCGGGGTCGCCGCCGGGCCCGTCGAGCGCGAGCACGCGCTGCGTGAAGCCGTCGACCTCGTGGAGGCGGCCGTCGGGACGATCGTCTGCCTGCAGGGCGTACTGCATCGATACGTAACCTACGTGTATGCGGCCGGTCGAGATCGTGAAGCGCTCGTACGAGGCATTCGCGCGCGGAGACCTCGACTCGGTCGTGGCCGACTTCGACCCCCAGATCGAGTGGCAGCAGGCGCAGGGTCTTCCGCACGGAGGCACCTACCACGGTGTCGAGGCGGTACGGCGAAGCATCTTCGACCCGCTCGATACCGAGTGGTGGGAGGAGTTCAGCGCCGACCCCGACGAGTTCCTGGACGCCGGTGACGATGTCGTCGTGCTCGGCCGCTACCGCGGGATCGCCAAGGGCACCGGCAAGCGCCTCGACGTGCCGTTCGTGCACGCCTGGCGCCTGCGGGAGGGGAAAGCCGTGCTCTTCCGCCAATTCCTCGACACCCGTGGCTGGGTCGAGGCTCTCGCGTCCTGAAGATTTGATCATTGACACCGCGAGGGTGACCTAGGCACACTCGTCACTTCACGCGGCACCCCCCCCAGAATTGCGCCCCCCGGCAAGGAGGAGAAACGAATGAAGAAGGCGATCGTCGTTGCCGCCGCGGTCATTGCGGCAAGCATCGTCGCCACGTCTGCGCACGGCGGCCCGAAAGTGGCCTCGTCGTCGCAGAGCATCAGCTGCAACAGCACGATGAAGATCGCGATGGTGACGCCGTTGACCGGCGCAGCAGGCTTCCTCGGCACGGAGCAGCTGAGCTGGGCCAAGTACGCCGTTGCAACTCTTCCGAAGCAGCTGGGCCTGAAGATCCAGCTGGTCCAGGGCGATACCCCGGTCGAGCAGGGCGCAGCGCCGGCCCTGGCGCTCGCGCAGAAGTATGCGGCCGACCCGAAGGTGGTCGGCGTCATCGGCCCCTCGACGTCGGGTGACGCGGAGGCGTCGGCCCAGACGTACTACCAGGCCGGCATTGCGCAGATCTCGCCGTCGGCGACCGACACTCCGCTGACCTACACGGTCAACGGCAAGAAGCTCGGTACTCCGGCGTTCTTCCGGGACATCCCGGCGAACAACGTCGAAGGCCCGTCGATTGCGTCGTACATCGTCAATACGCTCAAGGCGAAGAACGTCGTCGTCTTCGACTTCCAGGAGCCGTACTCGCAGGGCCTCGCGTCCACGATCAGTGCGTACCTCACGAAGCACGGCGTCAACGTGAGCAGGCTCTCGGCGCCGAACACCACGACGGACTACTCCGCGTACGTGACGAAGGTCCCGAGCAACACGAACGTCGTCGTCTTCCCCACTCAGCAGCCCCCGGCGGCGCAGACGTTCGCCGAGCAGCTCGTCGAGCAGGGCAAGAACGCCGTCGTGTTCGGCGGCGACGGTGCGGATGCACCTGCGCAGTTCAAGCACGCGGGCGACTACGTCGCGAACTTCGCCCCGGACATCAGTGGCATCGCCTCTGACGCTCCGATCATCGCCGGCTGGCAGAAGGCCAATCCGAGCATGACTCTCGGCTCGTTCGGCCCGCCGACCTACGGTGCGGTGCAGATCATGCTGAACGCGATCAAGATCGCGTGTGCGCAGAACCACGGTGTGCTCAAGTCGCGCGCTGATGTGTTCCACAACATCAAGAAGGTGACGATCAAGAACTGGATCCTCGGTGGGACGTTCAAGTGGTCGACCAAGACCAACGACCCGCTGAACGCCCACTTCTACATCTTCAAGATTCAGTCGAACGGCAGCTACAAGCTCGTCAACTAGGTCGCAGAGCACAGGGCGGCCCGGCAGCGTGCCGGGTCGCCCTACTACTTCGCAGCATTAGGCTGGCGAGCCCTTGCAATTCTTCATTCAACTCACTCTCGACGGCCTGACGATCGGCAGCGTCTATGCGCTCGTCGCTCTCGGCTACACGCTCATCTACGGAGTGCTGAAGCTCCTGAACTTCGCCCACGGCGACGTCTTCATGGTGGGCTCGTTCATCGGATACGGCGTGCTCCAGGCGCTGGGAGGCGCGGCCGACCCGGTGGTGCCCGTGTGGCTCCTGCTCGTGCTGGTCACCCTCGCCGCGATGGCCGGATGCGCGGTCCTCGGCGTCGTCATCGAGCGGTTCGCCTACCGCCCGCTTCGCGACGCTCCTCGCATCGCACCGCTGATCAGCGCGCTCGGGGTGTCGTTCTTCCTCGCGAACTCGATGCAGCTTCTGTTCGGGGCGCAGCAGTTCAACTACGCGTCGTACAACCTGAGCGGAGGCGCGCTCTACTTCCACGGCTTCGACCTGGATCACGTGCACATCCCGCTGCTCCGGATCATCACCATCGGTGCCGCGTTCGTGCTGATGATCGTGCTCTGGCTCCTCGTCAACAAGAGCCGCACCGGCAAGGCGATGCGCGCAACGTCGTTCGACCGCGAAGCAGCTGCCATGCTGGGCATCGACATCGACAAGGTGATCGTGTTCACGTTCGTGCTCGGCTCGGCTCTCGCGGGGGCGGCCGGCGTAATGTTCGCGCTCCGGGTGCCCACATTCGCCGCCGTCGGCTTCACGACGGGTCTGAAGGGCTTCACCGCCGCGGTGATCGGCGGCATCGGCTCGATCCCGGGCGCGATGCTCGGTGGGATCCTGCTGGGCTGCGCCGAGTCGTACACGGCGGGCTACTGGACAACGGCGTGGTCGGACCTCGTCGTGTTCTCGATCCTGATCGCCTTCATGATCTTCCGGCCGCGGGGGCTCTTCGGCCGAGTGGACATCCGGAAGGTCTGAGATGAGCGAGCTCGAGCCTCCCACACCGCCGGAGCCGGATGCTCAGTCGGCCACGGGGCCTGCGGTCGGGCGGGACGAATGGGTTGCGCGCGAAGGCGAGCGGCGGGTCGGGCGCGCCGGGTGGCGAGGCACGGTCGAGGGACGGCTCCAGCGGGTGCCGTGGTGGGCGTGGCTGACGCTGTTCGTCGCCGCCGGTTCGCTGATGCCGGCCGTCGAGTCCAGTGGATATGTGCGCCTCATCGGCTTCCAGACCGTCGTCTACATGGTTCTCGCACTCGGGCTGAACCTGATCGTCGGCTGGGCCGGCCTGCTCGACCTCGGCTACATCGCGTACTTCGGAGTCGGGTCGTATCTCTACGCGATCTTCGACTCGCCGAAGTTCGGCTACCACGTGCCGACGCTCGTGATCGTCGTGGGAGCCACGATCGTCGGCGCGCTGGTCGGGCTGCTCGTCGGTCTTCCGTCACGGCGCCTGTCGGGCGACTACCTGGCGATCATGACGCTGTTCTTCCTCGAGCTGTTCGAGACGGTTGCGACCAACGGCAACCAGATCTTTGGCCACGACATCACCGGGGGCTCGTTCGGGATCTCCGGCGTCTACCCGCTGGGCCTCTTCGGGCACAACCTGGCGGTGCAGCACGGCGGGATCTTTGCGGTCTCCTACTACTACATCGCGATCGTGATGTTCGTGATCGTCTACCTCGCCCTCCGTTTCGTGAACCTGTCGCGCACCGGACGCGCGTGGCGCTCACAGCGCGAGGACTCTCTCGCAGCGGAAGTGATGGGCATGCCGGTGAACTGGCTGAAGCTGCTGAGCTTCGCCACTGGGGCCGGCGTCGCCGCGCTGGCGGGATCGATCGCGACGGCGCTCAACGCCAGCGTCTACCCGCTGAACTTCTCGCCGGTCGTGATGATCACGATCTACGCGATGGTGATCCTCGGTGGGCTGGGCAGCGCGCCGGGCGCCGTCCTCGGAGCGATTCTCGTCAGCGTCCTGCTGCAAGTCCTCCAGGACCCAGGCCAGGCGCGCGCGCTCTTCTACCTCGCGGTGATCGTCGGCGTCATCGCGGTCTACCGGCTCTCGATCCGGCTCGCGATCGTCGTCGTCGCCACCGCCGCCTTCGGATTCATCGTCCACGCGATCGCCGCGTCGTTCCACCACTCATGGGTCGACGGCGTCCACGGCGGTCTCTCGGGCGTGCTCGCACACTGGGTGGTCGTCCCGGTGCAACCTACCCCCTGGGTCGGCCAGGTGGCCTACCTCCTGCTGCTCGTGGGCATGTTGTGCGTGACGCATCTCGGAGGCTGGCTGCGGATGGTCGCGCTGCCCCCGACGCTCTACCTGGCCGGCTTCGTCTGGGAGAATCTGATGATCCCGAACCCCGGCCCGGCCCGGTACATCGTCCTCGGGCTGCTGCTGATCGTCCTGATGATCGTGCGCCCGAACGGCCTGCTCGGCGAGAAGAGAATCGAGATCAACTGATGGGCGAGCGGCTGCTCGAGATCGACAACGTCTCGCTCGCGTTCGGCGGTCTCAATTGCGTCACCAACCTCGACCTGCACGTCGACGAGGGCGAGATCGTCAGCGTGATCGGCCCGAACGGCGCAGGCAAGACGACGCTCTTCAACCTCATCACCGGCATCTACGACCCCGACGAAGGCGACATCCGGCTGGCGGGCGAAAGCATTGTCGGCCTTCAGCCGCACGAGATCACGCGGCGCGGGATCGCCCGGACGTTCCAGACCCTGCGCCTGTTCCTGAACATGACGGTCAAGGAGAACGTGATGGCGGCCGCCTACGGGCACACCAAGGCGGGGATCTTCCGGTCGATGATCCGAACGCCGGGGATGCGCCGCGAGGAACGTGAGATCGGCGAGCTGGCCGAGCAGAAGCTGTCGTTCTTCGGGCAGCGCCTCATGGGCTACCGCTGGAACCAGCCCGCCTATTCCCTCTCCTACGCGAACCGGCGGCGACTCGAGATCGCGCGGGCGACTGCGACGAACCCCAGGCTGCTCCTGCTCGACGAGCCGGCCGCGGGGATGAACCCGGTCGAGACGCACGAGATCACGGAGCTGATCGGCCAGCTGCGTGTCGAGGGCGGCTACACGATCCTCGTCATCGAGCACGACATGCACGTGGTCGAGGGGATCTCGGACCGGGTCGTCGCTCTCGACCACGGCACGAAGATCGCGGAAGGGGCATTCGGCGAGGTTGCCACCAACCCGAAGGTGATCGAGGCGTATCTCGGGCTCGGATCGGCCGACACGAAGTGAGCGCGACCGACGCCCCACCGCTGCTCGAGCTCGACGCGGTCGACACCTACTACGGCCAGATCCACATCCTGCAGGGGCTGTCGATCAGGATCGCCGCGGGCGAGCTCGTCTGCCTGCTCGGCGGGAACGCGTCCGGCAAGTCGACGACGCTCAAGACGATCCTCGGAATCGTCCGGCCGCGCCGCGGGGCGGTGCGGATCGACGGCGAGGACGTGACGAAGCGGCCGACGAGCTACCGCATCGGCCGCGGGCTCGCGATCGTCCCCGAGAACCGCCGGCTGTTCGCGCCGATGACGGTCCTGGAGAATCTCGAGCTCGGCGCCTACCTCCGCGGCGGCGGTTCGAAGGAGGACTTCGACCGCGTGTACGAGCTCTTCCCGCTGCTGCACGAGCGTCGCTCGCAGCTCGCGGGGACGCTGTCCGGGGGGGAGCAGCAGATGGTGGCTATGGGCCGCGCGTTGATGTCACGGCCGAAGCTGCTCCTGATGGACGAGCCGTCGATGGGCCTCGCTCCGATTCTCGTCGAGCGCAACTTCGAGATCATCAAGCAGGTGCACGAGTCGGGCGTTGCGATCTTCGTCGTCGAGCAGAATGCGAACGTGTCGCTCTCGATCGCCGACCGCGGCTATGTTCTCTCCACCGGCCGCCTCGTCCTCGAGGGAAAGGCGGCAGATCTGCGTGAGGACGACGATCTCCGGAAGGCGTACCTTGGCCGTTAGGGAGTCGGTCGCCGCGTGTCGCTCCCGCTTCCCGATCTTCGAGCGGCTCGTGTACGTCAACTCGTGCTCGCAGGGAGCGCTCTCCGACGCGGTGCGCGTCGCGTACGACGACTACCTGACCGGGTGGGACGAGCGCGGCGCGCCGTGGGACTACTGGGTCGAACGGACCGAGACCGCGCGGGCCGCATTTGCGGGCCTCGTCGCCGCCGAGGCCGACGACGTGGCGGTGACCACGTCGCTGTCTGCCGGCGTCAGTGCGCTCGCAAGCGCCGTCGACTTCTCGGTGCGGCCGAAGGTCGTGATCAGCGACTTCGAGTTCCCGACGATCGGGCAGATCTGGCACGCGCAGCAGCTGCGTGGCGCGGAGGTGCACGTCGTGGCGCCGGAGGCGGTCGCCGACGCGATCGACGAGCGCACGGCGCTCGTCTCGATCACGGCGGTCTGCTACCGGAACGGCGCCCGCCTGCCGGTCGAGGAGATCGCGCGCGTCGCGCGCGAGCACGGCGCGCTCGTGCTGCTCGACGCCTACCAGGCCGCCGGGTCGTACCCGCTCGACGTGCAGTCGCTCGGCGTCGATGCCCTCGCGGCCGGCGTGTTGAAGTACCTGCTCGGATCGGCGGGTCTCGCGTTCATGTGGACGAGACCGGGGCTCGCGGCCGAGCTCGTGCCCACCCAGACCGGCTGGTTCGCGGACAGCGACATCTTCGAGATGGACCACCGCCGCTACGCGCCATCGCCGACGGCGCGGCGGTTCCAGTCGGGGACGCCGCCGATCCCCGCGATCTACGCCGGCATCGCCGGGATCGAGCTGATGCAGGAGATCGGGATCGCGGCGACGCGCGAGCACGTGAACGGCCTCAACGAGCGGCTGATCGCCGGCGTCGACGAGCTCGGCGGAACCGTGGCCACCCCGCGCGAGGCCGATCGTCGCGGCGCGCTCGTCTGCATCCGCTCGTCCGACGCGCCGGCGCTCGTCGCCGCGCTCGCGGGCGACGGCATCGTCACCTCGGAGCGCGACTCGAACCTGCGCGTCTCCTGCCATGCCTACAACGTCGACGAGGACGTCGACGCCGTCCTCGCGGGCCTCGCCCGCCGCCGCCACCTCCTCGCCTAGCCCCATCGGCCGTGACCGGTGACGGCACGTCCGGCGGCAGCCGCCGTCGGGGCCGTTTTGGGCGAGGCGGGCCGGCCGGGACGACGCTTCGACTTGCCCGCGGATCCGACATTTTATAAAACCTCCTGAGCATGCTTCTGCGCGAGGTCGGATATGCCAGGCCACGGTCTCTCGCCGAAGCCGTCGACCTTCTCGCCGCCGACGACGGCGCGCGGGCTCTCGCGGGCGGCCAAACGCTGATCAACGTCATGAAAGCGCGGGCCGGCTCGCCCGACGCGCTGGTCGACCTGAACGGCCTGGAGGAGCTGCGGCGGATCGAGCTCGGCGCCGACGGCACGCTCGAGATCGGCGCTATGGCGACCTACAGCGCGATCATGGCCTCGAGCGAGGCGCGCGCCCGCCCGATCCTGGGAGAGGTCTGCGGCCAGATCGCAGACGTCCAGGTGCGCAACCGCGGCACGATCGGCGGGAACGCCTGCACGAACGATCCGACGAACCACCTCCCCCCGCTGCTCGCCGCGCTCGATGCGCAGTTCTCCATCGCCGGGCGCGACGGCGAGCGCACCGTCTCCTCCGGCGATTTCTTCCTCGGCGTCTACCTGACCGCCGTCGGCCTGGGCGAGGTGCTGACGAGCATCCGTGTCCCGGCCGGCCGGAAGGACGGCTTCGCAGCCGTCACCCTCGGCGTCGACGGCACCTGCATCGCGAGCGCAGCCGCGTCGATCGACGGCTCCGTTCGCGTCGCGCTCGGCTGCGTCGACGCGGTGCCCGTCGTGCTGACCCCCGAATCGGACGATGCCGACGCCGTTCGCACCGCCGTCCACGAGGCGCAGCTCGAGCCTCCCTCGGACGTCCACGCCTCCGCCGAGTACCGCCGGCATCTGGCCGAGGTGCTCGCCGTCCGCGCCGTCGACCAGGCAAGGAGCGCCGAATGATCTCGACCGACAAGTCGATCTCGGTGACGATCAACGAGACGACGTACGAGCGCGAGGTCGACGCACGGAAGCTGCTGATTCACTTCCTGCGCGATGACCTCGACCTCACCGGCAGCCACATCGGTTGCGACACGGGCAACTGTGGCGCCTGTTCCGTGATCGTCGACGGCACGCTCGTGAAGAGCTGCATGATGCTCGCGGTCCAGGCGGACGGCTCGACCGTCGAGACGGTCGAGGGGCTTACCGACGGCGAGGAGCTCTCGCGCCTGCAACAGGCGTTCAAGGATCACCACGCGCTGCAGTGCGGCTACTGCACGCCGGGGATGCTGATGAGCGCAACTGCGCTCCTGCGCTCGACGCCGCATCCCACCGACGACGAGATCCGCAAGGGGCTGCAGGGCAACATCTGCCGTTGCACCGGCTACTGGAACATCTTCGAGGCAGTGAAGGCGGCGGCCGAATGAGCTCCACCACCGTCGCTCCCGAGCAGGTCGAGGCGCCGGCCGAGACCTGGTCGGGCCAGAGCGTGCCGCGCAAGGAGGACCGCCGTCTCCTGCAGGGGCAGGGCGTCTTCGTCGACGACATCAAGCGCCACGGGATGGGGTATCTGCACTTCGTCCGCTCGCCGTACGCGCACGCGCACATCACCTCGATCGACGTGTCGCAGGCGATGGCGATGCCGGGGGTGTACGGGACACTCACCGGCGAAGAGGTCGCCGCCGTCACCGACCCGTTCTTCCAGATCGCCTCGGTCCCCGGGGCGAACGTCAAGGACTACGCGCTCGCGCTCGGCAAGGTGCGCTACGTCGGCGAGCCGGTCGTTGCCGTCGTCGCCGAGACGCGCGAGGCGGCGAGAGACGCATCCGAGCTCGTCGAGGTCGAGTACGAGCCGCTCGAGGCGGTGACCGATGCGCGCCGGGCACAGGACGCCGACACACCGGTGATCCACGACGACGCGGGCGGCAACCTGATGTGGCACGGCGTCTACGAGTGGGGTGACCTCGACGCCGCGTTCGCGGAGGCGGACAAGGTCGTGAAGATCGACGAGCTGCACTTCCACCGCTTCAACTCGACCCCGCTCGAATGCGACGGAGCGCTCGTCGAGTACAACCGCGGCACGGGGCAGTGGACGATCCACACGAACAACCAGTTCCCCGGTTTTGCCGCGATCATGATGGGCCCCGCCATGCGGACGGGGCTCGACAAGCTCCGCTTCGTCACGCAGGACATCGGCGGCGGCTTCGGCAACAAGATCACGTCGCATCCGCAGCTCGTCGTCTGCTGCCTGCTCGCCCGCAAGCTCCACCGCCCGATCCAGTGGACCGAGTGGCGCACCGACTTCCACCTCTCGATGTCGCACGGC
The DNA here is from genome assembly GCA_963794375.1 of uncultured Thermoleophilia bacterium. Taxonomy (GTDB): domain Bacteria; phylum Actinomycetota; class Thermoleophilia; order Gaiellales; family Gaiellaceae; genus PALSA-600. The sequence continues at coordinate 326,384 of CAWCDL010000001.1, forward strand.
AATGAGCGCTGGTTCCACGAGACCGAGGTCGCCGTGCGCAGCGACGGCACGCTGCTCGGCTTCCGCACGAAAGCGCTCGACGATGCGGGCGCTTACCTTCGCTACGAGCCCCTCGGCGGCGTCATCTGGGCTCAGGTGACGCCCGGGATGTACCGCTGGCAGCACATCCGCGTCGATTTCACTCAGGTCGCTTCGAACAAGGCGCCGGTGTCGCCGAACCGCGGCTACTCGCGCATGCAGCACCTGTGGTTCACCGAGCGGGTGATCGACATCGTCGCGCACGAGCTCGGGCTCGATCCGGTCGAGGTGCGCAAGCGCAACTACATCCGCGCCGACGAGATGCCGTACACGACGCCGAACGGCTGCGTCTACGACTCCGGCGATTACGCGCGGATGCTCGACATCGCGCTCGAGCTCGTCGACTACGGCAACATCGCCGCCCGGCGCGCCGACGCGGAAGCGCGCGGGAAGTTGCTCGGCCTCGGCATCGGCTCGACACTCGACTCCGGTACGAACAACTTCGGGCAGTCGCGCCTGATCAACCCCGAGCTCCAGTTCTCCGGCAACAACGAGGTCGCCACCGTCAAGCTCGACATCTTCGGCGAGATTGTCGTCACCCTCGGCACGACCCCGCAGGGCCAGGGCCACGAGACGACCGCCGCGCAGGTTGTGGCGGACATCCTCAAGTGCTCGGTCGACGACGTGCACGTGCGCGCCGGCCACGACTCGTACTGGAACTCGCACGCGGGCTTCTCGGGCACCTACGCGTCGCAGTTCGCGGTCACCGGCCTCTCGGCGGTGAAGGGCGCGACCGAGATGCTGCGCGAGGAGATCTTCAAGCTCGCGGGAGCCGTCTTCGGCGGCGTGCCCGCCGAGGCGCTCGAGCTCGCCGACGGCGGCATCCGCATCAAGGACAATCCCGAGGCGTTCCTGCCGTACCTGGCCTGTGGGGCGATCATCAATGCGAACAACGCAGGCCTGCCGGAAGACCTCGGCGTCACACTCAACTGCCGCTACGTCTATCGCCCGCCCTTCGAGGTGCCGGACGTCGAGCGCAAGTACGGCAACCTCACGCTCACCTACGCAGCGCAGGTGCACGTCGCCGTGATCGAGGTCGATCCCGAGACGGGCTCGTACGATGTCGTCGACTATGCGGCGGTCGACGACTGCGGCAAGCGCATCAACCCGCAGATCGTCGAGGGCCAGGTGATGGGAGCGACCGCGCAGGCGCTCGGCGCCGCGACGCACGAGAACTTCGTCTACGACGAGGACGGCAACCTGCTCACGCCCAACTTCTACGACTATCACGTGCCGCACGCCATGGACATGCCGCCGCTGCACACCGGCTACGTCGAGAGCGCGTCTCCGTTCACGCCGCTCGGCACGAAGGGAATGGGCGAGGGCGGCGGCGCCGGCATTCATGCCGTCTGCTCCGCCGTCCAGGATGCCCTTCGCGGGCAGGGCGGAGCGCTCGTCTGGGACAGCTGCAACCCCTATCACCGGGTCTGGGAGATGCTTCGCGACCCGGCCACGGGTGCACGCGTGGAGGTGATGGACGCGTGAAGGTCTCCGGGGAGCGCTCGTTTGCGGCGCCACGCGAGGCGGTGTGGACTGTCCTCAACGACCCGGCGTCGATGGCGAAGACAATGCCGGGAGTCGAGAGCTTCGACGTCCACGACGACAGGCGCTGGACCGCCAACGTGAAGATCCCGCTCGGTCTCGGCGGCCTGAAGATGAAGGTCGACATGGAGAAGATCGAGGAGCAGGCGCCCGAGCACGCATCGCTGCACATCAAGGGCCATGGTGTCGGCGCGATGCTCTCGATGCAGACGTCGTTCGATCTCGCCGAGGAAGGCGAGGGGACGCTCATGAAGTGGGCGGCCGAGGTGAAGATCGCGGGGCCGGTGGGCTCGATGGGCCAGCGGGTGATCCAGCCGATCGTCAACCAGCAGGTCTCCCACGTGCTCTCTGCGCTCGACAGAGAAGTCCAGAACGCGGTCGCGTCGTAGCCGCCATGGCCGTCCCGTTCCGGATCGGCGTGATGCAGCTCACGATGGAGCCGCTCGACGTGATGCTCGCGTCGGCGCGTGCGATGGACGAGGCGGGGATGGACACGATCTGGCTCGCCGAGGCCTATCCGTGGTGGCGCAAGCACGGCATGGAGGCGCGCTCGTCCACCGGCGTCGCGGCGCTGATGGGCCGCGAGACCACGCGGCTGACGATCGGTTGGGGGATCATCGCCGCCTCGACGCGCCATCCGGTGCAGGCAGCCATGGACGCGCGCGTCGTCCAGGAGGCCGCCGGCCCAGGTCGGTTCATCCTCGGCTTCGGGACGTCGAAGATCTTCCTCAACAACACGAAGACGCAGACGCGCAAGACGCTCGGCCCGATGCGGGACGCGGTCGCGATCGCGCGCGGCGTGCTCTCGGGCGACCGGTTCGACTACGACGGCGACACCTGGAGTGCGGACGTGCCCGCGCTCGCTCCCGATGCGCACTCTCCGCGGGAGGTCCCGCCGGTGTACGTCGCGGCGACTGCGCCGAAGATGCAGCAGCTGGCCGGCGAGATCGCCGACGGGTGCCTGACGCCGTCGATCACGACGCCCGCGTTCGTCCGCTACACCCGCGAGAACGTGGGCCTGGAGATCGACGTCGGCTGCACCGTCGTCGCGTCGATCCACGCAACCGACCGCGACCGCGGCCGCGACGGTGCGCGCGAGATCGCCGGCATGTACCTCGCGAACAAGGTGCAGAACATCCAGGGCGCCGCCGACACGCTGCTCGATCTTGCGGGCCTCGAGCAGGACGAGATTCGCCCGATCGCCGAGGCGATGGAGCGAGGTGGCCGGCTTGCCGCCAAGGAGCAGGTGACCGACACGATCCTCGACAAGTGCAAGGCCATCGCCGGCACGCCGGCCGACTGCATCGCGGCGATCGAGGAGTACAAGGACGCCGGCTGCACGCACGTGATGCTCGAGCTGTGGGGCGAGGACCGCGAGGAGCAGATCAGGCTCTTCGGCGAGCAGGTCCTGCCGCACGTCCGCGGTTGACTGCCGTCTTCGTCGATCGCGACCGCCTCGTCGAGACGGCGAGCTCGCTGATCGGTGTCCACAGCTTCACCGGTGACGAGGAGCGGATGGCGCATCGCATGGTGGAACTGTTCGAGGACCTCCGGATGAACGTGCAGTGGCAGCAGGTCGAGGACGGCCGCGCGAACGCGCTTGGCACCTGGCGCGGCAGCGGCGGTGGCAAGACGCTCATGTTCAACGGCCACATGGACACCTCGTACTCCGGCCGCGAGCCGTGGCTGCGGGGCGTCCCCGGCTTCCAGCCGGAGGCCTTCGTCCGCGACGGGCGGCTGTACGGGCTCGGCATCTCGAACATGAAGGGCGCGCTCGCGTGTTACGTCGAGGCCGTCCGCGCCCTGCAGGACGCAGGTGTGCGGCTGCGCGGCGATGTGCTGGTCGCGGCCGTCTGCGGCGAGATCGAGAAGACCCAGCAGGGGGACGCCCAGGGGGCGCAATACCGCGGCTACGCGGCCGGCTCGCGCTTTCTCGCGACCCACGGCGGCGTCGCCGACATGTGCCTGCTCGGCGAGCCGACCGAGGGGAAGGTCGTGCTCGGACACTTCGGCGCGCTCTGGCTGCGCATCCGGGTGCACGGCAACTTCATCCACACGGCGTTCAGCGAGGGCCGCCGCGCCGAGAACTCGATCCTCCGGATGCACGAGGTGCTTGCAGCGGTCCTCGACTGGATTCCCATCTGGGAGGGCGACGAGGCCAACTCCTACCGCGGAGCGAAGGCGATCGTGAACGTCGGGGCGGTCGAGGGCGGCTTCGGCTGGCGTGTCTCGAGGACTCCGCACCACACGGATCTCTTTCTCGACGTGCGCGTGCCGCCGACGAAGCCGATGGCCGTCGCGCGGCGCGAGGTGCTCGACATGGTCCGCACCCTCGAGGAGCGCTTCCCGGGCTACGGCATCGAGGGCGAGGTCTACGTGACCGCGCCCGGCGCCGAGATCGAGGAGGGTCACGAGCTCGTCGGCGCGATCGACGCGGCGCACGAGGAGGTCTTCGGCGAGCCGCCGGCGCGCGACGTCACCCGCTGGTTCAGCGACGCCTCCGCACTCACCAGGTACGGCATCCCGACCGTGAACTACGGCACCTCGACCGGGTTGATGGACGTCGAGCTCGGCGAGAACCTCGAGATCGAGGGGCTGGTGAAGATGGCGACGACGTACGCCCTCGTGGCACAGAGGATCTGCTCGTGAAGCTGGTGACCTATGACGGGGGGAAGGTCGGGCGCGTCGACGGGGACGAGATCGTCCAGCTGCACGTGCGCTCGATGCGTGAGTACTTCGAGCTGGGCGGCGCCCACGAGAGCAACGTGCGCACGCCGCTCGCCGAGGCCCGCCTGGAGGCGCCGATCGTCCCGAAGAAGTTCTTCCACACCGCGGGGAACTTCCGCGAGCATGAGGAGGAGTCGAAGAACGTCGACTGGTCGCACCGGATCGCGCCGTGGATCAACTTCTTCCAGAACGTCGATGCGATTGTCGGCCCCGACCAGCCTGTGATCTATCCCGAGCACCTCACCGAGGAGCTCGACTATGAGCTCGAGCTCGCGATCGTGCTGCGCAAGGCCGGCAAGTGGTTCACGCCCGAGGAGGCGGCCGACTACATCGGCGGCTACGTGATCTTCAACGACATCACCGCGCGCGACATCCAGCGGGGCGAGATGCGCTCGGGCGTCTTCAGCTTCTGCAAGGCGATCGACACGTTCTGCCCGCTCGGCCCCTGGATCGTGACCCCCGACGAGCTCGGTGACCCGCACGACCTGAAGATGGAGCTGCGCGTCAACGGCGAGGTGCGGCAGGAGTCGCATTCGAGCCGCATGAGCGTGACGATCCCGCAGATCCTGTCCAACTTCTCGGCGCTCGGCTACAGCGCCGGCGACGTCCTCTCGACCGGCACGGTGGCGGGCGTCGCCGGCTTCAAGTCCGAGGAGGAGCGCCGGCTCCTCTATCTCAAGCCCGGGGACGTGGTCGAGGCCGAGATCGAGAAGATCGGCGTCCTGCGCAACCCGGTGATCTCGTGGCAGGAAGGGCACGGCACCCCGCCGCTCCCGCGCGTCCGCCCCTGGGGGGACTAGTGGCAGCTCCCTGGCCCCGCGACGACGCCCGGCTCGGACGTGTCCGCGCGGCGATGGCAGAACGCGGGCTCGATGCGCTCGTCGTGCGTGCGCCCGACAACGTCCTCTACCTGACGAACTTCTGGGGCATGAAGGGCTACGACGCCTGCGTCTTTCCGCGCGAGGGCGAGTCGACCCTGTTCTGCCTCGAGGCCTCGCTCGACGACGCCGAGCGCACCTCGTCGACGACTGATATCCAACTGATATCCGGCTACGCGACCGATGATCCGCGGCCGGTCACAGCGCGCACGCTCGAGGCCGTCGTCGCTGCGACGCGCGACTACGAACGGGTCGGGCTCGAGCTGTCGCTCGGAACGCAGGCCTCCGACCGGATGGTCGGCGAGCCGACCACCTTCACGAAGGCGTGGTTCGACGCCTGGCCGGAAGCCGAGGATGCGACGCCCCTCCTGAGCGCCGCCCGCGCGATCAAGAGCCCACAGGAGATCGAGCGGATGCGGCTCGCGAACGAGATCTGCGCGGCCGCGATGGAGCATGTCGCGGCGCGCCTCGAGCCCGGGATGAAGGAGAGCCAGGCGGCGGCGATCTGGCAGGGGTTCGTGCACGGCGAGGGGACGGGCTGGCGCGGGAAGGTCGAGCTCGCGCTCGGCTACTCGCTGATCTGGGCCGGCCCCGGCATCCGCACGTTCACCGCCACCGGCGACCGGCCCGTGCAGGTCGACCAGCCGACGCTGTTCGAGATCTGGGTGTGCGCCGACGGCTACTGGGCGGATCACACGAAGCTCCTCTGCCCGGGCGAGCTGCGCGCCGACTATCGCGAGCTCGAAGAGGGCCTGCTCGGCGTGTACCGGAGCGCGATCGACCACTGCCGCCCCGGCGCGAGCCTTCCCGAGCTCGACCGCATCGTGCGCGACGGGATCGCGTCGATCGGCTACCCGGGCCAGCCTTCCCATCCGATCTGCCACGGCATCGGCGCGCGCGCACACGAGCCTCCGTACCCGCACGTTGCCGGCGGCGGCGTGGTCGAGGAGGGGATGGTGCTCGCGATCGAGCCCGGCTGCTACTGGGAGGGCGGCGGGGGCCTGCGGGTCGAGGACAACTTCCTGATCACCGCGGCGGGAGCGGAGAAGCTCTCGTCCTTCCCCGACGGAGTGGTGCAATGCCCGAGCTGATCTGGACCGGCGCGCTCAACGACCCGTACGCGATCGGCGGCAGCGTCGGTCTCTACGACACGACGCTGCGCGACGGCGAGCAGACGGTGGGCGTCGTGCTGAACGCCGAGGACAAGCTCGAGATCGCGCGGCTCCTCGACGAGCTCGGCGTCGACCGCATCGAGGCGGGCTTCCCGCGCGTGTCGGCCGACGACTACCGCGCCGTCGAGCTGATCTCCCAGGCGGGCCTCGACGCGGAGATCTGGGGCTTCTCCCGCGCCGTCCCGGCCGACCTGGAGGCGCTCGTCGAGCTCGGCGTGAGCCGGTCGGTGATCGAGTCGCCCATCTCCGACCTGAAGCTCGAGGCGATCGGCGTCTCACGGGAGACGATGCTCGAGCGGATCGCCAGGGCGATGCGCTTCGCCGACGAGCACGGCATCCACGCGGCGTTCTTCGGCGTCGACTCGACCCGTGCCGAGCCCGGCTTCTACCGGCGCGTCTACGAGACGGCGATCGAGGCCGGCGCGAAGGAGGTCGCGGTCGTCGACACGCTCGGCATCGCGTCGCCCGAAGCGGTCGCAGAGCTCGTCGGCTCGACGCTCGAGTACGTCGGCGGTGCGCCGGTGCACTTCCACGGCCACAACGACTTCGGCCTCGCGACCGCGAGCGCCGTCGCGGCGGTGCGCGCGGGCGCGACCTGGGTACACGGAACGATCAACGGGATGGGCGAGCGGGCGGGCAACGCGAACCTCGGCGAGGTCGCGCTGACGCTGCGGGCGCTGTACGGCGTCGAGACGCATCTTCGCCTCGATCGCATCCGGGCGGTCTCGGAGCGGGTGCGCGGGCTGTCCGGGTACACGCTCGAGCCGTGGAAGCCGCTCACCGGCGAGACGCTCTACCGCCGCGAGTCTGGCGCGGTTGCCTCGCAGTTCCACGACCCGCAGTCGATCGAGCCCTATTCCTCCGAGCTCGTCGGGGCGGAGCGATCGATCGTGCTCGGCAAGAAGAGCGGAATCGACTCGATCAGGATCAAGGCCGAGGAGCTCGGGCTCGACGTCCCCGAGGAGCGGCGCGCCGAGCTGCTCGCGGCGGTCAAGCAGCTCGGCGCGGGAGAGCGACGGCTCGTGACCGACGACGAGTTCCGGAAGCTCGCCGGTGCCTGACCGAGCCCACGACGCGGTCGTCGTCGGCTCGGGCGTCAACGGCCTCGCCTGCGGTGCGCTGCTCGCGAAGGCGGGCTGGGATGTCTGCGTGCTCGAGCGCAACGACTGGTTCGGCGGCGCGATCAAGACGGCGGAGCTGACCGAGCCCGGCTTCCAGCACGACGTCTTCAGCGCCTGGCATCCACTCTGGGTCGGCGGCCCCGCGCATCCGCAGCTCGAAGCCGAGCTGGCGCGCCACGGCCTCCAGTACGTCAACACCGATCTCCCGACTGCGACCGCGTTCCCCGACGGCGAGAGCGCCTTTCTGCTGCGCACGGCGGAGGAGAACGCAGACGAGCTCGGCCCGGAGTGGTCGGGCGTGCTCGAGCGCTTCTTCCCGAACGCCGACCTCGCCTTCGGCGTGCTCGGCACGGAGCTCTGGTCGCGGCACGGCGCTGCCCTCGGGCTGAAGGCGACGCGCCGCCTCGGCCGGGACGGGGCGCGGGCATTCGTCGGCGAGCTGCTCGTCTCGGCCCGTGACTGGCTCGAGACCAGCTTTGCCTCCCCGAAGGCGCACGGCCTGCTCGCTCCCTGGGTGCTCCACACGGGGCTTGGCCCGGACGCCGCGAGCTCCGGCTACATGGCGCAGGTGATCGCCGTCGCGGTCCAGGAGGGCGGCATGCCGATCCCGGTCGGCGGCGGCGCGAAGCTCGCCGACGCGCTGGTCGCCTTCATCCGCGAGCAGGGAGGGACGTGCGAGACCGGAGCGCACGTCGAGCGCGTCTTCACCGGCGGCGCTCGCGTCGCGGGAGGCGGGATCGTCGCAGCGCGGCGCGCGGTCGTCTGCAACGTAACGCCGACGCAGCTCTACGGCGACCTCCTCGGCGGCACGCCGCCCCCGTTCCGGTACGGGCGGTCCGAGATGCAGATCCATTTCGCGCTCTCGGAGCCGCCGCGCTGGGACGGTGACGAGCGGCTCGGGCGGACGGCGATCGTGCATCTGACGCCGGGCCTCGACGGCGTGTCGCGCGCGGTCAACGAGGCCGAGCGGGGCCTGCTGCCGGCCGAGGCGACCATCGTCGTCGGGCAGCCGCTGACGCTCGACCCGACCCGCGCCCCCGACGGCAAGGGGATCCTGTGGGTCCAGCTCCAGGAGCTCCCCTGGCACGTGAAGGGCGATGCGGCCGGGGAGCTCGACGTGGGGGACGGGACCTGGACGGAGGCCCTGCGCGAGCGCTACGCCGACCGCATCCAGGCCCGGATCGCACGTCACGCGCCGAACCTCGAGTCAGCGCTTCTGCGGCGCGTGTCGCTCTCGCCCGCCGACCTGCAGGCCGCGAACGTCAACCTCGTCCACGGCGATCCCTACGGCGGCGCGCTCTCACTCGACCAGAGCTTCCTCTGGCGCTCACCCCATCGCACGCCGGTCGACGGCGTCTGGCACGTCGGCGCCTCGACGCACCCCGGGCCCGGGCTCGGCGGCGGCTCCGGCGCGCTCGTCGCCTCGCAGTTGCTCGAGGTCCCGCTCGCGCGGCGGGTGCGCGGTCTCTTGCGACGCTAAGTCTGCGGGAAACCACGCGTTCCGAGCCCGGCCGCCGCAGCATAAGGTGACACGCATGCCTCGCCGCAGCGTCCCGGCACCGGTCATCGAAGGGGTGATCTTCCTGCTGTTCGTCGCCCTGCTCGTCCCGGCCGGCGTCGTCGGCTGGGTGATCGGCCATTCCGGCAAGTCGCAGACGGCTGCGCCGGCCACCTCGACGAGCGTGACCGCGGCCGTGAATCCGCAAGTCGCCTCCGGCGCGCACATCTTCGTCCAGTTCGCGTGCGCCCAGTGCCACGGGCCGCAGGGTCGCGGCGGTGTCTCCCCGTACGTGCCGTCGCTTACCAATGCGGCGAAGACCTTGCAGCCGAGCGAGCTCCGCACGATCATCAACCACGGCCTCGGCGAGTCCGCGAACCCGACGAAGCCGTACATGCCGGTGTGGGGCCAGGTGATCTCCGAGACGCAGGTCTCCGACCTCGTCTCCTACATCCGGGCCGGCTTGCCGAAGGTGCCGACCGCGGAGCCGCCGACGGTGCCGATGAACCAGGGCCAGGCGGTCGAGGGGTCGGTGCTCTACGTCACCTACGGCTGCATCAACTGCCACGGCCCGAACGGCCTCGGCGGCGTCCCCAACCCGCTGTCGGCGGACAAGACGATCCCGGTGCTCTCGGGGCAGGATTTCCGGCACCAGTTCAACACCGACGCGAAGATCATCGCCGTGATCCGCAGCGGCAGCGTGATCGGCAAGGCGCCGATCGTCAGCATGCCGCACTGGGGCGGCATCATCCCGCAGGCCAGGCTCGACGCGCTCGTCGCCTACCTGAAGACGCTCAAGTAGGGCGCGGCGAGCGGGCGCTCGCTTCTGGACGCGATCGATCCAGTGGCCGACACTAGTGGCATGGAGATGCCGGAGACGCGCTACGCGCGCAGCGGCGATGTCAACATCGCCTACCAGGTGGCAGGCGACGGTCCTGTCGACCTCCTCTGGATCCCGGCGTTCGCACAGCACGTCGAGCTGTCCTGGGAGGAGCCCTACCGCAGGGCCTGGCTCGGGCAGTTGGCGGACGAGTACCGGCTGATCACCTTCGACAAGCGTGGCACGGGGCTGTCGGACCGGGTGCAGGGCACGCCGCCGGTCGAGGTGCGGATGGACGACTGCCGGGCGGTGCTCGACGCTGCGGGCTCTCGTCGTGCGGCGATCCTGACGGCCGGCGACGGTGCCGCCCTGGCGCTCGTCTTTGCCGCGACGCATCCGGAACGCGTCCACGCGCTGGTGCTCTGGGACGGGGACTACTGCGGCTCCTGGACGCCCGACTACCCCTGGGCCGAGCCGCGCGAGGAAGCGCTGCGGGGGATCGACGAGTTCGAGCGGAGATGGCCGGACTCCCTGCTCGAAGCCGTCGCCGCCGGGGCACCGAGCCTCGCGGCGTCCGAGGTCGCGTCATTTGCTCGGGTGCTCCGGCTGAGCGTCAGTCCCGGCACCGCGGCCGATTTCCTGCGCATGACGCTCGATGTGGACGTTCGCGGCATTCTCGCCTCGGTACGCGTCCCGACGCTGATCCTGCATCCCGCGAGCAGCCCCGACATGGACGCGGCGCGGCTCATCGCCTCTCGCATCCCCGGGGCGGAGTTCGTCGGGATCGATCGGCCCGACCGGATCCCCGTCGTCGGCGATACCGCTCCCCTTCTCGCTGAGCTCCGCCGGTTCGTGCAGGCATCGCTCGAACGGCAGCCGATCGAGTCGGACACGGTACTTGCGACGGTGCTCTTCACCGACCTCGTCGGCTCGACCGCGAAGGCGGCTGCGCTCGGCGATCAAGCCTGGCGTGAGCGGCTGGAATCCCACCACGCGGCCGTCCGGGGCGAGCTCTCGCGCCATCGTGGCGTTGAGCACGACACCGCCGGAGACGGGTTCTTCGCCTCGTTCGACGGTCCCGCGCGAGCGATTCGCTGCGCAGCCGCGATCCGCGACGCGCTTGCGCCACTGGATCTCGAAGTGCGCGCAGGACTGCACACGGGTGAGTGCGAAATGCTCGAGGGAAAGGTCTCCGGGATCGCCGTCGCGATCGGCGCACGGGTTGCGGCCGAGGCACACCCCGGTGAGGTGCTCGTCTCCCAGACGGTTCGAGATCTGGTCGCCGGATCGGGGATCGGGTTCGCCGACCGAGGCGTCGCCGTGCTGAAGGGAGTCCCGGGCGAGTGGCACCTCTACGCTGTCGCCGACGTCTGAGCCTAGACTCGCGGCTGCCGTGTTCGACCGCTTCAAGACCGTGCCTGCGGTGACCATCGCGGGCGCTCTTCTCCTCATCGCCGGCGGAGTGATCGTCGTCGTCCACGGCGGTGTGATCGGCACCGTCGTCGCGGCCCTCGGCGGCTTCATCGTCGTCCGCGAGCGAATCAGGAACCGGTAGGCGCGGGCTCGCGAGCCGGCGTTCGCTCGTCGAAGATCCCGCGGCCGCCGAGCTCGTGCTCGAAGATCACGCTCGCGAGCTCGAGGTGATCGTGCAGTGCCTGCGCGGCCCCGGCAGGATCGTGGTCGGCGCAGGCCGTCAGCAGGACGTCGTCGAGCTCGCGATGGCTCTCTTGCGGCCCTCCCCTCGAGGTCAGGAGCGCGGGCCGGAACCGCTCCGAGCGGTCCCAGGCCGGCCGGATCAGCGCCACGAGCCAGGACGACTGCGACGCCTCGTAGAGCGTGAAGTGGAAGTCGGTATGCGCGCGCATCGTCGCGCGAACGTCGCCGTCCGCCGCGGCGGCGTCGAATCGCTCCAGGTGACCCCGTGCGGCCTCGGCGTCCTCGTCGGTGAACCGCTCCGCGGCGCGCCGCACCGCGAGCGACTCGAGCGCGAGCCGCACCTGGAACAGGTCGCGGAGCTCCTCGATGTCGAAGTCGAGCACCCGCGCTCCCTGGTGCGGCACGTGCTTGGCGAGGCCGAGCGCCTCCAGCTGTCGTACGGCCTCGCGGATCGGCGAGATGCTCATCCCGAGCGAGCGCGCGAGCTCGTCGAGGCGGAGCGGCGTCCCGGCGGGCAGCTCGCCCAGGATGATCGACTCGCGCAGCTGCTCGAGGGCGTATTCGGCCATCGTCCTGTGCCGCATCCGGCCGGTCGGAGTGCCTGCGTACGTCATCGCTTCGTGGACCGTTCCAGACCCTTGATCAGATGTCAAACGCCGTGAGAAGATGCCGCAAGTGCCGCCGCGGGTGTCCGTTTCGCAGATCACGACTCTCCGGTCGAGTTTCGCGGAGGACGTCCGCGACTACGCGGCGGCCGGGCTCGCCGGGCTCGGCATCTGGGAACAGAAGCTCGGAGAGGTCGGCGACACCGAGGCGCTCGAGCTCTTCGAGGCGAGCGGGCTCGAGTCGGGATCGGCGGTCCCGCAGGTCCCGTCGATCCTGCCGCTGCCGCTCCTCGGCGGGCCGGACGACCCGGCGGAGCGGGTCGAGGCGCTCTGCGTGAGCCTCGAGCGGCTCGCGCCGTTCCGGCCCTGTGGGATCGTCTGCCTCACAGGCACCGGTGCGGGACGCGATCCGGACGAGGCGCGCGGCATCGTCGTCGACGGGCTTCGGGTCGTCGCCGGCGAGGCGGAGCGGCACGGCCTGCGGATCGCCCTCGAGCCCTACCAGCGAGACGACGGTGGGCCGTGGACGATCGTCAGCTCGATCCCGGAGGCGGTCGGGCTGATCCGCGACGCCGGCGACCCCCCGGCGCTCGGCCTCCAGTTCGACACGTGGCATCTCTGGAACACCGAGACGCTCTTCGACGACATCGCCGAGGAGATCGACCGCTTCGCCGGCGTGCATGTGGCCGACTACCGCATGCCCACGCGAAGCTGGGTCGACCGGGCGCTGCCCGGCGAGGGCGCTGCCGGGATCCCGGCGATTCTCCGCGCGCTCGACCGGGCCGGCTGGGACGGCCTGTACGAGATCGAGATCTTCTCCGACGACGGCACGTTCGGTGACGAGTTCCCCGACTCGCACTGGGCGGCGCCGGCGGAGGAGACGCTCCAACGCGCACAGGCGGCGTTCGAGCGCTGTTGGACCCCCCACCCAGACCAAGTGAAGGAGACGAGATGAGGAGACGAGGCTTCGCGATCGGGATCGCAGTGGCCGCCCTCGCGGTCGCGCTGGCGGCGACCGCGGCGGCGCGCACCACGGCGCACACGGCCGGGACGATCACGATCGGCTGGGCATACGACGGCAAGGGCGCGATGGCGCCGTTCGACGATCCGGCACTCGCCGCGGCGAAGCTGCGCGTCGCGCAGATCAACGCCCGCGGCGGGGTGGACGGCCGGCAACTCCAGATCACGACCTGCGACACGCAGGGCAACAAGCCGGCGGTGGCCAAGGCGTGCGCGCTGAAGCTGATCTCCGGCGGCGCGAACGTCATCTTCACGACCTGCGACGTCGACCTCGGCGCCCCGGTCATCCAGGAGGCGATCAACCGCGGCATCCTCGCCGTCGCGCCGTGTATCGGCACCGACCAGATGGGGCCCAAGCGGTTCGGCCCCAAGGGCAAGCTCGCGTTCAGCTTCGGCAACGTCGCCCAGGACGAGGGATCGGCGATGGCGCAGTACGCATGGGGCCACGGCTGGAAGACCGCGGCGCTCGCCACCGACGGCGTGATCGTCTACTTCAAGGACGTCGTCGCGGCATTCAAGGTCCGCTTCCAGCAGCTCGGCGGCAAGATCGTCGACCAGGAGACGTACCACTCGCTCGGCGGCAATGACGTCAACAACGTCGTCAGCCGGCTGAACAACGTCAAGGCCGACGTCGTCGTGACCTCGACGGCCGGCGCGTTCGGCGCGCTGTCGACGCTGATCTCCGGGATGCGGAGTGCCGGGAACGACACGCCGGTGCTCAACTCGTGGGCCGGCGACGGCACCTACTGGCTCCCGAAGAGCCCGCCGGTGACGAACTACTGGTTCGTGACGTTCGCCTCGTCGTTCGGCGACGACCCGAATCCCGCGGTGAACAAGCTGGCGAAGCAGGTGCACGCGGCGACGGGCGGCTTCATCACCGGCCCCGCCGCGATCGACGGCGTCGTCACCGCGATCCGCCGGGCGAACGGCTCGACGAACGGCGCCACCCTGGCCGCGATCATGGAGAAGTTCAAGGGCGTCCCGACGCTGTCGGGCAAGGTGAGCTTCTCGCCGACGCTGCACACCGTCTTCGGGCGGCAGTACCGCGTCATCCGCATCCAGGACAACAAGCCGAAGGTGGTCGGCTCGGTCGTCGCAAAGGTCGTCGTCAAGATCTAGTGCCCCTCCCAGCAACACGCCTCGGTTTCTGGCCCGCGATCACGCGGCGCGCTGCCGCGTCCCCCTGCGTCCTTGCATCGCTTGGTGCTCGCGACCCAGAAGCTCGAGAGCATCGCTGGAAGGGGCACTAGTGGTGCTTGCGACTCACCCGGAGTCGACGGAGAGGAGGCCCGGAGAGACCCTCCGGGCCTCCTCTGTCTCGCGCGCCTTCGACGGCGTGCAGGCGCTGCGCGGCGTTTCGCTGGAGCTCGGCCGCGGCGAGATCGTCGGGCTGATCGGCCCGAACGGCGCCGGCAAGTCGACGCTCGTCAACGTGCTCAGCGGGTTCGACCGCCCCGACACCGGCGACGTCGAGCTCGAGGGGCAGGTGATCACGCGCTGGTCGCCGCACCGGCGGGGCCGGCGCGGGCTCGCGCGGACGTTCCAGCACAGCCGAGGCTTCCGCGGCCTGTCGGTGCGCGAGAACGTCGAGGTGTCGGCGCTGGGCGCCGGCGCCGCGCCGCGCGAGGCCACGCGGCGGGCCGACGAGCTGCTCGGACGGCTCGGTCTCGATCGCTATGCAGACGCGCCGGCCTCGGCGCTCGCGCACGGCGACGAGCGGAGGCTCGGTGTCGCTCGGGCCCTTGCGATGGATCCGCGCTTCGTCCTCCTCGACGAGCCCGCGGCCGGGTTGCCCGAGGCGGAGGTGCCCGACTTCGCGGCGCTCGTCCGGTCGATCGCGGCCGATCACGCCGCAGGGGTGCTCCTGATCGACCACAACATGGCGCTGATCATGGGGACCTGCGATCGGATTCAGGTGCTCGACCAGGGTGCCGTGCTCGCCGAAGGCGCCCCGGCCGAGATCCGCGCCAACCTCGACGTCGCCGCCGCCTACCTCGGCGAGGCGCCGGTGCACGAGGCATGACGCTCGTCGTCGAGCAGCTCGACGTCCGCTACGGCGGCGTGCATGCCGTCCGCGGGCTCTCGGTGACGGTGGAGCCCGGCGAGATCGTCGGCCTCGTCGGCCCGAACGGCGCCGGCAAGTCGTCGACGCTGCATGCGATCGTCGGCCTCGCCGCGGCGACCGGCAGCGTGCGGGTCGACGGCCGCGAGCTGCTCGGGCAAGCGCCCGAGGATGTGGCGCGGGCGGGCGTCGCACTCGTGCCGGAAGGCCGCCGCATCTTCGCCGAGCTGAGCGTCGAGGAGAACCTGCGCCTCGGCCTCGCCGCGCGCCGCGCCACCGGCCCGGCAAGCTTCGACGCGGTGTACGAGCTCTTCCCCGTCGTGCGCGAGTTTCGGTCGCGGCAGGCGGGCGCCCTGTCGGGCGGCCAGCAGCAGCAGCTCGCGATCGCGCGCGCCCTCGTCTCCGAGCCCGACGTTCTCCTGCTCGACGAGCCTTCGCTCGGGCTCGCGCCGACCGTCGTCGACGCGGTCTTCGCGGCGCTCGAGCCGATCCGCGACCGCGGCATCGCGGTCCTGCTCGTCGAGCAGCGCGCCCAGCGCACGGTGGCGATCGCCGATCGCTCGCACGTGCTCGCGAACGGCGAGCTGCGCCTGACGCTCGGCCCCGAGGACGCCGGCGACACCGAGCGGCTCGTGGGGGCGTACCTCTCTTGACGATCACCTGGCAGAACCTGGCCGACGGCGTCGCGCTCGGCGCGATCTTCGCGCTGATGGCCGTCGGCATCGGGCTCGTCTTCGGCGTGCTGCGCCTCGTCAACTTCGCGTACGGGCAGCTCGTGATGGCCGGCGCGTTCGCGCTCGCCCTCGCCTCGCAGTGGGGCTGGCCGGTCTGGGCCGGGATCCTGCTCTGCTTCGCGGTCGTGATCGCGCTGTCGGTAGCGATGGAGTTCCTTGTCTTCCGGCCGCTGCGCGGCCACTCGCCCGCGGTGATGCTCGTGGCGACATTCGCCGTTGCGTTCCTGCTCGAAAACGTTGCGCTGCTCTGGTTCGGCGCGCTCGGGAAGATCGCCACGTCGGTCTCCTCGCTCAACCGCCCATGGACGATCTCGGGCGTGGAGATCCGCAAGATCTCGATCGTCGCGGTCGTCGTCGCGGTCGTCGCGCTCTTCCTGCTCGACGTGCTGCTGCGCCGGACTGAGATCGGGTTGCACATGCGCGCCGCGTCGATGGATTCCGCGACCGCCAGGATGCTCGGCGTGCGTGCGAACCGCGTCATCTCGGTCGCCGTCCTCGTGTCGGGCCTCCTGGCCGCGATCGTCGCCGTGATGCTCACCGTGCAGACGCCGCTCGTCACGCCGGACTTCGCCCTCGACGACACGATCGTCGTTCTCGCCGGCGTGGTCCTCGGCGGGCTCAACCGGCCGGTCGCGGCGACGATGGGGGGCTTCCTGATCGGGTTCGCCGAGGGCCTGCTCGGCGGCGCACTGCCGACGAACCAGAGCCAGTACCTGCCGACGTTCATCTTCGTGGCGGTCATCCTCGTGCTGCTCGTGCGCCCGCGCGGCCTCTTCGACTTCTCCCGGACGGTGGAACGTGTCTAGTCGCAGGCGCCTGCCCGACCTCGGCGAGCTGCTCGTCCCCGCCTTGCTCGTCGTCGCGGCGGCGCTGCTCGGCGCTCTCGTCTCGATCTCCACGCAGACGTACTTCACGGATTCGCTCGTGAAGGTCGCGATCGTGGTCGCGCTCTACGTCTTCATCGGCAACTCGGGCGTGGTGTCGTTCGGGCACATCAGCTTCGTCGCCCTGGGGGCATGGACCGCGGGAGTCCTCTCCGTCCCGACCGACCAGAAGCGGGCGATCATGCCGAACCTCGCGCACTGGCTCGTCCATCGCCACACGGGCAACCTCGTCTCGCTCCTGCTCGCGGCGATCGTCGGCGGAATCGCAGCCTTCCTCGTCGGCGTCCCGCTGATGCGGCTCTCGGGTCTCGCCGCCGGCATCGCGACGTTCGGCGTGCTCGAGATCACGCACAACGTGATCCAGTACGAGGAGAGCATCGGCCCGGGGCTGAACGCGTTCTCGTCGGTCCCCGAGACGACCGGGCTCAGGCAGGCCGCGATCGGCGCGCTCGTCTGCGTCGTCGTCGCGTTCGTGTATACGCGGACGCGCTTCGGCCGCCAGCTGCGCGCGACTCGAGAGGACGATGCCGCGGCGCGCGCGGTCGGCACGTCGGTCTATCGGCAGCGGCTGCTCGCGTTCACCGTCTCCGGCCTCCTTGCCGGGCTCGCCGGCGGCCTCTACGTGCACCTGCTGCCGGTGAACGCCGACTCGCTCTATCTCGACCTGACGTTCCTGACGCTCGCGATGCTCGTCGTCGGCGGCGCGAACAGCCTCTTCGGCGCCGTCGCCGGCGCGCTCGCCGTGAGCGCTCTCAGCTCGTGGCTCTCGGTCGCCGAGAACGGCACGTCGCTCTTCGGCTGGCACATCGACCTGCCGTCGGGCGCGGGCGACATCGTCGTCGGCGTGCTGATGGCAGCCGTTCTGATCTTCCGGCCGAGCGGCCTCACCGGCGGGCGCGAGCTGCGGCTGCGTCTGCCGCGCCGGGCGCCGGAGGCGGCCCGGTGACGCGCGTCTGCATCGCCGGGCCCGGCGTGATCGGCAGCCTCTTCGCCGCGTACCTCGCACGCGTCGCCGAAGTGTCGGCGCTCGTCCGGCGCGACGAGCACGCGCAGGCGCTGCGTGAGGAGGGCCTGCGCGTCAGCGGCCGCGGCGACTTCACGACGCCGCTCCAGGCGGCGGCGACGTCGCCGGGCGACCTGCCCGAGCCCGAGCTCGTGATCGTCGCGTGCAAGGGCACCGACCTCGAGTCGATGGCGGCGCGGCTCGAGGGTCACTGGCCGTCGGCGACGCTGATGACCGTGCAGAACGGGATCGGCGCCGACGAGGTCGTCGGCGCACACGGGGACTGGCCCCTGCTCGTCTCCGTGACGTTCATGAGCGGCACGCGCCACGCCGACTCGCACGTGCAGTACGTGCTCGACACCGCGACCTGGATCGGGCCGGCCCGCGGCACGACCTATGCCGATGCGCAGGCGGTCGCCGGGCTGATCGCGTCATCCGGCCTGAAGGCCGAGGCGTTCGAGGACCTGCAGCCCGCCCTCTGGTCGAAGTTGATCTTCAACGCGACCGTGAACACCGTCGCCGCGCTGACCGGGCTGCCGCACGAGGCGCACTTCGCCCGGCTCGACGATCCCGACGACCTCGGCCATCTCGTGCGCGGGCTGATCGACGAGGGCAAGGCGGTCGCCGCGGCCAGTGGGGTCGAGCTGTACGACGACCCCTGGGAGATGAACGTGCTCGCGACACGCCGCGGCAGCGCCCACTACCCGTCGATGCTCGAGGACGTGCAGGTGCACCGCCGCACCGAGATCGACCAGATCACGGGCTCGCTCGTGCGGGCCGCGCGGCGGGCGGGGGTGCCGGTGCCGTTGCACGAGACGATGTTGAGATTGATCAAGGCGAAGGAGGATTCGTGGTCGTTGGGGTCATAGGATGCGGCGCCGTCGGCTCGCTGTTCGCGGCGAACCTGGCGACGCTGGACGACGTCGAGGTGTGGGCGTACGACCTGTCGCGCGAGCACGTCGACGCGATCAACCGCGACGGCCTGCGGCTGACGGGCGCCGGCGAGGTGACGGGCCGGGTGCGCGCGACAACCGACCCGGGCGATCTGCCGGCCTGCGACTTCGGCATCGTCGCGACCAAGGCGATGCACACCGAGCCCGCGATCGCCGCGACCGCGCACGCGTTCGCCGCCGGCTGCGTTGCGACGGTGCAGAACGGCATCGGCAACGAGGAGGTGCTTGCGCGCCACGTCGAGCGCGTTATCCGCGGCACGACGTTTCCGGCGGGCAAGATCACCGCGCCCGGAGTCGTGCAGTGGGACGTGAAGGGCGACACCACGCTCGGCCCGTTCGAGGATCGCCCGGCGTCACTCGGGGAGGTCCAGCGGCTCGCGGACGCCTGCACACGCGGCGGCATGCCCACGAACGCCGTCCCCGACGCGCGCGGCCCGCAGTGGCGCAAGGTCATCTTCAACGCGGCGACGAACCCTCTCGGCGCGCTCACGGGGCTGACGCACGGCCGGGTCTGCGAGCAGCCTGCGCTCCGGCGGCTCGCCTCCCAGCTCGTCGACGAGGGCAAGGCGGTCGCCGCCGTCCAGGGGATCGAGCTCGACTCCGACCCTGAGGAGCTGATCGACTACGCGGCGCGCAAGGACGTTGCGTACGAGCACAAGGCGTCGATGCTCCAGGACGTGGAGGCGCGCCGGCAGACCGAGATCGACTTCCTGAACGGCGGCATCGCGGGCTTCGGCCGGCGGCTCGGCGTCCCGACGCCGACGCACGACACGATTCATGCACTGGTGAAAGGGGTTGAGGCTTCGTGGTGAGAGAGGAGATCGACCGCCGCTACGGGCGCGTGCGCGAGGCGATGGCGCGCGACGGGCTCGACGCGGTGATCGTGAGCGGCAACGAGTACACCGGCTTCGAAGGCGCGGTCACGTACCTGTCGGGCTTCGTGATCGTGCACAGGTATGCGTACGTGCTGTTGCCGCTCGAGGGCGACCCGTCGATCGTCTTCCCCCGCGAGGCGACCTACGTGGGCGAGCACGGGACCTCGTGGATCGAGGATCAGGTGTTCGTCGACCGCCCGGGCGAATGGCTCGCCGACCGCGTGCGCGGCAGGCGCGTCGGCGTCTACGGGCTCGACTACGTGATGACGGTGCGCGACTACACCGCGCTCGACGGCGCCGCCCAGCTCGTGCCGTGGGACGTCGGCTACGACCACGCACGGGCGGTGAAGAGCGAGCTGGAGCTCGCCTCGGTCCGCGACAGCGTGCGCATCAACACCGAGGGCTTCTGGGTGTTCCTCGAGCACTTCGCGCCGGGGAAGAGCGAGCGCGAGATCCTCGCCCCGTGCGAGCAGTACTTCGTCGAGCAGGGCTGCGGCCGGCTGACGATGGACATGGTGCTGACAGGCCCGAACGGCGGAGCTCTGCCAGAGTTCAAGATCGCCGGTGACTATCGGATCGCTGCGACCGACATGGTCCTGCCGTCGCTCGAGGTCGCCGGCGCCGGGGGGCACTGGGTCGAGGTATCGCGGGCGATCTGCCCCGGCGAGCCGAACGACGACACGCGGCGCATGATGGATGCCTACGACGAGTACTACGCGATCGCACGCGATGCGCTGCGTGCCGGCGCGACCGCACACGACGTGCACCGCGCCGTCTCGAGGGGATTCGTCGACCGCGGCTTCAAGCTTGGTCACGTCACGGGCCACTCGATCGGTATGACCATGATCGAGTTCCCGAAGATCGGCGAGGGCGACGAGACGGAGCTCGAGGCGAACATGATCTTCTCGATGCATCCACACGCGATCTCGACGGACGGGCAGTCGTGTCTCTACATGCAGGACACGTGGCTCGTCACGGCGGACGGCGGCGTGCCGTTGGCCGACTTGCCCATGCGCATCTACGACGGGACGGAGGAGCGCGTATGAACGAGCTCGCCAAGCCGGTGCTGCCGGGGCCGGGCGGCTCCGACTACGAGCGCTACCTGCGCACCGACGAGCTGCTCGCCCTGCAGAAGACCGCCGAGGAGTGGGTGCATCGCGACGAGCTCCTGTTCCAGTCGGTGCATCAGACCTCAGAGATCTGGCTGAAGCTCTGCTGGACGGAGATGGAAGAGGCGGCGCGGCTCGTCGGCGCCGACGACCTGCCCGCCGCGCTGCGGCTGCTGCGGCGCTCGATCGACTGCGTGAAGCTCGTGACGGCGGCGCTCGACATGCTCGAGCACATGTCGCCGTGGGAGTACACCGAGGTGCGCAAGGCGCTCGGTCACGGCAGCGGCTTCGACTCGCCGGGCTTCCGCGAGATCCGGCGCGTCGGCAAGGAGCTCGGGGAGGCGTTCGTCGCCGCCCGAGAACGGGCGGGCGTCTCGCTGGTCGAGGTCTACACGCGCGGCCGCGAGCTCGAGGATCTCTACATGCTCGCGGAGCTGCTGATCGAGCTCGACGAGCGCATCACCGTCTGGCGCGTCCGCCACTTCAAGGTCGTGCAGCGCACGATCGGCGGCGACGTCGTCGGCACACAGGGGACACCCGTCGAGATCATGGGGCGACTCATCCACCACTCGTTCTTCCCTGAGCTCTGGGACGTCCGCAACGAGCTGACGCAGATGAACCTCCCTGAATGAGGTTCGAAGGCGTCTCACTCGGCTGCGGCAACTTCGGCGGCATCGGCTCGTCGCCCGAGTGGTTCGGGCGCGGCATCCCGCACGACGAGGCGCGCGCGATCATGGATCGCGCGTGGGACGCCGGCATCGGGTGGTTCGACACCGCCGACGCCTACGGCGGCGGCGCGAGCGAGCGCTGGATCGGCGAGTGGCTCGCCGCCCGCGACGTGCGACCACTGCTCACGACCAAGGTGTTCCACTCGACCGTCGGGAACCCGGACGACACGGGCCTCGCGCCCGATCGGATCCGGCGGCAGCTGGAGACGAGCCTTGCCCGGCTCGGCGTCGAGCGCGTCGATCTGTACCTCGCGCACGAGCCCGATGCGAAGGTGCCGGTCGGCGAGACGGTCGGGTGCTTCGAGGGGCTCGTCGCCGAGGGTCTCGTCGGCGCGTGGGGCCTCTCGAACTACTCGGCGGAAGAGCTGCGCGAGGCGCTCGAGCACGGGACCCCGACGCTTGTCCAGAACTCGTTCTCGCTGCTCGCGCGCGGGGATGAGCGCGATGTGCTGCCGCTCTGCGCCGAACGCGGGGTCGCCTACGTGCCGTTCGGGCCGCTTGCCGGCGGCTGGCTGACGGGCAAGTACCGCCGCGGCGAGGCGTTCCCGGAAGGCTCGCGTATGACCCAGCGGCCGGGGCCGTACGAGCGGTATGTCGACGAGAGCGTGTTCGACGGCCTCGAGGCGCTCGAGCGGGAGGCGACGGAGCGCGGCGTCGACATGGCGACGCTCGCCTTCGCCTGGGTGCTCGCCCGTTGCGACGGCGCCGTTTGCGGGCCGAACCGCGCCGCGTATCTCGACCCCGTACTCGCGGCGCGAAACGTGCAGCTGTCGCGGGACGACGTCCACCGGATCGGAGGGTTCTTCGAATGACCATGGTGCGGGTGATCGACGAGCACGACGTGCGGCGGCTGCTGCCGATGGATGAGTGCATCGAGGCGATGGCGGCTGCGCTCGCGTCGCTCGGGCGTGGGGAGGTGCACAACCCGCTTCGCTTCGTGATGCGCCCGCCGGACGAGCCGAGCCTCATGGGCCTGATGCCGGCGCACCGTGGCGGCGAGCATCCGCTGTGGTCGCTGAAGACGCTGACGATCTTCCCGGGCAACAGTGCGCGCGGGCTTGACTCTCACCAGGGGTTCGTCGCGCTCTACGACGGCGTCACCGGAGAGCCCACCGCGATCATGAACGCCGGTGGGATCACCGCCGTGCGGACGGCCGCGGTCTCGGGCGTGGCGACGCGCCTGCTCGCACGCGAAGACGCGAAGACGCTCGCGATCCTCGGCACCGGCACGCAGGCGCGGTCGCACCTCGACGCTATGCAGGCTGTGCGCAGCTTCGACCGCGTCGTCGCCTGGAGCGCGAGCGGCCGCTCGCTCGACGGTGCCGAGAGCGTCGGAAGCGCCGAGGAGGCTGTGCGCGAGGCCGACGTCCTCTGCACCGTCACCGCCCTCGCCGAGCCGATCGTGCGGCGCGAGTGGCTGAAGCCGGGCGTCCACATCAACGCGGTCGGCTCGAGCATCCCGACGACGCGCGAGCTCGACACCGCAACGATGGCCGCCGCAGCGCTCTTCGTCGACCGCCGCGAGTCGACGCTGAACGAGGCCGGCGACTTCCTCTTCCCGCAGCGCGAGGGCGCGATCGGCCCCGATCACATCCGGGCCGAGCTCGGCGAGCTTCTGCTCGGCACGGCGCCGGGCCGTCGCTCCGACGAGGAGATCACGGTCTTCAAGTCGCTCGGCCTGGCGGTCGAGGATCTCGCGGCGGCCGAGATCGTGCTCGCCCGCGCGATCGAGGAGGACGCGGGGACGGTCGTGTCGCTGTGATCCCGATCGACGAGATCCTCCGGGCGCGCGACGTGCTCGACGGTGTCGCGATCCGCACGCCGCTCGTTCGGCTCGACGTCGAGGGCGATGCCGAGATCTGGCTCAAGCTCGAGCTGCTGCAGCCGGTGCGCTCGTTCAAGATCCGTGGCGCCGGCAACGCCGTCCTGCAGGCGACCGACGAGGAGCTCGCCGGCGGTGTGCTCACGGCGAGCGCCGGGAACATGGCGCAAGGCCTCGCGTACGCAGCCCGGTTGCGTGGGGTGCAGGCGACCGTCGTCGTCCCCGAGCATGCGCCCGCGACGAAGATCGCGGCGGTCGAGCGCTACGGCGGACGCGTGCTGAAGGTGCCCTACGACGAGTGGTGGGAGACGCTCGTCACCGGGCAGTCCGGGCGCACGTCCGGCCTCTTCGTGCACCCGGTCGCCGACGAGCGCGTGATGGCCGGCAACGGGACGATCGGCCTCGAGCTGCTCGAGCAGCTCGACGGGTTCGACGCCGTCGTCGTTCCCTACGGCGGCGGCGGGCTGCTGACGGGAATTGCGAGCGCCGTCAAGGCGGAGCGTCCTTCGGTGCGCTTCTACTCGGCCGAGCCGGAGACGGGCGCGCCGGCGGCGGCGACGCTCGCGCACGGAGAGCCGACCGAGGTCGACTACACGCCGTCGTTCGTCGACGGCTCGGGCAGCAAGGCGCTGATCCCGCAGGTGTGGGAGCACGTGTCGGGCCTCGTCGACGGCGGCTTCGCCTTGCCGCTCGACGAGGTCGCGTCCGCGATGCGCGTGCTGGCCGAGCGGGCACGCGTGATCCCGGAGGGGGCCGGTGCCCTCGCGGCCGCCGCGGCACTGTCGGGGCGCATCGACGCCGAGCGGATCATCTGCATCGTCTCGGGCGGGAACGTCGACGCGGCGGTGTTCGCCCGCATCCTGCAGGGGGAGACGCCGTGAACATCGAGGCTGTCCGCAGCCGCTTCTCCTCGCTGCAGGGAGGTTTTGCGTTCTTCGACGCGCCCGGCGGCACGCAGGTGCCCGACGAGGTGGGGGAGGCGATCGCGATGGCGCTGCGCGAGGCATCGGGGAACCTCGGTGCGCCGTATGCGACGGGCCGTGCGGTCGAGGCGATCCTCGAGCGTGCGAAGGACGACGCCGCCCGGTTCCTCGGCTGCTCGGCCGACGAGGTCTCGTTCGGCATGAACATGACGACCCTCGACTTCGCGCTCTCGCGCACCGCAGCCCGCGACTTCGCCGAGGGCGACGAGATCGTCACGACGCAGCTCGATCACGACGGCGGCGTCGCGCCCTGGGTCGAGCTCGCCGCGGACAAGGGGCTCGTCGTGCACGTCGCCGATGCGCGCGACGACCTGACGGTCGACTACCACGACCTCGAGCGGCGGCTCTCGGACCGCACCCGCGTCGTTGCGTTCGCGCTCGCATCGAACGCGACCGGCTCGGTCGCGGATGCGAGGCGGATCTGCAAGCTCGCCCACGAGGCGGGGGCGATCTGCTGGATCGACGCCGTGCACTACGCGGCCCACGAGCCGCTCGATGTGCGCGATCTCGACTGCGACGTGCTGCTCTGCTCGCCGTACAAGTTCTGCGGGCCGCACCTCGGCATGGCCTACGTGCGCCGCGAGCTGGCGGAGAGCTGGCGCCCGTACAAAGCGCGCCCGTCGAAGCTCCGCTTCGAGACCGGCACGCTGCCGTACGAGCTGCTCGCAGGCTTCAGCGCCACCGTCGCCTACCTCGACTCGATCGGCGGCATCGAGGCGGTGCGCGACTACGAGCGCGAGCTCGGCGCGCGATTCCTCGCCGGTCTCCCCGAGGGGGTGACGCTCTTCGGCCCCCCGACGATGGAGGGGCGCGTGCCGACGTTCCTGTTCGACGTCGAGGGTGTTCCCGCCGTCGACGTCGCGCACCGGCTGGCCGAGCGCGGCTACGGCATCTGGTATGCCGACAACTGGTACTGCGTCTCGCTCGCCTCGCACCTACCCGCGCAGTCCCTGCGGGCAGGCATCGCGCACTACAACACGCGCGACGAGGTGGACGGTCTGCTGGAAGAGGTCACGCTCCTCCGATCGCGTCGGACGTGAGGGCGGTCGCGCATGCGAGTGTTCGTGTATGTTCCCTGAGTGGCTGCTGCGTCTGTCCGGGCTGGGATCTATGCGCGGATCTCGTCGGATCGTGAGGGGGACGGGTTGGGTGTGGCGCGGCAGATCGAGGATTGCGAGCGGTTGGCTGAGCGGAAGGGCTGGCGGATCGTTGACCAGTACGTCGACGATGACGTGAGCGCCTGGAGCGGGAAGCGGCGGCCGCAGTATCTGCGCAGCCTGCACGACCTCGAGACCGGGACGATCGACGGGCTGCTGGTCTATGACCTCGACCGGTTGCATCGTCAGCCGAGCGAGTTGGAGTCGTTTATCGAGCTGTGTTCGCGGTTGCGGTTGACGAACGTGGCCTCGGTGAGCGGCGACATCGACCTGACGACGCCCGACGGGCAGTTCCAGGCTCGTATCCTCGGTGCGGTGGCGAAGAAGGAGAGCGACGACAAGAGCCGCCGCATCCGGCGCAAGCACGAAGAGATCGCTGCGAGCGGCAAGGTCTCCGGTGGCGGTAGTCGTCCCTATGGCTACGAGGACGACAAGGTCACGATCCGTCCGGCCGAGGCGGCGATCGTCGCGGAGTGCGCGAAGCGGCTGCTTGCCGGTGAGCCGGTGCGCTCGATCGCGGCCGACTTGATCGCGCGCGGTGTTCCGACCTCGACCGGTGGCGAGTGGGCGCCGCAGAGTCTGCGCCGGATGCTCGCCTCGCCTCGGATCTCCGGTCAGCGCGTGCACAAGGGCGATATCGTCGCGACCGCCGTCTGGCCTCCGATCATCAGCGTGGAGGACGGCGCAGCGATCCGCGCTTTGCTCGGCAACCCGGAGCGGCGCACGAACAAGGCCGCTCGTCGCTATCTGCTCGGCGGGATCCTCGCCTGCAGCCACTGCGGCGAACGGCTCGTCGCGCGCCCACGAACCGGCGGCAAACGCCGCTACGCCTGCGCGAGAGGCCCCGGCTTTTCCGGTTGCGGCAAGACGTACATCAACGCCGACGACGTCGAGCACTTCGTAACCGAGGCAGCGCTCCATCGTCTCGACTCCAAGGAGTTGAAGCGCAGCCAGGAGCGGCGCCAGCGCGAGGCACCGGACGCGCAGCGCTGGCTCTCGGAGATGGAGGACGCGCAGCAGCAACTTGACGAGCTCGCCGCCGCATACGGGCAGCGACAGTTCTCCCTCCAGGAATGGCTCTCCGCACGCAAGCCGATCGAGCAGCGAATGACGACCGCGCGCAAGCAGCTCGCGAAGGTCTCGCGCACCAACGTCCTCGACGGCTATCTCGGTAACAGCGACAAGCTGCGCGCCGAGTGGGACTCGCTCGATCTCAGCCAGCAGCACACGATCGTCGCGGCCGTCGTGGACTCGGTCGTCGTCGGCCCCGCCCGTCCCGGTTATAACCGCTTCGATGAGTCACGGCTGACGCCGGTCTGGCGTCCCTGAGCGAGTATCTCCGCGATCTTCGCCAATGCGACGGGATCGGACAGCTTCACCGGGACGCCCTGGTCCGCGCAGGTACGTTCGACCCACGCGATCGCGCGGGCCTTTAGCTCGTCAGTTCCACTGCGCCCAGCAGGCGGGCGGCCCACGCCACCCCTCCACCGACGAGGACAGCCATACGCGCTCCGGTCGAGCGCCCATGTGCCCCGAGGCGCGCTCGATCGCGTCCTCCGCGCTCGCGCCGTAGCACTCGATCTTCGCCGGTTGGAAGCCTTGCGCGACCTCGTACCGATGCAGCCCCGCCAGCCGGCGCTCCTCTTCCAGATCCCGGCCGACGTAGCGCGCCAAGTAGCGAGCCGCGAGTCGTGCTTCGGCCAGCTCGCCGGAGCCGACCGGTAGCCCATCGAGCAGCTTGATGTGGACGAAGCCGTGCCCCCACGCGCTGCTCGATTACCCGACGCGGTACGAACCGGCCGACCGCGAAATGCGCGTGCAGACCGTGGCCGCCCGGATGCCACTGCGGCACCCACAGATACGCGAACCCGCCCGCGTCGAGCTGATCGCGCAGCTCCCGGAAGAAGCCGCCCAGATGCGCCCGCAGCGCAACCGGATCGTGGCAGCCCTCGCCCCGGTAGGTCAGCGTGCCGAGCCGGTTCAGCCGGTTCGCAGCCGCATACCGCCGGATCTTCCCCCGCGCCCTACGTGCCGCTTCCTCAGCGGCACGCTCGACATTCGGCGGCCCGCCCACCGGCACCACTATCCGCCGCACGGAGAGACAGCCGCCGCCCTCGCCCGCCTCCGGGTAGAGCGACAGCGCCCACAACGGCTCCGAACCCAGTCTCATCTCCGAGACTATGCCGAGCCCGCCGGACGGACAGTCTCAACCCTGCGACTTCGCCTGCTGCCTCTCCTGCTTGCGCTTCTCGGCCGCGATCGCCGCCCAGCCGTCGCGGAAGTCGACCAGGTCGAGCTTCACCCCCGGCATCACGAACTCATCCGGATGCGCCCCAAACGCGATCCGAAACATCTTGATCCGCCGGTAGATCGAGGCCCGGCTCATCCCCATCGCACGCAGCCCATCGAAGCCGCCCTCCAGATGCCAGACCGTCCAGAAGCCGATCAGGTCGACCATGCTCCCCGCCGCGTACATCTCGACGAACGGACGCAGAACCGGGGTCGAGACCTTCCCGACCGCGCCGACGTAGGCATCCCAGGCCTGCCGCGCGATCCCGCGACCCTCCGGCGACTCCATCCGCTCCGACCGGAAGTCCACCACTAGTCTCACCTTAGCGACTACCAAGGACGGTGGCCTCCCGACCGGGCGCGCGCAGCCCGAAGCGTTTACCCCGGCTGTTACTGGGCGATGCAAACCCCCGAGGGGCGAAGCGTTCCCGCCTCCCGAGCGGCCCCAAGAGATAGTTGCCTGGAGTGCAAACTTGCACTTTGCAGGGCTTCTGCACCGCAAGCCACCCAACTTGCACTCCAGCAACAGCCGCCCTATAGGGGCAGCAGCCCCGCCCCCGAGTTTCGTTGCTTATTCAAGTGAAGAAAGACCAGCGCGGCGCGGGCGCGCGGGGCGCCCCTCGCGGGGCTGCCCCCGCGCCACCCGCCCTCGCGCTCGACCTCCCGCCACTCAGACACCGCAACGCACACTCGCCCACCCCGCCGCTCGCTCCGATCATCGTCCTAGAGTGAGCGACGCATGTTGGGGGACAAAGTCGTCTACCCATTCGCCAAGGGTCGTCTCTTCCTGATTGGCGCGATTGGACTGGTGCTTCCGCTCACGGTCTGGGGTGCGGTTCACTTTGCCGTCGCTGGAAACGTGGGCGACGCGGTAGCGCTGGGCATCGTCAGCGTGCCACTGCTCCTTCTCGACATATGGATCTGGCGTCGAATCCTGACGAGCCACCCAGCGCTCATTTTTCTGCCCGACGCCCTAATCGAGCAGGCATCGCTTTTCGGGGCGGGCCGCGTCGAACGAAGCGAGATCGCAGGCGTCCGCGTCGGGGCCTCGGGCGGCTGGCGGATGGTGTATCTCGATCTTCATCGACGCAGACGGATGACCCCGGCCATCCCCGCGGTGCTCGTTGGGATGTCTGCCGAGTCCCTCGCGGATGAGATCGAGCGTTGGTGGCGAACCGGCCCGCGAAGCTAGCGATCAGGGGTCATTCCGGAGCGCTGGCGCAGGCAACGAACGGCGGCCGGGTTTAGTAGCGCAGTGGCTGTATCGAGTCGATCGGGCGACTCGTCTGAGTCGGTACGCGATCTGATCGAGGGATCCGCCACACCGACAGATTGAGGCGGCACTGAGTGACGAGATCCGCCTCACGGCGCGATGCACGCCGCGCGATCAGAGGGCGTTTCGAGATCATGAGGCTGCCACGAAGCGTGCCGCACCACGAACACGTCATGTCAGCGTTCAGTTCCGGGCGATTCCCGCATCACCCGCTGAGCATACGACCCAATCGATCAGGGGTCATTCCGCGAACTCAATGTCATTCTCGCCGCGGTGGTGGTGTCCGGTGACTGGCGGAGACTTGGTCGGCGGCGGCTGACTCGATTCCGAATGTCGACTCTCGTCTGACTTTCCAGCGTTGTGTCGCCGCCGCCGACCGAGACCGTCGAGCGTGACCTGATAGGAGCGTGGCCGTAGGCCTCGATTGAGGTCTGTCCGCTCGCCGGTCGCCCCCAACGGCTTGGAGGCGAGACCGATGATCGTGATCGGACTGGACGTGCACAAGCAGTCGGTGACCGCTGTCGCCGTCGATGAGGCAGGACGGCCGCTCGAGGAGAAGTTGATCCTGGTCGGCAGCGACGAGCTACCCGCCTGGGCTGCCGGGCTCGACGATGAGCGGCTGTGGGCAGTTGAGGACTGCCGGCAGCTCACCCGCTGGCTGGAACGCCAGCTCCTCAGCGTCGGCGAAGACGTCGTACGGGTGCCGCCGAAGCTGACCGTCCCGGAACGCCGCGCCGGGCGGACGCGCGGCAAGTCGGACCCGATCGACGCCTTGGCGATCGCCCGGGCGGCGATCCGCGAGCCTGGCCTCTCGAGACCGCGGCCGGATGAGCGTGTCTACCGGGAGATCAAGCTGCTGGTCGATCACCGCGACGATCTCGTCGATCAGCGCCGACGCATCCAGCAGCGTGTGCGTTGGCATCTCTTTCAGCTCGACCCGACCTACCAGGTGCCGTTGCGGATGCTTGGCCGCTCCTCCCACCTCGAACGCGTCGCGCGTTGGCTTGCCCGCCAAGACCAAGAGCTGCAGGTGCGGCTCGCGCGCGAGCTCGTCAACAGCTGCCGGCAGTTGAACCGACAGATCGCGGAGCTCGACCTGCAACTCGAACAACGAGTTAGAGAGACGGCACCGCGTCTGCTCGAGCTGCCCGGCTGCGCCGCTGTCACCGCGGCGAAGCTGCTCGCCGAGATCGGCCCCGTCGACCGCTTCCGCACAGACGCGCAGCTCGCCCGCCACGGCGGGGTTGCACCGCTCGAGGCCAGCTCAGGAAAGAGCCAACGCCACAGGTTGGACCGTGGCGGCAACCGCCAGCTGAACGCCGCCCTGTACCGGATCGCGATCACCCAGGCCCGCTACCACCCACCAGCGCGTGACTACCTGGAGCGGAAACGAGCCGAAGGCAAAAGCCGACGCGAAGCACTCCGCTGCCTCAAACGACTCCTCGTCCGCGTCGTCTTCAACACCCTGAAAGCATCACCCGCCTTGACATAGGAGCAAC
>CAWCDL010000002.1:0-592594 GCA_963794375.1 uncultured Thermoleophilia bacterium
TCCTGTCGTAGAGCCGATTTCAGGCGGAAGGCCTGCTAATCGGCCATGTCGGTTGACTTGCGCCGACCGCGAACCGTCCATCCAAGAAGGAACCCGGCGATGATCTGGAGCGGCCTGACCGCGGGAGAGAATGGTGGCGGAAGCGGGGGCAGCAGCGGCGGCATGATTCCTCCTCGAGTCGTCGTACCAGCCGAACAACGGTGGTCGTCCAGCTTGACTCGTGCATCAGGGGAAACCCCGCCTGGCCTGGCGTTTGGGTCGCGGTCTGTCAGCGTGGCACGTTACGCTTCAACTTCCGGGCAAAGGACGAGGCTCGCACCATGGACAAATCCCCTTCGCAGCTCATAGACGAGCGGATCGAGGAGCTCGGCGACTGGCGGGGCGCGTTGCTCGCCCGTATCCGCGGGCTCGTCAAGGAAGCGATCCCCGGCGTCACCGAGGAGTGGAAGTGGCGCGGCGTCCCGACGTGGTACAGCGAGGGGATCGTCTGCACAGGCGAGACGTACAAGAGCGTCGTGAAGATGACCTTCGCGAAAGGCGCGTCCCTTCCCGATCCAGTGCGCCTCTTCAACTCGAGCCTGGACGGGAACACCAGGCGCGCGATCGACCTCCACGAGGGTGAGCCGATCGACGAGGAGGCGCTGAAAGCGCTCCTGCGCGACGCCGCAGCCCTCAACGCGTCGAACGCCCGGCGTTGACCGCCTAGATCCGCTGCCGCCAGCACGCGAAGACGTCCTGAGACGGCCGGCGACCCAAGGAGGTTCCTGCGATGGACGATCGGACGGCGAAGCGCTTTGCGGACGAGTGGTACGCCGAGGGGTTCTTCCTCGACGACGAGGGCAAGGTGGCCCGCTACTTCGCGCACTACGCGCGTCCGACTACCGCTTGACACGCACGAGGCCGCTCGTTCCGCCGAGGAAGCCGGCCCCCGCCTGGTTGACGCTCAGCGCGACGCGCAGCGTCGAGCGCCCCTTGGGCAGGGTCGCCTTGAGCTCGACGCGCGACCGTGCACCCAGGCGGTAGCGGCGAATGGTCATCCAGTGGCTCCCGACCCGGCGCTGGAGCTGGACGAGCCGGTGCGCAAACGAAGCCCCGCCGAGCACGCGGACGACGAAGTGGCCGTCGGGAAGGCGAGTCAACGTGATCCGAGGATGGACGCCGATCGTCACCGGAGTGGTGATGCCGCCCTTCCAGCTCGCCTCGTAGGCGGTCGTGATCTCGGGCCGCGCAGTGTACGACCAGGCCCCGCCGACACCGCTCAACACCGTCGTGACGGAATGGAACGAGCCGCCGCCGTACGGCTGCGCGAAGACCACGACCTGCTCACCTGCCTGGTGTGTCGGCACGACGCCGCTCAGCTTGATGCGGCCGCCGTAGGTCACCGCGCGGGCCGCCACGGTCAACGTGACGCCGGCAGTCGTGAACGTCGCATCGGCGCCGTGCGTCGTGCCGGCATCGCTCTTCGTCACGAGCCGGTAGTGGTAGGTCGTCGACGGCGTCAGCCCGGTCAGGGTCACGCTCACCGGCTGCGCGCCGGCTTTCGAGCCGGCGCTCTTCGACGAGGTCGAGTGGCCGTAGCCGGTGCTCGTGCCGAAGTCGAACCACCACGTCGTCGACCGCCCGTGCGTGTCGAGCGTGCCGGTGACGACGGCGTAGTCAGGCCCGACGTTCGGGGCCGTGCCGGTCTGCGATGCGGGCGCGCCGACCGTCGTGAACGTGCGGTCGCCGCCGACCGTCTTGCCGCTGGAGTTGCTCGCGACGAGCCGGAAGTGGTAGATCGTCCCCGCTTTGAGGCTCTTGATCCCGACGGAGACCGACGTCGCCTTGGTGCCCGAGCCGGCGCTGTGCGATCCGGTCTTCGACCCGTACCCGGTCGTCGTCCCGTACTCGAACCACCAGGTCGTCGTGAGCCCGTTCGGTGCAACCGCGCCCTTGAGCGTTGCGGTCGTGGGCGTGACCGAGGCCGTGTCGCCCGTCTCCACGGCGGGGGACGAGCTCGTGACGAACGTCGAGTCCTTACCCGTGCTGGTGCCTGCATCGCTCGAGGCGACGATCCGGAAGTGGTAGGTCCCGCCGGGCTGCAGGCCGGTGATGCCGGCGGACTCGGACTGGGCGTTCGTCGCCGAGCCGGCGCTCTTCGCCGACGTCTTCGTGCCGTAGCCCGTCGTCGACCCGTACTCGAAGTAGTACGTGGTATCGCGGCCGTTCGGGTCGACGGTGCCGTTCAGCGTCGCGCTCGAGGTGCCGATCGACGACGCGGTGCCGGTGGCCACGTCGGGCGGCACGAGAGTCGTGAAGACCGCGTCGGAGCCTCTGTCCGTACCGGCGCCGTTCGTGGCGACGATGCGGTAGTGATAGGTCGTCCCCGCCTTCAGGCCGGAGAGCTCCGCTGAGACGCTGATCGCGCTCGAGCCGGAGCCGGCGCTCGCGGACGCCGTCTTCGAGCCGTACGAGGTCGACGTGCCGTACTCGACGTACCAGGTCGTCGACTGCCCGCCGGGATCGACGCTGCCCGTGACGGTCGCGCCCGCGGGGCCGACCGCCGTCGTCGGGCCCGTCGTGGCCGACGGCGCGGCCGCGAGGGCGACCGCCGCGGCCCCAAGCGCGAGGAGCAGCGCGAGCGCCAGCCCGATCGAGAGTCTCCCTGCGAGTCCCTTCATGGTCCCTCCCTTCCCGTTCAGAGGATCGTCCGCGACCGTGGTGGATCTGCGGGGGCTGGGTAAGGCGCCGGTAAAAGGAGCGAGGGGCCGGTGGCGCTTCCTACCGTGAGCCCCGCACGACGATCTCGTCGTACAGAGGCCGGTAGCCGAGCCGCCTGTTGAGGTCGCGCATCCCTTCGAGGCGCACCTCGGTCGCGGTGCGGAGGGAGGCGATCCCATGCTCCTTCGCGAAGCGGATCTGCGCACGCTTGATCGCGCCGGCGAGGCCGCGTCCACGCGCCTCCCGCGCGACAGCGAGGAACCCGTGCCACCAGGCCCCCTCCTTCTGCTGGAGGTAGCCGTAGGCGAGCACCCGGTCGCCCTCGAGCGCGACGAAGTAGCTCTCCGGCGGGTGGGGACGGAAGCCCCAGTCGAGCCAGCCGTCGCCGATGTCGGTTCCTGTGCGGCCGGGCTGGTCGGCGTGGGCGATGCGTGCGAGCTCGTTCAGCGCCGGGCCGAGCCCCGGTCGCTCCGCGACCGTGACGAGCGGGTACCCGGGCTCGCCCGGGTCCGCCGCAGTCTCGACGTCGAGCTCGGAGATGACGTAGCGCCGGTGCGGCGAGAAGCCGCGGTCGAGCAGGAACGGCTCGACCGCCGGCGTCTCCGTCGTCGTCCAGATCTCGAGCCCGTGCTTCCCGATCCGAGCCGCGGCGGCGAACGCCTCGTCGAGCACGGCATCGTCGGCGGCCTTCAGCCAGAGCTCGGCGTAGGGCTCGTGCTCGAGCCCGGGGACCGGCTTGACCTCCATCGAGCTCAGGAGCTCGACGACTGAACGGCGCGAAGGCGCCCGGCGAGCTCCTCGAGCACCGCGACGGCGATCGCCGGCTCCGCGCGCAGGAGCCTCAGGAACGGCGTGCGCCCGATCGTCAGGCAGACGATCGGCGTCTTCGCGACGATCGTGGCCGTGCGCGGCCCGCCGTCGATCAGGGCGAGCTCGCCGAAGAAGCTGCCGATGCCGAGGGTGAGCGCAGGCAGGCCACGCCGGCCGATGGAGACCTCACCGTCGAGCACGACGTACAGCGAGTCGCCGGGGTCGCCGGCGCGGATCACGCGGGCGCCCTCGTGGATGCGCCGGATCCGGCCCAGGCCGGCGACCTTGCGCAGGTGACGCGTGTTCAGCCCCGCGAAGAGCGGCACGTCGGCGAGGACGTTCAGCCAGTCGCGGGGGTCGTTCGCCGTCTCGGCCATCGCGCGCATCATCCCATGCCGCGGCGACGGCCGGAAGGCCCCGGGGTCAGACCCGGGTCAGACGCGCGTCTGAGGCGGCGTGAGGAGAAAGCGCGACCGAAGTGCGACGCAACCGTCACGGGCCGCCCCGGATCGGCGCTGCTGAGCCGGATCGCGAAGCCGTCCGGATGAGACATCGTCCTTTTCCGGACATCGGCGTCCGGCGGCTCGCCGCGCTCCTCCGGGGTCAGACCCGGGTCAGACGCGGGTCAGACGCGGGTCTGACCCCGGAGGTGGAGATCGTTAGCTTGGTTAACGACTGGTAGCGTGACGGGGTGAGCAGGCGTTCTCTCTCCGTGGACCCGCCCGATCACGCCTTCTGGCCGACGGTGAAGGGGCTCGCACGACTCTGGGTCGAGCAGCGGCAGCTCGTCGGCTTCGGGCTCGTGTGCGCGTTCATCTACTCCGGGCTCGCGATCGCGATCCCGATCGTCATCCGCCATGCGATCGACAACGCGATCACGCCGACGAGCGGCCATCGCGCTGCACTGTGGCCGTATCTCGCCGTCGTGGCAGGGCTCGCCCTCGTCCGCTTCGGGATCAACTTCCTGCGCCGCTGGTCGACCGCACGCACCGGCATCCGGGTCGAGGCCCGCATGCGCGAGCTCCTCTACGAGTCGTACCTGCGCTATCCGCGGGCGTTCTACGACCGCCACGCCACCGGGCAGGTCGTGTCGCGCGCGACCAACGACCTCTACCCCGTCCGCTACTTCATCGGCTGGGGCATGACCCAGGGGATCCAGTCGCTGATGATGATCGGCGGGATCGCGGTCGTCCTCTTCCTCGTCAACGCGAAGCTGGCCGCGATCGCCCTCGTCGCGATGCCGGCCGTGTTCGTGCTCGCGTTCTCGTTCGCGCGCAAGGTGATGCCGATCTCGCGCCACGTGCAGCAGCTGAAGGCCGACGTCACCGAAGCCGCCGACGAGGCCGTCGTTGGCATCGAGATGGTGCAGGCTTTCGGCCGCGAGGACGACGTCCAGGCGCGCTTCGCCGGCAAGGCGGAGAAGGTGCGCGACGGCGTGCTCCGGCAGGCGCGCGTCGAGGCGGCGTTCCTGCCGGGCCTCCTCTTCCTGCCGACGCTCTCGATCGCCGCCGTCGTCTTCTTCGGCGGCCACGACGTGATCGGCGGCGCGCTGACCTACGGCGAGTTCTTCCTCTTCTACCAGCTGCTTCTGCAGCTGGTCTGGCCGCTCGAGGCACTCGGCTGGATCCTGTCGCTCGCCCAGCGGGCGACGGCGTCTGCGTCGCGCAGCTTCGCCTGGCTGGACGAGATCGAGACGATCCCGGAGCCGACGTACCCGACGCAGCTGCCCGAGGGCGGGCTCTCCGTCGACTTCGAGGACGTCCGGTTCGGGTACGGGACGGGCTCCGAGGTCCTCGCCGGCGTCCAGCTGCACGTCCAGCCCGGCGAGGTGGTGGCGATCTGCGGGCCAACCGGCGCGGGCAAGACGTCGCTGCTCAACCTCCTCCCCCGCTTCTACGACCCGACCGACGGCCGGGTCCTGATCGGCGGCGTCGACGTGCGCGACGTGACGCTCGAGGACCTGCGCTCCGCGGTCGCGATCGTGACGCAGCGGCCGATCCTCTTCTCGATCCCCCTGCGCGACAACCTGCTGGCGGCGAGGCCCGACGCGCCGTGGGAGGAGGTCGTCGCAGCATGCGAGGCGGCCGGCGTGGCGCACTTCGCCGCCGATCTCCCTGACGGCTACGACACCCTGATCGGGGAGCGCGGCGTGAATCTCTCCGGCGGACAGCGCCAGCGCGTCGCGCTCGCTCGGGCGCTCGTCGCAGGCGCCCGTGTCGTCGTGCTCGACGACCCGATGTCGGCGGTCGACACGCAGACCGAGCGGCACCTGGTCGAGAACCTTCGCCCTGCGCTCGCGGGCCGCACCGTCCTGATCGCGACGCAGCGGCTGTCGACGGTCGAGGTCGCCGATCGCGCGATCGTGATCGACGACGGCGTCGTGGTCGAAGCAGGCTCCCCGTCCGAGCTGCTCGAGCTCGGCAACGTCTTCTTCCGGCTGTTCGGCGAGGAGATCCGTGCCGTCGCATAACCGCCGCACCGGGCTCTCGCGCCTGACCCGCTACCTGCGGGGACGCTGGCGGCGCGTCGCGCTGCTGTCGGTCGTCGGCGTTCTGTCGGCGGCCGCACCCGTCTCGGCGCTGATCGTCGTGCAGGACGCGATCGACAGCGGGATGCGCGACGGCGACCGGAGCCGTCTTGCGCGCGACGTGGTCGTGTACCTGATCATCAACGCGCTCGCGTGGGTGCTCCAGACGACACTCGTTCGCGGGCTCGCAAGCGTCGGCCAGGGCATCGTCCTGGGGCTGCGCGAGGACCTCTTCGACCACCTGACCCAGCTGTCGCTTCGCTATTTCTCGCAGCAGAAGGCCGGCTGGATCATCGCGCGCCTCACCTCGGACGTCGACGCGCTCTCGGACGTTCTCTCGCAGGGGCTGACGACGCTCGTCGTCAACACCCTGACCCTGTGCGCAGCGATCATCGGACTGTTCGTGCTCGACTGGCGGCTCGGTCTCGTGGCGCTCGTGATCCTGCCGCCCACGCTCGTGCTAACCCGCTGGTTCCAGGTGCGCTCGCATGCGGCGTTCCTGCAGGTACGCGAGACGATCTCCGCGATGACGGCGCAGATCGCCGAGTCGGTCGCCGGCATGGCGGTGATCCAGGCGTTCAACCGCGAGCGCGCCTTCCTCGCCGAATTCGAGACCGCGAATGCCGCGAACCTGCGCACGAACACCTACGCGCAGACCCTGAACTCGGTCTTCTTCCCGGCGATCGAGTTCCTGGGCGCGATCGCAACCGTGTCGGTGCTGTGGGTCGGCGGCCGCATGGTCGCCCACGACACGCTGTCGATCGGCACCGTCGTCTCGTCGGTGTTCATGCTCAACCTGGTCTTCCAGCCGCTCCAGGAGCTGTCGGATCTCTACGGGCAGGTGCAGTCGGCCGGCGCCGCGATGGAGAAGATCTCGACCGTCCTCGACACCGAGCCCGAGATCCGCGACGAGCCCGGCTCCGCGCCGGCGCCGCGGATCGACGGCGACCTGCACATCGACCGTGTCACGTTCGCGTACGGCCGCGAGCCCGTCCTGCACGCGATCGACATCCACGTCCCCGCCGGAGGGTGCCTCGCGCTCGTCGGCGAGTCGGGCGGCGGTAAGTCGACGACGGCCAAGCTGGTCGGGCGCTTCTACGACCCTGACGACGGCGAGGTGCGCGTCGACGGCCGCGACCTGCGGACGCTACGGCTCCGCTCGTACCGGCGGCAGCTCGGGGTCGTCCTCCAGGATCCGTTCCTCTTCGCAGGGACGATCGCCGACAACATCCGCTTTGCGCAGCCTGAGGCGACCGACGAGCAGGTCGACGAAGTCGCGCGGTCCGTGGGCGTCGACCGCATCGCGCGCCGCTTCGAGCGTGGGCTCGCCCACGAGGTCCGCGAAGGCGGCGCCGGGCTGTCGGCGGGCGAGCGTCAGCTGATCTCGATCGCGCGCGCGCTGCTCGCCAACCCGAGGATCCTCATCCTCGACGAGGCGACCTCGAACATCGACCGCCCCACCGAGATCCTGATCGAGCAGGCACTCGACCGGCTCCTGCACGGGCGGACGTCGATCATCATCGCCCACCGGCTCGCGACCGTCCGCCGGGCCGACGAGGTGATCGTGATGGAGCACGGGCGCATCGCCCAGCGCGGCCCCTTCGACGACCTCCTGGCAGTCGACGGCCCGTTCCGGGAGCTTGCCGCTCAGCTACAGGGGCCGGCGTCCCCGGACGCGCTGCAAGGCTCGGAGTCGCCGGACGACGGTAGCCTGCCGAGCAGCTCGGCGAGCGTCGCGCGCTCCTCGTCCGAGTAACGCGCGTTGAACAGCTCGTCGATGCCGCGCAGATGCGTGTCGCCCGCGCGGCGGAGCTTCTCGCGGCCGACCTCGGTCAGCTTCGCGTAGGACACACGCGCATCCCCCGGGCACGTCTCGCGGCAGACGAAGCCGCTGCGCTCGAGCCCGTCCAGGAGCCGCGTGATGCCGGATGCCGTCAGGAGCACGCGCTCGGCCAGGTCGACGCGCCGGAGCCGGGCGTCGTCGGCCCGTGAGAGATGGAGGAGCACCTCGTAGTCGTTGATCGTGAGCCCGTGCTCGCGTTGCAGGTCGGCGGAGAGCTCACGCGTCAGCGCCGCGTGCGCGCGCAGGAAGGAGACCCATGCCTCCAGGTTCCGTGCCGGTGCCGAGAGCTCGCTCATAGTTGCGCTCTCAACTATAGCGTACTCCACGCTACTGCCCAAGTCTGAACTTCTTATTTGACGCATGAGCTTTGTTTATGTATTTGTTCAGCATGCCAATGAACAAGCTGAAGCTTCTCGTCACCGCCGGCGCTGCAGCCGCGCTCGTCCTCGCGACCGCTGCGGCCGCCGGGACGAACCTGTCGATCGTCGCGTACTCCACGCCGAAGCCCGTGATGGCGAAGATCATCCAGGCCTACCAGGCCTCCTCGCAGGGCTCGGGCGTGTCGTTCACGCAGAGCTATGGGCCGTCGACGAACCAGGCGAAGGCGGTTGCGGCAGGACAGCCCGCCGACCTCGTGTTCCTGTCGACCGGCGACGACGTGAACCTGCTCGTCGACGCAGGTCTCGTCGACCAGAACTGGAGCCGCCAGAGCTACAACGGGATCGCCGCGAACACGGTCGTCGTTTTCGCCGTCCGCAACGGCAACCCGAAGCACATCAAGAGCTGGGCCGACCTCGTCAAGCCGGGCGTCCAGGTCGTGACGCCGAACCCGTTCAGCTCCGGCTCGGCGAAGTGGAACATCCTCGCCGCGTACGGCGCCGAGCGGCGCCTCGGCAAGACCGACAAGCAGGCGACGGCCTACGTGAAGCAGCTCTTCCAGCACGTCGTCTCGCAGGACACCTCGGGGTCGAACGCCACCAACACATTCCTGTCGGGCAAGGGCGACGTGCTGATCACGTACGAGAGCGAGGCGATCAACGCTCGCCTCCAGGGGAAGAACATCCAGTACGTCATCCCGCGGCAGACGATGCTGATCCAGCTGCCGGTCGCGGTTCTCAAGGGCAGCTCGAACAAGGATGCCGCGAACTCGTTCATCCGGTTCATGAAGGGCGTCCAGGCGCAGGAGCTCTTCGCGCAGTACGGCTTCCGGCCGGTGAACCCGCAGGTCGCCAAGGAGGCGTCGGTCGTCAAGGAGTTCCCGGCGCGCCCCGGCATCTTCAAGATCGACGACAAGTACATCGGCGGCTGGCGGCAGGCCGACAAGGTGTGGTTCGACCTGCGCAGCGGCCGCATGGTGCAGATCGAGCAGGCGGTCGGGGGACCGAGCTCTGGCTAGCGTCGCACTTCCGCACGGAAGGGCATTCCCGAGGGAGGGAGCCGCAACGGCTCTCTCCCTCGGCTTCGTCGTGACCTATCTCGGCGTGGTCGTCGCACTCCCGATCGCGGCGCTCATCTGGTCGTCGCGCTCGGGCGGCGTCTCCGGGTCCTTCTGGGACGCGATCACGAACCCCGAGGCGCTGGCCGCGCTGAAGCTGACGCTCGCCGTCGCCGCGCTCGCCGCGCTCACGAACGCCGTCCTCGGCACCGTCACCGCCTGGGTGCTCGTGCGCGACGACTTCCGCGGCAAGGCGCTCGTCAACGCCGTGATCGACCTCCCGTTCGCGCTGCCGACGATCGTCGCGGGGCTCGTGGTGCTCGCCCTCTACGGCCCCTACTCGCCCATCGGCATCCATCTCGCCTTCACGCGCGCCGCGATCTGGCTCGCACTGCTCTTCGTGACACTGCCGTTCGTCGTGCGGACCGTGCAGCCCGTCCTCCATGAGCTCGACACCGAGATGGAGGAGGCGGCGCGGTCGCTCGGCGCGAGTGAGCGCACGGTCTTCTTCCGGATCGTCTTCCCGAGCATCCTGCCCGGGATCCTCTCGGGCGTGACGATGGCGTTCGCCCGTGCGGTCGGCGAGATCGGCGCGGTGACGATCATCTCCGGCAACCAGCCGTATCGCACCGAGGTCGCGTCGGTCTTCATCCTCAACCGCAGCCAGGGCGGCGATCCCGGCGGCGCCGCCGCGGTCGCGGTCGTCCTGCTCGCGATCTCCTTCGTCGTGCTGCTCGCCGTCGGCGCGCTCCGGCACCGTGCGACGAGGTACGAGCGTGGCTAGGCGGTACGCGTTGCGGGGGATCGCGCTCGGTTACCTGGTGCTCGTGCTCCTCGGGCCCCTGTCGATGGTCTTCTGGCGGGTCTACGCCGAGGGCGCCGGCAAGGCATGGACCGCGATCACCGATCCCGACACGATCCACGCGTTCCGGCTGACGTTGCTCGTCACCGCGATCGCGGTGCCCTTGAACACCGTCTTCGGCATCGTCTGCGGCCTCGCGATCGTGCGCCGCCGCTTCCCTGGGAAGGGGCTCGTGAACGCGTTCGTCGACCTGCCGCTCGCCCTTTCCCCCGTCGTCGTCGGTCTGTCGCTCTTCCTGCTCTACGGCCGGACGGGCTGGTTCGGCCCGTGGCTCGAGCAGCACGGCGTGCAGATCCTGTTCGCCACGCCCTCGATCGTGCTGGTGACGATGTTCGTCTCCGTCCCGTTCGTCGTCCGCGAGGTCGTGCCGACGCTGCGCGAGCTCGGCGACACCGAGGAGCAGGCGGCGCGGACGCTCGGCGCGAACGGACTGCAGACGTTCTTCCGCATCACCCTCCCCGCGATCCGCTGGGCGGTGATCTATGGCGTCATCCTCACTACGGCCCGGTGCCTGGGCGAGTACGGCGCCGTCGCGGTCGTCTCGGGCTCGATCCAGGGCAAGACCGAGACCGCGACCCTCCGCGTCCAGGAGGAGTACGAGAACCTGAACATGGCCGGCGCCTACGGCATCGCACTCGTCCTGGCCGCGATCGGCCTCTTCGTGCTGGCAATGATGCTCCGGTTCAGACCCAGGGAGGAGTCCGCATAGTGTCGATCGCCGTCGTCAACCTCACGAAGCGATTCGGGGCGTTCGTCGCACTCGACGACGTCTCGCTGGCGGTCGAGGAGGGCTCCCTGACCGCCCTGCTCGGCCCGAGCGGCAGCGGCAAGTCGACGCTGCTTCGCGTCATCTCCGGCCTCGAGCATCCCGACCACGGCGTCGTGCTGATCGACGGCGAGGACGTGACCGGCCGGCCGACGCAGGAGCGCGGGATCGGCTTCGTCTTCCAGCACTACGCCGCGTTCAGGCACATGACGGTCCGTGACAACGTTGCGTTCGGGCTGAAGATCCGCAAGCGGCCGAAGGACGAGATCCACGCGCGCGTCGACGAGCTGCTCGAGCTGGTGCAGCTGCAGGGGCTCGCGAAGCGGTATCCGTCACAGCTGTCGGGCGGCCAGCGCCAGCGCATGGGGCTCGCCCGCGCCCTTGCCGTCGACCCGAAGGTGCTGCTGCTCGACGAGCCGTTCGGCGCGCTCGACGCCCGCGTGCGCGCCGAGCTGCGCCTCTGGCTGCGCCGCCTGCACGACGAGACGCACACGACCACGGTCATCGTCACGCACGACCAGGAGGAGGCGATGGAGGTCGCCGACGAGGTCGTCGTCATGAACCGCGGTCAGATCGAGCAGATCGCCGGGCCACGCTCGCTCTACGACCGCCCCGCGAACGAGTTCGTCATGTCGTTCGTCGGCAGCGCGCACCGGTTCGGCGAGCAGTGGGTACGTCCCCACGACCTGGAGATCGTGCTCGAGCCCGAGGAGGGGACGCGCGAGGCGCAGATCGACCGCGTCGTCCATCTCGGCTTCCGGGTTCGCTGCGAGCTCTCGGCCGACGACGGCACGTCGTTCACCGTCGAGCTGACGCGCGATCAGCAGGCTCGGCTCGAGCTCGACGAGGGCGCGATCGTGTGGGTGCGCCCGATGCGCGCAACGGCGTTCGCAGCCGGCTAGACGAGCTAGTGAGGCGACCAGGCGTCGGGGTCGTCCGCGAGCGCGCGGACGTCCGGCGGCAGGTTGCCGGCGGCGACGTCGGCGAGCGTCACCTGCTCG
This sequence comes from uncultured Thermoleophilia bacterium, assembly GCA_963794375.1. GTDB lineage: Bacteria > Actinomycetota > Thermoleophilia > Gaiellales > Gaiellaceae > PALSA-600. The sequence continues at coordinate 11,945 of CAWCDL010000002.1, forward strand.
AGCACGTTGCGCAGGCTGGCGCGCACCGCCACCCAGACGTCGCGCAGGCTCGCCGCGCTTCCCTCGTAGGACACCTGCTCCGAGCGCTGCCCTCGGACGGCCGCCAACGGGCCGTCGACGGCCCGGATCACGTCTGCGAGGGAGATCTCCGCCGCGGGCCGCGCGAGCCAGTAGCCCCCGTCGGCCCCACGGCGCGAGGCGACGAGGCCGCTGTTGCGGAGGTCGGCCAGGATGTTCTCGAGGAAGTTGGCCGGGATCTGCTGGGCAGCGGCGATCCGGTCGCCCTTCACAGGGCCGCTCTCGCCCACGGCGGCGAGCTCGACGGCGGCACGGATCGCGTAGTCGGACTTGGCGCTGACTTTCATGCCGATGATTCTGCCGTGCCGAAGTCGTCGACGAGGATCCTGATCTCGCAGACCTCGCGGAAGCCGAGCCGGGCGAGGATCGGCCGCGACATCGGCCCGGCCTGGGTGACGAGGCACGGCGTCCCGCGGGCGACCGCGTCCTCCCAGCGGGCGGCGACGAGCGCCCGGTAGGCGCCCCGGCCGCGCGCCTCGGGCAGCGTCGAGCCACCGAACAACGTCACGCCCTGTTCGCCGAACGCCGCCGAGGCGCGAGCCGCAGGCCGGCCGTCGACGTACGCGAGATAGATCGTGTTCGTCGGGTCCGGGACGTACCGCCGCGGTCTCGGCGGCGACGCACCGAACGCGATCGCGGCGATCTTCTCCGACTGGTGCAGCTCGGCGTCGGTCTCGACCCGCCGCACCTCGATGCCCGGTGGAGCGGGCGGTGGAGGCTCGGCCAGGACCATCCCGATCGCGAGCGGCGTCGGCGAGTCGTCGACGAGGCCCAGGGCATGCAGCCGCTCGACGAGGTCGCGCGGCGTCGCGTGCGTCCCCACCTCCCAGGTGCAGGCGGTGCGCCCCCGTCTGCGCAGGAGGTCGTGGATCTCGGCGCGCACCTCCTCGAGCTCCTCGGGCTGCAGCCTGAAGCGCTGCGCGACGCTCCAGCCCGGCGAGTCGCCCGGGCCGAGCCACAGGACGTAACGACCGGTGACGATCCGCTCGTCCCTCGGCCCGAGCGGCGTGTACGTGTTCGCATTCTCGGCCAGCTCGAGCCAGGGGTCGCCGCTCATCCCGACCAGGGTAGTGGGGGAGTAGATTCGGTGGGTGCGCTGCGCATCGTGCGGCCAGGAAAGCCCGGCCGGGTTCCGCTTCTGCGGCAGCTGCGGCGCGCCGCTCCCCGAGGCGATGCCTGCGCGCGAGGTGCGCAAGGTCGTCACGGTCGTCTTCTGCGACCTGACCGGCTCGACGGCGCTCGGCGACGTCACCGACCCGGAGGCGCTCCGCGCGACGATGCGGGGCTACTACGAGGAGATGCGCACGATCCTCGAGCGCCACGGCGGGACGGTCGAGAAGTTCATCGGCGATGCGGTGATGGCGGTCTTCGGCGTGCCGGTCTCTCACGAGGACGATGCCCTGCGCGCCGTCCGCGCGGCGTGGGAGATGCGCGCCGCCGTGCCGGCGCTCGGCCTGCGAGCGCGCATCGGGGTGAACACCGGCGAGGTCGTGGCGGGCGAGGGCGACTCGCTCGTCACCGGCGACGCGGTGAACATCGCCGCGCGGCTCGAGCAGGCGGCGGAGCCCGGCGACGTCCTGATCGGCGCCGAGACGCGACGGCTCGTGCGCGACGCAGTGCACGTGGAGCCGCTCGACGTCGCGGCGAAGGGGAAGCCCGACGCCGTCGCCGCCTTTCGCCTCCTCGAGGTCGATCCGGAAGCCGAGGCGATCGCACGCCGCCTCGACACGCCGCTCGTCGGCCGGCTCGCCGAGCTCGAGCAGCTGCGGCAAGCGTTCGAGCGAGCCGTGCGGGAGCAGCGCTGTCACCTCTTCACCCTCCTCGGCTCGGCCGGCGTCGGCAAGTCGCGGCTCGTCGCCGAGCTCCTCGACGGGGTCGACGCCACCGTGCTCAGCGGGCGCTGCCTCGACTACGGCGAAGGGATCACGTTCTGGCCGGTGATCGGCATCCTCAAGCAGCTCGGTGCACAGGCGGAGCCCGCCCTCACCCGGCTGGTAGAGGGGGCCTCGACCGCCAACGAGCTCTTCTGGGTGATCCGGTCGCTGCTCGAGGAGGTCGCCTCCGAGCGCCCGCTCGTCATCTGCTTCGACGACATCCAGTGGGGCGAGGAGACGTTCCTCGACCTGCTCGACCATGTCGCCGATCTTTCGCGCGGCGCGCCGATCCTGCTGCTCTGCCTCGCGCGGCCCGAGCTGCTCGAGAAGCGGCCCGGCTGGGGCGGCGGCAAGCTGAACGCGACCACCATCCTGCTCCAGCCTCTCGGCCCCGACGAGTGCGCCGAGCTGATCGACGCGCACGGCGGGCTCCACGGCGAGCTGCGCGAGCGCGTCCTCGCCGCCGCAGACGGCAACCCGCTCTACGTCGAGGAGATGGTCGCTCTCGTCCGCGAGGACGGCGACGTGCGCATCCCGTCGACCGTCCAGGCCCTACTCCAGGCACGGCTCGACCAGCTCGGAGCAGCGGAGCGGTCGGTCATGGAGCGGGGCGCCGTCGAGGGCGAGGTGTTCCACCGCGGAGCCGTCAGGGAACTGACGCACAGCGACGATGTGGAGCCACAGCTCGTCGGGCTCGTGCGCAAGGAGCTGATCCATCCAACTACGGCGACGCTCGCCGGGGATCACGCCTTCCGCTTCCGCCATCTGCTGATCAGGGACGCCGCCTATGACGCCTTGCCGAAGGAGACGCGGGCGAAGCTGCACGCGCAGTTCGCGGCCTGGCTCGCCGCGCACGGCCGCGAGCTGATCGAGCTCGACGAGGTGGTCGGGTATCACCTCGAGCAGGCCGCCGGCTACAAGCGTGAGCTCGGGCATCGCGACGAGGAGCTCGAGCGCGCGGCCGGCCGGCTCCTCGCCGAGGCCGGGATCCGAGCGGCCTTCCGGAGCGACACCCACGGCGCCGCGAACCTGCTCGGCCGGGCCGTCGCGCTGCTCCCCGAGTCGGACCCCGCGCGCGCGTCGGCACTCGTCAACCGCATCGCATTGCTTGCCCAGGCCGGCGACCCGGGCCGGGACGAGGCGATCGCCCAGCTCGAGACGAGCAGCGATCCGCGCCTGCGCGAGCACGGGCGGCTTGCGCGCCTGCACATGCGGCTGATGACGGAGCCGGCCGCGGTGATGGAGGAGGCGGAGCAGGCAGCGAACGACGCGATTGCCCTGTTCAGCGCGTCGGGCGACGACCTCGGCCTCGCCCAGGCCTACTACCTCCTCTCGTGGACGAGCTGGATGCGCAGCATGGCGGTGCCGGCCGCGGCGGCGCTCGAACGGCTGATCGAGCACGCGGGGCGGGCGGGCGTGAGGGTAATGGCCGAGCAGTCGGAGATCCAGCGCATGGGCGCGCTCACGCACGGCCCGTTCACGCCGGCCGAGATCACTCCGCATCTCGAGCGGCTGCGCGAGGCCGGCACGCCGGTCACCCGGGCCAACGTGCTGATGATCGAATCCGAGCTGGCTGTACGCGGCGGGCACTTCACCGACGCAGTCACAGCAATCGAGGCAGCGGGCGAGAGCCACCGTGAGCTCGGGCTGACCATCGGAACCACCCTCTGCGCGGCGCAGCGGGCCGAGCACCTCGCCGCGGCCGGCCGGCTGGAAGAGAGCGCGGCAGGCTTCCGCGACACGATCGCGGTCCTCGAGTCGCTCGACCAGACCGCGTTCCTGTCGACGGTCACGATCGAGCTCGGCGAGGTTCTCTACCGCCTCGGCGAGGCTGCCGAGGCAGAGCGGCTCGCGATTGAGGGCGAGGAGATGGGAGCCGTCGAGGACGTCGTCAACTTCGCCTGGGGCCGGGGCCTGCGCGCGAGGATCGCCGCCGACCGAGGCGACCGCGAGGACGCGGAGCGCCTCGCGCGCGACGCGGTCCGCTACGCCCACGAGACCGACTTCCCCCGTGTCCAGGCCGCCGCCCACGGAGCACTCGCGCACGCCCACCGCGCCGCCGGGCGCCTCGACGAGGCACGCGCAGAGCTCGAGCGCGAGGCCGAGCTCTGGGAGCGCTACGGGTTCCAGGTCGACGCGGCCCGCGTCCGCGCGCTACTTGCCGAGCTGTGAGCGCCACGCTTTCGCGTAGATCCGCTTCAGTTTCTCGACTCGTTCGACGTAGGCGGCGGTTTCGGGGAACTGGATCCCGACGCCTTCCGAGCGCCAGCGGTCGACGTTCCCCTGGCCGGCGTTGTAGGCCGCCAGGACGAGCCGCTCGGAGTGGTACTTCTGGAACAGATTCGCCAGGTACCACGCGCCGTAGCGAATGTTGATCTCCGGGTTGTAGAGGTCGCTCGTCCTGAAGGCATGGCCACCGGTGCGGATCGCGATGCCCTTCGCCGTCGACGGCGTCAACTGCATCAGCCCGATCGCGCCGGACGGCGACTGGGCGGCCGGCTGGAACTTCGACTCCTGGTAGATCACGGCCGCGAGGAGCGCCGGGTCGAGACCGTGCTCCCGGGCGTGCACGCGCACGTACTCCGAGTAGCGGAGCGGATAGCGGATCCGCTCGTACCACGGTGGGCTCGTGTGGAGGATGTAGCCGGCGGCACCGGCAAGCACGACGACGACGAGCAGCAGCCAGCCGAGACGCCTCACACCGTGAGATCGTGCAGCACCGAGGAGACGAAGTCGTCGAGCTCCTCGAGCGAGCCGGTGTTGACGTAGCTGTAGTCGGCCCGCTCGACCTTCTCCGCGTCCGGCAGCAGCCGTGTCTCGCGGCTCTCGACGGCGACCGGGGAGCGGGCGCGTCGCAGCTTCGTCGGCGCGGTGATGACGACGATCTTGTCAAACCGCTCCTCCGCCCCGCTCTCGTAGAGCAGCGGCACCTCGGTGACGCAGACGCGCGGGGCGTGCTCGAGCCGGCCGAGTTGATCGCGCCACTCCAGGTACTCCGCCGCGACGAGTGGATGCAGAAGCTCCTCGAGCCAATCGAGCGCCTCGCGGTCGTTGAACACGACCGTCGCGAGCGCCCCCCGGTCGATCTCTCCGTCGTCGACGATCCCCTGGCCCATCCGGGCGACGACCGCGTCACGGACGTCGGCCCGACGCAGCAAATGGTGCACGATCTCGTCGCTCGAGACGGTCGCTGCGCCGTGCCGTGCGAACGCGGCCAGCGCCTCGCTCTTCCCCGCTCCGATGCCGCCGGTGATGGCGACACTGACGGGGCGGGTCACTCCTCGTCGGAGGACTCTGCGGCCTGAGCTGCAGGCTCGACGGGCTCGTCGGGCTCGCTCGGCTCGGCAACCTCGGCAGCGGGCTCGGGGGCCTCGTCCACCTCGGGCGACTCGGGCTCCGTCTCGTCGACGGCCACCGGAGCATCGTCGACCACCGGAGCGTCGTCGGCCACCGCAGGAGGGGCCCCCTCGGCGAAGACCTCTTCCGAGAGGTCGATCGCGGGGCGGGTGTGCACCGACTCGGCGCCGTCCGCGCGTGGCTGCACCGGGTCGGTGTCCTCGACGCGCTTGAGCGAGAGGGAGAGCCGGCGGCGCTCGCCGTCGACCTCGATGATCTTGACGTTCACCGGCTGGCCCTGCGAGACGACCTCACGTGGGTTCTCGACGTGGTGCTGGGCGAGCTCGGAGATGTGGACGAGCCCCTCGACACCCGGGAGGATCTCGACGAAGGCCCCGAACGTGACCACCTTCGTCACACGGCCTTCGACGACATCGCCCTCCTGGTAGTTCTCCATCACCTGCTGCCAGGGGTCGCTCTGCGTCTGCTTCAGGCCGAGCGAGATGCGCTGCCGCTCGCGGTCGATGTCGAGCACTTTCACCTCGACCGTCTGGCCGATCTCGAGCACCTCGGAGGGGTGGTTGACGTGCGACCACGACAGCTCCGAGATGTGGATCAGGCCGTCCATGCCGTCGAGGTCGACGAAGGCGCCGAAGTCGACGATGTTCGAGATCTGCCCCTCGACCACGTCGCCGGGCTGAAGCTTGTCGAGGATCTGCTGCCGCTGCTCCTTGCGCTCCTCCTCGAGCACGGCGCGGCGAGAGAGCACGACGTTGTTACGCGAGCGGTTCAGCTCGATCACCTTCGCACGCAGCTCCTGGCCGAGGAACTCGTCCAGGTCCTGGACGCGGCGGATGTCGACGAGCGACGCGGGCAGGAAGCCGCGCACGCCGAGATCGAGGATGAGGCCGCCCTTGACGACCTCGATCACGCGGCCGTTGACCGGCTCGCCCGACTCGGCCGCGCCCTCGATGTTCTTCCACGCGAGCTCGAAGCGGGCGCGCTTCTTGGAGAGGATCAGGCGACCCTCGGCGTCCTCCTTCGTGAGCACGAGCGCGTCGATCTCGTCGCCGAGCGCAACCTCGTCGGCGGGGTTGACCGACCGGCGGATCGAGAGCTCGGAGACCGGGATGACTCCCTCCGACTTGTAGCCGATGTCGACGAGAACCTCGTCCTTGTCGACGCGGACGACCGTGCCGTGCACGACCTGCCCCTCGTTGATCTCGGGGAAGGTGGAGTCGTAGTCGGGGACGAGCTCTCCGTCCGGGCCCTCGACCCAGACGCCGGGCTCCTGCTGCATGAGGTCGTTGCTAGCCAAGCGGCCGGGAAGTATAGCCACGTTCGTCGCGCACCCGGCTCCCGGCCTCTACGACTTGGCGTCGGCCCAGTTGTCGCCGACGCCCGCGTCGACTGCGAGCGGCGGGTCGAGGTCGTAGGCGCCGCACATCTCCTCGCGGACGATCTCCCGCACCTTCGAGACCTCGGGCTCGGGCACCTCGAGCAGCAGCTCGTCGTGCACCTGGAGCACGAGGCGGGCACCTCTCCCCTCCTCCTGCAGGCGCCGCGCGATGCGGATCATCGCCACCTTGATGATGTCGGCGTTCGAGCCCTGCATGACGAAGTTGACCGCGATGCGCTCACCGAAGCCGCGCGTCTGCCGGTTCATCGCCCTGATCTCCGGCACCGGCCGCCGCCGGCCCAGCAGCGAGGTCACGTAGCCGTCGCGCTTGGCCTCCTCGATCGTGCGCGCGATGAAATCCTGCACGTGCGGGAACCGAGCCAGGTAGGCGTCGATGTAGCGCTGCGCTTCGTCGCGGGGGATCTCGAGGTTCTCGGAGAGGCCGAACGCGGAGATCCCGTAGACGATCCCGAAGTTGATCATCTTGGCGACGGACCGCTGCGCCGACGTCAGCTGCGCAGCGTCGACGCCGAGCACCTCCGACGCGGTCGCCGTGTGGATGTCCTCGCCGCGCGCGAACGCCTCGCGCAGCTTCGGCTCGCCGGACACGTGCGCGAGGATGCGCAGCTCGATCTGGGAGTAGTCGGCCGAGAGCAGCCTGTGTCCCTCTTCGGCGATGAAGGCCGAGCGGATCTCGCGACCGAGGTCGGTGCGCACCGGAATCGACTGCAGGTTCGGATCCGTGGTCGACAGCCGGCCGGTCGCGGCGACCGTCTGGTTGAACGTCGTATGCAAGCGGCCGTCGTCCTCCGAGAGCAACGACGGCAGCGGCACGAGGTACGTGTTCAGGAGCTTCGAGAGCTCGCGCCACTCCTCGATCACGGGGACGATCTCGTGGTCGTCTCGGATCGACCGCAGCACCTTCGCGTCGGTCGAGTAGCCGGTCTTGCCCTTGCGGCCCGCCGTCAGACCGAGCTTCTCGAACAGGATGCGCCCGAGCTGCTGCGGGGAGCCGAGCACGAACTCCTCGCCGGCGAGCTCGAGCGCGCGCGTCTCGAGCTCCTCGACGCGGTCGGCGAGCCGGGCGGTGATCTCGCCCATACGGTAGGTGTCGATCTTCACGCCCGTCTGCTCCATCGCGGCGAGGACCGCGGTGAGCGGGAGCTCCACATTGCGATACAGGTCGGTGACGTCGCGCTCGGCGAGCTTGTCGAGCAGCGGCGGGAGCAGGCGCCGCGGCGTCTCGGCGCGACGGACGAGCGCCGTCGTCTCCTCGTCGGCAGCCGGCGTGGGCAGCAGCTCGACGCCGTACTCGGCGGCGAGATCGTCGAGCTCGTACGACGCCCGGCCCGGATCGATCAGGTACGCGGCGAGCAGCGTGTCGTCACGGGCTTCGACTCGCAGGGCCTTCGCGTCGTGAACGACGAGCTCGCCGTCGACCCGTTCGGGCCGGGGGCCGACGGTGACCGTGTCGCCGTTGGAGACGGCCGCCCGGTCGGCGAGCGCCGCGTAGCCGACGACCCCCCGGAAGTCGAGCGCACCCTCGCGCCACGGCACCTCGACGCCGGTCACCTTCATCGGCGCCGACGGCACGGCGGCATCGAGCTCGTCGACGCGGCCGAGGAGCGCCCGGAACTCGAAGCGGCGGAAGATCTCTTTCAGCTGCGCACGGTCGGGCGGCTCGAGCACGAGCTGCGCCGGGTCGCAGTCGATGTCGAGGTCGCGACGCATGGTCGCCAGCTCCTTCGACGCGCGTGCGAGATCGGCGTGCTCCGTGATGTTCCGCGAGCGCGCGGGCGACAGCTCGGAGGCGTGCTCGATCACCGCTTCGAGCGACCCGTACTGCGCGATCAGCTGGCCGGCGGTCTTGTCGCCGATGCCCGGGACGCCCGGGATGTTGTCGGACGTGTCGCCCTTCAGCCCGATGAAGTCGGGGACCTGCTCCGGAGTGACGCCGTAGCGGGCGACGACGCGCTCGGGCGTGTAGACGTTGACGTCGGCGACGCCGCGCGGCGTCATCATGAGGCACACGTTCTCGCTGCAGAGCTGGAAGGCGTCGCGGTCGGTGGAGACGACGCAGGTGCGGATCCCCTCGGCGTCGGCACGGGTCGAGAGCGTCGCGATCACGTCGTCGGCCTCCCAGCCCTCGAACTCGAGGTTGCGGTAGCCGAACGCCTCGACGATCGGGCGCAGGTGCGGGAACTGCTCGCGGAGCAGGTCGGGCATCGGCCTGCGGCCTTCCTTGTAGACGACGTCGGCTGCCTCGGCGACCGCCGCCCGGTGCACGGGCCGCGAGTCCCATGCCACCGCCACGCCCTTCGGCCGGTAGTCGGCGAGCAGCTTGAAGAGCATGTTGGTGAAGCCGAGCAGCGCGTTCGTCGGCTGGCCGTCGGTCGTCGCGAGCTCCTCCGGCAGGGCGAAGAAGGCCCGGTAGGCGAGGTTGTTGCCGTCGACGACGAACAGATCGCAGTCGCGCGCAGGGCCGTCGTCCAGCTCCAGCTCGGCGCCCGTCAGTGTCTTCGGCACACGGTCCAGGGTATCGTCGGACGCCGATGCCGACCCTGGAGATCCACGCACTTTCCGAGCTCCGGAGCGAGGCTGCGGAGCTGCTGCGCGAGCGCTTCACCCGCCAGCGCGACGCCGAGCCGCTGCTGCCCGAGGTGGACGACTTCGAGGCGCATCTGCCCGAGGAGGGGCTCGTCGCGACGCGCGGCGGGACGGCCGTCGCCTATCTCGCCGGCGCGGTCGAGGACGACACCGCCTGGGTGCGCTTCGCAGGCTGCGCCGCAACCGAGCCCGAGGCGGTACGCGACCTCTTCGCCGAGCTGGCCGTGAGCTGGGACGTGACCCGCTACCAGGTGGCCGTGCCTGCCTCGGACGACGCGCTCCGGGACGTCTTCTTCCGGCTCGCCTTCGGTTGCCAGGCGGTCTGGGCCGTCCGCGAGCCCGAGCGGGCCGCACCGGTCGACTTCGGCGGGGCGATCCGTGCCGCGACCGTCGATGACCTCGAGGCAGGCATCGACCTGGTTCACGTCCTTGGTGAGCACCAGGCTCGGACGCCGAGCTTCTCCGGCCACCCGCTCGGTTCGCGCGAGGAGCTGCTGGCCGAGACGAAGGCCGATCTCGAGTCCGGCCTGTGCGTGGAGGTACTCGCCGAGCGCGACGGCCGCGTGGTCGGCTGGCTCAGCCTCTATCACCGACCGGAGGGCGACCTGCGCGTCCCGGCCGGCAACATCGACATCGGGTTCGTCGCGACGAGGACCGACGTCCGCGGCAGAGGGGTGGGCCTTGCGCTCACGCGGTATGCCCTTTCCTGGGCGGCCGAGCACGGCCACCGCTCGGTGACGATCGACTGGCGGATGGTGAACCTGCTCTCGTCGCGGTTCTGGCCGCGGCGAGGGTTCCGGCCCCAGTACCTGCGCCTCTACCGCGCGGTGCCGTAGGCAATGCCGTCAGCCTCCGCGCTCTGGCTCTTCTGCCTCGCGTCGATCGCGCTCGCGGTCGTGCCGGGGCCGGCGGTCGCATACATCGTCACGCAGAGCATCGACAAGGGGCGCCGCGCCGGGCTCGTCTCCGCAATGGGAGTCGCGAGCGGCGGCCTCGTGCACGTCGCCGCCGCCACCGTCGGGCTCTCGGCGCTGATCGCCTCCTCGGCGACGGCGTTCACCGTCGTGAAGGTCGTTGGCGCCGTGTACCTGATCGTGATCGGCATCCGCCGCGTGCTCGGCCGCGACGAGGGCGAGAGCGGCGAGGTGCAGCCGGTGCCGACAAGCCACCGCCGCATCTACGTCCAGGGGCTCGTCGTCAACGTGCTCAACCCGAAGACGGCGCTGTTCTTCCTCGCGTTCCTGCCGCAGTTCGTCGATACGAAGAGCGGCTCGGTGACGCTCCAGGTGCTCGTCCTCGGCGTGATCTTCGCCTCGATCGCGTTCACATCCGATTGCTGTTACGCCCTCGCCGCCGACCTGCTCGCTGGGCGCCTGCGCCGCACCGGGCGCGGTGCGCGCGTCCGGCGCCTTGCCTCGGGCGGGGTGTTCATCGCGCTCGGCGTGACGGCGGCCGCCGCCCGACGCGCGACGTGAGCCGGGCACCGCTCCTCTCCGACTCCCGCATGCTGGTGGCGGAGGCGACGCCGCCCGACGCCGTGCTGTGGCCGCCTCCTCAGCGGGAGGCTCTCGACGACGTCGCCCGCGCTACCCGTGACGCGCTCGCCTTCCCGCTCGCGGGGCAGCCCCTCGAGCGCCTCGTGACGAGCGGCGGGACTGCGACCCTCGTGATCGAGCAGCCGGCGCTGCCGATCCCGAGCACGTCGACCGGCCCGCGCCACACCGCGATCGCCGCGGCAGCCGACGAGCTCGAGCGGCTCGGCTTCGCCGCGGTGACGATCCTCGTCGCGGGCGGCCTCGCACGGCGCGCGGCGCCGCGCGAGATCGGCCAGCTCGTCCCTCCCGGCTTTCGGCGTCGGTTCAGGGGCCGCGTCATCGTTCACGACGCGGAGGCGGAGGACCTCGTCGAGCTGGGAGAGGACGGCGGCGTGCCGCTCCGCGTCCACCCGGCACTTACCGAGACGGACCTCGTGGTGACGGTCACCGCGGCCGAGACGGTGCTCAGCGGCGGCCCTGCCGCGTTGCTCGCAGCCTCCGGCTGGGAGGCGCTCGAGGCCGCCGAGTCGCCGTCGCTCCTCGAGACGTCCGGCTCGCGCGGCTGGCAGCTTGCGCTTGCGCTCGAGCAGCGGCTCTCGACCCGCGTGCCGGTGACGGGCGTATCGCTGCTCCTGAACGCCCCGCGTACCGGCGGGCTCCTGGCCGGCTACCCGCACGACCCGGAAGCGGTCGAGCAGCTCCTCTCCTCGTCCGCCCGCCGCCTCTTCCAGATCGCCCCCGGCCGCCTCCGGCAGCACCTGCTCGAGCGGATGCCGCGCGAGCTGACCGCCGCCGCCGCTTACGGCGGCACGCCGTCTGCCGCCCACATGGAGGCGCTCCTGCGCGGGATCGTCTTCAAGGGGATCGCGCTTGCCGAGCCGCTCGATGCGATCGTGGTCGGTATCCCGCCGACGACGCCGTGGCTGCCGCGCGAGCCGCCGAACCCGATCACGGCCGCCTATCTGGGGCTCGGCCTCGCGCTGCGGCTCTGGCGCAACCGGCCGCCGATCGCCCCGGGCGGCACGGCGATCCTCGCGCATCCGCTCCCGAGGCGCTTCCCCCGCCCCACACAGGAGCCCTACCGCGGTCTCTTCTTCGACGAGGATGCGCTGCGCACCGGAAGCTCGAAGGCCGCACGCAGCCGCGAGGCGATCGGCCACTACCGCGCGGGACGCACCTGCCACCCGCTGCTCCCCTACCTCGAGTGGCGGGCCTGCATCGCGGCGGCCGCGAACGTCGGAGCCGTGCTCGTCGCCGGGTGCCGCGACGCCCAGACGGCTCGACGCCTCGGCTTCGTCCCCCAGCACAGCCTGGGCGCGGCGATCGACGTCGCGCGAGGCCGCGGAGCACGGCGCATCGGCTACCTCGTCTCGCCGCCCTTCCACCCGCTCGTGGTCGGGGAGAGCTGAAGGCTCGAAGCTACGTCTCGCCGAGGTAGGTCTTGCGAACCTGCTCGTTCGTCTTCAGCGCCTCGGCGGCGTCGGCCAACACGATCCGGCCTGTCTCGAGCACGTAGCCGCGGTTCGCCGCCTCGAGCGCCATCAGCGCGTTCTGCTCGACGAGAAGGATCGACGTGCCCTGCTCGTTGATCGTGTGCACGATGTCGAAGATCCGCTCGACGAAGATCGGGGCGAGGCCCAGAGACGGCTCGTCGAGGAGAAGCAGTTTCGGGCGCGCCATCAACGCCCGCCCGATCGCGCACATCTGCTGCTCGCCGCCCGACATCGTCCCGGCCTTCTGGCTGCGGCGTTCCTTCAAGCGCGGGAAGAGGTCGAACACGCGGTCCATGTCCTCCCGGATCCCGGCACGGTCCGAGCGCTGGAACGCGCCCATCTCGAGGTTCTCGGTCACGGTCATGCGCGGGAAGAGCCGCCGCCCCTCCGGGGACTGCGCGATGCCGCGCTTCACGATCTCGTGCGCAGGCACCGAGGTGATGTCGCTGCCCTCGAAGACGATACGGCCCTGCCGCGGCCGGTTGAGGCCGTTGATCGAGCGCAGCGTCGTCGTCTTGCCGGCGCCGTTCGCTCCGAGCAGCGTCACGATCTCGCCGTCGTACACCGTCAGCGAGATGCCCTTGAGCGCCTGGATCGAGCCGTAGTAGGTGTGGATGTCGCTGATCTCGAGGATCGGCGTCCCGCTGCCGTTGGCGCTCACGAGAGGCCCTGCCGCTTCATGTCCTCGACCGCCGCCTTGCCGAGGTACGCCTCGATCACGCGCTCGTTCTGCTGCACCTCGCGCGGCGAGCCCTCTGCGATCTTCTCGCCGTAGTCGAGCACCGAGACACGGTCGGAGACACCCATGACCACGCGCATGTCGTGCTCGATCATCAGCACGGTCAGGTCCTGCTCGTCGCGCAGCCGGCTAACGAAGGTCGTGAACTCCGCGGACTCCTGCGGGTTCATCCCGGCGGTCGGCTCGTCGAGCAGCAGCAGCTGCGGGTTCGTCGCGAGCGCCCGCGCGACCTCGAGCCGCCGCTGATCGCCGTACGGGAGGTTCTTCGCCATCTCGTATGCCTTGCGCCGCAGGCTCGTGTACTCGAGGAGCTCGAGCGCCCGCTTGCGCGCCCGCTCCTCTTCCCGCCTCACCCCGGGCGTCCGCAGGACGGCGGCGAACACGTTCGCCTTCAGCAGGCCGTGCATGCCGACGAGCACGTTCTCGAGCGCCGTCATGTTCTGGAAGAGCCGGATGTTCTGGAACGTGCGCCCGATGCCGCGGTTCGTGATCGCATGCGGTGGCTTGCCGGTGACGTTCTCGCCGAGGAACAAGATCCGCCCGGACGTCGGCTTGTAGACGCCGGTGAGCATGTTGAAGAACGTCGTCTTGCCGGCGCCGTTCGGGCCGATCAGCGACACGACCTTCCCGCGCGGCACCGTGAAGTTGACGTCGTTGACGGCCACGAGGCCGCCGAACTCCTTGCGCACGTCCTCCGCGACGAGCAGATCGGTCGGCGAGGGCTCTGTCGTCATGTCCCGGCGTGCTCGAGGTCGTAGAGTGGCTCGTCGTGCACGCCTTCGTGCATCTCGGCTGCGATCCGGCGTGACGGCAACAGCCCCTCCGGCCGGAAGAGCATCACGACGAGGATGATCACGCCGTAGATGCCCGACGCATAGAGCGGCACGTCGAGATTCGGGTGATGGCTGCCGACATGGATGTTCTCGTTGATCCACGCGCCGGTGTTCGAGAGCCCCTCCTGGTTCAGGTACGCGAGGAAGGCACCGCCGACGATCACGCCCCACACGTTCCCCATGCCGCCGAGGATGACCATGCAGAGGATGAAGACCGAGATGTTGAAGTAGAAGTCGCCGGGGAACGTGGCGCTCTTGAAGGTCGCGTAGTACGCACCCGCGATCCCGCCGAAGAACGCGCCGCTCGCATACGCCCAGGTCTTCGTCCGCATCAGCGGGATGCCCATCGCGCCTGCGGCGGTCTCGTCCTCGCGGATCGCGATCCACGCGCGGCCGAGCCGCGAGTACTGGAGACGCAACGAGCAGAAGACGGTGAACACGAGCAGGCCGATCGCCGTCCAGAAGAACACATCGGTCGACTGGACCTGGTGCCCGAGCACCTTGGCGGAGCAGCACTGAAGGTAGTTCGACGGCAGGAAGCCGCCGGTCCAGCGCGAGAGCGTGTTGCCGAAGCCGATCGAGTCGAGCGGCGTGATCCCGTTCGGGCCGTTCGTCAGGTTGAAGCCCGTGCCGAAGAAGTTGTCGCTGTTCCGTGCGACGTCGTAGATGATCTCGCCGAAGCCGAGCGTCACGATCGCCAGGTAGTCGCCGCGGAGGCGCAGCGTCGGCAGGCCGATCGCGATCCCGAAGACGGCGGTGATCATCCCGGCGAGCAGCAAGAGCAGCCAGATCGTGATGTGGATGCCGGGCAGCTTCGGGTCGATGCCGACGGCGCCGAAGTGCCACGTCACGTGCGAGAACTGCAGCGACGCGAACCAGGCCGCGGTGTAGGCCCCTGTCGCGTAGAACGCCACGTAGCCGAGGTCGAGCAACCCCGCGTAGCCGACGACGATGTTCAGGCCCACCGCCATCATCACGAACACGATCATGTAGACCCCGGTCGCGACGTCCGGCCACGCGCCGAACAGCGGCATCGTGAACATCTTGTCCTCATAGAACGGGTAGAGGACCGTCAGCGCGATCGCGACCACCGGGAACACGAGGCCGCGGTAACGCCTCGGGACCCAGAACATCGCGAAGCCGATCGCGAGGGCGATCGCGAGCGACCAGATCCCGGCTGCTGCCCAGATGACGACGAGCGCCGCTTCGCCCGCAAGCCGCCAGGGGATCGGCGGCACCCGGCGGAGCCAGTAGAAGGCGGACAGCGTGAGGAGCCCGTAGCCGAGCGAGTGGTCGAGGACGAAGAAGATCCCTGCGACGATCAACTGGGCGGCGACGATGACCGCCGCCCGCTGCTCGGTCGGCAGGGCGGTCCACCGCGAGCGCACGCGATTGCGGAGGCCGACCTGCTCCGGCGTCATCTCGCTCATTGCCCCTCGGGGGTCCGCTCGCCGAGCAGGCCCTCGGGCCGGAAGACGAGGATCAGGATCAGGATCGAGAACACGATCGCCTCGGTCCAGTCCGAGCCGGGCATGTGCCAGGGCAGCCCCTCGTTCCAGGCCTGGATCAGCCCGATCAGCACCGCGCCGAGGACGGCGCCGGGGAGGTTCCCGATCCCGCCGACGACGGCCGCGGTGAACGAGATCAGGCCGAGCTGGAAGCCCTGGTCGTAGCGAATCGTCGTCGCCCAGAACGCGTAGAGCGTCCCGGCGGCGCCGGCGAGCGCACCGGCGATCAGGAATGTGAACGAGATCGTCCGGTTGACGTTGATGCCCATGATCGCGGCCGCGTCCTTGTCCTGGGCGGTGGCGCGCATGGCCTTCCCCTGGCGGGTGCGCTGGACGAGGAACGTCAGCCCGAGCAGGACCGGGATCGTGATCAGCACGACGAGCAGGTGGTTCCACTCGTACGTGACACCGCCGATCGAGAAGACGTTCGAGTGCGGGAAGACGTCGGGGGCCGTGACGTAGTTCGGGCCCTTCCAGGCGAGGCCGATGTCCTCGATGATGAAGCTCGCGCCGATCGCGGTGATGAGTGGCGCGAGACGCGGCGCCGAGCGCAGCGGCCGGTAGGCGATGAACTCGATCGAGGCGTTGACGATGCCGCACGACAGCATCGCGAGCAGCAGCGTCACGAACACGATCGGCACGATCGCCCAGCCCTGACCCTGGTGCAGGCCGAAGAAGCTCGTCGCGTACGTGATCGCGAACATGCCGCCGAGCATGAACACGTCACCGTGCGCGAAGTTGATCAGCTCGAGGATGCCGTAGACGAGCGTGTACCCGAGCGCGACCAGCGCGTAAACGCAGCCGAGCGTGACGCCGATCAGGGTCACCTGCATGAACTGCGACGGCGAGACCGTGAACTCCTTGATCAGGAGCAGGACGACGCCGACGATCAGGGCGCCGCCGATAGCGCCCATCACACTCGGGCGCTTCAGGCGCGAGGCGAGTACCGGGACGGAAGCGTCGGAGCTCATGCTGGTCGCATCGGGCGCAGGAGGGGTCGCCGCACGGGCGGACTCTACGCCATTCCGCGGCAAACTCCTACGACTCGGCGAGGCTAGGATCCGTCGCGCCGAGCCGAAGTGGCGGAACTGGCAGACGCGCCGGACTCAAAATCCGGTTCCCTTCGGGGAGTGTGGGTTCGACCCCCACCTTCGGCATCCGCGACCCTTGCGGCTAGAGCACTGCCGCGATCGCAGCAACATGCGCAGGCGTCGAGCCGCAGCAGCCGCCGACGACCTTCGCGCCGGCCGCGGCGTACGCAGCGACGTGTCGGGCCAGATCGTCGGGACCCGCTTCGTAGACGACGCGCTCGCCCTCGATCCGGGGGACGCCGGCGTTCGGCTTCACCCACAGCGGCAGGTCGCCCGCTTCGGCGAGCAGCTCCTCGACGATCCGGTCCGTGTCGGCCAGCGACTTCCCGCAGTTCGCGCCGATCGCGGCAACCCCGAGCGGCGCGAACGCGCGCACGACATCGGTCGGGCTGAGGCCCATCATCGTCCGCGTTCCCTGGTCGAAGCTGTACGAGACGACCACGGGCAGGTCGGTCGCGCGGCGGATCCCCTCGAGCGCCCACAGGCCCTCGTCGAGCGAGAAGAACGTCTCGAGCACGAGCACGTCGACACCGGCCGCTGCGAGCGCACCCGCCTGCTCGGCGAAGGTCGAGACCGCGAGCTCGTGCGTGAGCGGGCCGAGCGGGTCGGTCAGGTGCCCGGTCGGGCCGATCGAGCCGGCGACGAGCCTGTCCGGGCCCGCGACCTCGCGTGCGATCTCGGCGGCGCGGCTGTTCACCTCGACCGCGCGGCCGTGCAACGCCTCGTCGGCGAGCCGCAGCGAGCTCGCGCCGAAGCTGCACGTGAGCAGCAGGTCGCTGCCCGCCTCGATGAAGAGACGGTGCAGCTCTGCGACGCGCTCCGGCGCCTCGACCACCCACTCCTCGGGCGCCTTGCCCGGCTCGATCCCCATCTCGTGATAGTTCGTCCCGGTCGCGCCGTCCGCCAGAAGGACGTCGCTTCCCGCGAGCCGGTCGAGGAACGACGCCATCAGGCGTTGACCTCGGCGAGGCCGCGCGCGACTCCGGCCGCGGCCCGCGCGAGCCCTGCCGCCGCAGCCGCGTCCGCCGCGACGGCGGACGTCAGCTTCGCCCGCAGATCGTCCGCGAGCATCGCCACTTCTTCCGCGCACGCGGCGATCTCCTCCGGGATGCGGACGATCGCCGCCCGTGCCTCCGTGCTCCGATCGGTGAGGAACGCCGAATAGGCGACGACGTCCTCGTCGGCCAGATCCACGAGGCGGGCAGCGAGTGCCTGTGCTCGCTCCGCCTTCCCGTCGTCGTTCGCGAAGCGCGCGGCCAGCTCGACGAGCGCCGCTGCGAGCGCGGCGGTGTACGCGGTCGCAACGCCGCTCGCGGGCGCCGGCGTGCGCGCCCCGATCGCGGCGAGCAGGTCAGCGAACGGCTGCGCGGTCAGTGTCATGGCGATAGAAGTCGACGTGCTCGGGCTGGAGCGGCGTGTCGCCGCGGACGAGATCGGCTGCTTTCTCGGCCACCATCATGGTCGGTGCGTAGATGTTGCCGTTCGTGACGTACGGAAAGACGCTCGCGTCGACCACGCGCAGGCCGTCGGCGCCGTGCACGCGCATCGTGTCAGGATCGACGACGTCCCCGAGACGGCACGTGCACGAGGGATGCAGCGCCGTCTCGGCGTCGCGGGCGACCCAGTCGAGGATCTGCTCGTCCGTCTCCACCGACGGGCCCGGCGAGAGCTCGCCCGCGTTGAACGGCCCGAGCGCAGGCGCCTCGAGAATCGACCGCGCGGCGCGCACGCACTCGACCCATTCGCGGCGGTCCTGGTCGGTCGAGAGGTAGTTGAAGCGCAGGGCGGGCTTGACGCGCGGATCGGCGCTGCGGATCTTCAGGCTGCCACGCGCATCCGAGTACATCGGCCCAACGTGCAGCTGGTAGCCGTGACCCTGCGGCGCGGTGCCGTCGTAGCGGACGGCGATGGGCAGGAAGTGGAACATGACGTTCGGGTAGGCGACGTCGTCGTTCGAGCGGACGAACCCGCCGGCCTCGAAGTGGTTCGAGGCGCCCGGCCCCGATTTGAAGAGCAGCCACTCGAGCCCGACGCGCGGGCGGTTGCGCCACCGGTAGTACGGCGACATCGTCACCGGCTGGGATGACGCGCACTGCACGTACACCTCGAGATGGTCCTGCAGGTTCTCGCCGACGCCCGGCAGGTCGGCGACGACCGGGATCCCGAGCGCCTCGAGCTCGGACGAGGCGCCGATGCCGGAGAGCTGCAGGAGCTGCGGCGAGTTGATCGCGCCGCCGCAGAGGATCACCTCGTTCGCGCGGACGAGCTCGCCGCCGACCTGCACCCCGACAGCGCGCGTCCCCTCGAAGACGACGCGCTCGACGAACGCACGCGTGCGTACGGACAGGTTGGAACGGCCGAGCGCCGGGTGGAGATAGGCACGCGACGCGCTCCAGCGGCGGCCGCCCGAGATGTTGCGGTCGAACTTCGCGAACCCCTCCTGCCGGTAGCCGTTGACGTCGTCGGTGAGCGGGTAGCCGGCCTCCTGCACAGCGGCGAAGAACGCGTCGAACAGCGGGCCCTCCGCAGGCCCGCGCTCGAGCACGAGCGGCCCGTCCCCACCCCGCCACTCGTCCGCACCGGCGACGCACGTCTCCATGCGCTTGAAGTACGGCAGGCAGTGGGCGTAGTCCCAGCGCTCGAGCCCTGGCTCCGCGCCCCAGCGCTCGAAGTCGAGCGGGTTGCCGCGCTGGAAGATCATCCCGTTGATCGAGCTCGAGCCGCCGAGCACCTTCCCGCGGGCGTGATAGATCCGGCGGTCGTGCATGAACGGCTCGGGCTCCGACTCGTAGCGCCAGTCGTACAGCCGGTTGCCGATTGGGAACGAGAGCGCCGCCGGCATGTGGATGTAGAGGTCCCACGACGAGTCCCAGCGGCCCGCCTCGAGGACGAGCACGCGCGCGGGGCTGTTCTCGGTCAGCCGCGCGGCGAGCACACACCCCGCCGAGCCGCCGCCGACGATCACGTAGTCCCAGATCTCTTCGCTCATGCCACCACGACGGTCTGCAGCTCGGTGAACGCCTCCATCGGCCCGGCGCCGCCGACCCGGCCGATCCCGCTCGCGGTGCCTGCACGGCCCCCGAAGGGCAGGTGCGCCTCCCAGTAGTTGGAGGAGTCGTTGACGTTGACCCAGCCGGTCCTCACCTCGTCCGCATAGCGGAGGCCCTTGGCGAGGTCGCGCGTGAAGATCGCCGAGAGCAGGCCGTACGGCGAGGCATTCGCGAGCTCGATCGCCTGGTCGAGCGAGTCGATCTCGACGACCGGCGCAATGGGGCCGAACGTCTCCTCACGTGCGACGAGCGCGTCGGCGGGAACGCCGTCGAGCACAGTTGGCTGCCAGTAGAGCCGGGTCGGGAAGCCGTCGGCGCGCGCACCGCCGTGCACGAGCCTGGCGCCGCGCTCGAGCGCGTCGGCCACGTGCTCGTCCATCTTGTCGGCGACGCCGTCGTTGTTCAGAGGCCCCATCGTCGTCTGCTCCGCGAACGGGTCTCCGAGCACGACGCGCTCCTCGACGAGCGCGGCCACCCGGGCGACGAGCTCCTCGCGCACCGCACGGTGGACGAGCAGGCGCTCGCCTGCCGTACAGCTCTGCCCGGCGCAGAGGAAGCACGCCGTCACGGCGGCTTCGGCCGCGAGCTCGAGGTCGGCGTCGTCGAGCACGACCACCGGGCCGTTGCCGCCGAGCTCGAGCACGGCCGCCTTGCCCGCCGCCGCCTCGGCGACCTTGCGGCCCGTCTCGGTCGAGCCGATGAAGCCGACTCCGTGGGTGCCGGGGTTGCGCGCGATCTCGTCCCCGACCGTCGACCCGGGGCCCGTGACGAGGTTGAAGACGCCCGGCGGGAGATCGGCCTCGGCAACGCACTCGGCGAGCGCGACGGCGGCGACCGCGGTCGTCGATGCAGGCGTCCACACGACGGTGTTCCCCGCAGCGAGGGACGGCGCGACCAGCTCGGCCGGCATCGTGTACGGCCAGTTCCACGGCGTGATCACGCCGATCACGCCGCGCGGCCGGCGCACGAGCAGGACGCGCTTCCTCGGCGTGAACGAGTTCGCGAGCCGTCCCTCGAGCCGCTTGCCGTCCTCGGCGGCGTTCCGCCAGTAGGCGATGAGCTCCTCCACCTCGTCGCGCGACTCGTGCAGCGGCTTCCCCTGGTCGAGGGTGAGTGTGTGCACGAGCTCCTCTCGGCGGTCCTCGATCTCGTCGGCGACTCGGTGCATCGCCGCAGCCCGCTCGAACGCCGTTGCGCGCGCCCAGCCGCCCGAGGCCTCGTTCGCGGCGGCGATCGCGCGGCGGGCGTCGTCGCGGCCGCCGTTCGGCACCTCGGCGATCGCCTCGCCCGTGGCGGGCGACTCGGCGGTGAAGGTCTCGCCGCTCGCAGCGCCCGTCCAGGCGCCCGCGATGAACATCTCAGACGCCACGCGGGCTCACGTCCTCCAGCACGTTTCGCATCAGGTCGCGGATCGAGACGATCCCGACGGGCGTATCGCCGTCGAGCACGGGCAGGTGCCGGAAGCCGCCGTGGATCATGATCACCCCGGCGTGCTGCGCCGTCTCGTCGGCGTCGACCGTCTCGGGGTGCGGGGTCATCCACGCGCCGGCCGTGCCCGTGAGCTCGCCGGTCGCGGCGGCACGCAAGATGTCCCGCTCCGTCAGGATCCCGACCAGCCGGCCCTGCCGGACGACGAGAACGGCACCGACCTGCCGCGCGTTCATCGCAGCGGCCGTCTCCACGAGCGTCGCGTTCTCCTCGACGGTGAGGAGGTCCCTCGACATCACCTCTCCGATCGTGTTCATCAGTCACCCAGCTCCTTCCGGCGACGGTCGACGTACGCCTTCAGCTCCTCCTGAAGCCCGGCGTCGATCGGCGGCTGCTCGTACTCCTCCAGCGTCTTGCGCCAGATGTCGGACGCCCGCGCGGCCGCGTCGTTGCCGCCGTTCCTCGACCAGCGCTCGTAGTTCTCGGTCGACGAAAGGAGCGGGCGGTAGAAGCACTCGCGGAAGCGCTCGAGCGTGTGGGCGGCACCGAGGAAATGGCCGCCCTGGCCGACCTCCTGGTGCGCGCCGTACGCAAGCGTCTCCTCGTCGATGCGAAGCGGCTCGAAGACGGCGTGCAGCATCCGTAGCAGCTCGACGTCGACGACGAACTTCTCGTAGCAGGAGACGAGCCCCGACTCGAGCCAGCCCGCGGCGTGCATGACGAAGTTCGCGCCGGCGAGAAACGTCGGCCACAGCGTCATAGCCGCCTCGTAGGCCGCCTGCGCGTCGACGGTCTGCGACGACGTCAGGCCGCCGCCGCTGCGGAAGGGCAGGCCGTAGTGGCGGGCGAGCTGCCCGGTGCAAAGAAGGCCGACCGCCGACTCCGGGGTGCCGAAGCTCGGAGAGCCAGACTGCATGTCGGTGTTCGACAGGAACGAGCCGAAGACCACCGGGCAGCCAGGCCGGATCGTCTGCACGAGCGCGATGCCGGCAAGCGCCTCCCCCACCTGCTGCGCGAGCGTGGCGGGAACCGACACCGGCGACATCGCGCCCATGAGCAGGAACGGCGTGATCACAAGAGCCTGGTTGCGCTTGGCGTACGCAAGGAGCGCCGAGAGCATGCGGTCGTCGTAGCGAAGCGGTGAGTTGACGTTGATCAGCGAGATGGTCGCCGGCGTCTGCTCGATCGACTCTGCACCGAACACCATCTCCGCCATCGCGATCGTGTCCTCGGCGTTCGGCCCGGAAGTGACCGAGCCCATGAACGGCTTGTCGGAAAGCGTGAGCAGCGCGTACACCATGTCGAGGTGGCGCGAGTCGAGCGGGCGGTCGTTCGGCTCGCAGATCGTCCCGCCCGGCGAGTCGAGCTGCGGGAACGCCTGCGACAGGCGCACGAGGTTCTCGAAGTCCGCATACGTCGCCTCCCGCCGCTGGATCCCCTCGCGCACGAACGGGCAGCCGTACACCGCTCCGAACGCCATGTGCTTGCCGCCGACGTGGATCGTGTGCTCGGGGTTTCGCGCCTGCAGGTCGAACTCGCGCGGCGCCTTCGCCACCTGCTCGAGGATCCAGTCGGGGTCGAACTTGACGAGCTGGCCCTCCACCTTCTGGCCGGCGGCCTGGAACGCCTCGATCGCCTCGTCGTGCAGGAAGTCGATGCCGAGCTCGGAGACGATGCGGCGCCAGCCGCGGTCGATCTCCTGCAGCGAGGCCTCGTCGAGGATCTCGTAGCGCGGCAGCTCATTGATCAGCAAGAGGTCGACCTCCCATTAGGCGTTCGAGGGCACGTTCGAGACCAGTCTCCCCGGTCTCGCGGATCTGGAGTGGCAGAGCGAGCCGGGCCGCGGCGGCCTCGGCCTTGGCGCGCAGCTCGTCCGTGGGCTCCTGCGCGAGCCACACGACGCGCTCGTAATGGCGGAAGTAGTCGTCGCGCAGCTCCGGATGGCGGTCGAGCCCCATGCCGCGCCACACCACCCGGTCGAACGAGCGCACGAGGAAGTCGGTCAGGTAGTACGTGCCGGGCTCGTGATCGGTGAAGCCGCCGAAGAGCTGGTAGCAGTCGTCGCCGGGAAGGCGCGGCAGGTCGTCGAGCGCGCCGCGCGTGCCGCAGTCGGCGTACGCGACGAGGTCTGCAGGGCCGGCTGCCTCGACCGCCTCGCGGATCCGCTCGGGCCGGTTGTGCAGCTCGGGCGGCAGCGGCCGCACCTCGATGTCCCACCCGCGCCGCCGCGCGATCCCCTGGATGTGCACGGCGAGCGCGCCACAGCCGACGACGACTTTGGTCATCCGGGGAAGGCGAGCTGGTCGATGAACAGGTCGTTGAAGTCGGCGCGGCCGGAGAGCTCGACGTAGCGCACCTCGTCGAGCACGGCGTGCGCGGCGGCGCGCTCGGTGATCGAGAGCGCCGCGATCTTCGCGCCCTCGCCCGCAACGTTGCCTGCGGCGACGATGCGCGGCAGTGGGAGCCTCGGCACGAGCCCGATGCGCACAGCGCTCGCCGCGGTCAGGTACGAGCCGAACGAGCCGCCGAGCAGCACCTGCGAGATCTCCTCTGGCTCGACGCCGAGATCGCGGCAGAGGATCCCCCAGCCGGTTGCGATCGACGCCTTCGCGAACTGCAGCTCGCGCACGTCGCGCTGCGAGAGGAACACCCCGTCGGCGAGGTTGAACACCGTCTCCTCACCGAGCTTTCCGAGCCGCTCGGACGAGCCGGCGACAAAGCGCCCACTGTGGTCGAGAATGCCCGCGCCAACGAGCTCGGCGACGGCGTCGACGAGGCCGGAGCCGCAGAGGCCTTCCGGCTCGACGTCGCCGATCACCGTCAGCCGCACGTCGCCGTCGACGATCTTCACCCCTTCGATCGCGCCCTCCGCCGCCCGCATCCCGCACCGGATCTGGGCGGCCTCGAAGGCCGGTCCGGCCGGCGCGGCAGTCGCGAGGGCGCGCTCCGACGAGCCGAGGACGATCTCGGAGTTCGTGCCGACGTCGATGAAGAGCCGCACGCGCCGGTCGAGCGTCAGCCCGGTCGCCAGTACGCCCGCGACGATGTCCGGCCCGACGTAGGCGCCGAGCGCCGGGAACAGCACCGCCGGCGCCCGCTCGTGCACACGAAGGCCGAAGTCGGTGGCCTTCGCCTCGGGAAGCTGGCGCGCCGCGATCGTGAACGGCGCCATCGAGAGCGGCTCGGGATCGATGCCGAGCGCGAGCTGGATCATCGTCACGTTCCCGGCGACCACGACCTCATATATCTCTCGGATATCAACGTGCGCCTCGGCGGATATCTCGTCGACGAGCTCGGAGAGCGTCTCGTGCGCGAGGCCGCGCAGGCGTCCCAGCGCCTCGGGGTCCATCATCGTCGCGCTGATCCGCGTGATCACGTCGGCGCCGAACGGCTGCTGCTTGTTGAGGATCGAGCGCACCGCGAGCGGCTGGCCGGTCTCGAGGTCGAGCAGCGTCGCCACGACGGTGGTCGTGCCGAGGTCGAAGGCGATCGCGTAACGGCGCTCCGTCGTGTCGCCCGCCTCGACGTCGAGAAGGAGGTCGTCGACGAGCACGGCGGTCACCCGCCAGTCGGACTCGCGCAGCGTGCGGCCCAGGCCCCGGACGACGTCCAGCGGGACGCGCAACTCGACATCGTCCATCGCCGCAAGCACACGCTCCAGGTCGGACACCTGATCCTCCAGCGTCGGCTCGTCCAGCTCGAGGAAGCGCTTCTGCACCGCGGGGCGAAGGATCACGTGGCGCCCGACGCCGGCGAGCGCCGCCTTCGGGCGCGTCTGCAGCGGCGGCACCTCGACCACGAGGTCCTCGCTCGCCTGGGCGCGGCAGGCGAGGCGCCACCCGGCGCGCAGCTCGTCGGGCGAGAATGCGCGCGGGTCGACGTTCGAGATCTCCTGCGCACCCGCGACGACGCGCACCTTGCACTTCTTGCACGTGCCGTGGCCGCCGCACGTCGAGTCGATCGCAACGCCGTTCCAGCTCGCGCAGTCGAACAACGTCGTGCCGGCCGGGACGCGCGCTTCCTTCGCCTGGCCGTCGGCCTGGCGGAAGACGAGCCGCACCCGGTCGGGGTGCTCCACGGTCTCGATCGGGTCGATCACACGACTTCGGCGGCGGCCGCCGCCAGCTTCGCGCGGTACGCGGCGATCCAGGCCGCCCCCCACTCGTCCTTGCCGAGCAGGAAGTCGCTCGCGCGCACCCCCTCGACGATCTCGCGCGAGCGGGCGTCCATGATCGCGCTCGTCAGCCCGTGGCTCGCGGCGATCGCCAGGAACGACGCGCCGAGGGTCTCACGACCGGGAAGGCCGAACGAGGTGTTGGAGGCACCGCAGGTCGTGTTCACGCCCAGCTCGTCGCGCAGGAGGTGCAGCGTCTCGAGGAAGAGCGTCACCGAACGCGGCTCGGCCCCCACCGGCATCGCGAGCGGATCGATGACCACGTCGTCCGGCGGGATGCCGTGGTCGCCGGCAGCCGAGACGATCTTCTTCGCCACCTCGAGGCGGCGCTTCGGCTCCATCGGGATCTCGTCGTCGTTCGCAAGCCCGATCACCGCGGCACCGTGGCGGGCGACGATCGGGAGGATCGCCTCGAGGCGCCCGTCCTCGCCGGTGACGGAGTTGACGAGCGCCTTGCCCTCGTACGCGGAGAGGCCCGCCTCGAGCGCCTCGATCACCGACGAGTCGATGCACAGCGGCAGCTCGGTGAGCCCCTGGACGAGCGGGACGGCGCGCCCCATCAGCCCGACTTCGTCCGCGAGCGGGTCGCCGACGTTCACGTCCAGCATGTCGGCGCCGCCTGCGACCTGCTGCGCGACATCGATCTCGAGCCGCGAGAGATCGCCCTGCTGCAGCTCGGCCTGCAGCTTCTTGCGGCCCGTCGGATTGATGCGCTCACCGATCACGCAGAACGGTCGGCCGGGGCCGATCACGACCGTGCGTGCCGGCGAGGAGAGAACGGTCTCCATCTGCGTTACGCCGGGACGGCCGAGCGCCGCTTCTCGATCAGGTCCTTGGCGAGCCGAACCGCCGTCGACGCGTCGGACGCGTAGCCGTCGGCACCGACCGCGTCGGCGTACTCCTGCGTCACGGGCGCACCGCCGACCATCACGATCACCTCGTCGCGGATGCCGGCCTTCTCGAGCGCGTTGATGTTCGCCTTGAACATCGGCATCGTGGTCGTCAGGAAGGCGGAGAAGCCGACGACGTCGGGCTGGTGCTCCCGAATCTTCTCGACGAACGTCTCGGGCGCGACGTTGACGCCGAGGTCGTACACGGTGAAGCCGGCGCCCTCGAGCATGATGTTCACGAGGTTCTTGCCGATGTCGTGCACGTCGCCCTTGACGGTGCCCATGACGTACGTGCCGATCGGCTTCGCCCCCGTCTCGGCCAGGAGCGGCCGAAGGATGTCGAGAGCGCCCTGCATCGCGCGCGCCGCGATCAGCATCTCCGGCACGAAGTAGTCGCCGCGCTCGAACCGGGCGCCGACCTCCTCGAGCGACGGGATCAGCGCGTCGTACAGCATCTTCTCCGGCTCGAGGCCGTCCTCGAGCCCGCCGTTCACCAGGTCCTTCACCTCGGGCGCGTTGCCGACGAGGGTGTTGTCGTAGAGCGCCTGGATGATCTCGTCGTGGGTCATGCCGCTCCTTGGGTGTCGTCGTGGTGGCCCAGCCGCTCCGAGAGGAGCGCCGCCTGGCGGATGAGCTCGGGTACGAGCTCGGCGACGCGGCGGGCCGGAAGCCTGAAGGTGGGTGCCGAGATCGAGAGCGCGGCGATCGCGATTCCGTCCGGGCCGAGCACGGGTGCCGCCACCGCGGCGAGGCCCTGCTCGAGCTCGTCGACGGCCACGGCGTACCCCTGGGCGCGAATCGTGCCGCCGTCGTGCGGGCGGTCGGCGGCGAAGGCGCGCAGCACCTTCCCGTTCGCGCTCGTCTCGAACGGGACGCGCCGGCCGACCCAGTTCGTGCCGCCGACGAAGTGCCGCGACTCCTCCTGTGCCAGGTGCTCGACGCCCATCGGCGTCGGCACGCCGAGGTTGATCGTCTCGCCCGACACGTCGGCGAGAGCACGGAGCATCGGCGCAGAGAGCTCGACGAGGCTCGCGCCGCCGTCCCGGTGGGCGAAGCGAAGGAGCACCGGCCCGGGCGAGACGCGGCGGTCGACGGCGCGCTGGACGAGGCCGCGACGCTCCAGGGCGCCGACGAGGCGGGAGGTGGTCGACTTCGGCAGCGCGGCGCGTTCGGACAGCTCGGAGACCCCGAGCGGCCGCGACGACTCGACGACCGCCACGAGCAGGTCGGCGGCCCGGTCGATCGCCTGTGTCCCCAGTGGAGCTCCGGTCTCGATCGCCACAGCCCATATGGTGGAACACGAGTTCCACGCTTGTCAAGCCGTAGGATCCCGGCGGTGAGCCGCTCCTTCCGCGACCTGAACGGCAACGGCCGCCTCGATCCCTACGAAGACGCAGGCCGGCCGGTCGAGGAACGCGTTCACGACCTGCTCGGGCAGATGACGCTCGAGGAGAAGGCGGGGCTGATGTTCCACCCGCCGCTCCTGGTGGGCGACGACGGCGCCCTCGTCGACGGCCCGGGGCCGTTCGGCCCCCTCGGCACCACCGAGCTCGTGCGCGACCTGCACCTGCGCCACTTCAACATCTACGCGGCACCGGAGCCAAGGCTCCACGCCGAGTGGTCGAACCGGCTGCAGCAGCTCGCCGAGTCGACGCGGCTCGGGATCCCGGTGACGATCTCCTCCGACCCGCGGCACACCGTCGACGCGGTCGGCGCGAGCGCCGCCGCCGCCGGCCTCTCCGCCTGGCCGGAGCCCATCGGGCTCGCCGCGACCGCCGACGAGGAGCTCGTGCGCCGGTTCGCCGACATCGCGCGTCAGGAGTACCGCGCGCTCGGCATCCACGTCGCCCTCCACCCCATGGCCGACGTCGCGACGGAGCCGCGGTGGGCGCGCATCGTGCACAGCTTTGGCGAGGACGCCGGCCTCGTCGCCCGCCTCGTCGTCGCCTACATCCGCGGCTTCCAGGGCGCCGAGCTCGGTCCCGGCTCGGTCGCCTGCATGGTCAAGCACTTCCCGGGCGCCGGCCCGCAACGCGACGGCGAGGACGCCCATTTCGACTACGGCAAGGACCAGGTCTACCCGGGCGGCATGTTCGAGCACCACCTCGGCCCGTTCGAGGCGGCGTTCGCCGCAGGGGCGGCCCAGGTGATGCCGTACTACGGGCGGCCCGTCGGGCTCGAGCTCGAGGAGGTCGGCTTCGGCTTCAACCGCGGCGTCGTCACCGGCCTCCTGCGCGAGCGGTTCGGCTTCGACGGTGTCGTCTGCTCCGACTGGGGGCTCGTCAGCGACCTGCAGTTGCCGGACGGCTCCGTGTGGCCCGCGAAGGCCTGGGGCGTCGAGGAGCTCTCCGCCGAGGACCGCCTCGCGAAGATCGTCGAGGCCGGCTGCGATCAGCTCGGCGGCGAGGCGCTGCCCGGGATGCTCGTGAAGCTCGTCCGCTCCGGGCGCATCGCCGAGGCGCGGATCGACGAGTCGGTACGCAGGCTCCTGCGCGACAAGTTCCGGCTCGGTCTCTTCGAGGACCCGTACGTCGACCCCGATACGGCCGCACGGGTCTGCGGCTCGGCGCCGTTCCGGGCCGCGGGCGAGCAGGCCCAGCGCCGCTCCGCAGTGCTGCTCGCGAACGACGGCGTGCTGCCGGTCTCGGGGCGGCCGAAGCTGTACGTCGAGGGCCTCTCGGCGGAGCTCGCCGCCCGAGACGGCGACGTCGTCGAGGGCCCCGTCGAAGCCGAGCTCGCGATCGTGCGCGTGGGCACGCCGTACGAGCCACGCTCGAGCAACGTCATCGAGGCGCTGTTCCACGCAGGGCACCTCGACTTCGACAAGCCCGAACTGTCTCGGCTGCTCGAGCTCGCCCGCACGGTGCCGACCGTGCTCGTGATCCACCTCGAGCGCCCGGCCGTGCTGCCGGAGCTGGTCGATGCGTGCGCAGCCGTGCTCGCCGTCTTCGGCTCGTCCGACGAGGCTGTGCTCGATCTCGTCCTCGGGCGCGCGCGCCCCGAGGGGCGGCTGCCGTTCGAGCTGCCTTCGTCGATGACGGCCGTCGAGGCGCAGAAGCCGGACGTGCCGTTCGACTCGGAGGCGCCGCTCTTTCCCTTCGGATTCGGCCTCTCGTACTAGTCAACCGCAGGCGCAGGCGCAGGCTCGGCGAGGCGAGCGCGCCGCGTGGCGGGCTTCGGCAGGCGCAGGGAGAGGCCGACGCCGAGGAGCGGCGCGAGCGCGGACGCGGTGAGGGCGACGCGCAGGTCGACTGCATCGGCGACGGCTCCGAGCGCGACCGCTGCGATGCCTCCGATCCCCATCGAAAGCCCGACCGACAGCCCCGACGCCACGCCGATGTGACGCGGCAGGTAGAGCTGGCTGAGCACCATCGTCACGCCGAAGGTCCCGACGACGCAGACCCCGGTCAGCATGAGGCAGGCGGCTCCGAGCACGCCGCCGACGTAGATGAACACGAGCACGAGCGGCGTGACGGCGGCCTGGGTCACGACCAGCGTGCGTCGTAGGCCGAAGCGGTCGGCAACCGGGCCGAGCAGGAGCGTGCCGACCGCGCCGGCGAGGAGCATCAGGAAGAGCAGCCGGTTCCCGTCCGCCTTCGAGTGGCCGAGCGAGACGAGCCAGAGCGGCACGAACGCGAGCAGCGTGAACCACGGGATGCTGCGGAGCGCGATCACGCCGGCAAGGAGCGTCATCGCGCGCAGGTCGTCCTCGCCCACGGGGCCGCGCGCGGCGACGGTCGCGGCGGACGGCCGCAACCGCCCGAAAAAGGGCATCAGCCAGGCGAGCCCGATGCCGATCAGGGCGACCGGCAGCATCGCTGCAAGACAGCCTCGGAGGCCGAGCCAGACGACGAGCTGTCCGGTGGCGAACGCACCGAGCGCGTAGCCCGTGTTGCCGCCGATGTTGAAGTACGACATGCCACTCGCCCGGCGCTCACCGCTCGCGTAGCCGGCGAACTTCGCGCCCTCCGGATGGAACGCGGCCGAGCCGAGCCCGCCGGCCAGCACGAGCAGCAGCACGATCGGGTAGGTCGGCGACACCGCGGCGCCGCCGATGCCGATCGCGGCGAGCAGCACTCCTCCGGGGATCAGCCAGAGCGCGCCGCGGCGGTCCGACCACAGCCCGAAGAGCGGCTGGACGAGCGACGAGGAGACCGTCGCGGCCAGGAGCAACAGCGCCGACAACGCGTACCCGAGGTGGAACTTGTCGGAGAGGAACGGGATCAGCGCCGGCACGCTGCCCGACGCGAAGTCGACGGCGAGATGACCGCCGGAGAGGGCGGTCATCGCTCTCCGGTCGAGTCCCTCCCTCACGCTCCGATGCTAGACAATCGACCGACTCTCACTCACGGACGGAGGTTGCTGATGATCGGTGTACTGGTGACGTTCGAGTACGGGGACGACTTCGATCACGAGCGAGTCTCACGCGTCGCTCAGGGGGCGCAGGCGACTTTCCAGGGGATGCCCGGGCTCCGCCTGAAGGCGTTCACCGTCGACGACGAGCACCGCAGGGCGACGAACGTCTACCTCTGGGAGTCGGAGGAGGCCGCACGCGCGTTCTTCGACGACGCGCTGCGCGAGCGCGTCACCGGCCTGTACGGCGTCGCGCCGCGGATCGAGTTCGTCGAGATCGCCGCGCTCGTCGACAATCGCTAGTTGACCGCGTCCCAGGCGGGCGCCTGGTGCGCATACACGTGGCCGATCACCTCGAGCTCCGACTGGTCGTCGAGGCTCCCGGCCGCGATGCTCGTGGTCTCCGCATCCGGAGCATCCCAGAAGAGGCTCGAGCCGCAGGCGGCGCAGAAGCCGCGCCGTGCCGCGCGGTCGCTCTCCGGGCTCGGGATCCAGCGGAGGCTCGACTCGTCGGGCAGCACGAGCTCGTCGCGCCGCGCAGCCGTGGCCGCGAACGGAGCGCCGCTCCAGCGCAGGCACTCGGTGCAATGGCAGACGAGGATGCCGCGCAGCGGGCCGTGCACCTCGTAGCGCACCGCGCCGCAGAGGCAGCCGCCGTAGGCGGTCAGGGCTCCTGTCCCAGCGACTCGAGCAGCAGCGTCGAGACGTCGGCGACGCGCAGCCCCGCGTCGACCGACCGGACGCCGTCGTCCAGCATCACGGTGCAGAACGGGCAGGCGACGGCGAGCGTCTCGGCGCCCGTCGCCGCGGCTTCGCGCACGCGCTCCTCGTTGATCGCGCCGCCGCGCTCCTCCATCCACATGTGGGCGCCGCCGGCGCCGCAGCAGAACGTGCTCTTCCCGTGCCGCGGCATCTCCACGGGCGTGCCGACGGCGGCGACGAGCTCCCGCGGCTCGGCGCGCACGTCGTTGTGCCGCGCGAGGTAGCAACTGTCGTGGTAGGTGATCTGCGAGCCGCCCTTCGCGGGCTCGAGCCTGCCGTCGCGGATCAGCTCGGCGAGCAGCTCGGTGTGGTGCACGACCTCGTAGCGACCGCCGAAGTCGGGGTACTCGTTTCCGAGCGAGTTCAGGCAGTGCGGGCAGCTGGCGACGATCTTCGTCACGCCCGCCCCGTTCAGCGTCGCGACGTTCTGCTCCGCATATGCCTGGAAGACGTACTCGTTGCCCATTCGGCGGGCCGGGTCGCCGGTGCACGCCTCACGCGCGCCCAGGATCGCGAAGTCGACACCGGCGCGCTGCAGGAGCTTCACGGTCGACTCGGCCGCGGCGCGCGCGCGCTCGTCGTAGGCCGCGGCGCAGCCGACCCAGTAGAGGATCTCGGGGGCCGGATCCCCCTCCTCGACCACACGCACGCCGAGACCTTCCGCCCACGAGGCGCGGTCGCCCTGCGGCTTCCCCCACGGGTTCCCCATCCGCTCGACGTCGCGGAGCATCGACTCGGCCTCGGAGGGGAAGCTCGACTGCATCATCACGAGCTCGCGGCGCAGGTCGACGATGTGGTCGACGTGCTCGATCGAGACCGGGCACTCGTGGATGCAGGCGCCGCAGGTGACGCAGTCCCACACCATCTCCTCGGGAACGCCGTTGCCGACGATCCGGCTCAGCTCTCCTCCGGCGAGCAGGCTCGGCCCCTCCGCGAAGAGCTGGTCGCGCACGCCCATGATCAGGAGCTTCGGCGAGAGCATCTTCCCGGTCGCATATGCGGGGCAGACGTCCTGACAGCGGCCGCACTCGGTGCACGAGAACGCGTCGACCATCTGCTTCCAGGTCAGGTCGCCGATCGTTCCGACGCCGAAGCGCATCTCCGACTCGGGGACGTCGAAACGAAGCGGCTCGAGCCGTCCCCGCCGGCGCGTGCGGCCGAACCAGACGTTGACGGCCGCCGTCGCAATGTGGAGGTGCTTCGAGTACGTGATGAAGACGAGGAAGGTGAGGATCACGCACACGTGTGCCCAGACGAAGACGCGCTCCATCACGTCGGGCGCCGGGATCGCGCCGCTGAGCCAGTTCGAGAGGAACGACCAGTGCGCGGGCCAGTCGTTCAGCCCCGCCGCGATCTGCGACGCATGCCAACCGAGGAGCGTCAGCACGACGAGCGCGATCAGCCCGAGGATCACGTCGGCCTCGCCGAGGTGCGAGCCGTCGAACCGCTTCGGGCGCACCACCTTGCGAATCCAGATGGCGATCGCGATGCCCACCAAAACGGCGATCACGAAGACGTCGACGAGCGCCATGAACCAGCCCTGGCGGCCGAGCCACGGCAACGTCGCGTGACGGTCGACGGCGCCGATGCCGGCCATGACGATCGTCGGGGCGAGAACGAGGAAGCCCCAGAAGATGAGCGCGTGCATCACCCCGGGCACGAGGCGCTGGAACAGCTTGCGCTGCCCGAGCACGATCGTCGCCTCGTTGCGGACCCGGACCGGGACGTCGTCGGTGCGGTCGAGCTGCTTTCCCGCGCGCACGAGGCGCACGAGGAACGAGGTGCGCCGGGCGAACAACGTCCCGGCGACGGCAAGGAGCGCCGCGAGCGCGACCGCTCCCGCAGCGACCGCTATGAGCTCTGCGCCTTCCTCAGCTCGGCGGTGATCGCGGGGACGATCTCGTGCAGGTCGCCGACGACGGCGTAGTCGGCGTGGGCGAAGATCGTCGCCTCCGGGTCGGCGTTGATCGCGAGCAGCTTCTTCGCCCCCTTGCAGCCGGCGATGTGCTGTGTCGCGCCGCTGATCCCACACGCGATGTAGAGGTCGGGCGAGACCTTCGTCCCGGTCTGTCCGACCTGGTCGGCGTGCGGGCGCCACCCGGCGCTCGTGACGACGCGGGAGCAGCCGACGGCGGCGCCGAGCAGCGCCGCGAGCTCTTCGAGGATCCCGAAGCCCTCTGCCGAGCCGACGCCGCGGCCGCCCGAGACGACGACGTTCGCGTCGGCGAGCGAGACCTTCCCGCCGGTGTCCGGCACGACGTGATCGACGACCGCGACGGCTCCGTTCAGGTCAGGCGTCAACACCTCGGACTCGACCGGGCTGTCACCGGCGGCGAAGGCAAAGGGCGCGGCGGTCAGAAGCCGGCGCGGCGCGTGGATGTGCGCTTCCTCGAGGAGCGTTCCGCCCCAGCGGATGCGCGTCACCTCGTCGCCGCGCACGTCGGTGACGTTGGCGGCGAGGGGCAGGTCGAGCTGGGCGGCGACGTGCGCAAGCACTTCGTTGCCGCGGTCGGAGCCCGGCCCGACGACGTCGTCTTCCCCGGCAGCCCCGACGATCGCCTTCGCCCACGCGGCCGGCGCATACGAGCCGTCGACGCGCACGGCGCGGACGTCACCGAGCTGCGCGCCGAGCGTCAGCGCCTGCAGCGACAGGTCGTCGTCGCCCTCGACGAAGACGAGCACGCTCATACGACCCCGAGCTCCTTCATCACCTCGACGACGCGGGGCGCCGCCTCGGGGCCGTTACCGAGGATCTCGGCCTGCTTGCGCGAGCCCTCCGGCACAACAAGGCGGAGCTTCTCGAGCTGCGACACGGGCGGCACGACCGGCGACGCGCCGAGCGGCTTCCCTTTCGCGCGCAGCTTGGCGGGGACCGACGGGTACCGCGGCAGGTTCAGCCCCTCCTTGACGGTCACGAGCGCCGGCAGCGCCACGTCGTAGACGTCGCGGCCGCCGGGCACCTCCTGCTCGCAGCGGGCGCGGCCGTCGGCGACCGTCAGCCCCTTCAGCCCCGTGACGACCGGCAGGCCGAGTGCGTAGGCGACGCGGATCCCGACCTGGTAGCCGCCGGCGTCCGCCGACTCGTTCCCGAACACGTAGAGATCGAACGGCTCCTCGCCGCGCAGGGCCTCCGCGATCGCCGCCGCCGTCGCCTGCGCATCCCACTCCTCGCTTGTCACCAGGTGGATGCCCCGGTCGGCGCCGATCGCCATGCAGTCGCGAATCTGCTCCTCCGCCTCGGGCGGGCCGAGCGTGAGCACGACGACCTCGCCGCCTTGCGCCTCGACGATCCGCACCGCCTCCTCCACCCCACACTCCTCGTGCGGCGAGATGGTGAAGCCGAGGTGCTTCGTCTCGATCGCCTGCTCGTCGGCGGTCAGCACCATGCGGCCGCCCGTGATCGGCACCCGCTTGACCGCGACGAGAACTCTCACGCCCGGACTCTCGCATTCTCGGCGTCGAAGACCGCCGTCGAGTCGTTCGTCTGCACGGTGACGGGATAGTGCTCGCCCAGGAACTCGACGAGAAGCTCCTCGCCGACGTTCGCGCGCTCGGGGGGCAGGTACGCCATCAGGATGTGCCTGCCGAACGACGGGCCTGCGCCCGCGCTCGTCACGTACGAGCGGCGTCCGTGCCCGTCGACGAGCGGCTCGCCGCTCTTCGACAGGATCGGCTCGCGACCGAGCATGTAGCGCTTCGTGCCGTCCTTCGACGTGTGGTCGTCGACGGCCAGCGTGCACAGCACTGCAGCAGGCTCCTCCTCGCGGTGGCGGAGGTGCGCCTCCTTGCCGATGAAGTCGGCGCTCTTCACGCGGCCCCACGCCATGCCGGCCTCGACCACGGTGAAGTCGGCGTCGAGCTCGAAACCGAAGGCGCGGTAGCACTTCTCGAGCCGGCCGGTCGTGCCGTAGACGCCTATGCCCGCCGGAACGAGGCCGTGCGACTCACCTGCGTCGCGGACCAGATCCCAGAGCCTCGCGCCCTGCTCGATCGGGACGTACAGCTCCCAGCCGAGCTCGCCGACGTAGGAGATGCGCGAGGCGAGCACCCGCAGCGAGTCGATCTCGATCGTGCGGCACGTCGCGAAGGGGAAGCCCTCGGGCGAGACGTCGTCGCGCGTGATGCTCGCGAGGATGTCGCGCGCCCGCGGCCCCCACAGCCCGAGGGTCGTCCACGACGAGGTGAGGTCGGTGATCTGCGCGCTTCCGTCTGCCGGCAGCGCGTTCGCGTACCACTTCAGGTCGGCCATGCCGTGCGCCCCACCCGTGACGACGCGGAACCGCTCGTCGCCGAGGCGCATGACGGTCAGGTCGCTCTTGAAGGTGCCGCTCGGCGAAAGCATCGGCGTGTACACGACCTTCCCGGTCGCGACGTCCATCTGGCGCATCGAGACGCGCTGCACGACGTCGAGCGCGCCCGGGCCGGTGACGTCGAAGACGCAGAACGCCGTCAGGTCGAACATCGCCGCGCGGTCGCGCATCGCCAGGTGCTCCGCATTGATGATCGGCGACCACCAGCGCGACTCCCACTCGGCCTCGCGCCGCGTCACCCGGTCGCCGTACTCCTCGAGGAGGGCGGCGTTCGACTCGTACCAGTGCGGCCGCTCCCAGGCGGCGGCTTCGAAGAAGACCGCGCCGAGCGCCTGCTCGCGCTCGTAGAACGGCGACAGCCGAACGCGGCGGTTCGACTCCCACTGCTCGGCGGGATGGACGATCCCGTACGTCTTGTTGAACCCCTCTGCCGCCCGTGCACGAACGTTCGCCCGCGTCTTCTGGCACTCGTAGAAGCGGGCGATGTCCGAGGACTGGAGGTCGATCTCGGGCTCCCCGCGCACCATCCACTCGGCCAGCGCGCGCCCGACTCCCGGCCCCTCCTTCACCCAGACGGCTGCGGCCGACCAGAGACCCTTCACCTCGGGGGTCTCGCCGAGCAGCGGCAGGCCGTCCGGCGTCAGCGAGAGCAGTCCGTTGATCGCGTACTTGATCCCGACGGACTCGTCGTTGAGGACGTCCGGGATCAGCTCGAGCGCGTCCTCCATCTGCTTCGTGAAGTCGTCCTGCGTGAACGGCAGCTCCGTCGGCGAGAGCGCCGACTCCTCGATCGACGGGATCTCCTCGGGGTCGTGGAGGATCGGCCGGTGCGCGTAGGAGCCGATCTCGAGACCGCTCCCGTCCTGGCGCTCGTACATGTTCGTGTCCATGTCGCGCACGATCGGAAACTCGATCACGCCCTTCGTCTCCTTGAAGTGCGGCACGGGGCCGACGTCGATCATCTGGTGCACCGCCGGAGTCAGCGGGATCGAGGCGCCGGCGAGCCGCGCGATGCGCGGGCTCCAGACACCGCAGCAGACGACCACCGTGTCGGTCTCGATCGTCCCGCGCGAGGTGTGCACGCGGACGACCCGCCCGCCCTCCACGTCGATTCCCTCCACCTCCGTATTCGCGGAGACCGTCAACGCCCCGAGCTCCTGCGCACGCTCGCGGCAGATCGTCCCGAAGCGCAGCGAGTCGACGATGCCGACGCCGTGCGTCCAGAACCCGCCCACGATCACCGACTCGTCGAGGTACGGCACGAGCTCCTTCACCCGCTCCGGCGTGACGATCTCGCAGCCCTCGATCCCCCATGCCTTGGCCGACGACATCCGGCGCTCGAGCTCCTGCATGCGCTCCGGAGTCCGTGCGACCTCGATTCCGCCGCTGCGCGTGAAGACGCCCGCCTCCTCGTACTGGCGGACCGAGTCGAGCGTCAGCTGCGTCATCTCCTTCGAGTGGTCGACCGGGAAGATGAAGTTCGATGCGTGACCCGTCGAGCCGCCGGGATTCGGCATCGGGCCCTTGTCGAGCAGGACCAGGTCGCGCCACCCGAGAGCGGCGAGGTGGTAGGCGAGGCTGTTCCCGACGATCCCGGCGCCGATCACGACGGCGCGCGCGGTGGTCGGCAGCGCGGATGTCTCAGTCATACAACTGATATATCACGATGCAAGGAGGACGTCACGCATGGCTTCCTCGAACGTCTCGACGTGGGCGCGCATCAGCTCCGCCGCCCGGTCGCCACGGCCTCGGAGGATCGCGTCGAGCAGCTCGGCATGCTCGTCCACCGCTGTGCGCAGGTCGGTGCGCGCCAGCGCGAGCATCCAGATCCGCCGCGCATGGGCGTAGTACTCGTCGAGCGTCTCGGCCAGGAACTGGTTGTGGCTCGCCCGGTAGATCGTGCGGTGGATGCGCTCGTCGAGCTCGATCAGCCACCGGTCGTCGCGCCGCCGGCGCAGCTCGAGCACGGCCAGCAGGTCGTGCAGCTCGTCGAGGTCGTCCTGCGTCGCCCGCTCGGCGGCGAGCCGGGCCGCCTCCGGCTCGAGGACCGCCCGCACCTCGCAGAGCCGCGCCAGGTCGCGGACGTCGACCGTCGTGACAAAGATGCCGCGGCGCGGGAAGACCTCGACGAGGCGCTCCTGCGAGAGCCGCCGGAGCGCCTCCCGGATCGGCGTCCGGCCGATGCCGAGTTGCACCACGAGCTCCGGCTCGCGGACGGGAGCCCCGGGCGGAAGCTCGAGCGTCACGATCAGGTCGCGGATCGCGTGGTAGGCCTGCTCGGCGAGCGACGTTACTGCGCCGTCGTCGGACGCCGGGAGGCGCGACGTGACCGCCCTAGCCACGGAGATATATTAGTCGTATCCTCAAGGTCGATCAGTCGACCGAAAGGATGAGCGTGTCCACGACGATGCCGTCGTCCCTCCGGATCGCCCAGGAGGCGACGCTCCGGCCCATCACCGAGATCGCGGCTGCCGCGGGTCTCGAGCCAGACGAGATCGAGCAGTACGGGCGCTACAAGGCGAAGGTCGACCTGTCCGTGCTCGAGCGCCTCGCCGACCGCCCCGACGGCAAGCTCGTGAACGTCACGGCGATCACCCCGACCAAAGCCGGCGAGGGCAAGACGACCACGTCCGTCTCGCTGACGCAGGGGCTCGGGCACATCGGCAAGAACGTCGCGCTGTGCCTGCGCGAGGCCTCGCTCGGGCCTGTCTTCGGGATCAAGGGGGGCGCGGCCGGCGGAGGCTACGCGCAGGTCGTGCCGATGGAGGACATGAACCTCCACTTCACCGGCGACATCCACGCGATCGGCGCCGCGAACAACCTGCTCGCCGCGATGCTCGAGGCTCATCTCCTGCACGGCAACGAGCTTGGCATCGACCCGCTTTCGATCAGCTGGCGCCGCTGCATGGACATCAACGAGCGCTCCCTGCGCGACATCGTGATCGGCCTCGGGGGTCGCGCGAACGGCTACACGCGGCAGACCGGCTTCGACATCACGGCGGCGTCTGAGGTGATGGCGATCGTGGCCGTGGCGTCTGACCTGCAGGACCTGCGCCGGCGGCTCGGTGCGATCACCGTCGGGCAGACCTACGACGGAGAGCCCGTCACCGCCGAGCAGCTGAAGGCCGCGGGGTCGATGGCCGTGCTCCTGAAGGAGACGATCAAGCCGAACCTCGTCCAGACGCTCGAGGGCCAGCCCGCGTTCGTCCACTGCGGCCCGTTCGCGAACATCGCGCACGGGAACAACTCGCTCGTCGCCGACCGGGTCGCGCTCAAGCTCGGCGACTACGTCGTGACGGAGAGCGGCTTCGCCTCAGACATGGGCATGGAGAAGTTCTTCGACATCGTCTGCCGGCTCGGCGGCCTTCGGCCCGATGCCGTCGTGCTCGTCGCGACCGTCAAGGCGCTCAAGCACCACGGCGGCGACCCGGACGGCGGCACGGAGGCAATCGAGACCGGCGCGGCGAACATGGCGCGCCACATCGGGATCATCCGCGAGTTCGGGATCAACCCGATCGTCGCGGTGAACCGGTTCCCCACCGACCCCGACGACGAGATCGCGCTCGTCCGCAAGCTGGCGCTCGACGCGGGCGCGTACGCATCCGAGATCAACGAGGCGTTCACGGAGGGCGGCGCCGGCGCTGCCGCGCTCGCCGAGGCGGTCGTGGCGGCGACCGAGGAGGGGAACTCGTTCGACTTCGTCTACCCGATCGACGCTCCGATCGAGGCGAAGATCGAGGCGATCGCGAAACGGGTGTACGGTGCCGACGGGATCTCGCTCCAGCCCGCCGCGCGGGCAAAGGTGAAAGAGTTCACGAACGCCGGGCTCGACAAACTGCCGATCTGCATGGCGAAGACGCACCTCTCGCTCTCGCACGACCCGAAGCTGGCCAATGCCCCGGTGGGCTTCACGGTCGGCGTCCGCGACCTGCGCGCCTACACCGGCGCGGGCTGGATCGTGGCGCTCTGCGGCGACATGCAGACGATGCCGGGCTACGGCAGGACACCGGCGGCGATGAGCGTGGACATCGACGAGCGCGGGGAGATTGTTGGGCTCTTCTGAGCCGGAGAACCAGCCCGCCGAGCGCGGCGTCCAGGTGTCGTGCCGCGAGCTCTGGAAGGTGTACGGGCCACACCCCGAGCGCATCGTCGGTAGCGCCGACGCCGAGCTCGGCCGTGCCGAGCTGCTCGAGAAGACCGGCTGCACCGTGGCCGCCCGCGACATCTCGTTCGACGTCCATCACGGCGAGGTGTTCGTCGTCATGGGCCTGTCGGGCAGCGGCAAGTCGACGCTCGTCCGCTGCCTGACCCGTCTGATCGAGCCGACGGCCGGCTCCGTCGGGATCTGCGGCCACGAAGTCCTCCGCGCGCAGCAGAAGGAGCTGCGCGACGTGAGGCGGACGAAGGTGTCGATGGTGTTCCAGCATTTCGGCCTGTTCCCGCACCGCACCGTGATCGACAACGTCGCCTACGGGCTCGAGGTCCAGCGCATCGACAAGTCGACGCGCCACGCGCGCGCCCGCGAGCTGCTCGACGTCGTCGGGCTCTCGGCTGTTGCGGCCGCCTACCCCGACCAGCTCTCGGGCGGCATGCAGCAGCGTGTCGGGCTGGCACGCGCGCTCGCGGTCGATCCCGAGGTGCTGATCTTCGACGAGGCCTTCTCGGCGCTCGACCCACTGATCCGCCGCGAGATGCAGGACGAGGTCGTGCGGCTCCAGAACCGGCTGCACAAGACCGTGATCTTCGTCACGCATGATCTCGACGAGGCGCTGAAGATCGGTGACCGCATCGCGATCATGAAGGACGGCCGGTTCGTGCAGGTCGGCACGCCCGCCGAGATCGTCGGTGCTCCTGCGGATGCCTACGTCCGCGAGTTCGTGCGCGACGTCCCGCGCGGAAAGGTGCTCACCGCCTCGTTCGCCACCCAGCCGCACCGCGGTGAGACGCCGAAGGAGATCGTCCGGCACGACCAGCGCCTGAGCGAGCTGCTGCCGGTCGTCTTCGGCGCGCAGGGCCCGATCGGCGTCGTCGACGGCACGGGCGAGCTCGTCGGGATCCTCGATCACAGAATGGTGATCCACGTTCTGGCGGGACGCGAGGAATCGGCCGTCCCCGAGGCGCTCGCGGTGCCGCCCGAGTGACCAACCCCGCCGCGTCGCCCGTCCAGAGCTTGGGATTCTCACGGCTCTTCGACCAGCGGTTCGGCCCCGTGGCCCGCCGGTGGGGGCCGCCGCTCGCAATCGCCGTCCCGCTCTGCGTCCTTGCCGCCATCCTGCTCGGCACGGAGGGCGGCTTTCCGACCAACTGGGTGCTCGGCGTGCCGCGCTGGTTCGACGACCTGGACAACTGGGTCACGAACAACCAGAGCACGAACTTCTTCCTGCACCACATCATCGGCGGCTTCGGGAACTTCCTCAACTCGGCGACGAACGACGTCGTGCACTTCCTGCACTGGCTGACCTGGCTCGGCGTGCTCGCGATCGCCGTCGTCGTCGCCTGGCTCGTCGGAACCTGGCGCACGGCCCTCTTCGCGGGAATCATGGTCTCGTCGTTCGGGATCCTGCAGATCCCCAACGGGGGCGTCGACGGCATCTCGCAGATGTGGCCGAGCGCGATGGAGACGCTCGCGCTGATGGCAGTCGCGATCGCGCTCTCGACGATCGTCGGCATCCCGCTCGGCATTGCGAGCGCGGTGTGGCCCTCGGTGCACCGGACGCTCCAGCCGGTGCTCGACCTGATGCAGGTGCTCCCCGCCTTCGCCTACCTCGTCCCGATCGTCGTACTGTTCTCGATCGGCAACCCCGCCGGCATCGTCGCGACGTTCATCTACGCGGTGCCGCCGCTCGTGCGCTACACCGAGCTCGGCATCCGGTCGGTGCCGAACGACGTCATCGAGGCGGCCGAGGCATTCGGGTCGACACGCGGGCAGATCCTGCGCAACGTCCAGCTGCCGCTCGCGACGCAGGCGATCATGCTCGGGCTGAACCAGGTGATCATGATGGCGCTCTCGATCGTCGTGATCGCCTCCCTGGTCGGCGCAGGCGGGCTCGGCGACCCCGTGCTGGGCGCCCTGCAGACCGAGAACAACGGCCAGGGCCTCGTCGCCGGCTTCCTGATCGTCTTCATGGCCATGTGGCTCGACCGAACGTCGGCCGCCCTGGGCGCCCGCGCCACGGAGCGCGGGGCGAGACGGCGCCTGCGCCGGCACCACATCGGCCTGATCGCCGCGGGGATGTTCACGCTCGTGCTCGTCAGCCACTACGGGCTCGGGCTCGGCGACTGGCCCGCGAACTGGGGCTTCTCCGTCGTCGACCAGGCGACGAACGCAATGAACTGGGTAACGGACAAGCTGATCAACGTGACGACGCCGATCTCGACCTTCCTGACGCTGCACGTCCTGAACCCGCTGCAGCGATTCCTCGACCGGCTTCCGTGGTGGCTCGTCGCCGCGGCCGTCGGGACGGTCGGCTGGGCCCGCGCCGGCTACCGCCGCGGGCTGCTGCTCGCGTCCTGCGTCGTGCTGCTCGGCCTGCTGCAGGCACCGGTCGGCTACACCTACCACGGGACCGTGTCCTACGACTTCAACGCCTGGGCGGACGCGATGCAGACGCTCAGCCTCGTGCTCGTCGCGCTCACGCTCGCACTGTTCTTCGGCATCCCGCTCGGCATCGCCGCCTATCGATGGCGGGTCGTCGACCAGCTCCTACGGCCCGCACTCGACACGCTGCAGACGCTGCCGGCGTTCGTGTACCTGATCCCGATGGTCGCTCTCTTCGGCGTCGGCAACGTGACCGGCATGAGCGCGTCGCTGATCTACGCACTGCCTGCCTCCATCCGCGCGACGACGCTCGGGCTGCGCGCGGTGCGCCCGGACGTGATCGAGGCGGGTCAGGCCTTCGGCTCGACCCGCAGGCAGCTCCTGTTCAAGGTGGAGCTGCCGATCGCACGGCCCTACCTGATGCTCGCGGTCAACCAGACGATCCTGCTCGTGATGGCCGAAGTGGTCGTGGCGGGCCTCGTCGGCGCCGGAGGCCTCGGGCTCGACGTCGTCACCGGTTTCTCGCGTTCGGAGGTCGGCCTGGGCGCGGCGGCCGGCCTGGCGATGGTGCTGATGGGCATCGTGCTCGACCGTCTCAGCCAGTCGACCCCCAGAGCTGCGCAGCACGCGGCAACATGAAGGACCCCCCAAACCGGAAATCCCCGACCCGGAGGAGCGTGACAATGATTGGACGCAGGATCGGTCGCCGGCCGACGCGGCTCGCAGTCGCAGTCGCGGTCGTCGCACTCGGAGCCATCGCAGTGGCGATGGGCGTCGCGAGCGCCTCGACGAAGCACTCGAACGGCAAGCCGACGATCGTGCTGGCGACGAACTCGTGGGAAGGCTCGCTCGCGAACAACGTCGTCGCCCAGTACGTGATCGAGAAGAAGCTCGGCTACAACGTCAACCTGCTCACGATCGACGAGCAGCCGGCGTGGCCCGCCATGGCTCAGGGAAAGTTGTCGGCCGTGCTCGAGGAGTGGGGCCACTCCGACCTGTACGCGCAGTACATCAAGGGCAACCACAAGGTCGTCGA
Source organism: uncultured Thermoleophilia bacterium (assembly GCA_963794375.1). Classification (GTDB taxonomy): domain Bacteria; phylum Actinomycetota; class Thermoleophilia; order Gaiellales; family Gaiellaceae; genus PALSA-600. The sequence continues at coordinate 54,979 of CAWCDL010000002.1, forward strand.
CGCCGGTCTCGAGGGGCCGAACGGGAACATCGGCTGGTACGTCCCGACGTACCTGATGCAACAGCATCCCGAGCTGAAGACCTGGAAGGGCGTGAAGAAGGACTGGAAGCTCTTCGTCACGCCGCAGTCGTCCCCGCAGGGCCAGTTCCTCGACGGGTCGCCGAGCTACGTGACGAACGACGCCGCCCTGATCAAGAACCTCGGGATCAATCTCAAGGTCGTCTTCGCCGGCACCGAGGCGGCGCAGCTGACGCAGATCGAGACCGACTACAAGCAGAAGAAGCCGGTCCTCTTCTACTGGTACACGCCTCAGTACCAGAACGCGATCTACAAGTTCTCGCAGGTCGCGCTTCCCGCCTGGACCACCACCTGCGCCAAGCTCAAGCCGGCGCAGATCAACTGCGCCTACCCGCCGTACCACCTGTACAAGGTGATGGCCTCGACGCTGCCGGCGCAGGCACCGGACGTGGCCAACTTCATCAAGCGCTTCAACTGGACGTCGGATGACCAGAACTCGGTCTCCTACAACCTGGCTGTCAAGCACATGAGCAACAGCGCGGCGGCTCAGGCCTTCGTCAACTCGCACCAGGCGCTCGTCAACTCCTGGTTGTCGAAGTCGACGAAGCCGACGAAGCTCGAACCGCCGGCGAGCGGCACCTAGAAGACGACGTGTGGCCCGGCCCACGGGGGCCGGGCCACACGCTGTCGACAACGAGGAGGGGGTTACCGGAGTGCGGATGCTCGTGGGGATGCTGGCGACCGCCGCAGTCGCCGTCCTTGTCGCGTTGCCGGCCGGCGCGCGGCCGAAGGCGAGTTGCGGGACGGTGACGCTCAACGAGCAGGCGTGGATCGGCTCGACGGCCAACACCTACGTCGCCAAGGCCGTCCTCGAGCAGTATCTCGGGTGCAAGGTGAAGATCACCCAGATCGGCGAGGTCCCCGTCTACCAGGCACTCGCCACCGGGCAGACCGACGCCGTGCTCGAGGACTGGCAGCACGTCGCGCAGTACCGGCAGTACATCGACAAACAGCACACGGTGGTGATGGGGGGCCCGAACGGCGTCGTCGGGCACGTCGGGTGGTACATCCCGACCTACCTGATGAAGCAGTACCCCCAGTTCAGGACGTGGCAGGGATTAAAGGGACACGAATCGCTCTTCAAGAGCCCCGAGTCCGGGACGAAGGGGATGTTCCTCGGCGGCGACCCGTCGTACATCCACAAGGACGCACAGTTGATCCAGCTGCTCGGCCTGAACCTGAAGCTCGTTGGCGTCGGGAGGGAGCAGGCCCAGGTGGCGCGCTGGTCGTCGCTCTACAAGCGGCGCAAGCCGGTCCTCTTCTACTGGTACACGCCCCAGTACCTGAACGCGGAGTACCAGCTGTCGGAGGTGACGCTGCCGCCGCGCTTCCCGGGCTGCGTCGACAACTACGCGGCGGGCACGCCGATGAAGGACTACCGGTGCGCCTACGAGGACGAGGTGTTGAACAAGGTGTTCAGTGCCAGATTCGCGAAGAGCGGATCGCCGGCGTACCCGGTGCTGAAGCGTTTCACGTGGTCGAACTTCGACCAGGAGACGGTGGCGGAGTGGATCGCCGCCGACCACATGGACCCGGACGCGGCGGGGCAGAAGTGGGTCGCGCAGAACAAGGCCAAGGTCATGAGGTGGCTGGGGAAGTAGCGGTCGCGGCTCAGCGCATGCCGGCGAGCGAGCGACGGAGGCGGGCGAGCGCCTGGCGCTCGATCGCGAGCGTCCTCCCCCGGGAGAGCCGGAGCTCGGCGGCGACCTGCCCGAGCGACTCCTCGGGCCCGTCGAAGCCGTAGCGATGCTTGATCACGATTCGCTGCCGCGGGCTCAGCTCGTCGACGGCACGGTCGACGGCGGCCTCCTGCTCACGCGCGACGAGCTCCTCCTCCGTGCCGTCGGTCGCGGCGGCGGCCTCGACACCCGGTGCGGCGACTGCACGGGGTGAATCGAGGGCCTCGCCACGGCGCTGCGCCTCGACCAGCTGCTTGGGGCGCCTGATCGGGCGCGCCCGGGCAGTGAGCGCGTCACGGATCGCGACCCGCACACGAAACCGCGCGAACGCATCGAACGAAGCCCCGCGCCCACGATCCCAACGATCGATCGCCTCGAGGAGGCCGACGCACCCCTCGCGCATGAGATCGTCGAGCGGGAGACCGAGGCTCGCATACCGCGCCGCGACGGTGCGCACGAGCGGAAGGTGCGAGGCGACGAGGCGCCTGCGTGCTCCGTTGTCACCGCGGGCGGCGGCCCTGAGCAGCTTCGCCTCGACCTCTGCGGGTTCACGCGGCATGGTCAGGCGGGAACCTCGACGCCTGTCAACAGCACGAGCAGCGCTTCCTCGGTCGGGAGGCGGTTCGCCGATTCGTGCCAGACCACCGAGCGCGGGCCGTCGATCACCTCTGCCGAGACCTCCTCGTCCCGCTTCGCAGGCAGGCAGTGCAGGAAGACGGCGTGCGGCTTCGCGAGCGCCATCAGCTCCGCCGTCACCTCGAACGGAGCAAGCGCGGCGGCGCGCATCTCGCGCTCGGCCTCCTCCCCCATGGACGCCCAGACGTCGGCGTAGACGGCGTCGGCCTGCGCGACCGCGAGACCCGCGTCGTGCACGACCGTCAGCTCGGCCCCGGTCGGGCGCGCGAGCTCGCAGGCCCGGGCGAGGATGTCGGGGTCCGGCTCGTAGAGCGGCGAGCAGCCGATCGTGACGTCGAGCCCGGCGAGCGCACCGGCCTCGAGGAGCGAGTGCGCGACGTTGTCGCCGCCGTCGCCGAGGAAGGCGAGCTTCCGCCCCGCGAGCCCGCCCAGCTCCTCGTCGATCGTGAGCAGGTCGGCGAGCGCCTGGCACGGATGGTGCAGGTCGGAGAGCGCGTTGATCACCGGCACCGTGGCGTTGCGCGCGAGCTCGTCGACGGTCTCCTGCGCGAACGTCCTGATCACGATCGCGGACACGTAACCCGAGAGCGACCGAGCCGTATCGGCGATCGACTCGCCGCGCCCGAGCTGCAGCTCCTGCGGGGAAAGGGCGATCGGCGTGGCGCCAAGCCGGGCGGCCGCCGCGGCGAACGACACACGTGTACGCGTCGACGGCTTCTCGAAGATGCACGCGACCGACTGCCCGTGCAGAGCGCCTTCGAAGCGACCCGGCTCGGACTTCGTCGCCCGGGCGAGCTCGAGGAGCGACGCGAGCTCGCCGGACGTGAGGTCCGAGACGCGCGTGAAGTGGCGAACGCTCATGCCCCGCTCCAGCGCCGGCAAAGCCGGCGCCCGCGCTCTTTGCCGAGCTCCGTCGAGCCTACGCTCATGCCCCGCTCCAGCGCCGGCAAAGCCGGCGCCGCGCCGCCTGCGCTCTTTGCTCGAGCTCCGTCGAGCCTACGCTCATGCCCCGCTCCAGCGCCGGCAAAGCCGGCGCCTGCGCTCTTTGCTGAGCTCCGTCGAGCCTACGCTCACGTCTAGACCCCCATCAACGCGGCCGCGGTGGCCTGGGCGATCACGGGTGCGAGCACGTCGTCGAGCGTCGGCTGCCCGACCTCGCGGAGCTCGTAGCGCACGTGGCGGATCGGGTGGCGCGAGTCGATCAGCCGGCCGAGGTCGATCGGCGTGCCGGTGACCACGACGTCGCATTCGACGGCGTTGATCGTCTGCTCCAGGTCACGCAGCTGCGTCTCGGAGTAGCCCATCGCCGGCAGGACGCTCGTCAGCTGCGGCCAGCGGGCAAACGTGTCGGCGATCGAACCGACCGCGGCGGGCCGCGGATCGACGATCCGCGCCGCGCCCTCCCTCCGGGCCGCGACGAGCCCCGCGCCGAACGGCATGCCGCCGTGAGTCAGCGTCGGGCCGTCGTCGACGACGAGCACGGTCTTGCCGCGAAGCTCAGGCCCGGGCTCGAGGACCGGCGGCGACTCCGCGAACACCAGCGTTGCCATCGGGTTCACGGCCTCGACGTTCGCGATCACCTGCTCGACGTTGTGCGCCTCGGCGGAGTCGACCTTGTTCAGCACGACGACGTCGGCCATCCGGAGATTGGTCTCTCCGGGGTGGTAGCGAAGCTCATGCCCTGGACGGAGCGGGTCGGCGACGACGATGTGCAGGTCGGGTGCGAAGAACGGGAGGTCGTTGTTGCCGCCGTCCCAGACGATCACGTCGGCCTCCTCCTCGGCCTGCCGGAGGATCGCCTCGTAATCGACGCCGGCGTACATCACCATCCCGAGCCGCACAGGCTCCTCGTACTCCTCGCGCTCCTCGACCGTCGGGTCGGACGCGTCGATCTCCTCGAGCGTCGAGAAGCGCTGTACCCGCATGCGCTCGAGATCCCCGTAGGGCATCGGATGGCGCACGAGCGCGACGCGGAGCCGCGCCCCGAGCAGGATCGAGCCGATGCGGCGCGTCGTCTGGCTCTTGCCGCAGCCGGTGCGCGTCGCACAGACGGCGACGATCGGCTTCGTCGAGTGCAGCATGGTGCTGTCGGGCCCCATGAGCCGGAAGTCGGCGCCGGCAGCAAGCACAAGGGACGCCTTGTGCATGACATCTTCGTGCGAGAGGTCGGAGTAGGCGAGCACGACCTCGTCGACGGCGAGGGTGCGGATCAGCTGAGCCAGCTCGTCCTCCGGCCGGATCGGGATCCCGTCGGGATAGCGGCGCCCGGCCAGCGCGGCCGGGTAGGCGCGATCGGCGATCCCGGGGATCTGCGTGGCGGTGAACGCGACGACGTCGACATCCGGGTTGTCGCGAAACGCCACGTTGAAGTTGTGGAAGTCGCGCCCCCCGGCGCCCATCACGATCGTCCTGCGCATCGCTCGTCCTCCTCTCACTCGAGCCCGAGGCCCATCGGAACGAGCTCGTGCTCGTCCTCTGCGAGCCGGTGCGGGCATGCCTCGGCGGCGGCTGCGCGCCGCCGGACGACGATGCGTGCGAGCAGTGCCGCGACGACCGCGATGCCGAGCACGCGTGCGACGGTGGGCATGGCCTCGCTCCTTCGTTCGATTCCATTCCCAGCGTCGCTCCGCGCCGGTCGTTCGTGCTCGGGGAACCCACTGTCGCTGAAGGGGCGAACTACCGGTTCACCCGTGCGCGAGCAGCGCGATCCCCGCCACGACCACCACCGCGCCGGCGAGCCGGACGGCGCCGACCCGCTCGCCGAGCACGACGGCGGCGAGCGCGGTCGCGACGACGACGCTCGTCTCGCGAACGGCCGCGACGGACGCCGCGGAGGCCCGCGCGAGCGCCGCGAGGACGAACGCGTACGCGACGAACGTCGCCAGGCCGGCGATCATGCTCGCCGGCCCGACGGCGGCAAGCACCGCCGCACGGCCACGGGTGCGCAGCACGGCGGCGGCGAAAACCGCCGTCGGCACGGCCATCGACGAGCTCGAGGTACGTGACCGGGCCGGCGTGCCGGATACCGTGGCTGTCGACCAGTGTGTAGCCCGCAATGCAGGCTGCGATCGCAACCCCGAAGGCGATCCCCTCGGCGGAGCCCCGGTGGAGGCCGCGGACAAGGAGGACACCCGCGACGATCGTCAGCACGCCCCCGATCTGCCACACGGTCGTCGAGTGCCCGAGCGCGAGCACCGAGATCGCGAGGACGAGCACGGGCGCGCCTCCGCGGGCGACCGGATAGACGACCGAGAGCGGCGCGCGGGTGTAGGCGGCGGCGAGCAGGCCGAAGTAGGCAAGCTCGAAGAGGCCGCTGCCGACGAGCCACGGCCAGACGCCGGCGTCGGCGCGCCACACGACCGCCGCGACCGGCGCGAAGGCGAGCTGTGCCGTGACCAGCGCGACCGCCGTCGCCGACTGGACGTCGGGCGCGCGGGCGAGCAGCAGGTTCCAGAGCGCGTGGAATCCGGCGGCGGCGAGCGCGAACGTGAGCGCGATCGTCGGCATGGGCCGACGCTACGCTCACGCCCGGATGCCCGCAGCGGTCGCCTTCGACTTCAACGGCACGCTCTCGAACGACGAGCCTCTGCTCGCGCGCGTCTACGCGGAGCTCTTCGCGGAGCTCGGGCGGCCGCTCTCCGAGACGGAGTACTTCGAGCAGCTGGCGGGGCACACCGACGAGGAGATGCTCGTGCGCTGGTTCGGCCGCAGCGACCCGGCGTCGATCGACAAGCGCGTCGACCGTTACTGCGTGCTCGCCGCCGACGGCCACACCGTCGCCGTCGAGACGCGAGAGGCCGTCGCCTTCGCGGCCGGGCTCGTGCCGGTCGCGGTCGTCTCCGCGGCGTTGCGACGGGAGCTCGACGCCGTCCTCGACGGCTCCGGCCTGCGGCAGCACATCGGCCTCGTCGTCTCGCAGGACGACGTGCGCCGCGGCAAGCCCGACCCGGAGTGCTACCTGCTCGCGGCCGACCGCCTCGGCGTGGCTGCGGGCGACCTGCTCGTCTTCGAGGACACGGACGTCGGCGTCGCCGCAGCGAAGGCGGCCGGCTGCCGGGTCGCCGCTCTGACGCGGACGGTCGGCTCCGCCCGCCTGCAGGCCGCCGACGAGCTCGTCGAGCGCATCGACATCGCCACGCTGGAGCGTTTTCTTTGCTCGTGATCGCCCACCGCGGCGCCTCGCACGACCTGCCGGAGAACACGCTGCCTGCCTTCGAGCGCGCGATCGAGCTGGGTGCCGACTACGTCGAGTTCGACGTCTGGCCCGACCTCTCGGTCACGCACGACCGGCCGCGCCGCGGGAGGCCGTACCCGACGCTCGCCGAGGTGCTCGACCTCTGCCACGGTCGGATCGGCGTGATGGCCGAGCTGAAGCGGCCGCGCGGCGACGTCGTCGTGCGGACACTGCGGCTGCTGCACCGCGACGACGTGCTCGTCTCATTCCAGCGCCGCGCTCTCGTCGAGGCGCGCGCCCTGAGGCCCGGCATCCGCACGGTGCAACACGTCGGCTTCGGCGTCAGCATCCGTGGGGCGGCGGACGCATGGGCCGCGGGCTTCCAGAACGAGCGGGTGACGCCCCGCGGGCTCGCCGCCGCCCGGCGGCTCGGGCTCGAGACCACCGTCTACACGGTCAACGACATGGAGCGCCTGCTCGAGCTGCGTACGCTCGGCGTCACCGGCGTCTTCACCGACCGCCCCGACCGGGCGCTCGCAGCCCTCAGGGAACCAGCACGGGCCTGAGCGCCTCGCCGCGGTCGGCGGACGCGATCGCCTCGTTGGCCTCCTCCAGCGGATACCGGCCCGAGACGAGCTCGTCGAGCTTCAGCCGGCCGTCGCGGTAGAGCCCGACGAGTGTGGGAATGTCGAGCTGCGGCCGGGCCGAGCCCATCTTGCTTCCGATCACCCGCTGGCCCCGGTCGGCGACCGTCTCCGGGTCGATCGGCACCTGCACTCCCGATGCCAGCCCGACGAGGACGACCGCGCCGCCCGCGCCGATCAGCGTCAGCGCCTGCTCGATCGCCGCGCCCGAGCCGGCGGCCACGAAGACGTAGTCGAGCCCACGGCCGTCGGTCAGCTCCGCCACGGCGCCCCCTACGTCGTCGGTCGCGCCGTTCAGCGTGTGCGTCGCGCCGAACGCGCGTGCCGCCTCGAGCTTCCGTTCGACGAGGTCGACCGCCACGATCGGCCCGGCGCCGGCGAGCACGGCTCCCTGGACGGCGTTCAGGCCGACGCCGCCGGTGCCGATCACGGCGACGCTGCTCCCCGCCTCGACCCGGGCCGTCGTCAGCACCGCCCCGACCCCGGTGAGCACGCCGCAGGCGAGGAGCGAGGCGCTCTCGAGCGGCAGATCGTCGGGCACCCGTACGACCTGCGAGGCGTGCACCGTCACCCGCTCGGCGAAAGCGGCGGTGCGCAGCCCGTGGAACACCCGCGCGCCGTCCGGCGTCGAAAGCGGAGGATCGAGCGAGATCGGAAGCTCCCACAGCCGCTCGCAGAACGACGGAAGCCCGCGGAGGCACTGGCGGCAGCGCCCACAGAACCGCACGAGCGTGACGACGACGTGATCGCCCTCGCGCACGTCGAGCACGCCGTCGCCCACCGACTCGACGACGCCGGCGGCCTCGTGGCCGTACACGGCCGGCAGGTCGCCGCCCCAGGCGCCGCGCATGTACGCGATATCGCTGTGGCAGATCGCGCACGCGGCAACCCGGACGCCGACCTCCCCCGGGCCCGGCCCGCGCAGCTCGAGCTCCTCGACCCCGAGCGGCTCGCCGAACCCGCGGCACACCGCCGCCCGGATCCGCAATCGGCTACCCGGCGTCGGGGTCGACGCCGATCGAGGCCATGCCGTCCTCGGGGAGGCTGAGAAGCCTCAGATCGCCGCTCGGCACCCGCGCGACGACGCTCGAGCCGACCGGCAGGGCCGCAGCCCTCGCGGTCGACATGTCGGCGGTGAGCGAAAGCTCGCCGCCCACGACCTTCACCCGCGTCACCGGGCCGAGGAATGTCTGGGTGATCACCTCGCCGCGCAGCACATTCCCCTCGACACCGCCGTTGGCATCGCCGCCCGCGGCCTGGACCTCCAGCGACTCGGGCCGGATCAGCACGAGCACCCGCTCGCCAACCGAGCGCTGCCGGGCCGCGTCGACGTGGAGCCGTAGGCCGGCGTGATCGACCTCGCCCGTCGCGGGGTCGACGACCCGAGCCTCGAGCCGGTTCATCGTGCCGATGAACTCGGCGACGAACGGCGTCGCAGGCGTCGTGTACATCTCGGCCGGCGAGCCCATCTGCTCGATCACGCCGCCGTACATGACCGCCACGTGGTCGGAGATGGCGAGCGCCTCCTCCTGGTCGTGCGTGACGTAGAGCGTGGTGATCCCGAGCTCGAGCTGGATGCGGCGGATCTCCTCGCGCAGCTGCACCCGCACCTTCGCGTCGAGCGCCGAGAGCGGCTCGTCGAGCAGGAGCACACGGGGCTCGATCGCGAGCGCACGCGCAAGCGCGACCCGCTGCTGCATGCCGCCTGAGAGCTGGTGCGGGAAGCGGTCGCCGGCGTGGCCGAGGCCGACGAGCTCGAGCAGGTCTCCGGCCTTCGAACCCCGTTCGGAGCGGTGCTTGCCGCGGATGCGCAGGCCGAACTCCACGTTCTGGCGCGCCGTCATGTTCGGGAAGAGCGAGTAGGCCTGGAAGACCATGCCCATGTCGCGCTTGTTGGGGGAGACGTTCGTCACGTCCTTCCCGTCGACGACGATGCGGCCCTGGTTCGGCCGGTCGAAGCCGGCGACGAGCCGGAGCGCGGTCGTCTTGCCGCAGCCCGACGGGCCGAGCAGCGACAGGAACTCGCCCTCGCCGACCTCGATGTTGATCCCGCTCAGCGCCTTGACGGTGCCGAAGTCGCGGTGGAGATTCTCGAGCCGGAGGTAGGTCATCTTCTCCCCGCGATCATCGCACCCTGACCGATCCGCCGCCTGCGACCCACGAGCAACAGCGAGGCCATCGCCCCCCAGGTGATGAGGAACGAGAGCAGGGTCAGCGCGCCGGCGGGGAAGCCCGCCGACTCGTTCACGTACTGCAGGAAGATCGGGAACGTGTGGAAGGCGGCGAGGTTGGCGATCGTGAACTCGCCCATCACGATCGCGAGGGCGAGGAACGAGCCGGCGAGCGCCGCCGCGCGGATGTTCGGCACGATCACCTTCAGTAGCGTCGTCGGCCAGCTGGCGCCGAGGCTCTGTGAGGCCTCCGTGAGCGTGTGCACGTCGATCGCGCGGAAGCCCGCGTCGAGCGAGAAGAACATGTACGGGAAGGCGAGGATCACGTACGCCGCCGCGAGGAAGCCCCACGGCTCACCATAGAACCAGTGCGGCGTGCCCTGGAACACGCGGAGGAGGCCGACGACCATCACGATCGGCGGGACGACGAACGGGATCAGCGCGAGGAACGCGAGCACCGGCCGCAGCCGCGGCAGCTTCAGGTGCACCCAGTAGATCGTGGGCACGAACAGGAGCAGGCTGATCACGATCGTCTCGAGCGCGAGCAGGAACGAGACCTTGATCGTGTGCCAGAAGTCGCCGTTGTGGATCACCCAGCCGTAGTTCGCGAGCGTGCAGCACGGCGCGCCGGCCACGTTCTTCTTCAGGCTGAAGGAAAGCGTCGCGTACAGCGGCACGATGAAGTAGATCGCCGCGAGCCCGAGCCAGAGGTAGGCGCTCGGCGCCATGCGCGGCCGCTTCACTTGGCCCACCGTGCCGCGCGCCGCTGCAGCGGGATGTAGAGCAGCATCATGACCGCCAACACGACGAACATCCCGAAGGCGAGCGCCTGGGCGAGATGCGGGTTGTCGAGCACGTTGCCGGTGTAGTACGCGCCGATCAGAACCGGGACGATGTTCACCGTGCCGGAGGTGAGGCTGTATGCGGTTGCGTACGCGGCGAACGCGTTGCCGAAGAGCAGGATGACCGCGCCGAGCAGCGACGGCATCAGCACCGGGATGCCGACGTAGCGCCAGAACTGCCACTGCTTCGCACCGAGGTTCGAAGCCGCCTCGCGCCACTCCTTGCGCAAGCCGTCGATCGCCGGGGCGATCACGAGGATCATCAACGGCAACTGGAAGTACATGTAGGCGAGCTCCACGCCGGCCTTGGAGAAGAGCTGAAAGCCGTGCGCGGTCGGGTCCCAACCTGCGTTCCGGAGCCAGGTCGTCACGATGCCGAGCGGACCAAGCGTCGCGATGAACGCAAAGGCGAGCGGGATGCCGCCGAAGTTGGCCGCGACACCGGCAAACGTCGTCAGACCCGAGCGAATGAACTTCGGCGTGCCGTCCCGGATCGCCGCGTACGCGATCAGGAGGCCGAGGACGGCACCGAGGAGCGCCGTGACGAGACTGATCTCGATGCTCTCCTTGTACGCGTCGATGTAGGGGTGGTGGAAGAGCAGGCGGATGTTCGAGAACGTCGCCTTGTTCTCGTTGTCCTGGAACGCGCCGATCAGCACGGAGCCCGCCGGCAGGAAGAGGAACGCGATCGTGTACGCGAAGAACGGGACCGTGGCGAGCCACGCAAGCGGCAGGCGCCGCCGGCCGGACGTGACGTCCGGCCGGAGCGCCTGCGGTGCAGCGGTGTTGCCCGCCAGGGTTACGAACCGACCTTCGTCGGCCACTGCTGCGCGATCAGGGCCTTCGCAGCCGTCTGCTGGGCGAGGCTCGCGAACTTCACCTTCGTGTAGATCGACGCGTCGGGCAGCTTCGCCAGCACGGCCGCCGGGATCACCTTGCGTGCGACCAGGTCGTTGAACCGCGCCGGGTGGGCGCCGCCCTTCAGCCAGATGATCTGACCCTGGTCGGAGTAGAGGAATTCCTCCCAGAGACGCGCGGCGTTCGGGTGCGGAGCCGTGGCGTTGATCGCCTGGGCGTAGTAACCGCCGTAGACGCCGTCCGACGGGACGGTGAAGCCCCAGCTCGCAGCCGGGAACTCGGTCACGTACGCGTAGTTGTTGTAGTCCCAGTCGAGCGAGATCGGCGTCTGGCCCGATGCGACGGTCGCGGAGGTCGTCCCGACCGGGATGTAGTTGCCGTTCTTCTTCATCTGGGCCCAGAAGTCGATCCCGGGGCCGACGTCGGACAGCGAGCCGCCGTTCGCGAGCGCCGTTGCGATCACGACCGACACCGCCGAGTTCGACGTCAGCGGGCTGCCGTTGATCGCGACCTTGCCCTTGTACTCGGACTTGAGCAGGTCCTTGAACGTCTTCGGCGGGTTCGGGATGAGCGCCTTGTTGTAGCCGATCGAGACGGCGCCCCAGTAATCGCCCATCCAGAGACCATGGGTGTTCTTGAGCGCGCGCGGGATCGTCTTGTAGTTCAGGTTGAAGTACGGGGCGTACAGGCCCTGGTTCGCGCCCGAGATCGCGAACGAGACACCGACGTCGACGGCGTCCGGAGCGCGCTTGTCGCCCTTGAGCGACACGATCGCCTGGTTCTCCTGCGCGGAGCTGCCGTCCGGGTTGTCGTTCGTGATGCCGATGCCGTACTTCCGCGGGAAGTCGTGGAGAGCCTCCGCGTAGTTCGCCCAGTCGGGCGGAAGGGCGATCGTGTTCAGGTGCCCTTCCTTCTTCGCGTTCACGACGAGCTGCTTGAACGCGTCCTGCGTCATGTGGGTCGGCGCAGCCGCGCGCATCTTCGACATGCCGAGCGCGGTGCTGGCGCTGCCGAGGACGGTGAGCCCCGCCGCCGCCGCGACGCTGCGCCGCAGCATCGACGAGCGGCTCATGCCCTCCTCTTCGAGCTTCGCCCAGAACTCGACTTCCTGGGCCTCGTAGTCCTCCATTCGATTCTCCTCGCAGTTGCTGGGTCCGGGGGGTCAGGTCGGTGACCTCCGGAAGTGGATCATGCGCGACGCACTATTTCAATAGGAGTGATGCGCGACTTCACCAAATCGACATCGGTTTGAAACCCGATTTCAAACAAGGCAGGAGCGGCTATCGTCGAAAGCCGCATGAACGCCTTCGCTGCTCAGGGCCGGTGGTTTCGCTGCGCGCTGCACGCCCATACGACCAATTCGGACGGCGAGCTCGCCCCCGAGTACCTCGTTCGGCACTACGACTGGGCGGGCTACGACGTGCTGGCGATCACCGACCACTGGCACCGGACGGTCGAGGCCTCCAGCAAAGGGCTGCTCGTGATCCCGTCGACCGAGCTGAACGCCCGCTGCCCGACCATGCACGACGACGCGCACGTCCTCGCGCTCGGCCTCCAGGCCGACCCGGAGCTGCCCGAGGGCGAGTTCGCCCCGCTCCAGGAGGTGGTCGACTGGATCGCAGGGAACGGCGGCCTGCCGTTCCTCGCCCACACGTACTGGAGCGGCCTCGCCAGCGAGCTCTGGTGGGAGACCGAGGGGCTTCTCGGGATCGAGGTGTGGAACTCGGGCTGCGAGCTCGAGCTCGGCCGGGGCGACTCGTCGCTCCACTGGGACGAGGTGCTCGAGCGTGGCCGCGCCCTCACCGCGCTCGCGACCGACGACTCGCACCATCCCGGTTACGACAGCGGCTTCGCCTGGACCTGGGTACGCGCCTCCGAGCGGACACAGGATTCGATCCTCGCCGCGCTCGCCGCCGGTGATTTCTACGGCTCGACCGGCCCGGAGATCCACGCGGTCGACGTCTCCGAGGACGACGTGGTCGTGCGCTGCAGCCCCGCGGCGGCGGTCACCCTGTACTCGGGCCGCTGGCGCGGCGCGCGGGCGAACGAGGGTCGGCTCGGCTATCCGAACAACTCCGAGGTGCTCGAGCAGGACGCCGAGGGGCGGCTGACTGCCGTGCGCCTCCGCCGCCCGTACGAGGCGCCCTACGGGCGTGTCGAGGTGCTCGACCGCCACCGGCGCAAAGCCTGGACGAACGCGTTGTGGATCGCGTAGCCGCAGTCGAGCAGCTCGCCGAGCGGCGCTTCGATCTGCTCGTGATCGGCGGCGGCATCATCGGCGCCGGGATCGCGGAAGCGGCCACGGCGCACGGCATGTCGGTGGCGCTCGTCGACCGGGGCGACTTCGCGGGTGCGACGTCGAGCGCGTCCTCGAAGCTGATCCACGGCGGTCTCCGCTACCTGCAGATGGGCGACGTGGGGCTCGTGCGCGAGGCACACCAGGAGCGCCGCGCACTGATGAACGTCGTCGCCCCGCACCTCGTGCACCGCCTGCCGTTCCTGTTCCCGCTCTACCGGGGCGGGCCGCACCGCCCGTGGGTCGTCCGCACGGGCGTCCTCCTCTACTCGGGGCTGGCGCGCGCGCGCCTGAACGGCCGGGTCAGCACGCCGCGCGCGCTCCGGCTCGTTCCCGACCTCCGCACCGCCGGCCTGCACTCGTGTGCCCTCTACGCCGACGCGTGGACGAACGACGGCCGCCTGACGCTCGCCAACGTGCGTGCGGCCGCCGACCGCGGGGCAGTCCTCCTGAACTACGCCGAGGTGACCGAGCTGCACGGCGACGGGGCGACGGTCGCCGTCGACGGAGAGACCGTGAGGGTGCGTGCAGGCCGGATCGTCAACGCGACAGGACCGTGGCTCGACCAGGTCCGAGCGCTCGAGGATGAGCGCGCCGCGCCGTCGGTGCGGCTCTCGAAGGGCATCCACGTGATCGTCGACGGCGGCGAGGGCTGGTCGGCTGCGCTGACGATCCCGCACGACAAGCTGCGGGTGAGCTTCGCGATCCCCTGGCACGGGAAGCTCCTGCTCGGCACCACCGACACCCTCCACGAGGGCCCGCCCGAGGGCGCTCGCGTCACCGACGACGATGTCCACATGGTGCTCCGCGAGGCGTCGGATGCCGTCGGCGGCCTCGGTGAGGCTCGGGCGAGCTTCGTCGGCCTCCGCGTCCTGCCGGGCGGGCCGGGCACGACCGAGAGCGCCCGGCGCGAGACCGTCTACTCGCGCGGCCCGGCCGGGATGGTGAGCATCGCCGGCGGCAAGCTGACCACCTACCGGCGGATTGCGCTCGACGCGCTCGTTCACGCCGGTGTGCAGAACCTCGACCGCGCCCCGCGCCCGCTCCCCGGAGCGGCCGGGCTCGACTCGATCCGCTGGCCCGTCGACATCGACGCGGCGACCCGGGGTCACCTGCTGGGCCTCTACGGCTCGCTCGCGGCCGAGGTGCTCGCCCCCGCGGTGGACGACCCTTCGCTGCTCGAGCCGCTCGTCCCGGGCCGGCCCGACGTGCGCGCCCAGGCGCTCTACGCACGGGAATTCGAATGGGCCTGCACCGACGAGGACGTCCTGCGGCGCCGCACGACCGCCTGGCTCGCCGGGGACCTCGGAACGGCTCGTCTAGACTCGAAGAATGGCTCGGAACCTGACGCGGCTGACCCGGCCGCTCGTGCGTGACGGCGGCGAGCTCCGCCCGGCAAGCTGGGACGAGGCGCTCGACCGCGCCGCGGCCGGCTTCCGGCGGGCGCTCGAGAACGGCCGCCAGACCGGCGTCTTCAGCTGCTCGAAGACGACGAACGAGCTGAACTTCGCGACGCAGAAGTTCAGCCGGGTCGCTCTCCACTCCAACAACGTCGACAGCTGTAACCGCACCTGACACGCCCCGAGCGTCGCCGGTCTGGCGACGGTGTTCGGTGCAGGTGGCGGCACCAGCTCCTACGAGGAGCTGCGTGAGACAGCGGACCTGATCGTGCTCTGGGGCTCGAATGCGCGCGAGGCGCACCCGATCTTCTTCCACCACCTCCTCAAGGCGGTGCACCGCGGCGCGAAGCTGATGGTCGTCGACCCGCGCTTCACGGTCTCGGCGCAGTGGGCCGACCTCTGGCTCGGGCTCGACGTCGGCACCGACATCCCGCTGGCGAACGCCGTTGCGCGCGAGATCGTCCACGCAGGCCTCGTCAACGAGGACTTCGTAGCCCACGCGACGACGGGGTTCGACGAGTTCCGGGAGTCGATCGAGCCGTGGACGCTCGAGGAGGGCGAGCGCGTCACCGGCGTCCCGGCCGACGCGATCCGCGAGCTCGCTCACGCCTTCGGGAAAGCCGCCTACCCGCAGCTCTGCTGGACGCTCGGCATCACCGAGCACCACAACGCCGTCGACAACGTGTTCGCCCTGATCAACCTCTCGCTGCTCGTCGGGGGAGTCGGCCGCCACGGCGCGGGGCTGCAGCCGCTGCGCGGCCAGAACAACGTCCAGGGTGGCGGCGACATGGGCGCGATCCCGAACAAGTTCCCGGGCTTCCAGGACATCGAGGACGACGAGATCCGCGCCCGCTTCGACGCCGCGTGGAACGCGACCGTCCCGCCGCGCAACGGGCTCCACCTGACCGGGATGTTCGAGGCGATGGAGCACGGCGAGCTTCAGGCGCTCTATGTGATCGGCGAGAACCCGGCGCAGTCGGAGGCGGACAAGGAGCGTGCGATCGCGCTTCTGAAGGGCCTCGACCACCTCGTCGTCCAGGACATCTTCCTCACGCGCACCGCGGAGCTCGCCGACGTCGTCCTCCCCGGCTGCGCCGGCTGGGCCGAGTCGGACGGGACCGTGACGTCCAGCGAACGAAGAGTCCAGCGCGTCCGCAAGGCACTCGACCCGCCCGGCGAGGCCCGCGACGACGTCGCAATCGTCTACGAGCTCGGCCGCCGGCTCGGCGTCGACCTCGGCTCGCCCGACGCGGAGACGATCTGGAACGAGGTGCGCTCGCTGTCGCCGATGCACGCTGGGATGAGCTACGAGCGGCTCGAGCAGCTCGGCGGCATCCAGTGGCCGTGCTGGGACGAGAGCCATCCCGGCGACCAGTTCCTGCACGGCCGGCTCTGGGAGGACGAGGTCGGCGTCCCGGCACCGTTCAAGGCCGTGCGCCACTCGCCGCCCGTCGACGAGCTCGACGACTCCTTCCCGCTGCGCCTGACGACCGGCCGCCGGCTCGAGTCGTTCAACACGGGCGTCCAGACCGGCGGGTACGCCTCGCCGCTGCACGTGGACGGCGAGGCGCTGCGCGTGTCGCCGCAGGACGGTGCCCGCTACGGCCTCGTCGACGGCGGCCGTGCCCGTGTCGTCTCGCGCCGCGGCTCGGTGGAGGCGCCGGTCGCCTTCGACACGACGCTGCGCCCGGGTCTCGCGTTCATGAACCTGCACTTCCCCGAGCTCGTCGACACGAACGTGCTCACGATCGACGCGACCGACCCGGTCGCCGGCACGGCGGAGTTCAAGGCGACGGCGATCCGCGTCGAGGCACTTCTCTAGATGGACTTGAACCTCCTCGAGGCCGAGCCGTCGGCGGCGGAGCGTGCCGCGGTCGACGCGGTGCTCGGTGCTCCGGCCGAGCGCGGCCCGCGCATGGCGCGCGCCGACCGCACGAGCCGGCACCTGCTCCTTCCGGCGCTGCGTGCCGCCCAGCGCCGCATCGGCTACGTGAGCGAGGGCGCGCTCGGCTATGCCTCACGCCGGCTGTCGGTGCCGCCGGCGGAGGCCTACGGAGTCGCGAGCTTCTACGCGCTGCTCGCGCTCGAGGAGCGCCCGGCGGACGTGACGCACGTCTGTACCGATCTCGCCTGTGCGCTCAAGGGTGCGGCCGTCGGGCCGGACGAGCACCCGAGCCCGTGCCTCGGGCTCTGCGAGCGCGCACCCGCCCGCTACCGGACGGTCGCGGGCGAGCAGCCGGTCGAGGAGCAGCTGCCGGCCGAATCGCCGCCCCTGCCACAGGCGGGCCGGCCGGGCCTCCGGCTCCTGCGCCGGATCGCCGACGGGATCGACGCGACCTCGCTCGACGCGCACCTGGCCGCAGGCGGCTTCCAGGCGCTCGCCCGAGCCGGCGAGCTGGGGCCCCAGGGCGTCGTGGAGCAGGTCACGGAGTCGCGGCTGCTCGGCCGCGGCGGCGCAGCGTTCCCCACGGGTGTCAAGTGGAAGGCGGTGCTCGAGCAGTCCGCCGTGCCGCACTACGTCGTCTGCAACGCCGACGAGTCGGAGCCGGGCACGTTCAAGGACCGGGTCCTGATGGAGTCCGACCCGTTCGCGCTCGTCGAGGCGATCGCGATCGCCGGCCTCGCCACCGGCAGCACGAAGGGGTTCATCTACGTCCGGGCCGAGTACCCGCTCGCGCACGAGCGCCTGCAGCACGCGATCGACGCGAGCGCGCCGTACCTCGACGGGTTCGAGCTCGAGCTCCGCATCGGCGCCGGGGCCTACGTCTGCGGCGAGGAGACGGCGCTCTTCCAGTCGATCGAGGGCTACCGCGGCGAGCCGCGCTCCAAGCCGCCGTTCCCGGTCGAGGTGGGCCTCTTCGGGAAGCCGACTGCCGTCAACAACGTCGAGACGCTGCTCAACGTCCTCGACATCGTCCGGGACGGAGGCGCTGCGTTCGCCGAGATCGGCAGCGAGGGCTCGACGGGCACACGCCTGTTCTGCGTCTCCGGTTGTGTCGAGCGCCCAGGGCTGTACGAGCTGCCGTTCGGCGCGACCCTGCGCGAGCTGCTCGAGCTGGCCGGGTCGGCGCCGCCCAAAGCCGTGCTGCTCGGCGGCGCCGCGGGAGCGTTCGTCGGGCCGGATGGGCTCGACCTGCCGCTAACGCTCGAGGACGCCCGTGCGGCGGGGGTCACGCTCGGCTCGGGCGTCGTGATCGTCTACGACGAGCAGGCCGAGCTCGTCCCTGCATTGCTGCGCATCGCGGAGTTCTTCCGCGACGAGTCGTGCGGGCAGTGCGTGCCTTGCCGGGTCGGCACCGTGCGCCAGGAGGAGGCGCTGCACCGGCTCGCCGCCGGCAACGGGAACGGCGCCGAGCTCGAGACGCTCGCGGAGCTGGCGCAGGTGATGCGCGACGCGTCCATCTGCGGCCTCGGGCAGACTGCGGCCAACGCGGTCGCCTCGGCGATCGAGAACCTGGGGGTGTTCAAAAGCCGATGACGGTGACGATGCTGGCGCCGCCGAAGAAGATGGTCGAGCTGTCGGTCGACGGGCAGAGTGTGCGCGTCCTCGAGGGCTCGACGATCCTCGATGCCTGCCGCCTGCTCGGGATCGACACCCCCACGCTCTGTTACGGCGACACACTCACGCCCGTCAACGTGTGTCGCGTCTGCGTCGTCGAGCTCGAGGGCTCGCGAACGCTCGTGCCGGCGTGCTCGCGCAAGGCCGAGGCGGGCATGGCGATCCACACCGACTCCGAGCGCGTGCGCACGTCGCGCCGGCTCGTGCTGGAGCTGCTCGGCTCGTCCGTCGACCTCTCCCTCGCGCCCGACGCGCTCGCGTACATCGAGCGCTACGACGCGCAGCCCGATCGCTTCGGCCCGGATGCGGCGACGGTCGCGCAGGACGTGAAGATCGACAACGACCTCTACGTGCGCGACTACTCGCGATGCATCCTCTGCTACCGCTGCGTCGAGGCGTGCGGCGAGGATCACCAGAACACGTTCGCGATCGCCGTCGCCGGGCGCGGCTTCGGCGCGCACATCTCCACCGAGCTCGACGTGACGCTGCCGGAATCGGCGTGCGTCTACTGCGGCAACTGCATCGCGGTCTGCCCCACCGGCGCCCTGATGTCGAAGTCGGAGTACGACCGCCGCCAGGCGGGCACCTGGGACGAGGAGGGCGAACAGGTCGTGCAGACGATCTGCCCCTATTGCGGCGTCGGCTGCAACCTCGAGCTGCACGTCCAGGGCGACGAGATCGTCAACGTCACCTCGCCCGCCGATCACGACGTCACGGAGGGGAACCTCTGCATCAAGGGGCGCTTCGGCTTCCAGTTCGTCCAGAACCGATGACGCGTGTCCAGATCCTCTACTGGCAGGCCATCCCGTCGCTCGTGAAGGCGACCGGCGACGACGGCACCGAAGTGCGGCGGCAGCTACCGGAGTGGTTCCAGCAGGAGATCGACCGCGTCGCCATGCAGCAGGGGCTCGACGGCAGCGACGACTACCTCGAGCAGTGGCGCTGGGGCGACCCGGAGGAGCGCGAGGGCGCGCCCGGCGACGTCGCAGCGGCCGTCGAGGCCGAGCTGGTCGCAGCGCACTCGTAACGGCCCGCGGCTCACGCCCGCGGGACAACACGGACGAGGCCGCGGACGGGACCGCCTAGACTGGCATCGATGCGTATCGGCGTCCTCACCGGCGGCGGCGACTGCCCCGGGCTCAACGCGGTCATCCGCGCCGTCGCCCGGCGGTCGTGGGCGTACGGACACGAGGTGGTCGGCGTGCGCGAGGGCTGGCGGGGGATGATCGAGCAGAATTTCCAGCCGCTCGGGCGCGCGCAGATCTCGGGGATCCTGCCGCGCGGCGGGACGATCGTCGGCACCTCGCGGACGAACCCGTACAAGGTGGACGGCGGCCCCGAGGCGGTGCAGGCGGCGTTCGAGCACATCGACGCGCTCGTCGCGATCGGCGGCGAGGACACGCTCGGCGTCGCCGCGCGCGTCCATCGCGAGACCGGCGCGAAGGTCGTCGGGGTGCCGAAGACGATCGACAACGACCTCTCGGGCACCGACTACACGTTCGGCTTCGACACGGCCGTGCACATCTGCACGGAGGCGATCGACCGCCTGCACACGACTGCGGAGTCGCACAACCGCGTGATGGTCTGCGAGGTGATGGGCCGGCATGCCGGCTGGATCGCAGTGCACAGCGGCATCGCCGGTGGCGCAGACATGATCCTGATCCCGGAGCAGCCGATCGACCTCGACGATGTCTGCACCGAGATCCGGAAGCGGCACGAGAACGGCAAGAACTTCTCGATCGTCGTCGTCAGCGAGGGCTGTGAGCTACCCGGAGCAGAAGACAAGGGAGAGGTCGACCAGTTCGGCCACAAGCTGCTCGCCAAGCGCGGCGTCGGCGACCGCCTCGGCGACGAGATCGAGGCGCGCACCGGCTTCGAGACGCGCGTGACGGTGCTCGGCCACATCCAGCGGGGTGGCAGTCCCACGGCACGCGACCGCATCCTCGCGACCCGGTTCGGCCTGAAGGCGGCCGATCTGGTCGAGGCCGGCGAGTTCGGGACGATGGCCGCGCTCCGCGGGGACGACGTGATCGCGGTCTCGCTCGAAGAGGCGACGGCCGAGCTGAAGACCGTGCCGGCCGACTGGTACGCGGTCGCCAAGACCTTCTTCGGATAACTCGCCTACACGTCCGAGAGCGGGAACGACCGGTGCCGGCGCGGCGGCACGAGGAAGTTCTGGCGGTGCGTCGTGCGGAGGATCGAGTTGAAGCCCTGATTCCGGTCGCGCGGCGGCAGCTTGATCGTGCCGGAGGGCAGCACCCCGTCCATGGCGAGCCTGTTGCGACGGAAGTCGTCGCCCGTCGGGTTGTAGACGACGAAGTGCACGCCGGCCGCAGGGGTCTCACCCACCTCGTCCGGGCGCACCGACCAGGCGAACGGGTTGTCGAGCGTGTTGAAGTCGGCGCGGATCGGGATCGCCGTCCCCTTCGGGTACACGAGGCCGTCGCCGACGACGACGTCGCGCTCGAGGCGCGAGGTGGTCTGGATCGCGTTGCTGTGGCCGATGCGTCGCGTCGCCGCGTAGTCGCGCCGGACGTCGGCGGACGTCGAGACGTCCTTGGGCCCCTGCGGCACCGTCTGGCGGCCGGGCCGGACGTCGAGCGTGGGCCGGAACATCGTCGCGACCCGTTCGTCGAAGTCGAAGTTGAGGTACCACGCCTCGACGTCCTCGAGGATGTGCGACAGGTGCATGTGCGTTCCCTGCCGGAAGTAGTCGCTGCCGCGGAAGTCGACGTAGCCGAGGGTCTCGAGGTTCGCGATCACCCCCGGGCCGATGCCGGCCTTCTGGGTCGACGTGAAGCCGAGGAAGAGCTCGGCGGTGTCGGGGATCAGGTCGGCCCCGGGGATCTGGGCGGCGGTCGCCATCTTCTTCGGGAGCGACCGGGCGCCGTCGAAGCCGCCCCCGGCGAACCCGCGACGGATCGACGTGAACTGGAACAAGCCCGACTTGTGGAGCCGCTCCGAGGCGTCTTCGATGTGGGCACGAACGTCCGAGCCGAGGACGATCGCGACGTCGTTCGCCTCCAGCCGCGTCTCGGGCGGGTCGCTCGGGAAGCGCTCGGCAGCGAAGAGCACGGGCTTGCCCGCACGGCGATCGAACGGCAGCAGGCGCTTCGCCGTGTCGGGCACGAGGCGGTCGAAGTACGGCACCCCCCATGCCAGCGCGAGCCCGAGGCCGGCGGGCGACGGCCCGTAGTCGGCGTCCAGCCCGGCCAGCAGGTGGTCGAGCTCGCCGCGCGCGTCGGCGACGTCTGACCGGCCGGCGTGCACCCGAGCCGTCAGCACCTCGTGGTGCAGCGGCGGGACGAGCACCTCGACGCCGTCCGAGCGGACGACGCGGACGCCGTCGAGCAGGTGCTGCTCGGGAAGCGTGGCCGGCGTCGCCGTGCGCGTCGGCGTCTCGCCGCCCGTGAGCCGGTCGACGAGCTCGTAGATCCCCGCCGCGCCGACCGCCCCCGCCGCGGCTCCGGCGAGCGCCTGGCGCCGCGTCAGCTTCATGTCGCCGACGGACGGATCAGCACGAGCGCACCGAGCTCGCGCTTGAGGTACCGCTTCAGATGGTCACCGGTGAGCGGCGGCGCCAGGTGCTCCGAGAGCGTGTACAGGTTGCCGTAGCGCCGCCAGAGCAGCAGGTAGTGCCATTCGTCGGCGTCCTGGTTCACCGTGAAGAGGCGGGCGCGGATCCCGCCGGCGGTCATCCACCCGACCGGCGCAGCGAAGCAGGGGACGTTGCGGCTATCGACGCCGCCCGTCCGGCAGGTGGGGATCTTCGTGACGCCCGGGTACGCGCGCAGGTTGACGTGCAGCTCGCCGCCGCCGCCTCCGGCATCCGTGTCCTGCCAGACGAAGCTGATCAGGTAGCTGCGATCGCGCGAGACCGAGTTGATGTTGTTCCAGGGGCCGCCGATCTTCGCGGTGAGCGGATCGGGCAGCCAGCCGGGGCAGTAGACGGGCGCGTCGATCCGGTTCGCGAGCCGCTGCCAGCCGGCCGGGTACGCGCACCGAGGCGGCGCGGGGCTCGGCGCCGCCGCCGCGGCAGGCTGGCCGCCGGTGCCGCAGCCGGTCGCGAGCACCGCGCACAGCCCCAGGAGCAGGGAGATCGTCAGGAGCCCACGCACGCGGCCCCATGGTAGCCCCCTCGCCCGGTTTCTAGATGATCGATTCCGGAGTGCTGTGCCCGCGGGGAGGGCATGCACCAGGCAGTGTGGCCGGCCCGACCGCTGGCAAGGCCGGTGGGCCCTGGCGCCGGGCGAGACGGACGCAATGCGCCGCGTGCAGGCCCCCAGCCGCGGGCACATCGACTTTGGAATCGATCATCTATACGTCGACCGGGCGGTGGCCGACGAGCTCGCGCACGTGCGCCTTCCCGACGAGCACAGCGTCGATCCCCGCGCGCTCGAGGGCAAGCACCTCGTCACGGCTCGTGACGTCGACCTGGGCGATCGCGAGCTTGCCGGCCGGCACATCGGGCAGCAGCTCGAGAACGGCGTCGAGCGGATCGACCTCCTCGTCCTCTCCGGCCGCGGTGAGCAGGAAGATCTCCGGGTCGTAGACCTCGAGCGCACGCTCGAGCTCGTCCTCGTCGCGAACGTCGAGGACCTCTTCGAGGCCGTGGCCGTCGTGCTCGTCCTCGGACGGCCTGATCGCCACCGCGTCCGCGTGACCCGGATCGCCCTCGCCGAGCCACAGCACCGGGAGCGTCGTCGCCTCGCGGATCCCCGCGATCGAGCGCGCCACCGCCACGGCCTTGGCGCCCGCGTGCTCGGCGTCTCGCGCGTCGTCCGCGTCGTCGACGCGGACGATGATGGCGATCCCGTCACCCTCCGAGATCCGCTGGCTCAAACGTCTGGAAACGGTCACCTGCTGCCCGGAAGCGTAATCGAGTGACCTAGAGGCTGCGCGGCCTGCGCGGCGCCAGGCGGGGCAGGTCGCCCCAGTCGGTGCGGGGCGGCGCGAAGAGCTCGACCAGGAACGCCCCTTCCGGGCCGGCGACGACGTCGTGCGGGACGGAGCCGGGGATCACCCACATCGCGCCCGGGCGGAGCTCCTTGCGCTCCTCGCCGATCCGGAACGTCAGCGACCCGCGCAGCAGCATGCCGGTCTGCTCGTTCGGATGGGAGTGCTCCGGGACGGCCGTGTTCGGCTCGATCTCGATCGCCGTCAGCGCCGCCTCGTCGCCGGTCACCGCCCAGCCGACGAGCCCGTCCCAGATCTGGAGCGGCTCGATCTCGGAGATCTCCTCGAAATACGTCATTTGCCGATCGGGTGCCAGACGGTCTTGAGCTCCATGAAGGCGGAGATCTCCGCCAACGACTGCCCGTCGACCCTACCGGAGACGACACGCTTCACGTTCTCGGCGGCGGCCGTCTCGAGCTCCGTGCGCAGGCCGTCGGCACCGGTGACGTCGATCGCGTTGACGTCCATGTGCGAGGCGAGCCACGGGGCGAGCTCGGCCCGATGCCCCGTGAGGAGGTTGACGACGCCGCCGGGGACGTCGCTCGTTGCGATCGCCTCGGCCAGCTCGATCGCCACGAGGGGGTGCTGCTCGGACGCGACGGCGACGACGGCGTTGCCGCCGGTCAGTACGGGCGCGATCCGCGAAACGAGGCCCTCGAGCGCCGGCTCGTCCGGCGCGACGACCGCGACGACGCCCGTCGGCTCGGGGATCGTGAAGTTGAAGTACGGCCCCGCGACCGGATTGGTCGAGCCGAGCACCTGGGCGAGCTTGTCCGCGAAGCCGGCGTACCAGACGATCCGGTCGATCGAGCGCTCGACCTCGTCGCGGCCCGAGCAGAGCTCGGCGAGCTCGGCGACCCGCGCCTCCATCATCTCGGCGACGCGGTAGAGCACCTGGCCGCGGTTGTAGGCGGTCGCCCCCGCCCACTTCGGCTGGGCCGCCCGGGCGGCGACGACCGCGTCGCGCACGTCCTTGCGCGAGGCCAGGGCGACGTTCTGCCCCCCCACTTCGTAGGTGCGGCCCGACTCGCTGCGGGGGAACGCACCGCCGATGAAGAGCTTCGAGGTCTTCTTGACGGGCAGCCTCGTCATGAGAGGGCGAGGTACGGCTCGAGACCGTGCAGGCCGCCCTCGCGGCCGAAGCCCGACTCCTTGTAGCCGCCGAAGGGGCTCGTCGGGTCGAAGCGGTTGAACGTGTTCGCCCACACGACGCCCGCGCGCAGGCGCTCGGCCATCCAGAGGATGCGCGAGCCCTTCTCCGTCCAGATCCCGGCCGAGAGGCCGTACGGCGTGTTGTTCGCCTTCTCGACCGCCTCGTCGGGCGTGCGGAACGTGAGCACCGACAGCACCGGCCCGAAGATCTCCTCCTGGGCGATGCGGTGGCTCTGGGCGACGTTCGTGAAGACGGTCGGCGCGAACCAGTAGCCGCGCTCCGGCAGGCGGCACGGCGGCTGGTAGATCTCGGCGCCCTCGGCCTTGCCCGCCTCGACGAGCTCGGCGATCCTCTCGAGCTGCTCGCGCGAGTTGATCGCCCCGACGTCGGTGTTCTTGTCGAGCGGGTCGCCGACGCGGAGCGTCGCCATCCGCCGCTTCAGCTTCTCGACGACGGGCTCGTAGATCGACTCCTGCACGAAGAGACGCGAGCCGGCGCAGCAGACGTGGCCCTGGTTGAAGTAGATGCCGTTGACGATCCCCTCGACCGCCTGGTCGAGCGCACAGTCGTCGAAGACGATGTTCGCCGCCTTCCCGCCGAGCTCGAGCGTCAGCTTCTTGCCCGAGCCGGCGAGCCGGCGCTGGATCGCCTTGCCGACCTCGGTCGAGCCCGTGAACGCGACCTTGTCGACGTCGGCCTCGACGAGTGCCGCGCCTGTGCGGCCGTCGCCGGTGACGATGTTGACGACGCCCGGCGGCAGCTCCGCCTGGCGCACCACGTCGCAGAAGAGCAGCGCCGTCAGCGGCGTCGTCTCGGCGGGCTTGAGGACGACCGTGTTGCCGGCCGCGAGCGCCGGCGCGATCTTCCACGCGAGCATCAGGAGCGGGAAGTTCCACGGGATGATCTGGCCGGCGACGCCGAGCGGCCGCGGCTGCCGGTTCGGGAACGCGTACTCGAGCTTGTCGGCCCAGCCGGCGTAGTAGAAGAAGTGGGCCGCCGCGAGCGGCACGTCGACGTCGCGCGACTCCTTGATCGGCTTGCCGCCGTTCAGCGACTCGAGCACTGCGAGCTCGCGCGAGCGCTCGGCGAGGATCCGTGCGATCCGGAACAGGTACTTCGCCCGCTCGGAGGGCGCGAGTGCCGACCACGTGCCAAACGCCTCGCGCGCGGCTGCGACGGCATTCTGGACATCGGTCTCGCCGGCCTGGGCGACCTCGGCGAGCGGCTCCTCGTCGCGCGGCGAGACGGTCGTGTAGTGCTCGGCCCCCTCGAGCCACTCCCCACCGATATAGAGGCCGTACCGCTCGCGGAGCGAGACGATGCCGGTCGACTCGGGCGCCGGCGCGTACGTCCATCCGGCGGGCACCGGCGAGCGGTCGCCGCGCTTCTCCAGGTCACTCATTGCTAGTCATTCGTGAAGTAGTCCTTCGATTGGTAGGCGCCCGTCTTCTCCTTGCGGAGCTGCATCAGGATGTCGTTGACGAGGCTCGAGGCGCCGATCCGGTAGAGGTCGGGGGTGAGCCAGTCGGGCCCCAGCGTCTCGTGCACCTGCACCAGGTACTGGATCGCGTTCTTCGCGGCGCGGATGCCGCCGGCCGGCTTCATGCCGACCTTGCGGCCCGTCTCCTCGTGAACGTCCCTGATCGCCTCGAGCATCACGAGCTGGACGGGAAGGGTCGCCGCACCCGGGAGCTTGCCGGTCGACGTCTTGATGAAGTCGGCGCCGGCGGCCATCGCGAGCAGCGAGGCACGGCGGACATTGTCGTAGGTACCGAGCTCGGCGACTTCGAGGATCACCTTCAGGTGGGCTTCGCCGCAGGCCTCCTTCACCTGCACGATCTCGTCGACGACGGCCGCGTACCGGCCGGAGAGGAACGCGCCGCGGTCGATCACCATGTCGATCTCGTCGGCGCCGAACGCGACGGCTTCCTCGACGTCTCGCACCTTCACGTCGAGCGGGCTCTGCCCGCTCGGGAATGCGGTCGCCACGCTCGCCACCTTGACGCCGCTCCCTGCCAGCCGCTCCTTCGCCACGGGCACGAGGTTCGGGTAGACGCACACGGCTGCGACCGACGGGACCCCGGCGTCGGACGGGTCGGGGCGGATCGCCTTCGAGCACAGTGCGGCGACCTTGCCCGGTGTGTCCTGGCCCTCGAGAGTCGTCAGGTCGCAGCAGCGAATCGCGAGCTCGAGCGCCCACACCTTCGCGTCCTTCTTGATCGAGCGTTTCGCGAGCTCCGCCGCCCGCGCCTCGACCGCCACCTGGTCGATCGCGCCGATGCGCGGCAGCCGCTGCTTCAGCGGCAGCTCGAAGCCGCGCGGAAGAACCGGGGCCTGCGCCATCGACTTCCAGTCTAGGGATCGGACGCGGGGGCCCGGACGGGCCCCCGCGTCGGCGCACAGGCTGACTGCCCCCAGCCGGCTGTCTACGCGGCTTCGCTGCCGCGCCCCTGTGCACGCTGCGCCGCGATCAGATCGCGGTACCAGTAGAAGCTTCCCTTCGGCACGCGCTCGAGTGTCGGGTAGTCGATGTACACGAGCCCGAAGCGCTTCCAGTACCCCCATGCCCACTCGAAGTTGTCGAGCAGCGACCAGGCGAAGTAGCCGCGCAACGGCGCGCCCTCGGCCACCGCCTCGGCCGCAGCGCTGATGTAGCCCTCGAGGTACGCCTCGCGCTCCGGGTCCGCGACCTGCCCGTCGTGCCCGCGCACGTCCGCATATGCGGCACCGTTCTCGGTGACGTAGATCGCCTTCGGCCCGTAGTCGCGCGTCAGGCGCAGCAGCAAGTCGCGCAACCCGCCCGGGACGACCTCCCAGCTCATGTCGGTGCGCTCGACGTCCTCGCGGCGGACGATCTGCGAGCGCTCGCCGTCCGGAGCGGCGGCGACGAGCGGCGACGTGTAGTTGTTGACGCCGAGGAAGTCGATCGGAGCCGAGATCGTCTTCAGGTCGCCCTCGTGTACCGCCGGAGCGATGTCGGCCCAGGTCGCGAGCATGTCCTCGGGATAGCTGCCCTTGAAGATCGGGTCGAGGAACCAGCGGTTGTGGAAGCCGTCGACCCACGCGGCGGCCGCCTCGTCCTCCGCCGTCGTGCTCTCCGCATAGACGTGATCGAGGTTGAGCGTGATCCCGACCTCGGAGCCTGGTGACGCGGACCGGAGGATCTCGACTGCGCGACCGTGGGAAAGGAGCAGGTGGTGCGCCGTCGCGAGCGCGTCGGCGTCGGACGTCCGTCCGGGCGCGTGGTGGCCCCAGCCGTAGCCGATCCAGGAGACGACCCACGGCTCGTTGTGGGTGATCCAGTGCTTGACGCGGTCGCCAAGGCGCTCGGCGACGGCCGTCACGTATTCGCCGAAGGCATCGACGGTGTCGCGGACGGGCCAGCCGCCCGCATCCTCGAGCGTCTGAGGGGTGTCCCAGTGGAAGAGGGTGAGAAACGGCGTGATGCCGTTGCCGAGCAGCTCGTCGACGAGCCGGTCGTAGAAGTCGAGCCCCTTCGTGTTGACTGCGCCGCGGCCCTGCGGGATGACCCGGGGCCAGGCGACCGAGAAGCGGAAGCCGTCGATCCCGAGCTCGCGCATCAACCTGATGTCGTCGCGATAGCGATGGTAGAAATCGCACGCCACGACGCCGGTGTCGCCATTTCGGACCTTGCCCGGTGTCGCGCAGAACCTGTCCCAGACGCTTTCGCCTCGCCCGTCCTCGTCCGTCGCGCCCTCGATCTGGAACGAGGCGGTCGCCGCGCCCCAGACGAAGTCGGCAGGCAGCGCGTCAACGAATGGATTCGACATGTGGTTCCTCTCGTAGGTCTGTGGAAGGTGCCGTGACGTGGCAGCGCGCGGCGTGTCCGGGGCGCGCCTCGACGAGCGGCGGGGTGACGGACCGGCACACGTCGATCGCGAGCGGGCAGCGGTCGACAAACCGGCAGCCCGGCGTCGGGTCGACGGCGGCGGTCTGGCCGCCGCGGTGGATCTCGATCCGCTCGCGCTCACCGATGTGCGCATCCGGCACCGAGGCGAGCAGCAGCTGGGTGTAGGGATGCAGCGGCTCCTCGAGCACCGAGTCGACCGGGCCCTGTTCGACGATGTGCCCGGCGTACATCACGAGCAGGTCGTCTGCGACGTACCGTGCGCTGCCCAGGTCGTGCGTCACGTAGAGGAACGAGACGCCGAGCTGGTCCTTCAGGTCGGCCATCAGGTTGAGGATCCCGATGCGAATCGAGACGTCGAGCATCGAGATCGGCTCGTCGGCGATCACGACGCGCGGCTCGACCGCGAGCGCGCGCGCGATCGCGACCCGCTGCCGCTGGCCGCCGGAGATCTCGTGCGGGTACTTATCGGCGATCTGCTTCGCCGGCACGAGCCCGACGGTCTCGAGCAGCTCGAGCACGCGCTGCTCGACGGCGTCGCCGCGAGCGAGCCCGTGGATCCGCAGCGGCCGCTCGATGTGGTGGCGCACCGTCTTCACCGGGTTCAGCGAGCCGAACGGGTCCTGAAAGATCATCTGCACCTGCGAGCGATACGCGAGGACGGCGCGCTTGCGGTGCTCGCGTGCAATGTCCTTGCCGTCGAAGACGACGCTTCCCTCGGTCGGCTCGTAGAGGCGCACGAGCAGGCGTGCGACGGTGCTCTTGCCGCTGCCGCTCTCGCCCGCGAGCGCGGTGACGCGTCCGGGCTCGAGCGCGAAGGTGACGTCCTCGACCGCGTGCACGTAGCTGCGGTGCAACGCCCCGCCCACCGGGAAGCGCTTCGTCAGCCCGCGAACCTCGAGCACGCTCCCTGTCATGAGCCGCCTGCCTCGACGAGGTGACAGGCGACCCTGTGCCCCGGCGCGACCTCGCGCAGCACCGGCCGCTCGGCTGTCTGTCGTGCGTAGAGCACCGCGTCCTCGGGCCGGCAGTGCGGGCAGCGCGGATGGAAGCGGCAGCCGGCGGGCGGCGACGACAGATCGGGCGGGGCCCCGCCGATCCCGGTCAGGCGACGGCGCGGCCCGAAGAGCGGCGGGAACGAGTCGACGAGGCCGATCGTGTACGGGTGCTTCGGGCCGGTCCGGAGCACGGCGGCCGGCGCGGACTCGACGATCTCGCCCGCGTACATGATCGCCACGCGGTGGGCGAGCTCGAGCAGGAGCGACAGGTCGTGCGT
Source organism: uncultured Thermoleophilia bacterium (assembly GCA_963794375.1). Taxonomy (GTDB): domain Bacteria; phylum Actinomycetota; class Thermoleophilia; order Gaiellales; family Gaiellaceae; genus PALSA-600. The sequence goes on from CAWCDL010000002.1 coordinate 84,569, forward strand.
GATGAAGAGCACCGCGAACCCCAGCTCCTCCTGCAGGTCGCGGACCTGTTGAAGGATCTCGCGCTGCACGACCACGTCGAGCGCGGTCGTCGGCTCGTCCATGATCACGAGCTCCGGCCGCAGCGCGAGCGCCATCGCGATGATCACCCGCTGGCGCATGCCGCCGGAGAGTTGGTGGGGGTAGCTGCGAAGCCGGCGGCGGTCGATGCCGACGACCTCGAGCAGGCGCCCGGCCTCGTCGAGCGCTCCGCGCTTCGAGATGCGCTCGTGCGCCTTCATCATGTCGACGAACTGGTCGCCGACCCGCATGACGGGATTCAGGGCGTTCATCGCGCTCTGGAACACCATCGAGACGTTCCGCCAGCGGAACCGGCGCAGCTCTTCGTCATGCAGGCCGACGAGGTCCTTGCCGTCGAAGACGACCCGGCCGCCGGCGAGCCTCGCGGGAGGGCGCAGCAGCTGCATCACCGCGTTCGCCATCGTGCTCTTGCCGCAGCCCGACTCGCCCGCCAGCCCGACGATCTCGCCGCGGCCGATCTCGAGACTCACCCCGTCGACCGCACGGACCGTCCGCGAGGTCGTGACGTACTCGACAGAGAGATCCTCGATCGAGACGAGCGGGTCGGCCTTCCCGCGATTCGGCGTCGCGTCGGTGTCGAGCAGAGCGGTCGTCACGACACCCCCTCGGCGCGCACGGCCGCGCGTCCGCTCCAGAGCGGGGCGATCAGGCGCACGAGGAGCGGCTTGCGATCGCGCACCTCGTCACGCAGGCGCGGGTTCGAGATCTCGTCGATGCCGGCGAGGATGAGCGTCAGGCCGAGCACCGTGATCACGAGCGCCAGCCCCGGGAAGACGAACGGCCACCATTCGCCCTGCAACACCGCCGAGTTCGTCTGCGCCCAGTAGAGCGTCATGCCCCAGCTGACGTGCGTCGTGTCGCCGAGGCCGAGGAACTCGAGGCCGGCGTCGACGAGCAGCGAGACGTAGAAGACCAGTACCCAGCCTGCCGCGATGCGGCTGATCATGTTCGGCATGATCTCGCCGAAGACGATCCGGGACGTCGACTCGCCCGCGACCTTCGCCGCGAGCACGAAGTCGCGGTTTCGGAGCGAGAGCGCCTGACCTCGGAGGATGCGCGCCTCGAACGCCCAGAGCGTGAGCCCGAGCACGAGGATCATCGTCCCGAGGTTCCGCGCCTTGAGATAGCCGGAGATCACGACGAGCAGCGGGATCGTCGGGATGACGAGGAAGACGTTGATGACGAAGTTGATCGCCTCGTCGACGGCACCGCCCGAGTAGGCGGCGAGGATGCCGAGGGTCGTCGCAAGCGCCGTCGCGAGGCTCGCAGCCGCGATGCCGAGGATCAGCGAGCGGCGCGCCCCGAGGACGACCTGCGAGAAGATGTCGCTGCCCTGGTCGGTGGTACCGAAGAGGTGGTGCCACGACGGCGCCTGGCGGGCGTCGAACAGGCTGAAGGCCGTCGGATCGCTGACCGAGATGAGCGGCGCGATCAGCGCGACCACCACCATGAACAGGACCATGAAGATGCCGAGGCGGGACTTGGGGTTGCGGAGCAGTAGCTGCAGCCACCCGGGCACGGCGAACCGCCGGCGCCGCACCGGCGCGACGACGACAGGCGCTTCCTCGATCGTCGGCTGGATCTGGGACATACCTAGGACGCCCTGACGCGCGGATCGAGGACGAGGTTCAGCATGTCCATGATGAAGTTCGCCGCGATCACGGCGAGCGAGAAGATCACGAGCAGCCCCTGTGTGAGCGGGTAGTCGTTGCCGAGTGCCGCCTGCTGGAGCGTCAGCCCTGCGCCCGGGTAGCTGAAGACGTACTCGATGAAGACGAGCCCGCCGACTGCGCTCGCGAACTGCGCCGCGAAGCCGTTGAGCGGTGGCAGGATCGCGTTGCGCCCTGCATAGCGCGTCATCACGCGGCGGTCGCGAAGGCCCTTCGCCTCCGCCATCGCCACGTAGTCCTCGCTGATCGTGTTGATCATCACGGTGCGCATGTTCAGCACCCAGCCGCCGGTGAAGGCGGCGACGACGACGAGGATCGGCAGCTGGGAGTGCCGGAACACGCTTTCGAGGAACGTCCAGTTGAACCCCGGCACGAGGGTGCTGTCGTACGCGTGCTGGATCGGGAACCAGTGCAGCTTGAGGCCGAGGAAGTACACGGCGAGCAGCCCCGTGAAGAACGCCGGGACAGCCGACAGCGCCATGAACAGCGGGACGACGACCGTGTCCATGGCGCCACGGCGCCGCCAGGCGGCGATCATCCCGATCGTGATCCCGAGGATGAACGAGAGTACGAAGGCGACGCCGACGAGGAAGATCGAGTACGGGAGGACGCGTCCGATCACCGAGGACACGGACGCCGGGTAGTTCGAGGTCGAGACGCCGAAGTCCAGGTGCACGACCCGGTGCAGGTAGGTCACGTAGTCCTGCCAGATCGACTTGTTGCCGCCGCCGAGGAGCGCCTCGTAGGTCTTGATGATCCCCGGGTTCGACTGGATCTGAGCCGGCGAGAGGCGCTGGAGGATGCCGCCGATCGGGCTGCCCGGCATCAGCCGGGGCAGCAGGAAGTTGAGCGTCAGGGCGACCCAGACGGCGAACGCATAGAACGCGAGACGGCGGAGGATGAAGCGCATGGGCTGGGATCGAGGAGGGCTGGGGACGGAGCTTACGGCGCTCCGCCCCCAGCCTGCTCGAGGGGTTCTGGGCTACTGCCCGGACTTGCCGCCCGGGCAGATGTGCGTGAAGTTCAGGAGGTTGTCCGGATACGTGCTGAAGATCGGGTCGCCGAAGTGGTCCTTCGGCGAGTCGTAGCAGTGGAAGTACTTCGTGCTGTAGGTCGACCAGCGCGGCCCGATGAAGAGCGGCACGATCGGGAACTGCTGCAGCCAGAGCTTCTCGAGCTGCGTCGCGATCGTGTGCTGCTTCTTCGGGTCGAGCGAGGACTTCCACTGGCCTGGAGGAGCGCCGTGCCCTGGGCGTTCTGGTAGTGCTCCCAGTTGCCCGTGTTCGTGGCGTCCTGCCCCGGCGCGACGTACGCGTTCGCCGAGAAGTTCGCGTAGAAGAAGCCGTACGGGGAGCCCTGGGAGCCGTTCTGCCAGAGCAGCGTCGGGTTCTTCGTCGCGGACGCGTTCGGGTACCACGAGTTCCAGTCCGGCTCGAGCTTCACGCTCGAGTCGATGCCGATCGCCTGCAGGTCCTTCGTGATGATCTGGTTCGACGCGACCCAGTCCGACCAGCCCGAGATCACGTGGATGTCGAGGTTGACGGGGTTGCCCTTCGGGTCGATCAGCTGGCTCCCCTTGTAGGTGAAGCCTGCGGCGGTGAGCGTTGCCTTCGCCGCGGTCGGGCTGTAGGTCGCGAGCGCCTTGGCCTGCGCCTTCACGCGTCGGGTCGGTCACCCACTGCGGGAAGAGGCCGCCGAGGCCGATCGCGTCGGTGGGCGGCGCATAGCCGTACTCACCGAGCTTCGAGACCGTGTTGCGGTCGATCGCCTGGGAGAGCGCCTTGCGGAACGCGACCAGGCTGTACGGGTACTGCGTGTCGTCGAACACGAGCGACACCGGATAGGCCGTCGTCGCGTAGAACGCGTGGAAGTGCCCGGGTCCTTCGCCTCGTACGCCTTCTCGACGTTCGGGACGAAGTTGTGGGTCCAGTCGACCTGCCCGCTCTGGATCAGCGCGAGCGCGGAGTCGTTCGAGGCCGCCTGCACGTACTCGAGGCACGGGATGAGGGGCTTGCCGGCCTGCCAGTAGTGCGGGTTCTTCCCGAAGACGTAGTCCTGGGTGGTGAACCGGGCGATCTGGTTGAACGGCCCGGAGCCGACCGGGTGCGGGTTGGTGAACGTCGCCGGGTTCGCGACCTTGCGACCAGACGTGCTGCGGCACCACGATCGCGCCGTTCAGCGTCTGCGCGATGAACTGCGAATCCACCGTCTTGAGGTTGATCACGACGGTGTACAGGCCCTTGGCCGCGATCGACGCGAAGTTCGAGCCGGGCCGTGAGAAGCCGACGAGGTCCATCGTCTTCTGCTGGGTGGCGTTGTCGCCGCCCTTGAGGCTGTAGACGACATCGGCGGACGTGAGCGGCTTGCCGTCGGACCACTTCGCGTTTTGGACCAGGTTCAGCGTGAGGGTCTTGTTGCCGTTCGACCACTTCCAGCTCTGAGCGAGCCACGGCCGGGCCGGGAGCCCGCCTTCAGGCGAGATGATGAGGCCCTCGTAGACCGCCCCCTTGATGAACTGGCCACTCGGCAGGCCGGTGGCCGTGTACGGGTTGAAGTTCTTGACGAACGCGGGATCGCCCGAGCCGGTCATGACGAGGCACTTGTGACCCGCAGCCGACTTCGAGACATGCGTAGGGGCCGCCGTCCCGACCGTCGCAACCACGAGCACCGCGATCCCCGCGGCCGCCGCGACAACGGCGGCCACAAGGCCGAGCCGTTTCCGCGAGCGCAATGAACGTGACATGTGTGTGATTCCTTCCTTTCTCGCCGGTTACCGCGGCGGACCGGGAAACTGACCCTGGGGGTTCCGGGAATTCCCGGAAACGGTTAACAGTTCTGTGGCCGCCTGTCAACCGCACTCCCACGCAGTTTTCCCGCAGGTGCGACGGAAGCCCTGTGAAAAGCGGCCGAAAACGGTTACAGTACCGGGTCGATGGCAGAGCTCCAGCGACCCGAAGGCCCGCGCTTCCGCGGCCGCACGACGATTCGCGACATCGCCGATCTCGCGGGCGTCTCGATCGCGACGGTCTCGCGCGTCCTCAACGACCGCCCGGATGTCGCTCCCGACACGCGTGAGACGGTGCTCCAGGTCGTGCGCGAGCACGGCTTCAACCGCAGCCGTGCCGCGCGCGGGCTCTCCCGCGGCCGCACGGGCTTCGTGGGCCTGACGCTCCCGCTCGTCGCCGACGCCTACTTCGGGCCGATCCTCAGCGGAGCATCGGAGGCACTCTACGAGGCCGACCTTCGCATCGTCCTCTCGCCCACACTGCACGAGCACGACCGCGAGGTGTCGCTCCTCGAGCGGCTCGTCAGCGAGTCGACCGACGGCGCGATCCTGATCCTCCCCGAGGAGTCGGAGGACGAGCTGAAGGCGCTCCAGGCGCTCGGCTATCCGTTCGTCGTCGTCGACCCCCGCGAGCGCCCGCCGGACGGGATCCCGTGCGTCTCGGCGATGCACGCCTCGGGGGCGAAGCAGGCGACGGAGCATCTGCTCGGGCTCGGCCACCGGCGCATCGGGGCGATCGCCGGGCAGGAGCACTGGTACGCCACCGAGGAGCGGTTGCTCGGCATGCGCGCCGCCCTCGCCGGCGCCGGGATGCTCATCGACCCCGAGCTGATTCGCTTCACCGATTGGCAGGAGCCGCGCGGCCTTGCCGCCGCCGAGGAGCTGCTCGGGCTCGCGGACCCCCCGACTGCGATCTTCGCCTTCAACGACAACGTCGCGATCGGGGCATTGAACGCGGCCCGCGACTTCGGCCTGCGAGTGCCGGCCGACATCTCGATCGTCGGCTTCGACGACACGGCGCTGGCGACAATCGTGCGCCCGCAGCTGACGACGGTGCGGCAGCCGCTCGCCGAGCTCGGGCGCACCGGGGTCAGCCTTCTGGCGCGACTGATCGAAGGGCAGCGTCTCGACGCGCTGCGGATGGAGCTGTCGACGACGCTCGTCGTGCGCGACACCACCGGCCCCGCCCCGCGGAGGGCCTCCAACGCGTAAGGCCGTCGCCGGCGGCGCCGTCGTGGCCGCGGCGGCGCTTCTCGGGGTTGCGCTCGCGGCGCGTGGCCCGGGCGACGGGTACGTGCTGCACCGACTCGTCTCGGACCGCGTCGACCCTCAGCTCGTGAACGCCTGGGGGCTTGCGGCGAGCCCGACCGGCCCGTGGTGGACGTCGAACGAGGCGCGCAGCACGAGCACGCTCTACTCGGGGACGGGCGCGAAGCAGCACCTGACCGTGCACGTCGACGGCGGCCCGACCGGGCTCGTCTTCTACGGCGGCAACGGGTTCGTCGTCCACGGCGGGGGAAGGTCCGACCCGGCGCGATTCATCTACGCCTGCGAGGACGGGAAGATCCGCGCCTGGACGCCGACCGTCCCGACGGGCTGGTCGACGCGCGCCGTCGTCGCGGTCGACGACTCGGGCATCGCCGCGATCTTCCGCGGCCTCGCGGTCTCCGGCTCGCACCTGTACGCGACGGACTTCCACAACGCGAAGGTCGACGTGTTCGACCCGCACTGGAGGCTGGTTCACGCCCCGGGTGCCTTCGTCGACCACGCCATCCCGGCCTGGTACGCGCCGTTCGGGATCGCCGTGATCGGGAGGCATGTCTTCGTCACGTACGCGTTCCGCGCGCCGGTCGACGGCAACGACGCGCCGAGCGGCGGCTACGTCGACGAGTTCACGCTCGCAGGGCGTCTGGTCGCACGCCTCCCGCGCGGCGGGCTCAACGAGCCGTGGGGAATGACCGTCGCGCCCCGCTCGTTCGGGCGCTTCGGCGGCGACCTGCTGGTCGGGAACTTCGGCGACGGGACGATCCACGCCTTCGCTCGCAACGGAAGCAGCTGGCGCCCGGCCGGCACACTCGAGAACGCAAAGGGCAAGCCGATCGCGGTCGTCGGCCTCTGGGCGCTCGCGTTCGGGAACGGCGACTACGCCGGCCCACGCACCACGCTGTTCTTCACCGCCGGCCCGCACACGTGGCGCGGCCCGACCGAGCAGTCGGTGCACGGCCTGCTCGGCGCCATCACGCCGATTGGCTAGAGGGGATCGCGCAGCCTCTCGGCGACGTCCGCCGCGTCGTGGGCGGAGACGAGCAGCCGCCGGTACTCGGCGTTGTCGAGCTCGACGATCACCGCGGGCCCGCCGCGATAGAGGGCGGCGAAGTCCTTGCCCCCGCTCCCGCGCCACGTGCCCAGTGCGATCACGCCCGGCCAGCCCGTACCCGGCGCGCGCATCCCGCGCAGCTCGCGGAACGGCGCCTCCGTGACGCGCACCTCGCGCACCGCCACCGCCGGCACGCGGACGTCGCCGCGGAAGGCGCCCGCCTTCTCGAGGTCGTTGAGGCGGACGACCAGGTCCGCCCCCTCGCGCCGTAGGAGCGCCATCTACAGCCCCAGCCGTTCCAGCATCGTCTCGTTGCGGCGCCACTTCGGCGACGCCTTCACCTGGAGCTGCAGGAACACCGTGCGGCCGAGGAGGCTCTCCACGAACGGCCGTGCCTCGCGCCCGATCTCGCGCACCATCGTCCCTCCTTTGCCGATCAGGATCTGCTTCTGGCTCTCCGTCTCCGTGTACAGCCGCACGTGCACGCGGCCCTCGTCGATCTCGACCACCTCGGCGGTGACCGCGTGCGGGACCTCCTCGCGGGTCAGGCGCAGCGCCTGCTCGCGCACGGCCTCCGCGATGCGCGCTTCGACCGGCATGTCGGTGTCCATCTCCGGTGGATAGAGCATCGGCCCGTCGGGGAGCAGGGAGAGGAGATCGAGCCGCAACTCGTCGATGCCGTCGCCGGTCTTCGCGCTCACCGGGTGCAGCGCGTGGAAGTCGCCCAGAGCCGCCGCCGTCTTCATCTGCGTCGCGATGTGGCCCGGCTTGAGCCGGTCGACCTTGTTCAGCGCGATCACGACCGGCACGCCGAGCGAGAAGACGCGACGCGCTACGTAGCGATCACCGGTGCCGATGTGCTCGCGCGCGTTCAGGACGAGGAGGATCACGTCGATGTCGTCGGTCATCGTCTCGTCGACGCGCGCCTGCATGCGCTCGGTCAGCGTGTCGATCGGCTTCTGCCAACCGGGCAGGTCGACCAGCACGAGCTGCACATCGCCTGCCGTGTGCACGCCGCGGATCCGGTGGCGCGTCGTGTGCGGCTTGTCCGAGACGATCGCGACCTTCGCGCCCGTGAGCGCGTTCACGAGCGTCGACTTCCCCACGTTCGGGCGGCCCGCAACCGCGACCATTCCCGACCTCATGTCTTCTCCGGCAGGCCCCAGGTCTCGGGCAGGAGCTCGTCCGCGGCCATGGTGCAGATCGTGCCGTCCTCACGCCGGAAGCTGACCTCGGGGATCCGCCACTCGTGCAGCCACTGACGACACCCACCGCAGGGCGAGGCGGTGATCCCGATCGCAGCGATGTCGCCCGGCCGGTAGCCGGCGCTCGCCGCGGCGCCGATCGCGGTCTTCTCGGCGCACTGGCAGAGCGGGTAAGCGGCGTTCTCGACGTTCACGCCGGCGAACTCGCGGCCGTCCCGGGTGCGGAGCACGGCGCCGACCGCGTAGTGCGAGTACGGCGAGTACGAGTGCGCGGCCGCGGCCAGCGCGAGCTCCACCAGCTCGGTCACGAGAAGACCTGGAAGACGACGAGTGTCACGAGGGCGCCCACGAGGGCACCGTACGTGACCTCGAGCGCCGAGTGCACGCCCGATTCCACACGCGTCTGCGCGACCAGGAAGGCCATGATCAGCGTCAGCGACGAGATCAGGAACCGGTGCTTCGCGTCGGCGACATACGTCGCCGCCATCCACGCGGCGAAGGCAACCGCAGCGTGCCCCGACGGGATGCCGCCGCGCAGCGGCGTCCCCCGCCCGGTGTACGCCTTCGTCGCGATCACGAGGATCACGGTCAGCACGAGCGCGACGAGCGTCAGCTCGGCGGGCGCCTGGCGCAGCCGCTCGAGCAGCGTCGACGACCGATCCGCGATCTTGTTCGAGAAGACGAGATAGCCGACGGCGAGCGCATTGACCGACGCGATCAGCACGGCCCCGGCGGCGATGTCCTTCGCCAGCTTCGCCATCGGGTCGAACGACGTCGTCGCGATGTCGATCGCCGCCTCGATCGCGGTGTTCAGCATCTCGGCGATCAGCACGAACGAGATCGAGAGCAGGAGGACGATCAGCTCGAGCTTCGTCACGTTGACGACGAGCGCCAGGACGAGCACGAGCACCGCGATCGCGAAATGGATGCGCAGGTTCCGCTGCGTCCGCAGAACGTGGATGATCCCCTCGAACGCGAAGTTGAACGAGTCGAAGATCGTCGGGGCGCGCCGGGTGCTCATGTCTGGAGCAGGGTTTGCTCCCGGGCCTCCATCTCCTCGCCGTGCTCGTAGCCGATCAGGTGCAGGAGCCCGTGCGTGAGCGGCCAGCGCCACTCCTCGCCCACGACCTGAGGGCAGATGACGACGTCGCCGAGCGCGCGCGGCACGCCGTCCGGCAGCTCGTCGCGACCGTCGATCGGGAAGGAGAGGACATCGGTCGCCTCGTCGATGCCGAGATGGTCGCGCTTCAGCGAGCGCATCTCGTCGGAGCCGACGAAGGTCAGCCCGAGCTCGCCCTCGTCGATTCCTTCCGACCGCAGCACGCGGCCGGCGAGCTCGACGGCCGCCGCCTCGTCGACCTCGGCCCCGCTGCGATTGGAGACCTCGATCGACAGCATCACGGTCAGCCGCGGTTGCGCTCGTCCGTGTGCTCGCGGTAGGCCTCGACGATGCGCTGCACGAGCTTGTGCCGGACGACGTCGCGATGACCGAACTCGATGAAGGAGATCCCGTCGATGTCCTGCAGCACGTCGCGCACGTGCACGAGCCCGGAGCGCGATTCGCGCGGCAGGTCGATCTGGGTGATGTCGCCGGTGACGACCACCCTCGAGCCGAAGCCGAGCCGCGTCAGGAACATCTGCATCTGCTCGGGTGAGGTGTTCTGCGCCTCGTCGAGGATGATGAAGCTGTTGTTCAGGGTCCGGCCGCGCATGAACGCGAGCGGGGCGACCTCGATCGTCCCGTGATCGATGAGGTTGAGCGCCTTGTCGGGGTCGAGCATGTCGTAGAGCGCATCGAAGAGCGGACGCAGGTACGGGTCGACCTTGGCCATCAGGTCCCCGGGCAGGAAGCCGAGCCGCTCCCCCGCCTCCACCGCCGGCCGGGTCAGGATGATGCGCGCCACCTCGCGCTCGTGCAGCGCGGCGACTGCGAGCGCCATCGCCAGGTACGTCTTGCCGGTGCCGGCGGGGCCGATCCCGAAGGTGATGGTGCTGTGGCGGATCGAGTCGACGTAGCGCTTCTGGGTGACCGTCTTCGGGGCGATCTTCTTGCCGCGATGCCGCCAGACGACGGCGTCGAACACCTCGCGGACGTCCTGGCCCGCCTCGATCGTCCCGAGGACCGCGTCGACGGTGTGCGCGCCGATCTGGTGGCCGCCCTCGACGAGCTCGACCAGCTCGTCGATCACCGATCGAGCCTCGACGACGTGCTGCTCGTCGCCCTCGAGCGTCAGCTGGTTACCGCGCAGGCGCACGCTGCAGTCGAGGCGCTCCTTGAGCGCGTCGAGCACGCCGTCCGAGATGCCGGCGAGCTCGGCGGCAACGGCATTCGAGACGTCGAGGGTTTCCTGCATTTGGTCGCAGTGTAGGTTGCCGGAATGGCCCGGAAGTGGTGGACGCTGGTCGCGGTCTGCATCGCGACCTTCATGCTCCTGCTCGACATCACGATCGTGAACGTGGCCCTGCCCGCGATCCAGGGAGCCCTGAAGGCGTCGTTCTCGGATCTCCAATGGGTGGTCGACGCGTACGCTCTCGCGCTCGCGACCTTCGTGCTGACCGCCGGCTCGCTCGCCGATCTCTTCGGCCGAAAGCGGATCTTCCTGCTCGGGATCGTGCTCTTCACGGCGGCGTCGGCGGCCTGCGGTGCCTCCTTCGACTCACTGTTCCTGATCATCGCGCGCGGCGTCCAGGGGATCGGCGGGGCGATGATGTTCGCGACGGCGCTGGCGCTCCTCTCCCAGGAGTTCCACGGGCGCGAGCGCGGTACCGCGTTCGGCCTCTGGGGCGCCGTGATCGGCGCAGCAGTGGCGGTCGGCCCGCTGGCCGGCGGGATGCTCACCTCGTGGCTCTCGTGGCGCTGGATCTTCCTCGTCAACATCCCGATCGGCGTGCTCGCCGTCCTCGTCGGCCTGAGGCAGCTGCACGAGTCGAGCGACCCGGAGCACAGCCGCCTCGACCCGATCGGGCTCGTGACCCTGATCGGCGGGCTGTTCACCCTGATCCTCGCCCTGATCGAGGGCAACAGCCACGGGTGGTCGAGCACGTTCATCGTCTCCCTCCTCGTGGCCGCGGTCGTGCTGCTCGCTGCGTTCGTCGCGTCGCAGGCGCTGCAGGGGACCTCGATGATCGACCTGTCGCTGTTCCGGCGCCCCGCGTTCGTCGGCGCCCAGATCACCGCATTCTCGATCTCGGCATCGATGTTCGCGATGTTCCTCTACCTCGTTCTGTATCTGCAGGACGTGCTCGGGCTGTCGCCCGTGCAGACCGGCGTGCGCTTCCTGCCGCTGTCGCTGATCTCGTTCTTCGCCGCACCCGCTGCCGGGCGATTGACCGGCCGCGTGCCCATTCGCTACCTGCTCGGTTTCGGCCTCGCGCTGAACGCGATCGCCATGTGGTCGATGAGCCGGGTCACGCCGTCCTCGAGCTGGACGGTTCTGCTTCCCGGGTTCCTGATCGGCGGTATCGGCATCGGCTTCGTGAACGCGCCGCTCGCGACGACCGCCGTATCGACGGTGCAGGTCGAGCGCGCCGGCATGGCGTCGGGGATCAACAACACCTTTCGGCAGCTCGGCATCGCGACCGGCATCGCCGGGCTGGGGGCGATCTTCGCGTCGAAGGTGGGCGGTGTGCACGGCGAGGCGACGGCGACTCGCGCGGTGTTCGTCCACGGCCTGCACGACATCCTGCTCGTCGGCGCGGGTGTCGCGGCCGTCGCTGCTCTGCTCGCGACGGTGCTCGTCCGGCCCCAGGACTTCGTCGCGTCGGGGCCGCGCCCGGCGGAAACGAGCTAGAGGCTAGGTGTAGTCAGTCCAGCTAGGCGAGCTTCTCGCGCACGAGCTGGCTGACGGCCGAGCCGTCCGCACGCCCTGCGATCTGCGGCATCACGTCCGCCATCACGCGGCCCATGTCGCGCATGCTCGTCGCCTTCACCTCGGCGATCGCGTCGTCGACGATCCGCTCGAGCTCCTCCTCTTCGAGCGGCTCGGGCATGAACTCCTCGAGGATCTCCAGCTCGTGCTCCTCGCGCTCGGCCTGCTCGACGCGGCCTGCTCCCGCGAACGCCTCGATCGCCTCGACGCGCTTCTTGCGCTCGCGCTGCAGCACCTGCAGCTCCTCGTCGCCGGTCAGCGGCCGCAGCAGCTCCTTCTCGGCGGAACGGAGGCTGGCGAGGATCAGGCGCAGGGCGTCGCGACGCTCCGCATCGTGCGCCAGCATCGCCTCCTTGACCTCCTGCTCCAGCTCCGTGATCAAACTCACAGGATTCCCCGCTCCTTCAGCTTGGTCCCACCGAGGATGTGCCAGTGCAGGTGGTAGATCGTCTGGCCGCCTCCGGGGCCGACGTTGACGACCACGCGGTAGTCGGTCAAGCCTACGCGTTTCGCGGTTTCCGCGACGAACTCGAGCATCCGCTTCGTCTCGTCGGCGTCGAACTCGGCGATGTCGCGGAACGTGTCGACGTGGCGCTCCGGCAGCACGAGCACGTGGACCGGTGCCTGCGGGTTGACGTCCTCGATCGCCACGAAGCCGTCGGCGCGATGGACATGGTTCCCGTCCTCCACGAGCGAGCAGAAGAGACAGCCGTCACGCCGCCCGGGCAAGGATCCCCTCCTCGGTGACACGCTCGGCACGCACGCGGACGAGCTCACCGACCGGCGCGTCGACGAGCCACGGCGTGTAGTCGTCGCCGTACCCGCGCCCCGGGCGATCGACGAGGACGACGTCCTCCTGCTTTCCGTGCCAGCGACGGACGCAGAGCTCGTGCGAGAGGGCGCGCAGGCGCGCGGAGCGCTCCTTCTTCACCTGCGCCGGCACCCGGTCGTCACCGGCGGTGACGGTGCCGGGCCGGGGCGAGTAGGGGAAGACGTGCACCTTCGTCAGGCCCGCTCCCTCGACCGTCTGCAGCGTCCGCTCGAAGGCGGCGTCGTCCTCGGCGGGGAAGCCCACGATCACGTCGCTCGTCAGGTTGAGCTCACCGGCGAGCGGGGCGAGGCGGCGAAGGTAGGTGGCGACCGTGTAGCGGCGGCCCATCGCGCGCAGGACCGCGTCATCGCCGGACTGGAGCGGCACGTGCAGGTGGCGGCTCACGACCGGCGTCTCGCGGATCGCCGCGACGAGGGCCGGCGAGACGTGGTTGATCTCGATCGACGAGAGCCGGAGCCGCTCGAGGCCCGGTGTCGAGCCGAGCTCCCGCACGAGCCGCGGCAGGTCGTAGCCGGCGGCGCGGTCGCGGAAGCAGCCGAGGTTGATGCCGGTGAGCACGACCTCGCGGTGACCCTGGCCGACGCGCCTGCGGACCTCCTCGAGCACCGCGGCGGCGCTACGGCTTCGCGAGGCGCCGCGCACGAGCGGGATGACACAGAAGTTGCACGAGAACGAGCAGCCGTCCTGGATCTTCACGAACGCCCGGACCCGGTCGAGTCGCGCCTCCGCCTGGACGCAGCCGATCGCGCCGACGTCGCCGGCGACCCACGCCGCCGTCTGCTCGCTCGGCTTCGCGACGACGGTCACGTTCTCGGGCAGGCCGGCGAACGCGCCTCCGGCCAGGTTGGCGCCGCAGCCGGTGACGTACACGCGAGCGTGCGTCCGGGCCGCCCGGGCGGCCGCCTTGCGGCTCTTCGCGAGCGCCTCGTTCGTGACGCAGCAGGTGCTGATCACCGCGACGTCGGCGCCTGCGCCGTGCTCCTCGCGATGCCCGTCGCCGAGCAGCGCCTCGCGCACCTCGTGAACGTCGGCGTGCGAGACCTTGCAGCCGAGGAAGTCGACCCGGAAGCTGGCCATGCCGGAATCGTATGCGGCAGTCAGTCGCGGCGGTGCAGGTCGGCGGCCCAGCCGTCGAGCGTCACGCGCCGCTCGTGCCGGTAGCCGGCCAGCCGCGGCTCGTCGGGGATCAGGTACCCCGACGTGACGAGGAGCTCCACGTCGAGACGGCGCGGCAGCTCGAGGACGGCGGCGAACGAGATGTTCGCGACGGCCGCCGCGGCGGCCGGCAGCGCGTCGCCCGGGGCGACGACGCGGGCGTCGATCTCGACGCCGTTTCGCGCAGCGTTCTCGCGGGTCGCGTCGACCGCCGGCGGCTCGACGTCGACCGCGACGACCGGGCCGTGGCCGAGCAGCGCGGCGGCGATCGCGAGCACGCCGGAGCCGCAGCCGACGTCGAGCAGCGACCCCGGAGCGAGCTCCTGGAGCGCGGCGAGGCAGAGTCGCGTCGTCGGATGAGAGCCGGTGCCGAACGCACGACCCGGGTCGACGACGATCGCGAGTGCGCCGGCGTCGGGCTCCTCCCACGGCGGGCCGACCCACAACCGGCCGACACGCACCGGCCGGTGGAAGGCGCGCCACTTCTCCTCCCAGCCGCCCTCGACGTCGGCGCCGCGCGCACCGCCGAAGAACGCCCACAGCCGCTCCTCGCCCGCCGAGTCGGTGTACGCGGCGAGCTCGACGCCCTGCGGACGGTCGACCTCCTCGAAGCCCTCGGGGAAGAGCTCGATCATCGTCGCGCGCGCCTCCTCCAGGCGCGCCGGCTCGACCTCGATCGCGACGCGGCGCAGCGTGCTCAGCGGAACGCGCTCTTCAGCTTCTCGAAGAACGACTCGTCGTGACGATAGGTGCCCTCGTCGCTGCGCGACTCGAATTCCTCGAGCAGGCGGCGCTGCTCGTCGTCGAGGCGCCGGGGCACCGCGACGTTGACGAGCACCCGCTGGTCCCCCCGGCCGAAGCCCTGGAGGACGGGCATCCCCTTGCCGCGCAGCACCCTGACCTCGCCGGGCTGGGTGCCGGGCTCGAGCTCGAGCTCAAGCGAGCCGTCGAGCGTCTCGACGGTCTTCGTCGCGCCGAGCGCGGCCTCGACCATCGTCAGGTCGACCTGCGAGAAGACGTCGTTGCCCTCACGGACGAACCGCGGGTCCGGGCGCACGCGCACGAGCACATAGACGTCGCCCGCCTTCCCGCCTCCGGCACCTGCGTGCCCCTCGCCGCTGAGGCGGATGCGCTGGCCGTCGTGGATGCCCGCCGGCACCTCGACCTCGCGCTCGCGCCGGTCGAGCACCTGGCCGGCCCCCCTGCACTCGTGGCACGGGTGCTCGATCACGACACCCCGGCCGCGACACTGCGGGCACTGCTGCGTCCGGACGAACTCGCCGAAGACGCTGCGGGAGACCTGGTGCAGCTGCCCGGTGCCCTCGCAGCGGTCGCAGCGCAGCGGCTGCGTCCCGGGCTCGACGCCGTCGCCGCCGCAGACCGTGCAAGGCACCGCGATCTCGAACGGCACGGCGACCGTCGTGCCACGCGCCGCGTCCGCGAGCTCGATCTCGACCTCGGCGCCGACGTCCGCCCCGCGCCGCCTCCCGCCGGAGCGTCCCGCCCCACCGAAGACGTCGTCGCCGAAGAACGCTGCGAACAGGTCGCCGAGGCCGCCGACGTCGAAGTGCGTCGGCTGGAATCCTCCGCTCCGCAGGCCGGCGTGGCCGTAGCGGTCGTAGAGGGCGCGTGTCTCCGAGTTCGAGAGCACCTCGTAGGCCTCGGTCACCTCGCGGAAGCGGGCCTCGGCCTCCGGGTGCTCGGAGACGTCGGGATGAAGCTCGCGCGCCAGCCGTCGGAACGCTTTCTTGATCGCCGTGTCGTCGGCGTCGCGCGGGACGCCGAGCAGCTCGTAGTAGTCGTGGTCGGCGGCAGCCATCAGTCGTCCGTGTACACCTCCTCGACGAAGCGCGACAGCTCGTGTGCGGCCGAGCGCACCGAGCGCAGCGCCTTCTCGTAGTCCATGCGCAGCGGCCCGAGCAGGCTCACGGCGCCGAGCGTGCGATTCGAGAGCCCGTACGGCGCGCCCACGAGGGAGAGCTCGCGCAGGCCGGGCTGCTCGAGCTCCTCGCCGACGCGCGCGAACGGCCGTCGCGGGTCGAGCCGCTGGGCGAGCACGTCGAGCAGGGCGGCGCGCTTCTCGAGGGCTTCCATCAGGCTCCGGTAGGCGCCGATCTCCCCGGAGCGCATCTCGTCGAGCAGGCCGGCAGTGCCGCCGACGTAGAGCTCGCGCTCCTCCTCCGCAGCGTGGTCGAAGGCGCCGCGGAGCACGAGCAGGAACGCCGACTCGCGCGGACCGAGACCGGGCTCGTCGAACACGTGCCTGACGGCGCGCGAGCCGGGCCGCGCGCCGACGAGGCGCTCGGTCAGATAGTCGCCCGCCCACGCGACGAGGCCGGGATCGACGGGCTCGGGGAACGAGTAGCGGAGATTGGTGACGGTCCCGCTCGACATGACCACGACCACCATCACGACCTCCGGCTGCAGCAGCAGCACCCGAACGTCGCGCACCGTCGCCGCGCGCAGCGGGGGTGCCGAGACGAGCGCCAGCAGACGGGTGACGTGCGAGAGCGCCTCGGTCGTCGCCTGCAGCGCCTCGTCGACCCGCGCCCGCTCGACGTGCAGACCGAGACCGATGCCGTCCGGACGCGGCTCGTCGCGGGCGAGCAGCTCGTCGACGTAGGCGCGGTAGCCGGACTCGGTCGGCACGCGCCCCGCCGAGGTGTGGGGGTGTGTGAGCAGCCCGAGCCGCTCGAGCTCGGCCAGATCGGCACGCGCTGTCGAGGGCGAGACGCCGAGCGCCGCGCGCTCGACGAGCGTGCGCGACCCGAGCGGCTGCCCGGTCGCGACGTACTCCTCGACGACGACGCGCAGGAGGCCGCGCTGTCTCTCGGTGAGCGGGACGGTCATAGGGTCATGGTAGGCGGCTACCGGGACACTGCTACCGGGATGACAGCAGCTCTGCCGTCACGCCGCCGCCGAGGAACCGGCCGCGCCGGGTGAGCGCCAGCGCGTCGCCGTCGGTGACGACGAGCCCACGGGCGGCGAGCCGCGCGAGCGCGGCCGGATCCACGGCCCACCGGAGGCCGTCGAGCCGGAGCGGCTCGTCGAGGCGCAGGCCGAGGAGGAGCCGCTCGGCCGCGCGCACGTCCTCGTCGAGCTCCTCGACCTCACGCGCCGGCGGCTCGCCATGTTCGAGCGCCTCGACGTACCCGCGCAGCGAGGGCGCGTTCCGCCAACGCCGTCCGCTGGAGGTCGAGACCGCGCCGACCCCGAGCCCGAGGTAGTCGTGCCCGAGCCAGTAGCCCAGGTTGTGGCGCGCGCGAAGGTCACGGTCACCGGCACGGCAGAAGTTCGCCGTCTCGTACCAGCGGTAGCCCGCCTCGGTGAGGCGGTCGACGACGAGCTCGAAGTACCCCTCCATCGCCTCCGCCTGGCGCACGAGCTCGGCGCCGTGGGCATGCGTGAAACGGGTACCGGGCTTCGCCTCGAGCTCGTAGGCGGAGACGTGCTCGGGCTCCAGGGCGAGCGCCTCGGCCAGGTCGCGCTCGAGGTCGGCGGGGCCCTGGCCGGGGATGCCGTAGATCAGGTCGAGCGAGACGTTGTCGATGCCTGCGGCTCGGAGCAGGCCGACGGCCCGGCGCACGTCCTCCGGCCGGGCGCGCCGCTCGAGCACGGCCAGGAGCTGCGGCTGGAACGATTGCGCGCCGAGCGAGACCCGGTCGACCCCCTGCTCCACGAGCAGCGCCGCGAGCTCTGCGGTGACCGTCTCGGGGTTCGCCTCGACCGTCACCTCCACCGCCCGCGGCAGCGCGCCGAGCAACCGGCGCAGGGCCGCGGGCTCGGTCAGCGTCGGTGTGCCGCCGCCCAGGTAGACCGACGCGACCTCGGGCGCGAGCAGCTCCTGCTCGAGCTCGAGCTCGGCGAGCAGGGCGGCGACGTAGCGCCCGTGCTCGCCGGTCCGGCCCACCACCGTGACGAAATCGCAGTAGCCGCAGCGCGAGGAGCAGAACGGGAGATGGACGTAGACGTGCTCGACCATCCGGGCGGCTACCGCTTCGCGGTCTCGTTCAGGTTGAGCACAGCGAGGAACGCCTCCTGCGGCACCTCGACCCCGCCCACCTGTTTCATCCGCTTCTTGCCGGCCTTCTGCTTCTCGAGCAGCTTCCGCTTGCGCGTGATGTCGCCGCCGTAGCACTTCGCGAGCACGTCCTTGCGACGGGCCTTCACGGTCTCCCGGGCGATGATCCTCGCGCCGATCGCCGCCTGGATCGCGACGTCGAACATCTGCCGCGGGATCTCCTTGCGCAGCTTCTCGACGAGCTGCTTTCCGCGCTCGTAGGCGAAGTCGCGATGCACGATCAGCGAGAGGGCGTCCACGGGCTCGCCGCCCACGAGGATGTCGACACGCGCCAGGTCGCCCGGACGGAAGCCCACCAGGTCGTAGTCGAAGCTCGCGTAGCCGCGCGTGCGCGATTTCAGCTGGTCGTAGTAGTCGAGCACGATCTCGGCCAGCGGCAGCTCGTAGGTGAGATGCACGCGCTCGGGCGACAGGTACTCGAGGCGGTCGTATCGCCCGCGCCGGTCGTTGTTCAGCTCCATCACCGTGCCGACGAACTCCTTCGGGACGATGATCGACGCCTTGATGTAGGGCTCCTCGACCTCGTCGAACGAGTCGGGCAGGTCGGCGGGCGTGTGCACCTCGACCCACTCGCCGTTCAGCGGCTTCACCCGATAGGCGACGTTCGGCGCCGTCACGAGCAGGTCGAGGTCGAACTCCCGCTCTAGGCGCTCGCGGACGATCTCCATGTGCAGAAGGCCGAGAAACCCGCAGCGGAAGCCGAAGCCCAGCGCCTGCGACGTCTCGGGCTCGTAGAAGAGCGCCGCGTCGTTCAGCTTCAGCTTCTCGAGCGCGTCACGGAGCTCCGGATAGTCGTCCGACTCCGTCGGGAAGAGGCCCGCGAAGACCATCGGCTTCACGTCCTTGTAGCCCGGCAGCGCTTCGGCGGCGGGCCGGGCCTCGGCGGTGAGCGTGTCGCCGACGCGCAGCTCGGAGACGTCCTTCAGCCCGGTCACGACGTAGCCGACCTCGCCTGCCGACAGCTCCGCGACCGGTCGCATCGCCGGCGACATGAAGCCGATCTCATGAGCCTCGAATCGAGTCCCGAGCGCCATCGTGCGCAGCTGCTCGCGGCGGTGGAAGACACCGTCGACGACGCGCACGAAGGCAACGACCCCGCGGTACTGGTCGTACGACGAGTCGAAGATCAGCGCGCGCGGCGCCGCGGCCGCGGCGCCGGCAGGCGGCGGGATCCGCTCGACGATCGCGTCGAGCACCTCCTCCACCCCCTGCCCCGTCTTCGCCGAGATGCGCAGCACCCGGCCGGCGTCCTCGCCGATCAGGTCGGCCACCTCGGCCGAGGCGCCGTCGGGGTCGGCCTGCGGCAGGTCGATCTTGTTCACGATCGGGACGATCTCGAGGTCGTTCTCGATCGCGAGGTAGGCGTTGGCGAGCGTCTGCGCCTCGATCCCCTGGGCGGAGTCGACGACGAGCAGCGCCCCCTCGCACGCCTGGAGCGAGCGCGATACCTCGTAGGTGAAGTCGACGTGGCCGGGCGTGTCGATCAGGTTCAGCTCATGGCCCTTCCACTGCACCCGCACGGCCTGCGCCTTGATCGTGATCCCGCGCTCGCGCTCGAGCTCCATCGAGTCGAGCAGCTGGTCGCGCATCTCCCGCGCCGACACCGTGTCGGTGAGCTGGAGAATGCGGTCGGCGAGGGTCGACTTGCCGTGGTCGATGTGCGCGATGATCGAGAAGTTGCGGATGTGTTGTTGGTCCATGTGCGCTCAGCCGCTTGTCGAGCGGCTCCGCAAGGAGAGTAGCGCCTGCAACTCGCGCACTCGGAGCGCCCGGCAACCCGCCCAGTACGTCAGCCCGGCGGCCAGGAGCGCGAGCCCGAGCGAGACGAACTGGGCGGCGAGCGACCGTCCGAGTGCCGCATCGAGTGGCCGCCAGACGGCATAGGAGACGACGGCGACGAGCGCGGAGGCGCCGGCGATACGCAGAACGGCCGACACGATCGTGCCGTCGTCGAGCCTCCCGAGGCGCCTGTGGAGGAGCACGACGAGCGCGGCCGTCGAGGCGATGTTGCAGACGGCCGTCGACAGCGGGATACCCCACGTCCCGAAGCGGTAGAAGGCGAGGTCGAGCAGGGCGTTCAGGCCGAGATTGCCGAGTGCGATCAGAGTGGGGATCCAGTTCGACTGCAGGCTGAAGAACGCACGGTTCAACATCAGCATCGCGCCGTTGAAGGCCAGGCCGGCGCTGAAGGCGGCGAGCGCTCCGGCGACGATCGGCGTCTGGTCGGGAAGGAACTTGCCGTGCTGGAAGAGGATGCGGATGATCGGCTCGGCGAGCACGGCGCTGAGAACCGCCGCCGGGACGAGCAGGAAGGCGATCCCGCGCAGGCCGAGTGAGACCGTGTTTCGGAATCCCGTCATGTCGCCGCGGGCGGCGTAGCGCGAGAGCGTCGGGAAGAGCACCGTCGCGATCGCGACCGAGAACATCCCCTGCGGCAGCATGTAGACGAGGAACGCCTTCTGGATCGCGCTCGGGGAGATCGTCGGGTCGATGAACCGCGAGGCGAAGTAGGTGTCGATCACCGCGTTGACGTTGATCAGCCCCAGGCCGAGCGTCACCGGGATCATCAGCTTGAAGACGCGGCGGACCGCCGGGTCGCGCCAGTCGAGCACCAGCTCGAGGCGCCCGTCGAGGCCGCGGAGCCACGGGAACGGAAGGAACACCTGGATGACGGTGGCGATCAGGACCGACGCTGCGTAGATGTAGAGCTTGGCGTCCGTCGAGGAGGCGCTCGGCACGCCGAGCAGCAGGCCGGCGATGATCGCGAGATTCCAGACGACGGGCGACAGCGCGGGAACCGTGAAGTGGTCGTAGCTGTTCAGGATCCCGACCACGATCCCGGAGACGCCGAGCAGCGCGACGATCGGGAAGAGGATCCGCGCGAGGTTCGCTGCGAGGTCGGGGTCGATCGTGTGGAACGGCCTGATCAGGAGCGGGGCGACGAGGATGAAGAGCGCCGTCAGCGCGGACAGGCCGAGCAGCATCAGCCAGAAGAGCGTCGAGGCGACCCGCCAGGCACGCTTGCGCTCGCCCTTCTCGAGCAGCTCGCTGAACACGGGGACGAACGCCGAGGAGAGCGCGGCGTCGGCGACCAGGGCACGCACGAGGTTCGGGATCTGGAAGGCGACCGTGAACGCGTTGATCTTCCCGGCGACGCCGAACTCGGTCGCAGCGACGATCTCGCGAACGAGACCGAGAATGCGTGAGGCGCCGGTCGCGAGGCCGAAGATGAGCGTCGAGACGGCGAGGCGGCGACGGTGTGGCTCGGCAGGCGCGTTGAGCGTCTCGTCGGTCACGCCGCTCAACGTTACTCTGGTACCCTGCGGGCGCCCGCCACCCGGTGCGTCTGCAACCCGGTGGCGCCTCCGAGATGCCGAACATCAAGCAACAGCGCAAGCGCGTCCGGACCGCCGCCGAGCAGCGGCTCGAGAACCTGCGCTACCGCTCGACGATCAAGACGCTGACGAAGCGCCTGTCGACCGCGGTCGAGGCCGGCGATGCGGAGAAGATCGACGAGGGCCATCGGGATCTCGCTCGCCTGATCGACCGCGCGGTCAGCCGCGGCGCGCTGCACCGGAACGCCGGCGCCCGCAAGAAGTCGCAGGTGGCGAAGCTCGCCGCCGGCACCGGCAGCGACGCGGCCTAGAGGGCCTGCGGCGCGGCGGCTCGGTGGGCCGCCGGCTCGGTGATGTCGACGAGCGCACGCTCCAGCTCGAGCTCGTTCGCGAGCCGTGAGCCGCCCTTCAGCGCAAGGTCGAGCTCGGAGAGCCTGATCACGGCTGCCGCGAGCTCGTCACCGCTGAAGTTGTGGATCTGGGCGTAGAGCTTCTGGGCCGGATAGGGCTTGATGCCGAGCGCGGCGGCGGCCTCGGCGACGCTCGCGCCGTCGGCCTCGAGCCGGTGGGCGGCACGCGCGTTGCGCACATGCTTCGTGAGGCTCGCGACGAGCCGCGGGATCGCGCGCGAGGGCGGGTCGCCGGTGCGGTCGAGCGTCCGCTCCGCCGCCCGGAGCACGCCGCCGATGTCGCGGGCACCCCAGGCGTCGGTGAGGTTCCACGGTGGCGAGTCGGCCCGCGGCGCGACCAGCGCCTCGACATCCGCCTCGGTCACCTCCGCGCCGTCGGCCCACGTGGCGAGCTTCTCGACCTCGCCGGCGAGCTCGTACGTGTCGTCGCCGACGAGCTCCGCCAGGAGCCTGCAGGCCTCGGGCTCGGCGCGGACGTCGTGCAGCTTGAACTGCTCCGCGAGCCACCGCGGCACCGCCTTGGCCGAGACGTCCCAGACGAGCACGTCGCCGTGCCCCCCGACCGCCTTGACGAGTGGTGCGTCCTTGCGGAGCTCGCCGCAGACGAGAGCGAGCGTCGTGTCCGGGGTCGGCGCGGCCAGATACGCCGCAATCGCCTTCGCGTCGGGTGCCTTCCACGCCTGGGCTCCCTCGACGAGCACCAGCCGCGCGGAGCCGAAGAGCCCGAGGGCATTGCAGGCGGCGACGACGTCCTCGCCGGTTGTCTCGGCGGCGGCATGCACCTCCGTCGCGTCTGCATCGAAGCGGGCGCGCAGCCGGGCGACGGCCCGGTCGACCTTCGGCCGGTCGCTGCCGGCGATCAGGTAGGCGGGCTTCAGCTCGTCGGCCACTCGTTCAAGCATAGGCGGCGCCCTCCCGGGGGCGGCGAGAGGCGTCATGCGACCTGCCGACGGAGCGAGCGGAGCAGGAGGACGGCGGCAAGCAGAGCGCCGGCCGCAGCGAGCGCAGACCACGCGCCCCCCGCCTGGGCGACCGGGAGCGAGCCGACGGCCTCCGCGCAAGCCGCCACGTACGCGGCGACGAGCCCATTCAGGTGGGCCAGCACCGTCGCCGGCCCGGGCGCGACAGCATCGACGAGCGCCGTCGCGAATGCCAGCGCGAGCAGCGGCCCCACCGCCGCCTCGACAAGCACGTTCGCAAGCACCCCGAGCAGCGGCACGGCGCCGAACTGCAGCCAGAGGATCGGTGCCGTCGCGACGCTGCACGCGACCGCGATCGCGACGGGAGCCCGCAGCCGCCGCGGCAGCGGGTACCCCTCCAGGCCGCGGACGAGAGGCCTCCCGAGCACGAAGATCGCGGCGACCGCCACGAATGAGAGCTGGAAACCCGCGTCGAAGACCGCGTACGGGCTCCACGCGAGCAGCACGACCGCGGCGAGAAGCAACGCATGCCAGCCGTCGCGCTCACGCCCAAGGAGCCATGCGACGGAGACGGCGCCGCCCGAGACGGCCGCCCTGATCACGGACGGCTGCGGCCCCACGGCGAGCACATACGCGCCGATCGCGGCCAGCGCCGCGAGATGCGACCAGCCCCGCGGGGCCCCGGCCAGCACCCCGAGCCCGAGCATCCCCGTCGCGAGCAGAACGACGTTCTCGCCCGACACGGCGAGCAGGTGGTAGAGACCGGAGCGGCGGAACGCCTGATTGAGATGCTCGGAGAGCCCGGTGTCGTCGCCGAGGACGATGCCCTCGACGAGCGCGCGCCGGTCGCCGGCAAGGCCCGGCGTGGACGCGCGGCGCAGCCATGCCCTCAGCCGGTCCGCGAGACCGCCGACTCCCCCGCGCTGCCCGACGACCCGGAAGCGATCGACCCGGAGGACCACGTGCACGCCCTGCCGGCGCAGCCAGGTGCGCTCGTCGAAGCCGTGGGACGGCCCACGTGGTGCCGTGATGCGGGCGAGCACCGCGAGGCGGGCGCCCTGAGGCGGCGGTCGGCCCAGCGGCAGCTCGAGCTCGACGCGCTCTCCGAGGCGCCGCCCCTCGAACGAGACCGCACGCGCCATCTGGCGCTGGACGAACGTCCCGGGCCGCGCGTCGGCGGTGGTGACGACCACGAGGTCCCCTGCCCGGCCGACGTCGGCCGCGAGCTCGGTGCGGTCGAGCGCGTCGAGCCGCACTGCCCCCCACCACCAGCCGAGCGAGCAGGCGAGAGCGGCGGCGACCGCAACCGGCGCCGAGCGCGGCGAGGCGAGCGCCGCGATCGGCGGGACGGCGAGCAGCGCGAGTGCCGTCCCGCCGGGACGCACCACGTTCGCCGCGCACAGGCCGGCGGCGAGCGCCCCGAGGATGACTTGCGCGGGCAGCACACGCGTCATGGCACGACGAGCCCTTTCAGCTGTGCAATCCGCGCCGGCCCGATCCCCGGGATGGCGTCGAGCTCGTCGACCGAGTGGAACGCGCCGTGCTGCGTGCGGTACTGGACGATCTTCTGCGCCGTGACCGGCCCGACCCCCGGGAGCGTGTCGAGCTGCTCAGCGGTCGCGGCGCTGAGCGACACGGGTGCGACCGGGCTCGACCCGTCGCCGGGACCCCCGTCGCCCGCGGCGACCGGCCCCACGGCGCCCCGCACGGGCACGACGACCTGCTGCCCGTCGCTCACGGGTGCCGCGAGATTCACGCCGTCGCGGTCTGCGCCGCGTGTGAAGCCGCCGGCGCGTGCGACCGCGTCGGCGACGCGCGAGCCGGACGGGAGCCGGACGAGGCCGGCGCGCCGCACGGCGCCGGCCACGTCGACGACCATCAGCTTCGCAGCACGAGGCGGCGCCGATGCGCGGCTCGCCCCGGCGACCGGCCGGACCCGCAGCGCGGGAGCGGCGGCGCCGCCCCCGGCATGGGCGTGTTGCCAGAGGACGACCACGGCGACGAGCGCCACCAGGCCGAGGGCGAGCAGTCTGCGGGAGCCGAGACCGAGCGAGAAGGCGGGCATGCCTCGACCTTGCCGGACGACGTGTCACACGTGGGAGACGCCTTCGTCACGAATGCGTGACGAAGGATCCACAGGCGGTCGGAGCCGTAGGGTGTGCGGTATGCGGACGAACCGCTCCGCGCCGCCGGCCACCGTGACGCCGGTCCTCGTCTACCCCGACGTGCGGGCCGCCGTCGCCTGGCTCGAGGAAGCGTTCGGCTTCGAGGAGCGCGTGCGCATCGGCGACTCGCATCGCGCGCAGCTGCGCGTGGGCGTGGACGGCGCCGTCGTCGTCGCCGACGTGGACGGGGAACGGGCTGCTCCGAGTGGCGGCGCCGTGACACACCTGGTCAAGGTGCGCGTCGTGGACGTCGACGCCGCGTTCGCCCGCGCGCGGGATCGAGGCGCGCGCGTCGTCGAGGAGCTGACGACCTGGGAGTACGGCGAGCGCTCGGGTGTGCTCGAGGACATCGGCGGCCACCGCTGGGAGCTGACCCAGACCGTGCAGGATGTCGCACCCGAGGAATGGGGCGGCACCACGGTCGCGCCGTGGTGAGCGCGCACCCTCCCACCGAGTGCCTCGTGTGCCGGGAAGTGAGCGGCGAGATCGAGCTACCGGGCGGTCTGCTCTGGAACGACGACGACGCTCTCGCGTTTCACCTGCCGCCACTCCCCGACAATCGCACTCCCTATCTCGGCCACTGCCTGGTCGTGACGCGGCGCCACGTCGACCACCTCGGCGACCTGACCGAGCGCGAGGTCGCGTCCGTCGCGCAGGCGTCCCGTGCGATCGCCGCCGCGCTCCGTGCCGAGGGGATCGAACGAGTTCACACGGCCGTGATCGGGCTCGGCGTCCCGCATTTCCACCAGCACCTGTACCCGCGCTACCCCGGCGTGCCGCCGGGCACCCGATGGATGGACGCCGACGGGCTTCCGGATGCACCGCACGGCGACGCGCACGCGATCGCGGCGTTCGTCGAGCGCCTCCGCGCCCGTCTCTGACGGGCGCCGCCTGCTCAGACGACGATGTTGACGAGCTTGTCCGGGACGACGACGACCCGGCGCTCGGCCGCACCGTCGACGTGCGCCTGCACCTTCTCGGAGGCACGCGCCAGCGCCACCAGCTCGTCGTCGGGCAGCCCCGCCGCCACCGTGATGCGGTCGCGCACCTTGCCGTTCACCTGAAGCACGAGCTCGACCGTGTCCCGCTCGAGCAGCGACTCGTCGGCGACCGGCCACGGCGCCTCCCACAGCCGGCCCTCGCCGCCCAGCACCTCCCACAGCTCCTCGCACACATGCGGCGTGTACGGCTGCAGCAATGACACCGCGGTCTCGGCCGCGAGGCGCGCCGCGGGGTCGTCGGGCGCCTTCGAGAGCTCGTTGATCAACTCCATCACCGCGGCGATCGGGGTGTTGAAGACGAACCGGCGCCCGATGTCGTCGCTGACGCGGTGGATCGTCTCGTGCGCCTTGCGCGCGAGCGGCGTCGACACACCGGCCGGCGATGCCGGCCGCTCGGCCGCTTCGGCGACGACGCGCCAGAGCCGGCGTAGGAAGCGGACCGTCGCCTCGATGCCGTCCGGCGTCCAGTCGATGTCCTGATCGGCCGGCCCCTGGAAGAGGATGTAGATGCGGATCGGGTCGGCGCCGAACTCGTCGATCAGCTCGTCGGGCGAGACGCCGCTCAGCGACTTCGACATCTTCTTCCCGTTGAGCCTTACCCAGCCCTGGTGGAAGAGCCGCTGGAAGGGCTCGCGCACGCCGAGCAGCCCCCAGTCGTTCAGGGCCTTGCAGAAGAAGCGCGAGTAGAGCAGGTGGCCCTTGGCGTGGTCGATGCCGCCGATGTACTGGTCGATCGGCATCCACGCGTCGGCGACCGCCCGATCGAACGGCGCATGCGAGTTGTGCGGGTCCGTGTAGCGCAGGAAGTACCAGGACGAATCGACGAACGTGTCCATCGTGTCCGCCTCGCGCCGCCCCGGGCCGCCGCAGCGCGGGCACGCCGCGTTCATGAACTCCTCGTTGGAGGCAAGCGGCGGCTGGCCCTTCGGCCGGTAGTCGGAGACCTCGGGCAGCAGCACCGGCAGCTCGTCCTCGGGCACGGGCACGATCCCGCAATCGCCGCAGTAGACGACCGGGATCGGCGCACCCCAGTAGCGCTGCCGCGAGAAGCTCCAGTCGCGCAGGCGGAAGTTGATCGCGGACTGCCCGTGCCCGTGCTCGCCGAGCCACGCCGTGATCGCACCGACCGCCTCGCGCCAGGGCAGGCCGTCGAACTGCTGCGAGTTGACGAGCTTCCCGTCGTCGTCGATCACCGTCACGATCGGCAGCTCGTAGGTGCGGGCGAACTCGCCGTCGCGCTCGTCGTGCGCCGGCACCGCCATGATCGCGCCGGTGCCGTACTCCATCAGCACGTAGTCGGCGACCCAGATCGGGATCTCCTCGCCGGTCGCGGGGTTGAGGGCATGACGCCCGGTGAAGACGCCCGTCTTCTCGCGCTGCTCGCGCTCCTCGGTGGGACGCGCCGCAGCGATGCGCGCATAGGCGAGTACCTCCGCCTCGTGCTCGGTTCCCTCGACGAGCCGCTCGACGAGCGACGACTCCGGCGCGACGACGAAGAACGTGGCGCCGAAGATCGTGTCCGGGCGTGTCGTGAAGACGGGGATGTCGAGGTCGAGTGCCGGCACGCGGAAGAGCAGCTCCGCGCCCTCCGAGCGGCCGATCCAGGCGGTCTGGATCTTCTTCGTGCGCTCCGGCCAGTCGATGGTGTCGAGGTCTGCGAGCAGCTGGTCGGCGTACGCGGTGATCTTGAAGAACCACTGCGCCATGTTCCGTGCCTCGACGACGTTGCCGCAGCGCCAGCAGCGCCCGTCGACGACGTGCTCGTTCGCGAGCACCGTCTGGTCGAACGGGCACCAGTTGACCGGCGCCTCTTTGCGGTAGGCGAGGCCATGCTCCAGGAACTTCAGGAAGAGCCACTGCGTCCAGTGGTAGTAGCTCGGCTCGTGCGCGGCGACCTCGCGCTGCCAGTCGATCGCCCATCCCATGCGGCGCATCTGCCTGGTGATCGACGCGATGTTCCGCTCGGTGATCTCGAGCGGGTTGCCGCCCTCCTTGATCGCCGCGTTCTCGGCCGGCAGCCCGAACGAGTCCCAGCCCATCGGGCGCAGCACCTTGAAGCCGGTGCGCCGCCGGAAGTGCGTGACGACGTCGCCCATCGTGTAGTTGAGGACGTGCCCCATGTGCAGATGCCCGGACGGGTACGGGAGCATCTCGAGCTGGTAGAAGCTCTGCTCGCCGGGGGCGGGGTCGTCGACGTGGAAGGACTGCTCGTCTTCCCAGACGCGCTGCCACCGCTCCTCGATTGCGTGTGCGTCGTACCCGTCCACGTGCAGATCACCCTCCAGAGACGAAAAAGCCTCTCGGTCGAGAGGCTGCGGGAGGCCGACGCGGGTTCCCCCGCGCTCCTTCCCTGCCCTACGTAAGAAGCTGAGCCATCCGCAGAAATCTTAGCGGCGCAACCGGCGCGGTGCCCACCAGTTCCAGTCGCCGAGGAGCGCCATCAGGCTCGGCACGAGGAGCGCCCGCACGAGGGTCGCGTCGATCAGGACCGCCAGCGCGATGCCAACCCCGACCTCCTTCACGATCAGCACACTCGAGGTGGCGAACGAGCCGACGGCGACGCAGAAGAGCAGGGCCGCGGCCGTGATCACACGCCCGGTGCGCTCGAGTCCCAGCGCAACCGCTTCGCGGTTGGGAAGCCCGGCATCGTGCGCCTCGCGGATGCGGGAGAGCAGGAAGACGCCGTAGTCGGTCGCGAGCCCGAAGGCGACCGCCGCAAGGAGGACCGGCTGGGTCAGCTCGAGCGCGCCCTCGCCGACGTAGTGGAGCAGCCCCTCGAGCCGCCCGTCCTGGAAAACGAAGACGAGGATCCCGAACGCGGCAAGCAGGCCGAGTGCGTTCATCACGACTGCCTTCACGGGGAGCACGAACGACCGCGTGACGAGGAAGAGCAGCACGAGCACCGACGCGACCAGGATCCCGAGCGCGAGGGGCAGGCGCCGCAGCAGCGTCTGCGAGGTGTCGATGAACCACGCCGTCCGCCCGCTCACCGCCGTGCCGGGGAGGCGCCGGATCGAGCGGACGAGTGCCTTCGTGCCCGCCGCCATCGCATCGGCCTTCGGCACCACCTCCGTCGTGACGAGGCCCGGCGCGAGCGTACGCGGCGCCGACGCCGCCTCCACGCCCGGGAGCGCCCGGATCCGGCGGACGACCGAGTCGGCGCCGCCGCCCCTGACGACGACCTCGATCGGCGAGTCGGTGCCGGCCGGGAAGTGCGCGCGCAGGAGCTCCGTCGCGCGTCGGGCGCTGGCGGACGAGGGCAGCACGCGCGCGTCGATGCCGGTGAAGCGGATGCCGAGTGCGGGCAGGGCGAGCAGGATCAGGAGTGCGGCCGAGGCGAGTGCGACCGGCCCGGCACGGCGCATCACCCAGTGGGCAAAGCGGTACCAGCCGCCCTTGACCTCCGGCCGGGCGGCGCGCTCGGCGGCGCGGCGGAAGACGGCAGGCGAGAGCGCGTCGATCCGGCGGCCGAGCACGGCGAAGAGCGCCGGCACGACGAGCAGGGCGACGACGCCCGCGAGCGGCGCGACGATCAGGCCCCCGATCGCCATCGAGCGCAGGAAGCCGAGCGGGAACGCGAGCAGCGAGCCGAACGCGGCCGCCACCGTGACGGCGCTGAAGGCGACCGTCCGTCCGGCGGTCGCGACCGTCGCGCGGACGGCTCCGGGCACCTCTTCGCCGCGAGCGAGCTCCTCTCGGAAGCGCGAGACCAGCAACAGGCTGTAGTCGATCGCGAGCCCGAGCCCGGCCCCCGTGACGAGGTTGAGCGCGAACACCGAGATCGGCGTGACGGCGTTCGCGACCCTCAGAAGGGCGAGCGTGCCCGCGATCGAGAGCAGTCCCGCAACGAGCGGGAGCAGGGCCGCGACGAGCCCGCGGAAGACCCAGAGCGCGAGCAGCAGGAGCAGCGGAAAGGCAATCAGCTCCGACCGCACGAGGTCGCGCTCGGACGCGCTCGTCACCTCCTGGTTTGCGACGGCAGTGCCGCCGACGGCGCCGGGCAACGTCTTCGCGAGGCGCTTCGCGGTCGCCGTCGTGTCCGCGGCGTCGGCGGCGAACGACGCCGTGACGAGCACGTAGCGGCCGTCGGCCGACACGGCCGCACGCGGTGACACACGCGCGATCGACGGCTCGCGGCGCAGGTCCGCCGCCGCCTCCGCCGCCTCCGCGGGCGTGCCGACGACGATGATCGACGGCCCCGGGTCGACGCCGAGCGTGCGCTCCAGCAACTGCAGCGTGCGAAAGCTCTCGGAGCTCCTGTTCTGGAAGTCGGTGTCGCTCGACCGCAGGTGCGCGGGCGTCGAGACGCCGAAGACCGCCGCCACCAAACCGACCGCACAGGCCGCCGCGAGCACCGCGCGGGAGCGGCGCAGCACGAGGTCGGCCAGCAGCTGCAGCATGTCGTCCCGCACAATGCCCGACGTGACCCATCCTCTGGCCGAGCTGTTGCCCGACGGGGCGCGCGTCGAGAGCGGCGAGCTTCTGCTCGGCGGCGTCGGCGTGGCGGAGCTCGTGCGCTTCTTCGGCACGCCGCTCGTCGTCTACGACGAGGAGACGCTCCGGGCCCAGGCTCGTGCGTACCTCGACGCGGCACCCGGAGCACTCGTGGTCTTCGGGACGAAGGCGTTCCCCTCGGTCGCAGTGCTAGGCCTGCTCGCCGAGGAGGGCCTCGGCGCCGACGTCTCCACACTCGGCGAGCTCGCCTTCGCGGAGCGCGCCGGCATCGGCGGCGACCGCCTCGTCGTCCACGGCAACAACAAGGAGGACGCCCTCGTCGAGCGCGCGGTCGCGGACGGCGCGCTGATCGTCCTCGATTCGCTCGAGGAGCTCGAGCGCGTTCGCGCCGCAGGAGGCTCGCGGTTCCTCGTCCGGGTCACCCCCGGGATCGAGGCGGACACGCACGAGGCGGTGAAGACGGCCCATCACGGGTCGAAGTTCGGGCTGCCGCCCGAGGATGCGGTCGAGGCGATCCGGCGGGCGCCGGAGGCCGAGGGCCTGCACGTGCACGTCGGCTCGCAGCTCCAGCACTTCGGCGCCTCCCTGATGACGGCCGACTGGGTGGCGCAGTTCGCGGCTCGCCTCCACGCCGAGCTCGGCTGGACGCCGCGCACGATCGACCTGGGCGGCGGACTCGGCGTGCGCCACGTCCTCGAGGAGCCGTCGTTCGGGATCGCCGAGTTCGTGGCCGGGCTCACCGCCGAGCTTCGGCGCGCCCTGAACCTCCACGGCCTCCCCACCCCGCAGCTCGTGCTCGAGCCGGGACGGTCGCTCGTCTCACGCGCAGGCGTGACCCTCTACACCGTCGGCGGCGTCAAGCGGGCGAGCGCGGCGACGACCTACGTGACCGTCGACGGCGGCATGTCCGACAACCCACGGCCCGCGCTCTACAACGCGCGCTACACGGCCCTCCTCGCGACCAGGGCCGACGAGCCCGCGGCCGGTCCCTATGCGGTCGCGGGCAAGCACTGCGAGTCGGGCGACGTGCTGATCGAGCGGGTCGAGCTGCCGGAGCCGCGGCGCGGCGACCTGCTCGCGGTGCCTGTCACCGGCGCCTACACGCTGGCGATGTCGTCGAGCTACAACGCCGTGCCGCGCCCGGCGGCCGTGCTCGTCGCGGACGGCGAGGCGCGCCTCATCCGCCGGCGTGAGACCGTCGACGACCTGCTCGCGTTCGAGGGTTGAGGGCGTCTACATGCGGGCGCGCAGCGCGAGCACATCGGTGACGAACGGCTTCGTCTCCTCGTAGAGGCCGCGCGCCCGAACGGCCCGCTCGCCCTGGTACCAGCCGGCCAGCGCAAGTCGCTCGTTGCCGTTGAACTCCTGAAGGAGATGCCGCAGGTAGAGGACGCCGACCTCGATGTCGCCGCTCACCGTGCGGGCGACCGGATGGCCGACGAGAACCGTCTCGACGTATTCGCGGGTGGTCGGCAGCGTCTGCAGGACGCCGCGCGCGCCGGCGTTCGAGACGATCCGCGTCTGGTAGCCCGACTCCATCCACGCGAGCGCACGTACGAGATGCGGGTCGACGCCGAGCCGCGCCGACCACGAGTCCAGCATGGCGCGCACGTCGGCCCGTGAAGCGGCGAGGGACGCCGCCACCGAGCCCGCGGGGACGCGGAGCCGCTGGCCGATCACGATCGGCCGCGCAGGGTCGATGTGGTTGAGGGAGGCGATCTTCGCGATCGTCGTGTGCACCGAGGCGGCGATCGCTGTCAGCGTGTCGCCCTCCTTCACGATGTGCACCTGCAGTGAGACGACCGGTGTGGCGGGCGTCGCGGTCGAGTGTGGGCTGACGGGCACGTCGTCGCGCCGCACGATCACCGCCAGCGTGCGCGGGCCGAGCACGGCGTCGGCCCTCAGGTCGAGCGCCTTCTGGTAGCGCTCGAGCGCGTGTGCCGTCTCGGCGCCGAGGTAGCCGTCGAGCGCCCCCGAGTAGAAGCCGCGGCGCGTGAGCAGGAACTGCAAGACCGAGACGTCGAGCCCGAAGTCGCCGCGCTTCAGCACGCGCGAGCCGAAAAGCGGGCGCCCGAGCGGGCCGAGGGCGATGCGCGTGCGCGTGTTGGCGTATCCGACCGGCAGCCCGTGCTGGCGTTGAAAGCGATGGATCGCCGCCGCCGTCCGTGGGCCGGAGATGCCGTCGATCTGGGCCAGGTAGAGCCCGTGTGCGCGCAGGGCGACCTGCAACCCGGCGATCTGCGGGTTGACGCCTCCATGGGCGACCGCGGGCAGCGCAAGCGCGGCCGCGACGGCAATGAGCGCGAGACGGCGCACGGACCCGGACCATTCGCGCCGGCCGCCCTGGCTCCTTCAACGACGGCGTCGACGCGCCGCGAGCGCGAGCGGCGAGAGCAGCGTCAGCAGGACGAGCGCGACGCCGAAGGCTGTGGTCGCGGGCGCCCGGCCCGTGCGCTCGATCCCGACGAGATCGGGCACGTACTCGAGCGCGAACGCACCGAGCACTGCGCTCAGCCGAAGCGGCGCGTACAGCCCGAGGGCCCCGGCCGCGACGAGCAGCAGCGACAGGTGCAGCGGGAACGTCGCCGGGGCCGTCCGCCCGAGGAGCAGCACGAGCAGCCCGCCGCCGGCACCCGCACACGCGCCGGAGCAGGCATCGACGCCGAGCGCAGGGAGGCGCGCAGCGCGGCCGCGGGCAGCGGGCGCGACGGCAAGCAGGCACGCCGCCAGGAGCCAGGCGACGACGTAGATCGCCGACACGCCGGGCGGGTGCGGCAGGACGACCGGCGCATAGCCCGCGAGGGCCGGCGGCAGGGCGAGCGCAAGGGCGAGCGTCGGCAGCGCGAGATACCGGCCCGGCCACCTCACGACCGGGAGCGCCGCGAGCACGCCGGCGACCGCGCCGGCTGCCGCGGCGGCCGGCAGCGCCGCGAGCGCCGGCACTCCCGCCCGCGCCGCGAGCAGCGCGGCGGTGTAGCCCCCGGCCGCCATCAACGCGCCGTGGCCCAGCGAGATGCGGCGAGCGCCGCGGAGGAGCACGTCGAGCCCGACGAGGACGACGACGTACGCCGCCGTCTCCGCGAGCCGGGCCGTGTGCGCACGGGAGAGCACGAGCGGCAGGACGGCGAGCACGACCGCCGCCACCGCCGCCGGGACGAGGCGGAGCCTCACGCGCGCCTCGCAACCAGGGCAACCGCGAGCACGGCGAGCCCCGTCGCCGGCCGGATGCCGCCGTGGAGCCAGTGGACGTGACGGCCGACGAGCTCGAGGGCGACGCCCAGCCCGAGCCCGGCGGGGACGGCGAGCGTCGCCGACCCGAGGCCCGCGACGGCCGCGGCGGCCAGCGCGTAGAGGAGGCCGAGGTGGAGCATCGACGGCTGCAGGCCGAAGAGCGTCGCCGCGAGCGTTCCGGCGACGGCGCCGAGGGCGCCCGCAATGCCCCACGCGGTCGTCGTGAACCGGGTGACGTGGATCCCGGCATAGCGGGCTGAGACGGGGTTGGCCGCCGCTGCGCGCAGGCCGAGCCCGATCCGGCTGCGGAGGACGACGCCGAGCACGAGCACCGCGCCGAGGCCGACGAGGAAGGCACCGATGTCGCGCCGTCCGACGGTGACACCGACGATCGACACCGGCCCCGCGGCGAACGGCTGCGGGAACGGTCGCGGCGACGAGCCCCAGATCCACGCGTCGAGGCCGTCGACGACGAGCAGCAGGCCGGCCGTGAGGAGCGTCGCGGCGAGCAGCGGGCCGTCCTGCAGCGGGCGAACGAGCACCGCGTGCACGGCCGCGCCGCCGGCGAACGAGAGGACGACGGTCGCGCCGACCGCGGGCCAGAACGACCAGCCGTGCAGCACGAGGCTCGAGCAGACGAAGGCCGAGAGCGTCGCGAACGCGCCCTGCGCGACGTTGACCACGCCGGAGGCGCGATGCACGAGCACGATCCCGAGGGCGAGCAGCCCGTAGACGATGCCCGCCGCGAGCCCAGGCGCAATCTGCGCACCGATGTTCACGCGGCGAGACGGGTGGTGCCCGCAGCGATCAGGTAGCAGCGGTCGCCCGCCGGCGCCTCCCCGCGCGTGGCGACGAGGATCGCCGTCCCCCGCTCGTTCAGCTCGCGCACCCGCTCCTCCATCCCCGCCGACGGGTCGTCGACGAGCACGAGCCGCGGATGCGCCATCACGGCGCGGCCGAGAGCGAGCAGCTCCTGCTCGTCGGCGGCGAGCGACCCCGCGCGCACGGTCCGGCGCTCGTACAGCTCCGGGTAGAGCTCGAACACCCGCGCGAGATCGCGCGCGGACGTGCCGCCGCGCACCCAGCCGCCGACGCGCAGGTTGTCGAGCACCGACAGCGGCGCGAACGTCCCCCGGTCGGCAGGCACGTGCGCGACGCCTTCGCGCGCGAGCCGCTCCGGGGTGTGCGGGACGACCCGCTCGCCGTCGAGCAGCACCGCGCCGTGGGTGCGCACAGTGCCGGAGATCGCGCGGAGGAGTGTCGTCTTGCCGGCACCTGCGTCGCCGCGGAGCACCACCAGCTCGCCCTCCTCGACCGTCAGCGAGACCGCATGCAGCGCCCGCTCCTCGCCGTAGCGCGCGTCGAGATCGCGCAGCTCGAGGAGCGTCACGCCGCGGTCGACTCGGCACCCAGGTACGCCTCGATCACCGCCGGGTCGCGCTGGATCTCCTCCGGCGTCCCCTCGGCGATCATGCGCCCGAAGTCGAGCACGTGGATGCGCTCGGCGAGACCCATGACAAGGCCCATGTGGTGCTCGACCAGCAGCACGGTCAGGTCGAAGTCGTCCCGCAGACGGCGGATGAAGTCGCCGAGCGCGGCGACCTCCTCGTGGTTCAGCCCGCCGGCCGGCTCGTCGAGGAGCAGGAGGCGCGGCTGCGCGACGAGCGCCCGGGCGAGCTCGACGCGCTTGAGCGTCCCGAACGGCAGCCCCGCCGCCGGCCGCTGCGCGACCGACGCGATGCCGACGTAGTCGAGCACCTCGAGCGCGCGCTTGTCGGCGGCGCCGCTCGCGAACGGGCGCGTGCGCGTATGCGCTCCGACCAGGACGTTGTCGAGCACCGTCATCGTGCGGAAGAGCTCGACGTTCTGGAACGTGCGCGCGATGCCGCGACGGACGATCCGGTGCGGCGGCGTGCGCAACAGGCTCCGGCCGTCGAGCTCGAGCTCGCCGGCGTCGGGACGGTAGAGGCGTGTGACGACGTTGAAGAGCGTCGTCTTCCCGGCGCCGTTTGGGCCGATCAGACCGACGATGCGCCCCTGTTCGACGTCGAGCGACACGTCGTCGATCGCGACGATGCCACCGAAGCGGCGCGTGACGTTCCGGATCGAGAGGAGCGCCATCGGGCGTGACTCTAGCGCCCGCTCGTGCGTTCTCCTGCAAAGGAGGTCGACGAATGACATACGCCCGAGGCTGGACACGTGCCGTCACGACGATGCTCGCGATGGGTGCAGCCGGCTGCCTGCTGTGGGTCGCCGCCCGGCCGGCACGCGACTCGAACACCGGCTACTGGGAGGCGTCGCTGCTCGTCGGCGCGGCCGGGGTCGTGGTCGGGCTCGCGCAGCTTCGCGGGCGGGCGGGGGACCCGCGCTCGTTCTTCGCGTTCGTGTTCCTGCCCGTCCTCGTCGCGGCAGGATGGATCCTGCTGGCGCTCCAGCCCGACTCCTCGTGGACGCGCGACCACGTCGTCGCGTGGTCCGGCGACATCGGCATCGACGGCATCGTGCGCGACGTCGGCACGTGGGCCGGCGTGCTCGCGTTCGCCGTCGGCTACGCGCTCGGCCTCGTCGCCGAGCCCGCGCCTGCCGCCGTGGTGGTCGATGAGCCGGTCGACCCGGCGGCCGCCGACGCGCCGACGACCGCAGAGCAGCGGGAGGCCGAGGAGACGCAGGTCGTGAGCTAAAGCTCGTCCGGCGACGTCACCGGCGCACGGCAGGCGAAGCGCTCGCAGACGTATACGGCGGTGCGTCCGTCGACGAGACCGCGGCCGGCGAGCAGCGGCACGCCGTCGGCAGGCCCGAGCGCGATCACGTCGGTCGGCGCCGCCGCAGCGACCGCGGCGAGCGCGACCGGCGCGCCCGGGTTGCCGGCGATCGCCAGCTCGCGATGGGGCGCGAGATGTTGGTGGAGCGCGACGAGCAGCCAGCCGAAGGACGTCGGGGCACGCGTGACCCGGTCGCGGACGAGGCGCAGCACCGAGACGCCCTGCCGCTCCAGCTCGTCGTCGCCCCAGATGCGCGCGAGACGCAGGAGCACGTACGCGAGCATCGCGTTCCCGCTCGGCGTCGGGTGGTCGTCGAGCTCCTTCTTGCGCGCGACGAGGCGCTCGCCGTCGGCGGGGGTCTGGAAGAAGCCGCCGCCCTCGTCGTCGCCGAACAGGCCGACGGCGGTGATCGCCAGCCGATGCGCCTCGAGGAGCCACTGCGGATCGCCCGTGGCGACGTGCAGCTCCTGGAGGCCGTATGCGACGTCGGCGTAATCCTCCAGGTAGCCCGTCCCCTTCGCGACGCCGTCACGCCACGTCCGGTGGAGCCGGCCGTCGCTGCTCGAGAGCGGGCCGAGCAGGAAGCGCGCGAGCGCCGTCCCGGTGTCGACCCGCCCCGCCTGCGCAAGCGCCGCGAGCAGAAGCCCGTTCCAGGAGGCGATCGCCTTGTCGTCGCGCAGCGGCTTCGGCCGCAGCTCCCGCAGCGCGAAGAGCCGCGCGCGGGTCTCCTCGTCGAGCTCGCCGCGCAGCACGGAGCGCCCGTCCTCGAACGGCTGCAGCAGCTCGTCGGGCGCGCCCTCGCCGGGCGCCCAGGTGAAGGTGAGGCCCTCGACGCCGTCGGTGTCGGCGTCCTGCGCGGAGGCGAAGCCGCCGCCGTCGAGCGCCAGCTCGCGCTCCACATAGTCGAGCGTCGCCTCGGCAACGCGCCGGTAGCGCTCGTCGCTGAAGCGACGCGCCGCGTGAAGGTAGACGGGCGCGAGCAGCGCGTTGTCGTAGAGCATCTTCTCGAAGTGCGGGACGAGCCAGCGGGCGTCGACCGAGTACCGGTGGAAGCCGCCGCCGACGACGTCGTACATGCCGCCCGCCGCCATGCCGTCGAGCGTGCGGCGCACCCGCTCCTCGTCGCCTCTGCGCAGCAGGAACTCGAGCACGCTCGCGGGCGGGAATTTCGGCGCGTAGCCCCAGCCGCCCCAGGTCGCGTCGAACGCGCGGTCGAGGTTGTCGTCGGCCTCGTCGAGCAGGTCGTCGGTCAGCGGCTCGGCCGACGGCTCGAGCCGCGCGCCGGCGCGGATGTGCTCGGCGAGGTTCGCGCTCGTCTGCGCCACCTCGTCGCGGCGGTCCTCCCAGGCCTCGGCGACGGCGAGCAGCACCTGGCGGAAGGCGGGCAGGCCGTGACGCGGCTCCGGCGGGAAGTAGGTACCTCCGAAGAAGGGCTCTCCCGCCGGCGTCAGGAACACCGTCATCGGCCAGCCACCCTGCCCCGTCAGGGAGACGACGGCGTCCATGTACAGGGAGTCGACGTCGGGCCGCTCCTCGCGGTCGACCTTGACGCTCACGAAGCGCTCGTTCATGAGACGCGCAGTGAGCGGATCCTCGAAGGACTCGCGCTCCATCACGTGGCACCAATGGCACGCGGAGTAGCCGATCGAGAGCAGGATCGGACGGTCCTCGTCCCGCGCACGCGCGAAGGCCGCGTCGCCCCACGGGTACCAGTCGACCGGGTTCGCCGCGTGCTGGAGCAGGTACGGCGAGGTCTCCCCTGCGAGCCGATTCACCGCGGTAGCGTAGGCGCGTGCTCGCAGTCCTCGTCGCGCTCGTCGTCTTCTTGATCTGGGGGGCTTCGCAGACCCTGACGCCCGCCCCGACGACGACCGTGATGAAGCCGCCCCCGCCTCCGTTCACGATCGACGGCCGCGCGCCGCCTGTGCGGGCGGGCGCGGTGACGCTTCGCGAGGGCGAGGTCATCCGCTTCGGGCCGGCCGTTCGCGTGCTGAGGGTGAACCGGCTCGAGTGCCCGAACGACGCCCACCGCATTGCGATCCGGAGCTCGACCTGGCGTGTCCCCGACCTTCCGACCGGCTACTACGGAGTCGAGACCGCCGACCGCGGGCAGCTCGTGCGCGTCGAGAGCCATTCGGCGCCGTGTCCCTGAGCGACACCCACGAGCTTCGGAGCGCGCGACTGCGCTACCGGCCCGTCCAGCACGGCGACCTCGACCTCTTCGCCGAGTTCCTCGCGGACGAGGAGGCGACGCGCTATCTGATCGTGCCGCGCGCGCACACGCGCCCGGAGGCGGCCGCTCTGCTCGACCGCTGGGCCGCGCAGCACGACGGCACGATCGGCATGTACACCGCGCTGGCCGGCGAGGACGTCGTCGGCTGGATCGGCTTCGTGCGGCGCACCCTGCCCTGGCATGACGAGCTCGAGCTCGGCTGGTCGATCCGCAAGGAGCAGTGGGGCCGCGGCTACGCGACGGAGGCCGCGCTCGCGCTGCGTCCGCTCGGCCCCGACCGGGTCGTGCACCTGATCCATCCCGAGAACGCGCGCTCGATCGCAGTCGCCGAGAGGGTCGGGGCCGTCTTCGAGCGCGAGACGACGCTCCGCGGCAACCCGGTGCGCGTCTACGTGTCGTGAGTCGGCCAGGCGGCCGCCCGGTGGAGCGCACCGTCGAGCCGGTGCGCGAGCAGGCCCTCCAGCCGCCGGGCGATCGCGATCAGCGCGTCGACGTCGACCCCGGTCGAGACACCGTCGCGCTCGAGCTGCCAGACGAGATCCTCGGTGGCGATGTTCCCGGTCGCCTCCGGCGAGAACGGGCAGCCGCCGAGACCGCCCACCGACGCGTCGAGGATCGAGGCGCCGGCTTCCAACGCCGCCCACGCGCAGCCGTAGCCCGTGTGGCGCGTGTCGTGTAGATGGGCGCCCACCGGCGGCCCGAGGATCGACACGCGCTCGAGAAGCCGGCGCACGCGCAGCGGCGTCGCGACGCCGATCGTGTCGGCGAGGACGAGCTCACCCGCCCCGACCAGGCGTTCGCACAGGGCTGCGACCGCCGCCGGGTCGACCTCGCCCTCGAACGGGCAGCCCCAGGCGCACGAGACCGTGACGGTCGTCGGCCGGTCGGCGGCGGCGAGCACGGCGTTCACGCGCTCGACTGCCTCGTCGAGCGATGCGTTCCCGTTGCGGCGGTTGAACGTCTCCGTCGCGGCGAGGGTGCAGTCGACGCGGTCGACCGTCGTGGCGGCGAGCCGCTCCCAGCCGCGCACGTTGAGCACGAGCCCGGCGAGCTCGGCCGAGCCGCGATCGGCCGCGGCGACCACCTCCTCGGCGCCCGCCATCTGCGGCACCCGGTCGGCGCGGACGAACGAGACCGCCTCGATCCGCGGCACGCCGGCCGCCGCCAGCTCGCCGACGAGCACGGCGCGCGCCGCGGGCCCGAGCACCGCAGCCTCGTTCTGCAGGCCGTCGCGCGGCCCCACATCGCAGATCGTCAACGTCATCCGGCGTAGTTTTTCCTCATGATCGCAGGGCCGTAGGCCCGTACATTGCCGGTATGCACATCTCCGCGTCGTTCAGCGCCACGATCCGCATCCGGCTCGACGACAGCCCGGGCACCTTCGCGCGCTTCGCCGCCGCGGTCGGCGAGGCGGGAGCCTCGCTCGGCGCGATCGACATCGTCCGCGTCGAGCAGACGACGAAGGTGCGCGACGTGACCGTCCTCGCCGCCGATGCGGCGCACCTCGACGAGGTCGCCGCCGCCGTGCGGAACGTGCCCGGCGTCGAGGTGCTGCACGTCTCCGACCGGACGTTCCTGATGCATCTCGGCGGCAAGATCGAGGTCGTGCCACGCGTGCCGTTGAAGACGCGCGACGACCTCTCGATGGCCTACACGCCCGGCGTGGCGCGCGTCTCGCGCGCGATCGCCGACGACCCGCAGAAGGTCTGGGCGCTGACCGCCAAGCAGCACATGGTGGCCGTCGTCACGGACGGCTCGGCCGTGCTCGGCCTCGGCGACATCGGCCCTGAGGCCGCGATGCCCGTGATGGAGGGCAAGGCGATGCTGTTCAAGGAGTTCGGGGAGATCGACGCGTTCCCGATCTGTCTCTCGGTGCGCTCGACCGACGAGATCGTCGCCGTCGTCAAGGCGATCGCACCCGGGTTCGGCGGCATCAACCTCGAGGACATCGCCGCCCCGCGCTGCTTCGAGATCGAGGAGCGCCTCCGCCAGGAGCTCGACATCCCTGTCTTCCACGACGACCAGCACGGGACTGCGATCGTCGTCCTCGCCGCGCTGCTGAACGCGCTCAAGGTCGTCGGGAAGCGTCTCGACGAGGTGAAGATCGTCACCACCGGCGCCGGCGCCGCAGGAACCGCCGTGACGAAGACGCTGCTGCACGCCGGTGCGCGCGTGATCGTCGGCTGCGACGAGGGCGGGGCCCTCTATCGCGGCCGCGAGGGCCTGAACGCGGCCAAGCAGGAGTACGCCGAGCTGACGAATCCCGAGAACCTCTCCGGCAGCGCCGACGAGGTGCTCGCCGGCGCCGACGTCTTCATCGGCCTGTCGGTGCCAGGCGCGATCACGCGCGCCGGGATCGAGCGCATGGCACCGGGCTCCATCGTCTTCGCCCTCGCGAACCCGCGTCCCGAGATCGACCCGGAGGAGATCGAGGGCCTCGCGGCCGTGATCGCGACGGGCCGGTCCGACTACCCGAACCAGATCAACAACGTGCTCGCGTTTCCCGGTGTCTTCCGCGGCGCGCTCGACGTGCGTTCCCGGGCGATCACCGGCGAGATGGAGGTCGCGGCGGCGCACGCGCTCGCCGAGGTCATCCCCGGCGACGAGCTCGCGGCGGACTACATCGTGCCGAGCGTCTTCGACCGCTCGGTTGCGCCCGCCGTCGCGCGTGCGGTTGCCGAGGCGGCGGTCGCCGCCGGGGTCGCGCGCACGACGACCGAGGAGGTGCATCCGTCATGAGCACCACCGTTCCCGAGCTCGGCACCGGCACCGTCGGCGAGGCGATGACACCGGGGGTCCTCACCTGCCTCCCCGTCACCCCGCTCCGTGACGTCGCCCGGATGATGGCGCGGCATCGCGTCCACGCGATCGTCGTCTTCGGTACCGACGACCAGCTGCACGCCTGGGGCGTCGTCTCCGACCTCGACCTGATTGCGGCCATCGGGACGCACGCGAACGCGGGCGCGGTCGCGGCGTCGCCCGTCATCACGGTCACACCCGAAGCGACGCTCGTCGACGCGGCGCGCCTGATGGAGGAGAACCAGTCGCAGCACCTCCTCGTCACCACCGACTCGGGGCTGCCGGTCGGCGTCCTCTCGACACTCGACGTCGCGCGCGCCTTCGCAGCCGAGGGCGACCCGGGCGAGACGTAGGAGTCAGGCCGGCGCGGGAGCCGGCGCCGGCACGACGTCGAGCTCCTCCACCGGGCGCGCGGGCAGCAGGACGACGACGAGGCTCGTCATTCCGACCCCGACCCACTGCCAGCCGGTGAGGGACTGGCCGAACTTGAAGTACCCGACGAGGATCGCGCTGACCGGGAACGCGAGCTCGGCAAGCGTCGCGATCACCGCAGGCGTGACCTGCAGGCCGTAGTAGTAGAGCCCAAGCGCCACGAAGCCGGTCACCACGGCGAGCACGGCGATCCAGAACGAGTCGTGCACCGACGCGAACGCAGGGGCGCCGAGGACGAGCAGCGCGATCGCGCTCGCCGGCAGGCCGAACGCGAAGCGAAGCGTGGCGACGTGCTCGAAGCGCATGTCGCGCGCGAGATAGCGGCCGAGGACGGTCCCGAGCGCCCACAGGACCGCCGCGCCGAGCGCATACAGCGTCGGCTTCAACCCGTGCACCGTCGGGTGCAGCGGGTGCGGCACGCCCATCAGCCAGACGCCGGCGAGCGCAGGCAGGAAGTAGAACGCAAAGCGCGCGCGCGGCCGCTCGCCGAGCACGACCCCCGCCGCCACGACGGCGATCACCGGCTGCACCTTCTGCAGCACGACCGGCGTGACGAAGTCGTGCCCGTCGACGAACGCCTGCGTGAAGAGGATCGTGGCGACCGCCGACGAGCCGGCGCCGATCACGACGGCCGCGAGCAGGTGACGCGGGCCGAGGCGAACGACCGCGGCAAGCGCTCCCGCGAGGAACGGCAAGGTCAGCAGCACGAGCACGAGGTGCTCGCCGAAGACGATCGTCGCAACCGCCGTCGTCTGCGCGAGCGGGGCGCGAATCCACGCGTCGAGACCCCAGAGGGCGGCCGCGACCGCGACGAGCACGACGCCGAAGGAGCGCGGGAGCCTCATGCGCCGTAGTCGAAGATCCGCCGCGGTGTGACCTTCACGATCACGCGGTCGCGCTGACCGGTGAACTCCGTGCGGTCATACCGCTGCGAGAGCTCCTCGATGTGCTCCTCGGCGCCGTCGCGCACGAGCTCTGCCGTGCCCTCGACCTCGAAGTACCGATGCGGATCGCCGCCGTCGAAGACCGTGACGCTGATGCGCGGGTCGCGGCGCAGGTTCCGCGCCTTCGCACGGGTGCTCGTCGTGTTCAGGAGCACGTGCTCGCCGTCGGTGTCGACCCACACGATGCTCGTCTGGGGCGCGCCGTCGCGGCCGAGCGTCGCCACGACGGCGAAGCCGCGACCGCCGCGTGCCAGCTCGATCTGCTCGTTCGTCAACTCCGCCATGTCGTCGAGCCACGCCCTCGGAGGTTTTAGACTCCGGGACGAAAACCTGTGGTCGATTTTACTTGGCACACCGTGGTCGGCGTCGTGCTGCGCGTGCGCGCGCGGCACCTCGAGTCCCTGACGAGCCGCGTCGAGCTGCGCCGCGGCGAGTCGCTCGAGCTCGCGCTCGCCCACGCCGTCGACGTCGATGCGCTCGCCCACCACGAGCAGCTCGAGACGCGCGCCCTCGCAGACGGCACGCTTGCGACCGTCTACCTCGGGCTCGTGCCCACCGACCGCCCGCTCGCGGGAGCATGGATGCCCGTCGACCTCGGCGACGAGCTCGCCGCTGCGGCCGCGGCCCGCCTCCGGGCGAAGCTCTCCTACACCAACATCGGCTTCGCGCTCGCCCCGGCCACGTTCACCGTCTCCGAGCTGCGCGAGATCTACGTCGCAGCGTTGGGTCACGACGTGTCGTCGACGAATCTGCAGCGGGTGCTCGTCCGGCGCGGAGTGCTCGAGCGGGTCGAAGGCACGCGCGCACCGGGCCGGGCCGGCGGGCGGCCGGCCGCGTTGTTCCGGTTCGCGTCCGCACAGCTCGAGGTCACGGATCAGTTCGCGGTGCTCGCGCCGCGTCGGCGAGGATCTCGCGCCAGCGGCTGAACAGGAGCTGGTGTGTGTCGTCGACGAGGCGGATCGTCGCGTCCGGCAGCCGCCGTTCCAGCTCGCGGGCGATCGCCGGCGGGCAGGTCGTGTCGCGCTCCCCGAACCAGAGGGTCACCGGGGCGCGCACGTCGCCCAGCTCGAAGCCCCACGGCCGCGTCAGGTAGGCGAGCTCGTAGGCGAGCCAGAGGCCGCCCGTGCGGAACGACTCGGTGCGGCCGCGCGTGTAGGCCTCGTCGCCCTCCGGGCTGCCGGTCGGCGGGACCGGTCGGCGCCCCCAGCGCTCGAGCGGGAAGCGGGCGAGCGCCGGCGAGAGGCGTGAGATCCGCATCACGGTCCTGACGTCGCTCGAGACGTGCCCGAGCAGGTCGGCCGGCGGCAGCGAGCCGGCCGCGGCGACGCGCCGGACCCTGCCGGGCGCGGCGGCGGCGAGCGCGAGGGCATGCGGCCCTCCGGCCGACCATCCGACGACGGCGAACTCGTCGACCGGCAACTGCGGGAGCACCTCCTCGGCCCAGGCGCGCAGCGTCGGGCGGCGGATCCCGGGGCCGCTGCGCTCGAGCGCAATCAGACGGACACCGAGCGATGCCGCGATCGAGTCGTCCGGGGGGCGGGAGACGCGCGAGTCGCCACCGCCGTGCAGATAGACGACGGGGAAGCCGGCCGGGTCGCCGACGTCGTCGTAGGTCAGCGCGTGACGATCACGGTCGCCTGCATCCCCAGAGCGCGATGATTCGCGACGGAGCACCAGAACGAGTATCGCCCCGGCGGCAGCTTCAGCGACAGCGTGGCGCGCGAGCCCGGCTTGATCACGCCGAGCCCCGCGATGTGAGGCGACCCCGCGCGCTGTACGCGCAGGTCGTGAGGGTCCTGTCCCATGTTGTCGAGCTCGATCAGCGCCGGGCCGGAGTGCACCTTGAGTCGCGAGAGCGTGAACGAGTACTCGTGGGCGACGACCTGCAGGCGCACCGGCGCGGGCGTCGCCGCATGGGCCACC
Organism: uncultured Thermoleophilia bacterium; assembly: GCA_963794375.1. Lineage (GTDB taxonomy): Bacteria > Actinomycetota > Thermoleophilia > Gaiellales > Gaiellaceae > PALSA-600. Next base: position 129,172 of record CAWCDL010000002.1, read on the forward strand.
GCGACGCTCGTCGAGGCGAGAAGCGAGGCGATGAGAAGCTTCACTTGACGAGAGTCGGCCGCTGGAAGCTCTTCGCCTCCGGGATGATCCGGGAGGCGTCGAACGAGAGCCACTGCTCGAGCAGCCCCGAGTACACACCGCGGAAGTCGGCCGTCGGCTTCAGGTTGCCGTCCTCGTCGAGGCCGCTTGCAAGCCCGAGGTACTCGCCCACCTGCTGCCCGGCCGCCTGCGTCCCGATCAGGAACGCCGTCCCGGCCGCGCCGTGGTCGGTGCCGGAGCCGTTCTCCTTTGCCCGCCGCCCGAACTCGCTCCACACGAGCGTCAGCACGCGGTCGGCGACCCCTCTCGCCTCGAGGTCGCGCTGGAAGGCGAAGAGCGACGCCGCGGTCGTCGTCAGGGCGGGCGTCAGCGCCGATACCTGGTCCGCGTGCGTGTCATAGGAGCCGCTCGCGTCGAGCGCGACGCAGTGCAGCGGGAGGCCGGCGCCGATCATCGCCGCGACGCCCTGCAACTGCTGCGGGAACGAGTCGCCGGTCGGGTACGGGGTCGTCGGCGTCGTCGTGGCCTGCTTGGCGAACGGGAGGAGCTGGCGGCGCAGGGTGTCCGACTGGGAGGTGACGCGCGCGGCCGTCCTGAACGACGGATCGGGCGAGCGCACGGTGCCGAGTGCACCCATCGCGTCGAGCATCCGCGATTCGACCGAGCCCCACACGCCGGAGACGTAGAAGTCGTACTGGCCTGGGCCGTCGATCGCCGCCACCGGCACCTTGGCGGTGGCGAGCGTCGGCGAGAGCGAACCGGTCATCGAGAGGCCCTGCAGCGGGTTGTCGGCGTTCCCGACCAGGTCGAGATAGCGGCCCATCCACCCGGTGAGGAGGTGCGCGTCGGTGGCGCCGACCTCCCAGTAGTGGCGCGACGTGAAGTGCGACTGGTCGGGATGCGCGTAGCCGATCGACGGCATCACGGTCACCTTGCCCTCGTCGTGCAGCGTCGCGAGCGGCGCGAGGGCGGGGTGCCAGTAAAGGCGCGGGTCCTCGGTGAACGTGGTGCCCCCGTCGACTGCGAGGGTCGGGCGGAACTGCTGGTAGAGGGGATCCCCGGCGGGATAGAGCAGCGAGAGCGCGTCGGCACCGCCGCCCATGAAGACGTTGACGAGGATCTTCCCGGACGGCTTCGCGGCCGCGGCCGCGGCGATCCCCTCGTCGAAGAGGCCGAGCCGGCCGACGCCGTAGACCGAGAGCGCGAGCCCGAGCGACTTGGCGACGAAGCTGCGGCGGCTGAGACCGGTGCCCGCGGGCAGCGGCATCCCGGGCTCGATCGCCGGCAGTCCGCGGCCGGCGACGGCCCGCAGTGCCTCCGCGCGCGAGCACTCGTCGCAGCCGATCCTGTTGAAGCCGGTCATGCAGTCTGGAGGTCGGGGGACACGGCGATCAGCTGGCGCAGGGCCTGCTCGACCATCACGGGGTACTGCTTCTGCTTCCAGTCGGCGTTGCCGGCATCGGCGATCGCGCGCTTGGCGAAGTGCATCAGCTGGTAGTGCGTCCCGTCGCTCAGCGCGGGCTGGTTCCAGAACTTGAGCGCCCGCGTGAGCACCTCTTCGGCGGTGGCGGTCTCCTTGGCCTTGCCCGGGTCGAGAGCGCGCTTCTTGTCGCCGACGATGCGCTGCGCGCCGATGAAGCGGCCGCGGAAGGTCGCCGTGTCGAGCCAGCGCGTGTCGTCCCAGCCCGCGACGTTCGGCGGGTAGAAGAGCTGCTGGCCCGAGATCTGTCCGATCCACGCCCAGTCGGTCGTGGTGATCCCGGCCTTGAGACGGCGGAGCAGGCCGGCGGTGAGCACGATCGGCGGCTTCACCATCCGCGGCCCGAGGTACAGGGCGGGATGCGTGAGGATCGCGGCGACGACCGGCTTCACCTGGTAGTCGCCGCTCCTGTACAGCGTCTCGAGCGCCGAGAGCGTCTCGCCGTTCGGCGGCACCGGCACGAAGTACGACCAGAGCTTCGTGACGAAGAACGAGGCGTGCTTCGGGTTCTCGAGGCAGAGCTTGCAGGCGCCGTGCCAGTCGAAGGCGCCCGACCGGCCGAACACGCGCTTCACGCCCGTGTCATGGCGTGTCTTGTCGAAGTGGAAGTCGTAGTCGCCGCGCCCCTGCGACCAGCGGTTCGTCCAGCCGGTCAGCGCCCGCGCCTGCTCGCGCACGTCCCGCTCCGTGTACGCGCCGCGATCGGCGCCGAGCGTGAAGAGCTCCATCATCTCGCGGCCGTAGTTCTCGTTCGGCTCGCCCTTCTCGTTCTGCGTGCCGTTGAGCCACAGCAGCATCGCGGGGTTCGCCGTCACGTCGAGGAGGAGGTCGTGGAACGAGGCGAGCGCGTGCTTGCGGAAGAGGGCGTTCTGCTCGAGCATCAGCTTCTGGCTGCCGACGCCGTCGTTCGAGGTGGCGAACCAGTCGTGCCACACGAGCGTCATCCGCTCGACGAGCGGTCGCGACGTCCGCACCATGCGGTCGAGCCACCAGCAGTGGTCGTGGCCCCACGCGTCGTACGGGGCGAGCGGGTGCCCCTTGTCGTCGTGCGGCTTCGGGCCGACGAGCTTCTCGAAGCCCGGGTTCGTGAGCTGGTGGACGGCTCCCTGCAGGCCGAGCTTCGCGAGCGCCTCCGCCTCGCCCGGGCGCGGCCCGAAACCGGCGCGCCACAAGAGGCGCTCTGCCTGCGCCGTGCCGAACGGTCCGCGGTAGACCGGCACCCCCACGCGACACTGTGTCGGCGCTGGCAACAGTGCCGACGATCCCTCGGACGGGTACCTCTCAGAGCTGCCTGACGAGGAGGACGCGCGCCTCGCCGGCGCCGTCGTAGTCCTCGTCGATGCGCTCGACCGCGAACCCGAGCGCCCGATGGAAGGCGACCGAGCGCTCGTTCACGGGCGAGGTGACGGCCCTGACGACCGTCCGCGGCGAGACCGCCGCGAAGAAGCGCTCGTAGAGCGCGCGGCCGAGGCCGTCGCCGCGCCGGGCCGGGTCGACGCCGACGAAGTGGATGTAGGCCTCGTCCGCGTATGTCTGCGACCGGAAGCCGCAGAGGAAGCCGGCGAGCGCCGCGCCGTCCTCGGCGACGAACGAGGTGTCGCGGAAGTGCACGAAGAAGAGCTTGGGCAGCATCGCCGCCATCTGCCGCCCTCCCCACCACTCGTCGACGACCGCGATCACCCGCGGGTAGTCATCCGGCTCGGCACGACGGATGACCGGCGACATACGCTCCAGCCTATGAGATTGCTCGTCCTGGGAGGCACCCAGTTCGTGGGCCGCCACGTCGTCGACGTCGCGCTCGCCCGCGGGCACGACGTGACGCTCTTCAACCGCGGCACCACGCGGCCCGACCTGTATCCCGAGCTCGAGAGGCTGCGCGGCGACCGCGACGGCGGCCTGGACGCGCTCGCCGGACGGTCGTTCGACGCAGTGGTCGACACGAGCGGCTTCGTACCGCGTGTCGTCCGGGACACGATCGAGGTGCTCGGGCCGGTCCGGCACTACACGTTCATCTCGTCGGTTTCGGTGTATGCCGACTGCTCGACGCCGCCGACCGAGTCGTCGCCGTTGCGCGTGCTCGCGGCGCCGACCGAGGACCGCCGCGAGGCCTACGGCGAGCTGAAGGCGGAGTGCGAGCAGGTCGTGCGCGAGGCGTTCCCGGATGCATTCATCGTCCGCCCCGGGCTGATCGTCGGCCCGTGGGACCCGACGGGGCGCTTCTCCTACTGGCCCGAGCGGCTGGCCGACGGGGGCCGTGTTCTCGCCCCCGCGCCGCCGGAAGCGCCGGCGCAGGTGATCGACGGCCGCGACCTTGCGGCGTGGATCGTCGCGGCCGCGGAGACGGGGCTCGCCGGCACGTTCAACGCGGTCGACCGCCCGACGACGTGGTCGGCGATGCTCGCCGCCTGCGCGGAGGGAGTCGGCCGGGACCCCGAGCTCGTCTGGGTCGATCCCGGGTTCCTGGCGGAGCTGGGGGTCGGCGAGTGGATGGAGCTGCCGCTGTGGCTGCACGATCCCGAGCTCGCCGGGATGCTCGCGATCGAGCCCACGACCGCGTTCGCGGCGGGTCTTGTCACCCGGCCCCTCGCCGAGACCGCTCGCGACACGCTCGCCTGGCTCGAGACCGGCGAGGGGCCGACGACGGTGGACGCCGGGCTCGAGCGCGACAAGGAGCGACGGATCCTTGACGCGTGGCTCTCGAAAGAGTAGTTTCGAAACATCTCTTTCGACAACCTCACCCTCTCCGACCCGCGGGCGATGCGGGCACTCGCCCACCCGACGCGCCTCGCCCTCCTCGACCATCTCCACGAGGTGGAGCAGGCGACGGCGACCGAGTGCGCGGCGGTCGTCGGCGAGAGCCCGTCGTCTTGCAGCTATCACCTGCGGGCGCTCGGCAAATGGAGGTTCGTCCAGGAGGGCGAGGGCGGTGCAGGCCGTGAGCGCCCGTGGCGCGCGACCGCAGCCCGGATCGAGTTCACCTCCGACGGCCCCGAGGCGACAGTGCTCCGCGACGAGCTGCTCTCCCGTCAGCAGCAGCGGGTGCGAGACGCCTTGCGGCACGAGCACGAGCTGCCCGCGGTCTGGCGCCGCGCCGTGCAGACATCGTCGGCGACGCTCGCGCTGACGCCGTCCGAGCTCGGGGAGCTCGGACACCGCTTCGAAGCCTTGCTCGACGAGTTCCGGGGCCGGAAGCCGCGCCGGGGAACGCGGCAGGTCGTCGTCTCGTTCGGCGCCACCGCCGAGCCGTAGGCAACCAGTCCGTCCGATCGCGGTCCTAAGGTGTCGGGCGTGCTCGCAGGCAACTACGTCAGGCGCTGCTCGGCCGAGTTCGTCGGGACGTTCGCCCTCGTCTTCGTCGCCGCAGGCTCGCTCGCGTTCGCGCGCACCCTCACCGACATCGCGCTCGCCTACGGCCTCGTGGTCGCCGCAATGGTCTCGGCGTCCGGCTTGGTCTCGGGTGGCCACTTCAACCCGGCGGTGACACTCGGTTACCTGGTCACGCGCCGCATCGCCCCCGTGCTCGCCGTCGCCTACTGGGTGACGCAGTTCGCGGCCGCCGCGGCCAGTGCCCTCGTTCTCCACTGGGTGATGCCGAAGGCGATCGAGAACTCGGTGCACCTCGGCGTGCCGGCCCTCGGCGGCAGCATCGGGTCGGGTGCGGCCGTCGTGGTCGAGACCGTGCTGACGTTCTTCCTCGTCTGGGTCTACTTCGCGACCATGGTCGACGAGCGCGGCGCGTTCAGGCAGATCGCGGGAATCGCGGTCGGCTTCACGGTCGTCGTCGACGTACTGATGGGCGGCGTCCTGACCGGCGCGGCGATCAATCCGGCGCGGGCGTTCGGCCCGCAGCTCGTCGGCGACCGCTGGGCCCACTTCTGGGTCTGGTACGTCGGCCCGTTCGCCGGCGCCGTGATCGCGGCGGCCGTGTACGAGCTGCTGTACCTGCGCTCGTCCGATTCGGACGAGCCGCACGCGTCCGACGCCGCGACCTCGTAGTCCCGGTTTCCGGTAGGTTCGCGCCCGATGCTCTCGACGGTCGTCCCTGTCGTCGCCGCCCTGTCGACCGGGCACAAGATCGGGCTCGCGACCGTCGGGCTCCTGTTCATCGTCTTCGCGCTGGTCTCGTCGTTCGTGCTGCCGCGCCGCAACCCGGACTTCCCGGGGCGGCATCTCGGCCTGTTCATCACCGTCTGCGTGCTCTTCTTCGTCGCGATGATCAGCGCCGTCCTCGTGTTCGGCCGGGAGCCGAAGGAGGCAAGCGCCGAGACGACGCCGGCCGCGACGACCACGGCGCCGGCGACGACCACCACCACCGCCCCCACGACGACGGGCGCGGCGACCACGACCACGGCGTCGACGCAGGGCAATCCGACGGCAGGCAAGGCCGTCTTCACCTCGGCGGGCTGCAGCGGCTGTCATACCCTGAAGGCGGCGGGCGCGACGGGGACGGTCGGCCCGAACCTGGACAACCTGAAGCCGGCTTACGACACGATCGTCCACCAGGTCGAGGTCGGCGGCGGCCCGATGCCGGCCTTCAAGGGCCAGCTGACGGACACGCAGATCCACGACGTGGCCGCGTTCGTCTTCACGTCGACCCACTCGTCGTAGCCGAAAACGGCCCCTGAACGGACGAAACCCGCCCGGTGGGGGCGGGAATCGCCGCAGTCACGTCAGTCCGCCGGTGTCAGGGGGAGCCGGCTTGCCACGGATCCTTCCCCAGACGGCCCCTGCCGCGCATCCTCCGGAAGGGTGATATTGGCACCCGGGCGCCGGGGCCTTAGGCTTGCCCGGTGAGCGCCGAGCCACGCGAGCCGGACGTGATCGTGGTCGGCGCCGGCTCGGGCGGCGCCGTCGTGGCACGGCGCCTCGTCGAGGGCGGAGCGCGTGTGCTGCTGCTCGAGGCGGGCGGCCGCGACGAGCATCCCGCGATTCACGACCCGGGCCGCCTGCACGAGCTCTGGCTGTCCGAGGTCGACTGGGCGTACGAGACCGTCCCGCAACGTCACGCCGACGGCCGCCGGCTCGCCTGGCCGCGCGGGCGCGTGCTCGGGGGCTCGAGCTGCCTCAACGCGATGATCTGGGTGCGCGGGGCCCCCGCCGACTTCGACACCTGGGCCTACCTCGGCGCCGACGGCTGGCGCTGGGACGACGTGCGCCCGGTCTACGAGCGCATCGAGCGGCGCGAGCCCGGCGGGCCGGGAACGGTGAGCCTGCTGACGCGCTTCGAGCCGGATGCGATCCACCTCTCCCTCGCCGAGGCGGCGAAGGAGAGCGGCATCCCCCTGAACCCCGACTACAACGGCTCGTCGCAGGACGGCTTCTCGTTCATGCAGTACTGCATCGAGAACGGCGTCCGCCACAGCACCGCCGCGGCCTACGTCCGCCCGATCGAGGCGAATCCCGGGCTCGAGCTGCGCACCGGCGCGGTCGCCCGGCGACTGCTCCTCGACGGCACCCGCTGCGTCGGCGTGGAGTGGTCGGAGGACGGGCGGCTCGAGCGCAGGGAGGCCGCGGAGGTGGTCGTCTGCGGCGGCACGATCGGGTCGGCGCAGCTGCTGCTCCTTTCGGGGATCGGCCCGGCCGGCCACCTGCGCGAGGTGGGAGTCGACGTCGCCGTGGATCTCCCCGGAGTCGGCGAGAACCTCCACGACCACCTGCTGTCGCCGGTCATCTTCGCCGCCGCGCGCGAGATCGGCCCTCCCTCCCCCGGCCTGCCCGCGTGCCAGACGCATCTCTTCTGGCGCTCACGCCCGGGCCTGCCGGTGCCCGACATCCAGCCGATCCACTTCATGGTGCCGATGGTCGAGCCGTGGATGGAGCAGATCGAGAACGGCTTCACCCTCCTGGGCGGCCTGGTGCGGCCGGCGAGCCGCGGCACGCTGCGCCTCACCGGGCCCACGCCGGAGGACCCGCCGGCCCTCGACCCGAACATCCTCGCCTGCGACGCCGATCTCGAGAGCCTGGTCGCGGCGCTCGACCTGTGCCGGCGGATCGGGAGCGCGGACGCGCTCGCCGACTGGGGCGTCACCGAGCGCTACCCCGGCCCGGATCTCGACGGCGGGGACGCGCTGCGCGCCTACGCGCGGAAGACCGCCATCACCTACCACCACCAGGTCGGCACGTGCAGGATGGGGAGCGATGAGGCGGCCGTCGTCGACCCGAGGCTCAGGGTGCACGGCGTCGAGCGGCTGCGGGTCGCCGATGCGTCCGTCATGCCGGCGGTGACGACCGGGAACACGAACGCCCCGTCGATCATGATCGGCGAGCGCGCGGCGGAGTTCCTACTCGCCGATGCCTGACCGGGCCGTCCTCGACGCGGCCGGCTTCTCACAGCCGGAGATCGACGACTGGCTCGCCGGCACCCCGGCGGAGACGGGTGCCTTCGAGGCAGCGAGCGCTTCTGTCGGCGCGCACCTGACCCGCGGCGAGGAGCTCCATGCCCGGCTCCCCCCGCGCCCGCGCCGGACACCGGCGGAGGCAGACGCGGCAGCCTTCCTGCGGACGGCGCTCGATGCCGCGCGTGCCCGGTTCCTGCGCATGCACGCCGAGACGGTCTACGCGTCCCTCACCGGCGATCTCGGCCGCCCGGTGCGCGACGAGGAGCTCGTCTACGCCGCGGCAGAGCGCTTCCCCGGCCTCACCCCCACCCGCGCCCAGATGGCGGTCGAGCGCGACCGGGCGCTCCCCGAGAAGGAGGGCCTCGAGATCGCGCAGGGCCTCTTCCTCTCGTTCGTCCTCGCCTCGCCTCGCTGCGGCGGCCACCTGGTCTGGTCGATGCTGCGCCCGACCGAGGAGGCGCTCGCTCGTCTGGACGACTTCCGGGCGACCGGCGTCGCCGACCTCGGTCAGACCCACCTCGAGCGGCGCGGCGGCGCGGCCCATCTCGAGATCCGCAACGACCGTCACCTGAACGCCGAGGACTGTGTGACGCTCCCGACGACCGAGGTCGCGGTCGACCTCGCGCTGCTCGACCCGGCGGTGGAGGTCGGGGTCGTCCGCGGCGCGGTCGTGAGCCATCCGCGCTACGCGGGCCGCCGCGTCTTCGGTGCCGGCCTCAATCTCACCCATCTCTACCGCGGGCGGATCGACTACCTGTTCTTCGTCACCCGCGACCTCGGCTACGTCAACAAGCTGTATCGCGGGCTGAGCGCCGAGGAGTACCGCCCGGGCGAGCCGGAGGAGACGACCGAGAAGCTCTGGATCGCAGCGGTCGAGACGTTCGCGATCGGCGGCGCCTGCCAGATCCTCCACACGGTCGACCACGTGATCGCCGAGCGCGGGAGCCGCCTGTACCTGCCGGCGCGCAAGGAGGGGATCCTGCCGGGCGCCTCCAACCTGCGCCTGGCGCGGTCGGTGGGAGACAGGCTGGCGCGCCAGGCGATCCTGTCGGGGCTGGAGTTCGAAGCGGGGACGCCGAACGGCGACCTGCTCTGCGACGAGATCGTCGAGCCGGGCGGGCAGATGGACGAAGCGGTCGAGCGCCGCGTCGAGGCGCTGACGAGCTCGGGTCTCGTGAACGCGGCCGGGAACCGCCGCGCGCTGCGCGTCGGCGCCGAGCCGCTCGACCTCTTTCGGCAGTACATGGCGACGTTCTGCCGCGAGCAGGCGTACTGCCACCTGAGCCCGGCCCTCGTCCGCAACCTCGAGACGCACTGGAACGCCCACGAGCGGCACCTCTGAGCCGGTGATCTGGGACCCCGCGGAGCAGCTTCCGCGCGAGAAGCTGCACGAGCTGCAGCTCGCCCGTCTGCGAGCGACGTTCGGGCTCGAGCTCGACTCGCTCGATCAGGTCGCGGCGCTGCCGTTCGTCGACAAGTCGACGCTGCGGGACGCCTACCCGTTCGGCCTCCTGCGCGTCCCCGTGGCCGAGCTCGCGCGCGTGCATGCCTCGAGCGGCACGCATGGAAAGCCGACGGTCGTCGGCTACACCCGCGCCGATCTGGACGCGTGGACGGAGCTGATGGCCCGCTCGCTGACGCTCGCGGGCGTGCGTCCCGGAATGCTGGTGCACAACGCGAACACGTACGGGCTCTTCACCGGCGGGCACGGGTTCCACCAGGGGGCCGAGCGGATCGGCGCACCGGTCGTCCCCGTCTCGGGCGGCATGACCGCGCGGCAGGCGATGCTGCTCGCCGACCTCGGCGCCCAGGTGCTCGTCGCGACGCCGTCGTACGCGCTCGTGATCGGACAGGCCGTCGAGGACGCAGGCATCGACCCGGCGTCGCTCCGGCTCGAGCTCGGGCTCTTCGGCGGTGAGCCGTGGACCGAGGGGCTGCGCGAGCAGATCGAAAACGTGCTGCCGGGGCTGCGAGCCGTGAACTTCTACGGCCTGTCCGAGATGTGCGGGCCGGGCGTGGCGACCGAGTGCATCGAGGCGCGCGACGGCCTCCACGTCCACGAGGATCACTTCCTCGTCGAGGTCGTCGATCCCGACACGGGCGTCCCCGTTGCAGACGGCACGGAGGGCGAGCTCGTCTTCACGACACTCGTGAAGGAGGCGATGCCGCTGCTTCGCTACCGCACCGGCGACCTTGCGTCGGTTGTGCGCGAGCCGTGCATCTGCGGGCGCACGACGGCCCGGATCCGGGGCCTTCGCGGCCGGCGCGACGACATGATCATCGTGCGCGGCGTGAACGTGTACCCGTCGAATGTCGAGCATGCGCTGCTCGGTGTCGCAGGCGCAGCACCGCACTACCTGCTCGTCGTCGACCGGTCGGGGGCGATGGCGGAGCTGAGCGTGCAATGCGAGCCCGTCGACGCCGACGTCGACCCGATGACTCTGCGCCGCGCCGCCGAGCGCGCGCTGCGCGAGCATCTCGGAATCCGCGTGCGCGTCGACGTGCTCGAGCAGGGCGCGGTGCCGCGGAGCGAGGGAAAAGCCGTGCGCGTCGTCGATGCCCGCTGAGCGACTCGAGAAGCGGAGAAGGAGGGATTCGAACCCTCGAGGCAGGGATTTCCCCACCTAACGCCTTAGCAGGGCGCCGCCTTCAGCCACTCGGCCACTTCTCCGAGCGGCTCATGCTAGCGATGCCGGCGCGGCCCTGAAACGGCACAGGGCCTGCCGAGACAGGCCCTGTGCGTGCAGCGGAGAGGGAGGGATTTGAACCCTCGACGCACCTTTCAGCACGTACGCGATTTCCAGTCGCGCTCCTTAGACCGCTCGGACACCTCTCCGGGCGCCGGACAGTTTGCCTACGCCGAGCGGCGGGCGACGTGGAGGATCGCGAGCCAGTGGCGGCGGACGGCGCCGTCGGGACGCGCGGCGAGCAGATCGCGGATCGCGTCGTCGAGTCGCCGGCGCTTCGACGCATCCATGACGATGTGGCCCGAGAACGTGTCGAGAAGTCCGATGTACTCGTCGGCGGTGTAGCGCCGCTCCCAGACGTGGCGGCGGATCTCGACCCCCTCGAAGAGGCCCGAGCTCTCGATCTCCGACCGCAGGTCGGGCGCCTTCTCCGGCGGAGGCGGCGGCCAGTCGCCGGGATACGACTCGCCGAGCTCGTCGTAGACGCGCTGGATCTCGGTGAAGAACGGGTCGAAGCCCTCCGGGAACCCGTGGCCCGCGCCCCAGATCGCGAGGTGGCCTCCGGGCCGGAGCAGCTCGTGCGCCTTCGGATAGCCGAGTCGCGGGTCGACCCAGTGCCAGGCGGTGGCGGCGTAGACGAGGTCGAAGCCGCCCGGCTCGCCGTCCCACTCCTCGAACGCCCCGACGTGGATCTCGGCGTCGAGGCCGGCGAGGTTGCGGCGCGCCTGCGCGGCGAGCTGCTCGCCGAGCTCGACGCAGACGACGCTGAGCCCGCGGTCGAGCAGCGGCCGGGTCGCCTTCCCTGTCCCGCACCCCACCTCGAGGAGACAGGCACCGGGCTCGAGCCCCGCGAGCTCGACGAGGTCGTCGTAGAGGACGTCGGGGTAGGCGGGACGCGCGGCGTCGTAGCGGTCGGCGACCGCGTCGAAGGTGCGCTTGAGCTCGGTCACTGCCGGAGGCTGTATACCGCGTCGCTGCCCTCGCCGCCGACGACGATCACATCGCCTGCGCGCGCGGCGGCGGCCGGCTCGGCGAGTGCCGACGGCAGCACTGCGGCCCGCACGACGCGCCCGGACGCCGGGTCGATGCGGAGCACCGCGGCCACTGGCGTCCCGGAGGCCGACTTGCCGCCGATCAGATAGAGGGCGCCGCGGAACGCAACCAGCGCGCCGTAGGCGTTCGGCGCCGGCAGCGTTGCGATCCGCCGCACGGCCCCCGTGACCGGATCGACGGCATCGACCGCGTCGGTCTCGCCGGCGGTCGTCAGGCCGCCGGCGACATAGATCTTCCCGCCGAGCGCCGCCACGCCCGCGTACCTCAGCCCGTCCGGAAGCCGCGCGGCGGTCGCCGTGCGACCCGCGCCGGTATAGCGCAGGACGGCGCTCGCAAAGCGCGAGCCCGTGTAGCCGCCGACCAGATAGGGCGTACGGCCCACCACGGCAACTCCGAGATCCGAGAGGGGCTCGTCCAGATGCGCGGCAACGTGCGCGACGCCGGTCGACGGATCGATCCGCACGACCGTGTCGACGGAAGTGGACTGACCGCCGCCGAACACCTCCACGCCGCCGCCGACGAGCGCTGCCGCCGCGTCGTGGCCCGGCACCGGCAGGCGGCCGAACGGTCGCAGCGCCTGGGGCGGCCCGGCCAGCACCTGGTCGGTCGACGCGCCGCCGACGAGGCCGCCGGCGACGACGAGACGCCCGTCCGGCAGGGCGACGACGGATGCGCGCGCGAGCGGCGCCGGCAGGCGTCCGACCCGTGCGACGCGGAGCGCCGGGATCACCGCGGGCGTCCGTACCGTGGCGACTCGGCGAGCGGGATGCCCGGTAACCGTCGCCGGCAGCAGGTCGAGCCCGTCCGGCTTGTCGAGGTATCCCGCGGCGGTACCGGGAGCCCCGAGGTGGCCGTACGACCAGACGATCCGTTTCGTGCGTGGGTCGATCACCACGATGCGGTGATGCCAGTCGTCGGTGACGGCGATCATCCCGTTCGGCCAGCGGACGGCGAGCGACGGCCGATCGAGCGCCCCGGGGCCGGACGACGGGTCGTACGTCCAGACGATCCGGCCGGAGGGGGTCAGCTCGTCGACGCGACCCGGCGTGTTGAAGCCGGCGACCAGGATGTCGCCATTGGGAAGCAGCTGCGCGTCGGACGGGTACGTCGTCGGAGTGCGCAGCGCGTAGACCAGGTGACCCGACGCGTCGATCCGGTCGACCCAGCCACCGATCTCGGTCACGAGCACACCGCCGTCGGCGAGCGGTGTCGCGCCGTTCGGAGAGGACAGCCCGACAGGCGGGTCGTGTGTGCAATCACCGGCGTGGCCGATCTCGCGCACGACCTTCTTCGCATGGTTGATGAACAGCACCCGGCAGTTCTTGATGTCGGCGACCATCAGCAGGCCGTTCTTGAGCAGATAGGCGTCGTCGGGGTTCGAGAGATAGCCGAACGCGGAACCGGCGACGCCGGCGTGACCGAAGCTCCAGACGATGCGATGGGCGCGGACGGCGACGAGGCTCGCGGTCTCGTTGAACTCCTCGTTGATCGAGATCGCGCGGTACCCCGGGGTGAAGAACGCGTCGTCGGGGTCGTGGAACGACTGCCCGGGGCGAACGTCGCCCGGGCGCGGGAACCGCCAGACGATGCGCCCCGAAGGCGAGACGATCAGCAGGCGGTCGTTGTTGCGATCGGCGATCAGCACGTACCCGGGAACCGGGCCCGGCGCCACCGGCGGCAGCCCGAGCAGCCGCGCGGCCGGAGCGGACGGCTTCGCCACGACCTGACGGGCGACCCGAACCCGGTGGGCCACCGCGGCCGTCACCGTCGGCACGGCCGTCCCGGTACGCGTCGCACCGCACGCCGCGAGTCCCGCGACGGCGGCAAGGCCCGCCACGATGGCGGCGACTCTAGTGATCGAACTGCCGATTCTGCGCCGCCCAGTCGACCCACTGGTGGATGGCGGGGAGCGCGGCGATCGCGACGACGGCGCCTAGGACGAGCGCGGCAGCGAGCAGAAACGAGCGGAGGCGGGCGCCGGGGAGATCGTGCTCACGGTCGGCGCGGACCTGCCCAGGGAGCTCGAGCACGTGCCCCAGGACGTGAACGGCCATCGCGCCGAACCAGACGATGAAACTCGCCTTGTGCAGGCCGACCAGGAGCCCCCGCTGCGGGTGCATGACGACGAGCGCCACACCGGTGCCGAAGAGAACGAGCGTCGAGGCGACCGTCAGCGGGGCGACGAAGAGCCTCAGGAGCGGGTGTGGCGGGCCCCGCCGCACGTACTCCGGGTCGCGAAGGTAGTAGCGGAAGAATCGCCAGCCGGTCGTGCCGAGCTTCAGCAGCACCGCCGGGATGAGGGCGAGGCCGAGCGCCATGTGCAGCGTCAGCTGCTGGTGGACGAACGGGATCGTCGCTCCCTCGGCGGCGAGCAGGACGAGCAGCACGGCCGCCGTCACCGCGGTGAGGCGGACATTTCCCTCGGCACCCCCGCGCAGCACCCTGGTGACCCGCCCACGGGAGTGTGGGCGCGAGAGCTCTGCGGGCGCGTCCATGCCCCCAGGTCAGCAACCTCCGATGAGACGCGCATGAGAGCGCCGAGCGAGTCGCGCGGGACGCAGGAACAATCCCACCATGCGCGTGTTGGTCGTCGAGGACGAGCCGAAGCTCGCCGCGCTCGTTGCGCGGGCCCTCCGCGAGGAGGGGCATCCGACCGACGTCGCCGCCCGCGGCGACGAAGCGGTGGTGCTCGCGCAGACGGCACCGTACGACGCGATCGTGCTCGACGTGATGCTGCCCGGCCTCGACGGCTTCGAAGTGCTGCGGCGACTGCGGGAGAAGGAGCTGTGGACGCCGGTACTCATGCTCACCGCCCGAGACGCGATCGGTGACCGGGTCGGAGCACTCGACGCAGGCGCCGACGACTATCTGACGAAGCCGTTCTCGCTCGAGGAGCTGCTCGCGCGCCTCCGGGCCGTCGTTCGCCGCGGGCCGATCGAGCGGCCGACGATCCTGGCCGTCGGCGACCTGCGGCTCGACCCGGCCCAGCACCGCGTCTGGCGCGGCGAGACGGAAGTCGAGCTGTCGGCGCGCGAGTTCGCGATGCTCGAGCTCCTGATGCGACGCCCTGGTCAGGCCCTGTCGCGTCTGCAGCTGATCGAGGGCGCGTGGGACATCGCATTCGAGAGCCGCTCGAACGTGGTCGACGTGTACATCCGCTACCTCCGCGAGAAGATCGACCGGCCCTTCGGCCACTCCTCGATCGAGACCGTTCGCGGCATCGGCTACCGGCTGCGCAAGGACGGACTGTGAGCTCGCTGCCGATCCGCGTCCGGCTGACGCTGCCGTTCGCGGTGGTGATGGCGCTCGTCTTCGCGACGATGGGCGTGGTCATCTACCTGCGCGTCGGAACGGCGCTTCTCGCCTCCGTCGACCAGAACCTGCGCGCACAGGTGGCGGAGGCAACATCGCACGCCGACGAGGGAAAGACCCTTCTCGACCGGGACGTCAGCGACGGGCCGACGATCGCCCAGGTGCTCTTGCCGAACGGCACGACCGAGGATTCCTCGCCCGCAAGCCTGGCGCCGCTGCTCTCCGGCGGCGACCTCCACCGTGTCGTGAACGGCAAGCAATACCGAGCGATCCGCGATGTCCAGGGCCTGCGCGGCGACTGGAGGCTGCTCGCGGTCCCGGTCAATGTCGAGGGCCGGCGCGCGGCGCTCGTCGTCGGGCGATCGGTCGCAGCCCGCTCGGAGACGCTGCATCGGCTCGCGCGGGAATTCCTGTTCGCCGCACCCGCCGCGCTGTTGATCGCCGTGCTGGCCGGCTACGGCCTCGCGGCGGCCGCCCTCCGGCCGGTGGAGGCGATGCGGCGTCGCGCGAGCGTGATCAGCGCGACGACGCCGGGACGCAGGCTGCCGGTGCCCCAGGCCCACGACGAGATCTCGGCGCTCGCCGAGACCCTGAACGAGATGCTCGGGCGCCTCGAGAGCGCGCTCGAGCACGAGCGCCGATTCGTCGCCGACGCGAGTCACGAGCTGCGGACGCCGCTCGCACTCTTGCGGACGGAGCTCGAGCTCGCATTGCGTCGCACGCGCTCGCGCGACGAGCTCGAGGCGGCCGTGCGCTCCGCCGCCGAGGAGACCGAGCGCCTCACAAGGCTCGCGGAGGACCTCCTGTTGATCGCGCGCTCGGATCAGGGCGGCCTGCCGCTGCGACGCGAGGCCGTCGACGCGGACGCGCTGCTCGAGACGGTGCGCGACCGCTTCTCGCATCGAGCCATGGAGCTCGGCCGCTCGGTCGAAGTGCGTGCTTCCGACGTGCCGCTCGTCGACGCCGATCCGCTGCGACTCGAACAGGCCGTCGGGAATCTCGTCGAGAACGCACTCACGCACGGGGCAGGAACCGTGTCGCTGTGGGCTGTCGGGCGGTCCGGTGCGCTCGAGCTCCACGTCGGCGATCATGGCCGTGGCTTCCCGCCGGAGTTCACCGACCACGCGTTCGACCGTTTCAGCCGCGCGGACGATTCCCGCACGACACCGGGAGCCGGCCTCGGCCTCGCAATCGTGGCTGCGATCGCCCGCGCCCACGGGGGCCGGGTCGGTGTCGGCGACACGGCTGCGGACGGCCGCACGGATGTGTGGCTCTCGGTGCCGCTCGACACGTCGGGCCCCGGGCACGGCACGCCGATGCCTCCGATCGGGGCACTCGCCGAGTAGCGCGCGCTTCATCGGCATCTCATCCTGGTCGGGAACGGTGTCGGGCATGACGCCCCGCATGCCGGAGCAGGTCCACGCAGTTGCCGCCCGCGGCGACGCCACGCGTCGCGTGCGCCGTGTCACAGGCGCCCTCGTTGCGACCACGGCGGCGCTGGCCGGGCTGTTCACGGCGCTCGCGGCGGGATCGACCCATACGCGGCGAACGACGCCGCCGACGCCTCGCTCGGCGCGCGCACCGAAGGAGGCGACCGTCGTCGCACCTGCGCCTCCGCTCGTCGGCGTGCGCGAGGCAGCACCGGCACCCCCTCCGTCCAGCCCGGCGCCCGCCGCGGCTCCGACACCGGCGCCGGCCGCGTCGCCGGTCGTCGTCTCGGGTGGCTCGTGACCGCACGCTCGTCGTTCCCGGCGCTCGGCACGACCGCGGTCGTCGTGGTCACGGAGCCGCGGCTCCTCGAGCCCGCCCGCCGCCTCCTCCACGAGGAGGTCGACCGTATCGACCGTGCCTGCAGCCGCTTCCGCGACGACTCCGAGCTCTCGACGGTCAACCACGCCGACGGGCGCCGCGTCGAGATCGGGCCGGAGCTCCACGAGGCACTTGCCGTCGCGTTGCGCGCCGCGCACGTCACGAACGGCCTCGTCGATCCGACGCTCGGGGCGGAGCTGAGCCGGGCCGGTTACGACACGACGTTCGCCCTCGTGCGTACGCGCGACACCTGGCACGTCGTGCCGCGACCGCCGGCCCCGCGACGCTGGCGGCAGGTCGAGCTCCACGACGACCCGCGTGGTGTACGCGTGCCCGCCGGGGTCGAGCTTGATCTCGGTGCGACCGCGAAGGCGCTCGCCGCCGACCGTGCCGCCGCGAGGGTCGCGCGCGTGCTGCGCACGGGCGTGCTCGTCGCGCTCGGCGGCGACGTCGCCGTTGCCGGCCAGGCTCCCGACGACGGCTGGTCGATCCTCGTCTCCGATCTCCACGATGCGGGCCTCGAAGATCAGGGCCCGCGCATCGCGATCACGCACGGTGGGCTTGCGACCTCGAGCACGACCGGCCGCCGCTGGCGCACGGATGCGGGCGAAGCGCACCACGTACTCGATCCCCTGACGGGCGCGCCGGCGACGGCGCCGTGGCGGACGGTCTCCGTCGCCGCCGCCACCTGTGTCGATGCGAATGTCGCGACGACCGCCTCACTCGTGCTCGGCGACGAGGCGCCCACGTGGCTCGAGCGCCGCAGGTTGCCGGCACGGCTCGTCGCGTCGGACGGCACCGTCGTCACGCTCGGCGGTTGGCCCGACGACAGCGAGGCGATTGCATGCTGATCCTCGCGAGCACGAAGACGCTCTGGTTCGTGACGCGCGGAACGGGCACGGTCGCGTTGCTCCTGCTCACAGCGTCGGTCGTCATGGGCATCGGCGTGGCCGTGCGGTGGCGGGGGCGGAAGTGGCCGCGGTTCGCCGTCGCAGACGCGCATCGGAACCTGACGTTGCTCGCAATCGTCTTCGTCGCCGTGCACGTCGTCACGACAGTCGCGGACGGCTTCGCGCCGATCTCGCTCACCGCCGCCGTCGTCCCGTTCGTCTCGCCGTACCGTCCGCTCTGGCTCGCACTCGGTGCGATCTCGTTCGACCTGCTCCTCGCACTCGTCGTCACGAGCCTCGCCCGGCGACGCGTCCCGGCGCGAGCGTGGCGCCTGATCCACTGGGCCGCGTACGCCGCGTGGCCGGTCGCCCTCCTGCACGCCTTCGGGACCGGCAGCGACGCCCGCTACGGCTGGTTCGCGTTGCTGGGCTTTGCCTGCCTCGGCGCCGTCGTCCTCGCGGTACTCGCACGCGTGCTGCGCGGCGGCGGCCGGCCCGCCGTCCGCGCCCTCGCAGCGGCTACGGCCGTCGCGATGCCGCTCGCGATTGCCGTCTGGTACCAGAACGGGCCGCTGCAGCGAGGCTGGGCCCGGCGCGCGGGAACGCCGACGGCCGTCCTTGCGCGCGCGCATTCGGGCGTGGCCCGTCGCGTCTCGCTCGTCGGCGTCTCACAGGCACCCACGCCGCCCACCTCGTTCGTCTCCGCAATCGCCGGCACGGTGACCGAGCGCCAGGCACCCGGCGGCCTCGTCGACATCCAGATTCAGGTGCAGCTGCGCGGTGGGCCGAAGGGCGCTGCGCGGATCGACCTGCGGGGAGCGCCGAACGGCGGAGGCGTCTCGATGACCGCGAGCGGCGTCTCGTTCGTCCCCGCGACGACGCGCTCGATCTACACAGGGTCGGTCGTCGCCCTGGAGGGGTCGCGCGTCGTCGCGCTCGTGCGCGACGACGCCGGCCATCGCCTCCGCATCGACTTCGGGCTCACGATCGACGCCGCGGGCCGCTCGGTGAGCGGGATCGCCGCCGCAACGTCGCCGGGCGACGACCAGTGACGACGAAGACACGGCCGCGCGCAGCCGGCCGCGCACCCGACGGGACCGATCGTCTCCTCGCGGGGATCGCGGCCGGCGGCCGGACGACGCTCGCCCGCCACCTGGAGCGGCTAGGCCCGCTCCCCGGCCACGGCGACCTCGCGGGCGTCGTCGAGCGTGCGTCGCTTCGCGGGCGCGGCGGTGCGGCGTTCGACGTCGCCACGAAGCTGCGAAGCGTCGCGGGCGCCCGCGGCCGTCCGATCGTCGTCGCGAACGGCGCCGAAGGCGAGCCGGCGAGCGGCAAGGACAAGGTGCTGATGAGGCTCGCTCCCCATCTCGTGGTGGACGGGGCCGTCACCGCCGCGCGCGCGGTCGGCGCGCGCGCGGCGATCGTCGCCGTCGCACAGAGCGCACGCGCAGAACACGAGTCGCTCGAGCAGGCGCTGCAGGAGCGGCGAGACGACATCCGCATCGAGGTCGCAACGGTGCCGGACGGCTTCGTCAGCGGCGAGGAGACGGCGCTGCTTCAGGCCCTCGGCGGCGGGCCTGCTCGTCCGACGACGAAGCCTCCGTATCCCTTCGAACGCGGGCTCCGCGGCGCGCCGACGTTGGTTCAGAACGTCGAGACCCTCGCCCAGCTCGCACTGGTGGCGCGCTTCGGCGCGGGCTGGTTCCGGTCGGTCGGTACACCCGAAGCGCCGGGGACGGCACTGGTGACGCTGAACGGCGCCGTCGCCCGCCGCGGTGTCTACGAGATCGCCTTCGGCAGCAGCCTCGGCGAGCTCGTTCGGCGTGCCGGCGGCTTCACGGCCGACCTCATGGGCGTTCTCGTCGGCGGCTACTTCGGGAGCTGGGTCTCGCCCGACGGCGTCGAGTCACGTCCGCTCATGCCCGACATGCTCGGGGCCGGTGCGATCGTCGCGCTCCCGCGCGACACATGCGGCCTCGCCGAGTGCGCGCGAGTCGTGCGCTACCTCGCGGGCGAGAGCGCCGGACAGTGCGGGCCGTGCACGTACGGCCTGCCGGCGATCGCGGGCGCCCTCGAGCGGCTCGTGGCCGGCGACCGGGGAGCCGAGCAGCAGCTGAGGCGCTGGACGGGCCAGGTTCGCCGGCGCGGAGCATGCCGGCACCCCGACGGCGTCGTGCGCTTCGTCGACAGCGCACTCGACGTGCTCACCGACGAGGTCGACCACCATCGTCGCGGAGCGTGCCGGCGGCGGACGCGCGGCATCCTGCCCGTGCCGAGGCCGCGTTGATGAGGAAGCTCGAGACGATCGCGGTCGACCCGATCGCGTGCGACGGCCACGGGTTCTGCGCGGAGCTCTTCCCCGAGCGGATCTCGATGGACGACTGGGGGTATCCGATCGTCGACCCTGCGCCCATCCCCTCGACGCTCGGCAGGCACGCCCGCCGCGCCGTCGCGAGCTGCCCCAAGCAGGCGTTGCGGCTGGCGGCCGTCGGGCGTGTCGGGTCCCCGCGCTAGGAGCGAGGACCCGAGAACGTCGAAGCGGAGGGGGAGGGATTTGAACCCTCGATCCGCCTAACGACGGATAACGGTTTTCGAGACCGCCGCATTCGACCGCTCTGCCACCCCTCCGAGCCGTGCAAGAGTAGCGGGCCGAGTTGCAGGCTCAGGCCCGGAACGCGATGGTCAGCGCGGTCGTTTTGCCACCTGCATTCCTGGCCGTGACATGGATCACATAGCGCGTGCCGGGCGAGAGCGAGGCCTTCGCGATCACCGCGTGGAAGGCAATCGTGCCGGCGTGGGTGACCGACCGTGTGATCTTCGTCGCGGCGGCGCCGGCCGGCTCCCCGGCGAAGCGCGTTCCCTTCAAGAGCCTCAGCTTGCGGGACGAGAAGCGCGGCGTGATGCTCAGCGTCAGCTTCAGTGGCTCGTTGGCCGTGAAGGAGCCGTCGACGGTCTCGATTCGTGCCTCGACGACGGCGGTCAGCGTCCGCGCCTTCGCCTGCTTGAGCACGGGCGCCGCGAGCGTCGGTACCGGCGTCCCCCCGCCGCTCGGGGGTCGTGGCCCCGAGCCCGGACCCACCTGAATCGTCTCGGTCGCGGTGTTGTCGCTCGGGTCCGACTCACGGTCGGACGTGACGGTGGCGGTGAGCACCTGCGAGCCGCTGCCGCTGACCTTTGTCGAGAACCTGACGACGGTCGAGGCGCCGTTCGGGACGTAGTCCAGATTGCAGTCCAGTTGCTGCGTGCCCGTGCACCCGGACCCACGTTCGTAGTACGGCGGGCCAAGCAGCGTCAAGGTGCTCGGCAATGTGATCAGAAGGTGTGTCTGGAGCGCGCCGGCTCCGCCGTTGTTGGTCACGGTGATCGTGAAGTCGTCCTCGGCCCCAGAGGCGGGATTCGGGTCCGATGCGGCCCACGTGACCTTCAGGTTCGGCACCGAGCCACCACTCCCCCCCGCCGCCGCCGCCGCCGCCGCCGCCGCCGCCGCCGCCGCCGCCGCCGCCGCCGCCACTGCTCGAGCCGGCGACGACCGCGCTGTCATACGCGAGTCCCCAGCCGTTCCCACCCCAGACGTTGGTGCCTGAGACGAAGCCCTCGATCACATGGCCCTGGTCGTCGGAGGTGAGGGTGTAGGTCTGCGAGGTCGCACCAGGGATGGTCGCGCAGTCGCCGCCCCCCGAGTCGCAGCGCTTCCAGACGTAGCTCCACACGATCGGCGTGTCGCCCGCCCACGAGCTGCTCGTGACGAGCGACAGGACGGATCCCACCTGTGCCGTGCCGCTGATCGACCCATCGTCGAGGAGCGGCTCGGGCGCGCCGACCGAGCCGAGCGTGTTCGCATCGACATTGGTGGTGCCGGTGCCGTTCGTCGCGCCGAGCTCGACGTAGATCGTGTGGCCCAGGTCGGAGCTCGTCGTCTGATAGCTCGCGTCTGTCGCGCCACCGATCGCGTTGCAGTTCGTGAAATCCGCCCTCGTCGGCGAGCTCGGGTCACAGCGATACCACTGGTACGAGAAGGCGGTCGGGTTGCCGCTCCAGGTGCCCTGGCTCAGCGTGAGCGTGTCGCCGAGCTCGGCTATCGGCGTCCCGTCGAAGAGCTGGTCGCTCGAGCTCAGCGTCGGGGCGGCGAGGTCGTAGGGGCTACCGACGACGTCCGTCAGCGCCGCGTAGGCGGGCGTCGTACCCTCGCCGTTCGTGGCGTCGACTTCGGCGTCGAGCATCGAGCCGATGTCGGCGACGCCCGTCTGGTAGGTGCTGCTCGTCGCCCCTGCGATCGTGGCACAGTTGAAGCCGTTCGCGTCACAGCGGAACCACGTGTAGGCGTACGAGCCCGGGCTGTTCGACCACGCGCCGTTGGACACGCTGAGCGTGTTCCCGGAGGCGCCGGTGTCGCCGGTGATCCCCGGCAGGTCGGTGTTGACAGGCGCGCCGATCGGCGGGGTGATCGTCGTCGACACGACCGCGGTCGCCCCGTAGGTGTTCGACGCCTCGGCGATCGCGTAGACCGCCTCACCGAGGTCGCTCCCTGTGAGCGTGTAGTCGGCCGAGGTCGCTCCGGCGATCGCGACGCAGTTCTGGATGTTCGCGTCGCACCGTGCCCACTGGTAGGAGACGGTGATCTGGGGGTCCTGCGGTGCAGTCCAACTGGAGTCGACGTGGAGGACGCTGCCCACACCGTCGGCGTCACCCGAGAGCTGCGGCGGCACGGTCGGCTCGGGCGCAGAGGCAGGGCCTGAATCGGAGGTGTACGTGTTGTTCACGAGCGTGCCGCCACCGAGCGCCGATACGCAGCAGCCGTCGATGTTCCCCGCCAGGGCCTCGAAGCCGATGATGTGCCCGGCATCGCTCGGCTGGACGGTGTAGGTCAGTGAGTTCGCCCCGAGGATCTGCGTGCAGTTGTTGAGGCTCGTGTCGGGGCAGTCGACCCACTGATAGTTGAACGTCGTCGGCTGGCTGCTCCACACTCCCCGATCCCCGATCAGGACGTTGCCCGCCTTGCTGGCGTCACCGACCCAGGACGCGTAGACGAGCGGCTGTGGAAGGCTCACCCGTGCGCCGATCTGGTCAGTGTGCGCAACACCGACGGCAAACGACGGCTGCGCGGCGTTCAGGGCGGAGCCGGACGCATCGGACGCGGTCACCTCGGCCATCAGGTAGTCGTCGAGCAGAGCGCTGTCATCGACCTGGAAGCTCGAGCTCGTCGCGCCCTGAATCGGCGTGCACTCCTGCGTCGACGGGACGCAGCTGAACCACTGATAGTCGTAGCTCGTCGGCGACCCCGTCCAGGTGCCGGTCGACACGCTGAGCGTCGAGCCGTCGCTGTTCACGTCGCCGCTGATCGCCGGCTCAGCGGTCACCGTGGGAGCGCCGACGACACCGGTTGCGTAGGTCGAGACGGAGCGCGAGCCGTAGGCGTTCGTCGCAGTCACCTCCGCAAACAGCGTCTTGCCGGCGTCTCCGGCGACCAACGTCCGGGCCAGGCTGTCGGCGCCTGAGATCGCAGCACAGTGAGCGCCCGAGGAGTCGCAGCGATACCACTGCGCCGTGATCGAGCTCGGATCTCCGCTCCACACGCCCGCATCGACGTTGAGCGTGTCCCCGACGGCGGCCCATGAGCCGAGTGGCTCCGGGTCGAACGAGATCGAGGCCGGCGCGCCGGGCGACGCTCCAACTGCGGCCGGGATGAACACAAGCAGCGCCGCCGCCATCGCGAGCGCAGGGATCAGCCGCTTCGTCATGTCCGCGCCGATTGTGCCTGCAAATACCCGACTTTGTCGGTTAGTCGTGAATGCGGGCGATCAGCTCTTCGCGCCTGAGAACGCGCACGCGGTGTGACGAGCGCGCGAGCCGGACCTCGTAGCCGGCGTCGCGCGGGAAGAGGACCTTGTCGCCCGGCTCGATCGCCGCGGCGTCCGGACCGACGGACGCGACGATGCCGCTTTGCACCTGCGCGGCCTCGTTCGCCGGGACGATCAGGCCGCTCGGCAACTCGGACTCGTCGAGCGGCTCCACGACGATGAAGTCGTCGAGGGGCTCGAGCGTGATGTTCGTGGTCGGCTGATGCTCGTCGAGCATGCCTCCACGATACTCGCCCTGTGCGCATCGGCCGTCACGACGTCCCGATCTCGAACGAGGACAAGCCGTTCTTTCCCGAGCGCGGGCTGACGAAGGGCGATCTCGTCTCCTACTACGTCGGTGTCGCCGACCTGGCGCTCCCCCACCTCCGCCGCCGTCCGTTCCACATGAAGCGGTTCCCGAACGGGATCGATGGCGACTTCTTCCACCAGAAGCGCGTGCCGGCGAAGCACCCGGCGTACGTCGACGAGGTGCCCGTGTCGTTCCCGAGCGGGCACTCGACCGTGTTCGCGATCGTCGACAACGCCGCCGCGCTGGCCTGGGTCGCGAATCTCGGCTGCATCGAGCTGCACACGTGGCACTCGCGCGTGCCGCAGATCGAGCGGCCGGACTATCTGCTGATCGACCTCGACCCGACCTCCGACGGGCAGTGGCCGCTCGTGCGGGAGATCGCACTCGTCGTGCGCGAGGTGCTCGACGAGCTCGGCCTTCGCTCGTATCCGAAGACTTCCGGCGCGACCGGCCTGCACGTGCTCTGCCCGATCAGGCCCGAGCTCGTCTTCCCGGACGTGCGGCGGCTCGCGAAGGCGATCGCCGTCGAGGTCGAGCGCCGGATCGACGATCAGGCCGTTGCGACGACGACGTGGCGCGTCGCCGACCGGGTCGGCGTGTTCGTCGACTACGGCCAGAATGCGCGCGACCGCACGATCGCCTCGGCCTGGTCGGTGCGCCCGACGCCGGACGCACGCGTCTCGGCCCCGCTGCACTGGGAGGAGGTGGCCACCGTCGAGCCGGCCGCGTTCACGATCGAGACGATGCCCGAGCGAATCGCGGCAACGGGCGACCCGATGCGTGGCATGTGGCGCAATCCCCCCTCGCTCCGTTCACGTTTCGTACCTCTTGGCTTGCCCGAACCGGATCCTTACGTGTCCTAACGCGGTCCTAAGGGCAGACGCCTACCTTGGACCGGATGCGTCACTTCGTCCTCTTGTCGCTGCTCGCCCTGGCACTGCTCGTGCCGTCGGCGGCGTCCGCCTCGCCGTACGTGCAGTACGGCGTGCAGGACGATGCGTGGCTCGAGTACGGGCCCGGGGCGCTCTCGGACCGGCTCGACCGGCTCCAGTCGCTCGGCGTCGACATCGTCCGGGTAACGCTCGACTGGCGTGCGACGGAGCCGACGCGCGGCAAGGAGGACTGGTCGGCGATCGCCCCGATCCTGCAGGGGCTGAACGACCGTCACATCTCCGTGCTGCTCACGCTCTACGGGACGCCCGGCTGGGCGAACGGCGGCCGCGCGGAGAACTGGGCGCCGGCGGGCAGCGGCCCGTTCGCCGCGTTCGCCGCCGCAGCGGCGAAGCGCTTCCCGTTCGTCAAGAAGTGGGAGATCTGGAACGAGCCGAACCAGCGGCGCTGGCTCCGCCCCACCTCCGCCGCCGTCTACACACACGTGCTCCTGAACCCGGCGGTCGCCGCGATCCACCGGGCGAGCCCCGGCTCCGAGGTGGCGGGCGGAGCGACCGCACCGCGCGGCTCGAGCGGAGGCGTCTCCCCCCTGGCGTGGATCGCGGGCATGAAGGCCGCCGGCGCGCACCTGGACGCGTATGCGCACCATCCGTATCCCCTCGACCCCGGCGAGACGCCGACGACCGGGGGCTGCGGGCACTGCACGACCGTGACGATGGCGACGATCGGTCGTCTGGTGACGGCGGTCCGGGTCGCGTTCGGCCCTGCAACTCGCATCTGGCTGACGGAGTACGGCTACCAGACGTCTCCGCCCGACCCGATCCTCGGCGTCTCCTACGGCGCCCAGGCGCAGTACATCGCCGAGGCGGCCCTGCGCGCCTACGAGGAGCCGCGCGTCGACATGCTGATCCAGTACCTGGTCCAGGACGAGCCCGAGGTCGACCGCTGGCAGAGCGGCCTGCTCACCGCGACGGGGCGCGAGAAGCCGTCGTACGAGACGTTCCGCTTCCCGCTCGCCGTCGAGTCGCGCGCGGGATTGCGAACGACGCTGTGGGGCCAGGTGCGTCCCGGCAGCGGCGCCCAGACGTACGTGCTGCAGCGCTACGTCGACGGTGGCTGGCACGCGGTCGGCGCGACGGCAAAGACGACCGCGCGCGGCTACCTGACGCGCGTCGTGCGCGCGGCACCGGGCGCGCGCTTCCGGCTGTGGGTCCCGTCCCAGCACGCGTACGGCAACGTGCTCACGGTCACGTAGACGCCGAGAGGGTCAGCCGGCGAAGAGCGCCTCGACCCCGCCGGCATTCGCGTCGCGCGGCGGGCGCACTTCGCGCCAGGTGCAATCCTCGGGCCGCTTGTCGTCTCGAAACCGGATCAGCTTCGTCCCGTGGCGGAAGCGGTTGCCCTGCACCTTGTCATAGCGCACCTCGACGACGAGCCCGGGACGGAGCGGCGCCTCCTCGAGCTCGCCGCTCCCCCACCGGTTCGGCTCGGAGAACCGGCGGTCCGAGCTCGAGTCGAGCAATGGGAGCACACGTGCGGCGATCTCGGCGCGCGATCGCGCGGCGACCGCGCACGAGCCGACGTAGTCGAGGTGGCCGTCCTCGGCGAAGAGCCCGAGCAGCAGCGTCGCGAGCCCGCTCGGCTCGCCGCGGAAGCGGATCCCGACGACCGCGCAGTCGGCCGTCCGGTGCTCCTTCACCTTGACGACGGCATCGCGCGAGCCGGGCAGGTACGGCGACGCAAGCCGCTTCGCGACGACGCCGTCGAGCCCCAGCGACTCGAAGCGCGCGAGCCACCCGCGTGCCTCGTCGGCCGACCGCGTCGCCGGGGAGAGGCGAAGGCCCTCCAGCGACTCGACCCGCGCCCGCCGCTCCTCCAGCGGCAGTCGCCACACCTCCTCGCCGTCCCACACGAGCACGTCGAACACGATGTACTCCGCCGGGATCTCGGCCGACAGCCGCCGGATTCGCGACTCGGCGGGATGCAGGCGCATCTGCATCGAATCGAAGTCGAGCGCACCGTCCCGGGCGATCACGATCTCGCCGTCGAGCGCCGACACCGGCGGCAGCAGATCGCCGAGCGGCCGCAGCTCGGGGAAGTAGCGCAGGAGCGGCCGCTCGTTGCGCGACCACAGCGCGAGCTCACCGCCGGCGTTCTCGAGCACGCCGCGGAAGCCGTCCCACTTCGGCTCGTACTGCCAGCCGTCGCCCTCCGGCAGCTCGCGCACGAGCTCGGCCTCCATCGGCGGGAACGGGACGACCGGTGCCGGCATCCGGGCGAAGGCTAGTCTCACCGGGCGATGGGGCGCGTAGCCGTGACAGGCATCGGGGCGGTGACCCCGCTCGGGCTCGACGTGCCCTCGACCTGGCGCGCCGCGAAGGCCGGCGAGAGCGGGATCGACTGGATCCGCGCGTTCGACGCCGACGGGCTGCCGGTACGCGTCGCCGCCGAGGTGAAGGACTTCGACCCGACGACCGTCGTCTCGGCAAAGGAGGCGCGCAAGCTCGAGCGCAACGTGCTGCTCGCCGTCTCCGCCGGCCGTGAGGCGCTCGACGATTCGGGCCTGAGCGGCTTCGACCCGACCCGGGTCGGCATCATCTTCGGCTCAGCGATCGGCGGCGTGCCCGGGATCGTCGAGCAGGCCGGGATCCTGCGCGACCGCGGCCCCGACCGCGTCTCACCCAACTTCCTGCCAAACGTGCTCGTCGACTCGGCCTCCGGGCAGATCGCGATCTCGCTCGGGATCAAAGGCCCGAACTACGCGGTCGTCTCGGCCTGCGCGACCGGCTCTCACGCGGTCGGCGAGGCGGCCGAGATGATCAAGCGCGGCGACGTCGACGCGGTGCTGGCGGGCGGCACCGAGTCGTGCATCATCCCGCTGATCCTCGCCGGGTTCACCGCCATGCGCGGCCTCGCGGTCGAGGACGAGCACCCGCCCCATGCCTCGCGCCCGTTCGACGCAACACGCGCCGGCTTCGTGATGGGCGAGGGCGCAGGGGCGCTGCTGCTCGAGGACTGGGAGCACGCGGAGCGTCGCGGCGCCGAGATCCACGCCGAGGTGCTGGGCTACGGGGCGTCGAACGACGCGCATCACATGGCGCAACCCGAGCCGGAGGCGACAGGTGTGGCCGCGATGATGCGGGCTGCGCTCGCACGCGCCGGTGTCGACCCGGAGCGCGTCGGGTACCTGAACGCGCACGGCACCTCGACGCCGCTCGGCGACGCCGCCGAGACGCGGGCGATCCGCGCCGTGTTCGGCGCGCACGCCGACCGGCTCGCCGTCTCGTCGACGAAGTCGATGATGGGCCACACCTTCGGAGCGGCGGGGGCGATCGAGGCGATCCTCTGCGTGCTCGCGGTGCGCGACGGCGTGCTGCCGCCGACGATCAACTACCGGGAGCCCGACCCGGAGTGCGATCTCGACTACGTCCCGAATGTCGCGCGCGAGACGCAGGTCGACGTGGCCCTCTCGAACGCGATGGGGCTGGGCGGGCACAACGGCTGCGTGCTGATCGGGCGGGCATCGTGAAGCTGACCCTCGTCCGCCACGCCACGCTCCTGCTCGAGACGAGCCACGGCAGGGTGCTCGTCGATCCGATGCTCGGCGCGGCGGGGACGGCGCCGCCGATCGAGGACACGCCGAACCAGGTGCCGAACCCGCTCGTCGAGCTGCCGCTGCCCGCCGAGCAGATCGTCGCCGGCATCGACCTCTGCATCGTCACCCACCTGCACGAGGATCACTTCGACGAGGCGGCGGCGGCACTGCTGCCGCGCGACCTGCCGATCCTGACGCAGCCCGAGAGCGCCGACGAGCTGCGCGCGCTCGGCTTCACCGGCGTGAGCACCGAGCACACCGGCATCCCGATGACGCGCGGCCGGCACGGCACCGGCGCGATCGGCGAGGAGATGGGCCCTGTGTCCGGCTGGGTGATCGACGGCATGTACGTCGCCGGCGACACGATCTGGTGCGACGAAGTTGCAGCGGCGCTCGCCGAGCACGAGCCTCACACCATCGTCGTGAACGGCGGCGGTGCGCGTTTCACCGGAGGCGACCCGATCGTGATGACGGCCGACGACGTGCGCTCCGTGCGCGAGGCGACCGATGCGCCGATCCTCGTCGTCCATCTCGAGGCGATCAACCACTGTCTCGAGCCGCGCAGCGCCTACGCGAGCATTCCCGGCGTCCAGGCGCCCGCCGACGGCGAGATGATCGCGATCGGATGACGAACCGCGAGCTGATCGACGCCTACAACGACGCGTGGAACCGCCATGACCTCGATGCAGTGTCGGCGATGCATGCGGACGACATCGTCTTCCACAACCACACGGCCGGCGAGCGCGTCGACGGCGCCGCCGCAGTACGCGAGCACATCGGGCGGATCTTCGCCGGCTGGCCCGACCTCCGCTTCGAGGGACGCTCGCTGCGCATCGGTCACGACTTCGCGGTCAGCGAGTGGACGGCGAGCGCGACGAATGACGGCGAGCGCCTCGAGTGGGACGGCGTCGACGTCTTCCCGATCGTGGACGGCAAGATTGCCCGCAAGGACGTCTATTCGTCCTCGCATGCCCCGCGTCGGTCAGCCGCGTAGCACAGCTCGGTTCGCTGCTCCGAGGGTCAGGCGCGGTCTTCCCCGCTCGGGGTGGCTGTCAAGTCGCGCCCGGGTGAACATTCGGTGTTTCGGCCGCAGAGCCGAGCCGTGGCGTATACGGTCAGCTCTCGGTTCCACCACAGAGAGGATCACCGATGGCAGTCCTGATTCGGCACCGTGCCCCGATGAGCACGGCTCAGTACGACGAGTCTGCACCCGCCCTCGTCGAGCAGGTCAAGAAGCAGCCGGGCTTCCTGCTTCATGTCTCCTACGAAGACGCCGACGGCTTCGTCGTGGCCGAGGTGTGGGAGACGCAGGAGCAGCACGACGCCTGGTTCGAGGAGAACGTCACGCCGAACGTCCCCTTCGAGATCACCCAGGAGGTCATCGACCTGCACAGCGTCCACAAGCCGTAGTCCGCGCGGCCGGCGCACGGGCGCCTGTCTAGCGAAAGAGCCTAGGCTCGAGCTCGGCGATCGAGCCGAGCACGACGTCGGCAAGGGCGGTCGCCTCGGGGTCGGGCGGGTAGTGCGGGTTCGGGACGGCGACGACGAACATCCCGGCCGCCTTCGCCGAGCGGAGGCCGTTGTGCGAGTCCTCGACGGCGCCACAGCTCGCCGGCTCGACGCCCAGCCTGCGCGCGGCCTCGACGTACACGTCGGGCGCCGGCTTCCCGGCTGCGACCTCCTGTGAGCTGACCCGCGCAGGGAAGACGTCCTCGAGCGCGGCCGCCGCAACGACGACCTCGATCAGCTCCGGGTTCGACGAGGACGCGATCGCGAGCGGCCACACCGCCGCGATGCGACGCACGGCATCCACCGCTCCCGGGATCAGCGGCGGTGCCTCGCCGTAGCGGGCGAGCATCCGCCGCACGACCTCGGCATTGATCTCCTCGGGCGTGCCGGGCACGCCGAGTCGGTCGGCCATGTAGCGCGACCACTCGTGCGAGCTCATGCCCATCATGTCGCGGGCCGCCGACGCGGTGTAGGTACCGCCGACCTCCTTCGTGTACCGCTCGCGCACGTCGTCCCACACCTGCTCGGAGTCGACGATCACCCCGTCGAGATCGAAGACCACCGCCTCGATCACAGCGCGCGGTACTCGCGGTGGACGTAGGAGAGCGAAGTGGCCGCCGTCCCCTCCTCGATCGAGACGATCTCGCCGACGAAGAACGTATGGTCGCCGGTCTCGAGCTCGTCGACCATGCGCGCGACGAGCCACCCGGCGGCGCCGACGAGCAGGCGCGGGTCTTCCGGCCGCAGCTCGATCCCGTCCCAGAGAGCGATCGGCGGCACGCTGCGCGCGAAGTGCTTCGCGAGCTCCACCTGGTCGCCCGAGAGAAACGACACGGCCCACTCCCCCGCGCTGCGCAGCAACTCGTGCAGCGATGCCTGCTTGGCGATGGAGATGCCGACGAGCGGCGGATCGAGCGAGAGCGAGACGAGCGAGGAGACCGTGAGGCCGTGGCGCCGCCCGTCGGCCTCCGCGACGACGACCGACACGCCGGCCGGCCAGCGGCGGAAGAGCGAGCGCTGCTCTGCCCCCTGCTCGATCACGGGGGCGAGCCTAGATGGTTACAGGGTCAGTTCGCCCGGCACTGCTTGTCGCCGAGCGCGGTGATCGCGTCGTTTGCCTGCAGGTCGAGCGCCTTGTCGTAGGTTCCGGGCGAGGAGCCCTCCCACATCACGTCCGGCGTCACGCCCGGGCCTTCGACGGTCGCGCGGTACTTCGTCCCCTTCCCGGCCGGGTTCGACCCGTGGGGGTTGAAGCTGTAACAGAACACCCCATCGCCGACGTGGGTCAGGAAGCTGTTCTCGCGCTTCCAGCCCGTGCCGTAGGCCGAGTCGTAGGTGTCGACGTAGATGTTGCGGCCGAATGTGTCGAGCGGGTTGCCGCTCGGGCTCGCCGAGAAGCCGTAGACCGGGTTCCCGTCGTACGTGAAGGTGCCGTAGAGGTGGTCCCACTGGTGCCAGGCCCAATCGGTTCCGATCGTCAGCACCGGCAGCTCACCCGTCCAGTGCGAGATCCGAAGCTCCCAGACCGACTGCGTCGACGTCGGCGCATGCCCGTAGTTCGGCAGCTCGCGCTGCCAGGCCTGGAGGGCCCAGTACGAGCCGTCGGGCGCCGTGCAGGCGGCAACCTCCCAGGCGAGTGGCGGCCCGTCGTAGGTGCCGCACGCCGCGCCGAACGTCTTCCAGTAGGTCGTGTGGTACTTGCCCCAGCCACCCGCGTAGTCGAGGCTCAGCTCGACCTGCTTGCGGGCCTTGGTCGGAGCGATCGCGTTGATCGCTCCCCACGCGAGCACGTGCTTGACCGCCCCGCCGTCCCGATAGGTGACGAGCGCCTCACCCTTCGCGTTGACGGCGAGCTTCACGTCCTTCGCGTTGCGGTCGACGAGCTGCGACGCGCGCGCCGTGCCCGCCAGGCCGGCAGCGGCGAGGACGACAGCCAAAAGGCAAACGAGCCGCATCCAGCGGGAGATCGGCGCGGCCGCCGCGAGAGGCGATCACTCGGACGAGTGGACCCGCGCGAGGGGCTTCAGGGTCGCCGCCGTGAGCGCGACCAGATCGTCGGGCGCCAGCTCGATCTGGAGGCCGCGTCGACCGGCGCTGACGAGGACAGTCGGCCACTCGAGCGCGGAGGAGTCGATGGTCGTCGGCAGCCGCCGGCGCTGCCCGAGAGGGCTGATGCCGCCCACGACGTAGCCGGTGGCACGCTCCGCCGCGGCCCGATCGGCCAGCGTGGCGCGCTTGCCTGCGGCGCGCAGGTCGAGCTGGCGGTCGGCCGGGACGACGAACACGGCGAGCGAGCCGTCGACCGACGCGACGAGCGTCTTGAAGAGCTGCCCCGCCGGCCGGTCGAGCGCGGCGGCGACTGCGACTGCGTAGTCGCCGTCCCCCACCTCGACACCGGTGTACTCGTGGAGCTCGAACCAGACGCCGGCGCGCTTCACGACCTCGACTGCCGGGGTCATCAGGCGAGCTCTTCGGCGAGCAGCCCGAGCGCGAAGAGACGGAACGCGAGGTCGACGTCGCCGGCCAGGAACAGCGCCGCCTCCCGCGCCCGCGGCAGGTCGCGCACCCGCACGACGAGGACGTCGAGCGATCGCGCGAAGAGGTCACGCCGTTCCTCGGTATAGAGGTCGGCGGCGACAGCCTTGACGGCGCGGTCGTCGACCTCGAGCTCGCGGTGCGGATCTCCGCCTGCGGCGACGAGCAGCAGCGCACGCCGCCGCGCGCCGTTCAGCTCCGCCGGCTCGAGCTCGAGCGCCTCGCCGGCGACGTAGGCGAGCACCGGCAGCGGGTCGCCGAGCTCACCGGCGTCGATCCGCACGAGCAGGTCGTCCAGGGCGTCCGGCATGCGTACGATTCAGCCTATGGAAGACGTGCTCGCGAAGGCGGAGGAGTGGCGCTCGGCGGGAGAGGACGTCGCGCTCGCCACCGTCGTCGGGTCACGGCGCAGCGCTCCGAGGCCGCTCGGCTCGAAGCTCGCGGTCACACGCTCGGGCCGCCTCTACGGCTCGGTCTCCGGCGGCTGCGTCGAGTCGGACGTCGCCGAGCATTGCCGCGGCGTGCTGGAGGGAGAGGCGCCGCAGGTGCACACGTACGGGATCACCGACGAGCAGGCCTGGAAGGTCGGCCTGTCGTGCGGCGGCGAGATCGACGTGTTCGTCGAGCCGTTCGCCGGCGCACCTCCGATCGAGCGCGGAACCAGCTACGTGCAGGTGAGCGGCCCCGATGCGGGGCGACGCTGGCACGACGACGCGCAGACGGCGACCGGCCTCGACGGCGACATCTTCGCCGAGCGGGTCGCGCCGCCGACCCGGCTCCTCGTGGTCGGCGCGGGCGACATCGCCGAGGCGTTGTGCGCAATCGCCTCCGCCGTCGGCTGGCACACCGTGGTCGTCGAACCTCGCCCTGCCCTGGCCACACCGGAGCGCGTTCCGAGCGCCGACGAGATCGTCGTCGCGTGGCCGGACGAGATCGAAGTCGACCCCGAGACGGCCGTCGTGTCGCTGACGCACGAGCAGCGGCTCGACATCCCCGCCCTCCGCGTCGCCGTCGAGGGGGGCGCCTTCTACGTCGGAGCCCTCGGCTCGCGGCGGACACACGAGAAGCGGCGCGCCGAGCTCGGCGAGCTCCTCGACTCGGTGCGCGGCCCCGTCGGCCTCGACCTCGGCGGGGTCACGCCGGCCGAGATCGGGCTCGAGATCGCCGCCGAGATCCTGCAGACGCTCCGGGCGCGCTAAACACGGCTCCCCCCAACGGGCGCTCAAGCGGCGCCCTCCGGCGGCCGATATGACCCCCGTCGGGGCGCCCGGCCTGGGGGGAGGGAGACTTCCGGGGCCGCGCCCCGACTCTTTTCTTCGCGGCTCCCGAGAATGGCGGTGGGGTCGACCCTAGCCTTGGACCCCCTCCCCAGGGCCGGCCCCGCCGCCGAGATCGTTGTACCCCGCGACACGCCGAAGACCTCGCACAATTTACGAGAGCCTTACCCCATGGGTGGTATTTGCGGGCTCAGGCTCTCAGGCGTCGTGCCGCGCCTCCCAGGCATCCAGAAAACCCGCGCGTCCGCGCCGCACGAGCTCGACCGGATCGAGCCGTTATCGCAGCTGTGATGGCCACCTATCGTTGTCAGTATTGATAACATTGGGGGGACGTGCGCATAACTCAACGAAAGGGAGATATCGCCACGTCGCAGGCGATCGCGACGTTCACGGCTCGTGGGTTCGATGTGTCGATCCCGCTGACGGAGTCGGCTCCGTACGACCTCGTGATCGATGACGGCCAGGGGCTGCTCTGCGTGCAGTGCAAGTTCGTAGGCAACGTGAGGCGACAGGCCGACCTGCGGCAAATCCACTCGAATTCCAGGGGATACGTCGTCAAACACGTACACGACGGCGCCTATGACTGGCTGTATGTTCTTGATGACGACGGCGTGGAGTACCTGATCAAGGAGTGCCTTTCAGGGCGCCGGTCGATCACCCTGGTCGACAAGTACGAGCTCGGAGCGGTGGCAGAGTCCGGTTGATTGCAGCTGCCTTGAAAGCAGCCGGCCCGTTCACTGCGGGCCCGGGGGTTCGAATCCCTCCCGCTCCGCTTTCGACCCACCACGCGGACGTCACCGCCCGGGGCCGCTAACGCTACTCGGTAAGCTCGGTGGAGGTGCCCGAGCTGTGGATTCCGGTTCCCGAAGGGCCGCACGAGGCGCTTGTCGAGCGCGTCGGCAAGACGATCGCCCGCTTCGCCGAGGAGAAGGGCGTCGAGCGGCCGCTCGTCGAGCTCGAGCTGGCAGACGGGGCGCGCTTCTCGCTCGACCGGATCGAGCCCGAGCCGGGCTTCGGCATGGTGACGATCCACGTGCACTCCGAGCACGACGCCGAAGCGCCGGAGGCCCTTGTGATCCCCCTCGGGACGATCCGCCGGATCGAGCTGCGCAGCCGGCCCGACGCGCAGACGGGCCGGTTCGGCTTTACCGTGCCGCCGGCGAGGTGACGTCCGCGCCGAGGCGCGAAGGCGCACCGAAGTCGACGAGCGGTGCGGGGACGGCAACCGAGCCGTCGGCGTCCTGGAAGTTCTCGAGGATCGCGATCATCGCGCGCGCGGTCACCGCGGTGCCGTTCAGCGTGTGCACGTGCTCGAGTCGCCCGTCGCGGCGGAAGCGGATCCCGAGCCGGCGCGACTGGTAGTCGGTCGTGTTCGACGTCGAGGTGATCTCGCGGTAGCGGCTCTGGCCGGGGAACCACGCCTCGATGTCGTACTTCTTCACCGCGGATGCGCCGAGGTCGCCCGCGGCGATGTTGAGCACGCGGTAGGGCAGCTCGAGCTCCTTGACGAGCTCCTCCTCGATCTCGAGCAGGCGCTCATGCTCGTCGCGCGAGCGCTCCGGCTCGCAGTAGACGAACATCTCGACCTTGTCGAACTGGTGGACACGGAACATCCCGCGCGTGTCCTTGCCGGCCGCGCCCGCCTCTCGGCGGAAGCACGTCGAGAATGCGACGTAGCGGAGCGGCAGGTCGTCGAGCTCCTCGCCGCCGTGGAACGCGGCAGCCGGGACCTCGGAGGTGCCGGCGAGGTAGAGGCCGTCCTCGGGCGCCTCGTAGTAGTCGCCCTTGTCCGACGGGAAGAAGCCGGTGCCGTACATGGCCTCCTCGCGCACGAGCACCGGGGGCAGCAGCGGCACATGGCCCTTCGCGACGATGCGGCGCAGCGCCCACTGGTAGAGCGCGAGCTCGAGCAGCGCCACGTCGCCGACCCGGTAGACGAACCGTGACCCGGAGACCTTTGCACCGCGCTCGACGTCGATCCACCCGTGGGCGGCCGAGAGATCGAGATGGTCGCGCGGCTCGAAGTCGAAGCTCGGCGGCTCGCCCTGCAGCCGGACGGTGACGGCATCCTCCTCGCGGTCGCCGTCGGGCGTGTCGTCGGCGGGCGGGTTCGGGACGCGGTCGAGCAGCCCCTGCAGCTCCTGCTCGGCCTCGGCGAGATCGCGCTCGAGCGGCTGAAGGCGCTCCTTGACGGCGGTCAGCTCTGCGAGCTGCTCCGGCGTCGGCTTGCCCTTCAGCTTCGTCCGGGCCCGCAGCTCCTCGACCTCGGTCTGCAGCGCCCGCTTGCGCTCGTCGGCCGCGAGCAGCTGGTCGAAGACCTCGGCCGCCCCCTTGCGGGCGAGCGCGGACCGATAGCCCTCGGCGTCGGCACGGGCTGCTCGCAGGTCGATCATGCGCTCAAGTCTAGGAGCGCCTCGAGCACCTGCGCCACGCCGTCGTCCTCCGCGGAGGGGCAGACCCACTCGGCGACCGCCTTCACGCGCTCGTGTGCATTGGCGACCGCGATCCCGAAGCACGGCCACTCGACGAGCTCGACGTCGTTCTCGCCGTCGCCGAACGCGATCGTCTGCTCCTTCGTGAAACCGAGGTGCGCCGCCAGGAAGTCGAGCCCGTGCCCCTTCGTCACGCCCGCGTCTGCGAACTCGAGGAAGTGTGGCAGCGACTTCGAGATGTACTCGCGGTCGCCGAAGTGCGCCTTCAGCCGCGGCTCGAGCGCGTCGAGCGCCGCCGGGTCGCCCACCGCGACGAGCTTCGTCGGCGGCTCGGCGAGCCAGTCGAGCAGGTCGCCGACGACGTGGAACTCGATCCGGTTCAGCCGCGCGTACGAGCGCGCCTGCTCGGTGTCGGTCGCGACGTAGAGCTGGTCGTCGACGTAGACGTTCGGCGAGTAGCCCTCGTCGGCGAGCAGCGAGATCGTCTCGCGGGCGAGCTCGAGCGGCAGCGGGTGATGGGAGAGCCAGCGGCCGTCGGCGTCGGCGACGACTGCCCCCTGGTAACAGATGACGGGCTGATGCAGCCCGGCGGGTGCGAGCGCCTGCCGGATCGACCGCACCATGCGCCCGGTGACGACGACCACGTTGAGCCCCGTATCCTCGGCCCGACGCAGGGCCGCGATCGTCCGCCCGCTGAGCCGTGCGTCCCAGGCGAGCGTGCGGTCGAAGTCGGTCGCGACGACACGGACGTCGCGCGGGAAGCCCTGCGGGAGCTCGATCAGCCGTTCGGGTTGCCGCCGGTCGACTTCACGACGAATGCGGCGACGTCGGCGATCTGCTTGGTGGACAGCTGGGTCGAGAAGTTCGGCATTGCCCCGGCACCGTGCGTGACGCGCTCGATCACCAGCGAGAGCGGCGGCTTCGCCTGGTCGAGGTTCGGGCCGACGGTGCCGTGCGCGTTCGCGGCCGCAAGGGTGTGGCAGCCGACGCAGCCGGCGCTCGTGAAGACCGCCTTGCCGGCGGTCGGGTCGCCGTTCTTGTACTTCGCGGGCACGGATGCGGTCGGGGCCGTCGGCACGGTCCCGACGACGGTCGTCGGCAGAGGCCCCACGACCTTCTCGCCCGGCTTCGACGAGCTGCAGCCACTGGCAACGCCGACGAGCGCGGCAAGGGCGACGGCGAGCGGGACGATGCGGCGACGCACGCGGGCGAGTCTACACAGCGGCCCACCTGTTGATCAGGGGTTAAGCGCAGGCGACACGTCGACCCGCCGACCTACAATCCACAGCATGAAACGCAAGTCTTATGGACGCGACGCAGGCCTCACGCTGCGGATGATCACGACGACGGCCCTCCTGGGGCTGCTCTACGTGATCTTCGCCGTCGTCCTCTTCAGTGTGCTGAACGTCGGCCTCGCCCCGATGCTCCTGATCGTGATCGGGCTCGCGTTCTTCCAGTACTACAGCTCCGACAAGCTCGCCCTCCGCGCCGCGGGCGCCAGGGTCGTCTCGCGTGAGGAGGCGCCGCAGCTGCACGACATGGTCGAGCGGCTGTGCGCGATGGCCGACCTGCCGAAGCCGCGTGTCGCGATCATGGACACGCCGGTGCCGAACGCATTCGCGACGGGCCGCTCGCCGAAGCACGCCGCCGTCTGCGTCACGACCGGCTTGTGGGAG
The DNA here is from genome assembly GCA_963794375.1 of uncultured Thermoleophilia bacterium. Lineage (GTDB taxonomy): Bacteria > Actinomycetota > Thermoleophilia > Gaiellales > Gaiellaceae > PALSA-600. The sequence continues at coordinate 166,842 of CAWCDL010000002.1, forward strand.
CGTCTCGAGCCGAAGGAGGTCGAGGGCGTCCTCGCGCACGAGCTGTCGCACGTGGCAAACCGCGACGTCCTGATCATGACCCTCGCGAGCTTCTTTGCGATGCTCGCGGCGATCCTCACGCGCGTCGGGCTCTACTCGGGCATGTTCGGCGGCTACGGCGGCGGACGGCGCAACAACAACAACGGGCCACCCGTGTGGCTGATCATCCTCGTCGTCTCGATGGTCGTGTACGCGATCAGTTTCATCCTGATCCGGACGATCTCGCGCTACCGCGAGTACGCAGCCGACCGCGGCTCGGCGCTGATCACCGGCGCACCCGAGTATCTGATGAGCGCGCTGCAGAAGATCTCTTCTCAGATGACCTTGATCCCGAACCGCGACCTGCGGCAGGTCGAGGGCATGAGCGCGTTCTTCATCATCCCGGCACGCGCCAAGACCGCGACGGCCGAGCTCTTCATGGATCACCCCCCGCTCGAGAAGCGGATCGCCGCACTCGCCGAGATCGCCCGCGAGATGGGCCGCCCGGTCGCGTAGCCGCAGCGTGGGCCTGCGCGACGTCCTCTTCGGACGCAAGAAGCTCTCCGAACCACGCGAAGACCGGCTCTTCGCCCTGACGACCGCGGCGGTGACGCTGGAGACCGAGCTCGGCCTCACCACGTCGGGAGCGGCGGCGATCTCGTTCAAGCCGCAGTCGTCGGGCGAGTTCCGGAGCGCGTTCGACGACGTCGACCAGCTGCTCGAGGCGGTCGCGCAGCAGTCCGGGTCGAAGATCGAGCGCAAGAGCGACGAGTACGGCTTCGACTGGATCGTCGTCGACGATCCCGACCTCGAGGACCTCGTCACCACGGCCCACGCACTGGCCGACGAGCTGACCGCCAAGGGCTTCGGCTCGCAGCTCCTGGCGGCGATCTTCCGCTTCAAGGGCGGCGAGCATCCGGTCTACTGGATTTACGGATTCAAACGCGGGGCATATTGGCCATTCGTGCCTATCGGCGACCAAAAACGAGACAACGCGACCGAGCTCGAGCTGAAGGCGAAGCTCGAGCGGGAGCTGCCGATCGAGCAGGACTTGACCAGGTGGCTCGCGATCTTCGACGCTCCGGTGTAGCGCTCGCGGCGATCGTCGCCGTCTCGACGCTCCTCCATTGGCTGGCCGGCCGGCGCCTGCCCGGCCCCTGGATCATGCCGGACGAGGCGATCTACGCCCTGCGCGGCCTCGCCCTCTGGCAGCACGCGTCACTCCCCGTCCTGCACGGGCAGGGGGCGGGCTACAGCATCGTCTACCCGATCCTCGCCGGGCTTCCGCTCGCCGTGTTCTCGATCGCCAAGGGGTACGCGGTGCTGAAGGCGGTGCAGGCGCTCGTGATGTCGCTGGCCGCGGTGATCGTCTTCGTCTTCGGCCGGCGCGTGATGTCCGACCGGTACGCGCTCCTCGCCGCGGCACTGACGGTCGCCTCTCCTCTTCTCCTCTACTCGGGCTTCGTGATGACCGAGGTCCTCTACTACCCGCTGTCGACGCTCGCCGTCCTGGCTGTCGCGCGCGCGGTCGAGACGGCCCGCGGCCGCGACCAGGCGCTCGCCTTCGCCCTGATCGCCCTGGCGATCGCAACCCGCACGCAGGGAGTCGTCCTCGTCGGGGTGTTCGCGGGCGGCGTGCTGCTCGAGGCGGCGTTCGCCCGCTCGACCCGCCGCCTGCGCCGCTTCTGGCCGGTCTGGCTCGTGCTGGTCGCCGCGGGTGTGGCGGCCGCGGCCGCCCCGGGCCTCTTCGGCGCGTACGCCGGAACGCTGTCGGGCGGGTATCCGCTCGAGGCTTCGCTGCGGCTCGTCTACTACCACCTCGCCTACGCCGCACTGATGGTCGCGGTGGCGCCGTTCGCCGCCCTCGGGGTGCTGCTCGTCCCGGCGGCCCGCGGACGGGAGTCGAGCCCGGCGGCCCGTGCGCTGCTCGCCGTGACGGTCGTGGCGGTCGTCCTCGTCGTCGTGCAGGTCGGCCTGTTCTCGGCGCGCTACGCCCCGCACCTCCTCGGACGCGACCTCGCATCGCTGCCGGCGCCGCTCTTCCTCGTCTTCTCGCTCTGGCTCGCCCGCGGCGCCCCGCGTCCGCGCGCAGTGACGTCGCTGACGGTGATCGTCGTGCTCGCGATCATCGTCGCCGCGCCGTGGAACACGCTCGTCTCCGACGAGGCGCTTCCCGACACGATGGGCATCGCGCTCGTCCACGATCGAATCTGGGGAACACCGCCCGCCGACTTCCTCGCCGTCGGCGTCGCCGTGCTGCTGCTCTGGTTCCGCTTCGGGCCGCCCCGCGTGTTCCTGCCCGTGCTCTGCTCGCTCGTGCTCGGGACGCTCGTCGTCACCTCCGTGCTCGCCTCGAACGAGGTGGCGTCGAAGGTGCGCTTCGATCACGCGTCGCTCGTCGGCACGCCCGCCGACTGGGTGCAGCGTTCGGTCGCTGCACCGGTCGCGTACCTCTTCAACGGCGACCTGGGCTCGTGGAACGTCGTCTGGCAGCAGCGATTCTGGAACCAGCGGATCACGTCGGTGGTGGCGCTCGCACCGTTCTCGGTCCCCGGCCCGCACGCGGTGAACCTCGTGACCGTTCCCGCCGACGGGCGGCTGCCGATCACCAACCGGTACGTGATCGCAAACGACACGGTGACACTCGCCGGCACGCCCGTCGCCCACCAGGATCGCGGCGACGAGCAATACGGGCTCACGTTGTGGCGGGTAAGCGACGCACCTCGAATCTCGATGGTGGAGCACGGGTTCAAGCCCAACGGCGACATCCTCGGCACGGCGAGCGTCACGGCCTACGGCTGCGCCGGCGGGCAGCTCCAGGTGACGCTCCTGCCGAAGGCGACCGACGACGTCGAGATCGACCTCGACGGCAAGCCTGCGCTCCGGGCGCACATCGGCGGCCTCCAGTACTGGAACGGGACGGTGGACGTCCCGCCGGGCCACCGGTCGACGAGCTGCAGCTTCCGGATCCGCGGCGGCCTGCTGCTCGGCTCGACACGGGTCGTGTTCGTGCCCGCCTCCGGTTAATCGGGCCCGACGCGGACGAGCATCTTGCCGATGTTGTCGCCGCGGAACAGCCCGGCGAACGCCTCGGGAACGCGCTCGATCCCGTCGAGCACGGTCTCGCGGTGGGCGATGCTCCCGTCCGCAACCCACGGGCCCACCTCGGCGAGGAACTGCGGGAAGAGCGAGAAGTGGTCGGTGACGATGAAGCCCTGCATGCGCAGTCGCTTCGTGACGAGAAACGAGATGTTCCGCGGGCCTGGCTCGGGCCGCTCGTCGTTGTAGCGCGCGATCTGACCGCAGCCGATGACCCGGCCGAACGGGCGCAGCGCGCCGATCGCCGCCTCGAGCTGCTCGCCGCCGACGTTGTCGAAGTACACGTCGATCCCGTCGGCGAGCGATTCCTTCGGCTCCGTCGTGCGGTAGTCGAACGTCTCGATCCCGAGCGAGCGCAGCCATTCGACCTTCTCCTCGGAGCCGGCGCTGCCGATCACGCGCAGGCCCTTCAGCCTGGCGATCTGCACGGCGATGCTGCCGACCGCGCCCGCCGCCCCGGAGACATAGATCGTCTCGCCCGCCTGCACCGCGCCGATCACGGTCAGCCCCACCCAGGCCGTGAGGCCTGTCATGCCGAGCACACCGAGTGCGGTCGACGGCGGAGCAAGACCCGGGTCGAGCTTGCGCAGCGAGTCGCCCGGCGCGACACCCTGCTCGCGCCAACCGAGCCTCGACAGCACCCAGTCCCCCTCGACGAAGCCGCCGCTCCGCGAGGTGACGACGCGTCCGACGGCGCCGCCGTCGATCACATCGCCGATCGCGTACGGCCCGACGTACGTGCGGATGCCCGCCATGCGGCTCCGCATGTACGGATCGACCGAGACGAAGACGTTCCGCACGAGCACCTCGCCGTCGGCGGGCTCGTGCGGCTGCGAGTCGCGGAGCTCGAAGTCGGATGGCCGCGGCAGCCCTGCGGGCCGCGCGGCGAGCACGATCTCGCGGCTCACGAGGCGGCGACGCCGCCCGGCACGAACCCGTCGCCGGACAGGAGGTCGCGAGCCTCTTCGAGCGAGAGGTCCTCGGGCGGGACGACGGTGTCCGACGGCATGAGCTCGTCGTCGCCGAGCTTCGTTCCGCCCTGCCTGACGGCCTCGGCCAGCGCCGACAAGCCCGTCCCACAGCGCGCGCTCGTCGCCGGCCTCGACGGCGCGGATGATCACGTCGTCGAGCTCGTTCAGCCGGTCGACGATCTCGTCGGGAACCCGGTACTGGCCTTCGCCGAGCAGCCGGACGATCACGACGCCGCCTCCTCGCCCTCCTTCGCAGGCGACGGGGCGTCGGCGGGCGGCTCGGCGGCGGCGGCGCCGCCCTCGAGCTCCTTCGGCGCCTCGCCCTCGCCGAGCTCCGCCTTCATCTTCGCGAGCTCGTCGTCGACCTGCGTGGACTGCGAGATCTGCTTGAGCTGCCGGTCGATGTCGTCACCGCTCGCCGTGTAGTCCTCGAGTGCGCCCGAGGCGGTGAGCTCCTCGACGGCGTCGGCGCGCGCCTGCATCTGCTGCGTCTTGTCCTTCGCACGCTCGATCGCGAGGCCGACGTCGGCCATGTGCTCGCCGATGCCGGTCGCCGCCTCGCTGATCCGCACCTGGGCCTCGGCGGCGTTGTACTGGGCCTTGATGACCTCTTTCTGCGTGCGGAAGGACTCGACCTTGGCCTGAAGCGTCTTCTGCCCCTCGATCAGCTTCTGCTGCTGGGCCTCGAGCTGCTGCCCCTGGGTCATGATGTCGCCGAGCTGGGCCTCGACGGCCGCCTTCCGCGCCAGCGCCTCGCGCGCCAGGTCCTCGCGGTTTGCCTTGAGGGCGTCGCGCGCCTGCCCGTCGAGCTTGTCGACCTGCTGCTGCATCGACGTGTACTGCAGCTCGAGTCGCTTCTTCGCCGTCGTCACGTCGGCGATGCCGCGCTTGACGTTTTGCAGCTGAGTCAGCTGCTGCTCGTAGGAGTAGTCGAGCGTCTCGTTCGGGTTCTCGGCGCGGTCGAGCGTCTTCGAGAACTTCGATTTCACGATCAGGCTCATGCGGGACATCAGGCCGGGCATGCGTGGCTCACTCCTCAGTCTTGTCGGGTGCCGTTAGCCTAACGGCATGGAGCTCGTCGACCCGAGGATCGAGAGCTATGCCGAGCGGGTCTCTGCCCCGCACGAGCCCCTTCTGGCGGAGCTCTCCGCCGCCTCGAACGCGGCGCTCGGGCAGACATCGATGCTCACCGGGCCGGTCGCGGGCCGGTTCCTCGAGCTGCTCGTCTGGTTCGGGCGGCCGCAGCGGGTGCTCGAGATCGGCACCTTCTCGGGCCATTCCGCACTCGCGATGGCGGCGGCCCTCCCGGACGGCGGCCGCATCGACGCCTGCGAGCGCGACCCGGAGCGCGCGGCGTTTGCGCAGGAGTGGTTCGACCGCTCTCCCTACGGGTCGAGGATCACGCTGCACGTCGGCCCGGCGCTCGAGACGATCAGGCGCCTTGAAGGGACGTTCGACTTCGTCTTCCTCGACGCCGACAAGCCCGCCTACGTGGACTACTACGAGGCTGTCCTGCCGCGCCTGTCCGAGCGCGGGCTGATCGCCGTCGACAACACCCTCGCAAGCGGTCGCGTGCTCGACGGCGAGGCCGCCGTCGCGGCGTTCAACGAGCACGTCGCCGCCGACCCACGCACTGCGCAGGTGCTGTTGACGGTCCGCGACGGGTTGACGCTGATCCGCCGCGTCTGATCCGGCATGCGCAAGGTGGCCGTGATCTCGAGCGCGAGCGGGAACGGCAAGACGACACTCGGGCGCGAGCTGGCGCAGCTGCTCGACGTCCCGTTCCTCGAGCTGGACGCGCTCGTGCACGGCCCGAACTGGACCGAGACGCCCGACGACGAGCTGCGGGCGCTCGTCGAGCCCGTCGTCGCCGGCGACGGTTGGGTGATCGACGGCGTCTATCGCGGCAAGCTCGGCACGCTCGTCCTCGACGCCGCCGACACGATCGTGTGGCTCGACTTACCGCTGCGCGTCTGGCTGCCGCGGCTCCTGCGGCGGACGTTTCGCCGCGTCCGCCGGCGCGAAGAGCTCTGGAACGGCAATCGCGAGACGTTCAAGGACGCGTTCTGCGGCCGCGAGGCCCTCGTGCCGTTCGCGTTGCGCCAGCACTTCCGCCGGCGGCGCATCTATCCCGAAGAGCTCGCGGGCCTGCCCGTCGTCCGGCTGCGCACTCCGGCAGAAGTCGACCGGTTCGTCTCCGTCGCGTCGATGGTCTAGGCTGACCCTGTGGGCAGGCGCCTGATTCCCCTCGTCGTGCTCGGCACGCTCGTCGTCGCGCTGGCGGCGGCCTGCGGTGGCAGCTCGAAGTCGGCCGCGACGACGACAACGACAGCGACGACCACCGCGTCGTCGCCGACCACGACGGCGTCGTCGGGAGCGTCCGCGGTGCCGAGCTTCGCCTCGTCGAAGAACTGCCGTCAGCTCGAGGCGATGGCGTTGAGCGTCGCCAAGTCGATCACGCCCGGCTCTGGCGCGAACGTCGACCCGAAGAAGTACACCGAGGTGCTGAACGCGATGGCCGCTGCCGCGCCCAGCGAGATCAGGGGCGACTTCAAGACCTTCGCCGCGGCATATTCGCAGTTCGTCGACACGCTCGAGAAGAGCGGCTATCAGCTGGGCTCGGCCACGGTGCCGACCGCCGCACAGCTCGCGGCGCTGACGAACGCCGCAAAGAAGCTCTCTGCCCCCAAGGTCAAGCAGGCCGAGCAGAACCTGAGCGCCTGGGGCCAGAAGAACTGCAGCGCCGGCTGAGCCCGCTCTAGGCCTCCGCGGTGCGCCTGATCGTCGCCCGTTACGAAGTGACGTACTCCGGGCGGCTCGAGGCCTACCTGCCCGAGTCGACGCGCCTGCTGACGCTGAAGGACGACGGCTCGGTGCTCGTCCACGCCGACGCCGGCGGCTACAAGCCGTTGAATGAGCAGACCTGCCGAAGTACCGACGGCTCGGCTGAATCTCGGCTGCAAGGGTGTCTGACACCTTCTGGTGGCCCGGTGACTGTCCGAAACGGACAGTAGGGTGCCGCGGTGCGCCTGATCGTCGCTCGCTGCGAGGTCGAATACACCGGAAGATTGAACGCCCGCCTCCCGGAATCCGTGCGCTTGCTCATGTTCAAGAACGACGGTTCCGTCCTGATTCACGCCGATGCCGGGGGCTTCAAGCCCCTGATAGAGGCTTGCGCATCTACCACCGAACAACACTGGCTTCATGCGCCTGATCGTCGCCCGATGCGAGGTCACTTACACCGGGCGGCTGAACGCCTACCTTCCTGAGTCAATGCGCCTCGTCTTGCTCAAGGAAGACGGCTCGTCCTCGTCCACGCGGATGCAGGTGGGTTCAAACCTTTGAATTGGATGACACCACCAACCGTGATCGAGAACGACGGCACGATGCTCATCGCCGCAGCGTGCCGGACGTTCGAGGATCGGCTTGAGATCGGTCACGAAGTGCGTCGGACGTGACCCAGAGATGGGCGCGGCGGCGGCGCTCGAGAAGGACGGAGTCGAGCGCGATCTCCAACTCCTGCTGCCGACGACCCACGAGATCGACCGAAGGCTTCGGCTCGTCAGGCGCGAGTGGCCGACCGAGGTCGGGCCGGTCGATCTGATGTGTCGCGATAACAACAGGATCGCTGGGTCGCCGTCGAGATCAAACGGATCGGCACGATTGATGCTGTCGAGCAACTCTCTCGCTACCTCGACTGTATCCGCATCGACCCTGCCCGCTCGGAGTGCCGTGGCATCATCGTGGCGCAGCAGATCAAGCCACAGGCAGTCGCACTCGCAGGCCAACGAGGCATCGAACACGTCGTGGTCGATCTCGCGGCACTGCGCGGCAGAGCGCGAGCCTGCGCTGACGCTGTTCAGTTAGTACTTCGTAAGACACTACCTGATGCTGACTGGCGGTCAGCCTCGACGTTCCGGTCAAGAGACGCAGCGGAGTCTCGTGGAAGCCTGAGTTCGCTCGCCCTGATAACAACATGCGGTGTCCTCAGAGTCTCCGGGCAGGAGTCCCGCTGTGCCGAGGGTTCCCTTAGGCCCCGTGCCTCGGATCTTCCAGGGTTTTCCTGGCCCTCTACGTGTTCGTGTGACTCCGATTCGTAGGACGGACGACTTCCGCAGCGGGAAGTGAGGTCGGAGTCCCACTTCGACTCGAACGTGGGGACGCTCGCGCAGCGTCAAAAGGGACACCCGGTGCGCCACACTTCGTTGACCGTGATCTGTTGCCGCATGATGTTCGTCGTCCTCATCGGCGTCACACTTATCTGCGGTGGATGCAGGGCTTCGACTTCTCGACAGCCAGTCCATGCACACCGACCCTACGTGGTGGATGGCGTCAGGCTGGTGCAAGCCCCGGCCCCAGTTCACCGGGCGTGTGTAGCAGCATCGCAGCGACTTCGGACTCTCATCTCACTGCCCGACCCGTGTCCCTCCCGAGTGGGGAACACAGATGATGATCTGCAACGACTGCAACGGCACCTTCAGCCTCACCGGCTCGTTCCCCGCGCCTCACGACTACGTCGAGCCACCGGGCGAAGTCGGCACCGGTCACTGCACCGTCTGGGCGAGCGCCCCTGAAGTTCATCCGCGAGGGCTACGTCGGCTGCACCGATGGCCGAACGATCCGCCACGAGAAGGTTGCCGGTCGCAAGTCAACCTGGATCGTGTGTCCCCAAGCGTCAGAACTCGACGCGGGCCACGTCATCATTGAATGGTCAAGGCGCGGGTGGACGTACGCGCTCTCGCTGCACAGCAACACAGCCACCAACCGTCACCTGCTTCGAATCATGGCTGAACACGTCATCGGCGTTGGCTAGCCGCACCACGTTGCAGGGTTCCCGAACACCGGCGTAGCGTAGTGCGACGGCACAAGTCAGGGCGCACCGACGCTGACGCGGGATCAGGCTGGTGTCGCGCTCTGGCTGAAATAGCCGCGACGGATCTGAGCGCTCCAGAGATCGTTGACGAACGCGACGAGCATGCCGCGCATCGACGACGCACTCGTTCCATGCCTCGCCTTGGTTCTCGGCTTCGAGCAAGTCCCGCTCCGTGAGGAACCGCATCCTGAAGAGGAGGAACAGCTTGTGGAGAGCGCCGCCGATCTCCAAGAACTCCTGGTCGAGCATGCGCAGTGCGATGGCCTGTGCTTCGGCTTCGAGTTCGGCGCGTTCAGGCGTCCTGACAGAGGTAGCACCGCTAGACCTCGGCCTTCAAGCGCGATGGAAGGTCACCACGAGTCACGCCGACCGTTTCGCGATGGCGGCGAGCGTGTGCTTCTTGCTGGCGTACATCGAGCGAGCGATCTCGAGCTTCTCGGCGGTCATCACCTTCGGCCTCCGCCTTTGCGTCCACGTTCACGTGTAGCGCGAGTCCGGCGACTCGTTCGCTGGCGGATCAGTTCACGTTCGAACTCCGCGAGAGCGCCGAAGACATGGAACACGAGCCTGCCTCCTGCCGTGCTCGTGTCGAGGCCCTCGCTGATCGAGTGAGAGCGACGCCTCGCTCTTCAAGCTCTCCAACGACCTCGACAGGTGCTTGCAGACTCCGACCGCGCCGATCAAGACACCAGTCGACCAGCCACATCATCTGAGCGGAGGTGGTCGAGGAGGCGTCCAAGCTCTGGTCGAGCGTCGAGCGCTCCGGATGCTGTCTCCTCGAAGATCCGTTCACACCCGGCATGGGTAAGCGCGTCGATCTGGAGGGCGAGAGACTGATCGAGTGAGGACGACTCGTGCGTACCCGATCCGACTCACTTACGCAGTGTAGCATAAACGCAACCGCGAGGTTGCATGAAACATAGATATCCGATCACGGGTTCTGAACGCCTCGAACGGCCCTCTGGCGAACGTTTGAGGGGCGTCTGACTAACGTTCGTTTCTGAACATCACCTCCGTCTGGCCCAAGGGGCTACGAGGCGTGCGTCGAATCCGAGCGCGTGCTCGGTGATGCCCGATTCGTCTTCGGGGTGGATCTGGATGGGGTCTGCTTCGACTTCTATGGCTCGATTCGCGAGCAAGCTGCCCAATGGATGAAGCGCCCAATTGAGGAACTGACTCCGCAGTTCACTTACGGCTTCACGGAATGGAACATCAACGACTACGGCGGTTACGAGGAGCTACACCAGCATCTTCTCGATCAGCGCTACTTCGCGGCCACGCCTCCATTGCCCAATGTTCCCGAGGTCATGCAGCGGCTGTCTGACGACGAGGTTCACATCCGCATCATCACCCACCGCCTGTACATCAGCGGTGCTCACGAGCAGGCGGTCTCGCAGACGGTCGAGTGGCTCGACCGCTATGACATCCCGTATCGAGATCTCTGCTTCATGAAGGACAAGCCTGCTGTCGGAGCAGACCTCTATATCGAGGACACCGAACGCAACATCGTCGCGTTGAGGGCTGGCGGTCATCCTACGATTGCCTTCGGCAACGTTACGAACATCGGATTCCCAGGCGTTCGGCTGAACGACTGGCTAGAGGTCGAGCAAGTCGTGCGAAACGAACATAGGCGTTGGCGGAGCAACCGCGCAGCCGACGCGAACTTCTCGCGCTCCCTCAACAGTAGTACGCGACCCCCGAGCACTCACTTCGAATCTGGTGACAACTGGAAAAGTACGACCTCGGCATCCTGGTTTGTCTACCGTGGCCTCAGGGACGCTCCTGTTGCCTTCCAGGGCTACGTGTGAGGGTGGAGCATGCCCCTCTTTGTGGCCTCTTCGGCTGGTCTAGTAGCGGTTGAAGTGCCAGCCGGTGGGCAGGCTCGCGAGGACTCGTTGCGCTCTCTCTGGGTCTGCCAGTTCCGTGATGATCGCGTCGAGGTCGAGGCTGTGCGGTGGGATCGTGATCGTGTCGGTGTAGCCTCACGTCGTAGCAGTCGCTCTGTCACTTTCGACGGCGTAGACGCCTGTATGTCCGAGCGGAGCTTGTCGTAGAAGTTCGTCTTGGCCTGAACGACGAGGCCGATGCGCGGCACAGACACGCCATCGCGCTGATCGAAGGCAACGGCGAAGCCGTCGTCCACCGGCACAGCTTCTGGACCAGGTCGTATTGTCTCGTGCGGGAATCGCCGTTCTCGTGGAAGTAGCGCCCCAATGGGGTGAGCGCGCCGGTCGAAGCCTTGCTCCGGGGCTGATGAACGACTGGTAGACGAGGCCGATGTCGTGTCGGCAACGGGTAGCTGCACGTGCAGGAGAACCTTCTTCCAGTCGCGGATCGGTGTGATCGGCTGGAAGTACGTCCAGCTACGTCCGTGGATGTGGAGCCGGTAGACATCGTTGATCAAGCCCCGCTGTCTGCGCAGGATCTCTTTCCGCCGTGCTTTCTCCTCGGTGTCCCTCTGGCGTGAAGACACGCTTGGGTTTCGCCTTCGGCGGGTTCCGGCTCGCTGCGGGAGCAGGCGGCTGCTTGGCAGGAGGTGTCGGCGTGGCGGTGGGCATCCCCTTCAGGAACGAGAGCGGCGGGCCTTTCCTCCGCTCACGCTTGGCGAAAGCTGGTAGCCGCCGGTCGCCTGACCCGTTGACCGCCCCAGACTTATCCCGAACCTCCTCGATCAGCTTCTTCTCTTCGAGCCAGTCGAGGTCAGTACGAGCTTGCGTTCGTCTGATCGCATAGGTCTTCATCACCCATGCCACGACAGCCTGCTTGCTCTCTGCCTTCTGGGAGGTCGTACGAAGAGCCACCAACGTCTTCCGCTCCATCCCAACTGCCGCGGTCTCTCCGGCTTCTTGCTCCTCGGCATCGAAATAGGTTCGTTTCCAATACTCACAGTGGGGGGAGAGGAATCAACAGAGCTAGAAGAAGAGGAAGAGAGACGAGCACGGGACACAGCAATGCTGCGAGCAAGCCACGAATAGCTCCCACGTCTTCGAGCCTTCTCGGCCATGTGCCGGGGAAGCCGATGCTGGTCGAAGTAGAAAGCGATCTGGCTATCGGAATACCCCTGGTTGACAAGCCTGTTGATGATCGACTGCTCCAGTGACGAGCCATCGATCCCACGCTTCTTCCGCTCTTCTTCGACGGCCTCTCCTTCAGATAACCGGCCAGTCCATCCGAGAGTTCGATCACCGGCAGCTTCCCACCTGGCTTCAGCGACGGATCGAACGTCACATCCGATCCGACCAGCGATGCTGCCTCGTCGGGTTCGAGGTCAGGAAGCAACTCGCCAAGCTCTTCCGGCTCCCAGACGACACCCGACACAGACATCACGTAAGCGGTGAAGCCGGTCTTCTCGTACTGATCCGGGCACCGCGCATCGAGAGTTCCCGCCGACCCTCGCCGTCCTGCGCATACAGCCGGCGCATCAACGACCGCATGTTCTGACTGATCGGTGCTTCAGCTTTCATCGACCCATCCCTCCCGCAGAAACACAGAAGGCTCCATGCCGAGAGCACAGCAAGTTGACGTTTCGCTCTGCTCGCTCGACCAACGAAGCCTGCACACTGATGTCCACTCAGAGGGCGGGTCGAAGTCCATCCAACGAGTTGGTCGTCTCCGCAACGTCATCCTTCGAGAACCCGGTCACGGTGACGACGCTTCCGAGCGACCGGCCCGAAGTAGTCCAACCCAGAGGCGAGAAGCTCACTCGGCTCGTGAACCACGAAGCCTTGTTGATGCTGACAGCGACCGACCCTCGAACAACGGCCCTGCCCTTGGAGGATCAGATCAAGGCCGACAAGATCCAACTCGCCAGACACCCGGCTAGCATCGCAGCGGCCCCGGAGGGAATCACACGCTCAGGCGAGAGGACGCTCGCGCAGCCGAGCCAGGTGAGCAAGGCGGGGAGGCCGCGCTGGATGAGCCGCAGACACTGGATACAGTTCAAGTTTTAGAAGTCGGTTGAAAGCACCAGCACCTCTGTCCGCTTCGCCGTCAACTGGTGCGTGGTCACCAAGGAAGACTGGATCGTCACCGGCTGGAGTTCCCGGACGCCCCGGCGCAACCTCCAGCAGGGTGGTCTCTTTCCGATGAGCTTGGCGACGGCGCGTTGATTCAGCATTGGTGGGAACTTGCTGTTGACGATTCGGCTAACGACGTAGCCCAGGACATCAGCCTGTCCGAAAGGAGATTGTCCCACGCCTTCCGGTGCGAGACGGCTAGGGCGTGCTTCTCCGCGCCAAGTCAGGCGAGGCGAGGCTGGCGAGGGCCAGCTAGAAGACACCACCGACGAGGCTCTTGGTTTGTCTGGTTGGTGTTGCCGATCGTGATGCGTGGGTCGAGGATGGTGTAGAGGAGGTCGACGAGGAGGTTGCCGATGATCACGATCAGTGTGATCAGGACGACGATGGAAACGGAGTCGGGGAGGTTGAGGTCGCTGTTGCCGCCGAGGATGTTGATCGCGGCGTTACCGAGGCCTTGGATGCTGTAGGCGGCTTCGATGTAGATGCAGACGCCGATCGCGGTGCCGATCTCCATCCCGACCATGGTGAGGACGCGGAGGCTTGCGTTCGGGAGGACGTGTCGGCGAAGGACGCGGGTCTCGGATGCACCTTTGGCGTGTGCGGTGCGGACGAAGTCTTCGTGGATCGTTTCGGCAACGCTGGCTCGAATCATGCGGGTGTAGAGCGCGAGGAAGAGCAGGGCGAAGGTGAGCCAGGGGAGCGAGGAGGTGGGAGGACCAGTCGAGCGGGCCGCCGCATGTGCCGACGTGGTTGGACGTTGCTGTTGAAGAGCGTGGTGTGCCCTGAAAGCGGGCAGTAGCTGCTGGTTGGCAGCCAGTCGAGCCGTCCCCGGCACTACGCAGGACGAGGCCGAGCATCATCGGATGCATGACAGAGCAGGATCAACACGACGAAGGAGATGGCGCGGTCTGTCCAGGAGCCAATGTTTCTGCCTGCGAGCGCGCCGAGTGGTAGCGCGAGGAGTAGGACGAGGAACGCGCCGCCGAGAAGCATCGAGAGCGTGACGCCCAGAGCTTCGGAGCGAGATAGATGCTCGGGGAGCCGGCGTCGACAACGTGAGTTGTTCCTCGCGTCCAAGGTTCGCGCCTGTCGGGAACTCGCCGCGTGCGAGGTGCGAGATGTAACTCGAGATAGAGACCGGATTCTGGAGCCGTCGAGGTAAGTAGAGGTGACGGACGATCTGGGTCTGCTGGGCGGTGTACGGCCCGTTGCCGAACGACGCTCATCGGCGGATGCTTCTCGATTGCGAAGTAGAGCGCGAACGTCAAGGCGACCATCGCGAGCAGCGTGATGACCGCCCGCACAAGCCGCCAGAACAGATAGCGGGCTCTCATCGCCGCTCCCGTGGCTCCATCGCGCGACGGATGCCCTCGGCGAGCCGATTCAGGCGAGGCGACCGTGAGGACGATCAGTCAGCATCGGAAGGATCGTTTGCCACGGGGTGTAGTCTTGGCTGTTGTAGGTCTGCGGGTTGTAGATCGTCCCCCAAACAGTCGTCAGCAACGAGCCGAGCGTTGGGGTCGATACCTGGACACCGACACCGATGAAGCTCAGCCCGACCTCGATCAGGATGTTCGTTCCGACCGCGGTCGCGCCCCAGACAAGCAGCGTCGGCGCAAGGTGGGGAAGCGAGATGCCGACGCAAGATCCGCCAGTGCGATGCACCGACCATCCGCGCCGACTCAACGAACTCGGCGTTGCGCAAAACGAGCATCTGCGCCCGGATCAACCGTGTCGGATAGAAGGCCGTGAACACACCGATCAGAAGCGCCTCGTCAAGGACACCAGCGGGGAAGACCCACCCCCAACCAACCGCCCGTAGCCCTTGAAGGTGCGTGTTCGCGAACACCAGGAAGAGCAGGAGCGGGAAGGCCATGATGATCTCGGTGAACTGCGAGACCACAGCGTCGGTGACGCCGCCGAAGTACCCCGACACACAACCGACAGGCAAGGCGATCAGCAGGGCGATCAAGGCGGCACCGATCGCGATCGAGAGCGAGACTCGCAGCCCATCGAGCAGCCGGATCAACTCGTCTCTGCCCAACGGCCCGTCGGCTCCGAAGATTAGAAGAGCCGTTCGTCCACCGGCTCGTGGTCGCAACAGGCCGCCATAGTCGTCGTAGCGAACCTGGTGCGGTGCTGGCACCCGCGTCAACGGCCCTACCGGGCGCAGCAACGTGTTCGCTGCAAACGGAAACTGCTCGGCCCACTGTGGCCGACTAGCCTCGACACGATCGCCGCCCGAAGAACCCCAGAAACAGGACGACGAGCACCGCGAGCAGTGCAACCATCCCCCACCGATCACGACGAAACCTCAGCCACGCCGCACGCCACGGCCCAAGCGGCATACCACTGGCGTCACGCGCACCCGAGAATCTCGACGCTTCTCGGCGTCACTGTCGCGTTCATCGCCCAAAACCCTGCCACGCCGCTATCGAACTAGCCACCCCAGCACAACGGGCTGTTTACTTCGAGCGTCCCTCACGCGCACGAGGGCAGGCGATGGGAGAGGGGCCTGGTTTGTGTGGGTTGGTCAAGGTGCTGCTGGTCACGGCGGAGAGAATCGGCTTGAACAAGCCAATCTTCTACCCACGTCCTCTGACCGGTTGTCTCGCTTGTATGAGTTGGTCAAGCTCAAAAGACGCACATTCAGGCACGCGGGCTACAAGAATGGGGCGGGCACCAACCAGAGGGGCCTGCCTCTGGCAAGAACGGTTCAGACGCACAGTCCCTGAGCGACAGCTAATTCGTTGCTCTGGTACCGGCGTCTTTCTTGGCGTTTCTTCGACGCACGATGTTCATGAAACTCTGAGGTTCCGCGAACGCTTCGGCTGACCAACCAGCCTCTCTGTGTAGCCAGAGTCCATCGCTCATGCCAAGCGCCATGCGCTCAGATACGTGCTTCGGCTTCTTCCCACCAGCACGCTTGATGAGCACGACTGAGAGGTTCCTGCTCAGCCACTCCTTGCGATCCTGATGCGACCAGTTGCCCCACAGATAGAAACGTTCTCGTGGCTTGGTGGTTCTGCTTGTTCCGACTTAGCCATGTCAAGAGCTAGCTGGTACTCAGCAGCATCGTCCTTGAGTTCGTTGAGCACAGCGCTGAACTCCTGTGGCGTCATCGAGTCCAAGTACAGCTTCTTGTTGGCGTTGAACTTGTCGAGCCGGTGCTGGGCATCTGCGAGCTTGTCACGAGCTTCGATGATGTCGGCTTCGATCTGGTCACCGTTGCTCGACTCTCTGATGACGTGAGCGAACGTGTAGGTGCGCCAGTACGATTCCAGCCTCTCCACCACCTCTGCATCCAGGTCAGCGACCTTGGCCGACGAGCGAGCAGGACAGGTCGAATGAGCACACCGGTAGAAGAGATTGCCCTTGGCCCAGCCTGCGTGGTCTGCATCGCGTAGTTGCATCCCTCGCACCTGACCAGCGCAAGACCGCCAAGCAGGCTCTCGGCTGCTGCGTTGCTGGTCTGCACCCGAGGCGTGCCACGCTTCATCGCCTGCACCTTGTCGAAGATGCGCTCAGACACAAGCGGGTCATGCGCCTTCTTGTTGACGTACTCACCATTGCGTGACCACCCGAGGTACGTCGTGTTCTCCAGCATGTTCTGAACGCGCTGGCGAGTCGTGTTGAATGGCCCACCGTTGTCGATGAAGTAGTGAGTGAGCTTCAGCCACGAAGCTCCTTCAGTGCGCAGCTTGAACAGTTCGGTCACGACAGGCTCCATGACAGGATCAGGCACGAGTCGCCTCTCTACGCGATGGTGGCCGAAGGGGTGATGTTGGCGGTGTAGAGGCCAAGCTCGACAGCGTTCTTCTTGGCGAGCCGCCAGCGCTTGGCGTACACCTTCCACTGCTCGCGAGACAGAGCGGCATGGATCATGAAGAACAGTTCGCTGCCTTCGTTGGCGGAATCCACACCATCGTCCACAGCCACGAAACGAGCGCCAGCAGCCTGGAGTCTCTCCCAGATCGAAGCTGCTTCGGATGCTCGTCCTCGTGTCAGGCGGTCTTGCCACTGCACGACGATGCCAGCACTCTTGCCTGCCTCAGTTCGCTTGATCAGGATTTCCAGACCGCGCTCGCTCGCCTTGAGCTTGCCGCTCACGTCTTCCTCGATCACTACCTCACCGAGCGTGTAGCCGTTCTGCTCGATCCAGCGATAGATCGCCGCCTACTGATGATCAACCGTCTGGTAGCTCTCGTCCTTCTTGTCTCGTTGCCCACTCGAGAGACGGAACGTACTGTCATGCTCTGGTCGGACCGGCGGAGGGCTTTCCGTAAAGCCCCTGAACTGGATGACGCCACCGACCGTGATCGAGGACGAGGGTGAGCGGCTCGTCATCCGCAAGCGGGCCGGCCGCAGCGAGGACCGGCTCGAGATCCGGCTTGTCGAGGTGCTCTCGGACGTGAGCCACGAGATGGGCGAGGCGGCGAGCCTCGAGAAGGACGGCGTCGAGCGCGACCTGCAGCTCCTGCTGGCCGACGAGCCCGGCCACGTCGAACCGGGCCTTCGGCTCGTGAAGCGCGAATGGCCGACCGACGTCGGCCCGGTCGACCTGATGTGCCGGGACGAGGACGGTGGCTGGGTGGCGGTCGAGATCAAGCGCATCGGCACGATCGACGCCGTCGAGCAGCTCTCGCGCTACCTCGACTGCATCCGCGCCGATCCGGCCCGCGCGGACTGTCGCGGCATCCTCGCCGCGCAGTCGCTGAAGCCGCAGGCGGCCGCACTCGCCGCGCAACGCGGGATCGACTGCGCCACGGTCGAACTCGCCGTCCTCCGCGGCGAGCGCGAGCCCGAGCTGACGCTGTTCTCCTGAGAGACGTCCCGTTGGAAGGATTGCGCGGGCGAGTCGCGTCCGGCACCCTTTGAACAATGGATGAGACGCTGATCGACCGAGGCGAGGTGGCCGCACCGCTCTTGAACGTGAGTGACATCTCGCTGTCGCTCAAGCGGATCGAGAAGATGCTTCAGGAGGACGATGACGATGGCGAAGAGGAAGCAGACAGCGGCTGAACGCGCCCAGGACGAAGCGGATCGCCCGCTCCTTGTCCAGAACGCGCTCCGAACCCGGAGACTCGCCGAGAAGGCGCAGGCCGAGCTCGACGCCAAGGCGGCTGAGCGCCTAGCCGAGGTACCAGGCGAGCAGCCGCTCGCCCTCGGCGTCGACCTCGCGACGGACGCGCACCGGTAGCGGCGCGAACGGCTCGAGGACGAGCCGTCGCTTCTCGACCCTCCAGGCCCCGGCGACGAAGCCGTCGACCGTGAACGTGTTCTTCGTCGTCGCGTTTCGCTTGTTGAAAACAACCTCGACGTACTCGGGCGGCACGATCCGGGAGCGGTCGCGATGGGCAAGGACGATCGAATCGAAGGCGGGCAGGAACCGCACCGGCGCACGTTCGTCACCGCGGGCGCGGACTCCGCGAGGCAGGTCGAAGAGGCCGTCGCCGAGGTCGCGCAACGCCTCGAGCGCCGGGTCGATCTGCCGGAACCGGAATCCGGTGAACTGCTGTACGTCGTCGCGGGTCGCCGGCCCATACGCCGCGAGATAGGCGCGCACGACGCGGGCCGCGCTCTCCTGCGCGTCGGGCAGCGGCGTGCGCCAGAGCACGAACGGCGAGGGCTTCGTGTGCGGCCACGGCCCGGTGGGCGCCGTGCGCACGAACGGCAGCGCGCGGTAGGCGAACGCGACCGTCCAGCGATCGTCGCTCTCGAGCACCCGGTACCCGAGCTCGAAGAGCTCGTCGCTCGTCACCGGCGCGTCGGGCACCGCGGCACGGAGCGCCTCGACATCGACGCCCAAACCCTCCTGCCGGCCACGCTGCGACTCGATGTACGCAGCGGCGACGTACGGGTACTCGGCGCGCGTCGTCACGTGCAGCGTCGTGCGCAGCGTGCCCGCCTTGACGATCGAGCCGACCGAGAGCGCGCGCGTGAGCTGCTCTTTGCGGAAGCCCTCGAGCCGCGACCACAGCGCGACGTACGGTGAGGGAGCGTATTGGGCCTGCAGCGCGACGAGCCGCTCGACCGCCTTCCCGACCGGCACGCGCGAACGTGCGAGCAGCAGCTGCCGGTGCAGCAGCGTGCGGTTCAGCTCGCGAAGCGTCACGGCACGACGGCGGCCTTCAACAGCTCGGTCGGCGGGTCGGCGAAGAGCGCCGGCAGGCCGGCGAGCGGCACCTGGTGCGTGACGAGCCGCTCCCAGGGGTAGGCCCCGCTCGCGAGGAACGCGAGCGCCGCGCGCACGTTCGCCGGGGTGTGATGGAACGAGCCTCGCAGCGTCAGCTCGTCGTAGTGCACGCGATAGGCGTCGACCGAGGGGCGCGCCTCGCGAGGGAGCCCGCCGAACAGGACGACGCTGCCGCCGGGCCGGGCCAGCTCGACCGCCTGCACCCAGGCCTCCTCGCTCCCGACCGCCTCGATGACCACGTCCGCCCCGCTCCCGTCCCCGTCCTGCGCTCCGAACAGCGGGCCGAGGGCACGGCGTTCGGGCCGGCCGCCGACGAGTACCGGCCGGCCGCCGGCGTCGGCGACGCAGGCGGCGAGCATCAGCCCGATCGGCCCGGCGCCGAGAATCGCCACCGTGTCACCCGCTTCGATCTCCGCGCGCTCGACCCCTCGGAGGCAGCACGCGAGCGGCTCGACCATCGCTGCGACGTACGGGTCGAGCCCGAGGGGGACGCGGTGCATGTTCACCTCGGCGATGCGCTCCGGGACGACGATCCACTCGGCGTACGCCCCGGCGAGGAACTGCAGATCGCGGCACTGCTCTCCGGGCGCGCATCCGTCGCACTCGCCGCACGGCGCCGAGTTGGCGGCGACGACACGGCTCCCCTCGAGGATGCCGCAGAACTCGTGGCCGAACGGCGCCGGAGTCTCGCGCAGGAGCAGCGGGTGGCCACGGCGGTAGGTCTTCAGGTCGGTGCCGTCGGTGAGTGCGACCTCGACCTGGACGAGCACCTCGCCGGGGCCGGGCTCGGGCCTCGGGACGTCCTCGATCCGCAGGTCGCCGGGCGCGTGGAGCCGTGCCGCCCTCACGGCGCGAACGCCACCTTGAGAGCAGCGCCTGAGCGGTAGAGCTCGACGCCCTCTGCAAAGCGCTCGAGCGGGAGCACGGTGACCTCCGGTAGCGCGAACGCGGGCAGCGCGGCGATCGCCTCGGCGAAGGCCGCCGGGGTGGCCGAGCGCGAGCCGACGAGCCGCAGCTCGCGCCGGTAGACGAGGTCGAGCTCGACCGGCAGCTCACCCGGAGGCGCCGAGAAGACGAGCAGCGTGCCGCCCGGCTCGACGCGCCCGAGCGCGTCGCGGAGCCCCGCCGGCGCGGTGACGACCGCTGCGTCCACGACACCGTTGTACGTCCCCCCGAGCGCGCGGGCGTGCTCGAACCGGTCGAATCGCGGGTCGGTGGCGGCGACGGTGTCGCCGCGGCGGAGGAGGGCCTGCACCCAGAGGAGGCCGACCGCGCCGCACCCGACGACGAGCACCCGCCCGCGCGGCACCGCATCGAGCGCGCGCAGGATGCAGGCGATCGGCTCGATCCAGATCCCGGCGCCCTCCTCGAGCCACGCCGGCAGCGGCACGACGTGAGTCGCACGCAACCGCTCGGCGAATCCTCCGGGATCGATCTGCAGCTCGGCGAACCGCTCGCAGGTCGACTCGTGCCCGGCCAGGCAGCGCGGGCACTCGCCGCAGGGCACCCGGTGCATGGCGGTCACCCGCGTCCCGTCCTCGAGCTCACCCTCGATCTCATGGCCGAGGACCGCTCCGCCCGGGGCGCGCCCGACCTTCTCGAGGTCCGAGCCGCACAGGCCGCAGGAACGAACCTGCACGAGCGCTCCCGGGCCGCCTGGTTCAGGCACTTCGGCGAGCTCGGGCAGCCCGCGTTCGTCGAGGACGAGCGCACGCACCGGCGCATCGTACGGTGGGGCCGACAGGCTCGGGTAGCCCGCCGGCCCCACAGAGGAGGGTCGAGCTACTGGTGCAGGTCGACCTTGAACGAGACCAGCCGCGTGCCCGACACGCCCTGGCCCTGCGGCTCGCCCGCCTTGCGCGCCCGCAGGAACACGGCGAGCAGCTGCTGCTTCGCCGACGCCGGGTAGCCGCCGAGCTCGGGCTCGTTGATCGTCGCCGCGCCGTTCGCGTCCGACTGCGCCTCCGGCGCGACATCGAACTGGTTGAACGGCACAGCCGCCGCGTAGACGAGCGCGCCCTGCACAGGCCGGCCGCCGCACGCCGTGATCCGCGTCGCGATGCTCAGGGTCCCGACGTGACGGCCGAGGACCTGCGGGGTCGAGCTGAACGACGAGATGACGAGCCGCGCAGGGGCGGTGAGCTGCGCGATCGGGATCACGCCGCTCCCCGCCGGGCAGCCCGTCGGCGCCGGCGCCGCCGGACGTGAGGTGACCACGGCGGTCGGCACCGACGTGTCGGCAGCGGCCCCGTCCGCGTTCCGGGCGGTCACGCGCACGCGGATCGTGTGCCCGACGTCCTGCGAATGCAGGTCGTAGAGCCGCTGGTCGGCACCGCTGATGCCGGCACAGCTCCCGCCGTTCTTGTCGCACCGCTGCCACTGGTAGCCGTAGCTCGTCGGGTTTCCGGTCCACGCGCCGTGGTCGGCGGAGAGCGTCTCCCCGGCCTGCGGCGTGCCGCCGACCGTCGGCGGGCTCGTGTTGCTCGGCGCGGCGGCCGAAGCGGCACGGCTGAGCCCCGCGGTGCCGAACACGGCACCGATGGCGACAGCCACTCCTGCGATGAGCGCGGCCGTCAACGTGCGCCGCATAGGCTTCCTCGTCGTCTGCATCTGTTTCCCCCTCGGATGATCGAACGTCTGACTGGGCATCGGCGGTTGATTCCCGCCGTCCGGGGGGAACGAGTTAGCGGCTCGTCAGGTTGCGGTAAGGCCGCGATCCCGCGGGCGGCGCTAAACTGTCCCGCAGCCCGGGGCTATAGCTCAGTTGGGAGAGCGCCTGGATCGCACCCAGGAGGTCGGCGGTTCGAGCCCGCCTAGCTCCATCGCTCTGTTGCACGAAATACAACGTTTGGCCTGCACCTGAGCATGTTCTGACCTACCGATCGCTCGCGAGCACACCGGACAGCACTCAAACCGTTCCTCGCTCGCGCGCGGCTTGAAAGCTCTCCGGTTAGCTCCTCAACGATGGGACTCCAACCAGCGGGGCTCAGAACGACGTCTGGTCGTGAGTGAGGCGATGTGTTCGAGGATGGTGTCCAGTGCCGCCTCGAGTGGGTCGACGTCACGGCGTACCTGTGAAAGGACCAGCCCGCCTTGGACGGTAGCTAGCAGAGCCGTGGCCAAGCGGTCGGGATCGGCGCTTCGACGCAGGTCACCCCGTTTGTGCATTGCCTGCAACCCATCTCGAATCGCGCCCTCCCACCGGTCAAATCCGTTGACCAGATCCTCGCGACACTCCGGGTGTGCCTCGAACAGCTCGCCGGCGAGGCTTCCCAGCGGGCAGCCACCTTGGCATTGGATTTGACGTCGACCCTCAACTAAGAGATCACGCCATGCCTGCAGGGCCTCCAAGCTGTCCAGGCTTGCGAGGAGAGGTTGTTGGCTCTCGAGGATCGCCCGGGTCTGATATGCGATCACGGCACGGACTAGCCCCTGCTTGTCACCGAAGTAGTGGTAGAGCTGCGAGGCGCTTACTCCGGCCGCATTCTGCACGTCCTCCCAGCTGGTGCCTGCTACGCCGCCCGAATACATCAGCGTCGCCGCAGCTTCGACGATCCGTTCGCGCGTGGCTAGCCCCTTGGCTGTGAACGTCCGCTCCTCAGAGCTCTCTGCATCGCTACCGGTCACGGGTATTGGAGTTGACACTTCATTATAGCATGACATACTGGAGTGAACACTTCAAATTGAGGAGATCCGAACTACCAATGAGCACACTCCCAGGAAAGACGGTACTCATCACGGGCGCCAACTCCGGCATCGGCAAGGAGGTGGCACGGCAACTGGCATTACGTCCCGAGATGGCGCGGATTTACCTGGCGTGCCGGAATCAAGATCGGGCGACAGCGGCAAAGGCCGAGCTTGAAGCGGAGACCGGCCAGTGCATCTTCGACATCATTCTCATGGACGTTGCCGATCTGGGTTCGGTCCGCGCCGGCCTTGCGGCGATCGAGGGATCCGTCGACGCGCTGGTCATGAACGCTGGTGTCATTGGCCCGCGGGCGATGGGCTTGACCGCTGACGGGGTCACCACCGTGTTCGCGACGAACGTCCTTGGCCACGTCGTCCTCCTCGAAGGGCTCCTGGTCGATGACCGGCTTGGCGAGGTTGCGGTCCTCGTCGGAAGTGAAGCAGTCCGCGGAGTTCCGAAGTTGCGGATGAAAGGGCCATCCTTCGTCTCAACGTCAGCCGATGAACTCGCCACCGTCATCGACGGCAGCTTCTTCGTCGGCAGAAAGGCTGACTTCAACCTAGCGTTCGGCCAGGCCAAGTACATCGGGGCCCTCTGGATGGCCTACCTGGCCCGCCAACACCCCGACCGTCGATTCATCACCGTGAGCCCTGGGAACACCACCGGCACCGGGGCCCCCAGCGACCTTCCCCTGCCGATGCGGGTAGCCGCCAAGTACGTCATGCCCGCCCTAGGTCTCGCTCACAAACTCGACGTGGGCGCGAAGCGGCTCGTTGACGGCGTCACCGACCCGGCCCTGTCCAGCGGCGCGTTCTACGCCAGCGCGGCCAACACGCTTACGGGTCCGTTGGTCAACCAAGCGGACTTCTTGCCCGATCTGGCCAACCCGTCGTTTCAGGACAACGCCAACGAGGCCATCCACCGCTTCATCACCTAAAGACGGTCGCGTACCCCCTCCGCCCTTTGGGGTCAAGTCATCCTCTTGGATCACGCCGGAGGTCGTGCGCCTCCGTGCAGCGATTTCGCGCGGAGGCGGTTCTGGCGGGCGTTGCGCGAACCGCGCCCGCGGTCGGTCAGGCAGCGGGGACTTCGACAAGCGTCGTCCCGACCGCGGTCGGTCCAGGGATCGGCTTTCCCGCCTTGCGAAGGCCGTCGAGATGGAACGTGACTGCCTCACGGATGAGCTGCTCCACCTCTTCCTGAGAGTCGCCGACGACACCGACGCCGGGCAGGTCGGGGCAATAGGCGCTCCACGACTCGCCTTCGTGCTGGACGACGACCAGGTACTCGCTCATCGGCTCGGCCTCCGTAGTCCTGCTTGGCGAAGGATGTTCGCTGCCGTGCCCTTCGGCACGGGCAGCCGAATGAGCTCGCGGAACTTCATTTCGCCCATCGTGCCGAGGCTCTCGGCTGGGCCATGTCCCGAAGAGGCGGTCTACTGCCGCAGGCGAGGGTCGAGCATCACCTGTGCGACGTCGACCAGCAGGTTGACGACGACGACCGACAGCGCGATCGCGACGAACAGCGACTGCACGACCGGGATGTCGCCCGTCATGGCTGCCTGCTGCAGCTCCCAGCCGCCGCCGGCGTAGCTGAACACCTCCTCGATCGCAGCAACCCCGCCGATCGCGATGCTGAACGCGACCGCAAAGGCCGTGAGTGCCGGCAGGAGGGCGTTGCGGCCCGCGTAGCGAAACAGGATCCGGGACGACGAGAGACCCTTGGCGCGCGCGAGCAGCACGTAGTCCTCGTTGACGACGCCGAGCGTCAGCGTGCGCACGCTCAGTGCCCAGAGTCCCAGGCTCGAGATCACGAGCACGATCAGCGGCAGCTCGCCGTGCCTGAACGCGCTCGCGGCGAACTGCCGGCTCCATGCGGGCCGCAGGTCGATGCCGTACGCCCACTGCAACGGGAAGAGGTGCCAGCGCAGCGCGAGAAACTCGACCGCGAGGCCGGCGAGCGCGAAGGCGGGCGTCGACCAGAGCACCGCGGTCACGGTGGTGCCCACTCCGTCGGTGAGGCTGCCGCGGCGCCAGGCGGCGAGGAGGCCGAGGATCCCGCCGATCGCGAACCCGAGCACGGTCGCCGTCCCGACGAGGGCGAGCGAGAAGGGCAGCGAATGCGACAGAACGGCGCCGACGCCCGGGACGCCGAGGCCGAGGTGGCCGGTCGCGACCTCGCGAACGAAGTGGCCGTAGCCGCCCCGGAGCGAACTGGTCTGCGACGCCCCAGGCAGCCGGCCGCGTGCGACGAGGCGAGGCAGAGCGTAGGCGATGCTGGCCGCAACCCAGAGCGCGACGAGGTAGATCGGCGCGCGACGAAGCAGACGGCGCCCGACGTACGGCGCTGCCGCGACCGTCGAGCGCAGTGCGGGCAGCGGCGATCGAAGCTCGATCTGCGGGAGTCGCGGCAGGCGCATCGCCGGCACTCGCACACCGAGCCGTGGCTTGCGGCTGCCGCGGCGCAGTCGAGGGTCGGCGATCTCCTCGATCCCGTACATGGTCAGGACGAGGCCCGCGGCGAGGGCAAGCAGTGCCAGCGCCGGGAAGGTGAACGCCCACCACGAGCCGGTGAGCAACGCCTCCTGCGTCTGGGCGAGCGCAAGCACCGAGCCCCAGGTGGCGCCGTCTGTGTCGCCGAGCGCGAAATGGCCGCGCGACAGCGAAGCGAGGAAGTCGAGCGTCGCCAGCGCCACCATTGCCTGGATCGCGACGAAGAAGGCGCCCGCAGCGACCCGGCTCGCCATGTTGGGGACGAATTCGAAGAACAGGATCCGCATCCGGCTCTCGCCGATCGTGACCGCGGACGCGACGAAGTCGGTGCTCCGGAGGGCGAGCGCCTGCGCCCGCAGGACGCGGGCTTCCGCCGGCCAGCTCCCGAGCCCGATCATCAGCATCGTTGCGAGGGCGGTGTGCTGCTGCTTCGGCACGACCCCCGCGATGACGATCGCGAGCGGGATCAACGGGATCGTCAGGCAGACGCCGGTGATCCCGCTTACGAAGGCGTCGACGCGTCCGCCGAAGGCACCGGCCGCGACTCCGAGCGCAACGGCGATCAGGAGGGCTATGGCTGTTGAGCCGGCCACGAGCGCGAGTGTCAGAGGAGCCGCGTTCAGCACCTGCGTGAGCACGTCGAGCCCCTGGATCGTCGTACCGAACGGATGCGACCAGGACGGCGGCGAGTCGCGCGAGCCGAGCATCGCCACAAGCGACCCGTTGCCCGGCGCGACGACCGGCCCGATGATCGCGGCGGCGAGCAGAAGCGCGAGCAGCGCGACACCCAGACGGGCAGCGGGATTGGTGACGAGCGGCGCCACCCGTCGCAGTCGCCGCCGCGACCCGGTGCGGAACACGGGCGGGAGCTTCTCGGCGGGCGCGACGGTCACCGGCGCGATCCTACGTCGCAGTCCTTCGCCCGCCTCACGGCGCGAACCGCGCATCCGTCGAGATCATGAGCGGGTAGCGTGGGAGATGGTTCACGATGGATCTGATCGTCACCGACACGGCCGCCGAGTTCGTGCGGACGCACGGCAGTCGCCTCTATGTCTGGACGAGGGCACGTCACTGCTGCGGCGGCGGGCAGACACTCGAAGCCGGGTTCGAGCCGCCTGCCGGCCGCGAGTTCCGGCCGATCGACAACTCCGCCGGGATCGAGCTGCACATGCCGACGCACCTCGGACGCCTCCCGGACGAGCTCCACCTCGATCTGCAACGCCGGCCCCGCCGCATCCGCGCCTACTGGAACGGCTGCGTCTGGGTCGTCTGATGGCGAGACGGCTGCTTCTCCTCGCGCCGCTCTGCGGCCTCGGCGCCCGCCGCGCCTACCGGCTGTATGCGAGCGGGGCGATCACGATCGACCTCGGCGTGGGACGCCGCACTCGCCCGCTCGGCCCCGTCTCGCAGACGATCGCCGCCCCGCGCGAAACGGTCTTCGACGTGATCGCCCACCCCTACCTGGGACGACAGACGCGTGCGATCGCCGAGAAGATCGAGATCTGGGAACGTGGAAGCGACATGGTGCTCGCCGCGCACCACACGAAGGTCAAGTGCGGTGTGACCACCACCGTCGAGACCGTCCGCTTCACCCGCCCGGAGCGGATCGACTTCCGGGTCGTCCGCGCTCCGGTCCCGCACGTCCAGGAGAGCTTCCGGTTGCGCGAGCACGACGACGGAACCGAGCTCGTCTGGGAGGGAGAGCTCGGAACCGACCTCGGCGCCCTCGGCGCACGCTGGGGCGACGTCGTCGCGCGCTCCTGGGAACGCGCCGTTCGCGACTCGTTGCGGACGATCGCCGCCGAAGCGGAACGACTCGCCGCACGCGACGCAGCTCGCTGACGCCCTGCCGTATAGGCCGAACGGCCGATGTGCCGGTGCTCCAGACGCAGCAGAGTGGCTGCACACGAGTCAAGGAGGAGTCATGGCCGCTGAATCGATCAAGGTCGGAGTCATCGCCGATCAAACGGGGCCGCTGTCGTTCATCGGTCTCGCGAACGCCAACGTGGCGCGGATGGTGGTCGACGAGCTCAACGCCGAGGGGGGCCTGCTCGGACGTCCTGTCGTCCTCGTGGTCGAGGACGGCGCGACGGACGACGCGGTGGCGGCCGCCAAGGCGGCGAAGCTCGTCGGGCGCGATCAGGTCGACGTCGTCTTCGGCGGCATCTACAGCTCGACGAGACAGGCGATCAAGGGGCCGGTTGTCGTCGAGGGCAAGACGCTCTACATCTACCCCGAGCAGTACGAGGGGCAGGAGTCCGACCCGCTGATCTTCTGCACGGGGCCGGTGCCGGCGCAGCAGGTCGATCCGCTGATCCCGTGGCTGATGCGGGAGACCGGCGCGAAGACGTTCTACCTGCCGTCGGCGGACTACATCTGGCCGCACGTGCTGAACGCGCGCGTCAAGGAAGTCGTCGCCGCCAACGGCGGCTCGATCGTGGGCGAGGAGTACTTCCCGCTCGACCACACCGACTATCGCGAGACCGTCGAGCGGATCACGGCAAGCGGCGCCGACGCCGTCTTCAACACCATCGTCCCGCCGGGCCTGACGCCGTTCTTCGAGGAGCTCTACGACTCCGGCTTCACCGCGCGCGGCGGGCAACTCGTCTGCACGTATTTCGACGAGAACTTCCTGAACATGGTGCCGGCAGCGCACGTCGAGGGCCTCTACGGATGCCTCGACTACTACCAGGCCGTCGCCGACCCGTTCAGCCGGGAGCTGCTCGAGCGCTACGACGCGCTCTATCCCGGCGACGCCAAGTTCACCGGCGGCAGCGCCTGCTCCGGCCTCTACCGGGGGCTCCGGCTCTGGGCCGCCGCCGTCACGGAGGCGGGCTCGCTCGCGCAGGAGGACGTGATCGCCGCCCTCGACCACGCCCGCGTCGACGACAGCCCCGGCGGGCCGGCAGCCGTGGTCCCGGGCCAGCACCACCTGCGTCTGAACATGTACATCGCCCAGGCCCGAGGCGGACGCTTCGAGATCGTCGAGAGCCTCGGCGCGATCGACCCGCAGGAGGCCCTCGTCGAGACGCCGGCACTCGCCCGCTGACAGGGGCGACGGTCATGAGGAGGCGACCCCGATCCCGCGTGCACGCTTGCAGTGCTATGCCAGGCCGAAGGTCTGCGCGAGCAGGAAGACGTTGAGCGCGGAGATCAGGGCCGCGATCCCGATCGAGATCCAGGTCGTGGATCTGCGATTGACGTGGATGCCCATGACGTCTCGACGGCGGGTGAGGAGGACGAGCGGGATAAGAGCGAAGGGGATCCCGAAGGAGAGGACGACCTGGCTGAGGACGAGGGCGCTCGTGGGGCTCACCCCGAGGGCGAGCACGACGAGCGCAGGCACCATCGTGATCGCACGACGGAGCATGAGGGGGATGCGCAGATTGACGAAGCCCGCCATCACGACCTGGCCGGCGTAGGTGCCGACGCTCGAAGAGGAGGCGCCGGAGGCGAGCAGGGCGACCGCGAAGGCAAGGGCGGCGGTGCCGCCGACCAGATGGCCGAAGCCGGCGTGGGCCCCCTGGATCGTGTCGATGTTCGAGTAGCCGGGCCTGCCGTGGAAGAGCTTCGCGGCGACGGCGAGCATCGCCATGTTGATCAGCCCGGCGAGGGTGAGCGCCACGATCACATCGAGGCGCTCGAAGCGCAGGACGCGGGTGCGCTCGGCGTCGTTGCGAACGGGCATCCGTCCCTTGGTGAGGGCGGAGTGCAGGTAGATGGCATGCGGCATGACGGTCGCGCCGATGATCCCCACCGAGATGTAGAGCGCCTCCGAGCTGCCGAGGCGCGGAGGCAGGAAGCTGTTCGCGATGCCGGAGGCGGAGGGCCCGATCTTCAGCGTCTCGTAGAGGAAGCCGAGGAAGATGATCCCGAGCAGCGCGGTGATCGCGATCTCGAAGCGGCGGTAGCCGTGCCGCTGCAGCTCGAGGATGCCGAAGGCGATGAAGCCGGTCATCACGCCGGCGACCAGGAGCGGCACGTGGAAGAGCAGGTTGAGGCCCAGGGCGGCGCCGAGGAACTCGGCGATGTCGGTCGACATCGCCATCACCTCCGCCTGCACCCAGAGACCCCAGGAGACGGGCTTCGGGTAGTGGTCGCGACACAGCTCGGGGAGGTCGCGGTCGGTGGCGATCCCGAGCTTGGCCGAGAGGTACTGGATCAGCATCGCCATGCCGTTGGCCGCCAGCACGACCCAGAGCAGCAGGTAGCCGAACTTGGCGCCGCCCTGGATGTTGGTGGCGAAGTTGCCCGGGTCGACGTAGGCGATCGCGGCCACGAAGGCCGGGCCGAGTAGCAGCAGCGTCGCCCGCAGCCGGCCCTTTGCGAGCACCAGCTCGAGCGCGCTCGCCTCCTCCTCATACTGCACAGGGAGGCTGGCGCTCGCGGCCGCAGCCGCGGGAGTCAGGTCGGGCGGCGGCGTCACGCGTCCTCCTCGCCGCTGACGCGCATGGCGCGGGCAAGCTCGGCACCGAGGACATGCACTTG
Organism: uncultured Thermoleophilia bacterium; assembly: GCA_963794375.1. GTDB lineage: Bacteria > Actinomycetota > Thermoleophilia > Gaiellales > Gaiellaceae > PALSA-600. The sequence goes on from CAWCDL010000002.1 coordinate 196,686, forward strand.
GTCGCCGACCCGGAGATAAACGGGGCCGTCGAACGGCTGCCGCTCGATCAGCTCGAGCCGCGCACCGGGGGCGAGGCCGCGCTCGCCGAGGAAGCGGAGCATCTCCGGGTTCTCGTCGGAGACGCGGACGAAGGTCACCTGCTCGCCCGGCTCGAGCGAATAGAGACTGCGATGCGGGTCGGCGGCGACCGTGAGCTCGCGGCTCGGGATCGGGTCGCCGTGGGGATCGATCGTGGGGTCGCCGAGCTTCGCGGCGATCACCTCCTCGAGCTCCTCGGAGAGGACGTGCTCGAGCCGCTCCGCCTCGGCGTGAACCTCGTCCCAGCCCATTCCCAGGCTCTCGACGAGGAACAGCTCCAGCAGACGGTGATGCCGGATCACCTCGAGAGCCACCGCGCGACCGCGCTCGGTCAGGCGCACGCCCCGATACGGCGTGTGATCGGCGAGCTCGAGCGCGACCAGTTTGCGCACCATCCCGACGACCGACGCCGGACGCACGCCCAACCGCTCCGCGAGCGCCGTCGTCGACACCGATCCCTCCTCGCTCTCGAGCGCGTAGATCGCCTTCGCGTAGTCCTGCACGGCCGCCGAAAGCTCACCGGGGCGAACTCTTGGTTCAGCCATGCCTAAATACTACATGAGGTGCGGCGGAAGAGGCTCCCTCAGGCGGCGGCCGGCGCGACGCGCGGCCGCCGCCTGACGTGACGGATCGCGGGCGACGCGGCGACGGCGATCGAGACGGCGGCGTTGAGAGCCGCGGCGAGGTAGAGCGTCCTCGCGATCCCGAGCGAGTCGCTCAGAGGCCCGACGAGCGCATAGCCCAGCGGGTTGAGCGCGACCGAGCCGAACCAGTCGAACGAGCTGAGGCGCGACATCAGCTGATCGGGGACTTCGAGCTGAAAGGTCGTGAACCAGATGATGTCGCCGCTCGTCAATCCGACCGCGGCGACGAAGCCCGCAAGACACAGCACGGGCACCGGGGCGACTGCACCGAGCAGCGCGAGCAGGAACGCCGTCGGCACGCAGAGAAGCGTTGCGGCGACCAGCGGCCTGGGCGGCCGGAGGCGCAGCGCGATCAGCCCGCCGAGGATCGAGCCCGCACCCTGGCACGCGAGGATCAGCCCCCATGCTCCGGCTCCGCCCAGGTGCTGCTTGGCGACCGTCGGCCCGAGCACGAGCAGGGCCGGGAAGAGCGTCAACTGGAAGAGGCCGAAGCTCGCGACCATCGCCCAGAGCCAGCTACGGGAAACAAACTCGCTCCAGCCCTCGCGCAGCTCGTGCAGCATCCGTGTGCGCGGCGGCCGTTCCGTCGGAGCGATTCGGAGCTGGAGGTAGAGGCCGGCGACGACGAAGAACGACGCAGCGTCCCCGGCGAGCGCCCAACCCGGATTGGCGACGACGACGATCAGGCCGCCGAGCGCCGGCCCGATCACGCGCAGCGACGACCGGCTCAGGTCGAGCAGCGCATTCGCCTCCTGAAGATGCGCATGGCTGACCGCCTGCGAGATCAGGCCCGTCGACGCCGGCCGTGTGAACGCGCCCGCGACGCCGAACACCGTCTGCAGGAGCGCAACCCGCCAGATCGTCGCGTGGTGGGTCAGGAAGAGAACGGCCGTCGTCGCCTGCGCCGAGCCCGTCGCGAGGCCGCCGAGCACAAGCAGTGCCTTGCGTGACACGCGGTCTGCCCACACGCCGCCGGCGAGCAGAAAGACGACGATCGGGATCTCGCGCGCGAGGAACACGTAGCCCAGGTCGGCTGCGCTGCCGATCTCGAGCACGGCAAACGCGAGCGCGACTGCCGCCATGTTGTTCCCCAGCGCGTCGACCGCGCCCGACGCGACGAGGTACCGGACGTTGCGCTCCCTGAATGCGTTCCTCACGGCGGTCCCGCGCACGGGATCGACTCTACGGCGTCGTCGGCCGACTACCCCGGGTTGCTACGCAGCGCGACGGTGACCCCCGCGTCCCAACCCGGCGCCCGCCCGTTGCGCGGGAGACGGGCGGAATCGAGCGGTAGGCCGGCGCGCACGATCAGCCACGCGATCAGGGAGTTCGAATTCCACATCTCCCCCGCCCCGAGCTCGTCGCGGCCCCAGACGGGAGTCGGGACGACCTGAACGAGCTCGAGAACCAGTCGTGCTGCGGCCTCGTCATCCGTCAGCGGCTGGGGGCTCTCGACCGCCTCGTCGAGATCGGGGATGACGCCGTCACGCCAGCACCGCACCTCGTAGCGGAAGAGCCGCATCCGCCCCGCCCATCTGCTGCCCACCGCCCCTTCCGCAACCACCCCGCGTTCGACCGAGGTCTGCCATACCGGAGCCTGCTCGATCGCGTAGCGGCCGTCTCCCGTCCGGACGACCAGCGCCGAGTGATACAGGTCGCACGCCGGCCGTCGCTCGAGGCGCGCCGTCAGCGCCTCGTAGAGCCGTCCGTTCGCGCGGATGAAACGGCCGCCGGCTCCGAGCGGTAGCCAGAAGAGCTCGACGCCCAACCGTTCACTCGAGATCATCTCGGACGAGGCTCGCTGAGGGCTCGTTCCGCCGCACGAGCACGGCCGCGGCGATCGCACCGGCGAAGGTGATCGCGGCCGCCGCCTCGAGCGCATGCTGGAAGCCGTCCACGAACTGGAGCACGAACCGCGGGTCGACCGTCGAGGTCGTCTCGGCGGCGGCGACGATCGCGCCCATCACGGCCACGCCGAGCGTGCCCCCCACCTGGCGCGAGGTCGTGACGACGCCCGAGACGACGCCGGCATCGTCGACCGGCGCGGCGCTCAGCGCCGCCGTCGTCATCGGTCCCATCGCGACGCCCATCCCGACGCCGGTGACGAGCATGCCGGGGAGAAGATCGAAGAACCCGGCGTGCACGCCGAGCCGCGAGAAGCTGACCAGCCCGACCGAGAGCATGACCATCCCGATGCTGATCGGCCAGCGCGCGCCGAAGAGATCCGTCGCCTTCCCGGCGAGCGGCGCCGAGACGACGACGAGCACCGTCATCGGCAGGAAGATCACGCCGGTGTGGACCGGGCTGTAGCCGAGCACGTTCTGCATGTAGAGCGAGACGAAGAAGAAGACGCCGAACATCGCGAGCGAGACGAGCAGGGCCGCGATGTTCGCACCGGCGAACGTGCGGTTGCCGAAGAGCCGCAGGTCGAGCATCGGCTGGCGTGTCCTCCGCTCGACGAAGACGAACGCGGTCAGGAGCACGGCCGAGAGCACGAACAACGTCACGATCCAGCGTGACGACCAGCCGTAGCTGTTCGCCTCGATCAGGGCGTAGACGAGCGCGAGCAGGCCGGCGGCGGAGACCGCCAGCCCGGCAAAGTCGAGGTGCTGATCCGCGTCCCGCGCTCGCGACTCGTCGATGAAGGCGAACGCGGCGCCGAGGGCGATCACGCCGACCGGGACGTTGACGAAGAAGATCCAGCTCCACCCGATGTGCTCGGTCAGGAGGCCGCCGAGCAGCGGCCCGATCGCGAGCGCGCTCCCGGACACACCTGCCCAGATGCCGATCGCCGTGCCGCGCTCCTCCGCCGGGAACGCTGCGGTGATGATCGAGAGGGTCGCCGGGAGCATGAGGGCGGCGCCGGCGCCCTGGAAGCAGCGCGCAGCGATCAGGATCCCGGCACTCGAGGCGAGCCCGCAGGCGAACGACGAGGCGGTGAAGAGCAGGAGGCCCGACGCGAATACGAGCCGCCGCCCGTACAGGTCGGCGATGCGGCCGCCCGTCAGCAGCAGCACGGCAAACGAGAGCGTGTACGCGTTGACGACCCACTCGAGCTGCGACACGCCGATCCCGAGCCCACGACCGATCGACGGCAGCGCCACGTTCACGATCGTGTTGTCGAGCATGATCATGAAGAGCGAGAACGAGACCGCGCCGAGCGTCCACCAGCGCCGCTTCGGGCCTTCGATCTCGAATCTCGCGAGGCGACCGTGCCGACCGTCGAATACCGTCATCCGCCGTGAACGCTGGCGCCCGCCGACGCGCGCGGCATCGGGCAGAACACCGACCGGCCGGCGGGAATGCCGCCGCCCCGAGGGTCGCGACCCCGCACAAGCTGCGGGCCGGCACGCCCCGACACGGTGCGCAGCCATTGTCGACCGAAGGGAGAAGACGTAGGGTCGGTAGTCCGAACGAATCGAGGAAGGGGTCGGATGAAATCGGCAGGCTGGGAGCGCTGGGCGCCGCTCAGCGGCATCGTCTTCTTTTTGCTGACCATCCCCACGCTGTTCTTGCCGGCGAAGGCACCGCCGAGCGCGGGGGACCCGGCCGCGGAGTGGGCGGCGTTCGTCCAGGATCACCGCAGCGCGTATCTCGTCTCCATGTGCTTGTCGGGGCTGGCGGTCGTCGGCTTCCTGGTCTTCCTTGCCTCACTGGCGACGCGGCTTCGCGCGGCCGACCAGGAGTTGCTCGCTGTCGTGGCTCTCGGTGCCGGACTTGTCACAGCCGCCGTTTGGTACGTGTGGCTCTCTTTCGAGGGTGTCCTGGCGTGGACCTCGCCCAGCGGCATCGACCCCACAGTGGTCAAGACGCTGCTCGCGGCAGCCGACTTCGCGTTCCCCTTCCCGATCGCCGCGCTGGTGGGTGCGACCTCGATCGCGGCGTTGCGGTCGGCGATCTGGCCGACATGGCTCTCATACATCGGACTTGCGGGCGCGGTTTGGCTCCTGGTCGGCGGGATGGCCATGGCAAGAAGCGGATTCTTTGCACCGACCAGTGGTGCCCGCCTGACCGGCTGGGCGTTCTTCTTCCTCTGGGTGCTCGTGGGGAGCGTGTTCCTTCTGCGGAAGCCGCAACAGGGACGCGCGGTCGGCGTGTAGAGAATGCGTGCGGGAATCAACCCCGCGTTCTGGAGTTGCGCTAGACGAACCGGTTGACGAACCCGAGCGCGGTCTGCGCGACCGACTCCCAGCCGCTGTCGATCGTCAAGGCATGGCCGCGCCCCTCGGCCTCGGCGAGCTCGGTGACGCCCGGGTTGCGCTTCTCCTTGTTGTAGGAGGCCTTCACGATCGCGCGCGGGACGGTGTGATCGTGCTCGCCGTAGACGAGGAGCATCGGGCCGCGGTCGGGGTTCTTCGTGTCGACCTTGACCTCCGTCCACGGGTTCAGGTTCGCCGAGGCGGCCTGGAAGAGCGGCTTCGCGGGCGCCGGCACGGCGAAGGTCTCGTACAGCTTCTGTGCCTCGTCCTCGGCGACGGCGTTCGCGAACGCGTAGCGGAACTGGTCGAAGGTGAGCGGGATCGCCTTGCCGACATTCGTCGGGTTGGCGAGCGCCGGCGAGGCGGCGCGGAGCGCAGAGATCGGCAGCGGCAGCACGCCCCGGAACGGCGCCGGCGCGATCGCGACCGACACCGCCGCGAGTCCGCGGCCGGCGAGGATCTCCGTGAGCAGCCCGCCGAACGAGTGGCCGATCACGACCGGCTTGCGATCCAGGCGGCGGATCACCGACTCGAGGTGGTCGGCGACCTCGCCGACCGTCTTGCCGGCGAAGGCATCCGGGTGCTCCTTGGCCTCCGTGACCGTGTCGGGGTCGTCGGGCCAGCCCGGGGTGAGCGAGACGAAGCCGTTCCGCTCGAAGAGCTCCGCCCACCGCTCCCAGCTCGACGGGAGCAGCCAGAGGCCGTGGACGAAGACGACGGGGGTTGCGGACGACGCGTTCGCGCGCTCGATCTGGGCAGCTTCGCGATCGGTCACGGGGGCGGTCTCGACGGTGGCGGCCATCAGGCAACTCCTTCCCAGTATTTTGTACTTCCTAGTACACTATCCCGTGATGGGACGGCAACGCAAGTTCGACGTCGAGGAGGCGCTCGACCAGGCCGTGCTCGTCTTCTGGCGCCTGGGCTACGAGCGCACGACGCTGACCGACCTGTGCGAGGCGATGGGGATCAACCGGCCCTCCCTCTACGCCGCGTTCGGGACGAAGGAGCAGCTCTTCCACCAGGCGCTCGACCGCTACGCGAGCGGCCCGCACGCCTACGAGTCCGAGGCGCTCGCGCTCCCGACCGCACGTGAGGTCGCGGAGGCGCTTCTCAGGGGCGCGGTCGACCGGCAGACCGGTGTCGAGACCCCGCACGGCTGTCTCGCCGTCCTCGGCGCGACCACGCACCCCGACACGGACTCGCCGGTCGCCCGCGCGCTGATCGACGCGCGCGCAGCCGGCGAGGACGCCGTCCGCGCGCGGCTCGAGCGGGCGCAGGCCGAGGGCGACCTCCCCGCCGACGCCGACCCGGCCGAGCTCGCCGCCTACCTGCGGACCGTCATCTACGGGATGACAGTCAAGGCCGCGACGGGCGCCACGCGTCCCGAGCTCGAGCGGGTCGTCGAACTCGCGCTGCGCGCCTGGCCCTCGTAGAGCGCGGCCGGAGAGCCGTACGACGTTGCTAGGTTCGGGCGCGGTTTCGGTGCCGGCCCCGCCCAAGCTCACCCGTCAGCAGATCCTCGCCTTCCGGCGACGCATCGGAGGCCTCGACGAGCGTGCCCCGCTGAGCGCGGCGACGCTGCGGCGCGCGGCCTGGGCCGGCCTGCAAGACAGCATGCCGCGGGCCGCGCTGCTCTCCCTGCACGCGCGTCTCGACGGCGTAGCGCCGTCGACGTGGGAGCACCCGGCGCTCGCGCAGCTGTGGGGACCCCGCTACTCCACCTACGTCGTCCCGAAGCGCGACTTCGCGCTTTTCTCGCTGGGGCGGCTCTTCGCCGACCCGAAGGCCCAGGAACGGGCCGAACGGATCGCCGCGCAGGCGCACGCGCGCATCCGCGACGGACGGATGACCGACCGCGAGGTCGGCCTCGGCAACTCGATCAGGTACGCCGGCACGACGGGGACGCTCGCGATTCGCTGGGAGGGCGCCCGGGCGCCGCTCGTCTGGGCGGTGCCCGCTCCTTCGATCGACGCCGCCGAGGCATGCCGCGAGCTCGCCCGCCGCCACCTGCACGTGTTCGGGCCGACGACCGCCGACGGGTTCGCGCGCTGGGCAGGCATCTCGCGGCGGGCCGCGGCGGCCGCGTACGCCTCGCTCGACGGAGAGCTGCTCGCGGTGCGCACCCCGCTCGGCGACGAATGGCTGCTCGCGGCCGACGAGCCGGCGATGCTCGCCGAGGCGACCGCCCCGGCGCCGGCGCGCCTGCTGCCGAGCGGCGACGCGTACTTCCTGCTCGACGGGGCGGAACGGCAACTGCTCGTGCCGCAGGCGGACCGGCGTGAGCTGCTCTGGACGCCGCGCGTGTGGCCCGGTGCGCTGCTCGTCGCAGGCGAGGTCCGCGGCACCTGGCGGCGCGCGCAGCACACTGTTCGGATCGAGCCCTGGGGACGCCTGTCGCGCACCGCGCGCGACGTGGTCGAGGCGGAGGCTGCGACTCTGCCGCTACCCGGCCTCGACCGGCCGATCGACGTCGTCTGGAGCGCCTGAGCGGTCGGGCCGCAGCGTCCACACGACCTCGGCGACCTCTTCCCGCCCGTCCTCGCGCAGACCGGCGATGACGCCGTCGATGTTCGCGTCCTTCTGGTTCTGGCTCATCTTGAACTTCGCCTCGACGCGGCCGATCCGCACTTCGATGCCGACGATCGCTCGCAGCTGCCCCTCGTGGAAGGCGGGCGGCGCGTCGTCGGGGCTCCAGGGATGCTCACGGCGACCCTCCTGCCGCGCCGTCAGCCGCCGGACGATCGCGTCGACCCAGGCGGGGTCGTCGTGGATGACGAGCTCGCCGTACACGTGCGCCGTCGTGTAGTTCCAGGTCGGCACGACCCGGCCGTGCTCGGCCTTCGACGGGTACCAGCCCGGATGGATGTACGCGTCCTCGCCGTGCGCGATCACGAGCGCCTCGCCGACCGCCGCACGCTGCCACTGATCGTTCTTGCGCGCGACGTGGCCGAGGAGCGCCCCGTGCTCGCCGACCTCGGGCGCGAAGAGGAGCGGCAGGAACGTCGCGACGAGACCGTCCTCGGTCATCGTCACGAGATCGGCCGCGTCGATCCGCGCCAGGAACGCCGCCGCCTCACCGGGCTCGACCGCGTAGTGCTTCGGCGTGTACATGGCCGGATGCTAGACGGGCTATTGCAGCGCGGGCCGCGATCCCGGACAATCCCCGGCAGGACCGGCTGTCACATCAAAGAGGGGGACTCGCGCATGCCTGTCGTTCCGCGCCGCAGGGCCCGGCTGGCGTTCTCCGTTCTCGGAGTCGTCATGCTTCTCGCCGTCTGCGCCAGCACCACCACCGCGCTCGCCGCGGTGAGCTCGTCGAACTCGCACCTCACGAAGAAGAAGCCGAAGCCCAAGTCGAAGGTCGTCCCGATTACGGGGAGCTGGAAGGGCTCGTACAGCGGTGCGTTCTCCGGGAGCTTCACGCTGCACTGGACGCTGACCAAGGGCGTCCTGCACGGGACGATCACGCTCTCCAACCCGGGCGGGAAGTACACCGTCGGCGGGAGCGTCAGCGGCACCTCGATCAACTTCGGGGCCGTCGGCGCCGGCGCGACCTACAAGGGCAAGGTGTCGGGCGGATCGATGTCCGGGACCTACAAGACGGCGAAGGGCACCGGCAGCTGGAGCGCCCACAAGACGTCCTGAAGTGTTGGCGCGTGGGGGCCGCCGGCAGACGGCCCCCACGCCCAGCTCGGCCTGCCGTGAACCAAGCGCCTCGGCGGGCACCACCGACACCTCGAGAACGACGTCGTCGTGGCCCCCGGCGAGCGTCGTGTCCTCGAGGTCCCGGAGGCGCGCGCCGGGGATCCCGTTTGAGGCGGGCGAGTTAGTTCGTGCACTATACGAACTCGTGAAGTCAAGTCAAGGACAGACCCCACCGGGCGTGCGCATCGACGACGTCCGCCGTCACAACCTCGCGGTCGTCGTCCAGGAGGTGGCACAGCAGGGCACGATCAGCCGCGCCGAGCTGGCGCGGCGGACGCAGCTGACGAAGGGAACCGTGTCGGCGCACGTGCAAGAACTGCTGCGACTCGGACTTCTGGTCGACCTCGGCGCGACCGGCGGCGGCCGCGTCGGCCGGCCGCACAGCGTGCTCGCCTTGAACGGCTCGCGGCACTGCGGCATCGGCGTCGAGGTGAACGTCGACTACGTGGTCGTGTGCGTCTCCGACCTCCTCAACCAGGTGCGCTTCCATCGCGTCGAGGCGGTCACGAACGCCGGCGTCGAGCCCGGCCTCGTCCTCGACCGCATCGCAGGCCTGGTGCGAACCGCGCTCGAGGCGGCGGAGGCGAACGGCCTCCACGCGGCCGGGGTGTGCGTCGCGGTGCCGGGCGCGGTCGAAGTCGACACGGGCCGCCTGCTCGTCGCCCCGAACCTCGGCTGGAACGACGTGGCGATCGTCGAGGAGCTCGCCGCCCGCGTCGGCGCGGGCGGGCTGCCGTTCGTCGCCGACAACGAGGCGAACCTCGCCGCGCTCGGCGAGCTCTGGCTCGGGGTCGGCGCCGAGAGCGGTGACTACGTTCACGTCTCGGGCGAGATCGGCGTCGGCGCCGGGATCGTCGTCGGCGGTGCGCTCTACCGCGGCTCGCGCGGCTTCGCCGGCGAGATCGGCCACGTGGTCGTCGACCCGGACGGGCCGGAGTGCCGCTGCGGCGGGCGCGGCTGCCTCGAGCAGGTCGCCGGGCAGGACGCCATCCTGCGCGGCGCAGGCCTCCCGAGCACGACCGCGACCGCACTCGGCCAGACCGCGCACCCGCTGCAGGACCTCGTCCGCCGGCTGGAGGACGGGGACGAGCGGGCGCGCCGCGCCGTGCACACGGCCGCGACCGCGCTCGGCATCGGCCTCGCCGGGGTCGTCAACCTGATCGATCCCGACACGATCGTCCTCGGCGGCACGTACGCGTCGCTCGCCCCCTGGCTGAGCGGCCCGCTCGAAGGAACGCTCGCGCGCCAGGTGCTCGCCTCGGAGTGGCGGCCGATTGCCGTACGCCGCTCCGCGCTCGGCCCCGACGCGGCGGTGCGCGGCGCGGCGTCGTGGATCGTGCAGCGGCTCCTCGCGGAGCCGAGCGCGGTCGCGGCTACCTCGTAGCCCTACCCGTCGTAGCGGCCGCCGAGCTCGGCCACCTGCGGCCGGCCCCGGTGCCCCGCCTCCTGCATGATCGGTGGCACCTCGGGGTCGGAGGCGAAGTTCTGCCAGCCTTCGAGGTCCCAGTCGAAGATCACCCAGACGCGGTCGGGCTCGTTGGGGTCGCGGAACACGGTCGAGCCCTTTGAACCATGCTGCTTGCGCTTCTCGGCGCCCTTCGTCGAATAGACGTCCACGAACCGGTCGTAGTCCTCGATCTGCGTCGTTGCCAGGATCACGTCATTTCCTCCTTCGTCGCTTGACCGGTCGAGCATGCGCCGCGGGGGCCGGCAGCACATCGGCCGAACGACCTATGCCGGGTGGACGAGGTCCTGCTCGAAGGCCCAGAGGGTCGCAGCCGCGCGGCTGCGCACGCCGACCTTCTGGTAGACGTGCTGGACGTGGTGCCCGACCGTCCGGGCCGAGATGCCGAGGCCCTCGGCGATCGCCTGGTTCGATTGGCCGCGCACGAGCACGCGGAGCACTTCGAGCTCGCGCTCGGTGAGGCCCGCCGGGAGCTCGCGCGGACGCGGCTTCGGGCGGTGGCCCGCGGCCGCGAGCACGGCGTCGGCGGCCTCGGCGTCGAACCGTCCCTCCCCCACCTCGCCGAGCAGCTGCGCCTCGGCGGCGGCTGCGTCGAGCGCCGGCCGGTAGGGACGGTCCTGGCGCATCGCCGCATAACAGTCGGCGGCGGCGAGGATGCGGGCCGACCGGTCGAGCGCCTGCCCACGCGTGCCGCGGTGGTAGCCGGAGCCGTCGACCCGCTCGTGGTGCGATCCGGCGAGCACGCCGATCGGCGCGAGCTCGCTCGACTGGGCGAAGGCGCGCTCGGTGAAGTGCGGATGGAGGCGCACACGCTCCCATTCGCCGAACCCGAGCGGCCCTGGCTTCTCCCAGATCGCGTTCGACACGCCCACCCGGCCGAGGTCGCCCGCGAGCGCGGCGCGCCGCACGGCGACGACCGCCTCGGGGGCGAGGCCGAGACGCCAGGCTGCCGCCTCGGCCAGGTCGGCCACGCCGGTCGAGTGCTCCCGGAACCACGGCGATTTGAGCCCGGCGAGGGCGGCGAAGGCACCGAATGCAGCGTCGACCCGCTCCCCCGCGATCCACACCTGCGGCAGCGGCTCGGCGTCGAGCGCCTGTTCCCACATGCGCGTCTCGTCGAGCCCGTCGAGAAGCTCGGCGAAGTGACGCACCGCCAGGTCGGCGAGCCGCGGCTCGTACGCGGCGCCGTTTCGGCGGGCGATCACGTCACGCGCCTCGTCGGGGCCGGCGGCGGTGAGGAAGAGCGAGATGTCCCGGCCGACGTGGAGGAGGCGGATCGGGAGGGGCAGCTCGTCGCCGCCGACGGCCGGGAAGCCGCGCCCGTCCCAGCGTGCGAAGACGTACTCGAGCGCCGCCCGCACGTTCGCACCGAGCTCGAGCCAGCCGGCGAACCGCTGGGCGACCTCGCACATCGTCGCGAATCCCTCGCGCGCACGTGGGCCGGCGTTCGCGAGCGCGTCCTCGATCAACGCGTCGCGGACGTCCGGCGGCTTCCCCGCCCCGATGTTCGAGCGGTAGAACGCGAGCACCTCCGCGGGGTTGGTCGCGTCGATCAGGAAGAACGCCGCGCGGTGCGCGATGTCGTCGTCGTAGACCTGGATCGCCTCGTGCCCGTTCGACGTGCAGCCCGCCGCGTGGAGCAGTGCGACGTAATACGTGTCGGCGAGCTCAGCCTCGGATGCTCCGGCGAGCTCCCCGAGCCGCACCGCGAGCACGGCGGTGCGCAGCGCGTGCTCGAGCGGCTGCGCGGTCCCGAGATCGGTCGCGAGCGAGAGGGCCCCGACGACCTCGGCGGCACGGATCGACTCATCCACGAGCCGATCCTATGTGCCTACAGCTGATGCGCGTTCTCGCGCTACCTCATGTACGTGATCAGCTCGGCAAACGCGAGCCAGAGGACGGCGCTGAAGAGAAGCGCCCAGGCGAGCCCGCGATAGAAGTCGCCTTCGGGTCTCACGGTCGGATAATTGGCGAGCCACCGGACGTTTCCTGCCGACCCTGGACACCACCGTTGTCAGCGTGGTATATCCCCTGCGGGGAGGGCGTTGCGGCAGCTCACGACGAGCGCGTCCTCATGGATAGCGCCGCCTCCGGCGGCGCACGAACGAGGAGGCCGCAATGCCGAGAGAGGGCATCGACTACGCGTGGCATCACAGCGTCGACACCGACGCGTTCCGACGAGGCGGTGCGACGTTCGTCGTGCGCTACGTGTCGCACGACGAGAGCAAGAACCTGAGCGCGGGCGAGGCGCAGCTGCTGAGCGAGGCGGGCTTCGATCTCGCCGTCGTCTGGGAGTCGACGCAGTGCCGTGCACGCGAGGGCAAGGCGGCCGGCGCCGCCGACGCGCACCTGGCAGCGTCGCAGGCAAAGGCCTGTGGCATGCCGGCGACGCGGCCGGTCTACTTCGCCGTCGACTTCGATGCGGGCGACGACGACCTGCCGCTCGTCGTCGACTACCTGCGCGGTGCTGCGAGCGTGCTCGGCCCCCGCCGCGTCGGCGTCTACGGCGGCTACCGCGTCGTCGGTCACTGCCTCGATCAGAGAGTCGCCGGCTTCGCCTGGCAGACGTACGCATGGTCGGCGGGCCGGCGCGACCCACGCGCGCAGCTCTACCAGCACCGAAACGGCGTCGTCATCGGCGGCGTCAGCTGCGACCGCGACACGGCGTTCGCCGCCGACTTCGGCCAGTGGCAGGTCGAGGCCGCGAAGGCGCCGGCGTTCCCGTATCCGCCGGCCGACTACCTCGGGACGGCGCGCCCCGATCCGCACTGCCACTCGGGCACCGACCCGATCGAGCGCCGGAACATCGCCCGCTGGCAGAAGAAGATGGCCGAGCGCGGCTGGCGGATCGACGCGACCGGAGTGTTCAACCGACAGTCGGAACGGATCTGCATCGCGTTCCAGACGGAGAAGCGCCTGGCCGTGGACGGGCTGGTCGGGCCGATCACCTGGAAGGCCACGTGGACGGCTCCGGTGACGTGAAGCGACGGCGCGGATCAGTCGGCGATCCCGAGCCCCCAGCCGCCGTCGATCACGATCTCCTGGCCCGTGATGTACCCGGACGCGGGCGATGCGAGGAAGAGCGCGAGCGCCTTGACGTCGTCGGGCATCCCGACGCGGTGCATCGGGACCTCACGCGCCACCGCCTCCTGCAGCTCCGGGTTGTGCGCATGGCCGCCGCCGATGTTCGTGACGAAGAACCCCGGCGCGATCGCGTTTACCGTGATCCCGTCCGCAGCGAGCTCGAGCGCGAGCGAGTGCATGAGGTGGCGTGCGCCGGCCTTCGCCGCCATGTAGGCCGAGCCGATCGCCGGCTCGACCTTCGTCGCCGCAAGCGACGTCGTGAAGACGATCCGCCCGAAGCCGCGCGGGCGCATGTGACGCGCTGCCGCGCGAGCAGTCGCGAAGATCCCGTTCAGGTTGATGTCGATCACGCGGTTCCAGCGCTCGTCCGCGTACTGCTCGATCGCCCCCTCCGGCACCCGCGGTCTCGCGGCTCCCGCCCAGCCGCCGACGAAGCCTGCGCCCGAGTCGATGCCGGCGTTCGCGAACGCAACGTCGAGACGGCCGTAGATCTCGGCCGCGTCGTCGACCGCGCGGTCGAGCTCTGCATGCTCGGTGACGTCGGCCGCGACGCCGCGGACGTCGAGCCTCTCTCCGCGCAGCCGCTCCGCCTGCGCAGCTGCTTCGTCCCCGTCGACGTCGATCAGCGTCACGCGCGCCCCGTGGGCCGCCAGCACCTCGCCGTAGGCGAGCCCGAGTCCGCTTGCCCCGCCGGTGACGACGACGCCGAACCCGTCGACCTCGAACTGCGGGGAGACGTTCACCGCGCGAGCCTACTGCGTGAAATGCTGCGCGCGTGAGCGGAGCAGCCTTCGTCACCGGCGCGGGGCGCGGCATCGGGGCCGCAATCGCCGCACGCCTCGCCGCCGACGGCCCCGCCTGGCAGAAAGAGGCCCTCGGCGTGGTGGCGCGTCGTCGAGGTCAACCTGCTCGGCACGTTCCTCTGCGCCCGCGCCTTCCTGCCGGGGATGTGCGAACGCGGCGACGGCCGGATCGTCACCGTCTCGTCGAACTCGGCGTTCTTCCCGCTCGGCGGCGACGACTGGGGCGGCCGCATCGACTCCGCCTACCAGGCGTCGAAAGCCGCAGTCATTCGCCTCACGGAGGCGCTGGCCGCAGAAGCCCGGCCCTACGGCGTGTCGGCGTTCGTCATCTCGCCGGGGATGGTGAAGACGACGATGACGGAGCCCATCTTCGACGACGTCTGGGACGACCCGGAGCTGTGGACGCCGCCCGAACGCACTGCCGCGCTCGTCTCGTTTCTCGGCTCGGGCGCACTCGACCGGCTCTCCGGCCGCTACATCCACGCCGCCCGCGACGACTGGGAGGCGATGCCGGAGCGGATCGACGAGCTCCTGGCCGCCGACCTGAACACCCTGCGGCTGCGCACGGAAAGCTAGGTACGAGGTGCGCGACGTAGACTCGAGTCGACGGTGCCGCACCGCCTCCCCGCGCTGATCGCCGACCCGGCCCCCGGGGACCGCGCGCTGTGGCTGACGGGTGCGCGCCTCTTCGACGGGACGGGCGGGCCGATGCGCGAGCACGTCTCGGTCCTCGTCGAGCAGGGGCGGATCGCACGCGTGACCGACGCCGAAGCGCCGCCTCCGGCCGGCGCCGAGACGATCGAGCTCGCGCGCTGCACGCTCCTGCCCGGCCTGATCGATGCGCATTCCCACGTCGGCGTCTCGTTCCCGCAGCCGACCGCGTCGCACGGCGCGGAGCCGATCCTGCCGGGCACCGCAGCGCATTTCCTCGCGGCCGAGCTGCGCGAGACGCTTCGTATGGGGATCACGACGATGCGAGACGTCGGCTCGTACGGCGACCTGGTCGTCGAAGCGCGGCAGGCGATGCGGTACGGGGCCTTCGCCGGCCCGCGCCTCCTCACCTGCGGGCGCATCGTCTCGCCGACCTCTCCCGGCGGCCGCTTCTTCGCCGGCATGTACCGCGAGGCCGACGGCGCCGACGACGTGCGCCGTGCGGTGCGCGAGCAGATCCGTTACGGCGCCGACTTCCTCAAGGTGATGACGACGGGCGCGCGCACGGTGGAGCTCGAAGACCCGGACCCCGCCCAGGTCACGCGCGAGGAGCTCGCCGCGTTCGTCGACGAGGCGCACCGGCTCGGCTACCGGACGTGCGCGCACTGCGAGGGGCTCCCGGGCACCGAGCTCGCGATCGAGGCCGGCGTCGACACGATCGAGCACGGCATGTACCTGAACCAGCGGCCTGACCTCCTCGACCGGATGGCCGCCGCCGGCCAGGTGCTCGTGCCGACGCTGTCGTTCCTCCATCACCTCGTCGAGAGCGGCGAGTGGACGACCGGGCTGACCGAGCTCGGCCGCCACAACGTGGCGCAGGCGCAGCTGACGACCGCCGCGGCACGCGCTGCGGGTGTTCCCCTGGCGATGGGATACGACTTCGCGCCCCTTCACCGGGCGACGGACGAGCTCCTTCGCATGACGGAGGCGGGATTGCCGGCGGGCGACGCTCTCGTCGCCGCGACAGCCGGCGGCGCCGCCGCACTGGGCCTCGACGACCACGTGGGAACGATCGAGGAGGGAAAGCTCGCCGACCTCGTCGCGGTCGAGGGCGACCCCGTCGCAGAGCCGAAGGCGTTGTGCGATCGAAGCCGCATCAGGCTCGTCCTGCGCCTCGGCGCCGTCGTCCCGGCGCCGGCCTGACGGCCCGAAGGTGTCCGGGGCGGCCGGGAAGATGCCGCGGTGCGCCGTGCGCTTCTCGTCGCCCTGCTTGTTGCGCTGCCCGCCGCGTCCGCTGGGGCCGCTGCGACGCCGCAGGCGTGGCCCGGACAGACGATCGCCTACCGCGATCTGACCGGCGCGCACGGCTACCACCGGGCGATCGCGTCGGCCGTCGCAGCCTGGAACCGGCTGCAGCTCGGCGTGCGGTTCGTCCCCGCAACGGGCGAGTCGTCGGTGCAGATCGTCTTCGCCTCGGGCCGCTGCCTCTCCGGTGTCGCCGGCGAGGCGCCGACCGGCTTCCGGCGCTTCGGCTCGCGCGTCATCGTGCGCGCCTGCCCCGCGGTCGTCCGTCCCCTGCTCGTCGCGCACGAGCTCGGCCGGGTGCTCGGGCTCGGGGACGACAACCGCACCTGCAGCCTCATGAACAGCAAGGGCGCGAGCGACGGCCGCAACTACGCGGTGCCCGCGAAATGCGCCGGCCTCGGCGCCCTGCCCCCGTGGCTGCCACGCCTCGTCGATCCGCGCACGGCTGCCCTGGCGCGCGCCCTCTACGCCGTGCCGGCCGCACCCGCCTCGGTCGCGTTGGAGCAGACCGGCCCGCGGATCGACTGGACGCAACCGGCACGGAGCGGCGCCGTGCGCACCGTCGTCGCCCGCTCGCTCGGCGCCTGCCCGACCGCGCTCGACGTCGCCACCGGGAAGACGACGGTCGTCTACGACAAGCCCGGCTTCGCCGGCCTCCACTGGGCTCTCGACCCGCAGGTCGAGAGCGGCGGCGGCACGTACTGCTACGTCGTCTTCAACCTCAGCCGCTCCGGGCGTGCGACGGCCTCCGCCCCGCTCAGCCTCCACGTCGACGTGCCGCCGACCGCAGCGTTCACCGTCGCCTCGGCCGGTGCAGCGGGAGCACCGACCACCTTCGCCGACGGCTCGACCGACAGCGACGGTTCGATCGTCGAGTGGCGCTGGGACTTCGGCGACCCGGCAAGCGGCGCCGCGAACACGCTCGACACCACCGACCCGGCCGTGGGACGCACGCCCGCCCACACCTTCGCCGCCCCGGGCTCGTACGTCGTCACGCTGACGGTCGTCGACAACGGCGGGAGGTCGTCCACCGTGTCCGCCACGATCGTGGTCAACGGATGACGCTCCTCCCCGCCCTGCTCGCCGCCGCGCTCCTGCTCGTCGCCTCCGGGCTCGCGAAGCTGCGCGACCCGCGGCCGGCCGTCGCAGCTCTGCGCGCGCTCGGCGTGCCTGCCGCGGCGCTCGTCGTGCCCGTCGCGGCGGCGGTCGAGCTCGCAGCCGGCGTTGCGTGCCTCGCGACCCCGCGGGCCGCCGCGCTCGTCGGCGCGCTCTACGTCGTCTTCGCCTGGCTCGTCGCCGTGCAACTCGCACGCGGCAGCACTGCATCGTGCGGCTGTCTCGGCAGCGCCGACACGCCGCCGTCGCCGCTCCACCTCGGGCTCGACCTGGCGCTCGCCGCCGTCGCCTTCGCAGCGGCCGCCTCGCCGCCACGCGCCGTCGTCTCGCTCCTGGGCGCCCATCCGGCGGCCGGCACAGTCGTCGCCGTCGCGAGCGTGACGGCCGCATTCCTGCTCGCAGCCGCGGCCTCTGTGCTGCCGGCGGCGCTCTCCTCGTACCGGAGGCCGGCATGACGCGGCTCCTGCACACCGCCTCGCGGGCGCTCGAGCGGCGCACATCGCGGCGCGGGTTTCTCGTGCGCACGGCCACGGTCGGCTCGGCACTCGCCGTCGCGCCGCTCCGCTTCCTGCTGCGCCCGCAGTCGGCGCTCGCCGCGATCACCCGGCCGTCCGCGTGCGCGAGCGGGCGCTGCACAGACGGCTGGACGGAATTCTGCTGCACGATCAACGGCGGCCTCAACACGTGCCCACCGGCCACCTTCGTCGGCGGCTGGTGGAAGTGCACCGACTACCGCGGACGGAAGCTCTGCTCGGGGAGCGGCGTGCGCTACTACCTCGACTGCAACCGCAAGCCCGGGCACGCGATCCCCGGCGGCTGCCACTGCGCGAACGGCGACTGCGACCGCTTCCGGGTCGCCTGCAACGTCTTCCGCTACGGGCAGTGCAACACCGACGTCGCCGCGCTCACCGAGGTCGTCTGCCGGGTGATCGTCTGCGATCACCCGGCATCGATCCCCGAGCTCAACTGCAACGCCACCTACAAGCAGGACAACCGCACATGCGGCCACGAGGCGCCGTGTCTCGAGCCGGCGCAGGAGTTCGCGTGGTGACCGAGGCGCTGCTCGGCGCGGAGACGCTGCTGCTCGTGCTGCTCGCGCTGTTCGTCGTCGCGCTGCTCCGCAGCCACGCCGAGATCCTGCGGCGGCTCGACGCGCTCGGCGACGGGCTCCCGCATCACCGCGAGGCGGCGCCCGGCGGACGCCCGGCGCCCGACCTCGAAGGCGCGACACCGTCGGGCGGCTTCCGGCGCATCGCCGTCGGCGCAGGCGCGGACACGCTCGTCGCGTTCCTCTCGAGCGGCTGCACGACCTGCACCGCGCTCCTCGAGCAGCTCGCCGACGGCCCGCCCGTCCTGCCGCGCGGCACCCGGCTCGTCGTCGTCGCGAAGGACCGCGAGCTCGAGCGCGTGCGGCTCTTCCGCCCGCTCGAGCAGGTGGTCGACGTCGTCATGTCGTCGGCCGCCTGGGACGCGTACGCCGCGCCCGGCAGCCCGTACTTCGTGCACGTCGACGGCCAGACCGCGACCGTCGCGGGGGAAGGCTCGGCCTCGCGGTGGGAACAGGTGGCCTCGCTGCTCCTCGACGCGCTCGACGACCACCGCGACGTCGTCGATGCCCCGCGCATCGACGACGCGCTCGAGGCGGCCGGGATCGGGCCCGGCCACCCGAGCCTGCACCCCGGAGGGCGGTGATGCGGGAGCCGCTCGTCGGGCTCGCGCTCGCGGTCCTCGCCGGCCTCCGCTCGACCTGGTCGCCCTGAGGCGAGTCGATGCTCGCGAGCATCACCCCGCTCGGCGAGCGGGGACGCCGACAGCACTGGCCCGTCACCGTCGCGTTTCTGCTCGCAGGCGCGACGCTGTCGGGTGCGGCACTCGGCGCCGCGCTCGCGCTCGCCGGATCGGCGCTGCCGCTCGGCGGGACGGCACGGCTCGCGCTCCTCGCGGCCGTCGTCGGCGCCGGGCTCGCGCTCGACGTTTCGGGCCGGCTGCCCACGCATCTGCGCCAGGTCGACGAACGCGACCTCCACCGCTACCGCGGCTGGGTCTACGGGCTCAGCTTCGGGGCGCAGCTCGGCAGCGGCGTCGCCACCGTGATCACCACCTCGACGGTGTACGCGACGCTCGCAGCGGCGCTGCTCGCACCGTCGGTCGCGTGGGGCGCGGCGATCGGGGCGGCGTTCGGTGCGCTGCGCGGGCTGACGCCGCTTTTCTCGGCCCGGGTCGACTCGCCGGGGGCGCTCGCCCGGTTCCACCTGCGCTTCAGGGCGCTCGACAGGCCTGCCGCGCGCGCGACTCTCGCCTCGCAGCTCGCTCTCCTCGCCGCCGTCCTCTGGCTCGCGTGAGGGTCGCCGCGTTCGGCATCTCGACCGTCGCGCCCGCCGGCTGGGACGCCCGTCTCTTCCGGCACGGCGAGGGCGGCGAGCCGACGCTCCACCTGGCGAGCTTCCCGCTGCCTCCCACGGACGGCGAGTTCGGCACGACCGCCACCGGGCGGATGCCCGCCGATGCGCTCTTCCTCACGATCACCGAGTACGCCGTGGGCGAGACGCCCGGCCGTGGTCTCTTCGAAGGGCAACCGCCGCGCTCGCTGCCGTTGCGCGAGTTCGGCGAGCGCACGCTGCTCCTCGCGCGCCCAGGCCAGCGCGGCCTGCAGCGCTTCTTCTCGGCCGCCGGCCGCGACTTCTGCCTCTACGCAGTCCTCAGCGACGGCCCGCGCAACGGCGACCTGCTCGCAGCAGTGGGCACGAGCCTGCGCACGCTCAGCTTCGCGGCGTGACGTAGTAGCCTCGCCGCAATGCCGGCTTCGGCTCCGCTGCTCGAGATCGAGGACCTGCACGTGTGGTTCGACCTGGCGGGCGGCGGGGAGCTGCACGCCGTCCAGGGCGTCAGCTTCGCGCTCGACCGCGGCGAGCGGCTCGGGCTCGTCGGCGAGTCCGGCTGCGGGAAGACGACGACCGCGCTCGCGATGATGGGGCTCCTGCCCTCGAGCGCGAGCGCCGCCGGGCGGATCCTGCTCGACGGCGTCGACCTGCTCGCGGGCGGCGAGTCGACGATGCGTCCGCATCGCTGGGTCGACATCGCGATCGTGTTCCAGGGCGCGATGAACGCCCTCAACCCCGTGCGCAGCGTTGGCGAGCAGATCGAGGAGGCGCTGGAGGTGCACGGCGTCGCGCGCGGCTCGGCCGCGCGGAGGCGCGTCGGCGAGCTGCTCGAGTCCGTCGGCATCCCCGCCCAGCGCGCGCGGCGGTACCCGCACGAGCTGTCGGGCGGCATGCGGCAGCGCGCGGCGATCGCGATGGCGCTCTCGTGCGAACCGAAGGTGCTGATCGCCGACGAGCCGACGACCGCGCTCGACGTGATGGTGCAGGCGCAGATCCTCGAGCTGCTCGACGCGCTGTGCCGCGACATCGGCCTCGCGCTCGTGCTCGTCACCCACGACCTGCCGGTCGTCGCGCAACTGTGCGACCGCGGCGCCGTGATGTACGCGGGCCGGATCGTCGAGCGCGCCCCCGTCGACCACCTCTACCACCGGCCGCGGCATCCGTACACGCGCATGCTGTTCGCGGCGACGCCCGACCTCGACGACCTCGACCAGCCGATCGCATCGATCCCCGGCGCGCCGCCGCGGCTCGACCGCCCGCTCGCCGGCTGCCCGTTCCGGCCGCGCTGCGACAGCGCCTTCGCGCCGTGCGATCAGCACGTGCCGGCGCTGATCACGCTCGAGGACGGCGACGCCGCCGCCTGCCACCTCGACCGGGTCGTGCCGGCGTGAGCCTGCTGGAGGTCGACGACCTCGTCGTTCACTATCCGGTCGCGCGTGGGCTCGTCGGCACGCTCATGCGGCAGCCGCGGTCGACCGTGCACGCCGTCGACGGCGTCTCGTTCCAGGTCGGCGCCGGGGAGCTCGTCGCGCTGGTGGGCGAGTCGGGCTGCGGGAAGACATCGACCGCGCAGGCGGTCATGCGGCTCGTCGAGGCGAGCTCCGGCTCGATCCGCTTCGAGGGCCGCGAGCTCGCCGGACTGGGCACGCGCGAGCTGCGCCCCTTACGACGGCGGCTGCAGATCGTCTACCAGGATCCATACGAGTCGCTCGATCCGCGGCAGCGTGTGCGCCAGGCGGTCGAGGAGCCGCTTCTCATCCACGGGCTCGGCGGCACGAAGGCGGAGCGTGCGGCGCGCGTGCGCGACGCGCTCGGGCGGGTCGAGCTCAACCCGCCCGAGCTCTATCTCGACCGCTTCCCGCACGAGCTCTCCGGCGGCCAGCGGCAGCGGGTCGCGATCGCGGCGGCGCTCGTGCTCGAGCCGGCGCTGCTCGTCGCCGACGAGCCCGTGTCGATGCTCGACGTCTCCGTGCGGGCCGGTGTGCTGACGCTGCTCGACCACCTGAGGGCGAGCGGCCTCGCGATCCTGATGATCACGCACGACCTCTCGACGGCCGCGCGCTTCGCCGACCGGATCGCCGTCATGTACCTCGGCCGCATCGTCGAGGAGGGCCCGGCCGCGGCCGTCGTCCAGCAGCCGCAGCATCCGTATACGAAGGCCCTGCTCTCGGTCGTGCCGCGGCGCGACCCGCGGGAGCGCCACACCGGTCAGGTGCTGCAGGGCGAGACGCCCGACGCGGTGCGCATCCCGTCCGGCTGCCGCTTCCATCCCCGCTGCCCGTCCGCCGTCGCGGCGTGTCGCACCGACGAGCCGCAGCTCGAGGCGACACCCGCGGGCCACCGTGCCGCCTGCCTGCTCATCTGACCGGGTGCGGCGCGCTCAGTAGACGCCGTCGCGGCGTGCGTAGCGCTCGGCCCGGTCGCGGTCGTACTCGGCCGCGTCGAGCTCGGGGTCGGCGACCGCCTTCATGATCTCGCCCGAGCTCGGCAGCTCGCTGCGGTCGACGTGCAGCTCCGGGTTCCAGAGGTCGGAGCGGATCAGCGCCTTCGCGCACTGCGTGTACGCCTCCTCGATCGAGACGAGAACGCCGAGCTTCGGCGCCTTCCCCTCGACCGCGCTCCCGGCCAGCAGCTCGGGATCGTCGACGATCGCCGCCCGCCCGTTCACGCGAAACGTGTCGCCGACCCCCGGGATCAGGAAGAGAAGCGCGATCCGGTCGTCGGAGAGCAGGTTCGTGAGCGTGTCGGCGATCCGGTTGCCGGGCCGGTCGGGCAGAAGCACCGTGCGGTCGTCGAGGATGCGGACGAACCCGGCAGGGTCGCCACGCGGCGAGACGTCGATGCCGCCGTCCGGCCGCGCGGTGGCGACACAGACGAACGGCGAGCGCTCGAGGAACTGGCGGGTGAGCGGATTGAGCCGGTCGGCGATCTTCGCGGCGACGAGCGGCGCAGGCGCCCCGATCACGTCGCGCAGCTCCTGCTCGGTCGTGATCACCCGCTGAGCCATGCGCTGAGGCTACACCGGCGGCGCGAGCAGGCAGACAGCGAGGCCGGCGTCGGGGAGCAGCTCCTCGACCACCCCTTCGCTCGCGTCCAGGCGGACGACCGGCGCCCCGAGGGCGTCGAGGAACGCGTCGGGCGGATCGAGGAAGTCGATCGCCGGCGTGCGGTAGTGCATCGGCACGACGAGTCGCGGTGCGAGCTCGCGCACGACGGCGGCGGCACGCTCGCCGCCGATCGTCGGGCCGTCGCCGACGGGCACGAAGAGCACGTCGACGCTCCCGAGCGCTGCGCGCTGCTCCGTCCGCAGCGCAACCTGGCCGAGATCGCCGAGGTGGACGTAGGCGAGCCCGTCGAGCTCGAAGCGGAAGAGCGTGTTCGGGCCTCGCTTCGTGCCGGCGGCGTCGTCGTGCTCGGAGGCGACCGCGACCACCGGGCCGACCGGCGTCTCGAAGGTGCCGGCGGTCGAGCGGATCAGCTGCGGCTCGCCCACCGCCGCCTCGACGCCGTTGTGGTCGCCGTGCTCGTGCGTGACGAGCAGCAGGTCGGCCTCGACGCCCGTGATCGGCGGGTAGTTGAACGAGACGCCGCGTGGCGCGAGCGCAGCGGAGATGTCACCGAACGGATCGATCAGCACCGTCTTCGAGCCGGCGAGCTCGAACGCCGATTGACCGTACCAGCGGACGAGTGTCATATCGCGACGATATCGGTCACGCTTCGGCCGGCAGCCAGCGTCCGGTGTCGGGGCAGCGGCGGCGGTACCACTGGCCCTTCGACTCGCCCCGCGAGCGCGGCCGGAATCCCGCGGCCCTGATGGCCGCGTTCCAGCTGCCGAAGACGCGCAGCACCGTCTGCCGGCACGGGTGGTCGGCTCCGGCCGTCTCCCACTCCGCGACGGTGGGCGTGCGCAGGTTGCGGCGATGCCACAGCTCGATCGCGTAGACGATCGTCTGCCTGTCCCAGCTGAAGCCCTCGCGGGGCCCGGATCTCATGTCTCCTCCTCCGTGTCGGTGGTCGATAGGGGCTGGTCGCGTCGCCCGAGGTCGCGCCGGGCGGCGAGCAGCTCGCCGTGGCGCGCGAGCGCGGTCTCGAGCGCGGGCACGACATCGCGTGCCTCGAACGGCTTCGTGATGTAGCCGAAGATGCCGGCCCCGATCGCGCGCATGACGGAGGCGCGGTCGTCGTAGGCGGTCAGCATCACGATCGGCAGCGGCCGCTCGGCGTAGATGCGCCGCGCCGCCTCGATGCCGTCGAGGGCGGGCATCCGCAGGTCGAGCAGCGCCACGTCCGGCTGGGTCGCGCGCGCGAGCTCGACCGCCTCCAGCCCGTCGCGCGCCTCGGCGCACACGTGGAAGCCGTGCTCTTCGAGCAGTTGCCGCAGATCGAGCCGAATGATCGTCTCGTCCTCGGCGATCAGGACGTGTGGCCGGTCGTCGAACATGGTCGTCCCTAATGCTTTATCTTTTGAAGCGACGTGGCGCAAGTCCGAATCCCACCTGTGCTCCGCCCCGAGGCCGGCGGCAACCGCACCGTCGACGTCTCGGCGACGACCGTGCGGGGCGCTCTCGACGAGCTCGTCGCCTCCTATCCGTCGCTCGCGCCGCGCATCCTGGCCGAGGACGGGATCCCGACGTTCCTGAACGTCTTCGTCGACGGCGACGACATCCGTCTCCTTCAGGGGCTCGACACCCCGATCGCCGCGGGGGCGACCGTGCTCCTGTTGCCCGCGGTGGCGGGCGGCGCGTCGCACGGGTAGAGTGCGTCGCCTTGTGACGGGAATGGGCGCGCAGAAGCCGTTTTTCATGATTTCGGCCATCGCCTGCGCGCATCTGGCCTAGCCGCCCCTCCCCGTCACACCGGCTAGGCCTCGAGAAGAAGACGGGGAGTCGGCAATGAGCGGGTATGGCCTGCGCTGCCGCGTGTGCGAGGAGGTGACGCCGCCGGAGCCGACCGAGCAGTGCCGCCGTTGCGACGGGCCGACCGACCTCGTCTACGACTGGGAGCTCGTCGCCCGCGCCGTCACGAGAGCCGCGGTCGAGGCCGGGCCGAGGTCGGTGTGGCGCTACCACTGGCTCCTGCCGGCGGGAGCGCGCGTCGAGACCGGCGCCGGCTGGACGCCGCTCGAGCGCTCGGCCGAGCTGTCGGAGCTCTTCGGGATCGACCTGTACCTGAAGCTCGAGGGCGAAAGCCCGACGGGCTCGTTCAAGGACCGCATCGCGGCGCTCGCCGTCTCGGCAGCACTCGACCACGGCGTCACGACGCTGTGCTGCTCGTCGACCGGCAACCTCGGCGCCGCGGTTGCGGCTGCTGCAGCCGCCACCGGGCTCGAGGCCGTCGTGCTGGCGCCGGAGGATGGCGGCGCCGCAGCCGCGGCCGCCCGGCGGCCGGGAGCGCACGTGTTCGCCGTCCGCGGCACCTACGACGACTGCCGCCGGCTCGAGCTCGAGCTCGGCTCCCTCTTCCCGTGGGGCTTCGTCAGCGGCAACCTGCACCCGTACGCGAGCGAGGGGGCGAAGACGATCTCGTTCGAGATCGCCGAGCAGCTCGGCTTCGAGCTGCCCGACGCGGTGTTCTGCCCCGCGGCGAGCGGGACGCTGTACGCGAAGCTCGCCCAGGGCTTCGCCGAGGTGACGCGCACGCGCCTCGCCGACGAGCCCGTGCCGCGGCTCTACGCCGCCCAGGCGCTCGGCTCGAGCCCGATCGCGGCGGCGTTCGCCGACGACCGCGGCATCTCGCGCGTGCTGGCCGCGACGGGCGTCGCGTCGCTCGCGGTCGGCGACCCCTCCTACGGCGACCTGGCGCTGGGCGCGGCCAGGGCGACCGGCGGTGCGGTGATCGCCGTCGACGAGGCGGCGATCGACGCGTATACCGCCGTGCTCTCCGAGACGACCGGCGTCGTGCCCGACCCGTCGGGCGGCGCCGCGCTCGGCGCGCTCGTCCAGGCGCTCGAGCGCGGCGAGCTCGAGCCCGGCAGCCGCGTCGTCCTCGTCGTCACGGGCTCGCGTCCGCAGCCGACCGTCGGCGACACTGCCCGGGTGACGACGATCGAGCCGGACGCCGCGCACGTGCTGCGCGCCCTCGGGCTCGATTCGTAGCGGAGCGATGACCGACACGGCCGCGCCGCTGCGCCGCGACGTGCGACTGCTCGGCGACCTGCTCGGCCGGGTGCTCGTCGAGCAGGAGGGCCCGCGGCTCCTCGAGGTCGTCGAGGAGATCCGTCTCGCGGCGCGTCGCGCCCGTCAGGAAGGATCCGTCGCACGGGTCGGGGCGGAGCTCGACGACGACGAGCAGGCGCTCGTCCTGCGCGCGTTCGGCCTCTACTTCCAGCTCGCGAACCTCGCCGAGCAGCATCACCGGCTGCGTCGGCGCCGCGAGGACGCGCGCGGTGGCCGGGTGACGCGCGAGTCGCTCGACGAGGCGTTCGCCTCGCTCGACGGCGCCGACCTCGGCCGCGCCGCCGGCGCCGAGATCAGGCTCGTCCTGACGGCGCACCCGACCGAGGCGACGCGCCGCACGGTCCTGCTCGCGCACATTCGCATCGCCGAGGAGCTCGAGCTGCTCGACGACCCGCGCCTCTCCCCCGCCGAGCTCGCCGCCGTCGAGGAGCGGCTCGCCGAGGAGATCACCCTGCTCTGGCAGACCGACGAGGTGCGCCACGACCGACTGCGCGTCACCGACGAGATCCGCCACGGCCTCTGGTTCTTCGAGCACAGCCTGATGGATGCCGCCACCGACCTGCTCGGCGAATGGCGCCGGCGCGTCCCCGGCGCTCCGCCGCCGCTGCGCTTCGGCTCGTGGATCGGAGGCGACCTCGACGGCAACCCGAATGCGGGGCCGGCGTCGATCGCCGAAGCGCTCGATCGGGCGCGGTCCGTCGCGCTCGGGCGCTACCGCAGCGAGGTTCGCGCGCTCGCCGTCTCGATCGCCTCGGCCCGCTCACTCGTCAGCGTCTCCGACGAGCTCGTCGCGTCGATCGAGCGCGATGAGCGGGAGCTGCCCGGCTATGCGGCCGAGGTCGGCTCGCGAAACGAGCTCGAACCGTACCGGCGGAAGCTCTCCTTCATGTGGTGGCGGCTCGGCAACGACGGCTACGCGGACGCCGCCGAGCTGCTCGCCGACCTCGCGGTGCTGCGCCGGAGCCTTGCGGCAAACCGTGGCGGCCGGGTCGCCGACGGCCGGCTCGCACGGCTCGAGCGCATGGTCGAGATCTTCGGCTTCCGGCTCGCACGGCTCGACGTGCGCGTGCATGCGCGCGACCTCGACGGCGAACGCGCGCGCGAGGCGGCGGCGGCCGCCGAGGAGGCGCGGCGCCGCCACGGCCCCGAGGCGATCACGAGCCTTGTCCTCTCGGGCACGGAGTCGGCCGGCCACGTGCGCAGCGCTCGCGCGCTGGCCGGCGAGCTGGCGGTCGTGCCGCTCTTCGAGACGGTCGACGACCTGGTGGCGGCGCCGGCGATCGTCGACGAGCTGCTCGCCGAGCGGCCCGAGCCGATCGAGGTGATGGTCGGCTACTCCGACTCGGGCAAGGACGGCGGGTATCTGGCGGCCCAATGGGCGATCTACCGCGCCCAGGAGGAGCTCGCCGCAGTCGCCCGCCGGCACGGCGTCGAGCTGACGATCTTCCATGGGCGCGGCGGCAGCGCCGGCCGCGGCGGCGGCCCGACGCACGCCGCGATCGCGTCGCAGCCGGCGGGCTTCCCGCCCGGGCGGCTGAAGGTGACCGAGCAGGGCGAGACGATCTCCTTCAAGTACAGCCTCGAGGGCCTTGCGCACCGCAACCTCGAAGCGGCGCTCGCGGGGACGCTGCTCGCCACCTATCCGGAGCGGCTCCCGCCGCCGCCGTCCGATGCCGACCGCGCGCTCCTCGACTCGCTCGCCGCCGTCTCGAGGGGCGTCTACCGGGCGTTCGTGTGGGAGAGCGAGGCGTTCGTGCCGTTCTTCCGGGCGTTCACGCCGGTCGACGAGCTCGCGCTGCTCGAGATCGCCTCACGCCCCGTCCGGCGTCCGGGCGACGAGGACTATCTCGGCTCGCTGCGCGCGATCCCGTGGGTCTTCTCGTGGACGCAGAATCGCGTTCTCCTGCCGGCGTGGTTCGGGACGGGAACGGCGTTCGCGTCGGTCGACGGCGACGCGCTCGCCGACCTCTACGGGCGGCTGCCGTTCTTCCGGGCGCTCATCGACAACCTCGAGATGACGCTCGCGAAGTCGAGCCTCTCGATCGCCCGCGGCTACCTCGACCTCGTCGAGGATGCGGGGCCGTACGAGCAGATCGAGGCCGAACGGGAGCGTGCGATCGCCGGCGTGCTCGCCGCGATCGGCGAGGAGCGGCTGCTGCAGCGCCAGCCCGTCCTCAGGCGCTCGATCGAGCTGCGCAACCCGTACGTCGACCCCATGAACGCCTTGCAGGTGGAGCTGCTCCGCCGCTACCGCGGCGGCGACGACTCGGCGCGGCTGCCGCTGATGCGCTCGATCGCCGGCATCGCCGCCGCCCTCCGCAACACGGGCTGAGGCCTTTTCAGACATGCCTGGGGACTGTCCCCCAGACATGTCCCTCCCAGACGCGTCCAGGGACTGTCCCCGGGACACGCCCCTCCCAGACCCGTCCAGGGACTGTCCCCAGACACGTCCCTTGAAGACACGGCCAGGGACTGTCCCCCAGACACGTCCCTTGAAGACACGGCCAGGGACTGTCCCCAGGACACGTCCCTCCCAGACACGGCCGGGGACTGCCCCGAGGCATCGTGACTGCGCTCTGGCCGCTCCCGTACGCTGAGATCCGGTGACGATCGCGACGGCCAGCGGCTACCGCCCGTTCGTGCCGCGCCTCGCGGCCCGCTGGGATGCAGACGCGCCCGGCCTGCGGGCACGGGAGCTCGACGCGTCGCTGCTCGGGCTCGACATCTCGGGCTTCACCGCGCTCTCCGAGCGGCTCGCCGAGCGCGGCAAGCTCGGCGCCGAGGAGCTGATCCTGCTGATCAGCCGCTGCTACTCCGGCCTGATCGACATCGCCGACCGCTACGGCGGCGACGTCCTCAAGTTCCGGGGCGACGCGCTGCTCCTGCTCTACGACCGGGCCGGCCACGAGGAGCGGGCGGCCCTCTCGGCGCTCGCGATGCAGGCCTTCATCGCCGAGGCGGGAAGCGGCGAGTCGAGCGTCGGGCCGGTGCGCCTCGGAATGGCGGGCGGGTGCGTCTCCGGCCCGTGCCACGCGTTCCTGCTCGGCCGCCACCACCGCGAGCTGCTCGTGTGCGGACCGTCGGCGTCCCGGACGCTCGAGCTCGAGGACGCGGCCGAGTCGGGCGAGATCCTCGTCTCGCCGCGCACGGCGGAGGCGCTGTCGGACGGGCTCGTCGGCGAGGCACGCGACGGCGCGTTCCTGCTTCGCCCCGAGGCGACCCCCGTCGAGCTGCCGTCGCCGCGGGAGGAGCCGCCGCCCGACGGCGACCTCTCGGAGCTCGTTCCCGCCTCGCTTCGGGTGCCGATCGAGACCGGCGCCGTCGAGGCCGAGCACCGGCAGGCGACCGCCGCCTTCGTGAAGTTCTCCGGAACCGACTCCCTCGTCGAGAACCTCGACGAGGCGGCGGCGCGGCTCGGCGAGCTCGCCGAGGTCGTCTCCTCGGAGGCACACGACCGGTCGATCACGTGGCTCGAGTCGGACATCGACCGCAACGGCGGCAAGCTCTACCTCGTCGCCGGCGCGCCCGCGAGCGGCGACGACGACGAGGAACGGATGCTGCGCGCGATGCGCGCGATCGTCGACGCGAGAGCCGGCCCGGCCATCGCCGTCGGTGTCAACCGGGGCCGGGTGCTGGCCGGTCCGATCGGCTCGCCGACGCGGCGCACGTACGCGGTGATGGGCGACACCGTCAACCTCGCCGCACGCCTGACGGCCCGCGCGGCGAAGGGCGAGATCCTCGTCACCGGCGAGGTGCTGCAGCGCTCCCGCGCCCAGTTCGAGACGAGCTCGCGCCAGTTCCTGATGAAGGGCAAGGCGAAGCCCGTGACCGGCTACTCGGTCGGCCCGCTGGTCGCCGAGGGCGTCGATGAGTCTCGGCCGCAGCTGCCGCTCGTCGGCCGCGACGCCGAGCTCGCCGTGCTGCGCGAGGCGCTCGAGGCGGCGCGGCTGCGCCAGAGCCGCGCCGTCGAGCTCGTCGGCGAGGCGGGGGTCGGCAAGTCACGGCTCGTCGAGGAGCTCATCGAGGGCGCGCTCGGCTTCCAGGTGCTGCACGCCCGCTGCGAGCCGTACTCGGCGTCGACGCCGTTCGCTCCGCTCCACGCCCTGCTGCGGCCGCTGGTCGGCATCCTCCCGGACGACCCGCCCGAGGCCGCCGGAGCGAAGCTGACCGCGTTCGCGCAGGCGGCGATGCCCGACCTTGCGATGTGGCTGCCGCTGCTGGCGCTGCCGTTCGACGCGGAGGTCTCCTCGACACCGGAGGTCGACGAGATCGAGCCGACGTTCCGGCGCGACCGGCTGCACGACGTGCTCGAGCAGTTCCTGATGCGGATGCTGATGATGCCGACGGCGATCGTCGTCGAGGACACGCACTGGCTCGACGACGCGTCGCAGCTCGTGCTCGCCAAGCTCGCGCAGCCCGGCCTGCGCCCGTGGCTCGTCGTCACCACACGCCGCCGTGCAGGGACTCCGCTCGGCGGCGCGGCGGCGGTCGTCGAGCTGGAGCCGCTCGACGCGACCGCGGCGCGCGAGCTGGCGCTCGCCGCAGCGGGTGACGAGACGCTTTCCGACGCCCAGCTCGCCGCCTTGACCGACCGCGCGGCCGGCAACCCGCTCTTCATCCGCGAGCTCGCCGCCTCGCCCGCGGGCGCCGAGGCGCTCCCCGAGACCGTCGAGTCGCTCCTGACCTCGCGCATCGACACGCTCGAACCGGCCGACCGGCTGCTCCTCCGCTACGCGTCGGTGATCGGGCGCACGTTCTCCCTCGACCTGCTGGCCGAGATCGCGCCCGACGAAGCCGGTGACCCGGAGCAGTGGACGAGGCTCGCCGAGTTCGTCGAGTGGTCGGGCCCGGAGCATCTGACGTTCAGCCACGACCTGGTGCGCGACGCCGCCTACGACGGCCTGTCGTACACGCGCCGCCGCGAGATCCACGCGCTCGTCGGCGACGCGCTCGAGCGCCGTTCCCCCGACCCCGACCTCGACGCGGAGGTGCTCTCGCTGCACTTCCTGGCCGCGAACGAGTGGGAGAAGGCCTGGCGCTACGCGGTCCTCGCCGGCGACGACGCGCGGTCGATGTACGCGAACGTCGATGCGGGCGCGCTGTACGAACGGGCGCTCGCCGCCGCCGGCGGGCTCGAGGCCGACCCCGAGGAGCTCGCGCGCGTGTGCGAGGCGCTCGGCGACGTCCGGGAGCTCGCGGCGCGCTACGACGAGGCCGATGCCGCCTACGCGAGCGGGCTCGAACACGGCGGAGCCAAGGCGCGGCTGCTGCGCAAGCGCGGTGTCGTCGCCGAGCGGCAGGGCCGCTACGAGGACGCGCTCGCGCTCTACGACGAGGCGGGCGCCGACGCGGACGAGAGCGAGGCCGTGGCGCTCGGGCTTGCGCACGCGACGGTGCTGTACCGCCAGGGGAAGATCGACGACTGTGCGAGGGCTGCCGAGGCGGCCGCCGAGGCGGCGGCGGCGCTCGGCGACCGCGAGGCGCTCGCCAACGCCTACTACGTCCGGGCCGCGGCGGAGGGCGACCGGGGCGGGCCGGCGCAGGAGTTCCTCGAACGGGCGCTCCCGATCCTCGAGGAGCTCGGCCTCCTGGACCGCCAGGCGCTCGTTTTCAACAACATGGGCGTGCGCGCCTACTACGAGGGCCGCTGGGACGACTCGCTCGAGCTCTACCTCCGCGCCGAGGAGGCGGCCGGACGCGCCGGTGACGTGCTCACCGGCGGCCACGCGACGAACAACCGTGCGGAGATCCTGCTCGACCAGGGCCGCCTCGCAGAGGCAGCGAAGCTGTTCGAGGGCGCGCTGCGCACCTACCGCGCGGCGAAGTTCCCGGTCGGCGAGGCGCTCGTGCTGGTCAACATGGGCCGGCTCGCGGCGGAGGAGGGCCGGTTCGCCGACGCGCACACATATCTCGACGATGCCCGCGACCTGCTGGTCTCGCTCGGCGCAGAGAGCTTCCTGATCGAGGCCGACGCCCGCCGTGCCCAGGCGTTCGTGCTCGAAGGCCGCCACGGCGACGTCGTCGAGCTCGCGACGACCGCGCTCGAGCGGATGCGTGCGACCGGTGAGCTCGGCGTGCGCTCGGCTCTGCTCGAGCGGCTGCTTGGACTCGCCTCCATCCAGGCACGGACACCGGAGAGTGCGCCGGCGCACTTCGAAGAAAGCGCCAGGCTCGCCCGCTCGCTCGGCGCCGACTACGAGCTAGGCCGCACGTTGCACGCGAAAGTCGTCACCGGCCTCGCGACCGACGAGGAGGCCGCGGAGGCGGAGAGCATCCTTGCCAGGCTCGGGATCGTCTCTCTGCCCGAGGTGCCGCTGCCTTAGGTGTTGTTCTTGATCGTCGTCGGCCCGGTGACGTGATTGCCGGTGTAGACGAAGCCGCCGGTGTTGTTCTGGATCGAGAGGGCGCCGGTGATCGTGTTGTTCGTGAACGTCAACCCGCCGGTCGAGCTCGTCACCGAGACCGCGCCACCGATCGTGTTACCGGTCACCGTCACTCCACCCGCGTTCGACGAGAAGGACATCACCGCCAGCGCCTTGTTGTTCGCGAACGTGACGCCACCCTTGTTCGACGAGACGCTGATCGCACCGCCGATCGTGTTGCCGACGAGCGAGACGCCGCCGGTGTTCTTGCTCAAGGACATGGCCGCCAACAGCCTGTTGCCGCCGCATCCGGTCGTCGAGCCGAGCGTCACCGGCCCGGTCGACCCCGAGATCGAGATCGCAGCGGCGATACTCGCGTTGCAGAAGGTGATCGCCTTGGCCCCGGAGGCGGACAGCGAGCCGGCGATCGTCCCGCCGTTGACCCACAACGTGCCGCCGCTCTGGACGGAGACCGAGCCGGTGATCTTGCCGCCGGCCCCGAGGCAGTAGACCTGCCCGCTCTTGATCGTCACCGAGCCGGAGACGGTTCCGGTCTGGCACGCCTGGGAGAACGTGACGACGATCTGGACCGAAGCGCTCGCACTGTTGTAGTGCGCGGTGTCACTCGGGTTGAACGTGAGGTTCAGGGTCTGGACGCCCGGCTGCAGGACTGTCCCGGACGCCGGGCTGTAGACGAACGAGCCGGCGACGGCTGCGCCGGCATTCGATGCGGTCGCATTCAGCTGCTTCGCGGCGAGCGGCGTGCCGAACGGGATCGAGGCCGGCGTGGGCCAGGTGATCGTCGGCGTTGCCTTCACGATCTGGACCGTCTTCGTGACGGTCGTGGTGTTGTTGGCGTGATCAGTGGCCGTGACCTTGAGGGTGACCGACCCGAGCGTCGTCGTGGCGATGAGCGCTCCGTTCGCGAGCGAGGAGCCGTTCTGAGTGCCCGTGCAGGTCGCGACGCCCGAGCCGGCGTCCGCGCAGCTGAAGTTGAAGGGCACCTTGGCGCCGTACGGGATCGAGGCCGGCACGTTGATCGCCGCGGTCGGGTTGCCCGTGTCGATCAGCACGACGGTGCTCGCATCGGATCCGTCCGAGCCCTTGACGTCGAGTGTGTGGGGACCGTCACCCGTGACGCTCACACCGGTCGTCGGGTACGCCACGTACGGCCCGCCGTCGAGGCTCTCCGTCAGAGCAGCGCCGGTCGAGCTCGACGCGTCGACGGTGACCGGCCCGGTGTAGAAACCGGTCGAACCGGGCTGGGTCGTCGGTGACAGGGTGATCGCGCCCGTCTGGGCAGACAGCGGCTGTGCGTCGAAGTAGCGGCCCTTGTTCGAGCTGTAGCCGCAGTTGCCGGCGGCGTCGCAGACCTCGACGAAGAACTGGATGTGGCCGGCTGTGAACGGCACGGTCCCCGACCACGTGTTCCCCGATCCGTTCTGCAGCTGAAGGGCCGCCCACTGTCCAGTGTTGTCTTCCTTGTCGTAGACAACCTGCGCGAACACGATCGTGCTTCCCGGGTCGGTGAACTGCCCGGTGAACACGACGGTGCCCAGGCCGGTGGTGAACGCGTCCATCTGGTCGATCGTGGGCGGCACGAAGTCGCTGCTGTTCGAGTACACGACGCGTCCGCCGATGTGCGTCCAGAGCCGCTCGACGCCGACGGGGGTGCTGCCACTCGTGTCGTCGAAGAACTGCCCGGTGATCAGGTTCAGCTTCTGATTGACGCTGCTTGCCCCGGAGTTGAGCGAGACCAGTGTGGGGATCTTGCTGGGCCACGCCTCGTCGTCGAACTGCGGCTCCAGCTCCTTCGTCGAGAGATCGAGGGTCGGCCGCACGTTGTCAGGGTTGAACGGGCTGTGATCCTGGCTGGTGAGCGCGTCGATGACGACACCGTGTGCGACGAGGTTGCTCTGCGTCGCCGGCAGCGAGACGTATGGCTGGAGCGGCCGGTAGTTCGGCGCCTGCACCTGGCCGCCGTTTGTGTAGTACGAGCCGTGCTGGCCGCTCGTCGGGGCGCTGCCGAAGTTCGGGACGACATCGAACGGCGCCGACTGAGCCGACGTGCCGGCGAACGTGCTCAGCAGGCCGATCGACGGGCTCGACGAACTGGTCGCTCCGGTCACCGGGTCGGACGGGCCCGCCGGGATGACGAGCGGAGCGGCGACGGCCGGGCTCGCGGCGCCCCCGGCCCCCGGCGGAGCAAGCGGCGCCGGCGGCGTCCCGACGCCGTACATGGGCAGGCTGTAGAGCTCGGCCTCGGAGAGCGTCTTCTCGTCGTACGAGCTGAACGCATCGCGCGAGAGGAAGTAGTCCTGCTTCGCCTGGACAAGCGCCTGCCCGATCGACAAGGAGCCGTCGAGGTGCGATGCGAGGTCGGCCATCAGCTCTTCCGAGAAGGCAACGCTGTCGGTGTTGCCGAGGCCGTAGCCCGTGTTGCCGACGAAGCTCGTCCCGGTGCCGGCCATGGTCTGCGCCCAGTCGAGTACCGGCGAGCCGATGATCGCGTCGGTCGTCTGGAAGCCGGCGTGGCAGCCCATCGTGAAGAAGATGCCGCCCGAGAGCGCATGACTTCCGGTCAGCTCGGAGGTCGAGAGCAGGTCGGTGCCGTTCGCCATCAGCGCGCGTGTGTTGTCGTAGTGCCCGTTCCAGTCGTTGATCGCCGCGGGGCCGCCGGTCGGGAACGCGTTCGCGATCAGCTGCGCCTTCGACCACGACGTGGCCGGCGAGAACGGCGTCGTCGAGTCGATCAGCGTCCGCACCGAGCCCGTCCCCAGGATCGAGCTGAGCCGGTTCGCGACGAGCTGGCTGCCGTCGGCGACGAAGTCGTACCCGGAGACGAACGCGGTCGCGCTACGGAGCGTCCCGCCCGAGTTGATGAAGTTCGTGACGGCGTTCGTGATGTCCGTCGGCGTCTCGACGAGCCGCCCTCCGACGAGGTCGGGGATGAAGAGCTGCCGCCCGCTGGCCGGCACGGGCCGCGTGTCGAGGTACGGGTTGTCGGTTAGCAGGTCGCCGCTCGCGGCCGCGCCGTAGTACTCGTTGTTGGTGAACTGGCTCGCGAAGCCGGACTCGTTCGCGATCAACGAGAGATCGGGGATCCGGAAGAAGGGAATCTCGTCGTCGCCGCCGACGAACACGACGTACTTCAGGCCCGCGCCGTTCGCGGACGCCTTGACCCTGTCGACCTGGTCGGCGATCGCGTTCGCGATCGCGTTCGCGGCGTCGTTGTTGCACGGGTTCGCGTCCCAGAGGTTGTAGTCGGTCTGCACGCCCGGGATCGACTCGACCGGGATCACTGCCCCACTCACGCCCAGGTCGCCTCTGCCGACCAGGCTGGTGAGCGAGTTGACGACGCTCGTCTCGGAAGCGGCGCCGTAGGTGTCGCCGATCCGCTTCTCGTCGACGAGGACGAGCGTGTTCAGGTTCGACGGCAGCGACGCGAGCGACGGGAGCGTGCCCGGGGTGCCCTTCCCCGCATTGGCGAACGAGCGGGGGGTACAGCTCGCGACCTGCGGCGTCTGAGTCGTGACCCGCAGCGTGTAGGGCTGTGGGCTCGAGGCGCCGTTGTAGCCGTAGACGGCGATGTACGCGAACTGGTTTCCGGTGCTCGGCCCCGGAGACACCATGCCGACGTCCTCATCGTCGGTACCGCGGTTCGCCGAGACCTGGACCACCGGCACGCCGGGGTCGGGAACATCCTGCAGAGCGGTCGGCGTCAGCTGCGCGTTGGAGTTGCCCGCGCCCTGAAGATTGATCTGCTGGTCGGGGACGGTGCCGTCCTGCAGCGGCGCACCGCTCGGCGCGAGTGTCCCTGTCCGCACTGTCGACGACTGGTTCGCGTAGAGCGCGAGATCGTAGTCGGCAGCCAGATTCGTGAGGTGTACCTCGATCCGCGTCCCTGCAGCGGGCAGCGGGATCTTGTAGTAGTCGACCTCGCTCGGGCTGAGGATCGCCGACATCTCGACGTTCTGGCCGGGCGTGATCCCGCTCGCGTTGGTGAATGTGTTGTTCGAGAACCCGTCGGTGACGGAGAACGAAGCGATGCTGGTCGGCGACGTCGCCGTCCCGGCGCTGACCACCTCGGTCGCCTGCGCCGGGCCGACGTTCGTTCCGGCGCGGGCGAGGAACGAGAGCGTGTAGGCCGTCGCGAACTTCACGCCCGTGAGCTGCCATTCGAGCGTCGAGCCCGTGATCGTCGGGTCGGCGATGGGCTGGCTTGCCAGGGTCGCCGAGCCCGGGTCGAAATCGAAGCCCTTCGGAAGCGTGATCTTCACGTCCACCGGGCCGCTGCCGCTCCCCTGGATCGTGAATCCGGCGGAGAAGTGGATCTTCGGACGGGCCGGATCAAAGGCTGCGAGGACGCTCGGCGCCAGGGTCTCCCAGGGGACGTCGTTGCGGTTGATCAGGAGGCCGATCACATCGCCGAGCGTCAGCGAGCCCCAGTACTGGCTCGTCTGAAGGTAGGTGAGCAGGGCGCCGATAGTGGCGCCGGGGACGATCGCACCCGCGGCGGCGGCGTCACCGAGGGTCTTCGTCGAGCTCGCCGTGCAGTCGATCTTCGTGCAGTCGACGATCGTCGACGAGCCCGTTGATCGGCAGGCCGTTGATCGGGAGGCCGTTGATCGGCGACGCCGACAGATTCAGGCCGTTGATCGGCAGTCCGTTGATCGGGAGGCCGTTGATCGGGAGGCCGTTGATCGGCAGCCCGTTGATCGGCAGGCCGTTGATCGGCGCCTCCGACAGCGTGAGGCTGAAGAGGCTCTGGCCGCCGAGCGTGCCGGGCGCCGCGGTCGCCGTCGAGCAGCTGACCGCCTGGTTCGCCGCCGGCACCACGCTGTCGCACCAGGCGACGAGCGTGCTCAGCGAGCTCGAGTCGAGCCCGAGCCCGTTGATCGGCGTGGCGCCGAGCGCGAGGGCGCCGATCGACATCTTCCCGAAGTCGCTGTCGGCGACCGAGAGCTGCCCCAGCGTGAGGGTCTTGAGCGCGGCCGGCAGCGGGTTGAGCGCGAGCACCTGCTGCAGCGTGATCGTCTGCAGCGGCTGGTTCGCGAGCGGCGTCCCCGCGAGGATCGACTGCCAGGTCTGCCCCGGCAGCTGAAGCGCGTTGATCGGCAGGCCGTTGATGGGCAGCCCGTTGATCGGGAGGCCATTGATCGGGAGGCCGTTAATCGGGAGGCCGTTGATGGGCAGACCGTTGATCGGCAGACCGTTGATCGGGAGGCCATTGATCGGGAGGCCGTTAATGGGCAGACCGTTGATCGGCAGGCCATTGATCGGCAACCCGTTGATCGGAAGGCCGTTGATCGGTGCCGGGGTCGCTCCGCCGGAGGTGGACTGGAACGCGCCGAGCGGGATGGCGGCAATCGAGTCGTCCGAGCCCGCCATCTGCACGGTGTTGTCTGAGCTGAGCGTCGCGGTCGCTCCCGTCGTGTGGCTCCCGCCGGAGAGAGCGACGGCGTAGATCGCAGCGTTGTCGCAGTAGAAGCTCGGACAGTAAGCGCCGGTTTCGAGCCATTGCACGTGCAAGGTCTGGCCAGCGGAGGCGGCCGCGTACGTGATCGTGTAGATACCCGAGCGCTCGTCGGTGGCCGCAGGAAGGGGGCTTTGGAAAACGGGCGCTGAGCCGTCGGAAAGGCTGGCCGTCAGTTGGCCGTCCGCCCGGTTCGTCACGACGTAGACGGTCAGCGTCCTCGTCGTCTGGTCGGCCGGCACGTCGAACGAGAAGCCCTTCCCGACGCTCGAGACGACCTGCGTCTGCTCTCCGTCGTGCTGGAGGCCGCCCTGGGCATCAGACGCGGACGCGCTCTGCGTCCCGTCCGACCAGTTGAAGAGGAACGGCGGGCAGGTCGAGGGGCAATTGAACTGACCGAGCCCGCGCAGCGGCGCCGTTGGCGCGGGATCGATGTCGGTGAGGTCGCTGATCTCGTTCGAACCGGCCTTGCGATCGTTCGGTGCGAGAGAGGTGCTCGTGCCGCCGTTCGCGGAGCCCCAGATGGCCCAGTCCTCGGTACCGGCCGACGTCAAGTCCACGGGGAACTGCGAGGGGGCGCCGCCGCCCGGATCCTGCTGAAGGGAGCCGGCCAGCGACCCGCCGCTCGAGTTCACGCTCGCGTCGAAGCAGGTGGAGAACTGGGACGTGCTCCCGTCGGTGGCGTTGGTCGCAGTCGCGGTGATGGCGGTGCCGCTGCCCGCGGCCGGGAACGAGAACGAGATCGGTGGATTGGTCGAGCCGTTTCCATCGAGTTTGACGCCGGCCATCGTCCCGAGGTACGTCTCGCCCTGCGGGGAGCTCCCGCACGTGCCACTCGAGCGGAAGATCTCGATGTCGAAGATCACGCCCGCGAGGTCACCGTCGCCGCTGTAGTGGAACTGCCCGCCTACAGTCCCGCCTGAGATGGTGGCCGAGTCGAACGACGGCGGCTTGGTGTCGGTGTTGGCGCTGCTCCCGAGCGCGATGCCGCTTGCGTTCCCGGTGATGGAGTTCTTCGAGATCTTGTAGCCGTCGCCGCTCGCCATGATGTCCACCCCGGCTGCGGCGTTGCCCTCGATCGTGTTCCCGGTGATCGTGGCCGCTCCGTCGTCGATCTCGATGCCGTTGCCGTCCGCGAGGTCAGGCCCGCTGCTCGACGCGATCGTGTTACCGACATAGGCATTCGGAGTTGAGCTCGCGTCGTTGTTCTGGCGGATCCCAGTCGCGTTGTGAGTCGGATACGGGACGCGAGACCGGTTCGTGCCGACGAAGTTCCCCTCGATCGTGTTCCCACCCTCAGACACCTGCATCCCGGTGTCGCCGCTGTTCCCGGCGATCACGTTTGCGGCTGCGCCGTCGGTACCCCCGATCGTGTTTCCCGTCGCGCCACCGTCGATCGTGATGCCCGTATCGCCAGCGATAGCAGTGGTCTCCGCAGCATTCGTGCCGATCGAGTTGCCTTCGATCACGTTGTTAGCCGAGTGGTCGAGGGCTATGCCGCTCTGGAAGGTCGCGAACACATTCGCGCTCCCCGGAACCGTGCCGCCGATCGTATTGCCGCCCCCGCCACCCTGGAGGAAGATGCCCTGACCGACCTGGCCCAACGAGCTCGTACCGTCGGTCGTGAGCCCGAAGTAGTTGCCCTCGATCGTCGTGTTGCTGACGTCGTTGCCGATGAAGCCGTTCTGTGTGGCGATCACGTTGCGATCGGCCGCCGTGAGGCCGCCGATCGCATTGCCGCCCGAGGTGTCGTCGTCGATCCCGTCCGTGTCATGCGTCGCAGCGCCGTTCTTGTCGACCCCGAGCCAGTTGCCGACGATCGTGTCGCCACCATTGTTGTCAAGGAGGATCTGGCCGAAGAAGCCGTGGAAGATGAGTCCCTTGACCGTGATCGAGCCCGAGACGAGGTCGAGCCCGTACCAGCCCATCGGGATCGAGCCCGGGGGCGCGGGCGCGACGATCTCCACTCCCGGCGAGCTTCCTTGGGTGGTCCCGTCGATTACGACGGGATCGTTGATGGCAGGGAGATTGCCGTAGGTTGCCTCGTCGACCGTGATCGTCGGGACACCGCTGACGTTCGGAATGTCGAACGTGATCCTGTCGGTTCCCGGATTCGCGTTCGCGGCCTCGATCGCGCCCCGAAGCGAGCAACTCGTTGCGTCGCAGGTCTCGTTGTCGGCGGTGGTGTTCACAACGTACGTCTGCCCCTGAAGCGGCTGCCAGGCGAGATCGAAGTAATTCGACGAGACCGGCAGGTTGAGCGAGGCAGCGCCATCGCCTACGGGATCGGAGATCCAGACCGCGGTCTGGGTGGAGTAGGCAAGCTTGCTGCCGTCCGGCGAGGGGGCGGGGTCGTATGCGTTGGGGATGGAGGCCGAGGCCCCGCCCTCGACCGGCAGCGCCTGAACGGTGTATGCGCCCGCATGCAGGTGCTTGAAGTAGACCGCTCCGAACGGCGCCCACGCCGGGCTCTCGTTGAGATCGCCGGAGTCGTTCGTAAGCTGCGTGAGGCTCGTTCGAACTGCTGTACAGCCAGAGGTTGCAGCCGGTCGACTCGGCTGTTGCCGTTCGACCCCGTGAACACGATGTTCGTACCGTCGGGCGAGACCGCAGGCTCCGCAGGTGTGCCGTACGAGGGGTCGCTCGGGACGACCTGATTCCCCATGTCCCCGAACGGAGTCGAGGCCAGCAGGTCATAGATCACGCCACCGTCGACATACAGGATCGAGCCATCGTTCGAGTAGCTCGGGTCGGAGGCGCCGTCTTGCGAATTTGTCACCTGCTTCGGTACGCCCGTTCCGTCGGCCTTCGTGACCCACACCTGGGAAATTCCCGATGAGTCCGGCGCCTCGAAGGTGATCATCGTGCCGTCCGGGGACCAGCGCGGGCGAAAGCCAAACGTCGTCAACTGCTGGGGAGCCGAAGAGCCGTTGGGATCGACCACCCAGATCCCGTCGGGATTGCTGCCGCCGTGATCGAACGCGATCTTGCCGTTGCCGACAGCGGCCAGCGCCTGCGGCACGAGGACCACGGCAAGGCAAGCCACAACGGCCACAGTCGCAACACGCACCGCAAGCCGAGGGCGGGACTTCACCGCACTCGTCGTTCCCTCCATCTCCCGGCCTCACCCTACGGACGACAAGGAGTGTTCGCAAGACACGCGAAGGTCGGTTGTGCCACATGAAGCTCGCCGTAGTCGCCACCATGCTCTTCGCGGCGCTCGCGCTCGCCGCCGCGGCGCTCGCCGACCGCGAGCAGGTGCGGCTGACACGAGCAGGTCAGCGGGCTGCACGCGCGGCCGTCCTCCGCCGAGCCGACCTCGGCGGGGGCACCTGGGCCGGCACGAAGAAGACGCCGGCCATCAACTCGTCCACCGGCTGCCCCGGCTTCCACCCGAAGCAGTCCGACCTCGTCGTGATCGGCGCCGCCGAGATCGAGTGGAAGAGCGCCGCCGCCCAGTTCGACAGCTCCGCTCAGGTGCTGCGCACGCCGCAGATGGTGGGCCTCGACTGGGGCCGCACGGTGCGCGCACCGCAGGTGCTGCCCTGCCTGCGCCGCAACATCGTCCAGAGTCTCCCCTCGAACGAGCGCCTCTCGTTTGTGACCCGCCTCCCGGCCCCGACGATCGCGCCGCGCGTGCACCTCTACCGCGCCGTCGTGGTCGTCCGGGCGGGCACAGCGAGGACGCCGATCCTGATCGACTCGCTGCTGATCGGGAAGGGCCGCACCGAGATCACGCTCACGACGACGGCGCTCTACTCGTCGCGCAAGAGCGTGACGCCGCTCGAGCTCCGGCTCGGGCGCAAGCTCGCCCGCCGCGCGGACTAGATGAGCGAGACGTCGAAGCGAGGCGTGTAGGTCGCCTCGAAGGCGGCGATCTCCGCCTCGCGCTTCAGTGTCCGCCCCACCTCGTCGAGCCCGTGCACGAGCGTCTCCTGCGAGTGGGCGTCCAGCACGAACGAGAGCTCGAGCCCGTCGGGATGCGTGATCCGCAGCCGCTCGAGGTCGACCGTCAGCTCGTTGCGCGCCTCGACCGCTTCGCGCACGAGCGCGAGGTCGGCCGGCGGCACGACGATCGGCGCGAGCCCGGTGTTGACAGCGTTCTGGCGGAAGATGTCGCCATAGGACGGCGCAAGGACGACCCGGAAGCCGTAGTCGTCGAGCGCCCACGCCGCGTGCTCGCGCGACGAGCCGCAGCCGAAGTTGCGGCCTGCGAGCAGGATCGACGCGCCCGGGTAGGCGTGCAGCTCGAACTCCGGGTCCTTCATCCAGTCGAAGAACAGGAACTCCCCGTAGCCCGAGCGCTCGATGCGCTTCAGGAACTGCTTCGGGATGATCTGGTCGGTGTCGACGTCGGCGCGGTCGAGCACCGCGACCACGCCGGTGACGGACGGCAGCGGCCTCACGACAGCTCCCGCACGTCGGCGAAGCGCCCCGTGACGGCGGCGGCCGCGGCCATCGCGGGGCTGAGCAGATGCGTGCGCCCACCCGCTCCCTGGCGGCCCTCGAAGTTGCGGTTCGACGTCGAGGCGCAACGCTCGCCCGGCTGCAGGATGTCGGGATTCATGCCGAGGCACATCGAGCAGCCGGCGCGCCGCCACTCGAAGCCGGCGCCCTCGAACACCTCGTGTAGCCCCTCCTCCTCCGCCTGGCGCTTCACGGTCGCCGAGCCCGGCACGACGATCGCGTGCACCCCGTCGGCGACCCGGCGACCCGCCACGACCTGCGCCGCGGCGCGCAGGTCCTCGATGCGCGCGTTCGTGCACGAGCCGATGAAGACGCGATCGATGCGAATGTCGGTGAGCGCCGTGCCCGGCTCGAGCGCCATGTAGCGGAGCGCACGCTCGACGGCGCCGCGCTCGTCGGGGTCGGCGAAGTCGTCCGGGTCGGGCACGACGCCGTCGACCGGCGCCACCATCCCGGGATTCGTGCCCCACGTGACCTGCGGCTTCAGCGCCGAGACGTCGACCGTCTCTACGTGGTCGAACTCGGCACCGTCGTCGGTACGCAGCTCGTCGAGACCGTCGAACGAGCTCGGCGCACAGGGACGGCCCTCGAGATAGCGCACCGTCGTCTCGTCGGGGGCGATCATCCCGGCCCGCGCGCCCGCCTCGATCGACATGTTGCAGATCGTCATGCGGCCCTCCATCGAGAGGCTCCGCACGGCAGCGCCGGTGTACTCGATCACGTGCCCGACACCGCCGGAGACGCCGAGCTGCCCGATCGCAGCGAGCACCATGTCCTTGGCCGAGAGCCCGAACGGCAGCTCGCCGGCGAACTCGAGCCGCATCGTCCTCGGCAGGCGCTGCGGCAGCGTCTGCGTCGCGAGCACGTGCTCGACCTCGGAGGTGCCGATGCCGAACGCGAGCGCGCCGAACGCGCCGTGCGTCGAGGTATGGCTGTCGCCGCAAACGATCGTCATGCCGGGCTGCGTCAGGCCGAGCTCGGGCCCGATCACGTGCACGACACCCTCGCGGCCGCTCCCGGTGGCGAAGAGCCTGACCCCGAACTCCTCGCAGTTCGCGGCAAGCGCGTCGAGCTGCTGCTTCGCGAGCGGATCGGTGATCGGCCCGGGCAGGGTCGGCACGTTGTGGTCCATCGTCGCCACCGTCAGGTCGGGCCGCCGCACGGGCCGGCCGGCCAGGCGCAGGCCCTCGAACGCCTGCGGGCTCGTCACCTCGTGCACGAGGTGCAGGTCGATCCAGAGAAGCGACGGCGCGTCGGGCGTGTCGGCGACGACGTGCGCGTCCCAGATCTTGCGGAAGAGCGTTCTCGGAGTCATGACGGCCTCTCTGCAGGATACGACCCGAAGAGCCTCACCTCGCGCGCCTCCTCGCGGAGCTCTGCGAGGGCCGGGCGCACCGGATCCTCGAAGACGTTCCCGTCGACGACCGCGTCGAAGCGGTAACGCCAAGGGGAGTTCGGCAGTGGGCGCGAGACGAGCTGGACCATGTTGACGCCGTTCCGCTCGAACGCACCGAGCGCGTGGTAGAGCGCTCCCGGGCGGTGGTCGGTGACAAACGACAGCGCGGTGCGCCACTTGTCGTC
Organism: uncultured Thermoleophilia bacterium; assembly: GCA_963794375.1. GTDB lineage: Bacteria > Actinomycetota > Thermoleophilia > Gaiellales > Gaiellaceae > PALSA-600. Next base: position 240,180 of record CAWCDL010000002.1, read on the forward strand.
GGCAACCACCTGCGTATACGGCGCCAGGGCCACGAAGCGGGTGAACGCGCCGGGCCGGTCGCCGACGTCGTCCTCGACGATCTCGAGCCCGTAGGTGTCGGCTGCCTCCATGCTCGCGAGCGCGAGCTCGTGGATGTCTCCCGACTCGGCCACCTCCCGCGCCGCATCGGCCGTGGAGGGCGACGAGATGCAATGCACCCGCCAGCCCGAGAGCAGGTCGCGGCACTGGTCGAGCGCAGCAGGATGCGAGCGCACGACCTTGGCCCCCGCCCGGCTCGAGCCCGGCAGGCCGAGCAGGCAGTGGCGGATCGGCAGCGTCGCCTCCTTGATGATCGAGAGCGGCGCGCCGTAGAGGAGGTCGTGCGTCTCGGCGATCGGACCGATCAGCGAGCTCTCGATCGGCAGCACGCCGAGCCCGATCTCGAACGACGATGCCGCGTCGACGACCGCTGCGAAGCTCGGCAGGTCGACCGACTCCGTCGCCTGCGGGACGAGGACGGCCGCCGCCGCAGAGCTGTGGCTGCCGCGCGGCCCGAGATAGCCGACGGCGAGCGTCAACGCACCGCCTCCTGGCCGAGCAGCGCGAGCACCGCGTCGCCGAACTCGCCGGTCGTCGCGGCCCCGCCCTGGTCGGGCGTGGGGTGCGACACGAGCGCCTCGTCGACCGCCGCCGCGAGCGCGGCGGCGAGGTCTGCGCGGCCGAGCGCGTGCTCGAGCAGGAGCGCGAGCGAGCGGAGCATCGCGGTCGGGTTCGCCCTGCCGGTGCCGGCGATGTCGGGCGCCGAGCCGTGCACCGGCTCGAAGATGCCGGGGCCTGCGTCGCCGAGCGACGCCGACGCGGCAAGGCCGAGCCCGCCGGTGACCGCAGCTGCGAGGTCGGAGAGGATGTCGCCGAACATGTTCTCGGTGACGACGACGTCGAAGGCGTCGAGCGGCCCGACGAGCTCCATCGCGAAGCTGTCGACGAGCGCATGCCGGAGCTGCACGTCGGGATAGCCGGCCGCGAGCTCGGTGACGACGCGCCGCCAGAGACGCGACGTGTCGAGCACGTTTGCCTTGTCGACCGAGACGAGCGAGCCGCGACGCGACTGCGCGAGCTCGAAGCCGCGACGGGCGATGCGCTCCACCTGGGCCGGCGTGTACTCGCAGGTGTCGAAGACGGTGCCGTCCTCACGGGTGCCGCGGGCGCCGAAATAGAGACCGCCGACGAGCTCGCGCACGATCAACACGTCGCCTGCCGGACGGAGGTTGGCGTAAACGTCGAGTGCCTTGCGCAGGCCGAGCAGCCCCGCCTCGGGGCGAGGCCCGCCGCCGTCCCACTTCGGACCGCCGACGGCGCCGAGCAAGACGGCGTCCGCAGCGCGGCAGGCCTCGAGCGTCGCCGCCGGCAGCGGCTCACCCGTCTTGTCGATCGCCGCGCCGCCGAACGGCAACGTCACGAGCTCGACGTCGACCCGCAGCGCCTCGAGCACGCGCACGGCCTGCTCCAGCACCTCGGGGCCGATCCCGTCGCCGGGCAGGCACGCAATCAGCGAGCTCACCGCTCCAGCTCCCGCTTGATCAGGTCGAGCACGAACGCCGCCAGCTCCTCGACGCCCTGCGGTGAGAGCGGCCCGCCGTTCAGCTCCTTCAGATGCTGCACGAGCCACGCCTCGCGATCCGGGTCGTAGAAGGCGAGCCCGTTCTGCTCCTTGTGGCGACGGAGCGCGAGCACCGTCTCGAGGCGCAGGTTGATCGTCTCGATGAGCTGGGCATCGAGCGCCGTGATCTCGTCACGGTAGGAGGCGAGCACCGGGTCGACCGCGCTCATACCGCCACCCCCAGGTCGTCCAGGAGCACGTCGATGTCGGGGTCGATCTCGATCACCGAGCCGCTAGCCTCGGCGAGCTGCGGCGTCTTCAGGCCGGTGCCGGTGACGAGCAGCACGACGCGGTCGTCCTCGCCGACGACGCCGCGGCGCACCGCCTCGCGGAGCGAGCCGAGCGCAACGCCGGTGGCGCCCTCGCCGAAGATGCCGCCGAGCTCTGCGAGGAGCGAGATGTTCGTCCCGATCTCCTCCTCGGCAACGTCGTAGATGCCGCCGCTCGAGGCGACCGCGGTCGCGATCGCCAGGTCGCCGTCGGCCGGGTTGCCGATCGCGATCGACGACGCGATCGAGTTCGGCCGCACCGGCATCACGCGCCGCTCCTCGGCGAACGCGGAGGCGACAGGGGCGCAGCCTGCGGCCTGGCCGCCGACGAGCTTCGGCCGCCCGCCGCTCGAGAGGCCGAGCCGCTCGAACTGCTGGAAGCCCTGCCACACTTTCGTGAACATCGCGCCGGAGCCGATCGGCATCACGACGGCGTCGGGCGTCTCCCAGCCGAGCTGCTCGCAGATCTCGAACGCGAGCGTCTTCGAGCCCTCTGCGTAATAGGAACGAAGGTTGACGTTCACGATCGCCCACTCCACGTCGCCGGCGAGCTCGCTGACGAGGCGCGAGCAGTCGTCGTAGCTGCCGCGGATGCCGTAGATCGTCGCGCCGTAGATCGTCGTCGCGGCGAGCTTCTCGGGCTCGAGGCCGGCGGGGCAGAAGATGACAGCGGGCATCCCGAGCGCCGCGGCGCGCGCGCCGACGGCGTTTGCGAGGTTCCCGGTCGAGGTTGCAGAGAGCGTCTCCAGCCCGAACTCGAGCGCCTTCGCAGCCGCGACCGCGACCACCCTGTCCTTGAACGAGTGCGTCGGGTTGGCGCTGTCGAGCTTCAGGTGCAGCTCACGGACGCCGATTGCGCGTGCCAGCCTCGGAACGGAGACGAGCGGCGTCCAACCGGGCGACGACTCGTCGCCGGGAGGCGGCGGCGCCGGCAGCAGATCGGCATAGCGCCAGAGCGAGCGCGGACCCGCCTCGATCCTCTCGCGTGAGAGCTCGATCACGTCCCAGTCGTACACCGGCTCGAGCGGGCCGAAGCAACGGTCGCACGTCCCGGTCGCGAGCGCGGGATACTCGGCCTCGCAGACCCGACACCTCAAAACGTCAACAGGCATTCCAGCTCCTACAATACTTTCCAAAGTGAAGTTTCGCCGTATCGCCGACCTGCCGCCGTACGTCTTCGCCTCCGTCGACCAGCTGAAGCGAGAGCTGCGCCGTGAGGGCCGCGACGTGATCGATCTCGGCTTCGGCAACCCCGACATCCCCTCGCCGGCGGTCGCCGTCGAGAAGCTCCAGGAGGCCGCCGGGAAGGCGACGAACCACCGCTACTCCGCAAGCCGCGGGATCACCCAGCTGCGCGCGGCGATCACCGAGCACTACGCCCGTGCGTTCGGCGTCACGCTCGACCCCGAGACGCAGGTCGTCTCGACGATCGGCGCCAAGGAGGGCCTGGCCCACCTGATGTGGGTGCTCGTCGAGCCGGGCGACTCGGTGGTCGTGCCGACTCCCGCCTACCCGATCCACGCCGTCGCGCCGCGGCTTGCTGGAGCGACGGTCGTTGCGCCGCCGGTCACCGGCGGCGTCGAGGCGATCGCCGAGGCGGTTCGCGCCGCGAGGCCGCGCGCGGTGGTCGTCTCGTACCCGCACAACCCGACCACGGCCGTCGCGACCGCCGAGGAGCTGCAGCTGCTCGTCGACCTCGCGCGCGAGCACGAGTTCCTGCTGATCCACGACTTCGCCTACGCGGAGGTCGCCTTCGACGGGCACAAGCCGCCGTCCGTGCTCGCCTGCGACGGGGCCGCCGACTGCGCGGTCGAGCTCTACAGCCTCACAAAGTCGTTCTCGATGGCCGGCTGGCGGGTCGGCTTCATGCTCGGAAACGCGGAGGCGGTCGCAGCGCTCGCGAAGCTCAAGTCGTACCTCGACTACGGCACCTTCCAGCCGATCCAGATCGCCTCGATCGTCGCGCTGCGCGAGGCCGGCGAGTATCCGGCCGAGGTCTGCTCGATCTACGAGCGGCGCCGCGACGTGCTCTGCGACGGCCTCGCCCGCGCCGGCTGGCCTGTCGAGCCCCCACGCGGGACGATGTTCGTCTGGGCACCGCTCCCCGAGCGCTTCGCCGAGCTCGGCTCGCTCGAGACGGCGCTCCGCCTCGCCCGCGAGGCGCACGTGGCGGTGAGCCCCGGCATCGGCTTCGGCGAAGGCGGCGACGGGCACGTCCGCTTCGCGCTCGTCGAGAACGACCAGCGCATCCGCCAGGCGACCCGCGCGATCGGCCGGCTGCTCGCCCATTAGGTGCGGGCTCCCTCGCTTGCCGACCCGACCGTGGCCGCGTACTTGGCGAAGACGCCGGTCGTGTAGCGCGGCTCGGGCTGCGCCCACTCGGAGCGGCGCCGCTCGAGCTCGGTCTCGTCGACCTCCAGGTCGAGGCGGCGGGCCTCGACGTCGAGCACGATCGTGTCGCCGTCGCGGACGAGTGCGATCGGCCCGCCGCGGAACGCCTCCGGCGCGATGTGGCCGACCATCAGGCCGTGCGTGGCGCCCGAGAAGCGACCGTCGGTGATCAGTGCCACCTCGTCGCCGATCCCCTCGCCGACGATCGCAGCCGTCACGTGCAGCATCTCGCGCATCCCCGGCCCGCCGGCAGGCCCTTCGTAGCGGATCACGATCACGTCGCCCGGCCGGATCGCGTTCGCCTTGACGGCGGCGAAGCACTCCTCCTCTGACTCGAAGACGCGCGCCGGCCCACGGTGGAGCAGGCGCTCGTGGCCGGCGAGCTTCACGACGCAGCCCTCGGGCGCCAGGTTGCCGCGCAGGATCGCGAGCCCGCCGGTCGGCTTGAGCGGCTTGTCCCACGAGACGACCACCTGCTGGCCCGGCTGCTCGCGCACGCCATCGGCAACCTCGCGCAGCGAGCGGCCGTCGACCGTGCGCGCCTCCTCGTGCACGAGCCCCGCGCGGACGAGCTCGCGGGCGACGAGCCCCACCCCGCCCGCCTTGTACAGGTCGGTGGCGACGAAGCGGCCGCCGGGGACGATGTCGGCGACGATCGGCGTGCGGCTCGCGATGCGGTCGAAGTCATCGATCTTCAGCTCGACGCCGGCCTCGGCGGCGATCGCGAGCAGATGGAGGACGCCGTTCGTCGAGCCGCCGCTGGCGGCGACCGCTGCGATCGCGTTCTCGAACGCGTCGGGCGTGAGGATGCTCGACGGCCGCGTGTCGTCGACGACGAGCTTCATTGCGAGCTCGCCGGCGCGCACCGCCGCCTGCGCCTTCTCGGGGTGGGTCGCGGGGATCTCGTTCAGCCCGGGCGCGCTGACGCCGAGGAAGTCGAGCACCATCGCCATGGTGTTGGCCGTGAACTGGCCGCCGCACGCGCCCGCCCCGGGGCACGCGACGCTCTCGAGCGCATGCACCTCCTCGGCGCTGACCTTCCCTGCGGCATGCGCGCCGACGACCTCGAAGACGTCCTGGATCGTCACGTCGCGATCGCGGTAGCGCCCCGGCGCGATCGAGCCGCCGTAGAGCACGAGCCCGGGCAGGTCGAGCCGCGCCAGCGCCATCACGGCCGCCGGGATCGTCTTGTCGCAGCCGACGATGCAGACGATCCCGTCGAACAGGTGCCCGCGCGCGACGAGCTCGATCGAGTCGGCGATCACCTCGCGCGAGACGAGCGAGGCACGCATGCCGGTCGTCCCCATCGAGACGCCGTCGGAGACCGAGATCGTGTTGAACTCGAGCGGCGTCCCGCCCGCCCGCCGGATGCCCTGCTTCACGTATCCGGCCAGGCGGCGGTGGTTGAGGTTGCAGGGCATCGTCTCGATCCACGTCGTGGCGACGCCGATCAGCGGCTGCGCGAGGTCCTCGTCGGTGAAGCCGACGCCCTTCAGCATCGCGCGCGCCGGCGCCCGGTCGACACCGTCGGTCAGCGCCGCGCTGTGCCGCTTCGCCGGATGGCTCTTGTCGTAGACGCTCATGACAGGTGCGCTCCTCTCGCGGCCACCGCGAGGGGCAGCACGGTCGTGTCGGGATGGGCGGCCGCGAGCTCGGCGGCGACGTCGGCGGCATCCTCAGGGCTCGTCCAGACGACGACGGACGGCCCGGAGCCGGAAAGCGTCACGCCGAGCGCCTCGAGCGGCGGCTCGTCGCGAAGCGCCTGCAGGAGCGGCGTCGAGGCGGCGCGGTAGGGCTCGTGCAGGCGGTCGGCGAACGCCGCCGTGAGCAGGGCGGGGTCGCCGGCGGCAACGGCCGCGCCCAGCAGCGCCGCCGCGCCGGCGGTGACCGCGGCGTCCTCGTGCGACACCGAGGCCGGAAGCGCCGCGCGCGACTCGGCGGTGCTCGTCCGCTCGCTCGGCACGACGACGACGGCGGTGGCCGGCATCGCCTCGGCGATACGCGCGGCATGCGGGGCACCGTTCCGGCGCCAGGTGAGACAGACACCGCCGTTCAAAGCGGCGGCGAGGTTGTCGGCGTGGCCCTCGAGCCCCCACCCGGCCGCGAGCAGCTCGTCGGGCGACGGGTCGCGTCCCGCTGCGGCCGCGCCGGCGACAAGCCCGAGCGCGATCGCAGCGGCACTCGAGCCGAGCCCGCGCTCGAGCGGGATCCGGCTCCGAAACGAGAAACGCCGCCCTTCGAGCGGCGCGAAGAGCGCAAAGGCGCGAAGCGCGAGGTGCGAGGCGTCGCGGGCCAGCTCGCCCGCCCCCTCCCCCTCGAGCTCGACGGCGAACGTGCCGTCCTCGACGACCACCTCGTTCCAGAGGTCGAGCGCGGCGCCGGCGGCGTCGAAGCCGGGACCGAGGTTCGCCGTCGAGGCGGGTGCGAACGCGTGGATCATTTCCAGCTCCGGCGCCGGCCAAGCCGCCGCCTCCGCTCTTTGGTGAGCTCCGTCGAGCCTACGCTCACGCGAGCGCCTCCAGGATCGCCTCGAGCGTCGCCTCGACCGTCGCCGACGACGACTGGTCGACCGCCTCGGTGTCCTTGAGCCCGTGGCCGGTGACGATCGCGACCGCGCTCTGCCAGCCGCTCCGGTCGACGTGCGAGAGCGCCGCCACGCCCGCGGCCGACGCAGGCTCACAGAAGACGCCCTCCTCGCGCGCGAGCCGCTCCCACCAGCGCCGGATCTCCTCCTCGGCGAGCATGACGATCTGCAGCCGACCCGAGTCGACGAGGCCGCCGACCTCCTCTGCGTGCGCCGGCTCGGCGATCCGGATCGCGGTCGCCCACGTGGTGGGGCGCTGCTCGGCCTCGCCGACGACGAGGCTCGGCGACACGCCGAGCTCGCTCAGCCCCTGGGCGACCGCGCTGACGTTGCCGCCGCCGCCGAACGGCAGCGCGACCACGTCCGGCACGGCACCGAGCTGCTCCGCAATCTCTCCCGCCACGAGTTTCTGGCCGTCGATGCGGTTGCGGTCGGGGCTTGCCGAGTTGACGAGCACGAAGCCGTCGCGCTCGCAGAGCTCGAACGCGAGCTGCAGAGCGTCGTCGAAGGAGCCGCGGATCTCGATCACGCGCGCACCCGCGGCGCTCGCCTGCGCCCGCTTTGCCGACGCCGTCCCGCCGGCGGGCGTGAGCACGACGGCACGCAGCCCGGCCCGCGCCGCATAGGTCGCGGCGCTCGCGGCGGTGTTCCCCGTCGAGGCGCAGACGACCGTGTGCGCGCCGGCCTCGACCGCACGCTCGACCGCGACGACCATGCCGCGGTCCTTGAAGCTGCCGGTCGGGTTCGCGCCCTCCACCTTCAGATGCAGGTCGAGGCCGAGCGCCTCCGAGAGGCGCCGTGCACGAACCAGCGGTGTCGAGCCCTCGCCGAGCGAGAGCCACGAGGCGGCCTTCACGCCCATCCGAGCTCCGCGACTCCGCGGTCCGAGACGACGGGCAGCGGCGTCGAGCGACGCTTGATCGCCGGGAGATCGCCGATCGCCGCGAGCGCATCGTCGAGCGCGCCGGTCGCCGCCTCGTGCGTGACAACGTGCAGTGCGGCCCCGTCGCCGTTTGCGTGCTGCAGCAGCCGCGCGATCGAGATCTCGCGCTCCGCGAGCTCCTCGGCGACCTTCGCGAGCGCGCCCGGCCGGTCCTCGACCGAGAGCCGGAAGTAGTACGGAGAGCGCGACTCGCCCGGAGGCAGGCGCTTCAGCTGCCGCCATGCGGCGTCGTTCTGCAGGAACCCGGTTCCCATCGTCCCGATCACGCTCGTGATGTCGGCAACCACCGCAGAGGCGGTCTCGACGCCGCCGGCGCCGGGGCCCTCGAGCGTGATCTCGCGGATCGCGTCGCCCTGCAGCATGACGGCGTTGAAGGCGCCGTCGACCTTCGCGAGCGGATGCTGCTTGTCGACGAATGCAGGCCGGACGTGCACGTCGAAGCGGCCGTCCACCAGCCGGGCAGCTCCGACGAGGCGGATCACCATCTCGAGCTCGCGCGCCGCTGCCACGTCGACCGGGTCGATCTCGGTGATGCCGCCGTACTCGACGTCGTCGAGCGCGACGCGCGTCTTGAACGCGACGGTGGCGAGGATCGCCATCTTCGCCGCGGCGTCGGCGCCGGAGACGTCGTCCGTCGGGTCGGCCTCGGCGTAGCCGCGCGCCTGCGCGTCAGCCAGCGCCTCGCCGTAGGTCTTGCCGCCCTCCATCTCGGTCAGCACGAAGTTCGTCGTGCCGTTGACGATCCCGAGCACGCTGTGGACGTTCGTCACCACCATCGACTCGCGGAGCACCTTGATCACCGGGATCGCCGCGCAGACCGACGCCTCGAAGCGGAGCTGCACACCCGAGGCAGAGGCCGCCGCGAACAGCGCAGCGCCGTGCCGGGCGACGAGCTGCTTGTTCGCGGTGACGACGTTCTTGCCGCGCGAGAGCAGGTCGAGCACGTGCGGCCCCGCCGGCTCGAGGCCGCCCATCACCTCCGCGACGACGGCGATCTCGGGATCGTCCGCGATCGCGGCGAAGTCGTCGGTGAGCACACCGCCCGAGGGGCGGTGCTCACGCTCCTTCCCGAGATCGCGGACGAGCGCCTTCACGACGCGCAGCCGGTGGCCGGTTGCGCGTTCGATGTCGTCGGCGGACTCCGTCAGGAGACGGTCGACCGCGGCGCCGACCGTCCCGTATCCCAGGAGGGCGACCTTGGTGTCAACCGACCCCATGGACCTCCGCGGTCTCCTCGCGAACGTTCAGCGCGCGGAGCCGGGCGCCGACCTGCTCGATCTGCGTCTCGGCGAGCTCGTCTCGCTTCTCCTGGAGCACCGGCTGGCCGCGGTCCATCTCGGCGACCCATTCGCGGGCGAACGAGCCGTCCTGGATCGACGCCAGCACCTTGCGCATGTTCTCGCGCACGTGCTCGTCGACGACCTTCGGCCCGACCATGTGCGAGCCGTACTCGGCGGTGTCGGAGATCGAGTAGTGCATCCGCTCGATGCCGCCCTCCCAGATCAGGTCGACGATCAGCTTCAGCTCGTGCAGGCACTCGTAGTAGGCAACCTCCGGCTGGTAGCCCGCCTCGACGAGCGTCTCGAAGCCGAGCTGGATCAGCTGCGTGACGCCGCCGCAGAGAACCGTCTGCTCGCCGAACAGGTCGGTCTCGGTCTCCTCGGCGAACGAGGTCTCGACCATGCCGACACGGCCCGCGCCGAGCGCGGCACCGTAGGCGAGCGCCAGCTCCTTCGCGCGCCCGCTCGCGTCCTGCGCGACGGCGATCACGGCGGGCGTGCCGTAGCCCTCGGTGTAGAGGCGGCGGACGACGTGGCCGGGCCCCTTCGGCGCGACCATGATCACGTCGTGGCCCTCGGGTGGCGCGATGCGCCCGTAGTGGACGTTGAACCCGTGCGCGAAGAGCAGCGCGGCGCCCTCGGCGAGGTTCGGCGCGACCTCCTCTTCCCAGAGGCGCGGCTGGTCTCCGTCGGGGACGAGGAACGAGACGAGCTGGGCGCCCTGCACGGCCTCGGCAACCGTCTTCACCGGCAGCCCCGCCTCCTCGGCGGCGGCCCATGACTTCGAGCCTTCGCGCAGGCCGACGACGACGTCGACCCCCGAGTCGGACAGATTCAGCGCGTGCGCGTGGCCCTGGCTGCCGTATCCGAGCACCGCGACCTTGCCGTCGAGCAGGTCGGCGTTACCCGCCTTGAGGATCTCTGCCATTCCCTTCCTTTCAGACGCTGACGGTTGGAGTGTTCGTGCGGCCGTTCGCACTCGGGCGGCGCAGGCCGATCCTGCCGGTGCGGACGAGCTCGCGGACGCCGTAGGGCCGGACGAGCTCCTCGAACGCCTCGACCTGGTCGGGGCGCCCGACGACCTCGAAGGTGACCGCGTCGCGGCCGATGTCGGCGACGCGCGCGCCCGCAAGCTGGCTCAGCGAGACGAGCTCCGCGCGGCGGTCCGGGCTCACGCTGACGGTGATCAGCGCGAGCTCACGCTCGAGCGACTCGTCCGGCACGAGCTCTGTCACACGCAGCACGTTCACGAGCTTGTGCATCTGCTTCTCGATCTGCTCGAGGGAGTCCTCCCGGCAGTCGACGCGAAGCGTGAGCCGCGAGATGTCGGGCCGTTCCGTCGGGCCGACGGCCAGGCTCATGATGTTGTAGCCGCGCCGCGAGAAGAGCTGCGAGACGCGCGCCAGCGCGCCCGGCTTGTTCTCCATCCGGACGCTGATCGTGTGCGTGCTCATCGCTGGAGCGCCTCCTCTTCGTCCGGCGCCTCGATCACGTCGACCGCGGCCGCACCGGACGGCACCATCGGATAGCACTTCTCCTCCGGGTCGCAGCGGACGTCGACGACGGCGCTGCGGCCGGCGTCGAACGCCGCCGCCAGGGTCGCCTCGAGCTCGTCCTCGTTCTCGACCGTGAAGCCGGCGCAGCCGTAGGCCTCTGCGAGCTGGGCGTAGTCGGGCACCGCCTTCGTCAGATGCGTCTGCGCGAAGCGCTCGGCGTAGAAGAGCTCCTGCCACTGGCGCACCATCCCGAGCCAGCCGTTGTTGATCACGACGGTCACGATCGGCAGCCCCTCGAGCGCCGCGGTCGCGAGCTCCTGGCAGGTCATCTGGAAGCAGCCGTCGCCGTCGATGCAGACGACGGTCGCGTCCGGCCGTGCCGCCTTCGCCCCGACCGCCGCCGGCACGCCGTACCCCATCGTCCCGAGCCCGCCCGAGGTGATGAACGAGCGCGGCTTGTCGCAGACGAGGTACTGCATCGCCCACATCTGGTGCTGGCCGACGCCGGTCGTCCAGATGACGTCGTTGTCGACGGTGGCCGCGAGGTCGCGCAGCGACTCGATCGCGGTCTGCGGCTTCAGCACGCCGTCGACCTTCCTGTAGCGGTACGGGAAGGCGTGCCGCCACTCCTCCACCTGCCGCAGCCACGGCTCGTGCTTCGGCGTGTGGTCGATGGACTGCGTGCGCAGCTCGGCGACGAGCTCCGTGAGCGCGAGCTTGAGCGGGCCGACGACCGGGATCTCCGCCGCGCGGATCTTCCCGACCTCGGCGGCGTCGATGTCGAAGTGGATCACCTTCGCGCCCGGCGCGAACGCCGACACCTTGCCGGTGACGCGGTCGTCGAACCGGGTGCCGATCGCGATCACGAGATCCGACTTGTTCAGCGCCCAGTTCGCGTACTTCGACCCGTGCATCCCGGGCGGCCCGTAGTTGAGCGGATGCGAGTCGGGCAGGCCGCCCTTCCCCATCAGCGTGACGACGGCGGGCAGGCGGCCCATGTCGACGAGCTCGAGCAGCTCTGCACAGGCGTCGCCGTTCAGCACGCCGCCGCCGGCGTAGACGATCGGCCGCTCGGCCTCGAGGATCGCCTTCGCCGCCTCGCGGATCTGGCGCGCGTTGACGCGCCGCGGCGGCCGCCAGCCGGGCAGGTCGACCTCGTCCGGCCACTCGAAGTCGAGCTCGGCCTCCTGCACGTCCTTCGCGATGTCGATCAGCACCGGCCCCTGGCGGCCCGTCCGCGCCACGTGGAACGCCGCCTTCAGCGCCGGGATCAGCTCGTCCTTCGACTGGACGAGCCACGAGTGCTTGACGATCGGCATGGTGATGCCCGTCGCATCGATCTCCTGGAAGGCGTCGGTGCCGATCAGGTCGGAGCGCACCTGGCCGGTAATGAAGACGGTGGGAGTCGAGTCCATCCACGCGTCCGCGATCGCCGTGACGAGGTTCGTTGCCCCCGGTCCCGAGGTGGCGATCGCGACGCCGACGCGCCCCGAGGCGCGTGCGTAGCCCTCGGCCATGTGCCCGGCACCCTGCTCGTGCCGCGCGAGCACGTGCCGCACAGTCGTGCCGCGCGCGATCGCGTCGTACGTCGGCAGGATCGCCCCGCCGGGAATGCCGAACGCGACCTCGACGCCCTCGGCCTCGAGCGCCCGCAGCACGACGTCCGACCCGAGCATGCGGTTGGCCCGGCTCATCTCCAGACCTCGTCGAAGTGCTCGACGTCGGTGCGCGTCTGGGGCAGCAGCGCGATCACCGCGTCGGTGAACGACTGCGTGTCGCGGTCGGAGCCGGGCTGCCGCGCGGCGGCAGTCACGGCGCGCTCGAGCGTGCGCGAGGCGGCCCGCCGCTTCAGTCCCTCCGCGAGCATCAGCGAGGTGGCGAGCAGCATCGCCTTCGGATCGGCGACGCCGAAGCCGGCGTGCTCGTGGGGCTCGCTCGAGCCGGGCGCGAACACCCCCGGGCCTTCGTCGGGGAGCCAGGCATGCGCGACCGTCGCGTTCGAGCCGGCGAACGAGGCGGCGGCGTCGACGATCGCGTCGACGAGGTGAGCCTCGGTGGCGATCACGTCGAGTGACTGCGGCCGGTCGCGTAGCCGCACGAGCGTCTCGCCGAGCTGCGCCTCCTCGACCGTCAGCCCGTCCCAGCGGGCGCGCTCGGACGCGAGCGCCGCACGCCATCCCTCGGTGCTGCCGACGCACGTGATCCGGCCGCGGCGCGACGCGGCGCAACCGAACGCTCTCGTCAATGCGGTCGCATTCGCCCAGTCGTCGACCGGGCCGGTGACGATCAGATCCTCTTCGTGCCCCACGTCGACGCGCACGGCGCGCCAGGACAGCTGCAGGTCGGCCTTCACGCCCTCGAAGGCCGGCTCGTGCGGCACTGCGACGAGGATCGCATCGGCCTCTCGGTAGGCGGCACGCGTATCGGCCGGAAGTGGATGGCCGGAGCGCGTCACCGCCTCGCCCGCGAACGGCAGGTGGCGATCGTCGAGGCTCAGCTGGTGCAGCTTCGCCACGCGCTCGAGCGCGCGCGTCGCCGCGGCCATCAGCTCCGGCCCGACGCCGTCACCGGCGAGACAGGCAACGGTCTTCGTCATCTACGAACCTCCGGTTCCATTTCGATCCTCCTCACGCAAGGCGCACTTCTTCCGACTACTCGGTGGGCGTGTGCGGCGTCATTGGCCGCGTGAGCAAAATCTCCCCCTAGCGGGGGAGAATGAGGACGATCGAGAAAACGATGAAGCCGAGCGCGAGCAGTGTCACCGTGATCGGCGAGGGCAGCTCGAGCGCGCGGGTCTGGCGATTCATCGTCATCGCAGTGTGCCCACGGCCTTTCCGGGTGTCAAGCGGCGTTGCCAAATGGGAGCACTTGCCACTATGCTTTTCGAAGCGATGACCGGAACGCGCCACGACCTCCGCAGCCTGCAGGCGCTGATCCTCCTCCTTCCCCGGTAGGGGAAGCGATCGCTCGACATACCCGTCCCGCGCTCCCGCACACCGGGAGAGGTCTGTCCCCATCTCGAGGAGGAGTGAACCGCCGTGCCGATGCCGTACTGGAAGTACAAGCCCTACGCGACCGTCGAGTTGCCCGACCGCACGTGGCCGGGCCGCGTGATCGACCACTCGCCCACCTGGTGCTCGACCGATCTGCGCGACGGCAACCAGGCGCTCGTCAAGCCGATGGACGGGGCGCGCAAGCAGCGGATGTTCGACCTGCTCGTGCAGATCGGGGTCAAGGAGATCGAGGTGGGCTTCCCGGCAGCATCGAAGACCGACTTCGATTTCGTGCGCCGGCTGATCGAGGACGACCTCGTGCCCGAGGACACGACGATCGCCGTGCTGACGCAGGCGCGGCCGGAGCTGATCGAGCAGACGTTCGAGGCGCTCGAGGGCGCGCCGCGCGCGATCGTCCACCTCTACAACTCGACCTCGACCACTCAGCGCCGCGTCGTCTTCCGGCTCGACGAGGCAGGCGTCGTGGAGCTGGCCGTCCGCGCGACGGAGCTCTGCAAGGAGCTCGCAGGCCGCGCGAGCGGCGAGACGATCTTCCAGTACTCGCCCGAGAGCTTTCACGGGACGGAGCTCGAGTTCGCGCTCGAGATCTGCGAGGCAGTGATCGCTGCGTGGGGGCCGACCGTCGAGGCGCCGATGATCCTCAACCTGCCGACGACGGTGGAGGCGTTCCCGCCGAACATCTACGCCGACCGGCTCGAGTGGTTCGGCCGTCACCTCTCCACGCGCGACCGGGTCATCCTCAGCGTCCATCCGCACAACGACCGCGGCACCGCCGTCGCGACCGCGGAGCTGGGGCTGATGGCGGGCGGAGAGCGCGTCGAGGGGACGCTGTTCGGGAACGGCGAGCGCACCGGCAACGTCGACCTGATCACGATCGCGCTGAATCTCCTGACGCAGGGCGTCGACCCGCAGCTCGACCTGTCGCAGCTCGACGAGGCGAAGCGGATCGTCGAGGAGTGCAACGAACTGCCGATCCACCCACGGCATCCATGGGTGGGCGAGCTCGTCTACACCTCGTTCTCCGGCTCCCACCAGGACGCGATCAAGAAGGGGATGTACGCGCAGCAGCGCTCGGAGTCGGGCATCTGGGACGTGCCGTACCTGCCGATCGACCCCGCCGATCTCGGCCGCAGCTACGAGGCGATCATCCGCGTCAACTCGCAGTCCGGGAAGGGCGGCGTCGCCTACCTGATGGAGGCCGAGCACCATCTCGAGCTGCCCCGCGGCCTCCAGGTCGACTTCGCCCAGAAGGTGCAGGCGATCACCGACACGCGCGGGGACGAGCTGACAGCCGACGAGCTTCTCGCGGCCTTCCACGAGCACTACCTCGGGCATGTGCGCCCGTACGAGCTCGGCGCGTACACGCACTCGAGCGCGGAGACCGACCACATCGTCGCCGAGCTCTCCGTCGACGGCGTCAAGCAACAGGTCGAAGGCTCGGGCAACGGCCCGATCGCCGCGCTCGTCGACGCCTTCCAACAGAGCTTCGGCATCTCGATCCGCCTGCGCGACTACCACGAGCACGCCATGGCGGCGGCGGCCGATGCGACCGCGGCGGCCTACATCGAGGCGGACGTCGACGACGACCCCGTGTGGGGCGTCGGCCTCCATCCGAGCATCGTCACCGCGTCGCTCAGAGCAGTCGTGAACGCGGTCAACCGCGCGCTCGCACAACGGGCCGCGATCGAGGAAGCGGCGCTCGCGTTCAAGGGCTTGTAGCCGCGCTCAGTGCCGGCTCAACGTCTGCCGCATCGCGATGAGGTTGGCGAGCTGCGCCTTGTTCTCGCGCAGCGTGCAGGTCAGGATCGCGACACCCTGCTCCGTCCCTCCTGCGTAGAACGAGGACTCGGCCAGGCATGACTGGCGGCGGTAGTGCAGCCAGCTCTGCTCGCCGTCGACGAAGGTCGCGCGGGCGCTCTGGGTCCGCAGCAGGTGGAACACCGTCCGCACCTGGGTGTCGATCGCCCGATCCGTTCTGAGGACGCGCGCCTCCTGGCAGCCCTCGACGTCGAGCGTCGTGTCCGGATGGATCGGGCACGGAAGCGGCGTGAACGGCTCGTGGATCACCGGCGGGGCCAGCGCCGCAGCCGCGGCGATCGCTGTCACGAGAGCCCACACCAGGCGTGCATGGTGTCAGCTCCCGGGGCCGGCTCGCTCAGGCGTAGGGGGCCCTCGCCCAAGTCGCGACTGCGCCGTCAGGGCGACGGGCACCTCGACGACACGAGCAACGATCCAGCCCTGCTCGTCGGGTTCGTCGAAGGCGATCGTGAGACGAAGTGTGTCCCTCTCCGCCCAGGGATAGCCCGCGACGCCGGCCGGGCCATCGTCCGTTCGGGGTTTGTGCTCGCACACAATGATCCCAATGGCATGGTTGGTGTGGGGTGCAGAGTGGCTCAGGAAGCGGCACTTGCGGCTCCACGTCCACGGATGAGCCACGACCCGCGCCGGCGCGACGCACGCTCCGGAGGCGACGCACCCTCGGCTTCACGCAGTTGCCTCCATAGCTCCTGTTTCCTCAGCGCCACCGAGACACGCTCGGCGTGATCGATCGCTCAGCTGTTGAAGGTGGCGATGTCGATGCGCATGGCAGCAAGCGTACGCGCCCGCCGAACCTACGCGGAGGGGCAGGTACCAGCTCAGGCGTCACTGGTGAACGCTGGCGGAGGCGACCCGCACCGGTGTCTGACACCTTCCAAGATGTCAGACACCTCTTCGAGCAGCGACCGCACGCGCCTTGCCGCCTCCTGGGCGGAGCACACGTCGTACGCTACTCGCATGTGGGACGTCCTCACCTGGCACAACGGCACGCTTTCGATCGCGTGGTGGGCCGTGATCGTGCTCGTCGTCGCGATGCTGTCGATCGGCGGCACCGCGGCTGCGCGCCGGAAATAGCCGCGCCTACACGTCGCGCGACTCGGGCGCCGACCGTCACGCGGCGGTCGGCGAGAGCGCGCCGTGGGTCGATCCGCTCGGCGACCTCGTAACGTCCGCGCGCGCCGCCCGTCTGAACAGCGTGACCTCGATCACCGTGCTGCGCCGCGGACGGCGCCTTTTTGCCGTCTGCTTCGCGTTTCTCATCTTCTCCGTCGGCTGAACGGTCGACCGCGCCCCCGGGAGGGACGCACGCGCCGCTCCGTCGATTCGCCGGCTGACGCCTGATCGCGGAGGAGGCTAGGCCTGGGCGCCGAGCTCGCGCGAGCGCTCGGTGGCGGCGGTGATCGCATTCAGGAACGCGGCGCGCACGCCGGAGAGCTCGAGCTCGCGGATCGCCCTGGTCGTCGTGCCGCCGGGCGAGGTGACCGCCTCGCGCAGCTCGACCGGATGGATCCCCTCGTCGCGCAGGAGGAGCGCGCTCCCGAGCATCGTCTGGACGACCAGCCGGGTCGAGACCTCGCGGGACAGGCCGAGCAGCAGGCCGGCCTCGATCATCGCCTCCACGAGCAGCGCGAAGTACGCGGGCCCCGAGCCCGAGAGTGCGGTGACAGCGTCGAGGTCGTACTCGGCAACCCGCACGACCGCACCGAGATGCCCGAGGGTGTCCTCGGCGAGCGCCAGGTCCTCCTCGGTGGCGGACTTGCCGCCGCTGATCGCGGCGATCCCCTCGCCGACGAGCGCAGGGGCGTTCGGCATGGCCCGAACGACGCGCGATCCGGGCGGAAGATGTGCCTCGATCGTCGAGGTCGTCACACCGGCGGCAACCGAGAGGATCGTGTGCTCGCGCGTCACCGCAGGCGAGATCTCCGCCAGCACCGCGTCGACGTCCTGCGGCTTCACCGCCAGCACGATCAGCCGGGCATCCGCAACCGCTTCGGCGTTCGACTCGTTCGACGAGACGCCGTAGCGCTCGCCCAGCTCGGCCCGGCGCTCCTCCCGACGGGCGGTGACCACAAGGTCGTCCTCGGTGCGCCAGCCGGAGCTGAGCAGCCCGCGCAGGAGCGACTCGCCGAGGCGGCCGCCGCCGATGATCGCGATCTTGCGGGCCACGAGGCTCCGGGTCAGCGCCGCGCCGCGGCCGTGTGGTCGGCGTGCTCGTCGATCATCCAGGAGCGGCCGAAGCGCCGCATCTCGCGGATGATCGGCAGGAGCGCGCGCCCCTTCTCGGTCAGCTCGTACTCGACGCGCGGGGGCGACTCGGGGTAGCTCCGCCGCAGCGCGACGCCCTGGCGCTCGAGCATGTCGAGCCGCTCGGAGAGCGTCCGCGGGCTGATGCCGGGGCACGCGTGCTCGAGCTCCATGAAGCGCCGCGGGCCCTCGGACAGGTCGTGGATGATCAGCGGCGTCCATTTCATGGCGATCAGCTCGGCGGTCGCCGCGACCGCGCAGTTGACGCCGTGCACGTCGTGCATGGTCCGTTTCATGGCGGCGGAGTCTACTCCGCGGCCCGTACGGCCGCTATCGAAACGAAAGTGGCCTCGTCGGCGCCGTCGCGAGCGTCGAGCCAGGCCCGCACCGCGGCCGCGCAGCGGCGGCCCTCGTCGATCGCCCACACGACGAGCGACTGCCCACGCCGGGCGTCACCCGCCGCGAACACCCCCTCGGCCGACGTGTGGAAGCGCGGCGCCTCGGCATTGCCGCGGCCGTCGGCTGCGACGCCGAGCCCGTCGAGCAGGGACCGTTCGGGGCCGAGGAAGCCCATCGCGAGCAGCACGAGCTCGGCCGGATGCGACTCCTCCGTGCCGGCGACGAGATCGAAGGGCGGCACCCCGCTGTTGTGCTGCCAGTGGATGGCCCGGACGCGACCGTCCTCGCCCGAGAGGTGCGTGGTCGACACGGCAAACGATCGCTCGCCGCCCTCGTGGAGCGCGTAGGAGGTGCGGAGCTTCATCGGCCACCTCGGCCACGGCGTCACGTCGTCGGGCCGCGTCTCCGGCGGCTCGCCGAGCAGCTCGATCTGCGTCACCGACGCCGCGCCCTCGCGGTGTGCATGCGCGACACAGTCGGCGCCCGTGTCGCCGCCGCCGATCACGATCACGTGCTTGCCGGTCGCCGTGAGCCCGTGCTCCTGCGTGCCGTCGATGATCCGCGCCCGGTCGTAGAGGTACTCCATCGCAAAGTGCACGCCGTCGAGCTCGCGGCCGGGCACCGGCAGGTCGCGCGGAACGCGCGCGCCGGTGGAGATCACGACCGCGTCGTGCGCGGCGCGGAGCTCCTCCGCATCGACGTCCACGCCCACGTCGACGCCGAAACGGAACTCGACGCCCTCGGCGCGCAGCTGGTCGACGCGGCGCTCGACGAGCCGCTTCTCGATCTTGAACTCCGGCACGCCGAAGCGGACGAGCCCGCCGGCGGCCTCGTCGCGCTCGTAGACGACGACGCTCTCCCCCGCCCGCGCGAGCTGCTGCGCGCAGGCGAGCCCTGCAGGCCCGGCGCCGATCACGGCAACGCGTCGCCCGGTGCGCGTCGCGGCGGGCCGCGGGACGATCCAGCCCTCCTCCCAGGCGCGGTTCACGATCGCAAGCTCCACCTGCTTGATCGAGACGGCGTCGCCCTCGTTGATCTCGAGCACGCACGCCGCCTCGCACGGTGCCGGGCAGAGCCTGCCGGTGAACTCCGGGAAGTTGTTCGTACGGTGCAGCTCGTCGACCGCCTCGTCCCAGCGGTCGCGGTAGACGAGGTCGTTCCAGTCGGGGATCAGGTTGCCGAGCGGGCAGCCGCTGTGACAGAAGGGCACACCGCACTCCATGCAGCGCGAGGCCTGCGCGCGCAGCTCCGTCAGCGGCAACGTGCCGACGAACTCGTGGAAGTCGTGGACGCGCTCCGCCGGCTCGCGCTCGGGCGGCGGCGTCCTGCCGAGCTCCTTGAACGCACCGAGCTTGCCCATTACGCTGCCGCCTCCTCGGTCTCGGTGCCGAGGAAGCCGATGCCGCCGGCCGACACCGTCGGCTGCAGCGCGCGCTTGTAGTCGTGCGGCATCACCTTCACGAACCGCTCCGGCTCCCACTCCTCGAGCAGGCGCGCCGCGACCGGCGAGCCGGTCCGCTCGGCGTGCTCGGCGAGCAGCCCGCGAACGGTCTCCTCATCGTCGGCCTCGAGCTTCTCGAGCCCAACGAGCTGGAGATTGCACCGGGCCGGGTCGAAGTCGAGCACGTAGGCGATGCCGCCGCTCATGCCCGCGGCGAAGTTGCGGCCGGTCGGCCCGATCACGACCACGCGGCCGCCGGTCATGTACTCGCAGCCGTGGTCGCCGAGCCCTTCGACGACCGCGCTCGCGCCGGAGTTGCGCACGGCGAAGCGCTCGCCCGCGCGGCCGCGGAAGAACGCACGCCCGGCGGTTGCTCCGTAGAGGACGGTGTTGCCGACGATCACGTTCTCCTCGGCCGCGAACGCGGCGTCCTCGGGTGGCCGCACGGCGATCACGCCGCCCGAGAGCCCCTTGCCGGCGTAGTCGTTGGCGTCGCCGTAGAGCGTCAGCTCGACGCCGGGCGCGAGCCAGGCACCGAACGACTGCCCGGCCGATCCGTGAAGCTCGTAGCGCCAGCCGCCGTCGAGGCCGCGCGAGGTGATGTGGTGCGAGAGGAGCCCGCCGACGGTGCGGTTGACGTTGCGCACGTCGAAGCGGCCGCCGCCCGCCTCGATCAGCTGCCAGTCGAGCGCGTCCGCGAGCGGCGAGGACTGCGGCTGGGTGCGACGCAGCGGCGTCCCTTCCGGGACGTCGGGGCGACGGAGCAGGTTCGACAGGTCGATGCCGCGGCGCTGCCAGTGCTCGAGGGCGTCGTCGGGCTCGAGCAGCTCGACTCGGCCGACGAGCTCCTCGAAGCGCCGGATGCCGAGCGACGCCATGATCTCGCGCACGTCCTCGGCGACGTGGAAGAAGTACTCGATCACGTGCTCCGGCTTGCCGCGGAAGCGGGCGCGCAGCTCGGGATCCTGCGTCGCGACGCCGACGGGGCACGTGTTCAGGTGGCAGGCGCGCATCATCACGCAGCCCGTTGCGATCAGCGGAGCGGTGGCGAAGCCCATCTCGTCGGCGCCGAGCATTGCGGCGATCACGACGTCGCGACCCGTCTTCAGCTGGCCGTCGGTCTGCACCCACACGCGCGAGCGCAGGCCGTTGAGCACGAGCGTCTGCTGCGTCTCGGCGAGGCCGATCTCCCACGGCACGCCCGAGTGCAGGATCGACGAGATCGGCGAGGCGCCGGTGCCGCCGTCGTGACCCGAGATGAGGACATGGTCGGCGTTCGCCTTCACCACGCCCGCGGCCACGGTGCCGACGCCGACCTCGGCGACGAGCTTCACCGACACGCGCGCCTCGGGATTCGAGCAGCGGAGGTCGTAGATCAGCTGCTTGAGGTCCTCGATCGAATAGATGTCGTGGTGCGGCGGCGGCGAGATGAGGCCGACGCCCGGCGTCGTGAAGCGGATCGACGCGATGTACGAGTCGACCTTGTGGCCGGGGAGCTGACCTCCCTCGCCCGGCTTCGCGCCCTGCGCCATCTTGATCTGCAGCTCGTCGGCGCTCGCGAGATACGCGATGTTGACGCCGAAGCGGCCGGAGGCGATCTGCTTGATGCGCGAGCGCCGCTCGTCGCCGAAACGCGCGGGGTCCTCCCCGCCCTCGCCGGTGTTCGAGCGCCCGCCGATGCGGTTCATCGCGACGGCGAGCGTCTCGTGCGCCTCGCGCGAGAGCGAGCCGAGCGACATCGCCCCGGTCGAGAAGCGCTTGACGATCTCGGCCGCTGGCTCGACGTCCTCGAGCGGCACGGGCTCACGCTCGACGAAGCGGAGGAGCCCTCGGAGCGTCGAGCGTCGGGCCGAGTCGTCGTTCACGAGCGCCGCGAACTGCTCGTACGTGGGGCGCCCGCCTCCTCGCACTGCGTGCTGCAGCAGCGCGATCGTCTCGGGGTTCCACTGGTGGTGCTCGCCGTCTCGTCGCCAGGCATAGAGCCCTACGACCGGCAGGAGCTCGTCGCCGGTGCCGGGGTACGCGCGCCGGTGGCGGGTGAGCGAGCCCTCGGCGAGCTCGAGCGCGCCGATGCCTCCGATCCGCGACGCGGTGCCGGTGAAGTGGCGGTCGACGAGCTCCGGCGCGAGGCCGACAGCCTCGAAGACCTGGGCGCCGCAGTACGACGACAGGGCCGAGATGCCCATCTTGGAGATCGTCTTCAGCAGGCCCTTCCCGATCGCCTTCAGCGCCCGCTCCTCGGCTTCCTCGTGATCGAAGTCGAGCCGTCCCTCGTCGACGAGCTCCCTGATCGTCGCGAGCATCAGGTACGGGTTGACGGCGGCGGCGCCGTAGCCGATCAGCACGGCGACGCTCTGCACGCTGCGCGGCTCGCCCGACTCGACCACGAGCCCGGCCTGGAGCCGCGTGCCCGCACGCACGAGGTGGTGGTGGATCGCACCGACCCCGAGGAGAGACGGGATCGCGACGCGCGCCGGCCCGACGGCGCGGTCCGAGAGCACGAGGATGTTCGCGCCGTCGGCGAGCGCCTCGTCGGCCTCGGCACAGATCCGCGCGAGCGCCGGCTCGAGACCCTCGGGCCCGTCCTCCACGGGCCACGTCGTGTCGATCGTGTGCGCCTTGAAGACGTCGGAGCGGACCTGGCGCAGGCTCTCGAGCTCCTCGTCGCGCAGGATCGGGTTGTCGATCACGAGCTGCCGCGCATGCTCGGGGGTCTCGTCGAGCAGGTTGCGCTCGGAGCCGACAAGGGAGCGCACGCTCATCACGACCGCCTCGCGGATCGGGTCGATCGGCGGGTTCGTCACCTGCGCGAAGAGCTGCTTGAAGTACGAGTAGATGAGCGGCCTCCGCTGCGAGAGGACGGCGAGCGGCGTGTCGTTGCCCATCGAGCCGATCGCCTCCTCCGCGTTCGCAGCGAGCGGCGCGAGCATCACCTTCATGTCCTCCTGCGTGTAGCCGAAGGCGAGCTGCAGCCGCCGCAGCGGCTCTTCGAGCGGCAGCGGCGCGTGGCGCGGCAGATCGGCGAGCCGCACGTGCTCGCGCTCGTACCACTCGCCGTAAGGCTTCCGGGTCGCGACCTCCTGCTTGATCTCCTCGTCGGGGACGATGCGGCCGCGGTCGAGGTCGACGAGGAAGAGCCGACCGGGCTGCAGGCGCCCCTTGCGCTTGATCTGCGACGCGGGGATGTCGAGCACGCCGGTCTCGGAGGCCATCACGACCCAGCCGTCGGTCGTCTCGAGCCAGCGCCCCGGCCGCAGGCCGTTCCGGTCGAGCGTCGCCCCGATCAGCGTGCCGTCCGTGAACGCGATCGCGGCGGGGCCGTCCCAGGCCTCGGTGAGGCATTCGTGGAAGCGGTAGAAGCCGCGCACGTCGTCGCCGACGTCGGGACGCCCCTCGTAGGCCTCGGGGACCATCATCATCAGCGCGTGCGGCAGCGAGCGGCCGGCGAGCACGAGCAGCTCGAGCACGTTGTCGAGCATCGCCGTGTCGGATCCGTGTGCCCGGATCACCGGCAGCACTTTCGGCAGGTCGTCGCCGAAGAGCTCGGAGGCGAGCTGCGACTCGCGGGCGCGGATCCAGTTGACGTTGCCGCGGAGCGTGTTGATCTCGCCGTTGTGCGCGATCAGGCGGTACGGGTGGGCGAGCTCCCAGCTCGGGAAGGTGTTCGTCGAGTAGCGCGAGTGGACGAGTGCGAGGGCGCTGGCGAAGCGCTCGTCCGAGAGGTCGGGGAAGTAGCGGCGGAGCTGCGGCGCCGTCAGCATCCCCTTGTAGACGAGCGTGCGCGACGAGAAGCTCGGGATCACGAGCTCGTCGCCGCCGGCCTGCTCGGCGAGGCGGCGGATGACGTACAGCTTGCGCTCGAAGGCCGTCTGGTCATCGGCGAGGTCGGTGGAGGCGCCGACAAAGAGCTGTCGCATCGCCGGCGCGAAGAGCTGTGCGTGCGAGCCCGCCTCGTCGGGCAGCGTCGGGATGTCACGCCAGCCGAGAAGCTGCTGGCCTTCGGCGAGCACCGCCTCCTCGAGCGTCTGCTCGAGGAGGCGGCGGCGCTCGGCCTGGTGCGGGAGGAAGCACACCGCGACGCCGTAGCGCCCGGGCGGCGGCAGCTCGAAGGGCACGACGCTGCGCAGGAATGCGTCGGGCACCTGGACGAGGATGCCTGCCCCGTCGCCGGTCTCTGCGTCGGCCCCTTCGGCGCCGCGATGCTCGAGATTCGCAAGCGCCTGCAGGGCGCGGGCGACGGTCTCGTGGCTTCGCCGGCCGTCGAGCCGCGCGACGAACGCGACGCCGCAGGCGTCGTGCTCGTAAGCGGGGTCGTACAGACCTTGCTTTTTCATCCCTCGCCCCTTATGTGGCTAGTCCGGCGGGGCGAGGAAGACGCGTTGCCGGCTAGCCCCCGTGCGGGCGCGCGAACTTGACCTTGATCGAAATCGGCAGGATGGGCCGCGCACTCATCGCTTCAAACAGTAAAGGAACGGATCTCGCGGCGCAAGGAAATCGGCCGGCGTAACTTGACGCCCGCGCGGTAAGAAGGAGAGCGACACGATCAAGGAGGCACGAGTGAGCGGCTATGCAGTGGCGCGTCTCGACGAGATCGACGAGCTGGACGACGGCCGCTGCCCGTGGCGCCCCGTCCGGCACCACTTCGGCATCACGGCGTTCGGCGTCAACGTGTGGACGGCTCGCGACGCCGGCGACCGGATCGTCAACGAGCACGACGAGGCGGACGACAACCAGGAGGAGCTCTATGTCGTGCTGAGCGGTCACGCCACCTTCGAGCTCGACGGCGAGCGCACCGACGCGCCCGTCGGCACCTACGTCTTCGTGCAGCCGGGCGTCAAGCGGACGGCGTTCGCGGAGGAGGCGGGCACCACGATCCTGTGCGTCGGCGGCACGCCGGGGCAGGGCTACGAGGTGCTCGGCTGGGAGCTCTTCGCACCGATCCGGCACCTGTACGCCGAGGGCGACTACGCAACAGCGGCCGACCGCGGACGTGAGCTGATCGAGGCCAACCCCGGCTATCCGCTGCCGTTCTACAACCTCGCCTGCTGCGAGGCGCTGGCCGGCCGTACCGACGACGCGATCGGCCACCTTCGCCACGCCGTCGAGCTGTCGGAGCGGCTGCGCGAGTTCGCGCAGAACGACTCGGACCTCGACTCGATCCGTGACGAGCCTGCCTTCAAGGAGATCGTCGGCTAGAGGGAGCGGGTTCGGTCACACGAAGACGACCGTGATCACACGCCGCTTGCGCCGGCGACGACCGATCCTGATCACCACACGGGTCAGCATTCCCGACGAACTCTCCTCGGCTCGCGCGCTTTCGAATCGGCCGTTCGTCCAGGCCAACCTGGACGAACGGCGGCATCTCAGGGCCCGCGGGGCTTTAGGACGACTACTAGGGAAATACCCGAGGCGCGGGGCTCGAGGCTCGATGCATCCTCGCCGGCGTGCAGCACATCGCATTCTCGATGGAGTTCCGCGGGCACTCGACGAGCCTCTCCCCCGGCGTGCTCACGGCACGCGCGACCGCGCCGAGCTCGGCGCTCGTGACCGAGGTCGACGCCGACGGCGTCCACGGCCGGCTCGAGCCGCGCGACGGCGGCGAGGCGCATCTCGAGTGCCGTCTGACCTTCCTCGACGACGACAGCCGCTTCGACGAGGTCGGGACGATCAGCTTCGGGAACGGCAACGCGCTGCGGTTCCGCAGTGCGACGGCGGGAACGCTCTCGCCGAGCCCGCAGCCCGACCTTCGCCACGGGACGGCGTCCTGGGAGGTCGACGGCGGCGCCGGGAGCTTCGAGGGTGCGACGGGCCGGATCGTCTCGAACTTCCTGCTCTCGGACACCGGCGACCTGACCGACCACCAGCTCGGGGTCCTCTTCCTGCCCGACCCGGAGTCCCACGAACGGAAGGGAGAAAGACCATGCAGATGAGCCGCCTCCGGCCGGTGGGCGCGATCGTCGTCGCGTCGATCGCTGCCGCCCTCTTCACCGCGGGACAGGCAAGCAGCGCCGGAGCCCCGAAGCCAACCGTCGTGGACGGGCTGAGCGCGATGTACCTCGAGTACACCGCGTGGTCGGACCAGAACGATCTCGACCCGCTCGAGACGACATGCGTCGGCATCGCCGGCGCGAAGAAGGGCCCGGTCGACATGGAGCACACGACGTTCCGGTGCACGGTCGGTCGAGCGGGGAAGCAGGTGGGAGTCGTGATCGCGACGGCGCTCGGCCCCGAATGGCTCAGGGTAACCCGCATCGTCAGCGGCAGCCTGAAGCCCGACCACGGCGTCGGCGCGGTGCCGCACGGGCCGCTGGCGATGGGCAACTACGACGCCGAGCCCGCCCTCGAGCACTCGTCGTGGGCGCACGCACACCAGGTGACGAACGCCCTCTGCACCGGTCTCGGGCCGTACCAGAAGAACCTCCTCGGGCTCCAGTTCGGCGCCTTCAACTGCGCCACCTACAACGGGCAGAAGCGCGTCGGCACCGTGGTCGTCCAGGTCGTCAGCCACACGTCGCTGCGCGTGGTCAGGGAGCTGAGCTGAGGCATGAGGAGGCTCCGCCACCTTCGGCCCTCGCCCGCCCTCATCGTCGCGACGATCGCGCTGCTCATTGCGCTCGGCGGCACGAGCGCGGCCGCCGTCGGGCTTCTCCCCAGGAACAGTGTCGGGAGCAGCCAGGTCATCGACGGCTCGCTGCGAAGCAGGGACTTCGCGCCCGGAGTGCTTCCTGCCCCGACGGAAGTCTTCTCACAAACGGTCCCCGGCCCCGTCTCGTTCACCCTCAAGAAGAGCTCGGGCCCGTCGATCGCCACGCTCGCGATCCCCGACCCGGGCACCTACCTGATCTGGGCGAAGGCCCGTTTCACGGCCGCCGAAGGAGACTTCAAGTGCAACCTGGTCGCCGGCGATCGCTCCGACACGAGCAGTGCGAGCCTTCCCCCGCCGGTGGCGGCGTTGGCGTCGGTCACTGCCACGCTCTCGCACCTGTTGATCCAGACGTTCGACGGCCCGGGAACCGTCGAGCTCCAGTGCGCCGCCGCCGCCGGGACGGGCCTCGTCGCCAGCGACATCACGCTCGTCGCGATGAGTGTCCCCGATCCCAGTAGCTCGTAACCACCAGCCAAAGACAAGAAGGAGTAACGACATGATCCACATCGCGCGCTTCCGCCCCACCCCGTCGATGGTCGTGGCGTCGATCGCGCTGCTCGTGGCGCTCGGCGGCACGGGCGTCGCGGCCGTACGGACGCTCCTGCCCGCGAACAGCGTCGGCACCGCGCAGGTGATCGACAACTCGCTCTTGACGAAGGACTTCAAGGCGGGCCAACTCCCGGCCGGCAAGCAGGGCCCCGCAGGCCCGAGCAACGCGTTCGCCACGTCGGCCGACGGCCCGACCACGGTCAGCGACGGCGGCACCACCCTCGCCACGCTGCAGATCCCGAAGCCCGGGAACTACGTGATCTGGGCAAAGGCATACCTGACCGCGGGCGGCACGGGCGACGACCAGGCTCAATGCATCCTGACCGCCGGCAACGCGAGCGACCGCAGCTTCGCCTATCTCCCGAAGCCGGCAGTCACCGCCACGGTCTCGAACATCGTCGCGGGCAAGTTCGCCGCTGCCGGCACGGCACAGCTCGCCTGCACCAGCGCGACCGGGCAGGCGTCGGCTCGATCGGTCGAACTGGTCGCCGTCAAGATGGGCAGCCTGGCGAGCTCGTAGGTGAGCGTTCTCGTCATCCGCCTGCTGCTCGCGGCGGTCTTCGTCACCGCCGCGGTCGCGAAGCTCGGCGGACGCTCGTCCCTCGTCGAGACGCTGCAAGCATTCGGCGTCTCGACGAGGGCGGCGAGGCCGCCGGCCGTGCTGCTGCCGCTCGTCGAGCTCGCCGTGGCGGCCGCGCTCGTCCCGGCGGCGACGGCCCGCTACGGAGCCTTCGGCGCTGCCGCTTTGCTCGCCGTGTTCACGGCAGCGGTCGCCTACCAGCTCCTGCGAGGGAGGCAGCCCGCCTGCAACTGCTTCGGGCGGCTGACTTCGGCACCGATCGGGCCGGAGACGGTCGCGCGGAACGCCGTCCTGCTCGCTGCGGCCTGCTTCGTCGCGCGCGGCGGGCAGGCACCGAGCCCGACCCCGCTGCAGGCGATCGTCGCGGGGCTCGGACTGCTGGTCGTCGCCGAGACCGTTCTGCTCATCGCGCTCCTCAGGCGCCACGGTCGGCTGCTCGCCAGGTCGGCCGAGCCGGCTGGGCCGGAGGCGGCAGCAGGCCTCCCGCTCGGCGCCGATGCTCCCGAGTTCGAGCTTCCCGATCTCGAGGGCGAGCTCGTCTCACTCCGGACGCTGCGTGAGCGAGGGTTGCCCGTGCTGCTGCTCTTCAGCGACCCCGCCTGCGGCCCGTGCTCGGCGCTTCTGCCCCGGATCGGCCGCTGGCAGCGAGAGCACGACAGCGAGCTTGCGGTCGTCGTCGTCTCGAACGGAGCCGACGACGACAACCGCGCGAGCGCGTCCGAGCACGGGCTGACGCAGGTGCTCCGTCAGGAAGGACATGCAGTCGGTCTCGCCTACGGCGCCAACGGGACGCCCATGGGCGTGCTCGTCGATCTCGAGGGGCGCGTCGCGAGCCCCGTCGCGGCCGGCGCGAATGCGATCGACGCTCTTGTCGCGACCGCCGTCCAGGTATCCGAGGAGGTGCTCCTCCATGTCTAGCGAGGCGAACATCGTCAAGGACCTGATCGACCAGGGGATGGGGCCGATCCGCGCCGACCTGGACCGGTTCGCGGCCGCGCTGGGCTCGATGGGCGCGACGAGCGAGGACCCGCCTGCGGCGGCACTCCAGGCGGTGCGCGCAGCCAAGGGTCACGCCGCCGCCGCGGAGGCATCGCTCAATGCCGCGAACTCGGGCCACATCCGGCTGGCCCAGGGTGGCGCGCAGGCGCTTCGCGCCTTCCTCTATCTCGGCCAGGGCCTGACGATCCTGGAGCAGGCGATGACCTCGCCGAACGGCTCGACGATCGTGAGCCTGACGACGAAGGCAAAGGTCCTGATCGACCAGGCGAATGCCGAGCTCCTCGCAGCCGACCGCGCGCTCGGCTGTCCGTACGGGTGCCGGCCGGCGCCGCCGATGCCGAACGGGAGGCAGCCGTGAGCGGCGCCTGGCTCGACCGGCTCGCGCTCCGCATCGTGCGCGAGGAACAGCAGCCCCCCTCCCATGCCACGGACGAGCCGCTGCTCGGCAGGGGCGAGCTCCTCCGCCGCGGCGCCGTCGGCGCCCTGGTCCTCGCAGGTCTCGGCGGCCTCGACGTGCGGCACGCGACCGCAGCGACGGCCTCCTGCAACGGAGGATCGCTCGCGGGCTGTTACCGCGAGTCGAACAAGACGTTCAAGGCCACGCTTGCCTTCTGCAACAAGGCCTTCCACGACCGCTTCGACGCACTCGGCTGCATCGTCGAGACGGTCGACGCGCGCGCCGCGGGTCGCAAGCAGTGTCGCTCGACCTGCCCGCAGCCCAAGAAGAAGGGATCGAAGGGCGGCAAGGGCAGCGGCGGGACGACCCCACCTCCGGCGGGCGGGGGCCACACGCCCACCTGCGGCGCGGTCGACTGCGCGACAGGCGACAAATGCTGCCCATCCGACAACGGGCCGATCTGCTGCGCGATCTGCTGCAACACGAACGGCAACGGCTGCGGCTCGTCAAGCAGCGACTGCCCGGGCGGCTGACCGAGCGGCGAATCAGCCGGAGGCGTCCTGGGCGACGATCCGGGCGAGCTCGGCCCGCGAGTGGATGTCGAGCTTCCGGAAGGTGTTCGCGAGGTGATACTCGACGGTCTTGGGGCTGAGATAGATCGCCGCCGCGATCTCCTTGTTCGACCTCCCCTGGGCGACGAGCGCCGCGATCGCGAGCTCCTGCGGCGTGAGGTTGGGGCTCGACCGTGGCGGCGCGAGGGCGGCGACACCGGTCGCGCGCAGCTCGGCGGCCGCACGCTCCTGCCACGGCTGTGCGCGCACGAGGGCGAACGCCTCCAGCGCAGCGCGGAGCGGCGCGCGGGCGTCTGCGCGACGGCCCCCGCGTCGACGGCGTTCGCCGAGCGCCAGCTGCGTTCGCGCCTGCTCGAGCGCGTAGGGCGAGGGTTCGAGGAGGCTCAGCGCCTCCTCGAACGGCTCCTCGAAGGCGTCGGCCAGGAGGCCGCGACAGCGGGCGCAGGCGGCGAGGAAGCAGATGTTCCCGGCGGCCGTGGCGAGCGTCGAGAAGCGATCGAGCAGCCCGTCCGCGTCCCCCGTCCGGCCGGCGAGGATGTATGCCTCGACGAGGTCGGGCACGTAGGGCGTCGCAGCGGGATCGGCAACGGAGCTCTGCTGCCAGGGACCGACGAGCGGCTCGAGCTCGGCGACGGCGGCGTCGGGACGCCCCTGCCCGAGTGCGAGGAGCGCCAGCGCGTCCCGCGCGAGCCCCTCGACGAAGCGATCGCCGGCGGCGCTCGCAGCAGCGGCCGCGCGGCGGCCGTGCTCGACGCACGACTCGGTTTCGCCGCGCCAGGCACGCACCGCCGCAAAGGCTGCGCTCGCGATCGCCGTCTTCGGGTCATCGAGGAGCTCACCGGCGCGCAGCGCCTCGGCGGCGGCTTCCTCGGCCTGGTCGAGACGCCCCTGGCGCAGCTCGACGTGGGCGGCGCAACTCCGGTTCCAGGTGACGCCGTGGAGGTTGCCGACCCGACGCGCCTCGTCCAGCGACGTCGCGAGGGATGCGCGAAGCGGGTCCCACCATTCGAGCGAGATGTAGTCGAAGGCCACCTTCGTCGGGACGGTGGGATCGGTCGTCTGTCGATAGAGCTCGCTCGCCCGCGCCCTGTTGCCCGCGAGCAGATGCGCGACACCGGCGAGCATGAGGCCGTGCTCCCTCCCTGCCGGGCTCGCACCAGGGAGCAGCTCCTCGACGCGCGGGACCAGCTCGAGCGCAGCCGCAGCGTCGAACCGGTCGACGCGCTCGTTGACGATGATGATCAGCAACCGCAGCCGGCGGTCGGTGTCGAGCGCCGCGTTCGTGTCGAGCTCGTGCAGCAGCGTCGTCTCCGACTCGCGTTCGTCGGTCCACTCGGCGAGGGAGCGCCGGCGATGGCGGAGGTCGAACCGAACGAGCGGGTCGTCGGCGAGCGGCAGCGCCTCCTGGATCAGCGCGCGCGCTCGACCCACGTGGCCCCCGGCCGCCTCGTAGGTGGCCGCGAGAGCAAGCCGGCGAACCCGCTCGCCCTGCTCCGGCGACAGCTGTGCAGCACGCTCGAGCGCCCGGGCCGCCGCGGCGTGCCCGCCGCGCAGGATCGCGCGCTCGGCGGTCTGCTCGAGGAGCGACGCGACTTCCTCGTCGGGCCCCGCCGCGGCCGCCCCCAGATGCCAGGCGCGCCGATCGACGTCGGCCGGCTCCGCCAGCACGGCGGCGAGCGCCCGGTGGGCAGCGGCCCGCGCCCCGGACGATGCCTGCGCGTACACCAGGGTGCGCACGACCGGGTGCCGAAAGGCGACGACCCCGTCGTGCAGCCGGACGAGGCCCAGCCGCTCTGCTGCATCGAAGGCGCCCCGCGCCCGGGCGCCGGCCGCCTCGCCGACCGCCCGCGGGTCCGGCTCGGCGGCGGCGAGCACAAGAACGTCGCGGTCGGCATGGGAGAGCTCGTCGAGACGGCCGGCGAAGGCGCGCTCGAGCCCACGCGAGGGCAGATCTGTGAGATCGGGCGGAAGCTCGAGCAGGACGAGCGGATTGCCTGCCGCCGCCGCCAGGACGGCGTGCTCGGCGACTGCCGGAAGGGGCCTGCGCGCCTGGAGCAGCGCCCGCGCCTCCCCGGCCGTGAGCGGGCCGAGCTCCTGGCTCGGGAAGCGCTCGAACGTCGATCCCGTCCCCGGGCGCCGTGCAGCGACAACGGCGATTGCCTCCGCCCTCAGCCGGCGGACGGCGAACGCGACGGCGTCGGCCGAGGCGTCGTCGAACCAGTGGACGTCGTCGAGGAGCAGCAGAAGTGGCCGCTCCTCCGCCGCGGCAGCGAGGAGGGAGAGCGTCCCCGCGTGCACGGCCAACGTGTCGGCGGCACCGTCGGAGAGGGCGAGCGCGGCCTCGAGCGCGCGGCGCTGCGAGCCCGGGATCGCCGGAAGCTGGGGAAAGAGCTGGCGGAGGAGCTCGTGCAGCGACGCGAACGCGAGCTCGGACTCGCTCTCGACGCCCGAAGCCGAAACACACCACATCTCTCCCGCCGCTTCCCGCGTGTCCTCGAGGAGCGCCGACTTGCCGACGCCCGGGCCACCGACGAGGACCAGGACCGCGCTGCGGCCGCGACGCGCCTCCTCGAGCACGGCAGCGAGCTGTCGACGCTCGCGTTCGCGACCGATCAACACGGAACGATCCTAGAGTGACTTAAGAACTCGAACCGGAATGAAGTCTGTGCCGCCTGGCCCATGCGACGAGCGTCATCCCGGTTCGAGTTCTAAACGGCGGCGAGCTGACGCAGCGCGACGACGAGCCCCTGAAGGGCGCGCCCCCGCGAGGTCAGGCGGTACTCGGTGCGCGGCGGACGGCCCTCGACCGTCGTCCGCTCGAGCACCCCCGCCTGCTCCAGCTCCGAGAGCCGGGCGGCGAGCGTCGCCGGCGGGATTCGACCGAGCACCTGCGCGAACTCGCCGAAGCGAGCCGCGCCCTCGTACGAAGCCCAGATGATCGAGACGGTCCACCGGCGCTCGAGGAGGTCCGCCGCGCGGCGGACCTCCTCGGGAATCGGGGTGCAGTTACGACACCGCATGCGCCGTCGCCTCCGGCTCCAGCGCAAGTGCGAGCACCTCACCGACCGTCATCACCGGGTGGAACCGCATCTCCGACTTCACGTCCTCGGGGACGTCGTCGAGATCGGCACGGTTGCGCTCAGGGATGATCACGTCGGTCAGCCCCGCGGCGTGCGCCGCGAGCACCTTCTGCTTCAGTCCGCCGATCGGGAGCACGCGACCCTGCAGGGTCACCTCGCCGGTCATCCCGACGGTGTGCCGCACAGGGCGACCCGAGAGGAGCGACGCAATCGCGGTCGACATCGTGATGCCGGCGCTCGGGCCGTCCTTCGGGATCGCGCCGGCCGGCACGTGCACGTGGAACGTGTGGCCGTCGAACACGGCCTCGTCGATCCCGAGCTGCTCGGCATGCGAGCGGACGAAGGAGAGAGCGATCTGCGCCGACTCCTTCATCACGTCGCCGAGCTGGCCCGTGAGCACGAGGGCCTCGTTGCCCTTCATGGTCGTCGCCTCGACGAACAGCACGTCGCCGCCCGTCCCGGTGACCGCAAGGCCGGTCGCCACGCCCGGCACAGCCGTGCGCTCCGCGGACTCCTGGAAGAACCGCTGGCGGCCGAGCGCCTCGCGCACGAGGTCGACGTCGACCTCG
This sequence comes from uncultured Thermoleophilia bacterium, assembly GCA_963794375.1. Classification (GTDB taxonomy): domain Bacteria; phylum Actinomycetota; class Thermoleophilia; order Gaiellales; family Gaiellaceae; genus PALSA-600. Next base: position 273,091 of record CAWCDL010000002.1, read on the forward strand.
ACAGGCGGCTCGACGGCACCGGACACGATCTGCGTCGCCGTCTTCCGCAGCAGCTTCCCGAGCTCGCGCTCGAGCTGGCGGACGCCTGCCTCGCGGGTGTACTCGGAGACGATCGACTCGAGCACGCCGTCGGAGACGGCGACCTCGTCCTCGCGCAGGCCGTTCCGCTCGCGCTGGCGCGGCCAGAGATAGCCGCGGGCGATCGCGACCTTCTCATCGACCGTGTAGCCGTCGAAGCGGATCACTTCCATGCGGTCGAGGAGCGCGCCCGGGATCGTCTCGGCGACGTTCGCCGTCGCGATGAAGACGACCTGCGACAGGTCGAGCTCGACATCGAGGTAGTGGTCGCGGAACGAGTGGTTCTGCGCCGGGTCGAGCACCTCGAGCAGCGCAGCCGACGGGTCGCCGCGCCAGTCGGCGCCGACCTTGTCGACCTCGTCGAGCAGGATCACCGGGTTCATCGTCCCGGCGTCGCGGAGCGCCCGGACCAGCCGGCCCGGCAGCGCGCCGATGTAGGTGCGCCGATGGCCGCGGATCTCCGCCTCGTCGCGCACGCCGCCGAGCGACATGCGGACGAACTCGCGGTTGAGCGCGCGGGCGACCGACTCGCCGATCGAGGTCTTGCCGGTCCCCGGCGGCCCGATCAGGGTCAGGATCGCGCCGGAGCGCTTGTCGGGCTCGATGCCGCGCTCCTCGCGCAGCTTGCGAACCGCCAGGTACTCGACGATCCGCTCCTTCACGTCGTCGAGGCCGGCATGGTCGGCGTCGAGCACCTCACGGGCATGCGCGGGATCGAGCCGCTCCTCGGAGGTCCTGCCCCACGGCACGGCGAGCAGCCAGTCGAGGTAGGTGCGGATCATCTGCGACTCGCCCGACTGGTCGCCCATGCGCTCGAGCCGGCCTGTCTCGCGCTCGGCCTGCTCGCGCACGGCGTCCGGCATGGCGGACTCGGCGATCCGGGTGCGGTAGTCGTCGGCGGCGGACCCGTCGTCCTCGCCGAGCTCCTTGCGGATCGACTCCATCTGGCGGCGCAGGATGTACTCGCGCTGTTGCTTCTGGGCACCGGACTCCATGTCCTCGCGGATTCGCCGGCGAACCTGAAGCTCGGCGAGGCGATCGCGCTGGAGGCGCAGGGCGAGCTCGAGCCGCGGCACGATCTCGACCGCCTCGAGCAGCTCGACCTTCTCGGCGAACGACACGTCGGGCGCATACGCGCACGTGTCGGCGAGCGCGCCGGCCCCGGTGATCGCACGCACGAAGGCGCGGATCCGCGAGTCGGCGTCGCGTACCTCGAGGATCTCCTCGACGACGGCGCGGTACTCGCGCTCGAGCTCGGTCGTCTGGATGCGCGGCGGCTCGACGTCGGGCCGCTCTTCGACCTCGACGTACAACAGGCCGTCCGCGCCGGTACGCGCGGCGCCGGCGACGCCGCGGTGGAGGCCGTTCAGGGCGACCGCCTCTGCGCCGCCGGGCAGGCGGACGCGATCGGTCACCTCTGCGACCGTGCCGACGGACGCGTGCTCCCCCTCGTGCACCGGCACGAGAAAGACGCGCTCCGCGTCGCCGACTTCGACGGCCAGCGTCACCGACATGTTCGGGAAGACGACGCTGTCCTCGAGCGGGATCAGCAGCAGTTCGGACAAAGCACTCTCCTTGTTCACTTCAAACGTTGTAGCATGTACAACGCCTGAAGCGCCCCCGCATTCCCGCCCCGTCCTAGGTCATGGGAACCGAGACGCGGAGCGCCGGAGCGACGCGGTCGAGGATCTCCCCCAGCGAGTCGCCGGTCGCCGTGATGCCGTGGTTGCGCAGGCCGATCACTGCATGCGCCGGGTCGGGCTCGATTGCGAGCGCGGCCGAGACGCTCTTGGCCAGCTCCTCGGTCCCGCACGGGAAGTTGAAGTCGGTGGTCGTGATCCCGTCGAGCCACGCGTGGACATGGAGGATCGCCCCGACGTCGGGATGCGCCTGGTAGATGAGCCAGTGCTCGATCGCGTCGACCGAGACCCGCCGCGGCTCGCCGCCCGGCGGCACCGAGAGCACGATGCGGGCACGCGGGGCGTCGTAGTCGGAGACGAGCAGGATGTCCCGCCCGGGCGCCTCGAGGCGCGACTTGTCGACACCCGACGCGCTCATCCAGAAGCGACGAGAGTCGAGCCGCTCCGACAGGTTGCCGTAGGAGAGCCCGCCGATCCCGTAGAGCTTCTTCACGTGCCGGAGGTCCCGTTCGTCGAGCAGGTCCTCGATCGGGAACGGCGCGGGCAGCAGGCCGAGCTCGGCGATCCGCGCGCCCGCAGCCTGGATGCTCCCCGTGTGGACGTCGCCGGCCCAGAGCGCGGGCTCGAGGTCCGTCCGGAACTCGTTGTCGATCACGAGCTTGGAAGTGGCGAGCGGAAGCAGGCGGTCGAGCACGGCGGCCGCAAGCGGCGCACCCGAGACGGTGTAGACGCCGCGCTCCATCGTCGTGAACCACACGACGTCACCCGCATGGGCGAGCACGATGTTCGCAAGAGAGCGGACGAGGAGCGGATAGGTCGCCGCGAGCACGTCCGACTCGTCGGGCGGCGCGTCGACGATCGTCGCGGCGTACGTGCCGCGCGACCGGCGCCGGAACGGCCGCGGGCTCTCGGGGTCGACGGCGTTGAGGACGAGCTTCGCATCGTCGACGTCGGGGACGCGGGTGAAGCCGCGGGCGCGAAGCTCCGCGTCGAGCTGGTCGAGGAGGGCGGCAAGGGCAGGAGACGGCCGGCCGCCGACGAGAATCGCGTAGGTCATGCGGGGACCGTGCCGCGCCCCCGCGCGCGCGACATCGGTGGGAACTACGAGTCGAGCGCGCTCGCCTTGCCGGTGCAGTCGTACAGCGTCGCGCCGGTGCCGCCGCTCCAGGCCGACGAGTCGACGGCCGTGCAGACGGACTCGACCTTCGACACGGTCGCGTTCGTCGTGCCGAAGCCGAAGCCCGGCCCGCTCGAGCCGCCGAGCAGGAAGTAGCGCGCCGCGCCGCTTGCGACCAGACGCGCGAGATAGGAGGGCGCAAGCACGGTCTCGCGGCCGGTGAAGCCGCCCATCGCGGCCACCCGGTCGCCGGCGACGACGGAGTCGGCCGCCTCCTCCTCGCTCGAGACAATCAGCGCGAAGCGCGTTCCGGCGCCGTGAGCCTCCGCGTAGGCGAGGGCGGCGTCGATGTCGCTTCCCCCGCCGCCTCCGAGAGCATTCGTGAAGCCGTTGCCCCGGCTCTGGAAGCTCGGGCCGGCGCCCGGGAAGACGCCGTTCACCGGCGTGAGCAGCGTCGACTGCGCCCAGGCGGCCGGCGCTGCGAGGAAGCCGGCGAACGCGACGGCGATCGCCGTCGCCGCAACGGCGCCGCGGTGGCGCCACTCGGGGAAGACGGCGAGCGCGACGAGCCCGCTGCAGGCGAGCACCGCGGCGGCGACGACGACCTGCACGAGCCACGGGCGGTAGCCGCTCCGGTCGAGCAGCGTGATCTGGAGCCAGGCGGTGAAGACGACGGCGAGAAGCGGCGGGCCGACCCAGGGCCCCGCGCGCCGGGCATCGCGGTAGAGCGACACCGCTCCGATGCCGGCGAGAGCGCAGACCGCCGGAGCGAGCGCGGAGACGTAATACGTGTGGACGATCCCCGCGGAGATGCTCAGGATGCCCGCCGCCGTCACGAACCAGCCGCCGACGATCAGAAGCGGCCCGAGCTGCGACCGGCGCCGCCGCCACGCCCAGATCGCGGCCGAGCATCCGCCGACGACCGCGAGCGGGAGCAGCCATGCGACCTGGTCGCCGAGGGCGTCGTTGAGGAGCCGGAAGAGCCCCGGCGCGCCGGAGAAGACGCCGCCGATGCCGCCGTTCGACGAGGTGCCGCCGGTCTGCCCGTCGACGCGGCCGAAGCCGTTGTAGCCGAAGAGCAGGCTGAGAGCGCTGTTGTCGCTCGTGCTCCCGAGCCAGGGACGGTCGGTCGTCAGCTCGACGGCGAGGATCCACGCGCCGCCCACGACGATCAGCACGGCGCCCGCGGCGAGGAGGTGGACGACCCGGGTCCCGAGCCGCAGCCGCGCGAAGAGCAGATACGCGAGCGCGAGGCCCGGCACGACGAACGCGGCGACGAGCATCTTCGTCTCGAACGCCAGCCCGACGAAGACCGCGCTCAAGAGGAGCCAGCGAAGCCGCGACTGCTCGACCGCGCGCGCGCCGGCCCACGCCGCACAGACGAGCAGAAGGACGAACAGCGCGTCGGGGTTGTTGTCGCGGTCGATCGCCACCGACACCGGCGAGACCGCCAGGGCGAGCGCCGCGCCGAGCCCCGCGACGCGCCCGAAGTGGCGTGCGACGAGCAGGTAGAGCACCCACACCGCCCCGACTCCCGCGAGCCCCTCGGGAACGAGGATCGCCGGGCCGGAGAACCCGAAGAGCTTCGCGCTCGCCGCCTCGACCCAGAGCGCGAGCGGGGGCTTGTCGACCGACACGAGCCCGCCCCGGTCGAACGAGGTCCAGAGAAAGAGATGCCAGCTCGATGTCATCGAGCGAACGGCACCCGCGTAGTAGGTGTTCGCGTAGCCGTTGCGGTCGATCCGGACGAAGTCGAGCGCCGCGGCGAGCGCGAGGACCCCGGTGAGCGCGAGGCGGTGCCGGTGGGCGACAAGCGTGCGCACCGCGGTGCCGCTGCGCGGCTCGACCTGGATCGCGCCGGCGCTCACATGACCGGGGCGGGCTCGAGCAACTCGCCCTCCCCGCGCCAGAAGGAACGGCGGACGCGCCAGAGCCCCTGCAGGTCGGCCGCGATCGTCGGCGCGAGGTCGACGCGTGAGTCGAGATCCTCGATCCAGTCGACCGGCACCTCGTGAACCCGCAGGCCGTTGCGCTCCGCGAGCAGGAGAAGCTCGGTGTCGAAGAACCAGCCGTCGTCGGCGACGAGCGGCACGAGCCGTCGCGCCACATCGGCGCGAATCGCCTTGAAGCCGCACTGCGCGTCGCTGAAGCCGGCGCGGAAGCCGACGTGGATCAGTGTGTTGTAGCCGCGCGACAGGATCTCCCTCTTCACCCGGCGGCGGATGTGCGCTCCATGGCCGAGGCGGGTGCCGATCGCCAGCTCGCTGTGCCCGGACATGATCGGGGCGACGAGCGGCAGGAAGCTCGTCAGGTTGGTCGAGAGGTCGACGTCCATGTAGGAGACGACGTCGGCGCCCGAGCCGAGCCAGGCCGTTCGCAGCGCGAGGCCCCGGCCCTTGCGGTCGATGCGCAGGGCGGTCACCTCGCGGTGCTCGGCCTCGAGCTCACACGCGATCGCCTGTGTTCCGTCGGTGCTCGCGTTGTCCGCGATCACGACACCGCAGGCGAACGGGAACTCGTCGCGGAGGTAGCCGAGCAGCAGCTCGACGTTCGGCCGCAGCGCGCGCTCCTCGTTGTAGACGGGGATGACGATCTCGACGGCCTGCAGATTCGCGTTCACGACACGAACTCTGGGCGGCCAGGCTAAGCCGCGCCTCTGGCCGTGCTGTGAAGATCCTGTGTCCCGTCGTTCCGATCGGTTTCACAGCACCCTGAGAGGATCCTCTTAGGCGACCAGGCCACGATGCGCGCATGGACATCTCGCGCAACAGGAAGCTCGGCGTGGCCGCAGTCGTCGTCGTCGCGCTCGCCGCCGGCGGCGCCGCTCTCGCGGCCGGGAAGCTGCACGGCTCGAGCGGATCGAGCTCGGGCCTGCGCGGCGGGCCGCCCGGCTTCTCGGGCAGCCGTCCTTCGGGCACGTTCAACGGGCCGCGCCAGTTCGGCTACGGCTTCCAGGGCGGGAGCCGCCCGCGCGGCGGCGGCTTCGGGGGGCGCGGCTTCGGGTTCGGCGGTCCGTTCGGCGGCCTGAGCGCCGCAGCGAGCTATCTCGGTGTCTCGACGAGCCGGCTGACGACCCAAATCGCTGCCGGGAAGACGCTCGCGCAGATCGCGAACGGCACGAGCGGCAAGTCTGCGAGTGGGCTGATCGACGCGATGGTCGCCGCCCAGCAAAAGCAACTCGACCAGGCGGTCTCGAACGGGCAGCTGACGCAGTCGCAGGCCGACCAGCTCCAGGCCAACCTGAAGACGCGGGTCACCGCGATGGTCAACGGCACGTTCGGGCCCGGCCGCGGAGGCTTCGGCCGCCCCGACGGCGACCAGGGCGGCTCCGGCTTCGGCGGCCCCTCGAACGGCGGCACGCCGCCGAGCGGCGGCACGTCGACCACGCCCGCAACGCACATCTGAGCCGACCCACCCGGTCGCTACGGTGGCCGGGTGGTCGCCCTGCTGCTGAGCCTGCTGCTGTCGCTGACCGGCGCGCCGGCCAAGCCGCCGATCGTGCAGAAGCCGATCCCGTTCGGCGCCACGCGGCGCGCCGAGACGGAGCGCTACGCGATCCGCCACTACGGGCTGCACACCTGGCGGCTCGTGCATCCACGCGTGATCGTCGAGCACTACACCGCCACGACCACGCTCTCCTCGGCGTGGAACACGTTCGCCGACGACGTCCCCGACTCCGAGCTGCACGAGCTGCCGGGCACCTGCGCGCACTTCGTGATCGACCGTGACGGGACGATCTACCAGCTCGTCCCGCTCGGGGTGATCTGCCGGCACACCGTCGGGCTCAACTGGACCGCGATCGGGATCGAGCACGTCGGCACGAGCGACGCCGGCATCCTGGACGACCCGGCGCAACTCCAGGCGTCACTGCGTCTGACGCTCTGGCTGATGGCCCGCTACAGGATCTCGCTGCCGAACGTGATCGGCCACGCCGAGAGCCTCACGAGCCCCTACCACCGGGAGCTCTACGCCCCGTGGCGCTGCCAGACGCACGCCGACTGGCAGCACGCCGACATGGTCACCTACCGCGCAAAGCTCGCCGCGCTCGCGAAGAGCGAGCACGTCGCGATCTCGACGAAGGGCGGGCCTGTTCCGTCAGCGTGCTGAGCGCCGCGCCAGCTCGTCCTCGACCGCCGCGACGTCGAGCCCACGCGCGGCGAGCAGGACGTAGAGGTGGTAGACGAGATCGGCCGCTTCCTCGACGACGCGCTCGTCGGTCTCGTCGAGCGCCGCGACCGTCAGCTCGACGGCCTCCTCCCCCACCTTGCGCGCGACGCCGCCGAGACCGCCGTCGAGCAGCTCGGTCGTGTACGACCCCGCCGGACGCTCGAGCGCCCGGTCGCTGATCGTGCGCCAGAGCGCCGGTGCGAAGCAGCTGACCGAGCCGGTATGGCACGTCGGCCCTGCGGGCGTGACGCGCAGGAGCAGCGCGTCGCCGTCGCAGTCGTCCCGCAGCTCGTCGACGGCGAGCGTGTTGCCGGACGTCTCCCCCTTGCGCCACAGACGCTCTCGCGAACGGCTCCAGAACCACGCCTCTCCGGTCTCGCGCGTGAGCCGTTCTGCTTCCGCGTCCATCCAGGCGAGCATCAGCACGCGGCCGCTCGCCGAGTCCTGCACGATCGCGGGCCTCAGCTCCACCGCACCGTCACCCCCAGCTCGCGCAGCTCCGACCGCAGCGTCGCGAGCCGGTTCGGATCCTCGTGCAGGATCGACGCGAGGAGCGCCGCCTGCGCCACCTCGAGCGCGTCGGCGACGTGCTCGGCGCCGCCGGCGCCGCCCGAGGCGATCACCGGCACGTCGACGGCCTCGGCGACAGAGGCGGTCAGCTGCAGGTCGTAGCCGGCGCGTGTCCCGTCGGCGTCGATCGACGTCAACAGCACCTCGCCCGCACCGCGGCCCTCCGCCTCGCGCGCCCAGTCGACGGCCGAGCGTCCCGTCTCGGTCGTTCCTGCATGCGAGCGCACGCGGCCGCCTTCGGCGTCGATCGCGATCACCACGGCCTGCGAGCCGAGACGCGTCGCGAGCTCCGTCAGCAACTCGGGCCGCTCGAGCGCGGCGGAGTTGACCGCCACCTTGTCGGCGCCCGCAGCGAGCAACTCCTCCGCGTCCTCGACGCGACGCACGCCACCGCCGACGGTGAACGGGATCGCGAGCCGCTCGGCGATCCGGCGCACGAGCTCCACGAGCGTGCGCCTGCCGTCGAGCGTGGCCTTGACGTCGAGGAACACGAGCTCGTCGGCACCGGCGTCCGAGTAGCCGGCGCCCAGCTCGACCGGGTCGCCGACGTCGCGGAGCCCCTGGAAGCGGATGCCCTTGACGACGCGCCCGCCGGCGACGTCGAGGCACGGGATCAGGCGCGGGAGAGGCACAGCGCCTCCTCCAGGTAGCGCGCGCCGGCGGCGCCGCTCTTCTCGGGATGGAACTGACAGCCGAGAAACGAGCCCGAGCGCACCTCTGCGACAACTCCTTCCGACCACGCGGTTGCGCACGGCGTCTCGGCGGCGTACGTGTGGGCGAAGTAGAACGCGCCGCGGTCGCCGACCTCCGCCCAGCCCATGCGCGGCACACGGCCCTCGCGGAGCCGGACGGCCCGGCCCGGGAGAAGGCCGAGGCCCGGCACGCCGTCGTCCTCCTCGGTCTCCTCCAGCATCAGCTGGAGGCCGAGGCAGATGCCGAGGATCGGGCGCCCGGCTGCGAAGCGCTCGCGAAGAGCCTCGTCGTGCCCGCGGGCGCGCAGCCCGTCCATCGCGGTGCGCGCGGAGCCGACACCGGGGAGGACGGCGAGGTCGGCACCGGCGACGTCGGCGGTGAGCTCGGCCCCGAGGCGGCGGAGCGCGAGCTCGACCGACCGCACGTTGCCCGCGCCGTACTCGCAGATCGCGACGTTCACAGGAGCCCCTTGGTCGACGGGAGCCCCGTGGTGTCCTGCCGCACGGCGAGGCGCAGCGAGCGACCGACCGCCTTGAACGCGGCCTCCGCGACGTGGTGCGCGTCGCGACCGGTCGCCTCGAGGTGGATCGCGGCCCGCGCCGCCTGCGCCAGGCTGGAGAGCATGTGCGCGGCGAGGCCCGGGTCGTGCTCGAGACGGAGCTCGGTGTGCGGGCGGCCGCCGAGGTCGACGGCGGCGCGGGCGAGTGCGTCGTCCATCGGCACGACCGCGTCGCCGTAGCGTGCGATGCCGCGACGGTCGCCGAGGGCGGCGTCGAGCGCGGCGCCGAGCGCGAGCGCGGCGTCCTCGGCGGTGTGGTGATCGCCGGTCTCGAGGTCGCCCGATCCCTCGAGCACCAGGTCGAACCCCGCGTGGAAGGCGAGCTGCTCGAGGAAGTGGTCGTACAGGCCGGCGCCGGTGGCGACGCGCACACGGCTTGCGCCGTCGAGCGAGAGCCGGACGGAAAGGCGCGTCTCGGCGGTGGCGCGCAGCACTCGACTCGTCCGCTTGCCGGCAGGCGCGACGGGAGCGGGACGGTCGAGGATGCGCGCAAGCGTCTCGACGAGCACGTCGTCGTCCTCGCGATCGCGCACCGAGGCGCGGATCGCCCCGTCGTAGGCGCGCACCACGATGCCCTGCCGCTGCAACGCGTCTCCGAGCGCGATCCCGTCGTCGACAGGCACGTAGAGGAAGTTCGTGTGCGACTCGAGCGGCTCGAGCCCGAGCGCCCGGAGCGCGGCGGCGAGCCGCTCGCGCTCCTCGATCGTCGGCGCGGGATCCGGCGGCTCGGCGAGTGCCGCGAGCGCGAGCTCCGCCGACAGCGTCGAGACCGGCGCCGGCGCCTGCCTCGCGTTGAGCTCGACGGCGACGTCGCGCGAGGCGAGGGCATAGCCGATCCGCGCCCCCGCCAGTGCAAAGAGCTTCGAGAACGTCCGGAGCACGACGATCCCGTCGTCGAGCTGCCCGGCGGCGGTCTCGCCGCCGTACTCGAAGTACGCCTCGTCGACGACGAGTGGCCGCGCGTCGGGCAACGGCATCCGCTCGCCGGTCGGATTGTTCGGATTGCAGTGGAAGGTGAGAACGGGCTCGGCCCCGCCGACCGTCGCACCGGCGAGCTGCGTGGCGATCCGGTAGAGCGGATAGGTCGGCGCCTCGGGGATCGCGATCGTGTCGCCCGGGCCCGCCCAGGCGCGTGCGCAGAGCAGGATCAGGTCGTCGGCCCCCGCCCCGAGCACGACGTTCTCGGGCTCGACGTCCGCGTAGCCGGCGATCGCGCCTCGCAGCCGCCGGTAGCCGCCCGCCGGGTACCCGCTCACGCGCGCCAGCGCGCCGGCGATCGCGCCGGGCCGTGTCGAGGGGAGCGGCAGCGGCGGCGTGTTCTGGTCGAAGCGGAGCACCTGCGACGCGTCGATGCCGGCGAGCCGGGCCACCTCGTCGGTCGGCGCCGCCCACTGGTACGGACGGAACTCCGGCGCGAGTGCCCTCATCGGCGCGCCGCCTCGGCGTGCGCGGGCATCCCTTCGGCGGCGGCGAGCGCCTCGATCGTGGGCCGGATCCGCGCGAGCCCCTCACGCGTCAGCCGCTGCACGGTGACCGGCTTCAGGAACGTCTCCAGGCCGAGCCCGCCGACCGACCGCGCCCAGCCGTTCGTCGGCAGGACGTGGTTGCCTCCGGTCGCGTAGTCCCCGGCCGGGACCGGCGACCATGGCCCGACGAACACCGCGCCCGCATTGCGGACCGTGTCGGCGTGGCGCTCGGCGTCGCCGAGCAGCACGAGGTGCTCGGGCGCGATCGCCTCCGCCTCCTCGATCGTCGCGACGGTCGTGCAGACGGCCTCGTGACCGTGCTCCCGCTGCGCGGCGAGCTCGAGCTCGACGAGCCGTGGGTCGCCGTCGCCGACGACGACCACCTCGGACGGGCCGCCCGGCAGGTCGATCGGCACGTCGCGCCACACCTCGAGCTTCGCCTCGTTGACGTACGCGTTGCCGGGGCCGACGATCTTGTCGACGTGCTCGACGTAGGCGAGGAAGCCGATCGCCTGCGGCCCGCCGAGCGCCCACACCTCGTCGAGGCCGAGCAGCATCGCCGCCGCCGCGATCGTCCCGGCGCCGTCCGGAGGTGTACAGACGACGATGCGCCGCACGCCCGCGATCTGCGCCGGGACGGCACACATGACGAGCGTGGAGATCAGCCCGCGCGGCACATAGACGCCGACGGTGTCGAGCGCGACCCAGCGTCGCTCGAGCACCACGCCCGGCTCGACCTCGAGCACGACGTCGGCGGGCCGCTGCGCCGCATGCCAACGCGCAACCCGGTCGGCGAGCTCGAGAATCGCCTCGGCGGGGACATCGCCGTCCGGCTTCACGCGCGCGGGCTCTGCCCCATCGAGCTCGAGCGCCCAGCGCCTGACCGCCTCGAGGCCCTCCTCCTTGATCTCCGAGACGATCGTCAAATCGAGCCTACGCTCATGAGACCATCCGCTCGACGGGCACGATCAGGATCGACGAGCCCCCGACCGCCTCGAGCTCGGGCAGGAGGCGCCACACCTCGGCGGCGGGCACGAGTGCATGCACCGCCACCATCCGCTCCTCGGCGAGCGGCAGCACGCTCGGGACGCGCGGGGCGACAAGGCGCGCGATCTCGGGCAGCGCCGACTCGGGCGCGTTCAGCATCAGGTAGCGGTGCCGCCGCGCCTCGACGACGGCGCGCAGCATCGCCGCGAACGCCTCCGAATCTGCGCCCTCGCCGGCAACCAGCACGGCCTCCGACTCGAGCAGCACGCCGAGCGAGCGCAGGCCGTTCGTGCGCAAGGTGTTCCCGGAGGAGACCAGGTCGACGATCGCATCGGCGAGGCCGAGCCGCGGTGCGAGCTCGACCGAGCCGGTGACGTCGACGAGCGTCACGTCCCCCGGGAGGAGCTCGCGCGTAAGGCGCGGATACACGGTCGCCACCGAGACGCCGTCGAGCTCTGCGATCGTCTGCATCGAGGACTCGGCGGGCACCGCTGCCTCGAGACGGCACGAGCCGAAGCCGAGCGTCAGCAACTCGCGCACCTGCGCGCCGCGCTCGCGCACGAGGTCGATGCCGGTGATGCCGCAGTCGACGACGCCGTCCTGCACGTACTCGGGGATGTCGGCCGCGCGCACGAGCAGCACCTCGACCGGCGCGTTCCGGCACGGGAACGCGAGCGCGCGATCGCCGGGCTGCTCGGGCCCGAGGCCCGCATCTTCGAGCAGGTGGAACGCCGGCTCACGCAGGCGCCCCTTGACGGGCAGCGCGACTCTCAGAGTGCCGCGCGGTCGAGCGCCGTCCGGTAGCCGCCCTCGCCGTGCCGCAGCCAGTGCGCCACGCGCGTCACTGTCGTCGTCGACGCCCCCGTCCGCTCGGCGATCTCCACGTACGGCAGGCCCCGCTCCAAGAGCCGCGCCACTTGCCAGCGGTGGGTCATCGCCTCCAGCTCCGACAGCGTGCACAGATCCCGGAAGAATGCCTCCGTCTCCGCCCGCGTCTCCAGCGAGAGGATCGCGTCGAAGAGCTCTCGCATCTCCTTGGTCCGCCATGAATGTCGTCCGTCCCGATCGGTTCGCGCCATGGCCGTCATGTTAGCACGTTAACATGGCGATATGTGGTTCGACGGCCCGATCGAAGTCATACCCGCGGTCGACGTGCTCGGCGTCGAAGCAGTGCGCCTCCACCGCGGTGACTACGACTCGGTCGTGGAGCGCGCCGACGACCCCGTCGCGCTCGCCGCGCGCTGGGCAGCCGAGGGCGCCGGTCGCATCCACCTCGTCGACCTCGACGGCGCCCGCTCCGGCCGGGTGCGCCCGGAGCTGGTGGCGACCGTCACCGCGGCGACCGGGTTGCCGGTGCAGGCCTCGGGCGGGATCCGTAGCCTGGCCGACGCACGATCACTCCTCGACGCCGGCGCCGACCGCGTCGTCGTCGGCACGGCCGCCTGGCCCGATCCCACCCCGTGGCTCGAGCTCGGCGACGCAGTCGTGCTCGCGCTCGACGTGCGCGACGGCGAGGTGCGGACGGCCGGCTGGACGAAGGGCACGGGGCTGGGGTTCGCCGACGCGCTCGAGCGGGCGGCAGGCGCGCGTGTGCTGGTTACGGCGATCGATCGCGACGGAACGCTCGCCGGCCCCGACCTCGAGCTCGTGTCTATCGCCGCCGCACATGGCCTGCGCGTCCTCGCCGCCGGGGGCGTCCGCTCCCCCGCAGACGTGGAGAGCCTTGCCGCCGCAGGCGCCGAAGCAGCGATCGTCGGCCGGGCCCTCCTGGTAGAGCCCTCCGAAGTGCCGTAGGATCCACCGGGGTCTCTCGAACGAAAGGGGAGTGGGCAATGAGGCTCAGGCTTCTGCTCTTCGCCGTTGGCATTCTCGGCCTGAGCGTGTGGGCCACGAGTGCGACGGCCGACCCGACCGCCGGTCCGCCGATCTGCTCGAGTGCGGGCACGGCTCTCTCAGGCTCGTATCCGAGCCTCACGGTGACGGGCAACGCGTACGTCCCCGCCGGGGACACGCTGACCGTCGGCCGCAACTTGACGCTGACGCCGGGGTCCTGCCTCGACGCGTTCAGCCTCAGCACGGTCAAGGTCGGAGGCGACGTCCTCGTCGGGCGCACCGCGACCCTGGCGCTCGGCTGCTCTCCCGGCGCGCTCGGGCCACCGATCCCGCAGCCGCCGTGCGGCGTGACGACGACGACCGACTGGGTCGGCGGCAGCATCCTCGCCGATCGCGCGCTGACGATGTACCTGACCGACGTCACCGTTCGCGGCAGCGTCGTCTCGATCGGCGGCGGGCCCGGACGGACGCTCAATCCGTACATCAACTTCCCGATCAAGGAGAACACGATCGGCGGGAACCTGATCGTCGAGGGCTGGCAAGGAGCCTGGTTCGGCGTGATCCGGAACCACGTCTCGGGGAACGTGCTCCTCTTCCGCAACGTCGGCCTCACGACCGGCGACGGGGGCACGCCGGACTCGACCGAGGTCGTCAGCAACACCGTCGGCGGCAGCCTGATCTGCCTGGCCAACAACCCGATGGCCCAGGTCGGCGACAGCGGCGGCGGCCCCAACTCGGTCGCCGGGCTCAAGCTCGGCGAGTGCGCAGGGCTCTGAGCTCGCGACAGCGGAATGGTGGGACGGCCGAGAGCCGCCCCACCATTCCGTAACGCTCTCGGAACGGGCGCGCTCTAGATTCACGGAATCGCTCCGACCGCGACCCCGAGTGCGCGCCGGCTCGCACTCGCGACCGGCGCGTTGATGCTTCTCCTGGCGCTCGCCGCACTACCGCTGGCGCTGGCGGCGCACGGTCAGCCAGCCGCGACGAACGCGTCGGTGATCGTGCTGTTCCTGCCGTTCGCCGCGGTCGGCGTGCTCATCGCCTACCGGCAGCCGCGGAACTCGATCGGCTGGATCCTCGTCACGCTTGCGCTGACGGTGACCCTCGCGACCGACGCGAGCGTCTACGCCGTCCTCGTCTACCGCGTCGGCGACCACGGACTCCCGCTCGGGCGTCTCGCCGTCGCCCTCGCGCCGTCGTGGATCCCGGTGCTCGCGCTCCTGCCGCTCCCGGTCATGCTCTTCCCCGACGGCCGCATCCCGGGGGGACGGTGGCGGTGGTGCTTCTGGGCGTACGTGGTCGTCGTCGGGACATTTCTCGTCGTCAATGCGATTCCCGACTCGACGGCCTTCACCGACCACCGGCTCATCGTCGGCTCGAACGGCGAGGCAGCCGCCCTGACCGCCCCGTCGAGTCGTGCCGCGGCGATCCTGACCGGCGTCATCGTGGGCGCCTACGTCGCGGTCTTCCTCGCCGCCGCGGCTCGTCAGATCGACCGCTACCGGCGGGCATCGGGTGACGAGCGTCAGCAGCTGAAGTGGTTCCTGACCGGCGGCACGGTGGCGGTCGTCGGCGTCCTTCTCGCGAGCGTGGTGGGCGGGCCGGCGAGCCCCGCCTTCGTCGCCGTCTCGGCCCTGCCGCTCGGAATCGGAATGGGAGTCCTCAAGTACCGGCTCTACGACGTCGACCGGCTGATCAGCCGCACGCTCTCCTACCTGATCGTCACCGGGCTCCTGGCCGGAGTGTTCGTCGGGCTGGTCGTGCTCGCCACCGACGTGCTGCCGTTCTCCTCGCCGGTTGCCGTCGCCGCCTCCACCCTCGCGGCCGCCGCGCTCTTCAACCCGCTCCGACTACGCGTCCAGAGACTCGTCGACCGCCGGTTCAACCGTGCGCACTACGACGCCGACTCGATTCTCGACGGCTTCACGACGCGGCTCCGAGAGGCCGTCGAGGTCGAGACGGTCCGGGCCGAGCTACTCGCCGCAGTCGGCCGTGCGGTCGAGCCGGCGCATGCCTCGGTCTGGATCTGCACGCCCGCGTCGCGGACAATCACGCCGTGACGAGTGCGAGATCCTCCTTCAGCGCCTCGAGGTCGAAGCCGTTCGGCGCCTGGTCGCGCTCGAGGAAGTCGCGCGAGAGGATGCAGTAGGCCTCGTCGACGTAGCGGTCCCAGAAGCGCCAGGTCAGCTCCTTCGGCGCACCCCAGGTGATCGCCGTGAGCACCGCGTCCTCGTAGCCGACGATGTCGACGGCATGGCCGCCCCACGAGCCGGGCCGTGCGTCGCCGGTGAACGACCCCGTCCAGTCCCATATCTCCTGGTCCTGCGCCGTCACCGGAAGCGCCAGGCCGATGTACAGCCCGCCGAAGAGCCATGCGGCGGCGCGCACGAGCGCGTGGTCGCGAATCGAGACGGATGCGAACGCGGCGATGCGATGGCGCCCGACACCGTGCTTGCGCCAGTCCTTGAGGACGTCGAGCTCGACCGCCCCCTCCTCCCCGGTCTGCGGGTCGACGCTCTTGACACGGTCGAAGGCCGTCAGCACCGCCGACTCGCTCACCTCGACGGCCGTGCCGCGGCTTGCCGCCGTCCAGGCTTCGATCATGTGCCCGGCCGCTGCGATCGTGCAGTCTCCGATCCGGTCGTTGGCGTACATCGGCCAGTCGGGGACGTGCCCCGTGAGGTCGAGCGCCGCCGGCGGCGGCGGAAGCTTCGAGGTGTCGACGTAGCGTGCGAGCCGAAGCGTCCGGACGTCGGTGCGGACGGGCAGCTTGCCGAGCTTGCGGGCCGCGATCGTGATGGGGGTCATGCGGAGCCTCCCTCGGGACGAGCGCCGCAGTGACAGGCCGAGCCTAGACTGGCAACGCCGTCAACGCAAGGCCTGGTCGGCCGCCCAGGCGCCGATCAGGCCCCGGTAGTGGGCGACGAACTGCTCGCGCTCGTGCGTGGGGAACGTCGCGTGCACCGTGTCGACGAGCACCCGGTCGAACTCGGGCGACGTGAACCACACGTGCGCGACCTCGTCGAGATGCGGCAGATGCCGATCGCAGAACTCGCGGTAGGCATCGACCTGGAAGTAGTCGTCGGCGAGCTCGCGGTAGCGGGCGAGCTTCTCGTCGTACGAGAGCTCTTCGCGGTCGCCCCACTCGAAGTAGTCGCGCGAGTTCTGGTTGATGCGCATCTCGCGGCGCGTGACGGCACAGAAGGCGCACCAGCGGACGAGCGCGGTGATCGCCCACGGGAAGTAGTAGTGAAGCGACGTGAGCGCGACGTCGGGCGAGGCGTTCGCGTAGTCGATCGGGTAGGCGACGCCGTCCTTGACGATCGTCTCGCACGAGTTGAACTCCCAGCGGAAGAACGCGTTCACGAGCCGCGAGATACTGACGACCTCGTCGCCGAGCTCGGGCGTCAGGAAGTCGTGCCTGACCTGGTAGCGGTCGTGCATCGGCTTGCCCGGGTCGAACCACATCGACATCGTCTCGGCACCGATCGAGAGCGAACGGACGAACACGTCGAAGCCCTCGAGCGCAGCCTGCAGGTGCATCATCCGCTCGCCCGACTCGTCGTAGCGCGCCCGCAGCTCCTCCGGCGAGCCGACGCGCGAGACGCCCACCCACTGGCCGCCGTCGAACGGCTTCATGAAGAGCGGGTAGCCGACGTTGCCGCCGATCTCCTCGAGGTCGAACGGCCGGTTGTACCGCTCGGCGGTGGGTTGGAAGCGCGGGTTCGAGGGCGGCACCTTGTGCGGGATCAGCCAGGTCTCGGGCACGCGGATGCCGAGCCGCATCAGCGCGCAGTACGCGGAGTGCTTCTCCATCGCCTGGAACGTGAACGGGTTGTTGAGGAGGTAGACGTCGTCCATCAGCGCCACCTTCTTCAGCCAGGCGCGCGGCAGGTCGTACCACCAGGCGAGCCGGTCGATCACGAGCGCGTAGCGAGGCTTCGCGCGCAGGTCGAACGGCTCGATCGCGATGCGCTCGGTGCGCAGCTCGTGGCCGTCGACCCGGCCGAGGCGCCCGACGAGCGCCTCGAACGCCGACGGCCAGTCCTCCTCGGTGCCGAGGAGGAGCCCGATCAGCAACTCAGACAAAGCGCGGTAGATGATGGGCGATCTGGGCACGCCATGACGGCCAGTCGTGCGGCACGTCGTGCCCCCACAGGTCGACCTCGCGCGGGATTCCCTTCTCTTCGAGCAGGCCGCCGAAGCGCTTCGTCGACTCGAGCGCGCCGGTCGTGTCCTCCCATTGCCCCTGGCCGCACACGAGGAGCAACGACGCGTGGGCGCGCAGCCAGTCGAGGTGGTCGCCGTGGAGGTTCGCGACGTAGTCGATCGGGTTCGAGAAGTAGACGGCGTCGGCGCGCTCGCCGCCGCCCTGCACGGCAACGTCGTAGACGCCGCTGAGGCAGATCGCGAGCGGGAAGACGTCGGCGCGCTTGAGGCAGAAGTTCGCGGCGTGGTAGGCGCCGAACGAGGTGCCCGCGACGACGATCTCGTGCGTGTGCGAGTCGGCCTGCACGAACGGAAGCAGCCGCTCGAGCACCCACCACTCGTAGTGGCCGTGACGCCGAGCGCGTTCCTCGAGCGGCAGGTCGCGACGCGTCCAGCTCTCGCGGTCGTATGACGGCGCGCAGTAGAGCTTGAGCCGCCCGCTCTCGAGCAGGCCGGAGAGCGCGTCGACCATGCCTCGCGACTCCCAGTCGTACGGCTCGCCGTCCTCGGACGGAAAGGCGATCAGCGGACGTCCGTAGTGCCCGTGCGCGAGCACCGTGCCGCCGTCGACGTCGACGATGCGCCTCAAGCGGCGGCCTCGATCAGCGCCGGCAGCATCGGATCGAAGCCGTCCCGCCAGCAGGTCCAGTTGTGCGCGTCGGGGATCTCGGCGAGCCAGGCCGCATACCCGTGCTGCTGAAGCGCGCGATGCAGCGCGCGGTTGTTCGCGAGGTTCTCCTCTGCCGTGCCGCTCGTCATCGCCACCGGGATCGGTCTTCCCTGTCCGGCACCGCGGAGCACGCCGCCGACGAAGCGGGTGATGCGGGCGTAGCGGGGGAACCCAGCCTCCTGCTTGTCGGACCGCTGGCGGAAGAAGCTGCCCGACTGGAGCATCAGCCCGTCGAAGAGGCGCGGGTGGCGCACGTGGGCGTGCAGCATCGCGAGCGCGCCGAGGCTCGCGCCCATGCCGATCCGGCGGCCGTGCGGGACGAGCCGCGTAAGCTCCGGCACCAGCTCGCGCGCGAGCGCGGCCGAGTAGAGCGCCGAGGCCGAGTAGGTCTCGTTCCGATCGACCGGCTCGAGCAGCGCAGCGTGTAGCGGCGGGATGCGCTCCTCCCAGCTCATCGCGTCGAGGAAGCGCGTCAGCCCCGAGAAGCGCGCGTACTCGGGGCCGTCGTGGACGAGAAGGAACGGTGCGTCGGCGCCCGGCGGCTCCGGTGTCCGGTAGAGCAGTGCGCGTACGCGGGCGACGAGCCGGCGGCACCGGAGCTCGACCGCCTCGACCGGGCCCGGGTCGGCGATCGTCTCGAGCCACGCCGGCGGCGTGTACTCGGGCCACTCGACGACCGACTTCGCGCCGAAGGGCCCGTCGGCCCGCCGCGGGTTGGCCGCGTCGGGCACGACGGTGCCGTCGAGCGCGAGCAGGTACTCGAGGCGGTTCGCCGGCGGCCGGTCGAACCGCAGGTGCCAGGCACCGTCACGGAAGTGAAACGGCGGCCCGTCGCGCGGGCGACGCACCTCCTGACGGAGCGCAACGTGCCCGAGCCGGCGCTCGGCGTCGGGCACCGCGAGCTCGACGGCGTCCGGGAGGACGGCCGCCGGGCTCAGCGCTTCTTCTTCGAACGGTGCTGGCGTGTGCGGATCTTGAACTGCCGTACCTGCTCCTGCCGCAGCAGATGGTTGCGCCGGACCTCGAGCGCCTCGAGCTCGCGCTGCAGCTTGACATAGCTCTGCCACCGCTCCGGGGAGAGCGATCCGTCGGCGAGGGCGTCCTGGATTGCACAACCGGGCTCGCGGTCGTGCGCGCAGTCGGAGAAGCGGCAGCGCCGGGCGATCTCCTCGACGTCGCCGAACGTCTGGCCGAGGTCGGCGTCCCAGAGCTGCAGCTCGCGGATGCCGGGCGTGTCGAGCACGACACCGCCGGCGTCGAGGACGATCAGCTCGCGGTGCGAGGTCGTGTGCCGTCCGCGGTGGTCGTCTGCCCGTACCTCCTGAGTGGCGAGCAGCTCCTCGCCGGCGAGCGCGTTCACGATCGTCGACTTGCCGACACCCGACGAGCCGAGCAGCACCGCGGTGCGGTTCGGCGCGAGGAGCGCCCGCAGCTCGTCGAGGCCGGCACCCGTCGGGGCCGAGACGGCGAGTACCGGGCAGGCGCCGAGCGTGACCGCCTCGGCCTCGGCAAGGAACGGCAGCGTGTCGGCCACCAGATCGGCCTTCGTGAGCAGGACGACGGGCTCCGCTCCGCTCTCCCACGCCATCGCGAGGTACCGCTCGAGCCGGCGCGGGTTGAAGTCGAGCGGCAGCCCCTGGGTGAGGAACGCGACGTCGACGTTCGCGGCGAGCACCTGCTCGCGGGTCGCCTGCAACGTCTCCTTGCGGGAGATCGAGGTGCGGCGGTCGAGGACCACCTCGACGAGCGTCGTCTCGGGATCGAAGCCGATCCAGTCGCCGACGGCGGGCAGCATCTCATCACGCACAAGGCGGTTGGCGGCGCTCGCGCGCAGCTCGCCGTCCTCGGTCGCGAGGTCGTACGCGCCCCGATGCTGGACCGCGACGCGAGCGGGGCGAAGCCCGGCGGCGCGATGCTCTGCGAACGCGGCGTCCCAGCCGTCGTCCCACCCGAGCCGGTGCAGAAACGAGTCCGTAGCCGGAAGTGTCAACCAAAGCTCCTTCGTCCGTTGGCCGGAGAAACGGGCGCGCGGCCCGCGGCTGGAGGACGTCAGGAGACGTCGCGGCGACGGGCGGCGCAGGCGAACGAGACCTCTTGGACCGTCTTCGTCATGTCGCGCCACCTCCTTGTCGTCGCCGGGAAGCCCGGATCATAGCCGCGGTACACTGGCTGCGCCCGCGGCGCGGTGAGGTTCCGAACCGGGTCAGATCCGGGAGGAAGCAGCCCTAAGGATCCCTCACCGGTGCCGCGGACTTTCCGCGGGGAGTCGAATGACAGCACCGATCACGGCCGACAGCACGAGACGTCTCTCCGACGGGAACGAGATCCCGCTGCTCGGCCTCGGCGTCTGGCAGGTCGAGAACAGCAGCGTGTGTGTCGACGCCGTCCGCTGGGCGCTCGAGGCCGGGTACCGGCACGTCGACACCGCGCAGGCGTACGGCAACGAGGAGAGCGTGGGAATCGGCCTGCGCGAGAGCGGAGTGCCGCGCGAGGAGATCTTCGTGACGACGAAGTTCTTCCCGCGCCGGGACGACCCCGTCGCCGAGCTCGAGAAGAGCCTCGAGCGCCTTGGGCTCGACCACGTCGAGCTCTACATCATCCACTGGCCGGGAGGCGGCCCACTCTGGGCGTGGCCCGGGATGGAGCGCGCACAGGAGCTCGGGCTGACGCGGTCGATCGGCGTCTCGAACTTCGACACTGCCGAGCTCGGTGAGCTGCTGGCGGCGGCGAAGGCTCCTCCGGTCGTCAACCAGGTGCAGTTCAGCCCGTTCGCGTATCGCAAGGGCCTGCTCGCCGCCTGCGAGCAGAACGACATCGTCCTCGAGGCCTACAGCTCACTCGGAACCGGCGGGCACCTCGAGGATCCCACCGTGGCGCGGATCGCCGAGAGGCTCGAGCGGACGCCCGCGCAGGTGCTGCTCCGCTGGGCGCTCGAGCTCGGCGTCCCGGTGATCCCGAAGTCGACACACGAGTCGCGAATCGTCGAGAACGCAAGGCTGTTCGACTTCAGCCTGACCGACGACGACAAGAGCGCCCTCGACGCTCTCGACCGGACCGGAGGCACGGCCGCCGCCCGCGAGGACACCTGGTGGGGAGCCTAGTGCCGGCAAAAAGCAGCCCGCCGACCTTTGCCGCAGGGGTTTCCAACCGGTCGCCGGCGACCTAAGATCCGGCACAGCACTGTGTTGCCGGCAAGGGGGGAGTTGAGTTGAGAACGTTCGTCGTCCTGGTCGCGTCTGCGCTTGCGCTTGCCGTCGCGCTTACGGCCTCGGCCGATCCGAGCGGCAACCCGCCGCTGCGCGATCACGGCCACGGCCACTGGTTCAAGCACGGCTGCTCGTGGCAGGGCGGCCTGTACGCGTCGTGCAACGTGAACGTCGTCACGGACAGCGCCGGGAAGCCCCTCGCATCGTCGACGCCTCCCGCGACCGCGCTGGCGCCGACGCAGTTCCACAGCGCATATGCGCTCCCGACCGCCGGCGGTGCCGGGCAGACGATCGCGATCGTCGACGCCTACGACGACCCCACGGCCGAGTCCGACCTGGCGACGTTCTCGTCGCAGTTCGGACTGCCGACGTGCACGACGGCGAACGGCTGCTTCCGGAAGG
Source organism: uncultured Thermoleophilia bacterium (assembly GCA_963794375.1). GTDB lineage: Bacteria > Actinomycetota > Thermoleophilia > Gaiellales > Gaiellaceae > PALSA-600. The sequence goes on from CAWCDL010000002.1 coordinate 294,688, forward strand.
TCAACCAGAGCGGCGGGACGAGCTATCCGGGCGCCAGCTCGGGCTGGTCGCTCGAGATCGCGCTCGACGTCGAGACCGCACACGGCATCTGCCCGAGCTGCAAGATCCTGCTCGTCGAGGCAACGAACAACGCCTTCACCAACCTCTTCGCAGCCGAGAACGAGGCCGTCGCGCTGGGAGCGAACGTGATCTCGAACTCGTGGGGCGGAAACGAGTCGTCGAGCGAGACGTCGTTCGACAGTGCCTTCAACCATCCCGGCGTTGCCATCACAGCTTCGACGGGTGACAACGGCTACGGCGTCGAGTACCCGGCCGCGTCGCGCTACGTGACAGCGGTCGGCGGGACAACCCTCCACCTCACGGCCGACGGCTCCTGGTCGTCGGAGACGGCGTGGTCCGATGCGGGATCCGGCTGCTCGTCGTACGAGGCGAAGCCCGGCTGGCAGACCGACACGGGCTGCTCGCACCGCGCACTCGCAGACGTCTCGGCCGATGCCGACCCGAACACGGGCGCGGCGATCTACGTGAGCTCGTACAGCGCACAGGGCTGGTACCAGGTCGGCGGCACGAGCCTCGCCGCACCGCTCATCGCCTCCGCTTACGCCCTGACCGGCACCGCGGCGAGCGCGGTCTACGGCTCGACGCCCTACGCGCACACCACGTCCTTGCACGACATCACGTCGGGCTCGAACGGCAGCTGCGGCAGCTATCTCTGCAACGCCGTCGCCGGCTTCGACGGGCCGACAGGCCTCGGTACGCCGATCGGGCTCGCCGCATTCACCGCCGGAAGCGGCGGCGGAGGCGGAGGCGGCACGCAGACCGGCGACTACACGCTGGGCGTCTCGCCGTCGTCGGCGACCGTGACGGCCGGCGGCGCGACCGGCTATACGGCCACGGTGACGCCGAGCGGCGACTTCACCTCGTCCGTCAGCCTGTCGGTGGCGAGCGGCCTGCCTGCCGGCGCGACGGCGACGTTCAGCCCGTCGTCGCTGACCTCGGGCAACTCGACGCTGAACGTCCAGACGAGCTCGAACACGCCGACCGGCACCTTCACGCTGACGATCGGCGGCAGCGGCGGCGGAACGGTCCACACAGCGACCGCATCGCTCGTCGTCAAGGCGCCGAGCGGGACTCCCGACTTCACGCTCTCCGCGAGCCCGTCCCTTGCGACCGTCACGGCCGGTGGCGCCACCGGCTACACCGCCACGATCGCACCGACCGGCGGCTTCACCTCGTCCGTCGGCCTGTCGGTCAGCGGGCTGCCTTCGAGCACGACGGCCGCGTTCAGCCCGTCGTCGCTGACCTCGGGCAATTCGACGCTGAACGTCCAGACGAGCTCGAACACGCCGACCGGTACCTACACACTGACGATCTCCGGCAGCGGCGGCGGAACGACCCATACCACCACGGTCTCGCTGTCCGTCCAGGCGGCGAGTGCGAATCCCGACTTCACTCTGTCGGTCAGCCCGTCCTCGGGGAGCATCTCCCGGTTCGGTTCGACGACATTCACTGTCACGATCACGCGGACGGGCGGCTTCTCGAGCCCGGTCACGCTCTCTGCGTCCGGCTTCTCGCTCGGCACGAAGGGCTCGTTCTCCCCCGACCCGGCAACGACGACCTCGACGCTGACGGTGACCGCCGGGCTTCGCATCGGTCAGGGAACGTCGACCCTCACGATCACGGGCACGGGCGGCGGCAAGACGCACACGACGACGGTCGCACTGACGGTGAGCTGACGCCGGCTCCGGAAGGCCGGAGCGCGGATCGTTCTTGGCTAAGATCCGAGCCTCCGGGCGCGTAGCTCAGCGGGAGAGCACTCGCTTCACACGCGAGGGGTCGCTGGTTCGATCCCAGCCGCGCCCATAGCCGAGAGGCCGTCTTTTGGAGCTGCCCTTCGGGCCACCTTCTAGTCGCGGGCCTCAGCGGCTGCTGCGCGTTCGAGGTTCTTCAGCGCGGCACGGGTGTGTTCGATCATGAATGCCAGCGAGTCGGCGACGTCCGCGTCGTCGATGTGGTCGAGCGCGGCTCGGGCGGGGTTCAGCCTCGACGAGGCGCTCCAGGGCCCGACCGTCTCGTGGCGCACCCGGGCGACCTGGCCCTGCAAAGCGGCGTAGGCCAGCCGGGCGAGCTGGGCCACGTCGCCGGAGAAGACGACCGGCGGGCAGAGCCGGTTCTTCTCCTCGTCGTCGAGGCTGGTCGACTCGACGAATCCGATCGTGGACGCGCACCAGGGCAGCAAGCCGACGGCCACGTACTGGATCGTGATGCGGCCCGACTCGAACACCGGCCGCGCCGCAGCAGAGGGGACTCCGGCGGCGGTGCAGTCGACATAAACCTCACGCGGGCCGCCCGGAACGTCGCCGGCGTCTGTGGTGACCGACCTCGGGCCGATGCTCCGAACGCGTCTCGCCCGCACGATGTGCTCGATCGTGCGAAGAGCGTCGATCTCGCGGCCGCTGACCGTGGCGCCACGAAACGCCAGCGGCTCGACCGAGGAGTCGATCCGCACGAGCATCCCGGCGTCCTCGAGCCGCCGCGCGAAGTCGCGGCCGTCCTCGGCGGCGGCAGCCGCTTCGACCCAGCGCGCCTGGAGCCGCATGTACGAGCCGACGAGATCGAGCGGCTGTGTGAACGTGCGGTCGAATTGCCACGGATCGCGGCCCCGGATCCAGCGAATGCGGCCGGGGTCGACTCCCGCCTCGAGCAGCCACAGGCAGGTGTCGATCGCCGTCTTCCCCGCCCCGATCACGGTGAAGCGATCCGCAGGCTCGGCGAGGTCGACAAGGTGGTTGGGCGCCACGAGCGTGACGCCCGGCTCGACCGTGAATCCGGGATCGTGACGCAACGGGATCTCCGACTGCACGTAGGTCGCGTCAACGGTCTTGCGACGCGGCTTGACGACGGTCTGGGAGCCGTCGAGCAGCGAGACCACGAGGTGCCCGTGACCATCCCCGCCGCGGTAGTCGCTCATGCCGAGAAACCGCACCCGGCCGGTCGGCAGCAGGTTCTCGTCCAGAACGCGCGAGTAGTAGTCGCAGATCTCGGCCCCGGTCGCTCGCTCGTAGAAGCCGGCATTCAGCCCGTGCTCGTCGATGCGATCGTGCCCGAGCGGCCGCGACTCGACGCCGTAGTAGGCGGAGGGTTGGTGGAGGCGCACGAACGGGTACGCGTCCAGCCAGTGGCCCCCCGGCCGGTGACGCCGATCGACGAGCACGACCTCGGCATCCGTGTGCGCGACGAGCGTGTCCGCGAACGCCATCCCCGACGCACCTGCCCCGACGACGAGGTAATCCGTGTCGAGTTCCTGCATCGCCTGAAGGCTATGTCCCACGGGCACCGTCCATCCAGGAATCGCCGACCGACGCGTCAGGGAAGGCGGACGTCGCGGCTGTCGGCCGCCGCGCGACTCTCTTCCTCCGTCAACTCGGATCGCCTGACCGGCGTCACGATCGACCAGTGCCTGCCGACAGGGCAGCGCTGCAGCCGCCAGGGCCCAAGCCGAAGCGCCTTGACGGACGCACCGGGGACCCAGATGGTCGTGAACAGATGCCCTTCCCGGCAGCGAACGACGACGTTGCCGGCAGGCGCGTAGCCGCGGCGCCTCAGCACGATCACCTCCGGCAGGACGCTGACGGAGAGCACGAGCAAGCGCCTCATCCATGACGTCCGGCGGGTGCGCCGGCGCCCGCGCCGGCCGCTGATCTTCATGCTGCGACCATACCCTCGAACGTCAGCACCGGAACTTCAGCTCGAGCTGCTGTAGGGGAGACCGGCAGGGATCAGCTTGGTGCAGATCGCCGCTGCCGCCTTGAAACGGGAAGAGTCCTGATCGATGCTCGACGGGACGTCGGTCCGGACGGTGTTGCTCCCGAATGCCGGGTCGGGGAAGCCCGGATACCCGTGCGAGCGCATGCATGCAGCGGCCTTGAGGTAGTCGGTCCGATCGGCGGCGGTGATCGGCGGGCCCTGGGCCGGGCCGCTCGGGAGCAGGTTCTTGCAGGGACCATCCTCGACCGATCGCACCTGGGACACGCTGTACCCGGTTTGCCGCAGCTTGGTCTTGTCGAACACCCCACCGGAGGTCGGGTCGGGCCACTTCGGCAGCCCGTGGGAGCGTAGGCAGCGCGCGAAGGAGAGCCCCGCGCTCTGCGTCCCCCCGGCAGCAGTCGTCGAGGAGGTTGCGCCCACCGCCCCGGGTGAGCCTCCGCCGCCACAGCCGGCCGCGAGCAGCGCGAACGCCACCGCGACGATGAACGGGGCGAGGACGAGGGGGCGGCGTCTGCGCATGAGGAGCGTTCCGTTCAGGCGAAGGTCAGACGGTGCGGAGCGCTTCGGTCGGCGACATGCGGGCGGCACGGACGGCCGGGAGAAGCCCGGCGAGGGCACCGATGAGGACGGCGGCGCCAAGGCCGCCGGCCCACGCGGCAGTGGGGATGGCGATCTGCCAGTGCTTCGTGGCGGCGTAGACCGCGGTCGAGACGACACCGGCGCAGACGCCCACTGCGCCTCCGATCAGCGCGAGCAGGATCGCCTCGGCGAGGAACTGGGCCCGGATCTGTGCCCTGGTGGCGCCGAGCGCGCGGCGCAGCCCGATCTCGGAGCGGCGCTCGAGGACGCCGATCAGCATGATGTTGGCAACGCCGACCGCGCCGACGAGGAGCGAGACGGCGCCGAGCCCGAGGAAGAGGCTGTTGAGGGCACCCTGGGCGTCGGCGCGGGCCGTGAGCGCGGCGGACGGTTGACTCACGTCCACTTCGTTCGGCGCTTCGGGGTTCGCCGTCGCGCCGAGCACGGACTGGACGGCCGTGGTCTGGCTGGTGACGCTTCGAACGTAGACGGTGGTCGGATGGCCGTCGAAGTCGAGGTACCGCTCGGCGGCCGGGAAGCCGACGAGCACGCTCGAGTCGATCTCCGGGGCGAGCGCGGCCGAGTCGAGGATGCCCGAGAGGTAGAACCACATGCCTCCCAGCCAGATCCGCTCGCCCGGATAGAGACGGTCGATGCCGAGCCGCTGCGCCGCGGCGGCCCCGAGCACTGCGACCGGCTCGCGGGCAGTCGCCGCGTTCAGGAAGCTGCCTGCGGCGACGCCGGCCCCGACCGTCCGCGGCAGGTCGAGGCTGGCGGCCTGCACGGAGAGGGCGTTCGTATTGACCGAGGGGATGAGCGGGCTGCGGTAGACCTCGGCGCTCGTCGAGCCGGTGTACTGGACCTGCTCGACGGGGCCGATCCGGGCGATCATCCCGGGCGCGGCCAGCGGCAGCTCGGCCGTCTGCCCGAAGAAGGTCTGCCCGTTCGTGACGGTCAGGAGGTTGGTGCCGAGCTTGTCGATCTCGGCCAGCAGCCCCGCCTGGCTCGAGGACGAGAGCCCGAGGACGGCGACGATCGCGGCGACGCCGATCGCGATCCCGAGCGCCGAGAGCGCCGCGCGGACGCGACGGGTGCGGAGCCCGACGCTGGCGACACGGGCGAGATCGGAGAGCCGCAGCCGCGGCGGCTCCGGCGCAGCCGGCATCGTCACGGGCGGTTGACGAGGGCGAACGCGGCCCGCCCCGAGCCGGCGCGCACCGCGACCGTGTAGCCGCCGGCAGTGCTGTTGGCGATGAAAGGCGGTGCGATCGCGATCCCCTCGGCGTTCGTGCGGACGCGGGCGATGCGCGCCGCCCGCGCTCTCCCGTGCACCGTGATCGCGAAGTGCCCGCCGGGGCCCCGGCCCGGTGCGGCGAAGCGGACGACGGCGCCGGAGACGGCGTTGCCGTCCTTGTCGGTGACGGTGACGGCGAGCCGGACAGGAAGCCGCGAGCCGATCGTGGTCGAGATCCCGTCGGCTGCGCCGGTGGCGACGGCGTCGGGCAGGCCGGCCCGGTTTCGGAGCGTGTAGCGGGCCGCGCCGCTGCCGGCGAGGACCGCAGTGGCCGTGAAGGCGCCCGCGATGTTGTCGGCCGTCATCGGGGGCGCAGTGGCGACGCCGGAACTGTTCGTCGTCGCGGTTGCGATGCTCGTTCCGTCGGGGAAGCCGGCGCTCGCGTTGTTGCCTGCCTTGCCGATCGTGAAGGTGACGGCGACACCCGGGAGCGCCTTGCCGTCGGAGCCGCGCACGCGCACGCTCAGCGCGCGGGAGTAGCGGCGGCCGACCGTCGCGCTCCGTGACGGCTCGACAGCGACGAGCCGCGCGGGGAGGTTGCGGAGCGTGTAGGCCAGGGGAGCCGTGGAACCGGTGACGGTGGCGGTAGCCGTGAAGGCGCCGGGTGTCGCGTTGGCAAGAATCGGGGGCGTCGTTGCCTGACCGTTCGCGTCGGTGAGCACGGTCGCCTGACCCGCCCCGCCGACGAAGGTCGCACCGGCGGCTCCACCGGTCCCGCCGCCGCCGCTCGAGGCTGCACCGCCGAGGGTGAACGTCACCGTCGCGCCCTCGACCGGCTGGCCGTCCGCATCGAGGAGGCGCGCGACCAGCGGTCTTGCGAAGCGGCTGTCGATCGTTGCGCTCTGCGTCGTCGAGCCAACTGCGTTCAGCGCGCCGGCGGCGGCGTGGTTGTCGAGGCTGTAGGTGGCCACGGCGGTGATGCCGTCCGTGGAGGCGATCGCGGTGAAGCGGCCAGGGCTGCCGTTTGCCTGCAGCGGCGACGATGTGGCGAGCCCGTTCGAATCGGTTGTCGCCGTCGCCTGCCCTCCACCGAGGAAGCTGGCGCCCGCGCCGGTCGGCCCGGCGAGGATCGAGAAGCTCACCGTCGCTCCCTGGACCGGGTTGCCGGCGGCGTCGACGACCCTGGCCTGCAACGGCTGTGCATATCGGGCGTTCACCGCCGCCGCCTGCGGGGTGCCGCCCGTCGACGCGATCGAGGCTGCGAGGCCGGCGGCGGTGTTGGAGAGGGCGAACGCGACGGTGCCGAGGTCGGAGTGGCCCTCGACCGTGTAGCCGCCCGCGGTGAAGTTCGCCGTGAACGCGGGTGCGGTCGCGACGCCCTGCCCGTTCGTCCCGACGACGGCCTCGCGGGAGCCGCTGCCCGCGAAGATGCCGCTCGCACCGCTCGCGGGCGCGTCGAACGTGACGTCGTAGCCGGCCAGGTTGCCCGTGAGCTGGCAGCCGTTCGTGTTCGCGAGCTCGACCTGCAGGCTCTGTGCGAACTGCCTGCCGAGCTGGGCCTGCTGGCCGCTCCCGCCGGCGAGCACGAGCTCGTTGGGCGAGTTCGACGCCGGGCAGGCACTGCTCGCCGCCCCGGCGCCCGCACCCGACGCGGCAAGCGCGATTGCGACGGCCGGGACGATGAGCGCGAGAACGCGTTTCATGCTGCCTCCCCTGATCGACGGTCGGAGACGACGCGCCCGTCCAGAAGCGAGATCTGACGCGGGAAGTGAGCTGCGATCTCGTGCTCGTGGGTGATGACGACGATCGTCGCCCCCTCCGCGTTGAGCTCGTCGATCAGCGCCATGATCGACTGGCCGGTCGCGCTGTCCAGGTTGCCGGTCGGCTCGTCTGCGAGAACGATCGCCGGCCGTCCGACCAGCGCGCGGGCGATCGCCACCCGCTGCCGCTCACCCCCCGAGAGCTGCGTCGGCCGCGCGGTCAACCGCTCGCCGAGACCGACCCTCGTCAGCGCCTCAGCGGCTCGCTCGCGCCGCTCGTGCACGACGATGCCCGCGTAGAGAAGCCCGTCGGCGACGTTCTCGAGCAGGGTCGAGTGCTCCGAGAGGAAGAACTGCTGGAACACGAACCCGATGCGGGTCGCGCGCACCGCCGCCAGCTCTCGATCCGACAGGTGCTCGACATCGAGCCCGGTGATCGAGACGCGACCGGAGCCGGGCCGCTCCAGCGTCCCCATCACGTGCAGAAGCGTCGACTTGCCGGACCCGGACGGCCCGACGATCGCCACGAGCTCACGGGCCACGATGCGGAAGCTGACGCCCTGCAGCGCGGGCACCGGCGGGTCCGAGCCGTAGCTCTTGGTCACGTCGTCGAGCTCGAGCACCGGGAGCGCGAGTGTCGGGGCGCCGCTGCTCATCAGGAGGCCGGTACCACCACTCGCTGACCCGCCTGTAAGCCGGAGCTGCTCACCTGCACGAGACCGTCCGCGTCGTCGAACAGGCCGAGCGTGACCGCCGCGAGATGGCGCGCGCCGCCTGCGCCTGCGATCTCGACCGCATAGCCCCCGCTCGCGAGGGCGAGCAGGGCGTTCACCGGCACCACCAGGACCCTGTCGACGCTGCCGGTGGTGATCGAGACGCTGACGGGCGCCTGGTCGAGGCTGCCTGCGGCCGCCTCGTGCAGGAGCCGCACGTCGACCTCGATCGTCGGGGTGCTCGAGCCGCCGTTTGCCTGGTCGCTCGACGGGATGGTCGCGACCTTGCCGACATTCGAGACGACCGCGGGTGTGGTCGAGTTGTCGGGCAGGGTCACGATCACCCGGTCGCCGATCTTGATCTGCGACTGCTGGGCGGCATCGAGCTGGATCGCGACCTGATGACGCGTCGAGGTGATTGCGAGAACCGGGCCTGCCTGGACCGCCTGCCCCGGCGCCGGCGTCACGCTCGTCACCCGCACCGGCCCGGCGGCGAACGCAACCGCTCCCAGCAGCAGCGCCCCGGTCTGCGGCAGCCCGTGTGCCGCCTCCAACGCCGAGATCGCCTGCCCGGTCGCCGCAGTGAAGCTCGCGCCTGTGAGGCCGTGCCCGTACCCGAGCGCGTCGAGGTTCCGGTTCAGCTCCGCCACGTCCGGGCCCGGTGCCATGCCCGGCCGGAAGACCCGCCAGGCGGCCACCGACCCGTACAGGAGCAGCGTCGGCCGGCCGTCGATCCCGTACAGCGCCTGCCCGCGGCGGATGACTTCACCCGGCTTCGGCAGCATCGTGAAGGCCGCGCCCGTGTCGTAGACGACCGCCGATGACTGCGCCGCGGAGAGGCTCTCTTCGGCTCCGGTCAGACCCGTCTGCGCCGAGCGCGCCTGGCCCCGGTCGACCGTGACCTTCTGCCCGGCGGTCTCCAGGGCCGTCTCGTCGCCCGCGACGGCCTGGACAGCGGATGTGCACGGCGAGACGGACCCGCCGCCGTTGCCGGAGCCGCCGTTGCCGCTGCCCGCAGCGCCGCTCTGGGCCGCGCTCGCGCCGGCGCAGTCGCTCTGTTCCTTGAGCCGGTCGGCGGTCAGCTGTGCCTGCGCCTGCGCCGCCGCCTGCTCGTCGGCCGAGAGCGTCGCGTGCGCGGCCGCCAGCATCTGCTCTGCTGCGGCCAGCGCCTGCTCGGCCTGGCGAATGATCGACGGTGCCGTTCCGGCGGGCACGCTCACCGTCGAGGAATCCGCATAGCCGAGCGTGCCGTCCACCTGCGTCTGCGACGTCAGGCTTCTCCGCGTCACCGTTTGCAGCGAGGTCGCCGCGGCGTTGTCGGAGAGCCCGTTGGCGGCCGGCGAGTTGCCGGCGAACGGGTCCAGCACCGCCACCGCGATCCCGGCCGCAAGGAGGATGACCGCGCCCCCCACCAGCAGCCGGCGCCGGGGATGCAGGAGGCGCTCAGCCGCCACCGGCTCCTACCTTTGAGGCCTTGAAGGGCAGGTTGCCCTGGCAGGCTTGCTGGGCGGCCTGGAACTGCGCGTCGTTCGGATTGAGATCGCTGCCCGGGCCGCCCCGGAGCCGCAGCCCGCCGTTCGTCGGGTCGGGGAAGTCCTTGATCCCGTGCGCGCGCATGCACTTCGAGAAGGCGAGCATCTTCTGCTGCATCTGCGCCTGCTGTTGCGGGGTCGGCCGGCCGCCGTTGGGCAGGAGCTTCTGACACGTGCTCTGGGCCGACTGGAACGTCGGCGAGCTCGGGTCGATCCCCGTGCCCGAGCTGATCTGGATCACACCCTGACCGTTCGGGTCTGGGAAGTTCTCCACCCCGTGCTTGCGCATGCAGGCCGAGAACTTCGCCCCGAGCGCCGCACTGCCCGTGTTCATCGCCATGCTGAAGTGGCCGTTACCGCTGCCGGGGGCGCCGCCGAAGGCCTTCCCGCCCGATCCGGCGCCCTGCGTCGTCGTCGACGACGTCGTGGTCGAGCCGGCGGTCATGGAGGAGGCAATACTGGCGACACCCGGCGAGCCGCCACCGCCGCCGCAGCCCGCGGCCAGCAGGGCAAAGGCGCCGGCCGAGACGGCGGTGGTGACGAGCGGACGGCGGCAGCGCATGGCGCAAGGCTCCTTCGCGAGACGACACGGTCGGCTTGCGAGTAGGAATAGCGGCGCGTCGGTTACAGCAGGGGAACGGAAGCTGTTACCTGTGTGTAACCGACGCTGCTGCATCCTTGGGCGGCAAGGGCAGAGGAGAGACCCTGGATGCGCGTGCTCATCGTCGAGGACCACAAAGAGCTCGCCGCGACGATCGCGGTCGGGCTCCGCCGTGAGGGCATGGCCGTCGACATCGTCTTCGACGGCGAGGGCGCCCTGCAGCACGCTGCGGGCGACAGCTACGACGTGATCCTGCTCGACCGCGACCTGCCGAAGATCCACGGCGACGACGTCTGCCGCGCGCTCGTAGCCCGCGGATCGCGCTCGCGCGTCCTCATGCTCACCGCCGCCGACACGATCGAGGACCGCGTCGACGGCCTCGGCCTCGGCGCCGACGACTACCTCCCCAAGCCGTTTGCCTTCGCCGAGCTCGTGGCCCGCGTCCGCGCCCTTTCGCGTCGCAGCCCCGACGCCCATTCGCCCGTCCTGGCACGCGCCGACCTCCGCCTCGACACCGTGCAACGCGTCGCCAGCCGGGGTGGCCGCCGGCTCGCACTCAGCCCGAAAGAGCTTGCCGTGCTCGAGGTGCTGCTCGTTGCAGACGGCGCCCCCGTGTCGAGCCGTCAGCTCATCTCCCGCGGCTGGGACGAGTACATCGACCCTGACGGCAGCGTCGTCAAGGTCACGATCAGCCGGCTGCGGCGCAAGCTCGGCGACCCACCCCTGATCGAAACCGTCCCCCACAGCGGCTACCGCATCAGCCGATGAGCGCAGCACGCTCGACTCGTCCGTCCCGTCGCCGGCTGCGGGCCCGCTTGCCTGCGCCGACGATCAGGCTGCGGCTCACCCTCGTCTACGGCGGCCTCTTCCTCGGCTCTGCGGCCGCTCTGCTCGCGGTCACCTACGTTCTCGTCCACCACCAGTACACCGGCAGCTTCTTCATCAGCTCGGGCCGACACGCGGTCGTCACCTTCCAGGGCTCCGGAGGGGTGGTGCAAAAAGCGCGAGTCCCCGATTTCGCGCTGCCGAACGGCCCATTCGCGAACACGAAGATCGAGCTCGCAGCCGCGCAGGGGCAATCGGATGCGGCGCTCCACCAGCTGATCGTCGACTCGGCGATCGCGCTCGCGATCATGGCCGTCCTTTCGATCTGGCTCGGCTGGGTGATCGCCGGACGCGCCTTGCGCCCGCTCCGTACGATCACGAGGGCCGCCCGCGAGATCTCGGCGAGCAACCTCCACCGCCGGCTCGCCCTCGAGGGCCCCGACGACGAGCTCAGGCAGCTCGGCACCACCTTCGACGGGCTCCTGGCGAGACTGGAGGCATCCTTCGACGCCCAGCGGCAGTTCGTGGCCAATGCGTCGCACGAGCTGCGCACGCCACTCACCCTGGAGCGCACCCTGCTCGAGCTCGCGCTCAGCGACCCCGACGCGAGCATCGAGTCCTACCGGCACACCTGCGAGCAGCTGCTTGCGGTCGGCGAGCAGCAGGAGCACCTGATCGAGGCTCTGCTCACCCTCTCTCGCAGCCAGCGCGGCCTCAACGACCGTCAACCCGTCGACCTCGCCCCGATCGCCGCCGCCGCAACGGCGGCCGCAGACCACGACGGACTTGCCTTCGAGACGAGCTTCCACCCCGCCGAGACGACCGGCGACCCGCGCCTCGTCGAACGGCTCGTTGCCAACCTCGTCTCGAACGCGGTCGGCCACAACATCGTCGGCGGTCACGTGCAGATCACGACCGAGACCCGCGAAGGACGAGCGCTCCTCACGATCGCGAACAGCGGGCCCGCGATCCCGACCGCCGAGCTCGAGCGGATCTTCCAGCCGTTCCAGCGACTCGACGGCGCCCGCACCGCAGACGGACGGGGCCTCGGCCTCGGTCTCTCGATCGTCAAGGCGATCGCCGACGCCCACGAGGCGAGCATCACCACCCGCCCCGAGCCCGACGGCGGCCTCCGGATCGAGGTCGGCTTCCCTGCAGCGACTCCGGGCCACCGCGACTGAGTCCCGGTCACCACTCATCCCCCGTGCGTCCTCGCGTAGGCGTTGTAGGCGGCATTCGATGGCATGTACGGCGGGCGGTACTTGGCGCAGGCCTGGTTCGCGGCCTCGAACTTCGGCGAGCCCTGATCGATGCCGACGGTCGCGGGGTCGGGAATCCGCCCATCGCTGCCGGGGTCCGGGAAGTTCGGGACGCCGTGGCTGCGTACGCAGCGGGCGAACGCGAGCCCCTGCGCCTTCACCTGCTGCATCTGAGCCGGGTCCGGCGATCGGCCGCCGTTCGGGAGCAGATGGCTGCACGAACGCTGGGCTGCCTGGAAGCGGGAGCCGGTGACGCCGAGCTGCTCCAGGCTTTCCTTGACGAGCCCGCTCGTGGTGGGGTCGGGGTAGTTCGGCACGCCGTTGGAACGCATGCAACGGGCGAAGGCGACTGGTCCGCTCTGTTGCGGCGCTGCAACATGCCCCGCCGTCGAGCCGCCGCATGCCGCCGCCAACAACGCCATGCCGGCGGTTATGACGACCGCGACGCGCGCTGCGAGCGGCCGTCGCAGCCGTCCACGTGAGTCGACCGTCATGGAGAAAGGTCCGACTTGCACGCCTGGAACGCCGCCTGGAACTGGGGGCTTGAGATGTTGACGTCGGTCCCGGGCCCGATGTCGAGGTGCCCGCGGCTGTCGGGGTCGGGCATCTTCGGGACCCCGTGGGCGCGGATGCAGCGGGCATATCTCAACATCACGCTCTTGTACTGCTGCACCTGGGCCGGGGTCGGCCGGCCTCCGTTCGGGACGAGGTGGACGCACGCGCGCTGGGCCGCCGTGAGCGCCGAGCTGCTGACTCCGAGCTGCTGCGGCGTCTCCTTCGGGAGCAGTCCATTGCTTCCGGGGTCGGGATAGGCCGGCACCCCGTGGGAGCGCATGCAGCCGGAGAAGGCGACCGCACCGCTCCCCTGCGTCGGCGCCGCCGCGGTGGTGGTCGACGTTGTGGTCGAGCCGAGCCGAGCGACACCACTCGCGGGTGAGCCGCCGCACGCCGACGCCAGCAAGGCGAGGGTGCCGGCCAGGGCGCGCGCAGCGGGACGGGCCACCCGGCTCATGGCAGGCCGAGAGCCTTGCCCGCCACGTGCTCGCAGCTCGTCTCCACCGCCTGGAACCGCGAGGACCGCGTGTCGAGCCCGGGAGGGATCCGCTGGCCGGAGGCGGTCGGATCGGGGAAGCTCGGGTAGCCGTGCGTCCGCAGGCACTCGGCGACCTTCACGGCGAAGGCGAGCTTCAGCTGCCGCTGCTGCGGCGTCCCGGTGCCGCCGTTCGGGAGCAGGTGCTTGCAGGCGTCGTTCGCGGCTGCCGAGGCTTGTTTCGGGACACCGGCAGCGAACGAAGGAAAGCTCCCTTGTGGGTCCGGGTCGGGGAAGCTCGCCACGCCGTGCGAGCGCATACAGCGGGAGAAGGCCAGCGCGGCATCTTGCCTCGACTGAGGGGTGGTCGTGGTCTCCGCAGAGGTGGTCGACGAGGCGCCGCACGCAGCCACGAGCAGCGACAGTCCAAGCAGGCCGGGCACCGCGGGGGCGAGGAGCTGCACTCGAACATTCACGTCGTCGATGATCACTCGACCCGTTAACAGCCCGAGGATCAGCCGATGAAAAGTCGATGAAAGCGGCTCCGTCGGTCGCTGTGCCGGTCGGGCTTGAGCCACACTGAGCCGCGTGACCGGCGACGAAGGCACCGGCGCATCGATCCTGGTTGTCGAAGACGACGAGCAGATCGCCGAGCTGATGCGGGACTTCCTGGAGGCAGAGGGCTTCCGGGTACGGCATGCCGCAAGCGGCCGGGAGACGAGCGAGCAGCTCGAGCAGGGCCGGCCCGACCTGGTGCTGCTGGATGTGATGCTGCCGGACGAGTCGGGGTTCGAGATCTGCCGGCGCCTGCGCCGCGACTCGACAGTGCCGGTGCTCTTCCTGAGCGCCCGCGACAGTGACGCAGACAAGATCCGCGGGCTCGGTCTCGGCGGAGACGACTACATCGTCAAGTCGGCAACACCGGCAGAGGTCGTGGCGCGCGTCAAGGCCGTGCTGCGGCGCTCCTCCCCGGCGGCCGGGCTCCAGACGCTCCGCCTCGGCGAGCTCGAAGTCGACCTCCTCGCCCACGAGGTCAGGTGCGAAGGACGACCCGTCGAGCTGACGGCACGCGAGTTCGAGCTGCTGCGCGTTCTCGTCGAGCATCCGCGGCAGGTGTTCAGCCGCGACCAGCTGTTCGAGCTGGTCTGGGGGTCGTTCGGCGACCGCAGTGCTGTCGCGGTGTACGTCGGTCGCCTGCGCCAGAAGATCGAGCCCGACCCGGCGAGACCCCGCTACATCGTCACCGTGTGGGGAGCCGGCTACCGCCTCGATCCGGGCGGCAGATGAGACGACCGCCGATCCGCATCCGGACCTTTCTCGTCGCCACCGTTCTCGTTCTCCTGCTTCTGCCGACGCTGACCGCGGGCGCCGCGTGGCTGATCGAACGCGACCACCAGCAGTCGGACAGCCGGCGCCGTGTCAACACCGCCGTCGCCTACCTCACCTCCCATCGCGCCGTGATCCAACAGCCGGCCGCCCGTCGGGGCTTCGCGCGCCTGCTCGGCCGACTCGACCTGCTCGCCCAGCTCCTCGTCACGACCGAATACCCGCCCGGGAAGAGCCAGCTCTACCTCAGCCCTGCACTCATTCAGGACCCGGCGCTGGTGAAGAAACGGGCCCGAAAGGCGCAGCTGTCCGGCAATGCGCCTCAGACGGTGTCGGCCGGCGCAGGCACGGGCACGACCTGGATCCCCGACCGCCGACTGATCGCGCTCGGGACGCCGAAGGTGCCTGCCACTCTGGTCGCCGACCTCTACCATCGGCCCGCCTCCCGAGCCACGAGGGCGCTCATCGCGGTCCTCAGCGGTGTTCTCGTCCTGCTGGCCGGGCTCGCCGTCGCAGTCTGGCTCGCCGGCCGCTGGATGGTCGCGCCGCTCGCCGGGCTGAGCGCGCAGGTCGACAAGGTCGCGGGCGGCGATCTGACGATCGAGGTCCCCTCCAGCCGGATCAGCGAAGTCGCCAACATCGCGCAGGCGGTCGAGGGCATGACCGCCGCGCTCGGCGAGACCGACCATCGGCGGGCAGAGGCGGACGAGGCGAGGCGGTTTCTCGTCACGAGCATCGCGCACGACCTACGCACGCCGCTCTTCGCCCTGCGCGGTCACCTCCAGGCGATCGGCTCCCGGCTCGGCAACCCGGCCGTCCACCTCGAACGGGCCGAGGCGCGGGCAGACGCGCTCGAACGACTGATCGGCAACCTCTTCGCCTACACCCGCGACGACTACGCGCAACCGGCGCCCCAGCTCGAAGCCGTCCCGGTCGCCGCCCTGCTGAAGGAGGTCGCGGCCGGGCTCGAGCACACGGCGCGCCTCCGCAACAACACGCTCGAGCTGGACGGCGACCCCGCGCTCGCGGTCACTGTCGACCGTGATCGTCTCAAACGCGCACTCACGAACATCCTGGACAACGCGATCCGCTACAGCCCGGCCGGCGCCCCGATCCGCCTCGGCTGGGCCGCCGCAGATCAGGCGACCGTTCAGATCACGGTCCAGGACCGGGGGCCCGGCATCGAGCCCGACCTACTCCCCCACATCTTCGAGCCCGGCATCCGCGGAGCGCCGGCCGGCGGCAGCCCTGACGACGGGGCGGGACTCGGCCTCACGATCGCGAAACGCCTGCTCGAGCACCAGCACGCCACCCTCACGGCGGACAACCGAGGGACGGGAGGCGCGGAGATCCTCGTCACGCTTCGGCGCGCTCCGAGGGCTCGCGGCTAGAGGCCTTCGAGGCAGACGAGCTCACAGAACGCCTCGAAGCCGGCGCGCACGAGGATCGGGAACGACGTGGCCGGGTTCGCGTGGACGGTGAGCACCGGGGTGCCGCGCGCCACCGCGTAGTCCCAGCGCGCGCGGACCAGCGCACGATAGAGGCCGCGTCCCCGGGCCGCCTCGGCGGTCGCCCCGCCGATCAGGAACAGCCCGCGCTCGGTGAGCAGCGCCGTCGCCGTCGCCGCGGGCTCGCCGTCGGCCTCCGCAACGAACGAGACGGTCGACCGGCCTCGGTCGAGGCAGTACTTCGCGAAGGCGTCAGGGAGGCGCTCCCGCTGCTTCTCGCGAAGCTCGGGCGGCTGACCGAATGCCGTCGCGGTGAGCTCGGCCATCGTCACGTAGTCCTCGTATGTCTCGATCTCGCGCACGACGACGTTCGGCGGGCTGGGCGGCGGCTCGGCCGACAGCGCCATTGCGACGTAACGGTCGACGCCGTCGTACGGCGTGTGAAGCCCGAGCGCGACCAGCTCGTCGGCGAGCGTTGCGGGCCTCGCCGACGGCCCGATGAACCAGGTGACGTGCTTGCCGGCCGGGACGAGCGTGCGCACGTGCTCGAGCAGAGCGGGCACACCGCGCTCGTCTGCACGTGGGTCCGTGACGAACGCCATCGTCGCCAGCTGGACGATGCACACGCGCTCGTCTGCGTCGATCGTCAGACCGCCGTTCGGGACCGCCGACAGGAAGCGCGCCGGGACTTCGACGAACTCGGCCAACTCCCGAGACGCAGACAATCGACCGGACCGGGCGTTGATCAGCGCGCCTAGACGACGAACGTTGCCGTTCCCGAGCAGGTCGCAGCGAGCGACGAAGAGGCAGCCGCACGTGCGGCGGCACGCCCTGATGGCCCTGCAGTCGCGGCGACGGCGAACGCCGCCAGGAGGACTACCCCGCCTGCGACGCAGATCGCAAGCTTCACCGGCACCGTCCGAATCTACCGGCCCCGCGGGCCGCGCGAAAGACCGAGTACTAGTCGTAGCCGACGTTGCGATGCGACCGGCGGTCGTAGATCCACGTCCCGAAGACGATCAGCGCGCCGAGCGCGAGGAACGCGCCGAAGAAGCCCCACGCGAGGAAGGCCCGTGTGAAGAGCAGGAAGAGGATCAAGCCGCCGATCGCGACAGCGAGGATGACGCCGATCATCGACGCCCAGAACTTGATCCCGAAGCCTTCGTCGTCCATCGAACGCGAGTATGACCCTTTCGGCTGTCGCCGTCCAGGCAACGAGCGATCACCCGTTTCTGTCACGATCCCTGCATGAGCGACCCGGTGTCCTGGCTCCTGATCCGCCCCGGGTGGAAGGTCGTGACGGCGGACGGCACGGAGTACGGCCAGGTCGACGAGGTGGCCGGCGACGAGAACGCCGACATCTTCGACGGGCTTGCCGTGGCGACGAGCACCTTTGCGAAGCCGCGCTATGTCCCGGCCGAGCGCGTGACGGAGATAACCGACGGGGTCGTGCGACTGTCGGCGGACGCCGGTGAGGCAGCCGCGTTCGGCGAGTACCTCGAGCCGGCGAGCAGCGAGGAGATCGAGCCGGACAGCAAGGGCGGGCTCGGCGAGTCGATCGGGGCCGAGGCGCGCAAGCTCGAGGGCGACGTGCTGGCGCCGACCCAGCGGCACGAGCACTCGATGAACATCTGGCGGCGGATCGCCTTCGCCGTCCGCCGGCTCTTCCGCTAGGACGCCGGCAGGCCCGTCTCGATCGGATTCGCCGCCGGGTCGCGGCTCCACTCCCACCAGCCGCCGTCGTACACGGCGACGCGCTCCCAGCCCTGGAGCCGGGCGTAGAACCACGTCTCGCTCGCCCGCCAGCCGGTGCCGCAGTAGAACGCCACCCACTTGTCGGGCGTGATCGCGGCGTCGGCCCAGTTGGCGGCGATCTCGGGGTACGGCCGCATCGTGTTGTCCACGTTGCGGTAGTGCTGCATGTGGTAGGCGTCGGTGCCGCAGTTGCCCCACACGTCTCGCGCGATGCGGCCCGCCGGCTCGATGTAGTTGTAGCCGCTCGTCTCGCCGATGTGCTCGCGCCAGGTGCGCACGCTGACGAGAGCGGCGCCCTCGGGGTCGGCGAGCATCCGCTTGGCGTCGTCGATGTCGACGATCAGCTCCGGCCGGACGGGGATGTCGGCGCCGAAGGCGGGCACCGAAGCGGGGAAGCGAAGCGTCGTCTCGAGCTCGCCGCCGGCCTGCACCCAGGCGTCGTAGCCGCCGTCGAGCACGCGCACGTCCTCGACCCCGCAGTAGGAAAGGATCAGGGCTGCGCGCGTGGCCGCGATCTGGCCTGCGCGGCGACCGGGCCACTTCTCGTTCGCTCCCCCCTCGGTGTCGCGGCCGTACAGGAGCACCGTCGTGTCGGCGGTGATGCCGAGCGTTCGCAGGGCCGCGTCGAGCTCCTCGGCGGAGCGCCGGTTCCAGTCGCGCGGGCTCTCGAGCTGGTTCGTGTCCAGATAGAGCGCGCCCGGCAGGTGGCTGTCGGCGTACTCCTCGGGCACTCCGAAGTTCACGTGGAAGAGCAGTGTGGGGCCGGCGGGCGCCGCCTCGGGTGAGCCGCCGCCGAGCAGCTCCTGCAGCCAGGCCGGATGGACGAGCCGCTCGTAGTGCTCGAGCTTCTCGACGGGCAGTGCCGGATCCTCGCACCACTCGGTGAAGCCCGCGTCGTAGGTTCGCACCCGGACGGCGAGATGCTCGGCGATCCGGCTGCGGAAGATCGATGCGGCATCGCGGCCGCCGTAGACGACGACCTCGGTGCTCTCTGCGATTCCCTTGCTCTCGAGTGCGACCACGAGCTCGGCGTCGTCGAAGCGCGACAGCCACCCCGCCGGGAACGCAACCGCACCGGGCAGATGGCCGCCGCGGGCATCGCCCTCGACACGCCAGCCGTTGTAGGCGGGCAATGGCCGGGCGTCGACGATGCAGAGCCCCGACTCGCCGAGCCGCGTGCGCAGCTCGGCCGTCGAGACCGCTTCCTCGCTCCTGCCGACCGTCGCCGTCATGCTCTAAGACTATACAACGTAAAGAATTAAGTCTAGCTCCTGGCCAGACGCCGCTTCAGGGCGACCACCCGCGCATACGAGGCGCGGAGCTGCGCGACCGGCAATTGCCCCGAGCGGGCCGCCGCGACGATTGCCGCGAGGCTCGATGTCGAGGCGCCGTCGGTGTCCGCGTACGAGTCGCTGCTGCCGGCGGTGAGCACCATGTCTTCTCCTGCTGCGAGTGCGAGCACGGCTGCCCGTGGGGTCGACCAGCGGCTGTTCACCGCCGGCGTCTGGAGGGCATCGGTGACGACGACGCCGCCGAAGCCGAGCTCGTGACGAAGGTCACCGACAATTGCCGGCGAGAACGCAGCAGGCAGCCGCGAGCCGAGGGCCGGGTAGACCGCGGTCGAGAGCATCACGGCCGCGATCCCATGCCGCGCCGCGAGGCGGAACGGCGTCCAGTCGGCACGGAGCTGCGCGGCCGACGCCGTGACCACCGTCGGAGCGACGTCGGTCGAAACGGCCGCGCGACCGAGGCCGGGGAAGTGCTTCGCCGTCGCCCCCACGCCGCGGGCTGCGAGCCCGTCGGCGAACGCGACGCCCCGCACGGCAACCGTCACAGGTGTCGAGCCGAACGTGCGCGGCCCGATGAACCCGCCGTGGTCGACGTCGAGCACCGGTGCGAGGTCGAGCCGGATCCCGAGCGAACGGAGGCTGCGTCCTGTCGCGATCCCCTGCGCCCGCGCAGCGGCTGCCGTGGTCATCGCAGGCGGCGCAAGCGTCGGCGGGCCGGCGAGCCGCTTGACGATGCCGCCTTCCTGGTCGACCGCGACGAGCACCGGCGGCTGCCCGCCGGCCTTCGCGGCCGCCTGGAGCGCGGCGATCGCCGCCTTCGGGCCGCCCGGGCCGAGGTTGTCGCCGAAGAGCACGACGCCGCCCACCTCCCCTCGCTCGACGCGCTGCAGAAATGCGGCGCTCGGCGTCGTGCCCCGCATGCGAACGAGCAGGAGCTGCCCGGCGAGCTGCTGCAGGCTCGGCCCCGACGCGGCCGGCGCCCCACCGCCCGAGGCGGCGAGAAGAAGGACGGCGGCGACGGCAAACAATCTCATCGAATTCATCGCCTAATCTGACGCATGTCCTGGATGAGACGAGGACTCCGACGAAGAGGGGTGGCGACGTGAAGGCAGCTCGGTTCCTGACGGTGATCGCGTTCGCCGCGATCTGCATCGCGCTGCCCGTCGGCGCATTCGGAAGCGCCGCTCACACCGCGGCGAACACGCAGACCTACCCCGACTCGACAGGTGAGGATCCGAACGCCCCGGACATTACAAGCGTGGTCGTCTCGAACGACGACGCCGGGAACATCACCTTCAAGATCAACATCTCGAACCGGCCGACATTGACCGCCGACATGCTGTTCTTCGATGCTACCTCGAACACCGACAAGAACACATCGACGGGCGACCCCGAAGCTCGGATCGGACTACTTGTCGGTGCTAGGGCCCGGGGAGGTCGGCCTCGGCAAGTGGAATGGGACGACCTACGACCCCGTTGCTGCCCCGTCACTCACATACGGATACGACGCCACGGGTGCGAACATCCACATCAATCGGCGCGACCTCGGTGCGACCAACGCGTTCGACTTTGTCGTCCATGCGATCTCAGGCCTCACTACGGATGCGAGCGGAAACCCCGACACCACGAACGCCCATCGTGACCTCGCCCCGGACCCGGGTCACGGCACGTTCGCCTACAACGTTCTCACGAAGCTGGTCCTCAAGCAGGCCGCCTTCACGACAGCGCCGAGCCCCGCCAAGGCTGGCGCACGCTTCTCGGCCAGCCTTGCGGCGACCGAGAACGACACCGATGGGCCGGTCACCGGTGCGACGATCACCTGCGCAGCGACGCTGAAAGGGAAGCCACTTCCCGCCACGCACTCGCTGGGCAACGGCATCGCGAGCTGCTTCTGGAAGCTGCCGAAGACCGCGAAGGGCCTGACCCTCCACGGCACGATCACGGTCACCAAGCAGGGCACGAAGCTCACGAAGACTTTCGCCGCGAAGGTGCATTAGCGCGGCCGGGCGGGAGGGTCGAGGACGCCGTAGCATGCGGCGTCAGTGGGAGCGACTGTGACGTCGAGATTCCGCCAGCCCGGCAAGAGCCGCGTGGTGTGGTTGCTCTGCGCGCCGCTCATGCTCGCGGGGCTCGAGCTGGGTCATGCCGCGGCCTACCGGATCGTCTACCCGGATCCGTACGAGCGCGCCCAGATCCTCGCGGCGAGCGGACACGGCTACCTCGCGTACGCACCCACCCTGTTGGCCGTCGCCGGCGCGTTCACGCTGTGCGCGTTGTTCCACCACGGGGCGAGCGGGCGCGTCGCCGAAGAGACGGGCGAGCTGCAGATCCCGGCAGGCCCGTTCGCGGCACTCCCGCTCGCGGCGTTCGCCCTCCAGGAGCATCTCGAGCTCCTCATCCATACCGGCATGCTGCCCTTCGGCGCCACGCTCGAGCCGACCTTCCTGATCGGGCTTGGCCTGCAGCTGCCGTTCGCGCTCGCGGCGTACGGTCTCGCCAGGTTCCTGCTCCGTGCGGCCGAGCGGATCGGCGTCTCCCTGCGCGACACTCCACCCCGGCGGTGGGGCACGGCACCGGCTGCGCCGCAACGCCCCTCTCCGCTCGTCCATCCGCGCCTCGAGCCGCTCGTGGCCGGCAGCTCGGGCCGCGGCCCTCCCGGCTCACCAACGGGAAGAGGCCCGCGCGTGCGGGCGCCGCAGCTTTTGCCGGCCTGACCGAGCTGCCTGTGGGCGTGCGAACGCGCTACCCCGCCCGCGGCACGCGCCGACTCCTCGCAACTCACCGGCCTCGGGCCGGTATCTGCAGCATGCCGCGACGTGAGAGGAGCTAGTGATCATGGGAAAGGCCGCGCGCCTGAAACAGCAACGCAACACCGCCGCCAAGCCGCCGCCAGTTGGTAAGCAGCGACCGCGCGCCGAGATGACACGACTTGTCTGGGCATCGAGCGGAGCGCTCCTGCTCGTGGTCGCAATCGTGATCGGTGTCCTGCTCGTAAACCGCTCGTCCCCGAAACCACCGCCACCCGCCGCTGCGTCGGCTGCCGACCGCAATGCGCCGGCGTCGTTGATCGCTGCGGCAAGCGCCGTCGGGTTCCATCCGACGACCGAGCCCGGCGTGGGCGAGCTCGAGAGCCAGCCGGCATCGGCGGCAGAGGCGCCCTCCAACCCAGACCTGCTTGCGGTCGGATCGGTCCCACCGGCGTTCACGCTCGAGACACCCCAGGGCGGAAAGGTCAGCCTCGCCTCCTACCGGGGCAAGGCCGTCCTACTGGAGTTCTTCGCCACGTGGTGCCCTCATTGCAACGCGGAGGCGCCGCACCTCCACCACCTCTATGCGACCCTCCCGAAGGGCAAGATCGCGTTCGTCTCGGTCAATGCGGACGGGGAAACGGCGCCGAGCGTGTTCGCCTTCCACCGCTACTACGGCCTGCAGTACCCGGCGCTCGTCGACCCGAGCTCGACTCCGGGCAGCTTCAGCCAGCAGGGAGCGGCCGGGAAGGTGACGACCGAGTACCGCGTCCAGGCATATCCGACCTTCTACGTCCTCGACCCGCGTGGTCGCATCACCTGGCGGTCGGACGGCGAACAGCCGGATGCGCTCCTCCGACAGGAGCTACTCAGTGCGGCCGGCACCGGCTAGGTCGCCGCTCCCAGCCCTCGGCCTCGTGATCCGGCTCGTCGCAGCGACGGTCTGGCTCGTCGCCGGCGCGGCAAAGGTCGTCGATCTCGAGCACTTCCATGCCCAGGTGGAGCAATACCGTCTGCTGCCCCACGCACTCGAAGCTCCGTTCGCGTACACGCTTCCGTTCGTCGAGCTCCTGGTCGGCCTGTATCTGCTCGTCGGGCTGCTCACCCGCGTCGCGGCAGTCGCGGGGTGCATCCTGATGACGTTGTTCCTGATCGCCCAGACGCAAGCGTGGGCCCGAGGGCTGAGTCTCGACTGTGGCTGCTTCGGCTCGCTGACGCACGAGCGAGTCGGGGCGGCCACGATCGTCCGCGACCTCGCGCTCGGCGCGCCCACGCTCGTCATGGCGATCTGGCCGGCGCGTCTGCTCTCGCTCGACACTCGGCTGCTCGGAGCGCCCGACCGCTTCGCGTCTGGAAGCGGGCGCGTACGGTGAGGGAGCGCATGGACACGAACCCGCAGGCCGGCAGGATCGACCGGCTGCTTGCGGAGATCGACGCGCTCGTCGGCGCCGACAACTCCGCCGACCGCGAGATCACGGGCGCCTGGCGCACATTCGACGACATCACCTCGGCCGCGAACGCCAATGCCTGGGACGCCTACAGCCTCGACCTCTCGGTCGACGTCGCGAGCTTTCAGAAGCTCGGCCGGCGAGAGCGCGACGCCCTGCTGCGCGTCTTCGCGACCATCTACCGCGCGGAGTCGGTCGTCGACGACTGGATGGCCAGGATCGTGGCCGCGATCCCCACCGGGCGTGGCCCCGAGGCCGACGGCCCAATGGGCTACGACGCCATGCGAACCGCGCTGAAGACCCAGGAGCACGACGAGAGGCTGCACCGCGGAAGCCTGTTCCGCGTCGGCACGGACGTCCTCCGGCTTCCACCCGCGCACGTCGACCGGATCGCGCAGAAGAACAACAACTTTGTCGCC
Source organism: uncultured Thermoleophilia bacterium (assembly GCA_963794375.1). Taxonomy (GTDB): domain Bacteria; phylum Actinomycetota; class Thermoleophilia; order Gaiellales; family Gaiellaceae; genus PALSA-600. Next base: position 318,421 of record CAWCDL010000002.1, read on the forward strand.
GAGACGCTCTTCACCCGGTTCGACCGCGACATGGCCCGGCTCCTTCGGCCAGGCCGGCCGCTCGATGACGTCTACGCCGCGATCTTCATCTACGGCATCCTCAGCGAGGACGTCATCGCCAACAGCGACGTGGTCATTCGCCGCGCCAAGGGCAGCGACAAGTACACCGAGTACAACCTCCCCGGCATGCGCCGGGGGCAGACCAACGTGCGACGCGACGAGGGGAGGCACGTCCGCATCGCGGTGCTCGCGAGCCGCAAGTACCTCGACGAGCACGAAGGAGCGCGCGACCGCCTGCTCGGCGTCTGCGGCGACTATCTCGACCTCGCCGATCGGTTGCTTCGGAGCGCAAAGGCGTCTCACGGCCTGATCGACGCCCACCTCCACGACTCGTACGGGCCGGACGTCGACTCGCTCTATTACTACCTCGTGAACATGAAGCGCCTCGCCGTCCGGCTCGGCGAGCTCGGTCTCGTCGACGGCGTCAAGGACGTCGGCCGGCGTGTGGAGCTGGCGGTCTCGGAATTCACCGACGAGGACCGTCGCCCGATCATCGACCCGCCCGGGCTGTTGCTGCGCACGTTCGGCCCACTCGTGTTGCGGCCGCTCGTCGGACGGCGGACGGCGAGATGATCACCCGACGGCGACGCCGCCGAGCGTGCCCCGCTCGCTCGCGCCCTTGACCCCGAGCAGGCCGTGGGCCGCGCCTGCGCCGCCCACGGTGACCGTGCCCTGGAAGACGACCGGCGGCCCGCTGCCCGTGAGCGTCAGCGTGCCGCTGAGCGTGACGCCGCGCGTGTCGGCGTAGTTGACGAGCTTGAAGCCGCGCGGCGAGGCGATCATCGTGCCGCCGAAGGTGCCGGGCAGAGCCTCGGTGTCGCCCGCGAGCCCGCTCGTCATCAGCCACAGCGCCTGCGTCTCCTGGAGCGCCGACCTGGCGTACGCGAGGGTGACGCGCGGCGGCGCAGCCCGTTTCGGCGACATCGTCCCGGCCGGCGGCAGCGCAGCAACGGGCCGCACGAGCGGCGGCCGCCGCGGGCAGGTCGCCGACGGGGTGCCGCCGAGCATCCAGGTGCGCACGGCGTTCGCGGCGCAGCCCGACGGGTCGGCAGTGACGGTGCTGTGGCCGACACCCGGCACGACCACGAGGTGGCCCTGCGGGAACTGCGCGACGACCGAGGCGGCGCCGGCGGTGGGCGTCCGCATGTCGTAGCCACCGCTGACCGCGAGCATCGGCACGTTCGGCAACGGGCCGGTGCCCAGCGTCGCCCCACCCGTGGGAGCCGGCCAGTCGAGGCAGAAATCGGCGTTCCCGAACGAGGCCGCCCACGTGCCGAACGGCCCGAGCGTCCCGGCGGGCAGCGCGGCGAGCGCCGCGGTCAGGATCGCGCTGCGGTCGGCGATCGGCGTGTCAGGCTGCCAGGGGAACGGGCCGTCACGGCACACCGTCGCGGCATACAGGCCGAAGCTGAGGTCGATGGACGACTCCTGCGAGCCGACGTCGTGTAGCTGCGCGAGCCGCAGCAGCGGCTGCGTGTTCCCGAGCCGCGCAGCATGGAGCACGCCGGGCAACTCGGCGGCGAGACCCGGGTTGAGGTCGGAGTCGAGGACGACCGAGAGCAGCTCGAGCCCGTCGATGCGCTCGGTCTTCGCGGCGCCTCGCGGTTGCGGCACCTTCCCGACGAGCGGCTTCGCGGCATAGGCGTTCGCGAGCGCGACCACGTCGGAGCCGAGCTGCGCGCCGTTGCAGAGGCCGCCGACGCAGAGGGTCTGCACGGTGGTCGGCAGCGAGCGAAGGACGTTCGAGCCGTACGAGTCGGTGAGGTCGGTGGGCAGCACCGAGTCGAGGAGGATGCGGCTGACGTGGTCCGGATAGGCGAGCGCGTAGGCCATCGCCAGCTTCGTCCCGTAGGAGACACCGTAGAGCGCGATCTGGTCGACGCCGAGCGCCTGTCGCACGGCCTCGAGATCATCCGCGTGGTCGGCGGTGCTGTAAAAGCCCGCGCTCGCGCCGAGCTGGGCGCCGCACGCGGCCGCCGCCGAGCGCTCGGTGCTCTCGGTGTTCGCGATCTGGAGCGCCGGGCAGTCGATCAGCCCGGAGGCGCCGGTGCCGCGGTCGTCGTAGGCGACCAGCGTGTAGCCGGGGAAGAGGAACTGGTAGAGCTGATCGGCGCTCGGCGTGCCCAGCCCGAAAGTGTGCGCCGAGCCCTGGCCGGGCCCGCCGGCGATCAGGAAGATCGTCCCCTTCGCCGTCCCGGTCGGCCACGGCAGCTCCTCGACGTGCAGCGCGATCGTCCCCGGCACCTGCCCGGTGCGGTCGAGCGGCACCGGCACGGACAGGCAGACGAGGCCGTTGCTGCCGCACGCGGCGCGCGTCGCAGCGGGCACGGCGCCGGCGGTGAGATGCGCGCGGGCGACAAGCGTGTGCGCCAGGCGCAGCGAGGACCCGGGAGCGGCGGCCCGCCCTGCCGTTGCCGCCCCGCCCGAGAGGGTCAGCCCGAGGAGCAGCACCGCAGCGAGTGCGGTAGCGAGGACCCCCACCCTGGGCGAACGCGAGGCCAAAGCCCGCGCACTGTAGCGACCGAACCTAAGAGCGCCTGAGAGGCCCTCCTGGAGGCTTGATGCGTATTGGCTGGCGCACGTGGCTGGTGCGCCAGACGCGGCGCGTCTCGGCCGGGCCGGGCTTGCCCGTAGGCACCGCTACGCGCGGCGCCCGTCCCGTCCAAGCCGCTTGGTCTGACGCATCCCCACGCACACCCCAATACGCATCAAGCCTCTAGGCGACGCGCACGACGAAGAACGCGATCGCCACGTACTGGCAGGCGAGCGCCACGAGCGTGAACGCGTGGAAGACCTCGTGGTAGCCGAAGACGCGCGGGAACGGGTCGGGGCGCTTGAGGCCGTAGACGATCGCGCCCGCCGTGTAGGCGATCCCGCCCACGGCGAGCAGGATCACAGCCGCAAGCCCGGCCGAGTGCGCGAGCTGCGGCATCGCCGCGACGCCGACCCACCCGAGCGTGATGCCGAGGACGACCGAAACCCACTTCGGCGCCCCGACCCAGCAGAACTTGAAGAGGATCGCCGCGGCGGCGCCCGCCCACACGACGGCAAGCATGACCCGCTGCAGCGTCCCGTGCATGGCCAGCAGGCCGACCGGCGTGTACGTGCCCGCGATCAGGAGGTAGATGCCCGCATGGTCGGCGCGTCGCATCCAGAGCCGCCCTCGTGGGCCCCACATGCGCCGGTGGTAGAGGGCACTCGCGCCGAGCATGGCTGCAGCCGACGCTGCGAACACGACGGCGGCAACGAGCCGCCTGCCGTCGAGCGCCGCCCCGAAGGCGATACCCACGAGCGCGACGACGACGAACGCCACCTCGTGCAGCACGCCCCGAAGGAGCGGCCGCACCGACGTCCCGTCGGTCTCGTCGGCGGCCACGACCGTAGTGTCTCACACCCCGTCCACGGCCGCCGCCAGCGCCTCGAGCACATCCCTCTCCGCAAACGGCTTCACCAGGTAGCGGTAGACGCCCGCGGCGAAGGCACGGTCGATCAGCTCGCCGTACTCGTAGCCCGTGAGCATCACGATCGGCACTCGCCGGACGGCGAGGATCCGGCGCGCGGCGTCGACACCGTCGAGCCGCGGCATGTTCGCGTCCATCAGGATCGCGTCCGGCTCGTGCTCGAGCGCCAGCTTGACCGCCTGCAGGCCGTCGGTCGCCTCTGCGCACACCTCGTACCCGGCGTCGGCGAGGAGCGCCGAGATGTCGAGCCGCACGAGCGCCTCGTCCTCGGCGACGAGAATGCGCCGCGGCGGGGCCCCGGCGCCCTCGACGGCGGCGACGATCTCCGACTCGTCCCGCCCCTCCCGCACCATCGCCTCAACCAGCGCGTGCATGTGAAACGCCTGCCCCGGGCCGCTCATACCCGCTCCCGGCGCCGGCGGAGCCGGCACCGCCGCTCTCTGTTGAGCTCCGTCCAGCCTACGCTCATGCAACCCCCAGAGCATGGCCCCGAAGCGCGTACCGCCCGCGGGCGAGCGTCTTCAGGATCGGCGTGCGCGTCAGATAGACCCCGACGCTGTTGCGGTTCAGCCCCTCCGCCCGCGTCAGCGCGACCACCTCGCGGAACGAGAGCACCGGCCCGGCGCCCTCGAAGATGCGCGCGAGAGCCAGCTCGATCGGCGACAGGACCTGCCGCTGGTCGAAGCTGACGAGCGACGTGACCGTCGAGCGGTCGTCCTCCAGCCGCAGCCACGGCAGCGAGTCGCAGACATCGCGCAGGACGCGGAGCGGCAGCACGATTGGGTTGAACGTCCGCCGCAGGGCATCGTCGACCTCGGCGAGCGAGAGCCGGCGGGCGACCGAGAGCAGCTTCGGCAGGATCCGCCCGACGCGACGGTCGAGCGCGACGCTGCGCACGCCGATCGTCGCGCGGTCGTCGTCGAGCCACTGCACCTCGTCACAATCCGCGAGCAGCCGCCGAACCCGGTCGGGCTCGTACCCCGTGCACCGTGCGAGCAAGGGGACGCGAACCTCGCCGCTCGCCGCCGCGAGCGCCTGGACGGCCGAGAACAGGGCGGCATCCGGGGCCGCGCCGTGGCGCGGCCGGACGAAGCGGCGGTCGACGCGCACCGCCGGTCGCCGCCCGGCGAGCTCGGCGGCGACGAGCACGCCGGCCGGGTCGAACCGCTCGCCCGCATGCCCCTTCGCCGCAAGCAGCCACGCGATGTGGCCGCGGTCGTCGGGCGCCGACGCCTCGACCGTGTCGAGCGCCCGTTCGACGGCCCGCAGCTCCGGGCGCACGCGCGTAACGTGGTCGCGGACGCGCGCCTCGAGCTGGCGCACACGCTCACGCGAGTAGCCGTGCTCCACGGCCGCGGCCTCGAGTGTCGCCGTGCCGCCTCCGTCCCAGCCGAGCCGCGCGGCAACCGCTGCCGACTGGCGGCCCGACAGCCCCGCGTCGTCCAGTACTGCAGTGAGCTCGTGCTCCAACATGGGTCAACGCCTCCTCGTTCGGTGAGTTCGATCGAAAGGAGGCGTCCTCGCCCCGGTCGCCGGCCCTCGATGCCCGGCGCGTCTCTCGCCGCGTCGTCGCGACGGCGACCCGCCTAGCGGATCGCTCCTCGAGGGTAGCGAACGCGGCGGCGGCCGGGCAACAACGTCACTCCCGTCACGTCCCGAGAGCCGCCGCGATCGCGTCGGCGATCACCTTGATCGGCTGCCCGCTCCGCTGGCTCGCCTGGCGCAGCCTGCGGAAGGCCTCCCCCTCGGTGAGGCCTTCGCGCTCCATCAGGAGGCCCTTCGCCCGCTCGACCGACTTGCGCGCGGCGAGCGCGTCGGCGAGCGTCTCGGCCTCCTCGCGCAGCTCGGCGAGCTCGCGATGGCGGGCAATTGCCGTCTCGATCGCCGGTGTCAGCTCGTTCGGCCGGTACGGCTTCAGGAGGTAGGCGAAGACGCCTGCCTCGCCCGCGCGGCGGACGAGCTCGCGGTCGTCGAACGCCGTCACGAGGACGATGGGCACCGACCGTTCGGCCGTGATGCGACGGGCAGACTCGATGCCGTCGATGCCCGGCATCTTCACGTCGAGCAGCACCACGTCCGGCTGCAGCGTCCGGGCCAGCTCGACCGCCTCCTCCCCATCGCGTGCCTCCCCGCACACCTCGTACCCGGCGTCCTCGAGCTGACCGCGCAGGTCCAGCCGGATCACCGTCTCGTCCTCTGCGATCAGAACGCTCGCGCCCGCCATCGGAAACCTCCTCGAAAACGACGACGGCCCCGAGAGCTCGACGGAGCTCGCGGGGCCTCGATGCCCTGTGGCGCGCCTTCGCCGGCGGCCACACTCCGAGTGTAGAGCACCGGCGCGTCCGGTACCTTCCACGGTCGTGAGCCAGACGCCGACCCGGCCGAGGCTTCCGCAGGGCAGCGGGCTCCTGCTCGTGCCTGCGGCCGCACTCGCGGTCCATCAGCTGCGCTTCTGGCTTGCCTACGGCTCCCAGGCGAACGCGCAGTTGGCTGCGCAGGGGCACTCCTACCTGCACTCGCTCGCGCCGTGGACCGTGCTCGCGCTCGGCATCGGCGGCACGCTCTTTCTTCGCCGGCTCGCGCTCGCGCTCTCGACGGGTCGCGCGGAAGGCCCCGCGCCCCGCCCGCTCGCGGCGCTCTGGGCGATCACCACGGTCGGACTGATCGCTGTCTACTCGGTGCAGGAGACGCTCGAGTCGTTCCTCGACTCCGGGCATCCGGGCGGCTTCGCCGGCGTCTTCGGGCACGGTGGCTACTGGGCGCTGCCGGCGTCGGCAGTCGTCGCCGTCGTCGTCGTCGCGGTGCTGCGACTCGGACGCACAGTGCTCGCCGCCGCTGCGCGAATGCGGCCGCGCCTGACGCGCGTCCGCCCGATTTCGGCGGCCGTCCCCATCGGCGTCGCGCCGGTGGTCGTTCGGCCTCTCGCCCGCGCCGCCGCGGGCCGCGCGCCTCCGCGTGCGCTTCGCGCTCAGTAGCCCGAAGCGAACTACGAGGAGGTCGGATTGTCGAAGCGCTGCCTTGCGCCGCTCGCGGTGTGCATCGCGCTCGCGGTTCCCGCGAGTGCGTCGGCGCACGCCCGTACGCCGACGGTGGCACTCGACTACCGGCTCGTCCTCGACACCGCTTCCCGCTCGGTCCCGGGCGTCGACGTCGCGATCCTCGACGGCGACCGCGACCTGCGGGTCACGGTCTCCCACCGCACCGTCACGGTGCTGGGCGACCTCGGCGAGCCGATGCTGCGGATCGGGCCCGACGGGGCGTACGCGAACGCCGCCTCACCGACGGCCGCCGCCGCGAAGCTCGTGTCGCACGGCAGCGGTTGGAAGCGTGTCGGCGGGTCGTCGTTCGCCTGGCACGACCATCGGCTCTCGCCGCCTCCGTACCGCGCGATCCCCGGGACGGCGGGCCGGTTCTCGATCCCGGCGGTCGTCGACGGCACGCACATCGCGTTCTCCGGCAGCTTCGTGCGGACGACGAGACCCGACCCGTGGCCGTGGCTCCTCGGCGGCACGCTCGCAATGGCCGCGCTCGTCACGGTCGTCTGGCTTCGTCCGCGACGCCGGCCGGAGCTCGCGCTCGCGACCGGCTCGCTCGCAGTCGCCGCGGCCCTCGTGGCGCTGGTGACGTTCGGAGCCGCCGATGCTCCGAACGGGCGCGTCGCGTGGGTGCAGATCGCACTCGGCTTCGCCCTGGCGGCAGCGGGCGCAGCCGGGCTGATGCGTCTCCACGGCGAGTCGAGAACGGTGCTTGCAGGCGTACTCGGAGTCGCCGCGGCGGTGAGCAGCATCGGGTCGCTCGGCGTCTTCCGTCACGGCGTGGTCATCTCGCTCCTCTCGCCCGCCCTCGCCCGAACGGTCGCCACGATCGCGATCGCCACCGGGCTCGCCGCGGCGGCGACGCTGTTCCTGCGTGAACGGAGCCACCCGTGATCGCCGGCCCCGGCCCCGTCTATCCGTGGCCGATCGGCGCCGGGGTGCGCTACCACCCGGCGGCGGCGAGCGCCGACGTCGAGGCGGGCCGCACGATCGGGCAGCTCCGCTGCACGAGGGGCGGGAGCACGTTCGCCGTCCATCTCGAGCTGTTCGCCCGCCGGCGCGTCGTGATCGTGCCACCGCACATCGGTGCAGGCCCGAACGGGTGCAGCTATCCGATCCGGACCGACGAGCCGACCGGAGTCGCGAACGTTCGGACGGACGGCCGCTACGTGCTCGGCGACCTGTTCCGGGTGTGGGGCCGTCGGCTCGGGCCGAATGCGCTCCTCACGTTCCGGGGGCCGGTCTCCGTGTACGTCGGCGGGCGCCCGTTCCACGGCGACCCGCAGACGGTGCCGCTTCGCCGACACGCCGAGATCGTGGTCGAGATCGGCGGCCACGTCACCCCTCATTCCTCCTATCTCTTTCCGAAAGGAATCTGATGAAGACACTGCTCGTGACGTTCGTCGTTGCCCTCGCGCTCCCCGCGTCGGCCTTCGCGCACGCCCGCGTCAGCCCGGCGACGTCGCTCTCCGGCGAGCTTCAGCTGTACAGCCTGGCCGTGCCGACCGAGAAGGAGAACCTGACGACGACGAAGATCGTCCTGACGGTGCCGGATGGATTCGGGATCGACTCGTTCGTCGCTTCACCCGGCTGGACGCGCCAGGTACAGGCGCAGGGCTCGGGCGATAATGCCGTCGTCCAGAAGGTGACCTGGACGGGCGGGAGCACGCCGACCGGCGAGGATTCGCTGTTCCAGTTCCTCGCTCAGCCGGCGAAGAGCGCGACCTACACGTTCCACGTCGAGCAGACGTACTCCGACGGGTCGGTGGTCGACTGGACCGGGCCGGAGTCGAGCGACAGCCCCGCGCCGACGATCAAGGCGGTGTCCTCGATCGGTGGTGGCGGCACGTCGACGCTCGAGATCGTGGCGCTCGCGCTCTCGGCGGTCGCCGTCGTGCTTGCACTCGTCGCACTCGTCGGCCGTAGCGGAAGGCGCGAGCTGGCGTGAGGCTCGCCGGGCGGATCGTCACGGCTGCCGCCGCTCTTGCGGCGGCAGCCGTCCTCCCGGCGTCGGCGTTCGCACACGCCTACATCGTGCGGACCGTGCCCGCAGCTGCGGCGATCCTCGACACGTCACCGACGAGCGTTCAGCTCACGTTCGACGAGGCAGTCGAGCCGCGCTTTGCCGCGATCAGCGTCAGCGACCCGGCGGGCGACCAGCTGACGACCGGGCAGGTCTCGCGATCGCCCGCCGATCCCGACACGCTCGTCGTGCCGGTGCGTCATCTCGGCCGTGGGTGGTACCTCGTCTACTGGCGGGCGATCTCCGTCGACGGCCACCCGGTGCACGGGGCCTACACCTTCGCAGTCGGCCCGCTTCCCGGTAACCCGCCCGAGTTCGTCGCCCCGCACACGTCGCAGAGCGCAACCGAGCCCAGGCTCGTGATCGCGCGCTGGGCGGTCTTCCTGCTCGCGCTGCTCTCGGTCGGCCTGTTCGTGCTCCGCATGACGATTCTCCGCCCGCTTCTACGCAGGTCGGTGCGCGGGCGCCCGCTCGCGATCGCCTTCGCCGTCGCGACGGGCCTGACGCTCGTGGCCGTTCCCGTCTACCTCGAGATCGCGACCGCCGTCGACTCGCTGCGGTCGGCGCTCGACGTCGGCGCGCTCGTCCCGCTGTTTCACGTCACCGCGTTCGGCCGCGCGTGGCTCGACTTCGAGCTCTGTTTTGCCCTCTTCGCTGCAGCGGCGGCCATCGCCCTCCTGCTCGATCGGCCGGAGCGAACGGCGCGCTCACTCGCGGAGCTGCTCGCTCTGGCCGGTGCGCTGGCGGCGGCCGTCGCGTCGCTTGTCGTGCCCGGGCTCGCCGGGCACGCAGCCCAGACCTCGCCGCGCGTCGTCTCGGTCCTCGTCGACTGGGTGCACCTCGCCGCCGCCTCCGTCTGGCTCGGCGGGCTTGCAGGGCTGCTCGTGATCGCGGCCACCCTCCCGCGCGGGGAGCGCAGCGACGGTCTCGTCCCGGCGGCGATGCGCTTCTCACCCGTCGCGATCGGGTCGGTCCTGCTGATCGTCGCGAGCGGCGTCGGCGCCTCGATCCTGCACCTGCCGCTCCTCTCGGCGCTCTGGCAGACCTCGTACGGTGTCGCCATCCTCGTCAAGGCGGGTCTCGTGCTGGCAGCGCTCGCCGTCGCCGCCCTCCATCGCCGGGGCAAGCGACCCTGGCCCGTTGCGCTCGGAGTCGAGACCGCGCTCGTCGTCGGCACTGTCCTCGCGGCGGCGATTCTCTCGAGCCTCCCGCCGCCCGCGGCTGCACTCGCCGAGCAGAGCCAGTCACTCGCGAGCGTCGGCCCGGGCAAGGTTGCCTCGACCCTCCACGTGAAGGGCTACACCCTGCAGGTGCTCGTGGCGCCGAACACCGCGATCAAGCCGAATTCGTTCGCCCTGCGAATCACGAAGAACGGACAGCCTGTGCGCGGCGCCGACGTTCGGCTCGGCTTCGAGATGCTCGACATGCAGATGGGGAACGAGACCTACCAGCTCGTCGAGAGCTCGCCCGGCGTGTACACACGCGCCGCGCCCGCCCTCATCATGGCCGGCCGCTGGGCACTCCAGTTCGCGATCACACCGCGCGGCGGTGTCCCTTTCAACGCACTCGTCATCGACCACGCAACAGGATGAACGGAGGTCTCGCTATGGTGAATCGCGTGATCCTGCGTCGCTCGCTCGAATGCAGGGCGGGATTCGCGCTGGGCGCCACACTCGTCGCCGGAGCGCTTGCTCTGTCGGGCTGCGGCGGCTCGTCGAGTACGGCATCGCCGCCCACTACGACGTCGACGTCCCATTCGACGGGATCGACGACGACCTCCGGCGGTGGCGGCGGCGCCGTCCCCAAGCCGGTGCCGATCCAGACGCTCGGCACGGCGACCTGGCAGGGAATGGAGATCCTCGCTCAGGCTTCGACCCCGCTCTCGTTCGTCGTCTTCGACGGAACGACGATGAAGACCGTCAAGCCGCCGAAGAACGCGTCGATGCACCTGATGGTGATGCTCTCGGATCAGCACACCGGGATGGCTCTCCCGTACGCGTCGGTGTGGGCGACGATCCGCAAGGGCGGCAAGATCGTCTACGACGAACGCCAGTGGCCGATGATCTCGCGCTACATGGGCCCCCACTACGGCAACGACGTCACGCTGCCGGGCAAGGGGAGCTACAGCCTCACACTGCTTGTCAGCCCGCCGGTCTCGGCCCGGCACGTCGAGTACGCAGGTGTGTGGCTGAAGCCGCATCGCGTCACGATGACGTTCCACTGGGCAGGCACCGGATCGGGGGCCTGATGGCGACGCGTCGCAGGTTCCTGACCGCGGCGGCAGGCGCCGGCCTTGCGATCGGGGCCGGCGGGATCGGGCTCGACCGCCTGCTTGCGGATGACCGAGCGGCACCTGTCGTGCTCGGGCCGCCGGTCGCGGGGCTCCCCGCGCGCCAGCATGCCTGGAACCAGGCGCTGATGCACGACACCGCAGGCAACCCGGTCTCCGCGCGCCACGCACGGCTCCTGATGCTCGATCTCGCAGGCTCGCCGAGCGCCGAAGCGACCCGCCGCCTCGAGTCGAGCCTGCGGACGCTCGAGCGCCACCTCGACTGGGGCCCGAAGGGCGTCCTCTTCACGCTCGGCTGGGGACCGCGGTACTTCGAGCACGCCCTCAACGTCGCCTCGCCGGTCCCCCATCCCCGGGGCCTCTCCGACTTCGAACTGCCGACGCTCGACGCGTACGACGCCTGCGTCCATCTCACGGCCGACGACGAGCACACGCTTGAGACCGTGACGACTGCGCTGTTCGGCGGCGGCACGCTACCCGGCGCAGCCGAGAGCGTCGATCTGCGGGGCGTCTTCCACCTCCGCGAGACGCGCACGGGCTTCGTCGGCGCCGGCCTGCCCGCTGCCCACCAGCAGGTGGCGGGCATACCCGCCGGCAAGCCGGTTGCGAAGTCGTCGCCTCTCTTCATGGGCTTCCACTCCGGCTTCGGGCGCAATCAGGCGACCGAGGACGACGTGACGATCCCGGACGGCGCGCTCGCAGGGGGCACGACGATGCACGTGAGCCGGATGAGGCTCCGACTCGCAAGCTGGTACCAGATCCTCGACGAGCGTGAGCGCGTCGCGCGCATGTTCGGCCCGGAGGTGACGCCCGCGCAGGTCACGAGATTCACGACGGACGCGCCGAGCCATCCCGAGCATTTCGCACGCGATGCCGAGAAGCTGGGGGTCGTCGGGCACGCGCAGACCGCAGCACGCGCACGACGTCACAACCGCGCGATCATCATCCGACGCGACTTCAACACGGCCGACGGTGACGAGGCCGGGCTGCACTTCGTCTCGCTCCAGCGGACGATCGACGACTTCGTGAAGACGAGGACGGCGATGAACGCCGCGCGTGCGGCGACGCTCAACCCGTCGATCACCGACACCGTGAACAACGGGATCAACGAGTTCATCTTCGTCACGCACCGGGCGAACTACTCGGTGCCGTCGCGCAGCGAACGCTCGTTCCCGCTGTGGCCCGGCCGCAAGGCGGCGCTCGCGTGAGCGTCCAGACCCGGCTGCTCGCCGCGATCGTCGCGCTCGGCTGCGGAACCGCGGCGGTCATTGTCGTCGCGATCCTTGCCCACACCGTCCTTGGCTAGATTCGCGCTGCTCGTTGCGGTCGCGCTGCTCGCCCTTCCGGCGGCCGCGCACGCCGACGGCGACCCGGCAAGCGACTACCTGATCACACAGCGCGTCTTCCTGCCGTTCGACACGAAGATCCCCACCTCCGACGCAGAGCATCTGCAGGGACTGGTGCGGGACGCTGCCAGACAGGGCTACCCGATTCGCGTCGCGCTCATCGGAAGCGACTACGACCTCGGCTCGGTGACGGTTCTCTGGAAGCAGCCGCAGCGCTACGCGCGCTTCCTCGGGATCGAGCTCTCGTTCATTCACAAGACGCCGCTCCTCGTGGTGATGCCGAACGGCCTGGGCTTCTACTGGAGCGGGCGCGATACGACGCAGGAGAAAGCACTGGTCGCCAAGATCCAAGTACAGCCCGGCGGGAGCGGCCTCGCCCAGGCCGCGTCGACCGCGGTCGAGCAGCTCGCCGCCGCGCGCGGGTTGACGCTGACAGCGCTCAAGGTGAAAGGCCCGCCCGCCCAACACTCCGGTCGCGACCGGATCGTGATCATCGCCGCGGTGGCGGTGCTCCTCGCCGCGGCGCTCGCTGCGCGCTTCCTGCTCAGGCGCCGGCGGCGATCCGCGTGACGGTGCTCGCCACCTCGGCCGCAGTGAACGGATAGAGAAAGAGCGCTCGCTCGTCCCCGTTACGGTCGAGGACGTACGCCGCCTCGGTGTGCTCGATGTTGTGGACAGTGATCCCCGCGACGGTCCGGGGAACGTCGCGAACCCCTATCTGATAATCGCGCCAGACCTTGGCGAGCGCCGGTGCCGGCCCGACCGCCCAGTGCCAGTTGGAGTGGAGGTTCCATCTGGCGACGTCCTGCACGAGCGTGTGCTGCGCGTTCCCCCACCGGTTCACGCTGACCGAGAGGATCGCCGGGCGCTGCGCGGCCGGCAGCCGCGCCTCGGCGCGTTCGAGGATCTTCGCCTCGAGCGGGCACAGGTTGCGGCAGAGCGGGTCGATGAACGTCACGATCACAGGCCGACCGGAGAAGGCCGCGATCGAGACCGGCCGTCCACTCTGGTCGGTGAGCGCGAAGTCGGGCGCGGGCCGCGCGCCCGCGGCCCACTCGACCTGCGGCTCGCCGACGGCGGCCGGGCCAGTCGGGGCCGAGGGTGACGACGTACGAGAACGCGCGATGAGCACGCCGGCGAGCACCCCCAGGGCGAGCGCCGCGACGACCACCAGAAGCCGGGGCTGAAGAAGCCTCGTCGCCCCGCCCGCGACCGGTTCGTCATGGGCCGACATCCTCCCGTACCGTATCGAGCCGGAGCGCCAGCCGCGGGCAGGCGGAGACCGCCCGCCGCGCGTGCGCTTCCAGGCCGGGCGGGATCGCCCCCTTTGCGACGATCGGGTACCCCCACTCGTCCAGCTGGACGAGCTCCGGCAGGAGCTCGGCGCAGTGCCCGTACGCGTCGCAGCGGATGGGATCGAGACGCAGCTCCTTGCTCATGGCAGAAACACGCGCAGCGCAGACTCGACGAGCCTGACGACGCCGTCGGGGAGATGGCACGCGCCGCGACCTGCGATCTGCGCGTGCAGGCGCGGGAGCCGCTCGAGTGCTTCGGCACGCGCGGCGCCGCCGGCGGCGATCTCGTCGAGGCACGCGGCGACCGCAGGCAGGCCGAAGACACACGGGCCGCACTGTCCCGCACTCTCGCCCGCCAGGTAGTGGACGATGCGCGCCGTCTCGGCGAGCCCGTCCGCCCCCGCGGGAAGCGCGATCACGGTCCGCGCACCCGGCGAGGCGCCGAGCGGCGAGAGGTCCTCACGCGTGAGCCGAACGTTGCCGAGCCCGCGCGCCGGCAGCCACGTGCCGAAGTAGCCACCGACGAGCACGGCCTGCAGGGGGGCCGTCGTGCCGCCCGCGGCGGCGAAGAGGTCGGCGAACGTCACCGTCGGCCGCACCTCGACGACGCCGGCGCGGCGAACCGCTCCGCGCACGGTCGCGAGATGTGTCTCCTCGGCCCGGAAGCGATCGGCGCCTCGCCTGGCGAGCAGTGCGAGCGCGGCCAGGGTCTCGACGTTCTGTACCAGTGTGGGGCGCCCGCGTACACCGCGCTCCGCGGGCCGCGGCGGGGTGATCGTCGGAAGCGCCCCGCCGCCGCCCACGTAGTTGACAAGCGCAGACTCTTCCCCGGCGACGAAGCGGTCGGGCACGTCGACGACGCGGATCGCGCCGGCGTCCGGCCGGTCGGCGAGCGCGGCGAGGAGCGAATCGTGAGCGCCCGTCGCGGCATCGCCGACTGCAATCACGGCCTCGCGCGCACCGACGACCCGCGACGCAACGAGCACGCCGTCGATGACGAGGTGCGGGCTGAGCTCGAGCAGCACTTCGTCCTTGGCACTCTCCGGCTCCCCCTCGGTGCCGTTCGCGACGACGATCGCGCGGCGGCGGCCGGCGACGGCACGGATCTTGCGTGCGGTCGGGAACCCGGCGCCGCCGCGGCCGGCCAGCCCGCTCTCGTCGAGCTCCGCGAGCAGCCGCCCGCGGTGGGTCGGCGGCAGGTCGCCGTGGAGCGCGAGATGCTCGTCGCGACGGCGGACAGGATAGTCGGCGAGGAGCGTCATGCCGCCGCCCTCGCGACCGCCGGGCGACGCGGCGGCTCGAGTCGCTTGCCCCGGGTGCCGGTTGTGACGCGGGCGACCACCGCAGCGGCGACAAGAGCGACGCAGGCGCCGGTCGTGGCCCGCAGCCAGGTCGTCCCGGCGTCCGTTCCGATGCCGAGCGTGTGGGCGACGGCAACGGGCCAGCAGAGATACGCCGTCCAGTGGACGAGGCGCCATGCCCGCACACCGACGTGCCGGCGCAGCAGGCTCGTGGCGATCAGGGCCGCGATCAGGTCGAGTGAGACGGTGCCGAGCCCGACCCAGAGCCCCTTCGCTGCGCCGGCGAACGGCACGACGGTCGCCACGAGGCCCACCTGTGCATACGGATCGGCGACCGCGGTCGCGACGTGCGTGGCCAGGAAGACGACCGAGAGGAGCGACACGCCGCGGTGGATGCCCGCGGTGACGAACGCGGGAGCGCATCCGACGCGGACGCGGTTGCGCGTCGCGATGCCGAGCACGAGCACGACGGTGAGCAGGACGAGTGAGACGACCCCGCTCGCGCGCATCAGGTACCAGACGGCCATCAGGAGCCGCCCGAGGTTGCGACCGGCGTCGCGCTCGACGACGCGGCGGCGGCTTTCGCCTTCGACGCGGCAGCAGCCTTCGCCTTCGCGGCCGCCGAGGCCTTCCTTTTCGCCGCGAGCGCGGCGGCGTGGCGCTCTGCGGCCTTCGTCTTCTTCTTCGTCGCAGTCGTCGCCTTGACGACGACCGCGCTCTCGAGATCGGTCGACGCGGTTGCCGCCCCCTGCGATGTCTCGACGACGCCGACGACGGCCGCGAGGCCGGCGAGCGCACCGACGGCGGCGATCCTGTTCGCGCGGCGGACGAGCCGGTCACCGGCCCGCCGCCGCTCCTCTACATCTCTTGCGTCTGTCATCTCCGGTCTCCTTGTTCGGTCTTTCACCAAGAAGACCAGCGGCGATTCGGAGAGGTCTCGGCGGCGGCTGGGAATCGCCTGAGACGCGCGCTACTTCGCGGCGGTGCTCAGGTCGTAGACGGTCGTGCCGCCGACGGTCTGCGCCGTAAAGGTGCTCGCGACCCAGGAGGCGATCTCGCTGACGTCGCTCGTCCGGCCGCCGAAGCCACCGCCCCCACCGGGCCCGCCGCCGCCGGCGACGAAGTAATGGATCTTCCCCGCGGCGACGAGTTGCTTGAAGCGGGCGAGCGTGATCGCGTTGTCGCTGCCGGTAAAGCCGCCGAGCGCCATCACCGCCTTCCCGGTCGCGAGCTCGAGCGGCGCCGCCGTCATCGACGACGACGTGGCGGCCGCCCAGCGGTAGCCGGAGCTTCGCGTGATCAGCTCGCTCAGCGCGGACGAGGTCGTTGCGCTGCCGCCGGGGCCGCCGCCGACGAAGCCGCCGAAGCCGCGGCTCGATGAGGGGCCTGAGGTCGGCGTCGAGCCGGTGTGGGGTGTCGACGCGGTAGCAAGCGTGTACGCGGCCGCCGGCGCGGCGCCGGCGAAGAGGAGCGCCGCCGCGAGGGCGGCGAGCCAGGGACGGCGAAGCAGATCGCCTGCGGCCACGATCGCGACCGCGGAGGCAAGCCCGACCGCGAGCACCGCGAAGCGCAGCCATGGATGCCACGACGCCGTGCGGTCGAGCAGAACGTAGCCCCAGGCGGCGCTCGCGATCACCATCGCAGCGAGCACGAGCCGCGCCGCGATGCGGTCGCGTCTCGCCCAGAGGAGGGTCGCGCCGGCCCCGACCGGGACGGCGATCGCAGGGGCGAGGGCGACGGCGTAATAGGAGTGGATGACGCCGCTCATGTAGCTGAAGACGCCGCCCATGACGACGAGCCAGCCGCCCCAGAGCAGAATCGCGGCGCGCAGCCGGTCGGTACGGGGCCGCGTCGCGGTCACGTAGATGCCTGCGAGCAGCGCGATCGCGGCCGCCGGCAGCAGCCAGCTGATCTCACCGCCGAGCTCGGCGTTGAAGAGGCGGAGGAAGCCCGGCGAGCCGCTGAAGCTGGCACCGTTCCCCGGCCCTTCGCCGCTCAGGCGCCCGACGCCGTTGTAGCCCCAGATCAGGTTGAGGATGCTGTTGTCGGTCGAGCCGCCGACGTAGGGCCGCGACGAGGCAGGTGTCAGCTCGACGAGCGCCACCCACCAGCCGGCCGAGACGACGATTGCGGCCACGCCGAGCAGCACATCGCGGACGCGCCGCAGGAACGGGACGGGCGCAGCGACGAGATACGCAAGCCCGAGCGCCGGCACGATCAGGAACGCCTCGAGCATCTTCGTCAGGAACGCAAAGCCGATCGCGGTGCCGGCGAGCATGAGATAGCGCGCCTTGCCCCGCTCGATCGCAACCGTGGTCGCCCAGGCCGCCGCCACGAGCAGCAGCGTCAGCAGCGCGTCGGGGTTGTTGAAGCGGAACATCAAGGCCGCCACGGGCAGCGCGGCGAACAGCGCAGCCGAGAGAAGCGCCGCGGGCGGAGAGAACCAGCGGCGGACGGTCGCATAGAGCAGCCCGACCGCGGCAACGCCTTCGAGTGCCTGCGGCACGAGCATGCTCCAGCTCGAGAAACCGAATACGCGGCCGGACAGCTCCATCACCCACAGCGACGCGGGCGGCTTGTCGACCGTGATGTAGTTGGCGGGATCGAGCGAGCCGAAGATGAACGCGCGCCAGCTCTGCGTCCCCGCCTTGACGGCGGCGGCGTAGAAGTCGTTCGCGTAACCCGAGCGCGAGAGGCCGACGAGATACAGGAGGCCCGTCGCGACGAGCAGCGTGATCAGCGGCAGCCGAGCACGAGTGCCGGCGACGACGCGCCCGAGCGCGTCGGAGGAGGGCTGCTGGATGGTCGGAAGCGATGTCATGGGCGCACCCTCCTCGACGGTCCTCGGCCCGACCTTCATGCCGGCTGTGAGCGCACTGTGGAAGGGAACGCGAAGCGGCGGTTGGCTGCGAACGTGGCCAGCGTGACGACGCCGGTCGTCACGACCCACGCGAGTGCGTGCCCGAGCCCCGGGTCGAGCAGGGCGATCAGGAGATCGGTGACGCCGAGGCCGCAGGCCTGGACGAGCACGTAGCGGACGGGCGAGGCGCCGCCGCTGCCGGCGAACGTCCAGCGCCGGTTCCACAGGAACCCGTTCGCGCTGCCGACCGCGAACGCGACGGTCGCCGCCGCAACCACGCTCGCTCCGAAAGCCAGCATCGCCGCGTAGCACGCCGCACTGATCAGCGTGTTCGAGACACCTACCGTGCCGTAGCGCGCGAGCTGGGCGGCAATCGACCTCACGAGCGAAATCTCTTCACTGGACCTCGGTGGGACCTGAGAGCCCTGCTGTGAGATCGCTGAGCGGGAGCGAGACGACGAACGTCGCGCCACCGCCGTCGGTCGGCCGCACGGACGCATTACCCCCGTGCGCCTCGGCGACGGCGGCGACGATCGAGAGGCCGAGCCCGACCCCGCCGCTCGACCGCGTGCGCGAGCTGTCGGTGCGGTAGAAGCGCTCGAAGACGCGTGCCGCCTGCTCGTCGTCGAGACCCGGCCCGCGGTCCGCGACCGTGAGCTCGACGCTGCCGCCGACCCGATGCAGGCCAACATGCACCGAAGTCCTCGGCGGCGTGTGCGCACGAACGTTCGCAAACAGGTTGTCGATCAGCTGACGCACGCGATCGCGGTCGCCGAGCACCGTCGCCTCCTCGAGCTCGGCCTCGATCGGGCGCTCCGGATCGACGACGTGCGCGGCGTCGATCGCCTCGCCGACCACGCGGTGAAGGTCGACGGGCGCACGACCGAGCGGCCGCCCCTCGTCGAGCCGGGCGAGGAGCAGCAGGTCGTCGACGAGGAGGCTCATGCGCTCCGACTCGCGGGTGATCCCCTGCATCGAGCGCTCGAGGTCGGCGGGCCGCTCCGCGGCGCCGCGCTGGAAGAGCTCGGCGTACGCGCGCACGGCAGCGAGCGGCGTGCGCAGCTCGTGCGAGGCATCGGCGACGAAGCGGCGCAGGCGCGTCTCGGAGGCCTCGCGGGCACGGAAGGCAGACTCGATCTGGGAGAGCATCGCGTTCAGCGCGCGCCCGAGCCGCCCCACTTCGGTGCGCTCGTCGTCGCGCTCGACGCGCCGTGTGAGGTCGCCCGCGGCGATCGCCGCGGCCGTCTGGCCGATCGCCGTCAGGGGGCGAAGGCCGACACGTACGACCCACAGGCCGAGCACCGCGATCGCCGCCAGGACAGACAGGGTGACGAAGATCTCGACGAGCAGCAGGCGATGAAGCGTGCTGTCGACGCCGTGGAGCGACGAAGCGACGATCAGCGCGTTCCCACCCCCGCCCGGGTCGATCGACGCCCGCACGCGCCAGCGGTCGCCCCCCGACACCGCGCGGACGGTGAAGTACGCGACGCGGTCGTCCCCCTGCCGGTGCGTGAAGGCGATCTGCTTCGGCAGGCTGGGCTTCGGACGGCTCGTCCCGCCCAGGAACTGCGGCGCCTCGCCGCCGACGATCACGCTTCCGTCCGCCCGCCGGATCTGCATGTAGAGACCGGGGACGGCGGAGGTCAGGCGTCCGATGTCCTGCGTCTGGTCGCCTTCGCCCTGGGCGCCGGGGCCGGGGCCGTCGAGCCGCGACTCGACTGCGATGTGGGCGGCGTCAAGGGAGTTGTCGACCTGCCCGATCAGGAACGACCGCTGCGAGGTGTAGGTGGCGACGTCCGCGGCGACGAGCCCGACTGCCGCGAGCGCGACAACGCCGACGACGAGCCGGCTGCGCAGCGAGAGCCGGCGCAGCACGTGCGTCCTCCCTACTCTCGCTCCACGTCGAGCATGTACCCCGCCTGCCGTACCGTCCGGATCAGCGGCGGGCCGGCCGCGTCCAGCTTGCGGCGCAGGTAGCTGACGTAGGTCTCGACGACATTGCGGCTGCCGCCGAAGTCGTAGTGCCAGACGTTCTGGAGGATCTGCGCCTTCGAGAGCACGCGGCGCGGGTTGAGCATCAGGAAGCGCAGCAGGTTGAACTCGGTCGCGGTGAGCTCGATCGGCACGCCGTTGCGCGTCACCTCGTGACGCGCCTCGTCGAGCACGACATCGGCGAACGTGAGCACGTCGCCGGGCAGGTCGCCGCCGGTACGCCGCAACACCGCCTCGACCCTGGCGACCATCTCAGCCAGGCTGAAGGGCTTTGTCACGTAGTCGTCGCCGCCGGCGCGCAGCGCCTCGACCTTGTCCTCGACGGCGTCCTTCGCCGTCAGGAAGAGGATCGCCGTCTTGAAGCCGCGCTCGCGCAGCCTGCGCCCGACCTCGATCCCGGGCACGTCGGGGAGCATCCAGTCGAGCACCACGAGGTCGGGCTCGCTGGTGGCGACGGAGGCGAGCGCGTCGCGGCCGTTCCGCGCCTCATCCACCTCGTAGCCCTCGTAGCGGAGCGCCGTCGAGACCGCGTCGACAATCGACGGCTCGTCGTCGACGACGAGGATGCGTGCCTTGAATTGAGCGGTCATCGGCTCGAACGGTCGCACGCCATGCTGTGAGTCTGCTGTGGGCGGCGGCCGAAGCCCTGTGGATCAGCTGTGAGGCCAGTCGCCGACGAGCTCGGTGGAGCCGTCACGGCCGACGAGACGGGCGGCGAGGCCACGCTCGTTCAGGAACGGGATCGCGTCGTCGCCGAGCACGATTGCGGCGGTGGCGGCGACGTTCGCGTCGACGCAGCTCGCCGCGAGCACACTCGCCGTGCGCCACGGCCCGGCCGCGGGGCGGCCGGTGCGCGGGTCGACCAGATGGTGGAGCTCGACACCGCCCGCCTGCCACCGGCGCACGGTGATGCTCGAGGTGGCAAGGCCCCCGGCCGAGATCGCGATCACGGGCCCCGGCGCGTCGAGGGAAGCGCGCGCGTCGTCTGCGATCCGGACGGGCCACCCGGCCGCCGGTGCGCCGGCGACTGCGATGTCCCCGCCGAGCGACACGAGCACGGGCGAGCCCGTTGCAGCCGCGACCGCCGCCGCGATCCGGTCCGCCGCGAGCGCTTTCGCCGTCGCCCCGAGATCGAGCTCGAAGCCGCGGGGCACCTTCGCAGTCCTCGGGCCCTCGTCGAGCTCGACGTCACGCCAGCCGCCGGCCGGAACGAACGCGAGCCCGGGCTTCGCGCCCCGGCTGACGACGATCTCGAAGGAGCGGTCGTAGCCGAGCCCGCGGAGCGACGCGCCGACGGTCGGGTCGACGAGGCCGTCCGTCGCGGCTGCTGCGGCGAGCGCCGTCTCGAGCGCGTCGTAGAGGAGCGACGAGACGTGGACGGCGCGGCCGGCGCTCCGGTTCAGCCCGGCGAGCTCGGAGTCGTCGCGGAAGCGGCTGCAGGCGAGATCGAGCGCCGCCACCTCGGCGACGGCGAGCTCGGCGGCGCGGTCGAGCATGCGCTCGTCCTCGACCACGACCCTGTTCAGGACGCCGATCGCCTCGAACTCGCGGCTCGTCACGGCTGCCCGATCGAGATGAGCATGGGTCAACTCTCGCGGCGAATGTTGCGAGCCCGCTCGGCGGCGGCTTCGGGTTCCCTGTGACCCGAGCTAGAGCTCGTCCCGACGGGCGACCCAGAGCCACCAGCCGAGCACGATGACGAGCAGCGCGGCCGGCAGCAGAAGCGTCAGGAGCGCTGCGGTCGTGAAGGACGCGAGCATCACGTCTCCCTTGGTCGAAGGTCGAGGGGGCGCCGCCTGCCCGCCGCCGGATCGAGCCAGCGGTAGGCCGCCACGAGGACGGCGATCGTATACGGCACCGATGCAGGCACCCACATGATCCCGGCGGCGAGCTGCTGGTCACCGAGCGCCGACAACCCGAGAGGCCGTGCGGCAAGCCCTGCGTAGGCGTCGTAGAGCGGGCTGGGTGCGAACGCGAGGACGACGGCGAGCCCCCAGCCGACGAGGATCGCACCGATGCCGTAGGCCACCCGGGCAGGGTCCGAGAGAACCCGGCCCCGGGCCGACGGCGCAAGATGCCGCCAGAAGAGGAGAGCGGTCGCAAAGAAAAGCGCGTGCTCGAGGTCGTGTACGAGCTGCGAACGGAGCGTGAGGTCGTAGAGGGCGGGCACGTGCCAGGCGAGCAGGACGCCGTTGAAGAGGACGAACGACGGCAGCGGAGCGCCGACCCAATCGGCGATCCGCCGCAGGAACGCGCTCCCGAAGAGCGAGCCCAAAACCGCGCGCCTCGGCTCGAGAGGGAACGCTCGCAGGACCCGCGGCCACGGCCGGCCGAGCAGGATCAGCGGCGGCGCGACCATCGTCAGGAGCACGTGCTGGAACATGTGGACGAAGAACAAGCGATCGGCGTAGGCATCGACGGGGGAATCGACGGCGAGCGCGAGCACGAGGAGACCGCCGTAGAACGACGCACTCCGGCGCAGCGAGCGGGCGGTCGAAGAGGCGCGCCCGCCGAGGTGGTAGAGGACCGCGGCGATCGCGAGCGCCGTCAGGGGCCAGCCGACCGGCCAGTTCTCGGGCCGGAGCAAGGGGGTCATGTCTAGAGGAGGTACAGGACGACCCAGGACACGGCGACGATCCCGGCGAGCACCGCTGCGAAGAACGAGACCGCCTCGAGCTGGGGCCGAACGAGCGAGAGCGGGTCCTCGATATCCGGATTCGCGCGATCCGGATCACCTGCAGCCTCTCCCACGGCAAACTCGTAGGGGAACGACTTGCGGTGTCGTAGCGAGGTGGCGAGCGTCGTCTCGACCCAGTAGAAGAGCCCCACGATGAACAGCACCTCGAGCGACGTCCAACCGAGGTAGACGCTCGCGTAGCCCCCCTGCGTCGGCCCGAACCCCTGGGTCGACCATTCCGCGATCTGAAAGCCGATCGCGCCGGCGAGCAACAGGAGCGCGACCGCTCCCTTGAGACGCCAGGCGGGCCTGCGCTCGGCGCGGTGATCGCGCAACCCGAGCCGGAGCAGTACTGCCGCGAGGCAGACGGCCGCCGCGAAGAGTGTCCCGAGCGTCAGCGACGGGTGGACGTGCGCGGGCCGCCAGAGGTGGTTCTGGTTGAGGGAGCGGAGATAGAAGTAGGCAAAGAGGAAGGCGAAGAAGAAGAACGCGGTCGCGCTCGACCAGAGGCGGGCGGCGATCCGCAGGTTCTCGGCCATCAGCCGCGGCGGCTCCCGCTCCACGACGGAGTAATCCGTCGAATGATGGGCGAACTCGGTCACGGCACCTGCCTCGCAGGCGAGATGATCGGACGCTGACCGGGCGCAGCCACGCCGTCGTCGCCACCGTACGGGTACGGGTCGGGCCCGAAGGTCGGAATGCGGTCGAAGTTGTGCACGGGCACCGGCGACGGCAGCTGGAACTCGACCGACTTCGAGCCCCACGGGTTCGAGCCCGCAGGCACTCGGGCGAACGCCAACGACCAGATGAAGTTGGCGATGAAGACGAGCATCGACGCCCCGAGCACGAATGCCGAGACCGACACCCAGTCGTTCGCACCTTGCAAGTAGCCGCTGTAGGTGACGACGCGCCGCGGCATGCCCAGGAAGCCGATCACGAGCAACGGGCCGAAGGTCGCGTTGAACGCGAGGAACATGACCCAGAAGTGGATCTTGCCGAGCAGCTCGTTCAACTGGAAACCGGTCATCTTCGGCACCCAGTAGTAGATGCCGGCAAAGAACGCGAACAGCAGCCCGCCCATGATCGTGTAGTGGAAGTGGGCCATCGAGAAGAAGCTCCCGTGGGTCGTCACGTCACTCGGCACATCCGAGAGGAACACACCGGACAGCCCGCCGATCAGGAAGTTGAAGATCCACGCCAAGGCGAAGAGCATCGGGACGGTCAAGCGGATCCGGCCCCGCCAGAGCGTGCCCAGCGCGCAGATGAAGATGAACCCGGTCGGGAGCGAGATCAGCTCGGTCGAGAGCATGTAGAACGGCCGCAGGTTGCCGTTGATCCCGCTGACGAACAGGTGGTGCTGCCAGACGAGGAAGCTGAGCAACGCAATGCCGAGCATGCCCGTCACGGCGAGCCGGTAGCCCCACACCGGCTTGCGCGAGAAGACCGGCAGGATCTCGAGCAGGATCCCCATTCCGGGCAGGGCGAGGATGTAGACCTCCGGATGCCCGAAGATCCAGAAGAGGTTCTCGTACAGGTACGGGCTGCCGCCGGCCTGGCTCTGGAAGAAGCTCGTCTGGGCGGTGCGGTCGAGCGAGAGCATGAGGAGCGTCGAGAACAGGACCGGTGCGGCGAGCAGCATCAACACGCTCGTCGACACCGTGCCCCAGACGAAGAGCGGCAGGTTCCCCCACCTGAGACCCGGCGCGCGCATCGTGATCACGGTCGCGAGCATGTTCAGGCCGAGAAGGCACATCGAGATCCCGACGAGCGAGAAGAACGCGATGTAGGCGTCGATGCCCATGTTCGCCTGCTCGTTGAGCGGCGCGTAGCCGGTCCAACCGGTCGGGAAGCCGCCGAACGCGAGCGACGTCATGAGGATCGTCCCGGCGGCCATCAGGAGCCAGAACGTCAACGCCTCGATGCGCGGGAACGCCATGCGGCGCGCACCGATCATCAGCGGCAGCAGGTAGTTGGCGAACGGGCCGAGGATCCCGCTCGTCATCATCCCCATCATCATCGTGCCGTGGATACCGACGAGGGTCAGGTAGTTGTTGCCGTTCCAGACGAGATGGGTGGGCCGCAGGAGCTCGAAGCGAATCAGCATGGCGTTCAGGCCGCCGATGAAGATGAACACCCCGATGCCGATCAGGTATTGGATGCCGACGACCTTGTGGTCGGTGCAGAGCCCGAAGTAGCGACCCCAGCCCGCGGTCTCCTTCTCGCGAAGCGTTGCGGGGCGCCCCAGCAGGCGTTGCAACGGGTAGTTCGCGAAGCCGAGCCCGATCAGGAAGCCCACGACGCCGGTGAAATAGGCCGCGAAGAGCGCGATGTCGTTCTGGCCCGTGTCGGCGAAGTAGTCGATGCTCGGGGCGGTCACCTTGTGGCCGAGCCACCAGCCCAGGAAGTAGCCGCCGATCGCGAGCAGCACGGCAGTCAGCAGGTTGAAGCCGATCAGGCGCGGGCGTCTCATCCGGCGCGGTACTGCGGGTCGGGGGAGTAGGTGCGGCTATAGGGAGGTAGGTACTTGGAGACGGCGGAGAACTGCACCCGCCGCGCCGCGATCCAGGAGTCGAACTGCGCCTGCGTGACCACCTTCCCGGTGTCGAACATGTAGCCGTGCCAGAGGCCGCAGAGCTCGGCACAGCGGATCTGGAACGTCCCGAGCTTCTTCGGCTTCACGTAGGCGATGTTGTCGACGCCCGGATTCGCGTCGGCCTTGACGCCGAGCTCGTATGCCCAGAAGGAATGGACGACGTCGAGAGACGTGACGTGAAACGCGATCTCGCGCCCCACCGGGAGGACGAGCTGCGCAGTCTCGACGCCGCCGTAGGTCGGATACCGGTAGGTGAATTCCCACTGTTGCCCGATTACCTGCACAGGCAAGATGGCGCCGCTCGGCTTCCACGCCGGGCTCGGCCCGCCGCCACCGCCCGCGCCGTTTCCGGCGATCAGCTCCGTCGTGCCGAAGATGGCGAGGAACAGGACTGCGGCCGTCGTCGTCACGAGCCAGACCAGCTGAGCGCGGAAGTGCCCGCGAATCGGCGGGCCGTCGACGAGCTCCTTCTCGCCCTTCGGCGCCCGGAAGCTGACGAGCGCGTAGCCGAGGTAGACGAGGATGAAGACCGTGAACGGCGTCATCACGGCGAGCAGGACGGTGTTGTCGAAGACCTGGCCCGAGGCCGCCGACGTGCCCTTGCCGGGCGGCATGTTCGGGCCGAGGACGAACACGACGAGGGGCAGGACGATCGCCGTCCCGATCACCGTGAGCGCAGCGAGGCGCCGGCCGTGCGAACCGGAGCCGGAGCCGCTAGACGACATCGACGTATCCGTCCATGTAGCCGACCGTCTGCATCGGGCCGCCGAAGCCGTAGACGAACCCGGCGGCACACGGGACGAAGCACTGCCAGCGGTACTCGCCGCGCTTGCCGGTGTGGAACGTGAACGTGACCGTCTCGTGCGCTGTCGACAGCGGGCACGGAGCGAAGCCGCATTGGTTCTTGGCATCGTCCGCGACGCCGTCGATCGGGACGATGACACCGAGCTGCGGGATGGCAAACGTGTGCGATGCGTCGTCGGGGTCGATCGTCTTCTGCGGCGCGTGCCCGTCGATCTGGAACGTCCCGCCGACCACCCCGCGCGCCTGCGCGAGAAACGGGTTGCGCAGGCCGCTGCGGCCGTCGAAGTTGTAGACCGTCACATGGATAGTGGCGTTCGCCGGGAGCGTCCAGACCGTGCTGCGCTTCCACACGCCGTTCTCGCGGACGAGATAGGAGACCCAGTTCTCGTTGGGCGAGAGCTTCGGCCCGATCGCGGCGACCGTCATCAAGTGCAGGTCGACCACCTTGCCTCCGCCGGCCGCCTGCGCGACCGGGACCCGGTACGGCGTCGGCCCGCCCGACAGGAACCCCACGTACAGCCCGATCAGGACGCCCACGGCCGCAACCCCGCAGACGACCGCTATCCATTTGGCGCCGGCCGACGACACGGCTCGCTTTCATATCGCATCGCGATCCTCAGGACGGCGGATGTGACAAAAGTGTCATCTGCGCGTCATCTGCGGGTCATCCACAGGGCTCTCCAAGGACGGTCTCAGCCACCTCCGATCGGGGCCGGCAACCCTTGGGGACATGACCAACACCTCACTGATCACGATCAACATCGTCCTGGCGGCGCTCGTCGTCTTCGGCATCGTGCGCCTCCTCGTGCACGGGATCGTCTCCGGCCGGAGCGCTCACGCTCCGGCCGGAGATGCCCGTCCTCTCGGGGCCGACGAGCGCCAAGACCTCGCCGCCTAGGACGATCCCCGTTTTACACCGCCCGATCCCGCGCGATAGGTTCCGTGCGGGATGCGGACGTGAGGGTCCTCGTTATCGAAGACGAGCCCAGGATCCGGGAGTTCCTGTGCGACGGGCTCCAGGCCGAGGGCTTCGTGGTCGACGGTGCCGAGGACGGCGTCGTCGGGCTTCGGCAGGCCCTCCAGGCGCAACACGACCTGGTCGTCCTCGATCTCCTCCTGCCCCGGCTCGACGGCTTTCGCGTCCTGACCGAGCTTCGTCAGGCGCGGCCCGAGCTGCCTGTCCTGATCCTGTCCGCGCGGGGCGATCTGGCGACGAAGCTTCGCGGCTTCGAGCTCGGGGCCCACGACTTCCTCGCGAAGCCCTTCTCCTTCGAGGAGCTCGTCGCCCGAGTGCGGGTGCATGTCGGGCGTACCGCCGAGCTCGAGCCGAAAGCGATCAGGGTCGGCGACGTCGAGCTCGATGTCGCCCGCCGGCAGGCGGTCGCCGACGACGTCGCCGTCGACCTGTCCGACCGCGAGTTTCGGCTGCTCTACCACCTGGTCTTTCATGCCGACGAGGTCGTGAGCCGTGAGCGCCTCCTCTCGGAAGTCTGGGGGTACGGGTTCGATCCGGGCTCGAACGTCGTCGACGTCTGCGTCCGCAGGCTGCGCAAGAAGCTCGGTCCCGCGTGGCCGATCGAGACGGTCCGGCATGCCGGCTACCGCCTTGCGCTCACCTAGGCTCCTCGACGCCGCGTGGGTGGCCGTCGCCTCGGCCTGCCTCGCAGTGATGATCGCCTGGCCGACCTGGGAGGCGATCCCGTTTCACCTGATCTGGGTCACGCTGACGATCCTGTACGGGTATCGCGTCTGGACGAACGGCACGACGTCTCTCGTCCTCGGCGCAGTGATCCTCGCGACCGGGATCTCGATCACGGTCGACGCGACGGCGGGCAGTCAGGGGTGGGACGAGCTCGGTGAGGTGCCGCTGCTGGCGGCGATGTTCGTCGCGATGGTCTGGCATGCGCAGCGGCGCCGCCGCGCGCTCGCGACGGCCTCGGCGCTCGCCGAGCAGCGCGCGAAGACTCTCGAGCAGGAGGAGCGGCTCCTGCACGACGTCTCGCACGAGCTCCGAACGCCGGTCACGATCGCGCGGCTGCACCTCGAGCTGCTCGAGCGAGAGCTCGGCTCCCGCCCACGCACGCTTTCGATCGCGTTCGACGAGCTCGAGCGGATCGAGATGATCGTCGAGCGTCTCCTGCTCCTCGCGCGAGTCGAGGGCAGCGAGCCGGTGGTCGTGAGCCCGGTCACGCTCCTGCCCTTCCTCGAGGACGTGTTCATGCGGTGGGTCGACCTGGCGCCTCGCGCCTGGCATCTCGGCTCGATTCCCGACGTCACGATCGTGGCCGACGAGATCCTCCTGCGGACTGCGCTCGACACGCTGCTCGAGAACGCCGTTCAATACACGGACGACTACGTCCGGATCGCGGTGTCGGCGCGGGGCCACCGCAACGAGGTCGTGATCTCGGTCGCGGACGAGGGGGTCGGCGTGGATCCGTCGGCCCACGAGCGGATCTTCGAGCGTTTCGCGCGGACCGACGAGTCCCGTTCGCGCCGCGCAGGCGGCGTCGGTCTCGGGCTCGCAACGGCGGCGGCGATTGCACGAGCCCACGGCGGCTCATGCAGCCTCGCTCCCTCGCCGAAAGGGGCGACCTTCGAGCTGCGACTGCCGCTTTCCCAGGCGGGGCACGCCGACACGGAGCGGGCCGCCGGGACGCTCGCGTCACGGGCAGCTGCTCGAAGCGAATAGAGGCGTCGCCGTCGGTCACGGCGCCACCTGCTGCGGGCGGCGCCCGCCCGCGGGCGGGCCGGTCGACGTGACGAGCTGCTCGACCCGCCGCCGCAGCGATGCAGCGCTCTGCGCCCGCTGGGACGCGCTCATGCCGGTGCGCTCGGCGGCGAGGAGCGCCTCGACGAGCCCGGCCGTCGTCCGTCCCTGCGCCTTGGCGAGCTGAGCGAGCGTCGTTCCCGAGCGGAGCTTCGTCCGGAGCCCGTCGGCCGAGAGGCCCAGGTAGGCGGCGGCCGCCTTCAGGTCGGTCGCGTACCCGCCGCCCATCGGGCCCCCGCCGGCGGAGGGCGGGCCGCCTCGAGCGGTCGGCGCCGTCGCGGCGGTGGCCGAGGAGCCGTGGTGGGAGAAGGCGAACGCCGTCGCCGACGCGCCGAGCGCGACCACGGCAACGGCGGCGGCACCTCGCGCTCTGAGGGAGGTCAGCATGATGCTCCTTTCGTCGTGGGCTTCATGCGTCCACGGTCGCCGACCGGCCTGCGAGGCGGCTCCGACCCGGCTGCGGGAGCGCTGTGCGACGATGGCCCGCGTGATCCGCGCTCTCGTGCTTGCCGCAGCCGCTGCCGCGCTGCTCGTCCCGGCGGCATCGCTCGCAGCGGCGCCGCACGCCGAGCTCAGCAACTGCGGCAAGCTCGAGCGACGCCCAGCCCAGCTCGTCCTGGCGTGCGCGGATGCGAACTATGCGCTCGCCCAGCTCGTCTGGAGCACCTGGGGCGGCGCCTCCGCCCGCGCCGGCGGCGAGGTGCGCGCGAACGACTGCACGCCGTACTGCGCCGCGGGGCACTTCCACACCTACCCGGCGCACGCGATCGCCGACAAGCTCACGCGCTGCGGCTCGACCCGGATCTACCTGCGGCTGACGATCGACTTCACGGGGAAGCGGCCGAAGGGGTACGGGAAAGCGGACGTCCACACGTGGACGTGCAAGCAGGCGACGACGCGCTGACGCCGTCCGGCCCCGCCGCGCCGCCATCTGCTTGAATCGGCGCGTGGCCGCCCTTTACCGGAAGTACCGCCCGCAGACGTTCGCCGAGGTGGTCGGGCAGGAGGCGGTCGTGCGGACACTCACGAATGCAATCGAGCAGGGAAAGGTGCGCCAGGCCTATCTGTTCGCCGGCCCGCGCGGCACCGGCAAGACATCCCTGGCCCGCATCCTCGCGAAGTCGCTGAACTGCACGCACGGGCCCACCGCGACCCCCGACAACACGTGCCACGCGTGTGTCGCGATCACGAACGGCACTTCGCTCGACGTGATCGAGATGGACGCCGCGTCACAGCGCGGGATCGACGACATCCGCGACATCCGCGACCGCGTCGTCCTGCAGCCGGTCGAGGGCACGTACAAGGTCTACATCCTCGACGAGGCGCACCAGCTGACCGACGCCGCCTGGAACGCCCTCCTCAAGCTGATCGAGGAGCCTCCGCCCCACCTGCTCTTCGTCTTCTGCACGACCGAGCTACAGAAGGTGCTGCCGACCGTCCGGTCGCGCTGCCAGACGTTCGTCTTCCAGCGGCCCCGGCTCGCTGAGCTCGTCCGCAAGTTGCGCCTGATCGCCGACGCCGAGGAGATCGACGTGCCGGACGCCGCGCTCGCGCTCGTGGCGCGCGGCGGGCGCGGCGCCTATCGCGACGCCGAATCGACACTCGATCAGCTCGCCTCGGCGACCGGCGGCCGGATCACCGTCCAGGACGTCCTGCAGCTGCTCGGCGCGGTCGAGGACGAGGTGCTCTTCCGGCTCTGCGACAACGTCGTCGACGGCGACACCCGCGCTGCTCTGCTCTTCCTGGAGGAGCTCTCGGTCAACGGCCAGGATCTCGGGCGGCTCGTCACCGACCTGCTCGAGCACCTGCGCCACCTGCTGCTCGTCCAGCACATGCACGAAGTCCCGGAGTCGCTGCCCGTGACCGAGGAGACGCGCGAGCGCCTGCGAGAGCAGGCGAACCAGCTCCCGGCCTCGACCGTGGTGCGGCTGATCGACCTGCTCGCCGTCGCGGTCGACGACATGCGTCAGGGCGGCGATCCACGCCTGCCGCTCGAGCTCGCGCTCGTCAAGGTGACACGCCCCGGCGCCGACCTGTCGCGCGAAGCGCTCGCACACCGGCTCGAGCTCCTGGAGCAGGGAGCCCATACGCGTCCTGCTCCGACGGAGCCCGGCCCGTCCGACGAGCCCGGTTCCCGCGTCTTGCCCGAGCCCGAGCCGTCCGCGGCGATCCCCGTCGAGCTGGAGCAGCTGCAGGAGGCCTGGCGGCGGGCGATCCTGCCGGCGGTCGAGCAGCGCTCGATCCCGATCGGGAAGACGCTCGCCGAGGCGCACCCGGCGGCGCTCGCGGGCGACACGCTGACGCTCGAGTTCCCGCAGACGGCGTCGTTCCACCTGAAGGTGGCGGAGGATCCGAAGAACGCGGAGCTGCTGCGCGACGCCCTGTACGAGGTGACGGGCAGGAAGCTCGTCGTCTCGTTCGAGCTCGGCGAGCACGAGAGCCGCAGCGCCGACGAGGATGAGAGCCCGGCGAGCGAGGAGGACGTCGTCGAGCTGATGAAGAGCACCTTCGACGCGAGGGAGCTGGACGGATGAGCTTCGACTTGAACGAATTGATGAAGCAGGCGCAGCAGATGCAGGCGCAGATGGAGCAGCTGCAGGAGGAGGCGTCGCGCGAGACGGCCGAGGCCTCCGCCGGCGGCGGGATGGTGACGGTGGTCGCGAGCGCGAGCGGGGAGATCAAGGAGCTCCGCATCGACCCGAAGGCGATCGATCCGGCCGAGCCGGACCTGCTCGCCGACATGGTGATGGCCGCGGCAAACGAGGCGCTCCGCGCGGCGCAGGCGAAGGTCGAGGCGAAGATGAAGAGCGTCCTCCCGCCCGACCTCGGCGGCCTCCTCCCCGGCGCCTGACCCTGGCCCCGGCGGCGATCGAGGCCCGTCCGGGCGAGGCGGGCACAATGGCGACGTGTTCAGCCCGTCCGTCGAGAACCTCGTCGCCCAGCTCCAGCGGCTCCCCGGCGTCGGCGCCCGGACCGCGCAACGGCTGGCGTTTCACGTCCTCCAGCGGCCGCAGGACGAGGTGCTCGCCCTGTCGACCGCGCTTGCCGAGGTGAAGGAGCGCGTGCGTTTCTGCAACGTGTGCGGCAACCTCACCGAGGACGAGACCTGTGCGATCTGCCTCGACACCCGCCGCGACCACTCGTTGATCTGCGTCGTCGAGCAGCCGGTGGACGTGGTCTCGATCGAGCGCACGCATGAGTACCGCGGGCTCTACCACGTGCTCGGCGGCGCGCTTTCGCCGATCGACGGAGTCGACCCGGGCGATCTCCGCATCGACGAGCTCTACGCGCGCGTCGAGCGCAACGGCGTGCAGGAGGTCGTGCTGGCGACGAACCCGAACATGACCGGCGAGGCGACCGCCGCGTTCCTCGCCGACCGTCTACGCGGGCGCGTCCGCGTCACGCGTCTCGCGAGTGGGCTTCCTGTCGGAGGTGATCTCGAGTACGCCGACGAGGTCACCCTCGGCCGCGCGCTCGCCGGACGCCGCGAACTCTGACGCCGGCGCCACTTCGGCCGCCCACGTCAGGACCCGCTCGGTGCGGCGGGCGATCCAGAAGCACACGGCCGCCGCCGGCAGCTCGGCGAACGCGGCAAGCAGGAGCGCATACCGGCGTTCGTCCCAGTGACTGGAGAGCACGATGTCGAACCAGGCGTCGGTGATCAGCAGGGTGCCCAGTGACGCCGAGAGGGCGCTGACCCACGGCGACCGGTAATACGCGGCAGCGGCCGTCGCCACGAAGAGGACGGCAAGACCGGTGTCGAACCCGCCCCAGGCGAGATCCCAGTTGCTCGTCACGTGCATCGCGCTGAGCGACACGCTCAGCCACGCCGTCCACGGGAGCAGCCCAAAGCCGATCACCCCGAACGAGACGACCAGCCATTCGCGGAGCGTCCTGGGCAGCCTCACGACCTGCCTACACTGTCGCAGATGACTGCGACCATGCTCGAGTTCGAGACAATCCCCTCCGTCGTGAACCCGCATCGCACGCCGGGCCTCGTCGTCATGAAATTCGGCGGCACGTCGGTGGGCGACACCGACAAGCTGAAGGCGGTTGCGCGCCGCCTGGTCGCCGCGCACGAGCAGGGCGGCAAGGTCGTCGCCGTGCTCTCGGCGATGGGCAAGACCACCGACGAGCTGATCCGCCTCGCGCACGAGGTCTCACCACAGCCGCATCCGCGCGAGTACGACATGCTCGTCTCGACGGGCGAGCGCATCTCGAATGCGCTCTGCGCGATGGCGATCCACGATCTTGGCCACGAGGCCGTGTCGTTCACCGGCTCGCAGGCGGGGATCGTCACCGATGCCAGCCACACGAAGGCGAAGATCCTGGAGGTTCGCGCCGAGCGGATCCACGACGCGCTCGAGGCCGACAAGATCGTGCTCGTCGCCGGCTTCCAGGGCGTGTCGACCTCGACGCACGACGTGACCACCCTCGGCCGAGGCGGCTCGGACACCACCGCGGTCGCGCTTGCGGCGGCGCTCGGCGCCGACGCATGCGAGATCTTCACCGACGTCCCCGGGATCTTCACCGCCGACCCGCGGATCGTCCCCGAGGCGATGAAGCTCGACGCGATCACGTACGACGAGATGCTCGAGATGGCCGCGTCGGGCGCGAAGGTGATGATGGCGCGGTCGATCGAGATTGCCCGCAGCTACGGTGTGAAGCTCCGCGTCCGCTCGACGTTCGAGGAGGGCGAGGGAACATGGATCGGCGAGGAGGACGGCGTCATGCTCGAGAAGGCGATCATCTCCGGTGTCACCCACGACACCTCCGAGGCGAAGATCTCGATCATCGGCGTGCCCGATCAGCCCGGGGTCGCCGCCCGCGTCTTCCGCGCCCTCGCAGGCGCCGGCGTCAACATCGACATGATCGTGCAGAACGTCTCCCAGAACGGCGAGGCGACGATCTCGTTCACGCTCCCGAAGAGCGACCTGGCGGCCGCCGAGCCGATCCTGGAGGGCGTCGCCGCCGAGATCGGCGCCGGCCGCGTCGAGCACGACCCCGACATCGCGAAGGTATCGCTGATCGGAGCCGGCATGAAGAGCCATCCGGGCGTCGCCGCCGACATGTTCGACGCGCTCGCCGAGGCGGGGATCAACATCGAGATCATCTCGACGTCGTCGATCCGCGTCTCGTGCGTCGTGCGCGCGGCTCAGGTGGAGGACGCCGTGCGCGCGGTCCACGCGCGCTTCCAGTCGTATGCCGAGGAGCGCATCGGTGCGTGAGCAGCCTTCGATCGGCGTGGTCGGCGCGACCGGCGCCGTCGGCACCGTCACGGTCGGCCTGCTGCAGGAGCGCGGCTACGAGAACGTGCGGCTGTTCGCGTCCGGCCGCTCAGCGGGTCGTGAGCTCGGCCCGTGGACGGTCGAGGAGGCGACGCCCGAGGTGCTCGCACGCGGCGACGTCGACCTCTTTCTCTTCTCCGTCGGCACGAGCGCGTCGCGCGAGCTCGTCCCCCACGCCGTCTCCGGCGGCGCGGTCGCGATCGACAAGTCGGCGGCATACCGGCTCGAGCCCGGGATCCCGCTCGTCGTGCCGGAGGTGAACGGGCGCAGGGCGATCGAGGGAGGCAGCATCGTCGCCAACCCGAACTGCTGCACGATCCCGCTCACGTGCGTGCTGAAGCCGCTCCACGACGCCGCCGGCCTCGTTCGGGTGCGCGTCGCCACCTACCAGTCCGTCTCGGGCGCCGGCGCGCAGGCCATGGAGCGACTCCGCAACGAGCCGCAGGCCGAGCACGACCTGCGCATGGACTGGGACTTCGACGGCGAGGAGTTCGACGAGGAGTCGAAGCTCCGCGCCGAGACCCGGAAGATCATGGAGCTGCCGGAGCTGCCGGTGCAGGCGACGTGCGTTCGGGTGCCGGTGATGGTCGGCCACGCGGAGGCCGTGTGGCTCGAGACCGAGGACGAGCTGACGCCGGCGGAGGCGCGGTCGCTGCTCGAGGCGGCGCCGTCCGTCCGGGTCGACGAGTTCCCGTCGCCCCGGAAGGCGGCGGGGATCGACGACGTGCTCGTCGGTCGCATCCGCCGCGATCAGACGGTCGAGCGCGGTCTCGCGCTCTTCCTCGCGAGCGACAACCTGCGCAAGGGTGCGGCACTGAACGCGATCCAGATCGCCGAGCTCGTCGCCCGCCGCGAGCGCGCCGCCGCCTGAGCGCGGTGCGCATCGCAATGCTGGGGCGGTTCTTCGGCCGCCTGAGCGGCGGCAACTGGCGCCCGCCTGCCGACGAGCTCCGGTTCGCGCGCGACGCCGGCTTCGACGGGCTGCAGGTGCGAAGCGACCGTCCCGGCGAGCTCGAGGACGAGCTGGGGGTCGCGCCCGACGAGCTGGGAGCGCTGTACGAGGAGACCGGCCTGGAGCCGATCCTCGAGCTGCTCGTCCCACACGACGGCGGCCCGCGAACCGTGACAACGGCACTCGCGGCGCATCTTCCTGCACTCCGAACGGCCGGGTTTCGGCGCGTCCACGTGCACCCCGTCGGCTTCGCGCCGGCCGGCGTCCTCGCCGACGACTTCGCCGCGGCCCTCGAGCTCGCGAGAGGAGCCGAGCTCGTCTTCGGCGTCGAGCACAACGCGCCCGGACACCGGCTGCTGACCGAGCCGGGCGAGGTCGAAGCGCTGCTCGCAGCGGTGCCCGGACTCGCGTTCGTCTGGGACGTCAACCACACGCCGGCCGATGTCGTGCCGCGCTATCTCGCGCTCCGCGACCGCTTCAGCCTCGTGCACGTCTCCGACACCCCGCTGCCCGAGCTCAACCACCACTTGCCCCTCGGGCGCGGCCGTGTCGACCTGTCGGTGCTTACAGGTCTCGACGTGCCGCTCGTCCTGGAGATCGGCGGGCTCCCCCACTCGGGAGGCCCGGGTCTCGACACCGACGAGGCGCTCCGCGACTCACTCGCCCGGCTCAGGAACGAGGAGCGGGCACCGGGTCGGGTACGCCGAACGCGCTCCTGACCGCCGACAGCACCTTCTCGCGCGTGCCTTCCTCGACCGGCTGCAGGCCGCCGAGCTCGAGCCGCGCGAGCCCGACCCGCCCCGACGTCCGCACGACCTGGAAGCCCAGGTCGGCGAGGAAGTCCTGCGGGAAGACCGTCCGGTGGACCCAGAAGCGCTCGTGGGCCGACTCCCCCTCCTGGTAGCGATAGGAGAACGCCTCGAGCGAGCGGGCGCCGCGGTCGCGCGCCTCGCCGATCGCCGCCAGGAAGAGCGACTGGAGCACCCACGGGCTCGACGAGTCGACGAGGTAGGCGCACGTGACGAGCATCGAGTCGTCCGACGGCGGCCCGCCGGGGAGCTCCGCGGCGCGCGGGAACGCGCTTGCCGGGCCGTACTGCATCGAGCCGAGCACCCGCCCGTCCGTGTCGTAGTAGACGGTGCCGAAGGCCCCGAACTCGAGCTCGACCTTCTCCATCCAGCGGTCCTTGTCGGGCGTGCGCCGCCCGCGCGACTGCCACCAGATGCAGTCGTGACAGACGGACGGCGCCGTCTCGAGCGTCAGCTTCGTCAGGCCTGCGAGGCGCGGTGGCACCAGATGACCAGTCAGCGCGAGACGTCGTCGACCAGGACGTCGACGGTCGATGGAGTGACGCCGGCCATCCGGCGGAGGTAGTCCCGCACGCGGCGCTGAACCTCCGCCGCCACGGTCGGGATCGAGGCGCCGAAGTCGACGACGAGCCGCACCTCGACCTCGCCGCCGCTGACGCGTGCAGCTCCCCGCTTCGTCGGATGGACGCCGGGCACCTCGGCCGCCGCATCGACGGCGTAGCGGGCAAGGACATCGGGGGAGATGACGCTGTGACCTTCCATCTTCCCCGGCCATCGTACGCGCAAGTCGAAGCCGGGCAGCGCTCGCCCGACGGCGGCTAGCCCGGGTCGTCCGGGGCGCGCTCGACGACGAGCGTCAGCTGGCGGCGGCCGACAACGGTCACCGTCTCACCGGGATCGGCACCGGGCTCACAGCGGGCCGCCCAGATCTCGCCCGACACGCGAACCTGGCCGGTCGGCCGGCACGCCGTCACGACGATCCCCGACTCTCCGATCAACGTGTGGGCGCCGACCTGGGCACGACGGCCCCGGACCCGACGATGCCAGAAGAAGACCTCGCCGGCGAAACACACGAGACCGAGCGTCAACCCGACGACGTCCCACGGCGACGGCAGCACGAGCAGCAGGACGATCGCCAGGAGCAGGAACACGCAACAAGGTTAGTGCGAACGGTCGCGAGGTCGCGCAGGGGTGCAGCGTGAGCACACCTCAGCTCGAAGGTGTCTGACACCTTGAAGGTGTCAGACACCGGTGACGCCTGGCGGGCTTGTGCTCGGTCCGGTTGGCGGCGATCATCCGCTGCATGAGATCCCGCGTCATCGGCGCGGTCGTAGCAGCGTCGGTCGGCGTCTTCTCGCTGGTCGGCTTCAGCCCCTCAGCCGTCGGGTCAGCCGCCGCGGCTCAGGCGTGCGCGAGCGGTGTCTCCAGCGGTGTGCTGCCTCAGTGGGCGCGCGCCGGCTTCTCCGGCTCGCAGCCTCGCATGCCGTACGAGCTCGGCCGAAGCGGGCGAATCGCCGCGATTGTCTTCGGGTATCCGCTGCTGTCGCCTCCGGGAAAGACTCGGAGCAACAAGATCCTCTGGGTCGAGCGTCATGCCTCCCACACACCAACGGCACTCTGGATCCGTGCCCAGCGTATGAGTGGGACACGCGCTGTCGGGGGTGCCGTCACCCGGGTCGTCGCACACGGCCCCGGCCCTTCGATCGTCAATCTTCCCGCTTCTGGTTGCTGGCGTTTGACGGTCACCTGGTCGGGGCGTTCCGACACACTTGACCTTCGATACCTCCGCGATCAGTCGTAGCTCCGCGGAGCTAGCCTTGGGGGCATGAGTGCGTTCCTGTCACCGCCGGGAGGCGAAGGCTCGGGGACGGGCGATCCCGTTTCCTGGCTTCAGATCGAGCCGGGCTGGAGCGTTGTCGGCTCTGACGGTGAGCTGGTCGGTTCGGTGGTGAGTGTCGCCGGCGACAAACGGGACGACATCTTCGACGGGCTTGCGGTCAGCGTCGGCAAATCCGCCTCGCTCCGGTATGTCCCCGGGGAGCGCGTCGGGCTGATCTCTCCCGGCAAAGTGGCCGTCCGCTTCGCGGGCGCCGATGTGCACCAGCTCGAGGCCTTCGAGGCTCCTAAACCCGTGACCGTCTGGCGGCCGTCCGCCCCGTCGTTGGGAACTCGGCTCACGAACTGGATGCGCGGAAAGCGATAGACACCGCACCACTTGCCTGCGCGAGCGACCTCACGTCGAGCCGCCGGCTCGAAGCACGAGCTCGGTTGCCTCGGGGCGGGCGGCGAACCGGAACGGGACGAAGGTCGTCCCGAGCCCCGGCGAGACGTGCATCGTCGTCGTCCCACGGCGGAAGATCCCGCGCGCATACGGCATCCCTGGATGCGCGAGCAGGAGACGGCCGAACCCGTACGGGACGACGATCTGGCCGGCATGCAGGTGTCCGGCGAGGATCAGGTCGAACCGCCCCTCCTCCACCGTGTCGAGCACGCGCGGGAAGTGGCAGAGCAGCACGCGCAGGCCGGCCTCGCTCGCGGGAAACGCGCTCCGCCGCTTTGCGATCCAGGAACGCGGATCGACGCCGGCGAGCTCGATCGTCCTGCCGCGCAGCTCGACCAGCTCGACCGAGTCCGCGAGGAGCACGCCGTGCTCGAGGTGCTCGAGCGCCGCCGGGCGCGAGAACGGGTCGCGCGAGAGCGCCCAGTCGTGGTTCCCGAGCACGACGTACGGCTGCCCCAGCCGCTCGAGCACCTGCCGCAGCTCGGCCTCGCCACGCGGGCGGGAGAGCAGGTCGCCGGTGACGCAGACGAGGTCCGGCTGTCGCTCGGCCACCCAGTCGGCCGCCCGCTCGACCGCTCGACGACCGCGCGACGGAACCCCGAGATGGAAGTCCGAGAGATGTGCGATCCGCAGGCCGTCGAGCTCCGGCGGCAGGCCGGGCACCGTCACCTCGAGCTCGCGCAGTCGGACCCAGCCCGCCTCGAACCACCCGTAGACGGCGAGCGCCGCCGCGAGCAGGACGACGACGGCGACGACGGTGACGAGCGTCAGACTTCGAGCTTCTCGATGACCGGTTGTACCGAGACGACGTGCCGCTTGAACTTCAGCTCCGACTCCGTGAGCCCAGCGGCGACGCCGACGAGCTGCGAGAGGTGCAGGATCGGCATCTTGAAGTCACGCCCCGTCTGCGCCTTGAGCTTCGACTGCCACGCGTCGAGCGAGAGGTGGCAGAGCGGGCACGGCGTCACGATCGCGTCGGCGCCGGCCTCGTAGGCCTGCTCGATCGGCTGGATCAGCTCACCGAGTGCCGTCTCCTCGCGCGCCTGGATGATCGGGAAGCCACAGCACTTGATCTTCGCCGGGTAGTCGATCGCCTCGCCGCCGCAGGCTTCGATGATCCGCTCCAGCGACCACGGCCGGTCGGGGTCCTCAAAACCCTGGATCTTCGACGGCCGCAGGATCTGGCAGCCGTAGAACGGCGCGATCTTCAAGCCCTTCAGCCCCCGGTGCGCCGCCGACTTCAGCAGCTCGTACCCCTCGCCTTCGGCGATCTCCCAGAGGAGATGGCGGACATCGACGTCCCGCTCGTACGCCGGCACGCCGACCGCGACGAGGTTCTCGTTGACCCGCGCGCGCAGGTCGGAGTCGCCGAGCAGCATGAAGTTGGCCTGACGCAGGTTGAGCGTGCACACGTTGCAGACCGTGAGCAGCGTGTCGACGCCCTCCGCGGCGGCATACGAGAGGATCCGCGCGTTCAGGTGGAGGTAGTAGTCGGGATCGGCCTCGTGGATGTCGCCCGCGCCGCAGCAGGTCACCTTCTCGAGCTCGATCAGCTCGAGACCGACCTTCGGCGCAAGCGCCTGCGTCGCAGAGTCGAGCTCCTTCGCCG
The DNA here is from genome assembly GCA_963794375.1 of uncultured Thermoleophilia bacterium. Taxonomy (GTDB): domain Bacteria; phylum Actinomycetota; class Thermoleophilia; order Gaiellales; family Gaiellaceae; genus PALSA-600. Next base: position 357,864 of record CAWCDL010000002.1, read on the forward strand.
ACAGCGACGCAAGACACCCCTTGTAGTACGCGACCTTCCTCACGCGCTCTCCTCCTCACCGGCGATGTACGGCCGGTGGAACGCACCGGGCCGCTCGTAGATCTCCTCGAGCGTCTCCTCGCCGACTCCGTGACCGTGCGCGAGCCGTGACAGCGCCTTCTCGCCCTGCACGATGGCGTTGTAGCCGGACACGCCCTCGTCGCGGACGAGATCGTGCAGGCGGCGTGATTCCTTCACGTTCTTCGCCACGTGCGGCGGGAACGGGGGCGGCACCTTGCCGTGACGCGCGAGGTCGAGGGCGAAGCGGGTCTGCTTGATCGCCGCCACGACACCCTGGGTCTTCGGCACGAGCTCGGTCTCGCGCAGCCACCCGGTCGTCTTCGCGGAGGTGACGAACCACTTCGCGTGCTTCGCGCCCATGTCGCGGTCGATGCCCTCCTTCATCGACTCTGCGCCCAGCTTCGCGATCGCGTCGCGCGGGTCGACGCCCTTCGGGCACCGCTCGTTGCAGAAGTAGCAGCGGGTGCACTCCCAGATCCCGTGCTCGTGGTTCAGCGACTCGAGCCGCTCGAGCTTCCGGCCGTCGCGTGGGTCGCCGACGAACCGCATCGCCTTGGCGAGCGCCTGCGGGCCGGTGAAGCGGGGATCGGACTCCATCGCGTTGCACTCGGAGACGCAGCAGCCACAGTTGATGCAGAGCGCTTCCTTGTGGACGACGGTCATCCGCTCGGGCGGGATCAGGTGCTCCCGCCCGTCGGGGGGCTCCTGGAAGCCGGGCTGAAGATACGGCTGAACGGAGTTGAACTTGTCCCAGAACGGTGTCATGTCGACGACGAGGTCCTTGACGACCGGGAGGTTCCCCATGGCCGAGATCACCGGCACGCGGCCGGCCTGCGCGAGGTCGTACATGCGGACCTTGCAGGCGAGGACGGCCGCACCGTCCATGCGCATCCCGCACGACCCGCAGATCATCATGCGGCAGCTCTTTCGGTAGGCGAGCGTCCCGTCGTGACGGTCCTTGACGATGTCGAGGCAGTCGAGGAGCGTCGCCTCCTCGGGAGCGTCGATCTCGAACTCCTGCAGCTCGCGCTGCGCGGTCTTCGAGTTGAACCGCCAGATCTTCAGGCCGACCTGCATGAGCGTCTAGTACTTCCTTTCCATCGGCTCGTATTTGGTGAAGCGAACCTCGTTGTAGGAGAGCTCGGGGCCTCCGTCGACGAAGCGCGAGATCGAGTGCTTCATGAAGCTCTCGTCGTCGCGCGTCGGGAAGTCGTACGGGCGCGCGTGGGCGCCGCGGCTCTCCTTGCGCGCGATCCCGGCCTGGAGCATGCACTCGGCGAGATCGAGCATGTTGCCGAGCTCGATCGCCTGGGTCAGGTCGCTGTTGAAGACCTCACCCTTGTCCTCGATCACGACGCCGCGGCCGTAGCGCTCCTTCAGCTCGGCGATGATCTCGATCTGGCGCGCCATCTGCTCCTCGCGCCGAAAGACGCCGAAGTTCTCGAGCATCGACGTCCCCAGATCCTGGCGGATCTGCCACGGGCGCTCCCCGTCGGCGACGTCGAGCAGCGCTCGAAGCTCGCGCTCCGCGTCGGCCTCGACGCTCGCGGGCACGTCGACCGTCGTGTTCGAAAGGGCCCACTCGGCGGCCGCGCGGCCCGCTCTGCGGCCGAACGTGATCGTCTCCATCAGCGAGTTGCCACCCAGCCGGTTCGCGCCGTGCACCGAGACGCACGCCACCTCACCTGCGGCGTACAGGCCGGTCAGCTCGGTCAGGCCGTCGTTGTCGGTCTCGACGCCGCCCATGTGGTAGTGGGCGCCCGGCCGCACCGGGACCGGGTCGTAGATCGGGTCGACGCCGGCGAACGTCATCGAGAGCTCACGCGAACCGGGCAGGCGCTCGATGATCCGCTCCGCCCCGAGATGGCGCATGTCGAGGTAGACGGAGCCGTTGATCCCCTTGCCGTTGTCGATCTCGGTCTGCTCCGAGCGCGAGACGACGTCGCGCGAGGCGAGCTCCATCGCGTTCGGCGCGTAGCGCTTCATGAAGCGCTCGCCGTCGCTGTTGATCAGGTAGGCGCCCTCACCGCGGCAACCCTCCGTGAGCAGGATCCCCGACGGGTAGAGCGTCGTCGGGTGGAACTGCATGAACTCCATGTCCTTCAGTGGGACGCCGAGGTGGTAGGCCATCGCCGCGCCGTCGCCGGTGCACGCGTACGCGTTCGTCGTCGTCCGATAGATACGCCCCTGGCCGCCCGTCGCGAGCACCACCGTCTTGCCGCCGACGGTCTTGAGGCCGCCGTTCAGCAGGTCCCAGCTCACGACTCCCTGGCAGCGTCCGTCGTTCTCGACGAGCTTCCAGGCGAAGTACTCCTCGTACACGGTGATGTCGCGTTTCACGAGCTGCTCGTAGAGGACCTGGATCAGCACGTGGCCGGTGATGTCGGCGGCGTACACCGTGCGCGGCGAGCCGGCGGCACCGAACGGCCGCTGCGCGAGCTTGCCGTCGGGGCGCCGCGAGAAGTACGCGCCCCAGTGCTCGAGCTGGTAGATGTCGCCGGGCGCCTCGCGGGTGAAGATCTCGATCGCGTCCTGGTCGCCGAGGTAGTCGGAGCCCTTGACCGTGTCGAATGCGTGGGTTTCGGGGGAGTCCTCGGCCGCGTTGCCGAGCGCTGCGTTGATGCCGCCCTCCGCCGCGCCCGAATGGCTGCGCGTCGGGTGGAGCTTCGAGATCACACCGACGTTTGCGCCGGCGTCGTATGCCGCGATCGCGGCGCGCATTCCCGCGCAGCCAGCGCCGACGACAAGCACGTCATGCGTTGCCTCCACGTGCAGGGACGCTAGCGGAACGACCGGACCCGTCGCGTTCGAACGCGCGCGGCGGCCGCCCTCAGGTGCGCGGGCCGGCCGCCCGGATCTTCGGGTCGGCGTCGGCGAAGCGGCTCGAGAAGTTGTCGGCGAACATCTGCGCGAGCTCGCGGGCCCTGGCGTCGTAGCGGCCGGGGTCGGCCCAGGTGCTGCGCGGGTCGAGGAGCCGGCCGTCGACACCGGGGCAACGGACCGGCACCTGCAGGCCGAAGACCGGGTCCGTGCGGGTCTCGACTTCGTCGAGGTCGCCGTTCAACGCGGCCCGCAGCATCGCCCGGGTCTGCCTGATCGGGATCCGCTCCCCCTCGCCGTATGGGCCGCCGGTCCAGCCGGTGTTCACGAGCCACACGCGGGAGCCGTGGCGGTCGAGCTTGTCGCCGAGCATGTCGGCGTACACGGCCGGCGGCTGGGGCAGGAACGGCTGGGCGAAGCAGGTCGAGAAGGTGGGCTGCGGCTCGGTGACGCCGATCTCGGTGCCGGCCAGCTTGGCGGTGAAGCCCGAGAGGAAGTAATAGAGCGCCTGGGCGCGGTCGAGCCGCGCGATCGGCGGCAGGATCCCGAAGGCGTCCGCGGTCAGGAAGATCACCGCCTCGGGATGCCCGGCGCGCTTCGATTCGTGGGCGTTCGCAATCCGGTCGAGCTTGTACGCCGCCCGGGTGTTCTCGGTCTTCGAGTCGTCGTCGAGGTCGAGGGCTCCCTGCACGTCGACCGCGACGTTCTCGAGCACGGTCCCGAAGGAGTGGACGGCGGCGTAGATCTCGGGCTCTGCCTGCGCCGAGAGCCGGATCGTCTTCGCGTAGCAGCCTCCCTCGACGTTGAACACGCCCTCGTCGCCCCAGCCGTGCTCGTCGTCGCCGATCAGAGAGCGCTCCGGATCGGCCGACAGGGTCGTCTTCCCGGTCCCCGAAAGCCCGAAGAACACCGCGACCTCGCCGCCCGGGCCGACGTTCGCCGAGCAGTGCATCGGGAAGACGCCCTCGAGCGGCAGCCGGTCGTTCATGACCGTGAAGATCCCCTTCTTGATCTCGCCGGCGTAGTAGGTGCCCCCGATCAGGAGCTCGCCGCGCGACGGGTGCAGGGCGACGAAGGTGCCCGTCCGGGTGCCGTCTGCCTCCGGGTCTGCCTCGACGTCCGGGGCGTGGAGCACGACCGCCTCCGGCTCGAACCCGTCCAGCTCGTCCCCGGCCGGATCGATGAACATCGTCCGCGCAAAGAGCGCGTGGTAGGGGTGCGCGGTCACCACGCGCACGCCCAGCCGATGCGCCGGGTCCGCCCCCGCCCACGCGTCGATCACATACAGCGGGACAGCCGACGAGAGTCGCGCGACGACCTTTTCGCGCAACCCCGCGAACCGGTCCTCGGCGAGCGGCTGATTCACCTCGCCCCACCAGATCCGCCCGTTCGACTCCGGCTCCGAGACGACGAACTTGTCCCTCGGCGAGCGGCCCGTGAACCGCCCCGTGTCGACGACGAGCCCGCCGCCGTCGCCAAGCACCCCGTCGCCGCGATGCAGAGCGTCCATGTAGAGCCGCACCGTCGTCGGGTTCCGGAGCACCGGGCCGGCCGGCTCGATCCCGAGCGTCGAAACATCGACGCTGCCCGGGAGCTCGGTCGTCGTCATCCCCGGAATCGTACGGATTCGGATCCCAGATGCGCCGCCGGAACCGTCAACCAGTGCTTGCAGGGACGGCCCTGCGATCCTCGATCCTGACGAAGTCCCGCTCGCCGTGCCCGAGATAGAGCTGACGCGGGCGCGCGATCTTCTGCTCGGGATCCTGGACGCCTTCGAGCCACTGGGCGAGCCAGCCGGCTGTACGCGGGATCGCGAAGAGCACGGGGAACATCGCCGTCGGCAGCCCGAGCGCCTGGTAGATGAGGCCCGAGTAGAAGTCGACGTTCGGATACAGCTTGCGCGAGACGAAGTACTCGTCCTCGAGGGCGATCTTCTCCAGCTCGAGCGCGATGTCGAGCAGGGAGTTGCGTCCGGTGACCTCGAAGACCTGGTCGGCCGCCTCCTTGATGATCCGCGCCCGCGGGTCATAGTTCTTGTAGACGCGGTGCCCGAAGCCCATGAGCAGGCCGTGGCCCGCCTTCACCTGCTCGACGAACGCGGGCACGTTTCTCTTGTCGCCGATCGCCTCGAGCATCTTCAGCACCTCTTCGTTCGCGCCGCCGTGCAGCGGGCCGTAGAGCGCGGCAGCCGCTCCCGCAAGGGCGACGTACGGGTCGGCCTTCGAGGAGCCGATCGAGCGCATCACGTTCGCGCTGCAGTTCTGCTCGTGGTCGGCGTGCAGGATGAAGAGGACCTCGAGCGCACGCTCGAGCGCCGGCTCGGCGTGATAGCGAGGCTCGGCGATCCGGAACATCATCGACAGGAAGTTCGCGGCGAAGCCGAGATCGTTGTCGGGATAGACGTACGGCAGCCCGCGCGAGTGGCGGTACGACCAGGCGGCGATCGTCGGCGTCTTGGCAATCAGGCGCACGACCTGCTCCATCCGCACCTCGGCGTCGTCGACGTGCCTGGACTCGGGGTAGAAGGTCGAGAGCGCCGCGGCGACGCTGACGAACATCCCCATCGGGTGCGCGTCGTAGCGGAAGCCCTCCATCAGGCGCTTGACGTTCTCGTGCAGGAACGTGTGGAAGGTGATCTCGTGCGCCCAGACGGCGAGCTCCGCCTCGGTGGGGAGCTCGCCGTGGATGAGTAGATAGGCGACCTCGAGGTAGGTCGAGCGCTCGGCCAGCTGCTCGATCGGGTAGCCGCGGTAGCGGAGGATCCCCAGGTCGCCGTCGATGTAGGTGATCGAGCTCTTGACCGAGGCGGTGTTGAGGAAGGCCGGGTCGTAGCTGACGAGGCCGGCCTGCTTGAGCGCCGTCGCGTGGATCGACTCGCTCGCGATCGGCGCGTCGAACGCCGCGCCGCTGCGCTCGTCGGTGAAGCGGAGGATGTCGGGCATCGCGTGCTCCTTCGAGTCTCTGACCTGGGAATCGTCGCCCGCCGCGGCCCCCGCGCCATCCGCGAGAGCCCCGTACCTCCACAGGTTAGATCTGCCAGTCCCCGCCGCGGAGAACGGGCACGCGCTCGCCGGCCGCGGTGACGCCGTCGACGTCGAGCTCGGGGGAGCCGATCATGAAGTCGATGTGCTGGGCGCTGTCGTTCACGCGCTCGGCGTCGCCCTCGTCGACGAGGAACGGGAAGCCGGCGCCGAGCGCGATATGGCTCGCCGCGTTCTCGTCGAGCAGCGTGTTGAAGAAGATCGTCCCGAGCGGCCCGATGCGGCCGTGGCGGTCGACCAGCGCGAGCTCACCGAGCCGCCGGGCGCCCTCGTCGATCCCGAGCCGCGCGCCGAGGACGTCGCCGTTCTCGTCCGCGGCGACCTCCACCGCGACCCCGGCCTCGAAACGGACCCGCAGCCCGCGGACGATCGAGCCGTCCTGAAGGACGAGCGGCTTCGTCGAAGTGACGTGGCCTTCCGTCCGGAGCGGGTCGGGGGTCGTGAACACCTCCTCGGTCGGGAGGTTCGGGAAGTGCCGGAGGCCGTCGACCGTGTTGAAGTCGGCCGCCTGCCAGCGGTGGCTCCGCAGCAGGCCGATCGTCAGCTCGGTGCCCTCCCCCCGCAGTTCGATGGCGTCGAAGTGCCGCTCGCTGAGCCGCGCAGCAGCCTCCACGAGGGTCGCCATCCGCTCATCCCAGGCGGCGAGCGGGTCGGGCTCGTCGAGACGCAGCACGTGCTCGAGCTCCTGCCAGAGCCGCTCCGCCGCCTCGGCCGGCGCCAGCTCCGGGTATACGAGCTCCGCCCAGGCGGGATGAGGGCACGGGACGATGCACCAGTTGCTCGTGCGGTCGTTGACGACGCGCGTCAGTTCCTTCGTCCGCGGCAGCATGTCGCGGCCGACGAGCTCGGGATCGAGCCCGGCGAACGGGTTCACGATCGTGACGCCCGCCAGCGTGACGCGTGCCCCCCGCCCCTCGGCGTGCTCGAGCGTCCGCTCGCCGTACCACGGCGGCACAAAGGTCAGGCTGTCCGGATCCGCATGCTCGATCCGCGCGCGCTTCAGCTGCGGGTCGAAGTAGTCGACGTCGACGAACCGGGCGCCGCGGTCGTAGGAGGCGGCGGCGACGGCCCGCGCCAGCTCCTCCTGGCCGAGCTCGGCCCTGACGATCATGATCTGCCCCGGCTGCAGGTTCGTGCCGTGCACGGCGAGCTGCGCCAGACGGTCGATGCGGTCGATGCTCATGAGGAGGCGATCGTACTCCGCATGCGAAAGAGAGCGCGTGACCGTCGAGGCGGCGATCGATCGGTACCTGACGGCGGCAGGAGTCGCCGAGTCGACACGCCGCGCGTATGCGGGCGACCTGGGCGAGTTCGCGCGCTTCATCGGGCCCGACTCGCCGATCGAGGACGTCGACCTGCGCGTGCTCTCCGACTACGTCGCACAGCTCGGCCGCGCCCGCACGCGAGGCCGGCTCGCGCCGGCGACGATCGCCCGCAAGCTCGCCGCCGTGCGGAGCCTCCTGCGCCACGCCCTCGGGCCCGAGCGCGTCCCGGACGCGTCGCTCGCGCCGCGGCGCACGCGGAGGCTCCCGGAGGTCCCGTCCACGAGCGAGGTCGAGGCGCTCGTCGACGGGCTCGACGGCGACGGGCCGCTCGCCCTGCGCAACCAGGCCCTCGTCGAGCTCGTCTACTCGGCCGGGCTGCGGAGCTCCGAGGCCGTGAAGCTCGATCTCGGCGACGTCGACTTCGAGCAGGAGCTCGTCCACGTACGCAGCGGCAAGGGCGGCAAGGACCGCGTCGTCCCGCTCGGCGAGGAGGCCGCGCACCTCGTCGGCAGCTATCTCCGCCGGGCCCGTCCCTCGCTCGTGCACGGCGCGCAGGACGCGCTGTTCGTCTCGGCGCGGGGCCGGCGCCTGGACACCTCGACCCTGCGGCGGCTGGTGCCGCATCCGCACCGTCTCCGGCACGCATTCGCGACGCACCTGCTCGAGGGCGGAGCCGACCTCAGGACGATCCAGGAGCTGCTCGGGCACGCCTCGCTCTCGACGACGGAGCGCTACAGCCACGTGGATGCGCGACGGCTTCGCCGGGTTTACGATCGCGCCCACCCCCGCTCCTGAGGCGCCCTCGTGCGGTTCGCGAGTGGCATGCTTTGGGGCCGGCGGTAGGGGGCACCGAGGCGAGGAGGAGCGTGCGCGCGCACGAGATCCAGAACGACCGCTCACGCGAGCGGAAGGTCTTCATCCAGGTCATGGGCGGATGACCGTGACCGCGCCGCACGAGGCCGGAATGCTCCCCGCCGCGCTGACGGCGTCGGGCGAGGTCCGGGCGCGCGCCGCCGGCGAGAACTTCAGCGTCGCCTCGCTGCTCGTCGGCCGCCGCGCGGCGGCCGACCTGCTTGCCGTCTACGACTACGCCCGCCTCGTCGACGAGGTCGGCGACGCCGCCGCGGGCGACCGCCTGGCGCTCCTCGACGGGGCCGAGGCGGAGCTCGACCGCGCCTTCGCCGGGAACGCGACGGCGCCGATCTTCCGGGCGCTCGAGCCGCTGATCCGGAGGTGCTCGCTCCCCCGCGACCCGTTCGTTCGCCTGATCGATGCCAACAGGCGAGACCAGGCGAGCCCGGAGGTGCAGACCTACCCCGAGCTGCTCGACTACTGCCGACTCTCGGCCAACCCGGTCGGCGAGCTCGTCCTGCACGTCTTCGGCGCCGCGACGCCCGAGCGCATCGCCCTCTCGGACTCCGTCTGCACCGGGCTGCAACTCGTCGAGCACTGGCAGGACGTCGCCGAGGACGCCCGCAACGGCCGCATCTACCTGCCCGCCGACGACCGCGGGCGCTTCGGCGTCACCGCCGCCGACCTCCATGCCGACCATGCCGGTGAGCCGCTACGGCGCCTGCTCGAGCTCGAGACTGACCGCGCCGAAGCCCTCCTGCGCGCCGGTGCACCGCTCGTCTCGTCGCTCCGGGGCCGGGCGCGGCTCGCCGTCGCCGGCTATGTCGGCGGCGGGCTCGCAAACGCCGCTGCGCTCCGCCGGTCGCACTTCGACGTGCTTCCGGGCGCTCCGAAGGCAGGCCGGCTCCTGCGCGGGCGCCACACCCTGCTGTCGCTGACGGGAGCGGCGTGACCGTCGAGCCCGCCTACGAGGAGTGCCGGCGGATCGCCCGGGCCTCGGGCTCGAGCTTCTACGCGGGCATGCGGCTGCTGCCCGCCGGCCGCCGCGATGCGCTCTTCGCGGTCTACGCGCTCGCCCGGCGGATCGACGACGTCGCGGACGGCCAACTCGAAGGAGCCGAGAAGCTCGCCGCCCTGCGCGCGCTACGCGGCGAGCTGGCGGCAATCGGCTCGTCGACCGACCCGGTGCTTGTCGCCGTCGCCGACGCCGCCGCGCATCACCCCATCCCGCTCGAGGCGTTCGAGGACCTGCTCGACGGCGCCGAGGCCGACGTCCACGGGATCCGCCACGAGACGTTCGCGGAGCTCGAGCGCTACTGCCGGCAGGTCGCGGGCTCGATCGGGCGGCTGGCGCTCGGCGTCTTCGGCACCTCCGACCGCGCAGCTGCGGCGCCGCTGGCCGACGACCTCGGTGTCGCGCTGCAGCTCGGCAACATCCTGCGCGACCTCGGCGACGATCTGCGGCAGGGCCGCTCCTACCTCCCCGAAGAGGACTTTGCGCGCTTCGGCTGCGTCGTCCGCGGCGCGGTGATCGAAGGCGACGCCGAGCTGCTCGTCGCGTTCGCCGCCGAGCGCGCGCTCGGCTGGCTGGAGCACGGGCTCGAGCTCCTGCCGCTACTCGACCGGCGCAGCGCCACCTGCGTGCTCGCGATGGCGACGTCCTACCGGCTGGTCGTCGAGCGGATCGCGATCGAGCCGTCGCTCGCGCTCGGGCCGCGCGTGTCGCTGCCACCGTGGCGCAAACGCCTCCTGCTCGCCCGTGCCCTCGTCGGGAGCGGCACGTGAAAGGGCTGCGTGTCGCGGTCGTCGGCGGCGGCCTCGCAGGGCTCGCCGCGGCGATCCAGTGCGCGGACGCGGCTGCCCACGTGTCGCTCTTCGAGTCGCGGCCGCGGCTCGGCGGCGCGACCTTCTCGATCGTCCGCGACGGGCGTACGGTCGACAACGGCCAGCACATCGCCCTGCGCTGCTGCACCGAGTACCGCGGCTTCCTGCGCCGGCTCGGCGTCGAGGGGTCGCTCGAGGTGCAGCCGCGCCTCTCGATCCCCGTGCTTTCGCCGCGGACGGGGCACGCCGCGCTGAGGCGGACGGCACTGCCCGCCCCGCTCCACCTCGCCGGCTCGCTTCTCCGCTACCGCCACCTGTCGCCCGCCGACCGGCTCCGCTCGATCCTGGCCGTGCGCGCGCTCCAGTCGCTCCCGCTCGGCGATCCCGCCCTCGACGAGACGACGTTTGCCGACTGGCTGACCCGCAACGGCCAGTCGCAGCGGTCGATCGACGCGCTCTGGAACCTGATCGTGCTGCCGACGATCAACCTGCCCGCCTCCGAGGCCTCGCTCCTCCTCGCGACGACCGTGTTCAGGATCGGCCTGCTCGACGAGTCGGATGCCTGCGACCTGGCCGTGCCGACGGTGCCACTGCAGCGCCTGCACGGCGAGCCGGCCGGCCGCGAGCTGCGCAGCCTCGGCGCCGAGGTGCGGCTCCGGACGCGCGTGCGCCGCATCGCCGAGGGGGCGGACGGGCTCGAGGTCGAGCTCCCCGACGGGCCGCAGGTGTTCGACCGCGTGATCGTGGCCGTCCCGCACCAGGTCGCCGCGTCGCTCCTCCCGGCCGGCATCGTCGACGAGCAGGCGGAGGAGGGCCTCGGCGCGAGCCCGATCGTGAACGTCCACCTGCAATTCGACCGCCACGTCCTCGACCACCGCGTGGTTGCGGCGATCGACTCGCCGGTGCAGTGGGTGTTCGACCGAACCGCCGCATCGGGCATCGAGCAGGGGCAGATGCTCTCGATCTCACTCTCGCACGCAACGCGCGAGCTGGAGCTGCCGCAGGAGGCGCTCGTCGAGCAGCATCTGCACGCGCTCGCCGACCTGCTTCCGAAGGTGCGCGGCGCCACGCTCCTGCACGCCGACGTGACCCGCGAGCCGCGCGCGACGTTCGCCGGCGTCCCCGGCACCCAGCGCCTTCGCCCCGGCGCCCGCACGGACGTGCCGGGGCTCTACCTCGCGGGGGCGTGGACCGACACCGGCTGGCCGGCGACGATGGAAGGCGCCGTGCGGAGCGGCCATGCCGCCGCAGCCGCAGCGCTCGCCGAGCCGTCGCACCGCCTACGCCGGAGCGAGGCGGCATGACGACGACCCCGGTCGACACGGCGCGCGAGACGCTCGACCGTGCGGTCGCGCGCCTGCTCGAGCTCCAGCATCCGGACGGGCACTGGAAAGGCGAGCTGGAGACCAACGTGACGATCGACGCGGAAGACCTGTTCCTCCGCCACTACCTCGGGCTCCTCGACGAGCAGACCGCGGCCGCAACGGCGCGCTGGATCCGCTCCCGGCAGCGCGACGACGGCAGCTTCGCCACCTATTACGGCGGCCCGCCCGACCTGTCGACGACCGTCGAGGCATACGCGGGGCTGCGGCTCGCCGGCGACGATCCTGCCGAGGAGCACATGGCCCGCGCCTGCGCGGTCGTTGCCGAGCTGGGCGGCCTCGAGCGGACGCGGGTCTTCACGCGGATGTGGCTCGCGCTCCTCGGCCTCTGGAGCTGGGACGCCGTCCCGGTGCTGCCGCCGGAGCAGCTGCTCCTCCCTGCCAGGGCGCCGCTCTCGATCTATGCGTTCGGCTGCTGGGCGAGGCAGACGATCGTCGCGCTGCAGATCGCGACGACGTTGAAGCCGTCACGGCCGGCGCCGTTTAGGCTCGACGAGCTCGAGCGTGGAGCGGCCGCTCCACGCCTCCTCCTCGACCGCGCCATGCACGCCTACGGGCGCCACCCGCTCGGCCCGCTTCGCCGCACGGCTCTCCGGCGCGCCGTCAAGTGGGTGATCGACCGGCAGGAGGAGGACGGCTCGTGGGGCGGCATCCAGCCCCCGTGGGTCTGGTCGCTGATCGCCCTGCACGCCTGCGGCCTGCCGCTCGACCACCCCGCGCTCGCGAAGGGGCTTGCGGGTCTCGACACGTTCACGATCGAGGACGAGCAGGGCCGTCGGATCGAGGCCTGCCAGTCCCCGGTGTGGGACACGGCGCTCGCGCTGATCGCGCTCCTCGACGCCGGCGTCGACCCGGGAGACGACGCCGTGCGCCGCGCCGCCGAGTGGCTCGTCGCGCGCGAGGTGCGGAGCAAGGGCGACTGGGCGGTTCGCCGGCCGAAGCTCGATCCGGGCGGCTTCCCGTTCGAGTACGCCAACGACAACTACCCCGACATCGACGACACGGCGGAGATCGTGATGGCGCTGCGGCGCTCAGGCATCGGCGCGGACGCGGCCGACCGCGCAGTCACCTGGATGCTCGGCATGCAATCGCGATCGGACGGGTGGGCGGCATTCGACGTCGACAACGACTCGAAGCTCCCCGGCCGTCTGCCGTTCTGCGACTTCGGAGAGGTAACCGATCCGCCGAGCGCCGACGTCACGGCGCACGTGCTCGAGGCGCTCGGGCACGAGGGACGCGCGGCCGAGCCGGCCGTCCGCCGTGGGCTCGACTGGCTGCTCGCCGAGCAGGAAGCAGACGGGTCGTGGTTCGGCCGCTGGGGAGCAAACCACGTCTACGGCACCGGCGCCGCCGTCCCGGCGCTGGCGGCGTGCGGGCTCGGCGGCCATCCGGCGATCCGCCGCGCCGTCGCCTGGCTCACCTCCGTCCAGAACGAGGACGGCGGCTTCGGCGAGGACCTCCGCTCCTACCGCGACTCGGCCTGGCGGGCGCGGGGCGCCTCGACCGCGTCGCAGACCGCGTGGGCACTGCTGGCGCTGCACGCCGCCGGTGCGAACGGGCCGGTTCTCCAGGCCGGGGTGCGCTTCCTGGTCGACACGCAGCGGCCCGACGGGAGCTGGGAGGAGCCGTATTTCACCGGCACCGGCTTCCCCGGCGACTTCTACCTCAACTATCACCTTTATCGTCTGGTGTTCCCGGTGTCCGCACTGGGACGGATCGTGAACGGCGAGGAGGCGGGGCATTGATGACAAACGGCAGGCTGCTCGTCTACGCACCCCTGAGAGCGGAGGCCGCGTGCCTCGACAGCTCCGTGCGCAGGCGCTCCCGGGTGATCCGGTCGGGGATGGGCCCCGACCGCTCGCGCATCGCCGCCGCGCGAGGCCTTGCCGTCGACGCAGCAGGGGTTGCGATCGTCGGCGTCTGTGCCGCGGCCGTCCCGGGCCTCGAGGCCGGCGACGTCGTGCTCGGCTCGGAGCTGCGCCGGGCCGGTGAGCCGTCCGTGCCGGTGCCGGGGAGCAGGATGCTCGCCGCGGCGCTCCGCCGCCGGGGCCTGCGCCCGCACGTCGGGGCGATCGAGTCGGTGGTCGACCTCGCCGGGCCGGCGGAGCGGCGCTTCGCTGCGGGCGTCGGTGCGAGCGCGGTCGACATGGAGTCGGCATGGCTCGCCGCGGCGGCCGACGGGCGCCCGCTCGTCGTGCTCCGCACCGTCGTCGAGCGCGCCGGCCGCGAGCTCTACGACCCGCGGACCGCCGTCGCGGGAGCGCGCGCGCTCGCGTCCCTGCGCCGCGCGACGCCGGTGCTCGAGGAGTGGCACGCGGCGCTGCGCCGCCGGCGGCTCATGCTCGCCGCCCCGCGCTCGTTCTGCGCGGGCGTCGACCGGGCGATCGAGATCGTCGAGCTCGCGCTCGAGCAGCGAGGCGCACCGGTCTACGTCCGCAAGCAGATCGTCCACAACGAGCACGTGGTCGCCGACCTCGAGCGGCGCGGCGCGATCTTCGTCGAGGAGCTCGACGAGATCCCCGCCGGCGCCACGACCGTCTTCTCGGCGCACGGCGTCTCGCCGGCAGTGCGCACCGACGCGGCGGAACGCGGGCTCGACGTGATCGACGCCACGTGCCCGCTCGTCAGCAAGGTGCACGCCGAGGCGCGGCGCTTCGCGGCCGACGGCAACACCGTCTTCCTGATCGGCCACTCCGGCCACGAGGAGATCGAGGGCACCTATGGCGAAGCGCCCGCGGCGATGGTGCTGGTCGAGAACGTCGAGGCGGCGACGCGCGTCTCGGCGCCGGACCCCGAGCGCGTGACCTACCTCACCCAGACCACGCTGGCCGTCGACGAGACGGCGCAGATCATCGCGACACTGCGCGAGCGGTTCCCCGCGCTGCGCGGGCCGAGCTCCGACGACATCTGCTACGCGACCACGAACCGGCAGAAGGCGGTGCGGGAGGTGGCGGCAGCCTCGGACGTGGTGCTCGTCGTCGGCTCGCGCACCTCGTCGAACTCGCTGCGCCTCGTCGAAGTGGCAGAGCGCGAGGGAGCGAAGGCCTACCTCGTCGACGACGAGACCGATGTCGACCTGGCGTGGATCGCGAACGCCGGCACGATCGGCATCTCGGCCGGCGCATCCGCTCCCGAGGGGCTCGTGCACAGCCTCGTCGCGTCGCTCGCCGCGCTCGGTGGAGCCGACGTGGAGCAGACCACAACTGCTACAGAGTCATTGAGGTTCAAGCTGCCACAGGAGGTTCGGGGTTGAGTATCCCGCTCAGACAGAGCGCGACGATCGGGAAGTACCTGATGACGCAGAAGCTCAAGCGGCGGGACCACTTCCCGCTGCTCGTCGAGCTCGAGCCGCTCTTCCAGTGCAACCTCGCCTGCTCGTTCTGCGGGAAGATCCAGTACCCGGAGCACATCCTCAAGCAGCGCATGCCCGTCGAGAAGGCCCTGGCGGCGATCGACGAGTGCGGCGCGCCGATGGTCTCGATCGCAGGCGGTGAGCCGCTCGTGCATCCCGAGGTGCACGTGATCGCGCAGGAGCTGATCGAGCGCAAGAAGTTCGTCTTCCTGTGCACGAACGCGATCCTGATGGAGAAGCGCATGGACCGCTTCGAGCCCTCCCCGTACTTCACGTGGGTCGTGCACCTCGACGGGCTCCGCGAGCGGCACGACCAGTTCGTCGAGCGCGACGGGATCTTCGACAAGGCGGTTGCCGGGATCAAGGAGGCGAAGCGACGCGGCTTCCGCGTCAACACGAACACGACGTTCCTCTCGACCGACACGCCGAAGACCGTTCGGGAGGTGCTCGACTTCCTGAACGACGAGCTCGAGGTCGACGGCATCCAGATCTCGCCCGCCTACGCCTATGAGAAGGCGCCCGACCAGGAGCACTTCCCGGGCGTGACCAAGACGCGCGCGCTCTTCAGCGAGGCGTTCGCCGACGGTGGGCGCAAGCGCTGGCGGCTCCAGCACACGCCGCTCTTCCTCGACTTCCTCGAGGGCAAGGTCGACTTCCAGTGCACGCCGTGGGGGATCCCCAGCTACTCGATCTTCGGCTGGCAGCGCCCGTGCTACCTGATGGGCGACGGCTACGCGGCCACCTACAAGGAGCTGATCGAGACCACCGACTGGGACGCGTACGGCCGCGGCCGCGACGACCGCTGCGCGAACTGCATGGCGCACTGCGGCTACGAGCCGACCGCGGTGCTCGCCTCGACCGCGTCGGTGAAGGAGTCGCTGCGGTCGATGATCGCGTCGAGCCCCGTCAGCCCGACGGCCCGCCGCACGCGCGCACGGCAGCGCGAGCTCGCGCGTCGTTAGAGGGTCGGCCCCGCCGGGGGCGAACCCCCGTCCGTGGACCGCGATCCGGAGCTCGACGGCTTCCTGGCGCTCCTCGCGGCGCGCCGCTCGCCGCGCACACTCGATGCGTACTCCCGCGACCTGCGAGCGCTCCAGGCGTTCCTCGGCCACCCCGTCGGGACCGCGACCGTCGAGGAGCTCGAGCGCTACGCCGCTCAGCTGCGTGCCGACGGTCTTTCGGCGGCGACGATCGCGAGGCGGCACGCCGCGGCGCGAAGCTTCTTCCGCCACCTGCAGCTGCTCGGCGTGCGGGGCGACAACCCCGCGGCGGGCGTACCGCTGCCACGGCGCCCGAAGCCGCTCCCGAAGACGCTCTCGCCGGGCGAGGCGGAGCGGCTGATCCAGGCGGCGGCCGGGACGACACCGCGGGCGCTGCGCGACCAGGCGCTCGTCGAGCTCCTGTACGGGGCAGGGCTGCGCGTGTCGGAGGCGGTCGGGCTCGACCGGAGCGGCGTCGAGCTCGACGCGCGGCTCGTCCGCGTGCTCGGCAAGGGCGGGAAGGAGCGGGTCGTCCCGATCGGGCGCCCGGCTGCGGAGGCGCTTCGCCGCTACCTGTCACGGGGCCGCCCGCACCTCGACCGCCGCCACCGGCCCGAGGTGTTCCTGAACGCGCGGGGAGGCCCGCTCACCCGCGCCGGAGCGTTCCTGATCCTGCGCGGCCTCGCAGGCAAGGCCGGCCTCGAGCCCGAGCGCGTCCATCCTCACCTGTTGCGCCACTCCTTCGCCACGCACCTGCTCGAGGGAGGCGCCGACCTGCGCTCCGTTCAAGAAATGCTCGGACATGCCGACCTATCGACCACCGAGCTGTACACGCACGTAACCGACCGGCGGCGCCGGGAGTTGTATTACCGGGCACACCCACACGCCCAGAGAAGAACTGCGAAGGAGTCGAAAGTTGGCGATCGATCCGCACGTCGAACAGATCCTGGCGCTCGTCTCGTCGGCGGCATTCCTGATGACGAAGGCGGGGCTCGGAAAGAGCGTCCTTGATCTGAAACGCCGCCGCGTCCGCTGCCCGTCCTGCGGCCGCCACGACTGCAAGTGCACCTAGAGCCGCGGGTCACACGGCGGCGGGCACGGGTCTCGGCACGACGAGCACGGGCACGTGCGAGTAGTGCAGCAGCTCGCGCGAGACGCTCCCCAGCAGCGCTCCCTGGAGCCCGCCCAGCCCGCGTGTCCCGCAGACGATCACCTCGGCGCCGAGCTCGTCCGCAGCCGCCGCGATCTCGTGGGCGGGCGAGCGGTGGGTCGTCTCGACGTGCAGCTCCGCGTCGGTGCCCGAAATCACGAGCTCCTCGATCTGCTTCCTGATGTGGGCGCGCCGGTCGGTCTCGTCGGCGAGCACCGGCACGCCGGAGGCGCGGCCGCCCAGGAACCGCTGGTCGCAGTGGTAGGCGATCAGCCGGCCGTGGGTGTCGAGCAGGCGAAGCGCCTCGACGAGCGCGAGGTCGGCATCGTCCGAGCCGTCGGTTGCCCAGAGGAGAGTGCTGTACATCGCTCCTCCTTTCCCCCTCAGAATCGCTCGCGGGGCGCCGATCGGGAATCGGAGGATGCGCCGAGCGCGCTCCGGAAAACCCGCGGTTCGCTACTTGCCCTTGCGGCGGAGGAGCTGCGCCACCTTGGCCGCCGCCTCGCGCAGCTCGCGCGGCGCCTCGTCGTCGGTGCCGAGCGAGGCGAGGATCTGGATCGTGTCGGGCCTCGGCGAGCCGTTCTTCAGCGCCATGACGGCAAGGCGGCGCACCGCCTCGTTCCCGTCGTGCGCGACAAGCTCGTGCAGGAGCGGCCGGACGTCGTTGACGTCGCCCGGATGGTCGCGCGACAGCCGCTCCAGCGAGAGGAGCGCCGAGCCTCGCACGGCCGGGCTGTCGTCGTCGAGCCCGCGGCGGAGCAGCTCGCGCTTGGTGCGAAAGCGGAACTGGCCGATCGCCCGGAAGGCGACCGCGCGCTCCCGGAAATCGGCCGTGCGCGCCGACGCCTCGAGCTCGTCGTCCCAGCGCGAGCGGAGCTGCGACAGCGCCTGCTCGTCGCCGCTCTCGGCGAGCGCGTCGGCCTCGGCCGCCGCGTCCGCCAGCGTGGTCAAAGCGACCGCTCGACCGGGCCCGTGTAGCGGGCCGACGGGCGGAAGAGGCGGCCGTGCTTCTTCTGCTCGAGGATGTGCGCCGACCAGCCGGCGACACGCGAGCAGGCGAACATTGCAGGCGCAAGCGGCGGCGGGATCTCGGCGACGTCGAGGACGATCGCCGAGTAGTACTCGACGTTCGTCGCGAGCACGCGATCCGGCGAGCGCTTCTGCAACGCCGCCAGCGCAACCTGCTCGAGCTGCTCGGCCACCTCGATCTGCGGGGCGCCCAGCTCGCGTGCCGTGCGCTTGAGGATGCGCGAGCGTGGGTCCTCGGCCCGGTAGACGCGGTGCCCGAAACCCATGATCCGCTTGTGATTCGCCAGGGCGTCCTCGACCCACTTCTCCGGGTCGCCGAGCGCCTGCACCTCGTCGAGCATCGGCTTGACGTAGGCGGGCGCACCGCCGTGCAGCGGCCCCGAGAGTGCGCCGACCGCCGCGGAGAGCGCCGCGCCACAGTCCGCACCCGTCGAGGCGACGACGCGTGCCGTGAACGTCGACGCGTTCAGCCCGTGCTCGGCGGTGCAGATCCAGTACGTGTCGATCGCCTTGACCGCCCGCGGGTCTGCCTCGCCGCGCCACCGAAGCAGGAACTTCTCGGCGGCGGTCTTTCCCTTCGCCACCACGTCGTCCGGGACGGCGTCGTCGTGGCCGTCGGCGATGCGGGCCGAGTGCGCGACGATCGACATCATCTGCGCCGAGATCCGGCCGAGATCGACGCGCGCCTGGTCGTCGGAGATCTCGTTGAGCTTGCCGAGGCTCCAGAGCCCGGAGAGGCGTGCCGTCTGCGCCTGGAGGTCTGCGGGAGCGCGACCGGTGAGCCCGACTGGCTCGAACGGCTCCGGATCCGGCATCGTCGAGGCAATGTCGTCGTCGACGAGCAGCCCCCACACGTTCTCGTACGGGTACTTGCCGATCAGCGGCTCGACGTCGACGCCGCGGTAGCGAAGCATCCCGCCGTCGCGGTCGGGCTCCATGATCTCGGTCTCGACGGCGACGACGCCCTCGAGGCCGGGCTGGAACTCACTCGTCGCGCTCATCCGCGCGGACAGTACCGAATGCGCGTTGCGCGACGGTGCGGGTACGCTGCCGCGCGGATGGCTCACCCCGTCACCCTCATCCCCGGCGACGGCACCGGGCCCGAGCTCACCGAGGCGACACGCCGGGTGCTCGAAGCGACGGGTGTCGAGTTCGAGTGGGACGTCCGCCAAGCGGGCGTCGACGTGATGGAGGAGGCGGGCACCCCGCTCCCGGACGACACGCTCGACTCGATCAGGCGCAACGGGGTCGCTCTCAAGGGGCCGATCACGACGCCGATCGGGACCGGCTTCCGCTCGGTCAACGTCGCACTACGACACGAGCTCGGCCTCTACGCCTGCCTGCGGCCGTGCAAGTCGTACGCGGGCGTCCGCACGCGCTACGACCACGTCGACCTGGTGGTCGTCCGCGAGAACACCGAGGATCTCTACGCGGGCATCGAGTACGAGGCCGGCACCCCGGAGGCGGAGTCCGTGATCGCGACGCTGAACGGCATGCAGGCGAAGCAGATCCGTTCCGGCTCGGGCATCTCGGTCAAGCCGATCAGCCGTGAAGGCTCCGAGCGCATCATTCGCTACGCGTTCGAGTACGCGCGCGACCACGGCCGCGAACGTGTCTCCTGCATCACCAAGGCGAACATCATGAAGTTCACGGACGGCCTCTTCCTCGACGTCTTCCGGGTTGTCGCGGAGGACTTCCCGCAGATCGAGGCGCGCGAGACGCTCGTCGATGCGCTCTGCATGGGGCTCGTCCAGCGGCCCGAGGAGTTCGACGTGCTCGTGCTGCCGAACCTGTACGGCGACATCATCAGCGACCTCACCGCCGGCCTCGTCGGCGGGCTCGGGGTCGCTCCCGGCGCGAACATCGGGCCGGACGCCGCCGTCTTCGAGGCGACGCACGGCTCGGCGCCGAAGTACAAGGGGCAGAACAAGGTAAACCCGACGGCGATGATCCTCTCCGGCAAGCTCATGCTCGACTACATCGGCGAGCGCGACGCGGCAGAGCGCCTCGAGACAGCCGTCGCCGCCGTCATCCGCAGCGGCGATCGGGTCACCTACGACCTCAAGCCGTCGCGCGACGACCCGACCGCAGTCGGGACGAGCGAGTATGCGGACGCGATCATCGACCAACTGCAAAGCGGAGGGCTGGAACAGTGAGTGAAAGGCGGAAGGTGACCGTCGTGGGCGCCGGCAACGTCGGCGCGACGTGCGCGCAGGTGCTCGCCCAGCGCGACTACGCCGACGTGGTGCTGGTCGACATCAAGGAGGGCCTGCCGCAAGGCAAGGCGCTCGACATCAACCAGATGGGCGCCGTGCTCGGCTACGAGCCGAACGTCACCGGCGCGAACGAGTACGGCCCGAGCGCGGGCTCCGACGTGATCGTGATCACCGCCGGCCTCCCCCGCTCGCCGGGCATGAGCCGGGACGATCTCGTGACCACGAACGAGAAGATCGTCAAGGACGTCACCGAGAAGGTGATCGCCGAGTCGCCCGATGCGATCCTGATCGTCGTCTCGAACCCGCTCGACGCGATGTGCCACGTCGCCCGGAACGTCTCCGGGTGGCCCAAGGAGCGCGTCTTCGGCCAGGCGGGCATCCTCGACACGGCCCGCCTGCAGACCTTCATCGCCTGGGAGACCGGCGCCTCCGTGAAGGACGTGACCGCGGTCGTGCTCGGCGGCCACGGCGACCAGATGGTCTCGGTCGTCTCGGCGACGACGGTCGGCGGCGTGCCGATCCGCAAGCTCGTCGCGGAGGAGCGCATCAAGGAGCTCGTCGAGCGCACCGCGAAGGGCGGCGGCGAGGTCGTGCAGCTCCTCGGCACCTCGGCCTGGTACGCGCCGGGCGCGGCGGCGGCGCAGATGGTCGACGCGATCATGCTCGACGAGAAGCGCGTCCTCCCGTGCACCGCCTATCTCGAGGGCGAGTACGGGATCGACGGCCTCTACATGGGCGTGCCCGTGAAGCTCGGCCGGAACGGCATCGAGCAGGTGCTCGAGGTCGATCTCGACGAGGGGGAGCGCGAGGCGCTCGCCCGCAGCGCGGACGCGGTCCGCGATGTCGTCGGGGTCCTCACACCCTAGACGCGCTACCGTCCCGCCGCATGGATCTCGGACTGCGCGGCAGGACCGCACTCGTCTGCGGAGCCTCCTCGGGGCTCGGGCTCGCCGCCGCCGAGGCGCTCGCCGAGGAGGGCGCGAACGTGACCATGTTCGCGCGGCGGCGCGAGGAGCTCGAGCTGCACGCGAACCGGATCGGCGCTCTCGCCGTACGAGGGGACGTGACGAACGCCGCCGACCTCGAGCGCGCCGTCGAGCGGACGGTGCACGCGTTCGGCGGCCTCGACGTGCTCGTCTGGAACTCGGGCGGGCCGCCGGGCGGCGGCGCGACCGACGTGACCGACGACCGGCTCGAGGCCGCCTTCGAGCTGCTGCTGCTCCCCGCAGTCCGCCTCGTGCGCCTCTGTCTGCCGGAGCTCGAGCGGAGCCCGGCCGCGAGGATCCTCTTTGTCACGTCGGGCACCGTCTCCGAGCCCGTCCCCCAGCTCGCGCTCTCGAACGCCATGCGGCCCGGGCTGACGGGCTGGGCGAAGACGCTCGCGCGCGAGCTCGGGCCGAAGGGGATCACCGTCAACTGCGTCGCCCCGGGCCGCATCGACACGCCGCGGTTGATCGAGCTGTACGGCCCCGGCGGGGCACCGGCGGCCGAGCTCGCGCAGATCCCGCTCGGGCGGCTCGGGACGCCGCGGGAGTTCGGCGACGTCGTCTGCTTCCTCGCCTCGTCCCGCGCGTCCTACGTGAGCGGCACGACCGTCCTGGTGGACGGCGGCGCCTCGCGCGGGCTCCTCCTGTGAGACACCTCACACCGGGACGTCTCTTCGCCGCGGGGCTCGTGCTCCTGGCGATCGCGCTCGCCGCGTTCGTCCTGCCCTCGAGCGAGTACATCTTCCTGCCCGACCGCGCCCACCCGGTGACCCCGCTCGTAAAGGTGCCGGGCGGGAAGGACCCGGCGAGGGGTGGCATCTACTTCGTCGACGTCGTCGTGCGCAAGGCGACGCTGCTCGAGCGGCTCTTCGGCGGCCTTCACAAGGGGGCCGACCTGTATCCGGCGAGCGACGTCAACCCGCCGGGCGTCAACGACGCCCAGCGCCAGCAGATCGATCTCCAGGACATGCAGCAGTCGCAGCAGATCGCAGCCGCGGTGGCGTTGAAGGCCGCCGGCCGGCGCGTGACGACGAGACCGATCGGGGCCCAGGTCGAGGACGTCGTGGCCGGTGAGCCGGCCGTCGGCCACCTCGAGCCCGACGACGTGATCGTCGGGCTCGACGGGAGCGTGGTGCGCAGCCCGACCGACGTGTTCAACGACATGAAGACGCGGCGTCCCGGTGACGTGGTGAAGTTCGCGATCCGGCGTGACGGGCGGCGGCTCGTCGAACGGATCAGGACGGCTGCCGATCCTCAGACTCCGTCGCGGGCGATCGTCGGAGTGCTCCTCACCCCGGCGCTCTCGATCCACCTCCCGACGAAGGTCTCGATCGACGCAGGCGGCGTCGGCGGCCCGTCGGCCGGGCTGGCGTTCGCGCTCGAGGTCTACCAGCAGCTCGGCCACGACGTCACCCGCGGGCACAAGATCGCGGCGACGGGCGAGATCTTCGCCGACGGCTCGGTCGGCCCGATCGGCGGCGTGAAGCAGAAAACCTACGGCGCGCGCGAGGCGGGTGTGGATGCCTTCCTGGTGCCGGCTGGGGACAACGCGCAGGAGGCGCGCAAGTATGCGCACGGGCTGCGCATCATCCCTGTGAAGAGCTTTCAACAGGCGTTGCGCGCCCTGGCAACAACCTTTCCAGCCGCCTAGTTTCGCGCGGGTTCGAGCAGGCTCGAACTTGGCGGAAAGAGCACGTTTTCCGTTTGGGCAAGCCCTTTTTCCGGCCCTGGGGCGGTCATAGGATGGCTCTCCCCCAACCCCCTCGGAAGGAAGAAATGACCCCCAAGAGCGCTCCGACATGTAACGACTGCTACTTCCGCACGCACGGCCTCTGTGCGATGCAGCCGGAGCGCCCCTGCCCCACCTTCCGCGTCTCGACGCAGGCCCTGCGGCCGCCGCTGCAACCGCGGCTCGTGCCGCTCGCGCTCTCCGCTGCCTAGACGGTTGATGCCGGGAGCGCCGCGGCAAGCCGGGCGACGCCCTCGTCGATCTCGTCGAGCGAGACGAAGCTGAACGCGAGCCGGAGCGAGCCGGCCGGGCCGGCGAAGTCGGTGCCGGGCACGAACGTCACGCCCGCCTCCTCGCAACGAACGAGCAGCTCGCCGGCGTCGGCACCCTCGATCTCGCCCCACAGGAAGTAGCCGCCGTCGGGGCGATTGACTGCCAGCTCGGGCAGATCGCGCTCGAGCGCGGCGAGCATCTTGTCGCGCCTCGCGCCGAGGAGCGACCGGACGCGCGCAAGGTTCGCGTCGAAGAGGCCCTGCTCGAGGAACTCGTTGACCGTCGCCTGGCCGAGCTGGACCGGGGTGATGTAGGTCGCCGTCGCGGTCGCCTCGATCCGGCGCGCCAGCTCGTCGGGAAAGACGAACCAGCCGACGCGCAGGCCCGGCGAGATCGTCTTCGAGTACGAGGAGCTGTAGGCCGTCCGTCCGCCCGAGAGCTCGAAGAGCGACGGGAGCGGCTCTCCCTCGTAGCGCACGAGGCCGTACGGGTCGTCCTCGAGGACGAGAAGGCCGTACCGCTCGGCGAGCTCGACGACGCGCAGGCGCCGGTCGAGCGGGAGCGTGCGGCCGCTCGGATTCTGGAACGTCGGGATCAGATAGAGGAACGCGGGCGCCTCGCCGTCGGCGAGGGCGCGCTCGAGAGCGTCCGGGTCGAGCCCATCCTCGTCGCAGTCGATCGCGACGACGTCGGCGCCGAGCTCGTGCAGGATCTTCAGCGGCCGGTCGTACGACGGGCTCTCGACCAGGACGCGCTTGCCGGGCGCGAGCCGCTGGGCGAGGAAGACGAAGCCCTGGAGCGAGCCGTTCGTGAGGAAGATCCGGCTCTGGTCGACGCCGTGCTGCTCCGCGAGGCGGGCGCGCAGCGGGCCGTAGCCCGCAGAGGGGCCGTAGGAGAGGATCGTCTTGCCGTCGCGCAGAAGCGCTGCGCGGGCGCATTCGGCGAGGGCCTCGACGGGGAGGCACTCGGGCGCGGGAACGCCGCGCGCGAACGAGATCATCGACATGGCAGCAGGTTAGATGACGCGGCGCCAGACGACGCTCACGTAGTACGGAAGGCCGGCAACCCGCGTGTGCGCCGTCACCCACTCGAGCGGGATGCTTTCGCCGTCGCGCCGTTCGAGGGTTGACGTCCCGTGGCGAAACGGCAGCGTGCGTGCCCCCGCGACCGCCTCGTCGACATCCGGGGACATCTCCCCCACCTGGATCCCGATCAGCTCCTCGCGCGGCAGGCCGACGAGCTCGCACGCGGCGTCGTTGACTGCCACGTAGCGGCGCTCCTCGTTCCAGACGAAGACGGCCACGTGCTCGACGAGCTCGACCGCTTCGCCGAGCAGCGTCCGCTGCAGGATGCGTCCCGTCTCTCCATCCACGGACGAGAGAACCTACACAGTGGGGAGCACGAGGACGAAGCGCGCACCGCGGGGGTGGCCGGGCTCGTAGTGGAGGTCACCCCGGTGCGCCCGGGCGTAGGCGCGCGCGATCGCGAGCCCGAGGCCTGTCCCGGCCACGCGGTCGCGTGAGACGCCGCCACGGGTGAACCGGTCGAAGAGCGTCTCCTCGAGCTCGCGCGCGACCCCCGGTCCCGCATCCTCCACCGCGAGCCGAACGTGCCCGTCGGCGGCCGAGGCCCTCACCCGGACAGGCGGACTTCCGTAGCGCAGGGCGTTCGTCACCAGATTCGTGACGACGTGGTCGAGGACAGACGGATCGAGCGTCACCTCGCCGGGTACGAGCTCGACCTCGATCTCGTCCGCCCGTGCGCCGGCGGCGGCGCGAACGGCCTCGCGCACGCGAGAGGCGAGCTCGACTGGCTGCGGCCGGACGTCGATCGCATTCGCGTCGAGGCGTGAGAGGTCGAGGAGTTGCTCGACGAGCGAGGCCATCCGCGCCGTCTGCTGCTCGAGGGTCGCGCGAAGCTCTTCCTTCTGCCCCTCGGGAAGCCGATCCGAGAGATGGTTGAGGGTCTGCACGAAGCCGTGGATGATCGTCACCGGCGTGCGCAGCTCGTGCGCCGCCAGCGCAATGAAGTCGGCCATCACCTCGTTCGCCCGCTCGAGGGCGAGCCGCGCCTCGTGCTCCTGCTCGAAGAGCCGCACGCGGTCGAGGGCGATGCCGGTCAACGAGGTGATCGTCTCGAGCAGCCGAAGCTCCTCCTCGCCGAAGAACGGTGCGTAGGCCGAGGTCCAGGCGACGAGCGTGGCATCGGGCTGGGTGATCCGCACCTCGCCGGGCCCGCTCGTCTCACCGAGCGCGAAGAGGACCTCCCCGCTCGCGTCATACAGCTCCGCACCCCGCGCGCCGACGACGGCCGCCGCCGGTGCGAGCACCCGTTCGGCGATCTCGCGACGGGTGGTGGCGAGCGTCATGAGGCTCCGCACGGCCTCCTGGAGCCGCTCGTACTCGGCCTGACGCCACAACGTGCGCAGCGCCGTCGGCGGGTCGATTCCGAGCAGGAAGGCCATCGCCGCGAACAGGCCGAGCAGCTGGACGAGCAGCGCGCCGGCGGAATGGCCACTGCCCGAGAACGCGACGCCGATGATCGCGAGCGTCAGCGTCGCCGAAGCGATCGAGAGCAGCTCCATCCGGTTGCGGGCGACGGCGGGCTGGCGGCGACCCGCCCCCCAGAGGCGCGCCGTGACCGCGACGGAGAGAAGCGACCAGTGGACGAGGAAGACGAGGACATAGGCCTGGAAGGCGGCCGACCGGTGCTCGCCCGACGACGGGATGTGCCGCAGGGCGAACGTCCAGACCGTCAACCCGACCGTGAGCGCGGTGACGGCGACCTGCAGCCGGCGCGACGGCGGGACGAATGTGGTCCCGAACCGGTAGAGGAAGTACGGGAAGAGCACGAGCAGCTCGATCTCCACCCGTTGCGCCGCGTCCGCTCCGAAGCCGTGCGGATGCTGCGGCACGAGCCGGCCGAACGTGACGATGACCGTGAGCGCCGCGAACGCGAGCGCCAGCCAGACGGAAGCGGAGTCGCGGCGGGCCACGTAACGGCGCAGGGCCAGTAGCCCCAGCGCCACGAAGAGGACACTGTTGAGAACGCTGATCGACGTGACGAGCACGTGCACGGCGAACCCCCGAGGTCTGGACGGGCCGAATCGTATGCCTAAGCCACTTCTTAGTCGCCCGGGTGACAATAGGGGCATGACGGCAAGAGTCCTGGTGGTCGACGACGACCCTGCGGTCCGCACGGCGATCGCACGCGCCCTCCGTACCGACTACGAGGTGGAGGAGGCGGCGGACGGCGCACAGGCGCTCGCGCAGCACACGGCCAGCCCCGCCGACACGATCGTGCTCGACCTGCTGATGCCGGAGATCGGCGGCCTCGACGTGTGCCGCACGCTGCGGCGCCGCGAGGACCCCGTGCCGATCCTCGTCGTCACCGCGCGCGACGCCGTCGACGACCGCGTGGA
The DNA here is from genome assembly GCA_963794375.1 of uncultured Thermoleophilia bacterium. Classification (GTDB taxonomy): domain Bacteria; phylum Actinomycetota; class Thermoleophilia; order Gaiellales; family Gaiellaceae; genus PALSA-600. The sequence continues at coordinate 384,244 of CAWCDL010000002.1, forward strand.
GGGGCTCGACGCAGGCGCCGACGACTACCTCGTCAAGCCGTTCGCGATCGAGGAGCTTCGCGCCCGGGTACGGGCGCTGCTGCGCCGCACCGGCGCCGGCGACGGGGCACTCCGCTTCGGCGACCTGGCCCTCGACCCGGCAACCCGCGAGGTACACCGCGGCGACCGGCGCCTACAGCTGACGCGCACCGAGTTCAACCTGCTCGAGCTCTTTCTTCGCAACCCGCGCCAGGTGCTCACCCGCTCGCAGATCTACGAGCGCGTGTGGGGCTACGACTTCGGCGCCACCTCGAACGCCCTCTGGGTCTACATCGGCTACCTGCGGCGCAAGCTGGAGGAGGGGGGCGAGCCGCGTCTCCTGCACACGGTGCGCGGCGTCGGCTACGCACTCCGCGAGGAACCGTGAGCAGGCTCTCGTTCGGGCAGCGGGTCGCGCTCCTGACGGCTCTCGCGATCGCCGTCACGGTCGCCGCCGCATCGGCGGCCGTCTGGGTGATCGCGAAGCACGAGCTCTACGGCCAGATCGACTCGACGCTCCAGATCCAGGCCGCGACGGGCAGCCGCGGCTTCTTCGGCCACGGGCAGGCCAACACGGCGATCATCGATTCCAGCGGCGATCCGACGCCGACCAGCGCTCCGATCCCCGTCACGCAACAGGCGCGCACGGTCGCAGCCGGGCGCACCGGCGAGCTCTATTTCTCGACGACCATCCAGGGCCAGCGCTGGCGCGAATACGTCGGCCCCCTGCAGGGTGGCGCAATCCTCACCGTCCAGCCGCTCGGCCCCACGACGCACGCCCTCGCACGTATCCGCTTCTGGATCCTCCTGATCGGCGGGATCGGCGTCTTCGGCGCCGCGGCCCTCGCGGGCGGCGTGGCCACCCTCGCCCTGCGTCCTGTGCGGCGCCTCACCGCTGCCGCCGAGACGGTCGCCGCAACCGGCGACCTGACCGAGCGCGTCGCGGTATCGGGCAACGACGAGCTCGGCCGCCTGGCCACACGCTTCAACTCGATGCTCGCGGCACTCGAGGAGTCGGTCGGGCGGCAGCGCCGCCTCGTCGCCGACGCGTCGCACGAGCTGCGCACGCCGCTGACGGCCGCCCGCGCGAACGTCGACCTGCTCCGCGAGGGCAAGCTCCCGGCGGACGAGGCGAAGCATGCGCTCGACGACGCGGCGACGGAGCTCGACTCGCTGACGACGCTCGTCTCGGACCTGGTCGAGCTCTCACGGGGCGAGGAGCGGAAGCTTCGGGTCGAGGAGGTGCATCTCGACGACCTCGTCGCCTCGGCGGTCGAGCGCGCGAAGGCGCGGTCGCCGGAGACGATCTTCGTCACGTCCCTCGCGCCGACGGTCGTGAACGTCGACGCGGTGCTCGTGGAGCGGGCCGTCCTCAACCTGCTCGACAACGCCGTCAAGTACTCGCCCCCGGGGGCGCCGATCGAGGTGACCGTTCGCGACGGCGAGGTGCTCGTCTCCGACCACGGCCCGGGTGTCGCCGAGGAGGACCTGCCGCGGATCTTCGACCGCTTCTACCGCGCCGCCGCCGCCCGCGCGAAGCCCGGCTCCGGGCTCGGGCTCGCGATCGTCCGCGAGGCGGCCGAGGCCCACGGCGGCCGGGCGACCGTCGAGAGCTCCCCGCGCGGCGCCCGCTTCCGCCTGTCCCTGCCGGCCGCGACCTAGCCGTTCCCGGCTAGAGTCGGCCGCCGCATGGCGGGGCTGCGGCGCAACCGGGACTTCGTCCTCCTGCAGACGGGGCAGCTGCTCTCGACCCTCGGCGGCTCGTTCACGACGGTCGCCTACCCCTTGCTCGTGCTCGGCCTCACCGGCTCACCGGCGAAGGCGGGGCTCGTCTCGGCGGCACGCACGCTCGCGGCGCCGCTCCTGACGCTCCCCGCCGGCCTCGCGGCCGACCGCTACGACCGGCGCCGCATCATGATCGCCGCCGACGCCGTGCGGGCGGTGGCGATCGGAGGCCTCGCGCTGCTCGTCGCCTCCCACCCGCTCTTCTGGCCGCTGCCGCTGCTCGCCTTCCTGGAAGGCACCGGCGAGACGTTCTTCAGCTCGTGCTCCGGCAGCGCCCTGCGGTCGATCGTCCCGCCCGACGAGCTCGCCGAGGCGGTCTCCGTGCAGACCGGCCGCACCGCGGTCGTCGGCATCGCCGGGCCGCCGGTCGGCGGCGCCCTGTTCGGGGTTGCCCGCGCCCTCCCGTTCGCCGCCGATGCCGCCTCCTACTTCTTCTCGCTCACCTCACTGCTCCTGCTGCGGACGCCGCTGCAGGAGCGCCGCGAACGCGAGCCGGGCCGAATCCGCAGCCAGCTGGCGGAGGGCTTCCGGTTCCTGATGAGCCAGCCGTTCCTACGCGTGACGTCGTTCCTCTACGGCGTCGAGAACTTCACGATTCCCGCGATCGTCTTCGTGCTCGTCGTCACCGCCCGCGACCACGGCCTCACCGGCGGGGAGATCGGGCTGCTGCTGGCCGCCTTCAGCGCTTGCATCCTCGCCGGCTCGCTCCTGGCCGGAGCGGCCCGCAGCCGGCTCGCCCCGCGGACGGTCATGTTGCTCGAGCTCTACCTCGGGCTGGGGACGATCGCGTTCCTGCTCGTGCCGAGCGTCTGGGTGCTCGCGGCCGCGATCCTGCCGCAGGCCGTCGCGCTTCCGATCACCGACTCGGTCGTCGTCAGCCGCCGCCTTCGACTGACGCCCGACCGGCTGCTCGGGCGCGTCGAAGCCGTTCGCGCGACGATCGGCCGCGGCCTCGCGCCCGCCGGGCCGCTCGTGGCCGGGCTCCTGCTCAGCAGCGTCTCCAGCCGGGCGACGGTGGCGGTCTTCGCGGCCATGGCGGCCGCGCTCGTCTGCTGGGGGACGGCGAGCCCCGCCCTGCGCGAGGACGGCTAGCGGGCCGCTGCGGCGACGAGCTCGGCGACCTCGGTCGGCGTCGTGCCGACCGTGATCCCGACGGCCTCGAGCGCCTCTTTCTTCGCCTGCGCCGTGCCTGACGAGCCGGAGATGATCGCGCCGGCGTGGCCCATCGTCTTGCCGGGCGGCGCCGAGAAGCCGGCGATGTACGAGAAGACCGGCTTCGTCATGTGCTCGGAGATCCAGCGCGCTGCCTTCTCCTCCTCGTCGCCGCCGATCTCGCCGACGAGCACCACGTACTCGGTCTCCGGATCGGCCTGGAAGCGCTCGAGCACGTCGATGAAGCTCGAGCCGACCACCGGGTCGCCGCCGATCCCGACGATCGACGAGTTGCCGAGCCCCCGCTGGGCCACCTCGTGGCCGATCTGGTAGGTGAGCGTCCCGGAGCGCGAGACGAGCCCGATCGAGCCCGCCCGGAACACCTCGGCCGGGATGATCCCGACGTTCGCCTTGCCCGGCGAGAGGACGCCCGGGCAGTTCGGCCCGATCAGCGTCACGCCCTTCGGGCGGCTGTAGGTGTAGACGCGCAGCATCTCGTGGGCCGGGATGTGCTCGGTGATGCAGACGACGGTGGCGATGCCTGCGTCGACGGCCTCGTAGATCGCGTCGGGCGCGAAGCGTGCCGGGACGAAGATCAGCGACGTGTTCGCGCCCGCCTCGCGCACGGAGTCGGCGACGGTGTCGAAGACAGGGATGCCCTCGACCTCCTGCCCGCCCTTGCCGGGCGTGACGCCGGCGACCACGTTCGTGCCGTACGCGCGGTTGCGAAGCCCGTGGAAGCGGCCTTCGGAGCCCGTCAGCCCCTGCACGACGAGCCGCGTGTCATTGTCGACGATGATCGCCATCTAGTGGTTGCTCGCCTTCCTGGCCCGGAGGATGATCTTCACGTCCTGCCACGTCGCGCCATCCTCGGACGACACCTCGGCGAGGAGCTCGCGCACCTGCGCCGCGTCGTCGCCGGTGCAGCCCGTGCGGGCGAGCCAGTCCGCGAGATCATGCGTCTTCGTGAACCGCTCGACCCGGTCGATCGCGAGGCCGGCCCCCGCGAGCAGCCGGCGCCACTCGGCCTCCGAGTAGCTGCGCACGTGCGTCGGGTCGCGCAGCTGCTCCGCGCGCTCGACGCTTTCCGAGGTGAAGAGGGTGTCCTCGACGACGACGGCGTCTGAGGCGACACGCGCCATCTCCGCCACCGCGGTCCCGATGTCGGTGAAGTGGTGCGGCGCGATCCGCGAGACGACGACGTCGAACGACCCGTCGGCGAACGGGATGCTCTCCGCGCTGCAGATCACGTCGGGTTGCATCCCGGGCGCAGGGTCGGACGTGACGACCTGCATCCCCTCCTCGCGCAGACGGCGTGCGACGTGGCCGCCGCCGGTCGCGACGTCGAGCGCGGTGCGCCCGGCCGCCGGCTCGCAGAGCTCGGCGACGACGTCGAGGTCGGCGTCGGTCGCGTGCGTGACCGAGCTGCGGTACGCCTCGGCGCGCCCGCTCCAGGGGTCGCTCACGGCTTCCTCGCCTCGAGGATGATCATCGGCGAGACCCAGCGCGCGCCGTCCTCGGACGTGAGCGGCGCGAGCAGCTCGCGCACCCGCAGGGCCGCGTCGCCGACGCAGCCGGTGCGCGCGAGCCATTCCTCGAGCTCGAGCGTCATCTCGTAGCCCTCGACCCGGGTCACTTCGAGCCCGGCGCCTTCGAGCAGCCCGCGCCACTCGGCCTCGGAGAGCGAGCGCACGTGGCTCGGGTCGCGCAGCTTCTCGGCCTCCTCGGTCGCCGCGATCGGTGTAGCGGTGGTCCTCGATCACGACCGTCCCGCGCGTCACGCGCGCGAACTCGGTGACCGCCTGCGGGATCGAGTCGAAATGATGGGCGGCGAGCCGGTTGACGACGACGTCGAAGGAGCCGTCCTCGAACGGAAGCCGCTCGGCGGGCGCGAGCACGTCGGGCTCCATTCCCGGCGATAGGTCGACCGTCACCACCTCGGCGCCCGCCTCCCGCAGCCGCCGGGCGACGTGCCCGCCGCCGGTCGCGACGTCGACGATCCTGACGCCGGGGCGCGAGCCGCACAGCTCGACGACGAGGTCGAGATCGGGGCCCGAGGCGTGCACCGCCGAGGTGCGATACGCCTCGGCGCGCTCGTCCCACGACGGCACGCTCACGCGGCGAGCTCCACGGCCCGTCTCGCGGCGTCGAGCATCGTCTCCGCGACGTGCACGTTCGGGCGGGCAGCGTCGGCGAGGATCCGCCGTCCCTCCTCCGCGTTCGTGCCGTCGAGGCGCACGACGATCGGCGCTTCGAACGTCAGCCGGTCGAGCGCCTCGAGGATGCCACGGGCGACCTCGTCGCAGCGGGTGATGCCGCCAAAGATGTTGAAGAAGATCGAGCGCACCTGCGGGTCGCGGGTGATCACCTCGAGCGCGTCCACCACGCCCTCGGCGCTGCCGCCGCCTCCGAGGTCGCAGAAATTGGCAGGCCGGCCGCCCGCGACCACGACCACGTCCACGGTCGACATCGAGAGGCCCGCCCCGTTTCCGAGGATCCCCACCGAGCCGTCGAGCTTGACGTAAGTGACGCCTTTCTCGCGCGCGAACGCCTCGAGTGGGTCGGCCGCGCTCGTGTCGCGCAGCTCCGCGATCGCCGGGTGGCGGTAGAGGGCGCTGTCGTCGACCGTGAACTTCGAGTCGAGCGCCTTCACCTCGCCGTCCGGCGTGACGATCAGCGGGTTGATCTCCGTGAGCATCGCGTCGCTCTCGACGAAGCAGCGGTAGAGCTTCCCGACGATGTCGGCGATCTGCTTCTGCTCGCCGGGGTCATCGACACCCGCGCCGTAGACGAGGCGGCGGGCGACCCACGGCTGGAAGCCCTCGAGGGGGTCGACGTGGAGGCGAACGAGCGCGTCGGGGTCGTTGGCGGCGACGTCCTCGATCTCGACGCCGCCCTTCGTCGTGAACATGAAGAGCGGCCGCTTGGCGCCCCGGTCGAACGTGACCGAGAGGTAGTACTCCTTGGCGATGTCCGAGGCGCGCTCGATCCAGACGCGCTCGACGACGTGGCCGCGAATGTCGAGCCCGATGATCTCGCGCGCCTTCTGCTCGGCGTCGTCCGGGCCGTTCGCGAGCTTGACCCCTCCCGCCTTGCCGCGGCCCCCGGTGAGCACCTGCGCCTTGACGACGACCGGGCCGCCGAGCTCCTCCGCGGCGGCACGGGCCTCCTCCGGCGTCGAGGCGATCCGCCCTTCCGAGACGGGAATGCCGAACTGCCGGAAGAGCTCCTTGCCCTGGTACTCGTACAGGTCCATCGGCGTCCGGACACTAGCGACGCCGCTACGCTCGGTGTCGATGGAAGCGATCGCCGTCGAGAATCTCCGCAAGCGCTACGGCGACGTGCAGGCGCTGGACGGCGTCACGTTCGCCGTCGACGAGGGCGAGGTGTTCGGCCTCCTCGGGCCGAACGGCGCCGGCAAGTCGACGACTGTCCGCGTGCTGACGACGCTCACCGAGGCCGACGCCGGCGACGCACGCGTCGCCGGCCACGACGTCCGCCGCGAGGCCGACAAGGTTCGAGGCACGATCGGCTACGTACCGCAGGACTCGGGCGTCGACGGGTTCGGCACCGGGCGCGAGAACCTGATGCTGCAAGGGCACGTCCAGGGCATGGGCGGCCGCGAGCTGAGGCAGCGCACCGACGAGCTGCTCGAGCTCGTCGGGATCGCGGATGCCGCCGACCGGGTCGTCCGGGGCTACTCGGGCGGCATGAGGCGTCGGCTCGACATCGCCCTCGGGCTCGTCCACCGCCCCCGCGTCCTCTTTCTCGACGAGCCCACGACGGGGCTCGATCCGGAGGCCCGCGTCGAGATGTGGGCCGAGGTTTCGCGCCTTGCAAACGCCGAGTCGCTGACGATCCTGCTGACGACTCACTACCTCGAGGAGGCGGACGAGCTCGCCGACCGGCTGGCAATCGTCTCGCAGGGCAGGATCGTCGTCGAGGGCACGCCCACCGAGCTGAAGGCGCGGCTGGCGGGCGACGCGCTCCAGGTCGAGCTTGCCGACGGCGCGATCGAGGAGGCGCAGCGCGTGCTTGCCGCCGTCGGCGCAAAGCCCGAGCAGGTGCTCGACGGACGCGTTGTCGTCGCGCGCGTCGAGCACGGTGGACGGGCGCTGCCGTCCGTGCTCGCGGCACTCGACGAGGCGGGCGTGACGGTCGCTTCGGTCTCGGTCTCGCGGCCGTCGCTCGACGACGTGTACCTGCACTTCACGGGACGCGACTTCGGCTCCGAGGACCGCGGCTCGTGAAGGTCGTCAGCGACACGTGGTTCATGGTCGTGCGACAGGTCCGCAACCTGATGCGCGAGCCGATCTGGATCGTGCTCCTGCTCGTCCAGCCGATGGTCTGGCTCGTGCTCTACGGGCAGCTCTTTCGGAACGTGACGAAGCTCGGGGGGTTCGGCACCGCCTCCTACATCACCTTCCTCGCGCCGGCGATCGTCGTCATGAACGCGTTCTTCGGCGCCACCTGGAGCGGGATGTCGATGATCAGCGACCTCGAGCACAAGGTGATCGAGCGCTTCCTCGCGACGCCAGCGTCACGGCTTGCGCTCGTGCTGTCGCAGATCGTCCGCTCGGCGCTGACCGCGGCGATCCAGGCCGTGATCATCCTGCTCGTCTCGCTCGCCCTCGGCGTGCGCATCCACACGGGCGCGCTCGGCTGGCTGGTGATCATCGTCACGGCAATCCTCGTCAACGCCGTCTTCGCCGGCTTCTCCCAGGCGGTGGCACTGCTGACCCGCCGCGAGGCGACGATGATCGCCGTCGCGAACTTCATCGGCCTGCCGCTGCTCTTCCTCTCGTCGACGATGATCGCGAAGACGCAGATGCCCGGCTGGATGCAGACCGCGGCGAAGTTCAACCCGGTCGACTGGGGCGTGCGCGCGGCGCGCGAGGTCGTCCTGCCCGGCACGTCGTGGAGCACGGTGGGTGTCCACCTCCTGCTCCTCCTCGCGCTCGCCGCCCTGACCGCCGGTTGGGCTGCGCAGACGTTCCGGAGCTACCAGCGCTCGCTGTAGCGCCTCAACCGACGATCTCGCAGATCATCTGGCCGATCGCCACGGGCTGGGCCGCCGCCACGGAGAGCTCGGCGACGGTGCCGGCGCGATGCGCGGTCACCTCGTTCTCCATCTTCATCGCCTCGACGATGCACAGCACCTGCCCTGCCTCGACGACGTCGCCGTCGGCGACCTTGACGTCGAGCACGGTGCCCTGCATCGGGCTGACGACCGTGTCGGTGCCACCCGCCCCCGCGCCGGCCGCGGCGCGCTCGCGGCGGCGGCGCGCGAGCTCACGGTAGCCGGGCTCGGGGACGACCACCTTCACCTCGACCCGCCGGCCGTCGACCTCGGCCGCGACGACGCGGTCGACCGTGCGAACGGCGCCGGGCACGGCCTCGTCGCGCACGGCGTCCGCGAGCTCCTCGGCCCGCGCGGCGAGCTCGAGCGACTCGACGACACCGTGGCAGGTCTCGCCCGCGCGGAAGCAGGGATGCGAGAGAAGCGCGAGGTGGAAGCCGACGAGCGTCTTCACGCCGCCGATCCGGTACTCGCCGAGCGCCCGGAGCATCCGGCCGATCGCATCCTCGCGGTCCGCGCCGCGCACGATCAGCTTCGCGATCATCGGGTCGTAGAGCGGCGAGACGACCGAGCCCGCCTCGACCGCCGAGTCGACACGCACGCCCGGGCCGGCGGGCTCGCGGTAGACGGTGATCGTCCCCGGCGACGGCAGGAACCCGTTCGAGGCGTCCTCGGCGTTGATCCGGCACTCGATCGCGTGCCCCTGCAACTGGATCTGGTCCTGTGTGAACTGCAGCCGCTCGCCGGCGGCGATCTGGATCTGGGCGCGGACGATGTCGACGCCCGCAACCACCTCGGTGACGGTGTGCTCGACCTGGATGCGGGTGTTCATCTCCATGAAGTAGTAGGAGCCGTCGGGAGCGAGCAGCCCCTCGACCGTCCCGGCCGAGCGGTAGCCGGCCGCGCGCGCCGCATCGATCGCGATCTTCCCGATCCGGTTGCGCAGCTCGTGGCCGACCGCGGGCGACGGCGTCTCCTCGACGAGCTTCTGGTGACGCCGCTGGATCGTGCAATCGCGCTCGCCGAGGTGGATGACGTTGCCGTGCGCGTCGGCGAGGACCTGCACCTCGACATGCCGCGGGTCCTCCAGGTAGCGCTCGACGTACACCGAGGGGTCGGCGAAGTACGAGCGCCCCTCGCGCGTTGCCGACTCGAACGCCTGCGCCGCCTCGTCGGCCGAGTACACCGTCTTCATGCCCTTGCCGCCGCCGCCGGCCGCAGCCTTGATCAGGAGCGGGTAGCCGAGCTCCTCGCCGAGCGCGACGACCTCCTCGGCCGAGCCCACAGGGTCGGTCGTGCCGGGGATGATCGGCACCCCTGCCGCCTGCATTGCCTGACGCGCGCGCGTCTTCGAGCCCATCAGCTCGATCGCGGCGGACGGCGGCCCGATCCACACGAGCCCTGCCTCCTCGACGGCCGCCGCGAAGCCTGCGTTCTCCGCCAGGAAGCCGTAGCCGGGGTGCACTGCCTCGGCTCCGCTCGCGCGGGCCGCGGCGAGGAGCTTCTCGACGACCAGGTACGTCTCGGCCGAGGTCGCTCCGCCGAGCGCGTACGCCTCGTCCGCGTAACGGGTGTGAACGGCCGCCCGATCCGGGTCGGAGTAGACGGCGACCGAGCCGATCGACATGTCACGGAGCGTCCGGAAGATGCGAAGGGCGATCTCGCCGCGGTTCGCGACGAGCACCTTCGAGAAGAGAGGCGGAGGGGTCATGCGCGTATTCTCCTTGCAGATGAGCCTGGCCGACCAGCTCACCGTCGCCCGCGCCGCAGCCGTCCCGGTCGTCGTGGTGCTGTTCGCCGTGTCGTTCCCGGGCCACGACTACTGGGCGACAGGCGTCTTCTGCGTCGCGATGGCCACCGACTGGTTCGACGGGCGCATTGCCCGGCGCAGCGGCCGCTCGTCGTCGCTCGGATCGCTGCTCGATCCGGTGGCCGACAAGCTGCTCGTCCTCGCCACCCTCGTCGTCCTGATCGACCAGGGCGTCTTCCCGGGCTGGATGGTCGCAGCGATCGTGGTGCGCGAGGTGCTCGTCTCGGGCCTCCGCCAGGCAGCGGTCGAGCGCGGTGTCGTGATCGCCGCCCGCGACCTTGCGAAGCTGAAGACCTGGTCGCAGGCGATCGCGGCGGCCGTCGGCGGGCTCGCCGCCGCCGGCGCGTTCGGCCACGACGCCGCCTGGTGGGCCCTCCTCGTCGCGCTCGTCCTGACCTGGGCCTCCGGGATCGACTATGCGCGCGCCGCGCCCAGCCTCCTGCGCAGCAGGCCTGCCACCTAGCCGGATGACACTCTCCGGCCTAGTCGGCGAGGGCCTCGTCGAGCCCCGCCTGCCACCACGGGTCGACCGTGGCGCCCGGCTCGGCGAGCGCATCGGCGATCGCGCGGCGAACGGCCGGCGGCTGCGGCGGGCTCAGCTCGATCTTCTGGTCCTCTTCAGCCATGTCCCCTTCAGCCTACCCCCGTTCGAGGGACACTCGATCGAGGGATTTCCTGCAAACAACCGCTTTTCACCCTTTCGGACGATGGCCGTCCACACAGGGGTCGCCCACGATCCTCCCAGATGCGGCAACCACTTCGGAGGATCATCCCCATGCTTCAGTGGAACACGAAACTTGCCTCGGTCGTCCTCGTGCTGGCCGCGGTTGCGGCCTTCCTGGGCAACTTCACCTGGGCAGCCAAGAACTTCACCTGGTAGTCCAGACACTCGGTCACCTGGTTTCGGACAGGTGAGATGACAAGCCGGGCGCTTCCACCCGCGAGACTCCTTGCGGTCGTCGCACCCGTATCGATCGTCGGCGTCGCCGCCTACTGCGCGGCGACGTTCCATTTCCTGGCGCACCCCGGGTCGCGGACAGACATCGCAGGCGTCGCCGCGTTCCTGCTCGCCTCGACACTCGCCGAGCGCTACCCGGTGCCGGTCGAGGGCGCGGACGCGAACGGGGTCTCGCTCGGGTTCGTCTTCGCCGTCGCGGCCCTGGTGCTCTTCGGCTGGGCGCCCGCGACGTTCGTCTACGCGAGCGCGCCGACGATCGTGGCGCTCATCGATCGCAGGCCGCTCATCCGCACGATCTTCAATGCCGGCGTGTTCGGCCTCGTCGGCACGATCGCCGGCCTGGTCCTGACGCACCTGCACGGCGACGACTCGGGGGCGGTGCTCATGAAGGTCGCCGTCACGTCGGCGATCCTCTACGCCGTCAACATCCCGATCGTGACCGCGGCGATCTCGGCCTCGGGCTCGCAGCTCAGCTACTGGCGCCTGATCCGGTCGAACATCCGCTGGACGATCGTGCCCTTCGCGTTGATGGCCTCGACGGCGCTGATGCTCGTCGTGCTGTGGGAGCGGACGCCGTTCCTGTTCGCAGCGCTTGCGGGGCCGCTGGTCGCGATCTCGCTCTACCAGCGCTCGACACACCGGGCGCTGAACGCGATCCGCCTGGCGCTCACCGACCCGCTCACCGGCCTCGGCAACCACCGGCACTTCCAGGAGCGCCTGCAGCGCGAGCTCACGACCGCGGAGGAGTCGGCCGGGAGCGTCTCGCTCTGCCTGCTCGACATCGACGACTTCAAGCAGATCAACGATCGGTTCGGTCACCCGGCCGGCGACCGCGTCCTCGCGCACGTGGCGGTGCGGCTGCGCCAGGGCGGGGAGTCGTTCCGACTCGGCGGCGACGAGTTCGCGGTGCTTCTGCCGGGCGTCGGCGAGCACCTCGCGCTCGCGACGGCGAGCTCGATCGCCGAGCGGATCAACGGATCCGATGCCGGCGTCGGTCGCATATCGATCAGCGTCGGCGTCGCGACCTACCCGCGTCATGCGCACGAGCGCGACTCGCTGATCCGGCTCGCCGACGGCGCGCTGTACTGGGCGAAGGAGCACGGCAAGAATCAGGTGCAGCTCGCCCGCGCCGACGTGCCCCAGCTCGTCCCACTGCGTCCGGCGTCGCCGGCGGCGAGCGTCGACTTCTCCACGCGCTTCAAAGCGGCGGCGGCGCTCGCGCAGTCGGTCGACGCGCGCGACGCGTACCCCGGTAGTCACTCCGACCGGGTCGCGACTCTCGGCGCCTCGGTCGCCTCGCAGCTCGGGCTCGAGGCCGAGGAGATCGAGCTGGTGCGCGTCGCGGCCGCGGTGCACGACCTCGGCAAGCTCGCGATCCCGGAGGAGATCCTCCGCAAGCCGGCCGGGCTGTCGGGCGCGGAGCGGCTGGTCGTCGAGCGGCACCCACAGATCGGGGCGAGCATGCTCGAGAGCCTGGGGGCGCGGCCCGTCGCCGAGTCCGTCCTGCACCACCACGAGTGGTGGAACGGCGCCGGCTACCCGACCGGGCTGGCCGGTCGCGACATCCCGCTCGCCTCGCGGATCGTCCACGTCGTCGACGCGTACGACGCGATGACCGCCGAGCGCCCGTTTCGCTCGCCGCTCTCCCACAATGCGGCGGTGCGCGAGCTCGAGCGCGGTGCCGGCACCCAGTTCGACCCCGAGGTCGTCGAGGCGTTCGTCCTCACCGTGGGCGCCGGCCTCGCCGAGGCTGTCTAGAGCGGGATGTTTCCGTGTTTGCGGGGTGGGCGGCGTTCGCTTTTGGTGATCGCGGTCTGCAGGGCGGAGATGAGGACGGGGCGGGTTCGGCGGGGCTCGATCACCTCGTCGACGTAGCCGCGCTCGGCGGCGGTGTAGGGGTTCGCGAAGCGCTCCTTGTAGTCGGCGATCAGCTCGGCCCTGCGGGCCTCCGGGTCGGCGGCGGATTCGAGCTCGTGCCGGAAGATGATGTTGACGGCGCCGTCGGGGCCCATGACGGCGACCTCGGCGGTCGGCCAGGCGAAGTTGAAGTCGGAGCGGACGTGCTTGGACGACATGACGTCGTAGGCGCCCCCGTAGGCCTTGCGCGTGATCACCGTGAGTTTGGGCACCGTCGCCTCGCAGTAGGCGTAAAGGAGCTTGGCGCCGTGGCGGATGATCCCGCCCCACTCCTGCTGGGTGCCCGGCAGGAAGCCCGGCACGTCGACGAACGTCACGAGCGGGATGTTGAACGCGTCACACGTCCTGACGAAGCGGGCGGCCTTCTCCGAGCTCGCGATGTCCAGCACCCCCGCCAGCGCCTTCGGCTGGTTGCCGACGACCCCGACGCTATAGCCGCCGAGACGCGCAAAGCCGGTGACGATGTTCTCGGCGTAGAGCGGCTGCAGCTCGAGGAACTCGCCGTCGTCGACGACCGCCTGGATCACCTTCTTCATGTCGTACGGACGGGTTGCCTCGTCCGGGATCAGCTCGTCGAGCTCGGGGGATTCACGATCGACCGGGTCGGCCGGCGCGTCGAACGGCGCCGGATGCCGGTTCGACTGCGGCAAGAAGCTGAGCAGGTAGCGGGCATCCTCCAGCGCAGCCTCCTCGCCCGCGGCGGTCAGATGCGCAACCCCCGACTTCGATGCATGCGTCATCGCCCCACCCAGCTCCTCGAAGCTGACCTCCTCGCCGGTCACCGTCTTCACCACGTCGGGGCCGGTGATGAACATGTACGACGACCCCTCGACCATCAGCACGAAGTCGGTCATCGCCGGCGAGTACACCGCCCCACCCGCACACGGCCCCATCACCAGCGAGACCTGCGGGATCACCCCCGAGCTCTGCACATTGCGCCAGAAGATCTCCGCATACCCGGCCAGCGACACGACCCCCTCCTGAATCCGGGCGCCCCCCGAGTCGTTGATCCCGACCACCGGGCACCCATACTTCAACGCGAGATCCATCACCTTGCAGATCTTCTCCGCGAACACCTCCGACAACGAGCCGCCGAAGACCGTGAAGTCCTGGCTGAACACGAACACCTTCCGCCCGAACACCGTCCCATAGCCGGTCACCACCGCATCGCCGTACGGCCGACGCTCCAACATCCCGAAGTTCGACTCCCGATGCCGCACAAACCGGTCGAGCTCCACGAACGAGCCCGGATCGCACAGCCGCTCCGCCCGCTCGCGCGCCAACAACTTCCCCGCCTCACGCTGCCGCGCAACCGAGCGCTCCGAGCCCGCATGCAACGCCTCTTCCCGCAGCTCCCCCAGCCACCCCAGCTTCCCGCCGGTCGAGTCGTGCGCGGGTTTCTCGGCCTGTGCCATTTCGAGGCGAGCCTACCCGCACATCGGCCACTCCTGGAAGCTCGCCACGTCTTGGCCGGCTGCAAACGCGTCGCATCGCCGCGTCCTCAGTCGCGTCGATAGCTTCGGCTATCGACGCTCCCTGCGTCCTTGCGCTGCTCGGTTTTCGCTCGGCCAATCCACACCGAGCTTCCAGGAGCGACCAATAGAGTTCTCGCGATGACCGTAGTCGACCGCTCCAGCGTCTGGCCCTACGACGACCGCGGCGAGGCCGGGCCGTTCGTCTACCAGCGCTACGGCCATCCGGCAGGAGCGAAGGCGGAGCGGCAGCTCGGCGAGCTCGAAGGCGGGGACGCGCTCGTCTACGGCTCCGGCACGGCGGCGGTGACGGCGCTCGCGTTCGCGCTCGGCCGGCCGGGTGCGACGGTGGCGCTCGCGACGGGCGCCTACTTCGGCACCGGCGTGACGCTGCGCGAGCTCGAGCCGTGGGGGCTGCACGTCGTCGAGTACGACCAGACCGGCCCCCCGCCCGCAGGCGCGGACGTCGTGTGGGTCGAGTCCCCGTCGAACCCGCTCCTCTCCATGCCCGACTGGGGGCAGGTGCGAGCGCACCCGGGCGTCGTCGTCTGCGACGCGACGGCCTCGACGCCGGTGTTTCTGCACGCGCTCGACGAAGGCGCAGACGTCGTCCTCCATTCCGCGACGAAGTTCCTCACCGGCCACTCGAACGCACTGATCGGCGCGACCGTCACACGCGACGAGGCGCTCTGCCGTCGGCTGCATGAGCTACGGACGCGCCTGGGCCTGATCGCGGCGCCCGACGCGGCCGCCGCGATCACGCTCGGGCTGCCGACGCTGGAGCTCCGCGTCCGCCGGCAGAGTGCGACCGCGGCCGAGCTGGCGCGCCGACTCGAGGAGCATCCGGCCGTGCTCGTCGTCCGCTATCCGGGCTTCGGCGGCCTCATGTCGTTCGACGTCGCCGACGACGTGGTCCGCGCGGTCGAGACGGGGACGACGCTGATCGCGAACCAGACATCGCTCGGCGGCGTGCACTCCTCACTCGAGAGCCGCCACCGCTGGGAGGGCGATCGCATCCCGCGCGGCCTGATCCGCCTTTCGGTCGGCCTGGAGGAGGTGGAGAAGCTCTGGGCCGACCTCGAGCACGCGCTCGAAGCCGCCCGGTGAGCCTCGCCGACTTCGAGCGGGTGCCGCTCCTCTTCGGGCCGTCGCCCGTGCACCGGCTGGAGCGCCTGTCCGAGCACCTCGGCGGCGGGGTCGAGCTCTGGGCGAAGCGCGAGGACTGCAACTCGGGGCTTGCCTACGGCGGCAACAAGGTGCGCAAGCTCGAGTACCTGGCTGCCGACGCGCTCGCGCAGGGTTGCGACACGCTCGTCTCGATCGGCGGGGTGCAGTCGAACCACACGCGCCAGGTCGCCGCCGTCGCGGCGCGACTCGGGCTCGGGTGCGTGCTCGTGCAGGAGCACTGGGTCGACTGGCCGGACGTCGTCTACGACAAGGTCGGCAACATCCTGGTCTCGCGGATCATGGGCGCCGAGGTGCGCCTCGACCCTGCGGGCTTCGATATCGGCATCCGGCCGAGCTGGGGGCAGGCGCTCGCCGACGTCGAGGCGCGCGGCGGCAAGCCGTACCCGATCCCGGCGGGCGCCTCCGATCACCCGCTCGGCGGTCACGGCTTCGCGCGCTGGGCCGACGAGGTCGCCGAGCAGGAGCGCGAGCTCGGCGTCTTCTTCGACACGATCGTCGTCTGCTCGGTCACCGGCTCGACGCAGGCCGGCATGGTCGCGGGCTTCGCGGGACAGGAGCGGCCGCGACGGGTGCTCGGCATCGACGGCTCGGCCACCGTCGAGCAGACGTGGGAACAGATCGCCCGGATCGCGCGGCGCACCGCCGAGTCGATCGGGCTCGGACGCGAGCTCCGCGACGACGAGATCGTCCTGCTCGACGAGTGGCATGCGGGCACGTACGGCATCCCGGACCGAAAGACGATCGAGGCGATCCGGCTCTGCGCACGCCTCGAGGGGATGCTCACCGACCCGGTGTACGAGGGGAAGTCGATGGCGGCGCTGATCGATCTCGTCCGCGACGGTCGCATCGAGCCTGGCTCGCGCGTCCTCTATGCGCATCTTGGCGGACAGCCCGCCCTGAACGCCTACGCCGGCGCGTTCTGATCGGCCGCTGACGCGCCGTTCAAGCTCTATCGACGTCCGCCGACTACAGGCGGTGGACCGAGTCGCGGATGAGCATCAGCCGCATCGACCAGAGCCTGGGTCGGGGCTCAGGCAGCTCGTGCCGCGCCGAGAGGAAGCCGGTCAATGTCACGGGGACGGTGGCGAGCCAGATGACCACTCCGCAGGCGAGGACCCATGGCGTGGATCCGAACGCCAGCGCGACCAGGCCCGCGATCGCGACTGCCAGCCCGAGGTATCCCACTCGGAGCGCCCAGACGGCCACCCTCCACAGTCCGTTCCGGTTCAGCTTCGGCCGCTCCTCCATGCCGGGAAATGTACGCCGCCGTTCCGCGAACGGACGACTCTGGTCATCCGCCGCGCCAATTGCCGGCGCGTCCGGGCCTGCAGCGGCCCGGGACGACCTGTCCGCTATCGCGCCTGGCGAAGCATGAATGTGATCGGCGGGCACTCGCTGCCGCGAGCCTCACCGCTGACCGTGAAGCCGTGCCGTTCGTAGAAGGGGATCGTTCGTGGGCTGGGTGTTTCCAGGTAGGCGGGCAGGTGATCCTGGTCGACGACCTGCAGGCAGCAGCTCAGCAGGCGGCTTCCGAGACCGCTTCCCTGCCGAGCCGGGTCGACACCGAGCCAGGGCAAATACCAGTGTGGGAAGCCCGGATGAGCTTTCTCCATCTGCTCGAGGACGGCGAACGTCTCCTCATGTCGCTTCGGATCGACCGTCTGGGTCAGCGCCGAGACGATCGCATCTCCGTCTGCCTGCGTCCCGGGCGGCAACCACAGCGCGACGGCGGAGAAGTTGCCAATCTGCCAGACGGTCTCTTGCGCGAGCGCCTCACCCCCGAAGGCAGCGAGAAACATGGGAAAAGACGCCAGGTACTGCTGCGGCTCGGGATACAGCCAGCGCTCGACCGGATCGGCCGCAAACGCCAGCGTCAGCGTGTCGAACGTTCGCTCCCTCTCCGCTTCGGCCGCTACCGCGGCTGCCTGCACCGGGTGACTCTACGCCGGAGGAGCAGGCGAAGCGACGTCCCCGACTGCGCTGCCGTGATCACGCCTGGAAAGCCGGAGGTGGGACTCGAACCCACGGCCCACGGTTTACAAAACCGTTGCTCTGCCAGCTGAGCTACTCCGGCGCAGGACCAGTGTAGGTCGAGCCGGCGGCCGAGCGTCCTACTGCAGGACGGCGCGGCCGGCCTGGTGCATGAGGATCTTGCGCTTCACGCGCTGCAGGGCATTGTCGATCGTCTTCGTGTCGCACGCGAGCTCGTCCGCCATCTGCTCGTACGAGGAGCCCTCGAGGTAGAGCCGGAGCGCATCGGCCTCCAGCGACGAGAGCGTCGTCGAGAGACAGCCGACAAGGGCTTGCAGCTCCTCGGTCGAGATCACGCGCACGGACGGGTCGTTGACCGCCGGGCCGGGCAGCGCGTCGCCGAGCGTGCAGTCGTCACCCTCCTGCCCGGCCGGGGTGTGGCTGAACGACACGTACTGGTTGAGCGGCGCGTGCTTGAAGCGAGTGGCCGTCTTGATCGCCGTGATGATCTGCCGGGTCACGCACAGCTCCGCGAAGGAGCGGAACGACGTCTCCTTGTCGGGACGGAAGTCGCGGACTGCCTTGTAGAGACCGACCAGCCCCTCCTGGATCAGGTCCTCCGAATCGCCGCCCGCAAGGAAGTACGAGCTCGCCTTCAGCCGCACGAACGACGTGTAGCGCCGGATGAGGGCGTCCATCGCCACCCCGGAGCCGTTGCGGGCCTTGAGGACGAGCTGCAGATCCTCCAGCTCTCGTTGAGCCTTCTGCGGTGACTTCGGAGCGGTTGCTGTGCGGACGGACAACGCATTACCCCCGGAGTTTGCGATCTTTTTGGGCAGCGGTGAAGCGAAGTTCGATACGAACTCTCACCCTTAACTTGAGGTGAAAGTAGCAGGGACCAACAGGGAACACAAGTCCCTTTTGCGCTGGACCCGTTTGCTCGCCTAAATCGCGCTGCGCTGGCGGCGGGCCTCGTAGAGCAGCACCGCCGCCGCGACCGACACGTTGAGCGACTCGACGCTGCCCGCGAGCGGGATCGCGACGAGCGCATCGCAGGTCCGGCGGACGAGCGGGCGCAGGCCTTTCCCCTCTGCCCCGAAGACGAGCGCGAGCGCCGCCGGAGAGGTCGGTCTCCCACATCGAGGGCGCTCCACCCTCGCCGGCGGCGCCGAACACCCACAGGTCCGCTCCCTTCACCTCGCCGAGATAGCGCGCGAGGTTCGTGACGACGGCGACCGGGAGATGCTCGATCGCCCCGGCCGAGGCACGCGCGACCGCAGGCGTGACGACTGCGGAACCGTGGGCCGGGACGACGACGCCGGTCGCCCCCGCCCCCTCGGCGCTCCGGCAGACCGCACCGAGATTGCGCGGATCGGTGACGCGGTCGAGCACGGCGAGGAGCGGACGCTCCGCGGCCGCGAGCTCGTAGGCGTCGGCGTAGCGGTACGGCTCGACGATCGCGACGACGCCTTGATGGTCGCGCGTGCCGGCGCGCTCCGACAGTGCACTGTCGGAGGCGAGCCGCGGCTTCGCCTCCGCGAGCCAGGGCTCGGCGGCGACGGCGCGCTCGCTCGCCCACAGCTCCAGCACCTCGCGCCTGCCCCGCAGCGCCTCGCGGGTCGCGCGCCGCCCGTAGACGAGGTCAGGCACGGACGAGAGTGTGGCCGCCGCCGTGCTCGTCGCGCATCTCCCAGCCGAGCGCGCGGAGCTCGTCGCGCAGGCGATCGGCCTCGCCGAAGTCGCGCCCGGCGCGGGCTGTAGCCCGGCGCTCCGCCAGCACGCGCACTTCCTCGGGCGCCTCCTCGCGCGCCGCGAGCGAGCTCAATCCGAAGACGGCGAGGCCGCGCTCGAGCAGCTCGAGCTGTCCCGACGACGCCCACCCGTGAAGGACGGCGAGCGCCGCCGGCGTGTCGAAGTCGTCGTCGAGAGCGTCGGCAAAAGCCTGCCAGGAAGCCAAATCCGCCTCCGAGGCGGGCAGGTTGAACGCGTTTCGGAGTGTGTCCCGTCGCGCAGCGGCCTGCGCCATCGTCTCGTCGGAGAAGTCGATCGGCTTGCGCCAGTGGCCGGTCAGGAAGAAGACGAGCAGCGCCTCCCGGCCCCACCGGTCGAGCGCGTCGCGGATCGTTTCGAAGTTGCCGAGCGACTTCGACATCTTGTCTCGCCGATGGGGCGGAGCATCCCGTTGTGCGCCCAGATCTTCGCGAACGGATGACCGAGCGCCTGCGACTGCGCCACCTCGTTCTCGTGGTGCGGGAAGACGAGGTCGAGACCGCCGCCGTGGATCTCGAACGCCGGCCCGAACGCCTCCTCGGCCATCGCCGAGCACTCGATGTGCCAGCCCGGGCGGCCGCGACCCCAGGGGGAGTCCCACCACGTGTCCTCGCTGTCCGGTTTGTTGGCCTTCCACAGCGCGAAGTCGCGCTGGTCGTCCTTCAGCGCGCTCGGCTCCTCACCCTGCTCGACCGCATCCGGCTTCTGCCCCGAGAGCCGTCCGTAGCCGGGGAAGCTCGAGACGCGGAAGTAGACGTCGCCGCCGGACTCGTAGGCGTGGCCCGACTCGACGAGCTGCTCGATGAAGCGCACGATCGCCGGGATCGACTCCGTCGCCTTCGGCAGGAGATCGGGCATCCCGAGACCGAGGTCGCCCGTGTCCTCGAGATACCAGGCGGTCGCCCGCTCGGCGAGCTCCGCGCTCGCGCCCGGGGCGGCGTCGTAGATCTTGTCGTTGACGTCGGTGATGTTGTGCACGAGCTGAACGTCGTAACCCGAGGCGCGCAGCCAGGAGCGCAGCCACATCCCGACGACGAACGGCCGCGCGTTGCCCACGTGGGCGCGGGCGTACACGGTAGGCCCGCAGACGTACATCCGCACCGGCCCGGGCAGCGGCGGCAGCTCGACCTGCGAGCGGCTGAACGTGTCGTAGAGACGCACGACTCTCAGGGTAGTGCGCGGCGGATGGCCTCGTCGCGCGGGAGCGCCCGCAGCACCGCCCACAGCTCGGGGCCCCGTTCGGCGCCGGTCAACGCGACGCGCAGCGCGCGGAGGTCGCCGCCGACCGCCTTGAGCTCGCGCACGAGTGTCTTCGCCTCCTCCTTGCCGAGCACGTCGGCGAGCGGCGCGCGGAGCTCGACGAACCGCTCGAGGGTGACGGGGCTCCGGCTGCGGTCGGTGGACTCCGGCTCGAGGACGCCGAGCGCCAGCGTCCGCGCCTCGACAAGATCGTGCGCGCCTCGCACGAGCGGCACCGCCTCCACCGGGATGCCGGCACGCGATGCGAGCTCCGCGTCGTCGAGTTGCGCAAGCACGTCGACGGAAAGCGAACGGATGCGGTCGAGGTCGAGGTGCACGTCGTGGCGCGGCAGGCCGAGCTCCTCGAGATACGCACGCACCGCCTCGGCGGGATATCCCGCCGACCGCAGCGAGTCGACCGTCGCGCCCTCGGCGCGCTTCGCGAGCTTCTTGCCGTCTGCCCCGACGACAAGCCCGTGGTGAATCACCTGCGGCGGCTCGGTGCCCAGTGCGCGGTGCAGCGCCGCATGGAGCTCCTCGTTCGGGCGGTGATCCGAGCCGCGGATGACGTGCGTGATCCCGAAGTCGGCGTCGTCGACCACGCTCGCGAGATGGAACGTCGGCGAGCCGTCCTCTCGCCAGAGCATGACGCCGTCGAACCGCTGCGGCAGCCCCGCCTCGTGCGCGGCCTCGAGGTGCCGCGCAGCGCGGTCGCTCTGGCGGACAGGCCCTTCGTCCCACTCGATCCCGAGCCAGCGCAGGTCGGACAGGATGCCCTCCTCGCCGCCCGGGAGGTTACGGGCTGGATCGGTGTCGTCGATCCGCAGCAGCAGGTGGTCGCCGAAGTCGCGGTTTGCAACGGCGCTGAGTGCGTTCCCGACGTGCAGCGTGCCCGTCGGGCTCGGGGCGAAACGAACGCGGATCACCGAAAGAACCTACGCCGCGACCGCCCCTTCGTGCAGACTCGCGGCGGATGGGGTCGCGCGGCGTCGTCGGCACGGTCCAGGCGCTCGCCGCCTACTTTCGCGCGCGGCCGCTGCTGACCCGGAGCATCCAGGCGGTTCTCGTCGGCGTCACGGTCGGCCTCTGCGCCTGGGCGATCGCCGACCAGTGGTCGAAGGCCGAGCCGCTGCTCGCACACGCGAAGCCCGCGCCGCTCGCGCTCGCCCTCGCGTTCGTCACCGTCTACTACCTCGTCTTCATCCTCGGCTGGATCCGCATGCTGGATGCCTGGGGCATTCGCATCCACTACCGCCCGGCCCTGCAGGCGGAGATGGTCTCGATGCTCGCCAAGTACCTGCCCGGCGGCGTCTGGACGCCGGCCGCGCGGACGGTCGCGCTGCGCAAGTCGGCCGGGGTTACCGACACCCCGACCGTGCTCGCGTCGATCCTCGTCGAGGCGGTCCTGTCCGCGATCTCGGGCGTGATCGTCTTCGTCGTCAGCCTCGCCTGGGTGCGGGACGTCGACGCGCCGCTGTGGGCGCTGATCGCCTTCGCGATCCTCCTCGCGTCGCTCCTCCACCCTCGCGTCTTCCGCGCGCTCTCCCGGAAGCTCCTGACCCCGTTCGGGGCATCGATCGAGCCGTTGCCGTTCGGGGTCATGCTCGTGCTGCTCCTCTTCTACTGCGCGACGTGGCTCGTCGGCGGCATCGCCGTCTATTTCATGCTCCGGAGCCTCGGCGCCGACGTCGCGCTGACGACCATCCCGTATCTCGGCGGCGTCTCCGCGGTCGGCGCGATCGTCGCCGTGCTGACGGTGTTCCTACCGTCCGGCCTCGGAGCACGGGAGGCCTCGATGTACGGCCTCCTGCTCGCCGTCACCTCGAGCGGCCCGGCGCTCGGCGTCACCCTGATCAACCGGCTCGCGATCACGGTGGTCGAGCTTGCGCTCTTCGGCGCGGGCGTCGCGACCTGGCGCGGGCGGGCTCCCGCTGCCGGAACCGCAGAGGACTAGCGGGACCGCCATGACGGGTATGACTCCGGAACCGGAGCATTTGTTGAGTTCTTGTTGAGTTACTGCTCGGGTGCCGGCTCGGGATCACGGATGAAGAGGGCCGACCGGGTCCACTGCGGCATCCACCAGTTGGCCGGGCCGAGGATCTTGACGAGCGACGGCACGAGCAGGGCCCGGATGACGGTCGCGTCGAAGACGATCCCCGCCGCAAGTCCGATCGCGAACTCCTTCACCTCGAAGCCGGGGCTCGAGGAGAGCACGAGGAAGGCGAACATCAAGATCAACGCCGCGCTCGTGACGAGCTTGCCCGTGCGCGCGAGGCCGAGCTCGATCGCCTTGTCGGTCGAGCCGGTCTCGTCGTAGGCCTCCCGCATGCGCGTGATCATGAAGACCTCGTAGTCCATCGAGAGGCCGAACAGGAACGCGAAGATCATCAACGGGATCCAGGCGGTGATCGCACCTGTGGCCGTGATGCCCCACAGCGACGAGCCGTGCCCCTCCTGGAAGACCAGGACGACGATCCCGAAGGCAGCCCCGAGCGAGAGCAGGTTGAGGACGGCCGCCTTGATCGGCAAGACGATCGATCGGAACGCGCGTGCGAGCAGGACCAGCGTCAGGATGACGACGAACGCGAGCACGTACGGGAAGTTGCCGTACACCGCGTGCACGAAGTCGCGGTCGACGGCGGCCTGTCCGCCGAGCGTGCCGTTCGTGCCCTCGAGCGACCCGTTGACGCGGTCGATGATCCCCTGGATCCCGGGTGCTGCGCCGTCGACCGCCGGGAAGGCCTCGACGAGCGAATCCGCGCCCTTCCGCCAGGCGGCGGGCGCCGAAGCGCCGACGACACCGTCGACCCTCGCGACGCGACGGGCGATCGGCTGCGGGTTGCCGCCGTGCTCGACGAGAACGACGAACGGCTTCATCACGCCCGGCGAGATGCCGGCGTCGGCGAGCAGCTCCCGCCCCTTGATCGCCGTACCGGAGCCCGGGAAGTTCTTCAGCTGCGCTTCGTTCGGGTTCAGCTGGGTTCCGATCACGGCCAGGACACCCGTGATCACGAGCCCGATGACGGCGACCGGAATCGGTCGGCGCACGACGAACCGGGCCCAGCGGCCCCACACACCGTCCTCCGGGTGCCCGTTGTCGACCCACCGCTTCGGCAGGAGCCGGACGCTGTTGATCCGCTCGCCGAGGACGGCCAGGACCGCGGGCAGCAGCGTGATCGCCGCGAGCACGGAGACCGCCGGGATCAGCATCCCGCCGATCCCCATCGAGCGGATGAACGGCAGCGGCAGCACGAGCATCGAGAGCAGGCCGACCGCGACGGTGGAGCCGGAGACGATCACCGAACGGCCCGCGTGCGTCATCGTCTCGACGAGCGCCGTCTCGACGTCGACGCCTTCGCGCAGCTCGTCGCGGAAGCGGAAGATCATCAGCAGCGCGTAGTCGATCGCGACGCCGAGACCGACCAGCGCGATCAGGAACTGCACGATGATCGACACGTTGGTGATGTACGTCAGCCCCCACACGAGCGTGTAGGTGTTCAGGATCGCGGCCGCGGCGACAACGATCGGTATCAGCACCGCCGGCAGCGTCCCGAAGACGAAGAACAGGATCACGATCGCGCCGAGGGCCCCGATCAGCGCCTCGACGAGCACGCTGCTCGAACCGCCCTGGCCGTTCTGGCTCGCTTCCTCGAGCGGGTCGTGGCCCGTCACCTGGACGGTCGTCCCCGCCGGCAGGCCCTTCGCGGCCGCGGCGCGCATCTCCTTGGCACCGCTCGTCGAGCTGAACGTGGACTGACCCGCCGGGTAGACGTTCATGAACGTCGTGTGGTGGTCCTTCGAGACGTACATCTCGTTGTGCGTCGAGAACCACGAGCTCGAGCGCGAGCCGCGCGCGGTCGCGGCGGCGCGCTGCATCGACTCGCGGATCGCGTCGCTCATCCTCGCGTCGCCGCTCGTGTGGTAGACGACGACGTTCGGCGGGCGCACGCCGGTGCCGAACACCTTGAACGTCCGCTGGTTCGCCTCGTAAGCCGACTTGCCGGGAATCGAGAAGCTCTGGTACCAGCGCTTCGACACCTGGCCCGCGGCGAACGCACCGAAGACGGTCAGCGCCATCCACGCACCGATGACGTACCAGCGGCGACGAGCGATCACATGGGCGAGGCGAGCGAGCATGCGGTCCCCTTCCGTTCGAGCCGACGAGCCAAAAACTCTAGCGGCTGAAATCTTACAGCGACTGTGACAATCACGTTACAGTATCGGTGTGGGTCTGCGGGAGACGAAGAAGGAGCACACGCGACAGGAGATCGCGAGCACCGCGATGGGCCTCTTCGTCCGTCGCGGCTTCGATCACGTCACCGTAGCGGAGGTGGCCGCGGCCGCCGGAGTCTCGGAGAAGACGGTCTTCAACTACTTCGCGACGAAGGAGGATCTCTTCTTCGACGAGGTGCCGAGGCGCGAGGCTGCCCTGCTCGACGCCGTCCGAAGCCGGGCGCAGGGCGAGTCCGTCCCTTCGGCGCTCCACCGCCTCCAGGCGCGCGACTGCACCCGCCTCTCGAGCCCGGAGTTCGCGCTCTTTGCACGCGTCATCGAGGAGTCGCCGGCATTGCAGGCGAAGGAGATGGAGGTGATGGCGCGTCTGACGGGATCGCTCGCCGGGGTGATAGCGGAGGAGCTGGGCGTGGCCGCGATCGAGGCGAAGATCGCGGCCAACATGCTGATCGGCGTCCACTGGGAGCTCTTCCGCGGCGCCCGCGTCCACGCACTCGCAGGGCGTGTGGGCCCCGGGGCGGTGCGGCGCCTGCGCGCCGATCTCGACCGCGCCTACGCGCTGCTCGAGCACGGCCTCGGGTCGCTCGAGCGGCCCGCTGCCGGCTGAGGTCAGGAGAGCCGGAGCAGCGCACCTTCGTGCTCGAGCAGGAACCGCTTGAGCGGCAGGCCGCCACCGAAGCCGGTGAGCGAGCCGTCGGCGCCGACCACACGATGGCAGGGCAGCACCACGGGTACCGGGTTGCGGCCGTTCGCGGCGCCGACGGCCCGGGCCGAGTCGGGGCCGAGGCCGAGACGGCGCGCCTGCTCGCCGTAGCTGACCGTCTGACCGTACGGGATCGTGGCGAGGGCGAGCCAGCAGCGGCGCTGGAACTCGGTGCCGTCGAGGTCGAGCGGCACGTCGAACGAGGTCCGCTCGCCTGCGAAATACGCCGTCAGCTGGGCGGCGGCCTCGTCGAGGACGGCGCAGGACGGGCCGGCTGCGAGCCCGCCGGCCGACCAGAGGACGTGGGCAAGCCCGTCGTCGGAGCCGACGAGGCCGAGCGTCCCGATCGGCGTCACGACGCTCGCAACAGGCATCCTGGGAATCTAGAGGCCGGCGGTGTCTCCGGACCGTAACCGGACCACCCGGTCCGCTTTTGCTAGCCTCGACCACGGAACCGTTCGAAGAGGGGGCAGAGAGCCGTGTCCGAGGCACATCGCACCAGCCAGCACCACACGAACCCGTGGGTCATCCTCGTCCTGATCTGCCTGGCGCAGTTCATGGTCATCCTGGACGCCACGATCGTGAACGTCGCGCTGCCGTCGATCCAGAAGGATCTGAACCTCAGCGAGGCCAACCTGCAGTGGATCGTCAACGCCTACACGCTGGTCTTCGGCGGCTTCCTGCTGCTCGGTGGACGCGCAGGCGACCTGCTCGGCCGGAAGCGTCTCTTCCTCGTCGGCCTCGTGGTCTTCACGACGGCCTCGCTCCTCGACGGCCTGTCCTCGAGCGAGGGCATGCTGATTGCCGCCCGCTCCCTGCAGGGCTTCGGCGCCGCGCTGATCTCGCCGGCCGCGCTCTCGATCATCTCGACGACGTTCGAGGAGGGCGCCGAGCGCGCGAAGGCGCTCGGAGTGTGGGCCGCGATCGCGATCGGCGGCTCCGCCGTCGGCCTCGTCCTGGGCGGCGCGCTGACCCAGTACCTGTCGTGGCCGTGGATCTTCTTCGTCAACGTCCCGGTCGGCATCGTCGCCTTCATCCTCTCGTTCCGGCTCGTGCCCGAGTCGCGAGACGTCCACGGTCACCGCAGCTACGACATCGCCGGGGCGATCACCGTCACCGGCGGCCTTATGGCCCTCGTCTACGCGATCGTCGATGCCCAGAGCGCCGGCTGGGGCTCGGCCAAGACGATCGGGACCTTCGTCGTCGCCGCGATCCTGCTCGTCGCGTTCGTCCTGATCGAGCAGCGCGCGAAGGCGCCGCTCGTGCGGCTTTCGATCTTCCGGATCCGGTCGCTGACTGACGGCGAACGTCGTCATGTTCCTGGCCGCGTCCGGGATCTTCGCGATGTTCTTCTTCAACACGCTGTACCTGCAACGCGTGCTCGGGTACGGGCCGCTGAAGGCAGGTCTTGCCTTCCTGCCCTTCACGGCCGGGATCATGATCTCGGCCGGCCTCGCCTCGCAGTTCGCGCCACGCGTCGGCGTGCGGCTGATCGCTGCGATCGGGATGATCCTCACGACCGTCGGCCTGCTGCTGCTCACCCAGCTGCCGGTCGACGGGTCGTACGTCTCGAACGTCCTGCCGGCGATCCTGCTCTCCTCGCTCGGGATGGGCGCCGTCTTCATGCCCCTGACGCTGATCGCAACGACCGGCCTCAGGGATGAGGACCAGGGCCTCGCTTCGGGTCTCTTCAACACCTCGCAGCAGATCGGCGGCGCGCTCGGCCTCGCGGTCCTCTCGACGCTCGCTGCGTCGAAGTCGGCCTCGGCCGGCGGCTCGTCCGCGAACGCGCTGGTCGTCGGCTTCCACTGGGCATTCGCCGGCGGCGCGGCCGTGATGGTGCTCGGCCTCGTCGTGCTGCTCGCGCTGCTCCGCCGCGAGCATGTGGCGCTGATCGAGGGCCAGGCCGCCGAGCCTGCGCTCGCTCAATGACGGTGCCCTGATGTCAGTGCTCAGAGCCGATGCTCGGCGCAACCTCGGGCGTGTGCTCGAGGCGGCGTCCGAGGCGTTCGCCGAGCTCGGCCCGGACGTCACCGTCGACGAGATCGCACGCCGGGCCGGTGTCGGCCACGGTACGGTCTTCCGCCGCTTCCCGACGAAGGACGCCCTGCTCGCCGCCGTGCTCGCGGTGCGTCTCGAGGAGCTTGCGGAGAGCGCCGAGTCGCTGCTCGAGAACGCCGATCCCGGCAGCGCCTTCGAGGAGTTCGTCTGGCTCGCCGCGGACGCCTGCGGCCGCGACCGCGCCCTCTTCGAGGGGGTGCCTCGCTGCGAGAGCTTCCCCGACGTCGCGGCGATGAAGATGCGCATGCACGCGTGCGCGGGCGAGCTGCTCGAGCGCGGGCAGGCGGCCGGGTCGCTGCGGGCCGACGTGACGGCCGACGACGTCTCGGCCCTGGTCGTCTCGGCGATGCACGCCGCCGACCAGCGCGGCGCCGAGCCCGACGCGTGGCGGCGCTACATCGCCGTCGTGCTCGCCGGTCTGCGCGCAACTACCTAGAGCTTGTAGACCTCCGGCCTGCGGTCGGCCAGCGGGTCGTTGAACTCGTTCCAGCGGCGAGCGTCGTGAGCCGCGGCGAGATCGACGTCGGCGACGAGCAGCTCCTCCGATGCCGCCGACGCCGGGCCTGCGAGCGGCCAGCCGGTGTGCGAGACGATCACGCTCTGACCGATGAACGGCTGCGCACGCTCGGTACCCACGCGATCCGCCGCCGCGATCGGGATCGAGTTGACATGCGCGGCCGACTGGCAGAGGAGAGTCGCCATCGCCCGCTCCTGCGGCTGCTGGCCGGGTATCGGCACCCAGTTCGTCGGGACGCAGATGATGTCGGCTCCTGCGATTGCCGCGACCCGGAGGCACTCCGGGAACCACAGGTCGTAACAGATGACGGTCGCGACGCGGCCCACCGGTGTGTCGAAGATCGGGATGCCGCGATCACCCGGCGCGAAGAACCGATTCTCCTGGTCCCAGAGATGGAGCTTGCGATAGGTGCCCAGGTGCCCTCGGGGGCCGATGACGACGGCGCTGTTGTAGAGCCGATCTCCCTCGCGTTCCGCGATGCCCGCGACGAGGACGAGGTTGTGCTCGCGGCAGCGCTCGATCCACGCGGCGGTCGTCGGGCCTCCGGGCACCTCCTCCGACAACGCCCTCGCCTCGTCCAGCGTTGCGAAGACGTAGCCCGAGTTGCAGAGCTCCGGCAGCACCACGAGCTGGGCGCCGTCGGCAGCGGCAGCGTCGAGCGCTGCGAGCGTCCGCTCGACGTTCTCCTCCTTCGCACCGACGTGCGGCTCGAGCTGCGCGACGGCGACTCTCACCGGAGCACCACGCAGCCGTCCGAGCCGAACCAGACGACATCCTCGAGCTTGACACCGAACGCGTCGGAGCCGAGAAACGGCTCGACCGCCCAGGCGCCCCACATCGGCCTCTCGTTCGTCGCGTCGATGAACTTCTCGTCGTAGGCCGAGCCAAGGCCGAGCGAGTGCCCGATGTTCGACCACGGGTCGAGCAGGCGGTAGCCGGCCGCCCTCATGGCGGCCTCGCACGGGACGAAGAGCTCCTGCGCGCGCATTCCCGGGCTGCACCTCGCGAGCGTTGCCTCATGAATCTCGCGAACCGCCTCGAACGCGCGGTCGTGCTCGGCGTCCGTGCCGAGCACGAACGTGCGGGTGCAGTCCCCCCACCAGCCGTCCTCCGCCACGGGGTGGATGTCGACATGCCCGACGTCCGCCGCGCCGAGCCCGTTGTCGGTCGGCGGCTGGTCGGGGAAGCAGATCGTCGAGCGCTGCCCGAAGCCGACGTTGGTGATCGACCAGAAGTCGACGGCTCCGAGCTCGCGTGCGTGCGCCTCGGCGAGGTCGCGGAGCTCGATCTCGGTCATCCCCGGCTGCGTGCGCGACGTCGCCCACTCGGCGGTCGCACGCGCGATCCGCTGCACCTCGAGCAGCCCGGCGGGGGGCCGCGCGTCAATCGAGGACGACGACACGACCCTCCTCGAGAAAGACGAGGTCTTCGACCTTCGCCGCGATCCCGTCGACGCCGAGGTGCGGCTCGATCGCCCAGCACCCCCACATCGGAGCGTCGGTGCGCGGATCGATGAAGTGCTGCACGCCTCCGCCTTCGTGGAGGTCGTGGCCGATGTTCCCGAGCAGATCGAGGAGCTCGAAGCCGACCTCGTCGAAGAGCTCCCGCGCCTGGGCGAAGAGCTCGTTCGCCGGCATCCCGGGACGGCAGGCCCGAAGGATGGCCCGTTCGATCCGCGTCACCTCGTCGAGGACGTGCCGGCGCTCCGGATCGTCGCCGACGAGCACGGTGCGGGTCACGTCGCCGGGCCAGCCGCCGAACTCCGGCGTGACGTCGAGCAGCACGAGATCGTCGTCGGCGACGACGCGGTCGACGGGAGGGAACTCGGGGTGGCAGACGAGCGCGCCGGCGCCGGCGCCGACCGCGACCGGCGTCCAGAAGCGATCGGCACCAGCCTCGCGGGCGAGCTCCTCGGCGCGTTGCGCGAGCTCCCGCTCCGTCCGCCCGGGGCGTACCTCGCCTTCGAGCCGCCGAACGACCTCGAGCGTCGCCCGCTGCGCCTCGATCAGCCCGCGAGCCAGCAAACCGCCTGATCCCAGAGCCTCGCGTAGCCCTCCCACTCGAGGAACGCGGGAGGCGCCCAGTGCGGGCCGATGTCGGAGGCGAACGCGAGCGTGCGACCCGCCCCGTGCCCGCCGACGACGAGCAGCGGGTCGCCGTTGAGCAGCGCGAGCACCTGCGCCTCGCGACGAGCAATCAGGCGCTGGTAGCCGAGGAGCGCCGGCCAGCGCCCAGCCAGGCCTGTGGTGATCTCGTGATCCGCGACGAGTCGCGGCTCCGAATCCTCGGGTGTCTCGACCCGGTCGTCGCCCTGCTCGATCTCGACCGGCAGCGCCTCCGCGAGCGGCGTCCGCGCGTAGTTCGCCTTGCCCTCGATGCCGCCGAACGAGAGGTAGCCGCCGATCATCCCGAGCCCGCCGCCCGCGTGGACCCAGTCGCGGAGGACGGCAAGACGGTTCGGGCGCGCCTCGAAGCGCCTGAACGTCGCGGGCGGAACGAGCAGCGTGTTCGAGCCGATGTCGGACAGGAGCACGACGTCCCACGCCTCGAGCTCGCCGACGCTGAACGGGAGCTCCTCGGCCGCGACGTGGTTCGGCATGAACGTCACCTCGTGCGCCGCAGCGAGGAGGGCGGAGCGCAAAGGCTCCACACCCTCCTCGTACGCGGCGGTGGTGAAGGTGTCGGCGCCCTTCACGTGGATCGACGTGGTCGACCACGACTCGCCCGCGATCAGGACGCGCGCCACCTACTTGGCCCCGTTGTACGCGTTCGTGTAGTAGGCGCTCGGGGCGAGCGCCTTCGTGATCAGCTTCTGCTTCTCGAGCGCCGGAAGCAGAGCGGACCACTGCGAGTCCGTCTGGCTGAAGTAGCCGCCCGGCGCCTTGAAGAGCGGGATCGTGTGCTCCCACTGGTCGAGTGCGTAGGCAAAGCCTTCCGCCTTCGGGTACGCCTTCTCGAACATCTGGACGGCCGCCTTCGGGTTCGCGATCGACCAGGCGAGCGCGCGCTTCGTGACCGTGAACCACGTCTTCGCGAGCGCCGGGTTCTTCTTCAGCCAGTCGCTGTTGCCCGCGATCAGCCAGATCGGCGAGTTCGGGACGCCGTAGTCCTTCGCGAGCAGCATGTAGGGCTTCTGGTGCCCGACCGTCCGCACCTCGGACGCCTCTGCGTTGGTGACGCCGGTCGCGACGTCGACCTTCTTCGCCAGCAGGAGCGGGACGACGTCGCTCGCGGCGGCGACCATCTTGACGTCGTTGAGGGTCAGGTGCGCCGACTCGAGCATGATGCTGAGCTGCGCCTTCGTCCACGCGTCGTTGTAGATCCCGATCGTCTTGCCCTTCAGGCTCGCGACCGTGAACTTCTCGCCCTGGCGGCCGATCAGCCCCCAGTTGTTCGACTGCGAGTACGCCCCGATCGAGGTGATCGGCGCGCCCTGCGCCTTCGCGAAGATGACGTCGAGGATCGTCGTGAACCCGATGTCCGCGCGGCCGGTGCCGAGGAACTTGACGGTGTCCGCGACCGTCGGCGGCGGGATGATCTTCAGGTCGATGCCGGCCTGGCGGTACCAGCCCTTGTCACGGGCGACGATCCACGGGATCCAGAAGCCGTCCGCGACGGGCCACTCCTGAACCATGCGAATCTGCGTCAGCTTCGTCTGCTTGTGACTGCTCTGCGCGGTCGCCGCGAAGGCGGCCGCCACGACCGCGAGCGTCGCAACGAGGGCGACGACCGCTGCGATGGTGCGTCTCACGAACTTCCTCCTTGATTGGATGCGGGGAGCGTCTCCCCCCGCGCCACGGATGACCGCCGCAGGGGGAGACGACGGGGGGTCGAGCGTGTGCGCCAGGGCGTCGCAAGCCGCTCCGCACCTGCGACGACGAGGAACCCGGCGATGCCGATGGCGGCAAGAAGCAGGATGGCGGCGAACGTGCCGGCCGTGTTCAGGCGCGAGCTCTGCTCGAGCAGGTACGAGCCGAGGCCTCCCGTCGTCGACGCTGTCCACTCGCCGAGGACGGCACCCGTGACGGCGAAGGTTGCGGCAAGCTTGAGCGCGGAGAAGAGCGGCGTCAGGGTGGCCGGCAACCGGATGTGCAGGAAGATCCGGAACTCGTTCGCGCCCATCGCCCGGGCAAGCGAGACGACGTCGTCGTCGACGTTCGCGAGCCCGTCGAGGACATTCACGACGACGGGGAAGAAGATGAAGAGGGCAACGATCACGATCTTCGGCGTAAGCCCGAAGCCGAGCCAGATGACGAGCGCGGCGCCGATCGCGATCACCGGAACGGCCTGGGTCGCGATCAGGACCGGATAGAGCCCTCGGCGCAGGATCTGCGAGTACGCCATCCCGAGTGCCAGCGCGAACCCGACGATGACGCCGGCGAAGAAGCCGAGCACGAACTCCTTCACCGTCTGCAGCAGGTCGGGCTGGAGAACGTCCCAGTCGCTCCCGAGCTGCGAGAAGACGGAGACGGGCTTCGGAAGCACGTACTCCTGCCCCTTGTAGACGGTCACGGCGAGGAGCTGCCAGAGGCCGAAGACGGCCGCGACGAGCACGAGCGGGATCAGCACCTGCAGCCAGGCCTGCCAGCGGGGGGCGGTCAAGCGGCCTCCTCCTGCTCGATCTGCTTCACGGTCTCCGAGTAGAGGAGCCGCAGGATGTCACGCTTCAGGTCGGTGAACGCGTCCGAGGTCAGGAGCTCGAAGGCGCGCGGCCGCTCGAGCGTGATCTCGAAGCTCGCGCGGATCTCGCCCGGCCGGGCCGACATCACGACGACCCGATCGGAGAGGAAGATCGCCTCGTCGACGTCGTGTGTCACGAAGAGCACGGTGCGCCGCTCGTCCGCCCATACGTCGAGCAGCCATTGCTGCATCCGCAGACGCGTCTGCGAATCGAGCGCGCCGAACGGCTCGTCGAGCAGCATCACGTCCTTGTGAAACGCCAGCGTCCGCATCAGCGCGACGCGCTGCCTCATCCCCCCCGAGAGCGTGTGCGGATAGTGGTCGACGAAGTCGCCGAGGCCGTAGCGACAGGCGAGCTCGACCGCCTCCTGCCGGTCGCGCCGCGTCACGCGGCCGTGGAGGCTCGCGCCGAGGACGATGTTCTCGGTGACCGTGCGCCACGGCAGCAGCAGGTCCTTCTGCAGCATGTAGCCGACGTGGCCGGTCGTGCCCGTCACGTCGCTGCCTTCGAGCAGGACGTGGCCGTGCGTCGGCTGAAGCAGCCCCGAGACGATGTTGAACAGGGTCGACTTCCCGCAGCCGGAAGGGCCGACGATCGAGACGAACTCACCGGCCTGGATCTCGAGCGACGTCCGGGACAGCGCGGCCGTCTCACCGAACCGGTGCTCGACGTCGACGAGCGAGAGCTTCGGCTCCGTCATGCCGCGGGGCCCAGCGACTCGCGCACGACGAGCTGCGCGGGGAGGTCGACGTCCTGCGGCACGTCGCGCCCGTCGATCAGATCGAGCAGAAGGCCGACGGCGCTCCGACCGAGCTCGCGCGCCGGCTGCCGTACGGTCGTCAGCGCCGGTGTCACGAGCGCCGCCAGCGACACGTCGTCGTAGCCGACGACGGCGACGTCCTCGGGGACGCGGATCCCGGCGCCTGCGCAGAAGCGAAGGCAACCGACCGCCATCAGGTCGTTCGCGACGAGCAAGGCCGTGGGACGCGTGGCGCGCGGCCCACGCAGGAGCTCCCGCGCAGCCGCGACTCCACTCGCGACGCGATAGTCGCCGGCGATGGAGCCGACGGCCTCGGCGTCAATGCCTGCTTCGGAGAGCGCATCCCGGTAGCCTGCCAGCCGCTGCCGCGCCGTCCAGAGAGCGGGCGGCCCCTCGACGATGCCGAACCGGCGGTGGCCGTTCGCGAGCGCGAGCTCCGCCACGAGGCGCGCACCGCGGCGGTTGTCCGAGCCGACGAAGGGCCGGTCGAGACCCTCGATCCGCTCGTCGACCACGACGAGCGCGACGTCCTCGGCGAGCGCCAGGAGCGGCTCCGGCGACGTGCCCGTCCCCGAGAGGTGGACGACGCCGTCGAGCCGGTTGGCCCGGATCAGCCTGGCGTTCCCGGCCTCCTGCTCCGCCTCGGCGTCGCTCGAGCAGAGGACGAGCAGATAGTCGCGGCGGCGGGCCTCCTCCTGGACGCCCTCCGCGACCAGGGCGAAGAACTCGTTCAGAATGTCGGGGACGATCAGGCCGACCGCCTGCGCGCGCCCGCTGCGGAGGTTGCGGGCATGGGAGTTGGGCTCGTAGCCGAGCTCCCGCACTGCGGCGAGGACGCGCCGCCGCGTGCGCTCGCTTGCCGGCGCCGTCGCGTTGAGGACGACGCTGACCGTCGACAGCGACACCTGTGCGCGTTGCGCGACGTCTCTGATCGTCGGGCGGGTCGGCTGCACCTGCTGCGATCAAAACGTTTCGACTGCGTGATGTCAAGCGGCGACCATCTAGGCTCAGAGCGGTGAAGGAGCCCCTCCTCGCCTGGTTCCGGGAGAACGGCCGTGATCTCCCCTGGCGGCACACGCGCGACCCCTACGCGATCCTCGTCAGCGAGGTGATGCTGCAGCAGACGCAGGTCGACCGCGTCGCACCGCGTTACACGGCGTGGCTCGAGCGCTGGCCGACGCCGCAGGCGCTCGCAGCGGCGAGCACTGCGGACGTGATCGTCGCGTGGCAGGGCCTCGGCTACAACCGGCGGGCCGTCAACCTCCACCGCGCGGCGCAGCACGTCGCCGGCCACGGCTGGCCGGACGACCTCACAGAGCTTCCGGGCGTCGGCCCCTACACCGCCGCCGCCGTCGGCAACTTTGCGTTCGGCCGCGATGTGCTCCCGATCGACACGAACATCCGGCGCGTGCAGGAGCGTACGGGCGAGAGCTTCGACGGCGGGTGCGCGCAGGCGCTCTTCGACCTCGGCGCCACGATCTGTCTCGCGCGCGTCCCGCGCTGCGGCAGTTGCCCGCTCGCGACGGTGTGCCCGTCGCGCGGCCGCCGCTACGAGCCCGCCCGGCGCCAGTCCCGCTTCGAGGGCTCGTTCCGGCAGCGGCGCGCGAACGCGTTGCGCGCGGTCGCGGCGGGCGAGCCGACATCCGACGGCGACGCCCTCGTCTCGCTCGAGCGCGACGGGCTCGTCGTCCTGCACGACGGTGTCGCTTCACTTCCCGCGTAGAGCCCAGAGAAGCCCGGCGTCGACCTGCGCGCTCCACTCCCCCGCCCTCGCCGGATGCGTGTACGTCGTCACCGGCAGATCGAGGCCGCGCAGCTCACGCGCGAACGAGACCGTCTCGGCAGGCGTGAACCAGTGGCTGTGAGCCGGGCCGGTCGAGAGGAAGAAGCGCGTCCCGTCGCGGGCGAGCTGCGCGCGTCGGGACCGGACGAGCAGCGTCGGGTCGTTCGCGCGCAGCTCGGCGGGGTCGGCGTGCCTGAACGGGCCGTCGTGCAGCGGACGGAAGTAGCCGCTGAACGACAGCACCGTCCCGAACACGTCCGGATGGCGCACGCCGATGTCGGCGGCGCCGAACCCGCCCGCCGAGAGCCCCGCGATCAGGCGGCCGGAGGGGTCGGCCTGCGTGGGCAGATGCGCGTCGATCCATGGCACAACACGGCCGACGAGCGCGTTCGCCCACAGCCCCGCCCATTCGCCGTCGTAGCCGTCGTCGGGGCCGGCAGCCGGGGCGACGGCGATGAACGGCCGAAGGCGCCCGGACGCGATCGCGTCGTCGGCGAACTGCGTCAGGTCGGTGCCGCTCAGGTACTCGCTCGGCGAGCCGGGCATGCCGTGGAGCAGATAGGCGACGGGATAGCGCCGCGACGGGTCGAATCCCGGCGGCAGGTAGACGAAGCCCGGCCTGAGCGTCCCGGGGAACGTGCCCGCATAGACGTGGCCGCCGGCAGGGCCGGTGGCGACCGGCAGGAACCCCGGCAGAAGGAGGATGCTCGTGACGAGGGAGGCGAGGCCCGGCACGTCCGTCGGCCACGGTAACCCCGCCCGTGTGAACTCTTCGTTAGCGCGAAGGGAAGGCCCGTACGCTTGACGGGTGAAGCGCCTGGCGGCTCTCGCAGCGGTCATCGGCGCGGTGGGGGCAGCCTGGCTCCTCGCGAGCCCCGCCTCACCGGCGTCCCGCAGCCTGATCGAATCGGTGCCGTCACGCGCGCTCGGGAGCAGGATGCCCGTGCGCGTCGTGCTCCCCAAAGGGTATGAGCCCGGCGGCAGGAGCTACCCGGTCGTCTACTTCCTGCACGGGCTGCCGGCCGGCGCCGACGCCTACCTCGGGAACAACTGGGTGACGACGGCGCTCGACGAGGCGGGCCGCGCGATCCTCGTCTTCCCGCAGGGGGCGCGGGAGAAGGACCCGGATCCCGAGTACCTCAACTGGGGCACGAACCGGAACTGGGAGACATTCATCGCCGAGGAGCTGCCGCAGTTCGTCGACGCGCACTTCGACACGATCGCCGACCGCGACGGCCGCGCAATCGTCGGGGTCTCGGCCGGCGGGTACGGCGCATCGGTCCTCGGCCTCCATCACCTCGGCACGTTCTCGGTGATCGAATCGTGGTCCGGGTACTTCCACCCCACCGACCCGACGGGGACGAAGGCACTCGACCGCGGACCGGCGACAAACGCGCACACGCTGATCGAGAAGCTGAAGACGCGACCGACGTTCTTCGCCTTCTACGTGGGTCGCAGCGACACGCGCTTCCGCACCGAGAACGTCGAGCTCGACGAGGAGCTGACGGCGGCGCACGTCGCGCACGTCTTCGCCGTCTACCCCGGCGGGCACCAGACGAGCCTGTGGGTGAAGCACGCAGAGGGCTGGCTGGCGATGGCGCTCCGCCGTCTCGCTCCCCCGTCGTAACGCCCGCTTAATCCGTCCTTAGCCGCGGTTCAGACGCCGCGTCGTACAAGTACACCCGTGATCGGTTCCCCCCGGCCGTCACTCGCTCCGCAGATGCTCGCGCTCGCCGCAGCGGCGTTCGCCGCGATCGGGATCATCGGCACGTGGCGCTACGTCGACAATTACTGGGTCTATCGCGGCTTCGCCCCGCCGCACGACGCCGCCTACGTGCGCACGCACGGCACGACCCAGCGCCTCTACGTCACGAGCAGCGCGCTCGGCGGCCGGCGCCAACCGGTCGACGTGTACCTCCCGCCCGGCTACGCGGCGCATCCGACGCGACGGTATCCGGTGCTCTATCTGTTGCACGGCGTCCCGGGCCGCCCGGCGGCCTTCCTCGAGACGGTGCGCATGGGCGTCGTCGAGGACGAGCTCGTGGCGCTCCATCGCGCGAAGCCGATGATCCTCGTCATGCCGTTCGGATCGACGGGGTCGTTCACGGACGAGGAGTGGGCGAACGGCGTCCACAAGGGCTCGGGTTGGGAGACGTTCGTCGCGCGCGACGTCGTCCACGCAATCGACACCCGCTACCGCACGGTTCGAAGCGCACGGGGCCGCGTGCTCGCAGGGCTATCGGAAGGCGGCTACGGCGCGATCAACATCGGCATCCACCATCCGAGCGAGTTCGCGACGATCGAGAGCTGGTCCGGCTACGAGCGCGCCGACGACATCGGCGCGATCTTCGGCCATCGCCGCGGGGTGCTCGAACGGAACAGCCCGCTCGACACGGTCACGGCCGCCGCCCCCTTGCTGCGGCGCACGCACGCGTACTTCTGGTTCTACAGCGGCACCGACGACCGCTTCCGCCCACAGAACGCCGCCTTCGCGACTCGCCTCGCCCAGCTCGGCCTGGCGCACCGCTTCTTCCTCGTTCGCGGGGGGCACAACTGGGCGCTCTGGCGCGGCAACGCGAGCGACGCCTACCTCGCGGCATCGCGGAGGGTCTCCGGTGCGTAGGGCGGGCCTTCTGCCGCTGCCGGTCCTCGCGGTTGCTGCGGTCACGGGCTGGCTGTACGTGGTCCGGCCGGGCGTGCCCGGGCCGCGTGTCGGCGAGGTGCTGCCGCTCGACGAGCTGTCGCGGCATTCGGCAGCGCCGCTCCTGTGGTTCGTGCTCGTGTGGGCCCTGGCGGCGGTGCTGCTCGGCGCCTACGCGCGCTGGGCGCGCATCGAGCGGGTGACGGCCGTGCTCCTGCTCGGGCTTGCGGTCGGCGTCTTCGTATATCTCGAGACGACCGTCTCGGTCGCCGTCGTGCGACAGGTGTCGCTGCGAGACGCGCTCGATGCGGCGGCGCGGATGAAGGCGGTGTACCTGCCGGCCCTGATCGTCGCGATCGCCGTGGCGCTCCTTGCCGACCGGCGCAGCGGCCGCAACGCGGCGGCGATCGTCGGCTGGATCGTCGCGGCGGGCGCCGTCCTCAACGTCCTCCACGCGACCGCGCCCGGCGACGACGGCGGGCTGCTGCGGCCGCTCACGCCGGACGCCGTCGGCCCGCTCGCACGCGCGGCCGGGGTGCTCGTCGCGATCGCGTTGCTCGCGAGCGCACGCGGCCTGGTGCGGCGGCGGCGGCGCGCCTGGCAGGTGGCGACGCTCCTAGCCGGGCTCTCGACGCTGCTGCACGTGCTGCACGGCCTCAACGACGGCACGCTCGCCTCCGCGGTCGTGCTCGTGCTGCTCATCGCGCGGCGAAACGACTTCGACGGCCCGGGCGACACGACGACGCGCAGCCGCCTCGCGACGAGACTCGCGCTCACCGCTGCCACGGTGCTCGCCTACGGCTTCGCCGTGCTCTGGGTGAACCGGATCGCGGCCGACCAGCCGTTCGGGCCCGGGTTCGCGCTCGAAGAGATCGGGCGCGGGCTCCTCGGCCTCGACCTCGGCGGCTCGCCCCACCTCGCCGGCTCCTTCGGCGACTGGTTCCCGCTCTCGCTCCTCCTGCTCGGCGCCACGGGCGTGGCGTGGAGCGTCGCCGGCTGGATCGCCCCGTGGCGCCACCGCGTCGTGCAGCTCGACCGGGAGCGCCGGCTCGCCTGCGCCCTCGTGCAGTCGTGGGGCGCGGACACGCTCGCGCCGTTCGTCCTCCGGGCCGACAAGTCGTACTTCTTCTCACGGGACGAAGACGCATTCCTCGCCTACCGCGTCGTCAGCGGCGTCGCCATTGTCTCGGGCGATCCGATCGGCCCCCCGGAGAGCGCCGAGCAGGTCGTCCGCTCGTTCATCGCGTTCGCACGCGCGCGCGACTGGCGCCTCGCGATTCTCGGCGCGTCGGAGCACTGGCTGCCGCTCTACGCGCAGCTCGGCCTGCACTCCCTCTACCACGGCGACGAGGCGGTCGTCGACCCGCGCCTGTTCTCACTCGAGGGGCGGCCGATCCGCAAGGTGCGCCAGTCGGTGCATCGGCTGGGCGGCGCGGGTTACCACGCTGCTGTTCTCCGGCCGAGCGAGATCGACGAGTCGCTGCGGGCGCAACTCGAGGAGGTTGCAGGCGCCTGGCGCGGCGACGCACCCGAGCGCGGCTTCGTGATGGCCCTCGACACGCTCTTCGGGCTGGACGACGAGCAGGCGGTGTTCGTGCTCGGCTTCGGCGCGGAGGGCGCCGCGGCGGGCTTCCTGCACTTCGCGGTCTCACCGGCGGGGCACGCGCTGTCGCTCTCCTCGATGCCGCGCCTGCGCGACACCCCGAACGGGTTCAACGAATGGCTGATCTGCGAGGCGCTGGCGTGGGCGCACGCCGAGGGCTTCGAGCGCGTCTCGCTCAACTTCGCGCCGTTTGCCGCGCTGCTCGCGCCCGAGCACGACCTGAGTACGCTCCAGGAGATGCAGCGCCGCGCGCTCCTGACGCTCAAGGGCCACTTCCAGCTCGACAACCTGCTCGCCTTCAACCGCAAGTTCTTCCCGTCGTGGGAGCGCCGGTTCGTCGTCTTCGAGCGCCGCCGCGACTTGCCGCGCGTCGGGGTCGCGGCTCTCGCCGCAGAGGCCTACCTGCCCTTCCAGGCCGAACGGCGATGAAGGATCTCGCGGGCCTCGCGCTCGCGCTCCTCTCGGCCATCGTGCTGAACTGGGGGTTCTTCGCGCAGCACGGCGCCGCGCGCGACCTGCCGCCGCTCTCGCTCCGCCGCCCGATCGCCTCGATCTCCTCGCTGTTCCGGGACGTCGGCTGGCTGCTCGGCTTCCTCGCCGGGCTCGGCGGCTGGGTGCTCTACCTCGCCGCGCTCGCGCTGGCACCGCTGTCGCTCGTGCAGGCGACGTCGGCCGGGGGCATCGCCGCGCTCGCATTGCTCGTGCATCGTCGCGGCGATCCGGTCACGAAGCGCGAGTGGCGCGGCGTCACCGTCTCGGCCGTCGGCCTGGTGCTGCTCGGCATCTCTCTCGCGGGCGGGACGGTGGGCGCGCACGCTCCGCACGTCGGGCTGCTCGCAGCGTGGCTCGCAGGCTGCGCGGCGATCGCCGTGCTCGGAGCGGCGAGCGGCGCGCTACTCGCGGCGGGCGCCGGGCTCGGCGTGGCGGCGGGGATGCTCTACGCCGCCGGCGACATCACCACCAAGGCAATCACGTTCTGGGGCAGCTGGCTCTGGCTCGTGCCGTTGATGCTCGCGGCGCACGGGACCGGCTTCGCGGCGCTGCAGCTCGGCTTTCAGCGAGGCGGCGCGCTCGCGACCGCGGGCGTCGCAACGCTCGTCCTGAACGCCGTGCCGATCGCGGCAGGTGTCGCGCTGTACGGCGAGCACCTGCCTTCGGGCGCGCTCGGCGTGCTCAGAGTGGCGGCGTTCGTCTGCACCGTCGCCGGTGCGGCCGTGCTGACGGCCAGGCCCTCTGCCGGGCACACCGCCGTCCCGGCGCCGTCAGAGGCCTGACGACGAGCGGTGCTCGATCCAGACGCACGGCTCGCGATACACACCATGCCCGCCTGTGAAGCGCACCGGCTCGAGCGCTCCCGGTACGACGTAATCGCCGTCGCCGGGAAAGTCGAGCCCCGTCCACTCCTCCCACTCCTCGCGGCTCCCCTCGACCAGCATCGCCTCCTCCGCCGTGCCGAGGATGCGCCCGCCTGACCGCTCGTGCCGCCGGATCCACGGGTCGAGCGCCGCGCCGTCGGGGCCGCGCCAGCCCACGTAGTCGCCGATCGGGATCAGCGGATAGCGCTCCTTGAGGGTCGGGCGCACAGGGGCGACGAGCGATCCGAACGGCGCCGCCAGCTCACGCATGTGCTCGATCAGGTGTGCACTGAGCCCGCTGTGACGCCGGTCGGGTACGACCACGATCGCAAGCGCGCAGAGCCGGTCGGCCGGTGCGTCGCCCTCCCAGGCGTTCGGGAACGCATCGCGCCAGGTCGCCGGCTGCCCGTGCACGGGCACCGTGTTCCCCTCGGCGACCACGCGCTCGTCATCGCCCACGACGAGGAACTGGAAGCCGGGGAAATCGGTGTAGAGACGGCTCCAGTAGCGATTCGAGACCCGGTCGTGAAGAAGGAATGCCGGCCAGGCCCCGAGGAGCGCCTCGTAGCCGGGAGCCTCTTCCAGCGCCCGCGCGTCCGGATAGGGGACGAACCTCACGCCCGCTCGAGCAGCGCGACCGCGTGTGCGGCAAGCCCCTCGCCGCGACCGGTGAAGCCGAGCCCGTCGGTCGTGGTCGCGCGGACGTTCACCTCACCGCCGCCGAGCGCCTCCGACAGGCGGCGGCGCATCTCCCCGC
Source organism: uncultured Thermoleophilia bacterium (assembly GCA_963794375.1). Lineage (GTDB taxonomy): Bacteria > Actinomycetota > Thermoleophilia > Gaiellales > Gaiellaceae > PALSA-600. Next base: position 425,698 of record CAWCDL010000002.1, read on the forward strand.
GACGAGGCGCGATGCGCGGCTCCTCGCCGACGAGGACGCAGTCGGCGTTGACGAGCGTCCAGCCGGCCGCCTGCACCTGGCGGTAGGCCTCGCGGAGCAGCTCGCAGGCTGTCGGCCCCGCGAAAGCGGTCGTCGCCGGAGGGAAACAGCGAGCCGATGTCGCCGAGCCCCGCCGCTCCGAGCACCGCGTCGAGGAGGGCGTGGGCGAGCACGTCGCCGTCCGAGTGGCCGGCGAGCCCGCGCGGATGGTCGAGGCGCACGCCGCCCAGAACGAGCGGCACGCCGTCCTCGAGCGCGTGCGCGTCGACGCCGATCCCCACCCGCATCGTCACGGGAGGACCGCCGGGAGCTCGTCGAGCGAGCGGATGCGGATCGCAGCCGGCGGCGGCTCCTGCAGGAAGCCCCACGGCCCACGGCGCACGTGCACTGCGACCATCCCGGCCTCGAGCGCCGGCAGAACGTCGTTGTCGACCCGATCGCCCACGTAGGCGATCCTCGCAGGCTCGGTGCCCGCCAGTTCGACGACGCGCGCGAAGAACGCGGCCGACGGCTTCTCGACGCCCCAGCGCGCCGACGAGCCGACTGCATCGACGAGCGGCGCCAGCTCGTCCTCGACGAACGCGGGCGTATTCCCGGAGGCGCACACGCGGTAGCCGGCACCTCGGAGCCGCTCGAGGCAGGGCCGCGCGTCGGGATACCAGTCGTCCATCGTCCAGGTCCCGGGCGGGTGCTCGATCCCGAGCAGGTCCCAGACGTCGTTGTGCGACCGCCCCCGGGCGATCGTCGCCCCGATCCCGGCCATCAGCGTGAACGGCGTCACCCCGCCGGCCTGGGCAACGCGAGCCCACATGTCGGTCTCGTCGACGAGCGTCTCGCCGACGTCGAAGACGACGGCCTCTACAGCCACGAGGCCACCTGCTCCAGATCGGCAGGCGTGGTCACCTTCAACAGCCGCTCGTCGCCCGCGACGACCTTGACCCGCCCACCGTCCGCCTCGACGAGCGAGGCACAGTCGGAGCTCTCGCCGTGCCGGAGCGCCGAGCGAAGCACCGGTGCGACGAAGCCCTGCGGGGTCTGGACCGCGACGAGGGCCGAACGGTCGATCGTCTCGACGACGACGTCGCGCTCGATGCGCTTGACGGTGTCCCGGAGCGGCACCGCGGGCACCGCGCCGTCGTAGCCCTCCGCGAGCGCACCGATCACGCGCCCGATCACCTCGTCGGTGACGAGCGGTCGCGCGGCGTCGTGGACGAGGATCACCGCCGCGTCCTCGGGGACCTCGGCGACGCCGGCGCGCACCGAGGCACTGCGCGTCTCGCCGCCGGCGACGCAGGCCGACACCTTCGAGACGCCGAGCTCCTCGGCGAGCAGGATCGCGGGCCCTTCCCAGCCCGACGGGGCGACGAGCACGACGGCGTCGACGTGCAGGCTCCCGTCGAGCCGCCGGAGCGGCTCGGCAAGGAGCGGCAGGTCGCCCAGGGCGACGAACGCCTTCGGCCGGTCGGCTCCGAGCCGCTCCCCTCGCCCGGCGGCGACGAGAACGGCCCAGACAGACACTTAACGGGCGGCCGCGGTCTTCTTCGCGGTCGTGGTCTTCTTGGAGCTCGCCGCGGAGGTCTTCTTCGCGGTCGCGGCGACGGCGGCCGGCTTCTTGGCAGGCGCCTTCTTGACCGGCGCCTTCTCCGCACCGGTCACGGCGCCGTTCGCCTTCGGCTTCGCGCCCTCGCGGAGCGTCTCCTCGAGCCACTCGAGGGCCTCGTCCTCGGTCATGTTCTTGGCGTACATGAGCTCGGAGGCGAGGATCTTCTTCGCCTTGACGTACATCTGCTTCTCGCCGGTCGAGAGGCCCTTCTCCCCGTCGCGAAGCGCCAGGTTGCGGACGACCTCGGCAAGCTCGTAGATGTCGCCGGTCTTCATCTTGTCGCGGTTGTGCTTGAAGCGACGGTTCCAGTTCTTCGGCATCTCGGTGCCGCCGGAGGTGAGGTACTTGACGACCTTCTTGACGGCCTCTTCGTCGATCACCTTGCGGAGGCCGACGCGCTCGGCGTTGTCCGCGGGGACGTTGACGGTCATGTCGTTGTGCAGGATCTTGATCGTGAGGTACTCGCGCTTCTCGCCGAGAACTTCCTTCTTCTCGCGCTTCACGACCGTGCCTGCACCGTGGTGGGGATACACCACCTTGTCGCCGACCTTGTACAAGTGCTCCTCCGGTTCCGTCTGTAGTCACGAAAGCGCCGGCGGCCTCCAGGGCTCCACCGGCACGGGCTGACAGGATAGCAGAAACCCTGCAAATTCGCCGTTTTTGGCGAAAATCCCTGCTCAGCCGGGAGAATCGTCGAGCGCGACGGCGAGCGCACGGCGGAGCGTCTCGGCCTCCGGCCCGACAACCGTCTGCGAGCCGAACTTGCGGCACTCCTCGAGCCGCCGCTCCGCCTGAGCCGCCGGCCGGAGCCGTCCGGTCAGCCCGATCTCGCCGAACGCCGTGAGCCCGTCCCGCACCGGCACGCCCTTCGCAGCCGAGGCGATTGCGAGCGCGATCCCGAGGTCCGCCCCGGGCTCGTCGATGCGGACGCCACCCGCGACGTTGACGAAAACGTCCGCCCCGCCCAGCGGCAGCCCGGCATGCCGGGAGAGCACGGCGACGATCATCGCGAGGCGCTTCGGGTCGACACCCGTACCGACGCGGCGCGGCATCGCGAGGTCGCTCGGGGCCACGAGCGACTGAATCTCGAGCAGGAGCGGCCGGGTGCCTTCGAGTGTGCAGGTCACGGCCGCCCCCACCTCGCCGCCGTGCGTGCGGCCGAAGACCTCCGAGGGGTCGGGGACGCCGACCAGGCCGGCGCCGGTCATCTCGAAGACGCCGAGCTCGTTCGTCGAGCCGAAGCGGTTCTTCACCGCGCGAAGGATGCGGTGCGAGTGGTAGCGATCGCCTTCGAATTGCAGCACGCAGTCGACGAGGTGCTCGAGCACGCGCGGGCCCGGCGACCGAGCCGTCCTTCGTCACGTGACCGACGAGGAAGGTGGCGACCCCGCTCTCCTTCGCGACGCGGAGCAGCCGTGCCGCAGCCTCGCGCACCTGCGAGACGGAGCCCGGGGCGGAGCCGATCTCGCTCGACCAGAGGGTCTGAACCGAGTCGACGACGCACACCGCCGGCCGCTCGGTCTCGAGTGTGGCGCAGACGGTCTCGAGCTCGGTCTCGGCGAGGATCTCGACGTCGTCACAGCCGCCGAGCCTCGCCGCACGCAGCTTCACCTGCGCGACCGACTCCTCGCCGGTGATGAGAAGAGCCCGCCGGCCCGCCGAGATCGAGCCGAGCGCGTTCAGAAGGAGCGTCGACTTGCCGACGCCCGGCTCACCGCCGAGTAGCACGAGCGAGGCCGGCACGAGCCCGCCGCCGAGGACGCGGTCGAGCTCGGGGACGCCGGTCGGGATCCGGTCGGACTCCTCGGCCTGGACGTCGACGAGCCGAAGCGGCGCGCGCCGCTCCCGGACGGCGCCGCCGCGCGGAGGCGGCGCCTCGGCGACCATCGTCCCGAACTCCCCGCAGCCGGGGCAGCGACCGAGCCAGCGGCCGGTCGACGTGCCGCACTCGGTGCAGACGTGCTGGAGGACGGCGGCCTTTGCCATGGGCGGGGAACGGTACTCCCGGCGCCCGACGGCAACCGTGCCGGCTCTGTGACTTACGCGGTGACGGTCTCGGTGGCGGTCGCCCGCTCGAGCCACGGCACAGCGCCGAGCCGCTCGAACGTCTCGCGGGCGGCGGCGCGTAGCGGCTCCGCCTCGTCGCGCCTCCCGATCGTCTCGAGCCACTCCTCCCCGTAGGCAAGACACCGGCCGCGGTGCCAGTAGATCGTCTGCTCGATGCCGTCGAAGTACTTGTAGAACTCCCACACGAGCCGCGACTTGCCGATGCCGGCGATGCCGGTGACGGAGACGAGTTGCGCGCGCTTCTCGTCGGCGCTCACGTGGAAGAGCTCCTTGATCCGGCGCAGCTCGCGATCGCGGCCGACGAACGGCGCCTCGAGGCCGTGCGACTTGAGCGACCCGGCACGCCCGCTGACGACGCGCAGGGCACGCCAGAGCTGCGTCTCGCCTCCTTGCCCTTCAGCGCGTGCGAGCCGGCGTCCTCGTAGACGACCGTCTGCTCGGAAGTGCGCCGCGTCGTGTCGCCGACGAGCACGCTGCCGGGCTGCGCGGCCGACTGGATCCGCGACGCGGTGCTGACGAGGTCGCCCGCGACCATCCCCTGCCCGGTCGCGAGATCACGCGCTCAGACTAATCCGCAGCGGCACGACCATCTAGGGGACGTCTAGGCTCCCCCACGATGGCGCGGCTCAAGCTGCAGTCCGAGCGTGACGTGGTCGGCCGCTGCGAGGCGCTGCGCGACGACCTGAGGCTCGCGCTCGACCGCCTCACCGCGACGCCGTCGGACGCCTCGCTCGTCGAGGAGGTCTGGCACGGCGAGGCGCTCGGGACGCTCCTATGGGCGCTGCAGCTCGCCGAGCTCCCTCCCTACGACGAGGCGTTCGTCCCCGAGGAGGTCGCGGCGTCCGACCTGCGTGGCGCCGAGCTGCGCGAGGCCGAGGAGGTCGAGCTCGAGCGCGAGTCCGCCCGGCTGTGGCACTGGCGGGCCCGCACCGCAGAGCTGCAGGCCGACGGCTCGGTGGCGCTGCCCCAGCGCTTCGCGAGCTTCGACCAGCTGGTCGCCTCGGTCGCCATGCGCGGCTACGAGCAAGGCCTCCTCCCCGAGCCCGTGCGCGGCGACTTCCGCGCCTACGGCACGGACTACCGCAGCCTCGGCGCCGGGAGGCTCGCCGAGGCGCACGCGATCGCCGCCGAGCGCCACCATGCACTCTCGTGGCTCACGACTCCCGGCACGGGCTGGGACGAGGTTGCACTCGACACGTGATATCGAAGCCTCTATTGTCCGGGCGGTGAGCGACACCCGCCTCGAGCGCTACGCGGAGCTGATCGTCCGCGCCGGCGCGAACGTGCAGCCGGGCCAGACCGTGTTCGTCGACGGCCTGATCGAACATGCGCCACTCGTCCGCGCCGTCGTCCGGGCCGCCTATGCGGCGGGCGCGCGCCTCGTCGATGTCCGCTACGGGGACGGTCACGTGCGGAAGGCGTTCCTGCAGAACGTCGGCGACGACGTGCTCCAGGAGACGACGCCCTGGGGGCTTGCACGAGTCGACGCGCTGATCGACGGCAACGCGATCGTCCAGATCGCCGGCGAGCCCGAGCCCGACCTGCTCGCGGACGTCGACCCGGATCGCCTCGGCCGCGCGCGCCCACTCGAGGCAGCGCGCCGGCAGCTGAAGGCGATCAACGACCGGGCGTTCAGCTGGACGATCGCCGCGTACCCGACGGAGGGTCAGGCACAGACGATGTTCGGCGAGCCCGACGTCGAGCGGCTGTGGGAGGCGGTCTCCCATGCGATGCGGCTCGACGAGCCCGACCCGGTCGCCGCCTGGCACGAGCAGCACGAGCGGCTGGTTCGCCGCTGCGCACAGCTCGACGCGCTCGCGCTCGATGCCGTCCGGTTCACCGGCCCGGGGACCGACCTCACGGTCGGCCTGATCCCGGGCTCGCGCTGGGTCGGCGGCGGGAGCGTCACGCGCGACGGTGTCCTCACCTTCCCCAACCTGCCGACCGAGGAAGTCTTCAACACGCCCGACTGGCGCCGCACCGAGGGCCACGTGCGCTCGACGCGGCCGCTCGCCCTCGGCGGCTCGGTCGTGCGCGACCTCGAGCTCCGGTTCGAGGGCGGCCTGGTGGTGGACGTCGCGGCGTCCACCGGCGCCGACGCGGTGCAGGGGCAGCTCGCCGTGGACGAATACGCGAACCGGCTCGGCGAGGTCGCGCTCGTCGACGGCAGCTCGCGCGTCGGCGAGACCGGCCTCACGTTCTTCGACACGCTGTACGACGAGAACGCGACCTGCCATATCGCCTACGGAGCGGGCGTGCCGTTCGGGATCGACGGCATCGAGGAGCTCGGCCCGGACGAGCAGCGCGAGCGCGGCATCAACGTCTCGGCGATGCACACCGACTTTATGATCGGCGGGCCCGACGTCGCCGTCGACGGCATCACGGCAGACGGGACGACGATCGCAATCATCCGGGACGACGAATGGCAGCTGACCTAGACCCGCGGCTCGAGCGCTACGCCGAGCTCGCCGTGCGCGTCGGGGCGAACGTCCAGCCGGGCCAGATGGTCTTCCTGCTGACCCAGGTGGAGCACGCGCCGCTCGCCCGGGCGCTGGCACGCGCGTCCTACGCCGCCGGCGCGTCCTACGTCGACGTCCACTACCGCGACTTCCACGTGCGCCGAGCGATGATCGAGCTCGGCCCCGACGAGGCGCTCACGCACGAGCCCGAGTGGATGGCGACGTGGGCGCGCGCGAGCGACGGCAACGCGCAGATCGCGACAGCGGGCGACCCCGAGCCCGATCTCCTCGCCGACCTCGACGGCGAACGTGTGGGGCGGGCGCGCATGGCAGGCATCCAGGAGATCTACCGGCAGCAGCTCGTCGACCGGAGCGTCAACTGGACGATCGTCGCCTACCCGACCCGGGGCTGGGCCGAGCAGGTGTTCGGAGAGCCGGACGTGGAGCGGCTCTGGCAGGCGGTTGCCTCGTGCACGCGCCTCGACGCCGACGACCCGAGCACGGCCTGGCACGAGCACATGCAGCGCCTCGAACGCCGGTCGGCAGTGCTGAACGCGCTCGGCCTCGACTCGCTCCACTACCGCGGCCCGGGCACCGACCTCCGCATCGGCCTGAACGCGAACGCGAAGTTCCTGTCGGCGCTCTTCCGCACCCGCGACGGGCTCGAGTACGTCCCGAACATGCCGACGGAGGAGATCTTCACGACGCCCGACTGGCGCCGCGCCGAGGGGACGGTGCGCTCGACGCGCCCACTCGCGCTCAACGGCGACGTGGTCGAGGGGCTGCGCCTGGTCGTCCGCGACGGGCGCATCGTCGAGGTGGACGCCGACCGGGGAGCCGGGGTCGTCCGCGGGCAGATGGAGAGCGACGAGCAGGCGCACTACTTCGGCGAGCTGGCCATCGTCGACGGGACGTCGCGCGTCGGCCAGACGGGGCTCACGTTCTTCGACACGCTCTTCGACGAGAACGCGACCTGCCATATCGCCTACGGCTTCGGCATCCCGGCGGCCTTCGACGGCGAGCCGGGCGAGGGCATGAACGCCTCGACCGTCCACACCGACTTCATGGTCGGAGGCCCCGAGCTCGAGCTCGACGGGGTCACGAAGGACGGGACGGTCGTGCCGATCCTGCGAGAAGACGTCTGGCAGCTCGACGAGTGACAGCGCCTCTCGAGCGTCTCGACGCCTACGCCGAGCTGGCCGTGCGCGTCGGAGCGAACGTGCAGCCCGGGCAACTGGTCGAGGTGATGGCCGGCGTCGAGCACGTCGAGGTTGCGCGCGCGGTCGCGCGGTCCGCCTACCGTGCCGGAGCGCGCTACGTCGACCTCCGCTACTCCGACCAGCACATCCGCCGCGCCCTGATCGAGCTCGGGCCGGACGACAGGCTCTCATGGACGCCGCCCTGGCTCATGGAGCGTATGCGCAGCTTCTCCGACGAGCGCGCGGCGATCGTCGCCCTGACGGGCGACGCCGAGCCCGACCTGCTCGCCGACCTCCCCGGGGACAGGGTCGGACGGGCGCGGATGGTCGAGCTCGCGGCCGAGGGGACCCGGCAGCTGAACGAGCGCCTCAACAACTGGACGGTCGTCGGCGTGCCGAACGACGGCTGGGCGCAGCAGCTCTTCGGAGAGCCTGACCTCGAGCGGCTCTGGGAGCTCGTCGCGCACTGCGTCCGCCTGGACGAGGACGACCCGGTGCAGGCCTGGCGGGACCACGTCGCCCGCCTCGGGCGGCGCGCCGCCCAGCTCGACGAGCTCCGGATCGACAGCCTGCGCTTCCGCGGGCCGGGGACCGACCTCACCGTCGGGCTCCTGCCGGAGTCGCGCTGGCAGGGCGTCGAGTCGGTGACGGCGGAGGGCATCGCCTACGTGGCGAACATGCCCACCGAGGAGGTGTTCACGACGCCGGACTGGCGGCGCACCGAGGGGCACGTTCGCTCGACGATGCCGCTCGCCCTCAACGGCCGCATCGTGCGCGGGCTCGAAGCCCGCTTCGAGGCGGGCAGGATCGTGCAGGTGCAGGCAGACGAGGGAGCCGAGGTGGTCGAAGGCCAGCTCGCAACCGACGACCGTGCCCCGTTCCTCGGCGAGGTCTCACTGGTCGACGGGACGTCGCGCATCGGAGAGACGGGCGTCACCTTCTTCGACACGCTCTTCGACGAGAACGCAACCTGCCACATCGCCTACGGCACCGCCTACGCAGAGGCGGTCGACGGCGGCGTGATCGACGGCGTGAACGTCTCGACCGTCCACACCGACTTCATGATCGGCGGCCCCGAGGTCGACGTGGACGCGCTCACACGCGACGGACGTACCGTGCCGCTGCTGCGGAACGACGTCTGGCAGCTTGCCTAAGAGGTGTCAGACACCTTGAAGGTGTCCGACACCTCTTGGGGCGTTACTCCTCTTCCGGCGGTGCGTCGGGGGCCGCGGCGACCCCGATCACCTCGGGCGGCGACGGCGGCACGACGGTGATGTCGACCTCCTCGTCGTTCGCCCGGGCTACGAGGATCGTCGAGCCCGGCTGGAGCTGGCGCCCGAGCACGTAGTCGGCGAGCGGATCCTCGATGTAGCGCTGGATCGCGCGGCGCAGCGGCCGCGCCCCCATCGCCGGGTCGTAGCCCTTCTCGACGAGCAGGTCCTTCGCCTCGTCCGTCAGCTCGATCGTCACCTCGTGCTCGGCCATCTGCACGCGCAGGCGGTTCAGCATCAGGTCGACGATCTGGAGGATCTCCTCCTTCGAGAGCTTCGGGAAGACGATGATCTCGTCGATCCGGTTCAGAAGCTCGGGCCGGAAGACCTTCTTCAGGTCGCCCATCACCCGGGTCTTCATGTCGTCGTAGGAGAGACCGTCCTCGTTCGACATCGTGAAGCCGAGCGAGACGTTCTTCGAGATCGACGCCGAGCCGATGTTCGACGTCATGATCACGATCACGTTCCGGAAGTCCACCTTGCGGCCCTGGGAGTCCGTCAGCTTCCCGTCCTCCAGGATCTGCAGCAGGATGTTGAAGACGTCCGGGTGTGCCTTCTCGATCTCGTCGAAGAGGATCACCGAGTACGGCTTGCGCCGCACGGCCTCGGTCAGCTGGCCGCCCTCGTCGTAGCCGATGTAGCCGGGCGGGGAGCCGACGAGCCGCGACACGGCGTGCTTCTCCATGTACTCCGACATGTCGATCTGGATCATCGCGTCCTCGTCGCCGAACAGGAACTCGGCGAGCGTGCGGGCGAGCTCGGTCTTCCCCACACCCGACGGGCCGAGGAAGATGAACGAGCCGGTCGGCCGCTTCGGGTCCTTGATGCCGGCCCGCGCGCGGCGGATCGACTTCGAGACGGCGATGATCGCGGCGTCCTGGCCGATCACGCGCTTGTGCAGCTCCTCCTCCATGCGGACGAGCCGCTGCGACTCCGCCTCGGTGAGCTTGAAGACCGGGATGCCCGTCCACATCGAGACGATGTCGGCGATCTCGTCCTCGCCGATCTCCGGCTGGTCGGTCTGCTCCTCGGAGCGCCACTGCTCCTCCAGCTCCCGCTTCTTCTGCGTGAGCTTGCGCTCCTTGTCGCGGAGGGACGCCGCCTTCTCGAACTCCTGGTTCTCGATCGCGGCTTCCTTGTCCTTGCGAACCTTCTCGATCTCGTCCTCGAGCTCGCGGTAGCGCGGCGGAGCGGTCATCGTCTTGATCCGCATCCGCGATGCCGCCTCGTCGATCAGGTCGATCGCCTTGTCGGGGAGATGGCGGTCCTGGATGTAGCGGTCGGCGAGCACCGCAGCGGCGACGAGCGCCTCGTCGGTGATCTTGCACCGGTGGTGCGCCTCGTAGCGGTCGCGCAGCCCGCGCAGGATCTCGACGGTGTCGTCGGTCGAGGGCTCCTCGACGCGGATCTGCTGGAAGCGCCGCTCGAGCGCGGAGTCGCGCTCCAGGTACTTGCGGTACTCGTCGAGCGTCGTCGCGCCGATCGTCTGCAGCTCGCCGCGGGCGAGTGCAGGCTTGAGGATCGACGCGGCGTCGATCGCGCCCTCGGCGGCACCTGCGCCGACGAGGTTGTGCAGCTCGTCGATGAACAGGATGATGTCGCCGCGCTGGGTGATCTCCTTCATCACCTTCTTCAGGCGCTCCTCGAACTCGCCGCGGTACTTCGAGCCGGCAACGAGCGCGGCCAGATCGAGGCTGTAGATCTGCTTGTTCTTGAGGATGTCAGGCACCTGGTTCGACGAGATGCGCTGGGCGAGGCCCTCGACGACGGCCGTCTTGCCGACGCCGGGCTCACCGATCAGCACCGGGTTGTTCTTGGTGCGGCGCGAGAGGATCTGCATGATCCGCTCGATCTCGTTCTGACGGCCGACGACCGGGTCGAGCTTCCCCTCGGTGGCGAGCTTCGTGAAGTTGCGGCCGAACTGGTCGAGCAGCTTCGAGCTCTTCCCCTTCTCGCCGGAGCCCTGCGCGGCGCCACCCTGGCGGCGGCCCGGGCCGGAGAGCATCCGGATGATCTCGTTGCGGATCTTCTCGGCGTCGGCGTCGAAGTCGAGCAGGATCCTGGCGGCGACGCCCTCGTTCTCGCGGACGAGGCCGAGCAGGATGTGCTCGGTACCGATGTAGTTGTGGCCGAGCGACAGCGCCTCGCGCAGCGCCAGCTCCAGCACCTTCTTGGCGCGGGGAGTGAACGGGATCTGGCCCGTCGTCACCTCGTCGCCCTGGCCGACGATGCGCGCGACCTGCGCGCGGACCTCCTCGACCGTGATGTCGAGCGATTCGAGCACACGTGCGGCCAGCCCTTCTTCCTCGCGCAGAAGGCCGAGCAGGATGTGCTCGGTGCCGATGTAGTTGTGCTTGAGCGCGCGCGCCTCGTCCTGCGCGAGTACGACGACCTGGCGGGCACGTTCGGTGAACCGTTCGAACAAGACGCTCCCTCTCTTCCGTGAACCGAGTGGTCATCGTACTCCCCGCTACGGGGGTGTCGCGGTGACCTAACTGGAGTATCCGGGCGCCCGGAAGGCGCGAGTAGGCCAGACTTTTCTCGTGTCGTTCGACACGAGTGGCTCAACTCTTCGTGCGTTGCGCAGGGAAGAGAATCACGTCGCGGATCGACTCCTTGCCGGCGAGCACCATCGTCAGCCGGTCGATCCCGAGGCCGATCCCGCCCGTGGGCGGCATGCCGTAGGAGAGCGCATCGACGTAGTCCGGGTCGCCCTGCTCGGCCTCGACGTTCCCTCCGGCGCCCTCTTCGCGCTGCATGGCGAAGCGGTCGGCCTGCTCTTCGGCGTCGTTCAGCTCGCTGAACGCGTTCCCGAGCTCCATGCCGCCGACGTAGTACTCGAAGCGCTCGACGACGCGCGGGTCGCCGTCGGTCGTACGCGCGAACGGCGAGAGCTCGATCGGGTAGTCGTAGAGGATCGTCGGCTCGATCAGGCGCGGCTCGATATAGGCAGTCACCGCCTTGTCGACGAGCTGCGCCCAGGTCTTGTCGTGTGAGACGTCGACCTCGCGCTCCTCGAGCCGGCGCCTCAGCTCGTCGTAGTCGGGCGTCCAGAGGTCGAGCTCCTGCAGCTCGTCGACGAGGCGGATCCGGCGCCACGGCGCCTTCAGGTCGACTTCGTGCCCTTTGAAGATCGTCTTCGTCGTGCCGAGCGCCTCGCGCGCCACGAACTCGATCAGCGTCTCCATCCGCGCCATCGTGTCCTGGTAGTCGGCGTAGGCCTCGTACCACTCGAGCATCGTGAACTCCGGGTTGTTCTTGTACGTGACGCCTTCGTTGCGGAAGTCCTTGCCGATCTCGTAGACCTTCTCGAGCCCGCCGACGATCAGCCGCTTCAGGTACAGCTCGGTCGCGATCCGCAGGTAGAGGTCCTGGTCGAGCTCGTTGTGGTGGGTCACGAACGGCTCGGCGAAGGCCCCGCCGTAGCGCGGCTGCAGGACGGGCGTCTCCACCTCGACGAACCCCTCCGAGTCGAGGTAGCGGCGGATCGCCGAGACGATGCGGGCTCGGAGCATGAAGTCCGCGCGCACGTCCTCGTTCATCAGCAGGTCGAGGTAGCGGCGCCGGTAGCGCTGCTCGACGTCGGTGAGGCCGTGAAACGTGTCGGGGAGCGGCGAGCGGATCCGCGACAGCAGCACGAGCTCATCGACGATCAGCGACGGCTCGCCCCGGCGGCTCTTCGTCGGCTTCCCGACGGCGCCGACCACGTCGCCGAGGTGGACGTCGAGGATGCCCGTCCGCGCCTCGGGACACAGAAGCTGGATGCGCCCGCTGCGATCGACCAGGTCGAGGAACACGAGCTTGCCCATGTCGCGCCGCGCCATGACGCGGCCTGCGAGCCGGCGCTCGGCGTCGCCCTCCACCCCCGGCTCGAGCGTCTCCGCCTCCGCCTTCACGGCGGCGATCTCGTCGCGGTCGGGGAACCGTTTCGGCGTCTCGCTCATTGGGGCGAGCGCACCATAGCCCAGGCCTGCGGGCCGTCCTCCGGCGTTCGCCCCTTGTGCACGACCCGGAACCCGTGCTGCTCGTAGAAGGCGAGATTCTCCTCGAGGTTCGTCAGCAGGACGGCGGGAACGCGAGCCTCCCGGGACGCACGGAGCCCGGGCTCGAGGAGCGCCGAGCCGATCCCGCGGCGCTGCTGCGCCGGGTCGACGCCGATCCCGGCGAGGTACCAGTGCGGGCCGGGCGCCACCTCGGCGCGAAGGGCCTCGACCGCCCGCCCGTAGGCGAGGAACGGTAGCGTCACGGAGCCGAGCCGGAGCGGCGTCAGCGCGAGCGCCCGCAGCGTCGCGCCCATGCGCACGGGCGCACGGCCGGGTGGCAGCCAGCGCGCTGCGCCGAGCACGTCGCCCCGCGTCCCCCACACGTCGGCGGCGGTCACGTCGAAGCCGAGGCGGAAGAGCCACGGCAGGACCTGACGCCGCCGCGCGTCATCCGGCAGGAGCCAGGTCCACGCCGGGTCGTCCTGGAACGCGCGCGCGAGCACGGCGCTCGCAGCGTCGAACTGCGGGCGTTCGAGGCGGACGATCTCCACCGCGCGACCCTATTTGAACGCGCGAACGCGCGAACCTGGTTGCAGATCGACCCCTGACGGTTTCCCGGCGCCGTGCGCGCGGAGCCGGGCTCCGCCCGGCGGGAGCGCCTGCCGGCCGGGGGAGCGTCAGGCGGCTTTGATCTCCATGATCTTGAACTTCAGGGCGCCGCGCGGCGCGGCGACCTCGACGGTCTCGCCCTTCTTGCGGCCCATGATCGCCTTGCCGACCGGCGACTCGTTCGAGAGCTTGTTCTCCGCGGGGTTCGCCTCGGCCGAGCCGACGATGCGGTACTCGAACGTCTTGTTCTGCTGCAGGTCTCGCAGCCGCACGTGCGACCCGATCGACACTGCGTCCTTCGAGATCTCCTTCTTCGTGATCACACGCGCGGAGAGCAGGCGCTCCTCGAGTTGCGCGATCTTGTGCTCGACCATGGCCTGCTCGTTCTTCGCGTCGTCGTACTCTGCGTTCTCGGCGATGTCGCCGAATTCGCGTGCGACGCGGATGCGCTCTGCGACCTCGCGGCGCTTGTCGCCGCGGAGGTAATCGATCTCCTGCTGGAGCTTCTTGAAACCCTCGGGTGTGAGGATGACTTCCTTCACCAAGCCTCCTGAATGCGCCCTCGAAACGGGCGCGAATGGTAGCCAGTCCGTCAACTTGCCCGCAAGCGACCCGGGCTACCATTCACCAACAGTGAACATCGACCTTCGCGAGCACTGGTCGCTGGGCGGCGTCGACATCCCCGGACGGCTCGTGCTGGCGCCGATGGCCGGGGTGAGCGTCCAGGCGTTCCGGCGGCAGGGCCGCCGCCACGGCGCAGCGCTCGTCTGCTCCGAGATGGTCTCCGTGGCCGGGATCCAGCACCGCAACGAGCGCACACTCGGCTACCTGCGGGTCGGCGGCGACGAGCACCCGCTCGCGATCCAGATCTTCGGCTCCGACCCGGCGGCGATGGCCGAAGCGGCCCGAATGGTCGAGTCGGCCGGCGCCGACGTGGTCGACATGAACTTCGGCTGCCCTGTCCGGAAGGTGACGAAGACGGGCGCCGGCGCATCGCTGCTCGACGATCCGGGCCTCGCGTGCCGGCTCGTCGAGGCGGTCGCGTCTGCGACCTCGCTGCCGGTCTCGGTGAAGATGCGTCGCGGCGTCACGAACGGCTCGCGTACTTGCCTCGCGGTCGGCCCGCAGCTCGTCTCGGCGGGGGCCGCATCGCTCACGCTCCATCCGCGCTCGGCGAGGCAGATGTACACGGGCACCGCCGACCACTCGCTCACCGGAGAGCTCGTCTCGCTCGTCGACGTGCCGGTGATCGCCTCCGGCGACATCGTCTCGCGCGCCCGCGCGCAGTCGGTGCTCGCGACGACCGGCGCCGCCGCCGTGATGGTCGGGCGTGCCGCGCAGGGCAACCCGTGGGTGCTGCGCGAGATCATGGGCGACGACCGCGAGCCGACGCGCGAGGAGGTCGTGGCCGAGCTGCTGCTCTTCATGCACGAGACCGTTCGCGAGCTCGGGGACCGCCGAGCTGTCGGGTTCCTGAAGAAGTTCTACGGCTGGTATCTCGGCCGCGGCCGCTTCCCGCGCCCGTTCAAGCAGGAGCTCGTCGTGATGCGGACGCTCGAAGAGGTCGAGGCGGCGCTGCTCGCCGCCGCGCCCGGTGCCCGCTTCATCCTCGAGCGGCTGCTGTCGGAGCTGCCGGACCCGGCCGACGAGATCCTGCTCGACGAACTGCCGATCTCGCTCTACGGCGGCGGCTGACCGCTACCCGTCGTAGGACGGGTATGCAGTCCAGGAGCAGCGCGCCCGCCGGCACACGACGTCGAACGAGGCGAGTCGCACCAGGCCCGTGCGGTCACGGGCGGAGCAGGTGAAGAGCTGCCCGTGCTCGTCGAGCCTCCTGCACGAGTACTCGAACGAGCGCGACCCGATCGTCGCTCCCCACGTGCTCCGGAGCAGTGCGGCCACGCCGGCCGTCGTCTGGGACGACGTCGCCCGTCCGGCCCCGCAGGCGCTGGCCGCGACGAGAGCGAGCACGACGAGCGCCGGCCTCAGCACGCTCATGCCGGTTTAGACGTTCGGATCACACGAAGTGATTGCGACTCAGGCGAGCCATACTTGCGCCGTGGGTCGCGTCGTCTGGATCAACGGCCCGTTCAGCTCCGGGAAGACAACCGTCGCGAACGCCCTGGTCGAAGGGCTCGAGCACGCCTTTCTCCTCGATCCCGAGGTGATCGGGCTGATGCTCCGAGACCATCTCGTCCCGCCCTCGCTCTACCCCGGTGACTTCCAGGATCTGGCGTTGTGGCGCGCCTTTACCCGCGACGCGGTGCTCGACGCCGCGGCGGGTCATCGAGGGGCAATCGTCGTCCCGATGACGGTCGCGCATCCCGAGTACTTCGATCAGATCGTCGGAGCCATCCGTGAACGCGTCCCGGTGTCCCACTTCACGTTGATGGCATCGCGGGAGGAGATTCTTCGCCGCGAGGCTGCGCGTCCCGACGACATAGGAGGGTGGGCGGCCAAGACGGTCGATCGTGCTCTTCCCGAGCTCGCTTCCTCACGCTACGCGGAGCACCTTGACACCGACGGTCACGCGGTTCCTGACATCGTGGAGCAGATACGAAGGCGAATCGAGTAGCTGCGTCCCTGCCAGGCTGAGTGCTTACCGTCGGGCCACGAAGACGTACTCGCGGCTGTCGTCGTCGAGTGGTTCCCCGGCGAATCCGCCGTAGAGAGCTTCCAGCCGCAGGCCCGCGACGTCCAGGAGCCCCAGCCATTCGTTCTTGGTTGCCCACCAGAGCGAACCGGTGCCACCATCGTCCAAGGTCATGTCGACTCGGTTATCGCTGACGCTGTAGTGAATCGTGTGCGGCACGGGCAAGCCCGGAGACATGTCGGCGTGCCTGCCGTCTGTGGCGGAAGCGATGTGATGGTCGAGGGCGAACGCGTTCCAGGCGAAGCGGCCGTTCGGCCGAAGTGACGCCGCGACCCGCTCGAAGCAGCGGCGACGATCGGCCCACGTGGGCAGATGCAGCAAAGACCGCGCAGGGCAGTAGATCAAGGCCGCCGGCTCCTCGATTTCAAGCTCCCGTATATCTCCTTCACGCAGATCGAGCTCGACTCCCTCCTCAACTGCGCGCCTGCGAGCCCGCTCGAGCATCGCCGGCGAAGAGTCGATTCCGACCACATGCCTGCCCGTTGCCTGAGCAACCGGGATCGCAACGCGCCCGGTGCCAACTGCAAGCTCTACCAGTGGCCCGTCAGCCTCACGGGCAAGGCCGACATAGAACAGCACGTCAGCAGCCACGCCAGACGACCGCTCGTCGTATCGATCCGCCCAGGCGTCGTACCAGCTCGACATGGCAACACCAATCTACGCCCCGACGAGGCGGGCGCTCGGCTGCCCGTTGACGGACGTCTCTCCATATGAGTGCTCCGGAAGGACGCCCAGAGGATCAGTCGGAGTCTGGGCGCGCGACCGCAGCCGAACCGGGCGCGACCGGTCCACCGGGTCTCCATGTGATCCTCGTTGCCACGGTAGAAGTGAGCTTTCCAGCCCGCCTCCATCTCAAAGCCGTCGTCAGCGGACGCAAGTTGATCGCTGAAGCCGCTGTACTTCCATCGCTTCCGTCTGAACCAACGCACTGAAGCAAATGATGCATTACCTCGCCTGCGCAAGCGGCCTCCGGCCCGAAGGCGTTACCGGTTCCGCTCCCACACGAGCCGCAGGCCGTGGAGCGTCAGCTCCGGGTCGACCGCGGTGATCGTGCGGGAGTGCGGGGCGATCAGGTCGGCGAGGCCGCCCGTCGCGACCACGGGCGCGCCGGTCGCGACGAGCTCCTCCCGGATACGGTCGACGATCGCGTCGACTTGCCCGGCGAAGCCGTAGACGAGGCCGGACTGGAGCGCCGCCGTGGTCGTCTGGGAGATCACCCGCTCGGGCGCCTGGAACGGCACGCGCGGCAGCCGCGCCGCGCGCGCGAAGAGCGCGTCCATCGAGACCTCGATGCCGGGCGCGAGAACGCCGCCCGCGAACTCGCCCGCCTCGTTGACGACGTCGAAGTTCGTCGACGTGCCGAAGTCGACGACGACGGCCGGCGCGCCGTGACGCACGCGGGCTGCGACGGCGTTCGCGATCCGGTCGGGGCCGACCTCCCGCGGATCGTCGTAGCGGATCGGGACGCCCGTCGAGACCCCCGGCCCGAGCACGAGGAGCTGCGTACCGGCCCAACGCTCGGCGAACAGCTCGTACTCGCGGACGAGCGCCGGCACCGACGAGCAGAGGACGATCCCGTCCAGCACCTCGAGCTCGACGAGCGCGCGAAGCAGCACGGCGAGCTCGTCTCCGGTCTGGGTCCGGTCGGTGCCGACCCGGAACTGGTCGGTGAGCCGCTCGCCGTCGAAGAGCCCGAGGACGGTCTGGGTGTTCCCTACGTCGATCGCAAGGAGCACCGTTCTAGAGATCTTCGATCTCTGAGCGCCCCTCGCCGATTCTCTTGGCGAGCGCTTCGGCGGTGAGGATCGGCTCGTCGCCCTCGCCGCGCAGCTCCTCGATCGTGACGTCGCTCGACGTGTACACCTGCGCGCGCGGGATCATGCGCGTCGGCCGGTTCTTGTCCCACACCCAGACGTCCTCCATCTTCAACTGGAAGAACGGATAGCTGGGCTGCGGCACGTACTGCAGATCGAGCCGGTTGCAGAGATACGTCGCGTCCTGGGTGAGGACGCAGTACCGGAAGAGCCCGAAGACGGCGCTGTACTCCTTCTTCAGGCGCAGCTCGGCTTCGGCCTCGAACTCGTCGAGCTCGTCGAGGTGGCTCACGAGCCGGATTGTAGCCCTGCGACCAGGGCCGACACCCTCCCCCACCCGGGGATCTCGAGCTCCGGCTGGAGCTCGGCGAGGGGCTCGAGGACGAAGAGACGCTCGTGGAGATACGGGTGCGGGACGACGAGGCCCGGCTCCTCGATGCGCAGGTCGCCGAAGAGGAGGAGATCGAGGTCGATCGTGCGAGGCCCCCAGCGCGGCCCGGAGCGGTCGCGGCCGAGCCGGCGCTCAACCTCCAGCAGCTCGTCGAGCAGCCCTCGCGCATCGAGGTCCGTCTCGAGCTCGGCGACGGCATTGAGGAACGGCGGCTGGTCCGTGAGCCCCCACGGCTCCGTCTCGATCACCGTCGAGAGGCGCCGTGCGCGAATCGCCTGCGCGGCGTCCGCGATCAGTGCCGCCCGGTCGCCCAGGTTCGAGCCAAGCCCGACGTAGGCGACGGTCAAGGCCGCGTGACCGTCACGGCCGACCATTCGACGGGCATCCCGACCGGGCGCTTGCGAACCCGCACCTGGAGCCGTCCCGGCGCGAACCGCTGGAAGAGCTCCTCGGCGACTGCGGTCGCGAGAGCCTCGAGCAGGTCGTAGCGATGAGCGTCGCTCACCTCGCGGATCGCGGTCGCGACCGTCGTGTAGTCGACGGCGGTCGCGAGCACGTCGTCGGCACCACGGTCGCCGACCTCCAGCTCGACGTCGAACCAGAAGAACTGCCCGGACGTCTTCTCCTCCTCGTAGGCGCCGTGACGGCCGAACACCTCCAGCCCGTGCAGCTCGACGATCACCCCGCGACCGCCCGGGCGACGGCGAGCGCCTCGACGTGCTCGCGGACGTCGTGGACGCGCAGGATCGCGGCGCCCCGCTCGAACGCCGCCACGGCGCCCCCGACCGACGCCGCGGTCGAGCCCGTCCGCGCGGCGGGATCGCCGGTGAGCTTCCCGAGCGTGCTCTTGCGCGAGAGCCCGATCAGGACGGGGCGGCCGAGCTCCACGAGCTCGCCGAGCCGCCGCACGAGCTCGAGGTTGTGCTCGACGGTCTTGCCGAAGCCGATGCCGGGATCGAGGCACACGAGCTCCTCACGGATGCCGCTCGCAACAGCGAAGGCGAGCCGCTCCTCCAGGAACCGCTTCACGTCCGAGACGACGTCGTCGTAGCGGGGGTCGACCTGCATCGTCCGCGGCTCACCGAGCATGTGCATGAGGCACAGGTAGCAGCCGGCATCGGCGACGACACCGGCCAGCTCGGGATCGGCGCGCAACGCGGTCACGTCGTTGATCAACTCGACACCGAGCTCGAGCGCCTGCCTTGCGACCCCGGCCTTCGAGGTGTCGACCGACACGGGCGCGCCGCGGAGCTCCGCGAGCACCGGCACGAGCCGCTCCAGCTCCTCCGCCTCCGACACGCCGGCCGACCCTGGGCGCGTCGACTCGCCCCCCACGTCGACGATCGCGGCGCCGGCGTCGAGCATCCCCCACGCCGCGGTCACCGCCGCCTCGGGCCGCAGGAGCACGCCACCGTCGGAGAACGAGTCCGGCGTGACGTTGACGACGCCCATGACGCTCGGCCGCGGGAAGCGCTCCTCGATCGGACTGCGCGCAGTTGTCACCTCCGAATAATGGCTCTTCGCCGACCAGGGTCGCGGGTCGTCGATCGCGAGTGCCATCATCCACCGGTGGTGCGGGAAGTGACCCAGACGACAGCCGCCGTTGCCGACGCGCTCGAACGGCTCGTCCCGCAGCTCTCCCGTTCGGCGGGCCGCCCCGACCTCGACGCCGTTCTCGCCGACGGAGCCGTGCGCCTGCTCGTCGCGGAGGACGACGCCGGGAAGATCGTCGGGACGCTGAGCCTCGTGCTCTTCCACACGCCGGGCGGCGTCCATGCGCAGATCGACGATGTCGTCGTCGACGCCGCAGCGCGAGGAGGCGGCTTCGGCCGCGAGCTGACACTCGAGGCGCTCCGCCTGGCGAAGGACGCCGGCGCACGCCGTGTCGACCTCACCTCGCGGCCCTCACGCGAAGCTGCGAACGCGCTCTACCGCTCGCTCGGCTTCGTCGAGCGCGAGACGAACGTCTACCGCTACGAGCTCTGACTAGCCGGCTTCGGGCTCGGGCGGCGGGGACATCGCGGCGCCGCCCGGCAGCGGAAACGGCCGCGGCCGCGGCAGCGGGCGCTTCTCGGGCTCGGCGGCCGGGGCGCTCGGCGGCTCCGTCGGCGCCTCGAGGGGCGGGAACACCGCGTCCTCGGTCTCGCCGGCGAGCAGGCGCTCGAACTGATCCTTGTCGATCGTCTCGCGCTGGATCAGGATCTGCGAGATCCGGTGCAGGTCGTCGATGTGCGTGCGCAGCACCGAGAGCGCCAGGTCGTGGCCCTCCTCGATGATGCGGCGGATCTCATCGTCGATCTCGCGCGCGACCTCGTCGGAGTAGTCCGGCTCGGAGCCCATCTCGCGGCCGAGGAACGGCATGTCGTGGTTGCGGCCGAGCACGCGCGGGCCGAGCTTCTCGCTCATCCCGAAGCGCATCACCATCGCCTTCGCGGTCGAGGTCACCTTCTCGATGTCGTTCGACGCGCCGGTCGTGATCTCGTTGAAGACGAGCTCCTCTGCAGCGCGACCGCCCATCGTCATCGCGATCTGCTCGAGCAGCGCCTGGCGCGTCGTCAGGTACCGGTCCTCGGTCGGCAGCGAGATCGTGAGCCCGAGGGCCTGGCCGCGCGAGACGATCGTGATCTTGTGCACCGGGTCGGTGTTCTCGAGGAAGTGGCCGACAAGAGCGTGGCCCATCTCGTGGTAGGCGGTGATCCGCTGCTCCTTCTCGGAGAGCAGGCGGGCCTTCTTCTCCGGCCCGGCGATCACGCGCATGATCCCCTCTTCGAGCTCCTCCTGCTCGATCACCTTCTTGCCTCGGCGCGCGGCGAGGAGCGCGGCCTCGTTGACGAGGTTGCGCAGGTCGGCGCCGGTGAACCCGGGCGTGCCTGCGGCAAGCGAGTCGAGATCGATCGCGGACGCGAGCGGCTTACCCTTCGAGTGCACCTCGAGGATCTTGCGGCGGCCGTTCCGGTCGGGGCGGTCGACGACGATCTGCCGGTCGAAGCGCCCCGGCCGCAGGAGCGCCGGGTCGAGGATGTCGGGCCGGTTCGTCGCGGCGATCAGGATGATGTTGTCCTTCATCTCGAAGCCGTCCATCTCGACGAGCAACTGGTTGAGGGTCTGCTCGCGCTCGTCATGGCCACCGCCGAGGCCGGCGCCGCGGTGACGGCCGACGGCGTCGATCTCGTCCATGAAGACGATGCACGGCGATGCCTGCTTGGCCTGCTCGAAGAGGTCGCGGACGCGGGAGGCGCCGACGCCGACGAACATCTCGACGAAGTCGGAGCCGGAGATCGAGAAGAACGGCACGCCGGCCTCGCCGGCGACGGCGCGCGCGAGGAGCGTCTTGCCGGTGCCGGGAGGCCCGTACAGGAGGACGCCCTTCGGGATCGAGGCACCGAGCGCCTGGAACTTCTTCGGGTTCTCGAGGAACTCCTTGATCTCCTGGAGCTCCTCGACCGCCTCGTCCACGCCGGCAACGTCCTTGAAGCCGATCTTCGGCGAGTCGGGGGCCATGCGCTTCGCCCGCGACTTGCCGAAGCTCATCACCTTCGAGCCGCCGCCCTGCATCTGGTTCATCAGGAAGATCCAGAAGCCGATCAGGAGCAGGAACGGCAGGAACGACCCGATCAGGGCCGTCCACGAGAAGCCGCCCGTCCCCTTCGAGTCCCACGTCACGTGAGCGGCCTGCAGATCCTCCTGGAACGCAAGCTGCGCCTGGTCGGACGCGTAGTGGACGGTGCTCTTCTTGCCGCCGGCGAGCGTCAGCTCGATCGAGCGGTGACTCGGGTCGAAGGTGGCCGTCTCGACCTTCCCGGCCTTGACCTGGCCGATCGCCTCCGAGGTGGTCAGCTTCGTGCTCGAGTGGCCCTTCGGGATCAGCGTCTGGCTGGCGAGCCAGACGAGCACGACGATCACGATGAGCGGGAAGAACGCGCTGCGGAAGAAACGGTTCACGTCAGTCTCGGATCAGAGTAGCCGAGTCCCGGCCCATGGGGCTTCCGCCGGGGCTCCGGGCTCCCGAGCGCACTCACGTCCCCTCCGGCATCAGATCCGGGTGCAGGATCCCCACGTATCTGAGATTGCGGTAACGCTCGGCGAAGTCAAGCCCATACCCGATCACGAAGCGGTTTGGGATCTCGAAACCGACGTAGCGGACGGGCACGTCGATCTCACGCCTTTCGGGCTTCGTCAGGAGAGCGCAGATCTCCAGGCTCGCCGGCTCCCGGGACTCGAGGTTCCGCAAAAGGTAGGAGAGCGTCAGGCCCGAATCGATGATGTCCTCGACGACGAGGACATGCCGGCCCTCGATGTTGATGTCGAGGTCCTTGAGGATGCGCACGACCCCCGACGAGTCGGTGGCCGCGCCGTAGCTCGAGATCGCCATGAAGTCGATCTCGCACGGGACGGTCAGCCACCGCATCAGGTCGGCCATGAAGAACACCGCGCCCTTCAGCACGCCGACGAGCAGCAGCTCGCGGCCCCGGTAGTCGAGCGAGATCTCGCGGCCGAGCTCGCGGATCCGCTCCTGGAGGCGCTCCTCGTCGATCAGGATCTCGCCGACGCCCCTCTCGAGCTCAGTCTGCGACACGGTGGGCGCTCACCCCCTCCAGCTCGACGATCCCGGGCACCGCGACGACCTCGTCGCCGCGCACGACGAGGGGCCAGCCTTCACGGTCGGAGCGTGGGATCTTCGCGTCGACGAACACGTCCTGCACCTTCCTCGAGCGGCCCGCGAGCCGGTCGCCCGGACGCCACCCCCGTACTCTAAGCCCTGGCAGGGTCGACTCGATGCGCCACGGCCCCCAGGCGACCGGCCCGTCGAGCTCGACAGGCCCCGACTCGAGCCACAGGCGCTCGTGCTCGCGCACCGCCTGCACACCCCCGCCGAGGTCGACGCGCTTCGAGCCGACGGGTGCGTCGAGCAGCTCGGCGAGCGCCGGCGAGAGCGTCCGGCGCTCGTCCAGGACACGCAGCACGTTCTCCCGCGCGGCCGGGTGCACGCGCTGCAGGAGCGGCACGACCTGGTCGCGGATCAGTCCGCGGAGCGTGTCCGGGTTCGACGAGTCGACCCTCCACTCGAGCCCGCGCTCCCGGCAGTATGCCTCGGTCTCCTCACGCCACACGCAGAGGAGCGGCCGGACGATCCCATCGGCCCGGAAGACCCTGATCCCGCTCGTGGAGCCCCGCGTGGCAAGGCGGAAGAGAATCGTCTCGACCTGGTCGGAGAGCGTGTGCCCGGTCGCGCGCAGCCGGTCGGTGCGGAGCGAGTACCGCAGGTCGCGCAGGTCGGCCTCGCTCGTCGCGCCGGTAGCGGGCACCACCTCGGCGCCGAGCTGCCCGGCGCAGAAGCGCGCGTCGGCGTCGGACTCCGCCCCGCGCAGCCCGTGGTCGACGTGCAGCGCGGAGACGCGGTAGCCGAGCTCGCCGAGCGCGTGATAGAGACACGTCGAGTCGGCGCCGCCCGAGACGAGGCAGAGGATCTCGCCGCCAGGCTCGATCAGCGCGTGCCGGCGGATGTGGTCTTCGATGCGCGCAAGGAGATCCAGGGCGGAAGTTTGCCACCGCCGGCGCGTGAGGCGAGCTCGCCGGCGAGCCAGTAGCCGATCCAGGTGACGAGGGCGAGTGCTGCGAGCCTCTTCATCAGAAGAGAACGCTCCGGTAGGAGAGCTCCTGCCGCATCCCGATCGACTCGTAGAGCGCGATCGCCGCCGGGTTGTCGGTGCGCACGAAGAGCGTTACCGCCGGCGTCGTCGCGAGCAGCAGCCGGCACAGGTCGCGCAGGCCGCGCGCCGCGTTCCCGTGCCGGCGCGCGACCGGGTCGACCCACACCTGGGCGACCTGGACGGCGTTGTCCGTCCACGCGGACGCCTCGGCCTTGAAGAGCACGATCCCGTCCTCGAGCCAGAGCCACGAGCGCCCCTCCTCGACCTGGGCGCGCGTGCGCCAGCGGAACCCGTCGGCGTCGCGGGCGAGCGGGTCGATCCCGAGCTCGAGCCGATGGGCCGCTGCGCAGGCGGGAAGCAGCCGCTCGACGTCGGCGGGCGTCGCCGGGCGAAGGCCCGTGCCGCCGGGCTCCGGCGGCTCGCGGATGACGAATACCGGCTGGTGCGGCCGGTCCTCACGCGGGTCGGGGAGATTCGGGCGCGCGGCCTCCCACAGGTCGCCCACGGCGCGCTCCTCGCCGATGATCATGCGCGCCCTTCCCGCCGCGGCGGCGGGGGCGAAGGCACCGCAGCCCTCGCCCGACGGCACGAGGTTCGCGCCGACATGGCACAGGCCGACGAGGCGGCCGGCGTCCTCCAGTCCCGTGAAGCGGCCGAGCCCCGCCCGTGCGACATCCTCGAGGAACACCCGCTCGATCGGGCTCTCGGCGCAGAACTCCAGCACCTGGCTCCGGGTCGGCTCGATCACCTGCATCCCGCAATCCTCCTATAGCCTCAGCGGCCATGCCGATCCACGTTCGCGCCGAGCCGGGACAGTACGCGGAGGCTGTCCTGCTTCCCGGTGACCCGCTCCGCGCGCAGTACATCGCCGAGACCTACCTGGACGACGTCGTCCAGCGGAATGCCGAGCGCGGGTTGCTCGGGTTCACGGGCACCTACAAGGGCAAGCCGGTCTCCGTGCAGGGCACGGGCATGGGCTGCCCGGGCGCGACGATCGTGTTCGAGGAGCTCGTCCAGCTCGGGTGCAAGAAGCTGATCCGGGTCGGTACCTGCGGCGGCCTCCAGCCCCACCATGCGCTCGGCGACGTGATCGTCGCGCTCAGCGCGGTGCCCGCCGACTCGACCGCGATGCACCTTGTCGGCAACGAGCCCCATTGCCCCACCGCCTCGTGGCCCGTCATCCACGGCGCGGTGCACGTCGCCAAGGAGATCGGCCAGGAGCTGCACGTCGGGCCGATCGTCTCGAGCGACCTCTTCTACAACCCTGACGAGGGCCAGTACCAGCGCTGGTCGTCGCGCGGCGTCCTCGCAGTCGAGATGGAGGCGGCGGCGCTCTTCACGGTGGCCGCGATCCGCGGCGTCCAGGCCGGATGCCTGCTGACGGTCAGCGACATCGTCGTCGAGGGCGAGTTCAAGCGGATCTCCGACGAGGAGCTGAAGGCGGCCGTCGACCGGATGACGCGCATCGCGCTCGACGTCGCCGTCGCCGATCATTAGCGCTACGGGACACACCGTCTTTCTCGTCAACCCGGCCTCGGACAACGGCCGCACCGGGCGACGCTGGCCCCAGCTCGCCCACCGGGCCGAGCAGCTCGGGCTCGTGGGAGACACGCTCTTCTCGGAGCGGCCCGGCCACCTGATCGACCTCGCCAAGGGCGCGGTGGAGCGCGGCGCGCAGCTCGTCGTGGCGGTCGGCGGCGACGGAACGGTGAACGAGGTCGTCAACGGCGTCGCCGGCAGCACCGCGGAGCTCGCGACGATCCCGATCGGCACCGGCATGGACTTCGGCCGCACCTACGGCATCCCGACGCGCTTCGACGACGCCGTCCGCGTTGCCGTCGAGGGCGAGACGCGAACGGTCGACGCGGGGCGCGTCCGGTACCGCAGCTGGCAGGGGGACGAGGAGAGCCGCTTCTTCGCGAACGTCGGCTCGGTCGGGATGAGCGGCGCCGTCGCCCAGCGTGCCAACGGCATGTCGAAGGCACTCGGCGGCCGGGCGACGTTCTTCTACGCACTGACGCGCGTCTTCCTGTCCTGGCAGAACACCGAGGTCACGGTCCGGCTCGACGGCGCCGAGCGCCGCGCACGCATGCACGACGTGATCGTCGCCAACGGCGTGTGGCACGGCGGCGGGATGATGCTCGCTCCCGACGCCCGTCCCGACGACGGTCTCTTCGACGTCGTCCTGATCGGCGACGTGTCGAAGACCGACTTCCTCACCACCGCACCGAAGATCTACAAGGGCAGGCACGTCGACCATCCGAAGGTGGAGGTGCTCCGCTCGGCCCGCGTCGAGGTGACCGCCGACGAGCACCTGCCGCTCGAGGTCGAGGGCGAGCAGCCGGGGACGACACCGGTGGTGTTCGAGATCGTCCCCGGCGCGCTGCGGATCAGGGTGCCGAGGGGCTGAGGCTCAGGAGCCCGATTCGCCTGCCGACTCGGGCTCGGTCTTCTCGGGCTCCGTCTTCCGGCCCCGCTTCGACTCGAGCTTCTCGACGCGGCCTTCGAGCTCGGCGATCCGGTTCTCCATCGCCTCGAGCCCGCGGACCCGCTTCGAGAGGTCGTCGACTCGGTCCTTCAGCTGCTGCCCGGCTTCGAGCAGCTTCGCGGCCGCCGGGTTCTGGGATGCCTTCCCGATCATCTCCTCGCCGAGCGAGGCCAACTGGGACAGGGGGCTCTTCGACATGACTTCCTTTCGTCAGGCGTTGATGGTGACCGGCGTTCCCGCCGGGGCGAGCCTGAACACGCGCTCGAGCGTGCCGTTCGAAACGCGGATGCAGCCGTTCGACACGGCGCGGCCGATCGACCACGGCTCGTTCGTGCCGTGGATCCCGATCGGGCCGCCCTGCGCCCAGCCGGTGAGGACCGTCGAATAGGCGGAGACACCGAGCGCGGCCGGGCCGTACGGGCCGTCTGCGTTCGTGGGGACGAGCTTCTGGTTGACGTAGTAGCGCCCGGTCGGCGTCGGGGTTGCGGACGAGCCGACGGCGACCGTCGTCCGCAGCAGTACCCGCCCCGACCGGTACAGCGTCAGCGTGCGCCTCGAGATGTCGACGACGATGCGCGTGCGCACCCGCGACACGGTGACCTGCCGCGCCGACACCCAGCCTGTGACGCCGTTCGGCTTGATCGGCAGCTGGACGCGGTACCAGGTCGGCCTGCAGCGCGTGTCGAGCCGCTCGGCGAGCACCTCGAAGATCGTCGGATAGTCGTTGACGTTCTTGGCGCCGAACCGCGCGACCACTGCGCCGCCCGGCTTCGCGTAGGCGACCGCGCCGTCCGGCGCCGCGGCGGCGAAGGCGACGCGCGACGAGACGAGTCTCTGCACCGCCCCGTCGTTGCAGGTGCGGGCGCGACCGGCGGTGTGCAGAGGCAGCAGCACCGTCCGGCCCGCGCAGCCGGCGAGGACGAGAACGGACGCGGCAAGCAGCAGGCTTCTCATCGTCCCTCGCGGAAACCGTACCGTGCCGTCCGCCGGTGTCGAGCGTACATTCGTTCGCATGCCCATAGTCGCGCACCTCGATCTCGACGCGTTCTTCGCCGCGGTCGAGGAGCTCGAACGGCCGGAGCTCCGTCGGCTCCCACTCGTCGTCGGCGGCGACCCACACGGCCGCGGCGTCGTGGCAACCGCCAACTACGTCGCCCGCGGGTTCGGGATCCATTCGGCAATGTCGGCGGCCGAGGCGCTCCGCCGGTGCCCGCAGGCCGTCTTCGTGCGGCCCCGCCATGCGCTCTACCGCGACTACTCGCGCGAGGTGTGGTCGCATGTCCGCGGGATGGTGCCGACCGTCGAGCAGACCGGGATCGACGAGGGCTACCTCGACCTGGGCGAGGTGGCGCCGTCCTTCGACGACGCGCGCGCGCTCGCCGAAGCCGTCCGGGCCGTCGTCCGCGCGCGCACGCGACTCTCCTGCTCGCTCGGCGTCGCCACATCCAAGGTGGTTGCGAAGGTCGCCTCCGACCGGCGCAAGCCCGGTGGGCTGACGGCCGTGCGCCCCGGGCTCGAGGCGTCGTTTCTCGCGCCGTTCCCGACCCGGCTCCTGCCCGGCATCGGCCCACGCGCCGAGGAGCGGCTGAAGGCGGCCGGCGTCACCGAGATCGGCGGGCTCGCCGCGCTCCCCGACGACGTGCTCGCCCGGACGCTTCCCGGCAGGGTCGGGCGCGAGCTCCGCGACCGTGCGCGCGGAATCGACCCGCGACCCCTCGAAGTCTCGGTCGAGCGGATCTCGATCTCCCAGGAGGAGACGTTCGCCCGCGACGTCGGCGACCCGGAGCGGCTCCACGAGGAGCTCGAGCGCATGGCCGTGCGGGTCGGCGAGTACCTGCAGGCGCGCGGACAGGTGGCGCGCACGGTGACGACCAAGGTGCGCTATCCGGACTTCGCGATCCGCACCCGTTCCACGTCGCTGCCCGTCGGGATCGACGACGCGCGACGCATCGGCGAGCTCGCCTGTGCCTTGCTCGACCGGGCGCTCACCGACCGTCCCGGCCCGCTTCGTCTGGTGGGCGTCGGCGTCTCGGGGCTCGAGGCGCATGTGCAGCTCAGCCTCAGCGACGGCTGAATCGCCACCCTGAATTGTTACACCGTCGACGAAAAAACTCCCCAAATTGCGACGATCTGCCGATTATCCTTGTTGCCCAGATGGACACGCGGCCCTCTCCAGGTCACGAGCACGTCGCCACGGTCGTGCACGTCGTGCTGCAGAAGGCGGGCGTCCCGTACGAGGTCGAGCGGCAGGTCTGTCGAGACTGCCACGCCGTCCTCGACGAGCGGCCCGTCAAGCGCGCGGCGGCGTAGCTCGCGGCGACCTCCTGTCTTGGCTCCCGAGTAGGCTCGGGGGCGTGCGCCGCTTTGCCGTGCTCGTGGCTGTGCCCGCGCTGCTCGTCGCCTGTGGCTCCACGCGAACCGTCGTCCACACCGTCACGGTGACCCGGACGACGCCGGCCGCGATCCCGTCGGGCGACCAGCGCATCTACGGCCGCATCCGGACGGTCACCCGCAGCCCCGGCGGATACGAGCTCGGCTTCGACCCTGCCTGGTTCCTCTCGGGCGTCACCGCGAACGCCGCCGCTGCCGAGGATCAGGGAGTGAAGTGCGAGCCGACGGCCTGCCCGGCCGTCCCGAACGACAACCTCGTCGTGGACGAGAGCAACCGTGTGTACGTCTACCTCCTGCCCGCGAACGCGCGCGGCACGGTGCTGACATCCTCGACGACCGGCTTCCACGCGACGCCTGTGACCGCGTCGCAGCTGGCGGGGCTCGTCGCGGGCACGAGCACGCTAAAGCTCTTCGAGCCTCTCTCGAGCGGGGTCTGGCTGACCGTGCACATCGACACCGTCCGCTCCTTCGCCCAGGAGTACGTGCCCTAGCCGGGCGAAGACCGGGGCTGCGTCGGCGTGGACGGTGAGCGCCGCCCGCCCGTCGTACGGCGTCGGCTCGCGGTTGACGATCGCAAGCCGGCCGCCGCCCCGGAGCGTCTCCTCGGGCAGCCCGGCCACAGGCCAAACCTGCAGCGACGAGCCGACAAGGAGCAGAAGCGCTGCCGCCGCCGCGAGCTCGACCGCACGCTCGAGCGCCGCCGCCGGCAGCAGCTCGCCGAACATGACGACGCCCGGCTTGAGCACCGCGCCACACGCCTCGCAGCGCGGCAGCGGCAGGAGCTGCACCACGCGCTCGCGCGGCTCGGTGCGCCCGCAGTCCGGACAACTCGCCAAAGCGAGCGAGCCGTGGACCTCGACCACGTCGCGCGAGCCGGCGCGCGTGTGCAGCCCGTCGACGTTCTGGGTGATCACCGCATCGACGAGCCCGGCAGCCTCGAGCGCCGCCAGCACGCGGTGGGCGGGATTCGGCTCGACGCGCCCGAGGACGCCGAGGCGCCGCCCGTAGAACTCCCACACCCGCTCAGGGTCGCGTCGGAAGCCGTCGATCGACGCGACCTCCATCGGGTCGTAGCGCGACCACACGCCGCCCGCGCTGCGGAAGTCGGGCACCCCGCTCTCGGTGCTCACCCCGGCACCGGTCAGCGCCACGCACGGCTGAGCGCCGCGGACGAGTTCTGCAAGCATGACGGCCTCGTGCACGGCTACGGCTTCTCCACTCCGATCCGCGTCCGGTTCGCCGAGACGGACGCCCAGGGCATCGCTCACAACGCAAGCTATCCCGTGTGGTTCGAGGTCGCCCGCGTCGCCTACCTCGAGGAGCACGCAGGCGGCTACCAGCGGCTCCGCGATCTCGGTCTCGAGGCCGTGGTCCTCGAGGCCCACATCCGCTATCTGCAGCCGACGCGCTTCGACGACAGGCTGGTCGTGCACGCCCGCTGCGTCGACGTGCGGGGCGCCCGCTTCCGCTACGAGTACGCGATCGAGCGCGAGGGGGCGCTGGTCGCAGACGGCTGGACGTCGCACGCCACAGTCGACGCGGTGAGCTTCCGCCCCACGCGCATCCCCGGCTGGCTCCGGGAGGCGATCAGTGCGGCCGAAGGCCCGACGTCGCCGGCGGGATGAACGGCGTCGTGGTGGTCGGCGTCGTGGTGGTCGACGTCGTCGTCGTCGAGGCGGCCGGCTTCTTCTTCGGCTTGGCCTTCGGCCCGACGCGCACGATCTTGGGCTCCGCCCGGTAGCTCGAGAACCACGTCTGGTCGGAGAGCAGCTTCCCGGACGGCGCGTACACCTTCCGCTCCACCGAGGTGGACTGCGCCGGCACGCCCGGGTCGTCGACGACGACCTGGCCCGGCTTCAGTGTCGCGTCGACCGTCTTCTGCACGGGCGGCGGCGAGTCGACCCGAAGCGGCGCCGCGATCGTCTCGATGCGGCGGTGCTGCGGCGAACCGTAGAGGCCGACCGTGAGCGACGACGAGCCGACCCAGGTCCGCAGAAGCAGCCAGTGGCCGGTGTCGTTGACGAACTTCAGGTCGACGTCGGGGTAGTCGACGGTGGCGTCGCGCCCGAGCGGGTAGTGCGAGATGTAGAGCGCGTGATTCGTGCGGGCGGTGATCGGCAGCCCAGCCTCGTAGGCGGCGTTGAACACGGTGGTCGACACCTGGCAGACGCCGCCGCCGAGGCCTGTCTCGACCTCGCCGTTGACGATCACCGGCGCCTCGAGGAAGCCCTTCGCGGCCGAGCGCTCGCCGGTCGTGCCGTTGAACGAGAACGTCGCGCCGGGAGCGATCAGCGCACCGTCGACCAGATGGGCGACGAGCTGCACGTTGTGGATGCGGTTCGGGTCACCGCCGTAGAACGTCTCGTAGGTGCCGACGGTGCCAGTGATGCCCATCGCCTCCGCCTGGGCGGTGGAGCGCGTGGGCTGCGCGACCGCGACGGCGAGCGGCGCGACGCGGTGACCGACGGCCCGCTGCGCGGCGGCGGCGATGCGCTCGGCCGACCGGGGCACGTCGAGCTCCACCCCGGGGCGTGCCGGGACAACGCGCACGGAGGAGCCGGAGACGGCGAACGTGGCGTCGTGCGGTGCACGGTCGAGCTGCTTCGCGAGACGCCGGAAGTAGTCGTCTGCGACGGGGCCGGAGAAGCGCAGCGAGGAGAGGTCGAGCATCGTCGCGATCCGCCAGCGCGGCAGGCGCAGCCGAGTCGCCCCGACGGTCATCGTCACGGGCGCGGAGACCATTTCGCTCGCGGTGCGCTGCGCGGTCACGAGCGAGGCGACGGTCACGCTCGGCTGCTGCGCGACGATCGGAAGCGCGACCGGCTGCCGCTGGAGCGACGAGAGCGCCTGGACGAGCAACGCCCTCGCCGCCGTCCGGTCGAGGCTCCGTCCGGGGGAGCCGGAAGCGATCGTGATGTGCAGGCCGCGCCGCACGAGCTTCGCGTTGCGCTGCCGGATCGAGACCGCGCGCGAGATCGACGCCAGCTCGGAGTCGACCCCGGGGTCGTAGACGCGGACCGGCGGCGAGATGTCCTGCGGGAAGAGCTCGAGGGCGATCCGACGGTATCCGCGGACGAGCCCGAGGCCGCCGCCCTGCCGCTCCGCGGCCGTCACCGCACCGGCCCAGTCGACAGTGACGCCGAACGACGCCGGGATGATGGTGAACTGCTTCCCGGCGCCGACCAAGGTCACCGGGGTCGACGCAACCGCCGCGAACCGCCGGTCGAGGAGCTTCGTCGCCGCCGACGGGGACAGTCCCCCAACGTCGATCCCGGCGATCCGCGTGCCCGTGGCGAGCCTCGTCGGCGAGCCGGCGAAGACGAGCGGGACGACGACGATCGGGACGCCGACGACGAGCGCGAGGATGCCCGCCCTGGTCCACAGCCGGGACCGCGCCGAGGCGCGGCGGCGGGAGACGACCGGCGAGGAAGCAGCCACGGCCGCCCCATCCTAGCCATGGTCTAAACGGATCAGAACACGAACAGCTCGACGCCGCCCGAGACGTTGAGCTCGATGCCCGTGATGTAGGCGGCGAGGTCGGAGCAGAGGAAGGCGATCGCGTTCGCGACGTCCTGAGGCTCGCCGGGGCGCTTGAAGACGGTGCGGTTCGCAATCCGCTCGTTCATCGCCGGGTTCGACATGTGGAACGCCTCCGTGCCGATGATCCCGGGCACGATCGCGTTCACGGTGATCCCGTGGCGGCCGCCCTCCATCGCGAGCGTCTTCGTCAGGCCGAGCAGCCCGGCCTTGGTCGCCGAGTAGGAGGCCTGGCCGAACCCGCCCAGCGTCCCGGCCACGGAGGCCATGTTCACGATGCGCCCCCACTTCCGCTCCTTCATGTGCGGCCAGACCGCCTGGGCGCAGTTGAACGCGCCGGTGAGGTTGACACGCAGGTCGCGCTCCCACAGCTCCGGGCTCTGGTCGTGGAACTGCCCGACATGGTCGAGCGTGCCGGCATTGTTGACAAGGATGTCGACTGCGCCGAGCTCGTCGACGGTGCGGGCGACCGCGGCGGCGACCTGCTCGCGGTCGGTGACGTCGCACCTGAGCGCAAGCGCGCGGCGGCCGAGGCCGCGGATCTCCTCGGCGGCCGACTCTGTCCCCACGAGTCCCTGCTGGCGGGCGACGGTCGCGAGCGGCCCGTACGCGTCGGTCTCCTCGGAGAGCTCCGACTCGACCAGGAGGTCGGCGATCGCGACGTCGGCGCCGGCGCGGGCGAGCGTCAGCGCATCGGCGCGGCCGAGGCCGCGCGAGCCGCCGGTGACGAGTGCGACACGGCCTGAGAGATCGAGCTCGATCGCCACTGCAGCGCGAGCCTACCCGCGGGGCAGGAAGATCTCCTTGGCGATGACGAGGCGCTGGATCTGGGAGGTGCCCTCGTAGATCTGGAAGAGCTTCGCGTCGCGCATCAGCTTCTCGACCGGGTACTCCTTCATGTAGCCGTAGCCGCCGAACACCTGCACCGCGTCGGTGGTCACCTTCATCGCGGTGTCGGCAGCGAAGCGCTTCGCGAACGACGAGTGGAGCGTTGCCCGCTCGCCGCGATCGATCAGCCACGCCGCCTGCCACGTGAGGAGCCGCGCCGCCTCGATCTCCGTCGCCATGTCGGCGATCATGAAGTTGACGCCCTGGTGCATCGCGATCGGGACGTCGAACGTGACGCGCTCCTTCGCGTAGTCGACGGCGAGCTCGAACGCCGCCTGCGCGACACCGACGGCACCGACGGCCGTGCCGGGGCGCGTGAAGTCGAGCGTCCGCATCGCGATCTTGAATCCCTCGCCCTCCTCGCCGATGCGGTTCGCGGCGGGGACGACGGCGTCCTGGAGCGCGAACGCCGAGGTGTCGGTCGCGCGCTGGCCCATCTTGTCGAGGTGCTGCTCGATCGTCACGCCCGGCGTGTCCATCGGGACGACAAAGGCCGAGATCCCGCGATGGCCCTTGGCGGGGTCGGTCTTGGCGAAGACGACCGCCCAGCTCGCGTAGCCCGCGTTCGTGATGAACGTCTTCGAGCCGTTGAGGACGTACTCGTCGCCCTTGCGGACGGCCGTCGTCTTCAGGCGCGCGACGTCGGAGCCCGCGTCGGGCTCGGAGAGCGCGAACGAGCAGAGGATCGGCTCCTCGAGGAGCGGCGCGAGGAAGCGGCACTTCTGCTCCTCCGTCCCGGAGGCGATCAGCGGCCCTGAGCCGAGCCCGTTCCCGCAGATCGACGTGCCGATGCCCGAGCAGCCCCAGTTCAGCTCCTCGCCGACGAGCATGCCGTCGAACGCGCTGAGCCCGAGCCCGCCGAGCTCGACCGGGACGTGCAGGTTCATCAGGCCGACCTCGTGCGCCTTCGCGATCACCTCCACCGGGTGCCGCATGGCGACGTCGTGCTCGGCGGCGACCGGCCGGATCTCCTTCGCCGCGAACTCGCGCGCGAGCGCGCGGAGCTCCTTCTGCTCGTCGCTCAGGGCGAACGAGACCCCGCCCGTGACGGCCTCCTCGATCGCGGCCATGCTGTCGCTCCTTTGCCCGGCTCGGACTCTTGATTGACTCGTCAGTCAGGGACTGTACCGGTGGTGGAGGGCCGCGCGACGACGGTAGGCTGCGCGCATGGACTTCGAGCTGACCGACGAGCAACGGCTGATCCAGGACACCGTCCGCGCCTTCGTGGACGAGCGCGTCCTGCCGGTCGCGATTCAGAACGACATCGACCACAAGCTCGACCTCGAGCTGATCGAGGGCATGGCCGAGCTCGGGATCCTGGGCATCGTCATCCCCGAGGCGTACGGCGGCGCCGGCCTCGATTTCGTGTCCGAGGCGCTCGCCTGCGAGGAGATCGAGCGCGGCGAGGCGGCGTTCCGCACCCTGATCTCGGTGCACGTCGGCCTGAACTCGCTCTCGCTCCTTGCCTACGGCACGGAGGAGCAGAAGCAGCGCTGGCTCACGCCCCAGGCGCGCGGCGAGAAGCTCGCATGCTTCGGCCTCACCGAGCCGGGCGCGGGGTCGGACGTCGCGTCGATGCGGTCGACCGCGCGGCGCGAGGGCGACGTCTACGTGCTCAACGGGCAGAAGAACTGGATCTCGTACGCGTCGGTCGCCGAGCACGCGCTCGTCTTCGCGAAGACCGACCCGTCGGCCAAGCACAAGGGGATCAGCGCATTCGTGCTCGAGAAGGGGATGAAGGGCTTCACGAGCCGCGACACCGAGCACAAGCTCGGCATCTGGGCGGGGTCGACGGGCGAGCTCTTCTTCGAGGATGTCGAGGTGCCGGCCGAGAACCTGATCGGCGAGGAGGGCCAGGGCTTCGAGATCGCCATGCACTCGCTCGACCACGGGCGCTTCACGGTGGCCGCCGGGGCATGCGGCGTCGTGCGCGCGTGCCTCGAGCAGTCGGTCGGCTATGCCCGCGAACGGGAGACGTTCGGGCAGGCGATCGGCCGCTACCAGTTCGTCCAGGACATGATCGCGAAGATGGTGCTCGGGTACGAGACGTCGAAGCTCCTCGTCCTGCAGGCCGCCTGGATGAAGGACAGCGGCAGGCGGTCGACGCGCGAGACGTCGCTCGCGAAGTGGCATGCAACCGAGTCGGCGTTCGAGGCGGCGCACCTCGCCATCCAGGTGTTCGGCTCGTACGGGTACTCGGCCGAGTACGGGATCGAGCGGTACTTCCGGAACGCACGCGCGCCGATCATCTACGAGGGGACGACGCAGATCCACAAGCTGATGCAGGCCGAGCACGCTCTCGGCTACCGGCGGCTCAACGGCCGCAGCGGCGATGTCTCCCCGGTCTGCTCGTGGGCGCCCGCGCTGGCGCCGGTGCAGGCCCCGGCGTAGATCGCCGAGCACCTCCCCGCCGAGCCACGGCCACTCATCGCGTGACGCGCAGAGGGAGGCGCGCAGCGGGTTGTCGAGCACGTAGGCGCACGCCGCCTCGAGGTGCTCGTCGCTCTCGACCACGGTGGCGTGGAAGCGCCCCTGGAAGAGGTGGCCGACGCGGTCGTGGCGGTGGTTGAACGCCTGGGCGTAGCGGAAGCCGAGCAGGTGCATGCCGCGCGAGAGCCGCTCGAGCTCCGTCGTCACGACGAGGTGGAAGTGGTTCGGCATGTGGCAGAACGCGAGCAGGCGCCAGCTGAACCGGCGTGTCGCACGTCGAAGGAGCGCGGTGAAAAGGAGGTGGTCGCCGTCGTCCGCGTAGATCGCCTGCCGTGCGACGCCGCGGTTCGTGACGTGGTAGCAGCCGGCGGGCGGAAGGTCGGAGCGCGGCCGGCGTGGCATCGGCGTCCACGGTAGAGCGGCGGGAGCGGTCCCGCATCGGCGGTCCCGGACGTGCCCGCGCGGGCCGCGTCTCGCGGCGGCACGTCCGGGGACTGTCCCCGCGCGCGTGTCGGCAGGGCGAGCGAACACCGGGGACAGTCCCCAGCCACGGCCTCCCGGGACATGCCCGGGGACTGTCCCCGGTTAGGACCCTGGCGACGGCTCGCCGGAGGGCGCTTCGCCGTCCCAGTACTCGACGGCGTCGCCGAGGCGGAACAGCTTGCCCGGCGGCCACGCGCCCACCTTGTCCGAGTCGGGATACACCGCCGTCGCAACGGCGAGGCGGTTCGACCACATGCACACCCGCACCCGCTCGTCCGTGCGATTCGTGACCTTGTGCGCTCCCTCCGCGCCGGCCGGGAAGAACGCGCAGTCCCAGGGCGCGAGCTCCTGCTCTCCGGCCGGCGTCCTCAACGTCGGGCGGCCCACGAGCACGATCAGCCACTCCTCCTCGCCAGTCTCGTAGTGGTACGGACAGATGCTCTGCCCGGGCTCGAGCTCGTACACGGAGAGGCCGAGCTGCTGCGCTCCCAGCCCGGGCCCGAGCCGCGCGCCGCCGCACACGTACCCGGGCGGATCGGCCTCGTCGTACCGGACCTCGACATCGAACACGTTCACGCCTCGCCCTCCCAGTAGCCGACCTCGTCGCCGAGCCGACCGCGGTGCGAGAAGCCGGGGCCGGACAGCTTGAACTTGCCGCTGTCGGGATAGACGCACGCGTCACCGAACGGCGAGACGCTCGACGGCATCGCGAATCGCGCAACCTCCTCGCCCTCGTTCCGCACGGCATGCGCGCCCGTGGCCCCCGCCGGGAAGCACGCCACATCACCGGCCCGTAGCACCCGCTCGCCCTCCGGCGTCCGCAAGATCAGCTCGCCGGCGACGACGATCAGCCACTCCTCCTCGTTCAGCTCGAAGTGGTAGGGCCACGAGGCCTGGCCCGGCACGAGCTCGTAGACGCTGCAGCCCGTCAGTTGCGCACCGACCTCGGCGCTCATCGACCGAAGCGAGAACTGATGGCCCGTCGGGGCAGGCTCGCGCGGCGGCGAGAGCTCGAGCCCGAGCAGGTTGAACACGCGGCTCATGCCGCGAGACCCGCAGCCGCCACATCGACGACCGTCGCCACCGCTCGGTCGACGTCCCGCTCGTCGCCCGGCAGCTGCCCGAGCACCCACGCCGTGAGGATCTCCTCGAGCGCGCCGTAGACGATCCAGGCGGCGAGCCGTGCGTTGCAACCCGCCCTCACCTCGCCCCGCTCCCGCGCCACCTCGATCATCCGCTCGAGCGCGAGGAAGACGCCGCCGATCTCGCCGACGCGGCTCCCGACCTCCGGGCTCCGGCCGACCTCCCGCACGAGGACCCGGATCAGGTCGGGCGAGACGAGCCACGATCCGAGATAGATCCGCGCGAAGCGCCGCAGCTGCTCCTCAAGTGGCGCGCCGGACGCTTCGATCCGCTCCGTGTCGGCCCGCAGCAGCTGCCACGTCTCGCCGACGATCGTCTCGAGCACCTCGTCCTTCGAGCGGAAGTAGTGGTACAGGAGCCCGTGCGCAACGCCCGCCTCGACGGCGATGTCGCCGACCCGCGAGGCGTGGAAGCCCTTGCGCGCGAACACCGCGATGGCAGCGTCGAGCAACTCTCTCCGACGGTCGGCGGTTCGAACCGGCATCCCCGAGCAGGATAATCGCCCCGATGCCGCCACTCGCCGGGCTCCTGGTCGCCGACCTCTCCCGCTACCTGCCCGGGCCGTTCGCGAGCCGTGAGCTCCTTCGGCTCGGCGCCCGCGTCGTCAAGATCGAGCCGCCGGACGGAGATCCGGTCGCAGCGACCTCACCCGCGGCCTACCGGGCGCTGAACGACGGCAAGGAGATCCTCACCTGGGATGCGCGCCGCGACCCCGCGCCCGAGATCCTCGGGGACGCCGACGTCGTGCTCGACGGCTTCCGCCCCGGCGTCCTCGAGCGACTCGATCTTCCGACCCGCCCCGACGCGATCGTCTGCTCGATCACGGGCTACGGAGGGACAGGCCCGCGCGCGGGCCACGCCGGCCACGACCTGAACTACCTCGGCTACGCGGGAGCGCTCGCCGACACGGCGCCTGCTCTGCCCCCGATTCAGATCGCAGACCTCGGCGCAGGCGCACAGGCGGCGGTGATCGAGGTGCTCGCCGCGCTCGTCCACCGCGACCGAACCGGCGAGGGCGCGCGCATCGTCGTCTCGATGACGCACCACGCGCACCGCTTCGTCGCCCATAGGCTCGCCGGTGAGCCGGTGCCGCGACTGCTGACCGGGGGCGTCGCCTGCTATCGCATCTACGAGACCGCCGACGGCCGCTACCTGACCGTGGCCGCGCTCGAGCTGCGCTTCTGGCAGAACCTCTGTGAGCTCCTCGACCGGCCGCAGCTCGTCGACCACCAGTTCGAGCCCGAGCTGCCCGAGCTCGCAGCGCTCTTCCGCTCACGCACGCTCTCGGAGTGGCGCACGCTCCTCGAGGGAGCCGACACGTGCGTCGGGCCGGTGCTCACCCTGAGCGAGGCAGCAGCCGAGCTGGCCTGAGCGTCAGGCCAGCGAGCCGGCCGTGCGCGTGCCAGGCGCCGAGCATCAGCAGGCAGCAGGCGCCTGCGACGATCGAGAGACCCTGCGCCGCGACACCGAAAGCGACCGCCTGATCGGTGTGAACGCCGGACGCGGCGAGGATCGCCGCACCGGCACCGGCCTGCACGGCGGCGCCGGCCGGAGCGACCGGCAGAACAGCCGAGGCCGAGGCGGCGCAGACGAACGAGAGCGCGAGCGCGAAGTCCGCGTTGAGGCCCACGGCCGCGAGCAGGACGAATACCGCCACCGTGCGCAGCACCCACGAAGCGGTCACGCCGAGGGCGGCGAGCGACGCCTGCCGGAGCGGCATGACGTGCTCCGCGACGAAGCGGGCGATCCGAAAGCGGGAGATGCGATCGATGCGCGCGAGACGCGGCAGCGTCGCTATGACGGCCGCCGACGCGACGCCGGCGACGGCGACGACGATCAGCCCGGCCTCGAGCCAGCCGGCGACGCCCGCGACGCCGGCGGCGACCGAGGCAAGCGGGGCCAGCGCGACGCTGTCGAGGAGGCCGAGCACGAAGATCGAGAGGGCGACCGCGCCGATACCCACGCGCCGGCGCCGGCAGCGACGGACGACGGCGACGCGAAGCACCTCGTCGCAGCGCCCCGGCAGCGCGATCCCGCCCACGGACGCAGCGCCGCCGGCGGCGGCGAGCGTGAGCATCGCCGGCCGCGACTCACCGGCGAAGAGCCTCTGCCAACCCCAGGCCTTCGCACCGTACGAGACGAACGTGATCAGGACCGCGAGCCCGACCAGCCACGGGTTCGCGTGCCGAAGAGGCCAGCCCGACGAGGCGAAGTGCCGCGCGACGAGGAGCCCAGTGACGAGGCCGACACCGACGAAGAGAAGATTGAGGGAGCGCTTTTGCCGCAGCACGCTCCCGGGTTATCGGTGTCAGGTGTCCGAGCTGTCTTCCCCCGGGCGGGGGAGCAGCCGCTCACCGAGCCCGCCGAGCGCCCGCGTGAGCTCGCTCGGGATGACCCACACCTTGTTCGCGTCGCCCTGCGCGATCTGCGGCAGCACCTGGAGGTACTGGTAGGCGAGGAGCTCCTGGTCGGGCTTTCCTTCGTGGATCGCCTGGAAGACCGTGGTGATCGCCTGCGACTGCCCCTCGGCCGCCAGGATCGCCGACTGCTTCTGCCCCTCGGCCTTGAGGATGGCCGCCTGCTTCTCACCCTCGGCCTGCAGGATCGCCGCCTGCTTGACCCCTTCCGCCTGCAGGATCGCGGCGCGCTTCTCGCGGTCGGCGCGCATCTGCTTCTCCATCGTGTCCTTGATCGAGGGCGGTGGATCGACCGCCTTCAGCTCGACCCGGTGGATGCGAATACCCCACTTCCCGGTCGCGTCGTCGAGAATGCCGCGCAACTGGTCGTTGACGGAGTCGCGCGAGGTCAGCGTCTGCTCGAGGGTCATGCCGCCGATCACGTTCCTCAGCGTGGTCACCGTGAGCAGGTCGATCGCGTCGACCGGGTTCTGGATCTCGTAGGTCGCCGCCTTCGGGTCGGTGACCTGGAAGTAGATGACGGAGTCGATGTTGACGACGAGGTTGTCCTGGGTGATCACCGGCTGCGGTTCGAACGACAGCACCTGTTCGCGGAGATCGAGGAGGGGCTTCACACGGTCGACGAACGGGATCACCATGGTGAGACCCGGCGTGAGCGTGCGCGAGTAGCGACCGAGCCGCTCGACGACCCCGGCGCGTGCCTGCGGGATCACCCGCACCGTGCGCCAAAGGGTGACCAGCACCAGCAGGACGAGCACGGCGAGCACGATCAGCGGGACCATGGAGCCTCCTATCCGGCGACGAGAGCGGTCACGCCCTCGATCTTGACGACATCGACGGTTGCGCCTTCCTCGAGCACTTCTCCATCGAGATACGCACGCGCCGACCACTCCTCGCCGCCGATCCGCACACGCCCGCCGTGGACGTCTACCGTCCGCGTGACGAGCGCCTTGCGGCCGATGAGCGCATCGACGCCGGTCCGCGAGAGCGCGGGCAGGCGCACGTGACGGCGCGCGATCGGACGAAGGACGAGGAGCGACGCGAGCCCGGTGACGATGAAGACAATGGTCGAGGAGACGGCTCCGGCACCGACTCCGGCCGCGAGGGCGGCGACGGCCGCGGCGAGCGCCAGGGGCCCGAGGAAGAACAGCCCGGGAGTCAGCAGCTCGCCGATCGCGAGCGCCACGGCGACCACGACCCAGACGACGACAGTCATCGACGTCGAGCTTAGTCCAGCGCCAGGAGGTGGAGGAGCCCGGAGAGCCGGTCGATGCGCTCCTCACCCGGGTAGCGGCCGTCGCGGTCGACCAGCACGGCGCGCATCCCGATCGCACGGGCGCCCTCGACGTCGTCCTCCAGCGTGTCGCCGATCATCAACGCCTCGTCCGGCGCGACGGCCAGCAGTTCGAGCATGCGCCGGAAGATCGTCCCGTGCGGCTTCGTCTTGCCGTGGGTGCGCGAGGTGAGCACGGCATCCACCTCGAGCCCATGGTGGCGGACGAACTCGTCGAGGTCGCGGGCGGTGTTCGAGAGCAGGCCGATCCGCAGGCCGCGCGCCCGCACGGCGGTGAGCGTCGGCACGGCGTCGTCGTAGAGCTCGAAGTGGTGCGCATGGACCCAGGAACGCTCCATCTCGTAGGCCGCGGCGTACGTGTCGCCGACGCCGCCCATGCCCTCGATGATCCGCTGGGTGAAGAGCACCCAGATCTCCTCGTCGTGATCGAGCTCGGGATGCCGCTTGAGCGCGCCGAGCGCCGCCCGCCGCGCGTCGTCGTACAGAGCCGGGTCGAGCGTCAGCCCGTACCGCTCACCGAGGCGGCGGTAGCCGTCCGGCCCGAGGTCCGGCCCGGGCTTGGCGATCGTGTAGTCGACGTCGAAGACGGCGGCTCGCAGCACGACGCCGACGATAGCCTCCGCCGGTGACCGCGCCCCGCCTCGGGACGATGGCGGCGTTCTCGAGCCGCGACTTTCGCCTCCTGTGGACGGGCCAGACGATCTCGTTCACGGGCGACGCCGCGTTCATCGTGGCGCTCGGCTGGCGGGTGACGGAGCTCACCGGCAAGGTCGGCACGCTCGGCTACGTGCTCGCGCTCGAGTCGCTCGCGATGCTCCTGACGCTGCTCCTCGGGGGCGTGCTCGCCGACCGCTACCCGCGCGCTCTGCTCATGATCGGCTCGGACCTGGCGCGCGCCGTGGTGCTGGCGGTGTTCCTCGCGATCGACCTCAGCGGCCACCTCAGGCTGACGGAGGTGCTCGCGCTCGCCGTCGCCTTCGGCGCGGCCGACGGCTTCTTCCAGCCGGCGTTCGGAGGGATCGTGCCGCTCGTGGTCGAGCAGCCGATGCTGGCGTCCGCGAACTCGTGGATCGGCATCGCGCGGAACGGCAGCGCCATCGTCGGCCCGGCCATCGCCGCCGTCCTCTACCACACCACCGGGCCGTCGGTGGTGTGGGCAATCGAGTGCGCCTCGTTCGTCGTCTCCGCGGCGATGCTCTCGGCGGCCCGGCCGCGACGGCTCGAGGCCTCGGCCCGCGAGGGCATCGGCCGAGAGCTCGCGACCGGCTTCCGTTACGTGATGTCG
This sequence comes from uncultured Thermoleophilia bacterium, assembly GCA_963794375.1. Lineage (GTDB taxonomy): Bacteria > Actinomycetota > Thermoleophilia > Gaiellales > Gaiellaceae > PALSA-600. The sequence continues at coordinate 467,793 of CAWCDL010000002.1, forward strand.
GTGCCGTGGATCTGGACCGGGATTGCCGCGGCGACGGTGATCCTGATGCTGGCGATGGCGCCGTTCACGGCCCTGATGCCGCGCGTCGTCCAGGATCACTATCACCGGGGCGTCGGTGCGTACGGGCTCATCTTCAGCGCGCTCGCGGCCGGCATGGTCGCCGGCTCGCTCACGTGGGCGAAGTGGCATCCGACGCGTCGCCGGGTGATCATCTGCTTCGCGGCGTTCGGCATCAACGATCTCGGGATCGTGGTGCTGGCCCTCACCCCGTGGTACCCGCTCGGCCTCGCCGCGGCGGTATGGCGCGGGTTCTGGATCGGGATCGGCATCGCGTCCTGGACGACGCTCCTGACGGAGCTCGTGCCGGAGCATCTGCTCTCGCGCGTCTTCTCGTTCGACTTCTTCGGCTCGCTCGGCCTGACGCCGGTCGGCTATACGCTCGCAGCCGTCGTCGCCGCCTCGGTCGCACCGACGACGATCCTCGCGGCCGGCGGCGCGGCGGGTGCGCTGCTCTGGTTCGTCCCGCTGCTCTGGCGCCCCGTCCGCAGAGCCGCCTGACCGGCCTTTTCGGGCCACGGCCGGCGAAGCCACGTCCGGGGACTGTCCCCGGGACACGACTGTCCGGGACGCGGCCGCAGCGGGCATGTCCGGGGACTGTCCCCGGACATGCGAGAGCCCGCGGTCGGGCGGGCTCTCGGTCCTGCTCTTGCATCGGGGTGCCCAGATTCGAACTGGGGACCTCTCCGACCCGAACGGAGCGCGCTACCAGGCTGCGCCACACCCCGAACGCCGCTACAGGTTAGCGCGACCGCAGAAATCGAGCACGGCCCGCGCGCAGGCCTCCGGCCGCTCGCCGATCAGCAGATGGCCGCAGTCGGCGATGATCCGCAACTGCGCCCCGAGCCGGCGTGCGTACTCGAAGCCATCCTCCACCGGCACCTGCCGGTCACGCGCGCCGAAGAGGACAAGCGCGGGGCAGCGCACCCGCTCGAGGAACGCCCGCGGGTCGTCGCTCGCGAGTGCGAGGCCGGCCCCGAGTGCGTCCGCGTGCAGGCGGGGGCCGCGCAGGAACCCCTCCACCGCCAGCGCGGTGAGCACGTCGGGATTCGACACCTCGAGCCCACCGAAGACGAGCCGCCTCAGGCGCGGCGAATGCGCGATGCGGTCGACGTGCCGTCCCGCGAGCCGCGCCGGCTGGACGAGCCCGGCGAGCGCGATCGACGCCTCGGAGATCCTCGTCGAGCTCGAGATCCCGGCGGGCGCCGCGAGCACGAGCCCCGAGACGAGCCCCGGATGCCGCTCGGCCAGCCGGAGCGCGACCACGCCGCCCATCGAGTGCCCGACCACCGGCAGCGGGCCGGGCAGCAGCGCCGCAACGGCATCGGCCAGCCCCGCCATGCTGACCGCGGGAAGCGGCGCGGATGCGCCGTGCCCGGGTAGATCAGGGATGAGGAGGCGCCTGCCCGCGAGGCGCGGCACGAGCTCAGTGAAGTTCCAGGCGGCGCCGCCGAATCCGTGCAGAAGGAGCAGCGGCGGCCCCTCGCCCCCTTCGAAGAGCCGGATCCGCACGCCCCGGACGGTCCGGAACCGCTCCGCGAGGCCGGGCAGAAGGTCGGTCGCGTCCGTCACCCGGATCGATTATCCTTCCTTCACTGTGAGTTCCACGGCGACAGGGCGGGGTGCGTGAAGCGCCCAGTCCCATGCCCCAAGGAGCTCGGTGCACCTGGCCCGCGAGCGCGTTCCGCGCAGCGGGCTTTTTCGTTCTTGCGAACGAGAGGAGCGACATGGCAAACCACCTGACGCCGGACGAGCTGTCGAAAGAGGTGGGGATCGAGCGTGACGAGGTGATCCGCATCTGCATGGAAGAGCACGTGCCGATCTACCACGGGAAGATCGACAAGTTCCTGTTCCAGGCGCAGCTCGACGCGCTGGGGGCGCTCCCCGCGCCGCACTAGCGACCTGTGACGCGCTAGCGAGAGGCGGCGCTGCGCTTGCGCGGTGCCGCCTTCTTCGTGGTCCCGGCCGGCTCCTTGCCCTTGGCCGCGGCGACCGACGCACGCAGCGCCTCCATCAGGTCGACGACCGGCGCCACCGGCTCCTCCGGCGTCGGAGCCGTGATGTCGACGCCCTCGAGCTTCGCCTCCAGCAGCTCGCGGAGCGACTCGCGATATTCGCTCCGCAGCGCCTGCGGATCGAACTCGCCCGCGAGCGAGGCGATGATCTGCTTCGCGAGCTCGAGCTCCGGCTTCTTCACCTGCGAGCCGGCGACCGCCTCGTCGATCTCGACGTGATCCTTGACGTCGTCGTGGACGAACAGCGTCTCGAGCGCGAGCGCATCGCCCAGCGGCCGGATGAGACAGAGCTTCTCCTTGCCGGCGAGCACAAACCGGCCGAGCGCCGCGACACCTGCATCCCTCATCGCCTCGTGCAGCAGCGCGTACGGCCGGCGCTGGGCCTCCGCGCCTGCCGGCACGAGGTAGTACGTCCGGTCGAAGTAGACCGGATCGACCTCGGCGAGTCGCACGAAGCTGCTGATCTCGATCGAGCGCGACGTGTCGCGCTGCTCGATCGCCTCGAGCTCGGCGTCCTCCACCGTCACGAACTGCCCCTTCGCCACTTCCCAGCCGCGGACGAGCTCGTCGGACTCGACGTCGCGCTCGTGCACCGGGCACCACCGCTTCTGCTTGATCGGCGTGCCGCACTCGCGGTGCAGCATCCGGAAGGAGACGTCGGACTGGCGGGCAGCAGGCTTCGTCGCCGGTGCGAGGCCGACGGGGATGCTGACAAGACCGAAGCTGACGGAGCCGTTCCAGGTGGTACGCATAAGGGAAATTCTACTGGGATCACCCCGATTCGCCCCGATCGTCTCGGTTCCTGCCGTTACGCTCCCCCGCATGGCCGGGACGCGGACGATCGGGAGGCTCTGGCAGGACTCCGTCCACGCCGGGCACACGGATCCCGCGTACCTGCACGAGGTCGACGGCGACTGGCGCCCGATGTCGCGCGCCGAGGCCGCCGCTGCGGTCGACGAGCTCGCAAACGGCCTGCTCGCGCTCGGCGTGGGCAAGGGCGACGCGTTCGGCCTGCTCGCGCGAACGAGCCTCGACTGGGCTCTCTTCGACTACGCGCTCGCGCTCGTCGGCGCGGTCGGCGCGCCGATCTACTCGTCCAGCTCGCCCCGCGACGTGCAATACGTGCTCGAGCACTCGCAGGCCGTCGGCGTGCTCGTCGAGGACGACGACCAGCGCGCGAAGGTCGACGGCTTCACGGGCCGTGTTCTCTCCTTCGCAGACCTCCCCGGCCTGCGCGAGCAGGGCCGCGCGTTCGCCGCCGAGCAGCCCGGTGCACTCGACGAGCGCGCGTCCACGATCGACGAGGACGACCTCTTCACGTTCATCTACACCTCAGGCACGACTGGGCCGCCCAAGGCTTGCATGATCCGCCACCGCAACTACTACGCGATGGTGCAGGCGGGCGACGAGATCGAGGACAACCGCACCGAGCCCGGCGACGTCATGCTCCTCTACCTCCCGCTTGCCCACAACTACGGGCGGCTGATGCATCTCTCGGCGGCGTACAAGGGCTTCACGCTTGCGCTCCTTCCCGATCCGCTGCGCGCCGCGACCGAGCTGCCACGCGTGCGGCCGATGCTGTTCCCGAGCGTGCCCCGCGTGTACGAGAAGATCCACGCCGCGATCGCGGCCGGCTTCGACGCGCAGACCGGCGCCCGCCGGGCGCTCGTCGACTGGTCGCTCGAGACCGGCCGCCGCGTCGCGAGGCTGCGCGAGGCGAAGCAGCCGGTGCCTGCCTCCCTCGCGCTGCGGCACCGCGTCGCCGACCGCCTCGTCTACTCGAAGGTGAAGGACCGGCTCGGCGGCCGGCTGCGCTTCGCGAACTCCGGCGGCGCCCCGCTCGCGCGCGAGATCGCGGAGTTCTTCGCCGCGATCGACATCCCGATCATGGAGGGCTACGGGCTGTCCGAGGTGACGTGCGCCGCGACCGTGAACCGCTCGAGCGACTACCGGTTCGGTACCGTCGGCAAGCCGCTGCCCGGCGTGGAGCTGCGCATCGCAGACGACGGCGAGATCCTGATCCGGTCGGGAACCGTGTTCGCCGGCTACTACCACGACCCCGATGCGACGTCGGCCGTGCTCGACGACGAAGGCTTCGTGCACACGGGCGACGTCGGCCATCTCGACGAAGACGGCTTCCTCGTCATCACCGACCGTAAGAAGGACATCATCGTCACCGCGGGCGGCAAGAATGTCGCGCCGCAGAACCTGGAGAACGACCTCAAGGCCGATCCGGTGATCTCACAGGTGCTCGTCGTCGGCGACCGGATGCCCTACATCGCGGCTCTCGTCACCGTCGACCCGGAGCGCGCGACGGCGATGTCGTCCGATGAGATCGAGCAGGCGGTGCAGACCGCCGTCGACCGCGTCAACGAGGATCGCTCCCGCTACGAGCAGATCAAGCGCTTCACCGTGCTGCCGCGCGAGTTCTCACTCGAGCACGACGAGATGACGCCCACGCTCAAGCTGCGGCGCAAGGTGATCCTCGAGCATTTCGCCGACCAGGTAGACGCGCTCTACAGCTGACCGGCTAGAGGATCCGGCGGGCGCCGACGTACGAGCCGTCGTACCAGCGCTCGCTCAGGCTCGAGATCTTGACCACGTCGCCCGTGTGCGGCGCCTCGACGAACTCGTCGTTGCCGATGTAGATGCCGACGTGACCGAGCCCGTCGAAGAACACGAGATCTCCGGGCTCGAGCTGATCGCGTGACACCGGCACGCCGTAGCCGTACTGCGCGTAGGACGAATGCGGGAGCGAGACGCCGACCTGCGCATACGCCCACATGACGAGGCCAGAGCAGTCGAAGCCGCCGGGAGCGGCGCCGCCCCAGACGTACGGCTGGCCGAGCATCGAGAGGGCAACACCCACCACGCCGGTGTGCGTCGACGGCGGCGCGACGATCGTGTCCTGCTGCGGCCCCGCCGCCGTGATGCCGACCACCGTGGTCTGCGGCTGGTTCTGAGCCGTCTGTTGCGCCTGCTGGAAGCGGATCTGCGCCTGGCGCGCCATCTGCAGCTGCCGTGCATGCTGCGCCGCCACCAGTCGGTCGATCTCCCCCTTGAGCGAGCTGTAGAGGCGCTGCTCCTCGCCGATCTTCGTCTCGATCGACTGCTTGACCGCCGCGCGCTTCGCGACGACCTGCCGTTGCTCAGCCTGCTCCTTCGCCAGCCGCTCGCCGCTTCGCTGGACGATGCCGCGGAACGACTTCACCTGCTTGAGGACGTTCGCGTCGAGGTCGGACACGCTCTTCGCGCTGTCGATGCGCGTGATCATGTCGTCGAGGCTCTGGGCGCCGAGAATCACCTCGAGCGTCGAGCTCTGATCGGACATGTAGAGCGACGCGAGCCGTTGTGCGATCAGACGCTGCCCGATCTTCAGGTTGTGCTTCGCGATCGCGTAGTCGTGGCGGTTCTGCTTCAGGTTGCGCTGGATCTGCGCCAGCGTCGCCGTCGACTCGTCGTACTGAGAGCGCGCACGCTCGAGCGAGTCGGAGAGCTGCATGAGCTGTCCTTGCACTTCCTCCGCCTGGGCCCGCTTCGAGCTGATCGACGGATCGGCCACAGCGGGAACCGCTGCCAGCAGGGCTACGCAGATTGCCGTAAGAACGTACGGCGCCTGTCCCAACCTACGAATGACGACCCCTTGGCAGGGGCCGGGACGGGCGCACCGGGAGGGGCCGGTACGTCACGTCGCGCAGCGTACCAACCTCGACGGATGAGCGTCAACGAAAAGCTACGGCAAAACCGCCCGAATTCTGTGTCAAACCGCACACTCCTCCTTTTCCGGTGTGGTACGGTCCCGAACCGTGCTCGGGCAGGCACACACGCCGCGGCGGCGTCTGCTGCCGTACGCGGCCATTGTCATTGCCGTCCTCGTCGCCCCGGCGGTGAGCGCAGCGACGCGATCGAACGCGCACGGTCTGCGCGCGCACGAGACATCGCTCGCGGCCCACTCGCACGCAGCCGTGCTCAACCTCTACTCGCTCGACCAGCAGCTCGCAAACGCGCAGGGGCGGCTCGCCTCCCTCGAGCATCGCCAGGCGACCCTGAGAGCCGAGCGCGTGTCACTTGCGCATGCGCTCGCGATCGCCCGCCGAAGCACGCGGATCGCTCAGAGACGGCTGGCCACGCAGGTGCGCGATCTCTACGAGCAGGGGACGGTCGAGCCGATCGAGATCGTGCTGGGCGCGCGCAACCTCGACGAGGCGATGAGCAACATCGACGACCTGAATGCAGCCACGGCGAGCAACCACGCGGTGATCGACGAGCTCAAGGACGCTCACTCCCATCTGCTCGCCTGTCGCCGCGCACTGGCGGTGCGCGCGTCGGCACTCGCCGCTGCCCGTGCGGAGGCCGAGGCCACCGTCGAGTCTCTCAGCCGCACCCGTGCGGCCCGGGCGTCGTACATCGCCTCGCTCGCAGCCGAGCAGCGGATGACGGCGCAGCGCCTCGCGCGCGTCACCGCGGAGGCGCAGGACGCGGTCGTCCGCCCCGCCCGCATCGAGCAGGTCTCGTACGCCGCCGCGGGCGCGACGCTCACCGTTTCGGCCACCGCCTACTCCCTGCCGGGGCATACCTCGAGCGGCCTGCCCGTCGGCTGGGGCATCGTCGCCGTCGACCCGTCCGTGATCCCGCTCGGCACGCACATGACGGTTCCCGGCTACGGCGAGGCGATCGCCGCCGACACCGGGACCGCGATCATCGGCGACCGCATCGACCTCTGGTTCCCGACGCTCGCGCAGGCGCAGGCCTGGGGCCGGCGCACCGTCACGATCACGCTTCACTGATCCGACACCCTGTTCGGGAGCGGATAGACTGGGCGCCCCGCTAGGAGCCCAGTCTGAGCGAGCACGACCACACCGAGCACGATGTCACCGCGAGCCCGCGCGTCCTTCTGGTGGACGACCACGCTCTCTTCCGCGCCGGGCTCCGCACGCTTCTCGAAGAGCAGGGCGTGCAGATCGTCGGCGAGTGCGACAACGGCACCGACGCCCTCTACAGCGTGCGCGAGCTCGCTCCCGACGTCGTCGTCATGGACCTGAACATGCCAGGGATCAGCGGCGTCGAAGCGACGCGCCAGATCTCGATGGTCGCGCCGCTGACGCGGGTGCTCGTTCTGACGATCTCCGACGAGGACGCAGACGTGATGGACGCGATCCTCGCCGGGGCGTGCGGGTACCTGCTGAAGGACGCCTCGATCCCCGAGCTGATGCAGGGAATCAACGCCGCCGCGGTCGGCGAGTCGCTCGTGTCGCCGACGATCGCCGCGAAGGTCCTGCAGCGCGTGCGCGCATCGACGTCGTCGCAGCGAGAGGCCGAGCTGATCCAGTCGGAGCTGTCGGAGCGCGAGATCGAGGTGCTGAAGCTGATCGCGAACGGCAAGGACAACGCGATGATCGCCGGGGAGCTGCACATCAGCCCGAAGACGGTCAAGAACCACATCTCGAACATCCTGATGAAGCTCCAGATCGAGAACCGCATCCAGGCTGCGGTGTACGCGGTCCGGTCGGGCATCGTCTAGCAGCATCCGGCGTCCCGCCGGTCGTCACGGCACAATCGAGGTCGTGCGCAGGGGTCTCCTCGCCGTCGTCGCAGCGCTGCTCGCGTTTGCGCCGCTCGCCCATGCGGGCGTGCTACCGCTTCCGACGCGGCTCGCACACGCCCTCGAGGTGAAGGGGATCTCCGCCGGGCAGTCGGGCGCTGTCGCCGTCGATCTCGAGAACGGGCACGTCGTCTTCGCGCGCAACCCTGCCCTGCCCCTTGCCCCCGCGTCGAACGAGAAGCTCCCGCTGACGTTCGCGGCGCTGGAGGACCTCGGGCCGGCCTACCGCTTCCACACGGACGTCGTCGGCGACGGCCGGCTCACCGCGGGCGTGTGGCACGGCGATCTGGTGCTCAAGGGCTTCGGCGACCCGACGCTCACGACCGACAAGCTCGCACTGCTCGTCCGCCGCGTCCTGGCGCTCGGCATCCACGCCGTCGACGGCCGTATCGTCGGCGACGAGACGTGGTTCGACACCGAGCGGACCGCGCCGGGCTGGAAGTCGTCGTTCTACGTGCTCGAGTGCCCGCCGCTCTCGGCGCTGACGGTCGACCGGGACTGGTACGACAACCACTACGCGGTGAAGCCCGCGCTGGCCGCGGCCGGCACGTTCAAGCGGCTGCTTCGGGAGCACGGCGTCTCATCGGGGCGCGCCGTCGTCGGCAAGGCGCCCGCGGACGCGACCGTGCTCGCGACGGTGAGGTCGCGGACACTTCTGTATGTCCTGCGCGAGATGGACCACCAGAGCGACAACTTCATCGCGGAGGTCCTGCTCAAGGAGCTCGGAGCCGAAAAGGGCACGGGCGGGACGAGCGATGCGGGGGCCGCCGTCGTCAGGCGCGACCTCACCGCTGCCGGCATCCCGCTCACCGGTGTCGTGCTCAGGGACGGATCGGGCCTCTCGCTCGACGACCGCATCACCGCGGCGGCGCTGGCGGCGCTGCTCGTCCACATCTGGAGCGACGAGACGCTGCGCGGCGAGCTGTGGGGGATGCTGCCGGTGGCGGGCGTCAACGGCACCCTCGTCAGGCGGATGCGCGACACGGTCGCGCAGGGGCAGGTTCGCGCGAAGACCGGGACGACGGACGAGGCCTCTGCCCTCTCCGGCTACGCCGGCGGCCGCTATGCGTTCGCCGTGATCCAGAACGGCGCGCCGGTCAGCGACTACGCCGCCCGTGAGGCGCAGGACCGCTTCGCGACCGCGCTCGTACGAGCGTCAGCGGCCCAGTAGGCGCAGCAGGTCGGCCTCCGCAAGGAGCGGCACACCCGCCTTGTCGGCCTTCGCGACCTTCGAGCCGGGGCTCTCGCCGACGATCACGCCGGTGGTCTTCTTCGAGACGTTGTCCGACACCTTCGCGCCGAGCACTTCGAGCGCGGCCCGTGCCTCCTCGCGGCTGAGCGACTCGAGGGTGCCTGTGATCACGTACTGGCTGCCGGTGAGCGGCCCTTCGGCCGGCCGGTCTTCCTCTCCGACCTCGAAACGAAGACCGAGGCCCCGCAGCTCGTCGACGAGCGCCCGGTTGTCGTCGTCGGCGAACCACTCGACGACCGCCTCGGCACGGTCGGGGCCGAAGCCCTCGACCTCGGCGAGCCCCTCGGGCGTCGCCGCCAGGAGCACGTCGACGTTCCCGACGTGCCGGGCGAGATTCTGCGCGAGCACCCAACCGATGCCGGAGATGTTCAACCCGAGCAGGACGCGCGAGAACGGCACCCGCTGCCGTGACGCCTCGATCTGATCGATGGCGTTCGAGGCGGAGAGCTCAGCGAAGCCGTCGAGCTCGAGCAGCTGCTCCTTGCGCAGGCGGTAGAGGTCGGGCAGCGACCGCACGAGGCCCCTGTCCCAGAGGATGCGGATCGTCTGCTCCCCCACGCCGTCGATGTCGGCCGGGCCCTGGACCCAGTTGATCAGTGTCTCGAGCCCGCGCGAGGGACAGGCGCGGTTCGGGCAGCGGTGCATCACCTCGCCCTCGGGCTTGACGATCGCGGTGCCGCAGAGCGGGCAGTGCGTGGGCATCCGGAACTCCTTCGTCCCGCGCCTGTGCGCACCGGCCGGGCCGACGATCTGCGGGATCACGTCGCCCGCGCGCTGCACGATCACGTCGTCGCCCTCGCGAATCTCCTTGCGGTTGATGTCCTCCTCGTTGTGGAGGGTCGCCCGGGAGACGGTGACGCCGCCGACCTCGACCGGCTCGAGCAGGGCCCACGGGTTGAGCGCCCCGGTCCGCCCCACCCGGATGCGGATCTCGTTCAGGCGCGTCGTCGCCGTCATCGGCGCCCACTTGAACGCCCGCGCCCACCGCGGCCGCGAGTGCAGCGCACCGAGCCGGCGTTGTTGCGCGAGATCGTCGACCTTGATCACGATGCCGTCGATCTCGTAGTCGAGCTCTCGCCGCCTGCGCTCCCAGACGCGGCACGCCTCGGCGACCGCGTCGATCGACTCGAGACGCTCGGCGAACGGGTTGATCGGGAAGCCGTGCAGCTTCAGCCACTGGAGCGTCTCCCAGTGCGTGCGCAGCTCGGCGCCGTCGAGTGCGCCGACGCCGTACGCCCAGAAGGAGAGCGGACGCGACGCGGTGATCGAGGAGTCCTTCTGGCGCAACGAGCCGGCGGCGGCGTTCCGCGGGTTGGGGGTCGGCTTCTTGCCCTCCGCGAGAAGGCGCTCGTTCAACGCGGCGAAGCCGGAGAGCGGCATGTAAACCTCGCCGCGCACCTCGATCAGCTGCGGCTCGTCGTCGCCGAGGAGGCGAAGCGGGATCGCGGAGATGGTGCGCAGGTTGACGGTCACGTCCTCGCCGACTGCGCCGTCGCCGCGCGTCGCGCCGCGCACGAGCACGCCCTGCTCGAACGTGAGATTGATGGCGAGCCCGTCGATCTTCGGCTCGAGGACGTAGGCCACGGTCTCGTCCTCGCCGAGGCGCTTGCGCACGTCGTCGGCCCACTTGGTCACCGCCTCGTCGGTCGTGACCTTCTCGAGCGAGCCCATCGGGGTCAGGTGCTCGACCTTCCGGAAGCGGTCCGAAGGGGGCGCACCGACCCTCTGGGTCGGCGAGTCGGGCGTGACCAGCTCGGGGTGCTCGCGCTCGAGCTCGACGAGCTCGTCGAAGTGGCGATCGTAGGTCGCGTCGTCGACCGACGGGTCGTCGGCGACGTGGTACTCGTAGAGCCACCGGCCGAGGAGCCGGCGCAACTCGGCGGCGCGCTCGACGGGCTTGGAGACGCGGCTAGACAAGCGTGAGCAGCTCCCGCGCCTCGTGCACCACGACGTCGGCGTCGGTGAGCGCCTCGGGACGGTGGATGCGTCCCCACGCGACGCCGATCGCGTGAAGGCCTGCCGCGCGCGCCGCCTGCATGTCGAACGGCGAGTCGCCGACGTAGACGGCGTCCTCGGGAGCCGCGGACAGCCGCTCGAGCGCGAGCCGCAGCGGAGCGGGGTCCGGCTTGTGGGTCTCGGTCTCGTCGCCGCCGACGACGACCTCGAAGAGATGCTCGATGGGGATCTGCGCGAAGGCGAGCTCGACCGTGGCGCGCCGCTTCGCGGTGACGATCCCGAGCCGGTGCCCGCGGTCCTTCAGCTCGTCGAGCACGACGTCCATGCCCGCGCACATGGAGAGCGACTCGTGCAGCGGCTCGTTGTGGGCTCGATAGACGCGCACGAGCTCGTCGACGCGGCTCGGGTCGAGCGCCTGCATCTGCGCTTCGAGCCCGGGGCCGCCGACGGCCGCGAGGAGCTGCTCGTCGGTGTAGCTGCCGCCGATGACCGTCTCGGCGGCGTGGCGCATCGAGGCGAGGATGATCGCGCCGGAGTCGATCACGGTCCCGTCGAGGTCGAAGAGGACGACCGGGTAGCGCATCCGGCCGATCGTAGCGGCGGCGCCAGCAGCCGATCTGCCGCGGCCGAACAGGCCGCGTCTCACTCAGACAGGCCCCGGGGACAGTCCCCGGACGTGCCCGCTACGGACATGGCGGGGGACTGTCCCCGGTCGTGCCGCCATAGGACACGCCCACGAGGTACAGGCCGTGCGGCGGGGCGGTCGCGCCGGCCTCGCTGCGAGGCCGCCCCTCGAGGAGCGGCGCGAGGTCTCGGCCCTCGAGCATCGTCCCGACGAGCGTCCGCACCATGTGGCGCAGGAACGAGTCGGCCGTGATCTCGAACGCGAGCACGTCCTCCCCGGCCTCGACCCACCGGGCCGACTGCACGACGCGAACGAAGACCCCGTGCTGGGTGTCCGTCGGCGTGAAGGCGCGAAAGTCGTGTTTCCCGGGGAGGAGTGCGGCCGCAGCGGCAAGCGCGTCGGGGTCGAGCGGCCGAGGATGCCAGAGCGAACGGCGGGCCTCGAACGGCGAGCGCTCACGACACCGCCAGATGCGGTAGCGATACGACCTCGACCGCGCGTCGAATCGCGCGTGGAACGTGTCCGGAGCGGCCTCGGCCGCGACGACTGCCAGGTCGTCGGGCAGCAGTGCGTTCAGCGCCTCCGCCGCGCGGTCTGCCGGCGGGCCGCCGGCCGCCTCGAGCGAGACGACGTTCGCGAGCGCGTGGACGCCCGCGTCCGTACGCCCTGCGACGGCGAGCTCGCCGGACGACGGATACGACTCGCCCACCGCGCGCCTCAGCTCGCCCTCGATCGTCCGCTCGCCCGGCTGCCTGGCGAAGCCGCGAAAAGAGGTGCCGTCATACGCAACGGTTAGCTTCAGCCGCACGTCACGGCTCCTGCCGTGCCCGCGCCGACACGATGCCCGACGAGCGTCACTTTCTCCTCCAGCGGGTGCAGCCCGCAATGGTCGGCCTGATCGACGGATCGCTTTCGACCCTCGCACCGATCTTCGGCATCGTCTTCTACACCCACCACCCGCACACCGCATTCATCGCCGGGCTCTCCACGTCGATCGGAGCCGCGATCTCGATGGCGTTCTCCGAGGGCCTCTCGGACACCGGCACGATCACGGGACGCGGCAGCCCGCTCGTGCGCGGCCTGATCACCGGAGGCGCGACGTTCATCGGAGGGATCCTGCACACCCTGCCGTTCTTGCTCCCGGACTACCACGTCGCGGTCGGTGCGGCGGTCGTCGTCGTCGCCTTCGAGCTGATCATGCTCGCGGTGATCCGCTGGCGGTTCTTCGAGACTGGCTTCGTCCGCTCACTGCTCGCGGTGTCGATCGGCGGCGCGGTGATCGCCGTCGTCGGGGCCCTGATCGGGTCGCTGGGTTAGTCCGCTTCCTCGACGGGCGCGGGCTCGGTCGTGTCAGACACCTCTTCGGTGTCCGACCCCTCCTCAGGTGCCACCGCCTCGGCTTCGGCCGCGGGCTCGAGCTCCGGCTCCTCCGCCGCCTCGTCCTCCGCCTCGGGCTCCGGCTCGGAGACTGGCACCGCGGTCGCGCGGGCCTCGCGCTCCTTGGCCACGTACTCCTCGGCGACCAGCTCGAGATAGGCCATCTCCGCCGAGTCGCCCGGCCGCGGGCCGATCTTGACGATCCGCGTATAGCCGCCGGGACGGTCCTTGAAGAGCGGGGCAACCTCCGCGAACAGCTTGTGCACGACATCGCGCGAGCGGAGGACGGCCGTGGCCTGCCGACGGGCGTGCAGGTCGCCGCGCCGGCCGAGCGTGATCATCTGCTCGGCCAGCGGCTTCACGGCCTTCGCCTTCGTGACGGTCGTCTTGATGCGGCCGTGCTCGATCAGCGCACCGGCGAGGTTCGCGTAGAGCGCCCTCCGGTGCGCGGCATCGCGGCCGAGCTTCTTGCCTGTCCTCGCGTGACGCACGTCGGTCTCCTAGGCCTCCAGCCCGTTCGACGAGCCGCCGCGGAGCGTCAGCCCGTGCTGGGCCAGCGTCTCCTTGACCTCTTCGATCGACTTCTTGCCGAAGTTCGGGATCGCAGCGAGCTCCGACTCCGACTTCGTGACGAGGTCGCCGATCGTCTCGATACCGACGCGCTTCAGGCAGTTGTACGAGCGGACCCCGAGCTCGAGCTCCTCGATCGGGAAGTTCTCCATGCCCCCGGCAAGCGAGATGCCCGGCGTCTCGACGCCGCCGTCGGCGGCCGACGCGGCCTCGTGGAATCCCTCGATCTTCTCGAGGTCGGTGAAGATCGCGAGCTGGCGGATGAGAATCTCGGCCCCCTGGGCGATCGCGTCCTTCGGGTCGATCGAGCCGTTCGTGGTGACGTCGAGGATCAGCTTGTCGTAGTCGGTGCGCTGCCCGACACGAGCCGACTCGACGTCGTACGAGACCCGGTTGATCGGCGAGAACATCGAGTCGACCGGGATGACGCCGATCGTGTGCGACTGACCGCGGTTGCCCTCGGCCGGCACATAGCCGCGTCCGCGCCCGATCGTCAGGGTGATCTCGAGCCGGCCCTTCGACGAGAGGTTCGCGATCTCGAGATCCGGGTTGAGGATCTCGAGGTCGGCAGGAGCCTCGATGTCGGCGGCCGTCACGACGCCCTCACCGCGCTTCATCAGCCGCACCTCCACCTCCGGCGACTCGCCGTGGAGGATGCAGACGAGCTGCTTCAGGTTGAGGATGAGGTCGGTGACGTCCTCGCGGACGCCCGGCAGGGTCGTGAACTCGTGCGCGACGCCCTCGATCTTGACCGAGGTGACTGCCGAGCCCTCCAGCGAGGAGAGAAGAACCCTGCGCAGCGAGTTCCCGAACGTATAGCCGAAGCCGCGATCGAGCGGCTCGATTGCGAAGACGCCACGGTTCTCCGTGACTTCCTCGTGCGTGATCTTCGGCACCTGGAAATCTTGAGCGCGTACTGCCACGTATGTCCTTTCCCTTCGGTGAGCTGTGAACTTCGGTGAGCGCTACTTGGAGTAGAGCTCGACGATCAGCTGCTCGGCGACCGGCGTGTCGATCTCGGCGCGCTCCGGCCACTTGAGCACGGTGCCCTGGAGGCCGTCGTGATCGGCCTGGAGCCACGGAGCGACGGCGGCGGTCAGGTCGGTTGCGTCGCGGACGAGTTGCTCCGCGCCCGAGCCGGTGCGCAGCGAGACGACGTCGTCGGGCTTCACCTGGTAGCTCGGGATGTTGACCCGGCGGCCGTTGACGGAGAAGTGACCGTGGCGGACGAGCTGGCGCGCCTGCGCGCGCGAGGCCGCGAAGCCGAGCCGGTAGACGACGTTGTCGAGGCGGGTCTCGAGCATCCGGAGCAGGTTCTCGCCGGTGATGCCGCCCTGCTTGTTGGCCTTCTCGTAGTACGTACGGAACTGCGTCTCGAGCAGGCCGTAGTAGCGCCGCGCCTTCTGCTTCTCGCGTAGCTGCATCAGGTACTCGCTCTGCTTGATGCGGCCGCGGCCGTGCTCGCCCGGCGGGTACGACCGGCGCTCGATCGCGCACTTCTCGGTGAGGCAGCGCTCGCCCTTGAGGAAGAGCTTGATCCCCTCACGGCGGCACTGCTTGCACTTCGGCGAGGTGTCGCGGGCCATTAGACGCGCCTCCGCTTCTTCTGCCGGACGCCGTTGTGCGCCTGCGGCGAGACGTCCTTGACGCCGAGGATCTCGAGCCCGGCGGCCTGGAGCGAGCGGATCGCCGTCTCGCGACCGGAGCCGGGGCCCTTCACGAAGACCTCGACCTTCTGGAGGCCGTGCTCCATGCCCTTTCGAGCGGCCGCGTCGGCGGTCACCTGGGCGGCGAACGGCGTGGACTTCCGCGAGCCCTTGAACCCGGCCGAGCCGGCGGACTCCCAGACGATCACGTTGCCCTCGCGGTCGGTGAGCGCGACGATCGTGTTGTTGAACGACGTCTTGATGTGCGCCTGGCCGATGGCCACGTTCTTCCGGACGCGGCGGCGCTGACGCCCGCGCGTCGCTGCCCTTCTCGGAGGCGCCACTACTTCGCCTTCTTCCCGCGGCCGACGGTCTTCTTCGGGCCCTTGCGCGTGCGCGCGTTCGTCTTCGTCCGCTGGCCGCGCGCCGGCAGGTTGCGCCGGTGCCTCAGGCCGCGGTACGCGCCGATCTCCGACAGGCGCTTGATCGCCTGGGTGCGCTCGCGCCTCAGGTCACCCTCGACCTGGTGGTTCTGGTCGATGTAGTCGCGGAGCCTGGCGACCTCTTCTTCGGTGAGGTCGCGAACCTTCGTGTCGGGCGAGAGGCCGAGCGCGGCGCAGATCTGCTGCGCAGTCGGCTGACCGATGCCGTAGATGTACGTGAGCCCGATCTCGAGCCGCTTGCCGTTCGGCAGGTTCACCCCTGCGATGCGTGCCACTACGCTCCTTTACCCCTGACGCTGCTTGTGACGCGGGTTCGTGCAGATGACCATGGTGCGCCCATGCCGCTTGATCACGCGGCAGCGCTCGCACATCGGTTTCACTGAGGGTCTGACTTTCATGAAAAAGGGGCGTGCGCGGACAGTTGCCGTCTCGCGACGCGGGCCGTCATGGTACCAGGACCCCTTCGGCCGTGAGGATGCGCGGACCGGCCGTCGTGACGGCCACGGTGTGCTCGAAATGCGCCGCCAGAGAGCCGTCCGAGGTCGAGATCGACCAGTCGTCGTCGTGGACGTAGACGTCCGGGCCGCCGGCCGTGATCATCGGCTCGATCGCGATCGTCATGCCCTCGCGGAGCTCGGGGCCCCGGTAGCTCGAGACGAAATTCGGCACCTGCGGGTCCTCGTGCATCGACCGCCCGACGCCGTGCCCGACAAGGCTGCGGATGACGCTGAAGCCGGCGGCCTCGGTCACCTTCTGCACCGCCTCGGAGATGTCGCCGATCTGGTTGCCAACGCGTGCCTCGGCGATGCCCGCCTGGAGCGCCGCCTCGCAGACGTCGAGCAGGCGCTGCGTCTCGTCGTCGATGTGGCCGACCGCATAGGTCCATGCCGAGTCGGCGACGAACCCGTCCAGGGTGACGCCGACGTCGACCGACAGGATGTCGCCGTCTTCCAGCCGCAGCTTGCCGGGGATGCCGTGGACGACCATCGAGTTCGGCGAGAGACAGGTCGCAGCCGGGTAGCCCTTGTAGCCCTTGAACGTGGGCTCGCCGCCGTGCGCGCGGATGAACTCCTCGGCGATCGCGTCGAGCTCGCTCGTCGTGGCACCGGGGCGCAGATGCTCCTCGACCAGGGCGAGCGTGCCCGCGACGACGACTCCGGCCCGCGCCATCGTCTCGATCTCGGAGGCGGACTTCCGGATGATCATGCGACCACCTCCAGCGCCGTCTCGACCTCTGCCCATACCTCGTCAACGGACAGCCCGGCGTGGAGCGGCACGAGCTTCCCGGTCGCGCGATAGTGCTCGACGATCGGCTCGGTGTCCTCGTGGTAGATCGCGAGACGCCGGGCGATCACCTCGGGGGTGTCGTCGGTCCGGCCCTCGAGCTCGGCACGCCGCAGAAGCCGCTCGACGGCGACGTCGTCGGGCAGGTCGAAGAAGAGGATCGCGTCGAGCTCGCGGTCGATCGAGCCGAGCATCTCGTCGAGTGCCTCGGCCTGGGCGAGGTTCCGCGGGAAGCCGTCCAGGACGAACCCGTCCGCGGCGTCCGCCTCGCCGAGCCGCTCGCGAATCAGCGCAATCGTCACCTCGTCGGGGACGAGCTCCCCCGAGCTCAGGATCGGCGCGACGCGACGACCGAGCTCCGTCCCGGCCGCGATCGCGGCTCGGAACATGTCCCCCGTCGAGATATGCGGGATGCCGTGCGCAGCGGCGATGCGCTGCGCCTGCGTCCCCTTGCCGGCCCCTTGCGGCCCGAGCACGAGCAGGTTCAACAGTGCGTCACCTCAGGAAGCCCTCGTAGGAGCGCATCATCATCTGCGACTCCATCTGGCGCATCGTGTCGAGCGCGACGCCGACGACGATCAGCACCGACGTGCCGCCCAGGGCGCGCGACGTGTTCTGCGAGAAGCCGAAGTGGTTGATGAAGATCGACGGCAGCACCGCGACCACCGCCAGGAACAGCGAGCCCGGCAGCGTCAGCCGCGTGAGCACGCGGTCGAGGTACTGGGCCGTCGGCGGCCCCGGCCGGATGCCCGGGATGTAGCCGCCGTACTTGCGCAGGTTGTCGGCCTGGTCGACCGGGTTGAACTGCACGGCCGTGTAGAAGTACGTGAAGACGATGATCAGCAGCGCCTCGACGAGGAGATACGTGTACGAGGTCGGCGAGAAGTGCACGTTGATCCAGGTCTGCGTCGACGGCAGGAACGAGCCGACCGTCTGGGGCAGCGCGAGCAGCGCGGCGGCGAAGATGACCGGGATGACGCCCGCCATGTTCACGCGCAGCGGCATGTAGGTCGAGCCGCCGCCCGTCTGGCGCCGTCCCACCATGCGCTTCGCGTACTGGATCGGGATCCGGCGCTGACCCTCCTGCACGAACACGACCGAGACCACGACACCGAGCGCGATGATCGGGAAGAAGAGCTTCTCGATCGGGCTGCCGTTCAGCCACGCGCTGATGCCCGCGGGCGCCGAGGTGAGGATCGAGGCGAAGATCAGCAGCGAGATGCCGTTGCCGATCCCGCGCTTCGTGATCAGCTCGCCCATCCACATCAGGAGCACCGTGCCGGCGGTCAACGTGACGACGATCAGCACGAGGCGGCCCGGGTTGCCGGGCAGTGCCTTCTGCTGATGGAAGAGGTAGGCGTACCCCGACGCCTGGGCGGCGGCGAGGACGACGGTCAGGTAGCGGGTGTACTGGTTGATCTTGGCGTAGCCCGACTCGCCCTCCTTCTGCAGCTGCTCGAGCGACGGGATGACGACGGTCAGGAGCTGCAGGATGATCGATGCCGTGACGTACGGCATGATCCCGAGCGCGAAGATCGAGAAGCGTGAGAGCGCCGAGCCCGAGAACAGGTTGAGCAGGCCGAGGATCGACCCGCCGCGCCCGTTGAAGTAGTTCGCGATCTGGGCCGAGTCGACACCCGGCGCCGGCACCCACGAGCCGAGGCGATACGCCGACAGGATCGCCGCCGTGAAAAGGAGGCGGCGCCGCAACTCCGGGACCCGCCATGCGTTGGCGAGCCAGGACAGCATCCTTAGGCCTCCTCGACCTCGACTTCGGCCGGCTCGTCCGAGCCGGCGGAGGTCGTGCGGCCCTCGGGCCGGCGCTTCAGGTTCTTCGGCTTGCGCTGCTTGGGCTCACGCAGAAGCGTGAGTGTCCCGCCTGCGGCCTCGACCTTCTCGCGCGCCGTCTTCGAGGCGCCGTGCACCGTGATCTCGAGCTTCTTCGTCAGCTCGCCGACGCCGAGCAGCTTCACGTCCTTGCGCAGCGAGCGGATCAGGCCCTTTGCCTTCAGCGACTCGGGCGTCACCTCCTCGCCGGCCTCGAAGCGGGTCTCGAGGTCGCGCAGGTTGACCGGCTGCGAGTAGGTGCGGAACGGGCCGATCGGCATCGCGTCGGCGCTCGTGTTGCCGCGCAGCTTTGCAGTGCGCATGTAGAGCGGCATCTGCCCGCCCTCGAAGCCGGCACGCATCGCATGCGAGCCCGAGCGTGACTTCTGGCCCTTGACGCCGCGGCCCGAGAAGCGTCCCTTACCGGAGCCGAGGCCGCGGCCGACGCGCTTGCGATCCTTCCGCTCTTGCGCGGGCTGCAGGTTGGAAAGGTTCAGCTCGCCGGGCACTAAAGCTCCTCGACCTTCACGAGATGACGCACCTTGCGCAGCATGCCTGCGATCACCGGGCTGTCGTCGTGCTCGACGGTGCGGCCGATCTTGCCCAGGCCGAGAGCGCGGAGCGTGCCGCGGTGGCGCTGGGACTGGCCGATCTGGCTACGCACCTGCGTCAGCTTCAGCTTCGCCACCTGCGCTCACCTCCTCGACCACCGGCGCGGGCGCCCTGTACGGGAGAACGTCCCTGACGGCCTTGCCGCGCGCCTTCGCGACCTCCTCGGGGCGGCGCAGCGTGCGCAGCGCCTGCTCGGCCGCCTTGACCATGTTGATCGGGTTCGTCGTGCCGAGCGACTTCGCGAGCACGTCGTGGATGCCGCCGAGCTCGAGCACCGCGCGGACGCCACCGCCGGCGATCACGCCGGTACCGGGCGAGGCCGGGCGCAGCAGCACGCGCGCCGCACCGAACTCGCCGAGCGACTCGTGGGTGATCGTCTGGCCGTGCTTCGGCACGGTGAACATGTTCTTCTTGGCGTCGTCGACGGCCTTCGAGATCGCGAGAGGGACCTCGCGGGCCTTCCCGTAGCCGACGCCGACACGATCGACCTCGTCGCCGATCACGACGAGCGCGGTGAACGAGAACCGCCGGCCGCCCTTGACGACCTTGGCGACACGGTTGATCTCGACGACGCGCTCCTTGAGCTCTCTGCTCTCGTCGACGTGGATGCTCACTAGAAGCTCAGTCCTCCTTCGCGCGCGCCGTCGGCCAGCGACTTGACGCGTCCGTGGTACAGGTAGCCACCGCGGTCGAAGACGACCGACTCGACGCCGGCCTTCTTGCCGTTCGCCGCGAGCAGCTTGCCGACCTCGGCCGCCTGCTCCGACTTGTCGCCCTTGAACGCCTTCGGGAGATCGAGCCACGACGCGGCGGCCAGCGTGCGGCCGGCGTCGTCGTCGACCAGCTGGGCGAAGATGCCGCGGTTCGACCGGAAGACGAGCAGACGGGGCCGTTCGGCGGTGCCGCGGATCTTGCCGCGGACCCGGCGATGACGGCGCAGACGCCCCTCGCGAACGGTAGTGGAGCTCATGCCCGCTTCCCGACCTTCCGGCGAACGTGCTCGCCCTCGTAGCGAATGCCCTTCCCCTTGTACGGCTCGGGGGGACGAACTTTCCGGATCTCCGCGGCCGTCTGACCGACAGCTTGCTTGTCGATGCCCCGGACGACGATCTGCGTGGGGATCGGAACCTCGAACGAGATGCCCTCGCGCGGCACGATGCGCACCGAGTGCGAGTAGCCGACCTGAAGCTCCAGATTGGAGCCGGACAGTGCGGCGCGGTAGCCGACCCCTTGTATCTCAAGCTTCTTCTCGAAGCCGTTGGTCACACCCTCGACCATGTTCGCGATCAGGGTCCGCGTCAGGCCGTGCAGCGCGCGGTCCTCGCCGCGCTCGGTCGGGCGCGTGACGGTGATCGTCCCCTCTTCCTGGCTGATCTCCATGCGCTGCGGCACCTGCTGGCGCAGCTCACCCTTCGGCCCGGAGACCGTCACACGGCCGGGGTCGACCGAGACGATCACGCCGGCGGGCACGTCGATTGGGCGTTTTCCGATCCGGGACATCAGCAGATCACCAGACGTAGCAGAGGACTTCGCCGCCGATTCCTTCGATCTCGGCGGTGCGGCTCGTGACGACGCCACGGGAGGTGGACATGATCGCGATGCCCATCCCGCCGAGCACCCGCTGGCGCCGGGTCTTCCCGGCGTACACGCGGCGGCCCGGCTTGGACACGCGCTTGAGCCCGGACAGCACCCGCTCGCGGCCGCGGCCGTACTTCAGCTCGACGACGAGCGTCGGGTGGGTGTTCGAGGAGTCGACGTGGTAGTCGGTGATGTAGCCCTCTTCCTTGAGGATGCGGGCGATCTCGACCTTCAGCTTCGAGCTCGGCATCTCGGCGCGGTCGTGCAGCGCCTTGTTGGCGTTGCGGATGCGCGTGAGCATGTCGGCGACAGGATCGGTCAGCATCGTCTTCCCCTTACCACGAGCTCTTCGTCATGCCCGGGATGACGCCCTCGTGCGCGAGCTCCCGCAGGCAGATCCGGCAGAGGCCGAACTTGCGGTAGACCGCACGCGGACGGCCGCAGCGGTTGCAGCGCGTGTAGTTGCGCACCTTGAACTTCGCCGGCCGCGAGGCCTTGACGATCAACGACTTCTTCGCCACTAGCGGTTCCCTCCGTCGGCGGCGAACGGGAGGCCGAGCTCGATCAGGAGCGCGCGTGCCTGCTGGTCGTTCGCCGCGGTCGTGGTGATCGCGACGTCGAGGCCGCGGATCTGGTTGATGCTGTCGTAGTCGATCTCCGGAAAGATGATCTGCTCGCGAATGCCGAGCGAGTAGTTGCCGCGACCGTCGAACGAGTCGGGACTGAGCCCGCGGAAGTCGCGGATGCGGGGCAGCGCGATCGAGACCAGCCGGTCGAGGAACTCCCACATCCGGTCGCCGCGCAGCGTGACGCGAACGCCGATGGGCATCCCCTCGCGGATCTTGAACTGCGCGATCGACTTGCGGGCGCGCCGCACCTGGGCGCGCTGGCCCGCGATGATCGTCAGCTCCTCGAGCGCCGCGTCGATCTGCTTGGCGTCCGTCTTGCCCTCGCCGACGCCCATGTTGAGCGTGATCTTCGTGATCGTCGGCGACTGCATGATCGACTCGAGCTCAAGCTCGGTCTTCAGCTTCGGGCGGATGTCGGCGTTGTAGCGGGCCTTCAGCCTCGGAATGTAGGTCTCGGCAACGCTCATTGGGCAACCTTCGATCGCTCAATGGCTCCCGCTCCGGCACCGGCAAAGCCGATACCTCCGCTCCTGATGAGCTCCGTCAAGCCTGCGCTCATTTGTCCAGCTCCTGGCCGCAGCCTTCGCGCTTGCAGACGCGCACCTTCGTGGTCTCGCCGCCCTTGCCTTCCTTGAAGCGATACCCGATGCGGGTCGGCAGCTTGCACGTCGGGCAGACGAGCATGACGTTCGAGACGGAGACCGCAGCGGGGCGGTCGATGATGCCACCCGGCGCGATCTGCGTCCCTCCCATGCGCGAGGCGTCGCGGATCGGGCGCGGCTTCTGGTGGCGCTTCATCAGGTTCAGGTTCTCGACCACGACCTTGCCGTCGCGCGGGCGTGCCTCGATCACCCGTCCACGCTTGCCGCGGTCCTTGCCGGCCAGCATCTGCACGGTGTCGCCCTGCTTGATCTTGATTTGCGTCGCCATCGTTCTAGAGCACCTCTGGAGCCAGACTTACGATCTTCATGAAGTTCTTCTCGCGCAGCTCACGGGCGACCGGCCCGAAGATGCGCGTCCCGCGCGGGTTGCGCTGGTTGTCGATGATCACCGCCGCGTTCTCGTCGAACGCGATCAGCGTGCCGTCGTCGCGGCCGAACGGCTTCTTCGTCCGCACGACCACGGCCTTCACCACGTCACCCTTCTTCACCGTTCCCTGAGGGGCAGCGGCCTTGACGGTCGCCGTGATGATGTCGCCGACACGCGCGTAGCGGCGCTTCGACCCGCCCGCGACGCGGATGCAGAGTAGCTCACGGGCACCCGTGTTGTCGGCGACCTTGAGCCTCGTCTCCTGCTGGATCATTGGGGCGCTACCTCGCCTTCTCCACGATCTCGGCCAGCCGCCAGCGCTTCTGCTTCGAGAGCGGCCGCGTCTCGACGATCCGGACGGTGTCCCCGACACCGGCGGTGTTCGCCTCGTCGTGGGCGTGGAACTTCACCGAGCGCCGGACGACCTTCTTGTACTTCGGATGGCTCTTGATGACGTCGACCTTGACGACGATCGTCTTGTCGCCCTTGTCGGAGACGACCACGCCGCGCCGCTCCTGACGGCGACCGCGCTCGCCTTCCGGCGCCTCGGTGCGCGTGATCGGCTTGCGGGTCTTCGCAGGCTCGCGCTTCGTCTTCGACCGCTGACGGCGATCGGAGCGCGGCACGTGGCGGCGCGACTTCGTCTTGGCGACCGGCGCAGGGATGTCTGACACCTCTTCCGCGGCGGGCTCCTCGTCGACCGTCTCAGGGGTGTCAGACACCTCTTCGACGGCCTCCGGCGTCTCTTCGGAGGTGGTGTCGGACACCGGTTCGACAGCCTCCGGCGTCTCTTCCTCGATCTTCTCTTCGTCCGCCATCTAGCTCTGCACTTTCTGCTTGTCGGATTCCCTCTGGTGGCGCACCGTGAGGATGCGCGCGATCTCGCGCTTCGCGAGCTTGAGGCGCGTCGTGTTCTCGAGCGCGCCGGTCGCCGCCTGGAAGCGGAGGTTGAACAGCTCCTGCCGTGTGTCGGCGAGCCGATGCTCGAGCTCGTCGTCGGTCAGGTCGCCCAGGTCCCTAGCCCGCAAAGAGATCACCGCCCTCCTCGCGCCGTACGAACTTCGTCTTCACCGGCAGCTTCTGGGCCGCGAGGCGAAGCGCCTCCTTGGCGAGCGGCTCCGGCACGCCGGCGAGCTCGAACATCACCCGTCCGGGCTTGACGACGGCGACCCAGCCCTCGGGCGAGCCCTTGCCCTTGCCCATGCGGGTCTCGGCCGGCTTCTTCGTGTACGGCTTGTCGGGGAAGATGTTGATCCACACCTTCCCGCCGCGCTTGATCTTGCGCGTCATCGCGATCCGGGCGGCTTCGATCTGCCGGTTCGTGATCCAGCCTTCCTCGAGCGTCTTGATGCCGAACTCGCCGAAGTGGACGGCGGTCTGGCCGCGCGACACGCCGCGGCGATGACCGCGGTGCATCTTGCGGAACTTTGTCTTCTTGGGCAGCAGCATCTAGGCGCTCTCCTCCGGGGTGCTCTCCGGCGTCGGCTTCGTCTCCACCTGGGCCTCGGGGGCCGGCGTCGCGGGCGGCGTCGGCGTCGTCTCCTCGGCCGGCGTCGGCGGCGTCTCCGCCTGCTGCGGCGCCTGGGACTGCTGATCGGTCCGTGGGGCGCGCGGGCGCCCGCCGCCGGACCCGCCGCGGCTGCGCGGGCCGCCGGGGCGTCCCTGCCCACCGCCGCCGCCGCCTCTCTGCCCGGGGCGGCCGCGGCGCACGGGGCCGAGGCCCTCGCGGTCCTGACTGCGGTTCCGGCCGGACTCGCGCGACGCACCGAGGCCCTCGGTGACACCGCCGCGGCGACGCGCCGTGTCCTGGTCGCCGAGACGGGTCTCGCGGCCACCGCCGGCGATTCCGCCGTAGCCCTCCGGCATGATCTCGCCCTTGTTGATCCAGACCTTGACGCCGATGCGGCCGGTCGGGGTCTTGGCCTCGACGAAGCCGTAGTCGATGTCGGCCCGGATCGTGTGCAGCGGCACGCGGCCCTCCGAGTACTGCTCGGAGCGACTCATCTCGGAGCCGCCGAGGCGGCCGGAGCACTGCACCTTCACGCCCGCGGCGCCACTGCGGATCGCGGAGGCGAGCGAGCGCTTCATGGCCCGGCGGAACGAGACCCTGTTCTGAAGCTGCTCGGCAATCGACTGCGCGACGAGCTTCGCATCGAGCTCGGGACGCTTGATCTCGTTGATGTTGATGTGCACGTTCTTCTGCGTCATCGCGTGCACCTCACGGCGCAGCGCGTCGACCTCGACACCGGACTTGCCGATCACGATGCCGGGGCGTGCCGTGTAGATGTCGATGGTGATCCGCTGCTTGTCCTTGCGGATCAGGATGTCGGACAGGCCCGCATGCGAGAGCTTGCGATGAATGTGAGCGCGGATCTTGATGTCCTCGATCAGCGCGCCTGCGAACTCCTTCTTGCCGACCATCCAGTTCGACTTCCAGTCGTGGATGACGCCGACCCGCAGGCCGCCGGGATGAACCTTCTGTCCCATTAGCTCTGGGCCTCCTTCTGGGCGACCTGGACGGTGATGTGGCACGTGCGCTTGTGGATGCGGCCGACGCGGCCGCGGGCGCGGGCGCGCCAGCGCTTGAGCGTCGGTCCTTCGTCGACGTAGACCGCGTGCACGACGAGGTCGTCGCCGTTCCAGTGGAGGGCGGGGTTCGACTCGGCGTTCGCGACGGCCGAGCGCAGTACCTTCTCGACGTCGACGGCGGCCGCGCGCTCGGCGAAGGCCAGGATCGTCCGCGCCTCCGGAACGGTCCGGCTCCGGATCAGGTCGGCGACCAGGCGGGCCTTGCGCGCGGACACGCGGACGAACTTCGCGGTCGCCTGCACGGTGCGGGTCTCTGTCTCGACGGCGGTCATCAGCGCTTCTTCACCTGCGTCTTCTGATCGCCGGCGTGGCCCCGGAAATGGCGCGTGGGCGCGAACTCGCCGAGCTTGTGACCGACCATCTGCTCGGACACGAACACCGGCACGTGCTTGCGGCCGTCGTGGACCGCGATCGTGTGCCCGACCATCTCCGGGAAGATCGTGCTGGAGCGCGACCAGGTGCGCACCATCTGCTTCGAGCCGGAGGCATTCATCGCCTCGATGCGGCCCAGCAGCCGCTCCTCGACGAACGGCCCCTTCTTCGAGCTTCTACTCATCGGCTACCGCTTGTCCTTCCCGCGGCGACGGCCGCGAACGATCAACTTGTCCGATTCCTTGTGCTTGCGGCGGGTGCGCTTGCCGAGCGTCGGCACGCCCCACGGGGTGACCGGATGCCGGCCGCCCTTGGACTTCCCTTCGCCGCCACCGTGCGGGTGGTCGACCGGGTTCATGGCGCTGCCGCGGACGGCGGGGCGCTTGCCGAGCCAGCGGCTGCGGCCGGCCTTCCCGATCGTCACGTTGCCGTGCTCGACGTTCCCGACCTGACCGACGGTCGCGCGGCAGGTGAGGAGGACGCGGCGCATCTCGCCGGACGGCAGGCGCAGCGTGGCGTAACCACCGTCCTTCGCGACGAGCTGCACGCCCGAGCCCGCCGAGCGCGCCATCTGGCCGCCTTTGCCCGGCTTCAGCTCGACGTTGTGCACCAGCGTGCCGGTCGGGATGTTCTCGAGCGGCAGCGCGTTGCCGGGCTTGATGTCGGCGTCGGCACCGGACTGCACGACCGAGCCGACCCGGACGCCCGCAGGAGCGAGGATGTAGCTCTTGAAGCCGTCGGTGTAGTGGAGAAGCGCGATGCGCGCCGACCGGTTCGGGTCGTACTCGATCGCGGCGACCTTGGCCGGCACGCCGTCCTTCGTGCGCTTGAAGTCGACGAGACGGTAGCGGCGCTTGTGCCCGCCGCCCTGGTGGCGCGTCGTGATGCGCCCGTTGTTGTTGCGCCCGCCCTTCTTGGTCAGCTTCTCCGTCAGCGCCTTCTCGGGCTTCGACTTCGTCACCTCGGCGAAGTCGGACACCGTCATGTGCCGGCGGCCGGGGCTCGTGGGCTTGAACCTTCTGACAGGCATGACTAGATCTGAGCCCCCTCGAAGATCTCGATCGTGTCGCCGGCGCGCAGTTGCACGATGGCCTTCTTCCACCCCGGGCGGGTGCCGCGGAACGCGCCGCGCCGCTTCGGCTTCGGCTGAACCTTGATCACGTTGACGCGCTCGACCTTGACCGAGAAGAGCTCTTCGACGGCCTGGCGGATCTGCGTCTTGTGCGCGTGCGAATGAACCCGGAACGTGTAGCTCCCGTGCGTCGCACCGGCATAGCTCTTCTCGCTCACGATCGGCGCGAGGATGATCTGGCTTGGATCCACTAAAGAGCCCTTCTCTCGACGAGCGGCAGAGCGCCCTCCGTGATGAGGAGCGATTGCGCCCACACGACGGCGGCGACTTCGAGCTCGGCAGGCGAGACCAGGGCCACACGCTCGAGGTTGCGGAAGCTCTTCCAGAGGGTCTCCTCCTCGGGCAGGGCGACGACGACGAGCGGCGTCGCGGGGCCCCACACCTCGACGAGCGCACGGGCGGCCTTCGTCGACGGCGCCTCGAACTGGCCGGCGTCGACGACCGCGAGCGTCCCCTCCTGCACGTGCGCCGCGAGCGCCGAGCGCAATGCCGAGCGGAAGGCCTTGCGGTTCACCTTCTGGTCGAAGGAGCGCGGAGACTTCGCGAACGCGTGGCCGCCGCCCTCGAACTGCGGCGCGCGGATCGTGCCCTGGCGCGCGCGGCCGGTGCCCTTCTGGCGCCACGGCTTCTGACGGCCGCCCGAGACGAGCCCACGGCTCTTCGTGGCGAACGTGCCGGCGCGGCGGGCGTTCAGCTCGGCGCGCACCGTCTCGTGCACGAGATGGGGCTTGACCTCGACCGCGAAGACGGCATCGTCGAGCGTGACGTCCTTGGCCTTCGCGCCGGACACGCTGAGCTGCGGGACGACGGTCATCCGCGCACCTCCACAAACCCGTTGCGCGGGCCCGGCACGGCGCCCTTGACGAGCAGCAGGTTGCGCTCGACGTCGACGTCGTGAACGGTCAGGCCCAGCTGGGTGACGCGCTTCCCACCCATCCGGCCGGCCATCTTGACGCCCTTGAACACACGAGAAGGTGTGGCCGAGGCGCCGATCGAGCCGGGCTTGCGGACGTTGTGCGAGCCGTGGGCGCGAGGGCCGGAGCTGAAGTTGTGGCGCTTGATCGTTCCCTGGAAGCCCTTGCCGATCCCGATGCCGGCAACCTTCACCTTGTCGCCGGCCTGGAAGGCCTCGACGGTGACGGTCTCGCCCTCGACGGCGCCGTCGAGGCCGCCGCGGAACTCGACGAGCCGGCGATGCGCACCGACGCCGAACTTCGCGAGATGGCCCCGCTCGCCCTGCGAGAGCTTGCGGTCGGCGACGGGCTCGAAGGCGAGCTGCACGGCGTCGTAACCGTCGACGTCGCGGGTCCTGACCTGGACGACCGGGCACGGGCCGGCCTCGATCACGGTGACCGAGGTGACTGCGCCGGTCTCCGGATCGAAGACCTGGGTCATGCCGAGCTTCTTGCCGAGGATCCCTTTGGCCATCACAGCTTGATCTCGATGTCGACCCCGGCCGGGAGATCGAGCCGCATCAGCTGGTCGATCGTCTTCGGCGTGGGGCTGAGGATGTCGATGAGGCGCTTGTGCGTGCGCACCTCGAAGTGCTCGCGCGAGTCCTTGTCCTTGAACGGGCCGCGGATCACGCAGTAGACGTTCTTCTCCGTCGGCAGGGGGACCGGCCCAGTGATCGTCGCGCCGCTGCGCTGCGCGGTGTCGACGATCTGCTGGGCCGACCGGTCCAGCTGCTGATGGTCGTAGCCCTTCAGGCGGATCCGGATTTTCCCCTGTGCCATGTTCGTTCGCCTTCGCTTCCTACTTGACGACTTCGGTGACGACGCCTGCGCCGACGGTCCGGCCGCCCTCGCGGATCGCGAAGCGGAGGCCCTGGTCCATGGCGATCGGCTGGATCAGCTCGATCTCCATGTTGGTGTTGTCGCCCGGCATGACCATCTCCTGGCCCTCCGGCAGCTTCACCGCCCCCGTCACGTCCGTCGTGCGGAAGTAGAACTGCGGGCGATAGTTGTTGAAGAACGGCGTGTGACGGCCGCCTTCGTCCTTCGACAGCACGTACACCTCGGCCTTGAAGTGCGTGTGCGGCGTGATCGACCCCGGCTTCGCGAGCACCTGGCCGCGCTCGACCTCCTCGCGCTTGACGCCGCGGAGGAGCGCGCCTGCATTGTCGCCGGCCTGCGCGTAATCGAGGGACTTCTGGAACATCTCGAGACCGGTGACGACCGTCTTCTCCGTCTTCTCGTGGATGCCGACGATCTCGATCTCGTTGCCGACCTCGATCTTGCCCTGCTCGACGCGGCCCGTGACGACCGTGCCGCGGCCCGTGATCGTGAACACGTCCTCGATCGGCATCAGGAAGGGCTTGTCGGCGTCGCGAACCGGCTCCGGGATGTAGGAGTCGACCGCCTCCATCAGTTCGAGGATCTTCTCCTCCCAGCTCTCGTCGCCCTCGAGCGCCTTCAGCGCCGAGACGCGGACGATCGGGATGTCGTCGCCGGGGAACTCGTACTTCGTCAGCAGCTCGCGGACCTCCAGCTCGACGAGCTCGAGCAGCTCTTCGTCGTCGACCATGTCGGCCTTGTTGAGTGCCACGACGATGTAGGGCACCTCGACCTGCCGCGCCAGCAGAATGTGCTCGCGTGTCTGCGGCATCGGGCCGTCGGCCGCGGAGACCACGAGGATCGCGCCGTCCATCTGCGCGGCACCCGTGATCATGTTCTTGATGTAGTCGGCGTGACCCGGGCAGTCGACGTGCGCGTAGTGACGGTTGGCCGTCTCGTACTCGACGTGCGACGTGTTGATCGTGATGCCGCGCTGACGCTCTTCCGGCGCGTTGTCGATCTCGGCGAACGACTTGACCTGGCCGCCGCCACCGCGCTTGTGGAGAACGCTCGAAATCGCTGCCGTCAGCGTCGTCTTGCCGTGGTCGATGTGCCCGATGGTGCCGACGTTGAGGTGCGGCTTCGTGCGCTCGAACTTCTGCTTGGCCATTCCTTCCTTCCTTTGACTAGGACCCCGAGCCCTGCTCGGTGATCTCGCTCGCGATCGACGCCGGCACCTCTTCGTACCGGTCGAACTGCATGGTGAAGTCGGCGCGACCCTGCGACATCGAGCGCAGGTCGGTTGCGTAGCCGAACATCTCGGAAAGCGGGACGAGAGCCTTGATGACCTGGGCCTTGCCGAGCGGCCCCATGCTCTCGATGCGGCCTCGGCGCGAGCTCAGGTTGCCCATGACGTCGCCGAGGTAGTCCTCGGGCGTCGTCACCTCGACCGCCATCATCGGCTCGAGCAGCTTCGGCTTCGCCCGCTTCATGGCCTCCTTGAACGCCAGGGAGCCCGCGATCTTGAATGCCCGCTCGCTCGAGTCGACGTCGTGGTAGGAGCCGTCGATCAGCTCGACCTTGACGTCCACGACCGGATACCCGGCGAGGATCCCCGAGCCCATCGCCTCCTGAATGCCCGCGTTGATCGCGGGGATGTACTCCTTCGGGATCTTGCCACCGACGATCTTGTCGACGAACTCGTAGCCCTGGCCCGGCTCCTGCGGAAGCAGGTTGATGACGGCGTCGCCGTACTGCCCCGAGCCGCCGGTCTGCCGGACGAACTTGCCCTGGATCTTCTCCGCCGGCCTCGAGATCGTCTCGCGATAGGCGACCTGCGGCCGGCCCACGTTCGCGTCGACGTTGAACTCGCGCTTGAGGCGATCGACGATGATCTCCAGGTGAAGCTCGCCCATGCCCGAGATCAGGGTCTGGCCCGTTTCCTCGTCGCTCTCGACGCGGAACGTGGGGTCCTCCTCGGCGAGCCGCGCGAGCCCGTTCCCGAGCTTGTCCTGGTCGACCTTCGACTTCGGCTCGACGGCGACGGAGATGACCGGGTCGGGGAACGTCATCGACTCGAGCACGATGGGCGCGTTCTCGAGTGAGAGCGTGTCGCCGGTCGTCGTCGACTTGAGCCCGACACCCGCAGCGATCTCGCCCGCGCCGATCTCCTCGCGCTCCTCGCGGTGGTTCGCGTGCATCTGCAGGATGCGGCCGATGCGCTCGGTCTTGCCGGTGGTCGTGTTGAGGACCCTGTCCCCTGCCTTCAGCTTCCCCGAATACACGCGGAAGTAGGTGAGCTTGCCGACGTACGGGTCGGACATCACCTTGAAGGCGAGCGCGCTGAACGGCTCGTCGAGCGAAGGCTTCCGCTCGGCCTCGTTCTCGGTCTTCGGGTCGACGCCGCGCACCGCGGCCACGTCGAGGGGGCTCGGCAGGTAGTCGATGACAGCGTCGAGCAGCGGCTGCACGCCCTTGTTCTTGAAGGCGGAGCCGAGCAGCACGGGCGTGATCTCGTCGGCGAGCGTCCCGGCGCGGATCGCGCGGCGCAGCATCTCCGGCGTCACCGAGCTCTCGTCCTCCAGGTACGCCTCGAGCACCTCGTCGTCGAAGTTCGAGACGACGTCGATCAGCTGGTGGTGGTACTCGTGCGCTTGCTCGGCGAGCTCGGCCGGGATGTCGCCAATCTCGAACGTCTGGCCGAGGTCGTCCTTGTAGACGATCGCCCGCATCTCGACCAGGTCGACGACGCCGGTGTGGGCGTCCTCCTGGCCGATCGGGATCTGCACGGGCACCGGGTTCGCGCCGAGGCGCTCGCGCATCGACTGCACGGCGGCGAAGAAGTTCGCGCCGGTGCGGTCCATCTTGTTGATGAACGCGATCCGCGGGACCTTGTACTTGTCGGCCTGGCGCCAGACCGTCTCGGACTGGGGCTGGACACCCGCGACCGAGTCGAACACGGCGACCGCGCCGTCGAGGACGCGCAGGCTGCGCTCCACCTCGACCGTGAAGTCCACGTGCCCGGGCGTATCAATGATGTTGATGCGGTGGTCGCGCCAGAACGCCGTGGTCGCCGCCGACGTGATCGTGATGCCGCGCTCCTGCTCCTGCGCCATCCAGTCCATCGTCGCGGCGCCCTCGTGGACCTCGCCCATCTTGTGGGTGCGGCCCGTGTAGTAGAGGATCCGCTCCGTCGTCGTGGTCTTGCCCGCATCGATGTGGGCCATGATCCCGATGTTGCGGACGCGGTCCAGCGCCACCCGTGATTCCGTTGCTGCCAAAACTCTCCTAGTTACCAGCGGTAGTGGGCGAAGGCCTTGTTGGCCTGCGCCATCCGGTACATGTCGTCCTTGCGCTTGTAAGCGTTCCCCTGCTGCTCGAGCGCGTCGAGGATCTCCCCGGCCAGCTTGTCCTCCATGTGCTTCTCGCGCCGGTCGCGCGCGAAGGTGACGAGCCAGCGGAGGGCGAGCGTGCGGCCGCGGCGCTGAGGCACCTCGACCGGAACCTGGTAGTTCGCCCCGCCGACGCGCCGCGAGCGCACCTCGAGCACGGGCGTGACCGTCTTCACGGCCTGCTCGAGCACGTCCACCGGCGGCCGGCCCGTGCGCTCGCCGACCTTCTCGAGCGCCCCGTAGACGATCGCCTCGGCGACCGACTTCTTGCCGTCGAGCATCACGCGGTTCTGAAGCTGCGTGACGAGCTGGCTCTCGTAGACCGGGTCCGGCGTGACCGGGCGCGGCGAGATCTCGGCGCGGCGTGGCACTACTTCGATCCCTTCTTGGCGCCGTACTTCGAGCGGCCCTGCTTGCGGTCGGCGACCCCGGCCGTGTCGAGCGCGGCGCGGATCACCTTGTACCGGAAGCCCGGCAGGTCGCTCGTGCGGCCGCCGCGAACGAGCACGACCGAATGCTCCTGCAGGTTGTGACCCTCGCCGGGGATGTACGTGCCCACCTCGAGCCCGTTCGTCAGCCGCACGCGCGCGATCTTCCGCAGCGCCGAGTTCGGCTTCCTGGGCGTCGTCGTCGAGACCCGCGTGCAGACGCCACGGCGCTGCGGGGCGCCGGAGAGCGCAGGCGTCTTGACCTTCGCCTTCTTCTTGGCGCGGCCCTTGCGAATCAGCTGGTTGACGGTAGGCATTGTGAGACCGGGTCTCCCCTTCGTAGTTCGAGGGCGGCGTGCTACAGGTCGTATAGGCAGATGTCCAAAGAGCAGACAGAAAGCCGGGGGCGCCGCTCGGGCACCCGCCGACCGCGGCATGGTAGCGGAACCTCGCGCCGGCGTGCAAACGCCCCCCGCGGCATCCCTCGGATGCGGCATAGCTGACCCCGAAGTCCCCACTTAGAGTGATTCTTGCCTGCGGTGGTAACGGCTCTTCTCATCGGCGCCCTTGGGGTCGCCCTCGTCCTCGCGTGCGCCGGGGGCGTCGCGGCGTGGCGAGCGCGCGCCTCGGCCGACGATCGGGTCGCCGAGGCGGTCGCGAGCCTTGCCGCCGGCATGCACGAGACGATGCGCGACCTGGCCGGGGCGCTCGAAGGGGCGCAGACGGTCGGACGCCGCCCGGATCGCGCGTTGCCCGAGCTCGCCTCGTCGCTCGAGCTGGACGAGGTGACGAACCGGACGCTCGAGCAGGCGGGCGGGATCGCGGGCGTCGACGCTGCGCTCGTCGAGGCGGCGGGGCCCGACGGCGGGCGGTTCATGAGAACGCTCGGGATGCCGGACGAGGAGGCGGAGAAGACCGCCGTCCCGGTGCCGGACAACGACAACATCCGGGCCGTCGAGGTCACTTTCCACTACCGGCTCGACGACGTCGAGAGCGCGAGCCCGGTCATCCGCTCGGGTGTCGTGGTGCCGCTCCGGGCCGACGGCCTGCCGATCGGCTCGCTCGCCGCCTTCACGCGGACGGCCGCCGGGAGGCTCTCCGACGTCGAGCTCGACGAGCTCGAGCAGCTTGCCGCCCGCGCCGGGCCGGCGTTCGAGAACGCGCGCCGCTACACGGATGCGAGGGCGCTCGCAGACATCGACGCGCTCACCGCCGTGCACAACCGGCGCTACTTCCACGAGACTCTCGCCCGGGAGGTCGCCCGCGCCCACCGCCACCACCGGCTGCTCTCCCTGATCGTCCTCGACCTCGACAACTTCAAGGCGATCAACGACAAGATCGGCCATCTGGCCGGCGACGGCGTGCTTGCCGAGGTGGCCGAGCGCACGCTCTCGGTCGTCCGCGCCGCCGACATCACGTGCCGCGTCGGCGGCGACGAGTTCGCGGTCATCCTCCCGGAGGCCGGTGCCGATGACGCCGCGCTGCTCGCCGGGCGCATCGGAAGGGCGATCGCCGCCCGGCCGATCGGCGGGACGGGCATCCTCACGGTCTCGGCCGGCGTGGCGGAGGTCAGGCCCGGCGACACCCCGGCCGACCTCTTCCAGCGCGCCGACGACGCGCTCTACCGCGCGAAGGGCGCCGGCAAGGGCCGTACCGAGGCCGACGGCAGCTCCTGACCCCGACTCAGAGCGACAGGAACGGCAGCCAGTCGGTCAGGTCGACGGCGGCCGTCTGCGGAGCCCGGTCGTGGGCGCAGGCGAGGCTCGCGAGGCTCTGGTTCTCGCGGCGGCGCAGCCAGACCGCGAAGGCAGCCTGTTTCAGCTCCCCGACGAGCGCGACGCGAACCGCCGGGAGCGCAGTCGCATAAGGGACGGCGCCGAGCGGGGTCGTCTCGCCGAGGGCGGTCACCCGGACACCGTCGATCGTCGTCGACTGCCCGGCGGCGAGGGCGAGGAGCCGCTCGGGCGCCACGCCGTCGACGGCGATCCCCTGCCGGCGGTTCCCGAGCCAGGCAACCGGCGCCGCCGCCCGAACAGGCCGTGCCCTGGTCGACCCGTAGGTCGCATACCAGCTCTGCAGCTCGGCGGTCGTCGGAGCCGGCGTGTGGAGCGTCGCGGAGACCGCGAGGCGGCGCAGCTCGTCGGCGAGCACCTGCCGGCCGAGCGCCGGTGTCGCCCCTGCCTTCGCGAGCGCCGCCAGGTAGGCGGAGCGCGTGCCGCCGAAGCGGTCGAGGATCACGTCCCGCTCCGCCTGCGCGATCCTCGCCGGGTCGAGCGGCCGTGCGTTCACGAGCACTGCGTGCTGGAAGGCCGCCGTGAACGCCAGGTCGGGGTCGCCGACCACCCGTTGGAGCGCGGCGACGTCGAGCGCGCGCACCGCCGTCTTGCCGAGCACGCACACCGTCCCGGCCGGCAGGACGGCACCGACGTCGAGCGACGGGTCGAGATCCTTCCCGGCGAGCGCGGGTGCGTCGCAGAGCGACGGGTCGCGCGCCCAGAGCCACGTGCAGGCGACCTTCGGCTTGTCGGGGTCGTTGCCGGCCGGGTTGAAGGCGGCCCAGCCCCACGACCAGATGCTCGCGATCCGGAGCTCCGACGAGACCTGCCTCGCGGCGAGCGCCTCCCACTTCGTCACGTCGAGCCACTTCGACAGCGGCTGCAGCCCCTCGCGGCCGCCGGCGCCCCGCGTCGAGGAGAACGTGAGCATCATCCCGAGTCGGCTCGTCGGGACCCCGATCTGAATCAGGTCCTCGAGCCGCGTGCGCATCGTCGCCCGCAGGTGCCTGCTTCCGAGGACCGCCCCCTGCTTCGAGATCGCCGGCGCCGCGAAGTACACCTCGGGGACGATGTCCGCGACCTGGGCGACGGCGCGCCACCAGTCGTCCGCGGTCTCGTCGTGGATGTACGGCCGCTTCGGCAGGAGCAGGAACGGCCGCGCGCCGAGCGCGCTCAGCCGCTGCAGATAGGCGAGGACGTTCGCCCGGTACTGCGTGGTCGTGGCGGTCCACGGGGTCGGCAGGTCGGCGCCTGCGAGCTCGTTCTCGGCGATCACCGGCTGGGCGCAGCCGGACGACGTCACGGCGGTCTGGAAGAGCTTGTCGGCGCGCGCCTGGATCACGGACGGGTCGGCGGGCTTCGATGGGGTCCCGACCCGGTTCCCGAGGTACAGGTCGAAGTACACCGTCTGCGCGCCGTGCGCGCGAAGCTGGGGCGGGACGATGAACTGCGATGCCGCCGCGACGATCCCGGGCCGGGCGAAGATGGTCGACCAGAACGGCACCATCCCGTCGGCGTAGTCGATCCACACGGGCTGGGCCTGCGGGAGCCCGCACGGGAACGGGATCGGCGCGGTGGCGCCGCCGCGGGCGGCTCCTCCCGCCGCGAGCGCGAGGGCCGCTGCGAGGCAGGCAACCGGGAGCGTGCGACGCACGCCGACGTTGTAGCAACCGACTCGCGAGAACTACGCCGTCTCGTCGAGCACCTGGTGGGCCGCCTGCGCGTAGAGCGCGGAGACCGAGATGCTCCGGCTCGACTCGCCGTCGAGCTCGTCGAGCAGGCGCCGGGCAAGCTCGTGGATCCCGCGCAGCGACGCCTCGTCGGCCACGTCCCGCACCCGTTGCTCGAGCTCGTCATCGCGGCCCGCGCGGAGGAGGTGGAGGAGCTCCTCCCGCAGCCCTCCGGCCGGATCGGCGGCGCGCTCGAAGCTGCTGCGGGACGCGTAGTCGAGCAGCAGCACCCGGCTTCCGAACACGAGCTCGACGCGCTCGATCCCGGGCAGGCGCCCGAGCGCCCGCTCGAGCGCGGGCACCGCTGCCGCGGCGGCGGCGTCGGACGGGAAGCTGTGCGCCCCGCACCCGATCGCGGGCAGGGCCACCGTGCGGCAGTCGAGCCGCTCCGCGGCCTCGAGCACCCGCTCATGGAGGGCGGCGAGGGCCTCCTGCTCGCCGGAGATGCCTCCGCGCCAGACCGGGCTCGCCACGTGAATGACATACCGAGCAGGCAGCCGGCCGGCGCCGGTCACGCGCACGGGCCCCTGCTGGCGGTCGCCCAGGCCCGCGCAGGCGCGCGCGAGCGCCTCGCCGCCGGCACGCAGAAGCGCGCCGCTGACCCCGGCATGCCCGAGCAGGAACGCCGCGTTCGTCGGATTGACGACGGCGTCGCACATCGTCTCGGCGAGATCGCCGATCGTGAACCCGAGGCGCTCCCCGGGGTTGGTGCCGCTCACCGCCCCTCACCATGAGCGAGAAACGCGGCGGTCGAATCACCCGTCGGAGGGCCGTGTACCTACACAGGTGTCGGGCACCTTCGAAAAGGTGCCCGACACCTGTCGGGATACTCAGTCGAGCGGGGAATCGACGTCCGGGATCTCGGTCGCCTCGCCGGCGTCGTGGCTCGATGTGGTGTCGGAGCCCGGCTCGCCGCCGAAGCCGACGTCGAGGCCGGCGAAGTCGATCCCGCCGTTCCCGTCCTGGCCGATCTCCTCGAGCGCCTGGAGCAGGGTCTCCCGCTCGTACGCGTCGCGGACGACCGGCTCGGTCGGCGAGATCTCGATCGTCCGGTAGCGCTTCAGGCCCGTGGCCGCCGGGATCAGCTTCCCGATGATCACGTTCTCCTTCAGCCCGAGCAGGCGGTCGATCTTGCCCTCGATCGAGGCGTCGGTGAGCACCTTGGTCGTCTCCTGGAACGAGGCTGCGGAGAGGAACGACTCGGTTGCGAGCGATGCCTTCGTGATCCCGAGGATCAGCGGCTCGAACGCCGCCTTCTCGCCCTTCGCCCCGACCTTGCCGTTCTCGCGCTCGAGAACGACCTTGTCGACGAGCTGGCCCGGCAGCAGATCGGTGTCGCCGTTCGTCTCGACGCGCACCTTCTTCAGCATCTGCCGGACGATCAGCTCGATGTGCTTGTCGTGGATCTCGACGCCCTGGCTCTTGTAGACCTTCTGCACCTCGCCGACGAGGTACAGCTCGGTCTGCGTCGAGCCCTTGAGCGCGAGCAGCTCGCCGGGGTTCTGCGAGCCCTCGTTGAGAGCATCGCCCGGCTCAACGACCTGGCCGTTCCCGACCAGAAGGCGGGTCCGCCGCGGCAGCTGATACTCGACCGGCTCCGCCAGCTCGCCGTCGTCGCCGACCTCGGTCGGGTTGATCGTGAGCTTCGGCCCGCGCTCGGTCTGCTCGACGTCGACGCGCCCGCCGAGCTCGGCGAGGATCGCCGCGCCCTTCGGGTTGCGCGCCTCGAAGATCTCGACCACGCGGGGCAGGCCGTGCGTGATGTCGGCGCCCGCCACACCGCCGGTGTGGAAGGTCCGCATCGTCAGCTGGGTGCCCGGCTCGCCGATCGACTGGGCGGCGATGATTCCGACCGCGTCGCCGATCTCGCACATCTCGCCCGTCGCCGGGAAGATGCCGTAGCAGGTGCGGCACACGCCGGACTCCGCGCGGCACTTCAGCACCGAACGCGCCGGCAACGTCGCGCCGTCGCCGAGCTCCTCCTCTGCCTGCTCGAGCAGCGCAAGCGTGATGACTGCCCCCTTCTCGGCGACCACCGTCTTGCCCGGCCGGCCCGAGGCGAGCGGCTTGTGGACGTCCTCGGCGACGATCCGGCCGAGCAGCGACTTGTTGAAGCCCTCGCTCGTGCGGATCGGCAGGTCGACGTGATCAGCCGTCGCACAGTCCTCCTCGCGGACGATCACGTCCTGCGACACATCGACGAGGCGCCTCGTGAGGTACCCCGAGTCGGCGGTGCGCAGGGCGGTGTCGGCAAGGCCCTTGCGGGCGCCGTGCGTCGAGATGAAGTACTCGAGGACCGACAGGCCTTCCATGAAGTTCGCCTTGATCGGGCGCTCGATGATCTCGCCCTTCGGGTTGGCCATCAGGCCGCGCATGCCGGCAAGCTGGCGGATCTGCTTGAACGAGCCGCGGGCACCCGAGTTGGCCATCATGAAGACCGGGTTCAGCTCGTCGAAGTGGTCCTCCATGGCGCTCGCGACCTCGTCGGTGGCCTCCGTCCAGATGTTGACGATCGTCTCGTGGCGCTCGTCCTCCGTGATCAGGCCCATGTCGTACTGGCCGTGCACGTCCTCGACACGCTTCTCGTACCCGGCGAGGATCTGCTCCTTCGCGGGCGGGATGACGATGTCGTTCTTCGAGATCGTCACACCGGCCTTGGTCGCAAACCGGAAGCCGAGCGTCTTGATCGTGTCGAGCACCGGGGCGAGCGTATGCGCGCCGTACCGGTCGGAGAGCCCGAGCACGTAGCGGTCGGTGTCGGGCTTGGCGAGCGTCTGGTTGACGAAGTCGAACTCCAGCTCCTCGTCGGGCGGCAGCAGCTCGTCGAGCGCCCGGTACACGGCGCTGTTGAACAGAACGCGGCCGGCGGTCGTGAGGTGCAGCTCGTCGCTGAAGCGGAACTCGATCGGGTCCTTCAGGCCGATCGCCCCCACCTCGAGCGCGACCTCGATCTCGTCGGCCGAGTCGAAGCGCTTCGGGCGCGGGTTCAGCTTGGCGGAATCCAGCGACGGCAGGTCCTTGTCGCTGTAGGTGAGGTAGTAGATGCCGAGCACCATGTCCTGCGTCGGCGTCGCGAGCGGGCGCCCGGAGGCCGGCGACAGGATGTTGTTCGACGACAGCATCAGGATCCGGGCCTCCGCCTGAGCCTCAGCCGACAGCGGCAGATGGACGGCCATCTGGTCGCCGTCGAAGTCGGCGTTGAACGCGTGACAGACGAGCGGGTGCACCTGGATCGCCTTGCCCTCGACGAGCACGGGCTCGAACGCCTGGATGCCGAGGCGGTGCAGCGTCGGGGCGCGGTTCAGAAGGACCGGATGCTCAGCGATCACCTCCTCGAGCACGTCCCAGACCTCGGGCGTCATCGAGTCGACGTACTTCTTCGCCGCCTTGATGTTCTGCACCGACTTGCGCTCGACGAGGCGGCTCATGATGAACGGCTTGAAGAGCTCGAGCGCCATGAGCTTCGGCAGGCCGCACTGATGGAGGCGCAGGTTCGGGCCGGCCACGATGACCGAGCGGCCCGAGTAGTCGACGCGCTTGCCGAGCAGGTTCTGGCGGAACCGTCCCTGCTTGCCCTTGAGCATGTCGGAGAGCGACTTCAGCGGCCGGTTGCCCGGGCCGGTGACAGCGCGGCCGCGACGGCCGTTGTCGAACAGCGCGTCGACGGCCTCCTGCAGCATGCGCTTCTCGTTGTTGACGATGATCTCCGGCGCGCCGAGATCCAGCAGCCGCTTGAGCCGGTTGTTCCGGTTGATCACGCGGCGGTAGAGGTCGTTCAGGTCGGAGGTGGCGAAGCGGCCACCGTCGAGCTGCACCATCGGGCGCAGCTCCGGCGGGATCACCGGAACCGCCTCGAGAATCATCCATTCGGGCCGGTTCTCGGACTTGATGAAGGCGTTGACGACCTTCAGCCGCTTGATCGCCCGCTGCTGCTTCTGCCCCTTCGACGTCTTGATCGTGTCGCGGAGCGTCGCAGCCTCGAGGTCGAGGTCGAGGTCGCGGAGCAGGTCGCGGATCGACTCCGCCCCCATGCCGCCGCGGAAGTAGACGCCGAAGCCGTACGGCGAGCCGAAGCGGTCCTTGAGCTCGCGGAAGAGCTGCTCGTCGTTGACAACCAGCTTCGGCTCCAGCTCCCGGAAGAGCTGCCACGTCTGCTCGAGGCGGCGCACCGAGTCGACGGCGGCCTCGCGCGTGTCCTCGCGGCGCGACTCGATGTCGAGATACATCTCGCGCACCTTCAAGGCCCACTGGATCAGCGAGTCGAGATCCTCCTTCTGGATCTTCCCGTCCGTCCGCAGGCACAGGTCGTTCGTCAGCTCGCGGATGTCCTGGCCGTCCTCCCACGAGTCGACGGCCTCCTTGAGCAGCCCGTTGCCGAGGTCGCGCGCCTTCTCCAGGTTCTTCTGGTCGACGCCTGCGGCGAGCGCCGTGTCGTCCTCACCCATCTCCTCGCCGAGGAGCAGCGCGTCCACGATGCGGTGGATGTGCTTGGTGATGGCGCCCTTCTTGGCGCCCGTCGCCTTCTCGAGCTCGCGCTCGAGCGGATTGATGGCGGCGAGGATCTGCTCGGCCGCGGAGGCGACCTGCTCGAGCTCGCGTGGCGTCAGCTTGCGGTCCTCGCGGATCGCGGCGTTGCGGACGAGCTCGCGGATCTTCTTCGCGTCCTCGGTCGTGATCTGCGCGACCAGCTCCGAGAAGAGCCCCGAGACGAGCTTCCGCGCTTCCTCGAGCGGCGGGAGCATCGACTCCTCGGCCCAGGTCGCGAGACCGCGGGTCCAGAAGTCGTCGTCCTCGTCGAAGCCCTTTTCCTTGCTCTCCGCGAAGAAAGCACGCCGCCTGGCAAGGCGCTTCTCGAGGTCGGCGAGCTGCTCGTCGCGGTCGACGTAGATCCGCTCCGACTCGCCCTTCACCTTGTCCTCGAGGTCGTTGAGGTCCTTCGCCCGCGCGTCGTTGTCGACGTTCGTGACGATCGACGCCGCGAAGTAGAGGACCTTCTCGAGCTCGCGCGGGGCGATGTCGAGGAGGTACCCGATGCGGCTCGGGACGCCCTTGAAGAACCAGATGTGCGAGACGGGCGCGGCCAGGTCGATGTGACCCATGCGCTCGCGGCGCACCTTCTGGCGCGTCACCTCGACGCCGCAGCGCTCGCAGATGATGCCCTTGTAGCGGACGCGCTTGTACTTGCCGCAGTAGCACTCCCAGTCCTTGGTCGGACCGAAGATGCGCTCGCAGAAGAGACCGTCGCGCTCGGGCTTGAGCGTCCGGTAGTTGATCGTCTCCGGCTTCGTGACCTCGCCCGACGACCAGTCGCGGATCTGCTTCGACGACGCGAGGCCAATGCGGATCGCGTCGAACTCGTTGATATCGATCAAGTTCTCTCTCGCCTCTTTCCCTGTGCTGGCTCTAACTGGGTGGTCGTCGGTTGCTCAGTCTTCGATCTCGGCGTCGCCGTCGTCCGCGGCGCCCACGGGCTCCACGTCGGCGTCCTCGTCCTCTTCTTCGACCACGTCGAGGTCCTCGAGCGACTCGTCGGTGGGGAGCGCGAGCTCGCCGTCGGCGTCGACCCGGTCCTGCCCCTCCTCGGCCTCCTGTGCCGTGGGCTGCCGTGCGGCGGCCCTGAGCGAGCCCGGAGAGAGATCGATCCCGAGCTCCTCCGCGGCGCGGAGCAGCTCGTCGTCCTCCTCCCTGACCTCGACGGCACCGCCGTCCTCGGAGATGACGCCGACGTCGAGCGCCAGCGACTGCATCTCCTTCAGCAGCACCTTGAAGGACTCGGGGATCGACGGCTCGGCGATGTTCTCGCCCTTGACGATCGCCTCGTAGGCCTTGACGCGCCCGACGGTGTCGTCGGACTTGATCGTGAGCATCTCCTGGAGCGTGTACGCGGCGCCGTAGGCCTCGAGCGCCCAGACCTCCATCTCGCCGAAGCGCTGGCCGCCGAACTGGGCCTTGCCGCCCAGGGGCTGCTGCGTGACGAGCGAGTAGGGCCCCGTCGAGCGGGCATGGATCTTGTCGTCGACGAGGTGGAGCAGCTTCAGGATGTACATGTAGCCGACGGTGACCTCCTGCTCGAACGGGTCGCCGGTGCGACCGCTGAACAGGCGGACCTTCCCGGAGGCCTGCCGCCCCAGCGGCGCCTTCGGGTCCATCACCATCTTGATCGGGCTGTCCGGGTTCTGGCGCACCCACTCGAGTAGCGCCGAGTCCACGTCCGCCACCGTGGCGCCGTCGAACACGGGCGTCGCGATCGGCGTGGGCGCCGGCGCGTTGATGACGCGGCCGGCGTTGCCCTCGAGCGCCTTCACGTCGCCGTTGGCGAAGACGCCGTGCGCCGCCGACCAGCCGAGGTGCGTCTCGAGGATCTGGCCGATGTTCATCCGGCTCGGCACGCCGAGCGGGTTGAGGAGGATGTCGACCGCACGGCCGTCCTCGAGGAACGGCATGTCCTCCTCGGGGACGATCTTCGAGATGACGCCCTTGTTGCCGTGACGCCCGGCGAGCTTGTCGCCCTCCGAGATCTTGCGCTTCTTCGCCACGTAGACGCGGACGAGCTCGTTGACGCCGGGGCTCAGGTCGTCGCCGTTGTCGCGCGAGAACGTCTTCACGTCGATGACGACGCCGCCCTCGCCGTGCGGCACCTTGAGGGAGGTGTCGCGGACCTCGCGCGCCTTCTCCTTGAAGATCGCACGGATCAGCTTCTCCTCGGCGGTCAGCTCGGTCTCGCCCTTCGGGGTCACCTTGCCGACGAGCAGGTCGCCCGAGCCGACCTCGGCGCCGACGCGGACGATGCCGCGGTCGTCGAGGTTGCGGAGCGACTCCTCGGAGCGGTTGGGGATGTCGCGCGTGATCTCCTCGTCGCCGAGCTTCGTCGAGCGGGCGTCGATCTCGTACTCGTGGATGTGGATGGACGTGAGAACGTCCTCCTTGACGAGTCGCTCGGAGAGCACGATCGCGTCCTCGAAGTTGTAGCCCTCGAACGGCATGAACGCGACCAGCAGGTTCGCGCCGAGCGCGAGCTCGCCGTGGTCGGTCGAGGAGCCGTCCGCCAGCACCGCGCCGGCGGCGACCTGGTCGCCCTGCCGCACGATCGGCTTGTGATGGATCAGCGTCCCCTGGTTCGAGCGCATGAACTTCGTCAGGTCGTACTCGTCGCGCGTCCCGCGGCCCTCGACCACGATCCGCTCGGCGTCGAGGTCGACGACGGTGCCGGCGTGCTTCGAGACGACGACGTCGCCCGAGTCGACGGCTGCGCGGTACTCGACGCCGGTGCCGACGAGCGGTGCCTGCGGGATCATCAGCGGCACGGCCTGCCGCTGCATGTTCGCGCCCATGAGCGCGCGGTTCGCGTCGTTGTGCTCGAGGAACGGGATCATCGCCGTCGCAACCGACACGATCTGCGCCGGCGCGACGTCCATGTAGTCGATGTCCTTGGCGGCCGCGATCACGGCCTCACCCTCGGACGAGCGGCAGAGCACCTGCTCGTGCAGGAACTTGCCGGTCTTCTCGTCGACGGGCTCGGAGGCCTGCGCGATCGTGTACTGCGCCTCCTCGGCGGCGTCGAGGTACGTGATCTCGTCGGTCACCTTGCCGTTCTGAACCTTCCGGTACGGCGTCTGGATGAAGCCGAACTCGCTGACCGTCGCCATCGACGCGAGCGAGCCGATCAGGCCGATGTTCGGGCCCTCCGGCGTCTCGATCGGGCACATGCGGCCGTAGTGGGTCGGGTGCACGTCGCGCACCTCGATCGGCGCGCGCTCCCTCGTCAGTCCTCCTGCACCGAGAGCACTGAGCCGCCGCCGGTGCGTCAGCCCGTCGAGGGAGTTCGTCTGCTGCATGAACTGCGACAGCTGGGAGGAGCCGAAGAACTCCTTCAGCGCCGCGACGACGGGCCGGATGTTGATGATCGTCTGCGGCGTGATCGTGTCGACGTCCTCCGTCGTCATCCGCTCGCGGACGACGCGCTCCATCCGGTAGAGACCGACCCGGAATGCCTCCTGGATCAGCTCGCCGGTCGTGCGGAGGCGGCGGTTGCCGAAGTGCTCGTACTCGTCGAGCTCGGTGCGGATCGCGTCGCGCGAGAGCGCGATCGCGTCGGCGGCGAAGTCCTTCGACTCGTCGGGCACGCCGATCGCGTGCGGCATCGCGACGAGCTTCTGGACGAGCGCCAGGATGTCCTGGGTCGTGAGGACGCGGGTGTCCTCGGGCACGTCGACGCCGAGGCGCTGGTTCAGCTTGTACCGGCCGACCTTCGTCAGGTCATACCGCTTCGGGTCGAAGAACAGCGACCGCAGCAGGTTGCGGGCGTTGTCGAGCGTGGGCGGCTCGCCCGGGCGCTGCTTCTTGAAGACCTCGATCAGCGCCTCTTCCTCGCGCGTGGTCGGGTCCTTGTCGAGCGTCTTCTCGATGAAGTGCGAGCCCCCGAACA
This sequence comes from uncultured Thermoleophilia bacterium, assembly GCA_963794375.1. Taxonomy (GTDB): domain Bacteria; phylum Actinomycetota; class Thermoleophilia; order Gaiellales; family Gaiellaceae; genus PALSA-600. Next base: position 511,913 of record CAWCDL010000002.1, read on the forward strand.
GGGCGAGAATCGCCTCGTTCGACGAGGTGTCGAGCTGGAACCCGGTGGCCGGGTCCTCCGCCGGCAATGCCCGCAGCAGCGTCGTGATCGGGAGCTTGCGCTTCCGGTCGATGCGCGCGTAGACGACGCCCTTCTTGTCGATCTCGAGCTCGAGCCACGAGCCGCGGCTCGGCATCAGGTTCGCCGTGAACACCTGCTTGGTGGCGTCCTTCGGCTCCATCAGGTAGGCGCCGGGCGAACGGACGAGCTGCGTGACGATCACGCGCTCGGTGCCGTTGATGATGAACGTGCCCCACTCGGTCATCATCGGGAAGTCGCCCATGAACACCGTCTGCTCACGGATCTCGCCCGTGTCCTTGTTCACGAAACGGACCGTCATCGAGAGCGGCGCCTGGTAGGTGAGGTCCTTCTCGCGACACTCCTGGATCGAGAATTGCGGCTCGCCGAAGCGGTACTCGCCGAACTCGACGGCGAGCGAGCCGGTGTAGTCCTCGATCGGCGAGATGTCGTCGATCGTCTCGCGGAGGCCCTCCGCGAGGAACCAGTCGAATGACTGGCGCTGGATGTCGATCAGGTTGGGGAGGTCGAGAACGTGCTTGAGACGCGAGAACGACTTGCGCGCGCGAGGCGCTGTGACCGTCTTGGCCAACTAGAACAGCCTCCCTTGCTGGCTATGGAATGAGGGCGGAGCAGTGAAAAAGGCGTGCAGTGAGAACCGGGTCCGGGCGTCGACCGCAACCCCCCACGTTAGCGAAGGTGCCCCTCCAGCCGCAAGCGCACGACGAGGGGCCCGCTGGGCCGACATCAGGAGAGTAGCAAACGCCGACGGAGCGCGGAAAACCGGGTCTGACCCCGCCTGAACGGTTCGCCCGGGGGCGACGGCTCGGGCGGGGTCAGATCCCGTGAAGTAGGCGGCGTCGAGCCGCCTACTTCACCTCGACGGAGGCGCCGGCCTCCTCGAGCTGAGCCTTGACCTGGTCGGCCTCCTCCTGGTTCACGCCCTCCTTGACGGGCTTCGGAGCCGAATCGACGAGATCCTTGGCCTCCTTGAGGCCGAGGCCCGTGATCGCGCGGACGACCTTGATCACCTGGATCTTCTGGCCGCCGGCCGCGGTGAGGACGACGTCGAACGACGTCTTCTCCTCCACGGCCGCGCCGCCGTCACCCGCGACGGCCGCACCCGCGGCGACCGCGACCGGAGCGGCGGCGGTGATCCCCCACTCCTCCTCGATCTTGTTCTTCAGCTCGACCAGCTCGAGCACCGTCATGCTGCCGAGCTGCTCGAAGATCGTGTCAACTGCTGCCATCTGCGTCTTCCTCCTGGGTGTCCTGAGTGCTTGCTTCGGCGGCGGCTTCGGGCGAGGTGTCGGACACCTCTTCAGCCGCTGGAGCCTCGTCGACGGTTTCCGCGGTGTCCGACACCGGTTCGCCGTCCGCCTGCAACTGCTCGATGCGGGCGTCGATGAGGCCGTAGAGGTTCTGGAGCGGTGCGTTCACGAGCCCGATCAGGCTCGTGAGCGGTGCGATGATCGCGCCGATCACCTGGCCGCGGAGCACGTCGAGCGGCGGGAGCTTTGCGAGCTCCTCCACGTCTGCACCCGAGATGACGCGGCCCTGCATGATGCCGCCGCGGATCTCGAGCACCTTCGTGTTGCGGGCCGAGTCGGCCAGCGCCTTCGCGACGGCGACCGCGTCGCCGTCCGCCTCCACGAACGCGATCGCCGACGGCCCCTCGAGCAGCGCGAGCAGCGCATCCGCCCCGGCTTCTTGCGCCGCACGGCGGGTGAGGGTGTTCTTGACGACGGTGAACCGGGCGCCGTGCTCGATCAGGCGGCCCCGGAGCGCGTCGATCTGCGGCATCGTCAGGCCGCGGTAGTCGGCGACGATCATCGTCTCCGAGCGGCGGAGCTTCTCCGTCAGCTCGGCGACGACGCGTTCCTTGTCCTCTTTCTGCATTTCACCTCCTCCTTCGTCGAACGAGCCCGCACGGTGTCTCGAAAGACAGGCGGGCTCGCGAGGAGAAGGTCAGGTCTCCCAGGAGGCCGCCTCGGGAGGGCTTCTGCCCGCCGGTGCTCATTGCACCGTCGGGCCGCCTCCTGTCTGTGGCGACGGGCTCTTGCCTAGGCCGTTGGTTCCACGGCCTCCTGCAGTTCCTCCGCGATCTCGCGGGTCCGCGTCGGATCGACGTGGATCCCCGGGCCCATCGTGGAGGTGAGCGTGATCTTCTTGATGTAGCGGCCCTTGGCGGCCGACGGCTTCGCGCGCACGATCTCGTCGATCAGCGCCGCATAGTTCTCGACCAGTGCCCGCTCGTCGAACGAGCGCTTCCCGATCGGGATGTGGACGTTCGCGCCGCGGTCGGTGCGGTACTCGAGCTTGCCCGCCTTGGCGTCCCGGACGGCCTTCGCAACGTCGAAGGTCACGGTGCCCGTCTTCGGGTTCGGCATCAGCCCACGCGGGCCGAGGACACGGCCGAGCCGGCCGACGTTGCCCATCTGGTCGGGCGTCGCGATCGCGACGTCGAACTCGGTGAACCCCTCCTCGACGCGCTTCGCCAGGTCGGCGGAGCCTACGACATCGGCGCCTGCCTCCTCCGCCTCGCGGGCCTTCTCGCCCTCGGCGAAGACGGCGACGCGCTGCTCACGGCCGGTGCCGTGCGGCAGCATCATCGTCCCGCGCAGCTGCTCGTCGGCGTGACGGACGTTCAGCCCGAGGTTCATGTGGACCTCGACCGTCTCGTCGAACTTCGCCGCCGGGGAGCCCTTGAGCAGCCGGACCGCCTCGACCGGCGTGTAGAGCTTCTCGCGGTCGACGCTGCCCCGCGACTCGGTGTACCGCTTGCCGTGCTGCGCCATCAGGAATCAACCTCCACGCCCATGCTTCGTGCCGTCCCCGCGATCACGAGCATCGCCTGCTCGACGTCGCGGGCGTTCAGGTCGGTCATCTTCGTCTCGGCGATCGAGCGGAGCTGGGCGCGGGAGAGCTTCCCGACCTTCGTGCGGTTCGGCTCTGCAGATCCCTTCTCGAGCCGCAGCGCCTCCTTGATCAGGACGGCGGCCGGCGGCGTCTTCGTGATGAAGTCGAAGCTGCGGTCCTCGTAGACCGTGATCTCGACCGGGATGATGCGGCCGTTCTCCTGCGCGGTCTGCGCATTGAACGCCTTGCAGAACTCCATGATGTTGACGCCGTGCTGGCCGAGCGCAGGGCCGACCGGCGGCGCAGGGTTCGCCTGCCCGCCCGGGATCTGGAGCTTGATCAGAGTGAGGACTTTCTTCGCCACGTTGCCTTCCTAGTCGAGCTTCTTTACCTGGTCGAAGCCGAGCTCGACCGGAACCTGGCGCTCGAAGATGTCGACGAGCACCTTGAGCTTCTGCTGATCGGGGTTGACGTCGACGATCTCGCCGTCGAAGTCCGAGAGCGGGCCGGAGGTGACCTTGACGGACTCGCCGAGCGAGAACTCGACCTGCGCGCGCGGCCGGTCGCCGCCCGCGCCTGCGCCGGTCTTCAGGATCCGGTCGACCTCGGGCTGGGAGAGCGGCACCGGCTTCGAGCCGGCGCCGACGAACCCGGTCACGCCCGGGGTGTTCTTCACGACCGTCCAGGCGTCGTCGTTCAGGTCCATGTTCACGAGCACATAGCCCGGCAGGACGCGCTTCTCCGCCTGAACCTTCTGGCCGTCCTTGGTCTCGATCACCTGCTCGGTCGGGACGACGACGCGCCGGAAGCGCTGACGCTGCCCCATCGACTCGATGCGGTGCTCGAGGTTGGCCTTGACCTTGTTCTCGTGGCCGGAATATGTGTTGACGACGTACCAGCGAAACATCTTCCGATTCCTTTGCTACCTGAGGAGGACCTTCGACACGACCTGCTTCCAGATCTCGTCGTTGATGTAGAGGAAGGTGCCGACGACGATGCAGGCCACCAGCACGACGATCGTCCCCTGGATGACCTGGTTCTGTCCGGGCCACTCGACTTTCTTCAGCTCGGCCCAGGACTCGGCGACGAAGTTCGAGCGCCTGCGCTCCTCGGGCGGGCCCGGGGCATGCGGCTGCGGTGCACGTGCCGTCGCCATGGCGGACTAGCGGGTCTCCCGGTGCGGGGTGTGCGTGCCGCACCAGCGGCAGTACTTGCGGAACTCGACCCGGTCGGGCGTGTTCCGCTTCGACTTCATCGTCTGGTAGTTCCGACGCTTGCACTCGGTGCAGGCGAGCGTGATCGCAACTCTGACTCCGGTCTTGGCCATGGCTCTCTCGTCGTAAGGGTTGTGCCTTGAAAATCCCCGCCCGGGCACGCTGACGCACCGCCCTCGGGCCGCGGAAGTGTAGCGGGACCCGCCGGGACCGGCTGCGCGCCGAGCGGGCGGCGGCGTAGGATCGCCCGGATGGCCGCCGCGGACGACCTGAAGCGTGTGCCGCTCTTCTCGGAGCTGGAGGGTCGTCAGTTGAAGAAGCTCGCGGCGCGCTTCCGCGAGCACCGTGCTCCCGCGGGATCGGTTCTCGTCCGGGAAGGGACCATGAGTGGCGTCGGCTTCTTCGTGATCGTCGACGGTGAGGCTTCGGTGTCGGTCGGCGGAACGGTGGTCGCCACCCTCGACGAGGGTGATCACTTCGGCGAGGTCGCCCTCGTGACCGAGGCCGAGCGAACGGCGACCGTCACCGCCACGACCGAGCTCCAGCTCCTCGAGATCCCGTTCTACGACTTCCGCGAGTTCGCGCTCGAGAATGCGGACGTGACCTGGAAGCTCCTGCAGCATGTCGTCGCGCTGCTCGACCGACGCGCGGAGCCTTCCTCGGGCTGAGGAGCCGTCGGCGAGTTCCCGGTGCAGGCCGCTTAGACTTCGGTTCGTGGCGTTCCCGGCGTAGTTGATCTCAAGCGATGCGATGGAGGCGGCCCTGGAGCCGCCACTCGGCGTGCGCCTTTCCGCGCGACGTCGAGTCGTAACGATCAACGACGCAGGAGGGAAACATGACTGTCGAGGCACGGCTGGAGCGCGTCGCTTCCGGATTGGCCCCCGTGACGGCGGGGTGGTTCGTCGTCAACACGGCGGAAGCGGCCTGGGTCACGAACGAGGATTGGAACGGCGGCGTCTGCATCTTCGAGTCGGACGGTTTCGTTCTGCGGGGACGGCCCGACCTGACCGGGTACGAGAAGCCGCACGCCGGGTTCACGATTCGGGTCGTCCCGCCCGGACAGCCGTCTGGCCTGTACCACGCCGAATCGGTGCAGGAGGATTTCCTGATCCTGATGGGCGAGTGCATCCTCGTCATCGAGGACGAGGAGCGCCGGCTGCGGACCTGGGACTTCGTGCATTGCCCGCCGATGGTCGCGCACACCTTCGTCGCGACCGGCGACGGGCCGTGCGTGATCCTGGCGACCGGCAACCGAAGGGACGACCTGGAGCGCATCTACCCGCGCTCGGAGACGGCGCTGCGCCACGGCGCCGGCTCCGAGGTGGCGACCCGCGACCCAGAGCGGCACGGCCGGTGGGAGGTCAAGCGTCCCCAGGATTGGGAGAGCCTCCCTTGGGCGGACGCGGGCTGATCGAGCGCAGGCCGTGAGACCTGAACGCCGAGGGGGCCGCAAGGCCCCTTCGTCTTGGCTTCACGACTGGTCTGGGAGTAGCGGCGGGTGGGCTCGAACCACCGACCTTCGGGTTATGAGTCCGACGCTCTAACCAGCTGAGCTACGCCGCCTCGCGCCGAGGATTTTACCAACCGCCTGTCGCGGCCACGTCTCGCGGCGGCACGTCCGGGGCCTGTCCCCGGGAGGTGTCTGCGCGGGGCCTGTCCGGTTCAGGTCGTACGCTCGGATTGTGAGCGAGCGGGAGGCCTGCTGGCGTTGCGGCGCCACGATGGAGTGGCGTCACGGGACCTGGCAGTGCGCCCGCTGCCGCTTCAAGCTCGGCTGCTGCGAGGGAGACCCACAGACGCCGTGCGAGCTCGAGCCGGTTCCATCGGCATCCGCGCCAATCGCGACCGCTCGCTAGCCTCAAAGCCGTGTCGGTGATCGAGGCAGGCGGCCTTCGTCGCACCTATCGCACCACCACGGGCGTGATCCGGCGCCGGCGCCTCGAGGTGGAGGCGGTCAAGGGCATCTCGTTCTCCGTCGAGCGCGGTGAGCTCTTCGGCCTCCTCGGGCCGAACGGCGCCGGCAAGACGACGACGATCAAGATGCTGATCACGCTCCTCCTGCCGACCGCCGGAGAGGCCCGCGTGCTCGGGTTCGACGTCGTCGCGGACGCGCGCGAGGTGCGCAAGCGCATCGGCTACGTGTTCGGCGGCGACCGCGGCCTCTACGAGCGCCTCTCGGCGCTCGACAACCTGCGGTACTTCGCCGAGTTGTACGGCGTGTCGGGACGCGACCAGCGCGCCCGGATCGCCGAGGTGCTCGAGCTCGTCGGGCTGACTGGTCGAGAACAGGAACGGGTGGAGGGCTACTCGCGCGGCATGCGGCAGCGCCTGCACATCGCGCGCGGGATCCTTCACGACCCCGAGGTCGTCTTCCTGGACGAGCCGACGATCGGCGTCGACCCCGTCGGCGCACGCCAGCTCCGCGGCACGATCGCCGACCTCGTCGCGGCCGGGAAGACGGTGCTGCTGACGACGCATTACATGTTCGAGGCCGACGCGCTGTGCGACCGGATCGCCGTGATCGCGAAAGGCCAGATCGTCGGCGAGGGCACGCCCGAGGAGCTGAAGGCTCAGGTCGAAGAAGGCCGCGTCACCGAGATCGAGGTCTACGGCGTCGACGAGGCGACCGTCGACCGCGTGCGCGCGCTCGACGGCGTCACCTCGGTCGTCGTCGAGGAGCGCGACCAGAGCCAGCTGCTCGTCGTGCAGACGACCGCCGACCGCGAACTGACCGCACCCGTCCTCGCCCTGCTCGAGGGGTTGGAGGTCGGGCGGGTCGCGTCCCGCGAGCCGACCCTGGAGGACGCGTACGTCGCCCTGGTCGGCGGCGAGTGAAGCGGCTCCGCCTCTTCGTCTTCGCCTGGCTCCTGCACTTCAAGATGCTGTCGCAGTCGGCCTTCGACGGCTTCCTGGCGATCCTCTGGCCGCTTTTCTTCGCCACCGTCGCGTTCTTCATGTTCCGGGCGGGCCGCGGCTCGGCGGTGCTCGGCCCGGTCGCGCTCGGCGCCGCCGTGATGGGCGTCTGGACGGCTACGAGCGTGTCGGCCTCGTCGGCGCTCCAGCGTGAGCGGCGGCTCGGCACGCTCGAGCTGCTCGTCGCATCGCCGACCAATCTCGCCCTGGTGCTGCTGCCGATCACGCTGGCCACCTCGACGATCGGCCTCTACTGCATCGTCGCGACCCTGCTCTGGGCGCGGTTCCTCTTCGGCGTTCACATCCCGGTCGCACACCCGCTGACGTTCGGGCTCGGCATCGTCGGGATCGTCGTCACGATCGGGTCGCTCGGGTTCCTGATGGCCGTTGCGTTCGTCCGCTCCCGGCGGGCGTGGGCGATCGGCGCCGTGACCGAATACCCGGTCTGGCTCGTCTGCGGGTTCCTCGTCCCGATCTCGCTGCTGCCCAGCTGGGTGCGCCCGATCTCGTGGCTGCTCGGGCCGACGTGGGGCATGCGCGCGATCCGCGCCGGCGCCTACGGCGGCCCGCACGCGCTGCTCGACGTCGCCGCATGCTTCGGCCTGGCCGCGGCCTACGTGCTGCTCGGCATCGCGGTGCTCGGCACCGTCCTCGACTCCGCCCGCCGGCGGGCGAGCCTGTCGCTGACGTGAAGGGCCTGCGCGTCTTCTTCGTCGGCGGCCTGATCAGCTACCGCGCGCTCTTCGGGTTCCTCTCACTCTGGATCTTCGTGCCGGCGCTGATCCTGACCCCGATCTTCCAGATCCTGCTCTTCGCCTACATCGGGCGGGCGGCGGGCATCGGCTCCGACGAGTTCTACGTGATCGGCAATGCGATCCAGTACTCGTCCGTCCCCTGCCTCTTCGCGATGACGCAGACGATCGCCGACGAGCGGTTCTGGCAGACCCTGGGGCCGATCCTGATCTCCCCGGCCGGACGACTACCGCTCTTCCTCGGCCGCGCGCTGCCAGTGATCGTCAACGGGATCTTCGTCGCCGCGTTCTCGCTCTTCGTGGGTGGCCTGCTGCTCGGGACGACCCTGGACGGCGCAACCTGGGCGCGGCTCGCGCCCGTTCTGCTCGTCGGCGCGTTCTCGTGCACCGGCCTCGGGCTCGTCAACGCGGCGATCGGGCTGCGCGTCCGCGAGACCGCGGTGCTCTCGAACGTGTTCGTCGGCCTCCTCCTCATCTTCTGCGGAGCGAACGTCGCCCTCTCGACCCTACCCGGGTGGATGGCCGTGATCAGTCGCGGGCTCCCGCTCACCCATACGATCGAGGCGGCGCGCGCGGTCGCCGGCGGGGCCTCGCTCGCCTCCGTCCAGGGTCTGCTCGGACGCGAGGCGATCATCGGGCTCGCCTACGCGGCGCTCGGGGTGGCAATGCTTCGGTTCTTCGAGCAGCAGAGCCGGCGCCACGCGACGCTGGAGCGCGTATGACCGGCCTGCGTGTCGTGCGCGCGGGGTTCGTGATGAACCTGAAGATGCTCGCCACCTCGAGCTTCTTCCTCGTCACCTCGACGCTGCAGCCGGTGATCTTCGCGACGATCGCCTTCTACATGTTCAGGGCCGGCGGGCAGGGAGGCACGCTGCTCTACGCCGCGCTCGGCGCCGGGATGATGGGCGTCTGGTCGACGACGCTGTACGGCTCGGGCGGGATGATCCAGTGGCAGCGCTGGCAGGGGACGCTCGAGCTCAGCGCCGCCTCGCCGCACCCGCTCGCACTCGTCTACCTGCCGTTCACGCTCGCGAACGCACTCACGGGCGCGTACGCACTCGTCGCGACGCTTCTCTGGGGCCGGCTTCTCTTCGGCGTGCCGCTCCACCTCGTCCACCCGTTCCAGTTCGCGGTCGCGGTGCCGGTGGCGATCCTCTCGCTCGGGCTGATGGGGCTGCTGCTCGCCTCGACGTTCATCCTCTACCGCTACGCGAACGCCCTCTCGAACCTGCTCGAGTACCCGGTCTGGATCGCTTCGGGGCTTGTCTTCTCGACGTCGATCCTGCCGGAGTGGACGCGGCCGATCTCGTGGCTCCTGCCGCCGTACTGGGGCATCCTCGCAATCCGCCACGCCGCACTCGGCGGTAGCGCCTGGGGGCCGATCGCGGCCGCGCTCGCGCTCGGCGCCGCGTACGGCCTCCTCTCCACCGTCACGTTCGGCATCTTCGAGCGGCTCGCACGCGACCAGGCGACCCTGTCGCTCACATGACCCGCTTCCTGCGCACGTTCTTCGTCGGCGGCGTGATCGCCTACCGCGGGCTCTTCAACTGGATCCGGCCGGCGATGTACATCCCGACCATGCTGGGCAGCCCGCTCTTCCAGCTCATCTTCTTCACGAAGCTGGGCGAGTTCGCGCATGCCGGGAGCCGTGACTTCTACATCGTCGGCAACGCCACGCAGGTGTGCGCGATGGCCTCCGTCTACGGGATGACGATGGCGATCGCGAACGAGCGGTGGTTCGGCACCCTGGGGCCGCTCCTCGCCTCACCCGCGAACCGCGCCGCAGTGTTCCTCGGCCGGGGCGTGCCGGTGCTCGCAAACGGGCTGCTCGTCTCGGCGTTCACGTACCTCGCGGGCGTGGTGCTGCTCGGCTTTCGCCCGCCCCTCTCGTCCGTCCCGGCGCTCGCCGCGATCGTCGTCGTGACGACGATCTCGTGCACGGCGTTCGGGATGCTGCTCGGGTCGGCGAGCCTCCGGGCGAAGGATTTCTTCTTCGCCGCGAACCTGGCGTACTTCCTGATGCTGCTCCTCTGCGGGGTCAACATCCCGCTCGACGACCTGCCGGGCGCCCTCGCCGCGATCGGGCGCTGCCTGCCCCTGACGCACGGCATCGCCGCCGCCCGCGAGGTCGCCGCCGGGGCGTCGCTCGAGGACGTCTCCGGGCTCGTCGGCACCGAGCTCGTGATCGCCGCGGCCTACGCCGCGGCGGCGTACGCCGTCTTCCGGCTCCTCGAACGCGAGTCCCGCCGCAGCGCCGTCCTCGACACGTACTGAGCACCACTCCAGGGCCGGCCCGCGGCGGCCGATACATCTCGTACCTTCCGTTCGAAGGACGACTCGACATGCACCGACCCGACCCGATCAGCACCAGGACACGCCCAGGCCTCGAGGTGGCCGGCCTCTCCGGCGAGCTCGACACGGTCATGCGCGGCATCGTCTGGCACCTGATGACGCTGCCCGGCGCCGACGGGGCCTCGCTCTCGACCCTCGACGAGGAGTTCGCCCATTTCGCGGTCTGCGCAGGCGAGGACGGGCCGCTCGAGGGGAAGACGCTGCCACTCTCGGCGACGCTCGGCGAGGAGTGCCTGCGGCGCGACGACGTCACGGTGCTCCGCGCGGGCACCGCGCCGGAGGTCGACCGCTGCCTCACTCCCGGCGCCGGCGCGATCATGCTGGCGCCGGTCGTCTACGACGGGAAGGTCCGCGGGATCCTCGGCGTGCGCAGCGCCGACCCGGAGGCGTTCGACCGCGCCGACGTCGACTCCGTTCGGGTGCTGACGGCCGGCGCCTCGATCGCGCTGCGCAACGCGGAGCTCGTCCAGCGGCTCGCCGAGAGCGAGCGCAGCTACCGCGACCTGCACGCCAAGGCGGCCGACGCCGCGCTCGTCGTCGACGAGCAGGGCCGGATCCTGGACGGCAACGAGGCAGCGGCCGCGCTGCTCGGCTACTCGCTCGCCGAGCTTCGGGCGCTCGCGATGCCCGACCTGCTTGCCGACGGGGAGCCGCTCGTACGCCAGGGCCGGGGCAGCGCCGACCGCCTCTTCCGCGGAAAGGACGGCGGGGAGCTCCGCCTCGAGTGCTCGGCACGCGTCCTGCCCGACGGCCGCACCCATGCGTCGCTGCGCGACGTCACGCAGCGGCGCCGGGCCGAAGACCGCCTGCGCACGAATCTCGGGCGCCTGCACGCGATCGTCGAGACGCAGCAGGAGATCGCCGCGCTCGAGCTCGACGTCGACGCCGTCACTTCGGCGATCGTCGGACGCGCAGAACAGCTCTGCGGCGGCGACGGCGCCGCGGTGCACTGGTTCGAGGGCTACGACTACATCGTCACGCAGGCGACCGGGATCGCCGTCGCCACCCTCGGCGAACGGATCGCCCGAGCCTCGACCCTGGCCGGCATCGCCGCACTGACGGGTGAGGTCGTTCACGTCGCCGACACCGAGCTCGAGCCCAGGATCGACAGCGCCCTGTACCGGCGGATCGGAGCGCGATCGGCGATCTGTGCGCCGCTCTTCCTCGGAGGCTCGGCGGTGGGCTCCCTCTCCGTCGTGGCGTCCAGGCCGAACGCGTTCGACGAGCTGGCGGTCGAGACGACGCGGATGATGGCGGAGTTCGTCAGCACCCTGATCAGGAATGCCGACGAGCTCGAGGAGCGCCGCCGCCTCGTCGAGGCGCTGCGCACGCACGGCGAGGTCGTCGAGCATATGCAGACGGCGCTGTGGGTCTGGGCGCCCGATGAGGACGGCAGCAGCTTCACGCTCGACCACGCGAACGCGGCGAGCGAGGCTGCGACGGGGCTCGCCGCAGCCGAGATCGTGGGGCGGCGCCTCGAGGATGTGCTGCCTGCCGTGCCCGAACGCGTGCCCGCGCTCTTCCGGGACGTCCTTGCGACCGGCCGGCCCGTCGACGTCGGCGAGGTCGAGTACACCGACGACCGGATCGTTCCGAGCGTCTTCTCGATGAAGGTCTTCCCGCTGCCCGAGCGGCGCATCGCCGTCACGTTCGAAAACGTGACCACCGAGCGAAAGCTCGAGGCGCAGCTGCGCCAGGCGCAGAAGATGGAGGCGGTAGGCCGCCTAGCGGGTGGGGTCGCACACGACTTCAACAACCTGCTGACGGCGATCGCCGGGTACAGCGAGTTCCTGATCGACGGGCTGCGCGACGACGCGATGCGCCGCCATGCGGAGGAGATCAAGAAGGCCGCAGCGCGCGCGGGCGCTCTCACCGGGCAGCTGCTCGCGTTCAGCCGGCGCCAGGTGCTGCAGCCTCGTCTCCTCGACCTGAACGCCGTCGTGACCGACATGGACATGATGCTGCGCCGCCTGATCGGCGAGGACGTCGAGCTCGTGACACTGCTCGAGCCGAGCCTCTCTCCCGTGCTCGCGGACCCCACCCAGATCGAGCAGGTGATCGTCAACCTCGCGGTCAACGCCCGCGACGCGATGCCGCACGGCGGCTCGGTGACGATCGAGACGGCGAACGTGGAGGACGACGACCGTCAATCCGTCGAGCTCAGGCTCACCGACACCGGCAGCGGCATGACCGACGCCGAGCTCGCGCAGCTCTTCGACCCGTTCTTCACGACGAAGGCCGGCGGGACCGGTCTCGGGCTCGCGACCGTCTACGGAGTCGTCCAGCAGAGCGGCGGCTCGATCGAGGTCGAGACGGCCCCCGGCCACGGGTCGTCCTTCCGGATCCTGCTCCCGGCCGTCGACGAGCCCGTCAGCCCCACCTCGGCCGACGAGGAGGCCTCGCCGCAGCCCGGCACCGAGACGGTCCTGCTCGTCGAGGACGAGCGGATCGTCCGCAGCCTCGTCGCCGAGATCCTCGAGTCGAACGGCTACGCGGTGCTGCAGGCCGCCGACGGCCCCTCGGCCATCGAGCTCCTGCGCCGCCGAAGCGACCCCGTCCATCTGTTGATCACGGATGTCGTCATGCCCGGCATGAGCGGCCCCGAGGTGGCCCAGCGCGTCGTCGCCCTGCGCCCGGAGACCGAGGTGCTCTACATCTCGGGCTACACCGACTCCGCGATCGACCACCACGGCGTGGTCGAGGCCGGTACCGCGTTCCTGCAGAAGCCGTTCAGCGCCGACGAGCTCACCCGCAAGGTGCGTAGCGTGCTGGACGGTCAGCCCGCGCCGGTCGATTAGCGTCAGGGGGTGCCCGCCGCACCTCTCCTGCGCCGCAACACGAACTTCCGCCGCTACTTCCTCGGCCAGGCGGTCTCGCTGATCGGCGACCAGGTCGCCCTGATCGCGCTCCCGCTCACCGCCGTGCTCGCCCTCGACGCCTCGCCGGGCCAGATGGGCGTCCTGACCACCGTCGCGCTCCTGCCGAACCTGCTGCTCTCGCTGCACGCCGGGGCCTGGGTCGACCGGCTCGGGCGGCAGCGGCTCGTCATGCTCTCGATGGATGTCGGGCGCGGGCTGATGATCGCCACGATCCCGGTCGCCTACGCACTCGGGCACCTCTCCTGGCCGCTCCTCTACATCGTGGCCTTCGCGACCGGCTGCCTCGCAGTCTTCTTCTACGTCTCCTACGGCGCCTTCTTCCAGACGCTCGTCGACCGCGAGGACTACGTCACCGCGAACTCGCTCATCCACGGCAGCCGGGCGTTCTCGTTCCTCGCGGGCAACAGCATCGGCGGGGTGCTCGTGCAGCTCTTCCGCGGCCCCTACGCGCTCGCGCTCGACGCGTGCTCGTTCTTCTGGTCGGCGCTCTTCCTCGGCCGGATCGACACCGACGACCCGCCGCGCGCGCCGCGCGAGGCGGGCGGCGTGACGGCAGGGGCAAGGTGGCTGCGGGCCAACGCGGTGATGCGGGCGGAACTGCTCGGCGTGGCCACGATCAACCTCTTCAACTTCATGTTCTTCGCCTTGTTCGTCCTCTATGCGACCCGCTACCTCGGCGTCCGGCCGGCCACGCTCGGGATCGTGCTCGGCACGGCCTCGATCGGGACGCTCCTCGCGTCGTTCGTCGCCGGCGCCGCCTCGCGACGGTTCGGCGTCGGGCCCGCCTTCATCCTCGGCTGCTTCCTCTTCCCGGCGCCGCTCGTGCTCGTGCCGGCGGCCGGCGGCCCGCACTGGCTCGTGCTCGCCTGCCTGTTCGCGGCCGAGTTCCTCTCGGGGATCGGCCTGATGCTGCTCGACATCCTCGCGGGCTCGATCTCCGCCGCGCTCGTGCCGCCGACCCTCCGCTCGCGCGTGGCGGGCGCGTTCATGGTCGTGAACTACGGCGTTCGCCCTCTCGGGACCGCCATCGGAGGCGTGCTCGGCACGACGATCGGCGTGCGCCCGACCCTCTGGATCGCGACCGTCGGCAGCATCGCCGGGGTCGCCTGGCTGCTCCCCTCGCCGTTGCGGACGATGCGAGAGCTCCCCGAGACGGCGTCGGCATGACGCAGGGCCCGCTCGAGCTCTTCCGCGAGTGGGTTCCCGACGCGCACGAGATGGCGCTCGCGACCGCGGCGCCGGACGGTCGTCCCTCCCTGCGGATGGTGCTCCTGAAGAGCGCCGACGAGCGCGGGTTCACGTTCTTCACGGGCTACACCTCGCGCAAGGGACGCGAGCTCGCGGCGAATCCGCGCGGGGCGCTGCTCTTCCACCGGCCGGGCCTGCAGGTGCGCGTCGAAGGCCCGGTCGAGCGGCTCCCGGCCTCAGAGTCGGACGCCTACTGGGCGAGCCGGCCGGCCGGCTCGCGCCGGAGCGCCGCCGCCTCGCACCAGTCGGAGCCGATCGCCTCGTGGGAGCTGCTCGAGGAGGCGGTCGCCGCCCAGCCCGACGAGCCCGGCCGTCCGGAGCGGTGGGGCGGGCTCCGCCTCGTCCCGGACGCCTACGAGTTCTGGCGCCACCGCGACGACCGCCTTCATGAACGTCACCTGTACAAGGCATGCGCGGCCGGTTGGGAGGTGCTACTCCTGCAACCGTGAGGTTGAAGCTGCTCGCCGTCGCCGCGACCGCCCTGATCCTCGCCTGTGCCTCCTCCGCCGCGACCGGCACGCCCACGATCGGCGGCTGCCCCCTTTTCCCCGCGACGAGCGCCTGGAACGAGCGGGTCGACAACCTCCCGGTCGCCGCAGACTCGGCGGCGATCATCACGTCGATCGGCGACGGCTCCGTGCACGCCGACTTCGGCTCGGGCCTGTGGGACGGCTCGCGCATCGGCATCCCCTACGTCGTCGTGCACGGCAGGACGACGCCGAAGTCGCGCGTCTCCTTCCAGTACGCCGACGAGAGCGACAAGGGGCCGTACCCGATCCCGGCGAACGTTCCGATCGAGGGGCAGCCGAATGCGGGCGACGGCGACCGTCACGCGCTGATCGTCGACCGCGACGGCTGCAAGCTCTACGAGCTGTACGCCCTGCAGCGGACCGGGGGCCGCTGGACCGCCGGGTCGGGCGCGATCTGGAACCTGCGCTCGAACGCGCTCCGCCCCGCAGGGTGGACGTCCGCCGACGCAGCCGGGCTGCCGATCCTGCCCGGGCTCGCCCGCTGGGACGGCGACGCGTCGACGGGCGCGATCCGGCACGCGCTCCGCTTCACGGTCGAGCGCACGCGCCAGGCCTACGTGTACCCAGCCCGCCACTACGCGAGCTCCGACACGGATCCGTCGCTGCCGCCGATGGGTCTCAGGGTGCGGCTGAAGGCGTCGGTCGACATCTCGAAGCTGCCGCGGCAGGCGCGAGTGGTCGCGCAGGCGATGAAGACCTACGGGCTGATCCTCGCCGACAACGGCTCGAACTGGTACGTGAGCGGGGCGCCGAGCCCGCACTGGTCGAACGATCAGCTACACGCGCTCGGCACGCTGACCGGCTCCGACTTCGAGGTCGTCGACACCTCGAAGCTCCGGCCGTAGCGCGACCTCGAACCGCGTCCCACCGGCGTCGCTCGCGACCGAGACGCGGCCGCCCATCGCCCGGACGAGCTGCGCCACGATCGCGAGACCGAGCCCGCTCCCGACCGGCCGCTCCTTGCCGAACTTGTCGTACAGGTAGAAGCGCTCGAAGGCGCGCGGCAGATCCTCCGGCGGGATCCCCGGCCCGGTGTCGGCGACGACGAGCCGGGCATCGCGCGCGGTGACCGTCACCGACCCGCCCGACGGGGTCTCGCGGAGCGCGTTCTCGACCAGGTTCGAGGTCACCTGCAGAACGCGGTCGGCGTCGGCGACAACCCAGCTCTCGACCGCGTCGGCGCGCAGATCGACGCCGAAGGAGCGCGCCGCCGCCTCGTGGCGCGCCACCGCCTCGCGCGCGACCTCGGCAAGGTCGACCGGTTCGCTGCCGACCGCGAACTCCGAGCGGTTCATGCGCGCCAGGTCGAGCAGGTCGCGGACGAGGCGCTCGAGCCGACCCGACTCGACGAGGATCGTGCGGGCGGCGTCGTCCGGCTCGAAGGCGCCCTCCGCGAGTCCCTCCGCCCAGCCCCGGATCGCCGTCAGCGGCGTCTTCAGCTCGTGGCTCACCGAGAGCAGGAACGCGCGCTCCGCCTCCCGCGAAGCTTCGAGGTCGGCCGCCATCCGGTTGAACGCCTCCGCGAGCGAGCTCAGCTCGGCCGCCCCCTCGGTCGGCAGAGGCTCGTGGTCCTCGCCGGCCGCCAGCGCACGCGTCGCGCGCGCGACACGGCCGATCGGGCGCGCGATCGAACGAGCGACCACGAAGGCGAGCAGCGCAGCGAGCCCGACGCCGGCGAGCGCGGCGAGCAGCAGGTCGCCGAGGAACGGCCGCCACGCCGCGGGGCTCTTCCGCTGCACCATCAGCAGGCCGAGGTGCGGGATCGTCCGGTAGGAGTAGAGCTGCTCGTGCCCGCCGAACGAGATCGTGCCGTTGCTCGACCGGTTGACGTCGGGGACGTAGCCGGCGAGGCCTGGGCGACGCGCGACCCAGACGAGGACGCCCCCGGCGATCGTGTCCCGGCCGAGGCGGTAGCTGACGTGCTGGCGGCGCTGCTGGGCGAGGTCGTCGGCACGGCTCGCGAGCGCCGAGGCCTGGGTGCGCTCGACCTGGCGGCGGGTCAGCACGGCGCCGACCGCGATCGTCAGGGCGAGCGTGAGCGCCAGGGCCGCCAGCATCGCCGCGAACAGCCTGACGCGGAGGGTCATTGCGTCCCGACGGCCTTGTACCCCGCGCCGCGGAGCGTGCGGATCAGGTCGGGCCGGCCGAGCTTGCGGCGCAGCTGGGCAACGTGAACGTCCACCGTGCGCGTGCCGCCCGGATACTCCTGTCCCCAGACACGATCGAGCAGGATGTCGCGCGAGACGACGACGCCCGCATTCGCGAGGAAGAAGGCGAGCAGGTCGAACTCCTTTGCGGTCAACTCGACGGGACGGCCCGACACGGTCACGTCGTGGGAGTCGCGATCGAGCACGACGTCTGCGAGCTCGAGCCGCCCGGTGTGCTCGTGCCGCTCGGTGCGTCGGAAGATCGCCTTCATCCGTGCGACGAGCTCGCGCGGCGAGAACGGCTTCGTCAGATAGTCGTCGGCGCCGACCTCGAGCCCGACCACGCGGTCCGGCTCCTCGTCCCGGGCCGTGAGCATGACGATCGGCACCTCGGACCGGCGGCGCATCTCGCGGCAGACCTCGAAGCCGTCCTTGCCGGGCAGCCCGATGTCGAGCAGCACGAGCCGGAACGGATGGCGGTCGAGCTCGACGAGCGCCTCCTCCCCGGACCGCACCCAGATCACGCGGTAGCCGTCCCGCGAGAGATACCCGCGCACGAGCTCCCCCACCGACGGCTCGTCCTCGACGAGCAGGATCGTCCCGGCCATTAGTGATGTAACCGGCAACGTCCGCCGGCTCCCTGGGGCAACGTCGCCGGGCACATCACTGGATCATGGCGCGGCCGCGAGACGGCCTGCCAGCTTGGCGACCTTCCCGCGGATGCGAATCCGCACCGCAGCGCCCTCGTCGACCCGCATCGCGTCGACGTTCAGCCCGCGGCGCAGGTCGTAGATCGTGAAGCGGAGAGCGGGCGGCTGGACGATCGTCTGCGCGGAGATCGGGATCACGACGAGGGTGCCGTCGCTCTCGCGCAGCGCCATGTTCCTCGGGCCGACGAGAACGATCCGGCCCCGGTCGAGGATCAGCGTGTGCGGGACGCCGGCCAGCGTGATGTTGATCTCGGCGTGCGTGAACCCGACGGGCATGGCCGGGAACGGAGGCGGCTTCGACTTCGGGCCGGCAGCGGCCGTGCCGGCAAGCGCCAGTAGGGCGACCGTGCCAAAGAGGACTGCGAGCCTCCGCATGGACGCATCTTGCCTCGGCCGCGGCACGTGATCGTTGGCCGCACGTAACCGGACGGTAAAACGCGGAGCGGTCGCATGACATGGGGGCCGTCTCGCGACGGCCCCCATGGTCAAGCCTCTGCGGCAGGTCGGTGGGTCAGTTGGCACCTCGGCCCGACCTCACCCGTCAATGTGCCTTCGACCTGCTGCTCTCGAGCTGAATCCTGTCCTATCGACCGGCTGCCGACAAGACCCTGTTGGGTCAGGTCTTTCGCGACCTTCGTCCTGTCTCCTGTGGGTAGCCTCGACCCGTGGACGACTTCGAACACCTCGTCGGGCTGACCGACCCGCTGCGGGTGACGCCGGGCCGGCACGTCGAGCTCGCGCGCGACTTCGACCCGCGCTACCTGCCGGCGGGGATCGAGAAGCACGACTCGGAACGGCTCCTCGAGGAAGGCATCGAGGTGCTCGCCGAGCTGCAGCCACGCTTGGCCGCGCAGGACACGTACGGCCTGCTCGTCGTCCTCCAGGGGATCGACGGCGGTGGCAAGGACGGCACGATCCGCCACGTCCTCACCGGCGTGAGCCCGCAGGGCGTCCGCGTCTCGAGCTTCAAGGTGCCGTCTGCGGAAGAGCTCGACCACGACTACCTCTGGCGGTACGCGATCCGCCTGCCTACGCGCGGCGAGATCGGCATCTTCAACCGCTCGCACTACGAGGAGGTTCTCGTCGTCCGCGTCCACCCCGAGAATCTCGAGCGCGAGCAGCTGCCGCCGGAGGCGAGGGACGACGGCGTCTGGCACCGGCGCTACCGCGAGATCAACGACTGGGAGCGGTACCTCGCTGCAAACGGGTTCAAGATCGTGAAGCTCTTCCTGAACCTGTCGAAGGAGGAGCAGCGGCAGCGCTTCCTGCGGCGCATCGACCTGTCGGATCACAACTGGAAGTTCTCGGCCGCGGACATCGCCGAGCGGAGTCACTGGGACGAGTACCAGCAGGCGTTCTCGGAGATGCTGACGCACACGAGCACCGACTGGGCGCCGTGGTGGGTGATTCCGGCCGACCGGAAGTGGTTCGCCCGCGTCGCCGCCGCAGCGGTGATCGGGCGCGCGCTCGCCGAGCTCGACCCACGCTACCCGGTGCCGGGAGCCGACGAGCTGCAGGCGCTCCGCCGGGCCCGCGTCGAGCTGGAGGCCGAGGCGCCTCCCGACGCGACCCGCTAGCGCCCCGTGACGAGCCGGAGGCCGCCGCGCTCACCGGCATGCGGCTTCGCGCGGTACATCGCGTGGTCGGCCTCGTGCAGCAGGTTCTCGGGCAGCACCGTCCCGCCCGCGGCCTTCGCGATGCCGATGCTGGCACCCTGTTCGAGCTCGACGCCCGGGATCGGGACGTCGAAGCTGCTCATCTGAGTCGCGATCCTCGTGACCGCAGCGTCCGCCTCCAACGGCGTCCCTGTGACGAGCGCAGCGAACTCGTCGCCGCCGAGCCGGAACACCGGATGACCGAGTGCCGCCTGCTCGAGCCGGGCCGCGACCGCGCGGAGGACCTCGTCGCCGGCGAGATGCCCGTGCACGTCGTTGACCGACTTGAAGTCGTCGAGATCGACAAGCACGAGCGCCGCGACCTGGTACGACGGCAGCTCCGCAACGGTGTCGGCCAACCGCTCGTTGAAGGCGCGGCGGTTCAGGATCCCGGTCAGCTCGTCGCGCCGCGCGAGCTCCCGGAGATCGGAGCGCGCCCGTGCGTTCTCGATCGCCAGGGTCGCCGCGTCGGCGAATCGCTGGGCCAGCTCGAAGTCGAATTCGGAGAAGACAGCACCGTCGCCCTCGCGGTAGAGGCTCATCGCCCCGATCACGACGCCACGCGCGACGAGCGGCAGCGAGATGATCGCCTCCGGCTCGTCGTCCGGCGTCCCCGCGACGTGACCGGCGCGACCGTCGAGGTGGGCATCGTTCGAGAAGATCGCACGGCCGCGCTCGGCGACGGTCCCGATGAGGCCCTCTCCGAAGGGCACGCGGGACTCCATGAAATTGTCGGGCCAGCCGACGCCCTCGGCGACGAGCGGCCGCAGGACGCGCTCCTCGTGATCGGCCTCGGCCACGAGGATGCTTGCGACGGGCACGAGCCGCCGGACCGTCTGGACGATCCGATCGAGCACGAGGTCCGGCTCCTCCCGGGAGAGGAGGTCATGGTAGATCTCGGCAAGTTGCCGATAGGACGCGACCATGGGGTCGCCGGCCTGCAGAGCCGCAGGAGAGGCCATCTCGGCCTGATCATCGTCCCGTTTCCCGCGCCGGGGATACCCCGAGAGGGGGATTACTCGGCCGCGAGATCGAGCGCGGAGCGGAGCTGGTTGCGCAGTGCCTCGAGCTGCGCCTTTCGGGTGTCGAGCTCCTGCTCGAGCACCGTCAGCCGCTCCTCGTAGGCCTCGGTCTGCGCGCGCAGCTCGTTCTGTACGTGGGCGCGCTGGCGGACGGTCGCGGCCTGGGCTGCGAGCCGCTCCGCGACCGCCTGCGCCTCGGCGGCGAGCGCCTGGACCGCCTCGGCCTCCGCCTCGTCCTCTCCGCTCAACTCCGCCGACGCCGCCGGCCGGGATGCGGGCTTCGACTTGGACTTTCGCTCCGGCTCCGGTGCGGGCGCGGGCTCGGGCGCGGGCTCGGGCTCGAGATCGAGCTCGGGGAGCGGCGGCACCGGCATCAGCCTCGGAGGGGTCGAGGGCTCGTCGCCCTCCGCTGCCTCGGCGTCCTCGTCCAGCTGGGCGAGGTCGAGATCATCGTCGGCGCCGAAGCCGCCGCCGGGCTCCTCGGGAGCTCCGGGCTCGAACTGGCCGCCGCGGCTTGCCAGCAACTGGCTGCGCAGGCCGGCGTCGAGTGCGGATTTCGGCACGACGATCAGCACCGTCTCCTCGCCGATCAGATCCCGAACGGCGGTGATGCGCTGCTCGGTCGGTTCCGCAACCGCGACGACGACGTGGCCGCCCTCGATCCGGGTCGGGAGTGCCTCCCAGCGCTGCGCGTCCTCGCGCGAGAGCTTGCCGAGGGCGTTGCCGTCGAACCAGATCGCCGAGCGCTCGACGTACTCGAGGCCCCACTGCTCGGCCAGGAGCCGGGCGACGTCGTCCTCGCTGGCAAGGCCCCGGCGCACGACGACCTCGCCAATTCGCTCGCCCGTCTTGCTGCCCTCGGCCAGGCACTCGTCGAGCTGCGGGCGCGTCAAGAAGCCCGCATCGACGAGGAGGCGTCCCAGCGGGACGCGCTCCACCGGAGCGGTGTCCGGGGACACGCCCTCCTCTTCCAGCGGCTGGTCTTGCGACTCGATCACAGGTTGCGGGCTCGTGCCCTCCTTGTCGGCGCGGAGAGCCCGAGGCTTGAGCGCCTT
Source organism: uncultured Thermoleophilia bacterium (assembly GCA_963794375.1). Classification (GTDB taxonomy): domain Bacteria; phylum Actinomycetota; class Thermoleophilia; order Gaiellales; family Gaiellaceae; genus PALSA-600. The sequence continues at coordinate 533,306 of CAWCDL010000002.1, forward strand.
CTAGGGCGCGCGCCAGCGCTCGCGGCGGCGCGTCCGGCCGACCGAGCCGCCGAGCGAGAGCAGAAGGATCACACCGGCCGCTCCGGCGACCGCGATGATCACGATCTCGGTCGTGCGCCGGGAGGGGCGGTCGGAATGATGGGCAGTGGCCCGAGTCGCCGTCGTACCAACGGTTGTGCCTGCACTTTCACTCGCGGCCTCGTTCGATTTGTTGTCGACGAGGTTCCCGAGCTTGTACGCGCCGAAGCCGACCGCCGCGAGAATCGCGACGACGACCACCAGATCGAGCACGCGGCGCACCCTTCGACTGTAGGGCATGGCCCGGCGGGCCAAATCCCCTATTCGGAGGACGAGCGCCCGGCGCGCGCGGTGAGCAGAAGGGCCGTCAGGGCGCCCAGCGCGAGCAGGATGCCGGCGCCGATCGCCGCGTCCCCGCCGCCCGACGCGCGTCCGGTCGGCGCCGACGCGACGCGCTCCGACGATGTGTGACGACCGGAGCGGGCGGTCGGCTTTGCCGCCCAGAGGTCGCCGAGGTACTGCGGCGCGGTCGCGACGGGCCGCGCCTTCACCGGGTGGCGCAGCGGATGGACGGCCAGGAGCCGGCGGAAGTCCACCACCGAGCCGCGCCCGGGAGGCGCTTTCGACGGCAGCTCGACGGGCGGAGGCACGAGGACGTTCCGGGCGAGGGGCCAGCCTCGCAGGTACGAGGTCGGGTCGACGGCGCCGTCGTAGCCCAGGTAGAGCGTGCTCGAGGGGTGCACCTCGAAATGGAGGTGCGGCAGAGTCGTCACCGCGTCGCCCGTGTTGCCGACGAAGCCGAGCACCTGGCCGCGGTGCACGACGCGGTCGTTGCTCCCGGCGGCGGTGTAGCCGGAGAGGTGGGCGTAGTAGAACTGGTTGCCGTTCGCGTCGAGGAGCCAGAGCCGCCAGCCGCCGACGCGGTTCCAGCCCACCGAGAAGACGGTCCCGTCCGCGACGGCGACCACGGGCGTGCCGAGCGCCGCGAACAGGTCGTCGCCGTGATGCCACCCGCCAGGCACGTCGGAGCGCAGCGCGCCGTAGGTGTCGCCCCACGCCGCGCGGCCGTCGACCGGGAACACATACGACCCACGGCCGAGCGTCGGTGTCCCCTTGAGCGGCTGGCCGATCGTCGGTTTCGCCGGCCTGCGCCTCGGCTTCGACCGTGCCTTGTGCGCCGGCTTCGGCTTCGAGCCCCGCGCGGTGAGCGGTTTCTTCGCCGCGCGGGCGGCGGGCGTCGCCGTCGTCCCGACGGTCGTGGTGGTCGCCGCCGGAGGCGCGGTCGTGGTGGTCGTGGCTGTGGTCGTCGTCGTCGGAGCAGGCCCGACGGTCGGGGGCGGCACCGCGAACGGGCGGTCGGCGGCGACGTAGCCGATCAGCACCCGCGTCCCCGCCGGGAGCCCGGCGTGGGCGCGGCTCAGCGTCACCTCGAGCGCGGCGGCCCAGTAGCGCAGCGGCTGCACGGCGCCGCCGTCGAGCGTCGCGTGAACGTCGAGCACGCCCCAGTCCGAGACCGAGATCGAAGCGCCCGGGATCGGGTCGGCGGCTGCGCCGTCGACCGCCAGCCCGTCGATCTTCTCGCGCAGATGCCACTTCGAGCCGTCGCCGCTCGCCGGGACGAGATCGGCGCGAAGCGACGAGCCGCGGACGGCGCCGCCGAAGATGCTCCAGGCGCCGGAGCGGACGGTCGCCCCGCCCGGGACGGAGCCGGTCACGCACCCTTCCGCTCCCACCTGCACGTCGGCGAGGCTCAACCCGGTGGCCGCGTCCGTGAACGACGGCGCGTTGTCCGCCGTGCGCGAGGCGACCGCGAGCGCCGGCCCGACGGTCGTGACCGCGGTCGCGTTCGGCTCGACGATCGCGACCATCCCGGCGGCGACGCAGGGCGGCGGCGCAGGCGTCGTCATGCCGTCCGCGCCGGCCGCTGCAGCGGCCACGCCAAGAGCGGTGACGGCGGAGGCGAGCGCGGCCATCCCGTGACGGGAGCACGGACGCACCGCCCCATGATGCCGAAACCTGGCCTTGTGCGGGGCATTCCGTCTGGTAGAACACGAAGCAGGGTGGGGGAGCGGCAGGATCTCGACAAGCGCATCGAGCAGCTCGAGGCGGAGGAGCGCCGGCTTTCGGAGCTCCGGGCGAAGCTGCACGACCGGCTGTCCAGCTTCGACAACGCAGAGACGGAACGGCACGAGCGCGAGCTGTCGGCGCAGCGCAAGGAGCTTCACGACGAGATCGACCGCCTTCGCGCGGAGCGCGACGCGGATGAGCGGTCGACGTGAGCGCGCACGTCGCCGGGTTCGACGAGGCACGTCTCGCCGCCGCGGCGCGGCTGCGCATGCGGCTGTTCGTGATGCTTCTCGGCGCCGCCGCATTCGCGGCGCTCGACCAGTGGGTGAAGCTCGTCCTCGTCACCCCCGACTGGGCGTATCACCAGCGGTCCGGGGCCTGGTTCGTCAGCTCGTGCCTGCTGTTTGTCGCCATGGGCGCGCTCGCTCTGCTGCCGTCCCTTGCCGTTGCGATCGGGGCGGCCCTCTTCGCGGGCGGGCTGCTCGGGAACCTGATCTCGGCAGGCGCCGACCACCTCGAGGTCCCGAACCCGCTGCTGCTCGGCTTCCACTACGGCATCGCCTTCAACGTGGCCGACGTCTGCATCCTCGCCGGGAACCTGACCTTGATGGTCGCCTGCAGCGTGCTGGCGATCCGCAACCGCGCCCGGCTCGAGGCCTGGCAGGCCGCGACGATCCGCCGGATCATCCGCCGCTAGCGACTGCTCGTCGCGGGCAGGAGCGCGACCGCTCCGGGGTGCGCCTTCGCCCAGGTGTCGTACGAGCGCCCGTGGGCGTTGAGCCAGGCGCGCAGCTCGGCCCGGCTCGTGAAGACGCCGTTGCTCCAGTGCAGCGCGCCCGTCGTTCCCGGGCCTTTCAGCTGCACGTCGTCGTGCGTGCGAAGCCGGCCGTCGAGACCGGCTGCCGCGAGCAGCACGAGCGCCACGAAGAACGGGATCAGGACACGCAGCCGAACTGTCGCCGGCTTCTTGGCGGCCGCGCCCTTCCGGGACTGCGTGCTGCCGGAGATCGCAGTCGCCATGCCAGTACGCCCCCTTAGTGGATCAGCGTCAGCAGCTTGAACATCGGGAGATACATCGCGATGACGATCGTCCCGACCATGGCGCCGACGCAGATCATCAGCAAGGGCTCGATGATCGACGTGAGCGACTGGACACTCGCGTCGACCTCGTCCTCGTAGAAGTCGGCGATCTTCGACAGCATCTTGTCGAGCTCGCCCGTCTCCTCGCCGATGCGGACCATCTGCCCCACCATCGGCGGGAACACGGTGTCCTCGATCAGCGGAACGCTGATCGGCACACCCTCGTGGACACGCACGCTCGTGTTCATGAGCGCCTGCTCGACGACCCAGTTCCCGGCCGTGCCGGCGGCGATGTCGAGGGCGGAGATGATGTCGACGCCGGCGGCGACGAGAGTCGCGAGCGTGCGCGAGACGCGCGCGAGCGCGATCTTGTGGACGACGTCGCCGATCTTCATCGGCACGCGAAGCTTGAACTGGTCCCAACGCTTCGTGCCCTCGGGCGTGGCCTTCAGCCGCCGCACGAGCCAGATCGCGGCGCCGATCGCCGGGAAAATGATGAACCAGTAGCCGCGCAGCAGGTGCGAGAGGTTGATGACGACCTGCGTCGGAAGCGGCAGCTGCCCGTTCAGCTCCGTGAACACGCTCTGGAACACCGGGACGATGAACATGAGCATGAAGATGAGCACGATCGTCGCGAAGGAGATGACGACGGCCGGGTAGACCATCGCCCCCTTGACACGCCGCCTCAGCTTCGTGTCCTTCTCGATCTGCGTCGCGACACGATCGAGAACGGTGTCGAGCGTTCCCGAGGACTCGCCCGCCGCGACCATCGACACGAACAGCCGGTTGAAGACCTTCGGGTGTCGCGCGAGCGCCTTTGAGAGAATGAGGCCCGACTCGACGTCGCCGCGTACCTCGCTCACGACCTCGCGGAGGTACTTGTCGTCCGTCTGCTCCTCGAGCGTCACGAGCGCCGCAACGACCGAGACGCCGGCCTCGATCATCGTTGCCAGCTGGCGCGCGAAGATCTGGAGCGACTTCGGCTTGACGGCCTTGAACATCGTCCGCATGCCGGCTTCGCCGGCAGCGGCCTTCTGCGACAGGGATGAGGCAAGCAGGCCACGTGTCTGCAGCTGCTCCCGCGCCGAGGAGACGTCGGGTGCGCTGACGACGCCTGACGTGAGGACACCCTGAGCGTTGAACGCGTCGTAGGTGAACTCAGCCATTGCCTGCGCCCTTCTTCTTGTAGACGACCAACTCGCGCACGTACGCAGATCCGTAGCCGTGCGAGTGGACGTCGGTAGCCCGCTGGTTCACCTGCGTGAGCGTCGAGAACGGTCCCGTGTAGACGACCCAGTAGCCGCCGCGCAGCGGCCGCCTGTTCGAGGAGTTCAGGATCGAGACCGACCCTGCGCCGGCGTGCTTGGCCTTCGTCGCGAACGCGATCGCCGCGCTCCGGCCCTTGCTCGTGGGCAGCGAGGCCAGAATCACGATCCAGCCGTGCTGGGCGACGGCTCCGCCGCCCGGGGTGCCGATCACGATCGTGCCCTTGATGGCCTGCACCGGAGCCTGCTTCACCGGCACCTGGGATGCCGCCGAAGACGCGCCCGGCGCCGAGAACGGGTCGTGCACGCCGGCAGGCCCGGGCACACTGCCGAGCGCGGTCGGAGCCGACGGCACGTTCCCGACGAACGGATCACGCGCGGGCTCGCGAAGCACGCGCCGAAGGGCCGCACGGCCCGCTGTCGTCTGCGTGGTCGAGGTCGGCGCCGGGGCGACGGGCGCCGGCGCAGGGGCTGCGGCAGGCGGGGTCGACGAGCCATGGAGCATCTTCGGGAGAACCTCGACCGCAAGCATGATGAGCAAGAGAGCGCCGAGAGCCATGACCACGTAGAGCTGGCGGCGCTCCTTGGCTGCACGCGCCGCGGCGGCGTTGGCCTTCGCGTTGCGACGAGGGAACGTCGTCGCAGCCATCAGGGGGTTGCGCCGGCCGCGGTCGTCGACGTATCGGAGCTGGTCGTATCGGTCGGCGCCGGCGCAGGAGCCGGAACCGCCGCCGAGTACACGAACGCGTTCAAGTCGACCGTCGCCGTGACCACGTCGCTCTGACCCGGCCCGGCGCCGGAGCCGCCGAAGGTGATGCTGTCGACCGAGTACAGCCTGCCCGAACCGGTGATCTTGCCGGCCGTGACGTCGGCACTCGAGTCGAGCAGGCGCATGAACTTCTGCAGAGCGAAGTACCGCCCCTTCATGCTGAGCGCCAGCGGATACGCCTCAGCGCCACCGGTCACCGCAACTGCGCCGGGCCCGATGCTGTCGAGCTCGGTCTGCGACTCGGACACGAACCCGGACAGCTGTCGCAGGATCTCCGAGGTCTGCGGCGTGTCCGGCAAGGCCCGCCTCGCGGCGCGGAGCGTCGCCTGGGTCTGCTTCCGGTTCGGAGCAGCGAGCAGCCGCTGCGCATCGGCGAGCTGCAGCTCGGCGCTCGACACCTGTGTGCTCAGATCGGCAGCCTTCGACCGCTGCGGGGAAACGAGCAGGAACCAGCCGACGAGCAGAATGATGAGACCGCCGACGACGCTCAGGAGGAGCGCAAGGCGACCGGTGAGCTTCGGCATGGTCAATGCACCTCCGACACGCTGGCGTTGATGGAGTAGGTCGTCGTTCCGCCAGTCTGCTTCGACGTCGACGCAAGCGTCACGTTGGACAGCCACGGCAGAAGCGCAAGTCGGTCGAGCACGGCGCCGACGCGCACGTACGAAGGCGCGCTTCCAGAGATGACCAGCATCGACGTTCCCGCCGGCGCCGGAGTCACGGTGCCGTCTCCCGTCGCCGACGCTGCGGCCGCACTCATCGAGGCGGCCGTCACGGGCGCGGTCGCAGTGAGGCTCGTGAGAACGGAATCAGCCGGCAGGACCTTGGCGAGCTCGCCCATCGTCCGATCCCAGTTCATGCGCGAGTCGACGACCGCGGTCACCGCGCCCATCCGGGCCGAGGCTTCCTGCTGGTCGTTCCGGACCGCATCGACCTGTGTCTGCATCGCGGCGAGCCGCGCCTGATCGTTTGCAAGACTGGACTGCTCGCTGTGAACGACCGAGCGCTCGTGCATGAAGAGCCCCACCATCACGATGGTGATGAGAAGCGCGACCGCCCCGCCGAGCTGCAGCGTCCGGCGGACGGGGATCTGCGATCCGACCGAAGCGAAGCCGCTCTTCGATGTCCGAGCGTCGGCAGGAAGAAGGTTGACCGCGCGCATCTAGACCTCCACTCCGAGCCCAATGGCGACTGCCAGCGACGCGAGGTCTTCCCGCGCCGAGATTTCAGGTGAATCGGGGCGGACAGCGACGAGCGGGTCGGCGACGCGGATTCGCGCGCGAACGAGCCGCTCGAGCTCCTCGACGAGACCGGGCATGCGTGTCGTCCCGCCGGTGACGATGATCTCTCCGATCGCGTGGGATCCCGGCTGCCCCTGGTAGAACTGCAACGAGGCGATCAACTCGCGCGCGAGGTTCACGAGCTCGCGCTTGACGGCCTCACGGCCCTTCACGAGCCGCGGGTCGTCGGACTCCTCCGCCGCCCACTCGTCGCGCAGGTCGATCGAGCGCTTGAGCTCCGAGGCCTCCTCCTGGCCGAGACCGAGCTCGCGGCTGAGCGCGACGTCGAGCTTCACACCGCCCCACTCGAGTACACGCGTGAAGTCGCAGATCTCGCCGTCCGAGATCGCGAGGGTCGAGCGGTCGTGCCCGATCGCCATTGCGACGATCGCAGTGCGATCGCCCTCGGGGACCGCCCCGGTGGGAGGAGCGACCGCCCGCAGGAGCGCGAACGCCTCGACGTCGATGCCGGCGAGCTCGATGTTCGCGGCCTGGAACGCCGCGACGAAGTGGTCGATCGGCTCGCGATACGCGGCCGCGAGCACGACCCGGTGGGTCACCTCACCGGTGTCGGACGTGGTCGTCCCGAGCAGGTGGTAGTCGAGGATCGCCTGGTCCATCGGGATCGCAAGCGCGTCGTGGGCACGGAATGCAACTGCGTTCCCGAGCTGGCGCTCGTCCGAGATCCCGCTGACCTCGAGCATTCGCACACCCACCCGGTTCGTCCCGATGCCAACGCGCACGTTCTTGCGCGGCAGCTTGTTCACCGTGAAGAACTCGTCGAGCGCCGACGCGAGGCCGGTGATGTCACGAACCTCGCCGCCGACGATGATGCCGGGCTCGAGAGGCTGGCGGGCCACACGGAGCAGCCGGGCGCCGTTGTCGTTCGACACCTGCGCGGCTGCGAGCTGCGAGGCGCCGACCTTGAGGCCGACGAACTCCTGCTTGCGCGGCTTGCGCTGCTTGCGCTGCTTCGGCGTCGACGACGGCCCCGTCGTCGTCTGCTTCGGCTTCCGCTTCGGCCTCAGGTCGGAAAGCTTGACCTCTTTCTTCAGGTCGACCATCGTCAACTCTCCCCGGCGAGACGGAGGCCGGTGTCTCCGAGGCTCGCGGTCTGGGGCATCGGAGTGACCTGGGCCACCGGCGGCAGGTCGCGGTACCCGGCGCGTTCAAGGATGCCGGCGAGCTGGTCGGGCCTCGACGAGCGCGAGAAGGCGACGTCGGAGGTGATCACACGACGCTGGACGAGATCAGCAAGCGACTGCTCCATCGTCGTCATCCCGCGCGACGTGCTCATCTGCATCACGGAGTAGACCTGTTCGATCTTCTCCTGGCGGATCAGGTTCCGCACGGCGTCGTCCGGGATCAGGATCTCGAGCGCCGCCACGCGGCCGCGCCCGTCGGCGGTTGGAACGAGGTTCTGCGTCACGATGCCCTGAAGAGTGCTGGCGAGCTGCACGCGGATCTGACCCTGCTGCGCGGCGGGGAACGCGTCGATGACGCGGTCGATCGTCTGCGGTGCGCTCTGCGTGTGCAGCGTGGCGAAGACGAGGTGGCCGGTCTCCGCAGCGGTGAGCGCGGTGCCGATCGTCTCGAGGTCGCGCATCTCGCCGACGAGGATCACGTCGGGGTCCTCACGGAGAGCACCGCGCAGAGCCTCGCCGAACGTGGTGGCGTCCGGCCCCAGCTCCCGCTGGTTGACGATGCACGTGCGATGCCAGTGGAGAAACTCGATCGGGTCCTCGATCGTGAGGATGTGCTCGTGGCGCGTCGAGTTGACGCGGTCGATCAGCGACGCGAGCGTGGTCGACTTGCCGGAGCCCGTCGGCCCGGTGACGAGCACGAGGCCGCGAGGATTGTCCGCGAGGTCGTAGAGCTGCGTCGGCATGTTGAGCTCCTCGAGGCTGCGGATCCGCGCCGGAATCAGGCGGAAGGCAGCAGCGAGGCTCTCGCGCTGGAAGTAGGCGTTGACGCGGAAGCGAGCGAGCCCCGGCACCGAGTAGGCAAAGTCCAGCTGGCGCTTGGTCTCGAGCTGCTTCTGCTGCTCGGTCGAGATGATGCGGTAGATGAGCGCGCGCGTCGAGTCCGGCTCGAGCTTCTCGAAATCCGAGAGACGCTCGATGCGGCCGTTGATCCGGATCGCCGGCGGCGAGCCTGCTGTCAGGTGCAGGTCGGAAGCGTCGTGCTCGACCATGACCTCGAGCAGCTCGTCGATCACTTGGACGGTTTTTGTCATTGTGAAGAGGTGTGGGTTGGGAGAGAGAACCGATGAGAAGGTCGTGAGGGCGGGCACGCCCGCCCTCACGCAGCGTTCGGACGTCTAGATGTTGGTGCAGGTGGTGCTGGTCGGCTTCTGCTGCACGTTGCCGGAGTTGAAGATCGACTGGCCGCGTACCGCCCACGCCGTCTTCCCGTTGACGTGCTTGACGAGGCAGTAGCTCACCGCGCTCTTGTAGACGCTGTCGATCTTCGTACCTGCGTCGATCTTCTGGAGCGAGGTGATTCCCAGGCTCGTGTAGTTCCCGTGATCCGAGTAGTACGCCTCGGCGGTCGGGATTGCCGAGCGGACGTCGGAAGCGGCCGCCGCCTGGTTCGCGCGGTCGCGGAACCCGAGGTACGACGGCACCGCGATCGCCAGCAGGATGCCGATGATCACGATCACGATCAGGAGCTCGATCAGCGTGAAACCTTCGTCACGCTGGAGCCGCTGCCGCAACTTGGACATACGTTCTCCTTCGATGGGGAGTGGGACGGGAGACCTCGAGCTGGTGTCCATTTCGTCTCTTTCTCGCGCTTCCTCCACCCCCCAAAAGGGGGGCGGCATCAGGCGGAAGTCCCGCCTCCCGCCTCCGCCGCGATGTCGCAGCCGAGGTACGAGAAGGAAGTCATGAGATCCGAGAGAAACGCATCGGCGGCCTGGAGGCTGTCGAAGCGGTACGGCCGGCTCGGGCCGGTTGAATCGGCAGTGGCGGAGACGATCGTCTCGCCCTGCTGTTGACGCACGGCGATCGTGGTCACATGGTCGCCGTCGCGGGTGACACGCCAGCTGGCGTCGCTAGCAGTTTCGAGCTGAATTGCAGCTGACATGGCCTTGTAATCGGCCAGATCGACGTCCGGCGCAGCCCCCCTAAAAGGGGGTCACGCGGCCCCGAAAGGGTGAAATCGCCGCGGGCGCTAGACAGTGCAGACGCGGGCGAGCTCTTCCGCGGTGGTGACGCCGGCTGCAACCTTCGCAATGCCGTCCTCCCACATCGTCCGCATGCCTTCGGAGCGGGCTGCGGCGTCGAGCACGTCGCGCGACGCCTTCTCGGAGGCGAGCTGCTCCAGCTTCGGGGACATCTCGAGCAGCTGGAAGACGCCGACGCGGCCACGGTAGCCGGTCTGGCCGCACCGCGGGCAGCCGCGCTTCCGGGAGAAGAGCTTCCCCTCGAGCTTCTTCGCAACCGCTTCGTCGACGTGGAGGGACATCAGCTCGTCCCAGGTGACCTCGTAGGACTCGGCGCAGTGCGAGCAAAGGCGCCGAGCGAGCCTCTGCGCCAGCACCGCGGACACCGCGGCGCCCGTGATGAACGGCTCGACTCCCATCTCGTTCAGGCGCGTGATCGCCGACGCTGCGTCGTTCGTATGCAGCGTCGAGAGCACGAAGTGCCCCGTGAGGGCCGCCTCGATCGAGATCTTTGCCGTCTCACCGTCGCGGATCTCGCCGACCATGACGACGTCGGGGTCGGAACGAAGGATCGACCGCAGCGCGGTCGCGAAGGTCAGACCGGCACGCGGGTTGATCTGCACCTGGTTGATCTCGCCCAGCCGGTACTCGACCGGATCCTCGACGGTGATGATGTTGATCTCCGGCTTGTTGATCTGGGCGAGTGCTGCGTACAACGTCGTCGACTTGCCCGATCCAGTCGGCCCGGTCACGAGCAGCGCGCCGGTCGGCTTAGCGAGGATGTTTCCCATCTGCTTCTGCATCGCCTCGGACAGGCCGACCTCGGCGAGCGTCGGCACGTCGCGCGACTTGTCGAGGAGGCGCATCGTCACCGACTCGCCCTCCACTGTCGGCAGCGTCGCGACGCGGATATCCAGCACGCGGCCGGCCGCCGCGGCTCCAAGAGTGATGCGTCCGTCCTGCGGCTTGCGGCGCTCGGCGATGTCGAGCTTCGCGAGCACCTTCAGGCGTGTGGTGACGCCGGCTGCCAGTCGTTTCGGGACACGATGCGCGACGTGGAGCACGCCGTCGATGCGGTAACGGACGATCAGCTCATGCTCCTGCGGCTCGACGTGAATGTCGCTCGCCCCATCTTCGGCTGCCTGGAAGATCATCGAGTTGACGAGGCGTACGAGCGGCGCGTCGGAGATGCCGTCGTCGGCCTCGAGGTCGTCCTGGCCGCCCTCGTCGACACTGACGACGATGTCGTCGAGAAAGGTCGCGTTCATCGCCTCGGCGGCACGGCCGAGGCGGCGGAGCTCGGTGAGCACGTCGTTACGGGCGGCGACGTAGAAGCTGACGTTGAGCCGGGTCGCGAGCTTGATCTCGTCGAGACCGCGCACGTCCTGCGGGTTCGTGATCGCGACCTTGACCGTCGTCCCGTCGCTCGCGAATGGGATCGCGCAGACACGCTCCAGAACCGGAAGCGCGACCACCTTCGTCGCCATCGCATCGACGCCGGCGACCGCGAGATCGACGAGCGGCAGGTGGTACTCCTCGGCGAGCTTGCGCGCCACGCCGAGCGCGCTCGCAAGGCCCTCGTCGACGAGCGCCTGCGAGAACGTCGCGCCGGTCTCGACGCGGCGCGTGACGAGCTCGACCTTTTCCCCGTCGAGCAGACCGGTCTCGCGGATGAAGTCGGCTACGAGCTCCGCCGGCGTTCCCTCGGCCTGGCGCGGCTCCTCGGAAGGCGCCGTGTTCTCGTTCTCGGTGCCGATCAACCTGAGGTCGGGCTGCTTGTCCATCCTCGAAGCCTCCATTAGAGCAACCCGAGGTATGAGTGCAGGATGGAATCACCGGCGAAGAGCGCGACCAAACCGCCAAGGGCGAGGAACGGCCCGAACGGGATCGCCATCTTCCGCGCCGCACGACCGTGCCGCGCGAAGAGCACGACGGACGGGACGAGCGCGAAGATCATCCCGAGGAAGAGCCCGACGACGACCGAGCGTCCGAGCACGGCGCCGAGCAGGAACGCGAGCTTGACGTCGCCCATGCCCATGCCGCCCGGGTAGGCCAGGGCGGCGATCAGGAAGAAGAGCGACGCACCGATCGCGGCCACCGCCCACTCGATCGAGGGATGCAGTGCAGTCTGAGCCGCGAGCAACACGATGCCGGCGGGGACGACGACCCGGTTCGGGATGATTCGTCGCTCGAGATCGGTCGCCGAGATGGTTACGAGCACCGCACAGAACGACGAGGCGACTGCAAAGTCCCACGTCCACCCGAACTTCAGGGCACACCCCGCGACGAGCAACGCAGTCGACGCCTCCACCGCGGGGTAGCGCCACGGAATCGTCGCGCCGCAGTGGCGACAGCGACCACGCAGCATTGCGTACGAGAAGAGCGGGATGTTGTCGTACCAGGCAAGCGGCGTCGCGCAGGACATGCACGCGGAGCCCGGCGAGACGATCGAGCGGTGCAACGGAAGCCGCGCAGCCACGACGTTGAGGAAGCTGCCGATGGCGAGAGCCGGCGCGAATGCGAGCGCCGCGAGCTCCACGTTCATCCCCGCCTAGATCCCGGCGCCGACGCTCGGAGCGAACCCGTTCTGCTCGCTGTCGGCCCCTGGCTGCGCAGTCGCGAGCGCATGCTCCTTCATCGCACGGTCGAGCGCGATCATGAAGTCGTGGCGGTTGGGCGCCGCCGCCGCCGCCGTCTCCTGATCGACGGTGCCTGCGATGACATGAGCGATCAGCGCCTGCGTCAAGGTCTGCATCTCGAAGAACGCACCCTCGTTCACGGCCTCGGGAATGTATTCGGGCTTGGCCTCGCGGATCAGCTCCTGGATGCGGTTGTTCGCGATCATCACCTCGACCGCGGCGACGCGACCACCGCCGACCCTCGGGAGCAAGCGCTGAGAGATGACGCCCTTGAGCACGCCGGCGAGAATCGAGCGCACGGCGGGCTGCTTGAGCGCCGGGAAGAACTCGACGTAACGGCCGACCGTCTCGGCCGCGTCGACCGTGTGCATGGTCGACAGGACGAGATGGCCCGACTCGGCGGCCTGGAGAGCGGTCTCGGCCGTCTCCATGTCGCGCAGCTCGCCGATCAGGATCACATCGGGGTCCTGACGGAGTACGCGGCGCAGTGCCTCGTGGAACGACTCGGTGTCGATGCCGACCTCTCGCTGGTTGACGATACAGTTGACATCGGGGTGGAGGATCTCGATCGGGTCCTCGATGGAGACGATGTGCTGCCGGCGCGTCCGGTTGATGTGCCCGAGGATCGCCGCGAGCGTCGTCGTCTTCCCGGAGCCCGTCGCCCCGGTGACGAGCACGAGCCCGCGATGCTCGCCCGCGAGCTTCTCGACGCCCGCTGGCAGGTCGAGGCTCTCGAAGGTCGGCACCTGCGCCGGGATGACGCGGAAGGCAAAAGAGATGTCGCCGCGCTGGCGGAACGCGTTCACCCGGAAGCGAGGGAGGTCCGGAAGCTGATACGCGGTGTCGAGCTCGCCGGTCTCGTGGAACAGCGCGATGCGCCGCGGCGAGTTCGTCCCGATCGTGTTCAGGACGTCCTCGAGATCCTCGCTCGAGAGCGGTGTCATGTCGGGGAAGGGCGCCAGGTCGCCGTCGATGCGCAGGATCGGTGGCTGTCCTGCCTTCAGATGCACGTCGCTGGCATTGAGCCGGACGGCGGTTTCGAGTACGTCGTGGAGAGTCACGGCTCTCCCATCGGCAGCAAGGGCGGTTTCGTTTAGGGCCAGTTCATTCAAGAGTTCCGCCTGTCGATCCGATACGGAAATGACGGCAGGTTTCCCGCCGCCAAGCTGGAACCCCGCAAAGGGGCATTGCGTTCTCGAGTGTTCCCGACAACTTCTTTGGGCAACCGACAGTGGCGGACAATCTGCACGAGACAACCTCGAAGCTGGAAACGACCGCAGCGACGGTCGAGGCGCTCGCGCGTGCACTCGAGTTGCACGACTATCGCCGCGGACGGTTCGGCGAGACCTCGACCCATACGGCACGGGTGACTCAGCTCGCGCTTCACCTCGCCGAGCACGTGGCACCCGAGCTCGCGCTCGAGCCGCAACTCGCGTACGGCTTCCGCCTCCACGACATCGGCATGATCGGTGTCTCGAACGCGACGCTGCTCAAGCCCGGCGCGCTGACGCCGGCCGAGCTCGACGAGATTCGCGAGCATCCGTGGCTCGGCGAGCGCATCGTCGCGCCGATCCCGGAGCTCGGCGGTCTCGCGCGGCAGGTGATCGCCTGCCACCACGAGCGCTGGGACGGCTCCGGCTATCCCCGCGGCCTGCGCGGCGTCGAGATCCCGCTTGCGGCGCGCGTGTTCGCGATCGTCGACGCGTTCGACGCGATGACGAACGACCAGCCGTATCGGGACGCCTTGACGGTCCATGAGGCGCACAGCGAGATCAACGTCAAGGCCGGGCTGCACTTCGACCCGGACGTCGTCGACATCTTCCTCGGCCTCGAGCTCACCGTCTGACCGCCACTGAACACTCCGCCGGGACGACGGATTGGGGCCCCGCCGCGCCGCTCAAGCGCCAGCCGGCTATGACCGATAGCCAACGCGTGGCCGGCCAGCCCAGGAGCCCCAGCGTCGCCGACAACCGACTGTAGTCCGTCCGCCTTGACCACCATCTCCCATCCAAGAGCAGTTGTGCAGCCGGGCACTCGTGCCCTCACACGCCCGGCGGTCTTGCTCGGCGCGGTCATGGTCACCGCGGCCATCGTCCGTTCGATCATCGCCTGGGGCCATTCCGTTCCCCAGTACTTCCCGGATGAGTACGTCTACGCGTCGCTCGGTCGGTCGATTGCACACGGCCACCTCCAGGTCGACGGACACGCTGCCCTCTTCCCGGCACTGCTCGAGCCCCTGCTCGCCGCGCCACTCTGGGCCCTCTTCCCGATCCAGACCGCCTACCACCTCGTACAGGTGCAGAACGCGATCGCGGCGTCTCTCGTTGCGATACCCGTGTACCTGCTGGCGCGCAGGCTGGGCCTCGGCAGCACCTTCACGGTCCTCTGCGCCCTCTACGCGGTGCTCGCGCCGACGCTGGTGATGATCCCGCTCAACCTCACCGACTTCATCGCGTACCCGCTCGTGCTCACGTCTCTTCTCCTCGCTCAGAGAGCGCTCGAGCGCCCCACTCCGCGGTCGCAGCTCCTGTTTGTCGGCGCCGCGGCCGTCACGATCCTCGCGCGAACCGAATACGTGGTGCTGGTGCCTGCCTACCTCGTCGCAGCCGTCATGCTCGACCGCCGGCGCGTCGTTCGGCGTCACGCCACTGCGCTCGTCGCCTTTGCGCCGGCCGGCCTTGCCATGCTCGTTGCGGGAACCGGCTACTTCCACTCGACCGTCCATCACATCCCCCTGAATGCGACCACGGTGACGCAAATCGCGCTGCAGGGCTTCCTGATGACGCTGGTCGGCGGCGTCGTCATCGTTCCCGGCGCGATCGTCGGCATCTGGCGGCCGGGCGACCGGGCAACTGCCGCGTTCGGCGCGCTGGTCGCCGCCTTCACACTGTTCCTCGTCTCCGAGATCGGCATCTTCTCGGTCACGACGCTCGCGAAGTTCCGGGAGCGCTACCTCTTCGCGATCGCTCCGCTCCTCGCGCTGTCGTTCGGCGTCTACCTGCGCCGCGGCCGCCCGTACCCGTGGGCCGTGTTCCTGATCAGCGTCGGCCTGGCGATCGCCGCAGCCCGGATTCCCGTCTCGGCGTACTCGACGGGTGCGGCTCGCTTCGACTCGCAGACCCTCATCGCGCTCGACTGGCTCCAGAAACACTCGGGCCCGGCATCGACCTCGCTCGTGGTCGCCGGGCTCTTGACCATCGGCGGAGTCTGGGCGGTGTTGATCGGCACCCGAGGACGCGGGGCTGCGCTCGCGCTGCCGGCCGCGTTGGCACTGATCCTTTGCTTCAACGTTCTGGCGACCCGGGCTCAGGACAGGTCGAACCACAACGTGCGCGCCGATCTGCCGGCGAACCTCCAATGGATCGACGCGACCGCGCATGGGCCGGTCACGGCGATCATGACACCCGTGTCGTCCGGGATCGACTTGCTCGAGCAGCTCTACTGGAACGAGAGCGTGACTCGGATCCTCGGGCTCGACTACGCCGACCTGCCGGATCAGTATTCAGGCCCGTCGATGGTGCCCGGAAGCGACGGCACCCTCCCGGTTCCGCCGGGATTCTTCCTCTTCGATGCCGAGGGCTCACAGGCGACCTTCTCGAACGCCCAGCTGATCAGCACGAGGTTCGGCCAGCAGCTCTGGCGATCCGAT
The DNA here is from genome assembly GCA_963794375.1 of uncultured Thermoleophilia bacterium. Classification (GTDB taxonomy): domain Bacteria; phylum Actinomycetota; class Thermoleophilia; order Gaiellales; family Gaiellaceae; genus PALSA-600. The sequence goes on from CAWCDL010000002.1 coordinate 549,239, forward strand.
CAGCGGCCTCGGCTCCGGACCCTCATCGAGGGAAGGTGGCAGACCGGTTGGTTGATCGACGGAGGCGTGCTGCGAGCGTGGCCGAGACGTCCCCAGCCCGCCGCGCGAGTCCGACTCTCGTTCGAGCTCTTCGTCCCACGAACCTGGCCGATCAAGCCGACGTTCACGCTCAACCATCGACATTTCTCGCTCACACCGGGAACGCCGCTCAAGATCGACTGCACAGGGCCGGGCGGTGCCAGAGTGTTCTACTCGACCTCCACCGCGATCTACGCCGGCGATACGCCCCTCAGCATGAGGCTGAGTCATCTGCGCGTGACGGATCTTCCCGGTACATCAGGTGCCACGCACCCGATGAGTTGCAGCCGGGCGTGACGAGCCAAGCCTCCCGAGCGCGTCGAGAGCGCGCAGCGGAAGGCGAGCCAGACCCCATTGCTCGCCCGGGGCCGCGAGCTCGGCGATGAGGAGCCTCTCGACCGTCGACCACAGCAGCTCCGTTTTCGCGATCCGCCATGACGCGCGCGGCCAACGGTCAAGCGCTTCCTTGAGCCTCCAGGACGCCCGATGGAGCGAGCCGAGCCTTGCATCGAGGCTCTGAGCGTACGGTGAGAGCGACGAGGCCCGGCCGGTGAGCAGGCTGGCGATCGCCTGGGCAGCGTGCCCGGCGGACACGAAGCACTCATACATGCCGTCACCCGAGACCGGATCGATCAGGCCGGCCGCGTCACCGACGAGCAACGAGCGCTCGCCGACCACGCGCGTCGCCGAGCGGCGCAGAGGGAGCCGGTGGCCGCGGACACTCACGAGTTGGTCGTCGGCCACGCCGTGGGCCTCGCAGACACGACGCAGGTGGTCGCGCAGACGCGGCCCTTCACGCTCCCAGGCACCGACGCCGATATTCACATGATCGCCCTTCGGGAACACCCAGCCGTAGCCACCGGGAATGTCGGCAAGCTCGATCACCGCCCGGCTCGCGTAGCGGGAACGAGAAACCACACCGTATGTGACGTTGCCCTCGAGAGCGACACCTCGCTCGATCCCGCCGCCAAGCCCGAGTGCCCGTGCGGACGTGCCGTTCGCACCGTCTGCACCGACCACCACTGTTGCATCGATGCGCGTTCCGTCGACCCTCGGCCGATCGGCCAGGTCGACCCTGGCGCCTTCACGGACCTCAGCCCCGGCGGCTCGAGCGGCGTCGAGCAGGAAGGCGTCCAACCGCCGGCGCTGGGTCATCCGGATCACCGGCGCGCGAGCGGAACGCTCGACCGTCTCGCCGTAACGGAACCGCAGCTCGACGATGTCCACCTCGTCCTCGACCACGGGGGACGCGTCGATCGGGCACTCGAGGAAGGCCCTCGTCGTCAGGCCACCTCCGCAGGGCTTGTCGCGCGGGAAGCGTGCGCGGTCGGCGAGCAGCACCGTCAGGCCCTGCGAAGCGAGGTTGTACGCAGTCACCGACCCGGCAGGGCCGCCGCCGACTACAAGCACGTCGTAGCGCTCCACGGGCATGAGGCTACAATTCCGCGGCTCGCGGGGGTGTGCCCGAGCGGCCAAAGGGAACGGGCTGTAAACCCGTCGGCTCAGCCTACGGAGGTTCGAATCCTCCCGCCCCCATGCTCGGCCAGGGCCCTTCCGAGCGCCCTCGCTACGCTCCGGCGCATGAGACGGACAGGTCTCAGCAGGCCCGTTCGCTCGCTCGCCACCCTCCTCTTCACCGGGCTGTGCATCGGCCTACGTCGATCTGGAAGATCGACATCGGCGAGACGCTGCACCTGCTGGCGAATGCGAACCTCGCGTACTTCGGCCTCGCCGCGGCAATCGTGATCGTCGCGATCCTGCCGATGGCCTGGCGCTGGCAATGGCTTCTTGCCGCACGAAGCCTGCACGCGCCGTTCTTGTGGCTGACACGCACCTACTACGTGTCGTACGCCGTGGCGCAGGTGCTCCCGACCTCGCTCGGGGGCGACGCCGCCCGCATCTACTCGACCAGACGGCGCTACCGTGACTCCGGCTCCGTGGCGGCGGGGTCGGTGATCCTCGAGCGGGCGCTGGGCGGCGCCGCGACGCTCACGCTTGCTGCGATCGGTTTCGGGCTCGCCGTCGGACGCTACGACGTCGGCCCGTACCTGTGGCTCGAGGCGGGACTGACCGTTGCCACGGTGCTGGGCGCGTTCGTGATCTTCTCCCGACGCCTTCGGACACCGCTCGCGCGTCTCGTCCCCGCCCTTCGCCTGATGCGCGTCGAGCGACCGCTCCGCGCTGCGTACGAGGGCCTACACGGCTATCGCGACCACGTGCCGCTCGTCACGACCTCGTTCGCCCTGACGCTCTTCGTGCAGACGTTCCGCGTCCTCGCGATCTGGCTGGTCGGCAAGGCCTGCGGCGTCGACCTCTCACCGCGCCCGTACTTCGTCCTCGGCCCGCTGTTGTTCCTGGTGATGCTCGTGCCGTTCACGATCAACGGCATCGCCTTGCGGGAGGCGTTCTTCGTGAGCTTCCTCGGAAAGCTCCACGTCGACGCCGACGCGGCGTTCGCGACCGGCTTCCTGTTCTTTCTGCTCTCGATCGCCACCGCCGTCCCCGGCACGGTGCTACTCGCCGTCGAGACGCTGCGAGGTCACGCAAGGACATCTGACCGCCGATACGAACGTGACAACGAATGGTCGAAGGAAAATCCACAGCCGTCGTCATTCCGGCCTACAACGAAGAAAAGCTCATCGGGGAGACCCTGAGGGGGATCCCGGGCTTCGTCGACCGCATCTATGTCGTCGACGACGCCTCGCGGGACGGGACTGTCGGCCAGGCGCAGACCGCTGCCGCCGCCGATCCACGCATCGTCGTCATCGCCCACGAGCAGAACACGGGCCCGGGCGGCGCGGTCGTGACGGGATACAGGCGCGCACTCGCCGACGGCCACGAGGTCGTCTGCGTGATGAACGGGGACAACCAGATGGACCCTGAGGAGTTGCTGTCGCTGGCGACGCCCGTCGCGCGCGACGAGGTCGACTACACGAAGGCGAACCGGCTCTTCACCGGCGAGGCGTGGAACCTCATCCCCCATTACCGCTATCTCGGCAATGCCTTCCTCTCGCTCGTCACGAAGATCGCCTCCGGCTACTGGCACATTGCCGACTCACAGGCCGGGTACACGGGGATCAACCGCCGCCTCCTGGAGCTGCTCGACCTCGAGAACATCTACCCGCGCTACGGCTACCCGAACGACATGCTCGTCCATCTGAACGTGTGGTCGGCCAGGGTGCGCGACGTCCCGTCGCGCCCGATCTACGGAATCGGCGAGAAGTCGGGCATCAGGCTGCGCTCGGTCGTGCCGAAGATCTCCTGGCTACTGATGAAGGGGTTTTTCTGGCGCCTCGGGCATCGTTACGTGATCCGCGACTTCCACCCGCTCGTCTTCTTCTACATGGCGGGCTTCTTCAGCGGGCTGATCGGGATAGGGCTCGCGAGCTACACGGTTGGCCGACACTTCTCGTCCAACCCCCCGACCGCCGGCCTCGCCATCCTCGTCGCGTTGATGATGACCTTCTCCGTCCTCTTCACGCTGTTCGCCATGTGGTTCGACATGGAGACGAACAAGGACCTGCGCTGACCTCGCGCGCCCGCAGGCGCGTGCTCGTCGCAGGCACGTTCGCAGCCGACTACGGCCGGAATCGCGTCGTGCTCCGACTGCTCGAGCGCAACGGGTACGACGTACGGCTCGCCCACTTCCCTCTATGGGGAACCAGCCGCCATACGCTCCTCGACACGTCGAAGTGGCGGCTCGCGCGTCGCGCGTTGACGGTCTATCCGAGACTCTTCGCGGCGGTCCTCTTCGGACCGCGCGCCGACGTCGTGCTCGTCCTTTACCCCGGCCAGCTCGACGTGCCGGTGGTGAAGCTCGCGGCGCTCCTTCGACGAGCTCCGGTCGTCTTCGACGTCTTCATCCTGCTGCATGAAACGGCCGTCGCGGACCGCAGGCTTCGAGCCGAGCGCTCGGCCACGGCGCGCCTGTTGGCACTCGCCGACCGGCTGGCGTGCCGCTGCGCCGACGTCGTGCTCGCCGACACGCCGGCCGACGCCGAGTACTTCTCGCGCACGACCGGTGTCGTCCGCGAGCGCATGCGCGTGCTCTGGGTGGGTGGACAGGACGATCTATTCCATCCGCTCCCGGACGTGGCGGTCCAGCCTCGGCGTGTCTTTTTCCACGGCACGTACATCCCCCTGCACGGGATCGACACGATCGTCCGCGCAGCGAAGCTGCTGGAGCACGACGACCTCTCCTTCTTCCTGCTTGGAGACGGACAGGAACGTGGTGCGATCGAAGCTCTCATGCGCACCCTCGAGCCGGCGAACGTCCAGCTGCTCGATCCGGTGCCTCTCGAGAAGCTCGCCCACGAGATCGCCGCTTCGGCCGTCTGCCTCGGAATCTTCGGGACGACGGCGAAAGCGGCACGCGTCGTGCCCAACAAGGTCTTCGAGTACGTCGCGGTGGGTAGACCGGTGATCACGGCGGGCTCGCCGGCGATCGACTCGGCGTTCGACGAGAACGAGATCCTCACGGTCCCGGCAGGCGATGCGCATGCGCTCGCCGGCGCGATTCGCGCATTGCTGGACGATCCGTCGCGCGCCGCCGAAGTCGCGGCGGCAGGACACCATCGCTTCCGTCGCGACTACGGCGAGGAGCCCCTGGCCGCGCTACTCGACAGCTACCTTCGCGAGCTCTGGTCAGGCTAAGGGTCTGCGGGCGAGAGACAAGAGGTTCGGGCCCCTCCCAGGGAGCAGCCCCTGAGACAGGACGAGGGGCCAACTCAGCGCCCAGAACGCAAACGCGACCACGCCGTCCGAGAGCTGCAGGAATCGCCCGCTCGCGGCGGTGCGCTCGGCCTTCGACTCGCCCGCGAATTCGGCGCCGCGACGGCGGGCGAGCATGTTCCGGCCGGATTCGAGAGCGAATCCCGCCGGGCCGCCGAACGGGATCGCACGCGCCTCGACGAACCCGGCGTCGGTCAGAAGCTGCACCATCACCTGTGGGTCGTATCGACGGTAGTGGCCTGCCAGCTCATCCCAGGCCTTGAACCGGTTGCCCCACGCCGGCGTCGACAACATCAGCCAGCCGCCCGGCCGCACATGAGCACTCCACTCGACGATCGCCTGCCGGTCCTCGGCAATGTGCTCGAGAACCTCGAACGCACAGACGAGATCGAACACGTCCGTCCTCGGAAGAGTGGCGACGTCCCCCAAACGAACGTCGCCGGTACTCCGGTACCGCTCGAAACGTCTCCGTGCAAGCTCGACCGAGGCGGAGTCGAGATCGATCCCGAGGTACCGGTATCTCTCGGCGAGCCTCACCCCGAACGCGCCCTGGCCGCAGCCGATCTCGAGCACCGTGCGGATCCCATCGGGCATCCGTCCGGAGACAGCGGCCCAGCGGAGCCAGGCATTCGGAGGGAGCGCGGGGTCCCACCTCACGTCTCGGCTCCTTCGAGACGCGAGCGCGGCGCCGGAGCGACGACGTTGTCCAACGCAACGGCGAAGGTGATCCAGAGACCAGTGTGGGCACAGACCGCCGCGATCATCGACAGCCGATCGAGCTCACCCACCGCGTTGCCCCCGGCGAGCCAGGTGAGGTACCCCTGCGGGATCGCGGAAAGGGCAACCAGCGCCGGCACCAGGAGCCTCGCATCGCGCCCGGAGCGGCGACGGCCGACGACGATCAGCGCCGCGCTGCCGAGCGTGAGGAGAATGAGGACACCGGGATTTCCCTGGTCGAAGAGCAGCTGGTCTGCCACGGTCGGCAACACGTCGCGGTGGCGGCCGTACGCGACGATCGGAGCGAGCATCGACGTGGTGACGTCGGGCTCGAGCACCGAGCGTGCGCCGCGCGTGTCGGACGGCCCTTCGCCGAGGAACGACAGCAGCGGCTTCAGCAGCGTGTAGTCGAGGTGAGCGAGCATGAAGCGTGTGTAGGTCTCGGTGCCGTGCGCGTCGATCCAGTCGACCCACCGCGCGTAGGTCTGATCGTGCTTCTGATACGAGAAGCCAACGCCGGCATACGACGCGATCTCGCGCGAGTACGGCATGCCCTGGCCGATGAACCACCGCGTCCAGCCCGGGTTGGGAAGGATGACCATCTGGATCACTGCCCCGGTGTTCCGGCGGGAGACCGTCTGGTTCCGGTGGAGCTCGAAGACACCGGCCAGGGCGATCACGATCGCGCTCACGGCGACCAGGGCGCAGACGGCTCTCTTCTGCCCACCGGTGCGCAGGACAGCCGCGACGAACACGACCGCGATCAGCGCGCACATGAGCACATGAGGCTGACGGACGAACGTCCAGAAGAGCAGCGCCAGGACGAGGAGCGCGGCCGCCGTGAGGTCCAGCCGCTCGCGGAACCCGATCAGCGCGGCGATGAGGAGCGCGGTGAGCGAGATCGCCGTCGACTCGCTGAGGATCGTCGAGTTCCAGCCGGCGATCGCCGAGGCGAGCCCGAGCCCGAGCAGCACGGCGCGCAGGCCGATCCGTACCCGGCGGTCCCGGATCAGCGCCGCTGCGGTCGAAGCGAGCACCCACCACGCGACCGTGGCGAGAAGCACCTGCGCCCACACCCGGAGCGAGTCGGTCGGGAAGATCTTGTAGAGCAGCGGCACGGTCGGGAGCCGAACGTCGGCGCCCGTGAGGCTCAGCTGCTCGTACGAGAAGCTGTCCGGCCACCGCCCTGGCGGGATGCCGACGACGGCGAACGCCTGCAGGAGCAGGTACACGAGGAAGAACGGCGCACCGCTCGGGCCAAAGCGCAGGCGATCAGGCACTCACGCGTAGTCAACGTGCCGAGTCGGACGACGGTAACGCGGCGACGCTGCCACACTCCGGGCATGGCTGCCCCATCGCCCTCCGTGCTCCCGGGCGCGCGCCCTGCCTGGTGGCTCGAGGACGCGGACGACGGCGAGCGCTCGCCGGCACTCGCACGGACGATCGACACCGACGTTGCGATCGTCGGCGGCGGCTTCACCGGGCTCTGGACGGCGCTCGCGCTGCGCGAACGCGACCCCGACCTGCGGATCGCGCTCATCGAAGCGGAGTTCTGCGGGTTCGGGCCGAGCGGGCGCAACGGCGGCTTCTGCCACGGCTACTGGTCGTACCTGCCGACTCTGCGCGAGCTCTTCGGCGACGAGGCGGCGCTCCGCCTCTGTGCCGCGGGCGACACGATCGTCCCCGGCATCCGCACGTTCCTCGAGTCGCGCGGCGAAGACGCCTGGCTGCGCGAGAGCGGCATGCTCCAGGTGTCGACGACGCCGCGCCAGGATGCCGAGCTCGAGGCGCAGCTCGCCGCAGCGCGCGCTGTCGGCCGTCCCGGCGAGGCGGTGGCACGCGGCGCGCCCGGCATCTCCCCCACGTTCCGCCGCGGCGTCTTCTTCCGCGACGGGGCCACCGTGCACCCGGCGCGGCTCGTTCGCGCCCTGCGGCGTGCCGCGCTCGCAGCGGGGATCGAGTTGCACGAGCACAGCCCCGCGCACCTGCGAGCCGACGGCTCCCTGAGCGCGAACGGCCACGAGGTGCGCGCCCGCGACGTCGTCCTCGCGACGAACGCCTGGGCGACCGACTGGCGGCCCGTGCGCGGACGGCTGACCGTCTTCGGAAGCTACGTCGTCCTCACCGAGCCGGTTCCCGACCTGCTGAACGAGCTCGGCTGGACGGACGGGACGGCGATCTACGACGCGCGCATGTTCCTGCACTACTTCCGCACGACCGAGGACGGCCGCGTGCTGATGGGCTCGGGCTCGGGGCCGATCGGCTACGGGAACCGCGTCGACTCCCGCTTCACCCACGACGCCGCGACCGCGGGCCGCGCCGAGCTCGGCCTGCGGCGCCTCCTGCCCGGGCTCGCCGAGGCGAAGGTCGAGGCGAGCTGGGGTGGGCCGATCGACGTCTCCGCCGACCACGTTCCCTTCGTCGGCACCGTGCCGGGACGACGCATCCACTACGCGCTCGGCTACTCGGGCCACGGCGTCGGCCCGGCGCACCTCGCCGGCCGCATCCTCGCCTCGCTCGTGCTCGGCGCCGACGACGACCTCACGCGCCTGCCGCTCGTCGACCGGCGCGTCGCGACCGTTCCGCGCGAGCCGTTCCGCCGGCTCGGCGGCGGAGCGATCCGCGCCGCGATCCTCGCCTGCGAGGAGGCAGAGGAGGCAGGGCAGGCGCCGCCGCTCGTGGCCCGTGGGGTTGCCGCCGTGCCGCGCATCCTGGGGCTCCGGGTGGGCCAGCGCTGACGAAACGCGCGGCCCGCAACGCTGCTCATTGACGAAATGCGCAGCGCTGTGGTGAAATCGGGATTATGTCGCCTCCCGATCAAGCTCGCGGGCCGATCACCCGGCCGCGCTCGCTCGACGAGGTCGACCAGGGGATCATCGAGGCGCTGCAGGAGAACGGGCGCACGTCGTTCCGCGGGATCGCCGCGAGAATCGGCGTCGCCGAGGCGACGGTGCGGGCCCGCTACGGCCGGCTCGTCCGCGACGGCATCCTGCAGGTGACCGGCGTGACGAACCCGCTCGGGCTCGGCTTCGACGCGATGGCGATGCTCGGCGTGAACACCGCCGGCGCGCCGCAGCCGGTCGCCGACGAGCTGTCGGGCTGGAACGAGACGAGCTACGTCGTCGTCACCGCCGGCCGCTACGACGTGCTCGCCGAGGTCGTCTGCACCGACCGTCGCCATCTGCTCGAGCTGACGAGCCGCGTCCGCGAGATCCCGGGCGTCGTCACGACCGAGACCTTCCTCTACCTCCAGCTCGCGAAGCAGGTCTTCGGCTGGGGCACACACCTCCGGGAGGAGCCTGCGCGCGTATGACAGCGGACGTCCGGATCGATCACGTGACGAAGCGGTTCGACGGCGGGGTCGTCGCCGTGGACGACCTCACGCTCGAGGTCGAGAGCGGCAAGTTCTACGCCTTCCTCGGCCCGTCGGGCTGCGGCAAGACGACGACCCTGCGCATGATCGGCGGCTTCGAGGAGCCGAGCGAGGGAACGATCTACCTGGGTGAGCAGGCCGTCACGCGGCTACCGCCGTACAAGCGCGACGTCAACACCGTCTTCCAGAGCTACGCGCTCTTCCCGCACCTCTCGATCCACGAGAACGTCGCCTTCGGGCTGCGCCGCAAGGGCGTGAAGGGCGACGAGCTGCGCAGCCGCGTCGAGGAGATGCTGCAGGTGGTCGGGCTCGCCGGTTACGGCAGCCGCAAGCCGAAACAGCTCTCGGGCGGCCAGCAGCAGCGCGTCGCACTCGCGCGCGCGCTCGTGAACCGGCCGCGCGTGCTGCTCCTCGACGAGCCGCTCGGCGCGCTCGATCTCAAGCTCCGGAAGGAGATGCAGCTCGAGCTGAAGCGCATCCAGCACGAGATCGAGATCACGTTCGTGCACGTGACACACGACCAGGAGGAGGCCATGACGATGGCCGATTCGATCGTCGTGATGAATCACGGGCGGATCGAGCAGGCAGGCGACCCGGCGGAGCTCTACGAGCGGCCGGCGACGGCGTTCGTCGCGAGCTTCCTCGGCGTCTCGAACATGCTCGAGGGAACCGTCGAGGGGCCCGACGCGGTTCGGCTCGACGGCGGCACCGTCCTGCACGTCACGCCGGCGGCGCTCGCCGGGCGCACCGGCCGGGTCTCCGTCGGGATCAGGCCGGAGAAGCTCCGGATCGGCGCCGGCGAGCGGAACACCCTGTCCGGCGACTGCATCGAGCGCGCCTACGTCGGCGTCTCCACGCAGTACGTCGTGCGGACGCCGGTCGGCGAGCTCACCGTGTACGTCCAGGGCGCAGGGCCGCACGGGCCGGGCGACCAGCTACAGCTCACATTCGCTCCCGAGGAAACGTTCGTCGTGTCGAGACCCGAGGAGGATGGTCGATGAGCCACACGTTCACCCGCGAGGACCTGCTGCGGCGTGCGGTCGCAGGCGGGGCGCTGCTGTCGGTACCGGGCCTGCTCGCCGCCTGCGGCGGCTCCAGCAAGTCGGCCGCCACCACGACGGTCTCGAGCACCATGCCGAAGAAGATCGTGTGGTCGAACTGGCCGCTCTACATCGACGTCAAGGGCAAGACGCACCCTTCGCTCGACGCCTTCGAGAAGCACTACGGCGTCCACGTCGACTACATCGAGGACATCAACGACAACGACAGCTTCTTCGGGAAGATCGAGGGGCCCCTCTCCCAGGGCCAGTCGGTCGGGCGCGACCTCGTCGTCATGACCGACACGTCGGGGCTGCCGGGCCGCATGATCGAGCTCGGCTGGCTCGAGAAGCTCGACAAGTCGGCGATCCCGAACATGAAGAACCTGCAGCCGACGCAGCAGCATCCCAACTGGGACCCGAACCGCGACTACAGCCTGCCCTGGCAGAGCGGCATGACCGGGATCGGCTACGACCCGAAGCTGGTCGGCGGCGACATCAACTCCCTCCACCAGCTCCTCACCGACCCGAAGCTGAAGGGCAAGGTGACGATGCTGACCGAGATGGCCGACTCGATGGGCGTCACGATGCTCGCGAACGGCGACAACCCCTCGAAGGTCACCGACAAGACCTGGAACGCGGCGATCGCCACGCTCAAGAGCGCGGTCAACTCGGGCCAGATCCGCCAGTTCACCGGCAACGACTACGCCCCGCTCCTCGCCAGGGGCGACATCTACGCGTGCCTCGCGTGGTCGGGCGACATGGTGCAGCTCCAGGCCGACCACCCGGGGCTCAAGTGGGTCCTGCCCTCCGACGGCGGGATGATCTGGACCGACAACATGCTGATCCCGAAGGGCGGCAACGTCTACGGCGCGTCGGTGCTGATGAACTGGTACTACCGCCCCGACATCGCCGCCGAGGTCGCCGACTACGTCAACTACATCTCACCCGTGGTCGGCGCCGACAAGGTGCTCGAGAAGACCGACCCGGCGATCGCGAAGAACCCGCTCATCTTCCCGACCAAGGAGATGCTGGCGAACGCGCATCAGTTCGACATCAGCGCGGTCAACAACGTGAAGTACAAGAAGGCCTTCCAGGCCCTGATCGGCGGCTAGGCGAACCGGATGCTCCACCGTCGCAAGGGGGCGATCCCCTACCTGCTGCTCGCGCCCGGCATGGCCTGGCTCGTCGTCTTCTTCGTGGTGCCCATGTGGTACCTCGCGAAGATGTCCCTGTCGGAAGGGCTCTTCCCGACCTTCTCGTTCAACTGGGCCTGGGGGAACTTCCACGACGCGATCTCGAGCTACCAGACGCAGTTCGTGCGCTCCGGCGAGTACGCAGGCATCGCGACGGTGCTCGCCCTGCTCCTCTCGTACCCGCTCGCCTACTGGATCGCGTTCCGCGGGGGCCGCTGGAAGAACCTCTTCCTGCTGCTCGTGATCGCACCGTTCTTCGTCACGTACCTGATCCGCACGCTCGCGTGGGAGACGATCCTCGCCGACGACGGCATCGTCGTGCACACGCTGCAGCACCTGCACATCCTCGGCTCCGACGGGCGGCTGCTCGCCACGTCGGCGGCCGTGATCGCCGGCATCACCTACAACTTCCTGCCGTTCATGGTGTTACCGCTGTACGTCAGCCTCGAGCAGGTCGATCACCGGCTGATCGAGGCCGCGGAGGACCTCTACGCATCGCGGCCGCGCGCCTTCTACCGCATCACGCTCCCGCTCTCGCTCCCGGGTGTGTTCGCAGGTGTCCTGCTCACTTTCATCCCGGCGGCCGGCGACTTCATCAACGCCCAGCTCCTCGGCACGCCGCGGCAATACATGATCGGCAACGTCATCCAGTCCGAGTTCCTGTCCGTGCGCGACTACCCGACGGCGGCGGCGCTCTCGTTCGTGCTGATGGCGGCAATCCTCGTCCTGGTGCTGCTCTTCGCCCGCATCCTCGGCACCGAGCGGCTGACGGTGGCCGGATGAGATTCATCAGGCGTCATGTGCTGACGGCGTACGCGATCCTCGCGCTCGTCTACCTGTTCCTGCCGATCACGGTCGTCGTCGCGTTCTCGTTCAACAATCCGAAGGGGCGCTTCAACTACACGTGGCAGGGCTTCACGCTGGACAACTGGGCACACCCGTTCGGGGTCCCGGGCCTCGGCGGCGCGCTGCGCGTGAGCATCGAGCTGGCGCTCCTCTCCTCGCTCGTCGCGACGGCGCTCGGCACGTTGATCGCCCTTGCCCTCGTGCGCTACCGGTTCCGCGGCAGCGCGACCACCAACATGCTGATCTTCATCCCGATGACGACGCCCGAGGTCGTGATGGGTGCGTCGCTGCTGACGCTGTTCGTCAACTGGCGCGTGCCGCAGGGCTTCGGGACGATCCTGATCGCCCACATCCTCTTCAACATCAGCTTCGTCGTCGTCACCGTCCGCGCGCGGCTCGTCGGCTTCGACCGTCACCTCGAGGAGGCGGCGATGGACCTCGGCGCGAACGAGTTCGTGACGTTCACCCGCGTGACGCTGCCGCTGATCATGCCCGGGATCATCGCGGCAGGCCTCCTCGCGTTCGCGCTGTCGATCGACGACTTCGTGATCACGTACTTCAACGCCGGTTCCACCATCACGTTCCCGCTCTTCGTCTGGGGCGCTGCCCGCGTCGCGACGCCGCCGCAGATCAACGTGATCGGGACGGCGATCTTCGTGATCGCGATCACCGGGATGCTCGGGAACATCGTCTTCCAGAACCTCCGCTCGCGGAAAGGAGCAGTGCCTGCATGACCCTCGATCTCCAACAGGCCGCACGAGACCACCTCTGGCTGCATTTCACGCGTATGAGCGCGTACGCCGACGCCGAGGTCCCGATCATCGTGCGCGGAGACGGGTGCTACCTCGAGGACTCGCACGGCAAGCGCTTCCTCGACGCCCTCGCCGGGCTGTTCGCCGTGCAGATCGGCTACTCGTACGGCGAGGAGGTCGGCCAGGCGGCGCTCGAGCAGATGCGCGAGCTGCCCTTCTACACGAACTGGTCGTACGCACACCCGCGCGCGATCGAGCTCGCCCACGAGATCGCGCAGCTCACGCCCGGCGACCTGAACCGCGTCTTCTTCGTCTCGGGCGGCTCGGAGGCGATCGAGGCGGCCTGGAAGCTCGCACGCCAGTTCCACGCGGCGCGCGGCGAGCGGCGCTGGAAGGCGATCGGGCGGCGCACCGCCTACCACGGCACGACGTTCGGGGCCCTCTCGATCAACGGCATCCCCGCGCTCAAGAACGCGTTCGAGCCGCTCGTGCCCGACACGCTCCACGTGCGCAACACGAACCGCTACCACCGGCCCGGGGAGAGCGAGGAGGCGTTCACGGCGTTCCTGCTCGACGACCTCGAGGAGACGATCATGGCGGCGGGGCCCGAGACGGTCGCGCTCGTCGTGATGGAGCCGGTGCAGAACGCGGGCGGCGCGTTTACGCCGCCTGCCGGCTACTTCCAGGGCGTGCGCGAGATCTGCGACCGCTACCAGATCCTCCTCTGTGCCGACGAGGTGATCACCGGCTTCGGCCGCCTCGGCGAGTGGTTCGGCTCCGAGCTGTACGACATCCGGCCCGACCTCGTCACCTGCGCGAAGGGATTGTCGTCGGCGTATGCGGCGATCGGCGCCGTGATCGCGGCCGACCACGTCTTCGACCCGTTCCTCGGCGAGCAGTCGATGTACACGCACGGCATGACGTTCGGCGGGCACCCGGTGCAGTGCGCGATCGCGCTCAAGAACATCGAGATCATGAAGCGCGAGCGCATCGTCGAGAACGTTCGCGACAACGGCGACACGTTCCGGAGCACCCTGGCGCAGCTGCTCGACCTCGACATCGTCGGCGACCTCCGGGGGACAGGCTTCTTCTACGCGCTCGAGCTGGTGAAGGACAAGGAGACGCGAGAGACGTTCACCAACGACGAGTGCGAGTCGCTCCTGCGCGGCTTCCTCTCACCACAGCTGTACGAGCGCGGCCTCATCTGCCGCGCCGACGACCGCGGCGACCCGGTGATCCAGATCTCGCCGCCGCTGATCGCCGAGCAGGCGCACTTCGACGAGATGACGGGCATCCTCGGCGACGTGCTCACCGAGGCGCAGGAGCGGATGCACGTGCACCACCGCCCGGTCGGCGCAGGGACGCGCGAGCCGGGGTCGCGCATCCCGTGAGGATCCTGGTGGTCGGCACCGGGGGCGTCGGCTCCGCGATGGCGCCGATCGCCGCCCGCCGGGGCTTCTTCGAGCGGATGGTGTTCGCCGACCTCGACGAGTCCCGCCCACGCGCGCTCGCCGACCGGCTCGGGGACGCGCGCTTCGGCGCCGCCCGCCTCGACGCGTCCGATGCCGCCGCGATCGCGGCGCTCGCACGGTCGGAGCGGGTCGACACGATCGTCAACGCCACCGACCCCCGCTTCAACCCCGCCATCTTCCAGGCCGCATACGACGCCGATTGCGTGTATCTCGACATGGCGATGACGCTGTCGAAGCCCGGCGGCGAGCGCCTCGGCGACGCGCAATTCGCCCAGGACGAGAAGTGGCGGGAGAAGGGGCTGCTCGCACTGGTCGGGATCGGCGTCGAGCCCGGCCTGTCGGACGTCTTCGCCCGCTATGCCGCCGACCACCTGTTCGCGGAGATCGACGAGGTCGGGATCCGCGACGGGGCCGATCTCGTCGTCGAGGGCTACGCCTTCGCACCGACGTTCTCGATCTGGACGACGATCGAGGAGTGCCTCAACCCGCCGGTGATCTGGGAGCGCGACCGCGGCTGGTACACGACCGAGCCGTTCTCGGAGCCCGAGGTGTTCACGTTCCCGGAGGGGATCGGCCCCATCGAGTGCGTGAATGTCGAGCACGAAGAGGTGCTGCTCGTCCCGCGCTGGATCGAGTGCAACCGCGTCACCTTCAAGTACGGGCTCGGCGAGGAGTTCATCGGGATCCTGAAGACGCTCCACAAGCTCGGTCTCGACTCGACCGAGCCCGTGTCGGTCCGGGGCGCCCAGGTGGCGCCGCGTGACCTGCTCGCCGCCGCGCTGCCCGATCCGGCGACGCTCGGCGACCGGATGAAGGGCCGCACGTGCGCCGGCACCTACGTCACCGGCACGGGCAAGGACGGCCGTCCGCGGGCGACGTACCTCTACCACGTGGCCGACAACGAGGAGACGATGCGCCGCGACGGCGCGCAGGCCGTCGTCTGGCAGACGGCGATCAACCCGGTCGTCGCACTGGAGCTCGTCGCCGACGGCGTGTGGAACGGGGCCGGCGTCCTCGGCCCGGAGGCCTTCGACGCCGTCCCGTTCCTCGAGCTGCTCGCCGACCACGGCGCGCCGCACGGGATCGACGAGCGCACGCCCTGAGCGGGCGAGCGGCCCTACTGGGGCGGGCCGCTCGCGAGGGTGACGGTGGTCATAGAGGTTCCTGCCTCGTCGACGAACCGAACGCTCACCTTCTGCCCCGGCTTCTTCGTGAGGACGATGCTCCTGACGGAGGTCGGCGAGGTGACGGTGCGTCCGTCGATCGAGACGATGATGTCGCCCGCCTGCAGACCGGCCTTCGAGGCGGGGCCGCCGGAGACGACGCCCGCGATGGCCGCGCCCTGCGTGTCATACGAGTAGCCGTAGGGCGAGTCGCCCGTGGTGCTGACCGAGATGCCGAGGAAGGCGGTCGCGCCGATGTGCACCTTCGTCGACGAATGGCCCGCATCGATCGCCCCGGCGACCTGCAGGGCCTTCGCGATCGGGATCGCGTAGCCGGTCGAGCTCGCGTCGGCAAAGCGGGAGCCGCCGTTCGCCGATGCTGCGGTCGTCATCGCGACAACTTTCCCGCTCGAGTCGAGCAGAGGCCCGCCCGAGTCGCCGGCCTGCACGTTCGCGTTGGTCTCGATCAGGCCGGTCAGCGTCTCGGAGCTGCCCTCCTCGTCGCTCGCGGTGATCGTCTGGCCGGTGGCGGTGACGGTGCCGGCCGCCCTCGTCAGGCTGCCGGTGCCGCCGGCATTCCCGACGGCGGTCACGGCCATGCCGACCGACGTCGCGGCGGTGTGGATCGAGACGGTCTTGAGGTTGGAGGCGTTCGCGAGCTTCAGGACCGCGACGTCGTCGCTCACGTCGTAGCCGACGACCTTGGCGGTGTAGGTTTGACCGGTCCCCGGCACGGTGACGGTGATCCGGCTCGCGCCCGAGATGACGTGGTTGTTGGTGAGGATCTCGCCGGAGGAGCCGATGACCATGCCGGTGCCGGCGGCGGCCGCCTGCGTGTAGGCGAGACGGGTGTTGACGACGACGATCCCGGTGCCGATGGACGCGGTGTCGCGGGCGAACGCGAGCTTCGCGAGTGCGCCGACGGCGACCAGCGCCACGACGAGCAGCGGGAGCAACGCTCGTGTGCTGTGGCGGTGTGTGCTCATGCAGGAAGTGTCCCCCCTGCTCCTAAGAGCCGCATCAGCGTCCGGCGATTCACAGCAAACTCTCGGTTAACGTCCTCCGGGAATGGAAAGGGCCGAAGAGCTGCTCGCGCGAGAGCTCGCGCGCTTCGAGGAGACGCACCCCCGCTCCCGCGAGCTCGCGCGGCAGGCGCGGTCATCGCTCCTCGCCGGAGTGCCGATGCACTGGATGGTGCGGTGGGCGGGCGGCTTCCCGGTTTTCGCCGCCGACGCGGCAGGGGCGCGGTTCCACGACGTCGACGGCCACGAGTACGTCGACCTGTGCCTCGGCGACACGGGCGCGATGACCGGCCATTCGCCGCCGCCGGTCGTCCGCGCCGTCGCCGAGCAGGCGGCGCGCGGCATCACCCTCATGCTCCCGAGCGAGGACGCGCTCTGGGTCGGCGAGGAGCTGTCACGGCGCTTCGGCCTCGCCCGGTGGCAGTTCGCGCTGACGGCGACCGACGCGAACCGGTTCGTGCTGCGACTCGCCCGGCTCGTCACCGGCCGTCCGAAGGTCCTCGTCTTCAACTGGTGCTACCACGGCACGGTCGACGAGACCTTCGCGACGCTCGACGGCGGCCGCGTCGTCGCGCGCGAGGGCAACCTCGGCCCGCCCGTGCCCCTCGACGAGACGACGCGTGTCGTCGAGTGGAACGACGTCGACGCGCTGGAGCGCGAGCTCGCCGCCGGCGATGTCGCCTGCGTGCTCGCGGAGCCGGCGCTCACCAACATCGGCATCGTCCTCCCGGAGCCCGGCTTCCACGACGCCCTGCGCAGGCTGACGCGCAAGCACGGGACGGTGCTCGTGATCGACGAGACGCACACGTTGTGCGCGGGGCCCGGCGGCTACACGGCCGCGCACGGCCTCGAGCCCGACGCGCTCACCGTCGGCAAGGCGGTCGGCAGCGGCATCCCGTCGGCCGCGTACGGCTTCAGCGAGGAGCTCGCAGACCGGATCGAAGCCTCGATCGCGACCGACGACTCGGATGTGGGCGGCGTCGGCGGGACGCTCGCGGCGAACGTGCTGTCGCTCGCGGCGATGCGCGCGACCCTGTCGCAGGTCCTCACCGACGAGGCCTTCGTGCACATGATCGCGCTCGGCGAGCGCTTCGAGCAGGGTGTCGCCGAGACGATCGACACCTACGGGGTCGACTGGCACGTGACGAGGCTCGGCTGCCGGGTCGAGTACCTCTTCCGCCGCGAGCGGCCGCGGACGGGCAGCGAGGCCGCCGCCGGCATGGACCACCTGCTCGACCGGCTGATCCACCTCTACGCGCTCAACCGCGGCGTGCTTCTGACGCCGTTCCACAACATGGCGCTGATGTCCCCCGCCACGACCGAGGCGGACGTCGACCGCCATAGCGAGGTGTTCGCCGAGGCCGTGGCGGAGCTCCGGGGTCAGACCCGGGTCTGACCCCGGGTCCTTATCTATTGCGTGTCCGCGCCGGGCCAGGTGTCCGGGAGCAGATAGCCCTGCGGGAACGGGTCGAGCGGATCGACGTACAGCTCGAGCCTGCCAGTGACGAAGGCGCTGCCGCGGATCGCCGGCACGATGCCGAGCCGCTCCTCGCGCACGATCCGGCCCTCGAAGACCGAGCCGATCACCGAGGCATGCGCGATCCCCTCGCCGACGCCGACGAGGCCGCGCGCATGGAGGACGGCGAGCCGCGCCGAGAGGCCCGTGCCCGTCGCGGACCGGTCGAGCCTCCCGGGGGCGATCACGACCGCGTTCCGCATCGTCTCCCCCACGCCGCGGAACGGCTCTGCGAGCTGCACGATCGAGACGCCGGCGATGCCCGGGTTCTCCGGGTGCACGCAGACGAGCTGCTCGCGCGCGGCGACGCGGATGCGCTCTCCGGCGTCGCACAGCTCGCGCGCCTCTTCGGGCTCGAGGGCGAAGCCGAGCACGTGGGCGTCCGCGATCGCGTACCACATGCCGCCGAACGCGACGTCGACGCCGATCGTGCCGAGCCCCTCCACCTCGAGCGGCGCGTCGAGCTGCGCCGGGAACGACGGGACGTTCTCGAGCTCGACGCTCTCGACGCGCCCGTTGCGGCAGCGCGCCCGCACCTCCACCGGCCCCGCCGGCGCCTCGAGCCGGACGACCGTCTCCGGCTCGACCATCGGCACGATCCCTTCCTCGAGCAGCACCGTCGCGACGCAGATCGTGTTCGACCCCGACATCGCCGGGTACTCGGTCGGCTCCATGATCACGTAGCCGGCGGCACAGTCGCCGCGGCTCGACGGGACGACGAGGTTCGCGTGCTGGGCGACCGAGCCACGCGGCTCGCGCAGCAGGAAGCGACGCAGTGAGTCGTCGGCGCGGAGCGCCTCCATCTGCTCGTACACCGTCCGGCCCGGCGGCGGCTCGACGCCTGCGACGACGACGTTTCCGACCTCGCCGCCCGCATGGCAGCACACGACCGTGATCACCGAGCGGCCGTCGACTGCGACCGGATCCACACCGCTCAGTCTAAGGTGGATGCGCAGTGCTCAATCGGGGCCAGTTCCTCAGGCGAGCCGCGGCTGCGGGCATCGGCCTCTCCTCGGCCGGGCGAGCACTCGACGCGGCCGCCGCCTACACCGTGCCGGGGCCGCGCGTCCACGCCTACGTCACGAGACCCGACCTCCGCCCGCCGATCGTCTCGGTGCTGCATCACGAGCGCGGCGCGACCGCCGACGGCCTCTTCTTCATGGCGCCGCTCTCCGGGCCTGGTGCGCGCGGCGCGATGCTCGTCGACGAGACCGGGGACATCGCCTACTTCCACCCCACCCGACCGATCGTCGCGCTCAACTTCCGCGCCGGCATCTACCAGGGGAAGCCGGTGCTCACCTGGTGGGAGGGCAAGACCGAGGCCGGTCTCGGAGATGGCGGCCACGTCATCCTCGACCAGACCTATCGGCTCGTGAAGCGCGTCCCGACCGGCAATCGGCGTCACGCCGACCTGCACGAGTTCATGCTCACCGACCGCCACACGGCGCTCGTGACAGCGTGGGAGATCGTCGAGGTTCCCGGTGGCACCGCCGTCAACGGCATCGTCCAGGAGCTCGATCTGCAAAGCGGACGCGTGCTCTTCGAGTGGAAGAGCCTCGACCACATCGACCTCAAGGAGTCCCACACCGGCTTCGACCGGAACGGCCGCTGGGACTACTTCCACCTCAACTCGGTCGAACGCCTGGTCGACGGCCACTATCTCGTCTCCGCGCGCAACACCTGGGGCATCTACAAGATCGACGGCGAGACCGGCGCGGTCATCTGGCGGCTCGGCGGCAAGCGGAGCGACTTCGCGATGGGCCCCGGCACCGGCTTCGCGTGGCAGCACGATGCGCGACTGCATCCCGGCAACGTCCTCAGCATGTTCGACGACGGTGGCGACCCGAGAGTGCAGCCACAGTCGAAGGCGTTGATGCTCCACCTCGACGTGAAGCACATGCGGGCGACGCTCCACCGACGCTACGTCCACTATCCGCCCGTCGAGGCGCATGCGCTCGGCAGCACTCAGGTGCTCCCGAACGGCAACGTGCTTGTCGGCTGGGGCACCTCTCCGTACTTCAGCGAGCACACCGACGGCGGCCGGGTCGTGTTCGACGCACGGCTGCCGCAGGGAGGCGAGAACTACCGCGTGCTCCGCTTCCCGTGGGTCGGCAAGCCGTTCTTCCCGCCCGTGGCGAAGGCGAGGCGCCACGCCGCGGGCCACCTGCTCTACGCGAGCTGGAACGGGGCGACCGAGGTGGAGCAGTGGCAGCTCGAGATCGGACCGGCGACCGACCGGCTCGCCGTCGAGCGCACCGTGCCGAAGACGTACTTCGAGACGAAGATCCAGGTGCCGGCCGGGGTGAAGTACGCGCGCGCCACGGCGCTCGACGCCGCCGGTAGGCCGCTCGGTCGAACGCAGCCGGTTCCGCTCGAATAGACCCTCAGCCGATCGCGCGACCGCCGGGCGTGACCGCGGCCGACGTGGCGAGGACCTTTCCGCCCGCGCCGAGCGCCTGCACGGCAACTAGCGGCGCGCCGGTCGAGACGGGCAGGTGCGTCTCGAAGCCCTGACGCGGCACGCGACTACCGACCGGCTGCAGGTGCTCTGCGGTCAGCCCGGCGAGGACGCGCCACGCCTTCACCTCTGTGGCGCCGTTCCAGCTCGCATAGACGTCGCGGACGTCGCCGTGGCCCCGGTCGACGGCGATCGCGGGCCGCGTCGCCGGCAGGCCGGTCCATTCGAAGCGATAGGCACGGTAGGAGTCGTCGGCCGGCGCGAACGACGCATCGAAGACGACCTTCCCCGACCGGTCGAACTCGGTGATGCGGGGGACGGCGCCCCAGCCGACGAGCACGTCGCCGTTTGCGAGCTGCTGCATGTTCCCCTGGCTGGACGCGAGCACCCGGTCGGGCGCCACGTCCTGCTGCACGAAGGTGGCGGTCTTTCGGCGCAGGTCGAGGCGAATCCGGAGGCCGCGAGACTCGTCCGCGCCGTCGGGCGAGCCCTCGTCGTCGAAGATCGTGATCGTGCCGTCGGCGGCGCGCCGGGCGTCGTGCGCCCAGGCGAAGCTCGTGCCCGGCCCCATGTAGAAGTCGCTGCGCTTGCCGCCGAGGCGCCACAGCACCTTCCCGGTGTGGCGGTCGATCTCGTAGACCGCCCAGGTGTTGCGGGCGGTGACGAGCAGGTCGCCGTCCGGCTCCTCGGCGACGGCGTTGACGTGAAAGTAGTCGTAGGGCTGTGCCGGCTTGCCGGCCTTCGGCTGCGGGACGTCGGCATACGACTCGGAGAGCGCGACGTGGCCGAGCGAGTGCCACGTGAAGAGAATGCGGCCGGTGGCGACGTCGATCTCGCGGACGATGCTGTCGGCGACGGTGCCGTCCTTCGGGCCGCCGAGCCGGCTGAGGTCGTACGGCACGACGCGGTAGGCCGTGACGAGCGCCGTCCCGCGCGGCGTGAGGAGCAGCTCGTGGAGGTCGGCTGTGTCCGACCCGAAGCCGCCGTCGACCGTCGCGATCTGGTGGTAGTGCTCGTCCATGATCACCCAGTGACCGACGCCGGTGCCCGGAACCGGCGCGTCGACCGGCCCCTGCCACCACGTCAGCACCGGCTTCCCCTGGTAGGTCTGCACGCGGAAGTCGGTCGCCTGGGCGGGCACCGGCCGAAACCACACCGGGCGGCCGCGGTCGTCGACGATCTCCGGCCCTTTCTGGATCGCGCCGCGCTTCGGTGCGATGAACAGGTAGCCCGGCGCCGCGGCGGCGCTCGAGGTGCGGACGGTCACCACCGGCGGCGTCAGGTCGGGGCGCGAGTGGAACGAGAGCGTCCGCGACGGCGGGTCGCCGGCCCCGCAGCCGGCGAGCAGCACCAGGGCGAGCGCGGCGCCGACGACTGCGCGGCGCACGTCAACCACGAAGCTCGGTGCCGAAGCCGAGGAGAAGGCCATCGGCGGTGACGGCGGGGCTCGAGGTGAGAAAGAGCACGACGCCGTCCGACGGTGCGCGGATCTCCTCGAGCACGTCCCCCCACAGGTCGCGCATCGAGCCGAGAAGGGCACCGGCCGGCACCTCGTCGCCCACGGATACCGCGGCGTCCCACCAGCCCTCGCCGCCGCAGCGCAGCCACACGAAGCTCCCGACCGTGCGCTGGCCCGCGGCCGGGTCGGGCTCGCCGGGGAGCATCTCGAGATGACGCAGGACGTTTCCGATGCCGCGGACGAGCAACTCGATCGCGTCGTCGTCGAGCAGGCCGCAGCCGCCCGCTTCGGCGATGATCGCCGGGATGCCCGCCTCGGCCGCCGCGATGCAGGTCATCCCGCCGAGCCCCGACTCCGAGCGAGGCTCGCGCACGACGTACGGCAGCCCGAACGCGGCGGCAACGGCATGCGCGCGCGACTCGACGGCCGATTCGGCGTAGATCGCGAACGGCTCGAGCGCCTCGACGAGGTCGCCCCCGTGCAGGTCGACGACGACGTCGGCGGGGGCGATCAGCTCCTCGAAGATCGCGTGGGCCAGCACGTCGCTGTACGACCCATTTGGATCACCCGGGAAGCAGCGATTGAGGTTCTTGCCGTCCTCGGGGGTCACGAACGGCGAGCGGGCGCGGAACGAGGAGAGGTTGACGACCGGCACGGCGGTGATCCGGCCCCTGAGCTCGCCCGGGTCGAGCGCGGTCATGAACCGCGTCACTGCGGCGATCGACGAGTACTCGCAGCCGTGGACGCCGCCGAGCAGGGCGAGGTGTGGCCCGTCCTCGACGCCGACCGCCTCGAAGGCCGGATGCCGGAGCCCCGCGAGGGCAGGAAATGTGAATTCGATACCTCGACGCCTAACACTCGGAACCCGATGCACAGGCGTATGATCACGCATCGTCATCGACCTGAAGAGGGCAGACATGAACTTGAAGTGGACCAGCCGCCGCGCCGCGCTCCTCGCGACGGTGCTGGCGGGTCTCGCCGCGGTGGCCGTCGTCGCGGGTCAGTCGCTCGCGAGCGCGGGCAGCCACCAGGCCACGCGCGCATCCGGTGTGATCGTGGACGGCACCACGGACACCGTCGTCAACGTCGACCCCGCCAACGAGTACGACTACGGCTCGTTCACGGTCGACCTCCTGATCTTTCAGGGCCTCTACGGCTTCCCGAACGGCGCGAAGCTTCAGCCCGTGCTGTCGACGGGATGCAAGGCGTCGACCAACCTGAAGACCTGGACCTGCGGGCTGCGCAAGAACGTGAAGTTCTCGGACGGCAACCCGATGACGTCCGCAGACGTCAAGTACTCGTTCGATCGCGTGCTCAAGATCAAGGGCGACCAGGGCATCTACACGCTGCTCTCGAACCTGAAGAGCACGACGACGTCCGGCCCCTACACGGTCGTCTTCCACCTGAAGACGCCGCAGTCGACCTGGCCGTTCATCCTCTCGACAAACGCCGGCTACGTGGTCGAGAAGGCCAAGTACCCGTTCAACAAGATCACGGCGAACACCGACCCGCAGTACGGCACCGGCCCCTACGAGCTCTCGAAGTTCTCGCCGGGCCAGCAGGCGGTCTTCACGCCGAACCCGAACTACTGGGGCCCGAAGCCGAAAAACAGCGGGCTGATCATCAACTACTACTCGAAGTCGTCGACCATGAAGCTCGCGCTGGAGAAGGGCGAGATCGACATGGTGTTCCGCGACTTCACGCCGACCGAGCTGTCGTCGCTCGCGAAGACGAAGGGGATCGTCGTCCACTCCGGGAACGGCGTGGTCATCCGGTACCTCGTCTTCAACGTCAAGACGGCGCCGTTCGACAACATCGCAGTGCGGAAGGCGATCGCCTACCTGATGCCGCGGCAGGACATCGCCACGCGCGTCTACCACGGCACCGTGCAGCCGCTGTACTCGATGGTGCCGAAGGGCCTCCCGGGAGCGTCCGACGCCTACAAGACGCTCTACGGCTCCTCGCCGAGCAAGGCGAAGGCCGCCGCAGTGCTGAAGGCGGCCGGTGTCACGACGCCGGTGCCGATCACGCTCTGGTGGACGCCGTCGCACTACGGTGACGCGTCGGCCGACGAGTACACCGAGATCCAGCGGTCGCTGAACGCGTCCGGGCTGTTCAAGGTGACGCTGAAGTCGGCCGAGTGGGCGCAGTACTCCGGCTCCCTCGGCAAGACCTACGGCGCGTTCCAGCTCGGCTGGTTCCCGGACTACCCGGACGCCGAGGACTACACCGTGTCGTTCTACCAGTGCGGTGCGTTCTACAACAACAACTACTGCGACCCGACGATGACCAAGCTGATCGCCGCGGAGCGGGCGGCTCGCACCGAGGGTGCGCGCATCGCCGTGCTGAAGTCGATGCAGCTCCTCGCCGCGAAGCAGCTGCCCACGATCCCCTACTGGCAGGGGAAGATGATCGCGGTCTCGCGGTCGAACATCCAGGGCATCAACAGCACGCTGGACGCCGCGTTCTACATGCGGTTCTGGAAGCTGTCGAAGTCCTGATCACCCGTACGTCGCGGGAGGGGCGCCTCAGGGCGCCCCTCCCGTTTCCTGTGGAACACCACTAAGCTCGCCTTCGTGCCCGGGACCTCGCTCCGCACCTACCTGCTGACGCGGCTCGCACTCGTCGTGCCGATGGTGCTGATCCTGCTCACGCTCGTCTTCCTGCTGATGCGCGTGGCCCCCGGAAACCCGATCTCGGCGGCTCTCGGCGGCCACGTCCCGCCCGCCGTGATCAACCAGATCACGCACCAGCTGGGCTTCGACCGGCCGCTCTGGCGCCAGTACGTCGACTACCTGTGGGACATCATGCGCGGCAACTTCGGGACGACGATCACCGATCACCGTCCGTTGAGCCAGATCATCGAGGTCAACGGCGCGGCGACGCTCGAGCTGACGTTCTTCGCGATGATCGTCGCGATCGTCGTCGGCGTCGTCATCGGCCTGTTCGCCGGCCGGTACCGCGACACGTCGATCGACGTCTCCGGGCGGCTGTTCGGGATCATCATCTATGCCACCCCCGTCTTCTTCCTGGGCCTGATGGCACAGCTCGTCTTCGGCGTCTGGCTGGGCTGGCTGCCGACCTCGGATCAGGCAAGCCCGATCACCCAGGCGCTCCTGCCGACGCACACGAACATCCTCTTCATCGACGCGATCATCGACCGCAACTGGGCCGCCCTCTGGGACGTCGTCCAGCACCTGATCCTGCCCTCGATCACGCTCGGGCTCGCGACGGCCGGCATCTTCATCCGCCTGATCCGCGTGAACGTGATCCGCACGCTGCGGGACGACTACATCGAGGCGGCCCGCGCGCGCGGGATCGCCGAGCGAGACGTCGTGTACCACCATGCGTTCAAGAACGCGCTCGTCCCCGTGATCACCGTCGTCGGCCTGAACATGGCGCTGCTGCTCGGCGGCGCCGTCCTGACCGAGACGACGTTCAACTGGCCCGGCATCGGCCACGCGCTCGTGACGTACCTCGAGAACCGCGACTACACGGCGGTTCAGGGGATCATCGTCGTGTTCGCGCTCATCGTCGTCTTCGTGAGCCTGCTCGTCGACTTCATCAACGCCTACGTGGACCCGAGGATTCGCTACTGATGGCGACGGTCGACCGCATCACCGGCCCGGTCTCGCGTGCAACCAAGCCGATCCGCGAGGCGCACGGCGTCGCCCGCGCCATGCTCTGGTCCGGGATCGCCATCACGCTCTTCTTCGTGATCCTGGCGCTCTTCGCGCCCTGGATCTCGCCGTACAACTTCAAGCAGTACGAGTCGAACGGTGTCCGCTTCCCGCAGCTTGCACATCCGTCTGCGAAGCACTGGATGGGCACCACGGTGCAGTCGAGCGACGTGATGTCGCGCGTCATCTACGGGGCGCAGACCGAGCTGAAGGTCGTGATCATCGCTCTCGCGATGGCGCTCGTCGTCGGCGTGCCGCTCGGGCTCCTCTCCGGCTATTTCGGTGGCCCGCTCGACCGTGCGCTCGTCCTCGTGATGGACGCCCTGTTCGCCTTCCCGTATCTCCTGATCGCGATCGTGATCGCGTTCCTGCTCTCGAACACGATCGGTCAGGGGGTGCTCACCGCGGCAATCGCGATCACCGCCGCCTATGTCCCGCTGTACTTCCGCGTGGTCCGAAACCACGTCATCAGCGTGCGAGAGGAGCCGTACGTGGACGCCGCGCGTGCGCTGGGCGCCAAGCCGCGCACGGTCATCCGCAAGTACGTGTTCTTCAACGTCGTCCAGAACGTCCCGCCGATCGCAACCCTCAACGCGGCCGACGCGATCCTGCTTCTTGCGGCCCTCGGGTTCCTCGGCTACGGCATCCAGCCCTCGAACGGCGCCGAATGGGGCTACGACATCAACCGCGCGGTCTCGGACGCCTCGTCGGGCATCTGGTGGACCGCCCTTTCCCCGGGCTTGCGATCGTGCTGCTCGTCACCGGATTGACGCTCCTGGGCGAGGGGCTGAACGAGACGCTGAACCCCGTCCTGCGGCGGCGCCGCTTCGGGCGCATCGACTTCGAGCTGTTCGTGGAGCCCGTTCCGAGCCTCGAGGATTCCGCCCCGCAGGAATGAGCGAGCCGATCCTCTCCGTGCGCGACCTGCGCGTCTATTACGGCACGCCCGGAGACCCGGTGCGCGCCGTCGACGGCGTGTCGCTCGACATCGGCGAAGCCGAGGTGGTCGGTCTCGTCGGCGAGTCGGGCTGCGGCAAGTCGACGCTCGGGCGCGGCATCCTCGGGCTGCTCCCCGACGGGGCGCGCGCAAACGGCCAGGTGCTCTACGGCGGCCGCAACCTCGTCGGGATGTCGCCCAAATCGATGCGCAGGATGCGAGGCCCGGAGCTCGGCCTGATCTTCCAGGAGCCGATGACGCGCCTTGACCCGCTGATGCGGATCTCGGAGCACTTCCGCGAGACGCTCCAGCAGCACGAGTCGAAGCTCACCGACCGTGAGATCGAGATCCGCTCGCTGGACACGCTGGGGCGAATGGGGATCCCGCCGACGCGGTTCCGTCAGTACCCACACGAGTTCTCCGGCGGCATGCGCCAGCGGATCATGATCGCGCTCGCGCTCGTGCTGCGGCCGAAGGTGCTCGTCGCCGACGAGCCGACGACGTCGCTCGACGTGATCGTCGAGGGCCAGATCCTCGCACTGCTCGCAGACCTGAAGGAGAACTTCGGAACGTCGCTGCTTCTGATCACGCACAACCTCGGGATCGTCGCCGAGGCCTGCGACCGGATGGCCGTGATGTACGCCGGCCGGATCGCCGAGGAAGGCCCGGTGAAGGACGTCTTCTTCCAGCCCGGCCATCCGTACACGCGCGAGCTGCTGCGCTCGACGATCTCGCTCGACACGACCGCGCTGCACTCGATCCCGGGCTCGCCGCCGAACCTGATCGATCCGCCGCCCGGCTGCCGCTTCCACCCGCGCTGCCCGGACGCGATGCTCGTGTGCGCCCGCGAGGAGCCGATCGAGCAGCGCCTGGCCGACGGGCGCCGCGTGCTCTGCTGGCTGCACGGCCCGAGCGACCGCATCCCCGCCGGCGGCCGCGACCGGCTCGAGCGCGCCGAGATCGGGGTTGCCGATGAAGCCTGACGAGCCCCTGGTCTCGATCCGCGACCTTCAGACCTATTACTCGATCCGCGGCAGCTTCGCCGACCGCCTCGTCGGGCGCGAGGCCGGCGTCGTCAAGGCAGTCGACGGGATCTCGCTCGACATCCAGCGAGGCGAGGTGCTCGGGCTCGTCGGCGAGTCCGGGAGCGGAAAGACGACGCTCGGCCGCACGCTGCTCGGCCTCGCGCGCGCCACCGGCGGCAGCGCGCTGTTCGAGGGCCGCGACGTCACCAAGCTCTCCGAGCACGAGCTGCGCAGCGTGCGCCGCCGGATGCAAGTCGTCTTCCAGGACCCGCATGCCTCGCTGAACCCGGCGATGACGATCGGGCAGGCGGTCGCGCACCCGCTGCAGATCCACGGCCTCGCGGGTAGCTCCGAGCAGCTCCGGGCGCAGGTCATCAGTGCGCTCGAGACCGTCGGGCTCGCCCCCGCAGAGCAGTACCTCGACAAGTACCCGACCGACCTTTCCGGCGGACAGAAGCAGCGCGCGGTGATCGCGCGCGCGATCATCCTCAACCCTGTGCTGCTCGTCGCCGACGAGCCTGTGTCGATGCTCGACATGAGCGTGCGGGCGAAGATCCTGGAGCTGATGCTCTCGCTGAAGCGAGACCTCGACCTCACCTATCTCTACATCACGCACGACCTCGCGACCGCGAAGTTCTTCTGCGACCGGATCGCGATCATGTACCTGGGGCGCATCGTCGAGATCGGGCCGGCGCACGCGATCTACGAGGACCCGAAGCATCCGTACACGCAG
The DNA here is from genome assembly GCA_963794375.1 of uncultured Thermoleophilia bacterium. Lineage (GTDB taxonomy): Bacteria > Actinomycetota > Thermoleophilia > Gaiellales > Gaiellaceae > PALSA-600. The sequence continues at coordinate 577,434 of CAWCDL010000002.1, forward strand.
GCCCTGTTGCGGGCGATCCCGGAGCCGGACCCGGCCCGGGAGGCGCCGCGCGACCTGCCGCGCGGCGAGGTGCCGGACGCGGCCCGGCCGCCGCTCGGCTGCTCGTTCCACCCGCGCTGCCCGAAGGCGTTCGACATCTGCGGCTGGGAGGCGCGGGACCTGCGCGACCTGCTCGAGATCCGCTGGGCGAAGGGCGGCCGCGAGCTCTACGAAGCAGAGAGCTCCCTCGTCGGAGACCTGAAACCGCTCGACGACCCGTCGACCTCGGTGTCGCTGCCGGCGCCGCGAAACGGCAGCGCGGCGGGTGTCCTCAGCGTGCTCGAGAGTGCGCACGAGCAGAGCCCCGAGGACCCCCTCTGGACGGGCGTCGCGACGATGCGCGCGGACGGCGACCGCGTCGCCGTGGGCTTCCACGAGCCTCGCGAGCCCCGCCTGCAGCGGATCGGCGAAGTCGACGTGGCCTGTCACCTGTACGACCGGTGAGGCCGTCCGGCGAGCAGTTCGAGCTCGTACTCGGCGACGCCCGAGCCTGCGTCGTCGAAGTCGGCGGCGGCCTGCGCTCGTACACCGTCGACGGACGTGACGTCGTGCTCGGCTACAGGATTGACGAGATGTGCCGCGCGGCCCGCGGGCAGGTGCTCGCTCCGTGGCCGAACCGCATCGCCGGGGGCCGGTACGCGTTCGGCGAAGACGAGTACCAGCTGCCGCTCACCGAGCCCGAGCGCGCGACGGCGATCCACGGCCTCGTCCGATTCGCGAGCTGGTCGCCGCTCGCGCGGGGCGAGTCGTCCGTGACGCTCGGGCACGTGCTGCATCCGCAGCCCGGCTACCCGTTCGCGCTGCGCCTGGAGGTCCAGTACGCGCTCGACGGAGACGGCCTGCAGGTCGCGGCGAGAGCGGAGAACGCCGGAGATCGCGCCTGCCCGTTCGGGCTCGGCTTCCATCCGTACCTCGCCGGGCCCGTCGACGAGCTGGAGATCGCCGTCCCCGCGCGGACGATCGTCGTCAGCGACGACCAGGGCGCCGAGCTGCGCCGCGAGCCTGCCGGGCTGCGGGAGCGGCAGCTCGTCGGCCGGGCGCTGCTCGACGAGACGCTGACCGATCTCGACCGTGACGCGAACGGCGTCGCTCGTGTGCAGGTGGGCGCCGTGGAGCTCTGGTGCGACGAGGCCTTCCCGTTCCTGCAGGTCTTCTCGGGCGACCTGCCGAGCGTGCGCCGACGGGGCCTAGCGGTCGAGCCGATGACCTGCGCACCGAACGCCTTCCGAAGCGGCGACGGCCTGCTGCGCCTCGAGCCCGGCGACTGGTTCGAGGGGTCTTGGGGCATCACCGTGACAGAATCGCTCTAGGAGGCGTACAACGAGTGGATATGAGGCGGATCGCGATCCTCGTGGCGGCGTCGCTGCTTCTCGCTCTGTCGCTCGGCCCCGGGGCGCCGGCGGCGCCGAAGCGCGGCCGGCTCGTGGCGTTCACGTCCTGCCCGGCGCTCCTCCACTACGCGAAGGCGCACACGACGCCGTTCGTGACGGCCTACGGCATCGGCGGCGGCCCCGGCGGCGTGGCCGTGCCCGGCGTCGCGACGCCGTCGGCCGCAACGGGCCCGCAGCAGGGCGTCGACTACTCCGGCACGAACGTCCAGGAGCCGGGGGTCGACGAGCCGGACATCGTGAAGACGGACGGCAGGACGCTCTTCGCGGTCGAGAACGGCGAGCTCGAAGCGGTCCGCGTCGGCTCCGGCGCCCCGAAGCTCCTCGACACGCTCGCGCTCGCGAACGGCTGGAGCGACGACCTGCTGCTCGCCGGCGACCACCTGCTCGTCCTCTCGCGGTCGGGCAGCTGGGTGCAGCCGCTCGCCGGCCGTCCCGCGGCGATCATCGCGCCGGTCTCGTCGGGCACGACCCTGACCGAGGTCGACGTCTCGAACCCGGCGTCGCTGAAGATCGTGGGGACGGAGACGATCGACGGGGCGTACGTCGACGCGCGCCAGATCGGCGCCACCGTACGGCTCGTCACCTCGACGTCGCTCCCGATCGGCCTGCCGGTCGTCACCCCGGCCGCGACCGGGACGGCCGCGGCATCGGCCGCCGTCGCGAAGAACAAGGCGGTCGTCGCGTCCTCGCGCGCCGCCGCGTGGCTCCCGTCCTACCGCCTCGGCAAGGGCAAGGCACGGCCGCTCGTCCAGTGCCGCGCGGTGCGGCACCCGGCCGCGTTCTCGGGGCTCGGCATGCTCTCGATCACGACGATCGACCTCGGGAAGGGGCTCGCTCCGGTCGATGCGACGGCGCTGATGACCGACGGCCGCATCGTCTACGCGTCGCAGGCCGATCTCTACGTGGCGAGCGAGCCGTGGTCGGCGCGCCCCCTGCCGGCGGCCCCGACGAAGGCACCCGCCGCGGCCGCGACGCAGATCCACGCGTTCGACATCTCGAGCCCGGACAGGACGAGGTACCTCGGTAGCGGCACGGTGCCCGGGTACCTGCTCGACCAGTGGTCGCTCTCCGAGCAGGACGGGGTGCTTCGCGTCGTGAGCACCGACGCGCCCGCCTGGTGGACGTCGGCCGACGGCCAGTCGTACCTGACGACCCTTCGCCTGCAGGGCGGTGCGCTCTCGCAGGTCGGGCAGCTCGACGGCCTGGGTCGGGGCGAGCGCGTGTACGCGGTGCGCATGATCGGCGACGACGCGTATGTCGTCACGTTCCGGCAGGTCGACCCGCTGTTCACGATCGACGTCCACGACCCGGCCCATCCGCGTCTGGCGGGCAAGCTCGAGCTGCCGGGGTACTCGGCGTACCTCCACCCGGTCGGCCCCGGCCTGCTGCTCGGCATCGGCCAGGACGTCGACCCGAAGACGAACGAGCCGACCGGCACGCAGGTGTCGCTCTTCGACGTCTCCGACCTCGCGCACCCGGCGCGGGTCGCGACGACGTCGCTCGGCCAGGGCTGGTCGGCGGCCGAGTCCGACCATCACGCGTTCCTCTACTGGCCGGCGACTGCGACGGCAGTCGTGCCGTTCGGCCAGCAGGCGGTCGCACTTCACGTCACGACCTCGGGCATCCGTGAGCTCGGCCGCATCGTGCAGGTCGAGGCGCGAACGGCGCAGCTGCCGCAGATCGACCGCTCCGTCGTCGTCGGCTCGAGCCTGTTGACGCTCTCGAGCGCCGGCGTCGCCGCGAACGGCCTGTCGGGCCTCGCGCCGCGAGGCTTCGCCGCCTTCCCGATTCCGCCGCCCGTCGCGACGCCCGGCCCGGTCCCGGCACCGTAGGATCCCCCGCGTGGGCGGGATGGTCGAGACGGTCCGCGGCCCGGTCGAGCTCGACGCGCTCGGCCCGACGCTGATGCACGAGCACGTCTTCGTGCTCGACCCGGAGGCGATGGAGAACTACGGCCGCCGCTGGGGGGAGCCGATCTGGGACGAGGAGGTTCGTGTCGCCGATGCGATCCAGAAGCTCCGGCGGCTGCGTGACGGCGGCATCCACACGATCGTCGACCCGACCGTCTACGGGCTCGGGCGCAACATCCAGCGGCTGCAGCACATCAACGCCGAGGTGCCCGACCTGAACATCGTCGTCGCGACGGGCGTCTACGCGTTCCTCGAGCTGCGCGGCTTCCTCGGCTACCGCAGCGACGACCAGCTGATCGAGCTCTTCATCCGCGAGATCCGCGAGGAGATCGACGACACCGGCGTCAAGGCGGCGTTCCTCAAGTGCGCGGTCGAGCAGCATGGGCTGATCGGCGACGTGCCGCGGATCCTCGCGCTCGTCGCCGCCGCAGCGGTGGAGACGGGCGTCCCGGTGATGGTGCACACGAGCGCTCCGGCGCAGACCGGCCTCGTCGCGCTCGAGACGCTCACGAGCGCGGGCGTCGACCCGCGCCGGATCGTGATCGCGCACGCCGGCGACAGCAACGACCTCCGCTACCTGCGCACGCTCGCCGACGCCGGCGCCTGGCTGGGCTGTGACCGGTTCAACATCGAGCACTTCAACCCCGAGGCGAACCGAATCGAGACGCTCCGTGCGCTGCTCGCGGAAGGCTACGCCGACAGCATCCATCTGGGCCACGACGCCGCCTGCTTCATGGACTTCATGGCGCACAACCCGCCCTTCGCCGGCGAGCACGCCGATTACCTGCACATCTCGACGAAGGTGCTCCCGGTGCTGCTCGAGCGCGGAGCGACGCAGGAGCAGATCGACCGGATGGTCGTCGAGAACCCGAAGCGCTTCTTCGGCCCGCTCAGGTAGAGCGCCCGCGGCGGGCGGCCGCTAACCTGTGGCGCGCCAGCCCTCTTAGCTCAGTTGGTAGAGCACCTCCATGGTAAGGAGGGGGTCGACGGTTCGAGTCCGTCAGAGGGCTCTGCAAAAGCGCCGCACGTCGGCGCTTTTGCGTTCAGGCCGACTTGCAGGGTCGGCAGCGTGCGGTGGGTATGGAGCCGTTTATGGAGCTTTCGCGTTCAGAACGGCGTCGCGCGGAGGCGTGCCCTGGTCTTAGTTGCCTGGCAGTCCAGGCTCTTCGCGCGCTGCGCGCCCCGCGTTCTGGATGGTTAGCCGCAGGGCCGCCACCCGTTCATCCAGATCGGCGGCGGCGCCTCCGAGGAGTTGCCAGAGGTCGCGGTCAGCGGCGACTGCGTCGAGGATCTGCTCGATCTCGGTGGACATCGTTCCGCGAAGGAAGCTCGGCACGTCGATGTCAGGCGGGATCTGGTCGGGTGCGTGCTGGAGCAGAGTGAAAACGATGAACGCTCGAGGCGCCGCCCAACTCACCTGCACAGTCGTCTGGTGCCACTGGAGGAAAAGGCGCGTGTCAAGATCCATCTGGATGACGTCGCTCGCTTCGGTTGCCATCCGCTCAACCGAGCCGAGCCACGGCACGAAGACTCTGACGACTTCCGCCCACGACTGATCCTCGGTCTCCTTGAGGCGGTGGAGCGCCCAGTAGGCGAGACCGAACCTCCAGGCGTCGCGGGTGCGTTCGAGATCCGCCTTCAGCTCGACGAGGACGTCCACCGAAGCGTTGTGCGACTGGATGCGCGCCAACTCCTGCGCCGGCAGGTTCGGCCACTCCTCTTGCCTGTCTTCCTCGGGACGCCAGCTTCCAAGGATCTCCGCCCAGGAACTGTTGACCTTGCCAACACGAGCCGCGTCTGCCGGGTCATGGTCGGCGATCGCCTTGGCGAGCTCGGCGATCGTCCGAAAGATCAGCTTCAAGCGTGCCGTCGCCCGTTCACGCTCGGAGGCCGGAAGGTCGAGCTTGTGCACGCTGTACTCGATCGATCGGCCGAGTTGCGGCGGCAGCGCGTAGATGAGATCGAGGAGTCGATCGCGTAGCCGCCCGTTCTCGACGTCCGCGGCAGTCGGGTACAGCTCGACGTATAGGGCGAGCATTCGCAGCAGCAGCGCGGGCGCGTCGTAGTCGAGGCTCCGCTGTGCGATTCGATCGGGAAGCATGAACGCGTCGGCCGCGATGTCGTCCATCGACTTCGTCGCTTCACGCGCCTCGATGTACAAGCTCTTCGCCGCTTGGTCGACCGGCCCGAATCCGAAACGACCGAACTCGCCGGCGAGGTTCTCGTCGAACGGATGTCCGTACCGTCGCCATGCCTGGGGCAGCGCGAGCAGCAGCTCCACCCATAAATCAGCGACGTCGTCGTAGGTGCTCGGCAGTACTTCGCGGATTGCCTGCAACGCCTCCTGATGGAGGTGCGACATCACGTCGTACAACCTGGATCGACGCGCGCGTGTGTCGACCGAGAATGAGCGTCGGATTCGCCACCGCTGCCAAGTCGACGCCGAGGAAGAGACGAGTGTCAAAGCGCCCGAAGGGACGACGTACTGCCCGAGCGCGGTCGCCACGAGGAGCGTCTCCTCGCCGTTCTCTTGCAACTTGTGCGCGAGACGCCCGAGCCTTCCAATCTTGATGTCCGTGACGAGACCGGCCTTGGTCGGCTCGATCGACACCATGCCGGCCGGCAGGTTCCGATGAAGATCGGCTGAACGCCGAGGGCCGCGTCGCCCTCGGCACGCGCCTTGAGTTCGCCCCAAGCGAGACGTTCGAACGCTTCCGCATCTACAGCGTCATGAACTTCGCCGCGAATCTGCGCGAGACGCCGTTCGTGAACCTGTGCCGGATTCATGAGGAGCAGTGTTCGAACGAGAACGACCGGTACCGCCGTGAACGCCACCGCAGACAGACAGGTCGCCCACGTCGCAGCCCAACCGCCCGGTGCATGCTCACCCCAGCCGAGAAGGCAAACCGCGATCACGAGAAGCGACGCGAACGCCGCCGCAATCGCGTACAGGAGCCAAACCTCTTCGGCGAAGCGACGAACTGAACCGCGGAAGCGGCTGCGCCAGATGGCCTCGAACGCGACGAGGATCACCGTCAGCGTCAGGGCGATCGTGCCGCCCTCGACCTGCCACAAGGTCGAGAGGAAGTCCCGTGCGACCGACGGTGTCGAGAACGCACCGAAGTGGAAGCTCGTCGGCACCCACAAAAGGCCGACGCCGACGGCAAGCGAACCGCCGAGCACGACGACTGGTCGTCCGAGAAACCCCAGACCGAGGCGAAGGCGCTCGCGGACGCGGTCGCTCCAAGGCAGTTCAAGCGCCGCCCACCTACTCCGGCGCGCGAGTCGGCGAACCGCTTGCGGGCGAAGATGCACGTGCAGAAGCTAGTCGCTCGGCGGACATACATCCATCCATCCCGCGGTATCCGGTCGGTCTTCTACGAGCGCCTCAGGTGGGTTACGAGTCTTCGCTCCTTGTACGTGCGCCTAGGAACCGCGGGCCCGGATGCGTACGCCTCAACGTCTCGGCGGAGCGTGCATGGACCGGCGTACGAACGACACGGTCCTGGCTTCTCCCGCGGTTAGCCGCAGTGCCTATCTAGACACGAGGTAGGCGATCAACGTGACGTAGCCGCCTGCGATGACGTAGACGACGGCTTGCCTGTAGACGGTGATTCGCGTGGCGATCGTGTTTTCGCCAGTGCTAAGCATCCGCGAATAGGAGCCGGCGAGGTTGCGCTTCCGCGGCGTCTTATACCCACTGAATTTGGCCGTGTCGATCTGGACGAAGTCAGCGCGGGTTGCCATCAGCGCGGCCGCGCCTCCCACGCCGAGCGTCAGCAGCACGAGACCCGCGACCCACAGCGTGAGGTGAAAGCCGCTGTAGTGGTGCACGGCGAACCTTCCGGCGCCGCTGACGATCAGCGCGGCTCCAATCGTGAAGAGCCACTGGGCGCGGCCGCCGATCCGGTCGAAGTCTGTCATCTGCCGATCCGCCTGTCGGCGTCCCTCATCGATCATGAGGTTCAGGTCGCCGTCATCCCACTCATCTACTGACTCGGGTTCGATCTGGTGCGCCTGATACACAGGAACCTGGACGCCGGGAGCGATCAGCCCGGCGACGTGGGCGAGGTAGACCCACTGCCCGCGAGCGGTGAGCTTCGACTTCGCCCAAAACCACTTGAAGAAGCGCTTCACTCGACCGGGCTTGTGAGCCATACGGCGATTTCAGCACTCACCTCGGACGCGACAGGCTCCGGCAAGAACAGCCATTGCCCAGCAGGGTTGAGATCGACGAAATACGGCTCGCCGCCCTGCACGATCCAGTCCTGGCTCGAGTAGCCGAGTTGCGCCGCTTCGGCAATCGCTAGCGCAGACGACTCGACGCTCGCGTGGTGGGTTGGCACGAACGAGTGGTGCGCATCCTCGTCCTTCCGCCAGTCGAGAGGCAGCCCATCGGCCTCCAGCTCGCAAGCCCAAACGCGCTGATTCACGGTGACAACGCGAAGGTGGCATTCGGCGCTGAGCCGCTCTTGGATCAGGAACGGTGCCGGCGCCAGATGGGTGAGTTCGGCCGCGCCGCGCTGCAGCGTCTTGGCGTAAACCACCATCTCTACGTCGTCGGCGCCCGTGAAGTGCCCGACTCCGAGCGGTTTGACCACCAGCTCATCACCAAGCTCGTCGGGAATCAGTTTTTGGTCGGGGACGACCGCCGACTTTGGCGTACGGATGCCGAGTCGCTCTGCGATGCGGAGCTGCAGCAACTTGTTCTCGACGAAGAACAATCGCTCGATTGTTGTCAGCCAATGCACGCTCGCCTCGCCGGCGAAGCCGACGAGCAGCGAGCTCCACGCGGAGCGAACCGCAGCTTCCTCGGTCGCCCCCTGCGTTCTTCGTCGCCAATGCGGCGGTGCCAACCGCCTGATCCAGCCTTTGCGCGGCTGGCGAAAGTCGATGATGTCGTCGTCGACCTCGGCCCACGAATCGACGACGCGGTAGGAGCCAGTTTCGAGCTTCGCGGTATCGACGATCGTTGCGCTCGCGGCGCGCTTGTCGAGTTGTTCAACGACGGCAGCGACGTGCTCATCGGCAACGTCGCCGATGATCAGCGGCTTCGTCAGTGACCGAGCGTGAGGAGCCACTGGTCGCGCTCCTCCCCATCAGCATCGAGCGTCTCTTTCGATGCTGTGAGTGCTGTCTCGCCGCGCACACCCTCGCCGGCTGGCTCAGCGAGAATCGTGTACAGCGAGTCGACCGTCGTCTTAGCCATCGAGCAGCCCCGACACAAACGCCTCACGATCGTTGTCGACCGTCTCCTTAGTCGCGGTGTAGATCGTCTCGCCGCGCTCGGAGCTCTCGGGCGCCTCTTCAGCCAGCAGCGTGTAGAGGCTCGCCGCACCCGGAGTGCTCACACACGATGGAACCGTCAACTCAGATCTCACCGAAGCCCCCAACCGAGAGAGCCTCTCTGTCGTCGTCGAGAGTCTCCTTCGCCCGCGTGATACTGGTCTCGCCCGGCTCGGCCGACTCCCGCGCCGGCTCAGCAAGAACGGCATACAGCGACTGCGGTGCGGTATCAAGCACCGTAGAAGCCGCTTTCCACTGCCACGAACGCCTCGACGTCGTTGTCGAGCGTCTCCTTGCCCTTCGTGATCAGCGTCTCCCCAGGTTCAGCCCCATCGGCCGCTTCCTCAGCCAACACCGCGTACAAAGACCTCTGGTCATTCCCAGCCATGCGCGGAGCGTACTCCTCGCCCCGGCTGCTCCTCGGTCAGTCTTTCGGACAGTCGACCCGTCCGAATAGAACGTCCGACTAAGGTCACTCAGAGGTAGTTGAGGATCCGCCAGCTTAGACGGTCGACGAAATCGAGGTAAACGAGCGTCGTCGTCAGCACGTTGAAGCCAAGGCCGTCGACACCCTGGGGTGTGTCGACAAGGGGCTCGAGGGTGACCCGCCAGCTGCCGAACATCCCTGCCCCCGCTCCCATCTCCGACTCGTTGAAGAACACGAGCGCGCGATTGATCCCTTCGCCCTGCAACTGAGTAATCAGCGCCTCGATCTCCTCGGTACGACGCGGAGAGTCGTCAACCTGCGAATGACACACGACCAAAACGTCCCCGTGTGCGGTCTCTGGCTTCGCTTCGATTCTGAAGTCCGTGCCCGGATCGACCCCGAATTCCGTCGCGCCGGGGAACGTCCACTCGTATGTCAGATAAAGCGTTCCCACGGTCGCGCTGACGACGCCGATGTCTCTGTCGAGTAGCGGTGCGAGATCGATCGTGCGTTTCACACGAAAGTCGTGCGCTCGAAGAAGCTCGTCCACGAGGTCGACAAACAACTGCGGTTCCATCTTCTCGAGCCAGCTGCGAAGCGGATCGAAACGGTGTCCAAGCGGCCTGCCGCGAAACGTCGGCCCGTCGATCCTCAGGCTGCGATGCTGCGGCATCGCCTCCAGCGCCCGCTCGAGTGTCGCGCTACGCGGAACGCGGAAAGTCAGTGTTGCCTGTCCGTCCTTACGTAGCTGCTGGAGAAACGCGATACCGCCGCGCTCGTCCACGAGATCACGCACGTCTGCGGCAAGAAACGCGTCCACCGCCTCCAGGTAGACGATCAGGTAGACCGGCTCGGGGGAGCTGAACCAGAACTGAACGTGGTCGACAGTGAGGCCAGCGACAGTCGCGTCGCGCGACGCGAGATCGTCCGCGGAGAGCGTCGACGCCTGGATTCCTTTGCACTGGAACCAGACCCGCACATCGCTGACCTCGGCCTCGCCTCTCTCCTCAAGGTCTCGTGGCTTGTAGAGATGCAACCCGCCGTCGAGCGCGGCGCGATCCGCGCTGTACTCGATGAGCACGCCGTAGGGGTCGAGCCTTCGATCAAGCTCCTTGCGGTAGCTGCTCTCGAACAGGTCGCTTCCACCGACTCTTGGCATATCGAAGACCGTAGCGTCAACTCGGCGGCATAGGCCCAGTAATCCGGTGGCATGATCTGTGAGTCCCTAAAGCCATGTTGGCGCGCCCGAAGAGGCACTCCTTCGGGGCGAGACCGTTCTGGGATGTGTAGTGGAACTAGGCGCCGAGCCGACGCCGAATCTACGATCAGAGGCTATGAAGTTCGGCACGCTCCACGTTGAGAACCTCTTGTCGTTCGACGAGTTCCAGGTCGGCTTCGATGAGGCGCTGACAGTGCTGGTTGGCCCGAACGGATCGGGCAAGACGAACGTGGTTCGAGTGCTCGATCTAGTTGTAAGAGCTCTGGACTGGACTGATGGACGCTGGGGTGGCGACGCGACGGGGGCGTTGGCTCAGATCGCGTTGGATGCATACGCACAGGCTCGCCATCGCGATTCGGCACCTGAGCGGCCCATGCGCGTTTGTCTGGATCTGGAGTTTACAGCGCGCGGGAGCGCGACCTGATGACAGCGTTCGTCCAGGCGGCGCTGCTTTCGACTGTTCTCGGCGAATTGGCAGGGGGACAGCAGCCTCCGCCCAACCTTGCTGATTGGGCTACGACCGCAACCGAAGAGAAGCTTCGTTCGCTTCACTCTGGCGCGATAGTTCTCGAACACTCTGGGATTGATCACGCGCCGTGGGATGTCGCGTACGCGTTCTGCCACGAGGGAGTTAGCTATCGCTGGGTACTTGCGGGGGCGCCTACCTGGGGTGGGATCGTGCGCGCCGACACGCTCTCTGCCGGAGTCGTCGCGAATATCCAGTCCGAGAGGTTGCTCGCCCAGCTCTTCGGAAGCGGGGTCACGATGACATCGCCGCCGACGCTTCCGACGCCGCTCCCGCCATTCGAGTTCGGGGCGATCTGTCCCGCAAGCGACAAGCTGGTGCCCCTCGTGGTGCAGACGGGAACGTCGACGTTCACGGCCGATCTCGAGGTCCATCGACGGTTCACCCACCTCGCGGACATCACGGTCTGGCCGACGCCTCAAAATCGGGCGTACACGGCGGCGAGGGTCCTGCGCCTTGTTCTGAACGAGGGCTTGGTAATCCTCGGCGAACAGTTCCGTGGTATCGGCATAGGCGGGACGGCGACGCGTCAGCCGGGCCTTTACAGCTGGCAGGAGCTTGCCGGCCCGCCGCCTCAGCGAGAGCTTTCGTCCTTGCCGCTTCGCCTCTTCGCGCTTAAGAACGGCGATCAAGCGAACCGTCAGACCTTCGAGCAAATACGACGCGCGTTCGGGGCCCTTGCACCGGGCCGTTCGATGGAGATCCGATTTTCCGCTACGGCTCCGCAAACGCAGTCAGCGGTTCCACAGCTTCAATCGTCCCTACCCTCGCTCGCACAGGGGTTCGACAATGCCACTGTCTCGGAGGACCCCGGCCAGCCTACGCCTGGCGCTGCTGTGACCGTGCTGATCCTGGACGATCGCGGGCGCGAACTTCCCATCGTGCAGGTCGGCGCCGGCACCTGGGAGGCCCTTACGCTGGCTGAGGCACTCACCGCGAGCGAACACCGCACCGTGATTCTTGACGAGCCGGCGCTTAACCTGCACCCCACCTGGCAGCACATCCTTCGCACCTCTCTGCGGCGGACTCCTGGTGTTCGTCCTCGTGACGCACTCCGTCGATCTTGTCCCGATGAGCGACGAGAAGGAGATCGCGAGCGTTATCCGACTCGAAAGCGCGAGTGGGGCAACTCGCGCTCACCTGCTGCCGTCGACAATCGACGCACAAATTGCAGCGAGGATCGCGCGCGTCTTCACGCTATCCGCGGACGCGCGGGCGTTGCTCTTTGCCCGCGGCGGGCTCCTTTCGAAGGCGAAACGGAGCTCGGCGCGCTGCCTGGATGGTTCGCGGCTGCTGCCGGCCAAGCAGGTTGGAGGCACCAGAGGAGCTAGATCTCGGCCTCTACTGCGTCGGCGGTGACCAGCACTTCCTTCCCGTGCTCACGCTCCTGCAGGCGCTCGGAATTCCGTGGGTAGTTATTTGCGCACGGAGCAGCCTTCGACACCGTGAAAGCTCATCGTTGGCATATCTTCCGACAGGCGCGCGACGCAGGAGCCGGGAATTCTTCGCCTGATCAAGTTCCTCGAAGAGCACGTCGGACAACAAGGAACGCCGATGACGAACGAGTTGTTCGACGAGCAGAAGGACATCGGGCGTGAGAACGGGATCTTCACGCTCGCGCGAGGTTGGACGACCCGCGACAAACAAGCGGGTATCGCGAGCGACGAATCCTTCGAAGCATTCCTAGAAACTGTCGACGCTAGGAAGCTCGCAGAAGCCGAGACGGCGGTCGGCTCAAGCAAAGTTCGGCAAGGTCGATGGCTAGCGGAAAACCTTGACTTGCCCGACCGACGTGTCAGCCCTATATACAAGCTTGGCCGCCACGCTTGGAAACCATCATGACCAACTGGCGGGCACCTAAGCTGGATGGACGTACGCGATTGTGTCTTCGCCTCGTCGTTTGCGTCCTATCCGGTCGGAACTATCCCCTGAGCCGACCGATCGAGGTCGCTGTACGGGCCTAGGACAACGCGTCGCTGGCGTTCCGTGCCCCACACCTGATCAGCCTGCGGAATCGGACGTCCGGCGTGTGACCGGTTCCACGACTGCGCGCGACGGCTTCGGGAATCTGCGTGTACCCGGTTAGCCTGCGTCGGCGAGTCGCTCGCGACCCCGCTCTTTCGTGCTCCAAGGCTCTCTGCGATCGCGGCGAACTCCGCAAGCGCCGCCTCGAGATCCTCGACGATCTCCTGCGCGATCACCTCGGGCGGCGGCAGGTTGTCATGTCCTCGAGCGACTCGTCGCGGAGCCATGATGTCGAGGTTGACCTTGTCGCGCTGCGAGCAGCTCGTCGTAGCGTGAAGCGCTTGAAGCGCTCGCTCTCCTCGCGCTCCTGCGGTCGCCTCGGGCTTGTACGCGTCGACGAAGCTCGTCGAGGTGCTCGCGCCGGAGCGGGTTCTGCTTCAGCGTGAAGTGCTGGTTGGTGCGCAGGTCGTAGACCCAGAGCTCCCTCGTCCACGGCGTCTCGCGCGCGGGCTTGCGGTCGAAGAAGAGGACGTTCGCCTTCACGCCCTGCGCGTAGAAGATGCCGGTCGGCAGGCGCAGCAGCGTGTGGACGTCGCACTCGTGCAGGAGCTTGCGGCGGATGGTCTCGCCGGCGCCGCCTTCGAAGAGCACGTTGTCCGGGACGACGACCGCGGCGCGGCCGCCCAGCTTGAGCATCGTCTTGATGTGCTGGACGAAGTTGAGCTGCTTGTTCGAGGTCGTGGCCCAGAAGTCGTCGCGGACGACGTGAGGTCCTCGCGCTCGGCCTCGCCCTCCTCGCTCACGAACGTCATCGACGACTTGCGCCCGAACGGCGGGTTCGTCGAGCACCAGGTCGAAGCGCTCGCCCGGCTCGGCCATGAGCGCGTCGTCGACCTCGATCGGGCTCGGCGCGTCCTCGGCGCCGATGCCGTGCAGGAACAGGTTCATCGCGCACAGGCGCGCCGTGTTGTCGACGATCTCCCAGCCGCTGAGCGCGTCGAACGCGGAGGTGCTCGCTCTGGTCGCGGTCGAGGTCTGCGTAGTTCCGGACGATGTAGTCGTGCGCGGCGAGCAGGAAGCCGCCGGTGCCGCAGGCGGGGTCGCAGATCGTCTCGCCGGCCTCGGGCCGCATCACGTCGACCATCGCCTGGATCAGCGGCCGCGGCGTGAAGTACTGGCCGGCGCCGGACTTGGTGTCCGCGGCGTTCTTCTCCAGCAGGCCCTCGTAGGCGTCGCCCTTGACGTCGGCGTCGAGCGTCATCCAGCGTCTCGCGGTCGATCAGGTCGACGATCAGCCGCCGCAGCTTCGCCGGGTCCTGGATCCGGTTCTGCGCCTTGCGGAAGATCAGGCCGAGCAGGCCCGGCTCCGTGCCGAGCTCGCGTCGAGCAGCGTGACGTAGTGGGCCTCGAGCTCGTCGCCGTCGCGCGCGAGCAGGCTCGGCCAGTCGAGCCTGCCGGGATGAACGACTGCTCGTTGACGGCGGCTGCGTCCGCTCGTGGGCCATCTTCAGGAACAGCAGGTAGGTGAGCTGCTCGACGTAGTCGCCGTAGGACAGGCCGTCGTCGCGCAGGACGTTGCAGTAGTTCCAGAGCTTCTGGACGAGCCCGTTGCCGTTCACGCTCATGCTTTGGCCCGCTCCCGCCGCTTCCGCGCCGGCTTCGGAGCTGAGGCCCGCTCGGCTGCGACCCGCTCGAGGAGGCCGCTCGCCGGTTCGTCGTCCAGGTCCTGGGGGACGAGCTCGCCGCGAAAGGCGGTCGCCAGGATCGAGCGCCGCAATGCACCGCCGCTTCAATCGTTGCCGCCGCACTACTTGCCATGCGCTCCACGGCCGCGAGCTGGATTTCGACTGTTTCGACGATCGCCTCTTGCTCGGCACGCGGTGGGCATGGAAACCGCATCTCCTTGATGAGCGACAGGCTCAGGTTCGGCTGTACGCCCCCCGCGGAGAGCCGGCGGTTCGCCTCGTACTCGGTGGCGAAAAAGAGCTTCAGATACCTACGGTCGACGGATGCGTCGATTCCGCTGATCGCGGCACAGGCCTGATTCGTTGCAGCGTCGATCAACAGCTCCGAGCAATGCCCCCGGGTCTTGCCTTCGCCGTACATTGCGACGAGAAGCGTGTGGGCCGGCCAGATGCGACAGTTGGTCTCGTTCAACGCCTTCTGCGTGATGTACGCCGCCGGTCCTTCGATGAAGGGCTTCATCACCTGGCCGCTCGTGACCCAGGGGATGTCACCGTCCAACCAGTAGTCGTCTCGGCTTCGCTTCGGCGTGGCGCCGCTCCCGACCGCTGCGACATCCGCGATCCGTCGCGTTGGCCAACCGTCGGCGAATGCCCGTCGGAGCACAGCCAGGCGAAGCTGGCCAGCCCGGGCACGCAGATGCCGCAAGGTCATG
>CAWCDL010000003.1:0-188726 GCA_963794375.1 uncultured Thermoleophilia bacterium
GCGGGCGCACAAACGCGCGCTCAAGGCCGGCTGAACCGGCGCGGGCAGGCGCCGCCTCACTAGCTCCCGTTCGGCAGGTTGCGGTAGATGAGCACCTGGTACGGGTTCGGCAGCGTCGGGAACCACGGCGGCTGCAGATAGAGCAGGTTCGGGTCGTAGTTGTAGTAGCGGTTGGTGAACATCTCCATACCGTTGCCCATCTGGAGCTGGGCGATCGAACCCTCCTGGTACAGGTTGGAAAACTTCCCGTTGGAGACGCCCGAGGGCTGACCCCACGAGCCGTTCTCAGAGAGGCTCGCGGCGCTGTAGTTGAGGTTCGAATTGCTCGGGATCCATGACGCGATGTAGGTGTTGTTGTTCGCCAGTAGGCCGAGGACGTCCGTGCCGGGCTTGACGTAGCCCTGGTCGTCCGCGATCACGATGTCCTGCCCCGACGCGATGCTGACGCGTCCCTTGAGGCAGCTCGCGTTCGTGAGGCTCGTGTACGAGCCGGTAGGCCCGCCGCTGACGCCACCCGAGGTGCAGCTCGACGTGCCCCCGTAAATGATCACGGTCTGGTCGGAGTAGATCGCGCCATTGGTCGGGACGGCGACCGTGTTCGTTCCGTAGCAGGTCGAGGTACCGACGCCGGCACCGGCCGGTTTGCCGCCGCCCGCCGGCTCGCAGCTGACACCGAGCACGTCGCCCTGGTTCGTAGGCGTGCCGTCACACGTCGGCTGGGTCGACTGCACCGCGTTGCTCGTCTTGCGGCACGACTTGTAGCTGACCGTCCCGTTGGAGTTGAACCAGATCTGCCAGGCGGATGCGGGGTAGTTCGACCCGCCGTTCGAGTTCGCGAGGTAGAGCCCCTTCGCGTTCTGTGCCGCGCGCTTGATGTTGACGAGCGAGACCTGGAACGAGGAGAAGTCGGGTTTTGTGCTCAGCTCGGGGGCCGTACGAATGTTGGAGGAGTCGTACTTCTGCGGCGCCACGCCTCCGGTTGGAGTGACAGGCGAGCCCGTGTTGCTCTCACCACTCGTGCTGCAGGGATCACCGCCATGTGCACTCGTGGGCGGCAGATAGATGCTGCCCTCGGCATTGATGTCGGCGTAGTACTTGCCCGTGAAGTAGAGGTTGCCCTGCGTGTAGATCTTCCCGTTCGTCGATGCGCCGTCGCCGTAGCAGACGGTGCCCTTCGAGAACATCTGGAAGTCGGCGACCGATGCCGGGCGCACGAGCTCCTGGATCACCTGGTTGTCCTGTGCCGAGGCATTCGGCGTATTCGACTTGCCGGTCGCCGTGATCAGCACGTAGTTGGTCGTGTTCGAGCCGTTCTGCGGCGCGGTGATCTCGAGGTTGTAGGAGAATCCGTTGCCGAGATCGACCCACGCGTCCTTCCCGTTCGGGTAGCTCCAGTTCGTCCCGTACGTCCACGCGGCCGGAGTGGCGGGGGCCTGCACCGAGGCGACAGTCGTCCCGGTCGCCGAGTCCTTCCGCGTTGCCTCGCCCGGCGCGACGTACTGCGAGTAGTACTGCGAGTCGTTCAGCAGCTTCGCGATGTAGTCGTTGATGCCGGCCTCGGCGGCTGCGTGCGCCTTCGCCTGGACGGCAGCGTCGTTCGCCTGTCCCGCGGTGTTCGAGATCGAGTCGAGCATGAGCGGCGAGAGCAGGCCGAGGATGAGGATGAGGAAGACGACGAGCACGAGCGCCTGACCCTGCTCCTCCGCCGGACGAATCGCTCGAACGCGGTTCACGATGAACATATGGGCACTCCGCTCGTGTCGGTGGGGGTCGTGAGCCAGCCCATGATGGTCGCCTGGCCCTGCGTGGTCAGCGAGCCTGTGCCGTGCGAGGCGGTGGGCGTCGTCGTGAGCGTGATGCTGACGCGGAGGATCTTCCGCAGAGTCGTCGTCGTCGTGCCCGGCGCGCCGAGGTCGGTCGCTGTCGACGAGTAGTAGTGGAAGAGCGTCGTGTTCTGCACGGAGTCGACCACGAGCGAAGCCTTGCCGGTCGCACCCATCGTCCAGGGCGGGCCCGTCGAGCTCGTGTTTGTACTGTCCGCTTCCTTCCGATACAGCGCACCGTTGGTCAGCGTGTAGGTGATCTGCCGCAGGTGGTAGGGCTGCTGACGGTCGGGCGAGTAGAACGTGATCGAGCTCGCGGTTGCGTTCGTGATCGGCTGCGTGCCGGAGGTGCCGGTGCCGTTGCACATCGCGCCCTCGAGGTCGTCGGAGAGCATGTCGAGTGCCGCCCGCGCCTGTGACGAGAGGTATGCCTGCCGGCTGAGCGTCGCGTTGCGGGTGGTCAGCATCGACGAGAACGCGGCGAAGAGGGCAAAAGCGACGGCCATCAGCGCCATCGCGACGATCGCCTCGACGAGGAGGAAGCCCCGTTCGTCGTTGCGGGCGCGGTCGTCAGCACGAGGATCTGTGGAGTGTTCGTGAGGCCAAGGTGTACGACCGTCTTCTGGGCGACCGGGATCCGGTGACATTCGAGAGGTCACCGGACGTTCTTGTTGCCGGCCGGCGAGCTGGTCTTGTCAGCGACTGGACGCTGTAAGCCGTCGTGTCGTACGGCGACGATGTTCGAGACGATGTTCGGTCGGTCGGGTACGGGAACGTTGCGTAGTGCGGCACTCGACGCCCGGTGGTAGCCGTGTAGTTCGTGTAGCTGGATCCGCTCGGCCCGCCGGTGACCACGACCTGCGTGCTGTTGCACGTCAGGGTCTTCGTTGTGCCCTTCGTCTTCGTGTCATCTGCACCTTGACGTCGATCTCGGCCGGCGGCGGCACGAGTTTGACCATCGTCTCGTTGAACGTCGTCGTCAGGTCGGCCGCGTTCGTCGCCGGGATAGACGCCGCGTCGCCGGGACGACCATGGCGATCGTCGTCGGCCTCGGTGTAGCCGTTGGCGGTTACGGCGATCGAGTAGTCGATGTTCGGGAGGAGCGGCGTCGTGCTGCTCGGGCCCTGCGTCGTGATCGCCCAGCCGTTCGGGAAGTCGGCGGCGGTGTAAGGTGTGCGTGAACGTGTAGGTCGTGCCACCCGTGCCGGCGGTGACCATGAATCGTCGCGATGCCCGTGAACGCGGTGCCGTCCTGCTTCTGGAGCGCGACGTAGAGCGTGACCGGCTGGTAGACCTGGATCGAGAGCGGCGGGCTCGTCACCTCCGTCGGCGAAAGATCGAAGTCGGCCACCGGCACCTGGTAGTAGAGGCTCGGCAGATCCGCGCTGGCGATGCCGAGGCTGTAGAGCTGCGAGCCGCTCGTCGGCGTCAGCCCGGGGAAGATGACGGTGCCCGAGTCGTCGGTGGTGTCGCTCTCGGGAGCGGGCGGGATCGGTGGGCTGAGGCCGCTCGGCGGCGACAGCGTCACTCGCACCCCTTCAAGCGTCGTCCCGTTGGGATCGCTGTTGTTGCCGATGTCGGTGACGGTCGCCTGGACGGTGGCGCTCGTCTGGGAAGCCTGGTACTTCGGGGCGATGTAGGTGGTCGCGGTCGCGAGCACGTTCGAGTCGCTGTTGCGGGTGATCGTGACGACCACCTGCTTCTCGTCCGCGCCAGTGGCGGCAGAGCCCGGGACGTTGGCCCCCGCCCATTCGATGTCGGTGGTCATCGTCGCGGGCACGCCGAGCGTCTCGCCGTTGACGCCGTTGAAGGTCTGCGAGGCGGCAACAGTTCCGGCCGGGTTACCCCCGGAGAGGCCGATCTGGCTGTTGTAGTCGAGCGAGCGAATGTAGGCGATCTGGTTGCTGACACCCTCTTCGGCGAGTGTCTTCTGCTTCGCGTAGGTGGTGATCGACGTGCTCGAGGTGAGCATGTCGACGATCGCGGTGCAGACGATCGCGAAGATCACCATCGCGATCACGGTCTCGATCAGCAGGAACCCGCGCTCGCATGAGGACGAGCGCAGGAGGCGGCGTACGCCACCCGGAAAAGGCCGCTTGGTGTCGATGCTCACGTGTCGAGTGCGCGTGTAGAGATGGGGTCGCTCGCTTGTTGTCGGTGCGCGGAACGCGTTTCTTGAGCCGCGATCTGATCGTCGGCACCCTGCAGGGGCGGTCAACCCCCTACCCGGGGGATGTCGACCCGGCGTTAACACGCCGACAACGCGCGCCTCGAACGGGCTACGCGGCGGTCGCGACGAGCGTGCGCATGCGTTCGGCGAATCGCTCCTCGGAGAAAGCCCGCGCATGCGAGCGGATCGCGTCGGCCGAAATCTCGAGCTGCGCGAGTGCCGCGACCGCCTCACGGATCGCCTCTGCAGCCGGTTCGTCGAAGAAGACGCCGGTCTCATCCTCGCGAACGGTGTCGAGGTAGCCGCCGAACCGGAGCGCGGCCGTCGGCTTTCCGAAGCAGGCCGCCTCGACGGGCGTGAGCCCGAAGTCCTCGCGCGAGGCGGCGACGAGGCCGGCGCAGCTCGCGTACAGCCAGCGAAGGGTCGAGTCGGAGACTCCGGAGAGAAGCGTCACGTTCCCCGGCAGCGCGGCACGCACGGCGGCCTCGAGCGGCCCCTCCCCGACGACCACGAGGCGCGCGTCGAGGCCCCGGAACGCCTCGACCACCTGCGGGACGTTCTTGTAGGGGAGGAGCCTGCCCACGGTGAGGAAGAACCCCGGCTCGAGGCTGTCAACGGGCGTCGACTCGCCGTCTGGGTCGAGCCCGGCCGGCGGATGGACGACCCGCGCCTCGATGCCGTACACCTCGGCGATCTGCCTGGCGATGTATGTCGAGTTCGCGACGTACATCGACGCCGACTCGGCGCCCCACCGGTCGGCGCGGCGCAGCGGCGGGCCGAGAACCGCGAGCGCAGGCCGCGCGTACGGTGCCGGCCGTGCACCGAGGTAGTCGCCCGGGCGGTACAGCCACTTTGCGGGCGAGTGGCAGTAGACGATCTTCGCGCCGCGGGTGCGCACGAGGTGCGCCCAGCCGCTCGAGCTGCAGACGACGACGTCGGCGTCGACGTGCGCGAGGCCGAACGAGGGCGCGAGGAGCGGCAGCGCGGCGCGGGCGCGGCGCCGCAGCGGCGCCACCCGGTTCAACGGCAGCGTGCGCACGTCCACCGACGCGAACCCGGGGAACGTCGAGCCCGGCTCGTAGAGCGAGGTGAGAAGTGTCGCCTCCGGAAACGCGTGAGCGAGCGACAGCGCCACACGCTCGGCTCCGCCACGCTGGGTGAGGTAGTCGTGGACGAGCGCGACCGCGATCATCCGCGAAGCGCACGCAGCGGCGGCCCGAGCGCCTGCCGGCCGTGGAGCACCGGCTCGAACAGGTCACCGCGCGCGGCGACGCGCTCCAGGGCGACCGCCATCGTGAAGTCGGTCGGCCGCACGTCCTCGGTCAGCTCGTCCCAGTCGAGCGGCGTCGACACCGGCGCGCCGGGCTTCGGGCGCACCGAGTACACGGACGCGATCGTCTTCCCGTGCCCGTTCTGGCGGTGGTCGACGAGCACGCCCGACCGCTTGCGCTTCAGCCATTCGGTCGTCACGTCGCCGGGATGCTCGGCCTCGAGCTTGCGCGAGAGGAGCTCGGCGAACTCGTACGTGTCGTCGTAGCCAGAGCGGCGGACGATCGGCACGAGGATGTGGATGCCGTCCGCCCCACTCGTCTTCACCCAGCTTTCGAGCTCGAGCGACTCGAGCGCCTCGCGCACGAGATGCGCGACCCGGACGCAGAGCGCGAATGCCCCGTCGTCGTCCGGCGGGTCGAGATCGAACAGCACCCAGTCGGGCCGCTCGGGCTTGTCGACGCGCGAGTACCAGGCGTTCATGTCGATGCAGTGCATCTGCACCATCCAGAGGAGCGCGTCGCGCGAGTCGACGAGCGGGAAGTCGACGAGCCGCGAGCCGCCTTCGCGCGGCCAGGTGCGGAACTGCCGGGTCGGCAGCCAGTCGGGGATGCCCTTCGGCGCCTGCTTCTGGAAGAACGCCCCGCCGGCGAGCCCCTCGCGCCAGCGCTTCATCGTGAACGGGCGGTCGCGCAGGTGCGGCACGAGCACGTCGGCGACCTGGTCGTAGTAGGTGAAGAGGTCGCCCTTCGTGATGTCGTCGTCGGGGAAGAGCACGCGGTCGGCCGAGCTGAGCTCGACCCTCGACCCGCTCACCAGACGTCCATGGTCGGGAACCGCGGGTCGGCGTCGAGGCACGAGCGCGCATAGAGCGCGGCGCCGACGTCGCCGGTGTGGAACGTGAAGCGGCCGCGGCCGTAGCGCGCGCGCATCTGCTCCACCTGCTCGAGGGCATGCATCGCGAAACGCCGGGCGCGCTCGAGCCAGACGTCGTCGCCGGTGACCGCGTGGGTGCGCAGGAGCGCGTAGCCGTTACCGGCGGTGCCGTGGCAGAGGCCCGGCCCCTTCGCGAGCGGGCCGGCCCGCCAGGTCAGCTCGGCGCCGCCGAGCAGCAGGTCGGCGGGTAGCAGGTCGCCGAGGGTCGCGACGATGCCCGGCGAGCCGTGGCACCACTGGAGCCTGTTCGGCTCGGCTGCCTCGGTGATCGGGAGCCAGTTGACGAGCGGGCCGTCGACGACCGCGTAGCGGCGGAGTGGCTCCTCGATGCGAGCGCGCAGCTCGTCGTCGTCCACCGCGCCGCGCAGGGCGTGAACGTTGCCGGCGAAGCCGTGCGCCGGGCCGAGAAATCGGAAGATGCGGCCGTAGAGGTCCTGCGTCCAGAGGCCGTCCGGCTCCCAGGCCTCCGCGAGGAGCGCCGCCGAGCGCTCGGCCTCGTCGTCGAGCCCGGCCGCCCGCGCGGCGAGGATCGTGCCCGGCGAGCCCCACATCAGCTCCCAGGTGGGATTGCGCTCGTTCTCCCGGATCCGCTCGAGCAGCCGCTCGTCGTCTGCAAGCGCGCCGCCGACGATCCGCGCGACGAGCAGGAGCCCCGACTCGCCCATCAGCAGGCTCGGGACGTTCTCGCCGAAGTCGGGGCGCTCGCGGTACCGCTCGAGCGCCCGGTCGGCGAGCTCTGCGAGCGGGAAGCGACGAGCCGAGCCGGTGCAGCGCCCAGATCATCCCGGCCGCGCCGAGGTAGATCGTCGTCACGCCCTCCGGCAGGGGCTCGGCCTCGTCGTCGTCGAGCGGATGGTTCGGCCAGAACGACGTCCCAACGGCCTGCTCGGCGTCCGCGACGATCGAGGCGATCCCGGCGAGCGCCTGTTCGGGATCCCAGGGAGTCTCGGTGAGCGGCTCGTGCGCTGATGCGTCGTAGACGTCGGTCACGCGCGGACCGCCCAGCGGACGCTCGCCTCGATGCGGAAGACGTACTCGCCCTCGGGGAGCAGGTCGGCGAGCTCGGCGAGGAGCGCCGCGCCTTCTCCGGCCGGCAGTCGTGCGACGGCGCTCACGGACGAGATGAGACCGAGGACGGCCGCGCGGTCCTGGTGCTGCTCGTGCTCGACGGTCGTGAGGTGCTGTTCGCCGAACGGCCCGCGGGCCACCACTTCGGCGCGCCGCTCGGGCCCCATCCCCGTCTTCGGGGCCGCGTCGAAGATGGCCTCGAGGCGGGCGCGGTACGCGTCCGGGAGCGGCGTCGGGTCGAGCGTCTCGTTCCACACGTCGGCGAAGATGCCGCCGGGTCGGATGACGCGGGCGATCTCCGCCACCGCGTCGTCGTTTGCGAACCAGTGGAAGGCCTGGGCCGCGAAGGCGCCGTCGATGGACCCGTCGGGAAGCGGGATCGCCTCCGCCGACCCGGCGAGGCTCTCGGCCTCCGGCACGACGGCCTCGAGGATCGCGCGCATCCCGTCGAGCGGCTCGACGGCGAGGACGCGCGCGTAGCGCCGCGCGAGCACGCGGGTGAGCTTCCCGGTGCCGGCGCCGACGTCGAGCACAGTCGCCGCCGGCGCGAGCGGGAGACGGTCGAGGAGCGCGTCGGGGTACGAGGGGCGGGCGGCCTCGTAGGCCTCGGCGGCGCGCTCGAAGCTGCGGGCCGGATCGATCAAACGTCGAAGTCTAAGAGGCGGCGCGCATCCCGTCGGGCGTGACGACCGCATCGACCGTGCCGGAGCTCGTCGTGTGGACCGGCCGGCCGTTCAACGTCAGGTCGAGGTTCCCGACCGAGCCGAAGCGCACCCACAGCGCACGACCGGTCTCGCGGTCGGACGCGCCCTGCCGGAGGATGCCGCTGTAGAGGACGCGGCCCGTGCTGCGTGCCGATCCTGACCTCCATCCACGAGTCGCCGCGCGCCGCCTGCACGACGAACGTCACCGGCACGACGGCCTGCGTGCTCGTGGCCGTCGTCGTCGTGGCGGCCGTCGTCGCCGCGGCCGCGGTCGTCGTGAGGGGCGTGGTTGTCGGACGGAGCGCCTGCGACGTCGACGGCGCCGTGGGCGCATCGTGGCCGAAGGCGCCGGCGCGGAGGGCGATGCCGAGGCCGATCAGGGCGAGCGCCGCGAGCAGAGCGACCCAAGCGACGGCCCGGATGACGCGGCGCCGCCCGCCTGCGCGCCTGCGCCCGGACTCGGACGCGTGCGTTGTGCGCACGCAGCGCATCGAGCGGATCGTCCGGCTGATCGCTTCCTCTGGAGTCGGTCATGCGCGGCCGCGCAGGTCTCTGGACTTGCTCTTTCGACCTGTCCAGAGCAAACTGTAGCCATGGCAACTGGGGATGCCGAAAAGACTGCTGCGGAAGAACCTGCGGAAAAGCCCGCGGAAGAGCCCGAAGCGAAGGTGGTCGAGCAGACGGAGAAGCCGGCCGATCGGTCGGAGCCGTTCGCGCGCCCGCCGGAGCTCGGCTCCTCGCTTCGCGGCTACGACCGCGCGCAGACCGACGACTTCCTGCAGCGGCTCGAGGACAGCTTCCACAAGCTGGTCTCGGAGCGCGATGCCCTGCGCAGCAAGGCCGACGAGGCCGAGCGGAAGGCCGCGGCCCTCGAGACGGAGCTCGCCGAGCACCGCGAGCGCCGCCAGGCGGTCGCCGATGCGCTGATCACGGCGCAGTCGCTTGCGAACGAGGTGCGGGCGGCGGCGGAGCAGGAAGTCGCCGCCGATCGCCGCGACGCGGCGACGGCGAAGGGCGATGCGCTCCAGGAGGCGGCCGAGATCCGCGCCGGCGCGCAACAGGAGGCCGCCGATCTCCTACGCGATGCGCGCACGCGTGCCGATCGCCTGATCGACGACGTGCAGCGCGGCATCCGCGAGCAGCAGCACGAGGCCGAGCATCTGCTCGACGACACGAAAGAGCGCCTCGGCAGCCTCGTCCGCGACCTGCTGTCGCGGCTCGAGCCGGCGGCCGGCGCGCCCGACGATTAGCCGTTCAGCCCGCTCGGCGTCGCGATCACCGTGATCGTGCCGAGGTGGCTCGGATGCACCGGCTTGCCGTTGACGAGCAGGTCGAGGTTGCCGACGTTGCCGAACTGCACCCAGAGCCGTGAGCCCTCGACGCTCGACGACGAGCCCTTGTTCATCGTCCCGGCCTGAAGTACCCTGCCGGTCGCCGAGCCGAGGCGAACCTCGACCCACGAGTCGCCGCGCATGGCGCGGATCTCCAGCGAGGTGGCACCGGCCGCCTGGTCGGGGATCGTCAGCGCGAGCTGCTTGCCGCCGGGCTCGGCATTCGCCGAGGCGAGCGTGGTCGACTGCGGCGCCACGGCGGTCGTCGTCGGGGCGGCGGTGGTCGTCGTCTCCTGCGTCGTGCCGGTCGTCCGGAGCCGGAGATGCGGGATCGTCACAGGCGGCCGGTCGAGGTACGCGCCGGTGTTGGTCTGCGCCGTCGACACCTGGTCGTCGAGTGCGCCCGTCGCCCACGCGGCCGTGGCGGCACCCGCGACAAGCAGGACGATCCCGGCCGGGACCGCGAACCTGCCAGGCCCGCGCCGAAGCGCGCCGGCGCGCTCGGCGCGAACGCGCTCGTTGTGGTCGAGCAGCTGCCGAAACGCATCGTCGAGCGGCTCCTGCCGTGGGTCTTCGAGCTCAGGCATCCCTCGTTCGAGGGAACACTAGTGGTCCCCAGATCGTCAGCTCGCAGCCGTCGCCGACAGCAGGGGCGAGCGCTGCTCCCGCAGCATCTCGCGGGCGATCACAAGGCGCTGGATCTGGTTCGTGCCCTCGTAGATCTGGGTGATCTTGGCGTCGCGCATCATCCGCTCGACCGGGTACTCGCTGACGTAGCCGTAGCCGCCGAGCACCTGCACGGCGTCGGTGGTGACGGCCATCGCGGTGTCGGTGCAGAAGAGCTTGGCCATCGCCGAGAGCTTCGTCAGCTCCGGGCCGCTGTCGCCCTCGTCGATCATCCGCCCCACCTTGTAGAGGAGGTTGCGCGCGGCCTCGCAGCGGGTCTCCATGTCGGCGAGCATGCCGGCGATCAGCTGGTGCTGGGCGATCGGCTTGCCCATCGTCTCGCGGCCGCGGGCGTACTCGACCGCGTAGTCGGTCGCTCCCTGCGCGAGCCCGAGCCCCTGCGCCCCGATCCCGGGCCGGGAACGGTCGAGGATCCGCATCGCAAGCCGGAACCCCTCCCCCTCCTCGCCGAGCAGGTTCGCGGCCGGGACCCGGCAGGCGTCGAAGAACACCTCGCCGGTCGTCGACCCCTTGATCCCCATCTTCGGCTCGATCCGCCCCACCGAGAACCCCGGCCGGTCCGCCTCGACGACGAACGCCGAGATCCCGTCGTGACCGCCATCCGGATCGGTCTTCGCGAACACCACGTAGACGTGCGCGACCCCGGCGTTGGTGATGAAGCGCTTGCCGCCGTCCAGCACGTAGTCGTCGCCCTCGCGACGCGCGGTCGTTCGCATCGCGGCGCTGTCGGAGCCCGAGTCCGGCTCGGTCAGCGCATAGGCGGCAAGCCACTCCCCGCTCGCAAGCCTCGGCAGGAACCGCTCCTTCTGCTCCTCCGTCCCCGCCAGCTTGATCCCGAGCGACCCGAGCTCCTGCACCGCCACGATCAGCCCGCTCGTCGCGCACACCTTCGACAGCTCCTCGATCACCACCAGCGTCATCAGCGCCGACGCGCCGATCCCGCCGTAGGCCTCGTCGTAGAGCACGCCGAAGAGCTCGTTCTCGCGGAAGAGCTCGACCACATCCCACGGAAACTCTGCGCTCTTGTCGATCTCCGCCGCCCGCGGCGCGATCCGCTCCCGCGCCAGCGTCCGCACGAGCTCACGAATCTCGCGCTGCTCGTCGCTCAGCGGATCGCGGGCGCCCACGTGCCCAGTCTAGGCCCGCTCCAGCAGTGCGGCGAGCAGCTCGCCCATCCGCTCCGCCGCGGCCTGCCCGGTGGCGAGCACCTCCTCGTGGTCGAGCGGCTCACCGCCGAGCCCGGCGGCGAGGTTCGTGACGAGCGAGATGCCGAGCACCTCGAGCCCCGCCTCCCGGGCGGCGATCGCCTCGAGCGCGGTCGACATCCCGACGAGGTCGGCGCCGAGGATGCCGGCCATCCGCACCTCGGCCGGCGTCTCGAACATCGGCCCGGGGAACATCGCGTAGACGCCTTCGACGAGCGTCGAGTCGAGCTCGCGGGCGAGTGCGCGCAGCCGCGGCGAGTAGAGGTCGGTCAGGTCGAGGAAGTGCGGCTCGAGGAGCGGCGAGGCCCAGGTGAGGTTGAGGTGGTCGCTGATCAGGACGGGCTGGCCGGGGACGAGCCCGGGCCGGACGCCGCCGCAGGCGTTCGTGAGGACGACGACGCGGCAGCCGGCGGCCGCCGCAACGCGGACGCCGTGCGCGACGGCCCGCACGCCGCGCCCCTCGTAGAGGTGGGTGCGGCCGAGGAAGCAGAGGACGCGCTTCCCTCCCACCTCGACCGACCGGATGCGGCCGCTGTGCCCGACGACGCCGGGCGGGGCGAAGCCGGGCAGCGTGCTCGTCTCGACCTCGGCGACAGGCGTGCCGAGCCGTTCCGCCGCGGCGGCCCAGCCCGACCCGAGCACGAGGGCGACGTCGTGGGCGGCGCCGCCGAACGCCTCGGCGAGTGCGTCGGCGGCTGCCGATGCGTCTTCGAGCGCGGTGGTCACACGGCAACGCTACCGCGGCGGGTAGCGTGCGTCGCATGGACTACGTGAACCTTGGCGCGACCGGCCTGCGCGTGTCGCGCGTGTGCCTCGGGATGATGAGCTACGGCGAGGACGGGACCCGCGAGTGGTCGCTCGGCGAGGAGGCCGCCGAGCCGATCGTGCGCCGGGCGGTCGAGGGCGGGATCACGTTCTTCGACACGGCCGACGTCTACAACAGCGGCCGCAGCGAGGAGATCACCGGCAGCCTGCTGAAGCGCCTCTTCGGGATGCGCGAGGAGTACGTCGTCGCGACGAAGGTGCACGGCCGGACGATGCCGGGCGAGAACGGCCGCGGCCTCTCCCGAAAGCACGTGCTGGCGTCGATCGACGCGTCGCTCGAGCGGCTGGGCCTCGACTACGTCGATCTGTACCAGATCCACCGCTGGGACTACTCGACGCCGATCGAGGAGACGATGGACGCGCTCCACGACGTCGTGAAGGCCGGCAAGGCGCGGTATATCGGTGCCAGCAGCATGTTCGCGTGGCAGTTCGCGAAGGCGCAGGCGTGCGCGCCGACCCGGTTCGTGTCGATGCAGAACCACTACAACCTGATCTACCGCGAGGAGGAGCGGGAGATGATCCCGCAGTGCATCGACCAGGGCATCGGCGTGATTCCCTGGAGCCCTCTCGCGCGCGGCCTGCTGGCCGGCACCCGCACCCGTGACGGCGAGCGGCTGACGACCCGGTCGCGCACCGACTCGTTCGGGGACAGCCTCTACAACCCGGAGGTGGACTTCGCCGTGATCGACCGCGCGGCCGAGGTCGCGGCGGAGCGCGGCGTCCCCAGCGTTCAGGTGGCGCTCGCCTGGCTGCTGCACAAGCCGGGCGTGACGGCGCCGATCGTCGGCGCGACGAGGCTCCAGCATCTCGAGGACGCGCTCGCGGCAGAGGAGCTCCCGCTGAGCGGCGACGAGATCGCGCGCCTCGAGGAGCCGTACGTCGCGCACGCGATCGCCGGGCACGAGTAGAACGAGAACGCTCGCCCGAGGGATGGTGACGACGGCCGCGGGTGACGAGACTTGAGGCATGGAGTCGACGGACCTGCGGCCGGATCTCCCGACGGGCTTCCGCGGCTACGACCGCGCCGCGACCGATGCGCTGCTCGCGAAGCTCGACGACGCCCGCCTGGTGCTCGTCCGCGAGCGCGACGAGCTGCGCCGCGAGGTCGAGTCGCTTCGTCACGACGTGGAGCAGCACCGGGAGCGCACGCAGGCCGTCGCCGACGCGCTCGTCACCGCCCAGATGGTCGCGAACGAGCTCCGCGCGAAGGCCGAGGGCGATCTTGCGGAGGAGCGGCGCGAGCTGGCCGCGAGCAAGGAGCGCCTCGAGCTGGAGGCCGACGAGCTGCGCGAGCGCGCCCGTCACGAGGCGACCGAGATCGTCCGCGAGTCGCGCGTCCGCGCCGACCGGGTGATCGACGAGGTCGCGCATGCCCTCCGGAACTACCGGACGGACACCGACGAGTTTCTGGAAGAGGCGCGCCTGCGGCTCGACTCGCTTGTCCAGGAAGTCCTCGAGCGGATGCCGGCAAGCGTGCCGGCGCCACCGCGCGAGGTCGAGATCGACGTTCAGGCGGCGCCCGAAGACGAGGCGCCTCAGGCCGACGTCGCAGCCGCGTAGCCACGCGCCCGGCTCACGCGGTCGTTCTCCTTCGAGAAGGTGTCGGGCACCTACAGGTGCCCGACACCTGTGGTCCCACCTATCCGGCGCGTCGCGGATAGCGGCGTCGGTTTCGGCGACCGCCACCCGCGAGAGTCAGGGGAGTTTGGAGAGGCTTATCCGGCCGGCGGACAGGGGCGATTCGGGGTGACGATGAAGTCCGGCCGAAACACGATCAGATCGAGGATCGCGTTGAACGGCGGCAGGTTGAGCAAGATCCAGCCGTCGTGGCGCCTCTTGTGGCAGATGGGGATCGAGTACTGCCAGTTGCCCGGCCACCCGCCCCACTGACCGGGGTCGCCGGGATGGTTCTTCGTATGGTCGCCCACATTCACGAACCCGACGAGGCTGTGCGAGGCCTGGCTCGGGCCACCGGCCGCCACCGTTGCGCCGACGAGCGCGACCACGGTGAGTGCGACGGCCGCGAGGGCGCGACCCGGAGCGGGCCCGGACAGGCGCCGGCGGCGGGGACGGAAGCTCTCGAGCCTCTCGAGGAGCTCCGCCGAGAACTCGTCGCGAGGCTCGGGGCGGTTCTCCCTGAGGATCTCCTCGATCGGGCTCGGCTCGTCGTTTTTCCACGGTCTGCGCATGGGTTCTGACAGGTAGTACCCGCGGCAGGGCCGGATCCTTACAGGGGGCGGGGCGAAACGTCTGCGCCGTCGTCGAGCCCGACCTCGACGTCGGCGGGCTCCTCGGCCCGCTCGAGTGCCGCCGCGAGCCTCGACCGGGCGCGGGAGAGCGCCACTTCGACGGTGTTCGTCCGCTGCTCGAGCAGCGCGGCGATCTCGCGAGGCGTCAGATCGGCGCCGTACCGGAGCGCGAGCAGCTCACGGTCGCGGTCGACGAGCGTGGCGAGCGCCTGGGCGAGCGAGACGCGCTCGACGACGAGCGACTCCACCCCGTCGACGGCGGGGACCGCCCCGTTCGGGCTCGGTGTCGGAGTCGAGTGCAGCTTCGCGTCGTAGATGCAGTTGCGTGCGATGCCGAGCAGCCAGGCGACCGGCTCGCCGCGTGCCGCGTCGAAGCTGCTTCGGTAGCGAACCGCCCGCTCGAACGTCTCGCTCGTCAGGTCCTCCGCCTCCGTGCGGTCGCCGACGCGGTAGGCGATGTACGCGTAGACGCGCCGCATGAGCGGCTCCGGATTGGCGAGCGGGTCACGGCCGGCCATCATCCGGCCGCCTGTTTGAAGGCAGCTGCGCTGGCAGGATCGAGCACCGCCAGCCGCGCGATCGCAGCGCGTCTCTCGGCACCGGTCGTGACCTGGACGAGGTCGAGCCACAGCTGCCAGTCGTCGGGGTCGAGGGACACGGCCTGCCGGTAGGCAGCCCGTGCGCCCGCGGCGTCGCCGGCGGTCTGGCGCACCGCCGCCAGCTGTGCCCAGGGTTGCGACGACCAGGGCGCCCAGCGGTGCGCGTCCTTCGCCTGCTGTGCGGCGGCCGGGAAGTTCCCGACCTTGAGCTCGTTCCCGCTCTGGTCGAGGGCGCGATTGCCGAGGAGACCGAGGAAGGAGACGACGCCCGCGGCGACTGCGACGACAGAGGAGCGCACGCCGCCGACCCGTCGCCTCGGCCCCCTCCCCGCGCCCGCGCGCCGCGGCGAGCACGGCCCCGGCACAGAACACCGCAGCGATCGTGACGCCTGCGAGCTGCCAGTCCCAGTCGTAGGCGGCGTGCACGAGAAAGGCGACCCAGGCCCCCGCGGCGACCGGAACGAGCGCCCGCCGCCGGGCACGGACGGCCGCGACGAGCGGCATGAGCAAGGCGGCGACGAGCAGCAGAAGGCCGATCGGGCCGAGCTCGGCGAGCGTCTCGAGGTACAGGTTGTGGACGTTCAGGATCTGGCCCTCGTCCGAGTGCTCCTTCGTCCACCACTGCGCGTAGGTGCCCGCCCCGCCGCCGAGCGCCCGGTGGGCGCGCCATTCGTCGAGGGCGACGTGCCACTGGCGAAGCCGCCCGTTGCTCGAGAGCGAGAACAGGCGGCTGTTGAGGTCGGTGCCGCCGGGC
Organism: uncultured Thermoleophilia bacterium; assembly: GCA_963794375.1. Taxonomy (GTDB): domain Bacteria; phylum Actinomycetota; class Thermoleophilia; order Gaiellales; family Gaiellaceae; genus PALSA-600. The sequence continues at coordinate 15,621 of CAWCDL010000003.1, forward strand.
GCGACACCCTCGATCGAGCTTCGCGCGTGCCGGTACACGCCGCTCGGGCCGCCGTAGCGCACGAGGACGACCGCGACGCAGGCCACGAGCAGGGCGACGAGCGCCCCCGCGAACGCCTGCCGGGCCGGGCGCGGCACGGGCCCTCGGCGAGCGACGATCGCCTGCGCGGCAGCCGCAGCCGCCGCGACGACGATGACGAGCGGCAGTTGCCAGAGGAGCCGGTGGCCCTCCTGCACCTGGCGGTCGAGGGGCACGCCGATCTCGCGCATCGCCTTCGCGCGCTCGACGAGCCAGAGCGCGACGGCGGCGATCGCTCCCTGCACGAGCAGTGTGACGGCCAGCTCGAGCCGCCAGGGCGCGAGCGCCAGCGCAACGGCGATCGCGGCCGCGAGCGCGACCCAGGCGCCGCGGCTGAACGTGAGGTAGAGGGTCGGCACGATCACCGGCAGCGACGCGGCTGCGAGGGCGCGCGCCGCCGGAGCCCGCCCGCGGGCGGCAAGGCCGACCGCGAGGACGGCGGCGAGCGCCGCGAGAAGGCCGAGGCCGTTCCAGTACCCGACCGGCGCCTCGAGGCGGTTGCCGGCGATCGGGTCGACGACGCCGAGGCTGGCCGGAAGCAGGCGCGTCAGCAGCCCGTCCCCGCAGACGGCGGTCGCCCCCGCCCAGACGCCCCAGACGAGCGACCGGTAGCTCGCAGAGCGAAGCATCGCGGCGGCCGCAGCGGCCGCGAGCACGTAGACGAGCGTCCGCTCGACCGACAGCATCGTCTGCGTCCCGCTCGAGGTCCAGAGGAGCGAGAGCGCGGTCCAGCCGGTGAACGCGCCCAGAAGCCCTGCGAACGCGAGCTCGAGCCGGCTGACGCGTCCCGCCCCGACGACGAGCCCGACCGTCGCGACCCAGGCGAGCACGAGCCCTGTCCAGCCCCACGACGCCGGCCAGTAGCCGCCGCGATCGGCGGCGAGGAGGCCGGTCGCGAGGCCGCCGACGAGGAACGGCCCGATCACCCCCACCCCGACCTGCGCGCGCTCGCGGGCGCGGATTCGCGGCGAGAGCACGACCGACGCCTGTTCGGCCATCAGCGGCCGCTTACCACGCCAAGATCGACGACAACCGCTTCGATTCTCGTCTTCTCGACCATAGCCCGGCCCCCCTTCGAAGCACGGTATCCAGGAACCCTGACCTCCACAAGACGAACGCCGGGCCGCAGACGCAGTCTTGTCGTTCCCGTCGGGGCCAAACCACTACCTTTCGCCTGCTCGTAGGACGGTCTATCGTGCGTCTCGGGGGAGAGTCCGTTCGGCGCGGGCTTGACTCCGGCATTGATTGACGCCAATGCGGAGATAGGACCATGCCGATGCGGACGAGAACAGCAGTCGCTGGGCAGGCCGACCCGTTCCCCGGGGGGATCGAGACGGCGCCCGTGGCGGTGGTCGCTCCTGCAGCGCGGCGCGCGAGCCTCGTCGGTGCGCTCGAGGCGGGCGGCTTCGTCCCGTCGATCGGAGACGACTCGGCCGGCGCGGTCGTCGTCGCCGGGCGTGCGACGGCCGACGACCGGCACCTCGTCCGCGCGCGCTCTGAGTACCCGGAGGTGCCGATCGTGCTCGTGACGTCGAGCGCGACGCCTGTGGATGCGCGGCGCCTGCTCGTCGACGGTATCGCGGGTCTCGTCCTCGAGGCCGACCTCGAGGACGCTCTCTCGGCGACGGTCCTTGCCGTGCTCGCCGGCCAGATCGCCTACCCGGCGGAGCTCATGCCACAACGGCTGCGGGCTGCGCTCTCGACCCGTGAGAAGCAGATTCTCGGAATGGTCGTGCTCGGCCTCTCGAACGCCGAGATCGCGGCGAAGCTGTTCGTCTCCGAGAGCACCGTCAAAAGCCATCTGTCCTCGGCGTTCACGACGATGGGCGTTCGCTCCCGTCGCGAGGCCGTGTCGCTGATCCTCGACCCGGACGCCGGCTTCGGCGCCGGCATCCTCGGAATCACGGACGCGGCCTAGGATGCCGAGGAACGAACCGCCTCACCGCAATCGTGGACGCGTCGCAGAGCCAGAATCCTCGGCTCTCGCCCGAGCGTGCCCGACCACGTTGTCTATCGCGAGTTCGTGAACGAGACCGTCGTGCTGAACCTGGAGACCGGCATCTACCACGGCCTGAATCCCTCTGGCGGGAAGATGCTCGAGGCGCTCGGAGAGGCCGAGACCGTCCGTGCGGCGGCGGCAGCGCTCGCCGGGCATTACGGACGGCCCGCCCGCGAGATCGAGGACGATCTGTGCGCCTTCTGCCGCGAGCTCTCACAGCGTGGGCTGATCGTCCTCGACGAGGGCTAGACCCACGGCGTCGCCGGTGCTCGACCTGGAAGGCCCGCCGCGCAGCCTGAGCGCGGCCGAACGGCTTCGGCTCTCCCTGGAGGTGCTCGCGCTCTACGTCCGCGTGCGCGGGCTAGTTCTCCGCAACGAGACGGCCCCGACCGTCGAGGTACTACGGCGAGGGTCTGGTCGAAGAGCCGCGGGAGGCCGACCGGGCGCGAATCGTCAACGGCCTGCAGTTCGGCCGCGCCGTCGTCAAGGTGCTGCGGCTGATCCCTGCCGACAGCAGCTGCCTGATGCGATCGCTCGTGCTGACGGGAATGCTCGCCCGGCGCGGGGTCTATGCGAAGGTGATCATCGGCGTCCAGCCGGGCCCCGACTTCGAGGCTCACGCCTGGGTGGAGGTGGACGGCCATCCACTGCTCGCCACCGACGAGGCGACGTTTCGCCGCCTCGTCGAGACTTTGATCTCGCCCTAGGTGCGAGGTCGAGAACGCGGTGTTGGGAGTGCCGCGCCATGACGTCCGAGTTGAACGAGTGCCCGGCTTGCGTCAGCTCGGCGAGCGAGCCGTAGTCCGTGACGGTTCGGCTGCTCGTACTCCACGGGGCGGTCTTCGGTGCGATCAGTGGTATCCATGCCTTGCAGGCTAGCTCCGATCCCGAGCGGCGGCCAGGCTGAAAAAGGTGCCGGTCTACCGAGATATCCCCTCGACCGACGGCCTGGGCACGTCTCCGGAAGAGACGAGATCGTCGATCGCAGACCTGCCGCGCTCGAGCCGCAGCCAGCATTCGGCCGCCGCGAGCCGCCAGATCGCGGTGCCCCAGCTCGTCGACCGCTTTGCCGCGCCCGGCTGCCCGGAGCGCCAGAGCGTCTCCACGTAGTCCATGTCGACGTAGACACCGATCTCGGCATCGCCGGCCAGCAGGAGGCGCTCGATCCCAAGCGCGTCGGCGCCGAGGATCGCCGTCGGCGCAGAAGGGCGAGAAGTTCGCCTTCTGCGTCTGCAGCCTGACCGAGTCGGGGATCAGCCCGGCCATCGACTCGCGCGCCAGGGGCCGCCCGAACCGACGATCGAACGCGAGCTCCGGCGGGAGCTGCAGGCAGAACTCGATCAGGTCGACGTCGTACAGCGGGGATTCGTTCACGAGGCCGACGGCCGCCGCGCGGTGGCGTAGCGAGTCGAGCCGTAAGTCTCGATGTGGGGTGTTGACGGTCGCGTCCACGAGGTGACGCCACCAGAGCGGCCCCGAGCGCTGCGTCTTCCAGTCCCAGCGGTGGGCAAGCTCGAGCTCGTCGAACCGCCGTCGCGCGCTCGGCAAGAGCCAGGCAGGCCCTCTGGATCCGAGCTTCCGCCGGCCCGACCATTCCGCGAGGCGGGTGGGAGCCGCCTTCTTGGCCCCGAGATTGCGAACGATCCACAGCTTCTCCCGGGTCGTGGTGGGGCGACCGAGCGGCCAGCGTCGCGTCAGCTCGAGCGCAGCGAGGAAACGACCTTGCCGGAGGCGGTCAGCGACGAGGTAGGGGGCGAAGCCAAGCACCTCGTCTCCGGTCTGGCCGTCGAGCAGCACGTCGATCCCGTCTCGGGCGGCCTCGACTGCCATGGTCGCGTCGACGACGGCCCCGGCGCCGATCAGCGGCAGCTCCCAGCGGAGGGTGTGCTCGATCGCGAGAGCGAGGGTGCCCTGCGGCTCGACCCGGAAGAGCGCCGAATCGAGCCGGAGCGCGGAGACCATCGCGGCGATCTTCTCGCTCTCGTCGTACTCGGCCCCGGGAAACACCGCCGAATACGTGCGCAGGCGCGCGTCGCGCCCCCGGTACCGGTCGGCGAACGCGGCCACGATCGACGAGTCGAGCCCGCCGCTGAAGACGACGCCGTTCGACGAGCCCGACAAGCGACCGGCCGTCGCGTGCCCGAGCCGTTCGCGCAAGGCAGCGGCGAGGTCGCCCCGCGGGCCCGCAAGCGTGCCCGTGTAACTCGGGGACCAGTACGTTCTCTCCTCAACGCCGGCAGGCGAAAGCTCGACGAGCCGACCCGGGCCGAGACGCGAGACGCCTTCGTAGAGCGTGACGCCCAGCGGGCAGGCCCCTTCGGCAAGCCACATCAGAAATCCCGTCGGATCGGGCGCCGGACGAGCCGGCATGATTGCGAGCAGGTCGCGAAGCTCCGTCGCGAACAGCGCGTAGCCGGCGCCGGGCCAGATGAACCACTGCCTGGTCGCGAGCAGATCGCAGGCCAGGAGGCACCGGTCGGATCCGTCCTCCCAGATCACGGCCGAATACGAGCCGCGGACCCCAGTCAGCCCGCCTCTGCCGGCTCGAGCGACCGCGTCAGCCCCGGCAACGGCCCGATCATGCGGGGTCACCGGGTCGGCGACGCCGTGCAGGCGGCCCTCGAAGACGCAGTGGACGCGGTCGGCTTCGGCGAGCGCCGCGTCACGGTGGGCGATCAGCAGGGGCCCATGGGAGATCGTCTCGGCGCTTGGGAAGCGGGCCCGGATCGTGCGAGCGGACGTCAATTCCGCCGCGGGGCCTCCCGAAAGGTCGAACACCCCGCAGAGCATCAGTGCGTGGGCACTTCGACCGTCACCTGCGTATCGGCAGCCCGAGCTCGTCCTGGACATGCTGCTCGAGCAGAGCGGCGGTTTGCGACGCCTGCAGGTTGCGAGGCAGCTGGACGACGAACACGCGGGTGTGCTGCGCCAGGCACGCGGCGAACTCTAGGTGGCGGACGAGGCGCTCCCGTGACTTCACGTAGGTGAGAAACGTCGTCGCGAGAACCTCGCGCGGATCGGCCGGTAGCTCTTCGACGATTCGCAGCTCGTCGGCGTCGCGACCTCGGATCAGCCGGTACAGCGCGGTGAGGTATCTCGGCTCCGGGTCGAGGTGCGGATTGAGGTACACCTTCTCGCCCGTGTCGAGGGCGTCGCCGAGCCTCGAGCGCTCGACCGGCGTGAGCGTTGCGAGCTCGTGAGCGTGCGCGCTGAGAAGCCGCGCGCCCGGATACGCCCGGAGCCCCGCAGCAGTCGGTTCGACCGTGAGCACGTCGTCGGTCAGGAGCGCCGCGCCCCGGGCGACGAGATGCATCGCGATCGAGGTCTTCCCCGTCCCCGACGGCGCGCTGATGGCAATCGCTCGACCGTCGATGCTCACTGCGCTCGCATGAAGCGGCTCGAGGCCGCGCACCGTCGCTGCAAGTGGCAAGGCCTGGGCGACGAACAGCCGCTGCCAGTTCCACGGCGCGTCCGGTGTGAGCGCCGACGTGATCCGCATGCCGTCGGCCGACACCACATGCATTCCATATCCCGGTGCCTGGACGAGGTACGCGCGCGCGGCGTCGATGTCAATCGACATCGACGGGCTTCCCGCCTCGCGCGAGCCCACCAGCCGTTCGACGCCGAGGCCCGGCCACGCCTCGGCGAGCCCCTCGCGGTCGGCGACGCGTGACCAGGAGACACCGCGCAGCTCTGCTCCCGCCGGGCACTCCGTCAGTGTCTCGAGCGCCTCGGGCGCTGCGACCCGGAGACCGAAGGCAGAGCCGTGCCAGGCCGCTGAGTCAGGCTCTCTCATCCGACGCCGCGGGCGGCTCGTCGAGCCGCCAACCAGGAACGAAGGCCTGCCGGGCCGTGCCAGACGAGCCAGAGCGGCCGCCAGAGGTACCCGAGCACGAGCGCAAGCGAGCTCCCTCCCCGCGCCGGCGGAAACCACACGCGCATGAAGGCCGGATCCGGGACGATCTTCTCGGCGATCAGGCGGGTCTTCGCTCCGAGGCCGGGCGTCTGCGACAGCCAGTCGAACCCGAGCGCCGTCGGCGGAGCATGTTCCGAGCGAAGGATCGTCTCCACGGATGGGCGGTTCGGCAGGCCGAGCTCGTCCGCGAGCTCGACCCCGGTGGGTGCCAGCCGCAGGCCGAACGCGAAGGCGACGAGCGAGTCGATCTCGTCGGCAAGCCGCGCCGCGGACTCCCAGGTCTCGCGCTGGAAGAACGAAAGCGCACGTTGCAGATCCTCCTGGACGCGCGGCACCGCAACCCCGTGTTGGGCCGCGTGCAGGGCAACGACGAGCGCCGTGGCGGGCTCGTTCAACCCTGCGAGGTTCGTGCGCACGAGCTCGAGCCGGGCCGTCTCCCCCGCAAGCGTGCTCCAGACAACCTGAGGCTGGGCGCCTGCGCCCACGATCGTCCAGTGCAGGTCGACGTTGCCGCCGTCACGCTCGCGTGCCCACGTGCTCGACCAGGCCGGGCGGTCGGTCGCCCCGCGGCCGAGACCGGTGACGTCCCGGAACCCGAGCCGGCGAAGAACCTCCTCGGCCCTGGCGCGGTCGAAGGTCTGAATCATCAGGTCGGCGTCGTCGTAGACCCGTGCCTCGCCTGCGCCGTAGAGATGGCGGGCGATCGACGCCCCGCGCAGCAGAAGGCAGTCGATGCCTGCCTCAGCGAACGACTCAGCAACTTCGGCAGCCACGGCGTCGGCGAGGACCGTTCGCGCCGCATCGAGCATCGACGGCGAAATGTGCGGCAGGCGACCCGACGTCATCGCTGGATCGTGCCATCCCGCACTCGGGAGCAACGAGGGAGACCCACGCGCAAGAGACCACATGTCCCTGACGCGTTCCTGCAGCCTCTCGATCTCCTCAAGCGCGGATCGCTGGACCAGATCAGGTTGTAGTGGCTGCTCAGCTCGACCAGCACGAGACGCGCGGCTGGTGTCGGCACTAATCCGTGGCCTCAACCTCGATTTCCCGCCAATGCGGAAGATTGATCCCGCGAAAGTGCTCAGGGAGCACGCCCTTCAGCCAAGGCACAGTCGGTCGGGGATCCCCAGAAAGAAAAGCACCCCACCAAGAGAAGGTCGAGTTCGCGCAGACGTGATGTTCACAAAGCGTCATCAGGGTTAGGTCAAGCCAGTCAGGGTTGCCGTCGATGAAAATTCCCTCGTCGATTGGAAGATGGTTCCGACACCAGGCGATCTCGTCGGAAAAGACAAGGACTTGCGTCTGCGGATCACCGGCAAGAATCTCTTCGAGAGCCTGCTCGAAGTACGACGGGGGCAACGGTCGATGCGGGGTGGCGCTGGAAAGGAAGTCACCTCGTCGCACGTGGAGGGCGGTCTTACTCACAAGCGTCCCAAGCTCCGGGTACCGGCGTTCGACCGCGGAGATCGCTTGATCGGAGGGTCGCAGGAACGCTCTGATTTCGCCCTCCCGTCCACCCCAGAGGCCCACATCTTGCAGATGCATGCGGTATTCGTCAGGGATCGACACCGCGAGCGGCCACGCGCGCCGACACCTGGCGACACTCACGGCCGTTCCGAACCACGTCGGTGGAATGTTGAACCGATTGCGATACAGCCAGTCGTTCCGGAACAGGACGCCGACTCCAGACTGTTCAGCTATCGCGTATGTGCCGGCGATCTGAAACAGATGGTTGCCGAGCCTCCCACCCCACCGGCCGAGCGGAAACGTGTACTCGGTCCTCGGTGCAACCCTGAGCATCGCGCGTCTTACGACCCGCCTCGCCTTCGAGATCATGATTCCACCGAAGCGACTTCCTCATTCTGCGCGCGAGCGCGGCGGCGCAACTTCGGGTAATACCTGAGACCCCACCAGGCCAGCCGAAGGCGCCACTCGGGCATCTGTCCGTAGCGACGCCAGTGAGCGCCAACGAACAACGGAACTGATGAGTCACGGACGGCGATAGCACCTTCACGCATCTTCCGATGGAATTGCCGCCACGACCGATACGGGTAGTGATCGATGAGCAAGTGACCCCAGCGCCGCTCCGCGTCAGTTCCGAGAACGTTGTGATTGCCATCCTCAATCGTGACGCCGGCCCGCCAGCGATAGGCCACCTTCGCGAACTCAGACGTGCGATTACGGGGCATGCGCTCAATGACGTTGCCCCGGCGGAATGTCGGTCTCGGGTAGTGGTCGAACATCTGGGCGACGAGGATTTCGGCATTCGCACGCTCGATGGCTTCACGAACCGTGCCGCGATAGGCGCGCCAGATCTCGTCGGCATCGAATGGGACGATCCAATCGGCACCCGCCGCCGCGGCGTGATTCGCGAGACGCGTCATTTTCTCGGACTGCCGGTGTACTGGCTCTCGGTCGTCGACAACGGTGACCGAATACGAGCGCGACAGTTGGTCAAGAATCGCACGTGTACCGTCGGTGCTCATGTTGTCTGCGACAAGGACATGATCGATCCCCTGATCGAACAAGTGGGGGACGCTGATGCCGATGATGTCGGCTTCGTTCTTGACGATCGTGACCGCCCAAATCAGCATCAGACCGATGATGGCGAATGCATGCGCCACGGATCAACAGGGCCATCGACCGGTCCTTGACTTCCCACCTCAAGGGGAATCGAAGCTCGTCGGAAGGGTGATCCCCAAGGGCGGGATCCTTCCACAACATCCCCGATTACCCCGTTCGGCGGCGTCCCAGATGCCTGGTGGGCCGCACGCGGAGATGACCCTTCCTCGCCCTCTTTAGGCGCCGAGTTCGCACGTCGAAAGCCACAAGTGCGGTCGCCGAGCCCGAGGCATCGCCCGCCGACACACCGTGGCCAGGCTGTCGAACTGGACAGATCACTTCTTGGACGCCTGTAGCGTGGAGCACATGCGTCGGCTCGGAGGCAAGAAGAGCTCAGACCGACGGAACAGCCCTCCCGACCGCCGGCTTCGCGTCGTCTTCATCGACCACGTCGCGCGGCTCTCGGGCGGCGAGATCGCCCTGCTTCGACTCTTGCCGGAACTTTCGAAGAACGTCGACGTGACCGTTCTTCTGGGTGAGGATGGGCCACTGGTTGAGCGCCTCCGATCACGAGGTATCGAGGTCGAAGTGATGCCGTTGACGGAAAGCGTGCGCGATCTTCGCCGCGACCGTGTGCGCCCCGGCTTGCTAGCCCCCAGCGTCCCGATCCGCTCGCTTGCCTACGCGCTGCGTTTGCGCCGGCGGATCAAGGCGCTCGACGCCGACATCGTCCACACGAACTCGCTCAAGGCGGCGCTCTACGGCGGAGCAGCCGGCCGGCTGACATCGGCGTACGTCGTCTGGCACGTGCGCGATCGGATCAGCGAGGATTACCTCCCGCGGCCGGCCGTCGGCCTTGTGCGCGCCGCGTCCCTGTTCTTGCCGCATGCGATAGTCGCGAACTCGCTCGAGACGTTGAGGACGGTGCCGCTCAGGCGCAGGTCTCGGGTCGTCTATAACGCAATCGTCCCTGACACCGCGGGCCGCGTTCCTAGGCGGAAGCACCGCGAGGCATCGGTCGGCCTGGTGATCGGCATGATCGGCCGGCTCACGCCGTGGAAGGGACAGGACGTCTTCCTGGATGCCTTCGCCACAGCCTTCCGCGATACACCGGTCCGCGGCCGGTTGATCGGCAGTGCGCTCTTCGGCGAGGACGCCTACGCGGAGGAGCTCCACGAACGGGCCTGCGACCTCGGCATTGCCGACCAGATCGAATTCCGCGGCTTCCGGGAGGATGTCTGGTCCGAGCTTCGCGAGCTCGATCTGCTCGTGCACTGTTCCGTTCGTCCCGAGCCGTTCGGACAGGTGGTTCTGGAGGGTCTGGCCGCCGGGGTCCCCGTCATTGCAGCCCGAGCCGGAGGGCCGGCGGAGGTGATCACGGACGGCGTCGACGGCGTCTTGACGACCCCAGGTGATGCGGCGGAGCTCGCCCAGGTGCTGCGTGAACTCGCCGACGACCCCGATCAGCGCGCGAAGCTTGCCGCGGCCGGTCTACGCAGGAGCCGCGACTTCTCGCCCCAACGGACCGCGGCCCGTCTGCTCGACCTTTACTCGGAGCTCTTCAGCGAATCATGACGGTTGTGACCCTGGCTTTGAGCTCGGAGCCGACGTCGATCGCTTTCGCAAGAACCTCGGCTGCAGAGCCTCCTTCCCGAAGGACCGGCAGCGCGAACGGCCTCATGCCCGCGATCGTTGGTGCAGGCGGGCCGAACTCGCGCGCTGCATGCGCCCGCCGTGCCCGCGGCGAACGTTCGAACGGCACCGTGTTTCGCTTTCCCTCGGCGACTCGGGCGTAGAGGTCTGCCTGGAGTGATGCCACGCATTGCCATGTGCGGCCTCGGCTGAGTGCCATTCCTTGTTCACGTAGGGCTTCAAACGCGGCGGGATCGGTGAGGAGTGCGCTCACCCGGCGCTCGAGGCCGTCGACGTCGCCGCCTTCGACCAGCACTGCCGCTCCGCCGGCCACCTCCTCGATCGCCCCGGTCGCATAGCCGGCAACGACCGCTCCGCTTGCGTGGGCCTCGACGATGACGCGGCCGAACTGCTCCGTCCACGTCGCCGTGGGAAGACTCGGAACAAGCACGACATGCGTACGCCGGTAAAGCTCGGCAAGCGCAGCTGCGTCCAGCCAGGGCTCAACGAGGAGTCGGTCGCCGACTCCAAGGCGATCCGCGAGCTCCATCGCGGGCTCGGCTTCCTCTCCCGCCCCGACGATCACGAGCCGCGTGGGACGATGCCGGTTCACGCGCGCCAGAACATGAACGGCGTCGCGCACTCCCTTCTCGGGCACAAGGCGTCCGGAGAGCGCGAGGCCGACCTCGGCGTCGTCGAGCGACTGACGGCCCGGGTAGAAGACTGTCGCGTCGAGTCCCAGCGGGATCACGTCGATGTCGCCGCGAAACCCCTTCCCACGAGCGACGGAAGCAGCCTGGCGACTGCATGGATACAGGCCGGAGACACGCCGGTAGGCGTCCTGTTCGTACTGCGCGAACGGCGGCGGAAACCGCTTATCGACGTTCTGAGCCGCGTACATGACGATCGGAAGCTCCTTCGGAGCAGCCCGGAGAGCCTGCCGCCCCACGAGGCTCACCGGTTCCTCGTGGACGTCCAGGACGTCGGCACCAACCTCGCGGATGAGGCTCTGGAGCGCCTCGGCGTCGACATAGCGATGACGGTTGACATCCCCTGCGCGGCTGACGGGCAGTTCGAGGATCGGAAACGATTCCCCGACCAGCTCATCCTCTGTGCCGGGGTCGGGCCACATGGTTGGAGCGATGAGCGTGAGATCAACCCCGGCCGCTACGAGAGCGCGGTCGCGCTTCCGATGTGCCGGGTTGCGAGCCGCGTGGTACACACGGAGAACGCGCACGCTTCGAGCTTATGTGGATCCTGGGGAGGTAACGACTGCGGGGCGGTTCCGGTCCTCGTTCGTCCGCGCACCGCAGGGAGCACTGAAGACCCAATGAGGATCGTGATTGCGCCGAGCGCGTACTACCCGAACATCGGGGGAATCGAGGAGTTGACGCGACAGCTTGCGCGCGAACTCGGGTCACGTCGCCACCAGGTCTCTGTTCTCACGAATCGGTGGCCCGCCGACACTCCACGATCCGAGGCGCTCGAAGGCGTCGTGGTGACACGCCTTTCGTTTCCACTGCCTGCCGCACGACCACTCGCGGCGGGTCGGTTCCTCGTCGCCTCGCCTTGGGCAGCAGCCGTACTCGTGCATCACCTCCGTAGCGTCAGGCCCGAGATCGTCCACGTGATCGGAGCCGGACCCCAGGCGGCGTATCTCGGGGTCTTGTCGCGCCGGCTAGGCGCCCGTCTGGTCTTCACGGCACAGGGCGAGCTGGGTTTCGATTCCCGAAGCGTCTTCAAGCATTCGGTCTCGCTCCGCTCCTCTCTTCGACGACTCCTACGCACAGCCGACGAGGTGACGGCGTGCTCGCGCTTCGTGCTCGACGAGCTCGAGCGCTTCAGTCCAATCCGCGCGACGCCCGTCGTGATTCCGAACGGTGTCGCTCCTGCGGATTTCGACGGCCACCACCGGCAGGACGGAAGACCGTACGTGCTCGCGGTCGGTCGCCTGGTCGAACAGAAGGGCTTCGACACCCTGATCGAGGCGGTCGCATCCGAGCCTCTGGCGACACTCGACCTCGTCATCGCGGGAGACGGCCCCGAGCGACATCGCCTGGAGTCCCTGGCCGAGCGAAAAGGCATCGCCGGTCGTGTTCGCTTCATCGGGCCCGTGAATCGCAGCCAGCTCGGAGGGCTCCTCGCCGGGTGCCGCGTGTTCGCCCTTCCGTCCCGTGGCGAGCCGTTCGGCATCGCGCTGCTCGAAGCAATGGCTGCGGGCATTCCCTCAGTGGCAACAAGCGCAGGCGGGGTGACGGAGTTCGCCCGCGACGGGCAAAACGCGCTTCTCGTCTCCCCGGATGACCCTGGGGCGCTCGCCACGGCAATCATGCGCCTCGACACCGACGACCTGCTCCGAAGCCGGCTATCCGCCGAGGGGCGCGCCACGGCCGACCGGCTCTCCTGGGCCAAAATCGCAACCGAGTACGAGCGTGTCTACGCTGAAGCCCTCGGCACGACCTCGCGCCGCCCCACGTCGGGCGTGGCCGAGCCGCCTCGCTAGCGTTCGCGGAATGCGAGCCTTGATACTCCTGAACCGTGGCGGCGTCGGCGGCGGCCACGTAGTTCAGGCAACGAAGACCGCCGAGGCGGTTCAATCGCTCGGGGTCGACGTCGTGGTCAGCGAAAGTGCCGAGCCGGACTGTCGAGGGTTCGATGTCGTCCACTCATTCGGAGCATCACGAGACACCCTGCGAGATGCACGCATAGCCGGGTGCGCCGTCGCCGTCTCGCCGATCTGGTGGAGCGCCGCATATGTGACGCAGCAAGCGCCCGCCAGCCGGCGGCGAACTGCGGAACGGGCGCTCCGACTGACGCATTCCACGGTACGCCGGGGAATCGACGAAACCGCGCGACGTCTTCGTGAACCGCTGGTCGAGAAGGCTCTCCAGTTCGAGCTGGCGGACATTCTTCTACCCAACTCTCGTCTCGAGGCGGCTCAGGTTCGCGCCGACCTCGGGGTCACGACGCCAATGCATGTCGTCCCGAACGCCTTCGACGATCAGCTGTTCACGCCCCCGGACGATCAGGCGAGGCGCGCTGGCGTCGCATTCGTCGGGCGGATTGAGCCGCACAAGAACCCGCTTGGCCTCATTCGCGAGCTCAGCGGAACGGGGATATCGCTGACGATCGCGGGGCCCGATCATCCCCACCATTCCGCCTACAGCGAGCTGTGCCGACAGGTAGCAGACAGCTCGGTGACGTTCGTGCCGGCGGGCGACCAGCTCGCGATGCGCGACGTGTACCGGGCGGCGCTCGTTCACGTATTGCCGTCGTGGTTCGAGACGACGGGGCTCGCGTCGCTCGAAGCGGCGGCCACCGGATGTGCGGTCGTCACAACGGACCGTGGGTACGCGCGTGAATACTTCGGAGACGCAGCCGTGTACTGCGACCCGGGAACCAAGGGGTCGATTCTCGGTGCCGTGCGGACCGCCCTCGCATCCGGCAGCTCGCAGTCGCTTCGCGAGCTCGTGCTCGACAGGTTCACGTGGGCTCACGCGGCGAAGGCGACGATCGAGGGCTACGAATCGGCGCTGAGGAGTCGCGTCCGATGAGCGACATGCCCCGGGCGGAGCCCCGGCTCCGAGCCTCGCTCATCGTCTTGAACTACAACGGGCGAGAGGTGCTCGAGCCCTGCCTGGACAGCCTTCGCCGAGCAAAGTCGGAGGCCGACGAGATCATCGTCGTCGACAACGCTTCGACCGACGGAAGCGTCGACACGCTGGTCGACGAGCCCGGCCTTCGCGTGCTCCGCCTGCCCGAGAACACGTTCATCTTTGGGCTGAACAAAGGACTCGAGATCGCTCAGGGCAATTTCGTCGCGTTCCTGAACAACGACATCGTCGTCGAGCCTGACCTCGTAGACCGGTGCATTGGCCGTTTCGACGACGGCGCCGACGTCTTCGCGGTTTGCCCAAGGATCCTGGAGATCGGCGGCGCCGACCAGGGAAGCCGCACGGCCGGCTTCTGGCACCGCGGGCTGATCTTCTACCGTCCGCTTCCTCACAGCTCGACTCCTTCCGACTGCTTCTTTGCCGTCGGTGGTCAAAGCTTCTTCCGCCGCGAGATGCTCGACGAGATCGGTTCGATCGACCCCCTCTTCTGGCCGATGTACCACGAGGACGTGGAGCTGTCCTACCGGGCGTGGAAGCGAGGCTGGCGTGTGCGGTACGAGCCCATCGCGGTCGCACACCACGTCGGCGGACACAGCAGTCAGCGTGTTTTCACGCCGGCGCAACTCAGATCATTCGTGCGCCAGAACGAATTCCTCACCGTGTGGAAGAACGTCACAGACCGGCGATTGCTCGCTGAGCATGTCTTGCTCCTCGCGCCTCGACTGGCCGCCGCGCTGCTCAAGCGTGACTGGCCCACCGCACTTGGCTTATGGCGCGCGACGCGCCGGCTCAACATGGTGCGCCGGGCGCGACACGAAGCGCGAAAGCACATGCGGCTGACCGATCGGGAGGCCTTGCACCGCATCGGGGCAGTCGGGTAGCGACACCGTTTGCCGGCTGTGAGTCCGCGGGCGCGACCTAGGTGCGGGTTCGAAGGCCCGCGATCTCCGTGCCGTGGAGCGCGGGAGACATGAGCACGCAGGAGCCGCGAGCCCGCCCAGTTTCCTCGTTCGACGGGAGCGTCGGATAGAGCACCGTCCACCCAATGAGGTCGCACGTCTCCAGGAGCTCGGCCGTGAATCTGATACCGGGACCCCAATCGTCGTATTCGTAGCCAGGGTCGCCAGGAACCTGAAAGTCGTCGATCATCACCACGGCTCGAGGCCACGTGGAAGCGATGAGCGCGATCTCCTCGCGCAGCGGGACGTCCTGCTCCCAATGTGCATCGAGGTACGCGAAAACGACATCGCCGCGATCGGCTTGTTTCGTCAGGGCGCGCAGACATTCACGCGAGTCACCATGGGTGACGGTGACTCGGCGGCTGAGTGCCAACCGAGCGCGGGTGTGGGCGTGCCAGCGGGGGTTCGCCTCAACCGTCCAGACCGGGCACTTGAACGCCCTGGCAAAGAACCGTGTGCTGTAACCCCTGAAGCTGCCGGTCTCGATCACAAGACGGACATCCACCTTGGCCGCGATCTGGCGGACAACGGCCTTCCTTCCATCCTGGCCGTTGAGCGCGCCGCTCCAGCCCTTTCCTTCGTGGGGAAGGACAAGGTCGAGAGTGCCGACGACCGTTGGCGGCAGATGGCGCGCCAACCGCTCCCAGCGCCAGACGAGATGATTTCGAAGCCGTTCGCGCGTCGTCCAAGCACCCCCCAGGCGAAGATTGCAATCTCCCTCGCGGACGCGACCTGGAAAACTCACGGTCGGAGCCAGATGCGAGTGGTGTGCCACCTCCGCTCGTTGTGATCGTAGTCGACCACATGCTGTCGAAACGAGAGCCCGAGCCTGACCGCAACGTTCGTGCACCGCCCAGGCCGATAGCGCATGAGGCCGTAGCGGACCTTCGATTCGATTCGTCCGGGGAGCCGCCCACCGCGGCGCGCAAGAATGCGCTTCGACTCCTCGAAATACGCCGTGGCGTCCAGTTGCGACTTCTGATCGCCGTGGAGCCGGAACCCCCCGAGTGGAACTGTGGCCGCGTAGAGCTCGGCGCCGGCCTGATGAAAGCGTGCCCACAGATCAAAGTCCGCGGCGAGTTGATAGGCCTCGTCGAGCCGGCCGCCCGCTCGCTCCCAGAGCGACCGCCGCCAGAAGGTCGATTCCTGCTGGATGAAGCCCTCGAACGGCCAGTGACCGAGCGGCAGGTTCCGCCCGAGAAGAAACGCATGCCGGGAGTACGTCATCTGGCGGACGCTCCCGACGGCCCGACCGAGACGGTCCCAGGAGAGGGGAAAGGCGCTGGTCAGCCATTCGACCTCCGGGATCGTCGCGAAGATCTCACCGACGATGGAAAGCGCCCAGGGTGTCAGCAGGTCGTCCGACCCAAGCCAGCCCATGACCTCCCCGGACGTTCGATCGAACCCCTTGTTGACGGCCTCCCACGGGCCCCTATCCGGCTCGGATACCCACCAAGAAAGCTCGCTGTGACGCTCACGCAGAAGAGCCAGAGTTCCGTCCGTCGAGCCGCCGTCGACGACGACGTACTCGAGGCCCGGGTAGTTCTGGCCCAGCACCGAGTGCATGCTTTCCGCCAGGTACTCGCGACGATTGAGCGTCGGGGTAACGAGGCTTATCGTTGCTCCAACGGGTTCGCCATCCGCCATCGCATAGGATCCTAGGCATCGCGCGGTGCGGCAGCGAACGCTCCTCCCCGGTATCTGATCCACGGGGTTTCTCCTAGCTCTTGGACCTCCAGCCCACTGCGGACGGCCCCGGACTGCGAGCGGTGCAGATTCTGGGGGCGATGCCGTCGGCGGTCCGGCTCAAACGGGCAACTCGCGGAGACAGCCCTCCCCACAACGCCTACGTGGCCTAGCGTTTCCGATGATCGCGCAACCAGCGTCTAGCACTCTGCAGCGCAACGTAGAACGGCGATGTCCACGTGTGAAGAAGGAGAGAATCAACCCGCAGGCGAAGGTGGACACTTCCGCGCCGACGGTTCGAAACCAGCCCCTTATCGGTGAGTTCGTACGTCGCGTTGTTCACCGACCAACCTTCAACGCCCGGCTTTAGAAGGCGGCGATTCGCATCCCCCTCGGGTCCCATCCAGCGCCAACCAGCAGGCTTCTTCACGTGTGCGTAGTCGTGGTCTTGGTGAATCGCCAGAACGGAGGGGGTGACGTTGACGACCTTCATTCGGAGCTTCCGCGCACGCCATATAAGCCATGTATCCCAGTACGGCCGACCGACAGCGAACTGCGGCAATTTGCCGATCGTGCCTCGGCGGAACACGAAGAAGTCCATCGAACGAGCGAAGCGAAGATCGTCAGCCGCTAAAGCGCGGCTGCGAAGGTCACCTTGCCAGCCAGCCTCGAATCGCAGCAGTTCGGCCTGCCTAAGGTTCCAGCACTGACCCACGATCATGAAGCCGCGAGGATCTGCGGCGACGATGTTGATCGCATTGATCAGTTCGGGGAGAAGAATGATGTCAGCATTCGCAAAGCAAAGGACGTCGTAAGAAGCGATTTGCTCTGCCGACGCGAATGCGCCACTTACCAACGGCGTCCCGAATTCATTCGCCTCGACGTTCGGGATCCACTCGACACGCAAATCGCTGACAGCTTCGCGCGTTCCCTCCTCATTACCGAAGAGAACGACCTGAATCTGAGGATCAAGGCGCGTCCAACTGCCTATCGCGTTGCGCTGGATCACATCGATGTGTCCGACAAACGGTTTCGGCAGGGTGAAGAGCGTGATCATCGCGCCTGCCGCTTCTGGTGCACGGGTCGCGACCCCCTGGGAATCGGGGGTTCGCAGCACGCAGCTGTGCAACCCACCGGCCCAAGGCAAACGGATAGAACGCGTGCCCACAAGGCGTAGTTCCTGTCGCCGCCGTGCCTCACCGACTGATCCCCCAGCTCCGAAGCACTCGCAAGGACACGGCCCGCCACACCTAGGAGAACCAGCTTTGGACGTTCGAGAGCATCGCTTCGGCCGAACCAGTGATAGGCCAACCAGACTTCGGACATGGCGCTCGCGACGCGGCGCTCTCGAACCCCCAGCCGCGTCAGCTTCGCTTCGTCGAACCAGTGCTCGGTGACCACCTGCGCAACACTCGCGATGCGGTACCCCGCGTTCTCGAGTTGGTACGTCATGAGGAGGTCCTCTCCACCCGCTCCGAGAACGCCAGGACCCAGACGTTCGTCAAAGCCGCCGCAGAAGTCGTAGGCGGCTCGACTGATCGCCATGCTTCCACCCACCAGGAACGGATGATCGTTGTCCACGGAGTGCTCTGTGATGAACAGCGCCCGTTCGTCGTCTTTCAGCCACGGCCTGTCCCGGCCCGCCCCCGCCCTGAACTGGCTGACCGTCGCGTCGGCCTCACCCGCGACGATCGGACCCGCGAGAGCGTCGAGCCAATTCGGCGGGGGTCTCATGTCGTCGTCAAGGAACAGCAACACGTCTCCGGAGGAACCTCCGGCACCGCGATTTCTTGCACGTGACACACCTGGCCGGAGCTCGGCGAGCACGCGCGCCGAAACGTTCCCGATCGACCCCCTTGCAGCTACGGCGGACGAAGCGTCAGATGACCCGTTGTCGACCACGATCAGCTCCACCCGCCATCCGGCTGGAACGTCAACACGCGCCAGGGCCGTCAACGTCTCCGAAAGCGACTCGCAGCGGTTCCTGGTGGGAACGATCACCGAGCAACTCGTCAGCCTGGGTCCGTTGCCGTGTTCGTCGGTCATCGCGCAACGCGGGCAGCGATCCCCGTGCTCGAGAGGCGCCGGCCCGCGGACTCCCGAGCGGCTGCAAGCAGGGCGCGTCGACCGAGCGCGGCCGGATCGAGGCGAGGGGGGCTCGACAGGCTGAGGTCCGCGGCGAGCTCACCGATGCGATGGAACGTCGCGGTGTCCGCGAAGAAGTGCTCGTGAGCATGCAGGGCGGCGGCGCTCATGTCCGGCCAGTCGTCGAGGCGAGACTCGAGCAGTGGGATCAACTCCGCCACGTTGCCCTCCCCCACCCGCAAGCTGAAGCTGTCCCAGTCCGGCCCGTCAGGTGCCACCCATCCGTCGGCGAGGATCACCGGGACTCGGCCCGCGGCCAGCGTCTCGTAGAGACGAAACGAGGACGTCCCGATCCCACGTGGACAGAGCACGAAACGGGAGCGGGCAAGAACCTCGCGGTAATGCTGTCGCCGGTGCTGATGGTCAGGAGACGCGTCGTCCCAGAACATGAAGTCTCGGACCTGCTCGATGATCGCGTCCGGGTGCCGGAGCTCCAGGAGGCGCCGACGGCACGGAGCGGTAACAGAGCCGATGAACGAGAACAGAAGATCCGGGTCGCGGCCCTCCGCAGGCTCGGACGGGACGCGAATGTAACCCCAGGCGCGCTGCGTCTTGGGATCGAATCGGGAGCCTGGCGTGCTCACGTAGATGCCGGGGAAGCTGCGCCAGTGGCGATCCCGCTCGTCGTAGACCATGACTCTGTCCCAGTGGGCACGGGCCACACGATGCTCGCGGATCGCGCGGAGGCGCCAATCGACCATGTGGCACTGCACGAACAGAATGACGTCGGCGTCGCGTGGATCGCCGACGAGCTCGTGGACTCGATACTGGTCTTTGCAAGCGAGCGCCTCGAGCTCGTCGACCATGAGGTCGCTCCACTGACTGAGCGCAACGCGGGGAAGATGAATCCGCAAGGCGCGTGACCTAAGGCGCGATCCGTTGGGCGATGGATTCAGCGGCGCTTGGCGAGGACGCGCCATATCCGGTCATCCGCATCACTCAACAACGCTCCTGAGACGCTGGGCATCGCGGGCGGCCGCTCCCTCGAGCACCTTCTCGAACTCCTTGCCGCGATCGTCCCAGCTCGGCGCCGAAACGACCGGCGGATGGTGGCTCGGAGCTGAAAGCGCGGCCTCGACTGCTCCTGGGAAGGCGTCCCGCGACGCGGCGACCGCACCTTCGGTCGGCGCGCGGAACCCCGCTACACGGGTCGCAACCGTCGGCGTCGGCGCGACCAGGGATTCGTACGCCTTGATCGGATCGAGGCTCTCCGTGAACTCGTTGACGAGGTGCGGAACGATGATCACGTCGGAGTGCTGGAGGTAGCCGGGAACGATCGCGTACGGTCGTGCCCCGAGCAGGTGAACGTTCGGCTCAGCACTCAACCGGCCCCGCGTCGCCGAACTCAGAGAGTCCGGCCCGACGAGAACGATCCGAACCGCGGGAAGCGTGCGGGCTACGTCGATGGTCAGGTCGACATCGAGTCGTGATTCGTGGAGCGAGCCCACGTACACCGCCACCGGGCCCGGCGGAAGATCGGGGGGCCGTGGCTGAGGTCGTCGAAAATGCTCAACGTCGACCGCGTTCGGAATGAGCGTCACCGAGCGCGTTCGGCCGCGGCTCTCCGCCAACGCAGGCGAGCACACGACGACCTCATCCGCATCCTCGAGAGCCATCTGCTCGAGCGCCGCGAGCCGCCGGTGTTCACGCTGCGCGAACGGCGCCAGGAGCCAGTCGTCCGTCACGTCGTAGACGGACGACCATCCGGTTTCACGGATCAGCGGCGCGTACGTGACGTCGTTGATCCAGAGAGTCGGGCATCTGAGCCCGGCCCGTCTGACGGCCGCGCGCACTTCGCGGCGAAGGACATCGTCGACGAACGAACCGGCGCGGCGCGGGAGCAGCTTGAGGGGCCGAAACGCTCGGAGCCGTCCGTCGTAGCCGAGCACCCGTGAGCTGAGCCCTGCCGGGACGCGCTTGTTCAGGAGGTCATGAAGCGGGTCCGCGGGCGGCTCCACGAACAGCATCGTGAGTCCTGGGTTGCGTCGCAGGAGAACGTCCGCGAGGAACTGGTTCCGCCGCCAGACCTCATCCCAGGGCTCGAGCGAGCAGACGACGATCTCGGCGAGTCCCGGCGAGGCTGGCATCGTCACGCAAGCCCTCGGCTCGAGCGACGTCCCGACGCCAGGGCCTCGTACTCCACGAGCAACTGATCGACGTGCCGCTCGAGCGTAAAACGCTCGTCGACCAGCTTGCGCCCGGCGTCCGACGCTGCGAGCCGACTCTCGTCAGCCAGCATCGCGCGCAGCACTGCCGCCGCCGCACCGGCATCGTGCGGAGGGAACAGCGGGGCATCCGCGAGCAAGCCGACGGTCTCGAGATGACCCCCGCCGGCGCAGGCGACCACGGGAACACCGGCGCTCATCGCCTCGAGGACGCCCAGCCCGAAGGGCTCGGCCGGCGCCGGCGCGAGCAGCATTCCGGCCTCAGCGATCTCGTTCGCGACGTCGGGGAGCCAGCCGGTGAACGTCACCCCGGCCAGGTGCTCGTGCCGCGCCCAATCTTCGAGAGCCGTACGCTCGGAGCCGTCGCCGACGATGCGCATCGACCAGCCCTCCTCCCACAGGCGCGCTTCTCGCCAAGCGCGCAAGGCCGTGAAGGTGTCCTTCTCGGGAGCAAGTCGCTGCAGGACGAGCACCGTCCGGTTGCTCACGCGCCAGAGCAGCTCAGACTCGGGGACTCCGTTCGCCAGGACAGCGGCCGGAGGGCGCTCGAGCTTTCCGGCGATGAACTGCCCGGCAGCCAGCTCCCGCGAAATGGCCGTCGAAAGGATCGGCGACATCGCCTTCGCGAGCGGAGACGAGCCTCGCCGGCGCGCAAAGTGGCGAGTGCTCACGATCGGCGCGCGGTGAAACGGCCACCCGGCGAGGGCGGCCGCCTCGGCGAGCGTCATGTGCACGTGGCACACGTCCCTTCGGCCGACAGCCGCCAGCGATCGGATCGCGCGCGGCGGAGTCGAACCGGGCATCCAGCGGACGTCGGGCCCGATGACGAGCGGCATCTGCGAGGGGCTGCCACCGACGACAGCCACCTCCCATCCCCGGCGACCGAGCTCCGTCGCGGTGTTCGCCACGTAGCGCTCGACGCCTGCGAAGCCGTCTGTCACAACGACCTGCACGACGCGTGGCATGTTCTAGGAGCTGCCGGCAATGCCGGCGCAGCGCCTGGGCCCTCGGGCGTAGATGAGCGCACGGCGACCCGCCTCGGCACGCCTGTCATCTGCCAGGACGAGGGCGCGAGCGGCGGCGCCGACCACCACAGCGGCGCGGTACGCCGCCCACCCGAGTGTTCCGTGCCACTTGCGAATGTATGTCTCCTGCCCGGCGTGGAAAAGCGCCTCGCGGTGCGACCGATCCGAGCTCGCCCCCGCACCGATATGGATCCCGACCACATCCTCGCAGGCCGCCGCCAGCCAGCCGAAAGCCAGCGCGCGCCTCTGCCAGTCGGCCTCCTCCGCGTACAGGAAGAAGCCCTCGTCGAACAGACCGACGTCGTGGAGCGCCTCCGCTCGCAGCAGAAGCACTGCCCCGATTGCGAACCGGTTGCGGGCAGGAAGCCGGCGGCCGAGCCCGACCGCCTCGGCCCACGCGCGCAGCGGAGTCGGGAACGGCCAGAGCACGCGCTGGGATGTCCCGTCGCTGCCCACTAGCCGAGGCGTGACTGCGGCAACGCGCTCGTTCCCAGGGAGGCGGAGGAACTGCTGCAACCGCCGTACAGCTGCACCATCGAGCGATGCGTCGGGGTTCAGGAGCAGCACGTCGACGGTCGACGAGGCGAGCAGCGGCCGCAGGGCGACGTTCACACCGGCGGCAAACCCGGCGTTCATGCCTGGGTCGACGTACTCCGCTCGTCTCGCCTGAACGACATGCCTCACTGCTTCAGAGCTCGAGTTGTCGACGACGACGGCGCTGCCGGCCAGCTCCCCCAGCCCTTCGAGACAGTGGTCGAGCGATTCGGCGCCGTGGAAGGCGACGATCACGATCCGCAGCTCTGGCGTCATTCGTGGGCTACCTCGAGTCCTTCGTGCCGGCGGCGCGCGAGCTCCCCGCACGCCATGCCGACGAGGAGCCAGCCGAGCACGGGGGTTCCTCTGACCCAGTAGACGTCGACCAGCCCGTGCGCGAACGTCGCAAGGAAGACGCCGGCCGCGACCGGGGCGATCTCGACGCCTTTCATCTTCGTCAGCGCGAGCGCAACCGCGCCAATCAGGATGACGAAGCTGAGCGCGAACGCGTACCCGCCCTCGGCCGCCTGGAGCAGCAGGACGTCGTGGGGGTCGGTCGTCCCGTACAGGCCGGTGCCGGTGACGTAGTTGCCGACGCCGACGCCGACGAGCGGATGGGCCTTGATGAGGCGGATCGCATCGTGCTCGTATTGCTGGCGGATGTGAAGCGCGTATGCGGCGCGAGAGGACGTCCCCGCGTGGAACGTCGTCAGCCGCTGTTGGAGGGAGGCGGGGAGCACCGCGTACGTCGCGACGAGCAGCAAGCCTACGATCGCAAGTCGGGCGAAGAGTGCACTGCCGCGCGACTCGCGCAACGCGAACATGACAAAGACGCCGACGCCGACCGCGACGAGGGCGCCGCGGCTGCCGGTGAGGAGGAGGCCGGGAACGAGCACGAGCGCGCACGGGCTGTAGGCCCGCAGCGACTTCACGCCCAGGAGAAGGAGCAGGGCATTCGCAATCATCTGGCCGACCGGGTTCTTCTGCCCGAGAACGTGAGCGAACGGCCAGGTTGCGGCCAGTACGGTCGTCGCCAGGACATACGCCTTGAGCAGCGGGAGGTACTTGCCTCTCAACGCGGCGAACGCGCCGATGACGAGAGGCAGTACGAACAACTCGAGTCGCTGCCCCGTCTGGAAGAAGTCCTTCAGGCTCAGATGGAACGCGAGCAGAAGCGCGAGCATCGTTCCGTACTGAATGATCGCGCGCTTCAGCGGGCGCAGCGCGAACAACGAGGGCATCGTCCCGACGACGACGGCTTCGAAGAACACTGCCGCACCGATGAAGACGAGTAGGAGGTCGACCGGCGCGACGTGGAGGCCCGCGGAGCCGCCGGCGACGCTGTAGCTGATCGGGATCGACGCTCCAAGAAGCACGAGTGCCTGCTGCGGCCGTCCGCAGAGCCACACCACGAGGGGGAGCAAGCAGAAGGCGGCGACGATGAGGAACGACTCGTGAAAGAGGAGATATCCAGCGACCGCAGCTGCCGCCGCCCCCAACGCCGCGAAACCGGTCCCCTCCGGGAGACGCACGCCACGGACGCGCGGAGCGAAGCCGCCGATGTCCGCGCCGGTCATCGTGCCTGGACGAGCTTCAACGGCGGCTCGTCTGCGCCGAACTCCGGCACGGCAGAGCGCACTTCCTCGAAGCTGCCGGTGGCACGTACGGCGCCGCGCTCGAGGTACAACAGCCGGTCGCAGTAGCGCACGCTCGCGACGCGGTGCGTGACGATGATCATCGTCACGCCGCCCTGCAGCTCGGCGAGCGTCTCGACGATGCGGTGCTCGGTCGCCTGGTCGAGGTTCGACGTCGCCTCGTCGAGCACGAGGACGCTGGGCCGCGTGTACAAGCGCGCGGGCCAGGCCGACGCGCTGGCGCTGGCCGCCCGACAGGCGCACTCCACGCTCGCCGACGATCGTCTCGGTCCCCTTGGGAAGTCCGTCCACGACCTCGTCGAGCCCGGCAAGCCGGATCGCGTCGAGCACCCGGCCGTCGTCGATCTCCTCGCCGTACCAGCCGAGGGCGACGTTCGCGCGCAGGGTGTCGTCGACGAGGTAGACGTCCTGCGGCACGTACCCGATCGAGCGCTGCCACTCACCACGCACCTCGGCGACGGGACTCCCGTCGACGGTCACCGACCCGGAGTCGGCGTCGAGCATGCCGAGGATCACGTCCAGCAGAGTGCTCTTGCCGCTGCCCGTCGGGCCGACGATGCCGAACGACTCTCCGGGCAGGACCGTGAGCGAGACGTCCGCCAGAGCAGGCTCATCCCGCGTCGGGTAGCGGAAGCTGACCCCGTCGAGCAGTAGCTCGCTCTCCAGGCGGTGAGGCGCTACCTCGACTTCTCGCGGAACACCGTCGAAGTCCCCGAACGAACCGAAGGTCTGAAGCTCCCGCTCGACGAAATCCGTCGCGGACGCATTGAACTGAACCGAGTTGTTGAGGAAGAGCACCTGGTTGAGGGCAGGGAGAAGCCGAAACGCGCCGGCAAGCACGAGCCCGACGGCCGGCAGCGCCGAAGCGCGCCCGTCGGTCACGCCCGCGACCGCGACGACGAAGACGGCGCCGATCACAAGGGCCGTCTCGAGCATGTAGCGAAGGCTGCCGTTGGCAACGGCTGCGCCGCGCGTCGCGGCGTTGATGCCGCGCGTCCGCGCCGCCGCTCCCTCCGCATAGAAGAGCGCGCGGCCGCGGAGCTGCAGCTCCTTGGCGGCTGCGATCCCCTGAAGGACGAGCCGGTAGCGCTCCTCCTGGAGCTCCTGGATGCGCTTGCCACGTCGCATGAGCGCGCCGCGAACACCGCGCGCCCATGCGAACGCGATCACGATGAAGTACACCGTGACCGAGACCGCGACCAGCGGGCTCGAGAGGACCAGACCGATCGCGACTGCGACCGCAACGGCGACGTTTGCAAGCAACATGACGGAGGAGGCGACGACGCCCGAGATCACCTGGTCGACGGAGGTCAGGATCGTCCGCAGCGTCTCGGACGAGTTGCGCTCGAGCCGCATCAACTGTGGCGCGCGAGCGTGGCCGACGAGCAGCCGGGTGATCAGGTCGGCCTGCGCCGCGTTCGCTGCCCCGATCGTCCACCAGAGCCCGATCACCGAGAGCACGCTGCGAACGACGAAGAGCGCGGAAGTGATCACGAGCAAGATCAACGCCGTCCGGTAACGGTCGGACTGCGAGAGGCCGAGTGCGTGGACGAGCGAGCCCGCGACGCCGGTCGCCGGCTGATCGCTGAGCAGGTTGATCAGGGCATAGATCAGGACGAGCGCGAAGGCATCCAGCCCGGCGATGAGGATGCCGTAGAGCGCAACGAGCTTCAGGCGCTTGCGCTCACGCGGCCGAACGAGCACCCAGGCGCGACGGACCCCGTCGACGAGCCGTGGCGACTTCATGGGTCTGCGCGGCGGCTCAATACGCCCCCCGACCGCTTCTGAGGAGCGCCGGAACCGTGCCGCACATGAGCCGCAGGTCGTGCCAGAGCGACCAGTTGGTCACGTACAGGTAGTCGAGCCGAACCATCTCTTCGAACGGTATCTCGCTGCGTCCGAGCACCTGCCACAGCCCGGTCATCCCGGGCCGGAGATTCAGGCGGTCGCGCCCCCAATCCTCGACGAACTCGTCTTCGGTCGGAATGAGAGGCCGCGGGCCGACGAGGCTCATCTGGCCGGCGAGGACGTTCAGAAGCTGGGGCAACTCGTCGATCGAGGTGCGGCGCAGGAAATGCCCGATCCGCGTGGTTCTGGGATCGTCGGGGATCTTGAACATGCGCGGATCGCCGTCGCGATGCTTGTTGAGATGAGCGACGTCCAGCTTCCGCTGGTCGGCGCCCTGAACCATCGTCCGGAACTTGAGCATCCGGAACTCCCGGCCGCCCTCGCCGATGCGAGCCTGGCGGAAGAACACCGGGCCACGGCTGTCGAGCTTGATCAGCGCGGCGACGCAGACCAACACTGGGCTGAGGACGACGAGCGCAGCTGCGGACACACAGATGTCCATCGTCCGCTTCAGGAGCCGCGAAAGCGACCCGAGCCCGCGCGGCGGCAGGCAGAGCACCGGGACGCCTTCGACGGCGCTGAGCCCGATGTTGGGGCCGGTGAGCTCGAAGTAGCGCGGGACGACGTCGACCTGGACGAACGCGTCCTTGACCGAGCGGATCAGCGAGAGGATGCGTTCATGCGAGCCGCGCGGGAAGGCGATGATCACGCGCTCGACGTCGAAGGCGTCGATCAGCGACGACAGGCGGTCGACCGAGCCGAGGAGCGGCAGGCCGCCGATGAAGCTGTCGCGCTCCTTCGTCGGCGTGTCGACGAAGCCCACGACGTTGACGCCGTACTCGGGATGCCGCAGGAGCTTCTCGGCGACGGTCTGCCCGACGCTGCCGGCCCCGACGATGATGGTGTTCTGGACGAAGCTCGCGCGCGACCTGGCGAACGCCCTCGCGGCGGTTCGGCAGAGCGGCACCGCCAGCGCGGCGAAGGTCCAGAAGAGGAGCAGCTTCGGGACCGACGGATACGCGGCCCCGCTGACCCACGTGAACGCGAAGAACAGCCACGTGCAGACCGTGACCATGTTGAAGACGTTCGCGAACTCGTCTGTGGTGACGTGATTGGTCCGCTGCTCGTCGAGCCCGTACAGCCCGTATAGCCGCCCGATCAGGACCCAGCCCGGCAGCGTGACAACGAAGAGAGCCGACTCCGCCGCCAGGCCGAAGCGCCCCTGCGTCGTTCCCACCGTCGCCGCCTGAGCCAGGAAGAACGCGATCAGCAGCCCCGTGACATCCGCACCGACGAGCAGACGTCGCACAAGCCACCCGCGCCGGTGCGGCTTCGCGACTCGACGCTGCTCGAGGATCGCCAGCGTGCGGTCGCTGACGACGTCGTGAAGAGCCTCGTGCTCCTCGAGGGGGCCGACGAGCGTGGCGCTCGCGACTCCCTCGCTCACCGCCGCACCTCCTCCCCGGCGTCGGAGTAGGCGTAGGAGCCGTAGGAGTAGGCGTACGAGGAGCTCTCGAGCCCCGCGTCGCCGCACAGGACGAAGCCGAGCTTCACGGCCGGCAGGCGCGCGAGCATGGCAGCGAGCTCTCCCGTCACCGGCTTGCGGGCGAGATCCGAGCGGACAGCGACCACGAGTGCGTCGGCGAAGCCGGCCATCGTGAGCCCGTCACCCACGGCAAGCAGCGGAGGCGCGTCGAGCAGCACGACCTCGACCCGCTCACGCAGCGCGGCGATCACACGCTCGACGGCGTTCAGCCCGACGAACTCGCCGGGATCCGGAGGCAGGGCACCTGAAGGCAGCACGACGAGCGAGCCGCCGTCGGCCTTGGACGAGATCGAAGAGCCTCCGTCCCAGTCCCCCGAGCCGGACGTCGGGACCTGCGGCTCGAGCCTGATCGGGACGAGCGCCTCGTCGAGCTCGATGTGGCCGAGCACGACCCCCGTCAGCCCGAGCTGGTCGGAGCCGAGCCGGAAGAACTTCGAGAGCATCGGGCGGTGGAGGTCGAGGTCGACGAGCGCCACGCTCTTGCCGGCCTGCGCCATCGCGACGCCGAGGTTCGCGAACGTCGTCGACTTGCCCTCCCGCGGCAGCGCGCTCGTCACCATCGTGACCTGCGAGGGCTTGCCCACCGACGCGAACTCGAGGTTCATCCGGAGACGCCGGAATGCGTCGGCCCCGCGTCCGGTCGAGTCGGCGATCATCACGAGCTGCTGCTCGCGTTCGAGCTTGCGCGGTGGCGGTGGGATGCGGGCGAGCAGCGGCATCTTGAGCGCCGAGCCGATCTGCTCGGCCGTGCGCAAACGCGTGTCGAACGCGTCCCGCAGGAACGCGAGGCCGATCCCGAGGATGAGACCGAGCCCGATGCCGAGGACGGCGTACTTCTTCGGTGTGGGACGGATCTTCGTCGCGCCTGCCGCCGTCCTCACGACGACTGCCGTCGAGGTCTGAAGGGCCTTCAGGGTCTCGAGCTGCTCGGCCTTCGATTGCAGATCCTTCACTTGTGACCGGGCGGCCGCCCCACCGGTCGCCTGAAGGGTCGTGATGCGGCTCTGCAGACCGGTGATCGCCTGATTGATCGCCTGGCTGTCGAGCTGGGCGAAGTACAGGGTGAACTGGCGGGCGTACGCGGTTGCGGTTTCAGTAGCCACCGTCGGGTCGCCGGCATGCGAGACGAACCGGATCACGTCGGTGTCGCCGACCTCGCCGGCAGAGACGCCGCCGACGCCCGCCGTGCTGACACCCCGTTTGCGAAGCGCCGCTTCCACGCGCTGGGAGAGCACCGGCAAGCCGGCGATCTGAAGGCTCGTGTCCATCGACCTCGTCGGGTCGACGTAGAAGGTGTACGAGTTGGGATCGTTGATGCCGCTCAGGGCCGAAGGCAGCGACTGGTAGCGCAGCAGCACATCGGCCGACGACTCGTACACGGCCGCCTGCCGCAGCGAGAAAAAGACCGCCACGAGCGGCACGACCACGAGTGCCAGCAAAACGATCCACTTCCTGCGCCGCAGGATGTGGAGATAGTCCCTCAGACCCAGGTCAGTCATGTCCTGAGTGCTTCCCTCCCCCTGTCCATCACGTCCCCCTTGCCCCGTATCCGATCGAGTCAATCGGTGGGCCGCCTCGCCAGACTGCCCCAAGGTGGGCGTTTCGTCAAACCGTCACATCTGCGTGTAAACGGCCGGGCGCGATCGGCGCAACACCGGCCGGGGAGTCCAGGCCCCGTCGTGGTTCGGCCCGGACTAGCCGGGCCGAACCACGAATCCCACTCAGGTCGCCGTACTCGCCCCGCTCAGCGACTCAACGTGAGCAGGTGTACCAGGGCTGGCCGCCGTGGATGGCGTACCAGATGAAGTCGAAGAACGTGACGTTGATCAGGTGGCCGTGCCAGCAGATCGGCCAGCGGCCGCCGTACTGATGCTTGTACGGCTTGTGCCACCAGCCGTCATCGCCGCCGCGGCCGTCGCCGTTGCCCTGGCCATTGCCATTGCCATTGCCATTGCCCTGACCGTTGCCCTGGCCATTGCCGTTGCCCTGGCCGTTGCCCTGACCGTTGCCGTTCCCGTCGCCCTTGCCGGAGCCACCCTGCGAGCCCTTGCCCTGGCCCTGCGGCTGGCCGTGATCGTTCCCGTTGTCGTGGTGACTCGGGGTAACGAGGTGGACGACGTTGTTCCCGAAGGAATGGACGGAGTTCCCCGCATAGCCGAGCGCTCCGGCCACACCGAGCGACGCGGCCATCACGGCAGTGACGGCGGCGATCAGCGCCACCTTCGGGGCCACGCGGCCGCGGCTCGGCCGCTTCGACGCGGCAACCATGCGCGAGATGCGGTCGACGAGCTCGTCGGGCGGCTTCGAGTGACGGGCGCGCAACCCACGCTCGACCTCGGATTCCCTCAATCTCTTCCAGAAGCTCATTTCTCTGTTCCCCCCTGCTGGGCGTTTCCCCTACTACGGCCAGAGGGGGCGAAAACCTTACGAGGGCGGGTTCTCGAGCAGGGCGAGCTCAGGGCCGTGCGGGTTGAGGGCGCGCGCGCGGCTCGTGGCGTGGGCCTTCTCGGCCCCCGTCGTCGCGGAGGCGAGGTCGAACCAGGTCTCCCAATCGCTCGGATCCATGCGGGAGGCCTGACGCAGGTCGGCGAGACCGGCCTGCTTCTGCCCGGCGAGCAGCTCCCCCTGCCCGAGGGTGCGTAGGGCCTCCGCCGACCAGGGCGCCCAGCGATGCGCAGTCCGGGCCTCGGAGACGACGCGCGGGGCGCGCAGGTCGAGCAATGCGCTTTGCGCGTTCTGCAGGGCGATGCTCCCGATCAACCCGACGAACGAGAAGAGCGCCGCGACGACTGCCACGCCTGCGAGCGTGCCGCGGAGCGGGACGGTGAACGGGACGCCGATCACCTCGCGGTCGCCACGGGCGGCCACCACAAGGGCGGCGCCGGCGAGGAGCGCAACCAGCGTGACCGCCGGCAGCTGCCAGTCCCAGTCG
The DNA here is from genome assembly GCA_963794375.1 of uncultured Thermoleophilia bacterium. Lineage (GTDB taxonomy): Bacteria > Actinomycetota > Thermoleophilia > Gaiellales > Gaiellaceae > PALSA-600. The sequence goes on from CAWCDL010000003.1 coordinate 45,920, forward strand.
ACGATCGAATGGAGCAGGAACGCGACGTACGCGCCGAGCGCACCGACGGCGAGCGGGTGCCGCCGAGCCCGCCACGCGGCGACGAGCGGCGCGGCCAGGAAGAGCGCGAGCAACACCGCGCCCACGATCCCGAGCTCGCCGAGCGTCTGCGCATACAGGTTGTGGGCGTCCTGCACGGTGTAGGCGGTCGTGCGCTGCTGGTACCACGTGCGCTGGAAGCTTCCGGCGCCACCGCCGAAGAGCGGATGCGCCCGGTACTCGTTCCACGCGGCGCGCCAGAGCACGGTTCGGCCGTGGTTCGAGAACGTGAAGAGCCGCGCGTTCAGGTTGTTCGACGTCGACGTCGGCGCCGTGAACGAGTCGTAGGCGTGACGCGCCATCGTCGACGGCAAGCCGAAGCGGGCGAAGATCAGCGCCAGCGCCACCGCCGCGGCGACGACGATCATGACGGCCGCTCCCGTTCGAACCTTGCGCTGCACAGGGATTCGGCTGAGCGCCGTCGCCCACGCGAAGGCGAAGACCGCCTGAGCCACCGCGAGAACGGCGAGCTCGACCGCGAGCCGGTGACCGGCATGTGTTGCAGCGGCGAGCGGCGTCGCCCGGTTCGTCAGCGCCTCGGGCCGCGAGGCCAACCACACCGACAGCACGGGCACGACGCCGACGACGAGCGAGCCGGCGATGAGCCGCAGGCGCGCAGGGCTGTACGCGACCATGACCGCGAGCCCGGCGAAGAGCGCGGCCCACGCGCCGCGGCTGTAGGTGTAGTAGAGCGTCGGGAGGAGCACGACCAGCGCGACACCGGAAAGGACGCGCACGACGGAGCTCCGCCCGAAGACGACCACGCCGAGAGCGACGAGCGCCGCGACCGCCGCGAATGCCCCGAGGCCGTTCCAGTAGCCGATCGGCGTGTAGAGGCGGTAGTCGGCACTCGGGTCGTACGAGCCGAAACGGTCGGGCAGGAGGCGCGTCCCGAGCGCGTAAACGCACACCGCGCCGGCACCGAGCACGATGCCCGTGAGCCAGAGCTCGAGCTCCGACCGGCGCAGCACGAGCAGTGCCGCCGCCACACCGGTTGCGTAGACGAGCGTCCTCATCCCGGCGTCCACGGCCCCGGCCGCCGACCCGGCCCAGAGCGCAGAGAGGAAGGTGTAGGCGCAGAGCGCGAACGCACCGGTCACCCAGACGAGGTCGAGCGTCCGCAGCCGCGGCACCGCGAGAACGGCCGCGACCAGCAGCACCCACGAGAACGCGAGCCCCGTCCAGCCGAACGCCGTCGGGAAATATCCGCCGCTCGCGGCCGCGATCGGCACGACCGCTGCGACCGGCAGGAGAAGCGAGAGCGTCGGGACAACCCGCAGCTGCCGACGAGAGGGTGCGATCGACACGGCGTGCGTCGTCATTCTGCGAGTCGCAGTTCGGCCTTCGCCGGCGCTGCGTCGCCCTCGAGCTTCTGCCTCACCGTCTGGAGCGCCCGATGCAGCGCGACCTCGACCGCGTTCGCGCGCAGGTCGAGCAGCTCGCCGATCTGCCTCGCCGTCAAGTCGGCGCCGTAGCGGAGCGCGATCAGCTCCTGGTCGCGCTCGGGCAGCGTCGCGACGATGCGCGCGAGATCGATCCGGTGCGCCGCGTCCACGTCGAGCTCACCCGGCGCTGGTGCGTCGGGCACGGACTCGACCGGGACGAGCCGGTCGGCGAAGTGGTCGCTGATGCAACGACGTGCGATGCCGACGAGCCACGCGGCCGGATCGCCGCGCCGCGGGTCGTATTGATCCTGCTTGCGCAGCGCGCGCTCGAAGACATCCGACGTGATGTCGTCGGCGTCTGGACCGTCGCCGACGCGGTACGCAACGTATGCGTACACCCGGCGGATCAACGGTTCGGGGTACTTGAGCGGCTCCCCCCGCACCGGCTCACCGTACCCGGCAATCGCAACACCATTCGAGTGAATTCGATTGCGGTTGACAAGGTTCGTGCCTACGGTGAATGAGCCGCATGTCCGCCGCCCTGCCGCCACAGCAGGCGACCGTCAGCACGGTCCCGTTTCTCGATCTGACCCGCTCGAACGGGCCGGTCAAGGACGCCGTGCTCGCCGAGCTCGCCGACATCATCGACGCGAACGCGTTCACGAACGGCCCGCACGTCGCGGCGTTCGAGAAAGCGTTCGCTGCGTACTGCGGTGTCGCCGAGTGCGTCGGCGTCTCGAGCGGTCTCGACGCGCTGCGCCTCGCACTCGCGGCTGCCGGGCTCGAGCCCGGCGAGCGCGTCGCGGTGCCGGCGGCGACGTTCGTCGCGACGCTCGAGGCAGTGACGCAGGCGGGCGGTGTCCCGGTGGCGGTCGACGTCCGCGCCGACGACTGGCTGATCGACGCCGGCGCCGTTCCGGACGACGTGCGCTTCGTCATGCCGGTGCACCTGTACGGCCGCGTGGTGGACGCACGCGCCTTCGCCGGCCGAACGCTGATCGCCGATGCCTGCCAGGCGCACGGCGCGCGCGGGGCCGTGCAGGGCTCACGTGCGGCGGCCTTCAGCTTCTATCCCGGCAAGAACCTCGGCGCCTTCGGCGACGCGGGGGCCGTCGTCACCGACGACGCGGAGCTCGCCGCCCACGTCCGCGCGCTACGAGAGCACGGGCAGACTGCGAAGTACCACCACGAGCGCGAGGGCTGGACGGCGCGCCTCGACACGATGCAGGCGGCCGCGCTGCTGCACAAGCTGCCGCTCCTCGACCGCGCGAACGCCGAGCGGCGCGTTGCCGCGACGGTGTACGGCAGCCTGCTCGCCGATATCGGCGACCTGCGCCTTCCCGCACCCGCCGGGGCCGAGCACGTCTGGCACCTGTACGTCGTGCGGACGGCCGATCCCGAGGCGCTCACGTCGTTCCTGCGCGAGCGCGGCATCGGCACGGGCCGCCACTATCCCGTTCCGCCCCACCTCTCGCCGGCGTACGCGTATCTCGAGCTGGGCGAAGGCTCGTTCCCGGTCGCGGAGCAGCTGTCGCGCGAGTGCCTTTCGCTGCCGATCTTCCCCGGCATTACCGAGGGAGAGCTGACCCGGGTCGCCGACGCGATCGCCGAGTACTTCGATGGCTGACGCCCCCGTCAACGACGCGCCGTTCCGGCTGATCGACGACGTGCGGCTCGGCGACGACGTGGTCGTGCACGCGTTCACGAACCTCTACGGCTGCGAGATCGGCGACGGGACGCGCATCGGCACGTTCGTCGAGGTGCAGCGCGGCGCGGTGATCGGCGCGCGCTGCAAGATCCAGAGCCACACGTTCGTCTGCGACGGCGTGACGATCGAGGACGAGGTGTTCGTCGGCCACGGCGTGCTATTCGTGAACGACAAGCGCCCGCGCGCGACGACAGGCGACGGCGCCCTTCAGTCGGACGATAACTGGGAGCTGCTCGAAACGGTCGTGGAGCGCGGCGCAAGCCTCGGCTCGGGCGCAACGGTCCTCGGCGGAGTCCGCATCGGTGCGGGGGCGCTCGTCGGGGCCGGAGCGGTCGTCACGGCCGACGTGGAGCCGGGTGCGACGGTTGCGGGCGTGCCGGCGCGGGCGAGAAACACGGCTAGGCGCCACACTTGATCGGCGCAGACCGCTGATCTCGTAAGCGAGCCTACGCGGCGCGCAGTTTGGTGTCAGTCTCCCAGCGTGCGGGCCGCGATGTTGTACACCTGGGACTGGTCAAGAGAGTTCGCGGACTACGACGCCGGTCGCGTCCCGGCCCATCGCTTGTTCGGTGCCGCGCATCTACCGACCGAGGGTGTGGAGATCTCGATCTGCCGCTGGAGGTTCGTTCCCGAGCGTCTGCGACATCGCCAGCTGTGGAAGATCTACCAAGCAGTTTGGTCGGCAGTCACGCAGCGCCGAGTGGACTGCGTCATTGCGACCACCGAAGCGTCCGCACTACCGGTCTTAGCGCTATCCGCATTGCGGCTTCTGCGCCGTCCTGTGCTGGTCTTTGCAGTTGGCGCTCTTACCGACAAGTTCATCGACGGCCAGGTAGGGGGACTCAGACGGATCCTGATTAGGAAGGCACACCGGATCGTGGTGTTTTCGAGTGTGCAGGTAGAAAGCACATCCCGTCTGCTCGGTGTCCCATCGGTGCGTGTCGTGTTCACGCCGTTTGGGGTCGATCTCGAGTTTCTCGCGCGTCATGCGCGACCCAAGCGATGGGATGTGGTTGCAGCGGGCACCAATGAAGGGAAGGACTACCCGACCCTTCTTCGAGCACTGCAGCCCGGGGAGACCTGCCTGATTGTCACGGACGCACGAAACGCCGCCGAAATCGCGTCGACCCCGACAAAGGTCGGGTCCAAGTCGCTCAGGACGTCCCGATCACAGACCTCGTCGACCGATACGCCGAGGCTCGCCGAGTGGTGATCCCACTGCACGATGTTCTTTACTCGACGGGCCAGACCGTTCTTCTGGAGAACCTCGCGATGGGTCGCCCGGTCATCGTCTCCGACGTGAGCGTCGTTCGTGACTACATCTCTCCGGCTGTCGCTACGGCGGTGCCCCCAGAGGATGTGGACGCTCTTCGAGGCGCCCTCGACGAGGAATGGAGCGAGTACGTCGCCGCCTCTGTTGAGTGGGTGCGCCTCCACTTCGACGAAAGGCGCTTCGCGAGAGACATCGCGAAGCTGTGTCGAGATCTAATGCAGGTGCCTGACAGCTAGCGGCAGGGGCAGGGCGAGTCGCGAGCGCCCACCAGCCCACGATGGGGGCATGGTCAGGTTGAGTGGCCGCCGGGCTTCAGCCATGCATCGCGACAGAAGACGCAGCCGACGTCGAAGACACAGCCTGCCGAAACGCAGCGCGGAACGGCGCGGCCAGCGCGAGGGCGTACGTCGCGGTCACGTGGCCCGTGTCGACGTAGGCAATCGTGTTTCCGATCACCGTCGGGCAGATCTGATCGGCGCAGAACCAGGGCATCGTGTCGATCACTCGAAGGCTTGTGTCGGCGGAGATCGCCTCGTTGGCGTTCAGGTCGGCCGTTGCTCGGTCGCCTGAGAAATCGAGCGAGCAACTGCCTCTGGTTGCGTGCGAGCGGAGTACGCAGTCGAGCGGTTGCTGCTCCTCGCCCGGGGCATCGCGGACGACGACCACCTTCCCGGCGGATCGGCGCATGGCTCGCGCAGCATCGAGGATCCCCGCTACCGACCGCACTTCCAGATCTCCTCCGCCGCTGTACGCGCCGGTGACGAGGAACACGTCGGGATGGAGGTGACGGGCCTCGCGAATTGCCCAGGGGAACCACCGGTCGCAGTCACTGGATCCCGCTCCGGTCGCCGAGTCGGCCGGGGTACACGCGGATTTGTCGATCGGGATGAGAGCCCACCCGTCCCGTTGCGCCATGGCCAGGATCGCCGGCATCCACATCTCGGCGTGCGGGTCTCCGAAGACCACGAGCACGCGATTGCTGGCCGAACGCTCAGCGGCAAAGATCGACTCGAGCTCTCACCGTCGAGCGCGGAACAGCTCTTAGGGAAGTCGTAGTGGTCCGAAAGCAAGCTCGAGACCGACGACCGAAGCCGGCGACATCGATCCGGGCACCGCCTTGTCGGACCGAGGCGACTACCGTCGAGAGCGCTGCCCCAACGGTCGAGGACGTTGACGAGGTGCGCACCGTAGGAATCACGGACAAGGTCGGGTACGGCTGCGAGACGAGCGGCGCGGCCTCCAGGGACTGAGCAGTGATTCGGGTGTCGAGGGACGTGACGATAAGACCCGCTGCGATGAACGCCACCCCGATCGATGTCGTAGCGAACACGAGGGCTGCCCGCGGCGACCAGTCCGCGCGTCATTGGGTACGCAAAGAAAGCGTAGTCATGCAGGAGAGCGCGAACGCATCGACAGAAGCACGAGATCCGCACCGACCGGGAGTGATCGGCCTTCGTATCGGCAGCGAGGATGAGCACCGGCCAAGCCAGAGGTAGTAGCCATACGAGCGATCGCCGATGAAACGGAGCGGCAGCACCCTTGAGCGTCCACGCTGCGGGCAGCCGACCAGGATTACACGGACAGCACGCGACGATACGAAAACCGAGCACACCTGCTGCAGAGCGCGCGATAGCTCGGAAACGCCGTCGTCGGACCGAAATCATCGGCAGCGGTGCCGATCGCGGTCAGCTCGAGCATGCGCGACGGAGCGCAAAGCCGACGCGGGATCCCTTCAGGTGCGGCGCCGCGATCGCGAGGATCGCTCCGAGCGCAAGCTCCCAGCCCCTCGTCAGCGTCGAGAAGTACGCCGACGCAGGCACGAGTCGCGTCTCGTGCACCGACCAGCCAAGAGACAACGCGAAGGCTGCGGACGCAATGACGAGTAGCCACGTGCGAGCCGACGGGGTGAACTGCTCGTGGAGGCTCGAGCGGCCGCGCCGCCACATGATCAACGCGAGCCCGAGGACAACAAGGGCAAGCGCCGTAGGCCAGATCACGTAACTGCGCGTCGTCCGCGAACTTCCAGCAGTGCTGCACGGACCACGGCGGCTGCGATCGCGCAAAGTAGTCGTTCCTGGTGGGCGAAGAGGATATTCGCAACGAAGAACAGCGCCGAGACGCTGTCCCAGACGACCTCCTTCGCACGAATGGGATTCAGAAGCCTGAAGGCCGCGATGTCGGTGACGAGCAGTGTCAGCGTTGCGGCGGGCAGGATTCGCTTCGCGCGTCGGCTGTAGAAGTCGACCAGCGATACGGAGCCGTGTTCGATGCGTCTGCAATCAGGAGACCCGCGAACAGGAATCCCGACAGGACGAAGAACACATCGACGCCGACGAAGCCGCCGGCCACGAAGCCGACCCCCGCGTGGCCAGAGCCACGAGAAGGACGGCGAACGGCGCGAAGACCCTGCAGATCGTTCCGGTGGCGAACCGAAACCTGGCGGTCCGCCCGAGAACGAGTCGCGTCGCAGCCCGTCAGACGCACCAATACGGGCCAGTCAGGAATGGCGAAGCTGATGGCGCAGCCCTCCTGCATCGTATCGAGAACCGCGAGCGACAAACGACGCCTCGACGGGTCATCTGATCGAGCACGTCGATGTAGCGCGCTGCGTTCTCCGCCCAGCCATAGGCCCGGGCACGCCGCTGCGCAGCCCGGGCGCGGCCCTGGGCCGCCCCGGCGCGCTCGCCGCCTCGCGAGCGCCCGTGCCAGGTCCTGCGCGCTGCCGCCCGTGAAGAAGAAGACCTCGTGCTCGCGAAGTGCTCTTCCAGTGTGGGAAGCCGCGCGACGACCGCCGGACGCCGAGCGAGACGTACTCGAAAAGCTTCGACGAGAGCGCAAAAGGTTCAGCGGGGACGGTTGTTCGGATCACGCCCGCGTGCGCCCCGGCTATCCGCGCGAGTACCTCGTCCTACGGCAGGTACCGATCGTGGAACGAGACGCGTCGGAGAGACCGAGTTGCGCCGCCGGTCGCGCAAGCGGTAAGCGCGTCGCCCTCGCCGTAGACCTCGAAGCGGAGCTCCGGCACCTCGCCCCTCGCGATCGCCACCGCGTCCAGCACCAGGTCCAGGCCGTAGGACGCGGTGACGGTGCCGTGGTAGACAAGCCGGAAGCCGGGCTTACGGCGCGGACGCCGGCTCGGCAGCAGTGCAGGGTCGACGCTGTTCATCACGACCGTGAGGCTTCCGGACCGGCACCGCGCGCGCGCAGCTCACGGGCGTAGGGCTCGTGCACGGTCACGACCTCATCGGCGATCCGGAGCGCGAGCCACTCGCATAGTTCCAGCGCTCGTTCTGCCGCTCCGCTCAGGAGCGGCCGCCAAAACGCATCGAGAACATGTCCGGCCCGAGGTCGTGGACGTCGAAAAGGATCCGGCTCCCTTGAAGCCGACACGGGAGCGCTGCGAGTACGAGAAAGTCGGGTGGGTTATGCACCTGCACGACGGCGTACCGGCGCCGGCGGCCCAGCGCGTACAAGCGCGCGGAAGCAAGCACGGCGAAGGACAGGTACTCACGAGCGACGCCGAGCGCACCGAGACCACGACGGTGCTCGACGCGCAGCCGGCAGATCCGCTCACCGAACGCGCCTGTCTCGTGGTCCGGCTCGCCCGGCCGGCGCATCGCGATCACGTCGACGTCCCATCCCGCCTCGCGGGCGGCCCGAGTCTCGCGCTGGACACGTGGCTCGCCGATGGGGTACGGGCCGTGCACGAGCATGCAGAGCCGGCGGTTCACGAGAGGACAGACTCGTAGACGCCCACAACTCGACGGGCGAGCTCCCACGCTCGTATTCGCGGGCACGAGCGAAGGGGGTGCCGGTCGAGCCGACCGCTTCCCGAACAGCGGCCGAGAGCGTCGGCAGTCTCGATCGCAGACGAGCAACCCGGCAGGTCCGAATCACCTGCGGCACGTCTCCCACCCGCACGGTTACAACCGGAGTACCGCAGGCAAGTGCCTCCTTTACCGCGACCGGCGAGCCCTCCGAATGGGACGTGATCAGTAGGGCGTCGAAGCGTTCAGGACGTCCACCACCTTCCAGCGCGAGAAGCCGCGAGTTCGACCCCGTCGACTCCGTCCAGCCCCTCGACGACCGCGTCGAAAGTTGGCGTCCTTCACCGGGTTCGAGCGCGAGCCGGGCAGCAGCACAAACGTCCGCTCCTCGGCCCAGCCGAGCCGTCGACTTGCCTCACTGCGCGGCGGGATCTCGAACGCGCGGGGCTGACTCCGGCTGGGATCACCGGCGTCCCGCAACCCGATCTGCTCGGCGTGAACCCGGGCGACAAAGATCGGCGTCGTCGCGCGCGCGACGAGCCATGAGATCCGCACCTGCCAGCGGACGTAGCCGACGTCACTGCCGTGGAACGTGGTGACGACAGGGACCCGCCGTTGCGCGAGCGACATCGCGCCGGTGAGGCCGTAATGGGCGTGGACCAGATCCGCGGGACGCTCTCACAGGCGAGCCCGGATCGCCGCGTCGCGCGCGCGTATTCGCCTAGCGCACGCGTCCGTCGAACGAGAGCACATCGACGTCGACGCCCAGCTCGCGGAGATCCTCGACCTGGTCGCGCACGAACGAGCCCGCAGCCGGCTCGTCGGCGGTCGGATACATGTTGGTCAGGCAGAGGACGCGCATCAGTCGACGAGCGTCGCTCCCGGAGTTCGTCCCATCCCGCGCACGAGACCGATCAGGACGCCGACGGCCACCGTCGGCGACGCGAACACCGCGTCGTTGAACATCGCGATCACCACGAATGCGCAGCAGACGAGCACCGCAAGCCAACCGATGTCGCGGGCGCGCTCCGACTGCCCCTGGTCTCGCGCCAACGAAAGCGCGGAGGCGAACAGCCAAAGCACGAGCGCGATGTCGGCGCCGAGCAGCACCACTCCGCCGGTGCCGAACAGGTCGACGAAGTCGTTATGCGACCAGATCGCCTCGTTGAGCGCCTGCTGGATGACGGTGAAGCTGTAGGTCGGGCCGTGCCCGACGAGGATCGAGAGCGGGTGCGCGAGCGTACCGTCCAGGACCGGCCGCCAGAACGAGACGCGCCCCGAGGCGTGGACTAGCCGCGAACTGATGACGTGCTGGTAGGTGACTAGTACGACGGCGATCGACCCGACCACGACCGCCCCGACCGCGACGATCGAGCCGCGGCGCAGATAGATCCCGCGGGCGACGACGCCGCCCAGCACGACCAGGAACGCGAAGAACGACGTGCGCACGAGCGAGAGCACCACGCCTGCTCCCAGCCCTGCGTACAGCAGGAGCGGAGCGATGGAGCGCCGCCCCGCGACGAGCGGCACGATCGCGAGCGCCGAGCAGTACACGGCGAAAGCCGAAGACTCCCGCGGGCTGCATGACGTCGAGCTGCGAGAACGCGAGCGTCGAGGCGTAGTACGCGCGCCCGTACTGGTTCGTGTGCTCCATGAAGGCGATTACCACGCAGAGGAGAAGCGCCATGACGAGCCCGAGCCGGACGACCCGCCGCTGACCGGCCGCGCTGGTGGCGATCTGCTCGACGACGACCACGACCGCGAGCCACGACAGGAGGCGGAGCTCGTTGACGACGGCGTCCCCTCGCTGGCCTCGCGTGAACGTGAGCAGCGGATACGCCACTGCCAGCACGAGGGGCGTGCGATACGCGCTCCAGGACAGACGCTCGCCGCGGTGGACGACGAGGAAGACGGCCGCGGTGAGCAGCAGTGCCCCACCCCACGCCTGACCAAGCGAGACGCCGCCGATCTGATGGCGCACGAAATAGTCGACGACCGGCTTTCCGGCGAGCAGGACGACGAAGACAACATCGGGCCGCACAAGTGCGTAGACACCGACGAGCAGGAGCGGCGCCGCGACGACTGCCTTCGGCTCGACGGCGACTGCCGCGCCCGCTGCGAGCAGGACGACGAGGGCCGCGACAGGAGCCGCGAGCGCACGGGGCCGAACGACAAGCGCGCATCACGTCGCCGGTACCCCCTCGAGCCGGCCTCCGTAGCGCACACGCCCGACGAGCAGCGTGCTGATGCCGAGAACGGCCATCGACGCGCCCAGCGCCGACGCGGCACCGAGGACGCCGTAGCGTGGTGCGAGCACCGCGGTGCCCACAAGCGCGACGACGAGTGCCACGGACGCCAGCACGGCGTTCACGCCTGCCGCGCCCTCGCCCGAGATCGCGTTCCCGACGGGCGTCGCGACGAGCTGCGGAACCGCGCAGACGACGAGGACGACGAACGCCGTCGCGACATTCCGGTACGACGCGCCCAGCAGCACGTCGACGAGCGGGCGGGCGAGAAGCACGAGCGGCACGGCGACGGCGGCGGAGCAGAGCGCGACGGCACGCACCATCCGGGCGAGCTGCGCGCGGTGGTCGCCGCCCGGCGCCCGCGCGAACGCCGCGAACGTGAGCATCCCGGCCGCCTGCGGGACGAGGAAGAGCGGCATCACGAGCGCCGAGATGCCCGCGATCCCGGCGGCGTCGCGCGAGCCGCTGACCGCGCCGACGAGCGCCGTCACGAGCGGCAGCCGCGCGACGCTCGCGTACGTCGCCACCGTCGCGAGCAGCGTGAAGCGCCCGAACGCACGGTCGAGGTCGACACGCTCCGCCCGGCGTTGCCCGCGCCGCAGCACAATGCGCGTGACCGCGACGACGAAGAGCCCGTACGCGGCGGCGAAGACGACGAGCGCGTCCTTCGGCGCCACCACGGCGAACGCCGCCAGCAGCGCGAAGAAGATCGCGTCGGCGGTCAGCTCCCAGCGCGCATACGTCGCGACCTCGTCGAGCGCGAACAGCTGGCACTTGAGCGCGAAGTAGGCGGCGTAGACGGCGGCGACCGCGACGCCCGTCGCAAGGCCGCCCGCCCGCCAGGGCGCGAGACCGGCCGCCGCGAGCGGTACGTACAGAATCGCCGTCGCGAGGCTCGCGGTCGCGGCAATCCCGAGCGCGGCACCCGCCCGCGACCAGCGGTGCTCCGCGGGCGCCCCCGCGACTGAACGCGCGAGCGCCGGCGCGAGCCCTGCCATCGTCAGCTGGGCCACAGCGAGCGCGAGGCCCAGCGAGCGCGCGACGTCGCCGTAGTCCGGCCGCGACAGCACATGCGCCAGTACGAGGTTGAACGCGAGCGTCGTCGCACCGCTCGCGCCGAGCGCCACCGTCGCGAGCCCGAGCCGGCTCAGCTCGCAGCCTCCACCACGTCGAGCGCCGCGGGTCGCCCGCCCTGCTGCAGCGAGCGGTCGACCGTCTCGATCGTCCGCACCACGTCGAGCCCGACCTGCGCCGACGAGCGCGGCTCGTCGACCTCGCGAATCGCGCGGCAGAGGTCGGCCAGCTCGAGCGAGAGCGGCTCGTGGACGTCGACGCGCGGCGAGACGATGTCGCCCGTCCGGTAGGTGAGCCCGTACTCGCCGAACGAGCCCGGGTCGGGCAGCTCGACGCCCGAGTCGAAGATGCGTACCGGCTCGCTCGCCGTGTCGTCGTAGACGACCATCTTCTGCGAGCCGACGACGGCCGTCCGGCGCAGCTTGCTCGGGGCGAGCCACGAGAGCTCGACGTGTGCCACCGCCCCGCCCCGGTAGGTGAGGCTGACGAATGCGACATCGGGCGTCCCGGGGACGATGCATGCGCGCGCTGTGGCCGACACCTCGACCGGGCTCTCACCCAGCCAGTAGCGGAGGATCGAGAAGTCATGCGGGCCCAGGTCCCAGACGACGCTCGCGTCGCTCTGGTGCAGGCCGAGGTTCACGCGGCTCGTGGAGACGAAGTAGATGTCGCCGAGGTCGCCGTCGTCGATCAGCCGCTTCACGAGGTTGACCGGCGGGCTGTAGAGGAACGTGTGACCGGGCATCAGCGTCAGCCCGAGCTCGGACGCCGTCTCGAGGAGGTGCTCGGCCTCGCGCGACGAGGCGGCGAGGGGCTTCTCGACGAACACGTGCTTGCCCGCCTCGAGCGCCCGGAGCGCCAGCTTGTAGTGCGTCGAGACCGAGGTCGCGATCGCGATCGCCTCGAGGCCTGGATCGTCGAGCAGCTCGTCGAAGCTGCGCGTCAGGCGCAGCGCCGGGTAGCGGCGGCCGATGCGCTCGAGGCGCCCGTCGTCGAGGTCGCAGGCCGCCACGACGTCGGCGTCTGGCAGCTCGTGCAGCACGCGCACGAGGTTCGGCCCCCAGTAGCCGAGGCCGACGACGGCAATGCGAACCGGATCCGCCATTCGCGTCAGCTCGTCGCCTTCGGCCGCAGGAGCTGAAGCGGCGTGCGCAGAATGAGCCGCAGGTCGAGCCAGAGCGACCAGTTGCGGGCGTAGGTGACGTCCATCTCGAGCGCTTCGCGGAAGGTCGAGCGGGCGCGCGCCGAAACCTGCCACAGGCCGGTGATGCCGGCGGGAACGTCGAAGCGCTCGAGGTGGTGCGGCTCGAACCCCTCGGCCTCGTACGCCAGGCACGGGCGCGGCCCGACGAGCGACATGTCACCGCGCAACACGTTCAGGAGCTGCGGCAGCTCGTCGAGGCTCGTGCGCCGCAGGAAGCGCCCGAACGGCGTCACCGCGTCGCCCTGGTCGAGCTTGAAGAGACCGTCCTGCTCGGGCGTCGCGTCGCCCGCAAGCGCCCGGCGCAGATACGCCTCGTGCACCGCCGGGTCGGTGTCGGCCCGCATCGTCCGGAACTTCAGGCACGTGAACACACGCCGGCCCTGGCCCAGGCGCTGCTGCCGGAAGAACACCGGCCCGGGCGAGCTGCGATGGACGCTCCAGGCGATCCAGGCGAAGACCGGCGCCGTCACCGCGAGGAGCACCGAGGACACGACGATGTCGGCGGCCCGCTTGACGGCGCGCGAGAGACGGCGCACGCGCGGCGGCCGCAGCGCGAGCAGTGGCAGCCCCTCGATGTCGTGCACCTCCATCGCCGGCCCGGTGATCTCGTACATGCGCGGCACGATGTCGATCTGCACATCGCGGTCGCGCAGATCGCGCACGAGCGTCACAAGCTCGCGGCTCGGTGTGTTCGCAAAGGTGAAGATCACGCGGTCGACGTCGAGCTGCTCGACGATCCGCGGCAGCGTCTCGACGCTGCCGAGCACAGGCACGTCCTCGAGGCCCGGCCGCCACTCGCGCGGCTCGTGATCGACGAAGCCGACCAGGTTGAGGCCGTACTCGCGGTGGGCGAGCACCTTGCGGGCGACGAGCTGGCCGACGTTCCCGGCGCCGACGATCACCGTGTTCTGGAGGTAGTCGGTCGTGCGGCGCACCGCCGTGCGGGCGGCGACGCGCATCACCGCGACGCCGAGCAGCCCGAGCACCCAGAACGAGACCTGCCGCGAGACACTCGGGTGCGCGGCGTGCGTCACGGTCACGAACACGAAGAGCAGCCAGCTGCCGACGGTGAGCAGGTGGAAGACGCCTGCGAGCTCCTCGGCGGTCGAGTGGTCGGTGCGCTCCTCGTCGCGCTCGTAGAGCCCGTACGCCTGAGCGGCGGCCACCCAGACCGGAAGCGTCGCCGCGAAGACCAGCGTCTCGGCGGACATGCCGAGTCGCCCGCCCGCGCCGTCGCCGAACAGCGCCTGCGAGACGAAGAACGCGGTCACGAGCCCGACGAGGTCGGCACAGATAAGCGCACGGCGCACCACGAACCCGCGCCGCCTGACGGCGCCGCGGCGACGGCGTTCGACGAGCTCGCGGGTCCGTGCGTCGACGGCGTCGAGAACCGGGACAGCAGAGCTCACTCGGCCTCCGCCGCCACGCCGGCGGGGCGCCGCGCCGCCGCGCGCGGCAACCGCCTCGCGTCCTCCCGGTAGTAACCACCGTACCCATAGCCGAGGGCGCGGTGCCGCACGCCCGTGACGACGATCCCGAGCTTCCGTGCAGGCATGGCTTCGAGCAGCCGGCCCAGGTCGCCGAGCATCCCGCGCCGCAACACGTCAATGCGCGTCACGACGAGCGTGCCGTCGACCTGCGCGCTGAGCGCGAGCCCGTCGCCGACCTGCAGGAGCGGCGGCGCGTCGATCAGCACGATGTCCGACTGCGAGCGAAGCTCGGCGAGGATCTCGCCCAGCTTCCGCGACGACATGAACTCACCCGGATCGGGCGGGATCGCACCCGCTGTCAGGACACGCAGCACGGCGTAGCCGCCCCCGTTGCCGTTCCCGTTGCCGTTGCCGTTCGTGTGGTGGTGGTCCTCGCCGGTGCTCGGACCGCGCACCGGGATCGGGACGACCGCCTCCTCGAGCGTGGCGTCGCCCAGCGCCACCTGCGTGATCCCCGGACGTCCCGGCTCGAGGTCGAAGAAGCGGTCGAGGAGCGGGCGGCGTAGATCGAGCTCGACGAGCGTGACCCGCTTGCCGGCTCGGGCGAGGGCGACGGCAAGGTTCGCGATCGTCGTCGACTTCCCCTCCTCGGCGACGGCGCTCGTGATCATCACCGTCCGCGCCTCGCCCGAGAGCGTCACGAACTGGAGATTGGTTCGCAGCATCCGGAACGCCTCTGCCTGCACGCCCGACGGGTCGACGAGCATCGCGAGACGGCTCGCGTCGCGCAGCCGCTTCGGCGGCTCCGGCAGCTGGGCCAGGAGCGGCAGCCCGAGGCGCGTCGAGATCTCGTCGGAGCTGCGAACGCGAGTGTCGAGCGCCTCCCACAGGAACGCCAACCCGACGCCGAGCAGCAGGCCGAGCAGCAGGCCGAGAACGGCGTTGCGCAGCGTCTTCGGCGCGGTCTGGGTGGCGGACTGCGCGGTGCGGACGACACTCGCGTTCGCGGTCTTGAGCGCCGCCATCGTCTTCAGCTGCGTCGCCTTGCCGACGAGGCTGATCCGGAGCGCGCTGTCGACGGGAGCCGCGTCGATCTCCTGCTCGACACCCGCGAGCGCGTGCTCGACCGGCGCCGTGTCGCTCGCGAGCCGGTACCGCACGTAGGCGGTGGCGTACGCGCTCGCGAGCCGCTCGGCGCGGGCCGGATCGTGGCTCGAGACGGTGAAGGTGAGGATGTCGGCGTTGGCCGCGGCCGAGACCGACGAGCTGTCGAGGAGCTCCTGCGCCGTGCCCGGCGCGCGGGCGAGCTCGACCGCCTTCTGGGCGACGCCCGGCTCGCGTGCCAGGTCGGCCTGTGTCTGGGCGCGGCGGTCGGCGGGCGTGTAGATCGAGGTGTCCGTCGTGCCGCTGAGCTCGTTGGCGAGGTCCTGCTGGGCGAGCGCGACCTGCGCAGACGCTGCGTACATCGGCCGCTGGCCGAGCGAGACGGCAACGGCGGCTGCGGGCACGACGACGAGCGCGAGCGCGAGCAGCCACCAGCGTCGGCGCAGCACGCGGATATGGCTCTGGAGCGCGGACTCGTGCGGCGCAGCGGGACGCTGCACCGGTTGGTCGACCGGCAAGATAAAGCCCCCTGACTTTGGGTCGGAGCCCGTGACAAGCCCCGATCTGCGCGCAACGTAGCCGCGGCCTACGGGCGTGCCTATCCCTCGTGCCAGGGTTTTCCACAGCCGCAAAGCGGCTGCTTGGCCCGCCTAACTGCCGGAGCGGTCGTGGAAGACGGCCTCGACGTTGTTGCCGAGCGGGTCGAGCACGAACGACGCGTGATAGCCGGGGTGGTACTGCGGCCGCTCGCCCGGCGGGCCGTTGTCGCGGTAGCCCGCCGCGGTCGCGACGGCATGGAACGCCGCCACCGCCTCGACGCCGTCGACGCCGAAGGCCAGGTGCACGTGCTCGGTCTGCTCGTCGCTGACGACGAACGTGAACGACCCGGCACCGTCGCTGAAGCGGACGAGCTCCGGCATGTCGCGAACGAGCTCGATCCCGACGGCGTCGGCGACCGTCACATAGAACGCGCGCACGGCCGCGACGTCGCGCGTCCGCAGCCAGAGGTGGTCGATCTCGCCGGTGCCGCTCCGGTAGTGGTGGACGGCTTCGATCGAGTTGCCGTCTGGGTCGAGCACGAAGGCGCCGTAGTAGGTCTCGTTGTACTCGGGCCGCGGGCCGGGCTCGCCGTCGCTCCGGTACCCGGCGTCGACCATCCGTCGCCACCACGCGTCGACGGCGTCGCGATCCTCGACGCCGAAGCCAACGTGGAGATGCTGCGTCAGCGGATGGTCGCCGTCGACGGGCGTGATCCCGAACTCGCCCCACTCGATCCACTCGTGCTCGGCGGTCGGCTTGCCGAGCGCGAGCTCGTAGAAGCGCCGTGACGCGTCGAGGTCGGAGACGCCGATGTCGACGTGGTCGAACACCTCGACATCATTGCCGGTGGTGCCACATACGAAGCGCGTGAGGCAGACTCGAACGCTCATGCCGCCAGATGTCGAGTTCGAGCGGGATCCGCTGACGACGATCGCCGTCTCGGCAGCACCGGTCGTGCTCGAGGGGCGCTATCGGCTGCTGATGCGAACGCTCTGGCAGCTTCGACACTCACGGAGGACCCGCTGGGGACTCGGTCTCGGATCGGGTGCCGTGATGGTCGTGCTCGCCTTCCTGGCTGCTCGTCATTTTGCGACCACTTCCTGGCCGCTCTCGCGCGGCCGGCCGGGCTTGCTCGCGGCAGCTGGGCTGCTGCTTCTTCTCGCCCAGGCGCTCAAGGCATTGGGGTGGGCACGGCTGTTTACGAGCCGCGAGCGGCCTTCTCCGTTCGCGCTGATCGCCGGTAACGGCGGCGCGGCGCTGATCGGTGTCGTCCTTCCCGGCCGCTTTGACGATGCGATGCGGATCGCGGTCGTGCGCCGCTACCCCGGGTGTCCTGCAGGCCTGCGGGCGATCAGTCTCTCGCTCGTCATGCTCGGGCTGATCGATAGCGCCGCGCTGGCGCCGCTCGCTGCCACCGCTGCCGCCTTTCCATCAGCCGGGCTCGCCGCCCGCGCCGCGCTCGCAGTCGTGGCGGCAGCCGGGGTCGGCGCCGCCGGCGTGATCGTGGCGCTGCCACGCCTCGCCGACAGCAAGCGCGCCCTGCGCTTCCGGCTCGGCCGCTGGTTGAGCCCGCGCACGACCTCGTTATCCCGCGCGATACAGGCGTGGGCGTTCGTCTTCGCGTGCTGGCTCGTCCGCGGAGTCGCCTTCTTCATCCTCCTCGGCACGCTCGGACTGGGTTACTCGTTCTCGCTTGCGCTCTTGTTTCTCTGCGCCGGCGCTGCCGCGGCGGCGTTGCCAATCGGGCCGGCCGGCGCAGCCACGCAGGCGGGCGTCGGAACCGCCGCGCTCGCGGCCGCAGGCATCGGAACGTCGCAGGCGCTTGCCGCCTCTGTCTCGGTCGGCGCACTCGGAGTCTTCTCCGGAGCAGCCGTCCTGCTCTTCGCCCTCGCCTGGCGCACCGGTCAGACACTGCTTTCCG
Source organism: uncultured Thermoleophilia bacterium (assembly GCA_963794375.1). Classification (GTDB taxonomy): domain Bacteria; phylum Actinomycetota; class Thermoleophilia; order Gaiellales; family Gaiellaceae; genus PALSA-600. The sequence continues at coordinate 63,650 of CAWCDL010000003.1, forward strand.
CCCGGACCACAGCCGCGTGATTCGACTCCTCCAGCCCCGAGCGGATCTCTTCCTCGGTCATCGGCCACCGCTCGAGCGGGTAGTGGCAGGCAGCCTCGTGGTGCTGCTCGAGCTCCCGCAGAGCCGGTGCCTCGACGTCGCAGTGCCCCCGATGGAAACGAGGGCAACGCGGATGGAAGACGCATGCCGCCGGCGGGGCGATCGGCGACGGGACGTCGCCGCCGAGCACGATGCGCCGGCTCCCGCCCTCGGCCCGCGGTACGGCCGAGAGGAGGGCAGCGGTGTACGGATGCTTCGGCTGCTCGTAGATCGCTTCGCCGTCTCCGATCTCGACGATGCGTCCGAGATACATGACGGCGACTCGGTCGGCGATCTGCCGGATCACCGAGAGGTCGTGGGAGATGAACACATACGTGAGGTTGAAGTCGTCCTGCAGTGACCGCAGCAGCGTGAGCACCTGCGCCTGGATCGACACATCGAGAGCCGAGACGGGCTCGTCGCACACGATCAGTTTCGGGGAGAGCGCCAGTGCGCGGGCAACGCCGATGCGCTGGCGCTGACCGCCGGAGAACTCGTGCGGATACCGGTTGTAGTGCTCCACGTTGAGCCCGACGGTCTCGAGCAGCTCCTGCACGCGTGTCCGCGCGTTGCGCTCGCCGTGGATGGCGAACGGCGCGCCGACGATCTGGCCGACCGTCTTGCGCGGATTGAGCGACGAGTACGGATCCTGGAAGACCATCTGCATCTCCCGCCGCAGCGGCCGCAGCCTCCGCTGTGAGGTAGCGTGAGATGTCCTGCCCGTCGAAGCGGATCGTTCCCTCCGTCGGATCGAGGAGGCGGAGGACGAGGCGGGCGGTGGTCGACTTCCCGCAGCCGGACTCGCCGACGATGCCGAGCGTCTCGCCGCGGCGGACGTTGAACGAGACGTCCTCCACGGCGTGCACCTGGGCGGTGCCGCGGGCGAAGACGCCCTGCCTGACGGCGAACCGCTTCGTCAGGTGCTCGACCTCGAGCAGGTTGTCGCTCACGCTGCCGCCTTTCTCCGCCTCGTTCGCGCCGAGCTCGACCTTCGTCTCCCACGGCAGGTGACACGCGTCGAGGTGTGCGCCCTCGACGCGGTTCCCGCAGCGGCGGCCTGTCGACCGGGCACGGGTCGAATGCATAGGGGCAGCGCGGGTGGAAAGGGCATCCGGGCGGCGGCGCGAGAAGCGACGGCGGCGACCCCTTGATCGGCACCAGCGCGTCGAGCCGGCGTTCGATCGACGGCATCGAGTCGAGCAGGCCCCAGGCGTAGGGATGCTGCGGGCGCTCGAAGACGTCGGCTGCGACCCCGTGCTCCATGACACGACCGGAGTACATGACGAGCACCGAATCGGCGACCTCGGCGACCACGCCCAGGTCGTGCGTGACGAGGATCACTCCGATGTCGAACTCGTTCTTCACGTCCTCGATCAGCTCGAGGATCTGAGCCTGGACCGTGACGTCGAGCGCGGTGGTGGGCTCATCGCAGATCAGCACGGCGGGGTTGTGGACGAGCGCCATCGCGATCATCGCCCGCTGGCGCATGCCGCCGGAGAACTGATGCGGGTAGTCCCGCGCCCGCGCAGCAGCGTTCGAGATGCCGACGCGCTCGAGGAGGCCCACGGCGCGCTGCCACGCCTGGGCGCGAGCTCACATCCGCGTGCGCGGTCACCGCCTCCGCGATCTGCCAGCCGACGCGATACATGGGATGGAGCGACGCGAACGGATCCTGGAAGACCATCGCGATGTCCTTGCCGCGGATCCGGCGGAGCTCGTTGTCGGGCAACGCGAGCAGATCGTGTCCCTCGAACAGGATCTCGCCCTCGATCACGGTGCGGGCGCTGTTGAGCAGGCCCATGATCGCGAGGTTCGAGACGCTCTTCCCGGAGCCGGACTCGCCGACGATGCCGAGGGTCTCGCCACGCGAGAGCGTGTACGAGAGGTCGGACACCGCCTGGACGACGCCGTCGGGCGTGGGGAATCGGACCGTCAGCCCGCGCACGTCGAGGAGCGACGCGGTCATGCGTAGCGCACCCGCGGGTCGATGAACGCGTACAGGACGTCGACGATCAGGTTCGCGAGCGCAACGGCGGTCGCGGCGAGCAGCACGACGCCGAGCACCGTCGGCAGGTCCTGCGTCAGCGCGCCGTTGATCGCGAGGTATCCGAGTCCCTGCAGGTTGAAGACGGACTCGGTGATCACCGCACCGCCGACGAGCAGGGCGATGTCGAGCCCGAACATGGTGACGATCGGCGTCAACGAAGCCCGAAGCGCGTGCTTGAAGATGACACGGCGCTCACTCAGGCCCTTCGCACGGGCTGTGCGGATGTAGTCCTCGCCGAGCGTCTCGAGCAGGTTGTTGCGGGTCATCCGCGCGTAGAACGCCGCATAGAGCATCGCGAGCACAACACCAGGGCAGCCACATGTGCGCGAAGAACCCGCCGAGGCTCGTCGAACGGCGGAGACGTAGCCCGTACCCGCCGACCAGCCCAGCGTGCGCCAGAAGATGTAGAGGCGCCATCAGCCCGAGCCAGAAGACGGGCGTCGAGATCCCGAAGAGCGCGAAGCCCATCGCAGCCGCGGTCGACGATCGTCCGCCGCCTGACCGCAGACACGATGCCGATGCCGACGCCGGTGACGAGCCAGATGATCGCAGCGCCCGCGATCAGGAAGAGGGTACGAGGCGCGCGCTGGACGACGAGATGCAACACGGAGGACTGCCGCCAGAGAAGGTGTAGCCGAGGCCGGGCCACCCGTACCGGTCGCCGCGGAAGAACCGCTCGACGTACTTGCCGAACTGCGACGTACCAGGGCTGGTCGAGACCGAGCCGCTCGCGGATCAGCATCAACTCCGGCGGGCTCGGATTCTTGCCGGCGAACCGCAGCGCGGGATCGCCCGAGGGCAGGAGATAGAAGATCACGAACGTGATCGCCAGCACGGCCGCGATCACGATCGAACGTCCAGACGAGTCGACGTGCGATGTAGAGCGCCATTTCGCATCCTCGTGTCGGGTGGGACGGCGAACCGCCCCACCCGACTGTTCGGTTACTGATCCGTCCTGACGGCGACCTGTGAGTAGGCGGTGCCGTCGCTGAACTGGTCGTAGCTCCACTGGGTCACATTCGGGCCGATGAATGTTCACGACGCTCGACCGAGAGGTACGGCACCCACGGGACGACCTGCGTCATCAGCTTCTTGTCGAGCGCTCTCCCAGCAGTCGTGACGCGCGCTGCCGCGCCAGCGTCGTCTGCAGCGGTTCGATGCTGCGTGTCGACGGACGGGACGCTCGGTGATCGTTCCCGCTTCACACCGAGCTTCTTCGCGTGATCGCCGGCGTGATGCCGACGAGCGAGTAGTTCGTGTTGCCCGCTCGGGATGATCGTCGCGGCCGTCGAAGAGCTCACCGAAGAACGTGAACGGGTCGGCGTAGTCCTTGCCCCAGCCCGGCCGCTCCGAGAACGGGATGTTCTTCGCGCGTGGTCTGGATCGTCGGTGTAGGCGCCGTTGATCGCGCGGACGTTGAAGGTGATCCCGATCTTCGCGGCGTCCGCCTCGATGACCGGGCATCATCCGCTTGTCGACGCGCGCGCGTGTCGGCGATCAGCAGCACGTCCTTGCAGGCCGACGCGCGTCGCACTTGCCGTCGTTGCTCGGGTCGTACTTCGAGCCCTTCATCGCCGCCTTCGGCCTTCGCGACGCTGCCGGCGTCGCCGGGCGTCGCTGTACGGGTCGTAATCTGCAAGCTCGTCGTCGAAGAGCGTCGGTCCGGGACGATGTGCGTCGCGATCGAGCCGGCGAGTCGGGCCGCCCCAGCGCCTGCCGCAGCGCCTGCCTTGTCGATGATGTAGTTCATCGCCTTGCGGACGTGGATGTCGTCGAACGGCGGCTGGGTCAGGTTCATCGTCAGGTACCAGGTGCGGTCGCCGACGTTCGGCGTGCAGCATCGGCTTCAGGCTCGGGTCGGTCACGTACTGCTCGGAGCGATCTTCGGCGGCGGGCTGCCGCGATCTCGTCGTCGAGCTGGCCGGCCGGCGACGCTGGTTGAAGATGTCGTCCGCGTTCGAGTCGACCACGAAGTCGAACTCGTTCGGGTAGGTTCTGGCGGGCCGCGATCGAGTCCGTCTGCGGGTCGTAGTTCGGGTTGCGGACGAGCGTCAGGTGGTCCCGTACGCGCCGTCGAAGCCGCTCGAACGGCTTGAGCGACGAGCACGACGGTCGTTCACGCTGTCGGACGCCCTGCGATCATGTACGGGCCGCTCGAGACGAGGTCGCGGCCGTAGTGGCCCGGCTTGCCGTCGAAGCACTTGCCGACCTCGGGCGGGATCGGCGCCGGTCGCAGGCATCGCCATGCGGTAGAGGAAGTCGCCGGTCGGCTGCGGTCAGGTGGAAGACGATCGTGTCGTCGTTCGGGCGTCGAGATGCCCGAGATCGACGTCGCCTTGCCGCTGGCGTAGGCGTCCCAGCCCTTGATAACCGAGAAGTAGAAGGCGTACTGGCCGCCGTCCTTCGGGTTCGCGAGCCGCTCGAGCGCGTAGAGCGACGTCCTTCGAGGTGACCGCGCGGTTCGACCGGCGGCCCGAACCGGACGCCCTGACTTGAGGTGGAAGGTGTAGGTCTTGCCCGCCGTCGGTCGGCTGCGGGGACCGCCGGTGGCGAGGTCGGGGACGAGCTTGTTGCCGGCGGCGCCGGCCACGTGGTCGTAGCCGACGAGCGGGCGGACGAGGAGGTTCGTGAAGATGCGCCCACGCCTCACCGAGGTACTCGCCGGTCGGGTCGAACGTTGTCGGTGAAGCCGAACGACGTTCTCCCAGCCGACGCGTGTAGGTGCCGCCCGCCTTGACCAGAGCCGTTGCTGTAGGTGCCTTGATCGGCCGTGGTGCCGCTCGGGCCCGACGACGTCGAGGTCGAGCTGCCGCAGCCGGCCGCGAGCGCGCGACGCCGCGAGCACGCCGGACGATGTATAAGCAGTGATCTCGAGCGTCCTCCTTCTCGGATCGTGCGGGGTTGTTCTCCTTTCTGCGTGCGTCATCCGGTCAGGTTCACTCAGCGCTCGGAGCGGACGTCGAAGGCGTCGCGCAGGCCGTCGCCGAGCAGGTTGAAGGCGAGGGTCGTGAGGATCAGGAAGCCGCCGGGGAAGAGCATCAGCCACCAGGCGACGTCGTAGAGCCCCGAGTCGCGTCGGTGAGGATCGATCCCCAAGACGACTTCGGTCAGCGGGCACGCCGAGCCCGAGGAACGAGAGCGCGGCTTCGAAGAGGATGTTGGTCGGGATCAGGAGCGTCGCGTAGACGATGAGCGGCCCGACGAGGTTCGGGAGCGATCTCGGTGCGCAGATGATGCGCACGATCGCTCGCGCCGAGCGACGCGGGCCGCCTCGACGAACTCCTTCTCGCGGAGCGAGAGGGTGTAACCGCGAACGATGCGCGCGATGTACGACCAGGAGAAGAACGAGATCACGAGGATCACGACGGTGAGCCCAGGTTGCACGAGCCCGCCGAGGCATCCGTTCTTCGACGTCGAGCACGCCGCGACGATCCCGACCGCGATCAGCATCTGAGGAACGGCGAGGAGGACGTCGGCGATGCGCGAGAGCGCGGTGTCGACGACAGCCACCGTAGAAGCCGGCGAGTCAGCCCGACCACGAGCCCGATGAAGAGCGCGATCGCCGGTCGCGACGATGCCGACGAAGAGCGATGTGCGCGCGCCGTACATCGTCGCGCACGAAGAGGTCGCGCCCTTCGGCGTCGGCGCCGAACCAGAAGTGAGCCGTTCGGGCCTTTCGGGATGCCGTAGGCGTCGGTCATCGTGTCGGTAGGTCTGGTTCTGCGGGATGCCCGGTGATCCGGCTCGCGAGCGGCCCGCCGAAGATCGCGACCAGCACGAGGAGGCCGACCACGACGGCCGCCGGCAACGCGCCGCCTTGTCCTGGCGGAAGCGCTGCCAGAAGAGGGACGACGGGCTCTTGCGCACGATCACGCTGCTCTCGAAGACGAGCTCGGCCGCGGCGTTGCCCATCACATCCCTCCTCCTCAAGATTCAGTTCTTGATACGAGTTATCTCGTATCGCTGACCATTTGAAACCGAGCCGGGAGGCGATCGGGATGATTCAGTCGAGCAAGGACCGGATGAACGAGCCGCACGACCCGTTTACGGCCGAACGGATCATTCATCTCGCGGCGTTCCGCGTCGCATTGAGACTCTTCCTGCGGCGAACCGAAGAGGTGGCAAAGCGCTGGGGGCTCACCCCTCAGCGCTATCTCCTGCTCCTGACGATCAAGGGAGCCGCCGACGGACGGGAGCAACTGACATTGTCGGAGATCGCAGAGCGGCTCCAGCTCTCACCGAACAGCGCGACCGAGCTGTGCGCCCGCGCCGAGGATCTCGACCTCGTCCGCAGGACGCGCTCGGACGAGGACAGACGAAAGGTCTATGTGAGCCTCACCGTCGAAGGTGAACGCCGGCTTCGCGGCTGCCTGCTCGAAGGCGAGGTCCACCGCGAGGAGCTGAGAAACAGCTTCGGCGATCTCGTCGAATCCTTCGCCGTCTGATCCATCGCACTACGAGTCTTGCAGCGGCTCCCTTCACAAAATGACCGCTTTGAGCCGTTAGCTTGCTCGGATGGGACCGCAGTACCTCATCGTCGCGATCTCCGTCGCGATGATCGTCGTGATCGCCTGGCGTGGTGCCGTGCACCACCGTCGGCGCAATGACGACGACGGGTGAACCAAGGGCTTCGAAAGGGGCCGGCTGGTGACCGGTCCTACTCGCTACTTGCCCTTCTTGTAGGCGGCTGCGGCGGACGTCTCGAGCTGGGAGGCGATGCCGTTGACGTTCGTGGGTGTCTTCAGGAATTTCTGGAAGATGCCCCACTCGCCCTGTCCGACCGTCGAGCCGAACGACGCGGGCTGCTCGTCCGACATGTCGAAGTCGACACCTTCCCCTCGGTCGGAGGAGCCCGATCGCCCGGTCGATCGCGTTCGGGTAGGCGCTCGCGGGCACGTTGTGGTTGCCGGTCGCGAAGCCGCCCTGCTTGGCCCAGGCCGTCGCGGCCGCCGGCGTGGCGAGGAACTTCACGAACGCCTCGATCGCCGGGCTGTCGCGGAACGTCACGAACAGGTCGCCGGCGACCTCGACCGCGCTCGACGGCGCCCCGGAAGCGATCGTCGGGAACGGGAACACATTGAAACCGCTATACGGCTTCGACTTCGTCGACGAAGTGATCACACCCGAGACGAAGTCGGCCTCGAACACCATCGCCGCCTTCGACGGAGAGCCGAACGCTTTCATGATCCGAATCGTTGAACCCGTACTGCAACGCGCCGCTCGTCCCGCCGTAGATGTTCGAGCTGTCGTTCAGGATCTTCCCCATCGTCTTCAAAGCCGTCTTCACCGACGGGTCGGTCCACTTGATCTTGTGCGCCGACAACTGGTCGTACTTCGCCTGCCCGAACGTCCGCAGATAGATGTTCTCGAACATGTCGGTCAGCGTCCAGCCGTCCGAACCGCCGATCGAATACGCCGGCACCCCCGACGACTTCAACGTCGCCGCCGCCGTCAAAAGCTGCCCAAACGTCTTCGGGGCCTTGACGCCCGCGTTCTTGAAGTCGGGCACGTCGTACCAGACAAGCGACTTGTTCGCCGCCTTGAACACCAACGCATAGAGCTTCCCGTTGAACGTGCCGAGCTGCTGCCACGGCGCCGTGAAGTTCTTCGCGATCGTCGAGGACGCATAGCCGATCGGCTTCAACTTGCCCTGACTGACCAGCTGCTGGATGTAGCCCGGCTGCGCGATATCCGCCATATCCGGCGGATGCCCACCGGCGATCGCCGTCGACAACACCGTCGTCAAGTTGTTCCCGACCGGCTTGTAATTAATCTTCACCTTCGGATACACAGCATTGAACGCCTTAATCACCTTGCCGAACGACGCAGCCTCGGACCCAGTCCAAATACCGTCAAACGTCACCGAGCCGGTGACCGACCGGTTGACCGTCGTCGATGCGCCGGCGACGCTGCTCGTCGTCGTCTGCTTCGACCCGTTGTCGTTCGAGCTCGATCCGCAACCTGCCGCCACGGCGAGGAGAACGAGGAACCCGGCGAGCGCAAGCGATCTCCGCTTCACGCGGCGGCTCCTTTCCGGGACCGCAGATGTCGAAATTCGGTTGCGCGCGAGTGTGGTGAAACCGCGTCTGAGCGTGCGCTCGATCGGCCTCTCTGCGACGCGTTGGACGGTTTCCGCTTTGCCGAACTCGTCGACGGCCCGGTCGACGCGTTCCTTGATGTTGCGGACAGACGGAGCGAGCCCGAGCTCGTCGAGTCTGACGGCGAGTCGCTTCATGTTCACGACGTAGTAGTAGAGAGAGTCGACGTCGGGCCCATACGACTCTCGGAGATGGGCGTCGATGAGGCCGTGCGAGCGCTTTGCCCGTCGCAGCATCTGGTCGGCGAGCTCTGAATACTCGTTCGAGACGGCGACCAGCGTGGCCGCCGCGTCGTCGTGCTCGTCGAGGAACTTGTGGCTCGCGAGGACGGCGATACGCACGTGGCGGCCCTCGTCGCGGCGGACGTTCGTCTGGCCCTCGCGCATACCGGGCAGGTTCAGCTCGACGTACTTGTCGTTTCCCTTCGCCCGCCGGATCACGACGTCGCTGTTTGCGACCACGTCCTCGCTGAGGATCCCGTAGATGAAGATCGCGGTGTAGACGTCGTCGATCGGCCGTCCGGGGCGGAGGAGTTCCGCCATCTGCCGGTCGAAGCGGGCAAAGAGGGTCTCGGCAACGAAGTTGTTGTAGTTCTTCGCGACGCGGTCGACGTCCTGACGGGGAATCCCGAGAACCTCGGTGGCCACGCGAACCAGGCTTCCCCGGTGCATCTTCTCGTCGTGCTCTTGCCCTTTGAGGGCGACGCGAAGCGCGTCGTATCCCATCGGGCCGCGAGCGGCAAGGCCGCCGGACGGAATCGCGGCGACGATCTTGTCCATCCAGTCGTCGACGACCGATTCGGCTCGGTAGATCGTCCCGAAGATTCGACGGAGCGCGTTCCGTTGACGCCGATCGAGCCGGCGAAAGCTGGCCGCGTCGACGGAGAGGTCGATGCTGTAGGCATCCCACGCGTGCGTGTTTGCGGCGGCGTTGATGTCGTCGAAGGTCTTCCACGCACCGGTGATCCTGCGATCCTCGCTGTCGTCGACCGTCACGAGAGACTCGATCTCTCCCAGCAGCCGGTCGATCGTGCGTGGAGCACGAATCGTCCCCGTCTCGATGCTTGCGGTCACGTTCCAGTCGCGGCCAGGGATGTCATCGGCATGCTATTACATCACGTGATGATGTATGGCGCCGGCCGGCCGCAAGCGCTCACGTGAAGCTCGGCATCGTCGTTCCCTACAGCGGTTCCTTCTGGGGCGGAGTCGTGGAGCACGCCGAACAGCAGGCGGCGGCGCTCGCAGAGCTGGGCGTCGAAGCGAAGATCCTCATCGGCTACGACCCGCCCGGCCGGCTGACACGGCTCCTGCATCCGACCGCCGGCCGCTTCGAGCCGCCGCCGGCGAACGTGATCCCGCTCGGGCGCTCGGTCATCACGCCCGCGAACCACTCCCTGGCCAACATCGTGCTGAGCCCCGCGGCGATCCGGCGGCTGCGCCGCGCACTCGTCGTCGAGCGTTTCGACCTGATCCACATCCACGAGCCGATGACGCCCGCGCTGGGCGTTGCGGCGCTGGCGGCAGCGACGTGCCCGACCGTCGCGACGTTCCATGCTGCCGGCCCCTCGCGCTGGCGCAGGCCCGCCATGGCTCTCTGGGGGTTCCTCCTCGAGCGGATCGACGTCAAGATCGCCGTTTCCAGCGCCGCCGCCGAGACGGCGCGAGCGTATGCGCCGGGCGACTACCTGGTGATCCCGAACGGCGTGCGGCTCCATGAGCACGTCTCACCGGACGCGCGGGCCGATCACGTTCTCTTCGTCGGCCGTCACGAGCCACGAAAAGGTCTCAGCGTCCTACTGCGCGCGTGGCCCCGGGTTCGACGACGGACCGGCGCGCGGCTGCGCGTGATCGGCGCCGATCCGCTCGCGGTGCGCTTCCTGCTTCGTCGCGAGCGGCTGCCGGCCGACGGGATCGACCTCCTCGGCGTGTTGAGCAGCCCCGAGCTGGAGTCAGAGCTTGCCCTCGCCAAGCTGCTGGTCGCGCCGTCGCTCGGACGCGAGAGCTTTGGCATGGTCCTGACGCGGGCCTTCGCCGCCGCAACCCCTGTCGTCGCCTCCAACATCGACGGCTATCGCCAGCTCGTCTCGGACCGGAACGGCCTGCTCGTCCCTCCAGGGGACGAAGGCCGGCTCGCCGAGGCCATCCTCTCGCTGCTCGAGGACGAGCCCCGCCGTCGCCGGCACGCCGCCGAGGCGCGCACGCTCGCGGAAAGCTACGACTGGCTCGACGTCGCCCGCCGACTCCGTGCGATCTACGAACAGCTGCTCTCCTCCGCCGACGCATCGGAGAGCGAGGCCGTCAACTCCCATCCCCGACGCGCAAACGCAGGTCAAGCTCCTCGAGTGCCAGTACAAGCGCCTCACGATCGCCACGCAACGCCGTGAACGCCCGGCGAAGACGGCGCTCACCCTCCTTGGTGAGCCGAAGAAGCGACCCGCGACGATCCCCGGGGGCGACCCGGCGCTCGACGAACCCTGCCTCCTCCGCCCGCTTCACCAGTTCGCTGACGGCAGGCTGCTGCATCTCCAGAAGCTCACACAGCTCGGTCACGCGAACACCGTCGCGGCCGCCCGCCGACTGGATCATCAACAACAGGTCGTAGCGCTGCGCCGTGAGACCGGCCTCCGCCGCAACGGCATCGGTGCGCCGCAGAAATCGACGCAGCTCGGTCCGAAATGCGGCCGCGCTCGCCAACTCACGCTCCTGAGGCTTCGACGCCCGGGCCATCGACGGATCTTCGCATCGATCGCGTCGCGAGGGCTGCGGCCGGCTCTCGAGCCCTTTGACCGCAGAGTTACACCGGTTCAAAACTTTCATCATATTGCGATGTAAATCTCTTTGCGATGCAGCCGACGAGAGGGGCGTCGGACAGCCGGTGCGGCTGGGCGTCTCGGCCCCGGCCGCACCGGTTCTGCACTCGCCGAACCTCGGTTCGGCCTAGCTGGAGGTGTGAGCGATGAGACATCGCCTGATCTGGCTCGCCGTCCTGGCGAGCACCATGCTCCTCGGAGCAGTCGCCGCGAGCGCATCGTCCGCTGCGGCGGACCCGGGACAGCTGACGATCCTCGGCCCCTGGCAGGGGCGGGACGCCACGTCGTTCCAAGCCGTGCTGAGCGGATTCATGCAGGCTAACCCCGGCATCACGGTGACCTACAAGCCGGTCGCCGGCGACGTGGCGGCGGCGGTGCCGACGAGCTCGGCCGATCTCGCCGTCCTGTCGCTGCCCACCGACCAGGGCGCGATGGCCACGATGGAGCGAAGCGGCATCCTCAAGCCGATCGATTTCGCGGCGCCGGCGGTTTCCGCGAACTACGCCTACTCATGGAAGCTGCTCGGCTCCGTGGACGGCAAGCTCACCGGGCTGTTCTTCAAGGCGACCAACCGCTCCGCCTTCTGGTACGACACCCAGTCCTTCAAGAACCTCGGCGTCAGTGCGCCGTCGAGCTTGAGCGGGCTCGGGCAGCTCGTCCAGTCGCTCAAGGGGCACGGAGCCGCGCCGTTCGCGATCAGCGGCGGGAGCGCGGTTGCGCTTCCGAATCTCTTCCAGAACCTGTATCTCGCGTACGAGGGCAATCACCTCTACGACCAGCTCGCCACCGGCAAGCTGCCTTGGAGCGACCCGAGCGTCGCGCACGTGCTCACGATCTTCAAGAGCATGTTCGGCTCGAGCTTCGCGGGCGGCACCGCCTCGCTCGCCGCTCCGTACAGCGCCGCCGTGCAGGCCGTCTTCGGCACCCCGATGAGAGCGTTCATGGTTCCGGGCGGGAGCGCGACACTGCCTGTTCTCTATTCCGCCAAGGCCGTGCGACCGCTCTCGCAGTTCACCGCGTTCGCGTTTCCGCAGGTCAGCAAGAAGGCGCCTGCCCGCGTGATCGGCGATGCCGACGCAGTCGTGATGGCCAAGGACAGCGACGCCGCTCGGGCTCTCGTCTCCTACCTCGCCACGCCGGAGGCGGCGACGATCTGGGCCAAGCAAGGCGGCTTCTACCTCTCGCCGAACCGCAAGGTCACGGCTGCGGCCTACGCAGTGCCGCAGATGGGAGAGCTCGCCCAGGCGCTGACCGGGGCCAACACGTTCCGGTTCGCGATCTCCGACACCGAGCCGTCGGCCTTCAAGACGACCATGAACCTCCAGCTCCGGAGGTACCTGGAGGGGCTCGACAACCGCGGAGACGTGATGAGTCGCCTCGCGATCGCCGCCGGAGAGAAGCAGTAGCAACCAAGTCCGTCTTCCCGAGGGAGAAGGGTGGGGCCGACGCGAGTCTCGGGCCCCACCCTCCCCCGGGGTGATGTCGGCGCCGAGACGCCAGGCCATTCGGAAAGACGCGCGCAGTCCGGGCGTCGATTTGAGCGTGCCGGCCGGATCGGTGTACGAGCTCCTCGGACCAAACGGTGCGGGCAAGACGACGACGACTCGCATGCTCGCCACACTTCTCCGTCCTGACGCAGGCACGGCACGTGTGCTCGGCCACGACAGGAGGACAGCATGAAGGTCTTCGTCGCAGGCGCAAGCGGTGCGATCGGCACGCGCCTCGTTCCCCAGCTGATCGAAGCCGGTCACGAGGTGATCGGCGGCCACAAGTCGCCGACGAGCGCAGCACGACTACGAAGGCTGGGCGCGAAGCCGGTGCTGGTGAACCTGCTCGACGCGGACGGTGTGCGCGACGCCGTGCTCGAGTACGAGCCGGAGGCGATCGTGCACGAGGCAACCGCGCTGGCCGACGCGACGTTCAGCCGCAAGATGGACAAGGTGCTCGCCGCGACCAGCGAGCTGCGCACAAGGGGCACCGACGCGCTCCTGGCGGCCGCGCGCGCGGCCGGCACGCACAGGTTTGTCGCGCAGAGCTTCGCACCCTTCCGATACGCCCGTGAGGGAGGGCCGATCAAAGCGGAGGACGATCTCGACCCCACGCCGCCGAAGAACTTCCAGCAGAGCGCCGCCGCGATGGCCTACCTCGAGCAGAGGGTCACCGATTTCGGCGGGATCGCGCTGCGTTACGGCGTCTTCTACGGCGCCGCCGACGACAACCTGATGAAGCTCGTGCGCAGCCGGCGCTACCCGATCATCGGAGGCGGCGGGGGCATGACGTCCTGGATCCACCTCGAGGACGCCGCGGCGGCAACCGTGCTCGCGCTCGAACACGATGGGCCGGCCATCTACAACATCGCCGACGACGAGCCCGCACCCGCCCGCGAATGGCTGCCGGTGCTCGCCCGGGAGCTTGGAGCCAAGCCGCCCCGGCACCTCCCCAGGTGGCTGGCCCGACTGCTCGCAGGTGACACGGTGGTCGTCATGTCGACCGAGGCGCGAGGAGCCTCCAACGTGAGGGCCAAGCGCGAGCTGGGCTGGACGCCGCGTTACTCGAGCTGGCGGCAAGGCTTCGCCGACCTCGTCAGCGGGTCTCGCCGTCAACCGGCGTGATCCCGATCCGGGGCGAGCACCCCCGAGATCTGTCGGCAAACCATCTTGCGTCGAGCCGAGAACGTACTCTCGAGATGGTTCGTGTGCTCACGCTCCTTGCCGTCGTCTGCCTCGCGGTCGTCGCCTGGCGGGTGGGGGCCGACGGCTCGTCGCCGGCTCGGCCGCTCTTCACCCCGGCCGTCCTCGGCGGCCAGCCGCCGGGCGCCGTCGTTCTCGCGCGGGAGGATCGCGACCTCGCGGTCGCGCTCGCGGCCGCGCCGCGCGGCGGGCGAACGCTGGTCGTCGCGACCGTTCTCGGCCCCGACGGGGAGGGTGCGACCGGGCTCCGGCTGCACATCTCGGGCCGGACCGCAACACCCGGCCCCGCGGGCACGTACGCGGCGCTGCTGCCCGTCGCACGTCCGGCGCGGGTCGTGCGCGTACTCGTGACCCGCGGCGGTGGCCGGACGGACACCGTCCCGTTCCGGCTCCCGGCCGCCTGGCCGCCGCGGCCCGCCGGGCGGCTGATGGCTCGCATCGACCGCGTCTACCGAGGCCTGCGAACGCTTGTGATCCATGAGCGGCTCGCGTCGAGCCCGACGCAGGCGATCACGTCCGTCTACCGGGAGGCGTCTCCCTCGAGCCTCGCGATCTCGAGCTCGAACGGCGACCGGGAGATCGTTATCGGCGAACGCCGCTGGGACCTCCATCCCGGCTCCAGGTGGGAGACGTCGCAGCAGCTGCCGGCGCTACGGGCGATCACGCCGTTCTGGCGGGGCACGCTGCAGGACATCACCGTCCTCGGCACCGCGACCGTCTCGGGCCGGCCGGCGCTGGGCATCTCGTTCGCGGCGCCCGGCATCCCGGCGTTCTTCGAGCTCGAGGTCGACCGCGCGACCTACCGGCCCCTTCGGCTCAGCATGATCGGCGCCGCGCACTTCATGCAGCACCGCTACTCGGGCTTCGACGTGGCTCAGCACATCGCCGCGCCGTCGCAAACCAGCGGTCGCCCACCCTCGTAGACACGACAGACACTCGCGAACGAAGACGAAGGGGGATCACATGCTCACGCGCGCACGCGCAGCGGCGCTCACGGTCGGGCTCCTGGCCGGAGCGGCACTCATGCTGGGGTTCAGCGCCCTGGCCTCGGGCGCCTCGCATCCGCAATTGATCGGCGTCGTTGGCAAGAACGACGCATACAAGATCTCGCTCACCTCCAACGGGAAGCTTGCGAAGACCCTGAAGACGGGCACCTACACGTTCGTCATCCACGACGACTCGGCGATCCACAACTACGAGCTCGACGGCCCGAAGGGCAAGTCGTGGACGTTCACCTCGGTCCCCTTCAAGGGAACGAAGACGATCACGCTGACGCTGACCGCGGGCAAGTACAAGGCCTACTGCTCCGCGCACGAGTCGGTCATGTTCCAGCACTTCACCGTCTCGTAGGGAGAGGGCCTACGGGAACCCCAAAAACCGGGGACAGTCCCCGGGCATGTCCCGACCAGACACGTCTGGGGACTGTCCCCGGTTGTAAGGGCTACGAGCAGTCGGGCGGCCTGGTGTCCGTCGCCGTGCCGCCCGGCCCCTCGATCCAGGCGGTCGCGCGCCCGTCGACGCTCTTCAGGCAGTAGCGCTCATCCGTCGCGATGACCGCCGAGACGCCCCCGAGGCTCGGGTCGAGCGCGCGGAGCCCCGTCACCGGGTCGCCCAGACCGACGTAGGTGCTGTGGGCCGCGTAGTAGACCTCGGCCTCGTCGGACGCACGGGCGAGGCTCGCCTCCGCCTTCTGCGCGTCCGCCCGCTCCACGTGGCTCAGGTACGACGGCACGGCGAGGGCCGCGAGCACACCGACCACGAGGATCACGTTCACGAGCCCGCTGCGGCGCGGGTGGCCCTCGGCCGCGGTCGGCGCAGCCTGCTTCCCGGCAACGTTCGTCGCCACATCGGTCTCGAGCACCTGTCGACCCTCCCCGTCGCAGAAATGCCAGGCTCACAGCCTTCTCGGCCGCACGGCCGCGTTCACCCCGCACGAGGCTGGTCCGACCAACCCGAATGAGGGAGGCGCAAACCCCCATGACGGCGTCAATGTTCGGGACATCGAGCTGAATGGCCGTCACGAAGCGATCCTCATGACGATTCGCGAGCGCGGCGCGACGATCGACGAGTTCGCGCGCCATCTTCTCTCGCGCGAGTTCGACGAGCTGCGCGACGAAGGGCTGATCGTCTTCTGGGGAGACGGGCACCCACGCCCCTCGAATGCCTTCGGGGTCGGCAACCGGCCGAACGCCTGGTACCTGACGAGCGACGGCGCCGTCGCAGCCGGGCTCGAGCTGCCGCCCCTCCGCTGGGCATAGAGGCCTGAGCCCTTACGGGTTCCTTAAAGCGGCGCGACCGACGGCAACGCCTGCGAGGGAGCGCGGCTCTGAGCCGCGACACCCACGAAAGGAGCAGGAACGCATGCGCATCGCCGTACGTCTCGTTCTTCCGCTCGTAGCCGCGCTCGCCGCGCTGGCCACGCTCGCCGGTACCGCCGCGGCGGCGCCCGGCACGACCGGCCACGTCGTCTTCGTCCTGAACGACAACCCGGCCGGGAACCAGGTCGTCGCCTACGACGCCGACTCGAGCGGCGCACTTCACCAGGCCGCGGCCTACTCGACCGGCGGCAGCGGCGGCGTCCTCGCGGGCTCCGTCGTCGACCACACCGCCTCACAGGGGGCACTCGCCTACGACGCATCGCGCCGCGTGCTCTACGCCTCGAACCCCGGCAGCTCGAGCATCTCGGTCTTCCGGGTGAACGGCGACCGTCTGCAGCTGACCCAGGTCGTGCCGTCCGGAGGCAGCTTCCCGGTCAGCATCGCCGTCCACAGCGGCGTCGTGTACGTGCTGAACGCCCTCGACGGCGGATCGCTGCAGGGCTTCATCGCGCTCGGCGACCATCTCCTTCCCCTGCCCGGATCGCACCGGGCGCTCGGGCTGGGGACGTCGGCGTCGTCGCCGTTCACGGCCACGCCCGGCCAGGTGGCGTTCTCTCCCGACGGGTCGAAGCTGATCGTGACCACCAAGGCGACGGGCAACGCGATCGACGTCTACCGCGTCGGGCTCTTCGGCCTGATCTCGCTCTCGCCGGTCGTCAACGTCGATGCAGGCGCCGTCCCGTTCGCTGTCGACTTCGACGCCTCGGGCGACCTTGTCGTCGCCGAGGCAGGCACGAACAGCGTCGCCTCGTTCGCACTCGGCCGCGACGGCACCATCTCGCTCCTGCACCGGGTGGCGACCGGACAGGCCGCGACGTGCTGGATCCGGGCGGTCGGCTCGTACGTCTATGCGTCGAACGCAGGCAGCCCCTCCGAAAGCAGCATCGGCGTTGGCGCGGGCGGCACGCTGTCGCTGCTCGGCAACACGACGACCGACGCCGGGGCGGTCGACGCCGCCGCGACGTCGGACGGGGGCTTCCTCTACGTCCAGGCCGGCGGGCCCGGAAACGTCGACGGCTTCCGCATCGGCGGCAACGGCTCGCTGACCGCAGTCGGTTCCGTCACCGTCCCCGGCGCCGCGGGCGCCGAGGGAATCGTCGCGATCTGATCGACAGGGCTGCGTCGCGCCCGCGGGCGCGACGCAGCCTCCGTTCAAACCCGCGCAGGCACGCGAACGGCATCGACGCGCGCGACCCACGCGTCCGCGCCGAGCTCGAGGAACATCGCCCGCGCCTCCGCGAGCACCTCGGCGGCTTCCGGCTGGTCGCCGGCCGCCAGGATCTCGCCCAGCCGGAGCAGCGACCTCGCCTGCGGCACGCGACTCTCGATCTCGCCCAGCCGGGCGATGCCCTCCCGAAGGAGCGACTCCGCTCCGTCGACGTCGCCGTCGAGACCCCGCAGGCGGCCGCGGGCGACGAGCACGAGCGCATCCGTGAGCGGCAGATGGTCGACCGGCGGCGCGAGATCGACCGTCCTCAGCGTCTCCTCGACCACGTCGCGCTCGCCGGCGTCGAACGCCGCCTCGAGCAGCGCCTCGAGCAGCCACTTCGTGAGTGGATGCGCCCACGAGAAGCCGTTGGCGTCGTCGATGCAGATCAGCCACCCGCGGCGGGCAACCTCGAGCGCCTCCGCGGGGCGCCCCTCGGCGAGCAGCACCACCGCCTCCAGGTCGAGCTTCGCCGCGAGCATCTGCAGCTCCGACTCGTCGAGTCGCTCTGCATGCGCTTCGTAGGCCCGGCGCGCCTCGACGGCGTCGCCGCGAAACGCGGGAATGAAGATCTCCGGCCCGAGGTCACGCGACGAGCCGTCGTGGGTCATGGCGGCAAGCAACCGTTCGGCCTCGTCGAACCGGCCGAGCACCGTGTTGCCGATCGAGAGATGGCCGAGCGACATCTGCTCCTCGGTCGGGTCACCCCGGCGGCGAGCGAGCTCGAGCGCCTGCTCGTCGATCGCGATCGCCTCTCGCTGCTGGTCGAGAGCCGCATGCTGATAGGCAAGGTTGTAGAGGGCCCGCATGTACGCACGTGTCGGCTCCCGCGTCCGGCCGATCGCGACCGCCCGCTCGATCAGCGCCAGCGCCTCTTCGCGCCGCCGCCGCCCGGAGACCACGAGATGCTTCGTGTTGAGGGCGTCGACAAGGACGTCCGGGAGGACGAGCGCCTCGGCGATCTCGAGCGCGCGTTCGACACGCTCTCCAGCGTTCTCGATGTCGCCGACGAAGAAGAGCAGGCGCGCGTGGATCTCGATCAGCGCAGCGAGATCCTCGTCCGGCTCCTCGTCGGCCAGCACCTGCAAGGCCTCCTCGATTCGCTCGAGGCCGGCGGCCAGGTCGCCGCCCATCCAGATCGCCCACCCGAGCTGACCGGCGACCCGCGCCGCCGTATGTGACAGCCCCGCTTCGTTGAAGAGGGTGACGGCATGCTCCAACCGCTCCCGTGCGTCACCCCAGCGGCCGCCGCTGAAGGCGGCGTCGCCCGCCTCGGCGTAGAGCTCGGCCTGTCGAGCCCGGTCGTCGACCAGCTCAGCGGCCGCCAGGAGCGAGCGTCCGGCCTCCTCACTCGCGCCGAGCGACGCGGCCCGGCGGCCGGCGCGCGTGAGCGCCTCCGCCGCCTTCGCGCGGATCGCCGGCGCCTCGGCTGCGCTGGGATCGGCGCGGTGGGCATCGACGTAGTGTGCGGCGGCGACCTCTGCCCCCTCGACGTCGAGAACGCGCTCGAGGTGCTCGGCCGCAGCGAGGTGGCGGGCGCGCCGGTCGGCGCGCGACAGCGTCTCGTAGGCGACGCGTTGCAGCAGGTCCTGCAGGAACCCGTACTGGCCGCGCTCCGGCGAGCGCGGATCGGCCTCGACCGAGAGCACCTCCTTGCGGACGAGCGACACGAGCAGCGGGTCGAGCTCGGACGCCGAGCGCCCCGAGAGCGCTGTCAGCCCGGCGACCGTGAAGGTCTTGCCGAGCACAGATCCGTCCTGGACGACCGCCCGCTCCTCCGGCGTCAGGTCGTCGATGCGGGCCGCGACAAGCGCGTGCAGCGTCTCGGGCACCTCGAGATCGGCGATCTCACCGAGAACCTCGAACCGCTCGCCGTCCGGTGCGAGCAGGCCGCGGTCGAGCAGCATGCGCACGGTCTCGACCGCGTACAGCGGGACTCCTTGCGAGCGCTCGAGGATGCGTGCCGACAGCTCATCCGGAAGGCCGGGCACGAACCGAGCGAGCAGCTCCCGCATGGCGCCGTCCGAAAGAGGGTCGAGCGACAGCGTCGTCGAGCCGCGTCCCGCCGCGCCCCAGCCGGCGCGCCGCTCTGCCAGCTCAGGCCGCGTGAGCGCGAGCACGAAGATCGGGTGGTTCCGCGACCAGTCGAGCAGGTGCTCGACGAAGTCGAGCAACGCCGCATCGGCCCACTGGAGGTCTTCGAACACGAGCACGACGGGCCCAAGGTCGGAGAGACGCTCGAAGAAGAGTCGCCACGCGGCGAACAGATCCTGACGGTCGAACGACTGCGCCTCGCCGAGCGCGAGCAGGTGCGCGAGCCTCGGCTCCACCCAGGCGCGCTCGCTCTCGTCGGGCACCGCCTCAGCAAGCTCCGCACGCAGCTTCGCCAGCGCCTCGCCGGGCGCCTCCTCCTCGACGATCCGGGCGCGCATGCGAACCATCTCGGCGAGTGCCCAGTACGAGATGCCGTCGCCGTAGGCCAGGCACCGGCCACGATGCCACCAGACGTCGCCGGCAAGGCCGTCGATGTACTTCTCGAACTCCCACGACAGCCGCGACTTGCCGATGCCCGCGACGCCGACGACGGTGAGCAGCCGCGAGGCGCCGTCGTCGGCGGCGCCGTGGAACAACTCCTTGACGAGCCTGAACTCGCGGTCGCGGCCGACGAACGGCGGCTCGAGCTGCCGGGAGCGGAGCGACCCGCCGCGCGCAGCAGTCACCTCCAACGCGCGGGCGAGCTGGAGCGGCTCCGCCTTTCCCTTCAGCTCGTGGCTCCCCGCGTCGGCGTAGGAGATCGCGGCGCTCGAGGCGCGACGCGTCACCTCGCTGACGAAGACGCTGCCGGGGTCGGCGACCGACTGAACCCGGGCGGCCGTGTTGACGAGATCGCCTGCGACCATCCCCTGCCCTTCCGCCCCGAGCGTCACCGCCGCCTCGCCGGTCGCCACACCTGCGCGGGCGCGGATCGGCGCACCTGCCTCCTCGCCCAGCGCCGCCACCGCACCCACCAGGTCGAGCGCGGCGCGAACGGATCGCTCGGCGTCGTCCTCGCGCGCCACCGGCGTCCCCCACACTGCCATCACGGCGTCGCCGATGAACTTCTCGATCGTGCCGCCGTAGCGGGCGACAAGCGTGCGCGCGACGTCGAAGTAGCGCGAGAGAAGCTCGCGCACCTCCTCCGGGTCGCGTCCTTCGGAGAGCGTCGTGAAGCCGACCAGGTCGGCGAACAGCACCGATACGAGCCGCCGCTCGGCCGCCGGTGCCGTGCGGACTGCAGGGTCGAGGGCGACGCCGCACTCCCCGCAGAAGCGAACGCCGGGCTCGTTCGGGGTGCCGCACGAAGGACAGGCACGTGCCAGCGGCGCCCCGCACTCACCGCAGAACTTGCGGCTCGGCGTATTGTCCGCACCGCAACTGGCGCAACCCGTCATTCCGTGAATCTAGACCACAATGCACGCGCCAGCAGCCATCCCACGGCGCCGCCGAGCGTGTTGAAGATCACATCGTCGATTGACGTCGTCCGACCGGGGATCACGCGCTGGGCGAGCTCGATGCCCGCCGAGAGAAGCAGGGCGGCGAGCACCGCCCGACGCGCGGGCCAGCGGCGAAGGAAGAGCACGCCGCCGAGCGGCGCAAACAGAATCAGGTTCGCGACATCGCCGAACGGCGCTGCCTCGCCCGGCCGCAGCTGCAGCTGCCTCGGCCCGTGGGCGGGGACGAGCGTCACCGCGAAGATCGCGAGCAGGCACGCCGCAAGCACTCGGTTGCTTCCAAGATGGCGGCGGCCCGCGGCATCCACGACGAAGAAGAACAGCGCCAGGGCGACGAACAGGCCGTAGGTCTCGAAGCGCACGCCGCAGTCTCGCGGACGGACATAGATTTTCACTGTGATCCTCGAGAACGGCCTGATCCGCACCCTCGATCCGTCGGCGCTCGCCCCTCCGGAGGTGGTCGACCTCGGCGGACGCGTCGTCGTCCCCGGCTTCACCGACTCGCCCATGAGTCCAGACGACTGAATGGTCGACGTGGATCCCGCCGCCGGTCACTCGAGCCACTCGCATGAGCTTGTCCCCTTCGTTCCGCGGCTGACGATCGAGTGGCTCGCCGCCCACCCCGAACGGCTCTGGCTTGCGCGCGACGGGACGCTCGCCTTCGTCGACATCTCGGGCTTCACTGCGATGTCGGAGAAGCTCTCCGCGCTCGGCCGCGCCGGCGCCGAGCAGGTGACGGACGTCATGAACGCGACCTTCGCCTCGCTGCTCGACGTCGCGTACGCCCAGGGCGGCGGATTGCTCAAGTTCGGCGGCGACGCCCTCCTGTTGCTCTTCGACGGCGACGACCATGCTCGCCGCGCCGCGGCCGCGGCGTACGGGATGCGCGAGGCACTCGTCCCGATCTCGCGGCCCCGGACCGGCGCGGACGACGTCGAGCTGCGCATGCACGTGGGCATGCACTCGGGTCGCATGCTGTTCTTCCTGGTCGGCGAGTCGCACCGCGAGCTCCTCGTTGCCGGACCGGGAGCGACCCGCACGGTCGAGATGGAGGCGGCATCGGAAGCGGGCGAGATCCTGCTCAGCCCCGAGACCGCAGCCGCCCTCCCGCCGGAATGCGCCGGGGAGAGAAAAGGCCCCGGGGTGCTGCTCGCGGCCGCCCCGGACACGAAGGGGGGCCTCGTGCCGCTGCAGACGCCGATCGACGTCCCGCTCGAGCCGGCGATCCCGCGGGCGCTGCGCGCGCAGCTGCTCGAGGTCGGGCGATTCGAGGGAGAGCACCGGAACGCCGCGGTCGGCTTCGTCCGCTTCTCCGGCATCGACGACCTCCTCGACGCGAGCGGCGCCGACGGCGCCGCGGCCGCACTCGACCGGATCGTTCGGTCGATCCAGGCACCCGCCGACGAGCACGGCGTGACGTTCCTCGAAAGCGACGTCGACCGGAACGGCGGGCGGATCGTGCTCGTCGCCGGAGCACCACACACCGCGGGCGACGACGAACGTCGGCTACTGCGCACCCTGCTCGCCGCGTTGGAAAACGAACGGGAGCTGGCGCTCCACATCGGCGCGAGCCGCGGCCGCGTCTTCACGGGTCAGGTCGGCGCAGAGTTCAGGCGGACGTACACGATCCTCGGCGACACGGCGGCGCTCGCCGCGCGGCTGATGGCGCGTGCCGAGCCGAACCAGCTGCTCGCTGCCGAGGCGGTGGTCGACCGCACGGCCGGCTCCTTCGCCGTCGACCCGCTCGAGCCGTTCACGGTCAAGGGCAAGGCGGAGCCCGTGCAGGCCTACGCCGTCACGGGGATGGCGCAAAGCTCGTCCCCCACCCCGAACTGGTCGGAGCTCCCGTTCGTCGACCGGGAGCGCGAACGGGCGGTGCTGAATGCGGCCGTCGCGCCGGTACGGCTCGGCTTCGGCTCGCTCGTCGAGCTCGTCGGCGAGCCGGGCCTCGGCAAATCGCGACTCACCCAGGAGCTTCGCTCGTACTGCGAGGACATGCCGGTCCTCTCCGCGAGCTGCGACCAGTACGAGTCCGCCACCGCGTACTTCCCGTTCCGGCCGCTGCTGCGTTCGCTGATCGACGTCGAGCTGGACGGTGACCCGGTCGCGAATCGGGAGGCGCTCGCCCAGCGTCTCGAGCAGATCGATCCCGAGCTCGCGCCGTGGTCGCCGCTCCTCGCGGCGCCTCTCGATGTGGAGATGGCGTCGACCGCCGAGGTCGACGAGCTCGAGCCGTCATTCCGCCGTGCGCGACTCCACGGTGTCGTCGGCTCGATGCTCGGGAAGCTCGTCGCGGAGCCGACCTTCTTCCTCTTCGAGGACGTCCACTGGATGGACGAGGCGTCCTCCGACCTGCTCCGCTTCCTCGCGACCGGTCTCTCGACGCGCCCGTGGCTCGCCTGCACGACCCGTCGTCCCGGCGCCGGCGGCTTCGCGGCCGCCGAAGGGGTTCCCCCGGTTCCCGCGCTCACGCTGCGACTCGAGCCGCTTCCGGTCGACGACGCCCGCAAGCTCGTCGAGGCGGCGTCCGGGTCGCCGCTCTCGGACGAGGAGCTGGCGACCCTCACCGAACGCGGAGCCGGCAACCCGCTCTTCCTGCAGGAGCTCGCGGCCGCGGGCGGCGAGGCCACGGACGAGCTGCCCGAGACGGTCGAAGCGCTCCTCGCCACCCGCATCGACGGACTCTCGCCGAGCGACCGCACGCTCCTCCGCTGGGCATCGGTTCTCGGCGTGGCGTTCCACGTCTCCGACGTCCGCGAGGTCCTGGCAAGCGACCCGTCGGCCGCCCTCGACGACGACGCATGGGATCGTCTTGCGGAGTTCGTCGAGCGTGATACGACGGTTGCGGGCGGTTTCCGCTTCCGCCACCAACTGATCCGCGACGCCGCCTACGAGGGCCTCTCGTTCCGTCGCCGACGTGAGCTGCACGGCCGAGTCGCCGAGGTGATCGAGGAACGCAACGTCGCCGACCCGTTCGACGTCGCGGAGCTGCTCTCGCTGCACTTCTCCCGGGCCGGACGCGCTGCCGAGACGTGGCGCTACGCGTGCGAGGCGGCGCGACGGGCCCGTGCGAAGTGGGCCAACCGCGACGCGGTCGAGCTGTACCGGCGGGCGCTGGAGATCTCCCAGGAGGTTCCGGATCTCGAGCCGTCGGCGATCGCCGAGGTGTGGGAGGCGGTCGCCGACTGCCTCCGCCTGTTGAGCGAGTACGAGGACGCCGCGCACGCGCTCGCGTCGGCCCGGCATCTCGTTCCGGACGACACGGCCGAGTCGGTTCGCCTGATGGGCAAAGAGGGCCTCCTGCGCGAGGACTGGGGTCAGTACGTCGAGGCGATCCGCTGGTACAACCGCGGGCTAAAGGCCGCCGATGCGCTCGACGACGCGGAGCTGCGCCTCCGACACCGCCTCGATCTCGGCATGGGCTACGCGCAGACGCGTTTCCGCCAGGGCAAATTCACCGAATGCATCGAGCGCTGCCGCGAGGTGGTCGAGCAGGCGCTCCCGGTCGGCGATACGAAGACGCTCGCGCCCGCCTACCTCCTGCTGCACCTCGTGCACACGATGCTCGGCTCGCCCGAGCGCAGCGCCTACCGCGGGCTCGCGCTCCCGCTCTACGAAGAGCTCGGCGACCTGAGCGGGCAGGCGAGCGCACTCAACAACATGGGCATCGAGGCCTACTACGCAGGCGACTGGACGACCGCCGTCGACCTTTACGAAGGAAGCCGGAAGCTGCGCGAGCGGATCGGCGACGTCGTCAGCGCCGCCATCGCGAACAACAACATCGGCGAGATCTTCTCCGACCAGGGCAGGCTCGACGATGCCGGCGCCGTGTTCGAGGCGGCGATCCAGACGGCGGATCCGGTCGGCCATCGGACGCTCGCCGCGCTGGGCCACGCGAACATCGGCTACCTGGAGGCGCGGGCAGGGAACCTCGACGAGGCCGGCACGATCCTCGCCGAGGCGGCGTCGGAGTTCGCCGAGCTCGAGATGCTCAGCTTCACGCTCGAGGCGAACGTACGCCGGGCAGAGGTCGCCGCGCTGAAGGGCGACAGCGCCGGCGCGCTGGCCCTGGCCGACGCGGTGCTCGCCGATGCCGGCGACGCTGCTGAGATGATGGCACTGCAGTCGCACGTGCAGCGCGTCCGCGCGGCCGCCCTCGCCCAGCTGGGCGACGAGGACGGCGCAGGCGCCGCGATCGACCAGGCGGTCGCGCTTGCGCGCAGCGGCGAGGCCGACTTCCAGCTCGCGCTGGCGCTGGACCTGCTCGCGCTGATCGACGGCGACCGCGATGCGGCCGACGAAAGCGCCGGCATCCTTGCTCGCCTCGGCGTGACACGCGTCGCGCGCCCGCCGCTCGACCGTCGCTAGTGCAGGCCTCCGAACGGGTCGTCGGAGGTCATCACCAGTGTGAACTTCAGACCCGAGCCGGGCGTGGTGACGACCTTGTTGTGGTGCTTGTCATACCCGTACACCGGCTGGACGACGTAGTCCCGGTTCTCGATGCACGGCAGGTCGCCGGTCACATAATGGTCGTCGTCGTCGTTGTCGCCGTCGTTTCGGAGCTTGCGACAGTTGGGCACGACGTTCCAGGTGATGCCGTCGCTGCTCTTGCAGAACGTCGCGTTGATCGACGCCGTCGGGAAGCTGAAGTTGAGCCGCAGCGGGTTCGAGACGGTGTACCCGGGGCCCGGGTCCATCGTGATGATCGAGCCGATCGCCGTCGACAGCGTGCCGCAGTTGAACGACGCGCCGGTCGGACTGAACTGAAGGTTGACCGTGCCGCTCGTCGACACGCTGGTCGAGTTGTCGGCGTTCGAGGCCGAGCAACTACCGTTGCAGATCGCGTCGAACACGTCGAACGGCGCGCTCGTGTCGGGCTGGAGGCCCGAGGACGACGCGCCGAGCGTGAAGCCGCTCCCGCCGTGATCGACGGTGAGGTCTCCGAACGTGGCGATGCCGGCGGCCGAGGTCTGGGTCGTCGTCCCGCCGAGGTGAGCCCCGCCGTAGGCGTCGTGAGCGAACGCAAGCGTGACCGGCACCTGGTTGACGCCCGGCACCGTCTCCTGGTTCCCCCACTGGTCGAAGACGCCGACGGTGATCCCGGGTGAGAGCACCGTATTGACCTTCGTGGGCGTCGTCGGCGGCTGCTGCCCGAACTTCAGGGCGTAGGCCGGACCAGGGTTGACGTCGAACGCGTTCGAGGGGCCGGAGATCGAGCCCGCGGTGGCAGTGAGCGTCTGGCCGGTCTCCGCGGTGAAGTCGGTCGCGCTGCCGGTCGCCGAGCCGTTCGAGAACGAGAGCGCCGAGTAGGTCGGCATGCCGTGTGTCGAGCTGAACGTCCCGTTGAGGGTCGCCGGCCCGTTGAACGCGGTGCTCGGGTTGCCCGCGCCGTCGAGTGTGTGGATGGCCACATTGACGGCGGTTCCGGCGGCCTGCGTCGAGATCGGATCGAACGCGAATGAGCAGGAGCCGGTCGCGGCAATCGACGGATCGGTCGTCCCGGGAAGCGGAGAGAAGCCGCTCGCCGGTAGGAAGGGGATCGATCCGCTCGCCTGCGTCGCCCACACCGTGTTGGCGGGCGCGACGCACGGGACCGTGACATTCAGGGTGACCTTGACCGATTCGCCGTAGATCAGCGAGCCGAGAATCGTCTTCGCCGTGAGGGAGAGCGTGCCGGAGCCGACCGATGCGAGCCAGTCGCGGTGGGGCACGAGCCACGAGGTCGGCGGGCCGGTGACCGACGCGACCGAGACGGCGTATCCGGCCGGGATCGCGACGAGCGCGGAGCCGATCGGGATCACAGACTTGTTGGTGAGCGTCAACGTCTCCGAGAGCGTCGACCCCGACGGCGCCGATGCGGCCGAGAGCGACGTCGTGTAGTACCGCGACGGCGCGGACGACGCGGCCGCGCGATGTGCGAACCCGCCGGAGGCGGCGACCACGGCCACTCCGGTCACAACGAGGACCGTCCGACGCAGCCGCAGCAGCGCAACGCACCGATGCCTCACAGACAACCTACCGTTCACCGCAGACTCCTCTCCCCTCGACCCGCGCTGACTTTACCCTGCAAATAGGCGGCCGTCCACCCGCCGGGAAACGGCATAGATTGCGGTCGTGATCCTCGAGAACGGCCTCATTCGCACCCTCGATCCGTCGGTGCCGACTCAGCGTGCGCTTGCGATCGCCGGCGCGCGCATCGCCGGAGGCGTCGGCGTCCACGAGACGGCGCTCGCTTCCCCGGAGGTAGTCGACCTCGGCGGATGCGTCGTCGTCCCCGGCTTCACCGACTCCCACGTCCACTTCCCGACGTGGGCAATCGCCCAGTCCGAGGTGAAGCTCGACGGGTGCGCCTCGCTCGTCGAGACACTGGAGCGCGTCCGGGGCGCCGCCGTCGGGCCGTCGGGCTGGTTGCGCGGCTACGGCTGGCGGTCGGCCGACTGGGGCGACGGCCGCGAGCCGACGCGTGGCGACCTCGACGCGCTTGCGATCGACGCGCCGATTGCCCTGATCGCGCGGGACTACCACTCGCTCTGGCTCAACACCGCGGCGCTCGCGCTCGCGGGCGGTGACCTCGAGGTCGCAGGAGGGGTTGTCGAGCGCGACTCCGGCGGCGAGCCGACCGGTGTGCTGCGTGAGGAGGCGGCGTGGCGGTTCAAGGCGCGCCACATGACGGTGCCCGACGATGTCTACGTCGAGGCGATGTACGCCGGCATCAAGCTCGCGAACGCCCGCGGCGTGACGTCCGTCCACGACAAGGACGGCTGGCTCGGCGCTCTGAGGCTCTGGCAGCGGCTCGAGGAGCGCAGCCGGCTCACGCTCCGGGTCTGGCAGTCGATCCCGCACGAGCTCGTCGACCAGGCGGCCGCGATCGGGGCGCGCTCAGGCCTCGGCAGCCCGCTGCTGCGCCTCGGGTACCTCAAGGTGTTCATGGACGGCACACTCGGCTCGCAGACGGCGCTGATGCTCGACGGCAGCGGGATTCGGATCACGAGCGGCGACGAGCTCGCGCAGATCGTGTTGCGCGGGGCGGAGGTGGGTTTCCCGGTCGCGGTCCACGCGATCGGCGATCGCGCGAACCGCGAGGCGCTTGACGCCTTCGCGGCCACGCGTTCCGTCTGGGGGCCGCTCGGCCTCCGGCATCGCATCGAGCACGCCCAGCTGCTCGCGCCCGAGGACGTCGGCCGCTTCGCCGAGCTCGGCGTCGCGGCATCGGTGCAGTTCTCGCACGCTCCCTCGGATCGCGACCTCGCCGAGCGCTTCTGGGCGGGGAAGCTCGACGGCGCGTACGCGTTCCAGTCGCTCATCGACTCGGGGGCGCTCGTGGCGAACGGCTCCGACGCGCCGATCGAGGAGCTCGATCCGCTCGCGGGGATCCGCGCCGGGGTGCGGCGGACGATCGACGAGCGGCCCGCGTGGCGCCCGGAGCAGGCGGTGACGGTCGAGCAGGCGTTCCACGCGACGTGTGTCGCGCCCGCGTGGCTCTCGGGCGACGAGCGCCACCGCGGACGCCTTGTCCCCGGCTGCGACGCCGACCTCGTCGTCCTCGATCGCGACCCGTGGGACGACCTGGATGCGCAGGTCGTCGCGACGATGGTCGCGGGCCGCTGGGTCCACAACCCGCCGCCCTGGGACTGAAGAGGTGTCTGACAGGGCTGCGACGCGCGTCTGACGCGCGTCCGACGCGGCTCTGACGCCGTACCTCAACGCGAGACGCCCGACCAGCCACGGACGCGTCTCGACCGGCCACGGCGCTCCGAAGGCCTCAGCAGTGCGTGTTTGGCGGGCAGCCGTCACACATCCGGCCCACTTCCGTCACTGATTAGACGTGGGGCGAGTCTGACGCCTCTCTGACGCCGGGAGTCACGCGCCGCACGCTTTGCGTGCGTCTTACGAGCGCGGAACGTTCCTCTGTGCCGGCCAGGAGATCGTGCGGTCGTACCCGGAGGCACCCAGGAGGAGACACGAGATGACCAAGCTGCTCACACTGATCGGAATCGCGGCGCTGTGCGTCGCGGCGAGCGCCACCGCGGCGACCGGGAAAGGCCGCCCGTACGTCTTTCGCGGCGAGCTCTCGAGCGTCAATTCGACCCAGCTCTCGATGAAGATCGAGGGTGGCAACCACGCTGCGCTGCACGTGCTGCTCGGCCAGTCGCAGGATCAGACCTTCACGGTCGGCTACGGCACCGAGTTCCTGCTCTGGACGAAGGGCGTGCCGAAAGTCGTCACCCCTGCAGACCTGAAGCCGGGCGACTGGATCCAGGTGACCGTCCGGGCGAAGGGCGGCGCGTCGCTCGGCGACGTGGAGTCGCACCAGATCGGGATCGTCGGCGACCACGTCACCGAGCCGAACCCGCCGACCCAGCCGCTCTTCCTCTACGTGGGCACGGTCGCCGGCCCGCAGTCGGGCGATCACATCGCCCTGCACGTGACGGCGGGCAACGTGCGCGCGCTGCGCACGCTCGTCGGGCAGTCGGCCGACCAGACCTTCACCTACGGCGACGAGACCATCTTCCTGCTCTGGCAGGGGAAGGTGCCGACGGTGATCGATCCCTCGCAGCTGAAGGCCGGTGACCGGATCACGGTTCGCATCCGCGCACCGTTCCACTCCAGCCTCAACCAGATCGAGTCGACCGCAGCCCGGCACGTCGGCGATCACGAGCCCGGCGTCGCCGC
This sequence comes from uncultured Thermoleophilia bacterium, assembly GCA_963794375.1. Lineage (GTDB taxonomy): Bacteria > Actinomycetota > Thermoleophilia > Gaiellales > Gaiellaceae > PALSA-600. The sequence continues at coordinate 93,121 of CAWCDL010000003.1, forward strand.
CGTCTCGACGACCTCGTAGCTTCCGAGCCCCCGGAGCTCGGAGATGACCGCGGCGGGCCCACAGGGCCCGCCGCGTCGTCAGTTCTCGGCCGGCATCAGAATGGCGCAGCGGCGCGAGTCGTCCGGGAACGACGAGGGGCCGACCCGCCAGACGATGAAGCTTGTGCCGTCGTGCTCGACCACGTCGCCGACGGCGGGCGGCGGATCGTCGAGCTCGACGATCAGGTAGCCGCCCGGCGTGCAGAGAAGACGCGTGTGCGAGATCGCCGCGCGCACGGCGTCCGGGCCGAGCGAAGCCGTGTGCATGACGGCCTCGAGCTTTCGCTCCAGCCGACCGACCTGTTCGGCGAGCTCGTTGAGCTCGTCATCCGGCGGTTGGTCGGAGCCATCGCTCGGCGTGAACATCGCCGTCAGCGCAGGACGGGGACGCCAAGGCTCCCGGGAGAGGGCAAATGACCCCACACCCGCTCGTTCTCACCGGCCGTTGCGACTCCTTCTCCGAAAGAGCCCGCGCGATCGCTGCACCTCCGGTCGCGGCGGCGGGTCCGCGGAGGCGACGATCGCCACCGGGACGTCCAGCGTGAGATACCGGGCGAGCGTCTCGTCGCCGATCGCGACGCAGGCTCCGGAGAGGCCGACCGCCCGCACTTCGGCCTCGTGCGCGTCGCTCGCAACGAGATGCGCAAGCCCCCGGTCGATCAGCAGATCGGACGTCCTACGTGCACGCTCGCCGAACCGGCCGTCGACCGACGCCGCCGTCAGCTGCACGAGTGCGCCGCCCCGCACGAGCTGCTCGACGAGCTCCGGGCGCTCCTGCACGTCGGGATTGCGCTCCGGATGAGCGATCACGGCGCGAATGCCCGCCGAGGCGAGCCGGAAGACACGATCGGCGAAATCGAGCGGCCAGCCCAGGTAGGGCGTCTCGACGAGCAGGTAGCGCGGGCTGCCCGCGAGCCCGAACCGGCGCAGCTCGTCGGGCGGCCGGCCGAGCTCGGCGATGTCGAGCTCGCCGCCGGGGACGACCCGGATCAGGTCGCCGGCGGCCGCCTGAACCTCGGCGAGCCGCTCCTCCATCAGCTCCGGTGTCGTCGGATAGTCGTCGCGCACGTGCGGCGTCGCGGCAAGCACCGTGATCCCGTCGGCCGCAGCCGCCCGGCAGATGTCGAGCGATCCTTCGATCGTCTCGGGCCCGTCGTCGATCCCATGGAGAACGTGGGAATGGAGATCGATCACAGCTCGCCGAACGCGAGGAAGAGCTCGCGCGCTGCGCGAATCCCGAGCGGCACGTAGTCGACGAGGATCCGCTCGTTGGGTGAGTGGATCTGCGAGTCGGGCAGTCCGAAGCCGGTGATCACGGTCGCGATCCCCTTGCCGGCGAGCGCGGGCACGATCGGCAGCGACCCGCCGGAGCGGATCAGCGCCGGCCGCGTGCCGAGCGCGCGCTCGAACGCGTCGAGGCCGAGCTGGATGGCGGCCGCGTCGGGCGGGACGAGGCCGGGCTGGGCCGACGACCACAGCTCGATCTCCAGGTCGGCGTTCGCGGGAGCCGCCTCGCGCAGCAGCCGTTCGACGACCGGCACGATCTCGTCGACATCCTGGCCCGGTGCGAGTCGGATCGACACGTTGGCGACCGCCTCGACGGGCAGCACCGTCTTCTGCAGGTCAGGCGAGCCGGAACGGATCCCGTTCACGTCAAGCGCAGGCTCGGCGAAGGTGCGGACGTAGAAGTCCTCGGCGGCACGTGGATCCTTCGGCCGTGCACCCTGATCGGCGAGCTCGCCGGTGCCGGCGGGCAGCTCGAGCCACCCGGCGAGCTCCTCCTCGGTCGGCGGGACGATGCCGACGCGCAGCTCCTCGCGGAGCGTGCCGTCGTGGGCGACAAGGGCGTCGAGCGTTCGCATCAAGGCGTGCGCAGCATTGAGGGCGGCGCCGCCGTACAAGCCGGAGTGGAGGTCCTTTGCGCCCGTCCGGAGAGTGACATGGAAGTACGCGAGGCCGCGGCTCGCGACGTTGAATGCGGGCACGCCGCGCCGGATCATGACGCTGTCGAAGATCACCGCGGCCTCGGCGCCACGCTCGTCCTGCTCGATGAACTCGACGATCGAGTGGCCGCCGACCTCCTCCTCGCCGTCGCAGCAGAAGCGCACGTTCACGGGAAGCTCGCCGGTGAGCGCGAGCTCGCGCACGGCCGCGAGCAGCATGTACAGGTTTCCCTTGTCGTCGACCGTCCCGCGGCCGTACAGGTACTCGCCGCGCACCTCAGGCTCGAACGGCGGCGATTCCCACAGCTCGAGCGGGTCGGGGGGCTGGACGTCGAAGTGGCCGTAGCAGAGGACGGTCGGCGCGTCGTCTGCGTCCGCCGAGGCGCGAACCTCGCCGATGACGAGCGGGCGCTCGCCCCACTGCACGAGCTCGCACGCGCCTCCCGAGCCTCGCACGTGGTCGCGAACCCACCCTGCGGCGCGCACCACCTCGGCGCCGTGCGCCGGGTCGGCCGAGATCGACGGGATCCGCAGGAAGTCGGAGAGCTCGTCGAACCAGTCCATGCGACGCAGCCTAACGGCCGTCGCCCTGGCGGCGGTACCCGCGCAGGAACCGGAGCTGCTCCTCGACCGCCTCGGCAGCGCCCGCTCGACGCGCGGCGGCGGCGAGCCACGATGCCGCCACCCACGCCGCGTACACCGGCAGCGCCGCTTCGAGCAGGTCGGCGTCGTGGTCGCCGTAGGCTGCGAGTGCCACGGTCGACGCAGGGTGGTCGCCGTGCGAACGCTGCCGGTGGACAAGGGCGGCGAGGTCGTACTCGCGCGGCCCGCGACACGATGTCTCGAAGTCGTGCCAGAGCGGCCCAGCGCTCGCCTGAAGGCAATTGAAGAGATGGGCGTCGCCGTGCAGCGCCCGACCCGCCGGCAGCTCGCGGGACACGAGCTCGAGTAGCAACTCCACGTCCGCCGACGGCTCGAGCGGCGCAAGCATCTCCTCGACCGCCTCCGGCCGGCCGGCGGCCGGCAGCTCGTGCTCGAAGTCGGCGAGCGCCTCGTGGATCGAGCGCAGGCCGGCACCGGCGGCTCGGGCGTCGAGCTCCCCGCCGGATGCGACATAGGTCCAGAAGGCGATCACACGGCCGGCATGGAGATGCGGCCCCGGGTCGACGAGATCCGTCGGTGTGACCACCGGCGCGCCCGCCGCCGCGGCATGGCCCGCGACGAGCAGCTCGAGCGCCACGTCGCCGCTGCCAACTCCCGCCGCACCGCTCGAGACGCGCGCGACCACCGGCGAGGGGCGAAGATGCACGAGCACGTGCCACGCGTCGCGCAGCACGACCGCGTCGTCGCAGCGAAGCCCGTGCGCGCGCGCCACGGCAACCGCAGCTTCGAGGGCTGTGGTCGAGCCGATGGGTCCGGTCCTCAGGCGACGTCGCGCAGCTTCTGGCTCTCGGCCAGCGCCCGCAGCTTCTTCAACCCCTGATTCTCGATCTGGCGGATCCTCTCGCGCGTCACCTGAAAAGTGCGGCCGACCTCGTCGAGCGTGCGCGGCTGCTCGCCGTTCAGTCCGTAGCGGAGCTCGATCACCCGCCGCTCGCGGCTCGAGAGCGCGCCGAGGCACCGAGCGAGCGCCTCGGCGCGGAATGCCGTGTCGGCCGCCTCGTCGGGGAGCGGCGTGTGCTCGTCCTCGAGGAACTGCCCGAACTCCGACTCGTCCTCGTCGCCGACGGGCTTCTCGAGCGAGACCGGCGCCTGCGAGGTGCGGCGGATCGCCTCGACCTCGTCGACCGTCATGTCGAGATCGACGGCGATCTCATCGTTCGTCGGCTCGCGACCGCGCTCGGCGCGCAGCTTGCGCTCGGAGCGCACGATCTTGTTCAGCTTCTCGACCACGTGCACCGGCATGCGGATCGTGCGCGCCTTGTCTGCGAGCGCACGCGCGACCGCCTGGCGAATCCACCAGGTGGCGTAGGTCGAGAACTTGTAGCCCTTGCGCCAGTCGAACTTCTCGGCCGCGCGCACGAGCCCGATCGTGCCTTCCTGGATCAGGTCGAGGAACGGGAGCCCCTGGTTGCGGTAGCGCTTTGCGATCGAGACGACGAGCCGCAGGTTCGCCTCGACCATCTCCTGCTTGGCCTGATGGTCGCCGCGCTCGATGCGCTTCGCGAGCTCGACCTCACGGGCGGCCGTCAGCAGCTCGACCTTGCCGATGTCCTTCAGGAAGAGCTGGAGCGAATCGGCGGAGAACTCGGTGTCGACCGGCTCCTCCGGCTCGTCGCGCGCGGCCTCGTAGTCGACCGCCGCATCGAGCTCGGCGTCGAGCGGCTGCAGCCCTTCCTCCTCGCTCTCGTCGATCGCTTCGGGCTCGAGCTCCCCGAGGGCCACCGACGACTCGCCGTCCTCGATCCGTTCCCGTTCCAATTGCCCCCCTCGCTCGCGGATGCGCAACTGTCGCAGCCGGGGCGGACGGATCAATGCACGCGCGAGAGGATCGCCTGCGCCTGCTTCCCGAGGGTCGTCTTCGGCCCGAGCGCACGTGCGAGGCGGAACTCCTTCACGGCCTCGTCGCGCTGACCCGTCCACGCGAGCAGCAGCCCGAGATGGAAGCGCACCGTCTGGCTCTTCGGGAAGCGCTTGACGAGCGGGCCGAGGTGCGAGAACGCCGGCACGAGGTTCGACTCGTTGAAGAGCCCGACGGCGGCGGCGACCTGCGCCTGGTCGTCGTTCGGATGCAGCTTGGCGGCTTTCGCGTAGAGCCTCTCGGCGGAGTGCTGGTGGCCCTGCCGCTGCAGGATCTGACCCTGGATCAGCAGCGGGTCCTTCGTGTCGAGCTCGGGGATCGGGTAGAGGCCGTCGTCGGGCCGGAGGTACTGCGGGTGCAGGATGATGTCGGCCTTCATCTCGTAGTAGGTGTTGCGGCCGGCCTGCTTCGCCGCGAGATACGCCGTCGTCGCCTCGTCGACGTACCCGGCGCAGAAGAGGACGCTCGCGTAGTTGAACTGCACCACCGGATCGCCCGCCGCGACACGCGCGATCGGCTCGAGCTGCCGTGCCGCCTCCTTGGCCGGCTTCTGCATGGCGGCGCGCACGGCGGCGATGTGCGTCGAGCGGACGCCGGGCACGACGAGCGGCTGCGGTCGGAACGAGCACTGTGCCTTCACCTGCTCGGGCCGCTGTGCCGTCGCGTAGACGACGCCCGCGACGAGCGCCGCCGTTGACACGGCGGCAAGGGCCACGATCAGCCTCACGCGCGTCGACGCCGCCATCCGGTGCCCCACGGTAGCCCTTTGGGTCATGTCCTGGGGTCTGACCCGGGTCTGGCCCCGGCGGTTTGGGAAATACGCGGCGGGTCGCTACCGTTTGTGAAGTCATGACCACGTACAGGGAGCTTCTGGCAAGGACCAAGGCGGAGATCGACGAGATCGACGCCCGCGGCGCACAGGCGCTCGACGGAGCGGCGTGGGTCGACATCCGCGAGATCGACGAATGGCAGGAGGGCCATCTGCCCGGCGCGATCCACGTGCCGCGCGGGAACCTCGAGTCGCGCATCGAGGCCGCCGTGCCCGACAAGTCGACGCCCGTCGTCCTCTACTGCGCAGCCGGCAACCGGTCGGCGTTTGGCGCCAAGTCGCTGAACGAGCTCGGCTACGGCGAGGTCTACTCGCTCGCCGGCGGCTTCACCGACTGGAAGCGGAACGGCCTCGAGATCGTGCTGCCCCGGACACTCAGCCCGGAGAAGCGCACGCGCTACTCGCGCCACCTGCTGATCCCCGAGATCGGCGAGGAGGGCCAGCTGAAGCTGCTCGATTCGCGCATCCTCCTGATCGGCGCCGGCGGCCTCGGCTCGCCCGCGGCGCTCTACCTCGCCGCAGCCGGCATCGGCAAGCTCGGGATCATCGACGCCGACATCGTCGACGAGACGAACCTGCAGCGCCAGATCGCGCACTCGCTCGACACGCTCGGGACGCCGAAGGTCGACAGCGCGAAGCGCGCGATCAACGGCCTCAACCCCGATGTCGAGGTGGTCGGCTACCGCGAACGGCTCACCTCGGAGAACATCGACCGGATCCTCGACGACGGCTGGGACATCATCGTCGACGGCGCCGACAACTTCCCGACGCGCTACCTGGTCAACGACGCGTCGGTGTGGCGCGGCATCCCCGTCGTGCACGGCTCGATCTACCGCTTCGAGGGCCAGGTCACGGTCTTCAAGCCGCATGACGGGCCGTGCTACCGCTGCCTGTTCCCGGAGCCGCCGCCGCCCGAGCTGGCGCCGTCGTGCGCCGAGGGTGGCGTGCTCGGTGTGCTCCCGGGGATCGTCGGCACGCTGCAGACGAACGAGGCGATCAAGCTCGCGGCGGGGATCGGCGAGCCGCTCGTCGGCCGGCTGCTCCTGCTCGACGCGCTCGCGACCGAGTTCAACGAGGTGCGCATCGAGCGCCGGGCCGACTGCCCCGTCTGCGGCGAGCACCCGACGATCACCGAGTACATCGACTACGTCGAGTTCTGCGCACGGTGACGGTCGTCAGGGTCCCCCCTGTCCTCCGGGCCGAGGCCGGTGGGTCGCGTGAGGTTGAGGCGACCGGTGACACCGTGCGCGCACTCCTGGAGGATCTGACGGCCCGCGTGCCGGCGCTCGGTGGCAAGGTCTATGCGGAGGGCGAGCTGCAGTCGTTCGTCAACGTCTACGTCGACGGCGAGGACGTCCGCACCCGCGACGGGCTCGACACGCCGGTTCGCGACACGAGCACGGTCATCCTCCTGCCCGCCATGGCGGGCGGTTGTGGTCGCTAGCTCGCTGCTCGACCTGATCGGCGAGACCCCGCTCGTCTCGCTCGAGCGCATCTCGCCGCCCGGGCGCACGATCTACGCCAAGCTCGAGGGCCAGAACCCGACCGGCTCGATCAAGGACCGCGTCGCCTTGAAGATGGTCGACGAGGCCGGCCTCGAGCCGGGCGCCGAGCTGCTCGAGCCGACGAGCGGCAACACCGGCATCTCGCTGGCGCTCGTCGCGAAGCTGCGCGGGCTGCGGCTGACGTGCGTGCTGCCGTCGAACGCGACCCCGGAGCGCAAGGCGCTGCTCGCCCTGTACGGCGCGAACATCGTCGAGTCGCCGGGCGAGCTCGGCTCGAACGGCGCCGTGCGCATGGCCCAGGAGATCGCCGCCGCCGACCCCCGTTTCACGATGCTCTTCCAGTACGAGAACGAGGCAAACCCGCGCGCGCACTACGAGGGCACGGGCGCCGAGATCGCGCGCGACCTCGATCGGGTCGACGCGCTCGTCGCGGGCCTCGGCACGGGCGGGACGCTCATGGGCACGGGCGCGCGGCTGCGCGAGGCGTTCCCCGGCGTGCAGGTGGTCGCCGCAGAGCCTCTTCCCGGTGACCCGGTGATGGGCCTGCGCTCGCTCGAGGACGGGTACGTGCCGCCCGTGCTCGATGTCTCCAAGCTCGACCGCAAGCTGCTCGTCTCGAACGGCGAGGCGGCCGCGGCGGCGCGCGCGCTGCTCGAGCGCGAGGGGATCTTCGCCGGCGTCTCGTCCGGCGCCGTCGTGCACGTCGCGAGACGCATCGCCGAGGAGCTCGACGAAGGCAGCATCGTCGTGTGCGTGCTCGCCGACGGCGGCTGGAAGTACCTGTCCGCCCCGTTCTGGGAGGGCGAGGAGATCGACGAGGCGGTGCTCTGGTGGTGATCTCGCCCGAGATCCGTGCCGAGCTGCGCGCGCACGCTGTCGAGGAGGCGCCGAACGAGTGCTGCGGCCTGATCGTGCTGCGCGACGGCGTCGCCGAGCGCTACGTCCGCGGCCGTAACAAGCTCGCCTCGCCGTACCGCTACGAGCTCGAGATCGATCCCGCGATCTGGTTCCTCGAGGACGAGGGCTACGAGCTGGCGGTCTTCCACTCGCACCCGGAGACGGCGCCGATCCCATCGCGCACCGACCGCGAGCGTGCGGGACTGTGGGCCGGCCGCGCCTTCCTGATCTACGGGCTCGCCCGCGACGAGCTGCGCGCGTGGCGCGTGCAGCGTGATGCCTCCGAGGAACTGCCGCTCCAGTAGGCTCGACCAGTAGTGGTTGAGCTCGCCGACGTCGTCGCGCCCGAGTCGCTGATCGAGCCGAGGGGGCGGTTCCAGGCCGACCTGATGGGACGCGGCGTCGAGGGCACGGCCGACGCGGTCGTGCTGCCCTCGAGCGCCGAAGAGGTCGCCGCGGTGATGCGGTGGTGCTACGAGAACGACGTCGCGCTGACGGCGCGCGGCGGCGGCACCGGGCTCGCAGGCGGCGCAATCCCGATCGACGGCGGCGTCGTGGTCGGCTTCGAGCGCTTGAACCGCGTACGCCAGTTCGATCCGCTCCTGTGGCGGATGCACGTCGAGGCCGGCGTGACGACCGCCGACGTGCACCGGCTCGCACGCGAGAACGGCCTGCGCTTCCCGCCCGACCCCGGCGCGTCCGAGCAGAGCCAGATCGGCGGCAACATCGCCTGCAACGCCGGCGGGCCGCATGCGTTCAAGTACGGCGTCACCGGTCACTGGGTGACAGGCCTCGAAGTGGTCGTGCCGCCGGGCGAGATCGTCCGGATCGGCGGCCCGCTGCGAAAGGACGTCGCGTCGTACGACCTCCGCAGCCTCTTCGTCGGCTCCGAGGGGACGCTCGGGCTGATCACCGCCGCCTGGCTGCGGCTGACGCCTGCGCCCGAGCTCGAGCTGCCGGTGATCGGGCTCTACCCCGACGCCGAGGCGGGCATCTCGGCGCTCGAGCGTGTGCTCGCCTCGGGCGTCGTCCCCGCGGCGCTCGAGTACCTCGATTCCGTGCTGCTCGGCTACAGCGGCGACGCCTACCCGTTCGGCCTGCCGGAGGGAACGGGCTTCATGATCCTGACCGAGGCCGACGGCTCCGCGAGCGAGACACGCCGCGCCGCCGCCGAGCTGCGCGAGGCGCTCGCCGAGGACGCGCTCGCCGTGCAGGCGCCCGAGAGACCGGACGAGGTCGCCGCGCTCTGGCGGTGGCGCGCAGGCGTCGGCTTCGCGATCTTCGCCCAACGTGGCGGTGCGTTCAGCGAGGACGTCACGGTGCCGGTCGACCGCCTCCGCGACATCGCCCGCGAGACGGTCGCGATCGGCGAGCGTCACGACGTGCCGGCCCTCTCGTTCGGGCACGCGGGAGACGGCAACATCCACTCGACGTTCCTCTTCTCGCCCGACGACAAGGACGAGGAGGAGCGTGCCGACGCCGCCTGCCGCGACCTGTACGACCTCACCCACCGCCTCGGCGGCTCCGTGACCGGCGAGCACGGGATCGGCTGGCTCAAGCGCGGCGAGCTCGAGCGCCAGCTCGGCCCGGTCGGCTACGACCTTCACCTGCGCCTGAAGCAGGCCTTCGACCCCAAGAACCTGCTCAACCCCGGCAAGAAACGCTGATGCGCCTCGACTCGCTCGCGGCGTTGCGCGAGCGGCAGTTTCGGCTGTTCTTCACCGGCCAGCTGATCTCGCTGCTCGGCGACTCGTTCACGCAGATCGCGCTCGCCTTCGCCGTCCTCGACCTGACGGGCTCCGCGACCGACCTCGGCATCGTCTACGCGGCGCGCACCGTGCCGCTCGTCGCCTTCCTGCTCGCGGGCGGCGTCTTCGCCGACCGCCTGCCGCGTCGTGCCGTGATGCTCGCCGCCGACATCACCCGGATGGCAGTGCAGGGGACGGTCGCGGCACTCGTGCTCACGCACACCGCCCAGCTCTGGGAGATCGCCGCTCTCCAGGCGGTCGCCGGGACGGCGACGGCGTTCTTCAACCCCGCCTCGACCGGTCTGACCCCGTTGACCATCAGCCCCGAGCGCCTGCAGCAGGCGAACGCGCTGCGCGGCATCTCGATGGCGGCGAGCGGTCTCGTCGGGCTTGCGCTCGGCGGCACGATCGTCTCGGTCGCAAGCCCCGGCTGGGCGCTCGCGGTCGATGCCGGGACCTTTGCGGCGAGCGCCTACTTCCTGTGGCGCCTGCGCCTGCCGGCGCATGTCAACCTGCCGCCGCAGTCGTTCCTCGCCGACCTGCGCGACGGCTGGCGCGAGTTCTCGTCCCGGACGTGGGTCTGGGTGATCGTCGTCTCCGCGTCGCTCGGCAACATGATGTCGGCCATCTTCATCGTGCTCTGTGCGTTCGTCGCCAAGCAGTCGCTCGGAGGCGCACCCGCCTACACGCTGATCCTGAGCGGCTTCGCGGTCGGCTCGCTCATCGGCGGCGTCGTCGCGCTCCGCGTCCGCTCGGAGCGCCCGCTGCGGCTCGGGACGAGCCTGCTCGTGTTCAACGTCCTGCCGATGATCCTGCTCGCCCGGCACGCGCCTGCGGGGGCGATCGCGGCGGCGGCTGTCCTGTCTGGCGCGGCGAACCTCGTCTTCAACTCGCTCTGGGAGACGTCGCTGCAGCAGCACGTGCCGGCGGCCGCGCTCTCGCGCGTGAGCGCCTACGACTGGTTCGGCTCGCTCGCGCTCAACCCGATCGGCCTCGTCATCGCCGGCCCGGCGGCGGCCGCGCTCGGCGTCTCGAAGACGCTCTGGATCACGACCGCCGGGATGCTCGCGACGGCGATCTTCGCGATCGCGCCGAGAAGCGTCCGCCACCTCCGCGCGACCATCCCGGCATGAGCGCCACCTGGGGCCTCGTCGGGGCGACGTTCACGGCGTCCTTCGTCGAGTTCGTCGAGGCGCTGACGATCGTGCTCGCGATGGGCCTGACCCGAGGCTGGCGCTCGACGCTCGCGGGCGTCGCGGCGGCGGCAGTCGCGCTCACCGCGTTCACCGCGGTCGCCGGCTACGCCCTCGCGACGTGGCTCCCCCGCTCAGCGCTCCAGCTCGGCATCGGCACGCTGCTGCTCGTCTTCGGGCTGCAGTGGCTGCGCAAGGCCGTCCTCCGCTCGGCCGGGCTGAAGGAGCTCCACGACGAGGACGAGGAGTTCCGCGAGCAGGCCCGGGCTGCCGCCGGGTTCGCCGACGAACGGCGACTCGGCCTCGATTGGCTGCCGTTCGTCGTCTCCTTCAAGGGCGTGTTCCTCGAGGGCGCGGAAGTCGTGTTCATCGTGATCACGTTCGGGCTGAACGCGAACGACGTGCCCGCCGCTGCGGGCGCCGCCGCGGCGGCCGGCGTGCTCGTCGTCCTCCTCGGGCTGCTGGCGCACCGGCCGCTCGCGCGCGTGCCCGAGAACACCCTCAAGTACGCGGTCGGGCTGGTGCTCGCGACCTACGGCACGTTCTGGTCGGTCGAGGGCCTCGGCATCTTCCGGCCCGGTGAGGCAAGCCTCAACTGGCCGGGCGGCGACTGGGCCCTGCTCGTCCTGCTGGCCGCCTGGCTGCTCGTCTCGCGCGCCCTCGTCGCGCTCCTGCCCTCGCCCGCCCCGGCGGCCGCGTGAAGGCGTTCGGGCGCTTCTGGTGGGACTTCCTGGTCGGCGACGACCCGAAGATCGCCGTCTCGGTGCTCGTCGTCCTCGGCGCCGGCGCGATCGTCGTCGCCTCGACGAGCGGCGGCTGGCCCGCGGCCGCGATCGCCGCGGCGCTGCTCACGGCCTTTGTCGCCGCAGTCGTGCTCGACGTCCGCCACAACCGCTGAATCTCGGTCAGACTGTGTCGATGGGCAGGCTCCTCGTCGTCCTGGCGGCAGCGCTCGCGCTCGCCGGCGCCGCCGCAGCGGCGACCACCGACCACAACCAGGTGAAGCTCACGGCCGCCGACCAGGCGGTGGCGAAGAAGATCGTGATCAAGTCGTCCGATCTCGGCACGGGCTGGTCGGGAGGCGCGGTCAAGCCCGACCTGAACGACGCGCTCGTCTGCGCGAACTACCACCCGAAGCAGTCCGATCTGGTTCTCACCGGCGCCGCGGAGTCGAAGTACGCCGTCACCGGCGCTCAGCTCGACAGCGTGGCGCAGGTGTTCCGGACGGCGGACATGGTCACGACCGACTGGCACCGCTCGGTGCTCAACCCGCAGCTCGTCTCGTGCCTGCGCGAGACCCTCGCCGGCAACCTCACGCCGAGCCAGACGATCGCCTCGGTGGGCCGCATCGCCTTCCCACAGGGTCACGGCATCCTCGCTCGGGAGTACCGCACCGTCCTGAACGTCACGTCCAGCGGCTCGACGGTGAAGGGCATCGTCGATCTGGTCGTCTTCACACGCGGCCGCAGCGAGCTGTCGCTGACGACCGTCGGCAGTTACGACCAGCGCGCGAGCATCGCCCGCGTCGAGCGGGTGCTCGTCGGTGTGATGCTCACGCGCGCAACCGTCTGAGCTCATGCGCCTTCTGCTGCTCGCCCGCCACGGGCAGTCGCAGCTGAACGTCCGCGGTGTCGTCAACGGCGACCCCATGCTCGATCCCGGCCTCTCGCCGCTCGGCCACGACGAGGCGTCGGCGCTCGGACGCCAGCTCGCCGCCGTCGCGATCGACCTCTGCGTCATCTCGCGCTTCCCGCGCGCGCAGGAGACGGCGGAGCTGGCGCTCGGGGAACGTGCGGCGACGGTGGCGCGGGTCGTCGACGCCGACCTCGACGACATCAAGATCGGCGACCTCGAAGGCGACACGCTCGACGCCTATCGCGCCTGGAAGCACGCGCACTCCGCCTCCGACCGCTTCCCGGGCGGCGAGAGCCTCGTCGAGGCCGCACGACGCTACACCGCGGCCTTCCAGCGCCTGCGCGCCCGCGCCGAGGAGACGATCCTCTGCGTCTGCCACGAGATCCCCGTGCGCTACGCGGTCAACGCCGCCGGCGGCTCGGACCGGCTAGACGGGCCGCTGCACGACGTCGCGAATGCGACGCCCTTCGTGTTCGACGCGGCCGGGCTCGAGCGCGCGATCGCCCGCCTGCACGCGCTGGCCGCCGGCTAGTCGTCCGCGTCGGCAGTGCCCTGTGCCGGCTCGGGCCTGCGCGAGGGCATGAACGTAACGGTGAGGCGCTCGATGCGCTGGCCCTCGATCGAGTCGACGTGGAAGCGCAGGCCGTCGTGGCTCACCTCGTCGCCGGGGGCCGCGCCGCGGCCGAGCATGCCGAAGACGAAGCCGGCCACCGTGTGGAAGTCCTCGTCGGGGAGATCGCAATGGAACTGCTCGTTGAAGTCGTCGATCGTGAACGTGCCGTCGATGCGGATCGTGTCGTCGTCGATCCGCTCGACCGTCTCGTCCGGCAGGTCGAACTCGTCCTCGATCTCGCCGACGATCTCCTCGAGCAGGTCCTCCAGCGTCACGATGCCCTCCATCGACCCGTACTCGTCGATCACGATCGCGAGATGCTGGTTCGTGCGGCGGAACTCGGCAAGCAGCGCGCCGAGGTCCTTCGTCTCCGGGACCATGTAGGCGGGACGCACGATCGTGCCGATGTCGACCGAAGCGAGCCCGCGATCGTGCATCGCCTCGATCAGGTCGCGGATGTGCAGCACGCCGACGATGTCGTCGAGCGACTCGCGGTAGACCGGGTAGCGCGTGAACGGCGACTCGAGCACCGACTTGAGCGCCTCCTCGGCCGGTAGCGCGATCGAGATCGCGACCACCTCGGGCCTCGGCACCATCACGTCGGCGGCCTCCTTGTCGGCGAAGTCGAAGACCTTGTAGAGCATCTCCTGCTCCTCGTGCTCGATCTCACCCTGCTCTGCCGACGAGGAGAGCAGCATCCGGAGCTCCGCCTCGGAGTGGGCCTCGTGCTCGGCGCCCGGGGGCTGGAGGCCGAGAGAGCGGAGGATCGCGGCGGTCGACTGCTGCAGCAGCCAGATCAGTGGCTTGAAGACGGTGAAGAACCACCGCACCGGCGTCGAGACGGCGAGCGCAGTGCGCTCCGGATGGGTGAGCGCGATGCCTTTCGGCACGAGCTCGCCGATCACGACGTGCAGGTACGTGACGATCAGCAGCGCGAGCAGCACGGCGAGCGCCGAGGCCATCACGGGCTCGAAGCGGCGGGCGAGCACCTGCTCGCCGAGGGCGCCGATCGCAAGGCTCGAGATCGTGACTCCGAGCTGCATCGCCGCGATGAACCGCGGCGGGTCGGCTGTGATCCTGCGCACCGCCTTCGCGCGGCGGTTGCCCTGGCGCTCGAGCTCGAGGATGCGCGTCCGCCGGGACGTGACGAGCCCGTACTCCGCGCCCACGAAGAACGCGTTGAGCAGGATCAGGCCCAGGAGGGCCAGAAGCTCGAAGATGAAGTTCATCTCTCTGCGCCGCTCGCCGGCGCGCGCGTACTGGGCGGCAGATCGTCGTCCACGCGAATCAGTGGGGCCAGTATAACCGCGGCTTCGGCGACACGAACAGGTGTTCTATCATCTCGCGATGGCCGTCGAGTATCGCGAGGAGCCCTGCCGGGTCGCGCTCAACCGTGTCAAGGGCATGCCGTTCGACTGGTCGCTCAACCCGTACATGGGTTGCGTGCACCGCTGCACGTTCTGTTACGTGCGGGCGTTCGAGCAACGGGCGGACCGCCCCGCCGACCACCGCTACGGCACGTCGATCCGCGTCAAGGTGAACGTCGTCGAGGTGCTCCGGCGTGAGCTCGGGCGAGCCTCGTGGCGCCGCGAGCCGATCGCGATCGGCGCCGCGACCGACCCGTACCAGCCCGCCGAGGGCCGCTACCGCCTTACGCGCGGCTGCCTGGAGGCGCTCCGCGACTTCCGGCAGCCGTTCTCCGTGATCACGCGCGGGCCGATGATCGTCCGCGACGCCGACGTGCTCGCCGAGGCCGCGCAGCGCACCTCGGTGTCCGTGACGTTCTCGGTGCCGACGCTCGACGAGGACGTCTGGCGGACGACCGAGCCCGGGACCGCGCCGCCCCGCCAGCGCCTGCGTGCACTCTCGAGGCTCGTCGCCGCCGGAGTGCGGACGTCGGTCGGCATGGCGCCGCTCCTGCCGGGTCTCTCCGACCACCCTGAGCAGCTCGAGCGCGTCGTGCACGCCGCGCGCGAGGCGGGTGCCTGCGGCGTCTGGGCCAACCTGCTGTATCTGCGGCCGGGCACGCGCGAGCACTTCCTCGCGTGTCTCGAGCGCGACTGGCCGGAGCTCCTCCCGGACTACGAGCGCCTCTACGCGGGCCGCGCCTACCTGCCCGCAGCGACCGTGCAACCGGCCCGCGAGCGCGTACGGGACCTCGCCCGGCGCCACGGTGTGCGCGACCGACGGCCGGAGCCGCTGGGCGCCCCCAAGGGCGACGAGCAGCTGTCCCTCCTATCGAGCCACTAAGATCCGGCTTTCATGCCCGAAGAGATCACCACGCTCATCGTCGACGACCACGAAGTCGTGCGCGAGGGGCTACGGCTCTCGCTCTCGCGGGCGCCGCACATCCGGGTCGTCGGCGAGGCCGCGGACGGCGCCGCGGCGGTCGAGCTCGCCGAGCGCCGCAGGCCGGACGTGATCATCATGGACGTCCGCATGCCCGGCATGGACGGGCTCGAGGCGACAAAGCTCCTCACCGAGAAGGTGCCGGACGCCAAGGTGCTGATCTTCACGGCGTACTCGGAGCGCTCGCTCCTCTCACGCGGGCTCGAGTCGGGCGCGAAGGGCTACATCCTCAAGGAGGCTCCGCACCAGACGCTCGTGCGGGCGATCGAGCGGATTGCAGGCGGCGAGGGGTACGTCGACCCGGCGCTGATGCCGGCGTTCCTCGCCGGCAAGGACCAGGCCGACATGCTCACAGGGCGCGAACGGGAGATCCTCCAGCTCCTCGCCGACGGCATGTCGAACGCCGACGTCGCGCAGCGCCTCTTCATCTCGCAGGAGACGGTGAAGAGCCACGTCCGCCACATCCTCACCAAACTCGAGGCCGACACCCGGACGCACGCAGTTGCGATCGCGCTGCGCGAGGCGATCATCGATTGAGCGAGGGCGACGGGCTCGACCGTCTGATCGCGGCCGAGCAGGATGAACGCCGCCGCATCGCGCTCTTCCTCCACGACGGGCCTGTGCAGAACCTGTCGGGCATCGCGCTGATGCTCGACGCCGCCATCCATTCGATCAGCACCGGCAAGCTCGACGACGCGCAGGAGGTGCTCGAGACGGCGCTCTCCCGCCAGCGCACCACCATTCGCGAGCTGCGCGACCTCTCATTCGCCCTCGAGCCGGTCGTCCTGCGCGACCAGGGGTTCGGGCCGGCGCTGCATGCGCTCGCCGACCAGTTCGGGACCTCGAACGCGATCCGCATCGACCTCTCGATCGACGACGCGGAGCGCGCCGGCGAGACAGCGCAGGTCGCTCTCTACACGGTGATCCGGGAGCTGCTCGAGCAGGCGATCCGGCGCGGGCCGCCGACGCGGATCGAGGTGAGCATGCACGCGCTCGCCGACGGAGGGCTCGAGACGGTGGTCTGGGACGACGCCGAGCCCGAACGGCGCCGGCGCTCGCTCGAGGGGATCGAGGAGCGCGTCAAGCAGCTCCACGGCGCGATCGAGGTCGGGGCCGAAGGCAGCGGCACCCGGATCTCGGTGACGCTGCCGCCGTACGCCACGCGTCGCTGAGCCTCCCTGCAGGCTCTAAGCTGCCGCCGTGTCGTACGTCCTGTTCGTCTGGTCGCCGGCCGGCTACACGCTGCGCGAGGTCGAGGGCGACCTGCCGCACGTCGGCGACGAGCTCGACGACAACGGCCACACGCTCGTCGTGAACAAGATCGGCGCCTCGCCCCTGCCGGGCGACGACCGCGCCTGCGCTTTCTCGGTCGGCAAGTAACCGCGCTCGGTCAGCGCGCGGCGTCCTCCGCGGCGATGAGGCCCTGGACGAGGGCCTGCGCGAGGCCGCTCGCGTAGCCGCCCGTCGCGACGCCGCCCGCGTCGACTCCTGCCGCCCAGAGCCCCTCGATCGTCGTGCCGTCGGCGCGGAGCACACGCGACCGCTCGTCGACCACCAGGCCGCCGATCGTGTGCGTGATCGAGGCGACGACCCGAACCGCCGAGACGCTACCCGGTGGCGGTGCAAACGGGAGCTCGCCGAGCGGCACGCGCGCCTCCGCGGGCGCGGCATCGACCATCTCGGCGACCGTGCTGTCGCGCACACGCTGCTGCATCGCCGTCCCGTCGAGCACGTAGTAGGCGATCGCCCCGGGCCGCCGCGCGGTCTCCTGGACGACGTTCGTCTCCGACCACGAGACGTCCGCGGCAGCGAAGAACTCGACGCCGTCGCGATCGAAGATACGTGCGAAGCGCCCGTAGAGCTGCGAGGCCGAGACGAGCTCGCCCTCCCCCCACGCAGCATCCGGCATGTTGCGGCCGTAGAACTCGTCGAGGCCGTTCGTCAGGGCCGCGCCACGGACGGCAGCGTGCTGAAGGCCGTCGCCGGTCGACCACGGGTTCCCCCGCAGACGAAGCGGCGCGGCCGGCGCGACGTACCGCGCGACGAGCTCCTCGGAGGCGGCAAAGCCACCGGTGCACAGGACAAGAGGCCGCTCCTCGATCGTGAGCGGGATCGAGCCCACCACGGCCGTCTCACCGTCGAGCGCACGCGCGAGACCCTGCGGGTCGAACCGCTTCCCGCGCGTCCTCGGGTTCCCGGTCTCCTCCCACACGACCGGCGCCCCGCGCGCGATCAGCCAGTCGATCGCATCGTCGAGCCGCTCCCACACGAGCCGCTGCAGGCGCTCGTCTCCGCCCGGGCACTCGGAGCGGAAGTCCTCCCAGTCGGCGTGACGCCACACGACGCACGACGAGAGCAGCATCGAGCCACCCACTCGCCCGCCCTTCTCGTACAGCTCCACCTCACGGCCGAGCTCACGCAGCCGCGCCGCCGCCACCAGACCGGCCATGCCGGCCCCGGCGACGATCACACGAGGCTGAACGTCGGCTTGTGCTCGACGTACTCGATGCGAACCTGCTCGGGGCCCCACAGGAACGCTGCGTACGTGTTGGCGGCGTCGACCACAGACTCGACCTCGATCCCGAGGTCGCCCGCGGCGGCGATCACGTCGTCGGCCGACTCGACGAGCACCGCCAGGTGGTTGAGCAGCGGCCGCTCGGGCCGGCCCGGGTCCCCTTCGTGGAGCTCGATGAAGGCACCGCCGACCTCGAGGCGCGCCTCCCCGGCCGGCGCAAAGCCGTAGCGCTCGTACTCCTCCGCGGTTGCACGCGGTGACGCCGACCGAAGCGCGACGTGATCGAGGTCGTATTCGACCTCGGTCGGCGCCTCGACGAGTGTGATGAAGATGCCCTCGCCGACATCGAACACCTCGGGCGTGCCGGCAGGGAGTGCAGCGCGGGCCGCCGCAAGATCGCTCACGCGCAGCCCGACATGCGCGAGAGCACCCTGCTCGCGCGGGCCTTCCGCGTCGAAGAGCGTCAGCTTCCCGCGACGGGCATCCGCACCCATCAGGGTGAAGTTCTCCTCCCGGGCGATCGAGTGCATGCCGAGATGACGCTCGAGATAGCGCACGATGGACTCGCGATCGGCCACCCAGAACGCCACGTGGTCGAGTGTCTTCGGCTCCACCGGGCTCAGCCTAGCGAGCCGGGTCGGCCTGGCGGCGCAGTCGACACACACGCCGCCCGGGCCCCTACGTGGCAGCCCGGGCGGCGGAGTGTTGCGGCTACTTCTTGCGCCGCGCCGTGCGGGACCGCGATGCCGCCTTGCGGGCGGTCGTCTTCCTTGCGGTCGTCTTCTTGGCGGTCGAGCGCTTCGCCGTCGTCCGCTTCGCGGTCGCCCGCTTGGCCGTCGTGCGCTTGGCGGCTGCCTTCTTCGGGGCAGCACGCTTCGCCGTGGCCTTCTTCGCGGTCGACCTCTTCGCGGTCGACTTCTTGGCCGTCGAGCGCTTGGCGGCCGTCCGCTTCGCAGGTGCCCGCTTCGCGGTCGTCCGCTTTGCAGTCGTCCGCTTTGCAGTCGTGCGCTTGGCGGTCGTGCGCTTGGCGGTCGTCCGCTTTGCAGTCGTCCGCTTCGCGGTCGACTTCTTGGCGGGCGAGCGCTTCGCCGTTGTCTTTCTCTTCGCGACGGACTTCTTGGCGCCTGCCTTCTTGGCCGCTGCCTTCTTCGGGGCAGCGCGCTTCGCCGCGGTCTTCTTCTTCGCGGGTGCCCGCTTCGCCGTCGAGCGCTTGCTCGACGAGGCACGGGTCGACCCCGAGCGGGAACTGGAGCGTGACGTCGACCGCGCCGCGGCCGGGATCGCGCGCGCAGGCTCGGCGCTCTCGATCTCCTCCGTCGCACCGATGGCCGGTTCGCTCCAGACGTCGTCTGCAGCATCGACGATCGGTTCACTCCACGAGCCGGCATCGAACGTCTGCGACGTCTCGCCGGTCCCGCTCCAATCCTCTTGGGTCATTGAGACCTCCTGGACTCGGATTGCGCGTGCACGATTCCCTACCACGTTGGTTTCTAACGTGCAATGCGGACGACATGACTTGCCCGCACGTTGCTGGAAAGGAAAACGACGCTGCGCGCGACGTGCAGATCAGTCGATCGGCTGGTTCTGAACGTTGTGCTCGGTCGCATACGCGTCGACGAGTTGGTCGACGGTCGGCATGCCCTCGCTGTACGCATAGTTGATGCGCACGAAGGGCTCCCACTTCTCGGGCAGTGCGTCCTCGGGGAAGATCGCTTCGACCGGGCACTCCGGCTCGCAGGCGCCGCAGTCGATGCACTCCTCCGGGTCGATCACGAGAATCCGTCCGGCCTCGTGGATGCAATCCACGGGGCAGACGTCCACGCATGAACGGTCTTTGATGTCGATGCAGGGCTCCGCGATGATGTAGGTCACGGGCGCCTACTCTACCGACGCGAGCAGCGGGTCGATCAGTTCCCTCGTGCGCTCGAACAGTGCCGATTTCGCAACGACTTGATCGAAGCCCGCGGCGTGCGCACGCCGCAATCCGGAGGTGTCCGTGTGGTTCGTGAAGCCGAGAATCGGCACGTCGGGATAGGTGTCCGCGACGTCCTCGGCATCGACCCGTGCGATGTCGGCGATCACGAGCTCCGGCGGGTCGACCCCGTCGACCGTCGTGAAGCGATGCTCCGGAAGAAGCGCCTCCAGCTTGCCCCGGATGAACAAGTCGACCCCGCAGAGAAGGATCGTCGCCATGCCTGATCGCGACCCTAGCACCGTCACCGGGCGCTACGAAAGCGGCCTGGGCCTTGCCCGCACAGGGCGGTACTTCGAGGCACACGAGGCATTCGAGGACGCGTGGCGCAACTGTGACCGCGAGGAGCGCGACTTCTTCCAGGGCCTGGTGCACGTCGTCGTCTCCAGCTACCAGGCGGGCCGCGGCCGGCCCGTCGCCGCCGAGCGCCAGCGGGAGAAGGCGCTGCGCCGGCTCGCGCCGTACACGCCCGCGCATCGCGGTCTTGATCTGACGGTTCTGGTTGCGGCGCTAGAGCGAGCCGAGGCCGATCCGCGTGAACACCTGGTCGAGGCCGACGCGCAGCCACCAGTCGCGGTTGAAGAAGAGGAGCAGCCCCAGCGTGACGAGCGTGATGCCTGAGACGCTGCGCACGACGGTGTAGTGGTCGCGTACGAAGCGGAAAGCCGTCATCGCATGCCCGAACGCGATCCCGGCCGCGACGAACGCAGCCGCGAGCCCGAGCGAATACGCGACGAGCAGCACGACACCGCGCGCGACCGTCCCGCTCGACGAGGCGAGGACGAGAATCGAGGCGAGCACGGTGCCGATGCACGGGGCGGCGCAGACGGCGAACGCCCCGCCGAGCAGGAACCGCGAGCCGCTGCCTCGCGCGCGATGGAGGAGACCCGGAGCAACGGCACGCTCGGGCCACGGCAGCACGTTCAGGAAGGCGAGCCCGAGCACGACGAGCACGAAGCCGGCGATCTCGAGCTGCGAGCGCGGATCGACAACGCTGCCGAGCGCCGCCGCGCCGGCGCCGAGCACGACGAAGACCAGCGTGAAGCCGAGGATGAACGGCGTGCTCGCGGCGACGATGCGTCGCGCGACGCCGTGCTCGCCGAGACGCGAGACCTCGATGTCGGAGACGGCCGACAGGTATCCGGGGACGAGCGGCAGCACACACGGTGTGATCACCGAGACGAGGCCGGCGAGAAACGCAACGGGGACCTTCTCGATCATTCGTACCGAGCGAGCTCGAGGTCGACGAGGCGCTCGTCCTCGTCCGAGAGGTTGCTGACGCGTCCCGGTGGCAGGTCGTCACCACCTCCGCCCCGGCGCGACCAGTGCCAGGCGCCGGCGGCGAGCGCGACGGCGCCGAGGAGGATGCCGCCGATCGGCAGCACCCACGCGAGCAGGTCGAAGCCGTGCTTCGCGGGGGTCGAGAGGACGCCGGGACCGAAGTTGGCGACCATCTCGTCGATGATCTGCTTCTTCGTCCAGCCCTGTGCGATCCGGCGGCGGATCTCCTGCTTCATCTCCTGCGCGATCGGCGCCGTCGACTCGTCGAGCGTCTCGTGACAGACGGGGCACACCAGCTCGGTCTCGATCTCGGAGGCGCTCGGATGCGCGTTGTCGGCGAACGCGGGAGCCGCGAGCACGAGCGCGAGCGCCGCAACGAGAGCGGCCGCAGCCCTCATGTCGCGAGCGCCGTCCGAACAGCCGCGTCGAAGCCGCTCGTCGAGACCGGCCCGAGGATCCGCTTGACGATGAAGCCGTTCGGGTCGACGAACAGCGTCTCCGGCGTGTTCCAGACGCCGTACGGCGCCGCGGTGTCCGCGACCTGGTCGAAGACCATCGGGTACGTCGCGCCGTAGTGCTTGCGGAAGGCCGTGCCGGCGCCGCGCGTGTCGAGCATGTCGACTCCGACCACGACCACGCCCTTGTCGGCCCACCGCTGCGACGCCGCCTCGATCCGCGGCATCTCCTGCTTGCACGGGCCGCAGCTCGACTGCCAGAAGTTGAGGACGACGACCTTCCCGCGCAGCGATGCGAGCGAGAGCTTCCCGGGCGCATCGAGGCGCGGCAGATCGAACGCCGGCGCGCGGACGATCTTCCCCTTGGCAACCGCCGGCCCGACCGACTTCGGCTGATGGGTGAGATGCCACACGAGGATCCCTGCCAGCGCGCCGACACCGATGCCCGCCACGAGGCGGACGGCGAGCTTCACGACGCGAGCCTCGTGATGGTCTGCTCGAGGTCCTTCGTCGAGAACTGGGCGTTCGGCGTGATCGGACCGACCACGTGCGGCGGGATCACCTTCCCCTGCCGGTCGACGAAGAACGTCTCCGGGTACCCGGTGACGCCGAAGCTGGAGTTGACCGAGCCGTTCACGTCCCGGACGATCGGGTAGTCGACTCCGTAGTGCTTCATGTAGCGAGACGCAGCGAACTCGAAGTCCTTCGTGTCGACGCCGACGACGACCACGTCCTTGCCCTTCCAGCGGGCCGCGACGTCGTGGAGCGTCTTCGCCTCGAGCTTGCAGTCGACGCACCAGGATGCCCAGAAGTTGAGCACGACCACCTTGCCGCGATACGCCGCCAGGTCGAATGTGCCCCCCTTGAAGAACGGCAGCTGCACGTTCGGGGCCGCGACCGTCTGCCCTGCGTCCACCTTCTTGGCGATCCCGCCGCCGGACCCGTGCGACACGTCCCAGACGAGCAGCCCGAGCAGCGCGCAGACGCCTGCGACGGCAGCGGCACGGACGACGCGCATCACACGACGTAGACGGTGGTGCCGATGTCGACGTGGTCGAAGAGCCACTCGGCGTCAGGCACTTGCATGCGGATGCAGCCGTGGGAGGCGCTGTAGCCGATCGACGACGGCTCGTCGGTCCCGTGAATGCCCACGCCGGGGGCGTCGAGGCCCATCCAGCGCGTGCCGAGCGGGTTGCCGGGGCCGGGCGGGACGGGCTTGAGCCCGCGCGCCCAGCTGTCCTGGGTCGGCGGGTACCACCACGGGTTCTTCCACTTGACCACGATGTGCCAGGTGCCCTTGGGCGTCGGGTAGATCGCCTGGCCGGTCGCGACCGGGAACGTGCGGAAGAGCTTCGTCCCGTCGAAGAGATAGAGGCGATTCTGCGAGCGGTTGACGACGATCGTCGGCTCCTGCGCGACGCCGACCGGCGTCGTCGGCTGCACGGCCACGGTGTGGACTCGGATCGGGAGCCTCGAGTTGCGCTGCAGGGCGGCGATCAGGCGCGCGCGAAGCTTCGCCTGCGCGAGCTGCCGCCCGACGAGCGGAGCGGTGATCGTGGGCGAGCCGTTCTTGACCTGCAGCGACGCGTCGACGGCTGCACGGTCGACGCGCTTCGCCACCGCCGCGACCCACTGACGCACCGCCGACCCGCGAACGGCGACGACGAGCTGCACATTCGTGCCCCGGTCGGAGGCCCGCGCCTTGGCAACCGCCGTGCTGACGTACGCCGAGGCAACCTTCGTCGGGTCGAGCAGAAGCTTGACGTGGTCGACGTCGATCTCGATCGGGCGCTTGAACGCGGCCCTGACCGTCGTGACGGCATCGATGGGCGTCAGCCCCGCGACGCGGATGCCCGCGACGCGCGTGCCACGCGGCAGGACGCCCGGCAGGGTCGCAGTCGTGGTGGTGGTGGTGGCCGCCGTCGTCGTGGCAGCCGTCGTCGTCTCGACCGTCGTCGTGGCGGTCGAGGTCGTGATGTCGGCGACCACCGTGCCGGAGAAGACCCCCGCGGCAACGAGTCCCGACGCGAACAGAGCGACAAGGAACAGGCGCTTCACGCCGCAGAAAGTGTAGCCAGCACGTGCAAGACCATCCGCGGATCGTCGGAGACGATCGCATCGACCCCCGCGGAGACCAGCCGCCGGACCGTGGGCGGATCGTTGGCCGTCCAGGCGAAAACGGGCACACCGGCTCGGTGAGCGGCGGCGATCGCACTCGGCGAGCAGAGCGCGTGGTGCAGGGCGAGGACGGTCGCGTGCGAGCTACGGAGCAGGAGCGGCACCCGCCAGGGCATCACCGCCCGCAGGGCGGCGGCGCCCGCGCGCGTCACGACAGAGGGCCATGGGAACCGGGAGACGCCGTGGCGATCGCGCGGATAGCCGATCGCCACCGGCAGCTCGGGCGCCAGGCCGCGGACGCGCCTCGCAGTGACGGCGAACGCCGTCGAGACGAGCGCGCGCTCCTCGAGCCCGTGCCGGCGAATCGCCTCGACCGCGCCGGCCTCGTAGCCGGGCGACTTCAGGTCGACGTGGGCGCCGACGCCCGCGGAGGCGAGGAGCGCGAGGACGTCGTCGAGCCCCGGAGCGCCGGGGCCGGCCCGTTCGACGTCGTGCGCGACCCGCAGGCCGGGCGAGACGTCGAACTCGACGAGATCGACACCGGCCGCGATCGCGGCCTCGAACGACTCGATCGTGTTCTCGGCCGCCACGGCGCCGGCACCGCGGTGCCCGATCACGAGCGGCCGCCCCGACCTGCGCCGGAGGTCGCCGTCAAAGCCGCGCCTCAGGTCGAGCGTCACGCGGTGCGTCGGATGACGACGACGGCGCAGTCATCGGGCAGCGCGTCGCGTGCGAAGGCGCGTGACGCGGCGAGCACCGCCTCGGCGATCTCCTGGGCGGGCCGTCCCGCATTCGACGCGAGCACGTCGTCGAGTCGCGTGACACCGAACAGCTCGGTGCCGCTCCTCGACTCGACGACGCCGTCGGTGTACAGGACGACCGCTGCGTCGCGCGGCAGCTGCGCCACCACCTCGTCGTAGCGCTGCGGCGCTTCGATGCCGAGCGCCAGCCCCCCACACTCGAGCACCTCGACACGGCCGTCGGCCAGCAGCAGACGCGGCGGCGGATGGCCGGCGCTCGCCCCGACGAGCCGGCCGTCGAGGTCGACCGTCACATACGCCATCGTGATGAACTTGCCGAGCGCGATCTCGTCGACGACAACGTCGTTCGCGTGCGCCAGGAAGTCCCCGGGCTGTGGATGCTCGCGCGCGAGCGAGCGGAACACGAATTTCGCCATCGCCATGTCCGCCGTCGCGGCGATGCCGTGCCCGGTGACGTCCCCGAGAACGACCGCGAGCCGGCCGTCGGCGAGCTCGAGGAAGTCGTAGACGTCGCCGCCCACGTCGACCTGCGCCGCCGACTCGTAAACCCGACCGATCTCGATCCCCGGCACCGACGGCTGCTCGCCGGGCAGCAGCGAGCGCTGCATCGCCTCCGCGAACTCCTTCTGCTGGTGGTAGAGGCGCGCGTTGTCGACCGCGAGCGCCGCCTGACCCGCGATCGTGGCCGCCGTCGCCAGCGTGTCGGCGTCGATCGGCGCCGCCGGGTCGAGAGAGACGATCGTCAGCTCGGCGAGCAGCTCGGTGGGCGTCGAGATCGGCACGAGGGCGGCTGTCGAGCCCTTCTCGAGGAACGGGCGCAGAAGCGCGTGCGCGCCGCCGAGCCGCTCGAGCGACCGGAGGGCGAGGAGCCGAGGCTCCGAGCTGCGCCGGGGGCGGCGCTGCGGATGGTCGAGGATCGCCCGCACCGCATCGGCCAGCCGCACGTCGGCGACGTGCACAGCGCAGGGCACGAAGACGTCGCCGCGCTCGTCCGGCACGCGGATCACCGCCGCGTCGATCTCGAGCTCGCGTACGAGGGTCTCGGCAACCGCCCGCAGCGTCGCATCGAGCGACAGCGTCTGCGTGAACGAGCGCGAGATCTCGTAGAGGGCGGCCACCTGACGGGATGCCTGCCGCTCCGACCGCAGCGCCGCCCCGAGAGCCTCGCCGAGACTCGTGGCCTGCTCGTGCAGGCGCGCGTTCTGCACAGCGACCGCGAGCTGTGCCGAGAGCGCCGCGAGCAGCGCGAGGTCGTTGCCCGAGAGAGGCTGCTCGCTCGGATAGGCGACGAGGAGCCCGCTCGACTCGCCGCGCACGCGCAACGGCACTGCAGCCGCGCGCGGCCTGCGGGCCACTGCCAGTGCTGCGCGTACACCTGCGAGCGTCCGCTCCGTGCCGAGCTCCGAGGCCTGCACCGCGGCCCGGGCTCGGAGCGGTCCCTCGAGCGTCTCCCGAAACGCGCCTGCGACGCGCTCGTGCGAAGGCGGGAGGGCGCGACCGGCTGCGGGCCGGAGCTCTCCATCCTCGGTCAGGTAGACGCCGACCTGCTCGAGCCCGAGCAGCTGCGAGACACGGTCGACACTCGTCTCGAGGGTGTGCACGAGCGAGAGCCGCGACGTCGCCTCCCCGACGACGTCGAGCAGCGCCCGCGTCCGCGACAGGTCGTGCTCGAGCTCGGCTGCACGCTCGCCGGAGCGAAGGGCGTGCGAGGTGCGGGCCGCGAACTTGGCGAGGGCGTTCAGCTCCGCCTCGTCGGGCGCGGTGTCCTCGTCGTACTCGAGCTGGAGCACGGCGAGGGCCGGCTCGCCGAGCGGCAGCGCGACCGTGCAACGTCCGTCGGCAGCGGGCTCGACCGCCGCCGGCGCCGTGCCCGCGGCCGCCGCGACGGCAAGCGCGGAAGCCTCCGGCCCGGTGTCGGCCGATCCTTCGACGACGACGGGCTCGGCTCGCGCGCCCTGCAGCCTCCAGATCGCACCGCCGCGGGCCCGGGTCGCCTCGACCGCCGCGCGAAGCGCGTGCGTGGAGGCGCTGTGCACGTCGCCTGCGGCGGCCAATGCGTCGCCGGCGAGCTCGAGCACGCGTGTGCGCCGCCGGCCCGGCGCCTCCGTGAGCCCGGGCGCGAGCAGACGGTGGAGCACCGCGAGCTGGGCGGCAATGAACGCCGCGACGGCACGCTCGTCGTCTCCGAACGGGTCTCCCGCGCGCAGAAGCTCGACGAGGCCGACCACGCGCCCACCCACCTCGGCGGCGACGGACAGAAGCTCGTCGGGGGCGGCACCGACGCGCTCGGCCGTCCGTTCGAGGACGGCCGTCGGGCGTCCCGCCACGACCTCGTCGGCGGGGGTTCTGCTGCCCGCGAGCTCGGCGGCGAGCCCTGCACCCTCGGGAGCCAGCGCCCGTGCGGCGAGCATGCCGTCCTCGCCGCGGAGATGGAGCACCGCCACGTCGGCGTCCGTCGCCTCGGCCGCGGCCCGCGCCAGGACGGCCGCAGCCGACCTCAGATCGGCCGCAGACGATGCCGTGACGACGGCGTCCGCGAGGATCTCGACGGGCGACCGGTCGACGCTCACCGCCATCGTGCAGGGAAGTATCGCTTAGAATTGAGCCATGCCAGAACCGTTGCGGCAGGCGGGTCCGCTCGCGGACGACCCGCCGTCGCTCGATCCCCTCGTCATCGAACGGAACTACCGGCGTGAGCGCGCCCGCCGCCGCGCCCGCCACGAGCGGCGCAGCGCCGCCCGCCGCTCCGGCGTTCGCTTCTACGTCGTGCTGCTCGCGCTCTTCTTCGCGACCGCGTTCCTGATGGTCGCGGCGTGGGCCGAGGTGCAGACGCTCTTCGGAATCTAGGCTCGCGCCTCCGACCGGGCTCGCCCGCATACTTACCGCCGTGGAGAACCCCGACTTCTTCGACATCGACGCCCCGGCGCAGGGAAGCGAGCCGGTGCGCGCGCGTTCCGACGGCGGCGGCCTCTGGAGCATCGGCGACCGCGTGACGTGGATCGCGGGGCTCGTCCTCGCCCTCTCCTCGTTCATGGGCTGGTACGCCGGCTCAGGGGTCGGGGTGAAGCTGGCGGTGATCGGCTGGCACACCGGCGTGCTCGGGAAGCTCGTCTTCTTCATCGGCCTGGCCGTCGTGGTGATCGTGGCGCTCCGCGAGCTCGGCTTCGACCTGCCCGCCTCGGTGCCGGAGAGCCTCGTGCTGCTGGCGCTGGGGGCGCTGGCCGCGATCTTCGTCCTGATCCGGGTGATCTCGATCCCCGACGCTGTCCTGCCCGCCGATTCGCGCGGCATCGGCATCTGGATCAGCCTGATCGCCAGCCTTGGCGTCATCGGCGGCGGGCTGCTCAGAGCTACTGAAGAGCTGTAGCCGGTCGAGCTACGCGGGCACGAGCTGCCGCGCGCGCGCGATCAGCTCCTGAGGGTCGAACGGCTTCCCCACGAACCCACGCGCGCCGCGCTCCTCCGCCTTCCTGGCGCCGGCCTCGTCGACCTTGCCGCTGAACATGATCACCGGGATCGACCCGTGACGCTCCTGCATCTCCTGCAGCATCTGCCAGCCGTCGATGCCGGGCATGACGACGTCGAGCAGCACCAGGTCGGGCGCCTGGTCGTCGACGGCTGCGAGCGCCTGCTCGGCGCTCGCAGCCTCCCGCACGTCGTAGCCGTCGAGCTCGAGATGGACGCGCACGAATTCGCGCAGGCCGTCGTCGTCGTCGACCACGAGCACGATCGGGCCGCCGCTGCGTGTTCCCGGCCCCGAGCGGTCGAGGAAGCGCTCGAGGTCGGTGAGGCGGTAGCGCCGGTGGCCGCCCGGCGTGTAGAAGGCCGGCACGCGACCCTGATCGCTCCACTTGCGGATCGTCGACTGCGCGACGCCGAGGTATTTCGCGGCCTGGCCGAGCGTCAACCAGTCCGGCTCGGCGCCGGCCCCGCGCCGGGTCCGGGTCCCAGGCATGAGTCAAAAGTAGCCAATGAGGCCGTCGGCCAAACGAACCCGGAGGCTACGGACTCGAGGTGGTGACCGTGACAGTCGCGGTCGCGGCGGGCGCGAGCGGTACCGGGTCGAGCGTGCGGACGATGGTCTGGGAGCCGCCCGGGACGGGATTGTCGTTCAACGCCTCGCCGACGGCGACGCCGACCGCGAACACGACCACGAGCACGACGACGAGCACGACCGGGCGCTTCATGGGCGGTAGTCGGACGCGCCGCGGGCGTAGACGTGGAAGGCGGCGTCGGTGACCGTCCCCGGCTCGTGCGGCACCGCGTCGGGAAAGCGCTCGTCGAGCAGCTCGCGCGCCCAGTCGTCGGCGCCGTCGTACGCGTCGGCGAGCTCGGCGAGCGTGAACGTCTGCCCGACGCGGCGGCGCAGATCGGCGACCACCACGTCGACGTCGCCGAGCAGCTTCCCGTAGCGCTGCCCGTCGTGGCGGGACGCCTGGACGCGACGGTTGCCGTCGTCCCAGTGATGGCGGGCGAGCTCGACGTCCATCTCTATCGACGAGTACAGCAGGTGTCGGGCCACAGCGAGGGCAGCTCCGCGAGGATGCGGTCGCCGAGCTCGTAGCCGGGGCGGGCGAGCGCGAACGCCGCGTGCGCGTGCAGGCACTTCAGGCTGCCGCCCCGCGTCGCGCCGCCGATCCCGGCGGGAAGCTCGGGACGCTGCGCGCGCTGCGCCGCCTGCGCGTCTTCGAGGGAGCGAGCGAGCTCGGCGTCGGCGCGCGCCGCCTGAGTCCAGCGCTCGACGCCGCCCGCCGCCTCGAGGCGCGAGATGGCGGCCACGAGCTGCGGGCACGTCACGTAGAACTGGGTCGGGAACGGCCGGCCGTCCTCGTCGAACGGCGCCTGCTCGGTCACCGCCGGCCGCCCGAACGGACACCGGACGGCAACGCGCCGAAACGCGCGCGGCCGCCGCCCGATCTGCCGCGCCACGACCTCCGTATCGCTCTCGCCCGCGGCCATCGGGCCAACCTAGCGTCAGCGGTTGTGCTTGCGCCAGGTGTCGATGCCGCGGACGATGAAGAGGCGCTCGCCGCGCTTGACGAGGCCCAGGCGGCGGGCCTGGCGGATCAGCTCGGGGCTCGTTCCGGCGCGGGCGATCTTCCGCTCGAGGGCCTGCCGCTCCGCGCGCAGCGACGCCACCTGCGCATCGGTCGCCTGCAGCTCGTGCTTCGTCCGCAGATACGTGTGCAGAGGCCGCCAGTACAGGAAGAGTGCGAGCGCGATCGCGCCGATCGCGAGCAATCTGGTCGGCCTCAGCCGGAGCACGCTCCCCACGTTCGCCGGGGCGCGCGGCAGTCCTACGTGCGATCGATCAGGCGATGTCGACCTTGATCACGTTCGTCGAGCCCGGCAGGTTGACGGCGGTGCCTGCTGTAGTGACGACGCGGTCGCCCGCCTCCACGGCCCCCGCTTTCAACGCCGACTCGAGCGAACGCGTCCACAGGTCCTCGACGTTCTCGGTCTGTGGCAGCAGCACCGGCATGATCCCCCACTCGAGCGCCATCTGCTGCAACGCGGTCTGGTGATGAGAGAGCCCGACGATCGGGCGCCGCGGCCGCAGCCGCGCGACCGCCGATGCGGTCCGGCCGGTGAAGGTCGGGACGAGAATCGCGCTTGCACCGAGCGTCTCGGCCAGGTCGCAGGCTGCGTTCGACATGGCCCGGCCGACGGTCGGCTCCTCCGCAGGCCCCGGCAGCTCGTGGCGATAGTCCATCGACGGCTCGACCGCGCGCGCGATGCGATCCATCGTCTGCACGGCGGCCACGGGATAGTTCCCTGTCGCGGTCTCGGCGGAGAGCATGATCGCCGACGTCCCGTCGAGCACGGCGTTCGCGACGTCGCTCGCCTCGGCGCGCGTCGGCTCGGCGTGCTCGATCATCGACTCGAGCATCTGCGTCGCAGTGATCACCGGCTTCCCCGCCTCGAGGCACTCGAGGATGATGCGCTTCTGCAGGAGCGGCACGGTCGCCGCACCGATCTCGACGCCCAGGTCGCCGCGCGCGACCATGACGGCGTCGGACTCGAAGATGATCTCGTGGAGGGCCTCGATCGCCTCGGCCTTCTCGATCTTCGCGATCACGCGCGCAGGCGAGCCGTGCTGCCTGATGATCGCCTGGAGGTCGCGGACGTCGGCGGCGGCCCGCACGAACGACAACGCGACGAAGTCGGCGCCGAGCCCGAGCGCGAACTCGAGATCGTCGAGATCCTTCTTCGTCAGCGACGGGATCGGGATCGGGACTCCGGGCAGATTGACGCCCTTGTGCGACTTCACCTCGCCGCCGACGACGACGGTGCACACGGCGCGTCCCTGATCGACCTCGGTCACGGTCAGCCGGACGAGCCCGTCGTCGATCAGGATGTCGTGCCCCGGACGGAGCACCTCGCCGATCACGGCCGGCGCCACCGGCAGCTCGCTGTCGACGGCGTGCTGCTCGCCGACGATCTGCACGTCCTCGCCCTTCAGCAGCATCCGGGGCGCATCGAGATCGCCGATCCGCAGCTTCGGCCCCTGCAGGTCGGCGATCAGCGCGAGCGGCTTGCCGAGCTCGTTCTGCACCTCGCGCACGATCCGCGCGCGGGCGCCGTGATCCTCGTGCGTCCCGTGCGAGAGGTTGAGCCGGATCGCGTCGACGCCGGCCTCGACGAGCTCGCTGACCGCCTCGTGCGTCGAGGTGGCCGGGCCGATGGTGGCGACGATCTTCGTGCGCCGGCGCTGAGCTCCCATTGCTCCCAATCTAGCGATCTACCGCAGGTTCGAGTTCTCAGCCGTGTTGCGCGCGCGGGAAGGCGGCCCAGCCGGGGTAGACGGCCCGGGAGCCGAGCGCCTCCTCGATCCGGAGCAGCTGGTTGTACTTCGCGACGCGATCCGAGCGTGCCGGAGCGCCTGTCTTGATCTGGCCGGTGCCGAGCGCGACGGCGAGATCGGCGATCGTCGCGTCCTCCGTCTCGCCCGAGCGGTGCGACATCACGGCCGAGTACCCGCTCGACTGCGCCAGCCGCACCGCTTCGATCGTCTCGGTGAGCGTCCCGATCTGGTTCACCTTGACGAGGATCGAGTTGGCGACATGCTCGTCGATGCCGCGCTGAAGGCGCTCCGGGCTCGTGACGAAGATGTCGTCGCCGATGAGCTGCACACGCTCGCCGAGCATCTGCGTGAGCGCAGCCCACGCCTCCCAGTCGTCCTCGGCCAGCCCGTCCTCGAGCGAGACGATCGGATAGCGGCCGATCAGATCCTCGTAGAAGGCGGGCATCTCGGCGCTCGTCTTCTCGCGTCCCTCGAAGCGGTAGACGCCGTCGGAGAACACCTCGCTCGCCGCCGGGTCGAGGGCGATCGCGACACGGTCGCGGTGCCCGGCGCGCTCTGCGGCGTCGAGGATCGCCTCGATCGCGGCCTCGCTCGACTCGAGGTCGGGCGCAAACCCGCCTTCGTCCCCGACACCGGTCGAGAGGCCACGGTCGGAGAGCACCTTCTTCAGCGCGTGATACACCTCGGCGCCGATCCTCAGCCCTTCGGCGAAGGTGTCGGCGCCGACCGGGACGACCATGAACTCCTGCAGGTCGATCGAGTTCTGGGCGTGCACGCCGCCGTTGACGACGTTCATCATCGGCACCGGGATCGTCGAGGCGCCCTCGCCGCCCAGGTAGCGCCAGAGAGGCTGGTCGGCTTCGTCAGCGGCTGCCTTGGCGACCGCGAGGCTCACTCCGAGAATCGCGTTCGCGCCGAGCCTGCCCTTGTTCGGGGTGCCGTCGAGCTCGACCATCGCGCGGTCGAGGCCCTCCTGGTCGGAGGCGTCGCGGCCGCGCACGAGCTCGGCCAGCTCGCCGTTCACGTTGGCGACGGCAGTCGTCACGCCCTTGCCGCCCCACTCGGCACCGCCGTCGCGCAGCTCCACCGCTTCGTGCGCGCCGGTCGACGCACCCGACGGGACGATCGCTCGGCCACTCGCGCCCGATCGGAGCCTCGCCTCGACCTCGACCGTCGGATTGCCTCGCGAATCAAGTACCTGCCTGCCGGCGACCTCGACGATCTCGCTCACGATTTCTCCTTTGCCCTGTCGTAGTAGGCGTCCTGCTCGTCGAGCGGGAGCGTCGTCCAATCTTTGCCGTCGTCGCGCGCGAGCGCCTCAGCAGTCTCCACCCTGACACGAAAGCGTTTCGCCGCAGCGCGGAGCTCGAGCTCCGGATCGACGTTGAGGCGGCGGGAGACGTTGACCGCCGCGAAGAGAACATCGCCGAGCTCGGCCGCGACGCGCGCGTCCGGCTCGGTCTCAGGCGACGGGTCGGCTGCGGGCAGCTCGTCGCGAAACTCGCGCAGCTCGTCGTCGAAGTCGGCGAGCGCCCCGGCGAGGTCCGGGTACTCGAACCCGACTGCCTTGGCCCGTGACTGCACCTTGCGCGCGTAGAGCAGCGCAGGCAGCCCCTCGGGGATGTCGTGGAAGACACCCTCGCGACCCTCCTGCTCGCGCTTCAGCTCCTCCCACCGTTCGCGGACGCGCGCGGCGGTCCGGGCCTCGGCGTCGCCGAAGACGTGTGGATGACGGGCGATGAGCTTCGCCTGGACTGCGCGAGCGGCCCGCTCGAGGCTCCCGGCGTCTCGCTCCTCGAGCAGCAGGGCGAGGAAGTACGACTGGAAGAGGAGGTCGCCGACCTCGTCGAGCAGCTTCGCGTCGTCGCCGGCGAGCGCGGCGTCGGCGACCTCGTAGGCCTCCTCGACCGTGTGCGGGACGATCGTGCGTGCGGTCTGCTCTTGATCCCACGGACACTCGCGACGCAGGCGCTCGGTCAGCGCCTGCAGCTCGACGAGCGCGGCGGCTAGCCCGTCGTCGTGGCCGTCGTCGTCGCCGCGCACGGATCCGGGCTGGCGACGTACCCGACCGCGTACTTGATCCGGGAGCCGGAGCAGAACGAGCTCTTCAGCCCGGCGAGCCAGTCGCTCATCGTCTGGTTCTTCTTGGCCTGCAGAAGTGTCTGCTTGATCTGGCTCGCAACCGACGCCTCGGGCGTGACGGCCGCCTTCTGCACGGCGCCGAGCGGCTCGATCACGAACCACGACTTGTACGAGGTCGGGTCGTAGAACGGCACGTGGACGACCTTCGTCGGCGCAGCGAACGCGATCTTGTCGAAGATCGCCACCGTCTGGCCCTTCGAGAAGGTCGCCTTGCCGCATTGCTGGCCGCTCGAGTCCTTCGCGTACTTCTTCGCGAGCTTGCACCAGGTGGCGTCGGTGCCGTTCTTGAGCTGCTGGTAGACCTGCTCAGCGGTCGCCTTCTTCTTGACGAGGATGTAGCGCACCGAGCGGGTCGGCTGCTGCGAGTACTGGTTGATGTTCTGCTTGTAGTAGGTCGCCACGTCGCTCTTCGAGACCGTCACGTTC
Organism: uncultured Thermoleophilia bacterium; assembly: GCA_963794375.1. GTDB lineage: Bacteria > Actinomycetota > Thermoleophilia > Gaiellales > Gaiellaceae > PALSA-600. The sequence goes on from CAWCDL010000003.1 coordinate 126,868, forward strand.
TTCGTCAGCTTGTTGAACACGTCCTGGGAGATGAGCTGCTCTCGAACGTCCTCGCGCACGACCGCCTCGGTCAGCTTGTTCTGCTTCAGGTACGTCTGATACTTCGCCTCGCTGCTCTTGAAGTACTGCTTCTTGATCTGGGCGAGCCGCTTGTCGATGTCGGCCTCGGTGACCTTGATGCCCATCGAATTGGCCTTCTCCTCGCGCTCAGCCTGCTGGACGAGCAGCGAGACGGCCTCGGACTTCACCGTCTGGTACTTCGTCGTGCCTTCCTTGGGGAAGGCCTGCCCCTGCTGCTTGTAGCTCTGCTTCGCCTGCTGCATCAGGGCGTCGAACTGCGCCTTGTCGACGTGCGTCTGGCCGACGACGGCGACGTCGCCCGACGACAGCTTGTCGCTGCTGCTCGATCCCCCACACGCGGCGAGGGCTGCCACCAGGACGATCGGAATCAGGAATTTGAGCTTCTGCATCAGAGAAAACCGCCGGCTAGGGGGCCTGGCGGGCGGCCAGCATAGCATCGACCAAATCGAGCGCATCCTTGAATTCATCGGCTCTTAACGTCACCTCACGGTTTCCTGTCGAGTAGACGGCGGTCTCGACGCGTGACCGCAGCTCGCGCAGCTCGCCGGAGCCGAGAACGACCGGGCCGGCCGAAGCGCGGCCGCCGCGAAAGACGAGGTAGTCGGCCCCGAGCACCGCAAGCTTGAGCTTCGCCGCCTGGATCGCGAACAGGTTCTCGACCGGCGGCGGCAGCGGGCCGTAGCGGTCCTCGGTCGCAAGCTGGAGCTCGCGGAGCTCGTCCTCGTCGGCGGCGAGCGAGATGCGCCGGTGCAGATCGATCTTCAGCGCCTCGGCGGCGATGTAGGACGCCGGCACGTACGCGTCGACCCGCGCGTCGACGCGAATCGGCCGTGCGATGAGCGGCTGCCGGCCCTGCAGCTCGGCGACCGCCTCGTGCAGCATCTCCACGTACAGCTCGAAGCCGAGCGCGGCGACGTGCCCCGACTGCTCGGCGCCGAGCAGATCGCCCGCGCCGCGGATCTCGAGGTCGCGCATTGCGATCGCGAAGCCGGCGCCGAGCTCGGTGTGGTCGGCAAGCGTCGCAAGCCGGGCGCGCGCCTCGGGCGAGAGCTCGTGCGCGTCGGGGTAGAAGAGGTACGCGTGGGCAAGCGCGTCGCTGCGGCCGACGCGGCCGCGGATCTGGTAGAGCTGCGCGAGCCCGAGCTGATCTGCGCGCTCGACGATGAGGGTGTTCGCCTGCGGGATGTCGAGGCCGGACTCGATGATCGTCGTCGAGACGAGCACGTCCGCGTCGCCGGCGAGGAAGCGCAGCATCTGGTCCTCGAGCTCGCGTTCGGGCATCTGGCCGTGCGCGACGAGGAAGCGCAGCTCCGGGCACAGGCGGCGCAGCTTCTCGGCCGCCTCGTCGATCGTCTCGACGCGGTTGTGGAGATAGAACGCCTGGCCGTCGCGGGCGACCTCGCGCTCGAGTGCGGTCTTGACGAGCTCGTCGTCGAGCTCGCCGACAAACGTGCGGATCGGCCGCCGGCCCTCCGGCGGCGTCTCGATCACGGAGATGTCGCGGAGCCCCGACAGCGACATGTGCAGCGTCCGCGGGATCGGCGTCGCACTGAGCGCGAGCACGTCGACCTCCAGGCGAAGCTGGCGCAGCAGCTCCTTCTGCGCGACGCCGAACCGCTGTTCCTCGTCGACGATCACGAGGCCGAGCTCCCGCGGGACGACGTCGCGGGAGAGGACGCGGTGCGTCCCGATCAGCACCTCGACCTTCCCGGCGGCGAAGTCGGCCAGCACCTTCTTCACGTCGGCCGGCTTCCGGAAGCGCGAGACCATCTCGACCCGCACCGGGAAGTCGCGGTAGCGGCCCCGGAACGTGTTCCAGTGCTGCTGAGCGAGCACGGTCGTCGGCACGAGCATCAGCACCTGCTTGCCGTTCACCGCAACCGCGAAGGCCGCCCGCAGCGCCACTTCGGTCTTGCCGAAGCCGACGTCGCCGCACACGAGCCGGTCCATCGGATGGGGCGCCTCGAGGTCCTCCTTCACCGCCTCGATCGCCGTGCGCTGGTCGTCGGTCTCGCGGTACGGGAACTCGGACTCGAGCTGCTCGAGCCAGTCGTTTGCCAGGTCGAAGGCGACGCCGGGCTGCGTCTGCCTCTGGGCGTAGAGCTGCAGCAGGTCGCCGGCGAGCTCGCGCACGTGCTCGCGCGCGCGCGTCTTCAGGTTGTCCCACGCCTTGCCGCCGAGCTTCGAGAGCGCGGGCTCGCGCGCGTCGGCGCCGACGTATCGGCTCACCTTGCCGATCTGCTCGTGCGGGACGTAGACACGGTCGTCGCCGCGGTAGGCGAGGAGCAGGTAGTCGCGGGTGACGCCGGCGACCTCGCGCGTCTCGAAGCCGAGCAGCTTCGCGATGCCGTGGTCCTCGTGCACGACGTAGTCGCCGGTGCGCAGGTCGGAGAAGCTCTGCAGCGCGCGGCCCGGCGCCGCGGCAGCGCGCGGCGGGCGCTTGCGGAAGACCTGAGTGTCGGGAAGGAGCGCAACGCCGAGCTCCCGCCAGACGAAGCCGCGACGTGCGGGTGCGATCGCGAACGACAGTGCCGCAGGCGTCTCGCCCGGCTCGAGGATGTGAGCGCTTACGCGGCGCAGCAGCTGCTGCTGGCGCAGCGCCTCGCCGCGGTGCGGGAACGCAACGACGACGTCGAGCTCCTGGCGGAGGAGCCCGTTCAGCTCGTTCTCCGCTTCGGCGAGCCCGCGTGCGGTGAGCGCCGGTCGCTGTGCGTCGAAGCTGAACGGCTGTCCCTGCGGCAGCGGCGAGAAGACGGCGGCGCGCGACAGGTCGACCCCCGGTGAGCGGTCCTCGGCCCACACGGCCTCGACCTCGTCCGGCGACCAGACGACGTCCGGTGTCCGCGGCAACGGCGACACGAGGTCGTCGGGTACGACCGTCTCCTCCTCGCCGTCGAGCATTGGCTCATGGAGCTCGAGGCGCCGTTCCGCCGCCGGATACACGGTCGCGGTGTCGACCTGGCGAAGCGCACGCTGCGTGAACGGCGAGAAGGCGCGGATCTGCTCGATCTCGTCGCCGAAGAGCTCGATGCGCAGCGGCTCGCGGCCGGTGGTCGGGAAGACGTCGACGAGGCCGCCGCGCACGGCGAAGTGCCCGCGCTCCTCGACGCGCTCGACACGCTCGTAGCCGGCGGAGGCGAGGTGCTCGGCGAGCGAGTCGATGCCCGGCTCGTCGCCGGGGGCAATCCGCAGCGGGGACGGGCGCGCACCGGGCGGCGGCAGGCCTTCGGTGACCGCGGCGGCCGAGGCGCAGACGAGGCCGCCGCGCTCGAGCACGGCGAGGGCGCGCGCCCGCTCGCCGACGAGATGCGGCGGCGGCTCGAGGCCGGAGCCGAAGCCGACGCCGCGCGACGGGAAGAGCGCGACGCCGTCCTCGCCGAGGAACCAGGACGCCGCCTCGGCGACGTCGCGGGCGTCGGCATCCTCGGCGAGCAGCACGACGAGGCCGCGGCCGAGCTCCTCGTGGAGCGCAGCCGCGACGAGCGGCAGGATCGGCTCGGAGACCCGGGCGCGCGCGGGCAGCCCGGCAGCGAGCTGCTGCAGGCGCTCCTCCGCTCGGAGACGCTCGACGAGGGTGTGAAGTACCGGCCGGTCCATGACGACGGGCCGAACGCGGGCGTTCGGCCGGGGCGTCATGGTAGTTCGCCTAGAAGCGGTTGTGCGGATGGAACATCCGCCAACCGGCGCCGAGCACGACCGCGGCCCCGGCGATCACGTAGGCGAACGTCACGATGACCCAGAACGCCTCCATCACACGCCTCCTTTCATCCGCAGGGTCGCGGGTACGGGGGCGCCCGTAATCGGGGAATTCCCTACACGACGATCCGCACTGCGCCGTCGTAGCCGTACGACCCGGACAACGAGTCGATCGAGACGCGCGTGCCCGTGTGCGGAGCGTGGATGAAGCGGCCGCCGCCGATGTAGAGGCCCACGTGGCCGAGCCCGTCGAAGAAGACGAGGTCGCCGGGGCGCAGGCGCGAGCGCGAGACGCGGCGGCCGAGGTCGTACTGGGCGGCCGAGTAGTGAGGCAAGGCGATCCCGAAGTGGGCGTAGACGAACCGCGTGAAGCCCGAGCAGTCGAACCCGCTCCGCGGCGACGTCCCGCCGTACGTGTAGCGCACACCGAGGAAGGTGCGGGCAAAGCGAACGATCCGCACGCGCTCGCGCTGAACGACGGTGGCGTGCGTGGTCCGCAGGTGGGCGGCGAACGCGTTTCCGGCGCGGGCCGCGAACGCGGAAAGGACGATGGCGCAGGCGAGCACCAGGCGCAGGTGGCGAGACATGAGGAGGCTCCCTTCGGCAGGGCCGGCGCGCAAAGACGTGACGCGCCTCGCTGTCGTTGGCCCGCGCAGCATGCTCGGGGTCGCGCCCGATCGTCATGCCCCGGACGGGGCTTTCTGTCTCCCCCTGCGGGGTTAGCTCGATCGAGGAGCCGTGCCCGACCCGCGCGCGCCGTTGATGCGCTGCTGCGCCGCCTCGAGCCCCTCGGCGTCGAGAACCTCGACGGCCTCGACCGCGCCCGCGACCAGCCGCTCGCGATCGTCGTGCGGCTCGAAGTCGGCGAGCACGTAGTCGGCGAGCGGGCGACGGTCGCCGCGACCCGGCCGGCCGACGCCGACGCGCAGCCGCAGGAACTCGGGCGTGCCGATCGCCCTGGCGATCGAGCGCAGGCCGTTGTGGCCGGCCAGCCCGCCGCCCCGCCTCGCCTGGAGACGGCCGAGCTCGAGGTCGCCCTCGTCGTGGACGACCAGCACGGCATCGGGCTCGAGCTTGAAGAAGCGCAGTGCGGCGGCGACCGAGCGGCCCGACTCGTTCATGAACGTCTGCGGCTTGAGCAGCGCGACCTTGTGCCCGTCGATCCGCACCTCGGCGACGAGCCCGTCGAACTTGCCGCGCCAGGCGCCGTCGTGGCGACGGGCGAGCTCGTCGACGACCATGAAGCCGACGTTGTGGCGGTTGCCCGCGTACTCGCGACCCGGGTTCCCGAGGCCGACGACGAGCAGGTCGAGCGACGTGCCGTGGCGCCGCGGCCACAGGCGCACGGGCTACTCCTCGGAGCTGGTCTCGTCGTCGGAGGCCGACTCGGCCTCGTCCGACGGCCCCGCCTCGCCGCCCTCGCCCGCCGGGCCTTCGCCCTCCACGGCCTCGGTCTCGACTTCCTCGGCCCGGCTCTGGTGAGCCACCGAGGCCAGCGTCGTCTCGGGGTCGTCGAGGAGCGTCACGCCTGCCGGAAGCTCGATCTGCCCGAGCTGAACCGATTCGCCGAGACCGAGCTCGGAGGCGTCGAACTCGACCGACGCCGGAACCTCGAGCGGGAGCGCCTCGACGTTGATCTCCATCACGGCCTGCGTGAACACGCCGCCGAGCTTCGCGCCCGCGGGCTCTCCGGTGACCTGGACGGGCACCGTGGCGTGGATCGGCTGGTCGAGGCGCACTTCCTGAAGGTCGACGTGGGTGATGGAGCCGCGAACCGCGTCGCGCTGGTAGTCCTTGAGCACCGACGCGTGGACGGCGCCGTCTTCGACGACGACGTCGAGCACGGCGTTCGCGCCCGACTCCCCGGTCAGCGCCGCGCGCAGCTCGCGCTCGCCGATCGTGATCGCGACCGGCCGCTCCCGCCCGTAGAGCACGCCGGGGATGAGCCCCTGCCGGCGCAGGCGGCGCGACTCGGCAGAGCCGAGGACGGCACGGTTCTGGACCATGAGCTTCACGCGCTCGGACGCCACGGCGGGCGATTGTAGCCGGACCCGTGACCCTCTGACCGGTCCGGTATAACCCTGCGGTGCGCCGGAGAGCTGCGGCCCTCGCACTCCTCGCCTGTCTGCTGCACGCGTCGTCCGCCGGCGCGGGCTCCGCACCGGCGATCAAGTTCGGCGTCGCCGACGACGCCGGCAAGTACGCGAACGACGGCGGCCTGGCCTTCTTCTCGGACATCTCGGCGATCGGCCTGGGCCTCGACCGGATGACGGTGACGTGGAACGCGGCGCAGCCGACGACGATTCCGGAGGCGACGTTCCTCGACCGTGCGATCCCCGCAGCGACCGCGGCGGGCGTCTCGGTGCGCCTCTCGGTCCGCCCCGCCGCGCCGGGCGCCGTCGGGACCTCGGCGACCAGGGCTGCTGCATTCGCGGCGTTCGTCGCCGAGCTCGCGAAGACCTACCCGCAGGTGCGCACGTTCGTGATCGGGAACGAGCCGAACCAGCCGCGATTCTGGCGGCCGCAGTTCCGGAACGGACGTGCCGTCGCCGCGCTCGGATACGAGCGCATGCTCGCCGACTCCTACGATGCGCTGAAGGCGGTCGACCCGACGATCACGGTCGTCGGGGGTGTCGTCTCGAGCCGCGGCAACGACGCGCCCGGCGCTCCGAGCAACAGCTCCACGTCTCCCCTCCGCTTCATCGCCGGCCTCGGCGCCGCCTACCGTGCGAGCCACCGGACGAAGCCGATCATGGACGTGTTCGGCTTCCATCCGTATCCGCGCTCGAACCGCGATCCGCTCGAGCGCGGGCTGGAGTGGCCCGACGCCGGCTTTGCCAATCTCGATCGCGTGAAGCAGGCGCTCTGGGATGCCTTCGCCGGCACGGGACAGCCGACCGTCGAGAAAGGCCTGCGCATCTCGATCGACGAGGTCGGCTGGCAGACCGCGATCCCGGCCTCGTCGCAGGAGGCGTACACGGGCTTCGAGACGGTGCCCGTGACGTCCGACCGTGCGCAGGCTCACGTGTACGGCGACCTGATCACGCGGGCGGAGTGCGACCCGAGCATCTCCGACGTGCTGTTCATGCCGTTCGTCGACGAGACCAATCTCGCCGGGTTCCAGAGCGGCCTCGAGCGGGCCGACGGCACGAAGCGACCGTCGTACGACGTCGTGCGCGACGCGCTCGCGGCCGGCACCACGTGCACGGGAACGCTCGTCCACTGGCGGCATCGCACCGGCGTCATCGGTGCCACCGCGTTCTTCGGCCCGATGACGACCCGCTCGCGCGTGCAGCGCTCGTGGGCCTTCCGGGTGCGGGCCGCCGAGGACGCGACGTGGACGGCCGCGGTCGTCGCGGTCGAGGGCCGCCGGCAGCTGACCGCACGCGCGGCACTTGGCGTCCGCCCTGTGCTGCGCGCAAAGGGCACCGCCCACGCCGGGTGGACGCCGCGCGTCGTGTTCCCGCTGAGCCGCCTGCAGCCCGGCCGCTACGCATACGTCGTCGTGCTCCGCGCGGCGCTCGCGCCACAGCGCCGGACGACGCTCGTCAGCAAGACGTTCGCCGTCGGGTAGCGGGCTACGCGGACGCGATCGGCCGGCCGACGACGAGCACGTCGAGCAGCTCCTGTGGCAGCTCGGCGAAGTGCGCGTCGGGCAGAACGCCGAGGGCGTCGAGCGTCTTCGAGAAGAAGCAGCGTGCGGCGGCCGCGAGCACGACGTCCATGATCTCGGCATCGGACAGCCCGAGCTCGCGCAGTGGCCGTAGGTCGTCCTCGCCGATCGAAGACGCGTCGTCGACGACGCGCTCGGCCAGCTCCATCACCGCAAGATCGACGTCCCCGAGCCCCGCCGCGCCGCGGTCGGCGACGATCGCCGCGACCGGGGCCTCGAACCGCTCGGCGAGCACCCTGCCGTGGGCGAGGCAGCAGTAGCTGGAGCGAAGCCGCTGCGCGGCGGCGAGGGTCGCGAGCTCGTACCGTCGAAGGTCCATGTTGGCCTTGATCGAGGTGTTCAACGCGACCCATGCCTCGTAGACGCCGGGCCGCTCCGCAAACGCGCGCTCGAAGTTCATCGGCACGACCGTCAGTGTAGGTCGGAGCCGCTCGAGCGCAGGCGCTTCCAGGCCGCCGGCAGGAACTCCCGGGCGTGGGCACGACGCTGGGACTGCCGCTCGGCGAGCCGGCCGGCGATGAACGCGGCGCCAGCGTCCGCGCCGTCGAGCGCGACCTCGCGCAGCCTCGACTCGGCGACGACCGCGTCCTGGTGCTCGCCGAGCAGGTCCTGCAGAGCCTTTGCCTCGTTGAGGAAGCGCCGGCGGCGCTTGCCGTCGGGCGCGGCCAGCTCGGCGGCGTAGCGCGCGCGCTTGAGCGCGATGCGCAGGCCGTGAATCGTCGCCTCGTCGGGATGCTTCCCGAGCCGGTCGACGACCCGTACGAGCCGGCGGAACTCGTTGCGCGCAACCCGGGTGAGCGGGATCGCCTCCGCGTCGTGGGCGAGGCGCGGCGGCAGGTTCAGGCGGGCGAGCGTCAGCCGATAGGAGTCGCCGTCGAGCGCGTCGAGCAGAACGTCGCGCGCGTGCGCCAACCGCTGCTCGAGCTCGCGGACGAGCGCTTCGCCCGCCTCGCGCTCGCGTGGATCGAGACCCGCCACCTCGACGCGCACGTGCTCGAGCAGCACGTCGAGGTCGCGGACGGGGCCGGTCGCCCGCCCGAGCTCGGAGAGCGCGCCTCCGAGGGCCGCCTTCCAGTCGGCGTCGACATAGCGTCGAACCGCGCGCAGGAACGCGCGCGTGCGGCGCGCGGCGACGCGATGCTGGTGAAGATTCTCGATGTCGTCCCCGAGCCGCGTCCCCGGCTCGTGCGCGAGCAGCGCGCGACGCTGCTCGGTGAGCAGCTCGCGCAGCCGAACGGCGCCGGGATCGTCGCTGACGGGCGGCGACGGCACGAGCTCCCTCCCGTCGAGCACGCCGCCCACGAGCGCGGTGAGCTCGGCCGGCACGGCGAGCCCGTCGTTGCCCGGCTCCCATGCCTCGACACGCTCGCCGCGCGGGAGCGCCAGCCGCCACACCGCGCCCGCCTCGCTCGGCAGGCGCGACAGGGTCACACCGAGCCGCTCGAGGTCGCGGTCGACCGTGTCGTAGTCGTAGCTGACCGCCAGCTCCCGGTCGGCGCGGAGCGAGTCCACGACGTGCGAGCCCGACTCCGGCCCGAGCGGAAGCCTGTGCGCGCTACGGCGCACGGCGTCCTCGACGGAACGACCGAGCTCGAACTCCACCGCCCCTCATGGTTGCAGGAGCACCGGACCACGGATGTCGACGCCGCTAGCCGGACCGCCCGGCCGACGGGCCGCCGCCGGCCTCGGCGAGGTGATGCCGCTCGATCGGGTGCCTGCGCCTGTGCTTGCGGACCGACGTCCGCGTGCGATTGGCGCGGGTCTCCCGCAGCGCGTCCATCAGTGCGCGCACGAGTGTCGTGTCTGCCTCTGCCATGGAGCTCCTCCGCCCTTGCCCAGGGTTACCTGGTGCAATGCAACAGGTCTTTCGGCTCCAGGTCAAACGCCCCGTGCCAAGCCGCGCTGTGAGCAGTGCGTAAACTCGGCCTGTGGGGGAACGGCTCCGCACGCTCGGGACGCCGGATGGGCGCGTGCTCGCCTACGCGATGTGGGGCGACCTCGACGGCTTTCCGGTTCTCGCTCTCCACGGCACGCCGGGCTGCCGCTTGGAGCGTTGGCCGCACGAGGAGCTCTATGCGGGGCTGGGCGTCTGCCTCGTCACGCATGATCGCGCCGGTTACGGCAGGTCCGACCGGCGCCGCGGCCGACGGGTTGCCGACGAGGTCGACGACGTCCGCGCGATCGCCGATGAGCTCGGCTTCGATCATTTCAGCGTCACGGGCGCCTCGGGAGGCGGGCCGCATTCGCTCGCCTGCGCAGCACTCCTGCCCGATCGCGTCGTGCGCGCCGCCTGCATCGTCGGCGTGGCGCCCCTCGGCACGCCCGGTCTCGATGAGGAGACTTGGCTCGCGGGGCAGGACCCCGAGAACGTGAAGGAGGTCCGCTGGGCGCAGGCCGGCGAGGATGTCCTTGCACCCGAGCTCGCGGCGCTGTTCGCGCAGGCCGAGGAACGCGTCGCGGCCGACCCCTCGACCGTTCTTGCGGACTTCGAGCTGAGCGAGTCGGATCAGGCCCAGCTGGCCACTCCCGAACGCATGCAGATCATCCGCGAGTCGATCCTCGAGCAGGCCGTGGGTGGCGTCGGCGGTTGGGTCGACGACGACCTCGCGATCGTTTCCCCATGGGGCTTCGACCTCAAGGTCATCTCGGTCCCGGTGTTCATCCGCTACGGCCTGACCGACGTGCTCGTTCCGCCGGCTCACGGAGAGTGGCTCGCGGCGAACGTGCCCGGCTGCCTCGTCAAGGTCGACGGCGTCGCAGGCCACCTGGGGTCGGATCCCGAGGACGAGATTGCCGAGCAGCTGCAGTGGCTGAGCACGGGCGTCGCGCCCCCGGGGAGCACGTGAGCCCGAGAGCCTAGAAGAGCTGGTTCTCGCCGCCGAAGATCGCCGAGACCGAGTCGTCGGCGAAGACGTTCATGATCGTCTCGGCGAGCAGCGGGGCGACCGTGAGGACCGTCATGTTTTCGGGCTTCGCGATCGGGTCGATCGGCACGGTGTCGGTGACGACGATGCCCGCGAACCCTGCCTCGTCGAGCCGGCGCAGGCCCTCCGCGCTGAGGAGCGCATGCGTGACGAAGATCCAGATGTCGGTTGCGCCGTGCTCGCGCAGCGCCTGCGCGCCCGCGATCAACGTCCCGCCCGTCGTCGTGATGTCGTCGCCGATGATCGCGACCTTGCCGCGGACGCGGCCTGTGACCTCGGTGACCGAGACCGTGTCGTGCGACGGCCGAGTCTTGTGCATGATCGCGAAGTCGGCGTCGATCATCTCCGCGAAACGGACGGCGTGCTTGGCGCGGCCGGCGTCGGGGGCGACGGACACGACACGGTCGCCGGTGAGGCCGAGGTCGCGGAAGTGCCGCGCAAAGAGCGGTAGCGAGGTCATGTGGTCGACCGGGATCGTGAAGAAGCCCTGGATCTGCCCTGCGTGCAGGTCCATCGTCAGTACGCGGTCGGCGCCGGCGAGCTGGAGCATGTCCGCGACGAGGCGCGCGGTGATCGGCTCGCGCGGCTTCGCCTTGCGGTCCTGGCGCGCGTAGGGGAACCACGGGATGACGGCGGTGATCCGCTTCGCCGAGGCGAGCTTCGCCGCCTGGATCATCAAGAGCAGCTCCATGATGTTCTGGTCGACCGGTTGGCAGCCGGTCTGCACGAGGAACAGGTCGGCACCGCGGATCGACTCGTCGTAGCGGCAGTACGTCTCGCCGTTCCCGAACGTGTGCAGCTCGATCGATCCGAGCTCGACGCCGAGCTGCTCGGCGATCCGCCCGGCGAGGCCCGCGTGCGAGCGGCCGGCGAACACCATCAGCCGCTTCTGCGGGCCGCGCTCGAGCCAGTGCCCCGGGCCCGAGTGCGTCATGGGCTCGGCGGCCTCGAGGCCGGGGAGGGCAAGCTCAGCGCTCGCGCCGACGGGCTGCATATCCCTCCTTGTTCTCCTGGCGCGGCCGGGCGATCCCCAGCGCGTCTGCGGGGACGTCCTCCGTTATAACCGACCCGGCAGCGATCCACGCTCCGTCCCCCACCTCCAGCGGCGCGACGAACGAATTGTGGACGCCGGTCCTGACGTCGCTGCCGATCGTCGTGCGGCCCTTCGGCTGACCGGGGCGGTGCGGGAAGTTGGCCGTGATCGCGCCGGCGCCGATGTTCGTGTCGGAGCCGATCTCCGCGTCGCCGATGTACGACAGGTGAGGCACCTTCGTGCGGTCGCCGATGCGTGAGTTCTTGATCTCCACGAAGGTGCCCGCCTTGGAAGACTCGCCGAGGACCGTCCCGGGGCGAAGGTAACAGAACGGCCCGACGACCGCCCCCCGACCGACGTGCGTGTCGATCGCGACGGTGTTCGCGCCGATCTCGGCGCCGGTCGCGATCCGGGTGCCGCCGCCGAGGATCGTGAACGGGTGCACGACGACGTCCGGCTCGATCTCGACCGTCGGCTCGATCCAGGTCGTCCGCGGGTCGACGATCGTCACGCCCGTCGAGCATGTGGCGCTCGTTGATGCGGTCCCGCAGGACGGCTCCGGCCTGGGCGAGCTCGGCTCGCGTGTTCACGCCGTCACCCTGGCGCCAGTCGGCGGCCAGATGGGCGAGAACCTTCGCGCCGTCGCCGACGAGGATCTCGATCACATCCGTGAGGTACAGCTCCCCCTGCACGTTCTTCGGCTGGAGCCGCTCGAGTGCCGGCCAGAGCGCGGCGGCGCGAAACACGTAGATCGACGTGTTGATCTCGCGGATCGCGAGCTCCTGCTCGGAGGCGTCGGTGCCCTCGGCGATGCGAAGCACCGACCCGTCGCTGCCGCGGACGATACGCCCGTACAGGCGAGGGTCGGGCGGCTCGGTGCTCAGGATCGTCGCGTCCGCGCCTCCGTCCCGATGAGCGGCGACGAGCTCCTCGAGCAGCTCACCGGTGAGGAGCGGCGTGTCGCCGGAGAGCACGAGCACGTCGCCGTCGAGGCCGGCGAGCGCCGACCGCGCCGAGCGCACCGCGTCGCCCGTGCCGAGCGGCTGCTCCTGTACGGCGACGGCGACGTCCGCGGCGCCGAACTGGTCTCGCCCGGATGGCGAGGCGACGACGACGAGCGGGTCGGCCCCGCTCGCCCGCCCGGCCTCGAGCACCCAGTCGACCATCCGGCGGCCGAGCAGCTCGTGGAAGTGCTTCGGCACCTCGGAGTGCATCCGGGTGCCGAGGCCTCCCGCCATGACGACGGCTGCGAGTTGCGTGTCGGTCATCGAGGAGATGGCTGGGGCGCCAGGATTCGAACCTGGGATCGCGGGACCAAAACCCGCTGCCTTACCACTTGGCTACGCCCCACTGCGGGCGAATTCTACGGGCGTTTCCTGAGCAGGACGACGAGCGCCGCCACTGCGAGCACGGCGACGACACCGATCGCGATCGCCTTCAGGACCCAGAAGGCGAGCGGGACGAGCAGCACGATCATCTGCGAGACGGCGAGGATCCAGCTGCCGTTCCGCACCCAGTCGAAGCGGCTCGTCCGGCCCGCGTAGCCCCAGAGGACGATCGAGACGACCGCAAAGAGGACGACGACCCACCAGCTCAGCGCGTGAACGAGGAACAGCAGACCCTCGACCGCCGCGATCCCGAACGCAATGCGAAGGCGGCGGTCACGGAGCCAGCGCCCCGAGCGTGTGGAGCCATGCTCGATCGCCTGCGTGCCGTACATCGAGATCAACCGTACCACGCTGGAAACGCGATCCAGACCCGCCCCAGACGTCCGAGGCGACGGCCCGCGCGGGTCGCGTCGGCGCGACGTTCGAAGAGGCCGTAGAGGGTCGGGCCGGCGCCGCTGACGTCGGCCCGGAACGCACCCTCGGCCAGCACGGCCGCGGTGTGCGGCGAGCTCGCGAGGTCGTTCGGCGGGAGGCCCGCGAGGTCGCGTGGGCGGCGCACCGCCGTCAGCGCATCACGGAGAGTGCCGGCGCGCTCCGCGAACCCCTCCTCCCCGCCCCGCTCGTCGAACGCCGCGTAGACCTCGGCGGTCGAGGGCTTGCGCGCCTCGTGCGGCAGGAGGAGCAGCACGACGAACGACTGCGGCAGCTCGACGGGCTCGAGCTCGGTGCCGTCGCCGGCGCCGAGTTGCGGCCCGTCGGCGAGGAAGAACGGCACGTCCGCCCCGAGACCGGCGGCGAGCTCGTGCAGGCGCTCGGGCGGCAGCGGCTCGGGGAGCTGCGCATTCGCGAGCCGGAGCGCGGTGGCTGCGTCGGAGCTGCCGCCCGCGAGACCGGCCGCGACCGGGATGCGCTTCTCGATCTGCACCCGCCAGCCGGTCGGCCCGGCGAGCGCGGTGAGCGCGTCGCGCACGAGCGTGTCGCCGGCAAAGCCCTCGATCGTCGTCATCGGCGCAGGCTCGACGGCGATCCGGTCGCAGACGTCGACGCGCTGGTAGACGGTGAGGAGCTCGTGCTTCCCGTCGGCGCGGAGCGGCCCGACGACGAGCGCCAGGTTGATCTTCGCCGGCGCGGGCGCGATCACGCGAGCGCCTTTGCGAGGGTCACGAACTCCTCGGGCTCGAGCTCCTCGGCGCGCACCACCGCCGCACGACCTACGCGATCGAGCGCCGCAACGGCCTGCTCACGCGTCGCGACCCCGGCGAGTGCAAGTGCGTTCGCGAGCGTCTTGCGGCGGTGCGAGAACGCAGCCTCGACGACGCGCTTCACCTCGGCGCCGGCTCCCGGCCCGGTGCGCCTGAACGCGACGAGCGCGCTGTCGACGTTGGGCCGCGGGCGGAACACCTCGCGCGAGACGGCGTGGAACCCTGTCCGCTCCGTGGCGAGCTGGACGAGCACCGAGACGGAGCCGTAGGCCTTCGTCCGCGGCTCGGCGAAGAAGCGGTCGGCGACCTCGCGCTGCACCATCACGCACCAGTGACCCAGCGCCTGGTCGTCGAGGCTCTCCGCGACGATCGGGGTCGCGACGTTGTACGGCAGGTTCGCGACGAGCTTGACAGGCGGCGGCGCGAGCGACGCGAGGTCGAGCCGGAGCGCATCGCCCCAGTGCACAGTGGTGCGCTCGATGCCCGCGAGCTGCTCTTCGAGCCGCCGGTCGAGCTCGATCGCATGCACGTGCGCAACGCGCGCGGCAAGGAAACGCGTCAGCACGCCGAGCCCGGGGCCGATCTCGAGCACGACGTCGTCGGGCCGGAGCTCGGCGAGCCGGCCGATCACGCCGAGGATGTTCTCGTCGACGAGGAAGTGCTGTCCGAGCGACTTGCGGGGGACGACGCTCACAGAGCGAAGACCGTGTCGGCGTTCGCCTCGATCTGGGCGCGGACGTCCTCACCGCGCAGCTCGGAGAGGAACGCGTAGGTGTACGCGACGTACGCCGGCTCGTTGCGCTGTCCGCGCACCGTCTGCGGCGCGAGGTAGGGGCTGTCGGTCTCCGCGAGCAGGCGGTCGGCAGGCACCCGCCGCGCCGCGTCGCGCAGGTCGTAGGCGTTCTTGTAGGTGACGTTGCCGGCGAACGAGACGTACCACCCGCGCTCGAGAGCAGCGTCGAGCAGGCCCGGCGACGAGAAGCAGTGGAGGACGACCGCGCCGTCGTGGGCGAGCAGCCGCGCGCGTGTGTCGTCGTCGGCCGCGCGCGTGTGGATCACGACCGGCTTGCCGAGCTCGAGCGCAAGCGCAAGCTGCGCATCGAACACGCGCTGCTGCGCGTCGTGCGGTGCGTAGTCGCGGAAGTAGTCGAGGCCCGTCTCGCCGACCGCAACCGCCTTGGGGTGCGCGAGCAGCTCCCGTAGCCCTTCGAGCCCGTCGCCGGCCGCCTCGTGCGGGTGCACGCCGAGACACGCGTACACGCCGGCCTCGCGCTCGGCACGGGCCAGCACGTCCCTGCCTGCGGCGACCGACGTCGCGACGTCGATCACGCGCGTCACCCCTGCGGCGCGCGCCCGCGCGAGCACCTCGTCGGCGTCGTCGCCGAGGTGCGCGTGCGTGTCGATCACGCCGTGCCGGCGCCCGCGGCTGCCTCGATCCGCGGGAAGAGCGGCGCGGCGGCGAGGATCGGGCGAGAGGTGTCGAGCAGCCCGGGGACGACGCGGTCCCAGCCGAGGTCGCCGTCCTGTGCCAGGGCGTCGAGGATCTTCGGCGCCGTCTCCGGCAGGTAGGAGGAGAGGGCGATCGACGTCGCGCGCAGCCCGTCGGCGAGATCGAAGAGCACCTGGTCGAGCTCCCCGTCGCGATCGGGGTCCTTGGCGATCGTCCACGGCGCCCGTTCGGTGACGTAGCGGTTGAGCTCGCGCACGAGCGCCCAGATCCGGTCGATCGCACCGGTGAGGTCGAAGCGGTCGAGATCGCCCGGCACCTGGTCGTGCACCGCTGCGATCGCCGCCGCGATTGCCGGCGACGTCTCGAGCCCGGCCGGAAGCCGGCCCTCGCGGTAGCGCTCGATCATCGCCGTCGTTCGCGAGAGCAGGTTGCCGAGATCGTTGCCGAGCTCGCGCTCGTAACGCTCGGCGATCCCTGCGAGCGATGCGCTGCCGTCGTGGCCGAACGACACCGCACGTGCGCACCAGAAGCGCAGCGCATCGGCGCCGTAGGCGTCGATCAGCTCGAGGGGGTCGATCGCGTTCCCGAGCGACTTCGAGATCTTGAGCTCGTCGAGCAGCAGGTAGCCGTGGATGAAGATCTGCTTCGGAACGTCGTAGCCTGCTGAGAGCAGCATCGCGGGCCAGTAGACGCAGTGGAAGCGAATGATGTCCTGCGCCATCAGGTGGCGCACCTCGGGCCAGAGCTCTGCACGAAGATCCTCGCCCGGCCGGGCATACGTGAGCGCGCTCAGGTAATTGACCAGCGCGTCAGCCCAGACGTAGGCGACCTGGCTCTCGTCCCAGGGAAGCGAGATCCCCCACGGCTGGCCCGCGCGGCTGATGGAGAAATCGCGCAGGCCGCCCGCGACAAAGCTCCGTACCTCGTTACGACGGAACTCCGGCTGGATGAAGTCGTCGCGGGCGTCGTAGAGCTCGAGCAGCCGGTCCTGGTAGGCGGAAAGCCGGAAGAAGTAGTTCTTCTCCTCGATCCACTCGGGCGCCGTGCCGTGAATGGGGCACTTGCCGTCGACGAGCTCGTCCTCGCTCTTGAATGCCTCGCAGCCGACGCAGTACAGCCCGGCGTAGACGTCCTCGTAGACGTCGCCGTTGTCGTAGATCCGCTGCAGGAAGTCGCGGACGAACGCCTTGTGGCCCTCATCGCTCGTCCTGATGAAGAAGTCGTTGGCGGCGTTCAGCTTCGACGGCAGCGAGCGCCAGGCCTCCGCGATCCGGTCGACGTACTCCTGCGCGCCGAGTCCTTGCTCTTCCGCGACGCGCCAGACCTTGGTCGCATGCTCGTCGACGCCAGTCAGAAAGAACGTCTCCTCCCCACGCTGGCGGTGGTGACGCGCCAGGATGTCCGCCGCGATCGTCGTGTACGCATGCCCGATGTGCGGCTTGTCGTTCACGTAGTAGATCGGTGTCGTGACGTAGAAGCGCATCGCCGTCCATGATAGGGACGCGTGTTCCGTGCGCTCGCCGGGCGGCGACAGCGCAGATCGCCAGGCCGAGCAGGAGCGTCGCCGGCCCGATCGCGAGCCACACCACGGGGAGGTCGCGCGACGCCGGCAGAGCGGGGGCAGCCGGACGGTGCATGCTCGAGCGGCGCGCAACGGGCGCGACCACGTGGACCGGCTGCGACGCGACCGGAACGGGTAGAGGCGATCGCTCTGTCGGGCGTCGGCGCGCGACGGGCCGGCGCGCCGCCCGGGTCACGGTCTGCGGGGACATTGCCGGGACGGGGCCGGCGGCGGGGACCGTCGCCGGCCGGTGCCGCGGGGCCGCGATGACCGCCGGCGACGGGACGGCGCGAGCGCGAGCCGACGGCCGGGCAGGCACGGACCGCACGTCGCCGGGGGTCGGCCGGGCGGACGGGCGCGCCGCCTCGCGGGTGCTCGCCGGGCGAACAAGCGTCAGCCCGCCCGCCGAGGCCGGAACAGCCGCCGGCACTGCAGGAACGGCCGGGCCGACCGCCTGCGGCTTCGCCACCGCGGGTGTGGGTGCGGGTGCAGGTGCGGGAGCCGGCGAAGCCTGCGGAGCCGGAGCGGCAGGCGCTGCGGGTGTCGCCGCCCCGGGGGCTGCTGCCGGGGCGGCGACGGCGGGTGCAGGCGCCGAGGGAGATGTGGGATCGCTCGGCGCCGCGGGCGCCGGGGCGGGCGGCGTCACGATCGGGCGCGCAGGCAGAAGCGAAAGCGGATCGACGTAGCCCTGTTCGTCGGCGGCCCGGCGAATGCCGAGGTGGACGTACGGCGACTGCACCTCGGGCGTCCCGCTCGGCCCGATCGTGCCGACGACCGCGCCTTCGGCCACGGCATCGCCCTTCGCGACACCCGTCGAGCCGAGGTGCGTGAGCGTGACCGCGTATCCGTCGGCGGTCGTGATCGTGACCGACAGGCCGGAGTCGGGGACGGTGCCCGCGAACGTGACCTCGCCCGCGGCCGGCGCGAGGACGGACGCGCCGGCATCCGCCCCGACGTCGATGCCGCGATGCTGGCCGGCGGCGTACGGGTGGCTCGGATCGAACGAGAACGGCTGGAGCACCGGGCCGGACGCCGGCCACGTCCAGGCCTTGCCGGCAGGGGCGACGAGCAGCGCGGCGAGAGCCGCGACCAGGAGCAGGCGGCGCATGAGACCTCCGAGGCGGTCGGGTGCGATGGGCGCGCACGACCCGGACATCCGCGTCCCAGATCTGGGGGGAACGTCTGTTCGGGAAGCGACGGTCTCCACGGTAGGAGCGGGCGCCGGTGTTGTCAACCGAGGTTACAAAGTTGTCACAGAGTCGACCGGTAAAGGTCGTTGCGTGCAGCCCCGGTGAGGCGTGCGACGACGTCGGCCGCGACGCGGCGCGGTGTCCCGGCCGCGACCAGCTCGCCGACAGCGTCGCGCGCCGCCGCCACGTCGAGCTCGGCGCGCGCGGCGTCGATCACCAGCGTGATCTCGCCCTTGGGCGCCGCCTCGAAGCGGGCGGCGAGCTCCTGGGCCGTACCGCGAGCGACCTCCTCGAACGCCTTCGTCAGCTCACGGCACACGGCCACGGAACGGTTGGGCGCGAATGCCGCCAGCGACCGGAGCGTCGCGGGCAGGCGCGACGGCGCCTCGAACGCGACCAGGACCATCCCCCACGCCGAGGATTCGCGCCACAGCACGTCAAGCGCCCGGCCACCGCGTGGCAGGAACCCGACGAAGGCGTGGCGCGCACCCGCGAGCCCGCTCGCCACGAGCGCCGTCTCGACCGCCGAGGCACCCGGCAGGACCGTCACCGGCACGCCGGCGTCGATCGCCGCGCGTACGAGTCGCGCGCCCGGGTCGGACACGAGCGGCATGCCGGCGTCGCTGACGAGCGCGATGCGCTCCCCGGCGAGCAGGCGCGGCAGGAGCTCGGCGACGCGCGCCGCCTCGTTGTGCTCGTGGTAGGAGAGAAGCCGCGCGGCGATGCCGTGCCGCTCGAGAAGGATTCGCGTCCGGCGCGTGTCCTCGGCCAGCACGACGTCTGCCTCGCGCAGCTCGGCGAGCACCCGAAGTGTCACGTCCTCGAGGTTCCCGATCGGCGTCGCGCAGACGGCGAGCATCTCTAGGCCTCCGGAAACAGATCCTCGAAGGCGAGCAGGCCGGCGCCGATGAGACCGGACTCGGCTCCGAGCTCGGCCGGCACCAGCTCGACGTCCTGGCCGGACGGGGCGAGCGCCTCGCGCAGCACGGCCAGCCGTGCCGCGGGCACCAGCTGGTCGAACGCCGCGACGCCGTAGCCGCCGCCGATCACCACGCGCGTTGCCCCGAAGATGTTCACGAGCGAGCCGATCGCGACGCCGAGGTGGTGCCCCACCTCGCCGAGCACGGGATGCCGCTCCATCACCAGATCGCGTGCCGTCGCGTGCTCGCCGAGCAGCTTCTGCGCGAGCTTGTCGGCGGCACGGCCCGAGCAGTAGGTCTCGACATGGCCGCGGCCGGAGCAGGCGCCCTGGCACGGCTCGCCGTCCTCGACGATCACCATGTGCCCGAGCTCTGTGTAGCCGCGGAAGAGCCTGCCGCCCGCGACGACGCCGCCACCGACTCCCGTGCCGAGCGTCAGCATGATCAGGTCGCGCACGCCCCGCCCGGCGCCGAGCCGCGACTCCGCGAGCGCCGCACAGCTCGCGTCGTTCTCCACCGCCACCGGCAACCCGAGCCGTCGCTCCATCTCGGCAGCGAAGCGGACGTCGCGGATCGGGATGTTCACGGCGCCGAGCGCAACGCCGCGCTCGTGGTCGATGCGGGACGGGATCCCGAACCCCACCCCGGCGACGCCGTCGAGCGGCAGCGCCCGCACGACCGCCGCCAGCTCGTCGAGAAGCGCCGGCTGGGACGAGGTGACGGTCGGGCGCTCGATCGTCTCGCCCACGTTGCCGTCGCGGTCGATCAGACCCGCCAGCACCTTCGTGCCGCCGAGGTCGACGCCGATGACGAGCGTTTCCTTCACGGACGGCCGCTAACCTACCCCGCCGGATGGCGCGGGACGAAAAGCCCTATCGCATCTACCGCGGCGGCCGCGCCAAAGGGAAGGTGCCGTCGGCGGGGCGCCGCGCCTCGACGAGCCGGGATCCGAACGGCTCAGGCGCGTCCGCGACGCCCCCGCCCTACCGCGGCCCGAACGCCGTGCCGGCCCGCGGCCGGCGGCGGCGGATCGCCCCGTGGATCGCGCTCGGCGTGCTCGTCCTGCTCGCACTCGTGGTTGCGTGGGGCGTGTTCGGCTACCTCTCGGTCTCGCACGGTGTCAGCGACGCGAACGCGCGTCTCGACCCCGACGCAAAGGCCGAGCTGACGAAGCAGAACGGCCTGCTCGTGTCGAACTCGACCACGATCCTGCTGCTCGGCACCGACAATGCCGACCTTGCGAGCCGAGCCGGCGACAACCACTCCGACTCGATCATGCTCGTCCGCACCGACCCGTCGCACCATCGCCTCTACTTCCTGTCGATCCCCCGTGACCTGCAGGTGCCGATTCCCGGCGGCGGCACCCAGAAGATCAACGCCGCCTACCAGCTCGGCGGTGCGGCGCTCGCGATCAAGACGATCCAGCAGTTCACGGGGCTCGAGATCAACCACGTGATGGTCGTCAACTTCGGCGCGTTCAAGGACCTGATCGACGCGATCGGCGGCATCACGGTGAACGTGCCGAAGCCGATCCGCTCCAACCGCTTCGACTGCCCCTTCAAGACGCAGGCGCAGTGCGAGAAGTGGCCGGGCTGGCGGTTCGCGAAGGGCACGCAGCACATGAACGGCGAGCGCGCGCTCGTCTACTCACGGATTCGCGAGAACGTGCTCGACCCCGCCGAGACCGACGTCACGCGTGGCGCGCGCCAGCAGGCCGTGATCGACGCGGTCACGGGCAAGCTCACCTCGGTCGGCTCGCTGTTCAA
The DNA here is from genome assembly GCA_963794375.1 of uncultured Thermoleophilia bacterium. Lineage (GTDB taxonomy): Bacteria > Actinomycetota > Thermoleophilia > Gaiellales > Gaiellaceae > PALSA-600. The sequence goes on from CAWCDL010000003.1 coordinate 147,752, forward strand.
GCTGCCGTTCAGCGGCTCCTCGTACGTGAAGCCGCTCACCACCGACCTCACGGCCGCGCAGCTCATCCAGCTCGGTTGGGTGAAGTTCCGCGCCTCCAGCTCGTCGTCGGTGCACTGCCGGCTCGGCGGCGACCTCGGCGGCGGCGGCAACGGCAGCCCGAGCGAGGACGATCCGGCGACGCTCGCGATGTTCCTCGGGAAGTCGGCCCCTCAGCCGCCGACCGATCCGTTCGGCCCCGGCTGCGTGGTCGGGCACACCCTGCAGTAGCCCAACCCGCGGGAGCTCAGGCCTCGGCGGCCTTCTTCTTCTCGCCCGACCCGCCGGAGCCGTCCGAGGACGACGAGGAGCCGCTGTCCGACCCCGACGAGCCGCCGTCGGACGAGGAGGAGCTCCCGCCGTCCTTGTCCTTGGCTGCGGCCTTCGACTTGCGCCCGTAATCGGTGCTGTAGAACCCGGACCCCTTGTAGTGCACCGCGACCGGATGGAGAACGCGCTGAAGGGGCGAGGCGCCGCAGACCTCGCACGTCTCCGGCGACGGCTCGCTCATCCCGTGGATGACCTCGAACAGATGCCCGTTCGGGCACTTGTACTCGTAGATCGGCATCGGAGCGGCAAGGCTACCAGCGGGTTTCTGGCGCCAACGCTAACGTCGGCGGCCGTGAGGAGGGCCCTTGCCGCCACGGTCGCGCTCGCCGCCCTGGCGCTCCCGGGCGACGCCTCGGCGCACGCCACGCTCCGGGGCACCGTCCCGGCGGACGGCGCGGTGCTCGCGCACGCGCCCCGCTCGGTGCAGGTCGTCTTCGACGACATCGTGCGCGTCGGCTCGCGCAACGCGGCGGTCGCGAATGCGACGGGCGCGTCGGTGCTCTCGGGAAAGCCGACCGCCGACCTCGACGTGCTGACGATCCAGCTGCGACCGGATCTGCCGCGGGGCGCCTACAGCATCCGCTGGAGCATCGTCTCGAACGACGGCCACCTGGAGCGCGGCGTGCTCGCGTTCGCGGTCGGTGCGGGCGAGCCGCGGCCGCACTCGATCCTCGGTGCGTCGGTGCCGCTGACGTGGACCGACGTCGTGCTTCGCTCGCTCTACTACCTCGGCCTGCTCACGGCCGGCGGCGTCGTCCTCTTCGGCCTCGCAGTGCGCGGGCCGCTCGGGGGCGCGCTCACGCGCCCGCTCGCCCAGGTCATGTTCTTCGGGTTGCTGGCGGTCTTCATCGGCGGGAGCGGGATCGTCCACACGTCGGCTCCGGGCACGCGCTACGCCCTCGTCGTGCGGGTCGCGCTCCTGACCGCGCTCGGCGGCGGAGCGGCGGCCGCCCTCGCGCCCGCGCGGCCGGTCCTGCTCGCGCCGGCGGCCGTCGCATCGCTGGCGCTGCTTCTCGCCCCCACGCTCGCCGGTCACGCACTCGACCCGTCGCAGCCGCGGCTGCTCTCCGCGCCTGCCGACGCGCTCCACGTCGTCGCTGCGGGAGCGTGGATCGGGGTGCTGGTCGGCCTCGGCATCGTCCTGCCGCGAACCGGCGCGCCGGGCGACCGGCGACGGCAGGCATGGCGGCGCGCGTCGATGCTCGCGCTCGGTGCCGTGGCGGTCCTCGCCGTGAGCGGCCTGACCCGCGCGGCGACCGAGCTGTCCGCGGTCTCGCAGGTGTGGTCGACGTCGTACGGGAGGGCGCTCCTCGTGAAGTCGGCGCTGTTCGCGGCGCTGCTCGCGGCCGGATACGTCAGCCGCCTCCGCCGCCGGGTCGTGCCGATCGAGCTCGTGCTGGTCGCGGCCGTGCTCGTGGCCGTCGCGGTGCTGACCGAGCTTCGGCCCGGCCGGGACCGGCCCTACTCCGCCTCGGGCGGGGCGAGGACCTCCGCCTCCTCGGCTCCGTCGCCGACGGCCTCGAGGAAGCAGGGCGCGTCCTCGAACGCCGCCAGCCCTCTCGGCCCCTCGTGCGCCCGCCTCGGCCGCGAGGCCCGTCTCACGGTTGCGATCGCGCCCGCGGCGCCGATCACCCCGCCGAGGGCGAACGACCGCAGCCTGCCACGACGTCCGGTCTCGTCCATGCGACGATCGTACTCGTGCAACTGACGACGATCGGCGATCTGCTCCTCGACGTGGTCGTGCGGCTCGACGAGCCGCTCGCCCCGGGGGACGACCGCGCGGCCGTGACGCTCGCCTCGCCCGGCGGGCAGGCAGCGAACGTCGCCGCCTGGGCCGTCGAGCTCGGTGCCGAGGCGCGCCTCGTTGCATGCGTCGGCGACGACCCGGCCGGCGAGCTTGTCGTCCGCGCGCTGCGCGCCCGCGGGGTCGACGTCGTCGGCCCCGCCGCAGGCCGAACCGGGATCGTCGTCTCGATCGCCGCCGCAGGCGACCGCACGATGGCATCCGATCGCGGCAGTGCGCCCGAGCTCGCGCCGCGCGACCTCGACGAGGCATGGTTCGATTGCGACGTGCTCCACGTGTCCGGGTATGCGCTCCACCGCGATCCGATCGCTTCCGCGGCGCTCGCCGCGGCAGGCTTCGCCCGTGCGCGCGGGGCGCGCATCTCGCTCGACGTGTCGTCGTCCTCGCTGCTCGACGACACCGTGCGCGCACGGGCGCGCGAGCTCCGCCCCGACTTGACGTTCGCAACGGAGGCCGAGCAGGTCGCGCTGGGCGCGCTCGACACCGACTGGGTGCTGAAGCGCGGGGCACGCGGCCTCACGGCCGCGGGCCGCGACCACCCCGCGCTCCCGACCGACCCCGTCGACACGACCGGTGCCGGTGACGCACTCGCTGCGGGGTACCTCGTCGGCGGGCCCGAGCTCGGCGTTCAGGCGGCCGCGCGCTGCTGCGCCCGCGCAGGGGCGATGCCATGATCCGCATCGCAGACGAGGTGCGTGAGGCCAGGGCCGTGGTCGCCCTCGAGACAACTCTGGTCGCGCACGGCTTCCCGCCCGGCGAGGGCGTCGAGGTGGGTCTCGCCTCCGAGCGGGCCGTGCGGGACGCCGGCGCCGTGCCGGCGACGATCGGGGTGCTGGACGGCGAGGTGGTCGTCGGCCTCGACGCGGAAGAGCTCACGCGCTTCGACCTGTCGGCGCGCAAGCTCGGCCCGCGCGACGTCGCCGCGGCCGTCGTCCAGGACGCGGTCGGCGCGACGACTGTCGGCGGGACGCTCACCGTCTGCGGCGCAGCGGGGATCCGCGTGATGGCCACCGGCGGCCTCGGCGGGGTCCATCGCGGCTGGCCGGCCCCGCCCGACGTCTCCGCCGACCTGCAAGCCCTCGCCCGGGCGACGGTGGTCGTCGTCTCGTCGGGCGTCAAGTCCCTGCTCGACGTGCCCGCGACAGCCGAGCTCCTGGAGACGAGCGGCGTCCCCGTGCTCGGGTTCCGCACCGACGAGCTGCCGCTCTTCTATGCGGCGCACGGCGGTCCCCCCGTCTCGGCGCGGGTCGAGTCGGCAGGCGAGGCCGCCCGCATCGCGGCGGCGCACTGGTCGCTCGGCGGAGGAGGGCTGCTTGTCGGCCGCCCGCCGGACGAGAGCCTCGACGACGTCGAACCGCTGATCGAGCGCGCGCTCGCCGCGGCCGAGGCCGACGGCGTGCACGGGCCGGCCGTGACTCCCTACGTCCTCTCGTATCTCCACCGCGAGAGCGGCGGGCGTACGCTGCGTGCGAACCGGGACCTGGTCGTCGGCAACGCGCGCCTCGCGGGCGAGCTCGCCGTCGCGCTCGCGTAACGCCAAACCGCCTCTGCGGTCAGGTCGTAGACTCCTCCGTAAACACCGAGGGGGCGCACATGGCAGCGACTGCAATCGTCGTCGAGAGGCTCGAAGGCTTCCGGGCCGGCTTCTCCGGACAGGTACTTCAGCCCACCGACGACGGCTTCGACACGGCCCGCCGTGTCCACAACGGCCTGATCGACCGGCGACCGGCCCTGATCGCGCGGTGCCACTCGACCGCCGACATCGCCGATGCCGTCCGGTTTGCAAGCGTGGAAGGGCTCGAGGTCTCCGTGCGCGGCGGCGGCCACAACGTCGCGGGGCGCGCGGTGATCGACGACGCCCTGATGATCGACCTCGCACCGATGAAGGGCATCTACGTCGATCCCGTGCGGCAGACGGTGCGCGCGCAGGGCGGCGTGCTCTGGCAGGAGCTGAACCGCGAGACGGCGCTGCACGGCCTCGCCGTCACGGGCGGTGCGATCTCGCACACCGGCATCGCCGGGCTGACGCTCGGCGGCGGCCTCGGCTGGCTGATGGCGAAGCACGGGCTCGCGGCCGACAACCTGATCTCGGTCGAGCTCGTCACGGCCGACGGGGAGGTCGTCCAGGTGAGCGAGAGCACCGACGCCGACCTGCTCTGGGCGCTGCGCGGGGGCGGCGGCAACTTCGGCATCGCAGCCTCGCTCGAGTACCGGCTCTTCCCGTTGACGATGGTCACCGGCGGCCTGATCGCGCATCCGTTCGAGCGCGCCGGCGAGGTCCTGAGGTTCTACCGCGACGCGGTCGCGAACGCGTCCGACGACCTCACGGTCTTCACGGCGCTCGTCCATCCGCCCGAGGCGCCGCCCGGGATGAAGGCGGCGGGGATGCTCGTGTTCCACACGGGCACCGAGGAGGAGGCCGACCGGGAGCTCGCCCCGTTCAAGGAATGGGGGCCGCCGATCATGGCCGAGGTGGGCCGCATGCCGTACCCGGTCATGAACACGCTGCTCGACGAGGCGTATCCGACGGGGTCGCTCAACTACTGGCTCTCGAACTTCACGACCGGCCTCGACGACGGGCTGATCGACTCCATGGTCGAGGCGTACGCGACGGTGCCGTCGCCCGCGACGGTGCTCCTGCTCGAGCACTTCCACGGTGCAGTCTGCCGGGTCGGCGAGACCGATACGGCGGTCCCGCACCGGCAGGAGGGCTGGAACCTCGTCATCCCCGGCACCTGGTTCGACCCGGCGGACACCGAGGCGAACGTCGCCTGGGTGCGCGAGACGCACGCGGCGCTGAAGCCACACCTCACCGAGGCGAAGTGGCTCAACTACCTCGCCGACGACCAGGGAGACGACGCTGTCCGCGCGGCCTACGGCCCGAACTACGACCGCCTGCGCGAGGTCAAGCGGCGCGTCGACCCGCGCAATGTCTTCCGCCACAACCACAACATCGCGCCGTAGAGCTTTTCGGGAGGCGTCCATCGTGCGATGATCGCGCGATGGACGTCTCCCGTCTGCAAGCCATCCGGCTCTTCTCAGGCCTCTCGAAGAAGGAGCTCGAGAAGCTCGCTCAATGGACCGACGAGCTCTCGATCCGCGAGGGGCAGGAGCTCGCGACCGAGGGCCGCTTCGCGCACGAGTTCTTCGTCATCGAGGAGGGAACCGCCGAGGTTCTGAAGGGCGGCGAGCGGATAGCCGAGCTCGGCCCCGGCGACTTCTTCGGCGAGATCGCGCTGCTCGAGACCGAGCGCCGCACCGCGACCGTCCGCGCGACGGCGCCGATGGAGGTGATCGTGATGTTCGCCCGCGAGTTCAAGCGCATGGAGCGCGAGCTGCCCGCGGTCGCCGACCGCGTCCGCGCCGCAATCCGCGCCCGCCTCGACGCGGACTAGGCCACCTCGAGCGTCGCGCCCCGGCGCGCCTCGAGCTCGAAGAGGCCGATCGCCGTGAGCCCGATCAGCGTGTAGACGAGGCCGACGAGCGCCTCGGCGGCGATCAGCGGCGCAACGTGCTCGAATGATGCGCCCTCCACGAGCTGCCGCGCGGCGTTCGCCCCGTGCGTGATCGGCAGGCCCTGCGCTGCAGTCGAGAGCCAACCCGGCAGACGGTCGAGCGGGACGTTGACACCGGCGAAGAGGAGCAGGACGTAGAGCAGCACGTTCCCGACGACGGCCGTCTCGCGCCAGCGGAGGCCGAGAGCCGCGTTGAAGAGCCCGAGACCCACGCACGAGAAGGCGGTGACGGCGATCGTGAGCCCGAGCGGCGCGATCGCACCGGCGGGCACCGAGATGCCGAAGAGAAGGCCGGCGATGAAGAACGTCCAGATCGAGACGACGATCCCGTTCGCGATCGCAGGCAGCGCCCGGCCGACGAAGAGCGCCACGCGGCTCGCCGGCGACACGACGAGAAGCGCGAGCGTCTGTGTGTAGCGCTCGCCTGCCACCGCCTGCGCCATCCCGAACAGGCTCGGCGTCGCCGCGGCGACAAGAGCGTTGCCGGCGACGAAGAACGCATCGTCCTCCACGTGCGCCGCCCGGCCGAGGAAGACGAAGAACGCGAGCTGGGTCAGCGAGGGGATCAGGATCGTCAGCGTGTAGACCGCCGGGTTCAGCCAGCCGAAGAGCGCGCGGTAGCTGATCAGGCCGCCGATCGTGAGGACGCGAAGGTTGCTCATGTCAGCGCCAGGGTCGCGTCGGCGCGGGCGCGGCGCAGGAACAGGCGAAGACAGACGCCTCCCGCAAGCAGGTAGGCGACTGCGAGCACGAAGCAGACGCCGATGTCGGCCCAGGGCGAGCCGGTGCCGAGCGTCGCCCCGCGCAGCGCCCTCATCCCCCACGTTGGCGCGAACACCCACGACACCGGCTGCAGCCAGGCGGGCAGCACGGATACCGGGATCAGGAGCCCGCAGATCATCCAGACCGGCCACTCGAAGACGTTGCCGATCATGAACGCCGACCGGTAACGCACGAGCGCAGAGGCGAAGAGAAAGCCGAGGCAACCGATCGAGGCGATCGTCGCCGGCACGGCAACAACGAACGCGAGCCACGAATGGACCGCGATCGCGACTCCGTAGAAGACGTGCACGTAGACGAGCCCGACCGCGAGCGAGTAGATGCCGATCCCCGAGATGGCGACGCTGATCGGCAGCAGGACCGCCCAGAACGGCACGGGCGCTGCGACGAGCAACTCGAGCACACCGAGCCGGCGCTGTGTCTGCAGCGCGCCGGCCCCCTGCGCCGTCGTCGACGACCAGATCCCCATCACGCCCGAGGCGAGCGCTGCCACGAGCAGAGTCGAGCCACTCGAGCCCTCGAAGAGGAAGTACGCGAGCGTCGCGAAGATGAGCGGCGAGGCGACGACCACGAAGAGGTCGAACGGCGACCGGCTCAGCATCTTGAAATGCAGCGCGAGTCCGAACCCGAGCACCCGCGCGAGTGCCACGTCAGTCGAGAAGCCAACGGCCCTGCTGCTGCACGAGCCGGCCGTCGGCGTAGATCGACCCGTCGCCGCGGAGGTCCTTGACGATGTCCCAGTGGATGGCGCTCTCGTTCACCCCACCCGTGAACGTGTACGAGCTGCCGACCGCCAGGTGCACGGTGCCGTCGATCTTCTCGTCGAAGCCGACGTTCTTCATGAACCGTTGGATGCCCGGGTTGCAGCCGATCCCGAACTCGCCGAGCCGCCGTGCGCCCGCGTCGGTGTCGAGCGTCGAGACGAGGAACTGCTCGTTGACGCGGGCGGTCGCGTCGACGATGCGGCCCTGCTCGAAGCGGAGCCGTGCTCCCTCCACCTCGGTGCCGTAGTAGACGGCGGGGAACTCGGAGAACTCGACCACGCCGTCGGTCGCGTCCTCGACCGGCGAGTAGAAGACCTCGCCGCCCGGCATGTTGACGTGGCCGTCCTCGACCGAGCCGCTGCGTCCCGCGAGCGAGAGCCTTAGGTCGGTGCCGGCGCCGACGAGACGAATCTCCTCCGCCTCGTCGAACACGTCGGCGATGCGGCGCATGCGCTCCGCCTCGGCATCCCAGTCGAGCAGGACGGCGTCGTAGATGAACTGCTCGTACTCGGCCAGGGTCATGCCTGCCTCGACCGCCATCGCCGGTGTCGGGTACTCGGCAATCACCCACGGCAGCGTCAGCGCCATCATCCGGTCGCGCATCGGCTGGACGGACTCCTGGAGCGCGGCGACGCGCTCGGGCGAGAGATCGGATCCCTCCCGCGGCGACTCGGGGCTCCAGATCGAGATGCCTGCGTCGCACTGCTCCCAGAGAAGCCGCTGGAGCGGCGGCGGGGTGCGCAGGATCTCGAGCGGCGCCTCGCGGGCGAACGGCCCGCCGACCAGCTCGAAGGACAGCTGCAGGATGGCGTAGGCGTCCTTGCGCGCGATGTGCTCGACCACCGCCTCGATCAGCGGACGGCCGAGATGGTTCCCGCGCACCAGTACCTGCCAGCCCGGCTGCACTGCAACCGAGCGCTCGACGAGCAGGCGTGCATACTCGTCGATCCTGAAGTCGCGCCGCACCACCCTCACTTCTAACCTGAGTTCGCCACCCTTACAATCGACCCTTCGGGTTATTCGAGGGCGCGGAGAAAGTCCTCGACCTCGAGCGCCGGAAGCGTCTCGATGCGTGTCGAGCCGCGGGCCCCGAGCGCCACCGACACGCGCGCAACGGTTGCGATGTCGGGCGCCTCGACGACGTTCACGAAGTCGAACTCGCCCAGCGTCGCCCACTGGTGGAGCACGCGGCAGCCGAGCTCCTCGACGTCGTGGTTGACCTGCCGCAGCCGCTCAGGGTTCGACTTGAGGGTCTGCACGCCCTGCTGACTCAGGGTCGACAGGAGGATGAAGATCGGCATCGCGACGGCTCCTTCGGTGTGGTCGGACTGACCCTACCCTGGCAGCCTGGTCGACATAGAGGAGAGCGCCTCCGAGGAAGAGGAGCGGCGAGAGCACGAGGTCGGAGAGGAAGAGCGCCACCCGCTGCCCGGTCGAGCCCTGCGTGTGCAGGAGGGCGCTGAGCGTGAGGCTGCTGATGCCGACGACGACCACGAGCGCCGCGAGCGAGCCGAGAGCATGAACGTAGTCGGCGGCGCCGAGGCGGCGGCCGCGCGCGAGCGCATCGCGGAAACCGAGCTTCTCGACCACCGCCGCCGGCACGGCAAGGCCCATGAAGGCGAGCCAGGCGATCCCCGGCAGGATGTAGACAGCACGGAGCGCCGGGAACGGCGCGAAGACGAGAAGCGCGACGAGCACGGCAGTCACCGTGGGCGCGGCGTCGAGCACGAGATGCACCGCCCAGAGGTAGGCGGCGACGAAGAGCGGTGCCGCCGCCCAGTAGACGAGCATCTGGACGTCACTCGTCTGGTGGATGCTCACCTGATCGACGATCGCGAGCGGCAGACCGAGTGGCAGGGCGCGCCAGAAATGCGAGCCGTAGCCTCGGATCGACTCGGCGACGAGCTGTCCGACGGTGCGGCGGTCGGGCGGCAGCGGCGGCGGAAGCTCAGGCATCGTCGAGCCCGTCGAGAAGCCGGGCGACCGCGGAGCCGAGCGCGCCGAGCGCCTCCTCGACCTGCCAGCGCGCACGATCGCGCTCGGCGACGGCGTTCGAGATCGCGCGCAGCTCCAGTGCCGGCACGCCGGCAAGCGCCGCCGCGCGCAGCACGCCGAAGCCCTCCATCGCCTCGACCTCGCAGTCGGCGCCTCCCCCAACCCTCGCCGTCGTCCCGATCGGCAGCACGTGGGCCTCCGGCAGTACGCGTCGCGCCCGCTCGAGCAGGCAGCCGTCCGGCTCGAGCCGCTCGACGCGCGGGATGCGCGCGGACAGGTCGGCGGCGTCGCAGTAGACGGACTCGGAGCCGAGAGCGAGCGAGCCCGGGGGGAGCGTCTGCGCCCCGGCGATCCCGATCTGCAGCACCGCGTGCGGCCGGTGCGCGGCGATCGCCGACGCGGTCGCGAGCGCCGCCTCGACCGGGCCGATGCCGCAGACGGCGACCGCGGCACGGCCGTCCTCGACCAGCTCTGCCTCGAACGCGGTGGCGGCGACGACGAGCAGCACGCGCGCACCGTACCGGCCAGTACGATCGCGACATGGGATATCGGTATGTCGCCGCAGACAGGCTCGAGTTCGAGGAGCGGGCCTTCAAGGAGGGCCAGGCGCCGCGGCGCGTCGCCGACCTGACGACGGCCGTCGGTCTCCAGCAGTCGCGCGCCCGGCTCTGGCGCTATCCGCCACACGTCGTCGGCCGGCGCCACCGCGACCTCGGGCAGGAAGAGGTGTTCGTCGTCATCTCGGGCACGCTGACGATGCTCCTCGGCGACGAGCCCGAGCGCGTCGACCTCGGCCCGGGCGGCGTCGTCGCGGTCGAGCCCATGACGGCGCTCCAGATGCGGAACGAGACCGACGACGAGGTGGTCGTCTTCGCCTACGGGGCGCCGCCCGTTCAGGCAGGCTCGGACATGCTCGACGATCTCCCGCTGCCGCCTGAAAGCTAGATGGTTGATGCCACGGGGGCGTCTGTTCCAGGGCGTGGGCTGCGCGCGCTGGGGCGCGGCGACGGGGCGGTGCCGATAGCGGCGCTATCGGTGCCGGCCCGGCGTCGTGAAGCTGACTGGCGGTGGAGCCCGGCTCCGCCGGGCGCAACCGGCAGACAGCGGCCCAGCCCGCCCAGACCGCGCAACCGGACACGCGCAACCGTGGCATCAACCATCTAGGCCTCGTCCCAGCCCCCTTCGATCGAGGGAGCTGCGACCGGCCGCGCAGGACTTGTGGACGGGTCGATCGCGACGTCCGCTGCGTGCGCGCGCGTCCGCGGTGTGGGTTAATCGGCCCATGAGGATGGTGGTACTCGCCGCACTCGCGGCGCTTGTGTTCGCGCCGGCAGTCGGGGCGGACACCGCGCCGGCGACGCTGCACGCCGACGTCGCCGAGTGGAGCGTCGTTCCGGCGAGCGGCGTCGTACCGGCCGGGCGCGTGCGGCTCGTCGTGCGCAACATCGGCTACCAGCCGCACGAGCTGATCGTCGTGCGCACGAAGCAGTTCGCGCAGGCGCTCGCGCTGCGCGGCGACCGTGCGGTCGCGTCCCCCGTCGCGCCGCGCCTCGTCGTCCCGCCGGGCACGACGAGGACGGTCGTCCTCACGCTCACCCGCGGCTCGTACCTGCTCGTGGACAACCTTCCGTGGCACTACTGGGAAGGGACGTCCGCCGCTTTCGCAGTACGCTGACGGCGTGAGATCGGGCACGGCGCTCGCCCTCTCGCTCGTCGCAGGCATCCTGCTGGCCCCGGCGGCTGCAGCGAAGCCCCACGACGGCATTCCCGCGTGGGTGGAGGCGAGCGAGCGCCGGGCCGTCGCGCGCGAGTTCGGCCACCCGACCCTCGTCGCGGACTTCAACATCCCGTACCCACGCAAGATCGCCGTCGTGCTCGAGTTCCAGCAGGTCGTCGTGTGCCGGCTCTGCAGCGCGCCGACGAACGCCTCCCTCCCGCACGGCCGGGTCGTCCGGATCAGCTTCGACCGTGCGACGCACCGGATGACGGGGACCCTCCGCTTCTGCGAGGCCAGCGGCGTCAAGCCGCCGCTCGCCGCCTGCCTCGCGCGGTGAGCGGGCGCGCTCCGCTGCTCGTCGTCGTCACTGGCATGCCTGCATCGGGGAAGTCGACGGTCGCCGAGCTGCTCGCCGAGCGGCTCTCGCTGCCGCTCGTCGCCAAGGACGAGATCAAGGAGCTCCTCTACGAGACGATCGGCACCGGCGACGTGGGGTTCTCGGGCCGCCTCGGCGGCGCCGCATACGCTCTCGTGTTCGCGGGCGCGGCGCGCGTGCTTCGCGCCGGGCAGCCGGTGATCGCCGAGGCGAACTTCTTCCGCGGCTCCGCCGAGCCCGAGCTGGCAGCACTCCCGTCCCATCGCCTCGTGCAGGTGCACTGCTCGGCTCCGCTCGACCTGCTCGTCGAGCGATACCGCAGCCGGGCGCGACACCCCGGCCACAACGACGGCGACAAGATCGACGAGCTGGCCGCGCGCCTCGCAAGCGGCGCCCACGACCCGCTCGACCTCGACGGTGAGCTGATCGAGCTCGATACCTCAGCCCCGGTCGACGCCGACGCACTGGTGGCACACGTCGAATCGGCCCTCTAGGCCTATCGCCGCGGGCGAAAGAGGATTCGCCAGGCGACCCGCACTGGTGTCTGACACCTTAAAGGTGTCAGACACGGAGCGCGACGCGCTCAGGATGTGCTGCGGCTCGCTGGCGCACCCGACTCGAATCAACTGCGACCCAGGGCCTAGGATGCGACGATGTCGATCGAGTCGCAGGATGATCTCGACGGGCTGACGCGGGCGGGGCGGGTCGTAGCGCTCGCAATCGCGGCGATGCGGCGAGGCGTCCGACCCGGTATCTCGACGAAGGAGCTGGATGATGTCGGCGCGGACGTCTTCCGCCGTTTTGGAGCGCGGTCGGCGCCGCAGCTCGCTTATGGCTTCCCCGGTGTCAACTGCATAAGTCTCAATGAGGAAGCAGTTCACGGCGTGCCCTCGACACGACGATTCATCGCGCGCGGCGATCTCGTGAAGATCGACGTGACGGCCGAGCTGGACGGCTATATGGCAGACGCCGCCGTCACGGTCGAGGCCGGCAGCTGGACGCCGGCAAAGCAACGACTTCTTCGCGCAGCTTCGAGCGCACTTGGCCGAGGACTGAGAGCAGCGCGCGCGGGCGCGCCGATTGGCAGTGTGGGAGAGGCGATCGCCAGAGAAGTCACACACAGGGGCTACCGGGTGATCCCCGAGCTCGGGGGGCATGGAATCGGACGGACGATCCACGAACCTCCGTCCATCCCGAACTATCCCGACCCGCACGCCACGGCAGCCCTCACCGAAGGTCTCGTGGTGACGGTCGAGCCGATCATCACTGCCGGCGTCGGGCGCGTCCGTCAGGCCCCCGACGGCTGGACGCTACCGACGATCGACGGCGGACTCTCAGCGCACGTCGAGCACACGATCGTCGTGACCGGCGGAAGGCCGTTGGTGCTGACTCGCCTCACGGCGACCGCGTAGACGCCCGGAGCATCGGAGCGCAGGCGACCGGTGCGGATCAGTGGCGCTCGGCCGACGCGCGGCGTAGGGTCGTTTTCCTACCGACCGAGGAGTCAACCGCCATGGCGAAAGACAAGGGCGCGAGGAAGGGCAATGACAAGACACCCGCTTCGAAGACGCTGAAAGAGAAGCGCGCCGCGAAGAAGTCAAAGGGAAAGGCGACGCTCTAGCACGAAGACGGATCGCCCCGACGAGCGAACGACCCCGGGAACCGCCATCGATTCCGACCTGCTCGATCTGCGCAACCGCACCTATGCAGCGTTCATCGAGCTGGGTCGCGCACCGAGCGCGGACGAGCTCGGGCAGGAGGGCGAGGTGCGGGGAGGTTGGCGCCGGCTGCACGAAGCCCATGCGCTCGTGCTGAATCCGGCAATGACCGAGATCAGGATGGCGAATCCGTTCTCGGCGGTGCCGACCCCCTACCGGGTGCACGCGGGCAATCGCTCGTGGTATGCCAACTGCGCCTGGGATGCGTTCGGCGTCCTCAGCGCCCTCAAGGTCGACGGTCGCATCGAGTCATCGTGTCCCGATTGCGACGCGCCGTATACGGTCGAAGTCGCCGACCAGAAGGTGGATCGACCCGAGCTTCTCTTCCACTGCCTCGTTCCGGCGGCGCACTGGTGGGACGACATCGTCTTCACGTGAAGCGCGATGAATCTCTTTCGGTCGGAAGAGCACATCGAACGATGGCTCGGCGTGCGACAACCCGGCGCGACCACCGCCGTCCAGACGCTGTGCGATCTCGCTCACGGGTGGTGGGACACACGGCTGGATCCCGCCTGGCTTCCGCGCAGCCGCGAGGAGAACCAGGCGATCCTCGACAGGATCGGTCTGCACGGCCCGTTCTGGAAGCTGCCGTGAGTTCTAGAGCGGAGCGGGCGCGCCGCGGCGCGCGTTGCGCCGGCGGACGAGGGTCGACGCCGAGGTGAGCCCGTGCCACCCGCGTGCGACGAAGTTGCCGAGCAGGATGACGTTCAGCGCGCCCCAGTAGATGCCGCCGAGGAGCAGCGTGACGTTCGGGTATGTGCCGAACTTGAGCGCGTACACGGCGACGGTGACGACGGCCGCGACGATCAGCGTCTGCGGCAGCGTGTGCCGCCAGTGCCACCGGACGTCGTCGCTCTTCAGCGTGACGCGGTAGGTCGGCTTGCGGCTCGGGCCGCCCAGCACCGCCTGCACGGTGGCCTTCATGAAGACCGGTGACAGGCCGACCCACATCGTCCGCACCTTCCAGAGCTCGCGGTACGGCGCGCGCTGCCGGGTGCGCCGGTCGTTGTACGGCTGGTTGAGGACGAAGAGCCACAGCTCCGTCGCGAGCACGATCGGGAGCATGTGCACGAGAAAGCCGGCAGGGCTCGCGACGAGCGGCGGATAGCCGAGGAGGGCCCCGGCGAGGCACGCGAGATACACGGGAACGGTGAAGCTCGAGAAGTAGAAGAGCAGCAGCTCGAAGAACTGCGCGCGCTGGCGGAGCTTCAGGCCGGAGAGGTTTCCCCAGATCATCAGGCGGACGGTGTCGAGGCACCACGTGCCGCGCTGCTTGTAGAAGTTCGGCACGTCGTGCGGCGAGTGCTGCGGCACCGCTCCGACGATCGGCAGGTACAGGCCGCGCCAGCCGCGGCGAAGGGCCTCGACACCCGACTGGAGGTCCTCGACCAGGTTCCACGTCGGGAAGCCGCCGATCTCCTCGAGCGCGATGCGGCGCCACACGACGCCGGAGCCGCACGGGAAGACGGCGTTGCTCGCATTGCGGGCGAGCATCTGGCTGCGGTAGAAGACCGCCTCGCGGTTGTTGAAGGGGTCGCCGGGGGCGACCTGCGCCTCCTTGATCGTCTGCACGAACGCGACCAACGGATCGTGCTCGAGCTGCCCGACGGCCTGGCGCAGGAAGCCGTTCGACCCGAGCTCGTCGTCGGCGTCGCGCGTCTCGACGTACGCGACCTCCGGATGCTCGCGCTGCAGGTAGTCGAGCGCCGCGTTCAGGTTCCCCGCCTTCGCCGCCCCGTCGCGCCCCGGCGCGTTCCGCGGCGGCGGCGAGAAGTACGCGACCGGCCAGTCGGCAAGCGCGCCTTCCAGCACCGGGTCGTGGCCGTCGTCGCTGACGACGATCACCAGCTGATCGGGCGGCCAGTCCTGTTCGAGCACCGACAGGATCGTGCGCAGGATCATCGACACGGGCTCGCCGCACGTCGGCACGATCACACCGACGAGCGGCTCCGCTCCCTGCGCAAGCGGCCTCGGCTCCGGGACGCTCCGATGCCAGGAGTTCACGACGCTGAGCAGACCGGCGGCGACGGTGAACAGGTTCGCGACCGCGAACGGCCACGCGAGCACGCGCACGTCGCCGTTCAGCGAGGCGAGCATCCACGGCACGTACCAGAGGCTCGCGCCCGCGAGGACGACGGCGCTGAGCCGCATCCAACGATCGATGTGGGCGCGTGGGTAGCCGTCGCCGAACGCGCGCGCGGCGCGTGCGATCGGCGCCGAGGGCGCCGGCTCGACCCGCGACGTCCGGACGGAGACCATGACCCCAATCCATCGGCCGCGGGCCGTGCTGGCTTGAGTCGATTACACGGTCACGGGCTCGTTCACGCGGGCGAACGACAGCTCGCCCTCCGACGCCTCGACGCGGATCGTGTCGCCCTCGCCGAAGTCGCCTTCGAGCAGCCGCAGCGCAAGCGGGTTCTCGAGCAGCCGCTGCACGGCGCGCTTCAGCGGCCGGGCGCCGTACGCCGGGTCCCAGCCCGCCTCGGTGAGCGCCAGCTTCGCGTCCTCGGTCAGCTCGAGCCGCAGGCCACGGTCGGCGAGCCGGCTGCGCAGGCGCGCGAGCTGGAGCTCGACGATCTCGCCCAGCTGCTCGCGCGTGAGCGGATTGAAGACGACGATCTCGTCGATCCGGTTCAGGAACTCCGGCCGGAAGTGGTCGCGCATCGCCTCGGCGCTACGAATGTTCGACGTCATGATCAGCACGGCGTTGCGGAAGTCGACCGTGCGGCCCTGTCCGTCGGTCAGCCGACCGTCGTCGAGTACCTGCAGCAGGACGTCGAACACCTCTGCGTGTGCCTTCTCGATCTCGTCGAGCAGGATCACGCAGTAGGGGCGCCGGCGGACGGCCTCGGTCAGCTGGCCGCCCTCGTCGTAGCCGACGTAGCCGGGCGGCGCGCCGATCAGCCGGGCGACCGTGTGCCGCTCCTGGTACTCGCTCATGTCGAGGCGCACCATCGCGCGCTCGTCGTCGAACATGAACTCGGCGAGCGCGCGGGCGAGCTCGGTCTTCCCCACACCGGTCGGGCCGAGGAAGACGAACGAGCCGATCGGGCGGTTCGGGTCCTGGAGCCCGGTTCGGGCACGACGGAGCGCGTTCGCGACCGCCGAGACCGCCTCGTCCTGGCCGACGACGCGCTGGTGGAGGCGCTCCTCCATGTGGACGAGCTTCTCGGTCTCGCCCTCGAGCAGCCGGTCGACGGGGATGCCCGTCCAGCGGCCGACGACAGCGGCGATGTCGTCCTCGTCGACCTCCTCCTTGACCATCGAGTCGCGCGTCTCCGAGTCGCGCTCGGCGAGCTCCTTCTCGAGGGCGGGCAGCTCGCCGTAGCGGATCTCCGCGACGCGCTGCAGGTTGCCCTCGCGCTCGGCGCGCTCGGCCTCCATGCGGAGCTCGTCGATTCGCATCGTGATCTCGCCGATCCGGTCGAGCGCTTCCTTCTCCTTCGCCCAGCGGGCGGCGAGCACGTTGCGCTCCTCCTTCGCATCGGCGAGCGAACGCTCGACCGGCTCGCGGACCTCGTCCGACTCGCCCGCCATCGCGGCGAGCTCGATCTCGAGCTGCGTGACGCGGCGGTTCGCCTCGTCGAGCTCGAGCGGCGAGCTCTCGATCTCCATCTTCAGGCGCGAGGCCGCCTCGTCGACGAGGTCGATCGCCTTGTCGGGCAGCTGCCGGTCGGCGATGTAGCGATCCGACAGCACCGCGGCCGCGACGAGCGCCGCGTCGCGGATCCGCACCTTGTGGTGCGCCTCGTAGCGCTCCTTCAGGCCGCGGAGGATCGCGATCGTGTCGACGACGCTCGGCTCGCCGACGAAGACCGGTGCGAACCGACGCTCGAGGGCGGCGTCCTTCTCGATGTACTTGCGATACTCGTCGAGCGTCGTTGCGCCGACGCAGCGCAGCTCGCCACGCGCGAGCATCGGCTTGAGGAGGTTCGCGGCGTCGACCGCGCCCTCCGCCGCGCCCGCGCCGACGATCGTGTGCAGCTCGTCGATGAACAGGATCAGCCGCCCTTCGGCGTTGCGGATCTCCTCGAGCACCGCCTTCAGGCGCTCCTCGAACTCGCCGCGGTATTTCGAGCCGGCGAGCAGCGCACCGATGTCGAGCGCCCACACGCGCTTGCCCTTCAGCGACTCGGGCACGTCGCCGGCGACGATGCGCTGCGCGAGCCCCTCGGCGATCGCGGTCTTCCCCACGCCCGGCTCGCCGATCAGGACCGGGTTGTTCTTCGTGCGGCGACTGAGGATCTGGATCACGCGGCGGATCTCCTCGTCGCGCCCGATCACCGGGTCGAGCTTCCCGTCCTCAGCCGCATCGGTCAGGTCGCGCCCGAACTTCTCGAGCGCCTTGTACGTCCCCTCCGGGTCCTGCGAGGTGACGTGGCGCCCGCCGCGCACCTGCTCGATCCACGCGAGGATCTCTTCGCGCGGCGCGGGCGCGAGCGCGAGGAAGAGATGCTCGGTCGAGACGTAGTCGTCCTCGAGCTTGCGGCGCTCCTCGTCGGCGGCGTCGAGCGCGCGCGCGAACGCCGCCGACGCGCTCGGCTGCTGGTGGCCGCCCTGGACGGCCGGCAGCGCGTCGAGCTTTCGCTCCGCCTCCGGACGCAGGCCCTGCCAGTCGGCGAAGAGCTCCTGGCCGAGGAGCGCGACGAGGAGATGCTCGGGCGTCACGTCGGGGTTGCCCCGGCGACGCGCGAGCTCCTGCGCCTCGGCGACCGCCTCCTGGCTCTTGATTGTCAGCTTGTTGAAGTCCATGTCCCTCGCATCCGTTTCGATCAGTTCGTCTTCATGGGCGGTTGCGACGGCCGGTAGAGGACGAGGTCGCGCCGGTAGAAGCGGTGCACCTCGTCGAGGGCGCGTCGCATCTCCGCCTCCATCCGCTCGAGGCGACGCTGCATGCGCTGCAGCTCGTCTTCCATGTGCAGCACGCGCTCGACGCCGGCCAGGTTCAGCCCCAGCTCGGTCGTGAGCCGCTGGATCAGCTGCAGCCGCTCGACGTCGGCGTCCGAGTAGAGACGCGTGTTGCCCGCGGTGCGCCGCGGACGCACGAGCCCCTTCTGCTCGTAGATGCGCAGCGTCTGCGGGTGCATGCCGACGAGCTCGGCGGCGACCGAGATCATGTAGCGCGGGCGGTCGCGATCGGTCATTGCCGATCACAGGTGTCTGACACTGGAAGTGTCAGACACCTTGTCGAATTGAGCACCATCTTCAACCCCCCGCCTTCTGCAGCTCTTCGAGCAGCTCGCGCTGCTTCTTCGACATCTTCTTCGGCACGTCGATCCGGACGCGCGCGAGCAGGTCGCCTCGTCCGCCGCCCTTCATGTGCGGGACGCCGCGGCCCTTGATCCGCAGCAGCTTCCCGTCCTCCGTGCCGGTGGGCACCTTCAGCGACACGGCACCGTCGGGAGTGGGGACCTCGACCGAGCCGCCGAGGGCGGCCACCGAGTAGGGGACGTGCACGGTCACGATCAGGTCGTCGTCGCGCCGCTCGTACACCTTCGACGGCTCGACTCGGCTGACGACGTAGAGGTCGCCGGCGGGGGCGCCGCCGAAGCCGGCCTCGCCCTTGCCCTTCAGCCGGATGCGCGTGCCGTCCTTCGCGCCGGCGGGGATCTTCACCTTGTAGCGCTTCGTCCGCCGCTCGCGACCCGCCCCGTGGCAGGTCGGGCACGGCTTCTCGACGATCGAGCCCATGCCGTGGCAGCGCGGGCACGGCTGCTGCAGCGCGAAAAGGCCCTGCGAGGTCGCGACGACGCCGCTGCCGTCGCACTGCGGGCACGTGACCGGCGCCGTCCCGGGCGCCGCACCCGTGCCGTGGCACGTATGGCAGGCGAGCTCCAGCTGCACCGGCACGGTCACCTCGGCGCCGCGGAGCGCATCGTCGAAGCCCAGCCGTACCTCCACCTCGACGTCGTTGCCGCGCCGCCCGCGCTGCGCCTGCTGCGCACCGCCGCGGCCGCCGCGGTTGAAGAGCCCGCCGAAGATGTCGCCGAGGTCGAAGTCCTGGAAGTCGAACGTCGTCCCACCCGGCGAGTAGCCGGTACGGCCGTTCGCCGACCCGAACTGGTCGTACGCCTTCCGCTTCTCCGGGTCGGAGAGGACGTCGTAGGCGGACTGCACCTCCTTGAAGCGCTCCTCCTGACCCGGATTGGCGTCGGGATGCACCTCACGGACGAGCTTGCGATACGCCTTCTTGATCTCGTCCTGCGACGCGTTCTTCGCCACCCCGAGCGTCTCGTAGAGCGACGAAGTCACTCGGACCCCGCTCCGGCACCGGCGAAGCCGGGACCTCCGCTCCTCGTGCTCATGTCCCGCCCGCCGAAACGACGACGCGCGCCGGCCGCAGCACGCGGTCGCCGAGCGTGTAGCCCTTCTGCAGCACCTGGATGACCGTGCCCTCGTCCTCGCTCGAGGGCTGCGAGAGAAGCGCCTCCTGCGTGTGCGGGTCGAAGGCCCCGTCGGTCGCGATCTCGGTGAGGCCGTTGCGCGCGAGCAGGTCGACGAGCGCGCGGTGCACGAGCGCGACGCCCTCCTCGAGCTTCGCCTCCTCGTGCGCCGTCGCGGCCTCGAGCGCGCGCTCGAGGTCGTCGACCACCGGCAGGAGCTCGCCGACGAGCCGCTCGTTGGCGCGCGTCGTCAGCTCGAGCTGCTCGCGCGCGACCCGCTTGCGGTAGTTGTCGAACTCCGCCTTCAGGCGCTGCAGCGCGTCGAGGTACTCGTCGCGCTGCAGCGTCAGCTCGGCGATGGGATCGGCGACGGCCTCCTCGGCCGCCGCCTCCTCCACCTGCTCCTCGACGTTGTCGAGAGGAGTGTCGGTCACTCGTCGACCACCTCGTACTCGGCGTCCTCGACGACCTCGTCGTCGGTCGACGCCGAGCCGCCGTTACCCGGCCCGTTGGCGCCCTGTGACGCGGAGGCCTGCGCGTAGAGCGACTGGGCCGCCTGCGTCCACGCCTCCTGCAGCGCGTCGGTCTTCGCCTTGATCTCGGCGACGTCGCCCGACTCGAGCACGCCGCGCAGCTCCATGATCCGGCCCTCGACCGTGCCCGCGAGGCTCGAGTCGAGCTTGTCGCGGTTCTCGGCCAGGGACTTCTCGATCTGGTAGGCGAGCGACTCGGCGTTGTTGCGGGCGTCGACGAGCTCGCGCAGCTTGTGCGCCTCGCCGGCGTGCGCCTCCGCCTCGCGGACCATGCGGTCGATCTCGTCCTGCTTCAGGCCCGAGCCGCCCTCGATCCGGATCTGCTGCTCGTTGCCGGTGCCGAGGTCCTTCGCCGACACGTGGATGATCCCGTTCGCGTCGATGTCGAACGACACCTCGATCTGCGGCGTGCCGCGCGGCGCCGGCGGGATGCCGACCAGCTCGAACTTGCCGAGCGTCTTGTTGTAGGTCGCCATCTCCGACTCGCCCTGGAGCACGTGCACGAGCACCGACGGCTGGTTGTCCTCGGCGGTCGAGAAGACCTCCGACTTCCGCGTCGGGATCGTCGTGTTGCGCTCGATCAGTCGGGTCATCACTCCGCCCTTGGTCTCGATGCCGAGCGAGAGCGGCGTCACGTCGAGCAGGAGCACGTCCTTGACCTCGCCCTTCAACACGCCACCCTGGATGGCCGCGCCGACGGCGACGACCTCGTCGGGGTTGACGCCCTTGTGGGGCTCCTTGCCGATCAGCTCCTTGACCTTCGCCTGCACCGCCGGCATGCGGGTCATGCCGCCGACGAGGATCACATGGTCGATCGCCGACGCGTCGAGCCCGGCATCGGTCAGCGCCTGCTTCGTCGGCGCGACGGTGCGCTCGAGCAGGTCGTGCGCGAGCTCCTCGAGCTTCGCACGCGTGAGCTGGAGGTCGAGGTGCTTCGGCCCGTCCTGCGTCGCGGTGATGAACGGCAGGTTGATCTGGGTCGTCATCGTCGAGGAGAGCTCGATCTTCGCCTTCTCGGCGGACTCATACAGCCGCTGCAGCGCCATCGGGTCGACGCCCAGGTCGATGCCCTGGTCGCGCTTGAACTCGGCGATCATCCAGTCGACGACCGCCTTGTCGAAGTTGTCGCCGCCGAGGTGGTTGTCGCCGTTCGTCGACTTCACCTCGAAGACCCCGTCGCCGAGCTCGAGCACCGACACGTCGAACGTGCCGCCGCCGAGGTCGAACACGAGAATCGTCTGGTCGGCGCCCTCCTTGTCGAGGCCGTAGGCGAGCGCAGCCGCGGTGGGCTCGTTGATGATCCGCACGACGTTCAGGCCGGCGATGCGGCCGGCGTCCTTCGTCGCCTCGCGCTGGGCGTTGTTGAAGTAGGCCGGCACCGTGATCACGGCGTCGTCGACGGGCTCGCCGAGGAACGCCTCGGCGTCCGCCTTCAACTTCTGGAGGATCATCGCGCTGATCTCCGGCGGGGCGTACTCCTTGCCGCCCGCGTCGATTCGCACGTCGTCGTTCGGGCCCTTCACGACCTTGTACGGGACGATGGTCATCTCCTCGGTGACCTCGTCGAACTTCCGGCCCATGAAGCGCTTGACCGAGAACACGGTGTTCTCGGGGTTCGTGACCTGCTGACGACGCGCGGGCGCGCCGACGAGCCGCTGGCCGTCCTTGGTGAAGCCGACCACCGACGGGGTCGTCCGACCACCCTCCGCGTTCGGGATCACCGTCGGCTCGCCGCCCTCCAGCGTCGCCATCGCGGAGTTCGTCGTCCCCAGGTCGATGCCGATCGTCTTTGCCACTGTCTCCGTCTCCTTTTACTGGATACTCAGAAAATCTGAGTCCGATCGTAGCAGATCATCGGAGGACGCCGATCAGAGCCCCGCCGAGGACGACCAGGGCCGCGCCGACCGCGAGCCGCGCCCCCACCCGCTCCGTCCGGCGCAGGAGCAGGGCGGCGAAGAGGACGCCGAAGAGCGACTCGGTGGCGACGAGCGGCGAGACGACCGTGACGCGCGCCCGCCAGTAGGCCTCGAACAGGCAGATGTAGGAGAGCCCGAAGAGGACGCCGGGCGGGGCGAACGCCGCCAACTCTCGCTTCGAGGGCGCGCGCCGTGCCCAGAGCGCGGCCGCGGCGGCTCCGGCGAGGAGCGTTGCGGCGGCTGCCGTCTCGGGGTTTGCGTGAGCGTGCAGCGCCCTGATCAGGTTGTCGCGAGTCGCAAAGACGAGAGCTGCTGCCCCGGCGAACAGAAGGCCGCGTGCCCGCAGGTGCTCGGGACGGCCCCGCTCGACGACCAGCAGGACACCGCCGGCGACGATCGCGATCGCCCCGATCATCAGCGGCGCCGAGACCGGCTCGCCGAGAAAGACGATCGCGATCGCCACCGAGGCGAGCGGCGCGCTTCCCACCGCCACCGAGGTGCGCGAAGCGCCGATCTCGCGGATCGCGAGCGTGAACAGGATCTGCGAGAGCCCAGGCCCGAGGAGCCCCGCGAGCAGGAACGGCCAGGCGCCGTGGACGTCGTGCGGCACCGCCGCTGCGACCAGCACGACGACGAGCGCCGGCAGGATGGTCGCGAGCGAGGCGACCGCAGCATCCACCCCGCTCGCGAGCGCGACCCGGATGCGCACGGTCATCAGTCCGAAGAGCGCCGCGGAGCCGAGCGCAAGCAGGACCGGCGTCATGCCAGCTCCGCGACGACGATGCCCGCCATGATCACCGCGCATCCGAGCCAGCCGGCCGCGCCGAGGCTGTCGCCGCGCAGGGTGACACCGAAGAACGCCGCCCAGACAGGCTCGAGCGCAAACGCGAGCGCAGTCCGAGTGGCCGTCGTCCGCTTCTGCGCCCACGTCTGCGCGAGGTACGCGAACGCGGTCGCAAAGAGGCCGGTGACGAGTAGCGCCCCCCACACGGTCGCCCCCTTCGGGACGTGCAGCTCGCCGCGGGCGAGCGCGAGCACGGTGAAGCCCACGCAGACGGCGACCAGCTCGACGAACGTGAACGCGAGCGCGTCGTAGCGCGGCGCAAAGCGCCCCATCACCACGATCTGGACGGCGAAGCCCGTCGCGCCCGCCAGCACGAGCAGGTCGCCGGCGGGCGAGCCGCGGTGCACGCCGGCGAGGAGCGCGAGCCCCACCGTCGCGAGCCCGACGCCCAGCCAGGCTGCCGCGGCGACCCGCGTCCGGAAGAGCAGCAGGCCGACGACCGGCGTGAGAACGGTCTGCATGCCCGTGACGAAGCCGGTGGCGGAGACCGTCGTCCGCTCCAGGCCCGCCGTCTGAAGTGCGTAGGCCGAGCCGAGCAGCAGCCCGGCGAGACAGGCGGCGGCGATGCCGTCGCGACCGAGCGTGCCGATGCGCGGGAGGCCGAACGGGGCGAGCGCCGCGCTGCCGAGCGCGAAGCGGACGGCGAAGAACGCCACGAGCGGGTAGAGGGCGACGGCGTCCTTGACCTGCACGAACGTGACGCCCCAGACGGCGGTGACGAGCACGAGGACGGCGAGCGCACGCATGGTCTGCGATTCAACAGGGTCGGGTACCGTTTGCTCGTGGGGATCGTCGACACCTTCGGCAGGCCGCTGCACGACCTGCGCATCTCGGTCACCGACCGCTGCAACTTTCGCTGCGTCTACTGCATGCCGAAAGAGGTCTACGGCCGCGGTCACCGCTTCATGGACCGCAAGGAGCTCCTGAGCTTCGAGGAGATCGCGCGCGTCGCGTCGGTGTTCGTGCGCTCGGGCGTCCGGAAGATCCGGATCACGGGCGGCGAGCCGCTCGTGCGGCGCGACCTCGAGCGCTTGATCGCCCAGCTCGCCCCGCTCGGCTGCGACCTGACGCTGACCACGAACGGCTCGCTGCTGCCGCAGAAGGCAAGGCTGCTGGCCGACGCCGGGCTGTGCAGGATCACCGTCAGCCTCGACTCGCTCGACGACGAGCAGTTCCGGGCCATGAACGATGTCGACTTCCCGGTCGACCGGGTGCTCGACGGCATCGCGGCGGCGGCCGCGGCCGGGCTGCCGGTGAAGGTGAACGCCGTGGTGAAGCGCGGCGTCAACGAAGACCAGATCGTCCCGCTGGCCGCGCGCTTCCGCGAGCTGGGGCACACGCTCCGGTTCATCGAGTACATGGACGTCGGCCACACGAACGGCTGGCGCCTCGACGATGTCGTGCCGGCCCGCGAGATCGTCGAGCGACTGGACGAGGCGTTCGGCCTCGAGCCCGTCGATCCGGCCTACCGTGGCGAGGTCGCCCGTCGCCACCGCTATCGCGACGGGCTGGGCGAGGTGGGCGTGATCGCCTCCGTCACCCAGCCGTTCTGCGGTGACTGCACGCGCGCCCGTCTCTCCGCCGAGGGGCGCCTCTATACCTGCCTGTTCGCGGTGCGCGGCCACGACCTCCGCGCGACCCTGCGCTCGGGCGCCACCGACGAGGAGATCGAGGAACGGATCGCAGGCGTCTGGGGCGCACGCTCCGACCGCTATTCGGAGCTCCGCGCCCGCTCGACGCCCGATCTGCCCAAGGTCGAGATGAGCTACATCGGCGGCTGAGGGCCGGCCGGAAGCTCGGCGCGGCGACCTCCGCCGAAGGGTCTAGAATGTCGGCATGTCGACCGTGGTCGCCGTCGGGCGGCGTTATTTGCCGCGCGGTTGGTCGGATCTCGGGCTGCAGCTCGCGATCTGGTTCGGGTTTGCCGCGCTCTATCAGCTGGCGCGCGGGTTTGCCGACCGCAACCCCGCAAAGGCGTTCCAGAACGGCTACCACGTCCTCGACCTCGAGACGAGGATCGCGCACCGCGTCTACGAGCTGACGTTCCAGCACTTCGTCGACCAGGAGCACCTTCTGCAGACGGCGGTCTCGTGGACCTACTGGAACTCGGAGTTCACGGTCGTCGGGCTGGCCGTCCTCTTCGTCTACCTCCGGCGCCACGACTCGTTCGTCAACTTCCGGAACTCCGTGCTGCTCGCGAACGTGATCGGGCTCGTCGGCTACGTGCTCGTCCCGACCGCGCCGCCGCGCCTGCTCGGCGTGGGCTTCGTCGACCAGCATCGCGACGGGCTCGTGAGCCTCGCAGCGAACCCGTACGCGGCGATGCCGAGCCTCCATGCAGCCGACGCCCTGATCGTCGGCGTCGTCCTCTTCTCCGTCTGCCGTTCGTGGTGGGCCAAGGCGTTCTGGGCGGTCTGGCCGGCATGGGTGTGGTTTGCCGTGATGGCGACCGGCAACCACTTCTGGCTCGACTGCGCAGCCGGCGTGCTCGTGGCGATCATCTCTATGACGATCGTCTACCGCAGTCGGCTGGCAAGCCTGCTCACCGTTCGTCGGGCATAACCGACCGCCTGCCGACCGGCGAACCGGATCCGCCGGTATCCGGTGGTACGTTCAGCGCGGTGAACAGAGCGGCGGCCATCAAGCAGGGCTACACGACAGGCGCCCGCGGGCTCGCGTCACGGTCGGTCGTCGGCCTCGCTCGCACCCGCATCACCCCGAACGTCCTGACCGCGAGCGGCGTCGCCCTCTGCGGCCTCGCATCGCTGCTCGTCCTGCTCGAGGACCGCAACGAGATCCTCTGGTACTGGGTCGCCGCGGTCGTCTTCGTGCTCGGCTCGCTCCTCGACATCCTCGACGGAGCGCTCGCCCGCGCGGGCGGCAAGACCACGCCGTTCGGCGCGTTCCTCGACTCGACGACCGACCGCGTCAGCGAGGGCTTCATGCTCACCGCGATCGCCTACATCCTCGCCATCCACCATCACCCGGTGTTCGTGGCGGTCGCGATGGCGGCGATGGCGGGCTCAATTCTCGTCTCGTACACGCGCGCCAAGGCGGAGACGCTCGGGCTCCGCGGCGACGTCGGCATCGGCTCGCGCGCCGAGCGCGTCGTGGTGATCACCGCCGGGCTCGTGCTCGCGCCGTGGGGCGTCCTGCCCTGGGCGCTCGTGTTGCTCGCCTGCACGGCATGGATCACCGTGGTGCAACGCGTGCTGCACGTCCGCAAGCAACTTCTGACGGAGGCAAACGATGAGTGAATCGAACGGCAACGCAGGCGGACGGCAGCAGGACAGGGTCCGCGTCGCGATCGTCGGCGTCGGCAACTGCTCGAACTCGTTCATGCAGGGGCTCACCTACTACAAGGACGCCAGCCCGGACGAGTTCGTCCCCGGCCTGATGCACGTCGACCTCGGCGGCTACCACATCCGCGACGTGGAGGTCGTGGCGGCCTTCGACGTGGTGAAGGGCAAGGTCGGCGTGGACATCGCCGAGGCGATCTGGGCTCACCCGAACGACACGATCAAGTTCGCGGACGTGGCGCCGACCGGCGTCAAGGTCTCCCGCGGAATGACGCTCGACGGGCTCGGGAAATACCTGTCGCAGATCGTCGAGAAGGCCGAGGGGCCGACCGACGATGTCGCCGGCATCCTGCGCGACCGCGAGGTCGACGTCGTCGTCAACTATCTGCCGGTCGGCTCGGAGGACGCGACCCGCTGGTACGCAGAGCACGTGATGGCGGCGGGCTGCGCGATGGTCAACTGCATGCCGGTCTTCATTGCGCGCGAGGATTACTGGAACAAGCGCTTCCAGGAGGCCGGCGTGCCGATCATCGGCGACGACATCAAGTCGCAGGTCGGGGCGACGATCACGCACCGCGTGCTGACCAGCCTCTTCCGCGAGCGCGGTGTCCATCTCGACAAGACGATGCAGCTGAACGTCGGCGGCAACTCCGACTTCCTGAACATGCTCGAGCGCGAGCGCCTCGAGTCGAAGAAGATCTCGAAGACGAACGCCGTCACCTCCATGCTCGACTACGACCTCGGAGCGAAGAACGTCCACGTCGGCCCGTCCGACTACGTGCCGTGGCTGACCGACCGCAAGTGGGCGTATATCCGGCTCGAGGGCTCGAGCTTCGGAGACGTGCCGCTGAACGTCGAGATGAAGCTCGAGGTGTGGGACTCGCCGAACTCGGCCGGCATCGTCATCGACGCGGTGCGGCTCGCCAAGCTCGCCCTCAACAACGGCATCGCCGGCTCGCTCGAGGGCCCGAGCTCCTACCTGATGAAGTCGCCGCCGCGCCAGATCGCAGACGACGACGCGCACGAGCTGGTCGAGGAGTTCATCGAGCGGAACCGCCGCTCGGTGACCGCTCCGGCGCCGGCAGAGGTCTAGACACGGCCGGGGTGTCCGACACCTTCTGGAGGTGTCGGACACCCCGACGGCATTCGGGCATGCTTCGCCCGTGCGCATCTGCCTGGTGACGCCGTTCGCATGGTCGCAGCCGCACGACGTCAACGACCACGTTGCCGGCGTCGCGCGCGAGCTGCGGGCACGCGGCCACGCGGTGACGGTCGTCGCGCCTTCCACCCGCGGAGCGGACCTGCTCGCGGGCAGGCGCGCCCTCCTGCACGGTGAGACGACGGACGTGCTCGCCGTCGGGCCGGCGATCCCGGTCTCGCGCCGTTCGCAGATGGGCGTGCCGGTGGGCGTGCAGGCGAACCTCAGGCAGGCGCTCGATCAGGGCGCGTTCGACGTCGTCCACGGCTTCGAGCCCGGCCTTCCCTCGCTGTCGTATCTGGCTCTCCGCGACACGGACGCACTCGCCGTCGCGACGTTCGCCTCGCCTCACCGGCTCGGCTACCCGCCTGCGCGCTCGCAGCGCGAGAAGCTCCTCGGGCGCCTCGACGCGCTCGTCGCCCTGTCGGAAGAGGTTCGCGAGGCCGCCGAGCAGCGCTTTCCCGGCGACTACCGGACGCTTTCCCCCGGCGTCGACACGACGCTCTTCGCCCCGGCGGCGAAGGAACGCCGCATCGTCGTCGAGTTGCGGCCGAACGAGCGGATCGTCGCGCGCGGCGTCCTGCACGCACTCGACGAGCTTCCGGGCTGGCAGGTGGTGTTGCTGCGCACCCGCCCGCTGATCGGCCGCCCGGCGATCCCGCGCCGCCTCGCCGGCCGCGTATCCGTGCGCACGGCGCGCGCCGCGGGCGCGCGTGCCGCCATCCTCAACCCGGCGGCGGTGTTCGTGCCGGGGGTCGAGGGCCTGCGGCGGGTGACGCTCGAGGCCGCCGCCGCCGGCTGCGCGATCGCACGGCCGCGGGGAGTCGAGGGCCAGCCGGAGCTCGCGGCAGCCGCGGCGGGGCGTCTCGCGGAGGACGACGAGCTCCGCGACGCCGAAGGCCGCGAGGCGCGGGCGCAGGCCGAGGGCCAGACGTTCGCCGTCGTGGCCGAGGAGCTCGAGCGCCTCTACGTCTCGCTCGGCGAGCGGCGGCGAGCGCGCCGGACGGCCGAGCCGCTCGCCGACCGGCCGTGGATCGTCGCCGACCTGCACATGCACACGTCCTGGTCGCACGACTGCAGCATCGATCCCGCCGAGCTCGTCGACCATGCGGAGGCGGAGGGCCTCGGGGCGATCGCCGTGACCGACCACAACGTGTTCGGCGGCGCGCTGGAGGCGGCCGACTACGCGGCGGGCCGCGACCTGATCGTCATCCCCGGCGAGGAGGTGAAGACCGACGAGCAGGGCGAGGTGATCGGGCTCTTTCTGGAGCGCGAGATCCCGCGTGGGCTCACCTTCGAGGACACGATCGCCGCCATCCGCGAACAGGGCGGACTCGTCTACGTGCCCCATCCGTTCGACCGGCTGCACGCCATCCCCGACCCGCGCACGCTGCACCGCCATCTCGCCGACATCGACGTGTTCGAGGCCTACAACGCACGGCTTCTGTTCGAGGCCTACAACGACGAGGCGCTCCGCTTCGCGCGGAAGTACAACCTGACGATGGGTGCCGGCTCCGACGCGCACGTGCTGCAGGGGGTCGGCACCGGCGCCCTCCGGATGCGCGCCTTCCGCGACCCCGAGGAGTTCCTCATCTCGCTGCGGACGGCCGAAATCCTGCGTCGCCCCAAGTCGCTCGCCTACCTCCAGTCGCTCAAGTGGGTGGCGCAGGTGCGCGAGCGGGTCCGCTAGGAGACTCGGCTCCGGTCCCGAAAGGTCCCCTGCCGCGTGGCCGGAACCGTGACCCCAGACGACATCTACGAGCGCTATCTGCGGAAGGCGATCACCGAGATCAACCGGCTGTCGCACGAGATCGCGCAGGCAGCCGACGGCGCGCCGACCGCGCTGCCGACCGGTCATCCGCTCGCGAGCATCTTCCTGCTCAAATACGGCCCGCAGGCGCAGGAGCTGCAGGAGGGCGTCGCGTTCCACGGGCGCGCCGGGAGCGCGCTGATCAAGTCGCTGCAGCGCCTCCACGTCGACCCGATGGAGGTCTACGGGACGAATGCCGTCAAGTTCGCCGGCTGCGACCTGCCGCTCGCGCGTGAGTGGCTCCGGCGCGAGCTGCGCATCGTCGAGCCGAAGCTCGTCGTCGTGATGGGCGAGGACGCGCTCGAATTCCTCAACGCGATCGACTTCCCGCTCGCACGACCGCTCGAGCCGACCCTCGGAGCGCTGGAGCGGTTCACGCCGACGATCGAGGCGCTGCCTGTCCCCGACATCGACTCGTCGCTCGACGAGGCGCCCGCGAAGACCGCGTTCTGGAACGCGTTCAAGGCGGTGGGGCCCTGGTGGGCCGAGCTCCCGCCCTACTAGGCCTCGGCCTCCTCGGGCTTCTCGTCGCGTACTACGAGACGTCGGAGCACTGGCCGAGGATCGGCGTCTGGTGGGACGTCGCGTGGATCACGCTCGTGCTCCTCCCGGCGGTCTTCGCACTGGTGCTGCTCGCGCTGCCGCTGCGCACCCGTCCCTGGCTGCCGATCGTCGGCCTGGTGCTCGTGGTGCTCGCCGTCGTGCTCACGGTCGTGCACGTCGATGTGTTCGCGAATTTCGCCCGGCTCGGCGCGACGACGTGCTTCGGCTGGTGGTTCCTCGAATGGTTCGAGGAGCTCTCCTGGGTCGTGCTGGTGGCGGTGATCATCCCCTGGATCGACGCGTACTCGGTCTGGCGCGGCCCGACGAAGCAGATCGTCACGCACCACGAGCAGGTGTTCACCTGGCTCTCGTTCGCCTTCCCGGTCTGGGGCGAGCACGCTGCGGCGAACCTCGGCGTGCCGGACATGCTGTTCTTCGCCCTGTTTCTCGGAGCGGCCGACCGGTTCGGCCTTCGGGTGCTCGCGACCTACGCCTGCCTCGTCGCCGCACTCGGCGGGACGATCGCGATCACGGTGTGGCTCGACCTGAGCGGCCTTCCCGCCCTCCCCGCGATCTCACTCGGCTTCCTCGTCCCCAACGCCGACCTCCTCTGGCGGCAGCTCCGGACACGGCGCGCGCCGACAGGCCCGGCCGAGCCATGACCCGGGACAGTCCCCGGACGCGTCCCGAAGGGACGGGGCCTACGAGGGCAGGCCCGGGTCGGCGAGCGCACGCACGTACCGCTCGACGGAGCGGCGCACGACCTTCGAGCCGTCGCGCTCGACCACCCTTCCCCACCAGGCTCCGTAGATCGAGTCGAACTCGTACGGCGCCAGCGCGGCGCCGATCGCCTCGACCCGGGTAGCGGGCAGCGGCACCAGGTTGGGGTAGGACCACATGAACGAGACGTGCGACCGGTCCGGGATCACCTGGACGATGTCGCCGGTGAACAACGCGCGCCGCTCGGCCCAGTGGAGCACCTGGCCGCCCTCGAAGTGGCCGCCGCAGCGCACGAGCGTCAGCCCGGCACCGAGCTCGAGCCGCTCCCCCGACCAGAACCTGATCGCCCGATCCGGCCGCATCACCCACTTCCGCTCCGCCTCGTGGAGATGGATCGGGCAACCGAATGCATGGGCCCACTCGACCATTGCCGAGTAGTAGTGGGGATGCGAGATCGCGATCCCCGCCAGGCCGCCCTTCCCGGTGATCTGCCGGACGATCTCGTCGTCGAGGTACGAGATGCAGTCCCAGAGCACGTTGCCCGCCGCAGACTCGACGAGCAGCGCGCGCTGCCCGATCGCGAACGACGGCTCGCAGCCGATCCCGAGGATCCCGTGGTCGTCTCGGATCTCCGGCCGATGCCCCTCGAGGAGCCCGTCCCAGCGCACCCAGACCTGACCGGTGTCGTGCGGCACGTACTGGCGCGGGTCCTCGCAGATCGGGCAGGCGTCGGGCGGGACGTCCCCACGCGGGTACTGCGTGCCACATGTCGCGCAGAGGTATGTCACGGGGATATCAGTGGGATATCAGCGCTCGAGCAGCGCGACGCACTCGACGTGCGGCGTGTGCGGGAACATGTCGACCGGCCGGGCGCGAACGAGCCGGTAGCCGTAGTCGTCGGAGAGGCGCTTCAGGTCCCCGGCAAGCGTCGTCGGGTTGCAGGAGACGTAGACGACACGCGGCGCGGCGAGCTCGCCGAGACGCCGGAGCGCCTTGCCCGCGAGCCCTGCGCGCGGCGGGTCGACGACCACCACGTCCGGGTCGCCGGCGCGGTCGTGCAGCTCGCGCAGAACCTCGCCCACGTTGCCCGCGAAGAACGCCGCGTTGCCGATCCCGTTCAACTCCTGGTTCTCGATCGCGCAGGCGACCGACTCCTCGGAGATCTCGATCCCCCAGACGGTCATCGACTTCGCCGCGAGCGACAGGCCGATCGTGCCGATCCCGCAGTAGAGGTCGTACACCGTCTCGTCGCCTCCGAGCGCCGCGAATTCGCGGGCGATCGCGTAGAGCTCCGCGGCCATCTCGGTGTTCGTCTGCAGGAACGCGTTCGGCCGCACGCGTAAGCGAAGCCCGCCGATCTCCTCTTCGATCGCGTCCTCGCCCCAGAGGAGCTCGGTCGGCAGGTTCGTCACCTCGGCGACGCCGCGGTTCTCGGACCAGTGGATCGACCGGACCGCCGGGATCTCGGTCAGCACCTCGATCAGCCGCTCACGGTCGAACCGCTCGGCGCGCGCGGTGACGAGCTGCACGAGCGCCTGACCGGTGTTCCGGCCCTCGCGCACGACGACGTGCCGGAGGTATCCCTCCTGCGTCTCCTGGTCGTAGGCGACGAGCTTCTCCTCGCGCGCCCACTCGGTCAGGCGATTGCGGATCGCATTTCCCGTCTCCGTCGTCAGCAGGCAGCGATCGATCTTCAGCACCTCGTCCCACCGTCCGGCACGATGCAGGCCGAGCGCCGCACCGTCATCCGTCTGCGTGAACGAGTACTCCATCTTGTTGCGGTAGCCGAACTGGCTGATCGCGCCGACGATCGGCTCGAGCGGGGCGTCCGCGAGCCCGGCGAGGCGCTGGAACGAGTCCGCGACCCATTGCGCCTTGGTCGCGAGCTGCACCTCGTAGGCGAGGTCCTGGAAGCGGCAACCACCGCAATCCGGGTAATGCGCGCACGGCGCGTCGACGCGCGAGTCGCCCGGGTGGAGAACCTCGAGCGTCACGGCCTCGGCATGCCGCCGCTGCACCTTCGTCACGCGCGCACGAACCGTGTCGCCCGGCAGGCCGCGGCGAACGAAGACGACGAACCCGTCGAGCCGGGCGACGCCGTTCCCGCCGTAGGCGAGGGAGTCGATCGTCAGCTCGAGCTCTTGGTCCCGTTGGACGGGCGCGGCCATCGCGATCCCTACTGCAGCACCGTCACGTAGACCGAGCGGGTGCGCGGCCCGTCGAGCTCGCAGAGGAAGATCCCCTGCCAGGTGCCGAGCGCGAGCTCGCCGTCACGCAGCGGGACGAGGACCTGCGGCCCCATCAATGCGGCGCGGATGTGCGAGGGCGCGTTCTCCTCACCCTCCTCGATGTGCTTCCAGTCCCAGCCCTCGGGAGCGATCCGCTCGAGCGCCATCTCGAAGTCGCGCGCCACCATCGGGTCGGCGTGCTCGTTGATCGTGAGGCCGGCCGTGGTGTGCGGGACGTAGACGAGCACGGCCGCCCCGGACCGGCCGGCGACGGCCTCGCGGATGGGGCCGGTGATGTCCAGCACCTGCGTATGGCGGTCGGTGGTGACGCTCAGCTCGCGCACGGGGCCGTATCCTAGAGGGACGTGTCCGCCGGCCCGCCGACAACCACTCAGATCGACAGGTTCCGCGATCGGGCCGACGAGTTCATCCGCGACCTCGACGACGAGTTCTACTCGCACTACGCCGGGCTGAAGCCGACGCTCGACGTCGAAGAGGTGTACGAGGCCTACTCCGACCTGACGAGCCTCGAGTCGGCGCAGTCGATGCAAGGCGCTCCGACCGAGCTTTGGCGGTTCGCCTGCGAGGGCTACCTCGGCAACCTGACGCGCGAGCATCAGGCGCGGGCCGCGCGAGCGGAGGCCGAGCTCGAAGCGACCGTGGACGGCCAGACGATCCCGTACCGGATGCTTCGCGTCGCGATGGCGAACGAGCCCGATCGCGCGAAGCGCGAGGAGCTCGAACGCGTCCGGGTGGCCCTGATGGACGAGCACCTGAACCCGATCTACCTGG
The DNA here is from genome assembly GCA_963794375.1 of uncultured Thermoleophilia bacterium. Classification (GTDB taxonomy): domain Bacteria; phylum Actinomycetota; class Thermoleophilia; order Gaiellales; family Gaiellaceae; genus PALSA-600. Next base: position 181,054 of record CAWCDL010000003.1, read on the forward strand.
AAGCGCAGGCGATCGACCGCGACGCCGTCCGCACGCTCGATGCGCCGAACTACTACGAGCTCTACCTCAGGTTCGGCTTCCGCCTGCCCGAGCTCGCCGAGGAGTGCCAGGCGCTCCTGGACGAGACGGAGCGGCTGTGGGAGCGCGAAGGCGACCGGCTTTTCCGCAGCCGGCTCGGGATCGGCCTCGACGAGGCCCGCCCGTGGGACGTGGCGCGCCTGTTCCGGGCGCCCGAGCTCGACGAGCTCTACCCGAGCGAGAAGATGCTGCCGGCCCTCGAGCGAACCCTCTCCGACCTCGGCATCGACCTGCACGCGCAGGCGAACGTCCACCTCGACCTCGAGTCGCGGCCGTCGAAGTCGCCGCGTGCGTTCTGCGCGCCGATCGAGGTGCCGGGCAAGGTGATGCTCGTGATCCAGCCGGTCGGCGGCAAGGACGACTGGGAGGCGCTCTTCCACGAGGCCGGGCACACCGAGCACTACGCGAACACCTCGGCGGAGCTCCCGACGGAGGCACGCCGGCTCGGCGACATGGCGGTGACCGAGGGCTGGGCGGCGCTCTTCGAGCGCCTCGTCACGGAGCCTGCCTGGCTGAACCGGCGGCTCGATGTCGGGCGTCCCGACGCGCTCGCCCACGAGGGAGCCGCGACGGCCCTGTACTTCGCTCGGCGCTACTCGGCGAAGCTCCTCTACGAGATCGAGTTCTTCCAGGCGGAGGACCCGAAGCCGATGCGTCCGCGTTACTTCGAGCTCTTGAGCGACGCGCTGAAGATCCCCGTCAACGCCGAGAGCTACCTCGACGACATCGACGGGAGCTTCTACGTGATCGGGTATCTGCGCTCGTGGGCGTTCGAGGCCCAGCTCCGCGAGTTCCTTCGCTCCGAGCTCGGCGACGCGTGGTTCTCACGGCGGGAGGCGGGCAACCTCCTGCGCGAGCTGTGGTCGCTCGGCCAGGGGCCGACCGCCGACGAGCTGCTTGCCGACGTGACCGGGGCAAAGCTCGAGATGGCCTCTGTCGCGGAGCGGATCCGCGAAGGCCTCGCAGCTACCTGACGACGACGGTCAGCGTGAGGTGGTTGTCGGGCCCGAGGGTCTGCATGCCCATCTGCTCGGAGGACTGGATGTTGACCGCCCGGAGCACGAACACCCCGCGCGTCGCGAAGACGATCGTGCGCTGCGTGCCTGTGTAGAACGTCGGATCACCGAGCGGAAGCTTCGGGCCGCGCGTCTGTGTGACCGTGAAGTCCATAGGGCAGCTGATGCGAACAATGAGCTTCGTGCCCTTCGCGACCGTCAGCTTCGTCGCAGCGCCGAGCTGGTGCGTCGAGGCCCAGACGTGGCAACCCTGAACCGTGTGCACGATCTCGAGCCGTACCGTCTTCGACGGCGCGGCGACCGCGAGGGATGCGAGCGCGACGGCAAGCAGCTTCATGCTGCAACCGTAGAAGCCCGATCTGCGCAGCCGGATCCGTAGAACGCCGACGATAGGCTGCGGCGGTGCCGGAGCGTTGGACCCGTCTCGTCCTCCGCTTCCGCATCCTCGTGCTGGCGGTGTGGGCAGCCATCCTCGTCGCCGGCCTGGTCGCATCCACGCACCTGACCCCTCTTCTCGCGAACTCGTACGACGTCCCGGGGACCGACTCGCAGCGGGCGCGCGACCTCCTCGTCGCGGACTTCGGCGAACGGCCGGACGGGACGTTCACGGTCGTCTTCCGGGCCCGCAAGCCGGGCGAACGGGCGTTGCATCATCTGCGCCGCCGCGTCGCCGTGGCGGCCCGCAAGATCCCCCACGCGAAGGTCGGGCCGCTCCACACCGGCGGCGGCATCGTCTTCCTCGACGTCGCGACACCGGAGGACCTACAGCACGCGAAGGCCTACACGGGGCCACTCCGGGCGGCCCTCGCCGGCTCGCCACACGCGTACGTCACCGGCGAGCCGGCGATCCAGCACGACCTGGACCCGATCTTCACGTCCGACCTGCGCCGCGGGCAGGCGATTGCGCTGCCGCTGACTCTCGCCGTCCTTGTTGCGGTCCTCGGGCTCGGCGTCGCGGTGCTCGTCCCGTTCGTCTTCGCCGCATGCACCATCGCAGGGTCACTCGGCGTCGTGTATCTGCTCGCGCACGAGCTGTCGATGGTCGCCTACACGCGCAACATCGTCGAGCTCGTGGGATTCGGGCTTGCCGTCGACTACTCGCTGCTCATCGTCTTGCGCTTCCGCGAGGAGCTGGCGGGCCGCGATGTCGACGACGCGGTCGCAGTGACGATGGCGACTGCCGGCCGGGCGGTGCTCTTCTCGGGTGGAGCGGTCGCCGTCGGCCTCGGCCTCCTCCTTCTCGTGCCGGTCCCCTTCGTGCGCTCGATGGGCATCGGCGGCCTCGTCATCCCGTTGCTGTCGATGGCTGCCGCGGCGAGCCTGCAGCCCGCACTCCTCTCGGTTCTCGGGAGACGGCTCGCGCCAAGGCGGCCCGGCGGAAGGCTGTGGGCACGCCTCGCCCGTGCGGTGCTGCGCCGGCCGGCCGCGTCGCTCGTGGCGGGAACGGCCGTGCTGCTCGCGCTGTCACTCCCGGCGATCCGGCTCGAGATCACGCCGGGATCGCTCACCGGCGTCCCGTCCTCGACCGAGTCGGTGCGCGGCTACGACCTCCTTCGCGACGGACTGGGCGCCGGCATCGTCACCCCCACCCACGTCGTGATCGCTCCTGCTGCGCCCGCGGCGGCAAAACGGCTCGTCCGTGAGCTCGCCCACGACCCCGAGGTCCTGCTCGTGGCGAGCGGCCGGCGGCCGCCGTACACCGGCGGCGGCGCACAGCAGATCGTCGTCGGCGGCCGCCACGACTGGGGCGCCGCCGCGACCCGGCGATTCGTGCAGCGCCTCCGCAACCGCCTCGTGCCGGCCGCGCGCTTCCCCGCGGGCACGGAAGTGGTGGCAGGCGGTGCCCCGCCGCAGGGCGTCGACTTCGTCGACCGCCTCTACGGCGCCTTCCCCTGGGTCGTCGGGGCCGTGCTCGCGCTCACCTTCCTCGTGCTGATGCAGGCGTTCCAATCGGTGCTCCTGCCGCTCAAGGCCGTCGTGCTGACCCTGCTCTCGGTGGGCGCCAGCTACGGCGCCCTGACCCTCCTCTTCCGGCACCCGATCGAGGCGTGGATCCCTGTGTTCCTGTTCGCGGCCCTCTTCGGCCTCTCGATGGACTACGAGGTGTTCATGGTCTCACGCATCCGCGAGGCGCACGACGCGGGCGAGGCCGACCTCGACGCGATCGTCCACGGGCTCGGGCATACGGGCCGCGTCGTCACGGCAGCCGCTGCCGTGATGGTCGTCGCCTTCTCCGGCTTCGCCGCCGGGCGCATCGAAGGGCTACGGCAGTTCGGCGCCGGCCTCGCGATCGCGGTCGCCCTCGACGCGACCATCGTCCGCATCCTGCTCGTGCCGTCGCTGATGGCCGTCTTCGGCAAGTGGAACTGGTGGCTTCCGCAACGGCTCTCACGTCGGTGACGCGCCCGGCTGCAGTCGAGGGCGGCAACGGCGCGCGGAGGGCACGGGGGAGGCGCCAGGAAGGACGCCTCCCCCGTGTGCCGGGACCACCTACTTGACGACCGTGATCGCCAAGCGCATCGCCGGCAACTGGTATCCGAGCGCGAGCCCGGGCAGGTCGGTCCTGTACGAGAGCAGCGGGATCATCCCGTAGGGCGTGTTCGCGTACGAGGGCTGCTGCGTGTAGAGCAGCGGATACATGTCGATCAGGTGCGTGCCCGGCGCACCCGTCGCGGTCAGGTTGACGACGGTGTCGCCCTGGCTGTTGAAGCCGCAGGCATAGCCGATGTAGGCATTGTCGTAGTCGACCGCGATCGTGTTGTCGAGCTGCGTCCAGCCGAGGCCCTTCAGATGGATCGTGAAGTGCTGGCCCTGCCGCAGCGTGAGGTCGGAGACGGGCTGCGCCGAGGCGAAGCTGCGCTTGACGAAGAACGGCAACTGCGCCTTGACCTGGCCGTTCTGGATCAGCTGCACGGCGTGCCAGCCGCCGAGGCCGTCCGGGACGCGGATCTTCGTCCGCAGTGAGCCGTCGGCCGTCGCGGTCGCCTTCCCCAGCGGGATGTTCAGAGTCGTCCAGCAGGTTCCGGTGCAGTTGACGCGGTTACCGACGACGGAAGCCCACTGCAGGTCGACGGGCTGGCTGGGCGTCAGACCGCTCGCCGTCACGTCGACGTTGGTGAGGATCGGCCCGGTCGCGAGGCTGAGCGCACCCTTCGCCGTCGAGCCCGCCTGCGTCGCACCCGGGATCACCGTCGTGTACGACCACATGGTCGGCGCGACGCCCACGGGCCAGTCGATCTCGGGCTTCGGCCGTCCGGCGTCCTTCGTCACGGTGAAGGTCAGCTTGGAGGCGGTGGCCCAGGGGTTCGGCGATTGCGGGATGTTCAGATAGCTGTAGGTGACGGAGTCTGTCAGGACGATCACGTGCTTCCCGACGGGGCCCGAGGCACGGATATGCGCCACCGCGACGCCGCGACTCCAGTTCGCCGTCAGCTGGCCGGCGAACTTGTTGTCGTAGGTCATCGAGGCCGAGCCCTCGTAGAGCTTCGAGCCCAACCCGTAGTACGTGATCGTGATCGGGGTTCCGATGGGGCCGCGCTTGGGCTCGATCGTCGCACGCCGGGCGACGAGGAAGCCGCCTTTCGCGACCTGAACGCCGTCGACGACGGCGTAGATGTCGTGGAGGCCGCCCCAGTCCTCCGGGGCCTTCACGGTGAGGTTGAACGCGCCGGTCGCGTCAGTGTGTGCGATCGCGAGCTGGACGTTGTAGTTCGTGGCCGTGCGACCGAGATAGTCGACGCTGTCCGGCCGGGCGTCGAGCTGCCAGTTGACGTTCGCCGTGCTCCAGGTGAGCAGCACGTTCTTGCTCGCAGGCAACCCGCGGCCGCTGACGGCGAAGTCGGTGCCCGCGACGGCGACGTCGGGCTTGGTGGTCAGGAGCTTGATGCTCGCGGCCGGGACGCCGATCCCGACCGGCGGCCCGAGCGACGCCGAGCCGTTCGGGAAGACCGGCGCGGGCACCGAGCCCGGCACGGCCTGGGCGGCACTCGACCAGAAGGTCAGTGCGGCGAGAGCGACGATCGTGCCGACGATGCGCCTCGCGATGGTGGTGGTGATCATGTCGGTGGTCCCTTCGTGCCTGGTTTCGTGGTCGCCCCTACGGGACGATCGTGATCGGGTAGTCGAACGTGCCGGCTTCCGCATCGGTCTTGAACGCGACGTGGATGGTCACGTCCCCGAGCGGGAACGTCGCCGGGACGATCCACGGTGTCGACCAGAAATAGACCGCTCCGTGGGCCGCGTAGCCGAGCGTCAGCGGAGCAGCGACCCCGGTGATCGCGGCGGTGGCCGTGTCCACGTTGTCGTTGCTCAGTGTGGCTCCGGACTTCAGATCGAAGCCCCAGACCCGGATGACGACCTGCTCGCCACGCTTGAACACGTTCGTCTGCGAGCAGCCGACCGGCCGCTTGGCGACGCCGACGGGCGACGTGCCATTGACGGTATCGACGTAAATGGCGAGATCGCTGACGGCCGGAGCGGCCACCGCTGCCGAGGCAGCCGGGCCGGGGCCGAACGGCACAGGGGCGGTCGACGAAATCGTCAGAATTGACGGGGCGACCGGGATCTGGACAAACGATCCATGCCGCTTGGACGTCGACTTGGCGAGGATCTTGAACGCGACCCTGCCCGCCGGGTACCCGGCCGGGACGATCCATTGCCCAGTCCACGGCATGCGCGGCGTCGCGCCCGGTGCCGTCGGGTCGTACTTCATCTTGACGTTCGGCTGGTTCGGGATCGTCACGTAGAAGTAGGTGACTTCCTTCGCCGCAAGCGTCTTCATCGTCTTCGTGTCGAGGGCGAGAGCCCTGAAGACGACCGTCGAACCTGGTGCAAACTGGCTGGACATCGCTGCCGACGTGTTCACCGTCTGCGCTGCGATGAAGAGCGGCCCGCTCGTTGCTGCAGGAAACGGGACCGGTGTCGCCGCGCTGCCTGCGAATGCCGACGCGGACAGCGTCGCGAACACCGCGACGCCCGCCGCGAGGGCGAGGATCCTGCTCATCGTTCCTCCTTGGCTGAGGGTCATCCCGGGCATCCGCTACGTGGTGAGGCTGCCGCGGAACTTGACGGTGAAGGCGCCACTCGTCTTGTCGTACATGCCGGTCATCTTGAGAAGGCCCTTGCGCTTCAAGAGCTTGCCGGTCGCCTTGAGAAGGGTCGCCTTGCCGGAGATCGTGAAGTTCTCGGCCGCCTGGTCACCGCAGCCCGAGGTGCCCGGGATGACCTTGAAGATGATCGTGCCGCCGGGGCCGGTCACCTTTCCCGTGCCGGTGAACGGCACGCACGCCGGCTGTCCGGCGGTGTTGGCGACACCCGTGCCCGTGATCTTGCCGGCGCCGATCAGCGTGCCTGTGCCGGTGCCGTTCGCCGTGAGCGCAACGGTCGTGTCGCTCTGCTGGTAGCTCGCAGTCCCTGCGTAGGTGCCGACGAAGGCGATCGGCTTCGGCTTCGGTGTCGCGCTCGTCGCGGCAAGAGCACCGCCGCCGACGAGCAGGAGCGCGAGCGCTGCGGCCGCCGTCGAGAGAATGAGTTTCTTCACGATGCCCCCTTGGGTGGTGGTCTCGGGTCTGCGGCGCATGCTCGTTTTCCACAGGTCGAGGGGCATCAGGGGGGCCCGCGGCCCGGTCTGCGGCAAAGTGCCGAGAACAGGGCAGGGTTCGTGCGCACGCGGAGGCGGGTGCCCTCCGGCGTCTCCGACTTCGTGCCGTCGACGGAGGGCCTCGAAGATGCCGCTCATGCGTCGACCGTGCCTTGGAGACGTGCGATTTCCCCAGTTGATTAAGAACGAGCATGAAATCTGAGTGACTAACCATCAATATGTGAAAACCGTAGAGTCCATGCGGGATGACGAGCTTCGAGGAGATCGTGCAGCAGGCGCTCGACGAGCTTCCGCCCCACCTCGCGGGCGCGCTCGAGAACGTCGCCGTGGTCGTGCGCGAGGCCGACCCGGCCGATCCTGATCTCTTCGGCTCGTACGAGGAGCACCCGTACCTGCCGGCGCAGGTGACGATCTTTCGGCGGCCACTCGTCGAGGCGTTTCCCGACCCGACAGAGCTCGCGCGGCAGATCCGGATCACCGTTCTGCACGAGCTCGGCCACCACTTCGGGCTGGACGAGGACCGTCTGGACGACCTCGGGTATCGGTAGGAATACCGTGAAACGGGTACGCGTTTCCACTGACATGCGAACGCTGACCGACATCAGAGCGGAGATCGACAGACTGTCCGATCGCCGGCTGCAGGTGATGCGCGCGCTGGCCCAGGAACACGACGCCGATCTGGCCGAGGAGCACAGAGAGCTCGAGGACCGGATTGCGTCGCTCTGGGACGAGCAGCGGAACGCGCGCGCGAGCATGCGCTTCGGCGACCGCGACACGATCATCCAGAAAGCACGCCAGGAAGAGCGGCTCTCCCGGGCCGCGTAGGCGGAACTCGGCGAACGAGGTGTCTGACACTTCGGTGTCAGACACCGAGCGCGCCGGGGGCGAGGCTAGACTGGGCCCTCCCGGGGCGTTAGCTCAGCTGGGAGAGCGTCGGCTTTGCAAGCCGAAGGTCACCGGTTCGATCCCGGTACGCTCCA
>CAWCDL010000004.1:0-195000 GCA_963794375.1 uncultured Thermoleophilia bacterium
ATCGTGGCAGCTCGACCGTGAAGGTCGAGCCTTCACCGGGCTGCGACTCGACGCGAAGCCGCCCGTCCATCAGCGCCACGAGCTCGCGGCTGATGTACAGCCCGAGGCCGTTCCCGCCCACCCCGGTCTTCATCTGCGGATCGAGCCGGACGAACTTCTCGAAGATCCGCTCCTGCGCCTCGTGGGGTATGCCGATCCCCTTGTCGGAGATGCGAATCGCGACGGCACCCGGACGGGCCTCGATCGAGACGTCGACGACCCCGCCGCCGGGCGAGTACTTGGCCGCGTTGTCGAGCAGGTTGATCACGACCTGCCTGAGCCGCGCCTGGTCTGCTTCGATCGTGAGCTCGTCGGAGGCCTCGAGCGCGAACGACACGCCGTCCGGCGCGCGCGCGCGCGCCGCGGCGATCGCCGACTCGCAGAGCTCGCGCAGGCCGATCAGCTCCCTCCTCAGGCGGATCTCGCCGACGTCCACCTCGGCGGAGGTGAGGATCTGCTCGACGATCTCCTTCAGCCGGTCGGACTCGCTCTCGATCATCGCGAGCAGGCGGTCGTCGAGCTCGGCGTTCGCGGGACGATCCGCCCGCCGGAGCGTGCGCGCGGCGCCGTAGACGGCGGCGAGTGGCGTTCTCAGCTCGTGCGATGCGGTCGCCAGGAAGTCGCTGCGTGTTCGCTCGAGCTGGCGCTCCGCGGTGACGTCCTTCAGGACGATGACGCGCCCCTCGGCGAAGCGGCTCTCGCGCGCCAGGAGCCATCGCTCGCCGTCCTGTCGTGCGAGAGGCGCGATCGTAACGTCACGGTTGCGTTCGAGCAGCTCTTGCAGCGTTGCGAGCTCGGGGACGACGACCTCCAGATGCCGGCCGAGTGCCTCCTCCTCGGAGACGCCGACCAGCTGCTCGGCAGCACGATTCCAGTAGCCGATCGTTCCCTCGAGATCGAGAAGGATGACGGCGTCGTCGATGTGAGCGAGGGAGCGTGACGCGCGGCCGCCGCGCTCTGCCTCCTCGCGCAGGTCGCGCTCGACGTCGTAGAGCGACCAGATGCGTCGCGGCACCGACAGCAGCAGCCAGAGAGCGATCAGCGCCGCTGCGGTTCCCGCGACGAGCACGACCGCAAGCGTCGTCCAGAATGTTCGTCGCTGGCTCGCGTGAGCGTCCGAGACGATGGCGTTCGCCCGGAGGATGAGCCTGTTCGACGTCTGACGAAAGCGATCGAATCGCGCCTTGCCGGCAAAGACGTTCCGCTGGGCCTCGAGCTGCCCCGCTCGACCACTAGCAACGAGGGCGATCTGATGACGGTAGAAGGCATCGAGCAGCCGAATCTGACGGCCGGCGGCGGAGACATCGGGCGCGATCTCCGGCCTTGTCGCCGCCAGTTGGCGCAGCGTGGAAAGGTCGATCGTGAGCGCCGAGGACGCTGCTCGATACGGCTGCAGGCTCGACCGGTGGGCGGTGATCAGGTATCCCCGCACGCCCGTCTCCTCGTTGAGCATCTGGACCAGCGTGTCGCGGACGGCGTAGCGGATCGGGAATGCCTCCTTGACGTAGCGGTTCTCCGCGGTCGAGTAGAGCGTCCAGGCTGCGACGGCGGCAACGACCGTGAGCAGCACGACGAGCCCGAGCAGCGCTCCGTCTGCCAGGGTCGTCTTCCGCCGCACGGCACGCACGCGCTCCGGCGTGATCGCAGCCTCGCGTTCGGTAGGCGACGACACGTCTCTGACGATCGCCGCTACGCCTGCAGCTCGTCCAGGCGTTCGAGCCGGTACCGCTCGCTCTCGCCGGTCCTGATACGCCGCACGATCGCGCCGACCCGCTCCCCGAGCTCGATCGGGTCGAACGGCTTGACGAGGTAGTCGACCGCGCCGAGCAGATAGCCGATCCGGAGGTCGTCTCGGCCCGCACGTGCTGACAGGAACGCGAACGCGGGACCCCTCTGAGCCGCGAGTCGCTCGGCCACCTGATGACCGCCGATGTCCGGAAGCATGACGTCGAGGAGGACGAGGTCGATCCCCGCGTCTCGCGCGCGCTCGAGACCCTGTGCGCCGTTCTCCGCCTCCTCGACCTCGAACCCCGCGAACTCGAGATTCACCCGGCAGATCAACCGCATCGACGGCTCGTCCTCGACGACGAGGATCCGCGCCAGACCACGTGGCTCGGGTGGCGACGACCCGGCGGTCTCGTGGAACCGCTCGCCCGAGGGAGAAGCCGCGGACTCCTGTCCGGAGCCGTGCTCGGACGCGCCGGCAGCGCGGACCCAGGCCCTGCGCGAGGGGCGCCGCTGCTCTCGCACTCTCGATGCCGGGTGGATGTGGTTTTGTCCGATGCGGTGAGGATACGGCCTACCGCATCACGCCGGCCTCGTCACGCGGCGCAGTGACGAACCTACGGCTGCCTATCCTGGCGGGCCACCCTGGCGTTCTGGAACACAATCACGAGCAGAAGCGCAATCACGATCCACTGGGTCACTTTGGTTTCATCCCTTCGTCGTTTCCACCACCCAGCATCGTCAGCTTTCGGCGAAGCCAAATCGGAAGAATCACGCACCAAACCTCGGGCCTGCTACGGGTCTGCGAAACTCGACTGGATGGCACCTCGCGAGACACCCCCGTTCCGCGCCGATCACGTCGGCAGCCTGCTACGCCCGCCGGCATTGCTCGAGGCACGCGAGCAGCACGCCGCGGGGCGGCTCGACGACGAGGCGCTCCGTGCACTCGAGGACTCGGCGATCCAGGACGCCGTCCGCATGCAGGAGGAGGTCGGGCTTCGCGCCGTGACCGACGGCGAGCTCCGCCGTGCCTCCTGGCACATGGACTTCATCTACCAGCTCGACGGAGTCAGCAAGGAAGCCGGGCACATCGCCGTCAAGTTCTTCAACGACGAGGGCGGGATCGAGTTCACGCCTGCGGCGGTCCACATCGGGAAGCTCGGTATCTCCCACACGATCTTCGGCGACGACTTCGCCTTCCTGCAGCGGCAGGTCACGACCGCAGTGCCGAAGCTGACGATCCCGTCGCCCAGCATGGTTCACTATCGCGCGGGCAAGGCGGCGATCGACCCGGACGTCTATCCCGACCTGCATGCATTCTGGAACGACCTGACCGCCGCCTACCGCGAGGAGATCCGGCGGCTCGGCGAGCTGGGCTGCACCTATCTCCAGCTCGACGACACGAGCCTTGCCTACCTCAACGATCCGCACCAACGCGAATACATCGCGTCGAAGGGCGGCGACCCGGATCACCAGCACGTCGAGTACATCCGCCATTTCAACGAGGCGATCGCCGACCGGCCCGCGGGGATGACCGTCACGACACACACCTGTCGCGGCAACTTCCGTTCCTCCTGGGCAGCGTCGGGCAGCTACGACTACGTCGCCGAGGCGCTCTTCAACGATCTCGACGTCGACGGCTTCTTCCTGGAGTGGGACGACGAGCGATCGGGCGGCTTCGAGCCGCTGCGATTCCTGCCGAAGGGAAAGCAAGTCGTGCTCGGGCTCGTCACCACAAAGCACGGTGAGCTCGAACAGCGTGACGAGCTCAAGCGCAGAATCGACGAGGCGACGCGCTTCGCCGACCTCGACCAGCTCTGCCTCTCACCGCAGTGCGGCTTCTCCTCCACGCTGGAGGGCAACGACCTCTCGTTCGAACAGCAAGCGGCAAAGTTGCGGCTTGTCGTCGAGGTCGCGGACGAGGTCTGGGGGGCGTAGGCATGAGTGGCAGCGACGCCGTGCCCGACGCGCTTGCTTCGTATCTCGACCGCGTCAGGCTCGAGGAGAAGAGGACAGGCGTCGGCGGATGGATCGAGATCGTCGCATTTCCCGATGGGCGGGCTGCCATCCGTCGCGAAGGCGCCGAGACGTTCCTGCTCGACGGCAGGGACGATCTGCTCGCGGCGATCGACTACCTCTTCGGGCGAGCCTCCAGCGCAGCGACGCGAGCATCTGGCGCGCCTGACACGAGGATCTAAGCCAAATCCTCGTCGTCAAGCGCGCTGAAAAGGCCCATACGGGATTCGAACCCGTGCCGCCGCCGTGAGAGGGCGGTGTCCTAGGCCACTAGACGAATGGGCCCCGTAGAACGCGGGGCAGTGTATCGGTTCAGGTGCCGAGCTCGCGGAGCAGCGGGCTGCAGTCGAGCGGGTCGAAGCCGATCCGCGCGGCGATCTCCTCGCTCAGCGGCTTCGTGCCCTCGCGAAACAGCCCGGCGAGCAGCGCGCCGGTCTGGCGGTTGCGCCACCAGTCGTCGCCGACCTCGCCTCGCAGGTACTCGCGCAGCTGAGCGCTGCGGATCCAGGCGCGCAGGTAGTCGGCCGAATAGAAGCCGGCGTCCATGTCGGAGATGTAATTGTCGCGGCGATAGCGGATCCCGGTTGCCTCCGTCAGCAGGCGCTCGTAGACGTCGGGGTCTCCCCCGTCCTTGGTGAAACGCGACCAGAAGTCGAGCTCGTAGCGCAACTTCGCCTCGTAGCGGCGGTAGAGGAGCGCCTCGAGGAACACCGTCGCCTCGGCGTTCTCGTGTGCCTCTTCCTCGGACAGCCCGAAGTACAACTGGTGCCAGCCGGGCTCGCGCGAGATCGCCTCGACGATGTACGAGTAGATCTCGGTCAGTGCGTGGTCGCGGGAGATGCGCCGGAACGTGTAGGGCAGCTCCGGATCGCAGCCGCCGTAGTGAAGTGCGTGCCCTGCCTCGTGCAGGAACGCCTGGTAGTCGTGCAGGCCGCCCTGCGCCCGCGTGATCAGGTGCACGACCTGCGGCGGGTCGCTCGCGATCACGCACGCCCTCGGCGACTTCTGCGGCCGGTCCTCCAGGTCGAGCCGGATGTTCGGCTGCTCCATGAGGTCGAAGCCGAGCGCGCGCAGCGTCTCGAGCCCGATCTCGGTCGCGCGATCCTTCGTGTACGTCGACTCGAGCGGCGAGAGGCGCCGCATGTACGAGGTGTGGTAGCTCGAAGGGACGTCCGGGTGGCCCGGGCCGAGCAGACGGTCGAACCAGCGATCACGCAGCTCCCCATATCGGGCCGTCGAGTCGATCGAGGCCCGCTCGAGCGCCGCCGACAGGTCGCGGAGCGAGATGCCCTTCTCGTCCTCGTTGCGGGCAACTGCATCGGCGATCCCCGAGTACTCGGTCTGCAGCGCCTCGCCCTCCCGGGCGAGCTCGAGCCGGTCGGGATTGAAGCCGGCGCTCGCCTCCTCGTGGATCGCACCGAGCTCCTCGCGATCCGCGTAGGCCGGCAGGACGGCCAGCCGCGCCTGCGCGGTGCGCAGCGGCATCTCCTCGCCTCGGAACGTCACCCGCTCCGCGAGCAACCTGTTCTCGAGTGCGTCCTCCGCCTCGGCGAGCGCCGCCGAGACGAGACCGCCCTCGCAGGTCTTGTGCAGCCGGAAAAGACGCTCCCGCTCGTCGCCGTCGGCCGCGGCCTCAGCCTCGCGCAGCGACTCGAGCTGCTCCGTGCTGAAGAGATCGGCATAGCGCCGGACGATCTCCGCCTGCTCCGACACCTCCTTCTCCCCCACCCGCACGGCGCGCCATTCCTCCGAGCGCTCGAACATGTATTGCTGGAGGCGCGACTCGAACGCCGCTGCCGACAGGACGGACGTCGAGCTCACCGCTGCACCCTAGCGAGCCGCCGCGCCATCCCGACGAGCTCCTCGGGAGCAAACGGCTTGCCGAGAACGTCGTCCGCGATGCCGCGCAGCGTCTCGAGATCGGCCGAGCCGGTCACCACGCCCACGGGGACGCCGTCCGCCCGCAGCCGCTCGAGCAGGCCGTACGACTCGGTGCCGCCGATGTGCACGTCGAGCAGGGCCACGTCGACCGTCGTCGTCGCGAGCGCCTCCTCCGCAGCCGCGATCGTTCCCGCCTCGATCACCTCGAAGCCGTCGAGCTCGAGATTCACGCGCGCGAGCAGGCGGAGTGCGACATCGTCCTCCACCACCAGCGCCTTCGGCCCCCCGTCCGTCATCGACCCGGGACACTAACGCTAGGATCGAGAGGGTGGCGGCCCGGACCGGCACCGGCGCGGAGTACGCAGACGCGATGGTCGGGCTCTGGGCCGACGTGACACGGACAATGGGGCGCGTCGATGCCCTCGCGGACGAGCCCGAGCGGCTCGCCTCCGACCGTGGCGTCTGGGCGCTCCGCCGGCTCCAGTACCGCCTGCACCTGGCGGGCGAGCACGCTTACGGCCTCGTCCCTCCCGTCGGCTCAGCGAGCGCGCACGCCGAGCTGCGCGACGCGCTCGCCTGCGCGCGGGACGCGACGGGCCTGCTGGTCGACACCATCGAAGACGAGGGGCCCGAGGGCGCCCTCAGCCTGCTGCACGAATGGCGCGGTGCGCTCTTCCGGATTCGTCTCGCCCGCCTGCGTCTCGCCGCACCCGCGACGACGACGGGGGCGGAGCCCGATGCGCGTCGCCGCCACGAGATCGCAGCCCCTCTCGTCGCGTTCCTGCTCGCGCTCGGAGGCGCAGCCGGGTTCGTCGCCGGGGCGACGCTCGGCCTGTGGCCGCTCTGGCTCGCCGGCATGGTCGCCGTGACCGCGGCTGTGCTCGCCTACCGTCCCTGAGCAACCGCCGAGAGCCGCCGGAGCGACTCGTCACGGCCGAGCAGCTCGAGGCTCTCGAAGAGCCCCGGCGACACCTTCGAGCCGGTCACCGCAAGCCGGATCGGCTGGAACGCCTGGCGCGGCTTCTGACCCTGCGCCTCGGCGAAGGCGCGCAGCGCCGCCTCGAGCGCGGCCGCCTCCCACGGCTCCACGCCTGCCAGCGCCTCGGCGGCAGCGCGGCACACGTCGGGATCCGCGTCGGCCGGCGGCTCGACATCCTCGAACAGGAAGCGGACGAAATCGGGGTACTGCGCGAAGCGCTCGATCTTCTCCTGCACGAGCGGGGCCGTCGCACGCACGCGCTCCTCCGGCCAGTCGATCCCCTGCTCGCGCAGATACCGCAGCAGGTCGTGTGCGTACTCGTCCGGCTGCAGATCGCGCAGGTAGACGCCGTTCATCCAGTCGAGCTTCTGGTAGTCGAACGTCGCCGGGCTCGACACGACCCTCTCCAGGGAGAACCGCTCGACGAGCTCGCTGCGCGACATGATCGTCGTCTTGTCGTCGAAGCTCCAGCCGAGCAGCGCCAGGAAGTTCATCAGCGCCTGCGGCAGGTAGCCCTCGCTGCGGAAGTGGTCGACCGCCACGGCGCCGTGGCGCTTCGACAGCTTGCGACCGTCGTTGCCGTTGATGTCGGGCACGTGCGCGTACACCGGCAGGTCGGCGCCGAGCGCGCGCAGGATGTTGATCTGCGAGGGCGTGTTGGAGACGTGGTCCTGGCCGCGGATCACATGGGTGATCCCGTCGATGATGTCGTCGACCGGGCTGACGAAGTTGTAGGTGGGACGGCCATCCGAGCGCACGATCACGAGATCGGGCAGCAGCTCGTTCCGGAACTCGATCGGGCCACGCACCGCGTCGTCCCACGAGACGACGCCCTCCTTCGGCTGGCGAAAGCGAATCGCGCCCTCGTCCTCGTACGCATGCCCCTTCGCCACGAGCTCGTGCGCCAGGTCACGCGCCCGCTCGGCGGTGTCGAGCTGGAACGACACCGGGCCGTCCCAGTCGATCCCCACCCAGCGCAGCGACTCCTGGATCTGCTCCGTCGCCTCGGCCACCTCGCGGCTCGTGTCGGTGTTCTCGATCCGCAGCAGGCACTGGCCGCTCTGCTGGCGCGCATAGAGCCAGTTGAAGAGGAACGTGCGGACGCCTCCGATATGGAGGAAGCCGGTGGGGCTCGGAGCCATGCGGACGCGGACGGACACGACGTCTCTATCGTAGGCCGACGTGGAATTCGGGGCGCATGTGTCCGCGAGCGGCGGCATCGACACCGCGATCGATCGGATCCAGGCGATCGGCGGCGACTGCGTGCAGCTCTTCACCCAGAGCCCCCGTATGTGGCGGCCGACGAACCACGCGCCGGAGGCGATCGAGCGGTTTCGCGAGAAGCGCGCCGCGGCCGGCATCGGCGGGGTCGTCTGCCATGCCCTCTACCTCGTCAACCTCGCCGCCCCGGACGCGGCGATCCGCAAGAAGTCCGTAACGACGATGCGGGCCACGCTCGACACAGCGGCGGCGATCGGCGCCGACGGGGTGATCTTCCACGTCGGCTCGCATCTCGGCGCCGGCTTCAAGCGCGGCCTCGATCGCACCTGCAAGGCGCTCGCACAGGTCCTCGAGCGCGCCGACGGCGACACCTGGCTGCTGATGGAGAACTCCGCCGGGGCGGGCGGGACGATCGGGCGGTCGCTCGAGGAGCTGCATACGCTCCTCGACCGGCTCGACCGTCATCCGCGGCTCGGCGTCTGCCTCGACTCGTGCCATCTCTACGTCTCGGGGTACGACGTCACCGACCGCGAGGTCGTCGCCGCGCTCGTCGAGGAGATCGACGGGGCCTTCGGCCTCGACCGTTTGCGTGCCCTGCACGTGAACGACGCAGCCGCACCGCTCGGATCGAATCGCGACCGGCACGCCGACCTGCTCGAGGGCGAGATGGGAGAAGGGCTCGGCGCCTTCATTGCGCACCCGGCGCTCCAGGGGCTGTCCGCCTACCTCGAGACGCCCGGCCCCGACCGGCGCGGCGTCGACGCCGCCGCGATCCAGACGCTGCGCGACCTGCACAGCCGCTGGGTGTGACGCGCCCGCCGGGCGGCGGCGTATCACTTCCATCATGACCTTCGCCGATGCGGCCGAGGCTCACCTCGACGATGTCTACGGCTACCTCTCGTGGTTCACCTCGGACCGGGCCGCGGCCGAGGAGCTGACCGCCGAGACGTTCGAGCGGGCGCTGCGCCTGTGGCATCGCTACGACCCCGAACGCGGCTCCGCGCGCACGTGGTTGTGTCAGCTCGCCCGCACGGTTGCGCTCGACCACTTCCGTTCCGAGCGCCGGCGTGTGCGCCGGGAGCAGCTCGCGGCGCCGATCGATCGGTTCGACCAGCGCTTTGCCGAGGGGCTCTCCCCAGACCTCGAGGCAGCGCTCTCGTCGCTGACCGCGGGCGAGCGCGAGGTGATCGCGCTCCGTGTGCTGCTCGACCTCGACGCCCAGACCGCCGGGCGCATGCTCGGGATCTCGACAACGAACTGCACCACGCGCCTGAACCGGGCGCTCAAGAAGCTCGAGGAGGCTCTCAATGTCGCAGCGTGACGTTCTCGCAGAGCTCCGCGCCGCCCACATCGAGGCGCCGCCGGAGCTGCGCGCCCGCATCAGCTTGATCGCCGGCGGAGCCGAGGCGGCGCCACGCCGCCCCCGCGTGACCTGGCGGCGGGCGCTCGTCGTCGCGCTGCCCGTCGCGGCGGCCGTGGCCGCGGGCATCGTCGTCGGCACACGCCCCTCCCACGAGCGCTCCGCGCAGCCGCTCGTGAACTACGGGGCCGCGACGGTCCCCAGCGGTGCGGCCCTCGCCCCTCAGGCGAAGGCGCAGCTCGCCGTCCCCTCGGCGAAGGCCCGCGTCCAGCGCTATGACGAGACGCTGGCGCTCCGGCTCGCCACGGCGAAGCAGGTGAGCGACGGCGTCAAGCGCGCCCTGCGAATCACCGCATCGCTCGGCGGCTACCCGACCTCCGTCCATGCCTCGACCCAAGGCACGGGAGCGACGGCCTCGCTCGTCCTGAAGGTCCCGCGCGCGCATGTCCAGGAGGCGGTGGCGCGTCTCTCGCAGCTCGGGACGATCGTCTCCGAGCACGTCGAGGTGCATGACCTCCAGGGCGGCCTGAACGCGGCCGACCGGACGATCGCCCGCCTCCAGCGGCAGCTGAAGGCACTGCGCGCCCAGAAGCCGACCCCTGTCCGGCAGATCGTGCAGCTCGAGCAGCGCATCGTGGCGCTCCAGCGGGCCGAAGCGGCGACCCGCCTGACCGCGCACTACGCGACGGTGTCGCTCCGGCTGTCGACGCCGCCCGCCGCCACGCCGTCCCACCATGGGCACGGCCCGCTGCACGGCGTCGTCATCGCGCTCACCTGGCTCGGGATCGGCGCCGTCTACGCGCTCGCGATCGGCGGCCCGATCGTCCTGCTGGCGCTCCTCGGCTGGTTCGCGACGCGGCTCGTCCGCCGGCGCCGCGAGGAATCGCTGCTCAGCCGCCCCTGATCTTCAGGCGGATCTGATCTGGGCGAAGACGCGGAACGTCGGCTCGCCGACCGGCAGCTCGTCGAACTCCGGGTTCTCGCAGCCGAGCTCGCCGCTGCGGGCCTCGTAGGTGCGCTCGACCTCGGAGCGGCACATCGGCAGCGGGCGCCGATGCGCACGGATCGCGCCGAAGCCCGGCTTGCGGTCCTCGGCGGCCCGCAGCATGTCGAGGTCGATCTCGACGCCGTACACCTTCTGCATGCACCCGACGTAGGTGTGGCCCCAGCCCTCGTACGAGTAGACGAACGGGCAGGCGCGGGCGAGGCACGCGCCGGGGTAGACCACCTTGTCGCAGTGGACGTCGCAGCGCCGGCACTCGGTCTCGTCCTGCGGATGGAGCGGCAGGGCCGGTGCGACGGTCTGCTGGGGCCTCATTGCGCCATTGTCCGAGCGCTTTCGGACGGCCGCAAGACTTGACTTTCGCGCCCACTCACGCTAGCCGCTTCGTGATGTTCAGCACATCCATCGGCGTGAACGCCAGGAAGTCCGGCTCGATGCGCGGTTGGGTGTCGTCTGCTCTGAACCACATCGCCTGAACGGTCGTCATGCCCACGTTCGCCGCTCCCTGCACATCTCTCTCGAGATCGTCGCCCACGAACATCGCGTCGACCGGATCGATGCCGAGCTCGCGGCACGCGTGCAGGAAGAGCTCGGGCGCCGGCTTGTAGGAGCCCACCTCGTCCCCGAACGCCATCGCGTCCGTCAGCGCACCGAGCCCGAGCGCATCGGCGTCTGCACGCAGGACGCGGCCCGGGTCCGGCCAGCCGTCCGCGACGATCGCCGTCTTCAGGCCGCGCGAGCGCAGGGAGTCGAGCAGCGCCGGCGCCGACGCGAGCACCTCGTACGCGGAAAGCCACACTCCGTGCTCCGCGTCGATGAACGCATTCGGGTCGTCGACGCCGAGCTCGGTGAGCAGCTCGACGTACGGGCGGAAGCCGTGATCCCCGAAGATGATCTCGCGCCAGCGCGCCGTGAAGTGCGGGTCGTCGCGGCCGAGCGCTGCCCGATGTGCCACCTCGACCAGGTCGTCATCCCACTCGAGCCGGACGAGCGTGTTGGTCCAGTCGAACAGCACTGCGCCGAGCATGGGCGGTTACGCTAGCCGCTGTGGTGCGGACGATCCTCTGGGCATCGCTCGCCCTCGCGCCGTTGGCGCTCGTCGCCGACTACGGCCTCCACCTCGGCGCCACCGCGATCTTCCTGCTCTCCGCGGCTGCACTGATCCCGCTCGCCTGGGTGATCGGCGAGGCGACCGAGCACGCCGCCGGCCACACCGGCCCAGGCGTCGGCGGCTTCCTGAACGCGAGCTTCGGCAACGCGCCGGAGCTGATCATCGCCCTCCTCGCGGTCGGGGACGGGCTGCCCGTGGTCGTCCGCGGCTCGATCACCGGCTCGGTCGTCTCGAACATGCTGCTCGTGCTCGGGGCGGCGATGATCGCCGGCGGCCGCGGCCCCGTCGACGCCCGCTCGCTGCGCTGGCAGCTCGCCGCGGTCAGCGGAGCTGTCGTCCTCCTGCTGATCCCGTCGGTCCCGGGCTGGCACGGCTCCCCCGACCGGCACTCGCTGATGGTCGTCACCGTCCCGGTCGCCATCGTCCTGCTCGCGGCCTACGGCTGGATCACGATCAAGAACCTCCGCATCCACGCCGGAGCGGAGCGGGCGGAGCCGGGCGCCGCCACCTGGTCGCTGCAGCGGGCCCTCCTCGTGCTCGCGGCCGCGACGGTCGTGACCGCGTTCGTCTCGGAAGGGCTCGTGCACTCGCTGCAGGACTTCGGACGGACGGTCGGGCTGAGCGACTTCTTCGTCGCAATCGTGATCGTCGCGATCGTCGGAAACGCCGCCGAGCACGGCGGGGCGATCGTGATCGCGCACCGGGGCGACACCCAGCTCGCGACGGAGATCGCGATCACGTCGGCCATGCAGGTCGCCGTGTTCGTCGCGCCCGCCGTCGCGCTCGTCTCTCTCGTCCTCTCGCACCATCTGACGCTGTCATTCCGGCCGGTCGAGATCGCAACGATGGGGCTCGCCGCCGTGCTCGCCTGGGCACTCGTACGCGACGGCGACTCGCGCCGCTGGGAAGGCTTCACGCTGGCTGCGGCCTACGTCGCCTGCGTGATCGCCTACGCGCTCAGTTAGCTGCTCGCGCCGAACGGCCGCTGGTCGCGGGTGAAGGAGTAGCCCGCCCAGACCAGGCAATCGCCCTCGATCCGCAGCCGTTCGCCGCTCTCGCGGCCGGCCGAGGCGCGCCAGCCGTCTCCGTCGCGCTCGAACGTCGTCTCGCCGCGCCCCTCCCGCGTGCCGACCACCTTCGACTGCAGCCCACCGCGCTCCCACCAGAAGACGAACTCGTTGCCCTCGGACCACCAGCGGCCGAGCAGGGGCAGCACATCCTCCGGGGGCCCGGCCTCGGGCCGCCACGGCTCGATCGGCTCCGGCCACAGCTCGATCGCCTTCTCGGCGAGCGAGATCGCGAACCCGTCCATGTCGGCGCGCGTGCCGCTGTTGCAGAGCCCGGCGGCGCCGATCCCGGTCTTCCGATCGACGTAGACGCCGGCCAGGAAACCCGCCATCGCGCCGCCGTGGCCGCCGAAGATGCGCCCGTCGCGGTTGAAGAGCTGCAGGCCGAGACCCCAGGCGAGCACCCAGTCGTGCGGGAAGTACATGACCTGCGGGAACCACATCTCCTCGACGACGGCGGGCGCGAGCACCGCCTCGTCGCCCGCGGCGAGAAATGCAGCCCAGCGGGCGAGGTCCTCGACCGTCGACCAGATCTGCGCCGCCGGAGCCGTCGCGCCCGTGTCGTGGTGCGGCTCCTTCCAGGCGGTGCGCGCGTACTCGGAGACGAGATAGCCCTGGGCGCTGGGCGCCTGCGGCAGCCACGTCGTCCGCCCGAGACCGAGCGGGCGGACGATCCGCTCGTCGACGTACTCCGCGTACGGCAGGCCGCTGCGGCGCGCGACGACGAGCCCGAGCAGCGCGAATGCGAGGTTCGAGTAGTGAAAGGCGCGTGCGGCCGGCAGCACCTGCTCGAGACCGGCGAGCGAGTCGACGAGCTCCTGCTCGCTCGGGGAGACCTCGGTCACCCACATCTCCCCCGCCTCCCGCTGCAGGCCCGACAGGTGGCAGAGCAGCCGCCGCAGGGTCGGCGTGCCGTTCCCGGGCACGTCGATGTGCTGCTCGAGCCGGTCGTCGAGGTCGAGCTCGCCCGCCGCGTACAGCTGCATGATCGCGACCGCCGTGAACGTCTTCGTGATCGAGCCGACCCTGTACTGGGTCTGTGGTGTCGCCGCCCGGTCGTCGTCGTAGTCGGCGACGCCGACGGCGTTCGACCAGACGGTCTCGCCCTTGCGCACCACGGCCGCAGCGACCGACGGCAGCCGGTCGGCCTGACGCTGCCGCAGCAGCCGGTCGAGCTCCTCAGACGCCGACACGGGCTCCGAGCGCGCGCGGGACGGCGACGAGTGCGTGCTCGACATCGTCGTCGCCGAGATCGAGATGGGTGACCGCGCGCAGGACGCCGGGCCTCGTGCGCGAGAGCAGGACGCCCTGCTCTCGGATCCGGACGAGCGCCTCGTCCTCGCCGAGCCCGAGCGCGGCGAGCTCGATCTGCACGAAGTTCGTCTGCACGAGCTCGAGGTCGACCGGCACGCCCGCCTCGGCCCACCCTTCCGCGAGGCGCCGCGCCCGGGCATGGTCGTCGGCGAGCCGCTCGACGTTATGGTCGAGGGCGTAGAGACCGGCCGCTGCGACGATCCCTGCCTGGCGCATCGCCCCACCGAAGCGGTGCTTCTCGACCCGCGCGCGAAGCATCAGCCCGGACGGGCCCGCGATCAGCGCGCCGAGCGGGCACCCGAGGCCCTTCGAGAGGCAGATCGTGACGGTGTCGAAGAGGCCGGCGATCTCGTGCACCGCGACGCCGCTCGCGACGGCCGCGTTGAGGAGGCGTGCACCGTCGAGGTGCACGCGGAGTCCGAGCTCGCGGCCTGCGGCGACCACCGCGCGTAGCTCGTCGAGCGGCCACACGGTGCCACCTGCCGTGTTGTGCGTGTTCTCGAGGGCGAGGACGGAGACGCCCGGCGTCCAGAAGTCGCCGTCCGACCACGCGGCGGCACGTACCTGCTCGACGCTCAGGCGGCCGTGGTAGCCCGGAAGGCCGCGCGTCTGCAGGCCCGAGTGGAACGCGGCGCCGCCGAGCTCGGAGACCACGATGTGGGCGCGTTCCTCGACCAGGAGCTCGGTGCCCCGCCGCCCGAGGATCGCAAGCGCGATCTGGTTCCCCATCGTCGCGGTCGGGAGGTAGACGGCCTCGTCCTGCCCAAGCAGGGCAGCTGTCCGCCGCTCGAGCTCGAGGACGGTCGGGTCCTCGCGCTCCTGCTCGTCGCCGACCTCGGCGGCCGCCATGGCGGCGCGCATCCCGGCGGACGGCTTCGTCTGCGTGTCGGAGCGGAGATCGACCACGGCCTGACACCATAGATACCGCGCATGGACCTCGACGCCGTCGACACCCTGCTCGTGGACGAGCCTTCGTATCGCCGCCGGCAGGTGTGGGAATGGGCCGCGCGCGGCGCCGCGTCCTACGGCGAGATGACGAACCTCCCCCGGCGCACCCGGACCATGCTCGAGGACGGCGCACCGTTCTCGACGCTCGTGCCGGCCCACGAGGCACGCTCGGACGACGGGACGGTCAAGACGCTCTTTCACACCGCCGACGGGCACCCGGTCGAGGCCGTGCTCATGCGCTACCGCGACGGGCGGCGATCGGTGTGCCTCTCCTCCCAGTCGGGCTGCCCGCTCACGTGCACGTTCTGCGCCACCGGCACGATGCGCTTCAGACGCAATCTGACCGCATGGGAGATCCTCGATCAGGCGCTCCACTTCAGGCGCATCGAGGCGATCGACCACGTCGTCTTCATGGGCATGGGCGAGCCGATGCTGAACCTCGACGCAGTCGTCGCGGCCGCGCGCCTGCTGCCCGACCTCGGCGTCACGCATCGGCGCACCACGATCTCGACGGTCGGCTGGCTGCCGGGGCTGACGCGCTTCGTCGATGAGGTGGAACAGCCGATCCGCCTCGCCCTCTCGCTGCACGCCGCCGCCGACGCGCTGCGCAGCGAGCTGATGCCTGTCAACGACCGCTATCCACTCGAGGACGTCCTCGCCGAGTGCCGCCGCTACGTGGAGCTCCGCCGGCGGAAGGTCTTCGTCGAGTACGTCATGCTCGCGGGCGTCAACGACGCGCCGGAGCACGCCGCCCAACTCGCCGCCGTACTCGACAAGAGGTCGTTCAAGGTGAACCTGATCCCCTACAACCCGACCGGGATGTACGACGGGTCGTCACGGGAGGCGATCACGGCGTTCAAGACGGTGCTCGACAAGGCGCGCCTTCCGTCCACCGTCCGCCTCACCCGGGGCCGCGACATCGCGGCGGCCTGCGGCCAGCTCGCGGTGGAGTCGTGACCTCCGTCCTCGAGGGCAAGGTCGCACTGGTCACAGGCGCCGGCAGCGGCATCGGGAAGGCGATCGCCCAGGGGCTCGCCGACGCCGGCGCCGCCGTGTGCGTCAACTACCACGGCGCGTACGCAGAAGAGTCCCGGGCGCATGCGGCGAGCCTGCCGCGGGCGATCGCCGTGGAGGCGAACATCGCGGACGGCAACGACGTGGACGCGATGGTGCGGCGCACCGTCGACGAGCTCGGGGGGCTCCACGTGCTGGTGAACAACGCGGGCATCGAGCATGCCTCGCCGATCCTCGAGATCGAGCTGGCCGACTGGGACCGCGTGCTCGCCGTCAACCTGCGCGGGGCGTTCGCCTGCTTGCGCGCGGCCGGGCGCGTGATGCGCGATTCCGGGCAGGGCGGCTCGATCGTCAACGTCTCCTCGATCCACGAAGACGTCGCCTTTCCCGGCTTCGCGTCCTACTGCACGTCGAAGGGCGGCTTGCGGATGCTGATGCGCGATGCGGCGGTCGAGCTGGCCGCGCACGGGATCCGTGTCAACAACATCGCCCCCGGCGCGATCGCGACGCCGATCAACACCGCCACGCTCGACGACCACAGCAAGATCGCCGAGCTCGAGCGCATCATCCCCGCCGGCCGACTCGGCACGCCGGAGGACGTCGCCGCGGTCGCGGTCTTCCTCGCGTCCGACGCGGCGTCCTACGTCACGGGCGCGACGTACTTCGTCGACGGCGGCATGAGCCGCTTCGCCGAGCCGCTCTAAGCTCCACGGCGATCAGTCGGCGAAGTCGACGGCGGCGGTCTCGACCGTGCCGGCGCTGCGTCCCGGAGCGCTCTGGTAGTGCCAGTAGAGATTCGTGTGCGCGATCACCTGGTCGGGCGGCGGCGCACCCCAGGAGCTCTGGTCCTCGGTCGTGTGCGCATCGCTGACGAGCGTCGCGTCGTAGCCGCGCACGAGAGCACCGTGGAGCGTCGAGCGGATGCACGCATCGGTCTGTGCGCCGGCGACGAACAGGCGGCCGACGCCGAGGTCGGCGAGCACCTCCTCCAGGGAGGTCTCCTCGAACGAGTCGCCGTAGCTCTTCTCGACGAGCGGCTCGGCCTCGTCGGGGACGAGCTCCGGGACGATCTCCCACTCCTCGCTCCCCCGTGCGAGCCCGTCGTCCGCATGCTGCACCCAGACGACCGGCACGTCCTCGGCGCGCGCCATGTCGACGAGCGAGGCGATGTTCGCGACGACGGCATCGCGTTCGTGCGCGCCGGCGACCACGCCGTTCTGGACGTCGATCACGATCAGCGCGGTGTTGGGGCGGTTCGGGAGCGTGCTCATGACCGCAACGCTACCCCGAACCGCCCCAGGGCAGTCGCCTAACCCTCGTCGAGCTCGAGCGAGGCCGAATTGATGCAGTAGCGCTGGCCGGTCGGATGCGGCCCGTCGGGGAACACATGCCCCAGGTGGCCGCCGCAGGCCGCGCACATCACCTCGGTGCGCACCATGCCATAGCTGACGTCGGTCTCCTCGTCGATCGCCTCCTCGGAGGCGGGCGCGTAGAACGCCGGCCAGCCGCAGCCGGAGTCGTACTTCGCTTCCGACGAGAAGAGCTCGGCGCCGCAGCCGGCGCAGCGGTACGTGCCTGGCTCGAAGGTGTGGTCGTACTCGCCGGTGAACGGGGCCTCGGTGCCCTTCTCGCGCAACACGCGGTAGCGCTCGGGGCTCAGGCTCGCCCGCCACTCGGGCTCTGTCTTCTCTATTCGCTTGCTCACGTCTACACAGACCTCCTTCCCGGCGAATCGTTACGCATACGGGAGGCCCGGGTAGGCTCGAGGCATGGCCGGCTGGGAGAAGAAGAACATCGGCGAGCTCGACAACGCGGCGGAGCAGTTCGGGCTCGCTCCCGATCTGGAGGCGCGGTTCGGGCGGAAGGCGCTCGGCATGGGCGGCGGCGGCTTCAGCTACCAGCGGATGGCGCCCGGCCTGCGGAGTGCGTTCGGCCACCGGCACGGCAAGCAGGAGGAGATCTACGTCGTCCTCTCGGGCAGCGGCCGCGCCCGCCTCGACGACGAGGAGGTGCCGCTTGCATCCCGCGACGTGCTCTACGTGCAGCCGACGACCTGGCGCGCATTCCAGGCAGGCAACGACGGCCTCGAGCTCTTCGTCTGCGGCTTCGGCGAAGGCGGCGACTCGGAGATGGACGCCGGCTTCTGGCCGGCGGCTTAGAAGCTCAGTCTTCGAACGCGTAGCGCACGACCGGCTGCTTCGCCGCCCGCACCTCGTCGAGCCGGCGCACGGGGCGATCGTGCGGCGCCTCGTGTAGCAGCTGCGGGTCGTCGGCCGCCTCGGTCGCGATCGCGCGCATCGCGTCGACGAACGCGTCGAGCGTCTCCTTCGCCTCCGACTCGGTGGGCTCGATCATCAGCGCCTCGGGCACCACGAGCGGGAAATAGATCGTCGGCGGGTGGAAGCCGTAGTCCATCAGCCGCTTCGCGACGTCGAGCGCGCTCACGCCGTGCTCCTTCTTCAGCGAGCGAGCGCTGAGCACGAACTCGTGCATGCAGAGCCGCTCGTACGGCAGGTCGTAGACGTCCTTCAGCTGCGCGAGCAGGTAGTTGGCGTTGAGCACGGCCGCCTCGCTCATCTCGCGCAGGCCCGGGCCGTAGGAGCGGATGAACGCGTACGAGCGCACGAAGACACCGAACGGACCGGTGAACGCACGCACCTTGCCGATCGTCTTCGGGCGGTCGTGCTCCAGCCGGAACGCGTCGCCGTCCCGTACGACAACCGGCACCGGTAGGAACGGCTCGAGGATGTCGCGGACGGCGATCGGCCCCCCGCCCGGCCCGCCGCCACCGTGCGGCTGCGAGAACGTCTTGTGCAGGTTGATATGAACGACATCGAAGCCCATGTCGCCCGGGCGCGAGATGCCGCAGACGGCGTTCAGGTTCGCGCCGTCGTAGTACATGAGCGCGCCGGCACCGTGGAAGATCCGCTCGATCTCCTCGATGTTCTCGTCGAACAGGCCGAGGGTCGACGGGTTCGTCAGCATCAGGCCGGCCGTCTCGCCGTCGACCTTTGCGCGCAGGTCGTCGACGTCGATGTTCCCGCGCGCGTCGGTCTGCACGTGCGTCAGCTCGAATCCGGCCATCGTCACGCTCGCCGGGTTCGTCCCGTGCGCGGTGTCGGGGATGACGACCTTGCGCCGCTGCGCGCTCTCTCCGCGGTCCTCGAAGTAGGCGCGGAAGAGCATCAGGCCGGTCAGCTCGCCCTGGCTTCCGGCGGCCGGCTGCAGCGACACCGCGTCGAGGCCCGTCACTTCGCGAAGGATCTCCTGCAGGTTCCACTCGAGCTCGAGCGCGCCCTGAGCGGCGTCGTCCTCGACGAGCGGGTGCAACGCCGCGAACCCGGGGAGCCCGACGAGGCGCTCGTTGATCCGCGGGTTGTACTTCATCGTGCAGCTGCCGAGCGGATAGAAGCCGGTGTCGATGCCGAAATTGCGCGTCGAGAGCTCGGTGAAATGCCGCAGCACCTCCGGCTCGGCGAGCTCAGGCAGGCGCGGCGGCTCCTTGCGGCGGAGCGCCTCGGGCACGTCGGGCACGGGCAGATCCGGCTTCGGGACGCCGAGCCCGCGCCGGCCCGCCTGCGACTTCTCGTAGATGAGCTTCACGAGAGCGCCTCCACGAGCCGGTCGATCTCCTCGACGGTCCGCTTCTCCGTGAACGCGACGAGCAGTGCGTCGTCGAGCCCCCGATACTCGCGCCCCAGCGGATAGCCTGCGTAGACGCCCTTTGCGCGCGCAGCCGCGAGCGCCTCACTCGCGTCGCGGCCCGTGCGCACGACGAGCTCCTTGAAGTTCGCACGCTCGGGGAAAGCGGGCTCGAGCCCTGCAGCCGCGAGACGCGACCGCGCATGCGCGCAGAGCGCGAGGCAGGTCTCCCCCAGCTCCCGCAAGCCTTGCGGGCCGAGCAGGCTCAGGTGCACGAGCCCGGCGAGCGCAAGCAGCGTCTGGTTCGTCGTGATGTTCGAGGTCGCCTTCTCGCGCCTGATGTGCTGCTCGCGCGTCTGCAGGGTCAGCACGAACCCGCGATCGCCCGCGACATCGACGGTCTCGCCGACGATCCGCCCGGGCAGCCGCCGCACGTAGTCCATCCGCGCAGCGAGGAAGCCGTAATGCGGGCCGCCGAAGCTCATCGCGTTGCCCGCCGACTGCCCCTCGCCGATCGCCATCGCGCAGCCGTAGGCACCCGGCGCCTCGAGCACGCCCAGCGAGACGAGATCGACGTGCGCGACGGGGAGCGCCTCGGCCGACGCCGCGGCGGCCGCGAGTGCGGGCGCGTCCTCGAGCACGCCGAAGAAGTTCGGCTGCTGGAAGATCACCGCCGCCGCGTCCTGCGCCGCTTCACGGACGCGCTCCGGATCGGTGGCGCCGCCGTCGTGCGGCACCTCGACCACCTCCAGCCCGAACCCGGGCGCGTACGTCTTCACGACCCGACGCACCTGCGGGCTCGTCGCCTCGGTGACGACGACCTTCGTCCGGCCGGTCACGTTCTTCGCCACGAAGCACGCGTCGGCGGCGACCGTCGAGCCGTCGTAGCCGGATGCGTTCGAGACGTCCATCCCGGTGAGCTCGCAGATCGCCGTCTGGTACTCGAAGATCGCCTGCAGGACGCCCTGACTCATCTCGGGCTGGTACGGCGTGTACGCGGTCAGTAGCTCGCCGCGCTGCAGCACGGCGTCGACGACCGCGGGCACGTAGTGGTCGTAGACCCCGCCGCCGAGGAAGCAGATCTCGTCGACGGTGTTGCGCCCGGCAAGCCCCTCGAGGTGCCGCTGGAGCTCGGCCTCGGTGAGGGCCGCCGGCACGTCGAGCTCGCCGCGGAACCGAACGCCCTCGGGGATGTCTCCGAAGAGCTCGTCCACGGTCGAGACGCCGATTGCCGCGAGCATTGCCTCGCGATCGGCGTCCGTCAACGAGAGATAGCTCACGCTTCGTCCAGGACGGCCCTGTACGCGGCCAGGTCGAGCAGCTCCGACACCTCGTCGGGGCTCGTGAGCCGAATCCGGATCAGCCAGCCGGCACCGTACGGGTCTTCGTTCACGGTCTCGGGCGCGTCGACGACGGCCTGATTCACCTCGAGTACCTCACCCGAGAGAGGCGAGATCAGATCGGAGACGGCCTTGACCGACTCGACCTCGCCGTAGGAGGTGTCCTTCGCAACCGTCCCGCCCACGGCCGGCGGCTCGTAGTGGACGAGCTCGCCGAGCGCGTCCTGCGCGTACCAGGTGACGCCGAGGACGGCTTCGTCGCCGTCGATGCGGGCCCAGTCGTGCTCGGGGTGGTAAAGGAGATCGTCGGGGTACGACTCGCTCGTTGCCACTGTCGGACTCCTTCTCTTCTACGACTTGGAATAGAGGGGCTTCTTCTTGACTTCCGCGCGACGCGGCTTGCCGCGCACGTCGATCACGAGCTCCGTCCCCGTTCGGGCGGATGCCGCCGGGACATAGCCCATGCCGATGCCGAGCTCGAGCATCGGCGAGAGCGTCCCGGAAGTGACCTCGCCGCCGCCGGCGATCGCCATCCCCTGCCGGGGAATCGCCTTCTCGGTCATCGCGAACGGCACGAGGCGCTCGCTCGGGCCGCGCTCCTTGATCTCTCGCAGCCGCTCGGAGCCCGTGAAGCGGGTGTCGAGCGCGCACGCCCAGCCGAGTCCCGAGGAGATCGCGTCCCGGTGTGGCCCGATGTCGTTGCCGTGCAGCGGGTAGCAGACCTCGAGGCGGAGCGTGTCGCGGGCGCCGAGGCCGCACGGGACGACCCCGCGCGCGAGCACGGCGTCCCACAGCCGGCCCGCGTCGTCCGCCATGCACGCGAGCTCGACTCCCTCCTCGCCGGTATAGCCGGTGCGGTTGATCATGACCTCGATGCCGTCCACCTCGCCCATCGCCCACGTGAATGCTTTCGCCGGCTCGAGCCCGAGGCGCTCGAGCGCCCGGGGGCCCTGCACGGCGAGCAGGGCGTAGTCGTCCGAGACGTCACGCACATCCGAGCCGTGCAGCTCGCGCTCCTTCAGCCTGGCGACGACGACCGCGGCGTTCGACGCGTTCGCGACGATGAGGTAGCGGTGCGTCTCGAGGCGGTAGACGATCAGGTCGTCGAGCACGCCGCCCTCATCGTTTGTCAGCAGGGTGTACTGCGCGTCGCCCGGCTCGAGGCGATCGATGTCGTTCGACAGCAGCCCCTGCAGAAGATCTCGGGCGGTCGGGCCTTCGACCTCGAGCTCGCCCATGTGCGAGACGTCGAAGACGCCGGCGTCCGTGCGGACCGCACGATGCTCGGGAATCACGCCCTCGTACTGGACGGGCATCTCCCAGCCGGCGAACGGGACCATCCGGGCCCCGAGCGCGACGTGGCGGTCGTGGAGCGGGGTCCGGCGCAGAGGATGCATCCGCGGGCGATGCTAACGCCCGCAGCGCAACCTGGGATCGGGAGTAGCTACTCGCGCAGGAACGAGGGCACGTCGAGCGAGTCGGCGGCGTCGAACTCCGGCGCCCGGCCGGTCAGCTGGGACTCGCCGACGCTCGCCCGGGCCCGCTTGCGGCGCTGGGCGCCGAACCCGGTCGCGATCACCGTCACCCGCACCTCGTCGGCGAGCTGGTCGTCGATCACCGCACCGAAGATCACGTTCGCGTTCTGATCGGCGGCGCCGGTGACCACCTCGGCCGCCTCATTCACCTCGAACAGCCCGAGATCGGACGGGCCGCTGATGTTGAGCAGGATGCCGGTCGCGCCCTCGATCGACGACTCGAGGAGCGGCGAGCTGACCGCCGTCCGCGCCGCCTCGCCCGCGCGATTGTCGCCGGAGCTGCGCCCGATCCCCATCAGGGCGGAGCCGGCGTCGCGCATGATCGTGCGGACGTCGGCGAAGTCGAGGTTGACGATCCCGGGCACGGTGATCAGGTCGGTGATCCCCTGCACGCCCTGGCGGAGGACGTCGTCGGCCATCTTGAAGGCGTCCGACAGCGGCGTCTTCTTCTCGACCACCTGGAGCAACCGGTCGTTCTCGATGACGATCAGCGTGTCGACGTGCTCGGCGAGCTCCGCGATCCCGTTCTCCGCCTGCTGCGAGCGCCGCCTCCCTTCGAACGAGAACGGCCGCGTCACGACGCCCACGGTCAGCGCCTCGAGCTCGCGGGCGATGCCGGCCACGACCGGCGCGCCGCCGGTCCCGGTGCCACCGCCCTCGCCCGCGGTGACGAAGATCATGTCGGCGCCCTTGAGCGCCTCCTTCAGCTCGTCGTGCGACTCGTTCGCGGCCTCGCGGCCGACCGCCGGGTCCGCGCCGGCACCCAGGCCGCGCGTCGCCTTCGCGCCGATGTGGATCTTCACGTCCGCGTCGCACCCGAGGAGCGCCTGCGCGTCGGTGTTGACCGCGACGAACTCGACACCCGTCAGGCCTGCGTCGACCATGCGGTTCACGGCGTTCGTGCCGCCGCCGCCGACGCCGACGACCTTGATCACAGCTAGGTAGTTGCCAGAGCGGTCCCTCATGATGTCCTCGACAGTCTCGTGTGGGGTCGACCTAAAGCTCGACTGCAGGGTGCGGTCGTCGAGCGCCTCCTCCACCTGTCAGAGTACGGTCGGTTTCCCGGCATGTCAACGTGCATTGCCTCGATCTCGACCTTCCTAAGCCTCAATCTCAACCTCCGAGTTGAGGGTTGCTGTCAGCAACGGGGCGCTCGGGAACGCTCACATCGACATACCCGGTCGCCTGCGCTCCACCGACCACGCGGATGATCCTGCGGGCGATCGCGAGCTTCAGCCGCACGTCGCCGGCGTCGCCGAGACGCACCTGTAGGCCGGTGCCGAGGTTCACCGTCAGCTGGCTCGGCGAGGCGACGATGGTGCGAACGCCGCCGGGCAGCCGAAGATCGTCGGCCGCGGCCGCGGCGTTCGCGGCGCCGACGACGCTCGCGGGGAGCTTCGCCCCCACGCTCACCGGGATCGAGTGGGTGATCCAGAGGCGCGGTAGCGGCGAGAGCTCGGCGTGCGGAAGGGCACGCAGGACACGGCCGCTCGAGGCGACGAGGAAGGCGTCGTTGCCGGGTACCTGGCGGACGACGAGCACGGGCCGCTCACGGCGGACGACGATCCGGAGGGTGTGCGGGAACGACCGGTCGTAGGTGAAGCTCGCAACGTCCGGAAGCGCGGCGAGCCGCCGGGTCAGGTCGGCGCCGCCCACCCTGAGGAGGCTGATGCCGTTCTCGTCACTGAGCGCCGCGCGCACCTCGGCGCGGACGGCCGGCGTGCCGCCACGGACGTCGATTGTCTGCACGGCGAAGACGGACGTCTCGCGTGCCACGACATAGCCCCCGACGGCGAGAATGGCGAGCACCATCCCGACGGCCACGGACCGCGGCGACGGCAGGAGCCGGTGCGGCGGCAGGCGAACGCTCGTCGGCAGCTGGACGCGCGCGGGCAGGGCCGCGAGAAGGGGGATCAGCCGACGGCGGGCGGCCACCCTCCCACGTTCGCCGCCGGGGGGCCGTCCCCTACACCATCGCAGGCAGCTCGAGCGGCCCCAGGAAGCGGACCTCGTGCTCGAGCACGACGCCGAAGCGCTCGTGCACCCGCCGCCGCGCCTCGGCCATCACGGCGATGCAGTCGGCGCTCGTGGCACCGCCCGCGTTCTCGACGAAGTTGGCGTGCCGTGGCGAGACGAGCGCACCGCCGACCGCGAAGCCCTTGAGGCCGCACGCCTCGATCAGCGCGCCCGCTCCGGGCCCGGTCGGGGGATTCTTGAAGACGCTCCCGAACGTCCGCTTGTTCGTCGGCTGCGTCGCCTTCCGCTCGGCCAGGAGCCCGGCGGCCTTCGCCTTCACAGCCTCGGCAGACGAAGGCTCGAGCCGGAAGCGCACCTCGGCGACGATCTCGCCCGGCCCGAGGCCTGAGTGCCGGTAGGACAGCTCGAGCTCGTCGGCCGTCAGCCGGCGGACACGGCCGGCATCGACAACGACGGCATCGACGAGGACATCCCGCCACTCGACCCCGTAGGCGCCCGCATTCATCATCACGCCGCCGCCCGCGGTTCCCGGGATGGCCGAGGCGAACTCGAGCCCGCCGAGGGCCGCCGCGCGTGCCCGGTGCAGGCAGACGGCGTTCGCCGCCCCGCCTCCCGCGACGAGCGTCGTCCCCTCCACCCGGGCCTCCGCGAGCCCGCCCGCGAGCTTGACCACGACGGCGCCGACCCCGTCGTCGTGGACGAGCAGGTTCGAGCCGAGCCCGATCGCAACCGCCGGGAGTCCCTCGGCGTGGGCGAGGCGCAGCGTCTCCTGCAGCTCCTCCACCGTCTCCGGCCGCGCGAAGTACCGTGCGGGCCCGCCTGTGCCGATCGTCGTGTAGCGCGAGAGCGCGACGTTCTCTTCCACAGCCCTGGACGCTACTGCGACAGCAAGTCGACGGCGCGATCGACGTCTCCCGCCCCGAGCAGGAGCACGACATCGCCGGGCCGTGCCCGGCGGGCGACGCGTGCGGCCCCCTGCTCGACCGTCGGAGCCCACCCGGCGAGCACGCCGAGATCGGAGAGCGCATCGACGACCAGCTTTCCGGTCACTCCCGGTAGCGGCTGCTCGCGTGCGGGATAAACGTCGGTAACCGTCACGTCGTCGGCCTCCGCGAGCGCAGCACCGAGCTCGCCCGCGAGATGGCGCGTGCGCGAGTAGAGGTGCGGCTGGAAGAGCACGAGCACGTGCCGGTCGGGATACCGCTCGCGAGCGGCCGCGATCGCGGCCGCGATCTCCGTCGGATGATGGGCATAGTCGTCGACGACGGTCAGTCCGGCCCGCTCGTGCACCTCGAAGCGCCGGCCTGTTCCCGAGAAGCGCGCGAGCGCGGCCACGGCTTCGTCCCGCGGGACGCCCGCGAGCTCGAGGGCGGCGAGCGCGGCGCCGGCATTCCGTCGGTTGTGCTCGCCGGGCAGCCGGAGCTCGCCGTCGTAGGGCGGCGCATCGACGACCGAGTGCGGGAGCGCTGCGATCCAGGCGGCGAATGCCGCCTCGAGCTCGGCCGCCGACGCGAACTCGGTGTGGTGGTCGAGCTCGATGTTGGTCACGACGCCGATCTCGGGACGGAGCGCGAACGCCGTGCGGTCGGACTCGTCGGCCTCGACGACGAGGAGCCCGTCGCCGAAGCCGGCGTTCGAGCCGAGCTGTGGCACAGGCGCGCCGATCAGCCACGCCGGGTCCCTCCCGCTCTCATGGAGGACGAAGGCGATCATCGCGGCAGTCGTGCCCTTGCCGTGAGTCCCGGCGACCGCGATCGCGCGCCGACCGGCGACCAGCTCCTGCAGGAACACGGTGCGCGACAGCCCGGGCACGCCCGGATACGCAGTCGAGACGACAGCCTCCCAGCCGTGGGGCACGACCGGCTCGGGCGAGATCTCGAGGGGAACGCCGGCGAGCGGCTCGAGGTATGCCGTGCGCACGCGGTCCCAGCCGCCGACCTCGGCACCGAGAGCGCGCGCAAGCTGCGCGTAGGCGGAGAGGCCGGCGCCGCCGATGCCGACGAACCAGAGCCGCCGGCCCTTCATGCCGATGCGAGCGCGATCAGCTCGCCGGCGATGCGTTCCGCAGCGTCGGGTCGAGCGGCGGCCAGCATTGCCCGCGACATACGGGCGCGGCGCTCTGGATCGTCGAGGAGCGTGCGAACCAGGTCGGGCACGTCGTCGAGGTCGAGCTCGCGCACCATGACCGCGCCGCCCGCCCGCACGAAGTGCTGAGCGTTCAGCGCCTGGTGGTCGCCGGTTGCGAACGGGTAGGGAACGAAGATCGCCGGCCGCCCGCACGCGGCGATCTCCCAGGCCGTCGACCCCGATCGCGCGAGCACGAGGTCGACGGCCGAGAGCGCCGCCCCGTATCGCTCCGTCTCCGCGATCACGCGGTAGTCCGGACGGCGTGCCCGCCGCTTGACGAGCTCGTAGTCGTGGACGCCCGTCTGGTGGAGGACGGCCGGGCCCGAGGCGCCCCACGTCTCGACGGCGAACTCGTTCAGCGCGTGGGCACCCGCGAGCGCGCCGAAGACGCCAAGCACCGAGCCCTCGTGCGGGAGCTCGAAGATCTCGCGCGCCTCGGCCTGATCGAGCGGCCTCGACCGCGCCGGGATCGGCCGCCCGAGGACGCGCACCTTCCGTCCCGATCGGATCCCGGGGTAGGCGACGAAGAGACGCTTCGCGAAGGGCGCGGCGAGCCGGTTCGCGAGCCCGAGGTGCGCGTCTGCCTCGGTGAGCGCGGACGGGATGCGCATTGTCGCCGCCGCGAGCACCATCGGGCCGGCGACGAAGCCGCCGCCCCCGAGGACGACATCGGGCCGCCGCCGGCGCAGGATCGCGCGGCAGGCGAATGGGGCGGCCGCCGCGAGAGCGAGCGAGCGAGGCAATGCAAGCGAGGGCCGCCGAGGGAAGCCCTCGACGCGGAACGCGTCGAACTCGTAGCCGGCTTCAGGAACGAGCCGCGCTTCGACGCGATCCGGCGACCCGGCGAATGTCACCTGTACGCCCTGCGCGCTCAACGCCTCCGCTACTGCGAGCGCGGGCAGCACGTGGCCTGCCGTCCCCCCGGCTGCGATCAGGCACCGAAGCTGCTGCTGCTCCGCCACGCTGAGCGATGTTAAGGAGAATCCCGACACTTGCGAGGAGAACGACGAGGCTCGAGCCGCCGTAGGAGAGGAACGGAAGCGGAATGCCGGTGAGCGGGGCACTGCCCATGACCGCGAGGATGTTGATCGCAGCCTGTCCGCAGACGAGCACCGTCAGGCCCGTTGCGAGCCGCTTGCCGAACGGGTCGCGGCAGCGCAGGGCGATGTCGAAGCCCGCGTAGCCGAAGAGGCAGTAGGCCCCGATGACAGCGGCGACGCCGAGCAGGCCGAGCTCCTCGCCGATGTTCGCGAGCATCATGTCGGTGCGGGCTTCCGGGAGGTAGAAGACCTTCTGGACGCCTTGCCCGAGGCCGACCCCGAGCACATGGCCCGACGCCATGCCGATCATGGCCTGAACGATCTGGTAGCCGGTGCCCGCGGCGTCGTGCCACGGATGCAGGAACGCGAAGAACCGGGCGCGCCGGTACGGCTCCACGTAGATCGCGACCGTTCCGAGCGCACCCGCGATGCCGATGCCGGCGCCGAGCGTCCGGAGCGGGGTCCCCGCGACGAGCAGCATTCCCGCGAGCATCACGAGCAGCGCGATCGCCGTGCCCATGTCCGGCTCGAGGAGGAGCAACCCGCAGAAGACGAGCGACATCAGCCCGAATGGGCGCCAAAGCTCCTTGAGGCTCCGCGGTGCGTGGCGCCGCGAGAGGTAGGCCGCTGCCCAGACCGCAAGCGACAGCTTGGCGAGCTCGGAGGGCTGGAAGACGGCGGGGCCGAACGCGATCCAGCGACGAGCGCCGTTGATCGCCGGGCCGATCACGAGCACGGCGGCGAGCGACGCGATCGATCCGACGACAAGTACCGGCGACAGGGCGCGCAGCCGCCGGTAGTCCCAGCGCTGGACGATCACCATCAGCAGGATCCCGAGCGCGGCGTAGATCCCCTGCCGCTTCAGGTAGTAGCTCGGGTCGGTGCCGCCGACCGCCGCTGCGGCCGACGTGGCGCTGTAGACCATGACGAGCCCGAACGCCACCATGGCGAGAGTGACCAGGATCAGCAGCCTGGAATCGAGCTCGCGGCGATGCACGGTGTCTAGTTCGTCACGAGCCTCCTGAACGCCTCCCCGCGCTGCTCGAAGTTCTCGAACTGGTCGTAGCTCGCGCAGGCGGGGCTCAACAGCACCACCTCGCCCGGCTTCGCAAGCCGACGGGCGTGCTCGACGGCCCGCTCGAGCGTGCCGTCGATGTGGCCGTCGATCAGCTCGATCATGCGCGGTCCTTCCTCGCCGATGAAGTGCACGGGACGCACGCGCGGCCCGATTGCGGCGGCGAGCGGTTGGAAGTCCTCCGCCTTGGTCGAGCCGCCGAGAATCAGGTGGACGATCTCGCCGTCGTATGCCTCGAGCGCCTTGATCGCGGCGGCGACGTTCGTCGCCTTCGAGTCGTTGACGTAGCGGACACCGTCGATCTCCGCCACGAGCTCAAGCCGGTGGGCGACACCGGCGAAGCTGCGCAGAGCGTCGCCGATGTGCTCGTCGCCGATCCCTGTGGCCCGTGCCGCCGCGGTGGCGGCGGCTGCGTTCTCGCGGTTGTGCCGGCCGCGCAGCAGCGGCTCCGCGGGCAGCTCGTCGTCCGCGGAGAACTGGATCCCGTCGAGCCCGCTGCCGCGGGGCACGATCCGCGCCGCCGCCCGCTCGAAGACGCGCAGCTTGGCCGACCGGTACTCGTCGAAGCTGCCGTGCCGATCGAGGTGGTCGGGCTCGAGGTTGAGCAGCACCGCCACGTCACAGGCGAACGAGTCGACGTCTTCCAGCTGGAACGACGACAGCTCGCAGACGATCCAGTCGGCAGGGCGCACCGAGGTGAGCGGCGTGCCGACGTTCCCGGCGACGACGACGTCGCGGCCGGCCGCGCGGAAGATGGCGCCGAGCAGCTCGGTCGTCGTCGTCTTCCCGTTCGTGCCGGTGACGCCGACGAAGCGCGAGTCGGGAAGCAGGCGGTAGCCGAGCTCGACCTCCGACCACACGGGCACGCCGCGCTCGCGCGCTGCCCGGAGCAGGGGACGGTCGCCGGGGACGCCGGGCGATTTGACGACCACGTCGACGCCTTCGAGCAGCGACAGGTCGTCCTCGTTCCCGAGCGAGCGGTCGACGAGAACGGGGCCGTCGAGCCGCTCGGCCGCGGAGCGGCCAGAGCGCGCGAGCCCGTAGACGAGCGCTCTCATCGGCAGTCGAATCCCGCTTGTATGCAGCGATTTTACCGAAACCCCCGATCGAGTGATGCCAGGCCCTGTCATCATCCGCCCTTCGTGACCGGGGGGTCGGCCACTTTGCTTGCGCGTGCCGCTGTGATCGCTACGGCGCTCGTGGCGCTGCTGTCGTGCCGGTCGCCGTCCGCGGAGGCGGCGGCGAGGACGGCCGGCGCCTCGGTGGGCGGCCGCGTCATCCTCGTGCACGGACGACCGTTCTTTCCCGTGATGCTGATCAACGAGTGCACCGCCTCCGATGTCCAACGGGCACGAGCGCTGGGCATCAATCTCATCCTCAACGAGGACTGTGCCGGTCTTGCGCCGAGAGGCGAGCTCGCCCTGGCCTCGAAAGGGCCCGACGTCGTGCTCTCGATCAAGCGGCGCAGCGTCGGCGGAGCGAAGCTCGTCGGCTGGACGTATCCGGACGAGCCCGACAACAACGGCTGGACGCCGCGCGGCCTGAAGGCTGCCTTCCCGGTCCGGGCCGGTACGCCGGACGGGTTGATCAGCTTCGTGACGACGACCGGCGGGTTCCTGGCGCGTGCCCCGTACAAGTCCTCGACGGCGCCCGGCGTCTTCGGCCGGTTCGCCCACCTCGCGGACGTCGCCGGCTTCGACCTCTATCCGCTCAACCACTGTCAGCAAGATCTCTCCGTCGTGGCCGACGCACAGCGGACGTTCGTGAAGCTCGCCTCCCCGGCTCCCACGTTTCAGTGGATCGAGACCGGCCCGATCGACCCGAGCTACTGCGGCGGCTTCACGATGACGCCGAGCGAGCTCGCCGCCGAGACCTGGCTCGCGATCGTCGGCGGCGCCCGCGGCATCGGCTACTTCACGCACACGTACTCACCCGACGACAAGCCGTTCGACGTCACCCCCGCTCTGCAGTCCGCCATCGCGCGAACGACCGCCTCGATCGCCGCTTTGCGCCCGGGGCTCACCGGGGTGACGGTGCCCTCAGGCTCGAACAGCGGCGCGATCGAGGTGCTCGCGCGGCAGAGCGCCGACGCGACCTACGTCTTCGCCGTCAATTCGTCGAGCGGGCCCGTCAAGGCGCAGCTCCGTGTCCCGAGCCTCCGGAACGGCGCGGCGCCGGTGTTCGGCGAGACGCGGTCGGCACGGGTGACGGCCGGCACGCTGGTCGACACCTTCCAGCCACTCGGGATCCACATCTACGTCCAGCGGCGCTGACGCGCGTGCGCGCTCAGCCCGGGCGGATGTTCGGGTAGTACTTGTAGAAGAGCGCGAAGCCGGCCGCGCAGAGGATCGCGGTGACGATCCAGAAGCGCACCATGATCTTCGTCTCCGACCACGCCTTCATCTCGAAGTGATGCTGCAGCGGCGCCATCAGGAAGATGCGCCGCCCGAACCAGCGGAACGAGAGGACCTGCAGGATCACCGAGACGGCCACCACGGCGAAGATGCCGCCGACGAAGAGCAGCAGCAACTCGACCTTCATCATGATCGCCATCGCCGCGATCGCCCCGCCGAGCGCCATTGCACCCGTGTCGCCCATGAACACCTCGGCCGGGAATGCGTTGAACCAGAGAAACCCGATCGCCCCGCCGACCAAGGCGGCACCGATGAACGCCACATCGAGCCGGTTCGCGATCCGGCCGTGGGTCGGCGTGCTCGAGCGGATGTAGATCGTCACAGCCATGGCGGTGAACGTCCCGAGCGCGATGATCCCCGTTCCCGCTGCCAGCCCGTCGACGCCGTCGATCAGGTTCACACCGTTGACTGCCCCCGCAATGATCAGGAAGAGCAGCACATACCACCCCGGCCCGAGCGGGATCGACCTGTCGACGATCGGGACGAAGACGCTGTGGCCGAGCTTCTGGTGATCTGCCGCGAAGGCCACCGCGACGGTGATCGCAAGCAGCCCCGCCATCTTCCAGCGGCCCGAGAGGCCGAGCGAGCGCTGGTGGTGCACCTTGATGAAGTCGTCGAGAAAGCCGATCGCGCCGCAGGCGAGCGCGGTGCCGAAGATCGTCAGCGCCGGGACGGTGTACGCCGACAGCGCGAGGAAGGCGATCGTCGCAGCGGCGATGATCAGCAGGCCGCCCATGGTCGGGGTGCCCTGCTTCGCGTGGTGATGTTGCGGCCCCTCCTCGCGGATCTGCTGACCGAACTCGTTTCGCCGCATGAAGGCGATGAAGCTCGGCCCGCTGAGGATCGCGATGATCATCGCGACGAGCGCCGATGCAAGGACTCTGGCCATCAGTCGGTCAAGTTCTCCGCCACGGCCGCGAGTCCCACCGCGAGCGAGCCCTTCACGAGCACGATGTCGCCGGGCCGCAGCTCGGCGCGGAGGCGATCGGCCGCCTCCGCGGGCGTCGCCACCCACTCGCCACCGTAGCCGCGCGCCAGCTCCCCGACGGCAATCAGATACTCGATCCCCAGGCGACGCACGAGCTCGCCGATCTCCGCGTGATACGCCGGCCCCTGCGGACCCAGCTCGCGCATGTCGCCGAGCACCGCCACCCGCCGCCGCCCGGCGCCGCGCTCGGCGAGATGCTCGAGCGCCGCGCGCATCGAGACGGGGTTGGCGTTGTAACAGTCGTTGAGCACGAGCACGCCGTCGGCGAGCTCGAGCTCCTCCTCGCGATGCTTCGAGAACTCGACGCGTAGCTCTGCCTGCGGCAGCGGCACCCCGAGGGAGTCGGCGATCGCCGCGGCGAGCCGCGTGTTCGCGAGCTGGTGGCGCGACCCGTACGCGGTCGCGAACGGCAGCGGCGCATCGAGGTCGACGCGGCGGACGACGATGTCGTCTCGCTGCAGGTACGGCTCGAGCAGCGGCTCCGGCGGCACGACGGCGATGCCGCCGGGTCGCAGGGACGCGATCAGCTCCGCCTTCGCCGCGGCGATGCTCTCGACGGTGCCGAGGAACTCGAGGTGCGCCGGGCCGATGTTCGTGATCGCGGCGATGTCGGGTTGCACGAACGCTGCGAGCCACGCGATCTGACCGGGCCCGCGCATCGCAAGCTCGCTGATGCACAGCTCCGTGTCCTCCTCGAGGCGGCACAGGGTCAGCGGCACGCCGATCTCGGTGTTGTAGTTGCCCTCGTTCGCGACCGTGCGCAGATGCGGAGCGCAGATCGCCGTCAGGATGTCCTTGGTCGAAGTCTTGCCGGTCGAGCCGGTGATCGCGACCACGCCGGCCGTCGCCCGCGACCGCACCTCGCCGGCGATCGCCGCCAGCGCGGCGACCGCGTCCTTCGGCACGAGAGCCGCCGCGGCGCCACGCGCGAGCGCATGCTGGACGAAGTCCGACCCGCTCCCGACCGCGACGAAGAGGTCGCCCTCCTCGATTCGGCGCGAGTCGACCTGCATCCCGGTGACAGAGTCGGCCCAGGGCCGCGTAATCAACCGCCCGAGCGGCTCGAGCGCGTCGAGCTCGAGCGGGATCACGCGCTCAGGACCTCGCGTGCCACGGCGCGGTCGTCGAACGGGACGTTGCCGCCCGCGATCTCAATCTCCGTGTCGGCTCCCTTGCCGGCGATCACGACCACATCACCTGCGCGGGCGTCACCGAGGGCACGCTCGATCGCCTCGCGTCGGTCGACGACGATCTCGGCGGTGCCGTCCGCCGCCACCTCGCGGGCGATCGCGTACGGGTCCTCGCTGCGCGGGTTGTCCGTGGTGACGATCGCCCTGTCCGCCAGTGCGGTGGCCGCGCGACCCATGAGCGGCCGCTTCTCGCGGTCGCGATCGCCGCCGGCGCCGAACACGACCGTGAGCCGTCCGGGGCCGAGCTCGCGCGCCGTGCGCAGCACGTTCTCGAGTGAGTCAGGCGTGTGCGCATAGTCGACGATCACGGCGAACGGCTGGCCGGCCTCGACCGACTCGAACCGCCCCGGCACTCCAACGACACCCTCGATTCCAATGCGGATCGTCTGCCGGTCGACCCCGAGCTCCTCGGCGGCGGCGATCGCGCCGAGCGCGTTCGCGCGGTTGAAGCGGCCACGCAATCTCAGGTCGATCCCGCCGAGATCGTCGTCCGGCGTGAACGTGCGCGCCGACGGCAGCTCGCGCGCGAGGCGGCGCCCCCACTCGTCGCCGACGTTGACGACGGCGCGGTCGGCCTGCTCGAAGAGCTGCCGCTTGGCGGCGAAGTACTCGTCCATCGTCCCGTGGAAGTCGAGGTGATCCTGCGTCAGGTTTGTGAACACGAGCACGGCGAACCGGGTGCCGGCGAGCCTGCCCTGAGAGGAGGCGATGGACGTCGCCTCCATCACGCAGGCCCCGTCGCCCGCGTCGAGCATCTCGCGGAAGAGTCGTTGGAGATCGATCGCCTCGGGCGTGTTGAGCCCTGTCGGCCGCTCCTCGCCGCCGACGAGACGGCGGATGTTCGTCAGTAGCGCAGGCCGGCGCCCGGCCGCTTCGAGGATCGCGTGGAGCAGGAACGCAGTCGTCGTCTTCCCGTTGGTCCCGGTGACGCCCGCGACGGTGAGCTCGCCGGAGGGATCGCCGAAGAACGCTCTGGCGGCCGGCGGCATCGCGGCCCGAACGGAGGCCACCTGCAGCTGCGGCACGGTCGCGTCGACGGAGCGTTCGACGACGAGTGCCGCCGCCCCGCGGGCCAGCGCTTCGCGAACGAGCTCGTGCCCGTCGCGGCGGGAGCCGGGGATGCAGAAGAAGAGGTCGCCCGGCCCGACCGCCCGGGTGTCGTATGCGAGGTCGCGGATCTCGACGGCCTCCCCACCGGTCGCGCCCATCGCCTCGGCGAGGCGGTTCAGGTCCATGTCGCGGTGAGCCTAGCGACCGAGGTGCGCCCGAATCGCCTCGGAACCGCTCACGGGGTCGTCTTGACGGGCTGGTCGGGCGCGATGCCCAGGTACTGCAGGTCGAACTTCGCGATGTTCGCAAACGCCGGCGCAGCGACGGTGCCGCCGTAGATCGAGCCGTGCGGTTCCTGGACGCTCACGAGGA
Source organism: uncultured Thermoleophilia bacterium (assembly GCA_963794375.1). Taxonomy (GTDB): domain Bacteria; phylum Actinomycetota; class Thermoleophilia; order Gaiellales; family Gaiellaceae; genus PALSA-600. Next base: position 34,429 of record CAWCDL010000004.1, read on the forward strand.
TCAGCAGCCGCGGCTTCTTCACCGGCACGAAGCCGACGAACGACGCGACGTACTTCCCGGTCGTGTACCCGTGCGGGCCGGGGATCTGCGCCGTGCCGGTCTTGCCCGCCACCGAGTAGCCGGTGATCTGCGCCTCGTTGCCGGTCGCTCCGTGCTCGTCGACGACGCCCGTGAGCATGGTCTTCAGCTGACGGTCGACTGCGGCCGACACGACACGGCGCCGTTTCGGGCGCGCGATGTAGGAGCCGCCGACGCGCGAGACGAGATGCGGCTGTACCCAGACGCCGTCGTTCGCGATCGCCCCGTAGGCGGCGGCGATCTGCACGGAGGTGACGGCGATGCCCTGGCCGATCGGGATGTTGCCGATCGTCGTGCCCGACCACTGCTCGGGCCACTTCGGCACGAGACCGACGGACTCGCCGGGAAAGTCGATCCCGGTCGTCCTGCCGAAGCCGAAGCGCGCGATCCACTTCTCGAGCGCAGCCGGCCCCAGCTTCCTGGCGATCGTCACGGCGCCGACGTTCGAGGACCGGGCGAGGATCTGCGCAACGCTCATCCATTCCGTCGGGCGCGACTCGGCGTCGTGGATGCACCGGTCGGCGACCTGGATGCACGGCGGCAGCTTGAACTTCGTCGAGGGCGTCACGAGATGCTGCGAGAGCGCACCGCCGACCGTCACGAGCTTGAAGACGGAGCCCGGCTCGAAGACGTCGGTCACCGCGCGATTCGTCGTGAGCTCGGGATTGACGGCCGCCGTGTCGTTCGCGTCGTAGCCGGGCGCCTGCGCCATCGCGAGGACATTGCCGGTGTGCGGGTCGAGCACGATGGCGGTCGCAGCACGCGCGCCGTACTCCGCGACCGTCCTGCGGAGCTCGGACTCGGCGTTCGCCTGGATGCGCTCGTCGATCGTCGTGAACACGTCGCTGCCCTGGCGGGCCGGGACGGAGCTGACGACGTTGATGGCGCGGCCGACCGGCGTGCGCACGATCGTCTGCTTCCCCGCGCGGCCGGCGAGCTGGTGGTCGAACTCGAGCTCGAGCCCGCCGAGACCGTGATCGTCGGTCCCGGCGAAGCCGATCACCTGCGACGCGACACCGTGCTGCGGGTAGAACCGCTTCTCCTCCGGATACGAGTCGACGCCTGCAAAGTCGTCGGCGAGGAATGCCGACGCCTCCTTCGGCTCGGCGAACCGCTGGACGTAGACGAAGTGGGTCTTCCGGGCGAGCAGCTCACCGTAGAGTTGGTTCGCGTCGATCTTGAACGCCTTCGCGGCCGCCTTCGCGACCTGCAACGGCTGGGTCACCTCGTGCGGGTCGGCGTAGACCGTCGTCGCCTGCTCGCCGATCGCGAGGGGCGCGCCGCTCGCGTCGAAGATCGTCCCGCGCGAGGCGGGCGTGACGACGGTCTCCTCGTGCTGGCGCTGAGCGAGCTTGCCGAGCGACGAGGCACGAACCACCTGCAACCACGTCGCCCGCGCGAGCGCCGCGGCGAAGACGAGCGCGAAGAAGAGGAGCAGCAGACGAATCCGCCGGTTGGCCTGCTTCTCGCCCTTGGCGCTCACTAGCGCCTGGCGACGTCGATGTACGTGTACGTCGCCGGGTCCAGGAACACGAGCCCGAGCCTGCGATAGGCCGCGGCCGACACACGAGGCGACGAGACGAGGCTCGAGTACTGCGACTGAAGGGCCGCGTTGTCGGCCTGGAGCTTCGCCTTGTCGGCGTTCGCGTTGTCGAGCCTGAGGTTCAGCTGGAGCACCGCCACGTTCACGAATACGACGCCCGTGAGCAGAATCCCGCTCACGACGATCCAGAGGATCCCGCCGCGGGCGCGCGCCTTGCGGCGGGCCTTCCGGCGCGGACGGACGACTGGTGCAGCAGCCTCGGAGTGCGCGACGGTCGTCACGAGACCTTCGTCCCCACGCGCAGCCGGGCCGACTGCGCCCGCGGGTTCCTCGCGATCTCGGCCGCCGACGGGCGCACCGCTCTGCGGGGCGTCGCGCGCATCACGGGCTGCGACCCGCAGACGCACACCGGGAAGTCGGGCGGGCACGTACAGCCCTGCTCTTGCGCCCGCAGGAACTGCTTCACGATCCGGTCCTCGAGCGAGTGGAACGAGATGACCGCGAGGCGGCCGCCGGGCCGCAGCATCTCGAGCGCCGCCGGGAGCGCACGCTCCAGCGCGCCGAGCTCGTCGTTTACCTCGATCCGCAGAGCCTGGAAGATGCGCTTTGCCGGATGCCCCTCGCCGAAGCGCGCCGGGGCCGGGATGGCGGCCTTGACGACCTCGACGAGGTCGCCGGTGCGCTCGAACGGCTCGTTGCCGCGGCGTGCGACGATCGCACGCGCAATCGGGCGTGCGTAGCGCTCCTCGCCGTAGCGGCGGAAGATGTCGGACAGGTCGCGCTCGGACGACTCGTTGACCACGTCGCTCGCGGTGAGCTCGCTCGCCGGGTCCATGCGCATGTCGAGCGGTGCGTCGACTGCATAGGAGAAGCCGCGGTCGGGCCGGTCGATCTGCATCGACGACACCCCGAGGTCGAGAAGGATCGCATCGGCCCGGACGCCGTTCTCAGCGAGGCGGGTCAGGATGTCCGAGAACTCGCCGTGATGAAGGCGTGACTTGACCTGCGTGCCGCGGCGGAAGCGCTCGAAGAAGGGCGCGACGGTCGGGTCGCGGTCGATGGCGATCAGCTTCCCGTCGCCACGCAGGCGCGAAGCAAGGAGCGACGCGTGCCCGCCGGCGCCGAAGGTGCCGTCGACGACCGTCTCGCCCGGGCGGACGTCGAGCAGCGAGACGACCTCCTCGGCGAGGACGGGGACGTGATCGGAGTCAGTTGGCAAGACGCTCGGCAGCATCTTCCGCTCTCCCTTCCTCCTGGTGCGGCTGCGACCGCCACTTGGCGCGGTCCCAGATCTCGATGTGGTCGTAGACGCCGGCGACGACGACGTCCCGCTCGATGCCGGCGTGATCGAGCAGGCCGGATGGAATGACGAGGCGCCCCTGCCGGTCGAGCTCGCCGGGTGAGGCGAAGGCAAAAAAGTGCCGCTGCATCAGCCGCGAGCCCTCCGCCATCTGGTCGAGCCCCCGGAGCCGCTCGGCGAGCCGATCCCACTCGGCGCGCGAGTAGGCGTAAAGGCACCCGTCCAGGCCGCGCGTGACGACAACGCCGTCCTCGAAGGCCCCCCGCAGCTTGGACGGGAGGGTGAGGCGCTTCTTGTCGTCGAGAGTGTGGTCATGTTCCCCGAGCAGCATGGTCCACTGCGCCCCACCTTATCCCACTTTCCCCCACCTGTAAACCCCAGAAGGGTGAAATCGAGTAGCCGCCCACCCGCCCCCTGATATGAGTGCCCGATGGCCGACCGTCCTCCGGCCTCGTACGACGAGGTCGCCGACGCCTACAGCCGTGCACTCGACCCTGACGGCACCGGTCTCGTCGATCCCGTCCTGACCGAGCTCGTCGGTGACGTCGCGGGGCTTTCCGTCCTCTCGCTCGCGTGCGGCCAGGGCCAGGACGCCCGTCTGCTCGCCTCCCTCGGTGCGATCGTGACCGGCATTGACGTCTCGCAGGAGATGCTCAGCCATGCGCACCGCCACGAAGCAACCGGGCCGCACCGCATCGACTACCTCCAGGGCGATGCACATGACCTCGCGGCGCTCGCCGATCGGAGCTTCGACGGCGTCGTCTGCCACATGGCGCTCATGGACATCCCCGACGTCGGCGCCGGCACCCGATCCGTGGCCCGCGTCCTTCGCGAAGGAGGCTGGTTCGTCTTCTCGATCGTCCATCCCTGTTACCACGGGCACGTCCAGGTGGTGACGGACTACCTGCTCGAGCATCGCTACCTGAAGGCGGCCCCGCCCGACTGGCTTCCGGCCCACGCCTACCACCGGCCGCTCGCGACGTACGTCGAGATGCTGACGCGCGCCGGCTTCCGGATTGAGCGTCTCGTCGAGGCACATCACACCGCTGCGGACGACAGCGGCGTGCCGGCGCTCCTGTACGCGCGCGCGATCAAGGCATGACGCCGCCGCCGAAGCCGATTCGCGATCTCGACTGGCCGCCCGAGCGGGCCCGAGCCTTCGGCGCGCGCGTGCTCGACCTCTACACGGGCTACCTGGCAGACCTCGTCGACGGGCCGGTATGCGCGCCCGTGACGCCGGCGGTGGTGAGGCAGGCGGTCGCCCTCGACATTCCCGAGCAGCCGCTTTCGGACGACGAGCTGCTCGCCCACCTGCAGGCAATCGTCGACCACTCGCTGCGCCCGGGAAGCGGCGGCTTCCTCGCGTACATCAGCGGCGGCGGCACCGTGCCCGGCGCGATCGCCGACCTGCTCGCCTCCGGCGTGAACCCGAACGTCGGCGGGTGGGTGCTCTCCCCCGCCGCCACCGAGATCGAGCTGCAGCTCGTCCGCTGGCTCGCGTCGCGCTTCGGCCTGCCGGCAGATGCAGGCGGCCAGTTCGTCGGCGGCGGGTCGCTCGCGAACCTCACGGCGCTGAAGCTCGCACGCGACCGGGCGGTGGCCGACGTGCGAATCCGTGGCCTGCAGCATGCGCCGCCGCTTGCGTTCTACTGCTCCACCGAGGCGCACTTCACGATCGACCGCGCCGCCGACGTCCTGGGGCTCGGCGAGTCGGCCGTGCGCAAGGTCGAGGTCGACGAGCGCCTCGCGATGCGCGTCGACGAGCTCGTCCGCCTCGTCGAGGCTGACCGCGCCGCCGGCGTGCGCCCGGTCGCGATCTCCGCGAACGGCGGCTCGACGGGCACCGGCGCGATCGACCCACTCGAGGCGATCGCCGACGTCGCCACGCGCTTCGGCCTCTGGCTCCACGTCGACGCGGCCTACGGCGGCGCCGCCATGCTCTCCGACGAGCTCCGCCCCCTCCTGCGCGGGATCGAACGCGCCGACTCGATCACCTTCGACGCGCACAAGTGGCTCTACGCGCCGCTCCTCAGCGCCGTCGTCCTCGTCCGCGACGGCACGCGCTCGGGGGCCTCGTTCAGCGCCCATGCGAGCTACGTCGAGCAGGACCGGGAGGTCGCCGACCGCGGCGTCGATCTCGGCTTCGAGGGGCTCCAGCTCAGCCGAAGCTTCGCGGCGCTTCGCGTCTGGGTCGCCCTGCTCGCCCACGGGCGTGCCGCCTTCGCACGGCGCATCGAGCACGATGTCGCCCTCACCAAGTGGCTTGCCGACCTCGTCGACGAGCTACCCGACCTGCAGCTCGTGTGCCCGCCGTCACTCTCGATCTGCTGTTTCCGCTACGTCCCATCCGGCGTGGACGACGAGGCGTACCTCGACCGGCTGAACACACGGGTGATGACCGAGCTCCAGCTCGACGGCCGCGTCTTCCCGTCGAACGCCCTCGTCCACGGCCGCACCGCCATCCGCAGCTGCATCGTCGGTTACCGGACGGAGGCCGAGCACCTGCAGCGGCTGCTCGACCTGACGCGCGAGATCGGCGCGCGGGTGCACGAGGCCGGGCTCGCCGGGTGAGGCCCGGGGCGGATCGCCGCTAGGCGGCGATCCGCTGGGCAGCAGCCTCGAGGATGTAGATCCGGCTGTCGAGGTAGAAGCGGGCGGTCGGGAGGCCGAGCTCGGCGAGCAGCTCCTGTGCGGCCCGGAAGAGCCCCGCGAGGTCGTCCGTCCGGCCTTCGAGGTCGACAGCGAACAGCCAGACGTCGCCGTCGGCCTCGGACCATCCCGGCCAGTTCGACCGGAGCCGGTCGCAGAAGGCCTCCACATCCGCGTGCGTGGGAAGCTCGAAGAGCACCACGTCGTCGAGTTGAAGATCTAGTTCGTCCATGCAGCCAGGATGGCTGCGACATGGTTCGAGCGCTCTAGCGCAGTTGTGTCAATCAGCGGCTGCCGGGGGCGTTCTCGCCGCGGGCGACCGCGACCGCCTCGAGCCGCGACGAGGCACCCATCGCGTGCAGCAGATGCCGAACGTGGTTGCGCACCGTTTCACGACTGAGCTGGAGCTCGTCTGCGATCTGCTGCGTCGAGCGGCCGCGCTCGAGCAGGCGCAGCACCTCCGCCTGGCGCGGCGTCAGGCGCAGATCGGGGTGCGGCTGCGGCTCCTCGACGACGTCGGTCACCTGGCCGAACACGCCGATCACCCGCTCGCCCCGCGTCAGCGGCACCGAGCTCACCTCGACGCCGATCCGGTCGCCGTCGCTGTCGATCACCGTGATCGATGCGTCGGTGACCGGCGTCTTGCCCATCAGCTTGCGGACGAACAGCTCGCGTGCGCGGCGCGTGTCGTCGGGATGGACGACGGACGTGAACTGCCGCCCGACCTGGTCGCCGACACCGAGACGCGCCGCCTTGTTCATCCAGCGGATCACCCCCACGTCGTCGATCACGTAGCTCGGCACGTTGACGTTCTCGAGAGCGCCCTCGACATCCGCGCCCATGGCGCGCAGTGCGGCAACCGGCATACCGGGAAGTCTGCCCTATCCCGGCACGCCGGTTGCCAGATCCGCCGGGTCCTACTCGAGGGCCTCGGCGACGGGCGCCTTGGCCGATCCGATCGTCCCGGTCACGACGGCCGCGTGGATCAGCCACGCGAGTGCCGCACCGAGGAGCGGAGCGAACACGAAGATCCAGAAGCCGGTCCACGCGTTGCCGACGAGCGCAGGCCCGAAGGAGCGCGCCGGATTGACCGAGCACCCGGTGAACGGGATCAGCACGAGGTGCGCCGCGAGCAGTGTCAGCGGAATGGCGATCAGCGCACTCGAGCCGAAGCGGTCCGATCGGCTCGCCTGCAGAATGACGAGCACGAAGAGCGCCGTCACGACGAGCTCCATCAGAAAGGCTGTGCCGTTCGACGAGGGCTTGTTCGCGGTCGAGGCGACGTCGTGCTTGCTCGTCGCGATCAACAGGACGATCGACGCGAGCACTGCGCCGATCAGCTGGCTCACCCAGTAGCCGACCATGTCGGCGGCAGACAGGCGCTTGTCGAGGAACATCGCGAGCGAGACCGCGGGATTGAAGTGGCCGCCCGAGATCTCGCCGAACGCATAAAGGCCGGCAAGGAGCGCAAGCCCGAATGCGAATGCCGCGACGAGATGGACGGGAGCCCCCGACCTCCCGGCGGCGACGACTGAAGCCGTGCCTAGAAAGACGAGCGTGAACGTGCCGAGCAGCTCTGCTGCGTACGCTCGCATGTTCCCTTGGTTCATGCCTACCTACCTCCTCCTCGGACTGACCTGAACGCGCCAACTGCCGGGCCATTGTCCGGCGGCGCAACACACACTGTCAATCAGGGAACCCCGCGATCTCGTCAGGCGACTACTTCGACGCGATCGCCGAGGCGCACGAGGCCGGGCTCGACGACGGCAGCGTGGACGCCGAAGGGCAGCGGCTCCGTCGTCTCGGCATCGGAGCGATACGCGGCGAGCGCCTTGAGGGTGTCGAGGTCGGGCCGGCCGGTCCTGGGATCCTGCGTCGTCACCGCACAGCGGCCGACGTTCCCCTGTGGGACGACGAGCGCCTCGCCCACGCGAACGCGACGGCCGTGCCAGCCGTCCTCCTCGTGCGGGGCCAACCCGTCGATCCCAAGGTTCATCCGGAAGCGGCGGCCGTCGACCGCCTCGACGCCGAGCTCCTCGGCGAGCCGGGCGAGCGAGCTCGTCGCGAGCAGCGTCACGGCGCCGCTTCGTCCGCGGTCGGTCGCAGGCAGTGCCGGCGCGACGACGCGCAGGGGACGGCCCGCGTACGCGGAGAGCGCGGCCGCGAAAGGACCGAGCACGACACGTGCCGCCCGCGGCGCACCGTGAAACCTGGTGTCGATCTCGTCACCGAGCTCGACGTCGGCTGCCACGTCGGTGCCGTCCGGAAAGCGCAGCGAGAGCCTTCCGGTCGCATCGTCGTACTCCGACTCGACGAGCTGTAGCGCGCCGACGTGCTTGTCGTTCACGAGCAGCCCTCGATCCTCGACGAGGTAGAAGCGCCGGTCGCCGCGCACGCCCGCCTCACGAAGCTCGGCCTCCTCGACGACGTGCAGTCGCGTCGCCTTGACCGGTGCGAGCGAGATCCAGACGACGCGGGCGGTCAAGACTGCGAGCCTAGATGATTGATCGGTGATTCGACGCCGCCGCGACGACGGGAATCACCGATCAACCATCTAGCTGGCTCGTATACGGGCCGCGCCCCTCTAGCACCGCCGCACCGGCGCGGGCGGCGAGCTCGACGGCGGCTTGCGGCTCGTCGCCGCGTGCGAGCGCGAACGCGAGCGCGGCGGCGAACGAGTCGCCGGCGCCGTACGCGTCCGAGACGTCCGCCGCCACGGCGTCCCAATGGACGCCGTCGAACCTGCCGCCGCGCGCGCCGTCCGTCAGCGCCGTGTGGCGTGCCTCGAGCGACCCGTCGTAGGCCTCGCCGGGGTCGTTCGCACTCGCAACGAGGAGGTCGAGCGGCACACCGCCGGTGCGCAGCGTGGGAAGCTCGCGAACGGTGCCCGCGAGAAAGCGTGCCGCCCGCGCCGAGCGCAACGCCGAGACATCGCCCGCCACGAAGAAGACGAGGTCGTAGCCCTCGAGTGGCAGCGGCCCCGGCGGCAGCAGCTTGTCGCCGAGCACGGTGATCGTCCGCTCCCCGTGCACGTCGACGTGCGTGAACGCACGTCGTGTCATGCCACCCCAGTGCACGTGGACGTCGATCCCGAGCGCCGCCAGGCGACGGGCGGACTCGCGTCCGAGCTCGTCGTCACCGAGCGCCGTGAAGAGCTCGCAGCGGCCGGCGAGGAGCGCAAGCTGGCGGGCCACGACGGCGCCTCCGCCGGCCGGTTCCTCCCACATCTCGGTCGCATGGACGATCTCGCCCGCGCCCGGCAGCGCAGGGACACGCGCGAACTCGACCCACTCCACATGCCCGACGACGGCGCATCTCACGGTTCGGGAGCCTGCCACGTTTCAGAGCATGATGGGGACGGTGACACCCGATGCGATCCCGCCGTTCGAGCGCTTCTACCTCGCCAACCGCGACGAGGTGCTCGGATACCTGAGGCGCCTGCTCGGCCAGCGTGCCGAGGATGCCTGGCAGGAGACGTTCCTGCGCGCCCTGCGCGCATACGACCGGCTCCAGCACGGCCGGCACCTCCGCGCCTGGGTGTTCACGATCGCCACCAACGTGGCGATGGACGAGCTGCGGGCAAAGCCGGTGCAGCCGCTCGACGCCGAGCCCGCGACCGAGCTTCGGCGCGACGCGTTCAAGGAGCTCGAGCATCTCACCGGCGACCTGCCGCCGACGGAACGTGCGGCAGTCGTGCTCCGCTACGGCTACGACCTCCCCTACGCCCAGATCGCCGATGCGCTCGGCTCGTCGGAGGAGGCGGCCCGTGCGGCCGCGTCGTCCGGCGTCCGCCGGCTGAGGAGGAACCATGCACGTCACGCCTGAGCTCGACGCCGCGTTCCGCGCCGCGGCGCTGGCCGAGGAGCTCGTCGATGTCCGCCACGACGTCGTCGATTCGCCGGTCGGCCCGCTCCAGATCGCTTGGAGCACGCGCGGGCTCTGCCGCATCTCGTACACCGAGGAGGGCTTCGAGGAGTCGCTCGCCCGCACCTTCGGGGCGCGTGTCCTTAGGACGCCGGTCGACGACGCCCGTCGTGAGCTCGACGAGTACTTCGAGGGGCGGCGAACGTCGTTCGACCTGCCCCTCGACCTTCGCGTCGCTCCGTTCCACGCCGACGTGCTGCGCGAGCTGGCGCTCGTGCCCTACGGGCGAACCGACACCTACGGGGCGCTCGCCCGTCGGGCCGGGCGGCCGGGCGCCGCCCGGGCCGTCGGAACGGTGATGAACCGCAACCCGATCCCGATCGTGCTGCCGTGCCACCGCATCGTCGGCGCGAACGGCTCCCTGACGGGGTACGCCGGAGGCCTGGAGGTGAAGCGGCGCCTGCTCGAGCTCGAAGGTGCCACACTCTCGGAGTGAGCAAACGGGTCGTCGTGGTGGGGGGCGGCTTCGGCGGCCTGCTGGCCGCCCGCGGCCTCGGAGGCGCAGACGTCGACGTCACGCTCGTCGACCGCGAGAACTACTTCCTCTTCCAGCCGCTCGCCTATCAGGTCGCCACCGGATCGCTCTCGTCGGTCGAGGTGGCGGCTCCGCTCCGGCAGGTGCTGCGCCACCACAAGCGCACGCACGTCGTCCTCGGAGAGGTGACCGGCTTCGATCTCGAGCGGTGCGTCGTGGTCGTCGAGCACCTGCCGAACGGCGAGGAGCGGCGCGAGCTCGCCTACGACGAGCTCGTCGTCGCCGGCGGCTCTCGCTACTCGTACTTCGGCCACGACGAGTGGGCGCAGTATGCGCCGGAGCTGAAGTCGCTCGACGGCGCGCTCGCCTTGCGCGACAGGATCCTGTCGGCGTTCGAGGCGGCCGAGGTCGAGCGCGACGACGCGACCCGCACGGCGTTCCTCACGTTCGTCGTGGTCGGCGCCGGCCCAACCGGGGTCGAGATGGCGGGTCAGATCGCCGAGCTCGGGCACGAGGTGCTGCACACCGAGTACCGCTCGGCCGACACGCGGCGCGCGCGCGTGCTGCTCGTCGAGGCAGGGCCGCGCGCGCTCGCGACCTACTCGCCACGCCTGTCGACGAGCGCCGCGTCGCAGCTTCACTCGCTGGGGGTGACCCTGCGGCTCTCCGCTCCGGTCGTCGAGATCGGCGACGGCTTCGTCGTCGTCGAGCCCGCGGGCGGAGAGCGGGAGCGGATTGCGACGCGCACCGTGATCTGGGCCGCGGGTGTGCAGGCCTCACCGCTCGCCGAGCGGCTTGCGACCGCTGCAGGTCTCGAGACCGATCGTGCCGGGCGCGTCCAGGTCGAGCCCGACCTGACGCTGCCCGGCCACCCCGAGGTGCTCGCGCTCGGCGACATGGTCACGGTCCGCGGACAGGCGCTCCCGGGCATCGCCCCCGTTGCGATGCAGCAGGGCCGGCATGTCGCCGCGTCGATCCGGAACGCGACGCGCACGCCGTTCGCCTACCGGAACAAGGGCGAGCTCGCGACGATCGGGCGCCGCCGCGCCGTCGGCGTCGTCGCCGGCGTGCCGGTGACGGGGCTTCTCGCCTGGCTCCTCTGGCTCGGCGTCCACATCACCTACCTGGTGGGGTTCCAGAACCGCGTGCTCGTCCTCACCCGCTGGGCGTTCGCGTACCTCCTGCACGGGCGTGGCGCCCGCGTGATCCACAACCGCTAGAGATACGCCGATGCGGCAGTCGCCGCCGCGGCATACGCGGCCGCGGCCAGCTCGCCGCCGAAGGTCAGGCGCGCGACGCCGAGCTCCTCGAGCTCGGCCCTGCCGGGTGTCCCAGGCCGTGCGATCACGTTCATCGGGCCATCGATCCGGTGTGCGAGGGCGGCGATCTCCCCGACCGGCGCGAGGATCGGATAGGCGCAGTCGGCGCCGGCGGCGAGATACGCGTTCGCCCGCTCCGCCGCTTCGTGGATGCCCCCCGCACCGATGCGGAGAAAGACGTCGACGCGTGCATTGACCACGAGCTCCGGCACCGCCTCACGGATCGCCGCGATCACGTCGATCTGCTCGTCGACCGGGACCATCCCGGCACGCGTCGAGTCTTCGACGTTGATGCCGACGAGGCCGGCCTCCCACGCGGCTCGGGCCGTCGCGACCGGATCCCCATAGCCTCGCTCGAGATCCGCGGTCACCGGCACGTCGACGGCCGCCGCGATCCGCCGCGCGGCCTCGAGCATCTCGGCCGCAGGCGCCCGTTCGCCGTCCTCCCACCCAAGGGCGCGAGCGACCGCCGCACTCGAGGTGGCGAGCGCCCGGACACCCTCGAGTGCCGCAAGCGCCTTCGCGCCCGCCACGTCCCAGGCATTCGGCAGGACGAGCAGCCGCGGCTCGTGATGCAGACGGCGGAGAAGCTCCGCGCGTGCTGACCGATCCATGTCGGCGAGGCTACCCGGCGGCGCCACCTCCGAGTGTCCCGAGCAGCCGGTAGCCGACGCCCCACACGTTCTCGACGAGATCCTCTCCCCCGCCCGCCAGGCGCAGCTTCCGCCGTAGGCGCGAGGCATGCGAGTCGAGCGTCCTCGTCCGCGCGCCGGCGCGATAGCCCCACACCTCCTGCAACAGCTCCCCCTTCGTGAACACCCGCTCCGGGTCGCGGGCGAGGCGGAGCAGCAGCTCGTACTCCTTCTGCGCGAGGGGCACCGCAACGCCGCCCACCGTGACCACACGCGTGCGGGTGTCGATGCGCACCGTGCCGGACTCGACGAGCTCGGCCGCCTCCGGCCGGGCACGTCTGAGGACCGCGCGAATCCGCTCGACGAGCTCCTGGTAGTCGAAGGGGCGCGAGACATAGTCGTCGCATCCGCGCCGAAAGGCATGAATGCGGTCGACGCTGTCGGCCTGCTCGCGGCCGAGCACGATTACCGGCGCCCGCTCCAGCCAGCGGTCGACGCGCTCGACGTCGCCCGTGAGGACGAGATCGAAGCGTGCATGTGCCGACACCAGCTCGAAGCCGTCTCCGGGCAGGTGGCGTTCGAGGAAGCCGCGTGTCTCGGGCTCGGCGTCGGCGAGGAAGAGAGCGGCGGCCATGAGACGACCGTAGCCTCGCCCGGGAGGAGGCACCAGTCGTCCTTTCGTACGATTCTGCGCCGAACGTTCCTCAGGCGCCGGCGCCGGCCGTCACAAGCGTCCCGAGCGGAGCACGCCCCAGAGGAGCCACACGCCGAGCAATGCCGAGAGCGAGAAGCCGATCACCGAGAGCACGTGCAGCCCGAGCACGTGCGGGCCCGACTTGGCGAAGATCCCGATCAGGCTCGAGCCGATCAGCCCGCCGGTGACGACGAGCGCGATCACGAGCCGGTTGAAGAGCGTGTCGAGCTTCGCGAGCAGGTCGTCGAGGCCTTTGTGCACGAATCCGACCTCGATCTGCCCGTCGCGCACCTGTTCGAGCGTGTCGTGGATCTGGTAGGGCAGCTCGATCGCCATCTGGGTCAGCCGCCATCCCTCGCGCCGCGCGCGCGAGGCGATGCGCTGCGGCGTGAACCGCTCGAGCATCAGGTCGCGGGCGTAGGGGCGCGCGACCTCGAACACGTTGAAGTCCGGATAGAGCTCGATCCCGACCGAGCCGAGCGTCGCGATCGTCTTGTCGAGCGTGACGAAGCGCGTCGGCAGCCTCAGGTTCATGCGGTAGATGAGCGAGAACGCCTCGCGAATGACCTGGATCGGATCGATCTCGTTCAGGCTCGCGCCGTAGTAGCGGTAGTAGATCTCGCTCAGCTCCGCGACGAACTGCTCCTCGCGTTCCTTCGGGTAGCGGACACCAAGATCGGCGAGGCGCTTGGGGAGCGCGTCGACGTTCTCCGACGCCGCATCGATGAAGAGCCGCGTCAGGCGCGACATGTCGTCGTCCGTCAGCTTCCCGGTGAGCCCGAAGTCGACGAGCCCGATCCGCTCGGGCGAGAGCACCAGGATGTTGGCCGGGTGCGGGTCTCCATGGAAGAACCCGTTGCGGAAGATCATCGTCATCCACGCCTCGGTGATCAGATAGGCGAGGTGACGCCGGTCCTGCAGGCTCCAGAGCTCGACGTCGAGATCGCCGAGCTGCTCGCCGTCGAGCTGCTCGAGCGTGAGCACGCGAGAGCGCGTGTACGTCCAGTACACCCGCGGGATCGCAACGTGCGGATGACCCGCGAAGTCCTTGTGGAACGTGTCGGCATTGCGCCCTTCGAGCCGGTAGTCGAGCTCCTGCCTGATCGAGCGCGCGAACTCGTCGACGATCTCGTGCGTGTCGATGAAGTCGAGCGCACGAATGCGCTCCTTGGCGAGCCGGGCGGCCTGGTAGAGGAGCGAGAGGTCTGCCTCGATCTGGCGTGGCGCGTTGGGCCGCTGCACCTTGACGACAACGCGCCGTCCATTCGGCAGCACCGCGCGATGCACCTGTCCGATCGACGCTGCTGCGAGCGGCGCCTCGTCGAACTCGGTGAAGAGGCGTCCGATCGGCTGGCCGAGCTCCTCCTGAACCGTACGCTCGACGTCCGCATAGGGAAACGGGCGAACGTCGTCCTGCAGGCCGCGAAGCTCCGCAATGATGTCGGGCGGCACGACGTCGGGACGCGTCGAGAGCAGCTGGCCGAACTTGACGAATGTCGGCCCGAGCTCGTCGAGCATCTCGCGCAGGTGGCGTCCGCGGGCGCTGCCCGACAGGTCGGCGTCGACCTCGCCGCGCCGCCGGCCGTCGACCACGTAGCCGAAGCCGTGCCGCACCGCGACCTGCGCGATCTCGCTCAGACGGCCGAGATTCCGCTGCTTCGGCCTGGTGGCCATGTCACGAAGTGTGACACGGCTTTCCACGGTCCGGGGTGCGCGCGCTCAGTGAATGCGGGCGACAGTGGCGACCCAGGAGCCCTTCGGCGCCTGCACCTCCACACTGTCCCCGCGCTTCAGCCCCAGCAGCGCCGTACCGAGCGGCGAGGTCGGGGATACCGTTCCCGAGCCACCCACGGCGCTGATCTCGACGGTCAGCTTCTGGCCGCCGTCGCCCTCGATGTCGACGATCGAGCCGATCCCGACAGCGTCGGAGGCCGCGTTCTCGACGATCTCGGCGCCGTCCAACCGCGCACGCAGCGTGCGAATGCGTGCCTCGAGGAGTCCCTGCTCGTTCTTCGCCGCGTGGTACTCGAAGTTCTCGGACAGGTCACCGAACTCGCGCGCCTTCTTGATCGCCGCGACGACCTCGGTGCGGCGCGGGCCCTCGAGCTCGGCGAGCTCCTCGCGCAGAGATGCGGCCTGCTTCTCGGTCAGTCGCTCGTGCTCTACCACTTCGACCGTCCACCACGACGGCGCGAGGTGTACACGAGCTTCGGCTTCGCCAGCGTCAGGCCGGCGGCCTCGTAGCTCTCGACCTGGCCCTGGAGGCGCGCGACACGCGAGACGTCTGCCTGCTGCTCCGGCAGAACGAGCGTGATGCCGATGCCGCCGCGCCCCGCCCGACCGGTACGGCCCACCCGATGCGTGTACACGTCGGGCTCCTCCGGCGGGTCGAAGTTGATGACGTGCGTGATGTCGTCGACGTCGAGACCGCGCGCAGCGACGTCGGTCGCGACGAGCGTGCGCACCTTCCCCGCGTCGAACCTGGCAAGCGCCTGTTCGCGTTGCGCCTGGCCCTTGTCGCCGTGGATCGCGATCGCGTCCACGTCGTGACGGCGAAGCTTGTCGACGAGTCGATCTGCCCCCGCCTTGGTGCGCACGAACACGAGCGCGAGGCCGCGTTCCCCGTTGTTGAGCAGGTCGACGAGCGTCGCAACCTTGTTGTCGGCCGTGACGGGGACGAAGCGATGCTCGATCTCGCCGGTGCGCCGCTCGGCGGGCAGCTCGCCCTCGAACCGTGCCGGGAAGTGCGTGTAGCGCCGCGCCAGCTCCCCCACCTCGCCGTCGAGCGTTGCCGAGAAGAACATCGTCTGGCGGTTCTCGGACAGGAGGCGAACGATGCGGTCGACCTGCGGCTTGAAGCCCATGTCGAGCATGCGGTCGGCCTCGTCGAGCACGAGCACGCGCACCCGGTCGAGCGAGAGGAGCCGCCGGTCGACGAGGTCCTGCAGTCGGCCTGGCGTCGCGACGATCACGTGCGCGGTCTTCGCCTCGTTCGCCTGCGCCTTCAGCGGCACACCGCCGTAGACCGATGCGACCTTCAGCCGGTTGCCCGCGATCAGCGCGAACTCCTCGGTGACCTGGACGCACAGCTCACGGGTGGGCACGAGCACCAAAGCGAACGGCGTCGCGTCGTTGCCGTTCTCGACGATCGGGATCGCGAATGCGAGCGTCTTCCCGGAGCCGGTCGGGCTCTTCGCGAGAACGTCCCCGCCGCGGAGCGCCTCGGGGATGACGAGGGTCTGGATCTGGAACGGCGCCTCGATGCCGCGCTCCGCAAGCAATGCGGAGACGTCCTCGGAAACGCCGAGTGAACGGAAATCGGTCAAGTTGTCTCAACTCCTTCGGATGTCGAGATCGCACCGTCCGAAGAAGGAGACTGCGATCTCACGGGAGCACGGCCCATCCGGCTCCGTACCAATCACGGTAGCAGTCAGTGCGGACGGTCGCGCTCGTCCTCGACCAGGCGCAGGCGATGCTCGAGCTGAGCGACGCGCAGCTCGAGCTCGTCCCAGTCGTCTCGCGTCACGAGCCCGAGCTCGCGCGCCACGTCCTGAACGCGGCGACGCGAGCCCTCACCGACGCGCAACGCGTCACCGCGCCAGCGCGTGGAGAGCTCGTCCAGCAGCGCCCGCAGCTCGTCGAGCCGCGGCCCGAGCAGCGAGATCAGACGCTCGAGCGAGTCGTTACCGGGCTCTGCCATGCGGGCGTGACTTGCGCCGTTGCCGGCGCGCGTCGCGCTTCGCGTCGGCGTCACTGTGGTCGCGCAGGTGCTCGATCGCCTCGATCGGCGTGTCCGGCGCCGGCTCCGCGGCAGCGGCCGCCTCGGCTTCCTCGAGCACCGGTGTGCCGAGCCCGAACTCCGGCGTGTCCTGCGACTTGCGGCGGGCGAACTCGGGGTCGCGCTCCTTCCAGATCGTGAGCAGCGGCGCAGCGATGAAGATCGAGGAGTACGCACCGGATGTGACGCCGATGAGAAGCGCGAACGCGAAGTCCTTCAGCGTCGCGCCGCCGAACAAGAACAACGCCGCGACCGGGAGCAGGGTGATGAACGTCGTCGCGAGAGAGCGGCGGATCGTCTCCCACAGCGAGACGTTGACGATGCGCGCGAACGAGGCGCGTCGCATGATCGGCACGTTCTCGCGCACGCGGTCGAAGATGATGATCGTGTCGTAGATGGAGTACCCGAGCACTGTGAGCACCGCGGCGACCGTCGCTTCGGTCACCTCCCGCCCGGTCACCGAGTACACGCCGACCGTGATCAGCACGTCGTGCAGCATCGCCGCGATCACCGGCACCGCGAACGCAAGCCCGTGGAAGCGAATGGTGATGTACAGCGTGATCACGAAGAGCGAGAAGATGATCGCGAGGATGGCCGAGCGCGCGATCTGACGGCCGAAGCTCGACGACACGTTCTTGATGCCCGGCGCCGTCGCGTGCACGTTCTCGGACAGCAGCGTCGTGAGCCGATCCTGTTCGGCCGGCTGCAACTTCTTGAGACGGATCTGGAAGCTCTTGTAGTCCTCGCCGCCGTTCTGCGACGTCCCGCGGCCCTGGACGACGGCGTCGGCGCGGCCGATTGCCTTCGTCTGGTTGCGCACGTCGGAGAGCGACGTGTAGGTCGGCGTGCGGAATGTGATCTGCACGCCACCCTTGAAGTCGATGCCGAGGTTCAGGCCGCGAACGGCCAGCGAGCCGGCGCCGATCGCGAGCACGACACCGGAGATCGCAAACCACGTGTAACGCCGGCGCATGAAGTCGATCTGCAGGAAGCGGCCGCGCTGCGTCCCGGAGGCACCCATGAAGCGCGGGTTCTCGAACCACCTGAAGCCGGCGAGCAGGCCGAGCATCGCGCGCGTCGCCGCGACGGCGGTGATCAGCGACACGGCGGTGCCGATCAGGAGCATGAGCGCGAAGCCCTTCACCTCTGCGGTCGCGACCGCGAACAGGATCAGGGCCGTGATCGCCGTCACGACGTTCGCATCGACGATCGTGTGGAAGCCCTTCGCGTAGCCGGTGGCGATCGCCGCCTTCACGGACTTGCCCGCGCGCGCCTCCTCTTTGATGCGTTCGAAGATGACGACGTTCGCGTCGGCCGCGACCCCGATGGTCAGGATCAGGCCCGCAAAGCCCGGCAGCGTGAGGGTCACGCCAAAGAGCAGGATCGCCGCGTACATGAACGCCGCGTAGATGCCGAGACCGATCACCGCGACGAGGCCGAGGAAGCGATAGAGGAAGAGCAGGAACAGCGCGACGACGATCAGCCCGCCGATCGCCGCGTTCTGCGCCTGCTTCAGCGAGTCCTTGCCGAGCGTGGCGGACACGTCGGTGCGCTCGACCGTCTTGAAGCTCACCGGTAGTGCACCGGTCTGGAGGACGAGAGCGAGCTGCTTCGCCGCGTCAAGACTGCCGATGTTGTTGATCTCCGCGCCCGAGCCGCGCGGGTCGATCCCGTGCGGGTTCTGGCCCGGGTCGATGGTCGGCCACGACCGGATCTCGTTGTCGAGGACGATCGCGAACGCGCAGAGCTCGCTGCAGTTGTTGTTCGTGAGGCCCGCTATCTGCCCGCGTACCGCCTCGTTCTTCGTCACCTGCAGGAACGCCTTGTTCCCGGCGTTGTTGAACGAGAGCAGCACGACCGGCTCGCCCGTCCCCGGGTCGAAGTCCTGACGCACGCCTGAGAGCTTCAGCATGCTGCCGGTCATGTTCGGGAACTTCCCGTTCGTCGCGTACTGATTCCCCGGGTAGTACCCGTGCTTGAACAGGTACCAGTCGGTGCCGCCGCCTGGCGGCGTCCCGAGCTGGTCGCCCGGGCACACCTGGGAGCTCGCCTTCGTGCAGCTGACGACCGCGGTGCGAGCCGGCACGTTCAGCACCTTCCAACCGACGGGCGCCTTGCCGTGGTAGGTGTCGAGCAGGCCGGCGTTGCCGGTCGTCGGATCGTGATGCAGCGTCGCGATCGGGCCGGCGACGCGCGTCCACGTCGTCGTCGTGTGCGTCTCCTTCTTCCTGCCGGTGCCGGTGGTCGTCGTCACCTTGTGAGGCCTGAAGAGGACGTACGCGCTCGGCGCCGTCTGCGCCCGGCTCTGAACCGCGGCGAGCAGCTGGTAGAGATTTGTGTACGGGACGACCGTGTTGTTCGCGGCGCTGATCGACGGCGGCTCGAGCGCCGGAACCATGTCGTACAGCTCGAGCTGCGCGGTCGTGCCGATGATCGCTGCGGCCTGATCCGGGTCGTGCACACCGGCGAGCTGGATGACGATCTGGTCCGGGCTCTGCTTCCGGATCTCCGGCGACGCGACGCCGAGGCGATCGACGCGATCGCGCATGATGTCGACGGAGCGGTCGAGATCCGCCTGGGTCAGCTTGTGCCCCTTCGGCGGCTCCGCCTTGAAGACGACCTCGAGGCCGCCCTGGAGATCGAGGCCCTTCTTCACGCCGCGGTGGAAGGGTGAGCCCGGCACGGCCAGCAGCACCACCCCGCAGAGCGCGAGGAGGATCAGCAGAACGAGGACGATATTGGCCCGTCTCGACGCCACCAGTCGAACAGGTTAGCTGGGTTTACGGGGGTTTTCGGCGGCCGGCTCAGCGACCGGCGGATCGTCTGGCTCTGCCTCGACCTCCGGCTCGTCCTCGGGCTCGTCGTCCGGCTCGACCTCGACGTCGACCTCCGTGGCAACGGCCGCGATCGCGCGACGGTCGACCGTGACCACCACGCCGTCGGCGATCTCGACTCTGACCTCGCTGTCGACGAGCTCGACGACGCTGCCGTGGAGGCCGCCGGCCGTGATCACCTCATCGCCCGGCTCGAGCGAGTCCTGCATCGCCTGATGCGACTGCATCCGCCGCCGGCGCGGCATGACGGCCACGATCCAGAACGCGGCGAGCAGCAGGACGATGATCAGGAATTCGGACACTGAAGCCTTTCGAGTCGGTCGCTTTTGTACCGGGCGAACGTCCCACGCTCGATCGCGTCGCGGGCGCCGTCGGTGAGGCTGACGAGGAAGCGTAGATTGTGCAGAGAGAGCAGCCGCAGCGCGAGGAGCTCGTTCTGGTTGACGAGGTGCCTGATGTACGCGCGGCTGAAGCGAGCGCAGGCGGGACAGTCGCACGTCTCGTCCAGCGGCCGCTCATCGCGGGCAAAGCGTGCGTTTCGAAGGTTGAGCCGTCCCGTGGCCGTGAGCGCGCTACCGGTGCGCGCCGTACGCGTCGGCAGCACGCAGTCGAACATGTCGACGCCGGCCTCGATCACTTCCAGGATCCCCTCGGGGTCGCCGATGCCCATGAAGTAGCGCGGCCGGTCCCCGGGGAGGAGGGCGGCGACGGCATCCGTCGTCTCGAACGTCAGCGCGCGGTCCTCGCCGATCGCGAGGCCTCCGATCGCATTGCCGTCGAAGCCGAGCTCGACGATCTCTTCGGTCGAGCGGCGCCGGAGCTCCGGGTCGGTGCCGCCCTGGACGATGCCGAAGCGCAGCTGACCGGGCGCGCGCGGCAGGTCGCGCTGGCGGGCGGCCCAGAGAGACGTTCGCCGTACGGCATCCTCGAGACCGCGGCGCGAGACGTCGGCGGGCGGCACCTGGTCGAGGCACATGGCGATGTCGCTGCCGAGGCTCTCCTGGACGCGGGCGGCGAGCTCCGGCGTGAAGCGCGCCTCCTTGCCGTCGTAGACGTTCCTGAAGGCGACGCCGTCGTCGTCGACCCTGGCGATCGTGTCGCGAAGCGAGAAGACCTGGAAGCCGCCGCTGTCGGTGAGGATCGGGCCGTCCCAGGCCATGAAGCGATGGAGGCCGCCGAGCTCGCGCACGAGCTCGTCACCGGGACGGAAGTGCAGGTGATACGTGTTCGCGAGCACGATCTGCGCCCCGAGCGCGCGCACCTCGTCGGGGTCGAGGCTCTTCACGGTCGCCTTGGTCCCGACCGGCATGAACACGGGCGTCCGCACCTCCCCGTGCGCCGTCCGCAGCACGCCGGCCCGTGCCGCGCCGTCCTGGGCGTGTAGCTCGAACTCGTCCACTGGGTCAGAGAATGAGCATCGCGTCGCCGAAGGAGTAGAACCGGTAGCGCTCGGCGATCGCCACACGATAGAGGCGGCGGGTCTCCTCGACGCCCGCGAAGGCCATGACGAGGGCGAGCAGGGTCGAGCGGGGCAGGTGGAAGTTCGTCAACAGGTGGTCGACGCGGCGGAACTCGAAGCCCGGGAGGACGAAGAGCTCGGTGCGGCCGGTGAGGGAAGCGCCTCGGGCGACCGTCTCGAGGACGCGCACCGTCGTCGTGCCGACGGCGAGCACCCGCTCGGCGTCCCGGATCCGCTCCCACACTGCTGGCTCGACCGAGTAGCGCTCGCCGTGCAGCAGATGTTCCTCGACGCGCTCGGCCTGCAGCGGACGGAACGTGTCGAGGCCGACGTGGAGGGTGACCCGCTCGACATCGAGCCGGCCGAGCAGCTCCGGCGTGAAATGCAGCCCGGCCGTCGGCGCTGCCGCCGAGCCGCGCTCGCGCGCGTAGACCGTCTGGTAGCGCGCAGCGTCGCGCAGCGGCTCCGTGATGTACGGCGGCAAGGGCGTCTCGCCGTCGGGCTCCCCCTCGAGACGCACGCGCCACCGCCCCTCGCCAAGGTGCTCCAGCAACTCCACCGGCCCATGTCGCTCACCGGCGCGCAGCCGCCGCGTCGGACGAGCGAGCGCTTCCCACTCGCCGCCGCCCAGGTGCTCGAGCAGCAGGACCTCCCCGCGCGGGCGCTCGAGCCGGATCCTCGCCGGGACGACCCGGGTGTCGTTCACCACCGTCAGCGCGTCGACGAGCCCGGGCAGCTCCCGGAAGACGCGATGCGACACCTCGCCGGTCGCCCGCTCATAGACGAGCAGCCTCGACTCGTCGCGCCGAGCGGCCGGATGCTGCGCGACGAGCTCGGGCGGCAGGTCGTAATCGAGCTCGGCGGCGTCCATCCGATGCCCACGCTAGCGTCGCCCACATGGAGGACGCACGCGAAGCGGTGCGGGAAGCCCTGCGCGAGGAGGCCGCACCGATCGGCCGCCGCCTCGCCGAGGTGAAGGGGCTCAGCTGGAACACGATCCATCGGCTCGAGCGGCTCGAGCAGACGATCGAGTCCGAGCGGGCCGCGCGGATCGACGACCTCGCTCTGATCGTCGAGATCCTCACCGAGGGGTGGCGCTCGCTCAACGCCCGCCTCGACCGGATCGAGGCGGCGCTGCAGCCGTCGACCGGGAACGTCGTGCACCTCCGCGAGTCCGCGTAGAGCTACGCCAGCGTCCCGTCGCGGCGCACCTCGACGCCGTCGGCGCGCAGCCGCTCGCGGACGAGGTACTGGAACGTCGCCCACGCCCCGCGCCGCGCCTCGAACAGCCGGTAGACCTGCCACTCCGTGAGCATTCCCGGATCGGCCCGCCGCGCCGCCTGCCAGTCGGCGAACTTCGGCAGGCGCCCGACGCGGCGCGCGAGCTCGCCGCCCTGCGACAGCGCCCGCTCGAGCCGCTCCTCCCCGACCGCCACATCGAACCCCGCCTCGCGCAGCGCCGTCGAGAGCGAGCCGAACGTGTGCCAGTAGAGCGACGCGGACGGCATCGTCCCCCGGCGCTCGCGGATGTCCTGGGCGGTCGGCGTCCGGCCGAGCTCCTCGCCGAGCCGGCGGAGCCGGTCGACGAGCTCGGCGCGGGTGGCGAACCTGCGCGGCATCAGCCCCGCCGCGCGCTTGGCGGCGTTCCAGGTCCCGAAGTGCTCGATCACCGTCTGGGGGTGCATCGCCGCCTGCGGGTCGGCCGCGAACTCCTTCATCGTCGGCGACCGCCCGAGCCGGGTTGCCGACGCCCGCAGCTCGGCCAGGATCTGCTCGTCCGTGTAGCGGCGCCGGATGCCGGCCTGGAACTCGGCGAGGGCCTCCGGGTCGATCGCGTCGACCGGCAGGTTGCGCTTTCGGGCCATTGTCAAGAATGGTAGAGCACCTTGTCCTGCGCGCAAGTACCACGCTCTTGTACTAGCGTCCCCGCAATGAGGGCTCCCATCCCTCCCGCTGCGTTGCGCGCGACCGGCGCGCTCTCCCGCCTCGCCGGCCGCGGCGGCGGGACGACGCTGCCCGGGAAGCTTCTGTGGAAGCTCGACCCGGAGGGGATCGACCGGCTCGCGCGACGCCTCCCCTCGGGCTCGGTGCTCGTCTCCGCGACGAACGGCAAGACCACGACGACCGCGATGGCCGCCGCGATCCTGGCACCGACCACCCGCCTCGCGCACAACGCCTCCGGCGCGAACCTCGTCTCCGGGATCGCGTCGACCCTGCTCGAGGCCCGCGATGCCGAGCTCGGCCTGTTCGAGGTCGACGAGGGCGCACTGCCCGAGGTCGCGCGCCGGCTGCACCCGAAGGCCCTCCTGCTCGCGAACCTCTTCCGTGACCAGCTCGACCGCTACGGGGAGCTCGAGCACATCGCCGCCCGCTGGCGCGAAACGGTCGCCTCGCTGCCGGAGAGCCTGCTCGTCGTGAACGGCGACGATCCGCAGGTCGGCGACCTCGGGCGCGACCGGCCGCACAGCCTCGTCTTCGGGATCGACGACCCGGCACACGCCCGCCTCTCGCTCCAGCACGCCGCCGACTCGAAGTACTGCCTCCGCTGCGGCACGCCGTACGACTACGCCGCGGCGTACGTCGGGCACCTCGGCGACTACCGCTGCCCCCGGTGCGGGCATGCCCGGCCGCCGCTCGACGTGGCCGCGCGGTCGATCGAGCTGCACGGGCTCGACGGGTCCGCATTCACCCTGAGCGCACCGCGCGGCGAGGCGCGGATCGAGCTGCAGCTCCCCGGCCTCTACAACGTCTACAACGCACTCGCCGCGGCATCGCTCGCGCTCGCCCTCGGCCGCGAGCCCGCCGACGCGGCCGCCGGGCTCGCGCAGTTCTCGCCGGCATTCGGGCGCTTCGAGCGCATCGAGATCGGCGATCGCCGGCTGCTGATGCTCCTCGTCAAGAACCCCGCCGGGGCGAACGAGGTGATCAGGACGCTCGTCGAGGGCGGCGCACCGTCGACCGCCGTGATCGCGCTCAACGACGAGATCGCCGACGGACGCGACGTCTCCTGGATCTGGGATGTCGACTTCGAGCCGCTCGTGCCGGGGCTCGACCGGCTCATCGCGACGGGCAGCCGCGCAGCCGAGCTGGCCCTCCGCTTCGCCTACGGCGGCCTCGACCGGAGCCGCATCGAGGTCGAGCCGTCGCTCGAACGGGCGCTCGACCGTGGGCTCGCGCTCACGCCGCCCGGCGGCGAGCTGACCCTCCTCCCGACCTACACGGCGATGCTCGGCCTGCGCCGGATCGTCGTGGGCCGCGGCCACGTCGCCAACTACTGGGAAGGCCGTCCGTGACGATCCGCGTCGGGCATCTCTACCCCGAGTACCTGAACATCTACGCCGACCGCGGCAACATCGCCGTCCTCGCCGAGCGTGCCCACGCACGGGGGCACGAGCTCGACGTTGCGGCGATCGGCATGGGCGATGCCGTGCCCGCCGGGATCGACCTCTTCTACATCGGCGGCGGGCAGGATCGCGAGCAGGAGCTCGTCGCCCACGACCTGGTCGCGAAGGGCGAGGCCCTGCACAGCGCCGTCTCCGGCGGGGCCGCGTTCCTCGCCGTCTGCGGCGGCTACCAGTTGCTCGGCCGCTCGTACGTCGACGTGGCCGGGAACGACCTGCCGGGGATCGGCCTGCTGCCGCTGCACACCGTGGCCGGGAGCACGCGGATGATCGGCGACGTCCTCCTCGAGTGCGCCTGGGCCGGCCGATCGCTGGCCGGGTTCGAGAACCACGCGGGCCGGACGATCCTCGAGGACGGCGCCGAGCCGCTCGGCCGCGTCGTCGCGGGTTTCGGCAACGACGGCTCGTCGGGGTTCGAGGGCTGCCGGTCGGGCCGCGTCTACGGTACGTACCTGCACGGGCCGCTCCTGCCGCGCAACCCCTGGTTCGCCGACCTCCTGCTCGCCGAGGCGCTCGCCCACTCCGGGCTGGAGACGGCGCTGGCGCCGCTCGACGACGCCCTCGAGACGCGCGCGCACGCCGTGGCTGCCGAGCGCGCCCGCAGCCGCGGCGGCCGAAGCTAACGCGCCCAGAGCGCGCCGAGGTACACGGCGGGATCGCCGGGCTGCCAGCGCGTCAGGAAGCGCTTGATCGGTGGGTGCAGGACGACGTCCTCGAGCTCCTCGTGCGAGAAGAGGCGCGCGCCCTTGACGGCCGCGTCGCGGGTCTCGACGTCGCCGAGCGAGCGGTGCGAAAGGTCGGCGAAGAAGATGATGTGGACGACGTGCTTCCGCGACGGGACCATCGTCTTCGGCGCGATCGAATCGACGATCGCGACCGGCCCCTCGAACTGCACGTCGGCGGCGATGCCGAGCTCCTCGCGCAGCTCGCGGCGCAGCGCCTCGATCAGCGACTCGCCGCTGTCGACACCTCCGCCCGGCAGCAGCCAGTACTCCTTGCCCGGCTTCTCCTGCCGGCACAGGAGCACCCGGCCGTGCCAGCCGAGGATCGCGCTGACGCGCAGGCGGGGCTCCATCAATGCCCGGACGACCCGAAGCCGCGCACCGCTCTGTCACTGTCCGGGAGCTCGTCCACCTCGACGGCGGTGAGCTCCGGCACCGGCACGACGACGAGCTGCGCGATCCGCATCCCCGGCTCGACGACGAACGTCTCGCGGGGATCCGTGTTCAGGAGATTCACCAGCAGCTCGCCGCGGTAGCCGGAATCCACGAGCCCGGGCGTGTTGACGATCGAGATCCCGTGTTTCGCCGCCAGGCCCGAGCGCGGCTGGACGAAGCCCGCGTGCCCCTCCGGGATCGCCACTGCGAGCCCCGTCGGCACGAGGGCACGCTCGCCCGGCGCGAGCTCGACCCGCTCACAGGCGGAGAGGTCGAGCCCCGCATCGCCGGCGTAGGCGCGCGCCGGCACGACCGCCTCCGGCCGCAGGCGCTTGAGCAGCAGGCGGGTCAGGCGCTCTCCCGGTCATCGCGGGACCTTGCCGTCGAAGACTCTGCAATCAGGAACGGGGCAAAGCTCGTCAGGTCGCGGCGAGGCAGGCGCGCGACCACGAGCACGCCCTCGGGGGTGTCCTCACGCTCCTCGATCGGCGTGCCGAGGGCGTACAGCTCCGACAGGCGCGCGCCGCTCTCGTACGGGACGAGGAGGCGCACCCGCTCCCAGCGGTCATCGAACCGGCGCGCGAGCTCGGCCTTGAGCTCATCGAGCCCTTCACCGGTCAGCGCGGAGACCTGCGGCCCTTCGGGGAACCGGTTCGCGAGCCGCCGCCGGTTGAGCGGGTCGACCCGGTCGATCTTGTTCAGGACGACGACAACCGGCAGCGCGGCCGCACCGATCTCGTGGAGGACCTCGTCGACCGCATCGCGCTGCGCCTCCTGCTCGTCATCGGGGGCGGATGCATCGACGACGTGCAGCACGACGTCGGCGACGAGCGTCTCCTCGAGCGTCGAGGCAAAGCCCTCGACGAGGTGGTGGGGCAGGCGCCTGATGAAGCCGACCGTGTCGGTGACGAGGTAACGACGCCCGTCGTGCTCGAAGCCGCGCGTCGTCGGATCGAGCGTGTGGAAGAGCTGGTCCTCGACCGAGACCTCCGCTCCGGTCAGCGCGTTGAGGAGCGTCGACTTGCCGACATTCGTGTATCCGGCGAGCGCGATCGTGGGCACCTCGGTGCGCGAGCGCTCCTTGCGGCGCGTCGCGCGCTGCCGCTCGAGGTCCTTGAGCCGCCGCCGCAGGATCGAGATACGCCGCCGCGCGAGGCGGCGGTCTGACTCGAGCTGCGACTCGCCTGGGCCGCGCGTGCCGACGCCGCCGCCGAGCCGCTCGAGGTGCTGCCACATGCCGCGCATGCGCGGCAGGTTGTACTCGAGCTGCGCGAGCTCGACCTGCAGCTTCCCCTCGGCGCTCGTCGCATGCTGCGCGAAGATGTCGAGGATCAGCTGTGTCCGGTCGACCACACGCGCGTCGAGGGCGTTCTCGAGAAAGCGCTGCTGTGCCGGGTCGAGCTCGTCGTCGACGAGCAGGCTCTCGGCGCCTGCCTCCCGGAACTGCTGCTTCAGCTCCTCGAGCTTCCCCTTGCCCACGTAGGTGCGCTGCGCCGGCCTCGCGCGGTGCTGGACAACCTCGCCGACCGGGTCGACGCCGGCCGTGCGCGCAAGCTCGCGCACCTCCGCGAGCTCGTTCTCCGCGTCGACCCCCTGGGCGAGGACGGCGAGGACGAAGGCGCGCTCCGGCTCCGGGGAACGTGGAATCATCGGGCAAGTATGGCACTGGCCGACCGCACCCTCGCCCTCGTCGACATGCCTTCCCCGTCGGGCGGCGAGGACGCGATCTACCGCCTGCTCGCGGAGAGCATGCCGCTCGACAAGGTGTACGACGACGGTGAGTCGCTCGTCTTCGCAAAGCGGTCCGGGCGCCCGCTCGTGCTGCTCGCCGGGCACACCGACACCGTCCCCGCGCAGGGCAACCTGCCCGGGCGGATCGAGGACGGCCACGTCGTCGGCCTCGGTGCAAGCGACATGAAAGGTGGGCTCGCCGTGATGGTCGAGCTCGCCCATTTCGCCGCGGGCGCCGACCTGGCCTACGACCTCGCGCTGCTCTTCTTCCCCCGCGAGGAGCTCGGTCCCGACCTCAATCCACTACCGGGGGTGTTCGAGCGCACCGACATCGTCGACGAGGCGAAGCTCGTCGTCTGCCTCGAGCCGACCGACAACACCTTGCAGCTCGGCTGCCTCGGCAACCTCAACGCCCGCATCACCTTCGCGGGCCGCTCGGCGCACTCGGCGCGCCCCTGGCTCGGCGTGAACGCGATCGGGCTCGCGCTCGACGGGCTCGCGCCGGTCCTGCGCTCCGAGCCGCGCGACGCGGTCGTCGAAGGGCTCGTCTTCCGCGAGGTGATCTCGGTCACCGAGCTCCACGCGGGCATCGCCTCGAACGTGATCCCCGCCGAGGCCGTTGCGACGGTCAACTTCCGCTATGCGCCCGACCGCTCGCCGGCCTCGGCCGAGGAGCGGCTGCGCGAGCTCGTCGGCGCCGGCGGCGGCGCGGCGGTCGAGATCCTCTCCAACTCGCCGCCGGCGCACGTCCCGGTCGAGTCGCCGGTGCTCGAGGCACTGCGGGCGGCAGGGGATCTCGAACGGCAGCCGAAGCAGGCCTGGACGAACGTGGCCGACTTCGCTGCACGAGGGCTCGACGCCGTCAACCTCGGGCCGGGTGCGACCCGTTACGCGCACGCCGTCGACGAGCGCGTCGAGATCGCCGAGCTCGAGCGGACCTACGCGGTGCTGGAGCGATTCCTCACGGGTACCGTGGCCGCGTGAACCTCTCCCCTGTCCTCGCCGAGCTGACGCAGTACCCGTTCGCGCGCCTCGACGACTGGAAGGACGAGGCGCGCAGCCGCGGCCTCGACGTGATCGATTTCGGCACGGGCGACCCGCGCGAGCGCACCCCGGCCTTCATCCGCGAGGCGCTGATCGGTTCGATCGAGGAGGTCTCGTCGTACCCGCGCGCGACCGGGCTGCCCGGGCTGCGCGACGCGATCGCAGGCTGGCTCGGCCGCCGCTTCGGCGTCACCGTCGATCCGGGAACCGAGCTCGTGCCGACGCTCGGCTCGAAGGAGGCGATCTTCTCCTTCCCGCAGGTCGTGCTCGGCGAGCGGCGGGCGGTTGCAATCCCCGAGCCTGCCTATCCCGTGTACGAGCGGGGCGTCCTCTTCGCCGGCGGGGACGTGGTGACCGTCCCGCTCCGCGAGGAGCACGGCTGGCTCCCCGACCTCGACGCGTTCGACGCCTGGGACGAGATCGCGATGTTCTGGACCTGCTACCCGTCGAACCCGACAGGTGCGACCGCGCCCCTCTCGTTCTACGAGGAGCTCGCGGGCCGGGCACGCGAGCACGACTTCCTGCTCTGCTCCGACGAGGCGTACTCCGAGCTCTGGTTCGACGAGCCGCCCGTGTCGGCGCTCCAGGTCGCCGACCGGTCGAATGTGGTCTGCTTCAACACGCTCTCGAAACGGTCGTCGATGACCGGCTACCGCTCGGGCTTCGTGTGCGCGCAAGCCGAGGTGATCGCGGCGCTGCGCCATTTCCGGCCGACCGTCGGCACGGCGCCGCAGGAGTTCGTGCAGCGCGCCTCGATCGCGGCCTGGTCGGACGACGACCACGTCGACGAGGTTCGCGAGGTGTACCGTCGCAAGCGGAATATCTTGCTGCCGGCGCTCGAGGCCGGCGGGCTTCGGCTCGCCGGCTCACGGGCGACCTTCTACCTCTGGCTCGACGTCGGCGGCCCGTCGGAGCCGTTCGCGCGCCGCCTGCTCGACCACGGGATCGTCTGCGCTCCCGGCTCGTTCTTCGGGCCCGCCGGCGAGGGGTACGTCCGCTTCGCGCTCGTGCCGACCGAGGCCGAGTGCGCCCGTGCGGCAAACGTCCTCCGGGAGATCCTGTGAGCACCGAGTACGTGATCGCCGCACTCGACCGGGGCGAGGTGCGCGTCGCCGAGCCGGCCGGCGACGAGTGGCAAGTGAATGCCGACGTGCAGGCGGCGATCCTCGACTACTTTCGCCTGCGCGAGCTGGAGCCGCGCGAGGTGGGGCCGTTCGAGTACCTCGACAAGATCCCGCTCAAGAGCGGCTATGCCGATCTCGGCGTCCGCGTCGTCCCGCCTGCGACAGCCCGCTACGGGGCGTTCCTGTCCCGGGGCGTCGTCCTGATGCCGTCGTACGTGAACATCGGCGCCTGGGTCGGCCCCGGGACGATGGTCGACACGTGGGCGACCGTCGGCTCGGGGGCCCAGATCGGCGCGAACGTCCATCTTGCGGGGGGCGTCGGCATCGGCGGCGTGCTCGAGCCGCCCGGAGCCCGCCCGGTGATCGTCGAGGACGGCGCGTTCATCGGCTCGCGCTGCATCGTCGTCGAGGGCGTCCGGATCGGCCGGGAGGCCGTCCTGGCGCCGAACGTCACGCTCACCGCGTCGGTGCCGATCATCGACGTGACCGGGCCGGAGCCGGTCGAGCACCGCGGGTACGTCCCGCCGTACTCGGTCGTTCTTCCCGGTACACGGCCGCGCGAGTTCCCCGCCGGCACCTATCACCTCGCCTGCGCGCTGATCGTGGGCCGACGGAGCGAGTCGACCGACCTGAAGACGTCGCTGAACGACGCCTTGCGGGACTTCGGCATCGGCCACTGAGCCCCGAACATAGGGAGTTTCTCCGATGCGCCCGCCACGGTCCGGGGCGACGCTGGGCGGGACAGAGAAACAGCGAAACGAGGAGGATTCCATGGCACCACGTGTGGCCATCAACGGGTTCGGCCGGACGGGCCGTGCCGCCTTCAGGGCCGCGTACGCGTCGGGTGCCGAGCTCGAGTTCGTCGCGATCAACGACGTCGCCCCGCCCGAGCTCCTGGCGCAGCTCCTTCGCCACGACAGCGTCTACGGGCCGTTCCCCGGCATCGTGGAGGCGCGCGAGCACTCGATCGTCGTGGACGGCATCGAGATCGCGACTCCCGCGGCGAGCGACCCCGCCTGGCTCCCGTGGGGCGAGCTCGGAGTCGACGTCGTGATCGAGTCGACGGGCAAGTTCCGCAAGCGGCTCGACGCGCAGAAGCACCTGTCGGCCGGCGCCAAGAAGGTGATCATCTCGGCACCGGCGACCGACCCGGACGTGACGGTCGTGATCGGCGTCAACTTCGCCGAGACCTACGACGCCGAGCGGCACGCGATCATCTCGAACGCGTCCTGCACGACGAACTGCCTCGCGCCGGTCGTGAAGGTCCTGCACGAAGGCCTCGGCATCAAGCACGGCGTGATGACGACGGTGCACGCGTACACGGGGGACCAGCAGCTGCTCGACGGCCCGCACAAGGACTACCGGCGGGCCAGGTCGGCCGCGGTGAACCTCGTGCCAACGTCGACGGGCGCCGCCAAGGCAATCGGGCTCGTCGTGCCCGAGCTCGCCGGCAAGCTCCAGGGCTACGCCGTCCGCGTTCCCGTGCCCACCGGCTCGCTCGTCGACCTCACGGTCGAGCTCGAGAAGGCAACCGACGTCGAGGAGGTCTGCGCCCTCTTCCGCGAGCGCGCCGACACCGGAGCGCTCGAGGGAATCCTTCGCTACAGCGAGGAGCCCCTGGTCTCGAGCGACATCATCAGGTCGACGTACTCGTCGATCTTCGACGCACCGCTCACCACCGTCGTCGGCGGCACGCAGCTCAAGGTGATCGCGTGGTACGACAACGAGTGGGGCTATTCGAACCGCCTCGTCGAGCTCGCCCAGCGCGTGCTCGTCCCGGCCCTCGTCTAGGAGCGCCCCTCCCCTCGGGGCGGTCGGCTCGGAACGGGAGAGCCGGCCGCCCGGGGCGCCCCGGCGGTACGCGGCCGGAGCCGGCGTCGACGAGCGAAGCCGCGTCAGGCATCGACCCGGACGGCCGGCCCGGTGAGAAACGCCCGGCGGCCCTCGAAGCGGACGCGCAAGGGACCGCCGGGGAAGCGAACGGTCTCGTCGTGGCAGCCGAACGCCGCAGCGACCGCGACCGCGCTCGATCCCGACGAGGCGGTCTCCCCCGCACCGCGCTCCCAGACGCGGGCCTCCAGCTCGCCCGCGGCAGCGCGGCGGGCGACCTGGACGTTCGTCCGCTGCGGGAAGCGCTCGTGGGTCTCGAGCAGAGGCCCGAGCCGCGGCAGCTCGGCGGGGTCGCCGTCGACGACGACGGCGTGTGGGTTGCCGACGTCGACGGTGACCAGGTGAATGCCCGCGACCTCCTCCGGTTCCCCCACCGAGACCTCGCCGAGATCCTGCTCGACGAGGTCGTCGTCGAGCATCGTCGCAATCACCTCCCGCGGGCCGACCGCGACGACGACAGTGCGTGCCCCCGTTTGCTCGGCGAGCCATCGCGCGGCGATCCGGGTGCCGTTCCCGGACATCTCGGCCTGCGACCCGTCCGGGTTCCAGATCGCGATCTCGAGCCGCGAGCCGCCACGGCCCAGCACCTCGACGAAGCCGTCGGCGTCGCCGACACTCGCTCGTACGAGCTCAGGGTCGAGCCGGTCGGTCGTGACCAGGTACGTGTTCCCGTGTGCTGTCCAGCGCGACGATCTCATCGGCGATCTCCTCAGCAGGCCGGTCTCCGTCGACGATGACGACCCCGGGCATGCGGCGCAGCCATTTTCGCTGATAGCGCGCGAGCCTGCGCGTGGCGGCGGTCACCGCCTCGACCGCGTCGTCCTCCGGCAGGGTCGCGAACTCGAGCAGGCCGAGCACCTTGCGCGCGGTGGCGGAGATCGGGCCGGCGAGCGCGCGCCGAGCCTCCGCGACGACGCCGTCCGCCACCATCTGCCGTGTGCGCACCTCGATGCGCCGGTCGAGCTCGGCAAGAGGCACGTCGAGGGCGACGATCAGCGTCGGCAGCCGGGTCTCCTCGGTCCACAGGCGGTCCGTCGCAGGCGCAAGCGACGATCCGGCCTCGGCCAGCTCGAGCGCCCGGACGATCCGGCGCCGGTCGTTGGCATGGACGCGCTCCCCGGCGGCCGGGTCGCGCCCGGCGAGCAGCGCGTGCGCCGCCTCCGCGCCGAGGCGGTCGTATTCGTCTTGCCAGTGCCGTCGCCTACCGGGCGCAGGGGGCGGCGGCAGCACGAGCCCGGAGAGGGCGGCCCGGAAGTAGAGCCCGGTGCCGCCGACGACCAGGGGCCGGTCGACCGAGTCGACCGCCTCGTGTGCGAGCCGCTCGTAGGCGCCGACCGACATTTCGCGGTCGAGCGGCACGATCCCGACGAGGCGGGCCGGGTAGGGAGGCGCGGCGGTGAGGACGGGCAGGCGCGCGTAGACCGCGGCGCTGTCGGCGGAGATCACCTCCGCGCCGAGCCGCACGCGCAGCAACCCTGCGACCGCCGTCTTGCCGGACGCGGTCGGGCCGAAGAGCGCGAGAGCCCGTTCAGGCGCCGGCGCGGGCCGGCTCCTTGAAGCCGTGCTCGAGCTCGAGACCGGAGCGCGGCCGTTCGAACGGCCGGTCCTCCTCCGGGTGTGCCGAGCGCCACTCGCGGAACCATGCGACCGCCCGCGGGATCCCCGCCTCGAGCGGCGTCGCCGGCTCCCAGTCGAGCAGCGTGCGCGCCTTCGTCACGTCGGCGACATAGTGGGTCACCTCGCCGAGAAGCGACGGCGCGATCGTGATCTGCGGCTGCACGCCCAGCTCGAGGGCGATCAGCTCGGCGGCGCGCACGAGCGTGTTCCCCTGTCCGTACGCGAGGTTGATCGTCTGGTTCGCGACCACCCCCTCGCCGAGTGCCTGCACGCCGCGGGCGATGCCGTCGACGCAATCGTCGACGTACGTGAAGTCCAGCACCTTGTCCTCGCCGTAGACGGTCACGCCCTCACCGCGCGCGAGCTGGTGCATGAACAGCGGCAGCACGCGCTCCATCCGCCAGAGGTCGTTGTCGAAGCGGCCGTAGACGTTCGAGAAGCGGAAGACGAGGTAGGAGAGGCCGTAGCAGCGGGCGTAGGAGTAGATGAACGCCTCGCTCGTGATCTTCGACGCGGAGTACGGGCTCTCCGTGTAGGCGAAATCGGCAGCCTCCTCGGCGTACTCCTCGAAGCGATGGACGTCGCCGTAGACCTCGCGGGTCGACGAGAAGACGAGTGGCAGGCCGAGCGCGCGCGCGTACTCGAGGACGTTGAAGGTCATGATCGCGTTCTCGAGCGCCCGGTGCGGCTCGCGGACGAGCTGGTGAACCTTGGCGTGCGCCGCCAGGTGGACGACCAGGTCGGTCTCGGGGTACTCGACACCGCCGATCCCGCCCGCGAACGCCGGGTAGTGGCCCGCGAGGTCCTGAAGGAGCGTCGGGAAGGCATCCGTCCACGGGTTGAGGCGCTTGTCGACGCCGAACACCTCGTGCCCCGCGTCCTTGAGACGCAGCGCCAGGTTGGTGCCGATCTGTCCCGATGAGCCGGTGATCAGGACGCGCATCAGTCCACCAGTGTGACGAGGGCGTGTGATGGAACGGTTTGCACCCCGCGCAGGGTCGTCGAGGTGGCACTCTCGATCTCCACGTCGATCAGCGCCCCCGGTGCGGCATCGCCGCGGAAGTTGACCGTCGTGTTGCGCCGCGTGCGCCCGCGGAGAAGCGACGGGTCGGTGCGCGACGCGCCCTCGACGAGCACCTGCTCGACGCGGCCGACGCGGGCAGCATTCCGCTCGCGGGCGAGACGCTGCGTGAGCTCGACGAGGCGCTCCATGCGCTCGATCTTCACCTCGTGCGGCACCTGGTCGGGCCGCTCGGCGGCCTCGGTGCCGGCCCGCGGCGAGTAGACGAACGTGTACGCACTGTCGAATCCCACCTCGGCCACGACCTGGAGAGTCTCCGCAAAATCGCTCTCCGTCTCTCCGGGGAAGCCGACGATGATGTCGGTACCGAACGCCAGATCGGGGATCGCCGCACGCATCCGCGCTGCGAGCTCCAGGTACCGCTCGCGGGTGTAGGTGCGCCGCATCGCCTTCAACACGCGGGACGAGCCCGACTGGAGCGGCAGGTGCACGTGCTCGCAGACGCCCGCGCACTCCGCCATTGCCCGGATCACCGGCTCGCGGAAGTCCTTCGGATGCGGGCTCGTGAACCGGATCCGCTCGATCCCGTCCACCGCGTCGCAGGCACGAAGCAGCTCGCCGAACTCGGTGCGAATCGCCGGCGCGAGGTCACGGCCCCACGAGTTCACGTTCTGGCCGAGCAGTGTCACCTCCCGGACGCCCTGCCGGGCGAGCCCTTCGATCTCGGCGAGGATCTCGCCGGGCCGCCTGCTCTGCTCGCGGCCGCGCACGGCCGGCACGATGCAGTACGAGCAGACGGAGTTGCAGCCCATCGACACCTGCACCCACGCCTGCACCGGCCGCTCTCGGTGCGTCGGCAGCTCGGCGGCGAAGGTGCGGTCGTCGAGCCCGAACCGGCCGCGGGCGACGCCGACTCCGCCTGCCCCGAGCCAGTCGGCGAGGTGCGCGATCGAGCCCGGGCCGAAGGCGACGTCGACAAACGGGTACCGGTCGAAGATCCGCTCGCGCTGCGCCTCCGCATAGCAGCCGCCGACCGCGATCACGCGGTCGGGATCGGCGCGCTTGCGCGCCGCGGCCTCACCGAGATACGCCGCAAGCTTCGTGTCGGGCTTCTCGCGGATCGTGCAGGTGTTGAAGACGACGATGTCGGCGTCGTCCGGGCTCGGCGCCTCGCCGAGCCCCAGCTCCTCGAGCATGCCCTTGATGCGCTCGCTGTCGTGCGCATTCATCTGGCACCCGAACGTGGTGACGTGGTAGCGACGCACTACCGCAGGGTATCGGTAGGAATTCGGGGTGATCGCCGTCCTCGGAGGACTCGGTGCTGCCGTCTGCTGGGCCGGCGCGTCGCTCTCTGCGGCACAGGCGAGCCGCCTGATCGGGGCCAGCGCCGTGCTGAGCTGGGTGATGCTCGTCGGCTTCGCCGTCGTTGCGCCGCTCATCGTCGCCTCCGGCATCCCGGCCGGCCTCGGGGGACGCGAGCTCGCGTGGATCGCCGCAGCCGGTGCGGGCAACGTCGCGGGGCTCCTGTGCTCGTACGAGGCGATGCGGATCGGCCGGGTCTCGCTCGTCGCGCCGATCTCGTCGACCGAGGGGGCAATCGCCGCCGTCCTCGCGGTCGCGACCGGCGAGACGCTGGGAAGCGGCTCGGCGCTCCTGCTGCTCGCGATCGCCGGGGGCGTCGTCCTCGCGAGCTGGACCGCGTCGCCGGAGACGGGCCAGCCGCTGCGCGCGACGCTGCTCGCGTGCGGGGCAGCGGCCTGCTTCGGGGTCAGCCTCTTCGCGACCGCGCGCGTCAGCCAGGCGCTCCCGCTCGTGTGGGCGTTGATCCCCGCCCGCCTCGTCGGCGTCGCGGTGATCACCCTTCCGTCACTGGCCGCGGGCCGGCTCCGGCTGACGCGGGCCGCAGCGCCTCTCGTTGTCGTCTCAGGGCTCTGCGAGGTCGGCGGCTTCGCGTCCTATGCCCTCGGAGCGCGCCACGGAATCGCCGTCGCGGCGGTACTCGGCTCTCAGTTCGCCGCGATCGCCGCCGTCGCGGCGTTCTTCCTCTTCCGCGAGCGGCTGCGCCCGCTGCAGATCGGCGGCGTCGTGACGATCGCCGTCTGCGTGGCCGTCCTGAGCGGTATGCGCGCCTGATCCGAGCGGTGGCTAGACAGGCGTGCGGCGGTCGGCGACCCGATTCGAGGCGACGTCGACCGCGCGGCTCTCTCGGATCACCGTCACCTTGATCTGGCCGGGATACTCGAGATGCCCTTCGATCTCGCGCGCGATCTCGTGCGAGAGCAGAACGGCGCCGTCGTCGTCGATCTCCTGCGGCTTCACGATCACACGAATCTCGCGCCCCGCCTGAATCGCGTAGACCTTCTCGACGCCCTCGTGGCTCGCGGCAAGCTGCTCGAGCGACTCGAGCCGCTTCACGTACTGCTCGAGGCCCTCGCCGCGCGCACCCGGCCGCGACGCCGAGATTGCGTCGGCGGCGATCAGCAGCACCGCCTCGACCGTCTGCGGCTGCACCTCGTAGTGGTGCGCCTCGATCGCGTGGCACACGGCGGGGCTCTCTCCGAAGCGACGCGCGAGCTGCGTGGAGATCGCCGCGTGCGAGCCCTCGACCTCATGGGTCATCGCCTTGCCGAGATCGTGGAGCAGTGCCGCCCGCTTCGTCGTCCTGGTCGACGCTTCGACCTCCGCCGCCATGATCCCGGCGAGCTGGACGACCTCGAGCGTGTGCTTGAGGACGTTCTGCCCGTAGCTCGTCCGGTAGCGCAGCCGTCCGAGGATGCGAACGATCTCCTCATGGAAGTCGCCGCAGTTCGCCTCGTAGACGGCCTGCTCACCGGCCTGGCGGATGTGCTCGTCGAGCTCCGCCTTCGAGAGGTAGTACATCTCCTCGATGCGCGTCGGGTGGATGCGGCCGTCCTCGATCAGCTTCAGGAGCGTCATGCGTGCGACCTCCCGGCGGATGCCGTCGAACGACGACAGCACGACCGCGTTCGGCGTGTCGTCGATGATGAAGTCGACGCCGGTGAGGTGCTCGAGCGTCCGGATGTTGCGGCCCTCGCGACCGATGATGCGCCCCTTCATGTCGTCGGACGGCAGCTCGACGAGCGTCACGGTCGTCTCGGCCGCCGCGCTCGCGGCGACCCGCTGAAGCGCGTCGGCGACGAGGTTCCGCGCCCGCCGCTTCGCCTCCGAGGCTGCCTCTTGCTCGAGCCTGCGGACGCGCCCGGCGAGCTCGTGCCGCACCTCGTCCTCCGACTCCTGGAGGATGCGCGCCCGCGCCTCACCGGCCGTGAGCCCGGCCAGGTGCTCGAGCTCCTGCCGCTCGGCGAGCTTCAGCTGCTTCATCTCGTCCTGCAGCTGGCGAAGGTGCACCTCCCGGTCGGCGATCCCCTGCTCGCGCCGCCCGATCTCGGTCAGCTTCTGGTCGATGTCATCCTCCTTCGCAAGCACGCGCTCCTCGATCTTCACGACCTCGTCGCGCCGCTCGCGCAGCTCCGCCTCGAGCTCCGCCCGCACCTTCACCGCCTGCTCGCGCGCCTCGATCGCGGCTTCCCGCCGCGTCGCGTCGGCGTCGCGGCGCGCCTCGTCGAGGACAAGCGCCGAGGCCCGCCGGGCCTCGTTCAGTCGCGAGGAGGCGAGGAGGCGAACGCCGGCGAATGCGCCGGCTGCACCGACCACGACTCCGACGACTGCAGCGACGACCTCGAGCATGGGCGCTCCTCACGGGCGTTGGCCCGCACGGCAGTCGTTCGCCGATCGGCATTCCGAGGCACGGCGCCGCACGGCGACGCGCCTGACGATCTCAGGTCAGCGTCGCTCTCTGCTTCGAATCCCCGCGCACGGGCGGGGCGGTCGACGACGGGATGAAAGTGGTTTCAGCAAAGCAGGGTCTCGGCACAGCTCGGAATGGCAAAGCTCGGAATCCGGATCGGTTTCACGGTGCGTGCAGGCACCTTTTGGTGACGAATTGGGAGACGCACTCTACGCCCGTTCGTCCTCGGCCGCAAACGCCCCGCCGGCCGCGGCCTCGACCGCGTCGACGCCGAATCCCTTTCGCTGCAGCCGCGCGGCCAGCCGCCGTCCCGGCCCCTCGCGACCGGCGATCGCCGAAGCACGCTCCGTCTCGGGCAGGAGCGCGGCGACCGCCCCGTCGATCACGTCCCTCTCGACGCCGTTCGCCGCCAGATCATGGCGAATCCAGGCGTCTCCGTACCCTCGAGCCGCAAGGGCCTCTGCCCGCGCGACGGCGAAGCGAGCGTCGTCGAGATAGCCGAGGCGCTCGAGCGTCGCGAGCGCCTCACCCCGCTCGTCGTCGGGGACACCCGCCCGTTCCAGCCGCTCCTCGATCTCCTGCCGGCTCCGGTCGCGCGCGGCGAGCGCGCGCGCGGCGAGATCGAGAGGATCGGTGGTCGGCCGCCCGGCCACCGGGTCAGACGGCCGCGGTCTTCGAGACCTCCGCCTCCGAGACCTCTTCGTCCGGCACCTCCTCGAGCACCGGCACCACGTCCGGCAGCTCGCCCGTCGACAGCAGGCGGGCCGAGATGACCTGCTCGGGTGGCGCCAGCGCCTGGATCCCCTGGAGGATGCCCTGCACGACGTCGGGATGCTCCTTGAGGAAGGCGGTGGCGTTCTGACGCCCCTGCCCCAGCCGTTCGTCGGCAAACGAGAAGTAGGACCCCGATTTCTGGACGACCTTCTTCTCGAGCCCCGTGTCGAGGACCGTGCCCTCCCAGGAGATGCCGTCCCCGTAGATGATGTCGA
Organism: uncultured Thermoleophilia bacterium; assembly: GCA_963794375.1. Taxonomy (GTDB): domain Bacteria; phylum Actinomycetota; class Thermoleophilia; order Gaiellales; family Gaiellaceae; genus PALSA-600. The sequence goes on from CAWCDL010000004.1 coordinate 72,857, forward strand.
ACTCGGCCTGCTTGAACGGCGGCGCAACCTTGTTCTTGACCACCTTCACGCGGACACGGTTGCCGAACGCCTCGACGCCGTCCTTCAACGTCTCGATCCGGCGGATGTCGAGCCGCACCGAGGCGTAGAACCGGAGCGCCCGGCCGCCCGGGGTGGTCTCCGGGTTGCCGAACATGACGCCGATCTTCTCGCGCAGCTGGTTCGTGAACAGGCAGATCGTGTCGGTGCGGTTGAGCGTGCCGGCGAGCTTGCGCAGCGCCTGGCTCATCAGCCGCGCCTGGAGGCCGACGTGCGAGTCGCCCATCTCCCCCTCGATCTCGGCCTTCGGTGTCAGGGCGGCGACGGAGTCGATCGCGACCACCGCCAGTGCGCCGGAGCGGACGAGCAGCTCGCAGATCTCGAGCGCCTGCTCACCCGTGTCGGGCTGCGAGACGAGGAGCTCGTCGATGTCGACGCCGATGCGCTTCGCATATGCCGGGTCCATCGCATGCTCGGCGTCGATGAACGCGCAGATGCCGCCGCGCCGCTGGGCCTCGGCGATCACGTGGTAGACGAGCGTCGTCTTGCCCGACGACTCGGGCCCGAAGACCTCGATGATGCGACCTCGCGGGAGCCCGCCGACGCCGAGTGCCACGTCGAGCGAGAGCGATCCTGTCGACACCGCCGCGATGGCGACCTGGGCCTGGTCGTTCATCTTCATCACGGCGCCCTTGCCGAACTGGCGCTCGATCTGCCCCAGAACCGTGTCCAACGCCTGTTCGCGATCCATCGTTCACCGACCTCCTAGGGCCATCGATTCCAGTACGTCGTACCGCGCCCCAGCGGGGCCGAGAGAGGAACGGTAGAGGGCGCATCGGACGGAACGAATGTTCCCCCCGGGCAGCGCGCCGGGGCGCAGCGACGGCCGCTCGCGGAAGCGCGCAACCGTGATGTGCGCAAGCCAGGGCCGCCCCTCCCGGCGGTAGACGCCCGCCCGCTCCAGCCGCTCCCCGACGGCGGCTGCAACCGCAGCTCCCGCCCCGCCGAGGTCGTCGCAGACGATCATCCCGACACTCCCCGTCTCCCGATAGCGGGCCGGTCGCAGCTCGACGGGAGCCGCGGGGGCCGCCGCGGCCCGAAGGGCCTCGACGACCACGGGCACCTCCCGCGCGGGCCTGCCGCCGAGAAAGGCCAGCGTGACGTGGAGGTTCTCGCGCGGCACCGGCCGGACGGTGCCGGCCGGCAGGGCCACACCCTGCCAGGCGACGAGCTCGTCGAGTGCCTCCTCGGGCAGGAGCAGCGCGCAGAAGAGCCGGATCCGTTCATCTCCGGCCACGCTAGCGCCGGTCGTGCGCCGTGTCTGTCACGGCTTCGTGACAATGGTGCGCACGAGATGCAAGGCCGCGACTGCGGCCCGCAGGCGCACCGTCTCGCGGTCGCCCGGCAGGTCGAGGCGACGGCCGTGCTCGCCGCCGGGCCCGGCCGCATGGAGGTACACGAGCCCGACAGGCTTCTCCTCCGACCCTCCGCCCGGTCCGGCCACGCCCGTCACCGCGACGCCGACGTCCGCCCCGAGCCGCTCGCGGACCCCGTGCGCCATCGCAGCAGCGGCCTCGGCCGAGACGGCTCCGTGCTCGCTCAGCACCTCGTCCGGGACGCCGAGCTGCCCCGTCTTGACGGCGTTCGCGTACGCGACGACCGAGCCGAGGAAGACGTCGCTCGAGCCGGGGACGTCCGTCAACCGGGCTGCGACGAGGCCGCCTGTGCACGACTCCGCCGTCGCGAGCGTCAGACCGCGCCCGCGGAGCTCGTCGAGCAGGAGCTCCGCGGTCGATCGCTCGTCGCGCGAGAAGAGGTAGCGCTCGTTCGGCTCGACGAGGCCGCGCTCGATCTGCATCGCCCGGCCCTCGGCGCCCGGCTCGACGAAGAGGTCGACGTGGATCTCGAAGTCGCGCGCGCAGATCGTGACCGTGACGCCGTCGCCGTCCCCGCCGGCCGCGGCAAGCGCCTGCGCGACGGCGGACTCGGAGACCCCGAAGAAGCGGAGCACCCGCCGTGCCGGAGCCGAAGCCCGTGCTCGCAGCCGCTGCAGCGGCGCGGTCTCGAGCACGCGCGGCCAGAGCTCCTGGAGCTCGCGCGGGGGCCCCGGCAGCGCGACCGCCGCGCCCCGCGCCGTCGCGAGCACCACCGCCGGCGCCGTGCCGACAAGCCCCACCCAGAGCGCTCCCGCCGGCAGCGTCGCCTGTTTGCGCACGCCCGGCTCGAAGTCCGCGTAGGGCCTACGGAGACGGTCCGCCACGAGCCGCGAGCGTTCCTCGATCAGGCCGCGGAGCTCCTCGTCGACGGCGAGGCCGACACCGGCCGCCTGCGCGAGCAGCTCGACCGTCCGGTCGTCGTGCGTCGGCCCGAGCCCGCCGGAGATCACCAGGAGGTCGTGCCCGAGCCCCTCCTCGAGGGCCGCAAGGAGGTCGGCCGGATCGTCGCCGACGACGGTGATGCGCACCGGCTCGAGCCCGAGTCGCAGGAGCGAGCCCGCCAGGTACGGGCCGTTCCGGTCGTTCCGGTCGCCGCGGACGAGCTCCGAGCCCGATGCAACGATCGCCGCGCGAGGGCGTGCTACGCCGGCCGCCAGCCGGTCGGCGTGACCAGGATCACCTGCGGCTGCGTGCCCGGCACGTGCACGAGCTTGCCGCGGACCTCGATGCGCACGTTGTCGGGGCTCGAGATCGAGACCCACAACAGGTTGCCGCGGATCGCTCGAGTCGGGTCGCCCTGCGAGACCGTGCCGTCGAAGACGATCCGGCCGGTCGCGCTGTCCCGCCGCGCGGTCACGGTTGTCGAGCCGCGCAGAGCAGTGAGGGCGAGGAGCGGCGCGGGCGTCTTCGGGGTCGTCGTCAACGCCGACGTCCCGGTCTTCGTCGCCGGCGGCGAGTGCGAGCCGCCGCTCGCCTTCCACGCCGAGATGACGATCACGGTGATGACGGCGATCGCCGCGAGCACGATCAGGACGACGTTCGTCTCGACCCGGCGTGCAGTCCGCCGCTGTGGCCGGGCGGCGGAGCGACGCACGCGCTCGTGGTCGTCCACGCCGGAGACGAAGCGGGAGTTGAACTCGTCGACGTACAGCTGCCCGTCGAGGCCGAGGTACTCCGCGTACGTCCGCAGGAAGCCCTTGACGTAGGTCTCGGCCGGCAGGAGCTCGAACTGCTCGTCCTCGAGCGCCCGCAGGTACTTGCCGCGGATCTTCGTCGCGAGCTCCGCCTCGGCGAAGTCGATCCCCCGCCGCACACGTGCTTCGCGCAGGCTGTCGCCGATCTCGAACACAGGCTGCGACAGCGTAGCCGCGGACGGGAGGTCCGGTCTACTGCGCCCAGCGGAGGATGCCGTACACGCCGAGCGCGAGCGCGCCGGTGAACGCCGCGTACGCACCGAGGTACGCAAGCACACGGGCTGTGCGCAGGAGCGCGACGCTGCCCGGACGCACGCGCCGCGCCCGGTCGAAGCGGGCGCGCCGCTGGGCGCCCAGCGCGCCGAGGGCGAGCGCGACGTCGATCGGGACGGCCACGTAGAGCGTCTGGAGGAGGCCCAGGCTCGTGAACTGGGCGGCGAGGACGGCAGCAGGCAGCATGAGCAGGGCGAGGGCGCCGAGGAGCGCCGCGAGCCCTGCTCCCGCCCTGCTGGTTTGTGTGGACGACATGGCGGGGCGATCCTAGACGGTCAGCCCGAGGGCCCCGAGCCGACTGCGAGCTGCTGCGCGGCGACGGACGCCTGGACGACCACCGAAGGCGGGATCGCGGGGTCCAGGGTCCCGATCCCGATCGCGCCGCTCGCCGCCCCGAGGATGAGATCCTCGTTGCCGTAGTAGACGCCGGCAAGCGCCTCCTTGACGATCAGCTGGGCCGCGATGCCCGGCAGCTTGAAGCTCGCGACCGAGACCGCGGGCTGGCCCTGCTCGTGCGCGGCGGTCGCCGCTCCCTCGGCACAGAGCCCGTCGTCCGCGGCGACGACCGATGCGCCGGCCTGGATCGCTGCGATCGCCGCCTCCTTGCAGTAGACGGGCCGGTCGCGCGACCACTGGTGCCTGACGACGACGCCCGGAACCGCTGCGCGCGCACCGCGCGCGAATGCGCGTAAGAGGGGTCGATTCTCCGGCCCGACCCAGGCAACGCTTGGCGCACCGGCGTTCGCGTGACGTGCGGCGAGCCCCGCAACCGAGCCTGCGAGGTAGGCCGCTTGATCCTCCCGAAGCCGGACGCCGACGAGATTCGGGCGGCGGAAGCCTGCCGTCGAGGCACCGATCAGCGCGAAATGGCCGGAGGGGCTCGCATCGGCCGCCGCCGCAAGCGTCTTCGGGCCGACAGTCGCCGCCGAGGCGACGACAAGCGGATCCGATGCCACCCGTGCGAGCGGGCCGCGGTCGAGGACGACTCCCGGCGACGCGGCGATCGCGAGCGGCCCGACGACTCCGACCCTGAGGCTTGCGGTCGCCGTGGTGGCGGACGACGTCGTCCGAACAGTCGTCGCCCGAGGCGCCTGCGCGCCCTTCGTGGCGCGCCCGCAGCCGGCCGCGGCGAGTGCGACGACGGCAAAGGGCACGATCGCAGGCCACGTGCGCAGCTAGCCCACCGCCACCGGGATGCCGTGGATCCGCCCGGACCGGAGGAGCGTGAGCTGACGGTCGACGGCCGAGCGGAGCCGGCCCGGTGCCTGCCGCCCCCACGGCCCGACGGTCACCGCTCCCTGGGCGGCGCCGACGAGGACGTTCCGGCCGAGCCGGAGCCGGCCTGTTCTCGCGGCTGCGACGGCCGACTCGACGGCGACGTCGAAGCGCAACCGGACCTCGAGGAGCGTCCCCGGCGGCGGCTCGGCGTCGCCGGTACCGATCGCGACGCTCACGGCGTGCTTCTCCGCGGCCGCGGCCGCGACGCCCTCACCGCACATGCCGCCCGGCGCGAGCTCGACCGCCGCCCCGGAATGGAGCTCGTCGAGTGCCTGCCGGCGGCACGCGGCCGCGTCGCCGATCCCGGTCGACCAGGCGTGAATCGCCCGGATCCCGGGCGCCGCCTTTGCCGCCCCGTCCTCGAAGCCCGCGACGACCCGCTCGATCGGCGGTATGTCGAGGCCGCCGACCGAGCCGACGGCGTGACCGTGAACGCTGCGCGCCCACCGGCCGGCGGCGTATCCCGCCAGGTAGCCGGCCTGCTCACCCGCGAAGAGCACGCCCTCGACGTTCCGGGGCCGGTGCGTCAACGTCGTCACGTCGACGCCGATCGCCACGAACGACGACGCGGGGAACGCCGTCGCGACGGCGTCGACCGCGCTCTCGGCCGGGAAGCCGGCGGCGATCGTCAGGTCGGCGCCGCCCGCGACGCACGAGCGGAGACCCGCGGTGAAGGCAGCCGGCGTGCTCGTCTCGATGCGACGGCCGGCCACTGCCCTCGTGCGGGCCGCCCCGGCGAGGCCGGCGGCCGCGGCTGCCGCGGCGGGCCCGTAGAGCCCCGACGCACCGGTGACGAGGCAGACCCGGAAGGTGCTCGCAGCGAACGCCCTGCCGTCGCCGGCGGGCGCTCCTGCAAGTGCGGCCGCCGCGACGAGCATCACGAGCGGCACGCGACGGCTACTGCTTCTTGTACGGCTTCCCATCCGCCGCCGGCGGGACGGTGCGACCGATCACGCCCGCCACGGCGATCAGCGTCAAGACGTACGGCAACACGTTGAAGAGCGTCGCCGCCGAAGCCGAGTAGACCTGCAGCCGGAGCGCGAGCGCGCTCGAGAAGCCGAAGAGGAGCGCCGCGCCGAAGGCGCCGGCCGGCCGCCAGTTGCCGAAGATGAGGGCGGCGAGCGCGATGAACCCGCGCCCGTCGGTCATGTTCGCGACGAACGTCCCCGATCCTGAGCCCTCGCCGTCGGAGAGGTAGACGCCCCCGAGGCCGGCCAGGACGCCCGAGAGGACGACGCAGGCGTAGCGAACCTTGTACACGTCGATACCGACCGTGTCCGCCGCGCGCGGGTGCTCGCCGCAGGCGCGGATGCGCAGACCGATCGGTGTCTTGAAGACGACGAAGTACGAGAGGACAACAAGGAGGAAGCTCGCCCAGATCATGATGTTGAGGTCGCCGATCGCCGGGCCGAGGAAGTGCAGATCGGCGATCCCGGGGATCCTCAGGTTCGGGATCTCGGAAACACCCTGCGGGATGTAGTTCCCGTGGTAGAGCTGGACGAAGAAGTAGCCGGTGATTCCCAGCGCGAGGAAGTTGACGGCCGTCCCGCCGACGATCTGGTCGGTGCGGAGGTTGATCGCAAAGAACGCGTAGACGAGGGCGATGAGGGCGCCGACGCCGGCGCCGGCGAGGATCCCGACGACCCACGAGCCGCCCTTGTCGGCCGCGTACACGCCCCAGAAGGCGCCCAGCAGCATCATCCCCTCGAGCGCGATGTTCACGACGCCGCTGCGCTCGGAGAACATCCCTCCGATCGCGGCGAACGTCAGCGGTGTCGAGAACACGAACATCTGGGCGATCAGCGACGGGTCGAAGACCGCGTTCAGGTTGCCGACGCTCGAACGGGTGGCCAGAATGCCGAGCCCGATGCCGAGAATCCCGGTCGCGACGGCGCCGTAGCCGAGCCGGCGACGCCCTCGCGTCACCGTCCAGATGCCGAAGAGCGCGGCGACGATCCCGACGAGAATCGGCCAGAGGATCGCGCGCGCCTGGATCGGCGGAATCGCGAGGAACGCCGCGAAGACGCCGAGCACGATGCCCGCGATGCCCGTCAGCTTCGGGTCGCGCAGCCGCGCGCTCACCGGATTCTCGAGCCGATCCGCCCAACTCCCGCTCACGCTCATGCCCGCTCCCGGCGCCGGCGGAGCCGGCGCCTCCGCTCTTTGATGAGCTCCGTCGAGCCTACGCTCATGCCCGCTCCCGGCGCCGGCGGAGCCGGCGCCTCCGCTCTTTGATGAGCTCCGTCGAGCCTACGCTCATGCCCCCTCCCCGGCCGGCAGCGGAGGCTGGTGGCGCCTGAGCTTCCGGCGGCTGTTCCAGACGTACAGGATCAGAACGTCGGCGCCGACGAACAGCACGATCAGCCCCTGGATGATGTACGTGAGGTTGCCTGCGAGCTCGGGCTGGATGACCGTCGAGTTGAGGCCGTGTGTCGTGCCGAAGAGGAGCGCGCCGAAGAGGAGGGCCGCGAGGCCGGTGCCGACGGCCGTGTTCCGCCCGAGCAGGGCGACGGCGATGCCGAGAAAGCCGACGGAGCTGACGGGGATGTCGTTCTGCCCCTCGTGGTAGAGGTAGCCGAGCATGTCGAGGGCGCCGGCGAGTCCGGCGAACGCGCCCGAGATCGCCATCGCGCGGATCAGGTTCTTCCTGACGTTGATGCCGCCGTAGGCTGCCGCGTCGGGGTTGAAGCCGACCGCCCGCACCTCGTAGCCGAGGGTGGTCCGGTTCAGCAGCAGGTAGAAGAGGACAAGGGAGCCGAGGGCGACGAAGAGGCCGATGTGCAGCCCCTGCAGCTGCTGCTCGCCCCAGAACACCGGCAGCTTGGCCGAGTCCGCGATGTCGTTCGACACGGGAACGGAGGGGTTCGACGAGTTCTGGAGCGGGCCGCCGTCGCCGAAGAGCCATTCGGCGACCCAGATCGCGATCCAGTTGAGCATGATCGTCGAGATCACCTCGTGCGCGCCAACGGTCGCCTTGAGGAAGCCCGCGATGCCGGCCCAGAGCGCGCCCGCCAGCGTCGCCGCCACGATGCACAGCAGGATGTGCGGCAGCGGGCTCATCGACGCGAACGAGACGCCGAGCCAGTTCGCGACGATGATGCCGACGAAGTACTGACCCTGGCCGCCGATGTTGAACATCCCGCAGCGGAATGCAAAGGCGACCGCGAGCCCGCACAGGATGAGCGTGGTCGTCTGAAGAAGTGTCTGGGAGAGGTTGTAGGCGGCCGTCGAGGCGAGATTCGTCGTCGGGTGGAAGACCCAGTTCAGCCCCGCGCCGTCGAAGATGTCGTGGTAGGCGAGGAGCGGGTTGTGCCCGGTGGCGAGGACGACCAGCCCTCCCATCAGGAACGCGACGACGGCCGTCAGTGCAGGAACAGCGATCCCGCCTCCCCGTTGCTTGAGCGAGATCCGCGCGGCGAGCGTCCCGGTCTCGGAGGCTTCCTCGGGCGACTCGGGCAGTGACGAGTTCGGGTCGATGCCTGTCATGCCGCCGTCCGGTCGCTCGCTCCGAGCATCTCGAGCCCGATCTCCTGCTCCGACACCTCGCCGGTGTGCTCGCCGACGACCTCGCCCTCGAAGAGGACGAGAATCCGGTCGGAGAGCGAGAGGATCTCGTCGAGCTCGAGCGAGATGAGCAGGACGGCGCGCCCCTTGTCGCGCTCCTCGACGATCCGCCGGTGGAGGTACTCGATCGCCCCGACGTCGAGCCCGCGGGTGGGCTGTGCCGCGATCAGCACCTCCGGGTTGCGTGCGATCTCGCGCGCGGCGACCACCTTCTGCTGGTTGCCGCCGGAAAGGCCGCCGGCGCGGGTGAGCGGACCGCCGCCGCGCACGTCGAAATCCTTGATCAGCCGCCCCGCGCGCTCGACCATCCGCCTGGGAAAGAGCCAGCCCCACTTCGCGTTCGGTGCGTCTGCGTAGTCGTGCAGCGCGATGTTCTCGGCGATCGAGAACTCGAGCACGAGCCCCCGCCGCTGGCGGTCCTCGGGGATATGGCCGACACCCATGTCGAGCATCCCCCGCGCGCCGGTGCGGTGGACCGCCTTGCCCGCGACGGTGATCGTGCCGTCCGCGGGGGCGCGAAGCCCGGTGATCGCGTCGATCAGCTCCGTCTGCCCGTTGCCGTCGACACCGGCAATGCCGACGATCTCCCCCGCCCGCACCTCGAAGCTGACGCCGCGCACCTTCTCGAGGTCGCGATCGTCGCGAACGTGGAGGTTCTCGACGGCGAGCAGGACGTCACCGGGATGCGCCGGCCCCTTCTCGACGCGAAGCAGGACCTCGCGACCGACCATCGCACGCGCGAGCGACTCCTCGGTCGCCCCTTCGCGGGGCACGGTCTCGATCGTCCGCCCACGGCGGAGCACGGTGATCCGGTCGGCGATCTCGAGCACCTCGTTGAGCTTGTGGCTGATGAAGATGATCGACTTGCCGCTCTCCTTCAGGCTCCCGACGATCTCGAACAGCTCGCCTGCCTCCTGGGGGGTGAGCACGGCCGTCGGCTCGTCGAGAATCAGCACGTCGGCCCCGCGGTAGAGCGCCTTGAGGATCTCGACTCGCTGCTGCTGGCCGACGGTGATGTCGCGGACGAGCGCCGTCGGGTCGACGGCGAGGTTGAAACGCTCGGAGAGCTCGCGGACACGCCGCTCCGCCCCGCGTTCGTCGAGCAGCAGGTGATCTCGCGGCTCGACGCCGAGAACGATGTTCTCGGCGACCGTCATCACAGGGATCAGCATGAAGTGCTGGTGCACCATGCCGATCCCGGCCTGGATCGCCTCGCGCGCCGACGCGAACACCGTCGGCTTGCCGTCCAGCAGGATCTGGCCCGCGTCCGGCTTGTACAGGCCGTAGAGGATGTTCATCAGCGTCGACTTGCCGGCGCCGTTCTCGCCGAGGAGGGCGTGCACCTCTCCCCGACGCACCTCGAGGTTCACGTCGTCGTTGGCGATGACCCCGGGGAACTCCTTGCGGATCCCCCTCATCTCGAGGACGTTCGCGGCCGCCAATTCGGAGCGATCCTATACCGGGGTCGGGAGGGACGGGCACTCGGCCCGTCCCTCCCTGACCGTGCCGGGTTGGTTACTTGCTGAGCGTCGCCGGCGGCTTGAGGGTGCCGGCGATGATCTTCGCCTTGTAGGCGTTCATGAGAGCGATCCACGACTTCGGCACGGACGGGTTGATCCGACCGACGCCGACACCGTTGTTCTTCACGTTCAGCAGCAGATCGCTGCCGCCGTGGAACATGCCGTCGGCCGACTGCGTGACCGCGTCGTAGACACCGACGTCGGTCTTCTTGACCGCGCTCGTCAGGATCCGCTTCGCATCGTTGTACTCGTCCGCGTCAACGCCGATCCCCCACAGCTTCGCTGCGTCGGCCGCCTTGAGAACACCGAGGCCGCAGCCGCCGGCGACCTGGAAGAGCACCTTCACACCCTCGCCGATCTCGTTCTGGGCGACAGGCTGGCACTTGTTGGGATCATCGAAGTTGTTCGAGTACTGCACGACCGTCGTCGTTCCGGGGACAGCCTTCGCAGCGCAGTACTTGTAACCAGCGATGTACGAGTCGACCGGCGGGATCTTGATACCGCCGACCGCACCGATCTTCGTGCCGCCGAGCTTCTGCGTCATCTTCGCCGCGAGGACACCGACCAGACAGCCGGCCTCCTGCGTCGCGTACGTGAGACCCTCGACGTTCTTGCCACCACCCGCATCCTTGTAGGAATCGTCGGTGATCGCAAAATCGACGTTCGGGAACTTCTTCGAATAGATCTTCATCGTCGGCGCGAGCAGATAGCCCGCAGCAACCACGACCTTCGCACCCTGGCGAATCGCCTGGTTGAAGTTCGGGTTGTAGTCGCTCGCCGAATGCGAGATCAACGGAATAGCCGTACCGCCGACCTTCTTCACGGCCCTATTGAGCCCCTTGAGCTGGTTCTTGTTGAACCCGTTGTCATTGAAACCTGCGATATCGCTCACGAGCGCGGCCTTGATCGACGCCTTCTGCGACGTAGGCGTCGCGTTGCCGAGCGCCGTCGCGGTGACGGCGACAGCAGCAAGCGCCACCACGCCACAAAGCGCGATCCAGCGGGAAACCTTCACTTGCCCTCCTCAGGTCGTTTCGAGCGGGGGGTTGGGTTGCGGCGGCCATCGTACTCCACTCGGCGACCGGAAGCCTCGACGTCGGCAGGGCAGACGGGTCAATCCACGGTGGTGGCGACGACCCGCTCCAGGTCGTGCTCGGAGACGAGGACGCGCCTCGGTTTCGACCCTTCGTAGGGCGAGATGATGCCGCGGCGCTCGAGCATGTCGATCAGGCGGCCCGCGCGCGTGTAGCCGACGCGCAAACGCCGCTGCAGGAGGGAGACGCTCGCCGTCTGGGCGGTCACGACGACCTCGATCGCCTTGTCGAGCAGCTGGTCCTCGTCCGGGTCGAACTCGCCGTCGTCCCCGTCCGCGTCGTCGGCGAACACCTGCGGCGCCTCGAGGAACGTCTCGTCGATCGACTGCTCGCGCTGCGCCCGTGTCTGGTCGACGATCAGTGCGATCTCCTCCTCGGTCACGAAGGCGCCCTGGACGCGCTGCAGGCGTGAGGTGCCGAGCGGCTTGAAGAGCATGTCGCCCTGGCCGAGCAGGCTCTCGGCGCCGTTCGAGTCGAGGATCACGCGCGAGTCCGTCTGCGAGGAGACCGCGAACGCGATCCGCGAGGGGACATTCGCCTTGATCATGCCGGTGATCACGTCGACCGACGGGCGCTGCGTCGCGAGCACGAGGTGGATGCCGACGGCACGCGACTTCTGCGCGAGCCGGATGATCGAGTCCTCCACCTCCTGCGGGCTCACCATCATCAGGTCGGCGAGCTCGTCGATCACGACGAGCAGGTACGGCAGCTCCTCCTCCCCGCGCTTACGGAAGGCGCGGTTCGCCTCGGGAAGGTTGCGGGCGCGCACCTGCGACAGCCGCTCGTAGCGCCGCTCCATCTCGGTGACGACGTTGAGCAGGACGGCGCTCGCCTCCTTCGGGCTCGAGACGACCGGCGTGAGCAGGTGCGGGATCGACTCGTAGTAGTTCAGCTCGATCTTCTTCGGGTCGATCAGGATCAGCCGCGCCTCGTCCGGCGTCGAGCGCAGGAGGATCGAGGTGAGGATCGTGTTGATGCAGCCCGACTTGCCCGAGCCGGTGGTGCCGGCGATCAGGATGTGCGGCATCCGCGCCAGGTCGGCCCACACGGCGGCGCCCGAGATGTCCTTGCCGAGCCAGACCGACAGCGGGCTCGCGCTCTGCGGCAGATCGTCGAAGATGTCGCCGAGCGTGACGAGGTTCGGGCTGAGGTTCGGAACCTCGACGCCGACGGCCTGCTTGCCGGGGATCGGGGCGAGGATGCGGATCTCGGTCGTCGCGAGGGCGTAGGACAGGTCGTCCTTGAGATTCGCAACCTTGCCCACCTTCGTGCCGGGTGCGAGCTGCAGCTCGTAGCGGGTGACGCGCGGGCCGGCGATCTGGCCGATCACGGTCGCCTCGACGCCGAAATGCGCCAGGCACGTGACGAGCGCCTCGGCGACGCGCTGGCTCGCCTCGCCGCTCGGGCCGGACCCGGCCTTGGAGACGCGGAGCAGGCCCCGGTCGGGAAGGTGGTAGTCGGCGACCCTCGGCGCGGGCGGCTCGAACAGGCGCTCCTGCGTCTCGGGCTCGCCGAAGGCCCCCGGAACGGCGACGGTCTCCGCGGTCTCCTCGCGGTCGTCGTCGAGATCCTGGATGTACAGCACCGGCGCCGGGCCCACCGAGGCGGAGTCGGAGACCGGCTCGGGCAGGCTCGGACGGGGCTCCCGCCGGGGAGCCGCCGGTCGCGTCCTCGCCTCGCGGACGCGCTCTCGGGTGTGGTGGGCGAGCACGTGGCCGGTCCGACGAAGGATCGCCCCGAGGCTCGCGCCCGTCAGCAGAAGCACGCCGGCGACCGTGAGCAGCACGCCGAGGATCGTCGCTCCCGTCGTGCCGAGCCCGAGCGCGACGAGCCACTCGAGGCCGCGGCCGGCGAGGCCGCCGTGATCGGAGCCGAGAACCAGCAGCAGGCCGGCGACGGCGATCGGCAGGCCGAGCCGAAACGGACGCACGTCGACGAGCGCGCTCCGGGCGACCATCAGCCCGCCGAGCGGGACGAGCACGACCGGTGCGACGTACGCGGCAGTCCCGATCGCGCTCTTCACCAGGCCGGCGACCGGGCCGCCGCTGAAACCGAGCCAGAGCACCGCGGCGAGGAACACCCCGAGCGCCGCGATCGCGAGCCCGACGAGCTCCGGATGCTGGCCGGCGATCGCCCGCGCCGAGCGCGAGCGGCCGCGGCGCTTCTTCACGCGGCTCGGGGTCCTCGGGGACGGCTTACGGGGCCGCTTGCGGCGCGCCATTGCGAGGCACTTCGCCCCGCCGACGCTCAGTCCTTCCGGCCGAAGCTCGCGGTCAGCATCCCGAAGTACGTCGGCGCCTCGTAGGAGAGGAGCTCGACGTCGTACGCATCGCCGATCGCGCCGTGGAGCATCAGGAGCTGCCAGAAGCTGTCGGCCTTCGCGGCGACCGCGAACCCGGGGTCCCACCCCTCCAGGGCGCCGAGCCGGTTGTCGCGTACGACTGCCTGGATCTCCTCGTCGTACTCCGCCGACTCGGGCGCGAAGCCGTACGGGCCGTCGGCGGTGTGGCCGTGGCCGTGATCGGCGCTTGCGATCAGGGCAATGCGGCGGTCGCCCGTCGCCTCTGCGAGCGCGCGGCCGGCCCGCACGTGATCCTCGTTCGGTCGCGCGCGGCACGGGCTGACGACGACGGCAGGGGCACGCATGAACGAGAGCGGGATCAGTGCCCCCCAGTCGAGCGGCATCGTCGACGACCCGGCAGCCGTCGAGCCGAACGTCGCTCCGAGTGCGGGCAGGCCGGCCGCCTGCAACCGCTGCACGCACGCGTCGGCGAGCTCCGGATCGCCCGGCCCCTCGAACTTCGTGTCGACGTCGGTCCACTCGGAGGCGTCGCCCTCGAGCATCGCCGAGCGCACGACGACGAAGTGCCCGTCGACGTGCACGCCGTGCGGCGTGATGACGATCACCGACTCGGGACGGGAGGCGGCGAACCGACGGCCGAGCTCCTCCATGCCGCGGCGGGTTGCGCCTTCGGGGTCGTCGAAGATCGGGCCGCCGTGCGGGGCGATCGCGGCGAAGCAGATCACGGCAAGGAGGCGATCCGCGCGACGACGAGCTCGGCGAAGCGGTCGCCGTCGATGCCGACGCCGGCCTTCGCGTTCGGAGGGCCGAACTGCTCGCGGCCTCTCAGGTCGACGTTCGTCCGCCCTCGGCTCGGGCCGTCGGTGCAGTCGACCTCGATCTCTGCCGGCAGGACCTGCATCAGCGTCGGGTCGATGAGGTGCGCGATACACACCGGGTCGTGCATCGGTGAGCCGTCGAGGTCCGGGTAGCGCCGCCGGTGGAACCGGGAGTAGAAGTCCATCAGCTCTGCGACCACGCGACCCACCCGGCCGCCGCCGCGCATGCGCTCGGTGTGCTCGTCCCGGATCAACGCTGCGTGGGTGACGTCGAGCCCGACCATCGTCGTGTCGAGGCCCTCGGCGAACACGCGCTCGGCGGCCTCCGGATCGGCCCAGATGTTGAACTCGGCGGCCGGCGTGCGGTTGCCCTCGCCGATCGCTCCCCCCATCAGCACGATCCGCTCGGGGCGTGCGCCGGGATAGGTCGCGAACAACAGCCCGACGTTCGTCAGCGGCCCGATCGGGACGAGGACCGGCTTCTCGTCGGCTCGGAAGGCGCGAGCCAGGAACTCGACGGCATGCTCGGGCTGCGGGACTGCGGCCGGCGACGGGAGGTCCGGGCCGTCGAGCCCACTCTCGCCGTGGACGTCCGCCGCGACGTGCCGCTCGCGGAGGATCGGCGCCGCGGCCCCTTTGTAGACCGGGATGTCGGCGCGGCCGGCGAGCTCGAGGATGCGGAGCGCGTTCGCGGTCGTCTTCTCGAGGGTCTGGTTGCCGGCGACCGTCGTGACCGCGACGAGCTCAAGCTCGGGCGAGGCGAGCGCGAGCAGGATCGCGATCGCGTCGTCGTGGCCGGGATCGCAGTCGAGGATGATCGGCGTCGGAGTCATCTTTCGAGTATCGCGTCTACCTCGCCGGCACGCGGCAGGGACGGCTGCGCGCCGAGGCGTGTGGCAGCGAGCGCGCCCGCGGCGCACGCGCGCTCGAGCGCAGCTCCGCGCTCACGACCCTCGAGCAGCCCGACGACGAGACACGCAGCGAAGGCATCCCCGGCTGCGGTGCCGTCGACGGCGTCGACTGCCGGCGGGGCGGCTCTCGCGACCTCGCGTCCGTCCTCGAAGAGGGCCGCGCCCTCGGCACCGTAGGTGACGGCTACGAGCTTCCCGGCGGAGACGACCTCGTGCTCGAGGCGGTTGACGATCAGGAGGTCGGGGACGACGTCGACCGGGCGCGCCGGCGCGGCGTTGAGGGCGAAGAACGAGGCTTCGCGCGCCGCTGCGCGGACGACCTCGTCCGTGACCTCGAGCTGGCAGAGCACCGCTCCCGCGGGCGAAGTGGGCCGCACGCGCGCGTTCGCTCCGGGCACGACGACGATCTGGTTCTCGCCGTCGGCGGCGACGAGGATCATGGCGATCCCGGTCGTCCCGGTGCGCTCGACGGCGAGCTCGACGCCCGCTTCGTCCAGGCCGGTGAGCGCTTCGTCGGCCAGCGGGTCGTCGCCGACCGCGCCGACCATGCGCACGCGCGCGCCGAGGCGGGCCGCGGCAACCGCCTGGTTCGCGCCCTTTCCGCCGGGAAAGCGCTCGAAGCTCGTCCCCGCGACCGTCTCGCCGGCGCGCGGCAGCCGCTCGACGCGGGCGACGAGATCGAGGTTGATCGACCCGACGACGGTCAGCTCGACGACTGCAGTCACGGCCGAGGTTAAGCGGCGATCGCGCGCAGGTCGTCGAGCGCGGAGCCGAGCAGGTTCTCGCGCAGGTCGAACAGGCCCGCCCAGAGCGAGCCGGCGTCGAGCTCGGACTGCCAGCGCACCGTCGCCGACAGGCCCTCGAGCGCGCGCACGAGCACCGCCAGCTCGAGGTACGCGGACGCGACCCGGTGCGGCGCCACCTCGACGCCTGCCCGCTCGAGTACCGGCCCCCAATCGACGAGCTCTCCACGGCCCGGCTCGCCGAACCACGAGCGGCCCTCGGCCTGGTCGGCCTCCAGCTCGAGCAGATACCGGCCGAGCGGCCGCTCCAGGCCGGCGAGAGCGGTCTCGACGCGGTCGGCAGCGCGCCGCAGCGCGGCCTGACGCCGCCCGGCGGTCCCGGGATCCGCCTCGCCGCGCGCCCACCGCTCGAGCAGCCGGCAGAACGCGAGCGACGCCACCTCGACGGCGAGCAGCTGCCGGATCAGGCGCTGCGCCGTCTGGCGGTCGGCCGCATGCTCGACGAGCGCCTCGGCCCACTCCGGGCGTGTTCCCAGCGGGGTCGTCAAACCCGCTCCCGGCGCCGGCCAAGCCGGCGCCTCCGCTCTTTGATGAGCTCCGTCAAGCCTACGCTCATACCTCGACCACCACGGGCAGGATCATCGGCCGCCGCCGGGTGCGGTCGTAGACCAGCTGGCCGATGCCGTCGTGGATGTGCTCCTGGAGCAGCTTGATCTCCCGGATGTCCTCCTCGAGCAGCTCCCGCACGATCTCGCGCGCCTCGTGGCGCATCTCGGCGAGCAGCTCGTCATCCTCGGCGAACCCGCGCGCGATCAGCTCGGGTGATGACACCGCGCCGTCGGCGAGCGTCGTGACGATGATCAGGACTCCGTCCTCCGACATGTGGCGCCGGTCGCGCAGCGCGACATCGGAGATGTCGCCGACACCGAGCCCGTCGACGAACGTGACACCCGCCTCCACGCGATCGACGATCCGCACACCTTCGCGCGTCAGCTCGACCACGTCACCGTTCTCGGCGATGACGATCGACGACGCCGGGACGCCTGCGTCCTGCGCGAGGCGCGCGTGTGCCGCCTGCATCCGGTACTCGCCGTGGATCGGCATCACCGCCTTCGGGCGTAAGAGACCGATCAGCGTACGCAGCTCCTCGGCACGGGCGTGGCCGGAGACGTGGACGTCCGCGTTCTCCTCGTGCAGCACCTCGGCGCCGCTGCGAGTCAGCCTGTTGATCGCGTCGTGAACCCGTAGCTCGTTCCCGGGGACGGGGCGCGCGGAGATGATCACGGTGTCGCCGCGCTCGACCTTGATCGCGGGATGGTCGTTGTAGGCGATGCGCGTCAGGGCCGACAGCGGCTCGCCCTGCGAACCGGTGCAGAGCACGAGCTGCTCGCCGGGCGGCACGTCGTCGAGGTCGGCCGGACGGACGAGCGTCTCCTCCGGCACCTCGACGTACCCGAGATTGCGCGCAACGTTGAGGTTCCGCCGCATCGAGCGCCCGACGACGACCACCTTCCGCCCGCACCCGACGCCGACGTCGATCGCCTGCTGCATGCGGTGGATGTTCGATGCGAAGCTCGAGACGAGCACGCGCCCCGACCGCGCCGGGATGATCTGCTTGAACGCCTCGCCGACGACACGCTCGGAGCGGGTGAACCCGGGCCGCTCGGCATTCGTCGAGTCGCCGCAGAGCAGGTCGACGCCGCGGTTGCCGAGGTCGGCGAGCCGGCCGACGTCGGTGCGCAGGCCGTCGACGGGCGTGTGGTCGAGCTTCCAGTCGCCGGTGTGGAACACGCGCCCGGCCGGCGTCTCGATCGCGATGCCGACGGCGTCGGGGACCGAGTGGGCCATGCGGACGAACTCGAGCCGGAACGGCCCGATGTCGATCGGCGCTCCCTCCGGGTCGACCTCGCGCAACTCCGCGGCGCGCAGGAGCCCGTGCTCGTCGAGCTTCGACTTGACGAGGCCGAGCGTGAGCCTTGTCGCCCAGATCTCGTTGACTCGCACCTCACGCATCAGGAACGGCAGCGCGCCGACGTGGTCTTCGTGCGCATGCGTGAGCACCACGGCACGCAACGGGCGGTCGCGGAGATAGCCGAAGTCGGGAAGGATCACGTCGACGCCCAGGTGCTCGTCGCGCGGGAACGCCATGCCGGCGTCGACGACGATCCGCTCGTCGCCGAGCTCGTACACGGTCATGTTCTTGCCGACCTCGCCGAGGCCGCCGAGCGGGATCACGCGAAGCGCGTCAGGCATCGTCGGAGTCTAGTGGTCGCTCCGCCAGGCCGTTCACGTCAGGCTGCGACGAGCAGGCCGAGGCGCTCGAGGCATCCGCGCACGGCGCCGATCTCGCCCTCGTTCGCCGAGACGAGCGGTAGCCGGTGGCCGCCGACGCGGTGGCCGAGCAGCTCGAGCGCCGCCTTGATCGCGATCGGGTTCGACTGCACCTTCAGCAGGTCGTACGCCGGCTGAAGCTCCGCGTCGAGCTCGCGCGCGCGCTCGAAGTCGCCGGCGAGACCGGCCGCGACCTGCTCTGCCACCTGCGGCCCGACGATGTGCGTATGCACGCACACGCCGCCGCTGCCGCCGAGCTCGAGGAACGGCAGGATCAGGTTGTCGTCGCCTGCATAGAGGACGAGCCCCTCGTCGACGATGTGCCGTGCCTGGGCGACGTCGCCGTTGGCCTGCTTCACCGCGCGAACCGTCTCGATCTGGGCGAGGCGGGAGATCGTCTCCGGCTCGACGTTCACGACGACGCGCGCAGGGATGTTGTAGACGACGATCGGGCGGTCGCTCGCGCGCGAGATCTCCTCGAAGTGCGCGACGATCCCGCGCTGCGGCGGCTTCGAGTAGTAAGGCGTGACGACGAGGAACGCGTCGACGCCGAGCTCGTGGGCCTCCTCGGTGAGATGCACCGAATGCGCGGTCGAATAGGTGCCGGTGCCCGCGACGACGGTGGCATGGTCGCCGACCGCTTCGAGCGCGGCGCGGAAGAGATCGAGCCGCTCCCCGTCGGCGAGGGTCGGGCTCTCACCCGTCGTCCCGGCGACGACGAGCCCGTCGGAGCCGTTGTCGACGAGATGGCGCGCGAGTGCCTGGAACGCGTCGAAGTCGATCGACCCGTCCTCGCGGAACGGCGTCACGATCGCCGTCAGGACGTTGCCGAGCATCCCTGGAGTTTACGCCCCCAAGAGACGGACGACGCGCGGCGCCACCTCCTCGACCTCCCCGGCGAGCCGCAGGAACTCCGCCTCGTAGGGCCGGCCGGCGAGGCCGACGAGCGCCGTCGGGGCAAGCTCGCCCAGCCGCGCGAGCAACGGCTCGACGTTCCGCTGCTCGTAGAGCACGTCGGCGGCGAGCACCAGGTCGAAGCGGGCAGCCCACGGCTCGCGCCAGTCGCGTACCTCGGCGCGCACCTCCACGGCGTTGCGACCGGCATTCTCCCGAAGCAGCGCGATCGCGTCCGGCGCCCAGTCGGTCGCCGTCACGTCGGCGCCGCGGGCCGCAGCGACGAGCGACGGAAGACCGAGGCCGCAGCCGAGCTCGCACACGCGCAGCCCCGCGACCGCCGGGAGCGACCCGGCAAGCGCGAGTGCAGCGGGCCAGAGCTCGGCCCAGTACGGCAGGAACTCGTCCCGGGCGAAGGCGTCTTCGTCGAGCAGCGACTCGGGGGAGACCGGCCGGCGCAACCGGAGCACGGTCTCCCCCACCGTCACGACGTCGTCGCGCAACTTCACATGCTCACTCCAGCACGTGGATGTTCTCCGCGGCGCAGAGATCCTTCAGCACCTGCGGCCAGACCGAGACGCTGACCTCGCCGAGGTGCGCCTTGCGGAGGAGCAGCATCATTGTCCGCGACTGGCCGATGCCCGCGCCGATCGAGAGTGGAAGCTCGTCGGCGAGGATCGCGCGGTGATACGGCAGCTCCGCGAAGTGCTGCTGTCCCGACAGCTCGAGCTGACGACGGAGCGCTGCGGCATCGACCCGGATCCCTCCCGACATCAGCTCGTGCCGGCGCCGGGTGACCGGGTTCCAGACGAGGATGTCGCCGTTCAGCCCGTGCATCGGCCGCCCGTCGGACGAGACGGTCTCGGTCGACCAGTCGTCGTAGTCGGCGGCCCGCAGCTCGTGTGGGAGCCCGTCGGCGAGCGGCCAGCCGATCCCGTAGATGAAGACCGCGGGATGCTCCTGGAGGAGCCTCGTCTCACGCTGCTTTCGCGGCAGATCGGGCCAGCGCGCGAGGATGTCCTCGGCGTGCACGAACTCGAGCCGCTCCGGCAGCTCGCCGTATGTGCGAAGAGCCGGCCAGCGACCCAGGAGCATCCGCTCGGCTTCCTTGAGCACGCGCCAGATCGCGTTCACCGTGCCGGTCAGGTACGCGAGCGTCCGGTCCTCGCGGTGGATCGCCTGCTCCCAGTCCCACTGGTCGACGTACGCACTGTGGTCGTGGTCGAGAAAGTAGTCCTTCCGCACCGCGCGCATGTCGGTGAGGATGCCGTCGCCCGGCGCGCACTCGAACTCCGCGAGCGCGAGCCGCTTCCACTTGGTTGCCGCCTGCACGACCTCGGCCTCGACCGGGTGCAGGTCGCGGTCGTTTGCGACGTGGAAGGTCACCGGCGTGCGCGAGCCGTCGCGATCGAGGTAGTCGTTGACGCCCGACGCCTGGTCGACGATCAACGGCACCTGCACCTGCAGGAGGCTCAGCTCCTCGCAGAGCCGGTCCTCGATCAGGCGCTTCGCCGCGTAGAGCGCTCGCATCGTCTCCCGCGGCGAGAGGAGCGAGCGATAGTCGTGCGGCAGGACGGTCGCGAGCTCCGTGTAGTCGCCGATGCCGGGGCCGGCGAGATCGGCCCGCTTCTCGAGCGTGCTCATGGTTGCCTCCGTTCCTTGACGGATCGATGCTCGAACGACCCACGGCCTCGCGCATCGGCGAAAGCCCGGAAGCTCTACGCGGTGACTTCCGACCGGGCGGCGGCCTCGAGCCGCTCCACCCAGGGCGCGGCCCCGAGGCGCCGGAACTCCTCCCGCGCCTGGCCGAGCAGGGCCGCCGACTCGTCCGTCCTTCCCTGGCCGGCCAGCCACTCCGCATGCTCGAGTCGGGTGACGGCAAGAGGGAAGACGAGCCCGTGCTCCCCGAAGATGCGTTCCGCTGTCTCGAAGCAATGGTCGACCGTTTCCTGGTCGCCGCCGTGCGCCTCGAGCCGCGCAAGGAACCGCGCCCGGTGCGCATCGAGCATCGGCGTGAGCTCGCCCGCGGCCAGCTCGTCGACGAGCGCGAGGAGCTCACGGGAGCGCCCGGCGTCGCCGAGATCGACCGCTGCCTCGAGCGCCTCGACGAGGCAGTTCTTGAGGTAGACGCTCGTCATCGTCAGCTGCCCGCGGAGGCCGAGCCCCCGCAGCGCCGCGGCGAGCGCGGCCTCGAGCTTCCCCTCGGCGCGCAGCAGCCGTGCCTCGACGGCGGCGAATGCGGCGATCGCCTCCGGCTGTTGCGCATCGCGCTGCCACTCCTGCTCGCGAACGATCTCCTCGGCCCGACCCAGCTCTCCTCGCTCGCAGAAGATCGGAACCGCCTCGATGATCTCCGACCGCGCCCACGGGCTCACCTGGGGGAGCGCGGCCACTTCGGCCAGGACGGCGAGAGCGTCCTCCCAGCGCCCGAGGCCGCGCAACATCCCGATGGAGGTGCTCAGCTGGGTGACGAGCTCCTCCCGGTCGCCGCGCTGACGGGCCTGCGCGATGATCTCGTCGTTCAGCTCGAGTGCCTCCGACAGCGAATCGACGTTGAACAGCACCTGGGCGAGGTTGTTCGCCGCCCGGCTCCAGCCGAGCTCGTCAATGCCTCGCGCCCGCGCCGCCGCGCCCTCGAGGAGCAGCTGGGCCTCGAGCAGCCGGCCCTCGAACAGCAGGACGACGGCCTTGCTGTTGAGCGCCATCACGAGAATCTGGTCGAGCATCAGCTTCTCGGCGAGCCGCAGCGCCTGCTCGAGGACCCCGACCGCGCGCTCGTGCTGCCCGAGCAGGCTGCGCAGCCGCCCGAGCGAGGCATAGGTGGCCGCCAGCTCCGCGCTCGGGCCGGCCTCCTCGAGTGTCGGCAGCACCGCCTCGAGGCGGCGGCTTCCCTCCTCGAGCCGCCCTTCGGCCACGTCGACGTCCGCGAGAGCGACGCCGACACGCGCCGCCGCGAGCGTGTCGCCCCGCGCTGCATAGAGCTCCATCGCCTGCTCCAGCCTGGCGCGCGCACCCGGAGTGTCCCCCGCGCGGAAGGCTCGTGTCCCGGCGCGCTCCAGCAGCCCCGCCCGCGCCGCCGGGTCGTGCTCGGCGAGCTCCGCGGCCAGGTCGAGGTAGCGCTGCGCCTCCTCCGGCGCAGCGAGCGCGGCCGCCCGCTCGCCCGCCTGCACGAGGGCCCCGCGCGCACGGAACCGGATCTCGTCCGCGTCCGGGTCATCGGGCCCCGCTGCGGCCGCGGCCAGCAGGTGCGAGGCGATCACCTCCGGCACCTCCTCCGCAGCGCCTTCGAACGTCTGCTCGAGCGCCGCGACGGCCGCCAGGTGGCGCGCCTTGCGGTCGCGGCGGGACAGGGTGTCGTAGCCGACCTGGCGCAGCAGCTCCTGCAGGAAGCCGTACTGGCCCCGGTCGGGGCGGCGCGGGTCGGCGTTCAGCGAGAGCACCTCCTTGCGCACGAGCGCCGCCAGCAGCGGCTCGAGCTCCCCTTCCGGCCGGCCCGTCACCGACGCGAGCGCCTGCTTCGTGAACGTCTTGCCGAGCACGCACGCGTCCTGGACGACGCGGCGCTCCTCGGGCGGGAGGCCGTCGAGCCGCGCGGCTGCAAGCGCGTGCAGGGTCTCCGGCACCTCGAGGGTGCCGATCTCGCCCGTGGGCCGATAGACGGGGCCGTGCTGGGCGAGCAGGCCGCGGTCGATCAGCATCCGGACGGTCTCGACCGCGTAGAGCGGGATGCCCTGCGCGCGCTCGAGGATCTGCTCCTTCAGCGGTCTCGGGAGGCCCGGGACGTAGCCTTCGAGGAGCTGAGCCATCTCCGCCTCGCTCAGCGGCTCGAGCGCGAGCGAGGCGACGTTCCTGAGGTTCCGGCCGAACTCGGGGTGCTGCTCGGCCAGGTCGGGCCGGGCCAGGACGACGACGTACAACGGCCGCGCACTCGACCACTCGAGCAGGTACTCGATGAACGCGAGCAGCGCCTGGTCGGCCCATTGCAGGTCCTCGAAGACCATGACGAGCGGCCCTTCGTCGGTCAGGCGCTCGAAGAAGAGACGCCAGGCGGCGAACAGGTCCTGCCGGTCGGTGTCGGAGCGGTCTTCGAGGCCGAGCAGGTTGGCGAGCCGCGGCCCGATCCACGAGCGCTCGTCGGCGTCCCGGATGTGCTCCTCGAGACAGGCGGCGAGCTTCAGCCGGGCGGCGGACTGCTCCTCCCCCTCGAGGATCTGGGCCCGCATCCGGACCATCTCTGCGAGTGCCCAGTACGCCACGCCCTCGCCGTAGGCGAGACAGCGCCCGCGGTGCCACCAGACGTTCTCCGCCAGGCCGTCGAGGTACTTCTCGAACTCCCAGGCAAGTCTCGACTTGCCGATGCCGGCGATGCCGGTGATCTGGACGAGCTGCGCCCGCGACTGATCGGCGGCGGCGTGGTAGAGCTCCTTCACGAGACGCAGCTCTCGCCTCCGGCCCACGAAGGGCGCCTCGAGGCCCTCGGAGCGCAGTGCGCCGCCGCGCGCGGCCGTCACCCGGACTGCGCGGTGGAGCCGTGCCGGCTCTGCCTTCCCCTTCAGCTCGTGCTCGCCGGCATCCTCGAAGACGACCGCCTGCTCGCTCGCCCGTCTCGTCGCGTCGCCGACGAGCACGGTGCCGGGCTCGGCAGACGCCTGGATCCGCGCCGCCGTGTTGACGAGGTCGCCCGCCACCATGCCCTGCCCGACGGCTCCGAGGTTGACCGCCGCCTCGCCGGTCAGCACGCCGGCGCGCGCCCGCAGATCGGGCGCGTCGACCTCGTCCCCGAGCGCGGATACGGCTGCGACCAGGTCGAGCGCCGCCCGCACCGCCCGCTCTGCGTCATCCTCCTGCGCGAACGGCGTCCCCCACACCGCCATCACGGCATCGCCGATGAACTTCTCGACCACGCCGCCGTACAGCTCGACGAGCCGCCGGCACGTGTCGAAGTAGCGGGAGAGAAGCTCGCGTACCTCCTCCGGGTCGCGCGACTCGGAGAGCGGCGTGAAGCCGACGAGGTCGGCAAACAGGACCGAGACGAGCCGTCGCTCGGCAATCGGCGCGGCGACGGCGGGTGCTGCGGTCGCGGACAGCGGCGCGCCGCACGCGCCGCAGAAGCGCTCTCCCGGCAGGCTGGCATGGCCGCACGACGGGCAGCTGGCCGTCAGCGTGCCGCCGCACTGCCCGCAGAAGCGATGGCCGGCGGGATTCTCGGCGCCGCAGCTCGCGCAGACCATGACCGCTAGATAAGCACGTCCAGGCCGACCGTCAACCCGGGCGGCAGCGACGGCAGCTTCTCGAGCGCGAGCAGGACGCCGGGCGTGTAGGCCGCACGCGAGACGGCGTCGTGACGGATTCGGAGCGTCTGGTCCTCCGCGCCGAGGATCACCTCCTGGTGCGCGACGAGCCCCGGGAGCCGCACCGAGTGGATCGGCACCTCGCCGCCGATCAGCTCCGCGGTGAGCTTCGCGGTGCCGCTCGGGCGGTCGAGCTTCGCCGCGTGGTGCAGCTCCACGATCTCCGCCCCGTCGAGATGCCGGGCGGCCTCGGCGGCGAACCTCATCATCAGCACGGCTCCGAGCGCGAAGTTCGGGGCATAGAACACCGCCACCGGCGCGTCGCGAACCGCGTCGATGTCCCAGCCGGTGGTGCCGACGACCGACGGCACGCCGGCCTCGATCGCAGCCCCCACATTCGCGAGCGCGGCATCGGGGCGCGTGAAGTCGACCATCGCATCGGCCTGGGCAAGGGAGTCGACGAGCACGTGGCCGGCCTCCTCGAGACCCGGGCCGAGCACGGAGCCGACCCGGCCCCGGCGCCCGTTCAGGACGATCTTCATGCCGCTCGGGCGAGACCCGGCGTCACCGGCTCGAGCGCGGCGAGAAAGCGCTCCTCGTCCGGCCCGATGCAGGCGGCCGAGAGCCGGTCGGGCTCGAGCAGGGCGGCGGCGAGCTCGCACACCGACCCGGCTTCGACCGCGTCGATCTCGGCCACGATCCGGTCGAGCGACAGCAGCTCCGAGTCGGTGATCAGCGACTTGCCGAGCCGGTTCATGCGCGTCGAGGTCGACTCCATCGAGAGCAGGATGCGGCCCTTCAGGTTCTCCTTCGCGCGCTCGAGCTCGCGCGCGCCCAGGTTGCCGGCAGCGAGATCCGCGATCTGGTCGGCCGCGATCGCGAGCGCTTCCGCGAGGTTCTCCTCTCGCGTGCCCAGGTAGACGCCGACCTGGCCGGTGTCCGTGTACTGCGAGACGAAGGAGTAGACCGAGTACGCCATGCCGCGCTTCTCACGGATCTCCTGGAAGAGCCGCGACGACGCCGAGCCGCCGAGGATCGCGTCGAGCAGCGAGACCGCGAAGCGCCGCCGGTCGGAGCGCGAGATGCCGGGCGCGCCGAGACAGACGTGGTACTGCTCGGTGTCCTTGCGCAGGAAGCGCAGACGGGGCGGCGGCGCCTGCACGAGCGGCGGCCGCAGCACGTCGGCGACGTCACCGGCGGCGCCGGTCCGCCGCTCGAGCGCACGGCCGACGAGCTCGACGACCTGCTCGTGGTCGATGTTCCCGGCGGCCGCGACGACGATGTTCGCGGGCGAGTACCGGAGACCGTGGTAGCGGGCGATCGCCTCCCGCGGGATCGTCGAGATCACCTCCGCCGTGCCGATCACCGGCCGTCCGAGCGGATGGTCGCCGAAGATCGCCTCGGCGATCAGGTCGTGCACGAGCTCCTGCGGCGCGTCGTCGTACATCGCGATCTCCTCCAGCACGACCTCGCGCTCGGCGTCGAGATCCTCGAACGCCGGCGCGAACACCATGTCGCCCATCACGTCCATTGCGACCTCGAGGTGGTGGTCGGGCACGCGCGCGTAGACCAGCGTGTGCTCGCGGGACGTGGCCGCGTTCAGCTCGCCGCCGAGGCCGTCGAAGATCTCGGCGATCTCGAGCGCCGTGTAGCGCCCGGTGCCCTTGAACAGGAGATGCTCGATGAAGTGCGAGACGCCGGCCTCGGCCGCCTCCTCGTCACGGGATCCCGCGCCGATCCAGTAGCCGACCGCCGCCGAGCGGACGTGATCGAGGCGCTCCGAGATGACGCGCTCGCCGGAGTCGAGCTCGGTCAGCGACCAGTTCTGCACGGACGCAGCGTACTCGGGTCAGGAGCGGTACACGGTCCCCGTGCGCGGGTCGACGAGCAGGTCGGGGTCGATCCGCGGCACGGCCGCCAGCCCTCCCACTCCGAGGCCTGCCGAGACGCCGCCCAGGAGCGCCGCAAGGACCGGGTACGGCACGACCGTGATCGCAGCGAGCACCGACACGCCCACCGTGCTCGGGAGCGTGGCGGCGAGGGCCTGCCGCAGGGGCCCCGCGACGGCCGCGCCCGCCGGTGCGGGCTTCGGGTCGGCCCGGGTCAGGAAGGCGGTCCGCGGGTCGTTGAAGGCGAGAAACACGAAGCCCACGAGCCCGGTGCCGAACGCAAGCAGCGCAGGCGTCGATTCCGCACCGGCGAGACGGGCGGCCACGAGCCAGACGATGCCCAGCCCGAGCCGGATCGGCGCGACGAGCATGATCCTGCGGCGGACCTGATGGAGCGTCACGCCAACCTAAGACGACGAAACGGGCGGGGCGGCTGTCGCCGCCCCGCCCGGCACATTGCTATTCGCTGTGCGATTCCTCGCGCTCGCGGCGCGGGCCGCCGCGGCTGCCACCGCGTCCACCGCGGTTGCGGTCGCCGTCGCGGCGGGGACGGTCCTCGCGGGGCTCGCGCGGCGGGGCGTCCTTCGCCCGCTCGACGAGCTCCTCCGGCGAGACGAAGCCGCCGTTCTCGTGCTTCTGCACGAGCTTGAGGCCGATGCGGCCGCGGGCCTTGTCGACTTCCTGCACGAGCACGTCGAGGATGTCGCCGCGCTGGATGACGTCCTCGATGTGGTTGACGCGCCCCGGCCCGACGTTCGAGACGTGGAGCAGGCCGTCGGTGCCCTTCTTCAGCTCGACGAACGCGCCGAAGTCGGTCGTCTTGACGACCCGGCCCGTGTACTCGTCGCCGACCTCGGGCTCCTTGGTGAGCGCCCCGATCGCTGCGATCGCGGCGTCGCCCTTCGTGCCCTCGGTGGCGTAGACGAGGATCGTCCCGTCCTCCTCGATGTCGATCTGCACGTCGTACTCGGACTCGAGGCCGCGGATCGTCTCGCCGCCCTTGCCGATGACCATGCCGATGTACTCGGGGTTGATCTGAATCGTCGAGATCCGCGGGGCGTGCTCGGCGAGCGCGTCGCGCGGCTCGGGGATCGCCTGCAGCATGCGACCGAGGATCGCGGTGCGAGCCTCCTTCGCCTGCGTGAGCGCCCGCTCCATGATCTCGCGGCTGACGCCGGTGATCTTGATGTCCATCTGGAGCGCGGTGATCCCGTCGGGCGTGCCGGCGACCTTGAAGTCCATGTCGCCGAGGTGGTCCTCCGCCCCCTGGATGTCGGTGAGGATGACGTAGTCGTCGCCCTCCTTGACGAGACCCATCGCGATGCCGGACACCGGCTCCTTGATCGGCACGCCGGCATCCATCAACGCGAGCGTCGATCCGCACACCGAGCCCATCGACGACGAGCCGTTCGACTCGAGCGTCTCGGAGACGAGCCGGATCGTGTACGGGAACTCGTCCGCCGGCGGGATGACCGCCTCGAGGGCACGCTGGGCGAGCGCGCCGTGGCCGATGTCGCGGCGCTTCGGCGAGCCCATCCGGCCCGTCTCGCCCACCGAGTAGGGCGGGAAGTTGTAGTGGTGCATGTACCGCCGCTCGGACTCGAGCGACAGGTCGTCGATCCGCTGGCCCTCCTTCGCGGTGCCGAGCGTCAGCAGCGTCATGATCTGCGTCTGCCCGCGCGTGAAGAGGCCCGACCCGTGCGTGCGCGGCATCACCGAGACCTCGACCTCGATCGGCCGGATCTCGGTCTCTGAGCGCCCGTCGGGGCGGCGCTTCTCGACGGCGATCTTCTGGCGAACGAGCGACTTGTAGATCGACTCGCAGGCCTTGCGGACGTAGCTCTTCGTGAGCGCGTCCTTCTCGCCCTCGACCTCGCCGGTCGGGAACGGAAGCTCGACCGTCTCGACGATGCGGTCGTAGAGCAGGCTCCGCTTCGCGGACTTCAGCTCCTTCGAGTCCTGCTCGGCCTCGGTCAGCCCCTTCAGGTCGCCTTCGAACTGCTCGCGCACGGCGCCCTCGACGGCCACCGAGCGCTGCTTCTCGAGGATCTGGGCGAGCGACATGCGCGCCTGCAGCTCCTTGAGCACGTCGCCCTCGCTCGAGCTCATCGACGGGGTGCCTGCCTCGAGGACGACGAGCTCGTCGACGAGAGCCGCCGCGTCGCGCAGGCCCTGCTCCTGGATCCGCGTCCAGATCGCATGCCCGTGCTCGGCCTCGAGCCGCTCGGTGACAGCGGGGTCGAGCCACTTCGGCTTGCCCGCCTTCGCGCGCAGGTCGTCCTGCGCCTGGCAGAGCTTGACGATCTCCCGGTGGGCGATGTCGAGCGCCTCGAGGATGGTCTCTTCGGGGACGCGGTTCGCGCCCGCCTCGACCATCGTCAGGCCGTCCTTCGTCCCGACGACGATCAGGTCGAGGTCGGAGCTGTGCTCCGTCTCCTCGAGCGTCGGGTTGACGACCAGCTGGCCGTCTATCAGGCCCATCCGCACCGCGCCGATCGGCCCCATGAAGGGGAGCGGCGAGATGGTGAGGGCCGCCGAGACGGCGTTGATGGCGAGGATGTCGTGCGGGATCACGAGGTCGGCCGAGAAGACCGTGCCGACGCACTGAACCTCGTTGCGGTAGCCCTTCGGCCAGAGCGGCCGGACGGGGCGGTCGGTCATGCGCGCGGTCAGGATCGCGCGCTCCGTCGGCCGACCCTCCCGCTTGAAGAAGCCGCCCGGGATCTTCCCGGCGGCGTACATCCGCTCCTCGATATCGACGGTGAGCGGGAAGAAATCCTGGCCTTCGCGGGCCTCGGTGCGGCCCTGCGCCGTGCCGAGCACGACGGTCTGGCCGCTCGAGACGACAACGGCGCCGTCGGCCTGCTTGGCCAGCTTGCCCGTCTCGAAGGTGATCTCACGTCCGCCGATCTCGACGGACACGGCAACGGGCACCCCTGCAGGGTGCTCTGCCTCGACGATACTCATTCTCTCCTATGCCTCCACTGTGCAGTGAAGGGTGGAGATTGAGCCAGCGTCTCGCGCGGTAGGCGCTCGCCCAAGCTCCACCCTTCGGGGTTGACGGAGCTAGCGGCGCAGGCCGAGCTCCTTGATGAGGGCGCGATAGCCCTCGAGATTCGTGCGCTGCAGGTAGTTCAGGAACCGGCGGCGGCGGCCGACGAGCTTCAGCAGGCCGCGGCGCGAGTAGTGGTCGTGCTTGTGCGTCCGCAGGTGCTCGGTCAGCTCGTTGATCCGCTGGGTCAGCATCGCGACCTGCACCTCGGTCGAGCCGGTGTCGGTCTCGTGCTTGCCGAACTTCTGGACGTGCTGCAGCTTCTCTTCCTTGGTGAGGGGCATCCTTCTCCTCTCGTATGTGTCGTCACCCGGGTCTCAGCCGCCGCGAAGGAAGGCGCGCACGGCCGAGGCCTGGTCGGTCAGTAGGGTAGCGAAATCCCGATGAATAGGTTCTTTCACGCCGTCTGCGAGGCGGCGCGCGACGACTGGGAGGTCCCTGCGCTCGCCGTCGGGACGCTCTCCGACGGCGAGGTCTCGACCCTCGCGCTCGGCTGCGAGGCCTCGACGCGCTTCCGGATCGCCTCGATCACGAAGCCGATGACGGGAGCGCTGGCGCTGTCGCTCCTCGACCTCGACGAGCCCACCGGCGTGTGGCCCGACGACGTCCGCGTGCGGCATCTGCTGTCGCACACGAGCGGCTACGACTGCGAGCTCGCCGACCGCGACTACGCCCGCTTCGGCCAGGGCGACGGCGCGCTCGGACAGTGCGTGGCCGCGCTCCCGGAAGTGCGTCGACTCTTCGGCGTCTCAGAGGTGTGGTCGTATGCGAACACGGGCTACTGGCTCGCCGGCGACCTGTGTGCACGGCGGGCCGGGACGAGCTACGAGGAAGCGCTCGCCGAGCACGTCCTCCGGCCGGCGGGCATGCGGGCGACCTCGTTCGCCGAGCCCGACCTCGAGGGCGTGGGCATCGACCTGCCGCCGATCCCCTATCCGCGGGCGCGGCGCCCCTCCGGCGGGCTCGTCTCGACGGTCGAGGACGTCGTGCGCTTCGGGGCGTGGCACCTCGCCCGGCGCGAGTCGGCGGCCCAGCGCGTCGTCGCCGGCAAGCCGATCGGCGGCGTCTACGGCTTCGGGCTCTTCGGCGAGCGGGTGAACGGAATCGAGGTGTGGGGCCATGCCGGGTCGTACGGCGGCTTCTCGACGTCCCTGCTCACGGTTCCCGACCGCGGTGCGGTGTTCGCCGGGCTGACGAACAGCGAGCGCGGGAACCGGGCGCTCGACCGAATCGAGGATGCGTGGCTGACGGACGTCGTGGGTGCGCCGCGGCGCGTCCCGGCGCGGCTCGACCTGCCCGCCGACGCGCTGGCGGCCTTCGCCGGCCGCTACGCCACCCAGGACGGAGTGGTCGAGATCGAGCCGGCGGCCGGCGGGTTGCGGGTCGTGCTCCCGGACGGCAGCGCGGTCGGGGCGCACGCGATCGGGGAGCGCACGTTCGCGCTGTCGGAGGGCGACGAGGCCGGGATGCGCTTCGACTTCCCCCGCCCCGGCTTCGCGCGGATCGGGAGCCGCGCGGTGGAGCAGATCCCGTGAGACCCGCCGTCGCGGCGGGCCATCCGGCGACCGCGGCGGCCGGGGCCGAGATCCTCGAGGAGGGCGGCAGCGCGGCGGACGCGGCAGTCGCGGCCTCGCTCGCGTCGTGCGTGGCGGAGACGGTGATGACCGGCCTCCTGGGAGGCGCGCACGCGATCCACTTCGACGCGCGCAGCGGCCGCGTCGAGAACATCGACTGCTTCGTCGCGGTGCCGTCGGGCCGCGGCGCACCGATGACCGAGCTCGCGGTGCGGTTCGGCGAGGAGGTCGTCCACTACGCGATCGGCGCCTCCTCCTGCGGGGTGCCCGGGCTGCCCGCCGGCCTCGACGCCCTCTGGCGCGCCCACGGGAGGCTGCCCTGGCCGAGAGTCGTCGAGCCGGCACTCCGGCTGGCGCGCTCCGGCGTGCCGATGCCGCCTGCTCACGTCTCGTGCCTCGCGATGCTCGAGCCGGTGATGACGATGCGCGAGGGGGCAGCCATCTACGCGCCGGGCGGCACGCTGCTCACACCGGGCGACCTGCTGCGCCAGCCCGGTCTCGTCCGCACGCTCGAGCTCGTCCGCGACGAGGGGGCGCGCACCGTCTACGAGGGGACGATCGCGGGCGAGCTCCTCGCCCTCGTCGCCGAGCGCGACGGCGTGCTCACCGCAGCAGACCTCGAAGGCTACGAGGCCGCCTGGGGCGAGCCGGCCACGGTCGCCTTCGCCGGGCGACGCGTGCACACGCGCGGCGGGCTCTCCGACGTCCCCGAGACTCTCGCGCGCCTCGATCCCGCGGGCGGCGCGGACGCCCTGCTCGGGGCCCTCGAGGCGCGGCCGACCCCCGACGGGCACACCACCAACCTGACGGTGGTCGACGGCAACGGCAACGCCTGCGTGCTCACCTCGAGCCTCGGCCTGGGCTCGGGCGACTTCGTCCCGGGCCTCGACCTGCACCTGAACAGCATGCTCGGGGAGACCGACCTGGTGACCGGGACGCTCGTCGCCGGCGCCCGGGTGGCGAGCATGATGGCGCCGACGCTCGCGTTCGACACCGTCGGTCTCGAGCTCGCGCTCGGCGCAGCCGGGGGCACGCGTCTTCGCACGGCTCTCGTCGGCGTGCTCGTCGCCGTCCTGCACGACGGCGACGAGCCGCGGGCCGCGATCGAACGACCGCGTTTCCATCCCGCCCCGGGCGTGATCAACGCCGAGCCCGGCGTCGACGAGCAGTGGCTCGAGCGGCTCGAGTCACAAGGGCGGCAGGTCCGGCGCTGGGCCGGCCGCCATCACTACTTCGGCGGCGTGAGCGCATGCGGGCGGAACGGCGCGGGTGCCGATCCGAGACGCTCGGGCGGCGTGTCGAGCCCGCCGTGAAGCGCGCTCGCGGGTACCGACTCGCGTCCACTGCACGCCGGGCAGCCCGGCGCGCGTCCCGACTCGCGGACCCGCTTCGTGTACGTCCAGCCGCACTCGAGGCAGATCACGCGCTCGACCTGGATGGTCTCCATGCAGATCAAGACACCGCAGCGAGGGAAAACTTGCGCTTCGCTCAGATCGGGCGTGAAGCGGCCCGCGTCTGCGTCACGTCGCGGGCGATCTGCTCGACCAGCTCCGCCTCGCTCGCGAACACCCGCTCGTCGCGCAGCCGCTCCCACAGCTCGACGACGAGCCTCCGGCCGTAGAGGTCACCGCTCCAGTCGAGCAGGAAGGCCTCGACGCGGCGTTCCATGCCGCCGTAGTGCGGGTTGACGCCGATCGAGACCGCCGCCCGGCGGTCGCCGACCGCGCCCGCGTAGATGCCGTAACTCGGCACGAGCAATCCCTCGCCCACTTCGAGGTTCGCCGTCGGGAAGCCGAGCCCCGCGCCGCGGTGGTCGCCGCCGACGACCGTTCCCTCCACCTCGAGCGGCCGGCCGAGGAGGACTGCCGCATCGACCACCTGACCGGCCGCCGCGAGCTCGCGGATGCGCGTCGACGAGATGCCCGGGACGAGCGGCACCTCCTCGACCCGAAGCCCGAGCGACCGCAGCAGCTCGAGATCGCCGGCACGGGCCCGTCCGAAGCGGAAGCCGGCGCCGGCGGCCACCGTCCGGGCGCCGATCGCGAGCAGGTGGTCGCGCGCGAACTGCTCGGCGGTGAGCGAGGCGGTCTCCTCCGTGAACTCGACCACGAGCACGTCCTCGATCCCGACGTCGGCGAACAGCTCGAGCCGGCGCTCGAGCGTCGCGAGCAGCGAGACTTCGCCCCCGAGCACCGCCCGAGGGTGCGGGTCGAAGGTCACGACGGTCGGCGAAGGCCCGGCGGCGGCAGCCGCGAGCACGGCGCGGTGGCCGACGTGCACGCCGTCGAAGGTGCCGATCGCGACCGTCCGCGGCCGCGACTCGAGCTCGGCCGGGCTCCCGGCGACCGTCATCGGGCGAGCACCCCCTCGCGAACGTCGCTTGCGACGCGCTCGAGCGCCTCAGCGGGAAGCCGTCCGAGGACGTCGGCGACAGGCTGCAGGACGGCGGCGTCGACCGGCCGGGCCTCGTCGACCGAGAACGGCCCGACCTCGGTCCGCCGGAGCGTCGTGCAGTGACCGCCGAGCGCGGCCGCGATCGAGCGGACGTAGGTGCCGGAGCTCACGCGGAGGTCGAGCCGTACCGACGATCCGGTGCGCTCGACCACGTCGAGGGCGTGCACGACCGAACGGCGGATGGGCTGCTCGACGACGACGCCGCGCCGGGCGAGCCGGTAGGAGCGCTCGCCGTCGATCTTCACCGCCGAGGCGGCGGGAACCGGCAGCTCGACAACCCCGCGGAGCCGTTCGAGCGCCGCGTCGAGGTCGTCGGCGGCGAGCGGGTCGTGCTGCTCGAGCACCTCGCCCTCCGGGTCGCCGGTCGAGGTCGTCGCCGTCAGGTCGAGATCGGTCAGGTAACGCTTGTCGAGCCCGACGAGGCACGGCGCGAGTCGGGTCGCGGCACCCGAGAGCAGCAGCAGCAGGCCGGTCGCAAACGGGTCGAGCGTGCCGGCATGGCCCGTGCGCGCGCCGGTCCGGCGTCGCAGGGCTGCGACGATCGCATGGGACGACGGGCCGGCCGGCTTGTCGACGAGTGCGATGCCGACGGGCGTGAGCGCGCGCGGGACCATGGGCGGCGGTCTTACCCGGGGCCGGCGCCGTTGCGACTCGCGCGCAGGAACTCGCGGTGGATGAAATCGACGATCTCCGGGATCGGCAGCTCCGACGAGAAGCCGGCCGCCTGCCGATGACCGCCGCCGCCTTCGAGCCGGGCGATCGCCGAGACGTCGACCTCATCGTGACTCGAGCGCAGCGAGATCCGGCGCGTCGGCCCGTCCTCGCGCGGCGGCTCGCGGATGAGCGCGACCACCTCGGACCCCTCGACGGCACGCAGGTAGTCGATGATCCCCTCGGAGTACGGCTCCTCGGCGCCGACGTCGCCGTAGTCGCTCTTGACGAGATAGGAGACGACGAGGCGGCCGCCCTCGTAGAGCTCCGCCCGCTCGAGCGCGCGTGCGAGCAGCTTCAGCTTCGCAAACTGCACGCTCTCGTACACCTCGCGGAAGATGCCGTGGACGTCGGCACCGGCTTCCACCAGCTCGGCGGCGAGCCTGAGCGCCTTGGGAGTCGTGTTCGAGTACTGGAAGCGGCCGGTGTCGGTGACGAGCCCCACGTAGAGCGCCTCGGCGATCGCCGGCGTCAGCTCGACGCCGAGCTCGCGGAGCACGTCGCGCACGATCTCGGCCGTCGACGAGGCATCGGCGACGATCAGGTTCTCGGCACCGAAACGGGTGTTGTCGTGGTGGTGATCGATGTCGACGACGAGGAGCGCGCCGGAGACGGCGGAGTCGTCGGGCGCGATCCGCCGTTCGCTGGCGCAGTCGACCGCCACGAGCACGCGCTCCGCCAGGTCGGCCGGCAGGGTCCGCTGCAGCCCGTCCAGATCGAGGAAGTGGTACTCGACGGGCAGCGGCCCATCGCCCGAGAGGTACGTGACGACGTCCTTGCCGAGCGTGCGCAGCCCGAGGCTGATCGCTCGCAGAGACCCGAGTGCGTCGCCGTCCGGGTTCTCGTGCGTGACGACGAGGAATCGCTCGTTGCCGCGCAGCACCTCGACGACCGGTGTCATGTCACTCATCCCCTGACTCTGTCTCCTCCGGCAGGTCGGGCGCCAGCTCATCGATCAGCTGCGTCATCCGTACGCCCTGTTCGACGGAGGCATCGTAAGCGAACGTCAGCGTGGGCGTCCGGCGGAGAGAGAGCTCGCGGTTGATCTTCGCCTGGAGCACGCCGCGCGCCGACTCGAGGCCGACGAGGGTCGCGCGCCGGCGACGCTCGCCGCCGAGCACGGACACGTAGACCGTCGCCTCTTGCAGGTCGGCGGTCACCGAGACGCCGGTGACGGTGACGAGCCCGATCCGAGGGTCCTTGAGCTCGCCGACGCCTTCGGCGACGACCGCCCTGACCGACTCGTTCACTCTGCGCATCCGTTCCGACATCGGCGCTAGAGGTTAGTCGTCGTCCGGAGAGACGAGGAGACGCGCCACCGAGGCGACCTCCCAGTCCTGGCTGCGCAGCCAGCGCTCCGCCCCACCGGCGAGCTCGTCGGCGTCGCGGGCCGTGCGGGCGACGCAGGCGACGGTCAGCGCCGCCCGCTGCCAGAGCTCGTGATGGTCGACCTCGGCGACCGAGGCGCCGAAGCGGTGGCGAAGGGTGTCGCGCGCCGAGCGCACGAAGTGCCGCTTCCCCTTGAGCGATGAGGCTTCGGGGAAGTGAAGCTCGACCGTGAGGATCGCGACGAAGCCGGCGCCCACCCCGGCAGCCGATTTACGCGTCCGCGGTGGCGGGCTCGTCGAGCGACGTGCGCTCGATCTCGCGCGTCTCGTACACCTCGAAGACGTCGCCCTCGCGCAGGTCGTTGAAGCCCTCGAGCAGGATGCCGCACTCGAAGCCCTCGGTGACCTCGCGGACGTCGTCCTTGAACCGGCGGAGCTGCGCGACCGTCGTCTCGTGGATGCGCGTGCCCTCCCGGAAGAGGCGGATGCTGGCACCGCGCCGCACGAGGCCGCTCGTGACCATGCAGCCCGCGATCGTGCCGAGCCGCGAGACCTTGAACAGCGCCCGCACCTCGACCTCGCCGATGATCGACTCGGTCTCGACCGGCGAGAGCATGCCGACGAGGGCCTGCTCGATCTCCCCCGTCAGCTGGTAGATGACGCGGTAGAGCCGGATCTCGATGCCCTGGCGCTCCGCGGCGGCGCGCACCTCGGCGGACGGGCGCACGTTGAAGCCGATCACCATTGCGTTCGAGGCGGCAGCGAGGTTGACGTCGTTCTCGGTGATCGCGCCGACACCGGTGTGGATGACATTGACCCGCACCTCGGGGTGCTGGATCTTGCCGAGCTCCGAGACGATCGCCTCGACCGAGCCCTGCACGTCGCCCTTGAGCACGATGTTCAGGTCCTGCGCGGCGCCGGCCTGGAGCTGCTCGAACAACTTGTCGAGCGAGACGCCGCCGCTGCGCTGCTTCGCCATCGCCTCGCGGCGCAGCCGCTCCGCGCGCTGCTGCGCGAGCTCGCGGGCGCGACGCTCGTTCTCGACGACGCGGGCCAGCTCGCCGGCGGGCGGCGGACGGTCGAAGCCGAGGATCTCGACGGGCTCGCCCGGCGTTGCTTCCTGGATGCGCTCGCCGCGGTAGTCGTAAAGGGCGCGCACACGGCCCCAGGCGTCGCCGGCGACGATCGCGTCGCCGACCTTGAGCGTGCCGCGGTGGACGAGCATCGTCGCCACCGGGCCGCGGCCGATGTCGAGGCGCGACTCGATGATCGGGCCCGAGCCGGGCGCCGCCGGGTTCGCGCGGAGATCGAGCTCCGCGTCGGCGACGAGCAGGATCCGCTCGAGCAGGTCGTCGAGGTTCTCGCCCTGCTTTGCCGAGACGCGGGCGATCTGCACGTCACCACCCCACTCCTCGGGCTGCAGGCCCTCGGTCGCGAGCTCGCTGAGCACCCGATCCGGATTGGAGTCCGGCAGGTCGATCTTGTTGACCGCGACGACGATCGGCACGTCGGCGGCACGCGCATGGGAGATCGACTCCTTCGTCTGCGGCATGACACCGTCGTCGGCGGCGACGACGAGCACGGCGATGTCGGTCACCTTGGCGCCGCGGGCGCGCATGGCGGTGAAGGCCTCGTGGCCCGGCGTGTCCAGGAAGGTGATGCGACGGTCGCCGACCTCTGCCTGGTAGGCGCCGATGTGCTGCGTGATCCCGCCCGCCTCGGTGGTGACCACCGACGTCTTGCGGATCGCGTCGAGCAGCGTCGTCTTGCCGTGGTCGACGTGGCCCATGATCGTGACGACCGGCGGCCTCGCGCGCAGCGACTCCTCCGGGTCCTCGTACGTCTCGGGCTCGGCCTCGTCGTCGTCGGCGTGCTTGATCGTCACCTCGCGGCCGAGCTCGGCGGCGATCAGCTGGACCTCGTCGTCGGTGAGCGACTGGGTGGCGGTCTTCATCGTCCCGAGGCCCATCAGCAGCTTGATGATCTGCGGCATCGCGACGCCCAGCGCCTGCGAGAAGTCGCGGAGCGTGACGCCCGACTCGACGGTGGCGGGACCGCTGGGCGGAGTGACCTCGCGCGGCTGGCGCGCGGTCCGCTCCGACGACCGGTCGCCGGGGCGCTGGCGCTGGCCCTGCCCCGGCCGGCCGCCGCCCTGGTCGATCACGACACGGCGGCGACCCTTGGGGCCTCCGCCACGTGGCCGGATCGGTCTGTTCGGTTTCCCGTTCGCCATTACGCCGCTCCAGTGTAGAGACGTGAGAGCCCGGGGTCGACGCGCACCGTGCGCCGCAGGATGCGGCTGAACGCCCGCCTCGACGCCGCCCGCTCGAAACAGGGCAGGCGCGGGCACGTGTAGACGCCGCGTCCGGCGCCCGGCCCAGGCACGAGCTCGGCCCCTTCACGATGGAAGCGTTGGAGCTCGGCCTGGGGGGCCTTGCGGCCGCAGCCGGCGCAGGTACGGACCGGGCTATTCGTCGCTGCCGCCGCCCTCCCGCACGAAGGGGATGCCTTCGTTGGGGTCGTCGGTCACATGCTGGTGCAGGGCGTGCGAGGCTCCGGTGTCGAGCGTGTGGTCCTCGCCGGGCAGCGGCGCATCGCCGGGACCGGCCGGGAACTCCTCCGGCTCCGGCTCTCCGAGCTCGGCGGCACTCTCGGTGACAGCCTCTGGCTCGGCGGTGTCGGCGAGCGCCTCGAGCTCCGGCTCGGCCTCCTCGACGATCGGGTTCGCCTCGGCGTCGGCCTCGTGCAGGGCCAGCTCCTGGTGGGCGGGCACCCCGCAGTACTTCGAGCCGGGCAGCGACGCGTTCGGGCAGCGCTTGCCGTTCGAGAGGATCGCGCCGCAGCGTCCCGAGAAGTCCTCGCCCTCCTCACCGTCGCCGCCGAAGGCCGCTTCCGCCTCCTGCTGGGCGAACTCGGTGTCGGAGACGATGTCGACCTTCCAGCCGGTGAGACGCGCGGCCAGGCGGGCGTTCATGCCCTCTTTGCCGATTGCGAGCGCCAGCTGGTCGTCGGGGACGACGACGGTCGCCTCGCGGCCCTCGTCGTCGAGGTACACCTCGCGGACGCGGGCGGGCGAGAGCGCCTTGGCGACGAAGCGGGCCGGCTCGTTGTTCCACGGGATGATGTCGATCTTCTCGCCGCGGAGCTCGGAGACGACCATGCGGACGCGTGAGCCGCGCGGTCCGACGCAGGCGCCGACCGGGTCGACGCCCTGGGTGTGCGACTCGACGGCGATCTTCGACCGGTAGCCGGGCTCACGAGCGACGCCGCGGATCTCGACGAGCCCGTCGGCGATCTCGGGCACCTCGAGCTCGAACAGCGTCTTGATCAGCTCGGGGTCGCGCCGCGAGAGAATCACCTGCGGGCCCTTGGTGCCTGTCTTCACCTCGCGGATGACGGCCTTGATGCGCGAGCCCTGCTCGTAGCGCTCGCCGTCGACCTGCTCGTTGCCGGGCAGCAGTGCCTCGACCTTGCCGAGGTCGACAAGGATGTTCCGGCGGTCGCCGGTCTGCTGGACGATGCCGGTGACGACCTCGCCGACACGATCGATGTACTCGTCGTACATCATCTCGCGCTCGGCCTCGCGGATCCGCTGCAGGATCACCTGCTTGGCGGTCTGGGCGGCGATGCGCCCGAAGTTCTCGGGGGTGACGTCCTCGCGCTGGATCAGCTGTTCCGGGATGTCGCTCCAGTCGACCTCGAGGTCGTCGTCGGAGAGGAGCGTGTGGTTCTTCTCGCCGGTCTCCTCCTCGAGGCGCTCGAGCTCGTCGAGCGCGCGCTCACGCGCCTCGTCCAGCAGACGGGTCTCGAGGTCCTCGGGCAGCTCGATCGCGAACACCCGGAAGTCGCCGTGGTCGTCGAGCTCGACGGTCGCATGGCGCGACGCGCCCGGGGTCTTCTTGTAGGCGGCGAGCAGCGCGTCCTCGAGCGCGGCGACCAGCGTGCCGCTCTCGATCCCCTTCTCGCGCTCGATCTCGCGAACCGCGTCAACGATCTCCTGGCTCATCCCTTAATCCCTTCATCGATCAGGTTGGCCCGCACGATCTGGTCGTACGGTATGTCTGCCGGCTCGGACCCCGAGTGGATCCTCACCGACCGTTCTCCGGCCGAGAGCACCTCGCCCTTCGCCCGACCGGTCAGCGTCTTCACGCGCACGTTCCGACCCACCGCCCGCTCAAAGTGGGCACGCGTCCGCAGCGGGCGGTCGAACCCGGGCGACGAGACCTCGACGGTGTACCGGTCGAGGTACGGGCGGAGCACCCCGGTCACCCGTTCGCAGAGAGCGTGGTCGACGCCTGTCGGATGGTCGACGTAGACGCAGAAGCGCTCCTTTCCGTTCAGCTCGAGCGCGAGCACCTCGACGCCGGGAAGCGCGGACTCGACGGTCCGGGCGACCTCGCGCTGAAGCAGGCGTTCCTTCTCTAGCTGTGCGGTAGCCACTGCGTTATCGCCCCCCAAGACGAGAAATGGGCGCGGCGCGCCCATCTCGAAACGAACCGAAACGTGGTGCCGGAAAAGTAGCAGGTGCAGGTCAGAACCGGTCCGAAAGGACGACGCCTTCGCCCACGGTCACGAACCCGAGCCGGTCGAGCACCGGCCCTGACATTGCCCCTGCCGTGACGGTGAGCGCAGGCGTGCCGCCCGCCTCGGCCGCATCCCAGCGGGCCCGGACGAGCGCGCGGTAGCCGCCGCGTCCCCGGCGGTCGGCGCGCACCGAGCCTCCGACGAGATAGACGGCGTTCCGGCCGAAGATCGCGCTCGCCGAGCCGATCACCTCTCCCTCCGCGACTGCGACGAACGTTCTGAAGCCCGGGAACCGCTCCTCCCAGGCCCAGAGCGCCTCCTGTTGCTCGTCGAAGACCTTGCGATCCTGCTCGGACAGCTCGAATGCATCGTTCGCGATCCTCGCGGCCGCGACGAAGTCGTCGAAGGTCCCGATCGGGTGGGCCCGGACGCCGTCGGGTGCCCCGGGAGGCGCCGCGGTGAGCGCCATCTGGCGGAAGCACCGCTCCAGGCCGCCCTCGTTCTCGTCCCAGAGCTCGAGCCCCTGCTCCTGAAGGAGCGCCGCCAGCCCCCGCGGCTCCGCCGCGTCGGCGACGATCCAGGCAGCGCGCCGGAACCCGTGCTCCGTGAGAAGCGCCCGGACCTCGGCGACGCGCGCCGCGATCTGCCCACTGACGCGTCGGATCGACACGTTTGCGTGCGACATGCCGGGGAAGAAGCCGGCCGAGTAGCCGTCGCGCCGAATGACCGTGTACGGGTGGCCCGGCGGCGGCTCGGGGAGATCGAGCGCCGGGAAGAGCGCGGCCTCGCGCACGTCTGCGGTGAGAGCCGACACGGGGCGACGCTACGCCTCGTAGATCCTGCGGTCAATCCACGTCGAGCAGGATCGTCACCGGCCCGTCGTTCACGAGCCCGACCTGCATGCGCGCGCCGAAGACTCCGGTCTCGACCGGCACGCCCAGATCGCGGAGCGCGGCGCAGAACCGCTCGTACAGCGGCTCTGCCTGCTCGGGCCGGGCCGCGCCCGAGAAGGAGGGCCGGTTGCCCCTGGCCGTGTCGGCGATCAACGTGAACTGCGAGACGACAAGGGCCGCGCCGCCGGTCTCGAGCAGCGAACGGTCGAACTTCCCGCGCTCGTCCTCGAAGATGCGCAGCCGGGCGACCTTCCCGGCGAGCCGGTCGGCGCCCGCTTCGGTGTCGCCGACGGCCACGCCGAGCAGCACGCAGATCCCGGCGCCGATCTCGCCGCCCGGGTCGACGGATGCACGCGCGACCCGCTGGACGACCGCTTTCACCTACTCGTCGTCGAGGGTGCGGATGCGCGAGGCATACGTCTGCGAGCCGGGCTTCATCGAGCTCGCGAGCTTGTAGTGCCCGTTCGCCTCGGCGGTCCTCCCCTGATGCTCGAGCGCACGGCCGAGCGCGTAGTGCGCATAGTCGTCGGTGGGCGCGAGGTCCTCGACGATCGTCCGGAACTCCTGCTCCGCCTCTTTCCAGCGACTGAGCCTGAAGTAGGCGATCCCGAGCGCCTCGCGGATCGACGCCTTGCCCGGCTCCAGCCGCTTCGCCTGCTCGAGCGGCACGGTCGCCTGCGCGGCCATCCCCTTGCGCAGCCGCTGCTGCCCCTCCCGGAAGAGCCGATAGGCGTCGCTCATACGTTCATGCTTGGAGCAGCCGCTCGACCTCGTCGAGCACGGCAGCGGCGATGCGCGCCTTCGACGCCTTCTCGATTGCGCGCTCACCCGCCGCCGTGACGAGCACAACCTCGTTGTCGGCGGCGTCGAAGCCGATGTCGGCTCGCCCGACATCGTTGTAGACCACGAGGTCGGCGTTCTTCGACTCGAGCATCCCCCGCTTGCGCTCGAGCCCCTCCTCACCGTGCTCGGCGCCGAACGCGACGAGCACCTGGCCAGTGCGCTTGCGCGCGCCGAGCGCGCGGGCCACGTCGTCGGTCGGCTCGAGCTCGACTGCCCAGGAGGCGTCGTCCTTCGCGCGCTTGCCCGCCAGGGTCATCGCCGGCCGGTAGTCGGCGACGGCCGCGGCGCACAACGCGATGTCGACGTCCTCGAGCGCAAGCGCAGCGTTCAGCATCGACTCGGCGGTCGGGGTCGGGATCGTCTCGACCCCGACTGGTGCGGCCACGGCGAGGTTCGCGGCCAGGAGAACGACCTCCGCGCCGCGCCGGTGCGCCTCCGCGGCGAGCGCGACACCCATGCGCCCCGAGGAGCGGTTGCCGAGGAAGCGCACGCTGTCGAGCGGCTCTCGTGTCCCGCCCGCCGTCACGAGCACGCGCCGTCCCGCCAGGGTCGGCGGCGCGAGCAGCTGGGCGGCGCGGGCCGCGATCTCCACGGGCTCCGCGAGACGGCCGACCCCCCACTCGCCCTCGGCGAGCTCGCCCTCGTCGGGCCCCACGAGCTCCACACCGCGCGCGAGCAGCGTCTCGACGTTGGCACGGGTAGCCGGATGCGCCCACATTCGCGGATTCATCGCAGGCGCGACGAGCACGGGCCCGCGATGCGCGAGCGCCGCCTCGGTCAGCACGTTGTCGGCG
The DNA here is from genome assembly GCA_963794375.1 of uncultured Thermoleophilia bacterium. Classification (GTDB taxonomy): domain Bacteria; phylum Actinomycetota; class Thermoleophilia; order Gaiellales; family Gaiellaceae; genus PALSA-600. Next base: position 115,086 of record CAWCDL010000004.1, read on the forward strand.
AGGCCGTGCGCCAGCTTCGCAAGCGTGTTCGCCGTGCACGGCGCGATCACGAGCAGGTCGGCGCGTGTGAGGTGCGGATAGAGATCCTCGCCGCGCGGGCGCCTGGCCAGCGCGAGGAACGTCTCTTCCGCGACGAAGCGCTGCGCGCCGGGCGTGACGAGCGGGACGACGTCGTGGCCGGACTTGACGAGCAGCCGAACGAGCTCGCACGCCTTGTACGCGGCGATCCCGCCCGTGACTCCGACGAGGATGCGGGCCATACGCGAAGTGTGCCGGACCGACCCGGCCCGTTCGAGGCCGCTACTTCTTCGGGTACTCGTACCTGATCTTGCCCTCGGCGACTTCCTCGAGGGCCATGGTCAGGTAGTTCTTCGAGCGCGACTCGATCAACGGCGGCGCAAACTCGTCGAACGTCCCCTCACCGAGCTGGTGGTGGTAGTTGTTGATCTGGCGCGCGCGCTTGGCGGCGACGATCACGAGCGAGTAGCGCGAGTCGACCTGGTTCATCAATTCGTCGATGCGGGGATGGATCATGGCTGCGCCATGGTAGCGGCACCGTTCAGTTCCCGCGCGACGATCGCGGCGAGCGCGTCTGCGGCGCGCTCCCGATCGTCGTTCTCGACGATCTCGTCGAAGTCGGCGGCTTCCTCGAGCTGACGCCGAGCGGTCGCGATTCGCTCGCCGATCTCGCCGGAGCTCTCGGTCGCGCGCTCGCACAGGCGGCGCTCGAGCTCCACGACCGGGGCGGTGACGAAGATCGTCACCGCGTGCTCGACTCGGCGCTGGACCCGCTTGGCCCCCTCGGTCTCGAGCTCGAGCAACGGCGCCTTGCCTTCCCCACGAAGACGGTCGATCTCGGAACGAAGCGTCCCGTAGCGGTTCCCGACGTAGTCCACGTACTCGAGGAACTCGCCGGCGGCGACCTTTTGCTCGAACTCCGCGGGCGAGAGGAACCAGTAGTGGACGCCGTCCACCTCGCCGGGCCGCTGCGGACGCGTGGTTGCCGAGACGGCGAGCGCGAGCTCCGCGAAGCGCGGGAGCACGAGCTGGATCAGCGTCCCCTTCCCGGCACCGGACGGGCCGGTGACGACGAAGACGGGCTGCCGGCTACGAGCGGTGGTTGAAGAGGGCAATCAGCTCGTGCCGCTGACGGTCGGAGAGGCCGCCGACCGTCTTCGACTGACTGATGCGGCACTGGTTGAGCAGCCGGGCCGCCTTCACCCGACCGAACTTCGGGACCGCCATCAACATGTCGAACACCTTCGCGGTGGAGACGTACTCCGGCGGCTCGCCGAGGATCTGCTCGATCGAAACGTGACCCGACTTCAGGTCCTTCTTCAACTGCGCTCGCTTGACCCTGATGTCGTTCGCTCTCTTCAACGCCTCCATTCGCTGGTCGAGGGAGCGAACGGGAGCTTGCACCTGGGTTTGCGGCGGCACCATGAGCGCAGCATCCTACCAACCTGTACGCCGCGTGCAACTGGCATGGTGTGCAGCTAGTTTGCCAATTTGGCAACGCCATCGGCGGCACCGCAGAACGCATCGTCGAGACGAGCGAGCCCCGCGTCGCGCACCGCCTCCTGTAGCTCGTCGCGGACGCGCCCCGGCGCATCCGGATCTGCGAACAGGACCGTTCCGAGCGCGACGTGCGTCGCGCCGCAGGCGACGAGCTCGAGCACGTCGCGTCCCGACCACACGCCACCCATCCCGACGACCGGCAGCGACGTCGCGCGTCGCGCCGCCAGCACCGCCGCGAGCGCGACCGGCTTCAGCGCGGGCCCCGAGTAGCCTCCCGCGCCGCGCGCGAGCTTCGGCCGGAGGTGCGCATCCAGCGCGACGCCCCTGAGGGTGTTGACGAGGCTGACGCCGTCGGCGCCCGCGGCCTCGACCGCGCGCACGGTCTCGCCGATGTCCCAGGCGTGCGGCGAGAGCTTCGCGTACAGGGTCAGTTCGGTCGCAGCCCGGCAGGCGGCGACGATCTCGGCCGCCGACTCGGGCGCCTCGTCGACGTTCGGGCAGCTGAGGTTGAGCTCGATCGTCACGCCTTCGAGCCGCGCGCACGTCTCGGCGTACTCCATCGCCGCGAAGCCGCCGACCGAGACCCAGATGGGGATCCCGAGCTCCTGCAGGGCCGGCAGGGACTCGGCGAGAAACCGCTCCCTGCCTGGGTTTGCGAGCCCGATCGCGTTCAGCATGCCGTGGTCGGTCTCGGCGATCCGGGGCGGCTCGTTGCCCGCCCGCGGCTCCGGCGTCACCGTCTTCGTGACGAAGGCGTCGAGGCCCCGGGCCACCTCGGGCGCGACCAGCGCGTCGAGGCACCCACTCGCATTCATGAGTTGCACAGAACGGGCCCCTCCACGCACAGCCGCTTCAGCTCGCCGTCGATCTCGACGACGCACCCGTAGCAGGCGCCGAAGCCGCAGGCCATCGGCGCTTCCCAGGCGAGCTGCGCGCCGGGGCTGAGCACGCGCACGGCCTCGAGCATCGGCTCAGGCCCGCATGCGAGCACGTCGCGCCCCTCCGGGAGCACATCCGTCACGAGCACCGGGTCGATCACCACCTCGGCGTTCGGCACGAGCGCCGCCGCGACCGCATGGTGCTCGCTGCGAAAGCCGAGCACCGCGGGCGGCCGTTCGAGCGCCTCCGAGAGATACGGCAGCGGTGCCATACCGATGCCGCCGCCGACGAGCACCGGCCGTGCGACGTCGAGCCGGAAGCCGTTCCCGAGCGGACCGAGGACGTGGATGCGATCGCGCGGCTCGAGCGCGGCCAACGCGTTGGTTCCCGGACCGATCGGCTCGAGCAGGAACGCAAGCTCACCCTTCGGCGCCAGGCACAGTGACATCGGCCGTGGCAGCACGCGGCCGGGCGCCTCGAGCATGAAGAACTGGCCGGGAATGCCCGGCTCGAGCGAGCCGCGGTCGACGCGCAGGAGAACGTACGCGCCGACGTGCTCGACGGCGACGACGCTACGACGCTCGCGCCGCAGCCTCGGCATCCATCCGCTCCTGGAGGGAGAGGGCCGTCTCGACACGCGCGTTCGCGATCGCATGCACGGCGGCGGTCGCCGCGGCGACCGTGGTGATGCACGGGACCCGGGCGGCGAGTGCCGCCGTCCGGATCAGATAGCCGTCGCTCCGCGGCTCGGAGCCGTGATCGGGCGTGTTGACGACCAGGTTGCAGCGGCCGCGCCGGATCAGGTCGACGACGCTCGGCCCGTCACCGGGCTCGCTGACCTTGCGGACGTCGAGCACGTCGAGCCCGGCGCCGCGGAGCGTGCGTGCCGTGCCGCCGGTCGCGTACAGCTGGAAGCCGAGCCCCGCAAACGCCGCGGCCACCGGGATCGACGACGCCTTGTCCTCGTCCCGGACAGAAAGGAAGACCGCGCCCTCGCCGGGGAGCGCACGCCCGGCGGCCCGCTCGGCCTTCGCGAACGCGGTCGGGAGGTCGGCTGCGCTCGTCATCACCTCTCCGGTCGAGCGCATCTCGGGGCCGAGCACGGAGTCGGCGCCCGGGAAACGGGCGAACGGCAGCACGGCCGCCTTGACGCTCACCTGGCGAGGCGGACGCTCGGCCGGGAGACCGAGCTCGGCGAGACGGGCACCGGCGGCAAGCCGGCAGGCGCCCTCGATCAGGTTGACGCCGATCGCCTTCGAGGCGAACGGGACGGTGCGGGACGCTCGCGGGTTGACCTCGAGCACGAACACCTGGTCCTCGGCGACGGCCAGCTGCACGTTGAGGATCCCGACGACGCCGAGCGCGGGCCCGAGCAACCGGACGATCGTGTGGATCTGCGCGAGCGCCTCCGGCGTCAGCGACTGGGCCGGCAGCACGCACGCCGAGTCGCCCGAGTGGACGCCGGCCTCCTCGACGTGCTGCATGACCGCGGCGACGTAGGTGTCGGTGCCGTCGCACAGTGCGTCGACGTCGATCTCGATCGCCCGCTCGAGGAAACGATCGACGAGCGTCGGCCCCTGCACGCCGGCGAATGCCTCGCGCACCTCGTCGGCGGTGTGGCACACGCGCATTGCGCGGCCGCCGAGCACGTATGAGGGACGGACGAGCACGGGGTAGCCGATCCGGTCGGCGATGTCGACCGCCTCTGCCCCACTCGCTGCGATGCCCCACTCGGGGCAGCGGACGCCGAGCTCGCCGAGGAGGCCGCCGAAGCGCTCGCGGTCCTCGGCGAGGTCGACCGCCTCGAACGGCGTGCCGAGAATGCGGAAGCCGGCTCCCTCGATCGCGCGGGCGAGCTTCAGCGGCGTCTGGCCTCCGAACTGGATCACGACGCCTTCGGGCTGCTCGCGCTCGCAGATGGCGAGCACGGAGGCGGCGTCGAGCGGCTCGAAGTAGAGCCGGTTGGAGGTGTCGTAATCGGTCGACACGGTCTCGGGATTGCAGTTGACCATCACCGCCTCGTAGCCGAGGGCCCGGAAGGTCTGGACGGCGTGCACGCAGCAGTAGTCGAACTCGATCCCCTGCCCGATGCGGTTCGGGCCGGAGCCGAGAATGACGACGCGTTTCGCATCGCCGCGCGGCGGCGCCTCGTCCTGCTCGTCCCAGGTCGCGTAGTAGTAGTTCGACGACGCCGCCACCTCGCCCGCGCACGAGTCGATGCGCCGGTAGATCGGGGACGCCGACTGCTGGCGCTCCTCCTCTGCTGCAAGGCTCTCGAGCTCACGCTGGAACCACGGGTGCAGGTTCTCGGGCTCCCAGTCGAGCGTCCCTTCGAGACCGCGCTTCGCCTTCACGAAGGCCTCCAGGAACGAGCGGCCGATGCCCATCGTCTCGCCCACCGACTTCATCTGCGTCCCGAGGGTCCGGTCGGCGCCGGGGAACTTCTCGAAGGCGAAACGCGGGATCTTGACGACCACGTAGTCGAGCGTCGGCTCGAAGCTCGCCGGCGTCGTGCGCGTCAGGTCGTTCGGCACCTCGTCGAGCGTGTAGCCGACGGCGAGCTTGGCGGCGACCTTCGCGATCGGGTAGCCGGTCGCCTTCGACGCGAGCGCGGACGAGCGTGACACGCGTGGGTTCATCTCGATCACGCGCAACTCGCCGGTGATGCGATCGCGTGCGAACTGGATGTTCGACCCGCCGGTGTCGACACCCACCGCACGGATCACCGCGATCGCCGCATCGCGGAGCTCCTGATAGGCCTCGTCGCTGAGCGTCATCTGCGGCGCGACCGTGATCGAGTCGCCGGTGTGCACGCCCATCGGGTCGAGGTTCTCGATCGAGCAGACGATCACGACGTTGTCGGCATGGTCGCGCACGACCTCGAGCTCGAACTCGTCCCAGCCGCGCACCGACTCCTCGACGAGCACCTGGGAGATCGGGGACTCCGACAGCCCGCGCTCCACCTGGGCGCGGAGCTGCTCGGGCGTGTCGGCAAAGCCGCCACCGTGGCCGCCGAGCGTGAACGCCGGGCGGACGACTGCCGGCAGCGACACGCCTTCCAGGTCGTCGGCCGACGTGACGATGCGCGAGGTCGGAACCTTCAGCCCGCACGACTCGACCGTCGACTTGAACAGCTCGCGGTCCTCGGCGCGGTTGATCGCCTCCATGTTCGCGCCGATCAGCTCGACGCCCAGCTCGCGCAACAGCCCCGACTCGTGCAGCTCGCGCGTGACGTTCAGCGCAGTGCCACCTCCCATCGTCGGCAGCAGCGCGTCGGGACGCTCGCGGCGCAGGACGCCCGCGACGCCCTCGAGATCGAGTGGCTCGAGGTAGGTGCGGTCGGCGAAGCCGGGGTCGGTCATGATCGTCGCGGGGTTCGAGTTCACGACGATCGTGCGGTATCCGTCCTCGCGCAGCACCTTCAGCGCCTGACAGCCGGCGTAGTCGAACTCGGCCGCCTGCCCGATCACGATCGGCCCGGAGCCGATCAGGCAGATCGAGTGGATGTCGTCGCGTCTGGGCATCAGGCCGCCTTCAGCTCCTCGACGAAGCCCGCGAGCAGGCTCGCGGCATCGTGCGGGCCCGGCGAGGCCTCGGGATGGAACTGCGCCGAGCGGGCGCGCAGCTCGGGATAGTCAAGGCCCTCCACGGTGCCGTCGTAGAGCGAGCTGTGCGTGACGCCGTCCTCGTCGCCGGGCGCGACGGCGAAGCCGTGGTTCTGCGATGTGACGAGCACCTTGCGCGTCGCATGCGCGACGACGGGGTGGTTCGCGCCGCGGTGACCGAACGGCAGCTTGAACGTCTCCTTCCCGGTCGCGACGGCGATCAGCTGGTGACCGAGGCAGACGCCGAGCACGGGGGCCCGGCCGAGCAGCTCCTGCACCGTGCGCGCCTCGTCGGCGAGCGGCGCCGGATCGCCCGGCCCGGGCGAGAGCACGACGCCGTCGTAGGCGGCGAGCGTGTCGGCGTCGACGTCGTGCGGGAAGACGTCCACGGCCGCGCCGGCCGCAGCGACGCGGCGGAGGATCGATCGCTTGCAGCCGTAGTCGACGACCGCGACACGTACCGAGCCTTCCGAGGCGAACGTGTACGGCTCACGTGTCGAGACGCCGGCGACGAGCGCCGCTCCCGCCATGCCCGGCTGGGCACACACGGCGGCGAGGACATCGGCGGCGCCCGCTTCGCCGGTGACCGCGGCGGCGCGCATGGCGCCTTCGGCGCGCAGATGGAGGACGAGCGAGCGGGTGTCGATGCCGGTGAGGGCGACGAGCCCGCGCTCGCGCAGCCAGTCGATCCACGCCGGCCCGCGGGCGTCGCGCATCACGACCGCCTTCGCGTGCGGCCGGTGCGACTCGTCGCGGTGCTCGTCCACGCCGTAGTTGCCGACCATCGGCGCGGTGAAGCAGACGATCTGGCCCTCGAAGCTCGGATCGGTGGCGACCTCCTGATAGCCGGTCATCGAGGTCGTGAACACCGCCTCGCCGAACGCGACCCCCTCGGCGCCGACAGACTCGCCCTCGAAGACGGCGCCGTCCTCGAGGATCAGGCGGCCGGGCTCTCCGGCGCTCACAGCTCGAAGGCCACGCGACCGGCGGCGACGGTGAGGGCGACGCGCCCGGTGAGGCGCTTGCCGAGGAGCCAGGTGTTCGTCGAGCGCGAGCGCAGCCTGTCGGCCTTGACACGCCAGGTGGCATCGAGGTCGAGCAACGTCAGGTTCGCTGGAGCGCCGACGACGACGCGGGGACGGTCGAGGCCGAAGATCGCAGCCGGCCCCGCGGACATCCGCAGCAGGACCGTCTCGAGCGGGAGCGCGCCGGGAGCGACGAGGTAGGTGTGGAGCGCGGCGAAGGCGGTCTCGAGCCCGAGCACGCCGAACGGCGCCGACTCGAAGGGGACGTCCTTCTCCTCGGGCGAGTGCGGAGCGTGGTCGGTCGCGATCGCGGCGATCGAGCCGTCGCGGACCGCCTCGACGAGCGCCGCCCGGTCCGTCTCGGTGCGCAGCGGCGGATTCATCTTCAGGTTCGCATCGAGCGTGCGCACCGCCTCGTCGGTCAGGCAGAGGTGATGCGGTGTCGCCTCGGCGGTCACGGGCACGCCGGCCGCCTGGGCGCGGCGGAGGTGCTCGACCGACTCGCGGGCCGAGAGATGCATCAGATGGACGGGACGACCGGTGTCGGCGGCGAGATCTGCGTCCCGCGCGACCATCAGGCTCTCGCCGAGCGACGGCCAGCCGCCGAGCCCGAGCTCGGCGGCGACCTCGCCGGCGTGCGCCTGGCCGCCGCGCGTCAGCGACTGCTCCTCGCAGTGCACGGCGATCATCCGCCCGGTGACGGCGTTGTACTGGAGTGCGCGCCGCATCACGCCGGCGGTTGCGACCGGACGGCCGTCGTCGCTGAACGCGGCGGCACCTGCGTCGGCGAGCGCCGCGAGGTCGGCGAGCTCCTCGCCCGCCTGGCCCCGCGTGAGCGCCGCCATGAAGCCGACAGGGACGTTCGCCTCGGACTGGGCACGCGCCCGTAGCCCGCGCAGCAGATCGGGCTGGTCGACGACCGGGTCGGTGTTCGGCACGGCGAGGATCGCGCAGTAGCCGCCCGCGGCGGCGGCGGCCGTCCCGCTCGAGATCGTCTCCTCGTCCTCGCGGCCGGGCGTGCGCAGGTGGACGTGCGGGTCGACGAACGCTGGCACGAGCGCACGCCCCTCGGCCTCGATCACGCGGTGCTCGTTCGTGTCGAGCGACTCGCCGAGCTGGGCGATCACGCCGTTGTCGATCCGGACGTCGAGCACCGCGTCGACGCCCTCCGCAGGGTCGAGGACGCGCGCGCCCCTGATGACGAGGTTCTCGGTGCCGTGCGGCCCGGCGAGCGGCGACGAGGCGGTCATGACGCCACCCCCACCGCGGCATCGACCGCCACCGGGCGGCCGGCCGTGAGCAGGTCGTAGAGCACCGCCATTCGCACGACGAGCCCCGAGCGCACCTGGTCGACGACGAGCGAGACCTCGGAGTCGGCGACCCGCGCGTCGATCTCGATGCCCCGGTTCATCGGCCCCGGGTGCATGACCCGCTGACCTTCGCGGACGCGTTCCGGCGTGATCCCCCAGCAGGCCGTGTACTCACGGAGCGAGGGCACGAAGTTCGCGCCGGCTGCAATCCGCTCGCGCTGCATGCGGAGGACGTAGACAACGTCGGCATCGGCGATGGTGGCGATGTCGTGGGAGGTGGGTGCCAGGCCGACGGGCAGGAGCGTCGGCGGGCCGACCAGCGTCGCGTCGGCACCGACGAGCTCGAGCGCCTGCACGAGCGAGCGCGCGACGCGGGAGTGCAGGACGTCGCCGACGATCGCGACGTGCAGCCCCTCGAGACGGCCGAGAGCGTGGCGCATCGTGTAGAGGTCGAGCAGCGCCTGGGTCGGGTGCTGGTGCTTGCCGTCGCCCGCGTTGACCACCCGCGCCTCGACGTTCCGCGCGACGAATGCCGGGGCTCCCGCCTCGGGGTGCCGCAGCACGATCACGTCGGGGTCGTAGGCCGAGAGGGTCTGCGCCGTGTCCTTGAGCGATTCGCCCTTGTCGACCGAGGAGCCGGAGGACTTGAACGTGAGCGTGTCCGCCGAGAGCCGCTTCGCGGCGAGCTCGAAGGACGACGAGGTGCGCGTCGACGACTCGTAGAACACGTTCAGGACCAGGCGGCCGCGGAGCGTGGGCAGCTTCTTCGTCTCGCGGTCCTGCGAGATCGCAAACGAGTGGGCGGTGGTCAGCAGCCGCTCGACGTCGTCGCGCGTCAGATCCGCGACGGAGAGCAGGTGGCGGCGCTCCTGCGCCGGCGGCAGCAGGTCGCCGCCGATCACACGCAGATCGGTCATCCGGCTCCCCCTCCTTCTATCGACTCTGTGGTCGCACCGATGTGCAGGACCCTGTCGACCTCGTCGATCTCGACGAGCTCGACCTGAATGCGGTCGTCCCGGGCGGTCGGCAGGTTCTTGCCGACGTAGTCGGGGCGGATCGGCAGCTCGCGGTGCCCGCGGTCGGCAAGGACGGCGAGCTGGACGCGCTCCGGCCGCCCGTACTCGAAGAGCGCATCGATCGCGGCGCGGATCGTCCTGCCGGTCGAGAGCACGTCGTCGACGAGGACGACTGTCCGCCCCTCGAGCTCGAAGTCGAGCTTCGTGTCGCGGACGACCGGCTGCGCGCGGCGCGGTGCAAAGCCGCCGCGGACGTGGACGTCGTCGCGGTGAAAGGTGATGTCGAGCTGACCGAGCGCGAGCTCGACGCCGGAGCGCTCCTCGACCAGCCGCCGCAGGCGCTGGGCGAGCGGCACACCGCGGGTGTGGATGCCGACGAGGGCGACCGACTCGAGGTCGTCGTTGCGCTCGATCAGCTCGTGCGCGATGCGGGAAAGTGTCCGGCGGACCTGCTCCTCGTCGAGGAGCACGCGGCAACCGGGCAGCACCGCAGGCTGAGTGATTCCAGGCCGTGACATTCGACTCCTTTCCGGCCTCTCTGGACCGGGTTAAAGGGGCGTGCGGGTTGGAGGGTAGTCGATCCGCCCGGACGGAGTACTCTCGACCGCGTGGAAGGCGAGCTCCTCGAACGCTACGCCCGGCTGATCGTCGGCTTCGGCGCCAACATCCAGCCCGGACAGCAGGTGCTCGTCATCACCTCCACCGAGGCTGCGCCGCTCGTCCGCGCGATCGCGGCGGCCTGTTACGACCGCGGCGCGATCTTCGTCGATCCGTGGTGGTTCGATCCGTATGTCAAGCGCATCCGCGCGCTGCACGCCGACCCGTCGACGCTCGAATTCGTGCCGCCCTGGTACGGGACGCGCCTGCTCGAGCTGTCGGAGGCGCACGGCTCGAGGATCTCGATCTCACCCAACACCCCGCCGGGGCTCCTCGACGGCATCGACCCCGGCCTGGCCGGCCGCGACCAGCTGCCGTCGCTGAAGGAGCACTTCCCGGTGATCAACGCGAAGACGACGAACTGGGTCGTCGTGCCGTGGGCGGTCCCGGCCTGGGCGCGCGTCGTGCATCCCGGTCTCGACGACGCCGAGGCGATGGCGCGGCTCGAGGAGCAGCTCGTTTACGTCCTGCGCCTCGACGAGCCGGACGCCGAGGCGGCCTGGGCGGAGCGGATCGGCGAGCTGCACGAGATCGCAACGCGGCTGGACGCGGCGCGGTTCGACGCGCTGCACTTCGAGGGCCCCGGCACCGACCTGACTGTCGGGCTGCTGCCGACCTCGCACTTCTCCAAGGACTCGCCCGGATCGACGACTGTCGACGGGATCGTCCACCACGCGAACCTCCCGACCGAGGAGGTGTTCACGGCACCCGACCCCGCGCGCACCGAAGGCGTCGTCACGGCAACGAAGCCGCTGGACGTGAGCGGGACGGAGGTCGTCGGCCTCCGCGTCCGCTTCGAGGGCGGCCACGCCGTCTCGATCGAGGCGGACGAGGGCGCCGAGGCCCTGCGCGCCCGCTGCGGGAAGGACGAGAACGCCTCCCGCCTGGGAGAGGTGGCGCTCGTCGACGGTCGGGGGCGGATCGGCCGGACGGGCACCGTCTTCCACAACACGCTGCTCGACGAGAACGCGGCCAGCCATCTGGCGTTCGGGAACGCGTACCAGGCAACGGTCTCCCCCGAGGACTACGACCGCATCAACGTCAGCTCGATCCACATCGACTTCATGATCGGCGGAGACGGGGTCTCGGTCTCCGGCGTCACCCGCGACGGCACGCGCGTGCCGGTGCTACGCGGCGGCGTCTGGCAGCTCTGAGAGCTCTCCCGGAGGCGCGGATCCGCGCGGCGGCCGGGCCCCCTTCCGCAGCAGGCGCGGCTCGCCGCGTTCGGCAAACGGCACCTCGATCACGTCGAAGTCGCGCGGCACGACCGTCGGGACGAACACGCTCTCGGCCTCTGCCAGCACCGCCGCCGCCGGATGGCGGGGCGAGACGTGCGTCAGCGCGAGCAACCGCACGCCGGCCGCCCGCGCGACCTCGGCGGCCTGTCGCGCGGTCGAGTGCAGCGTCTCCCCTGCCCGGTCGCGCTCGTCGTCGGTGAACGTTGCCTCGTGGACGAGCACATCGGCGCCTTCGGCGAGGATCTGCACCGTCTCGGTGGGTGCGGTGTCGCCCGAGAGCACGATGCGCCGGCCGGGCCGCGCCGGCCCGAGTACTGCGTCGGGGGTGAGGACGCGCCCGTCGGCCAGGGTGATCGACTCGCCGCGCTGCAGCGCGCCGCGCTCCGGGCCGTTCGGCACCCCGAGCGCGTCGGCCGTCTCGACATCGAAGCGGCCGGGGCGGTCGTCCTCGACGAGCGCGTAGCCGACGGCGGAGACGCCGTGATGCACCGGGAAGACGAGGATGCGGTAGCCGTCGCGCTCGAGCGCCTCGCCGGCCCGCACCTCCTCGAGCTCGACCGGGTAGCCGAGCCTCCCGATCAGGCGCCGCAGGTCGCCGAAGAGGTCGCGCAGCCCCGGCGGCCCGTAGATCGTCAGCGGCTCCTCGCGCTGGCGGAGGCCGAACGTCTTCAGCATCCCGGGCAGGCCGAGGTAGTGGTCGGCGTGGAAATGCGTGAGCAGGATCTCGGGCACGTCGGGCAGGCCGTAGATCGACCGCATCAACTGCCGCTGGGTGCCCTCGGCGCAGTCGACGAGCAGGCGGTCGCCTCCGCGCCGAAGCAGCGTCGCCGTCGGAGCACGGCCCGCGCTTGGCCCGCTCGCGGCGGTGCCGAGGAAGACGATCTCGAGGTCCACGGGCGTCGATTGTCGCAGCGGACCGGCGACGCGGTCGTCCGAGGGCCGGGCGGGCGTTACGGCAGCACGAGCTTCTCGCCCACGGCGATGTCGGCGCCCGGCAGGTGGTTCGCCTGCTCGATCCGCCAGATCGCCGCTTCGACGCTGCCGCCGTAGTGCTGCTCGGCGATCGACCAGAGCGTGTCGTGTGCCTGGACGGTCACCACCTGCTTGCGGCCGTGCGCCTGCGAGGAACGTGCCGCCGCGCTCCAGACGAGCAGCGCGACCCCGAGAATGATGAGGATCCTGACGAACATGTGTTCGCCATGCTAGCGAACGCGTGTTCGGTCCGTCAAGGGCCGGCTCAGGCCCTGCCGAAAAGCGGCTCGAGCGCGTCGACGAGCCGCCCGGGGCCGAACCGCACCGGGTCGTCCGTCGGCAGGCCGGTCTCGGCGGCGAACGCCTCGACCGCCGCGCGCGCCTCGTCCTCGTCGAGCAGGCGCGTGTTCAGCGCGACGGCCAGCACCTTCGCCGGGCGCGCCAGCAGGCTGAGCCGCTCGTGCAGGTCGACGAGCTCGGAGAGCGGTGGGATCGGGAAGCGCTCGTCCTCTTCGACGAACCGCTGCCCCGCCTGGTGGCAGAGCACGTAGGCGTGAGGCGCAGAGCCGTGAATCAGCCCCATCGTCACGCCCGAGTACGCGGGATGCAGCACCGAGCCCTGCCCCTCGACGAAGAGCACCTCCCCGCCCCGCTCGACGCCCTCGACCACGAGCCGCTCGGCCGCGCCGGCGATGAAGTCGGAGACGACGGCATCGACGGAGATCCCCCACCCTGCGATCGCGATCCCCGTCTGCCCGGTCGGCACGAACTCGCTGTGGATCCCGCGCCGGCGCGTCTCGCGGTCGAGCTCGAGCGCGACCGTCATCTTCCCGATCGCGCAGTCGGAGCCGACCGTGAGGATCGTCGTCGCGCCGTGCTCGAGGTTGGCGCCGCTCGGGATGTCCAGCCCGGGCGGCGCCTTGCGGAGGTCGCGGAGCTCGACCCCGTGCGTCGCGGCAAGGACGGCGAGCTCGGGGTCGTCGCCGATGAACTCGTGGAGGCCGTTCTCGATGTCGAGACCCGCGGCGACGCACTCCTTCAGGAGGTCGCGCCAGGCGGGCGGGAAGCGCCCGCCGGCGGTTGCGACGCCCACGAGCGCGGCGGTCGGCTCGTACGGAAGCGCCTCGGCCACGGAGCGGACGAGCGGGTAGCCGAGCAGCTCGGCCTCGCGACCCTGCGAGTCGAGCACGGCGACGACGTCGTCCGGGCGGTAGCGGATGACGCCGCGCCCGGTCTTCCCGTAGTGCGGGTCGCCGGAACGGCCCTCCGCGAGGACGAGGAGCCTACGCGGCGCGCTCAACGCCGAGCCCCGGCAGGTCGGAGGGAAGCTGCACGCCGTCGACGAACCGCACCCCCGGCCAGGGGTCGGCGGCGAGCAGTAGGTTGCCGTCGAGGTCGACGTGGTCCATCAGGCTCGCGATGTGCACGCCGCCCGCGATCGAGAGACCGGTCTCGACCATGCAGCCGAGCATCACCCCGAGCCCGAGCGCGCGTGCTGCGTGCACCATCCGCACGGCCTCGCGAATGCCGCCCGACTTCGCAAGCTTGATGTTGATCCCGTGCGCCCGCTCGGCGCACGAGGCGACGTCCGCCAGGGTGTGGCAGTCCTCGTCGACGTAGATCGGCACCGGCGAGCGGCGCTTCAGCTCCGGCCCCCCCGGGTCGCCGGCCGGCAGCGGCTGCTCGCAGTACTGGAGAGTCATCCGCGGCAGCAGGTCGAGCGCCTCGTCGAGCGTCCAGGCCTCGTTGACGTCGCACTGAAGCGGGAGATCGGTGACCGAGGCGACGGCGGCGACGCGATCGGCATCGAGGCCGTCACGGCCGCCCAGCTTCAGCTTCAGCCGCCGGAAGCCCCGGCCCGCGATGCGTTCGGTGCGCCGCGCCATGTCGTCGGGGTCGCCGAGCCAGATCGTCCACGAGGTCGGCGGGCCCTCGGCGCGCAGGCCGAGCAGACGATGCACCGGCAGGCCCGTCAGCTTCCCCTGGAGATCGTGCAGCGCACCGTCGAGGGCTGCGCGTGCCGCGTACTGGCCGGGCGGCAGCCGGTCGGCAAGCTCGTCGAGTGCAAACGGGTCGTCGCCCGGGTCGACCTGCTCGAGCCACGCGAGCGCGGTAGCGGCGGTCTCCTCGTAGCGGTCGTACGGGGCACCCTCGCCGAAGCCGCTGACGTCACCGTGTCGCAGCTCGACCTGCACGACCTCGACCTCGTCCTCGGATCCGCGCGAGATCGTGAACCTCTCCGCGAGCGAATAGGTCGCCGTCCAGGCTCGAAGCTGCACGCAGTTACACTACGCATCCCGCGCCCGTAGCTCAGGGGATAGAGCGTTCGCCTCCGGAGCGAAAGGTCGCAGGTTCGATTCCTGCCGGGCGCATCACCGGATCGTTACCCTTCCGCACCTTGAGGGTCAACGTTCGGCTCGCCGCCGGACGGCGCCGCGTTTCCGTCGTCCTCATACTCACCGCGGTCGTGGCCGCGGGGATCGTGCTCGCGCGCGGCGACGGGCGGTCGTCCGCCGCGTCGACGGAAGCCGCCTGGCTCGCCTACGGCAGGACACCCGACGCGGCGAACGTTGCGGCGAGCTCGATCACGGTTGCGCAGGCGAAGCGCTTCAAGCTCGCCTGGAAGAGCAACCTCGGCGGCGGCATGGACGCCCAGCCGCTCTTCGTCCCGGCCGGGTCGGTTCCCGGGGTCCACCGCGACCTCGTGATCGCCGCCACCACGACGAACGTCGTCTACGCGCTCGCCGCCTCGACGGGGCGCCCGGTCTGGAAGCGGTCGCTCGGAGCTGCAGTGACCAACATCTGCGGCGGGAGCGGCGGGATCGAGTCGACGCCTGTCGTCGACCCCGCCACCGGGCTCCTGTACGTCGTCGGCGCGAACGGCCGCCTGCGCGCCTTGTCGGTCGCAACTGGGAAGCCGGACCCGAAGTGGAACGTGCAGATCATCCGGCGCACCGACGTCGAGACCGTCTGGAGCGGGCTGCGCATCGCCAACGGCTTCCTGTACGTCGGTGTCGGCTCCTGGTGCGACACGCCCGACAAGGACGGCGCCTGGGACGGGCGCCTGGACGCCGTCGCGCTCGCGACGAGACGCATCGCCCACACCTTCGACGTCGTCCCGGGGCCGATGAACGGCGGCGGGATCTGGGGCCCCGGCGGGGTGTCGATCGATCCGAGCGACGGATCGGTCTGGGTCGCGACTGCGAACGCCGTCGTCGAGACCGATGGGAATCTGCAGGAGAAGGCTCCGCACGCCGAGCGGTTGCTCCATCTCACGCCGGCCCTCGCGATCCGCGCCGAGGTCGTTCAGCCCGACAACAACCCGTCCGTGATCGGCGACCAGGGCTTCGGCTCGACGCCACTGCTCTTCCAGCCGAAGGGTTGCCCTGCGCTCGTCGGTGTCAACTCGAAGGACTCCTACACCTATGTCTGGCGGCGGAGTGCCTTACAGTCGAAGCCCGTTCTGCGCGCGCTCCTCGGGCAGCCCGGCGCCAACAACACCTTCTTCGCCGAGCCGGCGTGGGATGCCTCGGCGAACATGCTCGTCGTCGACGACGCGCAGGTACGCGGCGGCGACGGCTCGAACGGCGCGGCCGGGCTGACCCCGGGCAAGAACTGCACCTTCCGCGTCGCCTGGCACATCAACATCGGCGGCGGTGTCGCCCCGCAGCCGCTCGCCGCCGGTCCGGTCGTCTTCGCGCCCGCAACCGCCGCCGGCCAGCTCGCGGCGCTCGACGCCCGCACCGGCGCCGTCCTGGCGCTACTCGAGACCAACGGCCCCGCCTACACCGCCCCGATGGTCGCCGACGGGCGCGTCCTCGTCGGCTCCGGATCGGGCGCACTGCTCGCGTTCGGGACGCGTTAGGCCGCGAGGCATTTCGGGCAGGACGATCGAGTGCCGATCGTCCGTCCGTGCTCGTACCCCGGCTGCGCGACTCTGACGATGGGCCGACACTGCCTCGAGCACGAGACGGCCAGGCTCGCGGGCCGCTCAGGCGCGCGCGGACACAAGGCGGTCGTGCAGCTCACGAAGCGCCCCGGGACGGTCGAGGCTGCCGAGGTGCACGGTCGGCAGGCCGCGGCGCTCGAGGTGCATCGTTCCGCGCTCGATTAGGACACGCACGAGGTCGCCGAGGGCGATGTGCTCGACGATCGGCTCAGGCGTCGTCGCGGCGAGCGCCAGGTGCTCGCGCGACAACTCCACCCGGCCCGCAGCCCGGGGCCCTTCGTCGACCCACCAGAACATCGCGTAGCTCGGAGGCGTCATGCGCGAACGGTGGCGCCCTCCGGTCCCCGGAGCATCGGGGGAATTCCCTAAGCTCTGGGCGTGGAATCGCACGTCTTCGACGTGGACGCTGCGAAGCGCCGGCTGCAGGCCGCGGGCGGCGGCTACGAGATCGTCCACCAGAGCCCGGGGCTCGAGCTCGGCGTCTACGTGCTCGTCGCGCCCGAGCCGGACCGGCAGCAGCCCCACGCCGACGACGAGGTCTACGTCGTCCTCGAGGGCTCGGGCGTGCTCGAGATCGAGGGTGCGGAGCACTCGCTCGAGGTGGGCCAGGCGATCTTCGTGGCGGCGGGCGCCGATCACCGCTTCACCGCCTACGAGCAGCTTTCCGTGCTCGTGGCGTTCGCCAAGGCGCGGTAGTCCCGCTACTCGCATCTGCGGTAAAGCCGCAACGCGCGACGGCTTTGCGCTGATGTCGTGGTTTCCCGCAGGCCGCACAGTGCTCCACAGAGAGGCCGACTGCAAGCGAGAGAGGGCCGGCCGCGAGGTTAAAGGAGCGAGTCATGCGTAAGTTGTTCGAGATTGGTGGCCTGGTCGCAGCCGTCGTCCTCATCGGATTCGGTGTCGGCGCGCTCGTCATGAGCATCAACGGCCACAGCACCGTGCAGAACAGCCTCAAGCAGGAGCAGATCGTCGGCACGCCCGACATGACGCCGAGCGCGATCAAGGCCGAGGCCGCGAAGGCCGGCCTGACAAGCGCCCCGTTCCCCACCTGCTCCGTGGCGAACCAGCCCGTCAACACCGGTGACCGCGCCCGCTGCTTCGCGAAGTACATGCGGATCCACACACTCATCGCGACCGGCGGCCAGACGTATTCGCAGATGCCGCGCTACGCGACGACAAACGGCAAGGGCACGAACGACGCAGCAGCCGCTGTGAAGGCCGCCAACGGCCAGCCCCTGGACAACCCCGTCCGCGACCTCTGGGTGACCGAGACCGCACTGACCACGGCGCTCAACACGAGCTACCTGGCCGAGCAGATCTCGCTCTTCGGCATCGTCGTCGGGATCGCACTGCTCCTCTCCGGTGTCGGCTTCGCGATCCTCGCGCTGGCCGGTGCGCTCCGGAACAAGGAGGCACTCGTCCACCTGCCGAGCCGCAAGCACGAGGCAGCCCCGGTCGTCCCGGCTGTCTAGTTCGCGCCACCTCGCGCCGACGAAGGGCCGCCACGTGCGGCCCTTCGTCGTGGTCCGTCGCTACTCGACCTCGTCGTCCGCGAGCAGGCCGTGCGCGATCGCGTGGCGCACGAGCTCGGCGCGGGTGGACAGGCCGAGCTTCTGCATGATGTGGGCGCGGTGCGTCTCGGCCGTGCGCACCGAGATGTAGAGCTTCTTCGCGATCTCCTGGTTCGTGTGACCGAGCGCGAGCAGGCGGAGCACTTCGCGCTCGCGGTCGGACAGGGGGTCGGCGGCCGCCGCTGCGCGCGCCTGCGCCTCCGCCGCGACCATGCGGGCGCCGAGAGCCGGGTGCACGTATTCCCCGCCCGCGGCGATCTCGCGCACAGCGCCCACCACCTCGGCGTCGGCGGCCTCCTTGAGCACGTAGCCGTTCGCGCCCTGCGCGAACGCCTCGCGGACGTACCGAGGGTCGTCCTGCATCGAGAGCACAAGCACCTTCGCATCGGGCGCTTCCTTCTTGAGCCTCGGCAACGCCTCGATACCGCTCTCGCCGGGCATGACGACGTCGAGGACGATCACGTCGGGCTTGTGCGCCCGCGCCTCGAAGATCGCCTCCCGCGCGTTGCCGGCCTCTGCGACCACGGCGAAGTCGCTCTCGGCGTCGAGCAGCATCCGTAGCCCGGAACGGACGACGGCGTGGTCGTCGACGACGAGCAGGCGTGTCTTCTTGGTTGTCACCGCAGCGGCACCTCGACAGCAAGCGTAGTCCCTGAGCCCGATGGCGCCTCGACCGTGAGGCGCCCGCCGAGCAACCCCACCCGCTCCCGCATGCCGACGAGGCCCAGGGCGTCGTCGCGGACACGGGCCTCGTCGAAGCCGCGGCCGTCGTCCTCGATCAGCGCCGACACGGAGCCGTCCCTGCGGACGAGCAGGATGCTCACGGTGCGGGCCTGCGCGTGCTTGACGACGTTCGTCAGGGCCTCCTGGATCAGCCGGTAGAGGGTCGTCTCGACCTCTTCGGGCAGACGATCCTCTCCGAGTGTCGCCTCGAGCTGGACCTCGATCCCGGTGTGCTCCCCGAACGTCTCGATCAGGCGCTCGAGCGCCGGGACGAGGCCGAAGTCGTCGAGTGCCTTCGGCCGGAGCTCGACGGCGAGCCTGCGCACGTCCTGCAGCGTCGCGACGACGAGCTGCCGCAGGTTCGCAGCTGCGCTGCGCATCGCGTCCTGATCCTTTGCGTCCTCGACGTTCTTCAGGCCGAGCAGGATCGACGTGAGTGCCTGCCCCGTCTCGTCGTGCAACTCGCGCGCGAGCCGGCGGCGCTCGAGCTCCTGCCCGTGAAGGACCCGGCGCAGCGCGTCGCGCGCGACGCGCTCCGACAGGTCGACGGCCGTCGCGGCGCGGACGGCGAACTGCTCCGAGACGCGGAGGTCGTCGTCGCCGAAGCGGTTGTCGGAGCCCTGCTTGTCGTGGGCGATGATCACGCCGAGCGCCTGCCCGCGGGCGACGAGCGGGACGAAAAGGCCCGTGCGCGCGCCGAACCGGCGCGCGGAGTCGTGGTCGACCTCGGGATCTTCGAGCAGCTCGTCGACCCGCTCGCTGCGGCCCCGGGCGAGCACCCGGCCGGCCTTCGACGTGGAGCGCGGGAAGGACCAGCCGAGCTGGCCTGCCGCCCCCTCCCCGACCGCCGCCTCGACGCGAAGCAGATCCTCGCCGAGCGGAAGGATGATCAGCACCATGCGCGCCCTGATCAGGTCGCGCAGGCTGGAGGCGATCAGCTCCAGGAGCCGTTCGAGCTCGAGCTCGCGGAGGAGCGCAGCCCCGATCTCGTTCAGCGACTCGAGCTGCCGCGACCAGCGGGTCGCGGACTCGTAGAGCCTCGCGTTCTCGATCGCGACCGCGGCCTGGGCGGCGAGCAGCATCACGAGCTCCTCGTCCTCGTCGGTGAACCCGCCCTCCTTCTCGGTCAGGTACAGGTTCCCGTAGGCGACGCCGCGGAGCAGGATCGGCACGCCGAGGAACGAGTGCATCGGCGGGTGGTTCGGCGGGAAGCCCACCGAGCGGGGGTCGCTCCCGAGATCGCCGAGGCGGAGCGGACGGGCGTCCTGGATCAAGACGCCGAGGATGCCGCGTCCGCGCGGCAGCTCGCCGATCTGCGCGTGCTCGTCCGGGGTCAGGCCGGTCGTGACGAACCGTTCGAGCCGCTGGCCGCTGCGGTCGATCACGCCGAGTGCCGCGTAACGGGCGCCGGTGAGGGTCGTGGCGGCCTCGACGATGCGCTGGAGCGCCGAGTCGAGAGAGAGCTCGGAGGAGACGGCGATACCGGCGTCCACGAGGGTGCGCAGGCGTCCGATCACCGCCGACTCGCCTTCTGCCGCTTGCGCCACTCGTCCTCCGACGGCAGCTTGCCACGTCGACGTGCCTCGGCCACGCACTCGAGATGAGCATGGCGGCGTCGCGAGAGGTCGCCCTCCGGGGCAACGAGGGCGTGCTCGCTCGTCGCGTGGAGCATTCCGTCGCAGAATGGGCACACATAGCTCGCCGGCTTGAGATTCTGCGCGGGTCGCATCGACCACCACCGTGGTTCCACACATGCGACTCTACGCGGGAGTCGGCGCCTCGCGGGAGACCGGACTAGAATGTCGAACATGCCGATCGTGCCCGTCGTCGAGGACCCGCTCAGTACCGATGCCGAGCCTGCCTCGCATCCGGCGCACACGTGGGCGCGACTCCGCCGGCTCGGTCCCGGCACCTCCGGTTGCACCGGCTGAGCTCAGCGCCGCCGGCCTGACCTGGATTCACCTCGACACGCCGTCCCTCCAGCACGCCCAGGAGCTGGCCGAGCGGTTCGGCTGGCATCCGCTCGATGTCGAGGACGTGATGTCGAAGCGCCAGCGGCCGAAGATCGACGACTACGCCGACGAGGGCTATCTGTTCGGCGTCCTCCACTTCCCCGTGTACGACCGCACGATCCAGCGGCTGAACGCGGCGGAGCTCGACGTCTTCGTCGGCCCGGACTACCTCGTCACCCTGCCCACGGTCGAGCTGCTGCCGCTGACGCGACTCTTCCGGCGATGCGAGGAGGACGACCTCTTCCGCGAGCAGCTGTTCTCGAAGGGCTCCGGCCGGCTGCTCTACGAAGTCCTCGACGACCTGTTCGACTACTGCTTCCCGATCCTCGACAAGATCGGGCACAAGCTCGACTCGCTCGAGGACGACGTGTTCGAGGGACGATCCGAGGAGGTCGTTCGGGACATCTCGAACGCCAAGCAGGAGATCATCAGCTACCGCAAGATCATCAAGCCGGAGCGCTCGACGCTGCGGCTGCTCGAGCGCCACGTCGAGCGGTTCCTGCCAGAGGAGCTCGAGCTGTACTTCGACGACATCGTCGACGCCGCCGAGCGCATCTGGGACATCCTCGACAACTACAAAGAGGTCATCGAGGCACTCGAGAGCACGAACGAGTCGGTGATCTCGCATCGGCAGAACGACGTCCTGCGGATCCTCACCGTGTTCTCGGTCGTGCTGCTCCCGCTCTCGCTGATCACCGGCTTCTTCGGGATGAACCTCGAGTTCCCGGGGTACAACACCGTCTGGGCGTTCTGGACGGTCTTCGCCCTGATGATCGTCGCGCTGGTCGGGCTGCTCGGCTTCTTCCGCTACAAGCGCTGGCTCTGACTCAGAACGCCGGCCGCGGCCCGACGCCGAGGGCCGGGCCGACCGCGGGCCGCGCCATGCTCGTCCCGCACTTGCTGCAGGCCTGGGCATGCAGGTCGTTGAGGAGACCGCACTGAAGGCACTGGCGCACCTCGGGCTCCTGGCTCGTCGCGAGTGCGTCCGCGGCACGCGTCGCCTGGAAGCGCCCCTCCGCGACCCGCAATTGAGCCGCCCGACGGGACTCGAGCTGGCGGCCCTGGTGGCACGCCGGGCAGAGCTCGAGGAACGTCGAGCGCCGGATCACCGGGATGAAGAAGAGCGAGAAGTACCCGACCCGCTCGACGACGATCCGCCGGACGACGTTCATGCAGCTGCCGCACGTCGTCATCGGCGCCGCGCCGAGAGAGTGCGTCTTCCTTCCCCAGCCGAATACGAGAAACATCCTTTGTGCCTCCTGCCGCGAGTTGTCACCTCATGTCGGCAGTCGCCTGGGTCGGCGGCAATCCCCCGCAAAGGGGCCCTGTCATCCCTCGAACGAGTGTCCCTCAGGCGGGGCAGGGTCCGGCAGCCGGAGTGCCGTTCGGGCCGGCGAGGTGCGCGGTCGTGCCGTGCACGGTCTCCTCGAGGCAGTAGGCGCCCGCGGTCGCCGAGCGAACCGCAGCGCCCGGCACGCTCAGGCCGAGGAAGGAGCCGTTCGCCGCCTCGAACGCCGTCGCAGCGCTCGCCGCCTGTGTCAGGTTCCCTTCGGCGACCGTGAGGGCAGCCTCGTCGGGGATCCCGACCGCGAGCGTCGAGACCGTTCCCTGGGCGCTCTTCGAGGCCCGGTGCACGAGCTTCCAGCCGCCGAAGGCGAGCAGGACGACGAGGACGGCGACAACGGCTTTCGTCATCGCCTCATCGGGACCGCGGCCGCGGCGAGTGTCAATCCCCCAGACGGTAGGCTCGACCGATGCCGCAGCCGCTGTGGGCGCCCTGGCGACTCGAGTACGTCCAGCACGCAGACGAGCTCGGGCGCTGCATCTTCTGCGAGCCCGAGGAGGAGCTGCTGGTGCACCGCGGCGCGCAGGCGCTCGCGGTGCTGAACAAGTTCCCGTACTCCTCGGGGCACGTGCTGATCGCGCCGCTGCGCCACATCGGCGAGTTCGGTGAGCTCGACGAAGCGGAGGTGCTCGAGATCCACCGGCTCGCGGCCCGCTCGATCGAAGCGCTGAGAGCCGAGTACGCACCGCATGGGTTCAACCTCGGCTGGAACCTCGGCCGAGCCGCCGGCGCCGGGATCGAGGATCACCTGCACCTGCACGTCGTGCCCCGCTGGAACGGCGACACGAGCTTCATGCCGGTGCTCGGCGACGTGAAGGTGATGCCCGAGGCGCTGCGCCGGACGGCCGACCGGCTGCGGCCACACTTCGGCTGACGCGGCGGGGGCGCCGGGCGCGGTCAGCCGCAGTCGCGGGGGAACCACACGGTGCACCAGAGGAGCGCCGCAACGCGTCGTGCATAGACGGGCGGCTTCGAATGGTGCGCGACGTACCAGATGTGGGCCCGGTAGGGCCGTAGCTTCGAGCGGCCCACGAGAAACGAGTCGAGATCCGCGAGCTCCGCGGTCAGCTTGGCGCGGACCTTCGCATCGCGCACCGCCGGCACCTGCGAGGGGTCGGAGAGCCCGGCCTGGATGCTCGCCAGGACGGCCGCCGCCTGGCCGCTCGTCGTCGTCGGGGCGGCCGGGACGGTGACGGTCACCGCCGTCTCCTGCGGCAGCGTGAGGACGGTCTCCGTCACGCCGCCGGGCACGGCGGCGCCGACGAGGCCGGCGGCAGCGGCGACCCCGCATGCGGCCAGGAGCACGGCTACGACGGCGAGTGTGACGAAGCGGCGGATGCGTCCAGGCTAGAAGCCGCCCCGGATGCCGCCCGCGAGCGCCGCGAACGCGTCGAGCGCCTCCGGATTCGCAAGAGCATCCCGGCTCGCGACCGCCTCGGGCGCCTCGCCCATCAGGATCCGCTTCACGGGCACCTCCAGCAGCTTCCCCGAAAGGGTGCGCGGCACCCCGGGGACGGCGACGATTCGGTCGGGGACGTGCCGCGGTGAGCAGTACTCACGGATGCTCCGCCGGATCGACGCCTCGAGCGCCTCGTCGAGCTTCGACCCGTCGCGCAGGACGACGAACAGGCTCATGACGCCGTCGGTGCCCTCGAGGGGCACGTCGACGACGAGCGCGTCGACGACGTCGTCGAGCGCCAGCACCGCGCGGTAGAGCTCGGAGGTGCCCATGCGCACCCCACCGCGGTTGATCGTCGAGTCGGAGCGGCCGTAGATGATCGCAGTGCCGCGCTCGGTGAGCTCGATCCAGTCGCCGTGCCGCCACACGCCCGGGTAGTGCTCGAAGTACGCCGCCCGGTAGCGCGAGCCGTCGGCATCGCCCCAGAAGCCGACCGGCATCGACGGCAGCGGCTCTGTCAGCACGAGCTCTCCCACCGCTCCGACGACCGAGCGGCCTGCCTCGTCGAATGCCTCGACCTTCGCACCGAGTGCGCGCGCCTGCAGCTCGCCCTCATAGACCGGCAACGTCGGCACGCCGCCGACGAAGGCGGAGCAGACGTCCGTGCCGCCGCTCGTCGAGAAGAGCCAGACGTCGCCGCCGAGCTCGTCGTAGACCCAGCGGAACCCCTCGGGCGAGAGCGGCGAGCCGGTCGAGCCGACGCTCCGCAGCCGGGAGAGGTCGCGGCCGCCGCCGCGCGGATGGACGCCTTCCTTCATGCAGGCGTTGACGAAGGCCGCACTCGTGCCGAAGCAGGTGACCCCGGCGGAGTCGGCGAGATCCCAGAGCCGGTCGAGCGTCGGCGTGGCCGGGTTGCCGTCGTAGAGAACGATCCCGGCGCCCGTCAGCAGGCCGCCGACGAGGAAGTTCCACATCATCCAGCCGGTGGTGGTGAACCAGAAGAGACGATCCGCCTGCCGAAGATCGAGGTGGAGGTTCAGTAGCTTGAGCTGCTCGAGGAGGATGCCGCCCTGGCCGTGGACGATCGGCTTCGGGAGGCCGGTCGTCCCCGACGAGTAGAGGACCCACAGCGGGTGGTCGAACGGCAGCTGCTCGAAGTCGAGCCTTCCGTCGCCCTGGAGCTCGTCCCAGTTGCCCTCGCGACCGAGGTACGGGAGCACGAAGACGTGCTCCGGGCGAAGCTCCCGCCGCAGCTCGTCGATCGCAGGTCGACGATCGAAGTCCTTGCCGCCGTAGCGGTAGCCGTCGACGGCGAGCAGCACTTTCGGCTCGATCTGCGCGAACCGGTCGACGACGCTGCGAACACCGAACTCGGGCGCCGCCGACGACCACACCGCACCGAGCGAGGCGCAGGCGAGGAACGCCGAGACGGTCTCGACGATGTTCGGCAGGTACGCCGCGACGCGATCGCCGCGGCCCACGCCGTGGGCCTGGAGCCCGGCCCGGACCGAGGCGGTCGCGGCGCGCAGCTCACCCCAGGTCGACTCCTGCTGATCGCGCAGCTCCGAGGCGTGCACGATCGCGACTGCGTCCTCGTCGCGTCCGTGGAAGACGTGCTCCGCGTAGGAGAGCTCGGCCCCGGTGAACCAGCGCGCACCGGGCATCGCGTGGCTTGCGAGCACCTGCTCGTACGGCCGGGACGCCTGCACGTCGAAGAACGACCAGATCGCGGCCCAGAACGCCTCGACGTCGCTCACCGACCACCGCCACAGCTCGTCGTAGGACGTTCCGTCGCGCCCGACGAAACGCGCGAACTCGGTCAGGCGGCTGCGTGCGACGGTCTCGGCGGACGGCGTCCAGAGCACCTCGGGCATGGAGAAAGGCTAATGATGCGATCCAGTGAAGCTCGCCCTTGCCTGCCTGTGTCTCGCCCTCGCCGCCGCCCCGGCGGGCCACTCCCGGCAGCTCGGCCGGTCTGTCGACGGCCGGCCGATCCACGCGATCCGGGTCGGCGACCCGAGGGGGACACCTGTTCTCGTCGTCGGTTGCGTGCACGGCAACGAGCAGGCCGGCATTGCGGTTGCCCGCGCGCTCGCGAAGCTCTCACCACACGGGATCGATCTCTGGATCGTCCCCGACCTGAACCCGGACGGCGTCGCCGCCGACACGCGTCAGAACGCCCACGGTGTCGATCTCAACCGCAACTTCCCGTTCCGCTGGCGACCGCAGGTCGGCGTGTACGCGTCGGGCCTGCACCCGCTGTCGGAGCCCGAAGCGCGGATCGCGCACGCACTGATCCTCCGCGTGCACCCACGCCTGACGGTGTGGTTCCACCAGCATCTCGACCTCGTCTGGGCCTCGGGCGGCAACCGGGCGGTCGAGCGGACGTTCGCGCGCGTGTCCGGCCTCCCATACCGGGCGCTGCCGCCGCTCGACGGCTCCGCGATCGACTGGCAGAACCACGCCCTGCCCGGGACGACTGCGTTCGCGGCGGAGCTGCCGGCCGGCCGGGCGTCGCCGGCACAGGTCGCGCGTTACGTGCGCGCGGTGCTGGCGGCCGGGCGGGCTGCGGCGTGATCGCTCAGCGCGGCGGCCAGCCGACCCGGATCTCGTTCCCGTCCGGGTCGTGCAGGGTGAACATGCGCATGCCGAAGTTGGTGCGCTGGACGGGCGTGAACCGACCCTCGCCGCCGGCTGCCGCCGTCCAGGCCGCATGGACGGCATCGAGGTCGTCGGCGTAGACGAACGCGCTGCCGGGCGTGCGCTCGCCGAGCACGGGGCCGGCGAAGTGCAGCTCGCCGCCGTCGTACTCGCAGATCAGGTAGTCCCACT
The DNA here is from genome assembly GCA_963794375.1 of uncultured Thermoleophilia bacterium. Taxonomy (GTDB): domain Bacteria; phylum Actinomycetota; class Thermoleophilia; order Gaiellales; family Gaiellaceae; genus PALSA-600. Next base: position 141,137 of record CAWCDL010000004.1, read on the forward strand.
CCTCGTGCGGCGCGCCCTTGCTCGTGAAGCCCAGACGCTCGTAGAACGCCCACGTCGTCTTCAGGTCGGAGCTTGCGAGGAGCGGCAGGGCACGGAGCATCCTGCAAACCTAGACGGCCGGCCCGGGCTCAGGCGCCGATACGCGGAGTTTGAGGCTTTGCGTCGCTCCGGTCGAGCTCCGGTTTCAGGCGAGCGCGAAGCGAATCGATCTCGCGGTGGAGCTCGCGCCGCTCGCTCGAGACGCGCCGCTCCTCTTCAGCCGCGACATCGTTGGGGAACGAGTCGAGGCGGGCGTGGAGCCGGCGGCGGCGGGCGGAGACTTCCTGTTCGCGCAGCTCGAGCTCCTCGAGCTTCGCGAACAGCGCTGCCTGTGCTGTTTGCGCGACGATCACCGTAGGTGCATCGGCACGGCAGCGCCCGCCCTTTAGGGCTTTCTCACAGCTCCAGGTCGTCGTGCGCCGCGAGCTCAACCGCGGTCGGCCGAAGCGGCGCACCGCCCGTCGCCGGGGCGAGCCAGCGCCACAGCAGCGCGGTCGCCGTCAGCACCCAGGCGGCCCCGGCGATCACGAGGCTGACCGAGCCCGCGAAGGCAAGGTCGAGCCCCCAGCCGGTGCGCGCCGAGGCGGCGACGACCTTGCCGCCGCCGATCGCATCGGCCAGATGCGTCCGGTCGTAGGCGACCACGGCGACGGCAATCGCCCCAAGGAGGGCAACGTAGATCCCGGCGCTCCGCGTATCGCCGCGAAACCAGAAGACGCCCGCGGCGAGCAGCGCGACGACGAGCGCGATCCAGCCGTGGTTGCCGCTGTCGGTGCCGGGCACGCCCGTGCTGCCGACCCTGACCCAGGTGCCGAAGACGCCGACGACGACCGCTGCAGCGCTCGCCCCGACCCAGATCGTGAACGCACTCCGCAGATTCATGGCCGGGATCATCCGTGTTCGACGGCTGCCGGTGTGTTAACGCCGGTTGAACGCAACGCGCAAGAGCGCGCGACCAGGCTCGAGCGACAGCCGCCGGACGGCATCGAGTCGACGCGTCCGCGCGCGCTTGCGACGCTGCACCCGCCCCTCCCACTCCGCAGGCGTGCGAACCAGCCTCGGCACCTTTCAGGCCTCTTCCGCTTCCGGCTCGAGGCCGGCCGGCGCAGTCGCGGGCAGCCGCTTTCGCTCCCGTCCGGCCACCGTCTGCTGCCAGACGATCGCGATGATCGCCAGCGTCAGCACCGCCGCGACCGGCCCGTCACCGATGCCGAGGCCACCCGCATCCCGCGCCTTCCCCGCCCAGTCGGCGAACGACGCTCCGAGCGGCCGCGTCATCACGTAGGCAAACCAGAACGCGACGATGCTGTTCAGCCCGGCGAAGCGGTACGCGACCCCGGGAAGGGCGAAGAGGACAGCAAAGAGGGCGCCCGCGGAAAGGAAGCCGAGATTCGCCGTGTACGCGGCGAGGTCGCCGGCCGCCGTGCCCATGGCGAACGTTGCGAGCACCGCGGCCCAGTAGAAGCACTCGCGGCGCCGGCTGTCGATGCTGTGGATCGACAGCGTGCCCTCGCTCCGATGCCACGTCGTGAAGACGACGACGAGCCCGATCGCGAACGCGACCGTCGACGCGACGTACGGGACGCCGAACTCGACGTGAAGAACGTCCGCGCACATCGTCCCGAAGACGGCGACCATCGTCACGGCGAACCAGTACGCCCACGGGACATACCGGCCTTGCCGAAGTTGGAGGACCATCGCTACGACGAACACGAGAAACCCACCGACCACTGCGAGGTAAGGGCTGACGGTGTGCACGAGGTAGTCGGAGGTCGCCTCGCCCATCGCGGTCGTCAACAGCTTGAGCAGCCAGAATGCGAGCGCGATCTCCGGCACTCGCACGCGACGCAACGCCGTGCTCGCCGGCCTCTCGGTCACACGTCTCGGCGGACGAGCAACACGGCGGCGACGGCGACGGCGGCGGCGCAGTAGGCGAGGAACAGCAGCCCGCCCGGCAGGACATGCAGCGAGTGCGGCGAGTGGTGGAGCGAGAAGAGCTGCCTCCCTGCCTCGCTCGGCAGGTACTGGCTGATCGCGTTGTTCCAGCTCGTCGGGAGGATGTTCATCAGGGGCGGGATCACGAAGAAGATCCCTGCGAACGCGGCGATCCCGCCCGCCGTGCTGCGGACGATCGCACCGATCGCCAGCGCGAAGACGCCGACGAGGGTCACGAAGAGCGCTCCGCCGATCTCGGCGCGCAGCACCCCGGGCGCTCCGAGGGAGATCTGGAGGATGTTGTGGCGCGCGAGGATCGCCTGGCTGCCGTAGAAGGCGATGAGGACGGCGGGGAGCGTCACGACGAACGCGACGGCGGCGAAGACACCGAGCTTCGCCCACAGCACCGGCAGGCGCTTCGGGACGGCGGTGAAGCTCGCCCGGATCATCCCGGTCGAGTATTCGCCGGTGATCACGAGCACGCCGAGCACGGCGATCGCGAGCTGCGCGACGTTGACGCCGGCCAGGGCGATGTCGAGCGGATGGCGGTCGGCGCGTTCGTGCAGGCTCATGTGCGCCCAGCGGTTGGCCGTGACCGTCGCGAAGAGAAGCGGCAGGGCGATCGTCAGCAGGAAGCCGATGCCGAGCGACCAGCGGGTCGAGCGAAGCGACCGGAACTTCGTCCACTCCGACAACGCGACGTGCGCCTGCGTGACACGCAGCCGCCGCTCCCCGAGTGCCGGCAGGGCCACTTGTGCAGTGCTCATGCCGCCACGACCTCCGGATCGACCCCGGGGTCGGCGACGTGATACTCGACGTCGTCCCGGGTCAGCTCCATGAACGCCTCCTCGAGCGATGCTTGCTGCGGTGTCAACTCGTGCAGGACGAGGCTGCTCGCGGCGGCCGCCTCTCCGATCTGCGCCGCCGTCAACCCACTCACCTCGAGCAGGCCCGGCGCGCGTACCACGACGGTGACGTCCGGTCCCGCAACCGCGTCGCGCAACTCCTCTGCCTGCGGGCTGCGTACGAGGACGAGATTCTTCGACGCTCGGCGCGTGAACTCGGCGACACTCGTGTCGGCGATGAGGCGGCCCCGGCCGATCACGATCAGATGATCGGCCGTCAGCGCCATCTCGCTCATCAGGTGCGAGGACACGAACACGGTGCGACCTTCCGCGGCGAGCCGCCTGAGGAGGGTCCGGATCCAGTGGATTCCCTCCGGGTCCAGGCCGTTGACGGGCTCGTCGAGCATCACGGTCGCCGGGTCGCCGAGCAGCGCGGTCGCGATGCCGAGGCGCTGGCCCATTCCGAGCGAGAACTGGCCGGCACGCTTCCGCGCGACGTCGTGAAGGCCGACGAGGTCGATCAGCTCGGCGACGCGCCGACGGCCGATGCCGTGCGTCTGCGCAAGGGCGAGAAGGTGGTTGTAGGCCGAACGCCCAGTGTGGGTCGAGCGGGCCTCGAGCAGTGCACCGACCTCGCGAAGCGGAGCCGGATGGTCGCGATAGTGCTTCCCGTTGACGACCACGTCTCCCGCTGTCGGCCGGTCGAGGCCGAGTATCAGACGCATCGTCGTCGACTTCCCCGACCCGTTCGGCCCGAGGAAGCCGGTGACCATGCCCGGCCGGACATTGAACGAGAGCCCGTCGACGGCGCGCTTGTCGCCGTAATCCTTCGTCAGGTTGGTCGCCTCGATCATTGGGGCGACGGTAGCCACGGCAATCTGAACAGCACCTGAACGCCTGACGGCAGACATCGACGCCGCGTCGACGCCCGCTACCCTCGCTGTCGGCGATGCCCGCAGCATCCGACCCGTTGAGCCCCAGCGTCTGGATCGTGGAGGACGACTCAGAGCTGCGCCAGGTTCTGGTGCGTGGGCTCGCCGAGGAGGGCTTCGCCACCGCGGGAATCGGCTCCGGCCGTGAGCTGATGGAGCGTGCCCGAGCCGGCGGCCCCGACGCCATCGTCCTCGACATCGGCCTTCCCGATGCCGACGGCCGGGACGTCTGCCAGGCGCTGCGCGCCGAGGGCATCTCGACGCCTGTCCTGTTCCTGACCGCCCGCGACGCGGTCACCGACCGACTCGGCGGGTTCGCGGCGGGCGGAGACGACTACGTGATCAAGCCGTTCGCGTTTGCCGAGGTCGTCGCCCGCGTTCACGCCCTGCTGCGCCGTGCGAATGTCGAGACCGGAGCGAGCGCGCGCGGCCTTCGCCTCGACCCGGCGGCGCACGCGGTGTTCGCCGGCGAATCAGCGGCCACCCTGACGCCGACCGAGTTCCGTTTGCTCGCACGGCTCATCGCGCACGCCGGCGAGGCGGTGCGCCGCCGCGACCTGGTCGCGGCAGCCTGGCCTCACGGCGCCCGCGTGCGCGAGAACACGCTCGACGCGTACGTCGCACGGCTCCGCCGCAAGCTCTCAGCCCTCGCCGGAGCGCCGGCGATCGCCACCGTGCACGGCGTCGGCTACCGGCTGGAGTGATGCGCTTCAACCCCTGGCGCAATGTCCGCTCGCGCTTGCTCGCGATCGTGCTCGTTGCGCTCGCGGTGGCGCTCGGGGCCGCCACGCTCGCGTTCAACGTCCTCGTCGGCCGCACGACATTCCGCGACGAGAACGCCCTCCTCCGTACCCGCGCGGCCTCGGAGCTCTCTCTCGTCTCCGTCCAGGGCGGCCGGCTCAGGTTCCTTCCGGAACGGGCCGACGCCGTCGACTCGTCGCTCACATGGCTGTTCGACGGACGAACTCTCGTGGCCGGGCCGCGCGGGCCTGTCCTGGCGGCGGCACGCTCGCTGGTCGGCGAGCGACACCGCTTCACGAGCCCCGGGCAGCTCGACGTACGCCTTTACGCGGTGCCCGTGTTCAGCCGCGGGGTGCGCCGCGGCACACTCGTGACGGCGATCTCGACGTCACCGTACGAGAACGCGCTCAAGCTCGCGCTCTTCGCCTCCGCGATTCTGGCGCTGATCGTGCTGGCGGTGGTGGGCACGTTCGTCTACTTCCTGCTCCGCTCGGCGCTGAGGCCGGTCGCGCGGATGACCACCCAGGCGGCTGCCTGGAGCGAGCACGATCTCGACCGCCGGTTCGGCCTCGGCACGCCACACGACGAGCTGACCCAGCTCGCCTCGACGCTCGACGGTCTCCTCGATCGGCTGGCGGCGAGCCTTCGCCGCGAGCGTCGCTTCTCGGCCGAGCTCTCGCACGAGCTCCGCACGCCGCTCGCCAAGATCGTCGCCGAAGCCGAGGTGGCCCTCCGCCGCGAGCGCGAGCCATCCGACTATCAGGCGGCTCTCGCCGTCGTGCTTCGGAACGCCTTGCAGGTCGCACGGATCCTCGATGGGCTGCTCGCGGCAGCCCGCCACGAGGCAGAGCCCCACGCCGCCCGGGCCGACGCGTGGCAGGTTGCCGAGGACGCGATCGACGCGATCGCGGCCGATGCCGTCGACCGTGGCATCCATCTTTCCGGGATGCCGCCTGCTGCGCCGCTCTCGCTCGCCGTGGATGCCGACCTCGCCGAGCGCGCGTTGCAGCCGGTGCTCGAGAACGCGTGCAGATACAGCCGCTCACGCATCCGCGTCAGCGTCCACCAGCAGGGGCGCACGATCGTCTATCTAGTGGAGGACGACGGCCCCGGCGTCACCGGCGCCGAGGTCGAGGCGATCTTCGAGCCGGGCGTCCGCGGCGCCGCCGGGCGCGCAACCCAGGTCGAGGCGGGTGCGGGGCTCGGCCTCGCCCTGGCCCGCCGCATCGCCCGCGCCGCAGCGGGCGACGTCAGGGCCGAGCCGGACGGCGGCGGCTGCTTCATGGTCACGCTGCCGGCGAGCTGATCGCGTCGTGCTGCCACCGCCGACGACCCGACGATGAGACGCATCCTGCGCGCAGCGGTCGTCACGCTCGTGGTGCTCTTCCTGCTACTCACGCTTGCGGCGTTCGCGGTCGACATCTCCGCGGTCGACTCGTCGAGACCGGCGCGAAGCCTGTATGCCGGCCCGTACGTCCGCGTCGGGTCGACGCTTGTCGCCTACCGTCGCTGGGGTACCCGTGGGACTCCGATCGTGCTCCTCGGTGGCGCGGCAGAGCCGACGTGGGTGTGGCACGCAGTCGCGCCGCGACTGGCGGCAGCGGGCCATCGGGTGTTCGCCCTCGATCTCCCGCCGTTCGGGTACACGCAGCGGAACGTCCAGCCGACGATGGCCGGCTGGCTGTCGCTGCTACACGGCTTCGAGCGAAGGCTCGGGATCGTCCACCCGCTGCTCGTCGGCCATTCGCTCGGTGCCGGCGTCGCCGCGCGTGAGGCACTCGACCGGCCGCAGGACGTCAGCGGGATCGTTCTGCTCGACGGCGATGCTCTTCCATTCGGAACCGGCCGGTCGTGGCTCTCGCGCCTCCTCGTCTACCCGTGGTACGACGCCGCCTACCGGCTCCTGACGGGGTCTGACTGGGTCGTCGGCCGCATCCTCAGGAATGCCTGGGGCCCGCATGCTCCCTCGTTCCCCCACGCCATGCTTGCCCAGTTCGAGCGTCCGTTCAGGGTGCCCGGCACAGCGGCCGAGCTGCGGGAGCTCATGGGCCACGGACTGCCCGGTGTGACGCTCACGCAGCTGTCCCAGATCCGCGTGCCGCGGGCCGTGGTCTGGGGCGCGGAGGACACGGTCGACTCGGTCGGGAGCGGGCACGCAACGGCCGCCGCACTCGGCGTCCCGCTCGAGGTCATACCTGGAGCAGGCCACCTCTCGATGCTCTCGCAGCCGGCGCTCGTCGCCGACAAGATCCTGGCCCAGGAGGCGGATCGCTGAAGAAGCGGGCGAAGGGGCTCGAACCCTCGACCCTCAGCTTGGGAAGCTCAGTGCTTTCCGCTGAGTGATGCGCGTCAGCCGAACTGCGCGTTGGTTAGCGCGTTGGTCGAATGTCGGCGCGACCATAGTCACCTAACTGAGTCGCGCTTCGATCCAGCCCTGAAGCTCCAGCTCCGAGACGGTTCCGGCAGCTAGGCCTTCGATCACTGCCACGGTCTCGTCAGTTCCTGCCGAGTGCCAGGTGAACCCGTTCCGGGCTACGAACTCGCGCAAGGAGAGAAAGCCGGCTCGCTTGTTCCCGTCGGGAAGCGGATGGTTCCACACGAGGTGCGAACAAAGGACCGCAGCCTTGGCAGTGAAGTCCGGGTACGCCTCGACGCCGAAGGCACCCGCCTGAGGCGCAGCGAGCGCCGATTCGGCGTAGACGATCCGGTCGAAACGGGCTATGACGCTCGCCTCGACCTTGAGAACCGCTTCCGCGATGAGAAGGTAGTCCGCAAGGTCGAGGTATTGAACGTCAGTTACTGCGCCAGCCTCTCGAGGATCTCACGATCCTCTTCCATCATCCCGCGCAGGCGCTCCTTGAACCCATCGTCAGAACGACGAGCGGCAATCTGAGCCTCGATAGCATCGCGGACGAAGCTGGACACCGGGATCCGGTCAGCCCGAGCCGCCAGCTCAAGTTCGCGCGCCTGCACGTCCTCAATGCGCAGGGTCATCGTCTTCATGGGGACAGTCCTCCTTCTGGATGAGACATAGGATGCCTGATTGATACCTAGGTGTCAAGGTGGCTAAACACCAATAAACACGCCTAGTTGATATATCGACCGACCCGGCCAGGGCTTGATGTCACAGTCGCTAACCAGCCTCGACGAGGAACGCGTCGAGCCGTGCCGCCGCTCTCGCCTCATGGCCCTCGAGCAGATGCCTGTACCTGTCGACCATGTAGGACGAGCCGTGGCCGACGTAGTCGCCGATTTCTTCAAGGGAGAAGCCGGCAGCGGCCATCAGCGACACGTAGGTGTGCCGGCACTCGTGTAGCCCGATGGGCTCGAGACCCGCATTGCGGCCGGAGAAGAACTCCCCGACAACCGTCGCCGCCCATGCCTTCAACGCGCGCTTGCGAACGCTGGTCGACGTGAACGGTCGACTTCTCGTCGATCCGAAGACGAAGTCATCTCCCCCACGGCCCGTGTGCGCTTCGTGCTCGAGCAGAAGAAGCCGCAGGGGCGTCACGACCGGCACGCGACGTCTCCCCTTCTCTGACTTCGGGTCGATCGCACCTTCGACGTCATCCCACGAACGCTGGACGTTGATGACGTTCGCCGTGAGGTCGATGTCCGACCACCGAAGCGCCCGGAGTTCCCCACGTCGCAGCCCCGCGTAGATCGCAGTCCCCCACAACGCTCGGTCGTCTTCGGCCAGGGAGCTGAGGAGCCGTTCAGCCTCCGCGGGCGTTGCCACGCGCTCGCGCCGACCGTTGGCCACTGGGATGCGCACGTTCGTCGTCGGGTTGACGACAATCTCGTCACGCTCGAGCGCCCGCCGGCAGATCGTCCGCAACGGCATGATGATCGCGTGAAGTCTGGTCGGTGACTGACCGTCAGCTTGAAGACGGTCGACGAGGGGTCTGCTCTGAGTTCGGTTGACAGCGGTTGCGTGTGATCACGTGGCGGGTGCGAACGCGAGCTCGTATTCGATCGGGGTGAGTTTGCCGAGCGCGCGTTGGCGGCGTTGTCGGTTGTAGGTGTGTTCGATCCAGCGGATGATCGCGTAGCGCAGCTCGTCCCGAGTGCGCCAGCGACGACGGTCGAGGACGTTGGTCTGCAGCAGCGCGAAGAACGATTCCATCGCGGCGTTGTCGCCGGCCGACGCGACGCGGCCCATTGAGCCGGTCAACCCGGCAGCCGTGAGGACCGCACGAAACGGCCGTGAGCGAAATTGCGATCCCCTATCGCTGTGAACGACGACGGTGCCGTGCGGCGGCTGGCGGCGCGCGATCGCCTGCCGGAGCGCCGAGACGGCGAGCAGCGCGGTCATCCGCTCGTCGATCGCGTAGCCGACGATCCTGTTTGAGAACACGTCTTTGACCGCGCAGCAGTAGAGCTTCCCCTCGCCCGTCGGGTGCTCGGTGATGTCAGTCAGCCAGACCAGATCGCGGGCGGGCGCGCTGAACTCGCGCCGGACGAGGTCGTCGTGGACCGCGACACCCGGCCTCCTACCGGCACGCCGGCCTTTGCGGGTCGTCGTCGACCAGACCCGCTGCTGGCGGCAGAGCCGGTGGACGCGGCCCTCGCCGGCTGCGTGACCGGCCCGGCCGAGCTCGTCGGCGATGAAGCGGTAGCCGAACTCGGGCTCGTCGTCGTGGACGTCGACGATCGCGTTGGTGAGATGCGCGTCCTTCCAGTCGCGGTCGCAGACCGGCCTCGCCTGCCACTTGTAGAACGCCTGCCGCGAAAAGCCCAGCACCCCGCAGGTCAACCGCACCGGAAACCCTTTCGCGGCCAGCTCCTGGACGAGCGGGAACGTCATTTTGGGAGCGCGTCCCTCGCGAAATACGCGGCCGCGCGGCGCAGGATCTCGTTTTCCATCTCGAGCCGGCGCTTGTCCCGACGCAGCTGCACGACCTCGGCCTGCTCAGCGCTCGTCAGCCCATCACGGACACCATCATCGATCTCGGCCTGGCGCACCCAACGGCGCACCGACTCAACCGAGATATCGAAATCAGCAGCGACCTCGGCCATCGTCAGCTCGCCACGGCGCGCGACCATGACCACGTCACGCTTGAACTCGGCAGGGAACCTCTTCGGCATCTTCGACATCCTTTCCGTGGGAAACCCACAAATAGAATGTCAACCAAACCCAAGGCAGACCCTGCCTCTCGGCGGCGGCTCTTGTGTCTTGCGCACATAACCGAGTGCGTGCAAGGTCGCTAGCGCAGACTCGCATGCCTGCCGACTCAGCCCGCTCTGTGCGGCCAGCACGTCGGTTGTGAGCGCAGTGTCGGGGCGCGCGCGGAGGTACGTGAGTAGACGATCGATGCTTCGATCCGTCCGAGTTGCCCTCGGCGTCCCGAGGATCCCGGCCGCAGCCAACGCATAGTGGGTCACCTTGCGGTGTCTGCGGCCCCACGTCCCGTCCCGCACCCACGTCGCCGCGAGCTTCCCGCGATCCATGCGGGCACGGAGCGCCTTCTCGCTCTTCCCCGTGAGCTCGGCGGCCTCCGCGATCGAATAGAGCGTTCCCGCGTCAACCATCATGACCCCGCTTGGCCGCCCAAGCTGCGGCTCTCATCTCGAGCGCGCGATTCGCGGCGTTGAAGGTACGCCGGCTGACGATGGATGCGTGCGCGTTCCTGACGCCGTAGCGTTCCCCGGCCATCGCTTCGTTGCCGACGATGCGCGTGATTGCCTTGGGCCGCCACGCGGACCCATCGGGTGACGCTACGCCTTCACGCGTAAGCGCCTTGGCGATGCGGCCTGGCGAGTCACCCGCGAGGACGTCGGCGAAGATCCTTCGCACCGTCGCTGCCTCGTGTTCGATCGGCTCAAGCTGCTTGCCTCCTCCGGCGCTATCGCGCGTGCGGAATCCGTACGGAATGCGCCCTTGGACGTGCCGGCCCTGGGCTTTGCGCTTGGCCTTTCCGGCACTGACCCGTTCGAGGATCATCGACCGTTCGAGCTGAGCGACAAGCGCAAGCTGTCCACGGATGAACTCGGCGAGCGCGCCATCTCCGTTGTGCTCCTCGGCGACAGACTCCACCGTGACACCGTGCCGCTGTAGTTGCCGTTCAAGCACGACCAGCGTCGTGTGATCGCGTGACAGGCGGTCGAGCTTCGCAACGATGAGCGTGTCAAACTCGCGGGCCTGGGCCCGGTCGAGTAGCTCGAGCAGCCGCGGGCGATGCTCCCACGAGAAGACCTCGTCACTGCGCACGGCCCCCGACGCTGCTTCCTCGACGACGTCGACCAGCGCGTAGCTCTTCTCGCGAGCGTAGGCGGTGACACGGTCGCGCTGCGCCGCGAGACCCATGCCGCGCTCTGCCTGTCCGCGCGTGCTGACCCGCAGGTAGGCGATGGAGCGTGTCTCCGCCGCACTAAGCGCCGCAGTGTCCGGCCGCGCTCCCGCGACGCGTTTGTTCACGACGCGGGGCGCAGCCCGTCCCTTGGCGGTCTTGCTGGGTTTGTGAGTCATCAGAGCCTCCGGGATGTGCCGAGGTCTCGCCTCGGCAGCACCCGCAAGCACTGCGTCATCCGCCGCACGATGCGCCGCACGCTAGATCGGCAGCCACCTCGCTAGCGCATACACCGCGAAGACGAGAACCGCCGGCCCGAAGATCACAGCCAGCGCGGTCACGCAGCATCGGCGATCCATGCGTCAGCGCTCTCGAACCAGTCGACGTGATCAAGCGCCCAGCCGAGCAGGTCGGCCGCGAACGATGCGCCGAGATCGGGTGCGAGTTCGTCACGAACCCACGTCTTGAGAGCATCCGCGCAGTTGACGCGGAACGCCCTTGCGTCCGGGTTGTGCTGACCATCGATGATCGCGTGCGTCTCGTGGTAGAGATCTTCGTCGTTGCCTAGCCAGAGATTCACGCACCAGGTCGGATAGTTATTCCAGCCGCTGTAGGTACTCATGACTAGCGAGCACCTTCGAAGCGAGCGCCGAGAGCGCGAGCCTCGGAGAATGTCGAGAGCTCAGACGCCCACTCTCCCGTATGCGTGTCGAGCACTCGGTAGCCGCCAAGTCCCGGCACGTGATCGACGTGCTGAACGGTGAAGCGCGTTTCGCACATGACACCCGCAGTGGTGCCGAGACGAGATACGGCACGCTCGATGAGGGTGGCCGCGTCGTCGGTAGCTCCGACGTCCAGGTCAGACAGGGCTTCGACGAGGAGGACATGAACACCCTCGAGTTCGTCGGCGGTGAAGACAGACGCTGTGTCAGCAGCTGTACGGTGCGTGGTCGACATGGAGATATCCCTCCGTGTCCGGGGCGGGGCCGTTGGCGCGGTGCCCGCCCATTTACGTTGTCGCACGAACTCTAGGATACGGGTCGGTATTTGTCAATACCGACCAAGAAGTTTCTTTCACCCCACTATCCAAGCCAAAAAAGGACTGAACTGGTTCTGTACAGCGCCAGTACAGCTGCTGGCTATCTCGCGTATACGCGGAAGGTAAAGCGAAGGGCTACGCTCGCCTCATGGATGACCCTCAGCGGCATCAATGCGAGGCGAAGATCCGCGAGCCTCTAACGCCATCGCTCCGTGTCCGGGGCTACACGACTGCCACCGCGCCGGTGTCGGACATCCAGTGCTCACGGCTCTCGGACGGCCCGGTCTGCGGCGTTTATCTCTGTGGCCAACATCGCCGGAAGGTCACGAGATGGGACGACGGGCACGAGGTACTGAGCCCGCGCTACCTCGAGTGGTTCGCTGAGTGGGGCGTTGCGCCAAGCGCCGAGTTCATCCCCGAGCTGTAGCCCGCGGCCCTCTGCTCGTCGTCCGCCATGGCGCGAGCTATGCGCTGCTCGTGTTCGTGATCAGCTCTCGACGTAGGACGGTGGCGCAGCAGGATCGAGACACCATCCCCGGCTGCACATATATGGCGCGGGCCGCTGACCCCCCTTGGGACTCCGACGCGCACATTGGAATCCGCCCGAGCAAACGACGGTGCCTAACATCACACCCAGCTGACCGTTCCCGGGGACGCGTCGTTGGCACCTGCCGGAGTGCGCACCCGACGGTGAGCATGTCGAGAGCCTGGCGCCGCCCGTCGATGTGCGACCCGCCGAGAGTCCCTCCTAGCCGGAAGAACTGTTATGGGATCAGCGGTTGTTGCCGATAGGGCAGTAGTGGCACAGTTTGCGTACCGCACCTCCCGGGGCGCCTACTTGGCGGCAGCGCGTCGCCTTGCTGAGGTCAGCCTGTTTGCTGTCGCACCGTTCCTGCTTACCATGGTGATCCTCGGAGGTGCAGTGAGGCACCAGTACGCTTTCGACTTCCACGGTGGTCTATGGCAGGCGACGCGGGACATCGTGCACGGCCGGAATCCATATCCGCCTCCGACCCCCGCCGGGGTTGCGCCTGGCAACCCGTTCGTCTACCCGCCGGCAGTGGCCGTCTTGCTGCTGCCACTCGGCGCCTTGTCGTTTCCTGTAGCGGCTGCGGTCGTCACCGTGCTGCTACTCGCGTGCGTTGCTGGGACGCTCTGGGTGCTCGACGTCCGTGACTGGCGTTGCTACGGCGCGGCATACCTCTCAGTCGCGGTCATCCACGATGTCCGGCTCGGTGCGTTGACGACTGCGCTCGCGTTCGGGCTCGCGCTCACCTGGCGTTGGCGCACCCAGGCTCGCGCCGCTGTGCCCCTGGCGCTAATCGTGATCGCAAAGATCTTCCTCTGGCCTGTCGGCGTCTGGCTGCTCGCAACCGGACGGGTACGCTTCGCTCTACAAACCACGGCGATCGCGTTGAGCGCAACCGCGATCAGCTGGGCGCTGATCGGGTTCGCCGGTCTCACGGACTACCCGAAGCTACTTCGCGTCCTCTCGGATGTCGAGGAGGGCCGCGGTTACTCCCTCGTCGCGGTCGGGCTTTGGCTCGGTCTCACGCCGACCATGGCCCGCGTCCTCGCTCTGGTCGCCGGGCTGGTGGTTCTCTGGCTTTGCTGGCACGAAGGACGTAGGGGGCACGACGAGCACTCCCTCATGTTTGCGCTGGCTGCTGCACTCGCTCTCTCGCCGATCGTTTGGCTCCACTACTTCGTGCTTGTGTTCGTGCCGATTGCGCTCGCCCAGCGAACCTTCGCTCCGCTCTGGCTCGTCCCATCACTGTTCTGGGTCACCCCGTACGAGGAGCACTTCCGAGAGCATTGGCGGATCGCCGCCGGACTCGGCATCGCCTCCCTTGCGCTTGTGGGGGCCCTTCGCGCAGTCCCCCACAACGACCGTAAATCGGAATCGGTACCGCTCTAGGCACCAAGCGGGCTGGTTGACGCGAAGGAACGGCGACGGTAGCTGGAAAGCCGAGATTCCGATGTGTCGATTCCAAGGGTCACTTGCCGTCTACGGCGTGCGGTGGCGCAACCTGCGAAGCGCGGTGCCGCGCCTGCGCGTGACGGCGCAACGCATGCAACGACCGCCGCGGTAGTGGCAATCCTCACAGCGAGGGATTGCGCCGGACCGTCCCACGGTGGTCAACTGGACAGGTCATCTGCGGCGCGACTCTCGCGATCGAGGAGGACTCCCTTTGCGCGCAACAACCGCAACGCTGGTCGCCGCTGCTGCGGCGCTGTTCTGCGCGGCAACGTCACAGGCTGCAACCTACATCCCGTCGGGGACACTCTCAGGCAGCCAGGAATGGACCACCGCCGGCAGTCCGTATGTGATTGAAACCACAGCGACCGTCGGGGAAGGCACGACGTTGACCATCGACCCCGGCGTCGTTGTCAAGTTCGAAGAGGCCAACTACGGAGAGCTCTTTGTCATCGGCTCGCTTGTCGCTGATGGAACGTCGACAAACAAGGTGACATTCACTTCCTACGCGGATGACAGCGCGGGCGGCGACACAAACGGTGACGGGAGTTCATCAGGCTCACCCGGGGACTGGTACGGCATCGTTATTCTCGACTCCGGCACGGGCGACTTCGACCATGCGATTGTCCGGTATGGGGGCTATGGCGAAGGCATCAGTTCGTACGGTGGCCTACAACTCCAGAACTATGCCGAGGCGACAATCGATCACTCCCTGTTCACTGATAACGAGGTCGGGGGAGTCGCAGTCAATGGCAACGCGACGACGGCAACGATTCAGCACTCGGAGTTCTCGTACAACGGGGCTGGCATCTCGTCCGTCAACTCCACACTCACGATCGAGAACAACACGAACGTCCACGACAACAGCGAGGACGGTCTCTTCATCAATGAATCTGATTGGACTGGTGCTGCCCCATCAATCACGCACAGCTCCTTTGAAGACAACGGGCGCTATGGGGTAAACCTGTGGGTCGATTCGTCCACACTCCCGGTCGGGCACTACAACAACATCGACGGCAACGGCAGTTTGCAACTGAATACTCTTGAGAATCTGACGGGCAGTGACTGGACAGACAACTATTGGGGTGACGTGCTTGAGGTCCCTTGCGACCTCCTACATGAATGCCCATACCCCGCCGTTCATGAGCCATACTTCCTGGACACCGAAGGGTCCTGGGACGGCCTCTATTGGGAATACCCAGATCCCGTTCCTCCCAGTGCCGTGTCAAGCTCGGTCCTATACTGGCCGGTCGAGATTGACGACGAGTGGGTGCTGCTCGAAACCCGCCTTGATTGGATTGATGACGACGGCCCCTCCTCGTCGTCTTTCGACAATAGCGGGTACTAGGTTCGTATAAGGCGCGCCGGTACAGCACGACAATCAGCATCGTTCGTGCTGTGCCGGCGTTCGAAGCTCGCAAAGTGGTTGCCTGCTTTGCGTGCTCGATTCCGGGACTCGTTGACCGTGGGTCGAGCCCCGTAGGACGAGTACCAGGACTGGGCGACGCGAATGAAGCTCCTCGAGCCCCTGCGGGACGGCGCCTTGATGCCTGTCCCGTCGAAGTCGCCAGCGGCGAAGGCGGCGGAGGTCCGCAGCCAGCCCGACGCCCTCGTGGCGAAGCGCGGAGATGTGCGGGCGGTCGTGAAAACGAGCCGGAGGCCAAGCGGCGCGCGACGATTGCCGCTGTGGCCGGAGTCGCCGAAGAAGGGCAAGCCGGTCGGGGCGGGGACAAGTTCGCCGGCGGGGCTGGTGGATTCATCGGGCAGCACTACTACTCGGACCAGCTGCTGTACTCCCACCCGGAGATCTCCGGCAGCGCATGGACAGCCGCCGCGAATGGCCCCACGAGTGGTCGATCCTTTGAGGCGTACGCGGTCTGCGGGAGCATCAGCAGTTAGGAGTCTCGTCCGTCCGGACTCGCTTACCGCTGCGAGGATCGCGAAGATCAGCATCGCCATCTCAAGCCCCTGGGTACCTGAATGCCACCCGCGCGTTAGTCGCGCGTTAGTCGGCACCCCCAAAAAGCGGATTCGAGCGGATCACAGCGGATCTGTTCGATATGCCCGAAGAGCGCGTAAATCCGCTACTGAAGCGGTTTGCCGCTCAACCATTGGAAGCGGGCGATGGGGCTCGAACCCACGACCCTCAGCTTGGGAAGCTGATGCTCTACCAACTGAGCTACGCCCGCGTGGTGCGAATCCTAGATGGTTGATGCCACGGGGGCGTCTGTTCCGGGGCGTGGGCTGGGCGCGCTGGGGCGCGACGACAGGGCGGCGCGGCCCAGCCCGCCCAGACCGCGCAGCCGGACACGCGCAGCCGTGGCATCAACCATCTAGCTCCGCGAGCTCACGGGCAGGCCGCTAGGCGCCACATGTGCCGACGCCGCTCGAGCAGTAGGTCGTGCCGGTGAGCGTGTCGTCGATCACGCCGTTCCTGAGACGGATCGTTCGGCGCTCGCCGACACGCGGCGGCCGCGTCGAGCCGAACACGCTACGGTCGCGCACCCAGACGCCCGTGACCGTCGCGACCGCGGTGGCGTTCTCCGGCGTGCCGCCGGGGTGCGAGAGCCGGAACGTGACGTTCAGGACCGGGTCGCAGCAGCCGTCACCGATCGCCTCCGTCGCTCGCCCGTCGCGCGCGATCCGCAGCTCCCGCGTGTGACCGACCCACACGCCGGCGAACGTCGTCAGGTGCGCCCGGCGCGGAGCCGCCACAGCGACGTTCCCGCCGACGGCGAGAAGCGCCAGCCCCAGCGCGACAGCCTTTCTAGGCGATCGTCACCTCGTCGGCGAGGTAGACGTCCTGGATCGCGTGCAGCAGCTCGATGCCCTCGGCAGTCGGGCGCTGGAACGCCTTGCGGCCACTGATCAGGCCGACGCCGCCCGCGCGCTTGTTGATCACCGCTGTGCGCACCGCCTGCGCGAGGTCGCCCTCGCCCGACGATGCGCCGCCCGAGTTGATCAGCGGCGCGCGGCCCATGTAGCAGCCGGCGACCTGGTAGCGGACGAGGTCGACGGGATGGTCGGTCGTCAGCTCCGAGTACACCTTCGCGTTCGTCACGCCGAAGGTCTTGCCGGCCGCGGCCGACACCGCGCCGTAGCCGTTGTTGTTCTCGGCCATCTTCTGCTTGATGATGTCCGCCTCGATCGTCACGCCCAGGTGGTTCGCCTGGCTCGTCAGGTCGGCGGCGAGGCTGTAGTCGACGCCGTCCTGCTTGAACGCCGAGTTGCGCAGGTAGCACCAGAGCACGGTGAACATGCCGAGCTGGTGAGCCTCCTCGAAGAGATGGCTGACCTCGATGATCTGGCGGCGGCTCTCCTCGCTCCCGAAGTAGATCGTCGCGCCGACGCCGGCCGCGCCCATGTCCCACGCCGTCTGCGCCGTCCCGAACAGCGTCTGGTCGTAGGTGTTCGGGTAGCTGAGGAGCTCGTTGTGGTTCATCTTCACGATGAACGGGATCCTGTGCGCCCACTTCCGCGACACCGCGCCGAGCACCCCGATCGTCGACGCGACTGCGTTGCAGCCGCCCTCGTAGGCGAGCTCGACGATCTTCTCGGGGTCGAAGTAGGCGGGGTTCGGCGCGAAGCTCGCGCCGGCGCTGTGCTCGATGCCCTGGTCGACCGGCAGGATGCTCAGATAGCCGGTGCCTGCGAGGCGGCCCTTGTCATACAGCGACTGCAGGCCGCGCATGACCTGGTTCGAGCGGTCGGTCGACGCCACGATCCGGTCGAGGAAGTCGGGGCCGGGCAGATGCAGCAGGCTCCGGTCGATCGTCTCGCACGTGTGGGAGAGCAGGGACCCGGCCTCGTCGCCCAGCAGCTCCTCGATCCTCGCGATTCCGTCCTTCGTGGCGACAGCCATCTCGTCTCTCCCTTTCGCGTTGTCGCAACCCAGTGTACGGGCGCCGCTCAGTACTCCCGTCCGGTGAAATGCGCAAGTTTCGAGAGCTGGTGGCGGGCCTCGATCCGCCGCACCGTGCCCGAGCGGGAGCGCATGACGATGGAATCCGTCACCGCGCCGTCGCGGACGTAGCGGACGCCGCGGAGGAGCGCGCCCGTCGTCACGCCGGTCGCCGCGACGAACACGTTGTCGCTGCGGACGAGGTCGTCGGTCGTGAGCACCTTCCCGGGGTCGTAGCCCTGGGCGACGAGCCGGGCCCGCTCCTCGTCGTCCCGCGGCCACAGCCGCCCCTGGATGCCGCCGCCGACCGACTTGAGCGCCGCCGCCGAGATCACGCCCTCGGGCGTGCCGCCGACGCCGTAGAGCAGGTCGACGCCCGTGCCCGGGCGCGCCGCGGCGATCGCCGGCGCGACGTCGCCGTCGCGGATCAGGTTGACGCGGGCGCCCGCCTGGCGCAGCTCGCCGATCAGCTCCTCGTGCCGGTCGCGCTCGAGGACGACCACGCGGATGTCGGTGACGCGCCGGCCTTTCGCCTTGGCGACGGCGTTCACGTTCTCGGTCGGGCTCGCGGTGATGTCGATCGCGTCGACCGCGTCGGCGCCGACCGCGATCTTCTCCATGTACACGGCCGCGCCCGGGAAGAACATCGAGCCGCGGTCGGCGGCCGCGATCACGGCGATCGCATTGGGCTGGCCGAGCGCAGTCAGACGCGTGCCCTCGAGCGGGTCGACGGCGACGTCGACGGCCGGGCCGACGCCCTGGCCCACCTCCTCGCCGTTGTAGAGCATCGGCGCCTCGTCCTTCTCGCCCTCGCCGATCACGACGACGCCCTCCATCACGACCGTGTCGAGCATCGCGCGCATCGCGTCGACGGCCGCCTGATCGGCGGCCATCTTGTCGCCGCGGCCGATCCAGCGGCCGGCCCCCATCGCCGCCGCCTCCGTCACGCGCACGAGCTCGAGCGCGAGGTTGCGGTCGGGAGGCGCCGGATTGGTCATCCTGCGATCGTAAACCGACTACATGCGCTCGGGCGCCTCGACCCCGACGAGGTCGAGACAGCGCGCGATCACGCGTTGCGTCGCCCGGCAGAGGCCGAGCCGGAACGCCTGCGCCGGATCGCCGAGCACGCGGCACTCGTGGTAGAAGCGGTGGTAGTCGTCGGCGAGCCTGATCGCGTAGGAGGGGATGAGCTGGGGGCCGCGGCGGCGGGCGGCCTCGCGCACGGTCGGTGGGAACTCGAGCAGCCGCTTCACGAGCTCCTTCTCCTCGGGGGCGAGCCCACCGGGCGGCTCGCCGCCCACCGGCGCATCGCCCGCGTTGCGCAGGATCGCCGCGATTCGCGCGTGCGCGTACTGCACGTAGTAGACCGGGTTCTTCTGCGAGCGCTCGGCGGCCAGATCGAGGTCGATCTCGATCGTCTGATCGGGGCCGCGGTTGACGAGGTACCAGCGTGCGGCGTCGACGCCGATCTCCTCGATCACGTCGTCGAGGAAGACCACGTTGCCGGCGCGCTTCGACGCCTTCGCCGACTCCCCGCCGCGTACGAGGTGGACGAACTGATAGAGCAGCACCTCGACGCGCTCCGGGTCGTAGCCGAGCATGCGCGCGATCGCGGCGTACCAGCGTGCGGTTGCGTGATGGTCGGCACCAAGCACGTAGATCGCGCGGTCGTAGCCGCGTTCGAGCTTGTCGACGAGATACACGACGTCGGCGGCGCGGTAGGTCGGCGCGCCCCCCTTCTCGGACGAGCGGACGAGCACCCAGTCCTGCTCGTCGCCGTAGGCCGACGAGCGCGCCCAGAGTGCGCCGTCCTGCTCGTAGGTATCGAGCCGCGGCAGGAACTCGCCGAGCCGCTGCTCGAGCTCGCTCTGAAGGGCCCAGCTGCCGAAGTGGATGCGGAAGCGCTCCATCGTGTGCTCGATCGACTCGAGCATTCGCGCGACCGGATCACCGTCGAGCGCCGCGAGCCCGGCGACGTACTCGCCGTGGTAGCCGTCCTCGGGCACCGGTTCCCCGCGCCGGAGCGCCTCGACCGAGGCGCGGAAGCGATCGATCTGCGCGCCCGCGTCGTTGTAGTAGTACTCGCGGCCGACCTCGTCACCGCCGAACTCGAGCAGGCGCGCAACCGAGTCGCCGAGCGCGCCGTTCCGGGCGGCCGAGACGACGATCGGCCCCGTCGGGTTCGCCGACACCATCTCCACCTGCACCCGCTCAGGCGGGTCGGCAAACCCGCCGCCGTAGCCCTCCCCCATCCCGGCGAGCGACTCGACGAAGAACGCGTCCTCGAGCCAGATGTTGAGGAAGCCCGGCCCTGCTACGTCGACCGAGGAGACGCCGTCGAGCTCCGCGATCCGCGCCGCCAGCTCCTGCGCCAGCTCGCGCGGCGGCCGGCCGAGCTCCTTCGCCCGCCGCATCACGACGCTGGTCGCAAAATCGCCGTGGGCCGCGTCCTTCGGCCGGTCGAGCACGACCTCCGCGCCCGCGAGCTCGCCGATCCGCGCCGCGAGCTGCTCGAGAGGGCTAGACAACGGCTTCCCGGGGCGCGAACAGCTCCTCGAGGCCCCTGATCTCCTCCGGCGCGCCGATGCCGACGATCACATCGCCCTTCTCGAGCACCGTCTGCTTCGACGGACGCAGCTCGAGGCTGCCGGAGGCCTTGCGAACCGCGACGATGTGGGCGCCGGTGCGGGCCGCGACGTCGAGCTCGCCGATCGTCGAGCCGACCGCGTCGCAGGACGAACGCACCTCGATCTCCTCGAAGCTCAGGTTCGGCTCCTGCGCCGAGGTGAGCGCGTTCACGAACGCCGTCACGTGCGGCTTCGTCATCAGGCTCGCCATCACGCGCCCGGCGGTCGTGTAGGGCGTGACGACGCGGTCCGCCCCCGCCAGCTTCAGCTTCCGCTCGGCCTCCTCGCTCGACGCGCGCGCGATCACGACGAGGTCGGGCCGGCGCGCCTTCGCGGAGAGCGTGATGTACAGGTTGTCGGCATCGTCGTCGGAGGAGACGATCAGGCCGCGGGCGCGGTCGATGCCGGCTCGCGTCAGGTCGTCGTCGTCGGCGCCGTTGCCGTCAACCCAGAGATCGCCGTTCTGCTCCGCGTGAGCCAGCGCCTCCTCGCCGAAGTCGAGCACGACGAACGGAGTGCCCGCTCCTCGGAAGTCCTCGGCCGCACGACGGCCGACCCGGCCGTAGCCGCACACGATGATGTGGTCTCGGAGCTCGTCGATCATGCGTCGTCTCCGCTTCTCCCGCCACGCACCGCCGAGGATCCCATGGGCGACTGCGTCGACGAGCTGGGCGGCGAAGTAGCCAAAGATAGCCACGCCCGAGAGAACGATGACGACGGTCAGGAGCTCGGCCCACTCACCGCGCGGCGTCGTGTCGAGCCCGGTCAGCGAGGCCGAGACGACCGTGCGGTAGAGCGCCGCATGCCACGACTCGCCGAGCGCCCACATGAATCCGAGCGTGCCGCCGACGAGCAGCACCACGACTGCCGCCCCGATGAGCCTGGCCTCCCTGCGGGTGAACCCCTCCATCGGGCTCTAGTATCGTCCGGGCTGATGGACGACAGCGGCGGCGAGCGGCAGCTCAACATCCACATGGATCCGTCGCTCCTCGCGGGCGTCTACGCGAACTTCGCGAACATCACCTTCTCCGACTACGAGTTCACGATCACGTTCGCCCGGATCGACCACGAGGTCGAGGAGGGCGACGTGCCCGGCGTGGTCGTCTCGCGCGTCAACATGTCGCAGCAGTTCATGAAGGAGCTGCTCGCGGCGATGCAGGACGCCTACTCGAAGTACACGACCGTCAAGGGCATCCAGGACCTGCCCGAGACGGACGACCACATCTGATCCGCCACTGCTGCGCCATCGCGATCCGCTGCATCAGCGTTGGATGGTTCTCGAGCCAGAGGTAGTCGAGGAGCGGCGGATCGGGCTCCTCCAGGCTCGTGCGCGCGAACTGGCGGAAGAGCGCGGCCTGCGCGGCCGGGTTGCGGACGGCGTTGAGCGCGTGCCAGTCGGCCTCGGACTCGTCGCGGCGGGAGATCGCGTTCTGCACCGGCGCGGTGATCAGGAGCACGACGAACAGCACGAGGAGCGCGAACGGCACGTTCGCCGGGTCCTTGATGCCCCCGCGACGGCGCGTCGCAAGCTCGAGGAGGTACAGCGTCGGGAGCGCGAACAGCGCACTCCAGCCGATCGCCTTGATGATGTGCCTGCTTGCAACGTGGCCGAGCTCGTGCCCGATCACAACGTCGATCTCGGCCCGCGAGAACCGTCCGTCGAGCAACGTGTCCCACAGCACGACGTGGGTGGACGGGCCGAAGCCGACCGTGAAGGCGTTCGCCTGCGACGTGAACGACGAGACGTCCTGCACCCGCACAGGCGTGCCGCGCACGCCCTCGATCCGCTCGAGCCGCGCGACGTCGGCACGGAGCTGCGGGTCGGTCAGCGGATGAGAGCCGGCGGCGCCGGCCCAGCCGGAAATGAACGCGAAGAACGCCGCGACGGCGGCGATCACGAGCGTGGCCGGCAGCCACCAGCGCCTGAACCGGCCGGCGAGCCCGACCACGAGCACGATCCCGGCGAGCGCCGAGATCGCCTCCGAGCCGAGCGTCGCCCACTGCGTCGACAGCCAGTCGAAGACGTTGAACGGGCCGAGCCCCCAGCGATGCTGCCACCACAGGTCGCCGAGGCTGAACGGCAGCGACGTGAACCAGATCGTCGTCAGAGCGACCATCGCCACGACGACGGCGGTCGAGATGCGGCCGAGCCCGATCGCGCGCACCGAGCGAGGCAGCCGCCAGGCGAGGATCGCGAGCGCGGTGAGCTTCGCCAGGGTCGCGAGAACGAAGAGCAGGTCCTCGCCGCGGCTGAAGTGCTCGGCGCGCCGCAGCTCGCGCGCGCTGAAGAGGCGGTGCTGGTCGAGCCCGGAGAGATGGAGGGACGGGACGGTCGTTCGGCCGAGCAGGTACGCGCACACACACCAGAGGACGACGGCGGCCGCTAGCTTGCCACCTTTCCCCATGCGCGCTGCAGTCGTCTCGGACATCCACGGCAATCTTCACGCACTCGAGGCGGTCCTGGCGGACATCTCCGACGCGGGCGTCGACGAGGTGTGGTGCCTGGGCGACGTCGTCGGCTACGGACCGAGGCCGAACGAGTGCTGCGCCCTCGTCCGTGAGCATGCTTCTCTCGCGCTCTGCGGCAACCACGACCTGGCGGCCGTGGGCCGGCTCGACGTGGCCGAGTTCAGCGGCGATGCCGCCGCGGCGGCCCGGTGGACGGCGTCGGTGCTCGAGGCGGGTCACCGCGCCTGGCTCGCGGAGCTCGAGCCGACGGCCGAGCGCGCAGGCGTCGAGCTCTACCACGGCAGCCCGCGCGACCCGGTCTGGGAGTACGTGCTCTCCGAGGACGTCGCGCTCCTCTGCCTGCTCGAGACCGAGGCCTCGCTCGTGCTCGTCGGTCACAGCCACGTCGCGCTTGCAGTCTCCTGGGACGGCGCCACGCTCGCCGGCGGCGCCGCGGCAGCCGGGACGGAGCTCGACCTGGCCGCCTCCCGCCTGCTCGTGAACCCCGGCTCGGTCGGCCAGCCGCGCGACGGCGACCCGCGCGCGGCGTGGCTCCTCCTCGATACGGCCCCCGCTCGGGCTACCTTCCGGCGCGTCACCTATGACATCGCGCGGACACAAGCCGAGATCCGCGAGCTCGGGTTGCCGGACATCCTGGCGGCCCGGCTGGCGCACGGCATCTAGCGTCGTCGTCGCCGTCCTGCTGCTCGCGGGCTGCGGCGGCAAGGCCCAGCCGAAGCTGGCTCACACCGACGCCGCGCCGCTGATCGCGCTCACGGGCCGGATCGCCGGCGAGGGCCCATGCGGGCAGGCCCGCGACATCCCGCTCCTCGGCCGGCGCGCGGTTTCGCTGATCGACGCGCACCGCGTCCCCGCCGCCCTGCAGGAGCCGTTTCTCTCCGGCGTCAACGACCTCGTCGCCCAGGTCCCGCGGTGCACGCCGGGTGAGAGGCGGAAGGACACGGTCGCGCCGCGCATCGAGACGGGCCACATCGAGCCGGTGCCTCACTCCAACCACCCGGCGCAGGAGGCCCGGAACCTGCGGGCCTGGCTCTCGGCCTGGTCGCGCTAGCCGGCGGTCGCCGAGCTCGTCTCGGCGGCCTCGCCGAAGACGATGCCCTCACGCGCGAGCGCGATCTGCACGTCCTCGCGCCCCTTGAAGATCCGCCACTTCACCGTGGCGAGCGTGACCTCGAGCGCGTCGGCGATCTCGTTATACGACAGGCCGACGACGTCACGAAGGAGCAGCGCCATCTTCAGGTCGACGGGCAACCCTTCGATCGCCCGCCAGAGAGCATCGATCGTCTCGACCCGCTCGACGGGCTGATCGACGACCTCGAGGTGCGGCGCGTCCTCGAGCGAGACCGGCGCGAGCGGACGCCGCTCGCGCGCACGCAGCTCGTCGAGCACGCGGTTCTTCGTCACCTGGAAGAGCCACGTCGTGAATTTGCAGCGCATCGAGAAGCGCGGCAGCCCCTGGAAAACCCGCAGGAAAACCTCCTGGGTGAGATCCTCGGAGAGGGTCTTGTCGCCGTTCGTCAGCCGGAGCACGTAGTTGTAGACCGGCGTCTCGTACATCCGCAGAATGACGGCGAAGGCCCGCTCGTCGCCTCGCTGGGCTTTCCGCAGCAAACCCGGGTCGGGCTGGGGGAGCGACAAGGTGCCGGAGTATACCCCGCTTCTCGGCGAAATCCTGCCGAATTACCGCAGCCTTACGCTGTGCTTGTGTGAACGTCCGTTAAGAGGCTGTGACCCGTCATCTCGGACGGCGCCGGCACGCCGAGCAGAGCGAGAATCGTCGGCGCCAGGTCGCCGATCTCGCCGCCGTCCCGGAGCCCGGCGTCGTGGTTCGTCAGCACGAGCGGCACGGGGTTCGTCGTGTGCGCCGTGTGCGGGCTGACACCGTCGGCTTCGAGCATCTTCTCCGCATTGCCGTGGTCGGCCGTGACGAGGCAGGCCCCGCCCAGCTCCCCCACCCGCTCGGAGACACGTCCGAGGCAGCGATCGGCGGTCTCGCAGGCGGTGATGACTGCCGGGATCGAGCCGGTATGGCCGACCATGTCGGGGTTCGCGAAGTTGACGACGCAGAACGCGAAGCCGTCGCCGATGCGCTCGACGACTCGGTCCGTGACCTCGTCGGCGGACATCTCCGGCTTGTGGTCGTAGCTCGGCACGTCGCGCGGGCTCGGTACGAGCACCCGCTCCTCGCCCGGCCACGGCTCCTCGCGCCCGCCGTTGAAGAAGTAGGTGACGTGCGCGTACTTCTCGGTCTCTGCGACGTGGAGCTGGGTGAGCCCGTTCCTCGAGAGCACCTCGGCGAGCGTGTTCGCAACGTGCTGCTCCTCGAACGCGATCGGAGTCGGCAGGTCGTCTGCGTAACGGGTCATCGTCGTCACGTCGAAACCGTGGTCGAGCAGCATCCGTGTCATCTGCCGGCCGCGGTCGGGACGGAAGTTGAAGAAGATCACCGAGTCGCCGGGCTCGATCCGCGGCGTGCCGTCGATCACCACCGGCTCGATGAACTCGTCGGTGACACCCGCGTCGTAGCTTGCGCGCACCGCGGCGACCGGGTCCGACGCGTGCGTGCCGACGCCGCCGGTCAGCGCGTCGTACGCGCGCTGCGTCCGCTCCCAGCGCTTGTCGCGATCCATCGCCCAGTAGCGCCCGACGACGGTCGCGATCCGGTCGACCGGGAGCTCCTCGAGGTCGCGGACGCTCGAGGTCGGCGAGACGTCGCGGCCGTCGGTGATCGCGTGGATCCAGGTCTTCTCGGGTGCGAAGCGGAGCAGCGCCTGCAGGTGGTCGATGTGCGAGTGCACGCCGCCGTGCGAGACGAGCCCGAGCAGGTGCACGCGTGTGCCGCGCTCGAAGGCGCCGCGCAGGACCGGGTTCTCGTAGAAGCTGCCGTCGGCGACCGCGCGGTTGACGCGCATCAGATCCTGGTAGAGCCGGCGCCCCGACCCGATCGTCAGGTGGCCGACCTCGCTGTTTCCCATCTGACCGGGAGGCAGGCCGGCCGCCTCGCCGGACGCCTCGATCGTCGTATGCGGGTACTCGGCCCAGAGCCGGTCGAATACCGGCGTCGACGCCAGGTCGACCGCGTTGCCAGGGCCGGGCGGTGCGCAGCCGAACCCGTCGAGGATGACGAGGACGACCGGCTTCATGCCGCCGCGTGGCAGATGGCCGCGAACGAGGCGACGTCGAGCGACGCGCCGCCGACGAGCGCACCGTCGATCGACGGCTGAGCGAGCAGCTCGGCGGCGTTCTCGGGCTTCACCGAGCCCCCGTAGAGCATCGGGACGTCGAGCAGCTCCTTGATCGTCTGGTGGGCCTCCTCCGCCATCTCCGGAGTGGCTGTCCGGCCGGTGCCGATCGCCCAGATGGGCTCGTAGGCGACTACGAGGTTGTCGTCGGGCTCGAACGACGCGACCTGGCGGCGCAGGACGGCGTGCGTCGCTCCGGCGTTCCGCTCCTCCTCGGTCTCGCCGACGCAGGCGATCACGTGCAGCCCGGCTTCGAGGCAGTGGTGGACGCGGCGTGCGACGAGCTCGTCGGTCTCGCCGAACCATTGCCGCCGCTCGGAGTGGCCGACGAGCGTCCCGTAGACACCGAGCTCCTGCAGCATCGGCGCCGAAACCTCGCCGGTGAACGCGCCGTCCGGCGCCCAGTGGCAGTTCTGCGCGAAGACGCCGATCTCGGTCCCGGCGAGCTCCTGCACCGCTGCGGCGAGCGACGTGAACGGCGGGCACACGACGACGTCGACCCCGTCCGGCAGCGACGCCTCGCGCAACTCCCTGCAGAAGCCCGACGTCTCGGCCGACCCCTTGAACATCTTCCAGTTGCCCGCGATCAGCACGGCGTCACTCCACCGGGATCGCAGCCACGCCCGGGAGCTCGCGCCCTTCGAGCAGCTCCAGCGAAGCGCCTCCGCCGGTCGAGATCCACGAGATGCGATCGGCCACGCCGGCTTCGTGCACCGCGCGTACCGAGTCGCCACCGCCGACGACCGTGAAGCCGGCGCAGTCGGCGAGCGCACGCGCGATCGCGAACGTCCCCTCGGCGAACGGCGGCCACTCGAACACGCCCATCGGCCCGTTCCAGAAGACGGTCCGCGCCCCGGCGATGCGACGGGCGAACTCGTCGCGGGTGTCGGGGCCGATGTCGAGGCCGAGCCAGCCGTCGGGCAGCGCGTCGAACCCCGTCACCTGCGTGTCGGCGTCGGCCGCGAAGGCCGATGCGGCGACGACGTCCACGGGGAGCACCGCATCGAACGAGAACGGGTTCTCGTGCCGGACGTCCTCGGCCATCTTCCCGCCGATCAGCACCTCGTCGGCGCGCCCGCCCAGATGCTCGAGCACCCCGATCTTGTCCTCCACCTTCGCCCCGCCGGAGACGATCACGAACGGCCGCTCGACATCGCCGAGCAGGCGTCCCAGATGCAGGAGCTCGTCGCGGAGCAGAAGGCCGGCGTACGCGGGCAGAAGCTCGGCGACGCCCACAGTCGAGGAGTGCGCGCGATGCGCCGAGCCGAAGGCGTCGTCCACATAGAGATCGCACCCGTCAGCGAGCTCGCGCGCGAAGCCCGGGTCGTTCTTTGTCTCGCCGGCGTTGAAGCGCGTGTTCTCGAGCACGCGGACGCGTGGATCGGGAAGCAGCTCGGCGAGCCTCCTGCGAACCGGCTCCATCGAGAACTTGGGGCGGTCCTCCTCGGTCTTCGGCCGGCCGAGGTGCGAGCAGACCCGAACCTCGGCCGCGCCGCGGTCGAGCAGCAAGCGAAGAGTCGGCAACGACGCCCTGATGCGCGTGTCGTCGGCGACGGCTCCACCCTCGAGTGGCACGTTCAGGTCGGCCCGGACGAGCACGACCTTGTCCTGGACGTCGGCCGACTCGACGGAGCGCGGGAGCTTCACGTCAGAGCACCCTGTCCACGAGGTCGACGAGGCGGCAGCTGTAGCCCCACTCGTTGTCGTACCAGCCGAACACCTTCACCGTGCCTCCGTTCGCCATCGTCAGCAGGCTGTCGAAGGTGCACGACTTCGGCGAGTGGATGATGTCGGTCGAGACGAGCGGATCGGTCGAGTACTCGAGGTACGGCGCCAGCGGGCCGCTGCCCGCCGCCGCGAGGAACGCGGCGTTGACCTCGTCGGCGGTCGTCTCCTTGCGCACCGAGACGACGAGGTCGGTCACCGAGCCGGTCGGGACGGGGGCGCGCACCGAGATCCCGTCGACCTTGCCCTTCAGATGGGGCAGCACGAGCCCGATCGCGCGGGCCGCGCCGGTCGAGGTCGGGATCAGGTTGATCGCCGCAGCGCGGGCGCGGCGCAGGTCCTTGTGCGGGAGGTCGAGTATGTGTTGGTCGTTCGTGTACGCGTGAATCGTCGTCATGAAACCCTGTTCGATCCCGAACGCGTCGTCGAGCACCTTCGCCATCGGCGCGACGCAGTTGGTCGTGCAGGAGGCGTTCGAGATGATCGAGTGGGCATCCGGGTCGTAGGCGTCGTCGTTGACGCCCAGCACGAGGGTGATGTCCGGCTCGGTGGCCGGCGCCGAGATGATCACCTTCTTCGCCCCCGCAGCGAGGTGCTTCTGCGCGTCGTCGCGCTTCGTGAAGAAGCCGGTCGACTCGATCACGACGTCCACTCCCAGATCGCCCCACGGCAGTGCTGCCGGATCGCGCTCGGCGAGCCCCTTGAGCTCGGTGCCGCCGACGACGAGCGAACTGCCTTCGACCTCCACCGTCTCGGGGAACCGCCCGAGGACGGAGTCGTACCTCAGGAGCTGAGCCATCGTCTTCAGGTCGCCGAGGTCGTTGAACGCGACAATCTCGAAGTCGCCGTCCGCCTCCTGCGCGGCCCGGAAGAAGTTGCGGCCGATCCGGCCGAATCCGTTGATCCCTACGCGTGTCTTCGCCATGCCGAGGACTCTAGCCGCGGGGTTTCCGCAACGACTCGGTAGCGGCTACGACTCGGTGTCTGCGGGGATCCCGTAGATCCCGGCGAGCTTGCGGCGCAGGTAGCGCACGTACGGCGCAGGATCGATCTGCGAGGTGCCGGCGACGCGCTCGAGCGTCTCGGCCGGCGTGAACTTGCGCCCGTGCCGGTGCAGGTGCTCGCGGAGCCACTCCGCGAGCGCTGCGAACTCACCGTGCTCGAAGCCGTCCTCGAGCCCGGGCACCTCGGCGGTGACCCGCTCCCAGATCTGCGCCGAGATCAGGTTGCCGAGGGCGTACGTCGGGAAGTAGCCGATCGACCCGCCCGACCAGTGGACGTCCTGCAGGACGCCGAGCGTGTTCGACGGCACCTCGATCCCGAGGTAGTCCCAGATCCGCCGGTTCCACTCCTCGGGCAGCTGCTCGAGCGGGAACTCGTCCGCGAGCATCGCCTGCTCGAGCTCGAAGCGGAGGATGATGTGGAGGTTGTAGGTGGCCTCGTCGGCCTCGACCCGGATCAGGCTCGGCTCGACCCGGTTGACCTCCCGGTAGAAGCTCTCGACGTCGTAGCCGGCCAGGGTCGGGTGCAGCTCCTGCAGGCGGGGGAAGAACCGCCGCCAGAAGGGCAGCGACCGCCCGACGAGGTTCTCCCACATCCGGCTCTGCGACTCGTGCATGCCGAGCGAGACCCCGCGCGCGAGCGGCGAGCGCACGAGAGCGGTGTCGACCTGGCGCTCGTAGAGCCCATGGCCGAACTCGTGCATCGTCCCAAAGAGCCCTTCAAGCCGGTCCGGGAAGTAGCGCGTCGTGATGCGGATGTCCTCGATCGCCGTCCCGGTCGCGAACGGATGCACGGTCGGGTCGAGGCGCCAGGAGTCGTCGACGAAGCCGAACTCGCGGATGACCTCGAGCTCGAAGGTCTTCTGCGCGGCGAGGTCGAAGCTGTGCTCGGGCGGCGTCTCCGTGAGCTCGGCCACCTCCTTCACGAGCGGTGCCTGGTGCTCCTTCAGGTAGTCGAAGATGCGGCGCACCTCCTTGGTGCGCATCCCGCGCTCGTAGTCGTCGAGGACCACGTCGTACGGCTCGTCGTCGACCTCGAAGCAGTCGATGTACCGCTTGCGGAGGTCGAGGTTCTTGCGCAGGACGGGCAGGAAGGACGCGAAGTCGTCGTTGCGACGCGCCTCCACCCAAACCGGGTTCGCGAGCGCCGCCGACCGCGCCATCTCGGCCCGCAGGTCGGCAGGCACCTTGCTCGCCTTCTCCCAGTCGGCCGCCGCGACCCGGACGAGGCTCGCCTCGAACGAGTCGTGCTCCTGCTCCTCGGCCCAGCCCCGAAGCCCGTCGATCAGGCTCCCGACCTCCGGGTCGGTGAACTTGACGTGGGCGATTCGGCCGACGGTCGCGAGCTGCTCGGCGCGGCTCGGGGCACCGCCCCGCGGCATCATCACCTGCTGGTCCCACGACAGGAGCGCCATCACCTTGCCGAGATCGCTGATCTCGCCAAGGCGCGTCCGGAGCTCGTCGAACTTCCGCTCGCTCATCTAATACGCAAACCTATATGAGTCCGCGGACGATGCAAACCAACCCATTCGTGTCAGCGAAGGCCGTTTGCAGTCCGTGTTGCCTAGGTTTGCAACTGCTCTAGCCTCCACACCCGGCGGTTGCTCATACTGAGGGCTCGGCGGGCCCGCGCCCGGCCGGCTGTGGATACAGACCCCGTCCATTGCCATCGCTCGCGGCGCGGGTAAACCGGGGGGAGGATCGTCCTCGGAGCCTCCCCCTGGCCCGCCTCTCACGTTGCCCGGGTGACGAGCGCCTCGAGCCGGCGCTGGGCGGCCGAGCGGCTGATCGGCGGGCGCGCCTTCGCCGCCAGCTCACCGAGCGACGCCGACGGGTGGCGAAGCCGCAGCTCGGCGATCTCGGCGAGCGCCGGCGGCAGCTCGCCGAGGTCGAGGGCCCGGATCGCCTCGAGCTGGCGGTGGGCGGCGCGGGCGACGCGCTCGAGATTCGCCTCGTCGGCGTTCGCCAGCCGGTTCGCCTCCGCCCGCGCCGCGGCGAGCAGTGTGTGCTCCTCGAGCAGGAGCATCGTGTCCCCGGCGCCCGCGAGAACGAGCACGCCGGCGATCGCCTCGTGGCCGCGGGCGTGGGCGACGGCGTGGCCGCGCCGCTCCGCGATCTGGAGGGTCACCCCTTCACGCGCCGCGACGTCTGCGAGGAACCGCGCGCCCTCGACGCCCGACGCCCGGAGCTCGAGGTGCGGGTCGCGTGGGCCCGACAGCGAGCCGGCGCCGAGGATCGCGCCGCGCAGATAGGCGCCGCGACAGCAGGAACGGCCGACGACCCGCTTCGGCGGCCGCTCGAGCGGAGCACCCGACGGAGAGAGCACGCCGGCCTCGCGCAGCAGCTCGAGCGCGCGCGGATCGACGTCGACGTGGAGCTCGAACCGGGTCGCCTGGTCGAAGGCGCGCCGCCGGTAGGTGCGGATCTCGGAGCGTACGCCGAGGTCGCGAAGGAGGGCGAACGCGCGCCGGGCGGCAGCGCCGCTCGCGAGGTCGAGGTGCACGGCGATCCCGCGGTCCGAGAGATGCCAGGAGCCGGAGGCGTGGAAGAGCGCCGAGAGCTCGGCCTCGCGGCAGCAGCGACGTGCCGGCGCGATCTGCGCGAGCTCCTCGCGCAGATCAGTCGAGAGCGACACCCTCGAGCTCCAGCAGCCTGCGCTTGTACTCGACGCCGAGATCGCCGTAGCTCCCGATCCCCTGGGCCGAGACGACGCGGTGGGTCGGCACGAACGGCGACAGGTCGCAGCGGGCGCAGAAGGTGCCTGCGGCGCGCGCCGCCCCGGGCCGCCCGGCGAGCGCGGCGAGCTCGCCGTAGGTGACCACCTCGCCGCGGGGCACGACGCGCAGCACCTGCGCACAGTCGCCGTAGAAGCCGTCCTCGTGCACGAGTGCGACGTCGGCGAAGTCGTCCGCCTCGCCCGCGAAGAATCCCTGCAAACGGAGGGCCAGGGTCAGGCCGGGGTCAGACCCGGGTCTGACCCCGGTGTTTCTCCGCGGGCGCGGCAGCTCGCAGTGGAAGACGCGGCCGCGGTCGTCGAGCCACACCTCCCCCACGCCGAAGCCGGGAGCGTCGTACTGAACCAGCGTCGGCTTCATCGGACGATGTTGTAGCGTCCCGCCGCGTGACGCGAGCGCATCTCCCGGCCCTGGGCTACGCCTATGTGATCCTGACGCTGCCGGCGCTCATCCTCGGCAACACGCACCCCCAGGCGACCGCAGCGCTCCTCACAGGCGGCGGCTTCGCCTACCTCTGGTTCCTCGCCTCGCTGTCGGGCAGGCTCGTCCGTTACGAGCCCGACGGCTTCTTCGCCACGATCGCGATGCTCGGCGGCGGCGGCTTCTTCGTGCTGCAGACGCTCGCAGTCCTGAGCGGCGACACGGCCTACTCCGGCCCGGCGGCGTCCTGCTCGACCTCGGTGATCGTCGGCGCCTCGTATGCGGCGTGGCGCGCGCGGAAGATCCCGATCTGGTTCAGCCGCGCCGGCATCGCAGGCGGCATCGCGGTCGGGATCGTCGGCCTCGTCGAGGGCGCCGACAACTGGCGTCTCGCCGGCCACTCGATCTTCGCGTCGTCGCTCGGCTTCTTCATCTGGGTGCTCGTGACGGCCACGTATCTGCTGCGTCGCTGAGCTCTCGTCGTAATGTACGAGTCATGAGCAGCCACGCCATCTTCCGTCCGCCCGCGCCGCGCAACGAGCCCGTCAACGACTTCGCACCCGGAACCGCTGCGCGCGCAAGCCTGCAGGCGCGCCTCGAGCAGATGAGCTCCGAGCGCCTCGAGATCCCGCTCGTGATCGGCGGCAAGGACGTCACGACCGGCGACCTGAAGCAGGCCGTGATGCCGCACGCGAAGGAGCATGTGCTCGCCGACGTGCACCAGGGGACGGCCGAGCACGTGCAGATGGCGATCGACGCTTCGGCGAAGGCGTGGGAGGACTGGTCGCGCTGGCCCTGGGAGGAGCGCGCGTCGGTGGTCCTCCGCGCAGCAGAGCTCCTGAGCGGGCCGTGGCGCGACACGCTCAACGCGGCCACGATGCTCGGCCAGTCGAAGACCGCCCACCAGGCGGAGATCGACGCCGCCTGCGAGGTGATCGACTTCCTCCGCTTCAACGTCGACTACATGACGCGGATCTACTCGGAGCAGCCGGTCTCGTCGCCCGGGGTCTGGAACCGCATGGAGTACCGGCCGCTCGAAGGCTTTGTCTTCGCGGTCTCGCCTTTCAACTTCACGGCCATCGCCGCCAACCTGACGAGCACGCCGGCACTGCTCGGCAACACCGTGGTGTGGAAGCCCGCGGGCACCGCCATGCTCTCCGCCTACTACGTGATGCGGCTCTTCCAGGAGGCCGGCCTGCCGGACGGCGTCATCAATCTCGTCTACGGCTCCGGCGCGACGATCGGCGACGCGGCGCTCGCCAGCAGGCACCTCGCGGGCATCCACTTCACGGGCTCGACGCCGGTCTTCAACGGCATGTGGCGCAGCGTCGCCGGGAACATGGAGCGCTACCGCAACTATCCGCGCATCGTCGGCGAGACCGGCGGCAAGGACTTCATCGTCGCGCACCCCTCCGCCGACGCCGACGCGGTCGCGACTGCCATCGTGCGCGGGTCGTTCGAGTACCAGGGGCAGAAGTGCTCGGCCGCCTCGCGCGTCTACGCGCCGTCGAACCTCTGGCCGGCGATCCGCGAGCGCGTGCAGGAGCAGGTCTCGACGATCGCGATGGGCGACGTCTCCGACTTCCGCAACTTCATGGGCGCCGTGATCGACAGCAGCTCGTTCCGCACGCAGGCCGACGCGATCGAGGAGGCGAAGGGGAGCCCCGACGCGGAGCTCGTCGTCGGCGGCGGCTACGACGACAGCCAAGGCTGGTTTGTGGAGCCGACAGTGATCGAGACCCGCGACCCCGCCTTCCGGACGATGCGCGAGGAGCTCTTCGGCCCGGTGGTCACGACATATGTCTACGACGAGAGCCGCTGGGACGACACGCTGAAGCTCGTCGACGAGACGGCGCCATATGCGCTGACGGGCGCCGTCTTCTCCGAGGACCGCGCCGCGGCTCGGGACGCGCTCTCCCAGCTCCGCTACGCGGCCGGCAACGTCTACATCAACGACAAGCCGACGGGTGCGGTCGTGGGCCAGCAGCCGTTCGGCGGCTCACGCGCCTCCGGCACGAACGACAAGGCGGGCTCGATGTGGAACCTGATCCGCTGGGTGAGCCCGCGGTCGATCAAGGAGACGTTCACGCCGGCTCACGACTACCGCTACCCCTTCATGGACGCCGACTAGCGGGCTCGATGATTGCTTCCGAAGTGCTGTGTCCGCCCCCAGCCGCGGGCGCCTCGACTTTGGAATCAATCATCTACGGGACGCGGAACGTCCAGGCGACCGCCGTCCCGTGCGTGTCGGTCCGCCCGTACCCGACTGCGACGTGCGTGCCTCGTGCGAGCTTCTTGTCCGGCGCGCCGTAGATCGTCCCTTGCTCCGGCTTCAGCCCGCCGCCCTTCACATAGAGCTCCTTGCCGTCGACCCAGAGCCCCGACTCGATCAGCGGCCGCTTTGCGGTCAGCTGGACCGCGACCTGAGGGATCGGCGCAACCCTCTGTCCCGGCTGCGGGCCGAGGATCTCGATCTTCACCGCGCCGCTCCGGTCGGCGAGCCAGTGCCGGCCGACGTAGTGGTAGGCGGTCGCCTTGTTCGCGCGGACGACGACCGCCCAGGGCCCGCCGGCGTAGAGCACCTTGCCCGGCCCGGGCGGCGGTGGAGTCGCGGCCGCGGTGGTGGTCGTCGTCGCCTGCTTCGACGAGCCGCCGCAGCCGGCGAGCAGCACGGCCGTGACGAGGAGGATCGTGGCCCGCCTCATGCGCGCCCCGTCCGGTGCAGCTGCGCATAGATCGAGCGCGCGGTCTTCGCCGGCAGGCCAGGCACGCCCTCGAGCTCTTCCTCGGTCGCCTCGACCACGCCCTGCGCCGACCCGAAGTGCCTGATCAGCGCGCGCCGACGGGCCGGGCCGACACCGTCGAGCTGGTCGAACATCGACTCGCGCGCGGCGGCGTCGCGCCGCTGCCGGTGGAACGTGATCGCGAACCGGTGTGCCTCGTCGCGAATGCGTTGCAGCAGCTGCAGCCCCGGTGAGGTCGCCGGCAGCAGAATCGGGTCGGCGCGGCCGGGCACGAAGACCTCCTCGATCCGCTTGGCGAGCGCGATCACCGCCACGCGGGGCAGCTCGAGCTCCTGCATCGCGGCGAGCGCCGCCGACAGCTGACCCTTGCCGCCGTCGATCACCACGAGGTTCGGCGTGGCCGCGAACGATTCGTTCCACTCGGTATCTCCCGGCCCGGCGGCGAGCCGCGAGAAGCGTCGCGAGATCACCTCGCGCATCGAGGCGAAGTCGTCCTGGCCGTTTGTGCCGCGCACCTGGAACTTACGGTAGTGGCCGCGCTTCGCGACTGCATCCTCGAACACGACCATCGACCCGACGATCTCCTGGCCCTGGATGTTCGAGATGTCGAAGCACTCGATGCGGATCGGCAGCGACTCGAGGTTGAGCTGCTCCCTCAGCTCCTCGAGCGCCTCGACGCGTCGCGCCCGCTTGGTCTCGGCGACGAAGGTCTCCGAATCGAGCGCGAGCGCCGCATTCTGCTGGGCGAGCTCCTGCAGCCGCCGCTTCTCGCCGCGCTCCGGGGCGCGTACCTCGACGTGCGCACCGCGCCGCTCGCCGAGGAACGCCTCGAGCGCGGTCGTGTCGCCCGAGCCCCGCGGCACGAGCACCTGCGGGGGGATCGACGGCGCCGAGCCGTAGTACTCGAGGCAGAACTGCTCGAGCACCTCGCCGAGCTCCTCGCCGGCGGCGTTCTCGAGGTGGAACGAGTAGCGGTCGACGAGCCGCCCCTCGCGCAGCGGGAAGAGCTGCACGACCGCGCGCTCGCTGGAGACGGCGACGCCGATCACATCGACGGCGCCTCCGCCCGGCCGCTCGACGGCCTGCCGCTCCGAGAGCCGCTCGATCGCCCGCAGCCGATTGCGGTAGCGGACGGCGTCCTCGAAGCGCTCTTCGGCCGCGGCCTCGCGCATCTGCTCCTCCAGCCGCCGGCGGATCGGCTTGTCGTCGCCGGAGAGAAACTCGATCACCTGGTCGATCAGGTCGCGGTACTCCTCGCGCGAGATGTAGCCCACGCACGGCGCGTGGCAACGCTCGATGTGGTAGTCGAGGCACGGGATGCCGCTGTGCCGGCCGGGCTGAGGCCCCTCACACGGCCGGTACCGGAAGACACGGTTGAGGACGTCGAGCGTCTCGCGCACCTTCTTTGCGTTCGCGTACGGGCCGAAGTAGACGACGCCGCGGCGGTGCCGTTCGCGCGTGAACATGACGCGCGGGTAGTCGTCCTCGACGGTCACGGCGATGTACGGGAACGACTTGTCGTCGCGCAGCCGCACGTTGAAGGGCGGTCGGTGGCGCTTGACGAGGTTCTGCTCGAGGTGGAGCGCCTCGACCTCGCTCGAGGTGACGATCGTCTCGATCGTCTCGACGCGCGCGGCCATCTGGCGGATCCCCATGCGGTTGTCGCCCGAGCCCGACTGGAAGTACGAGCGCACGCGCGGCCGCAGCGACTTCGCCTTGCCCACGTAGAGCACCTCGCCGTCCACGTCGCGGAACAGATAGACGCCCGAGGCGGTCGGGACCCGCCTCAGCTGGGACTCGATCCTGTCCGTAGGCACAGGAAACCCAGGGTACTCTGGCGGTCTTGTGAAGGGCCTCCTCTGCGCGCTCCCCGCGGCCCTGGTCCTGCTCGTGCTCGCCGCCGGGCCGGCACGAGCCGGCGGCCCGTACATGCTCGTCGGCGCAGCCGAGGACGACGCAAAGACGCAGGACGCCGCGTTCGCAAAGGTCGAGATGGACGAGATGCGGATGGCGGGCCTCGACAGCATTCGCATCACGGAGACCTGGGTGAAGGGCCAATCGACGCTCGGCCCGGAGGACGCGATCACGCTCGCGAACGCGGTCACCGCGGCGCAGTTCTCGGGGCTCCGGGTCATCCTCTCGATCTATCCCTACGGGTCGAGCGTCACGCCGCTGACCGACGAGGATCGCGCCGACTTCTCGGCATTCACGGTCGACGTCGCGCGCCGGTTCCCGTACGTCCACGACTTCATCATCGGGAACGAGCCGAACCTGAACCGCTTCTGGCTGCCGCAGTTCGGCCCGGGCGGCGAGGACGTCGCCGCGCCCGCCTACGAGCAGCTGCTCGCGACCACGTACGACGCGCTCAAGGCCCTGCGCCCGCATTCGACGGTCTACGGCGGCGCGCTCGCGCCGCGCGGCGTCGACAAGCCCGGCACCGGGCGCGACACCCACTCCCCCACCGCGTTCATCACCGACCTCGGCGCCGCATACCGGCAGAGCGGCCGCGCCCGCCCGATCATGGACGCCTTCGCGTTCCATCCGTACCCGGAGAGCTCGAGCACCGGCCCGAACTTCCCGCACCCGAACGGGACGTCGATCGGGCTCGCCGACTACGGGAAGCTCGTCGGCCTGCTCGGCGCGGCGTTCGACGGAACGGCCCAGCACGGGTCGACCCTGCCGATCCTGTACGACGAGTTCGGGATCGAGACGAAGATCCCACCGGCGAAGGCGCCGCTCTACACCGGCACCGAGCCGGCGACCACGAAGCCCGTCGACGAGGCGACGCAGGCGCAGATGTACCTCCAGGCGATGCAGATGACGTTCTGCCAGCCGACCGTGCTCGGCCTGCTCCTCTTCCACGTCCAGGACGAGCCGTCGCTCGCAGCCTGGCAGTCGGGCGAGTTCTACGTGGACGGGACGCCGAAGAGCTCGCTGCCGGCCGTCGCCGCGGCGGCAACCTCGGTGCACCGCGGGATCGTGGCGAGCTGCCCCGGACTCCGCCTGACACCGAAGGTGACGCTCAAGCCCGCCCGGTCGACGAAGGCACTTCGCCGGGTGACGCTGACCTGCTCGCTCGACTGCACCTACAGCGCGCGCCTCGACGGCCGGATCGTCCTGACCGGGGCGGCCGTGGGGCGCGTGCCGAAGACGCTCGTCCTGCGCGGGAAGCTCGCGGCCGGAAGGCACCGGCTCGCGCTCACGGCCACGGCAAGCGCCAACGCAGGCCCAGCCTCCACCGCGTCGCTAACGTTCCGGGCGTGAGCGGTCAGTACGTCGCCTACACCTTCTTCCGGGTCGACCGTGCGTGGCGGCGGCTCCCGGTCGAGGAGCGAAGCGCGGCGAAGGACGCGTTCGCCGAGGTGGTCGAGGACTGGGCGCCGCGCGTCGATCACCTGCGTGCCTACTCGACCACCGGCGTCCGCCCGGAGACGGACTTCTTCCTCTGGAAGATCACCGAGCGCTACGAGGATCTCGGCGAGCTGGGCGCGGCCCTGAACGCGACGCCGCTCGCCGCCTGGCTCGACACGCCGTACTCGTATCTGGCGACGACGAAGGCGTCGCAGTACACGTCGGCGCGGAAGGCGCGCAAGATCCTGCCGAAGGGCTCGCCGTATCTCGTCGTCTACCCGTTCGTGAAGGTGCGGCCGTGGTATGTGCTCACGGAGGAGGACCGGCAGCGGGCGATGGACGAGCACATACGGATCGGCCGCGACGAGTTCCCGGGGATCCACAACCACACCACGTACTCGTTCGGGATCGACGACCAGGAGTTCATGACCGCCTTCGAGTGCGACGAGCCCGCCGACTTCATGCACCTGATGCTGAGGCTGCGCGACTCCGAGGCCTCGCGCTACACCGAGCGCGACACGCCGATCTTCGTCGGCCAGCACGTGGATGTGCGTGAGGCGCTCGACCGTCTCGACGGCGTCTCTGCTCTCGTCGAGCGGCCGTAGCTACAGCAGGCTGCGCTGTTCGCGCCAGGTGCGGACGCCGACGTACACGCAGATCGCGAGCACGACCAGGAACGTCAGCAGGTCGCGTCCGGCGAGCGACGACAGCATGATCCACCCGATGTCGGCGACGAGCAGCGCGGCCGCGCAGTAGAAGATCACCGCCTGCCGCGTCGGCCACGTCTGGATCTCGCGGCGGCCGAAGTCGCGCCAGGCGAAGTAGGCCACGACCCCGATCGCGATCACGAACGCGAATCGCATCAGCGTGCCCGCCGTCGCGAGTGCCGTCTCCTGGTTCAGGACGACAACGACGAGCGCGACCGCGGCGAGGATCGCAAGGTTGCGGACGAACGGGTTGATCTTCCTCATGCGGTCATCCAGGCGCGCACGGCGAGCGCCGCCGCAACGAGCGTAGCGCCGGCGAACCAGCCGAGCCGGGCGCGTGGGTCGGACGGCGCATACAGCCACGGAGCCAGGACAGCCGCGAGCGCGAAGGTGCCGTAGGCGTAGTGCAGATGGTCGGCGGCGCGATGGTGCCTCGAA
Organism: uncultured Thermoleophilia bacterium; assembly: GCA_963794375.1. Lineage (GTDB taxonomy): Bacteria > Actinomycetota > Thermoleophilia > Gaiellales > Gaiellaceae > PALSA-600. Next base: position 180,296 of record CAWCDL010000004.1, read on the forward strand.
AGGAGCAGCAGCCCGAGCGCGACCTGAGCAACGACCAGCGTCTGGGCGAGCGCGAGCAGATGCGCCACGCCCCCGCTGGCACGTCCCTTCCACCGTGCCCAGAACGCCGCCGCGGATGCGGCTGCGCACACCACGATCACCAGGAATGCATTGGCGTGATGCACCGTTAGCATGGCCAGCGCACCCTAGCGAGAGGACGGCGATGGTCGAGGAAGGAAAGCCCGCCCCCGAGTTCGAGCTCAAAAACGACGCCGGCGAGTCGGTGAAGCTGTCAGACCTTCGCGGCAAGCCCGTCGTCCTCTACTTCTATCCCAAGGACGACACGCCCGGTTGCACCACCCAGGCGTGCGGCATCCGGGACGCCTACGAGGAGTTCGAGCGGGCCGGCGCAGTCGTCCTCGGGGTCTCACCCGACGACGAGAAGTCGCACGTCAAGTTCCGCGACAAGTACGAGCTGCCGTTCGCGCTCCTCGCCGACCCGGACCACGCGGTCGCGGAGCGCTACGGCGTCTGGGGCGAGAAGAAGTACATGGGTCGCACGTACCTGGGCGTGATGCGGTCGACGTTCGTCATCGGCGCCGACGGCAACGTCAAGCGCGTGCTGCACGACGTCAAGCCGGCGACGCACGCCGACGACGTCCTCGCGATCCTCGCGGACGGCTAACGCGCCGCGGCCAGGCCGCTCGCCTGTCGGTCGACGCGCTCGTGGTAGGCCCTCAGCACGTCGTAGTGCGTCAGCCAGCCCAGGACGACTCGCTCCTCCGCTTCGTCCACGACGGGAAGCCCCGACCTGGCTCGAAGAAGCGCGGAGAGCGCCTGCTCGAGCGTCATGTCCGGGCGGAGCGGCGGGGTCTCGCGCGCGAGGTCGGCGGCGACGAGGTGGTCGACGTTGTCGCGCACTGCCTCCTCCACTTCCACGGGGCCGACGGTGCCGCGGTAGATCCCGTCCGCGTCGACGACCGGCAGGCCTTCGCCGGCACGTTCGCCGATCGCCTTGATCACGTCGAGCAGCGGCAGGTCAGGGTCGAGAGAGTCGGGCACGGGCTGCATCGCGTCGCGAACCCGTAGCAACCGCATCAGGTTCGGGCCACGCCCCGCGCCCAACTCGATCCCCCGGCGGCGGAGCTTGAGCGTGTAGATCGTATCGGGGCTGAGGAGGCGCGAGATCCCGGTCGCAAGCGCGATCGCCAGCATCAGCGGCAGGATGATCCGGTAGTCGCCGGTCAGCTCGAAGATGATGATCACGGCCGTGATCGGCGCCCTGGCGGCAGCTCCGAACACCGCCCCCATGCCGACGAGTCCGTACGCACCCGCCGGCCCAATCCCGAACGGCAGGACGTCGGCAGCGACGTGGCCGAACGCCGCGCCGAGCATTGCGCCCATGAAGAGCGACGGCGCGAACACCCCGCCCGAGCCGCCGATCGCGATCGTCAGGCTCGTGGCGATCATCTTCCCACCGAGCAGCACCAGCAGGAAACCGATGGCGTAGCCACCGCGGATCGCGTGCTCGAGCGGCGGATAGCCGACGCCGTACAACTCGGGCAGCGCATAGAGGACGAGCCCGAGCAAGAGACCTCCGGCGGCCGGCCGCAACCACTCCGGACCGTGCCAGAGCCGGTCGGCGATGTCCTCGCTGCCGTAGAGCACGCGGACGAAGCCGACGCCGACGAGCGCCGCGAGCACGCCGAGCAACGCATAGAGCGGGTACTCCCAGCCGGACTGGATCTGAAAGCTCGGCAGGGTCAGAAACGGGCTCGAGCCGAAGGCCGCCCGGCCGATGATGTCGGCGACGAGCGACGAGAGCACGACCACCCCGAACGACTCCGCCTCGAAGTCGCGGAGGATCATCTCCAGGCCGAAGAACGTCCCTGCGATCGGGGCGTTGAACGTGGCGCTGATGCCGCCCGCCGCGCCGCATGCCACGAGGACCCGGAGGCGCGACTCCGGCAGCCTGGCGACCTGACCGAGCGTCGAGCCGAGCGCCGAGCCGACCTGCACGATCGGCCCCTCGCGGCCAACGGAGCCGCCGGAGCCGATGCAGAGGGCCGAGGCCAGTGACTTCACGACTGCCACCTGCGGCCTGATCCGGCCACCGCGTTCCGCGACCGCATACATCACCTCGGGCACCCCGTGCCCGCGCGCCTCCCGGGCGAAGCGGTAGATAAGAGGCCCGTAGAGCAGGCCGCCCACGACCGGCACGACGACCACGAACCACGGGCCGGGCGCGACGTGACCACCGCGCGCGACACGACCGCCCTGGGCCGCATAGTCGTCGTAGCCGGTGAAGATCCGCGTGAAGGCGAGGATCAGGTACCGAAAGGCGATCGCACCGACGCCCGCTCCGGCTCCGACAACGAGAGCGAGCGCGACGAGCCCGGACGGCGTCCCCGAGAGCCAGTCGACGCCGCGACGAAGCGGCGTCGCCCGGAGGTACCGCGGCCCTCTCGCGGTCATCGGTCCTGCGCCGTCCGTCCGGCGCGTCTAGCCGAGCGCGACGGTCGTCTCGGTGCGGCCCGACTCGTAGTCGTGGCCGAGCCGGTCGCGCAGCGTCGTCGCGAGCTCACCGCTCTGCTCGAGCTCCTCGACGATGTCGGCCCCGCCGACGAGCTCGCCCTTGACGAACACCTGAGGGATCGTCGGCCAGCCGGAGATCTCCGTGAGGTGCTGGCGAATCTGCGGGTCGGGCAGAATGTCGACCGCTGTCACCGGCGCCCCTGCCCGGCGCAGCGCCTGGAGCGCCCGGTCGGAGTTGCCGCACATGACGAAGGACGGCGTTCCCTTCATGAAGAGCACGACGTCGGAGCCGTCGATCACCTCGCGGATCTGCTCGCTGTAGCTCATGTGGTTCCTTTCGTCTTGATCCGAAGCTCGTGGATGGTTCCGTCGGCGAGCGGCCCCGAGAGCGCTTCGTAGACGCGCCGGTGCTGCTCGACGAGCGAGAGGCCGTGCAGAGACGCCGAAGTGACGATCACCTGGAAGTGGTCGCCGCCGCCCGTGCGGTCGACGACCTGCAGCTCGGTCGCATCGGGAAACGCGCGCTCGAGCAGCGCAGTCAGACGGTCGGCGCTCACCCCTCGATGCTAGATGAACGGTTCCGCGTGGCCGCGTGGCCGGCTGCGCGGTCTGGGCGGGCCCCGAAACAGACGTCCCCGCGGAACCGTTCATCCAACCAGCACCAGCCGGTCGCCAGAGCGGAGCCCGGCAGCTGCGCCCTCGGCAAGCTCGATCACGACCTTCGCCCCACGGCGGCCGGCGGTGCGCCACGGCTTGAGCCCCGCGACGACGTCGATCACCTGCAGGTCACGATCGCAGAAGACGGCGTCGATCGCGAAGCGCATGAAGAACATGTGGATCGACCCCGCGGGGCGGAACAGCATCCCCTCGTCGGCTTCGAGGCCGGAGCGGCCGAGCAGCCCTCGCATCCGCGTCCACGGCGAGGCCGCGAGCGCGCACCGCGCACACACGACCTTTCCGTCCTCGGTCTCGAGCCTCGCAGTACGCATGACGGTCCCCCTCGTTCGAGTGAAGTTCGCGACAACCGCCGCAAGCTTTCGGCACGAGCGGCTTCTTCACCTGCACCATGATCAAAGCCCTCTTTCCAGACCGTACGCCCGACCCCGCTCACGACGAGGTCGCGGCCACGCCCGAGCCGCACGCCGGGCCCGATCCGTTCGCCGAGCTCCGGGAGGCTTTCGCGCACGAGCAGGCCGTCCTCGAGCGCGTCCTCACCGCCGCCCGCGCACAGCACGCCGAACGGCACGCCCAGCTGGACACGTGGGCGGCCGAGCTGGCCGAGCGCGAGCGTCTCCTCACCGTGCGCAGCGACGAGCTCGAGGTCTCGCGGCTCGACCTCGTCGAGCAGCGCTCGGAGATCGTCGCCGAGTACGCGCGCGTGCAGGAGATGAGCGCCAATGCCGGCTCTCGCGCGGTCGAGCTCGAAAGCGCAGAGCGCGTCCGCACGGAGATCTCCCTGCGGGCTGCCGAGCAGACCGCCGCGCTCGACGAGCGCGGCCGGGCACTCGACCGCGAGGTGGCGGTCTTCGAGTCGACGAGGGACCAGATCGAGGCGCGGCTCGCCGCGCGCGAGCTCGCGATCTCCGAGCGCGACGCGATGGTCGCGGGCCGTGAGCGCACGGTGCGCGAGCGTGAGGCGGACTTCGTCACCGAGGCACGACGGCTCGATCAGCGGCAGTCGGCGCTGCGGGCTGCCGAGGCGCGGCTCCACGACGCAGAGGCCGAGCTCCAGACCCGGCGCAGCTCGATGGAGGAGGCGTTCGAGCAACGCGAAGCCCTGCTCGCCGTCCTGGACGCCGACGTCTCGACGCGCTTCGGCTCCGGAGCGGAGCAGACACCGGAGCCGGCCGCTTCCGAGCCGACGGTGCCGTTCACAACGGCCTGATCCCGAAGCCTGCACGGCTACAATGCCGCTCCGCGCGGATGTGGCGGAATTGGTAGACGCGCACGGTTCAGGTCCGTGTGCCCGTAAGGGCGTGGAGGTTCAAGTCCTCTCATCCGCACTCTGGGACGGCTGATCGTTCTCACTCTGGCGGCGGCTCTGGCCGCCGTCGCCATCTCCGGCGACAGCCTCGGAGGGCGCAGCCTCGGGCCGACCACGGAAGTCGTGGTGACGCTTCGCGCGCCGTCACTCTCGATGCTCGGCCGGCAGCCGCTGTCCGCGACCCCGTCGATGCACTCAGCGCTGGCGCGGATCGACGCCGAGCAGGCGATGGTCGCCGACCGGATCACGAGCGACCTTCCCGGCGCCTGGATCCACTGGCGCTACCGCTTCGTCGAGAACGGGATGGCGGTCGTGCTGCCGCGCAGCGAGATCGGCCGGCTCTCCTCCATGCCGGGCGTGGCAGAGGTCTGGCCGAACGTCCGTTACCACGACCTCGCTGTCAAGGAGAGCCCGCAGCAGATCGGGGCCGACAAGCTCTGGGGCGCCGCACTCTCGAGCTCGGGGCAGGGCGTGAAGATCGGGATCATCGACGACGGCCTCGACTCGAGCCACCAGTACTTCGCGGCGAACGGCCTGCAGTACCCGCCCGGCTTCCCGAAAGGCCAGACGAAGTACACGACGCCTAAGGTGATCGTCGCCCGCGCGTTCGCTCCGCCGGGGGCGACGAACAAGTACGCGAACGCGCCGTTCGACCCCGACAACTCCTGGCACGCGACACATGTCGCGGGCATCGCCGCCGGCGACCACGACACGAAGGCGCAGGGCACGCTGATCTCGGGTGTTGCCCCGAACGCCTGGATCGGGAACTACAAGGCCCTGACGACCCCGACGCCCGGGTTCGGGCTCGACGGCAACAGCGCCGAGATCACGGCGGCGATCGAAGCGGCGGTCGCAGACGGAATGAACGTGATCAACCTCTCGATCGGCGAGCCCGAGGTCGAGCCGTCGCGCGATCTCGTCGTGCAGGCCCTCGACCACGCGGCCGAGGCGGGCGTCGTACCCGTCGTGGCTGCGGGCAACGACTTCTCCGACTTTGGCTACGGCACCGTCGGCTCGCCCGCGAACGCACCCGACGCGATCGCCGTTGCGGCCGTCGACTCGAAGAACTCGATCGCGTACTTCTCGTCGGCCGGACCGACACCGATCTCGCTGGAGATGAAGCCCGACGTCGCCGCCCCGGGAGTGAACGTGCTCTCGTCCGTGCCGGGTGGCAAGTGGGCCGACTCGGACGGCACGAGCATGGCGACCCCCGCCGTCTCCGGCGCTGTCGCGCTGCTGAAGGAGCGCCATCCCACCTGGACCGCGGCCGAGCTCAAGTCGGCTCTCGTCGAGACGGGCGCGCCCGCCGTCGGGCCGTCGGGCGGCGAGGCGCTCGCGACCCGCGAGGGCGGCGGAGTCGTGAACCTCGTCCAGGCCGACAACCCGCTCCTCTTCACCGACCCGACCGGGCTGTCGTTCGGGCGGCTGGGGCCGGGCGCGTCGACGCAGCGCACGGTGACGCTCTCGGACGCGGGCGGCGGCACCGGGGACTGGTCGGTCGCAACGGATCTGCAGGAGGGGAACGGCGCGGTCTCCGCGCCGGCGACCGTCAGCGTCCCCGGCACATTCACGGTCACGGCCACGGGCGGCACCAACCTCGGCGACGACACGGGCTTCCTCGTCCTCTCTCGCGGCACCGACGTCCGCCGCATCCCTTTCTGGTTCCTGACCACGGCGCCGAAGCTCGCCTCCGAGCGCACTCTGCCGCTGACGACGACCGGCCTTCACGGCGGCACGACAGCCGGGGCGCCGTCACTGATCTCGGCGTACCGCTACCCGACGGGCGGCGACTCACGGTACCCGGGCCCGGAGCGCGTCTATCGCGTGCGGATCACGGGCAACCCGGCCAACTTCGGCGTCGTCGTCCTTTCGGGCACGGTGACGCCGCACATCACCTTCAACGGCAGCGAGGACCACCTCGCCGGCTACGCGGCGCTGCCGATGGACATCAACCCGTATCGGGAGACCTATGGCCTGCCGAGGCGCATCGCCGGCGTCGTCCTGCCCGCGCACGGCATCTACGACATCGTCTTCGACAGCCGCACGGCCGCGGCGTCCAACTTCACCTTCCGCTACTGGGTGAACGATGTGACCCCGCCGCGCCTGCGGGTCGTCTCGCGGTCGGGCGGCATCGTCGTCGCCGCGACCGACCGAGGCTCCGGCGTCGACCCCGCCTCGATCGTCGTGCGCCTCGACGGCAAGAAGGTCACCCCCGTCTACAGCGACGGCCGGATCGAGATCGACGCCACTCCGGGGCCGCACCAGATCGCGGTCACCGCCTCCGACTACCAGGAGACGAAGAACATGGAGGACGTGCCGCCGGTCCTCCCGAACACCTCGACGCTGACGACGAGCGTCACCGTGCGCTGATCAGTCGCGCTTCGCGCGAGGATCGTAGGTGGGCAGGTTCGCGAGGTCGCGCTCGACCGACCGGGCAAACTCGTCGCTGTCCTCGTCGCGGACGACGTGTAGATGCGGGCTGCGCCGCTTCGCGCGACGGCGCGTCAGGCTCCCGACCTTCCCGGTCCCTCCGGCGCTCCGGCCCGCGAGCCGCGGAAGCTCGGCGGCTGCGAGCAGCACGAGCGCCGCCACGAGCAGCACCACGGCGACAACGCTCACGCCTCAAGGATAGACGGAGAACGCCGCAGACCGGCGTGGCTACAATGGCCGCCGCTGAGCGATCCCCGGTAGCTCAATTGGCAGAGCATCCGGCTGTTAACCGGAGGGTTGTTGGTTCGAGTCCAACCCGGGGAGCTCGTACCTTCAGCCGGCGCGAAGCGGGCGTCAGCGTCGTCCCAGCAGTCCCGCGGTCTCGGCGTCGAGTCTCGGCGCCCCGATGATCCCGGAGCAGCACCGTCACGGTTCCGGTCGTGCCGTCCGAGGTGCCCGGGTTGTCGAGCGGCGTGATCTCGCGCTCGGCACCGCCCGAATCCGGGTCACACGGCTTGTCGGAGCCCGGACAGCTCCGCAGCTCGAAGTTGTGGTTGTTGCAGTTGTCAGTGACGGTCGGCCAGTACAACCCGGGACGAAGCGCGGAGAGGTGTGGAGCCACTCGACGCCAGGCGCGAGCCGCCCACGGTGCTGCCATCCCACTTGCAGGGTGGGAGGCCGGTGTCCGCGCCACCTGGTCAGATACATCCGTGCGCGTGGCGGCTGTGCTGGTTGTCGTCCTCGTCGGCTTCTGGGCGTGGACGACCGTCTCCCGCCGGCGGACGGAGCATCGGCTCGCGGCGGTCGCGACCGAGCTCGCCGGGCGGCCGGTCGGTGTGCGCTGTCAGGGGTTCTGGGCGGCGATGGTCGACATCGGCCAGCGCTCGGGCGAGGTCGATTTCCCCGTCGGCCGCCCGCCCGACCACATGTTCCTGACCCGCGGGGTCTGCGGCCGCCTGAAGCACTTCCTCGGCGCGCATTCGCATCACGACCTGGACTGCCTCACCTCGATCGACTGGCGTACCTGGTCGATCGAGAAGGCCTGGAACGCGGCCTGCGAGCGCCGTTCCCGTCCGGACGTCGAGGCCGTCAACACGCTGGCCCACGAGGCGATGCACCTCCGTGGGATTCGGAGCGAGTCCCGGGCCCAGTGCCTGGCGATCGAGGCCGACGCCTGGACCGTCGTCCGCCTCGGGGGCACAGCCGACGAGGGGCTCGCCGTCGCGCAGTACGTGCTGGCGCTTCAGCCAGGGGTTCCGCCCGAGTACCAGTTCTCGAGCTGCGCGCTCCCGGCGTCGCCGTCGATCCCGCCGAGTTAAGAGGAGAGGGCGGCGACGTGCTCGAGCAGCGAGGTGAGCTTCACCTGCAGCTCCTTGGTGCGCTCCGGCCCGGCCATCTGCAGCTCGCGCCGCAGCTGGCGCTCGCGGAGCCGCCAGAGGAGCTCCTCGCCCGTGGCGGCGTCGATCCCCTCCAGGTCGGCGCGCGCCTCGAGCTCGGCGACCAGGCCGAGGCCGTCCGCGTCGAGCGGCGCCCCGTCGACGAGGTACGCCCGCAGCGTTCGGTCGAGCGGGTCGTAGAAGTGCTCCGGCGTCAGCTCGGCAAGCAGGCTGGTGAGCGTCGGATGCGCGATCACGCCGGCGAGCGCGTTGCGCTCGAGCCGCAACCCCGCGTCCAGCGCCCGCGGGAGCGACGCGACCGCACGCGCCGACGGTATCGCACCCGTGCGGAACTGCACCGTCGTCCCCACCTTGTCGCTGACGAGGCGCTGCGCGGCCAGCTTGTCCGGCCCTTCCGGAAAGCCGTCGAGGATCTCCTTCGCCCGCCGGAACGCTGCTTCGCGGTTCTCGGCGCGCGCCATCTCGACCTGGACGCGGTAGAGGACGTACGGCTCGGCCGACGCCAGGCGCGCCTCGAAGCCGGCGGGATCGTCGGCGGGGTCGACGCCCGGCTCGAGCGCCACGACATTCACGTCGAAGCCCTGCTTCACGGCCAGCTCCATGCCGCGAAGCGCCGCCGACTCGCCGGCCGCGTCCCCGTCGAACGCGAGCCACAGACGCTTTGTGAGCCGCCCGAGCTCCTGCAGCTGCTGCTCGGTGAGCGCTGTCCCCATGCACGCGACAACAGGCCCGAAGCCGAACTGGCGCAGCGCGATCACATCGGTGTTGCCCTCGACGACGCAGACCCGGTCCTCCTTGGTGATCGCCGAGCGCGCCTTGTCGAGCCCGTAGACGACCGCGCTCTTGTGGAAGAGCTCCGACTCCTGCGTGTTCACGTACTTGCCGCGCAGCGGGTCGTCCTCGTAGAGCTTGCGCGCCTGGAAGCCGACGATGCGGCCACGGGCATCCGCGAGCGGGAACATCAGCCGGCGCTGGAAGTAGTCGCCACCACCCGAGCGCATCAGGCTCGCGGCCTGGAGCTCGTCGCGGGTGAAGCCCTTCGCCAGCGCCTTTCGCGACAACGAGTTCCCGCCGGGCGCAATCCCGAGCCGGAAATCGCGCGCGATCTCCTCGCTCAGGCCGCGACCCTTGAGGTAGTCGCGGGCGAAGCCGCCGATCTCGGTCTCCCAGAGCGCTCGCTGGTAATACGAGGCGGCCTGGTCGAGGACCTCGTACAGCCGCGCGCGCCGGTCGCGCCGGGCGGCCTGCTCGGGCGAGACCTCCTCGTACTCGAGGGGGACACGAAACCGATCGGCGAGCCACTCGATCGCGCCGACGAAGTCGAGGCCCTGAGTCTCGCGGACGAACGTGATCACGTCGCCCTTCTGATGGCAGCCGAAGCAGTAGTAGCCGCGCCCGGGGCTGACCGAGAAGCTCGGCGTCCGCTCCTCGTGGAACGGGCAGCGGCCGACGAAGCGGGAGCCCTGCTTGCGGAGCGGCGTCCGCTCCTCGACGACCGCGACGAGGTCGGCGGCGGCGCGCACCGCCTCGACCGAGCTGTCCATGATCCGGGCCACTAGAGACTCGCAGCGTACGACAGCGCGAACCTGTCGGTCATCCCCGCGATGAACTCGACCGCATCGGCCGGCTCGTCGCCGCGCCCGACGAGATGCCGGTAGATGCGCTCGATCGTCGCATGCGCCCGCTCGTGCTCCGGCCGCGTCACCGGCCCGAGATAGACCCGCTCGAACATGAAGGCGCGCAGCGACAGCATCGCCGAGCCCACCTCGTCGCTCTGAGCGATGTCGCCGCCGGCGGCCGACGTCTCGACGAGGTCGTGGACGAGCGTGTCGATGCGCCGGGACCCGGTCGGTCCGAGCACGCGCAACTCCGCCGCCGGCAGGTCTTCCTCGGACAGGATCCCGTAGCGGATCGCGTCGTCGATGTCGTGGTTGATGTACGCGACCCGGTCGACGATGCGGACGATCTTGCCCTCGAGCGTCGCCGGCTCGCCGCCGCCCGTGTGGGTGAGGATGCCGTCGATCACCTCGCGCGTGAGGTTCAGGCGCTCGGCGATGCGCGCCGACTGCTCGTTGTGGCGGAAGCCGCCGGGGACGAGACGGTCGAGCGCCGTCTCGCCGGCGTGGCCGAACGGCGGGTGACCCGTGTCGTGGCCGAGCCCGATCGCCTCGGCGAGATCCTCGTTCAGGCGCAGCGCGCGGGCGACGACGCGGGCGATCCCGGTCGTCTCGAGCGTATGCGTCATCCGCGTGCGGTAGTGGTCGCCGACCGGGTCGATGAAGACCTGCGTCTTCCCCTTGAGGCGGCGGAACGACTTCGAGTGGAGGATGCGGTCGCGGTCGCGCTGGAACGGCGTCCGGACACTGCACTCGTCCTCGGGGCGCGGCCGGCCTGCGCTGTCGTACGAGCGGACGGCGAGCGGCGAGAGCGAGCGCTCCTCTGCTTCGCGGACCCGCTCCGCGAAGCCGTCGGCGACTCTGCCCGCAAGCTCCGGCATGGAGCCCACGGTACCGTCAGATGATGACGGGGACGGTGCCGCCGTCGGCCGACCACGCGGCGCCCGTGACATACGAAGCGCGGTCGGAGAGCAGGAAGACGACGACGGCCGCGATCTCCTCCGGCTCCGCCAGGCGCCCGAGCGGCCTCCCGGCGCCCACCTTCGCGAGCACCTCCTCGCGGTTCCCCTGCTGGTCGGCGAGCCCGCCGTCGCCGATCCAGGCGGCGGTCGCGGTCGGGCCCGGCGTGACGGCGTTGCAGCGGATGCCGTCCCGGGCGTGGAGATCGGCGACGAGCCGCGAGAACGAGAGCATCGCGGCCTTCATCACCGAGTAGTCGGGCATGCCGCCTGAAGGGCGCTTCCCCGAGGTCGAGGCGACATTGACGATCGCGCCGCGCGTCTTCTTCAGCTCGGGCAGCGCGGCCCGGGTCGCCCGCACGGCGCTCATCAGGTTCAGCTCGAACGACGCCTGCCAGTCGTCGTCGGTGAGCTCGGCGAGCTTGCGGATCCCGGTGCCGCCGACGTTGTTGACGAGCCGGTCGAGGCGGCCGAAGCGCTGAAGCGTCGTCTCGATCAGAAGCTCGGGGGTGCCGCGCTCCGCAAGATCGCCGCTGACGTGCAGGTCGCCCGGCCCCTCGGCGCTCCGGCCGGAGGAGACGGTGACCGCGCCCTCCGCCCGCAGCTGCTCGACGACCAGGCGGCCGATGCCGCCGGTCGACCCCGTGACGACGCACACCTTCCCCTCGAGGCCGAGCTCCACGGGTCGCTACGGTAGCTGCGGATGACGACGCTCCTGCTGGCACGCCACGGCGAGACCGACTGGAACGGCGAACGGCGCTGGCAGGGCCACTCCGACCAGCCGCTGAACGACACCGGCCGCAGCCAGGCCGCCGAGCTCGCGGCGTCGCTCGCGGGAGCCCAGGTCGCGGCGATCTACTCCAGCGACCTCGCCCGCGCGCGCGAGACGGCGGAGATCGTCGCCGAGCGGCTCGGGCTCCCGGTCGTCGTCGACGCCGGGCTCCGCGAGGTCGACGTCGGCAACTGGTCGGGGCTGACCCACGACGAGATCCCGCAGCTGCATCCGGAGGGATTCGCCCGCTGGCAGGACGGCGGGCACGGCTGGGAGGGCGGCGAGAGCTACGACGAGCTGGGCGTCCGGGCGGTGGCGACGCTGCTGCGACTGGCGGAGCGCCACCACGGCGAGACGGTCCTCGTCGTCGCCCACGGCGGCACGATCCGCGCCTGCCGGGCCGCCGCCGCCGGCGTCACCTACCGGGAGCTGCGGGAAACGGGCCTTCCGCCCACGGGCAACTGCAGCGTGCACGAGCTGCGCGTCGCCGAAGGCCGCCTGACCGCGCCCATCGGATAGGCTCGACCCGCAGGGCATGGAGGACTACACGAACAAGTACAAGGGCGAGCAGGTCGAGATCGCCCTCTTCGGGGGCGAGTACCAGGACGGCGTGCTGACCGCGTACTGCTACGTCGAGGACGTCGCCCACGTGGAGCTGAACGGCCACATCCTGATCCCGCTCCAGAACGTCGCCTCCCTCCACTGCTCGAGCCGTTGTGACGCGCCGGAGCCCGACTGGCCGCCGCGCGGCCTCGAGGACGACGCGGACACCGGCGACGACGAGGCTTGACCGGAGGCGGCTCATGAGCCGCCGGTTCGTCGTCGCCCTCAACGTCCTGAAGGGGTGGCTGCTCCTCGCCGCCCCGACAGCGCTCTTCGCCCTCCTCGGCTGGAGGATCGGCGGCTACCACATCGCGATCCTGTTCGGCGGCTCGGTCGTGCTCCTCGCAACGGCGCTGTACGCGTACGCCGACCGGATCGTGATGGGGATGCTCGGCGCCCGGGAGCTGCTCGAAGCGGAGGCGCCGGCGCTCCACTCCACGCTCGACCGTCTCGCCTCCCGTGCCGGGGTCGTGAAGCCGCGGCTGTACGTCCTCGGAGACGGCTACCCGCGGGCGTTCTCGTCGGGGCGCGGCGCCGGCGGAGGCACCGGCCTCGCGCTCTCCGTCGGTCTCCTCGGCGTCGCGTCGCCTGCCGAGCTCGAGGGCATCCTCGCGCACGAGCTCGCCCATCTCCGCCACCGCGACGTGCTCCTGCAGTCGATGGTGGTGATCCTCGCGACTGCCACGGTCGAGTCGTCGCGCGTCGGCGGCTTTCTGCAGCGGCCGCTGCTCTTCGTCCTCGGCCCCGTGGCGGCCGCGCTCGTCCATCTGATGCTGTCGCCGAAGCGCGAGCTGCTCGCCGACCGGGCAGCAGCGGACCTCTGCGACTCGCCGCACGGGCTCGCGGATGCGCTCGTCCGGCTCGAGCAGGCGATGAGCCTCGTCGGCTTCGAGGCAAGCCCTGCGACCGAGCCGCTCTACACGACGAACCCGTTCGCGCTCGAGGGCCTCGCGGCCCTGTTCGACTCGCATCCGCCGGTCGGAGAGCGAGTGCGCCGGCTACGCGAGCTCGACCCCGACTGGCGCGCGAAGCTGCACGCGGCCTAGACGATCGGGTCGGCAAACAGCGCCCGGGCCCGCTCGGCGATCGCCTCGACCTCGGTCTCGGACGGCTGATCGCCCCGCTGGAACATGGCGACCTGGAGGCCGGGGCCGTAGACACCCAGCTCGTCGATGTCGGCGGTCGTCGCGGGCTGCACGACCCAGTGGAGATGCCCTGGCGTGCGCCCCGCGTGCGACCACTGGCAGGTGTAGACCTGCTCCGGGGCAACAAGCGCATCGACGACGGCCGCCGAGCGCCGGAGCAGGCGGCCGAGCTCTGCCGCCTCGTCCCCGGTCAGCTCAGCCACACGGGTCACGTGCCGGCGCGGCTTGACAAGGAGCGTGCCTGCGCCCAGGGGACCGATGCAGTGCTCGACCAGGAAGAGCGGCGAGGCGTGGATCACGCCGCCCGGGAGCGGCAGCCGACCGGCGGCGAGATCGCAGGCGAGGCAGCCGTCCACGCGGGTCACGCTATCCGGAAAGAGCAAGGGCCCCATGAGGGGCCCTTGAAGAAAATGGGCGGCGTCCTACTCTCCCGGGAGTTTGCACTCCGAGTACCATCGGCGCTAACGGGCTTAACTTCTCTGTTCGGAATGGGAAGAGGTGTTTCCCCGTCGCTATGACCGCCCAACTTGCGAGCGTGCGCGTAGATCGCAGCACCCTCAAAACTCCATAGCTACGAAGATGAGTTCTTCAAATCAAGACCTCGAGCAATTAGTACGGGTCCGCTGAACACATTGCTGTGCTTGCACGTCCCGCCTATCAACGTGGTGGTCTTCCACGGCTCTTACTCTCTCTAGGAGATGGGAGGCCTCATCTTGAGGTGGGCTTCCCGCTTAGATGCTTTCAGCGGTTATCCCATCCAGACGTGGCTAATCAGCAGCGCTCTTGGCAGAACGACTGATACACCAGAGGTCCGTTCATCTCGGTCCTCTCGTACTAGAGACGACTCCTCTCAAGCCTCCAACGCCCATGGTGGATAGGGACCGAACTGTCTCACGACGTTCTGAACCCAGCTCGCGTACCGCTTTAATGGGCGAACAGCCCAACCCTTGGGACCTACTCCAGCCCCAGGATGCGACGAGCCGACATCGAGGTGCCAAACCCTTCCGTCGATGTGGACTCTTGGGAAGGATAAGCCTGTTATCCCCGGAGTACCTTTTATCCGTTGAGCGACGGCACTTCCACTTGTTACCGCCGGATCACTATGGCCTGCTTTCGCACCTGCTCGACCTGTCGGTCTCGCAGTCAAGCTCCCTTATGCCATTACGCTCTACGCACGATTTCCAACCGTGCTGAGGGAACCTTTGCGCGCCTCCGTTACATTTTGGGAGGCGACCGCCCCAGTCAAACTACCCACCAGATGCTGTTCCCGCCCCGGATCACGGCA
>CAWCDL010000004.1:200000-717592 GCA_963794375.1 uncultured Thermoleophilia bacterium
GTTGTAGAGCTGGTCGGTGCCGCCGAGCTCGACGTCCGCTTCGATCGCGACCGAGTCGTAGGCCTGCATCAGCGGGTAGAGGAGCTCGGAGATCGAGATCGGCTCCTGCGCCCGCATCCGCTTCTCGAAATCGTCGCGCTCGAGGATCCGCGCAACCGTGATCGTCCGGGCGAGCCTGACGACGTCTGCGTACGACAGCTTTGCGAGCCACTCGCCGTTGTGCCGCACTTCGGTGCGGTCGGGATCGAGGATGACCATCGCCTGCTCGAGATAGGTCTTCGCGTTGCGGTCGATCTCCTCGTCGCTCAGGATCGGCCGTTCCGCCGAGCGTCCTGATGGATCGCCGATCCGGGTCGTGTAATCGCCCACGATCAGCACGCCGACATGGCCCTCGTCCTGGAAGGCGCGCATCCGCTGGAGCGGCACCGCGCGGCCGACATGGATGTCGGGCGAGGTGACGTCGATGCCGAGCTTCACCCGCAACGGCCTCCCGAGCCTCAGCTTCGCCTCCAGCCCGCCCGCCGGAAGGACGTCGACGGCGTTCCGCGTCAGCTCTGCCAGTCCCATAGCGGGCTAGACTACCCCGCGTTCTGGCGCTCCTACGCAGAAATCGGCGCCGACCGAAGCGGCGGCGCATCCGCAAGCTGCGACTCCTCGCCCTCCTCGCCGTTCTCGGCGTGCTCGGCCTCGCGGCGTTCTCGTTTGGCGTCCTCGCGGCGCTCTCGAAGGAGCTGCCGCGGCTCGAGCCGTCGCGCCAGCGCACCGAAGCCAACACCTACATCTACGACAACCAGGGCCAGGACGGCCGTGTGCTCGCGATCCTGCGCGGCGACCAGGCGCGGGTGATCGTGCCGTCGGCGAAGATCTCGCCCTGGGTCAAGCACGCGATCGTCGCCGCCGAGGACAAGCGCTTCTACGAGCACCGCGGCATCGACGTGCGCGGCATGGCGCGGGCCCTCTGGGCCGACGTCAGCCACCGCGGCACCGTGCAGGGCGGCTCGACGATCACGCAGCAGTTCGTGAAGAACGCGTACCTGACGACCCGTCAGACGGTGACGCGCAAGCTGGTCGAGGCGGCGCTGGCCTGGCAGCTCGAGCAGAAGTGGTCGAAGGACAAGATCCTCACCGCCTACCTGAACACGGTCTACTTCGGGAACGGCGCCTACGGCGTCGAGCAGGCGAGCCGCATCTATTTCCACCACGGCGCGGCCACGATGAAGCCGGCCGAGGCAGCGCTGCTTGCCGGCATCCCAGAGGACCCGTCGGCGTGGGATCCGGTCGCCCACCCGAAGGCGGCCAGGGACCGCCGGAACCTCGTGCTCACGCAGATGTACGACCAGGCCTACCTGACGAAGAGCCAGTACAGGAACTCGCTCGTCTACCCGATGCCCGACCCGTCGACGGTCAGCCTGCCGTCGACCCAAAGCGTCGCTGCGCCGTTCTTCGCCAACTACGTCAAGGACCAGCTCGTCCAGGAATACGGCACGAGCCGGGCATTCGGAGGCGGGCTCAAGGTGACGACATCGATCGACCTGCGACTCCAGGCCGCGGCGCGAGAGGCGCTCGCCAAGCAGCTGCCGACGTTCGCGAGCGACAACGGCCCGACCGCAGCGCTCGTCGCGATCGATCCGCGCAACGGTGCCGTGCTCGCGATGGTGGGCGGACCGAACTACCACCAGAACCAGTTCAACCTCGCCACCCAGGGCGAGCGCCAGCCCGGGTCGGCGTTCAAGCCGTTCGTGCTCGCGACCGCCCTCCGCGAGGGGGTGTCGCCGTCGAGCACGCTCACGTCGTCGAAACAGGTGACGATCGACGCCGGTGGCCGGCTGTGGGTGGTCAACAACTACGAGGGCGAGGCGCTTGGACCGATCGATCTCAGCAAGGCGATCGCGTACTCCGACAACTCCGTCTTCTCGCAGCTGACCGCTCTCGTCGGGCCCAACCAGGTCGCGCAGACCGCCCACGACGTCGGCATCACCTCGCCGTTGAAGGGGTACTTCGCGATCGGCCTCGGCGCCGAGCCCGCGACGCCGCTCGAGATGGCGCGCGCCTACGCGACGTTCGCGAACGGCGGTGCGCGCATCGACGGCTCGATCTTCGGCAACGAGCCACGGGCGATCTCGTCGGTCGAGGTCGACGGGAAGACGGAGCAGAACTCTCCGGTGCCGAGGCAGAAGCTGACCGAGAACCAGGCTGCGACGATCAACCAGCTCCTGCAGGGCGTCGTCCAGTACGGGACTGGTGTCGCCGCCCAGATCCCCGGGCGCGAGGTCGCCGGCAAGACGGGCACGACCGAGAACTACGGCGACGCGTGGTTCGTCGGCTACACGCCTCAGCTCGTGACGGCGGTGTGGGTCGGGTACCCGCACAGCCTTGTGCCGATGACGACCGAGTTCCACGGCAAGCCGGTGCTCGGCGGCACCTACCCGGCGCTGATCTGGAAGGCGTTCATGGAGAAGGCGCTCTCGATCGAGAACGATGCGCCCGAGAGCTTCGCCGCCCCGGAGGTCCCGTATGCCGCGCCGATCCGTGTCGTCAACCGCAACGGGCGGCTCGAGCGCGACAACGGCGTCTGCAAGAACACGTATCTGCTCGAGTTCTACGGCGGGGTCGGGCCGAAGCGCACGGCCGACTGCAAGGTGAACGAGGTGCAGATCCCGAACGTGATCGGCGAGCCGCTCGCGAAGGCGAAGGCGCGCCTGCAGGGCCAGCCGCTGACGGCGACGATCGTCTACCAGCCGGCGCGAACCGGGCAGCGGCTCGGAATCGTGCTTCGCCAGATGCCCAAGCGCGGCACCGCCTCGGCGTACGACACGATCAGGCTCGTGCTGCCGAAGTCGCTCCACGGCGTGGTACCGAGGGTGGTCGGGCTCACACCCGCCAAGGCGCGGGCGAAGCTCAGGAAGCTCAAGCTCGAGATCCACTTCGCCGGCGGTACCAAGGGGCGCGTCGTCGCGCAGTCCCCGGCGCCGCAGACGGCGTCCGCACCGGGGATGGCGATCACCCTCACCGTCCGCTCGGGAACGGGCGGCTGAGGAAGCGCGAGCCGGCCAGGCCGTAGCGCCACGGAAGGTCGGCCGCCTTCGTGATCCCGATCCGCGGCCCACGCACGATCTCCGGCTCGAATCGGCGCTCGCGCAGCTCGAACGGCGGCCGGTCGAGCTGCAGCCCGTCGTGCTCCCGTGTCACGCCGAGCGCCTGACAGAGCCTACCGGGGCCGGAGCAGAGGAGACGCGGGTCGGCGACCCCCCGCCGGACCCGCATCTCCTCCAGCCCCGCCACCGGCTCGAGCGCGCGCAACAGCACGGCGCCTGCGACGTCCTCTACCCCACACACGACATTCAGACACCAGTGGATCCCGTACGACCGATAGACGTAGACGTGCCCACCGCCGAGGAACATCGAGGCGTTGCGCGCGGTGCGGCGATTGCGGTAGGCGTGCGCCGCCGGATCCTCGTGGTCGTAGGCCTCGACCTCGACGATCACGCCTCCGACGCCGTCGACGTACAGCTCTGCGCCGATCAGCTCCGGCGCGACCTCGTGGGGGCTACGCCGCAGGTTCACGGCTGTCGTAGTGCAGGAAGCCCGGCAGGAGCAGCCCGGTCAGCGCACAACCGGCGATGCAGAGGAAGCCGCCCGAGACGATCGAGAAGCGCAGCGACGTGAGCGAGGCGAGCACGCCGGCTTCGAGGTCGCCGAGGTTCGGCGCGCTCGCGACCTGCATGAACTCGATTCCCTGCAGCCGCCCGCGCAGGCGGTCGGGCGTCGAGCGGAGCAGCATCGTGCTGCGCAGGACCGCGCTGAAGAAGTCGGCACCGCCCGCGACCGCAAGCAGCGCGAGTGCCGGCCAGAGACTCCGCGAGAAGCCGAATCCCGCGATCGCGGCGCCCCACGTGCACGCGGCGACGGTCACCGCGAGCCCCTGACGGCGAACGTGCGCCGTCCACCCAGAGGCGAGCGAGCCGAGGAGGGCTCCGGCATACGGAGCGGCATAGAGGTAGCCGACGGTACGGGCGTCGCCGCCGAGGTGGTGGAGCGCGAATGCCGGGAAGAGCGCGCTCGGCATGCCGAACACCATGGCGTTCGTGTCGACGACGAAGATGCCGATCAACGCCTGTCTTCCCTTCAAGAACCGGAAGCCGTCGACGATCGAGCGGACGCTCGGGCGCTCGACCGCCTCGAGCGGCGGCAGCTTCGGCAACGCCCACAGCGCGACGAGCGAAGCGAGATACGTCGCGAGGTCGATGCCGAACGTCCACGGGACGCCTGCGAACGCGATGATCACTCCGCCGAGCGCCGGCCCGGCGACCGCTCCGAGCGAGCCGTAGACGCCTTCGATCGCGGCCGCCGAGGCGATCTCGTCGTCGGGCACGAGGCGAGGTGCGAGCGAGCTCATCGCCGGCCGGCCGAGGCTGAACACCGAGACGGCGACTGCCTGCAGCACGAACAGCAGCCAGACACGCGGGTGCGAAAGCAGGGCGTTCGCCAGGAAGAGCGCCGTCACCGCCGCCATGCCGATCTCCGTCCACAGCAGCACGGTGCGCCGGTCGTGCGCATCGGCGATCGCGCCGCCGACGAGCGGCACGACGAGAAGCGGCACCAGCGACGCAAGGCCGAGCAGGCCGACGAGCGCCGTCGAGCCGGTCAAGTGGTAGACCTGGTACGGGACGGCGACGGTGCCGATCTCGCCGCCGAGCGTCGAGATCGACTGACCGAGCCACAGGTTGCGGAAGTCGCGATGGCGAAGCGGGCGTGTGTCGACCGTCAGCCGCCGGAGCAGGCTCGGCCGCTCGTGCTGCGGGTCGATCGCCACGGCTGCGCATTGAACCGCTTCGAGTCGCGGCGGGCCAAGTCCGCCGGGAACCCCCGGGGTCAGACCCGGGTCTGACCCCGGGGCACGCCGCGACCCGGCTGAACGGGACAGCGGGCCACTGACGGCCACGTCGAAATGCGACTCCGTCGCCGGATCGCTCTCACCGCCACGCGTCCGAGACCCGGCGTCGCACTTCCGTGTGCGTTCCGTTCCACTTCAGACGTGGGGCGCGTCTGACGCGCGTCTGACCCGGGTCTGACCCCGTGGGTGCGCGCCGCGGTGCGGTGGGCGGCCGGAGCTAGAAGAGGTTCTCGTCCTGCGGCGCGGGCCGGGCACGCTTCGGCAGCGCGCCCATGTCGGCGAGGATGGAGCGCTCTGTACGCGATGCGACGACCGGGTCGGGGATGCCTTCGACCCACACGCGGGTGCGCGCGCCGGATCCACGCTCGTCGCCCGGGAGCGGCTCCAGGCCGTAGATGCGGTCCGCCCGCACATACTTGCCGAACCCGAGCGGGACCATCGGCGACTCGGCCATCAGCCGACTGCGCGCGCGAGTGCCTCGGCGACGCGCTCCTGATCCTCACGCGCGAGACGCGCATGGAACGGCAGCGCCATCGTGCGGGCGCTGCAGTCCTCGCTCACCGGCAGCATCCCCTCCCGGAAACCGTAGAGCTCGCGCATGTAGGACTGCAGGTGGATCGACGGCAGATATGGCGCGGTGGCGATCCCGTCGGCGGACAGCCGTGCCATCACAGCGTCACGATCGACGCCTGAGGGCAGTTTCACGACGTAGACGAACCATGAGCGAACGTGGGCGGCGTCGTCAGAGAGCGGCAACTCGACGTCGAGGCCCGCGAGCAGCTCGCCGTAGGAGGCAGCGACCGCGCGGCGCGCCTCGAGCATGCGGTCGAGCTTCTCGAGCTGTCCGATGCCGAGTGCCGCCGAGAGGTCGTCGAGCCGGTAGTTGAAGCCGAGCCGGCCGTGCTGCAACCAGCTCGACGTCTCGAGCCGGCCCTGATTGCGCAGCGAGACGAGCAGCTCGTGCTGCTCCTCGCTCGCCGTCGTCACGGCGCCGCCCTCACCGGTCGTCATCTGCTTGTTGGGATAGAACGCCCACACCGCCAGGTGCCCGTGGGAACCGAGGCGCCGCCCCTTGTACTCGGCGCCGAGCGCCTCGCAGGAGTCCTCGACGAGCACCAGGCCGTGCCGCTCGCAGATCGCGAGCAGCTCGTCGTACTCGGCGGGATACCCGAAGATGTCGACTGCGACGATTGCCTTCGTGCGCGGGGTGATCGCAGCCTCGACCGCGGCTGGGTCGAGATTGAAGGTGTGCGCGTCGATGTCCGCGAACACCGGCGTCGCCCCCTCGTAGATCGCGCAGTTGGCCGACGCGACGAACGAGTACGGGGACGTGATCACCTCGTCGCCCGACCCTACGCCCGCGATGCGCATGCAGAGGTGGAGCCCCGCTGTGCCCGACGAGACCGCCGCGCAGTAGGGTGCGCCGACCGCGTCGGCGAGCATTGACTCGAAGCGCGGGCCGGTCGGGCCGAGCGACAGCCAGCCCGAGCGCAGGACCTCGAGCACGAGCTCCTCGTCGCGCTCGTCGATCCACGGCGCGCTGAGGTTGATCCGGTCGGTCGCGATGCTCAAGTTCGGGCGAGCTGCGGCACGGGGTCGAGCCAGTGCGACCAGCGCTCGCTCCGGCCGTGCACCGTGTCGAGGTACGCCGCCTGGATCTTCAGCGTCACCTCTCCGACTCCGATCTCGTAGTCGTCGATCGAGCGCAGCGGCGTCACCTCGGCCGCGGTGCCGCACATGAACACCTCGTCGGCCAGGTAGAGGTCGGAGCGGATCAGCGTCTTCTCGAGAACGGTGTGGCCGAGATCCTCGGCGATCTGCTTGACGGTGTCGCGCGTGATCCCGGGCAGGATCCCGGTCGCGAGGTCGGGCGTGTAGAGCACGCCGTCGCGGACGACCCAGATGTTCTCGCCGGACCCGTCGGCGACCGTTCCCTCGGGGGTGAGGAGGATCGCCTCGTCGTAGCCCGCGTTGTTCGCCTCGGTGACCGCGAGCATCGAGTTCAGGTACACGCCGGTCGCCTTCGACACATGCGGGACGATGTTCGGCGACACGCGCTGCCAGGTCGAGATCTTCGCGCGGATGCCGTTCCGCATCGCCTCGTCGCCGAGGTACGTCCCCCACGGCCAGCTCATGATCACCGTCTCGACCGGGTTCGACCGCGCGGCGACGCCGAGCTGCCCGTAGCCGTAGAAGGCGATCGGGCGGATGTAGCACTCGGGCAGGCCGTTCGCGCCGACCAGCTCGTTCGTCGCGTCACGCAGCTCGTCGACCGTGTACGGGATCGGCATGTGCAGGAGCCGGGCCGAGTTGTGCAGGCGCTGCATGTGCTCGCCGAGACGGAACACGGCAGGCCCGCGCGGCGTGTCGTAGCAGCGAATGCCCTCGAAGACGCCCGACCCGTAGTGAAGCCCATGGACGCCGACGTGAACCTTCGCGTCCGCCCAGTCGACGAGCTCCCCGTTCATCCAGATCTTCTCGGTCTCCTGCACCTCGTGCTCCTTTCGCTGCCTTGGGGACGGATGCTACCGGCGCACGACGAGGTCCACAGGCGCGGCGCCACTCACCCGGAGCAGCTCCGAGGGCGGGATCGCCGCCATGTGCAACTCAGTCCCCGCCCCGATCCAGACCTCGCCATGGACGAGCAGCGAGCGGTCTGCAAGGACGCGGGCGACCTGTCGGTTCGGGAACGGCGCCACGCCGCCCGGCTCGAAGCCCGTTGCCTCGACCACCTCGGCCGCGTGCGCGATCCGCACGTGACGCGCCGGCACCGCGGCCGCGATCAGCGCGTCGTCGGCCCGCGCGTCCCCGGGCACGAGGGCGAGCACGAACGCCCCGTCGCACACGAAGACGAGCGACTTGACGATCTGCGCCAGCTCGCAGCCGACGACACGCGCCGCGTCGTCGGCGGTTGGCGTCGGCTCGAGGAGCTCCTCCACGCGCGCCTCGGCGCCCGCAGCACGCAGTGCCGCAGTGACGCGCTCGACCGGGTCGGGCCAGGCGCTCATCTCAACCAGAGATGATGTACGAGGCGTCCATGCCCTCGTGCAGCTCCGCGACGAGCTCGGGCGGCACTGGGGCATCGATCGAGAGCACCATCAGCGCCTTGCCGCCCTCGCGGTTCCGCGAGACGGTCATGTTCGCGATGTTGACGCCGGCGGCGCCGAAGAGCGTGCCGATGCGGCCGATCACGCCGGGGATGTCGTCGTAGAGCAGGAACGCCATTCGGGGCGCAAGATCCATCTCGAGGTCGAAGCCGAGCGCGGCGGTCAGGAACGCCCTGGAGTCGGTGCCGATCGTCGTGCCGGCAACGCGGACGCCGTCGGCCGCCACGGCGACGAGGTTGGTGTAGTCGCGCGAGGCCCGACGCTTCTCCTCGACCACCTCGATGCCGCGGTCTGCAGCGACGACGGGCGCGTTCACGTAGTTGACCGGCTGGTCGGTGTGCCCCTGAAAGGCACCGTTGAGCGCTGCGACCGTCAGCAGCCTCGTGTCATGATCGGCGAGCTCCCCGTACACCTCCACCGCGACGCGGTGCACGTCGCCGCCCGCCAGCTCGAACGCAAGCCGCCCGAGCTTCGAAGCGAGCGGGACGAACGGGCCGAGCACCTCGAGATCCTCGGCGCCGACCGTCGGGATGTTGACGGCGTTCATAACGACCCCGCCCTCGAGCGCCGCAGCAACCTGCTGGGCGACGATCACGCCGGCGCGATCCTGCGCCTCCTCCGTCGAGGCGGCCAGGTGCGGCGTCAGCACGACGTTCGGGGCCTGCAGGAGCGGGCCGTCGTACGGCTCCTTCGCGAACACGTCGATGGCGGCGCCGGCGACCTTGCCCGCCTCGAGCGCGGCGATCAGCGCCTGCTCGTCGACGAGCTCCCCACGCGCAGCGTTGACGATGCGGACACCGTTCTTCATCGAGGCGAACGCATCGGCGCCGATCGAGCCGCGCGTCTCGTCGGTCAGCGGCAGGTGGAGTGTCAGGAAGTCCGCCGCGGCGAGAACCTCGTCGAGGGTGCCGCTCTCGACCCCGAGCTCGCGGAAGCGGTCGGACGACACGAACGGGTCGTAGGCGAGCACCTTCATCTCGAGCGCGATCGCGCGACGGGCGACTTGACGGCCGATCCGGCCGAAGCCGAGGACGCCGAGCACCTTGTCGGCGAGCTCGACGCCGCCCCACTTCGATCGCTCCCAGCGGCCCTCGCGGAGCGCGGCATGCGCCTGCGGGATGTTGCGCGCAAGCGAGAGCAGCAGGCCGACCGTGTGCTCGGCTGCCGAGAGGATGTTCGACTCGGGCGCGTTCGCGACGACGATCCCCCGCCGGGTGGCGGCGTCGACGTCGACGTTGTCCACGCCGACGCCGGCCCGGCCGATCACCTTCAGGTTCGTCGCGACGGCGATCACGTCAGCCGTCACCTTGGTCGCGGAACGGACGATCAGCGCGTCATAGCCGCCGACGATCTCCTCGAGCGGCGAGTCGAGGTCGACGTCGACCTCGAACCGGTCGCGCAGCAGCTGGATGCCTGCATCGGCGATCCGCTCACGGACGAGAACCTTCATCGTTCAGGCCGCGACGGGGCTCTCGAACGCCTCGAACGCGCGCGACACGGCAACGCCGCGCTCGACATCGGCGCCGAGCTCCGTCAGCGAGAGCTCGACGGCGGCAAGGGCCGTCGCGATGTCGAAGACGTCGAACCAGCCGATGTGGCCGATCCGGAAGATCTTCCCCTTCAGGTGCGCCTGGCCGGGGGCCAGCGTGACGCCGTGCCGGTCGCGCAGGTGCAACAGCAGCTCGTCCGAGTCGATCCCCTCGGGCGCGCGAATGGCGGTGACGACCGCGGCCGTGTCGTCGTCGGGGGAGAACAGCTCGAGGCCCATCGCCTTGATGCCTGCGCGTGCCGCGCGGCCGAGGCGGATGTGGCGCTCGAATGCCTGCTCGAGCCCGTCGTCGAGGATCATCCTGAGAGCGACGTCGAGGCTCCGGATCAGCGAGACGGCGGGCGTGAAGGCGGCATCGAGCTTGTCCTGCGCCTTCTTCGTGGCCCGCCAGTCGAAGTAGAAGCTGCGCGACGGCTTGGTGCGCTCGAGCACGTGGGCGGGCACGGATGCGGTGGCAAGCCCCGGCGGGCACATCAGCGCCTTCTGGGAGCCCGAGACGACGACGTCGATCCCCCACTCGTCGGTCTCGAGCGGCACGGCGCCGAGCGACGACACTGCGTCGACAACGAGCAGCGCGTCGCCGACCGCCGCCTTGACCGCACGCACGTCCGAGACGACGCCGGTGGAGGTGTCGGACTGCTGGCAGAAGACGCGGTCGATGCCCGCTTCGCGAACGGCGCTCCCGATCTCTACGGGATCCGGCCGCTCGCCCCACTCGTAGCGGATCGGCACCACGTCGAGCTCGTGCTGCTCGCAGATCTTGATCCAACGCTCGCCGAACGAGCCGTGGCTCACGACCGCAACGCGGTCGCCCGCCGCGCACAGGTTCGCAACCGCAGATTCCATCGCCCCGCTCCCCGAAGAGGTGAAGAGCAGCACGTCGGAGCTCGTCCGGTGGACGTCCTTCAGGCGCGAGAGGGTGCGCTCGTAGACGTCGCGGAAGTCGGGGCCGCGATGGTGGACGATCGGCTCCGCGGACGCCGCGAGCACCTCGGGCGGCACGGGCGTCGGCCCAGGCGTGAACAGGTAGCGCTTCTCCACGGCCGCTCAAATGTAGAGGATTGGTTCACTACCCCCGTGAGCGCGCTCCTCTCGTTCGCGGCTGCCCTCGTCTCGCTGCGCCTGGCCGGCCGGTTGCTGCGCGCGCGCCGCATCGCCTGGGCGGGCGGGCTGCTCTCCTTCGCAGGCGCGGCCGCCGCGATGGCGTGGGGCGCGGCGTACGGCTGGGACGAGCACGCCTTCCGCGCCTACTACCTTTTCGGTGCGCTCCTCTCGGCTCCGCTCCTGGGAATCGGGTCGCTCGGTCTCGCGGGACGGAAGTGGGCGGCACCGCTCGGTCTGGTCTACACCGGGCTCGCTGTGGGGATCGCCGCGGCGATGCCCGTGCACGGGGCGTTCGCCTCGACGCACGTGCCGCACGCCCAGGACCACCTCGACGCGCTCCCGCGCGTCGTCGCCATCGCGGCGAGCGTCCTGGGCACGCTCGCGGTTGTCACAGTCGCGGCGGTCACGGCGCGGCGCAGGCCGCTCGGGAACGCGCTCCTCGTTGCCGCGGTGGCCGCCGCCGCGGCCGGCTCGGCGCTCACGCAGACGGCCGTCGCCGCCGCCGCGGCATGCTTCGCGCTCGCGGCATTGCTGCTGTACGCCGGCGCCACCCGGCCCGGCTGAGGCTCAGCCGCCGAGCTTCGCCCGCACGCGCTCGTTGACGACACGCGGGTCGGCGGTGCCGCCGGTCTCCTTCATCACCTGCCCGACGAAGAACCCGAGGAGGCCTTGCTTGCCGCCCCGGTACTGGTCGGCCTGACCGGGGTTGGCCTCGATGATGCGCACGATGATGGGATCGAGCTCGGAGGTATCGGCGACCACCTTCTGCTCGAGGTAGGGATCGGCGCTGAAGCCTGGGTCGCCGGCCTTCGCCAGTGCCTCGTCGAATGCCGCACGCGGGATCTCGGCCCGTGCCGCGACGAGCTTCGCGAGCTCGCGCGCGTCGACCGCACCCGGGTCGACGCCGCTCGCGACGAACTGGTTCGCGAGCACGTTCGCAGCCTCCTTCGCGTCGGCGCCGGCGCCGACGAGCGCCGACCACAGCCGGTCGAGCCCACCCGTCACGAGCACGTCGGCGTCGTAGAACGAGAGCGTCTCGGCGATCCGGCGGATGCGCGCTCCCGGCAGCTCGCCAATCTCGCCACGAAGCCGTTCGACGAGGTCGGCAGCCGGATGGACCGGCACGAGGTCGGGGTCCGGCAGGTAGCGGTAGTCCTGCGCCTCCTCCTTTGAGCGCATCGGCGGCGACTCCTCGTGGACCGGGTCGAAATGCAGCGTCTCCTGCTCGACCGTGCCGCCCTCCTCGTAGATCCGGATCTGCCGCGCGATCTCGCGCTCGATCCCCTTCGCCGCGAAGTTGAACGAGTTCATGTTCTTCAGCTCGGTTCGCGTGCGCAGCTCGTCCGACCTCGCGGGACGAACGGAGACGTTGACGTCGAACCGCATCGATCCCTTCTCGAGCTCCGCGTCGCTGAGCCCGAGCTCGACGACGGTCTGGCGCAGGAGCTGCAGGAAGCGCTTCGCCGTCTCCGCATCATGGATGTCGGGCTCGGTGACGATCTCGACCAGTGGGGTGCCGCCACGGTTGAAGTCGACGAGCGTCGCCGTCGCACCGTGGATCCGCCCCGAGGCGGCGACGTGCACGTTCTTCGCCGCGTCCTCCTCCAGATGCGCACGCGTGATCCCGATCGCGACGACACCGTCCGCCGTCGGCATCTCGAGTCGGCCGCCCGCGCACAGCGGCTCGTCGTACTGGCTGATCTGGTACGCCTTCGGCAGGTCGGGATAGAAGTAGTTCTTCCGGTGGAAGACAGCGCGCTCCGCGATCTCGCAGTCGAGCGCCAGGCCGAGCTTGATCGTCTCCTCGATCGCGCGCGCGTTCGGCACCGGCAGGGCGCCGGGGAACGCGAGGCACACCGGGCACGTCTGCGTGTTCGGCCCGCCGCCGAACCCGTTGCGGCAGCGGCAGAACATCTTCGTCTCCGTCTTCAGCTGGACGTGGATCTCGAGCCCGATCACCGCCTCCCATTCAGCCACGGAGCCGCTCCGGGACGAAGTCGAACCCGAGGGCCTTCTCGAGTGCATGGCCGGTACGGAAGAGCGTGTTCTCCGCGAACTGCGGCCCGATCAGCTGCAGCCCGACGGGCAGCCCGTCGGAGAGCCCGGCGGGCACGTTCAGGCCGGGGAGGCCGGCCATGCACGACGGGATCGTCAGGACGTCGTTCATGTACATCGCGACCGGGTCGTCGATCTTTGCGCCGATCGGGAAGGCGACCGTCGGGCTCGTCGGCGACGCGAGCACGTCGAAGCGCTCGAACAGCTCGTCGTGCTCGCGCTTGATCACTGTACGCACCTTCTGCGCCGTCCCGTAATACGCCTCGTAGTACCCCGACGAGAGCGCGTAGGTGCCGATCATGATCCGGCGTTTCGGCTCGTCGCCGAAGCCGGCGTCGCGGGTGCGCATCACCATCTCGCGGAAGTCGGCGCCGTCGACGCGCAGGCCGTAGCGCACCCCGTCGTAGCGGGCGAGGTTCGACGACGCCTCGGCGGGCGCGACGAGGTAGTAGCAGGCGACGCCGTAGTCGACCGAGCGCGGCAGGGAGCACTCCTCGACGTGGGCGCCGAGTGACTCGGCGACCTCGAGCGCCCGGTTCACCGCAGCGGTGACGCCGGGCTCGATACCAGGCGCGCCGTTCATCTCCTTCGGCACGCCGATCCGCAGGCCGCGAAGGTCCTCCGCTTCCGGCCGCTCGACCGGCGGCACGTCGACGGTCGTCGTGTCGTTCTCGTCGCGGCCCGCGATCACCGAATAGAGATAGGCGCAGTCGCGCACCGTCTTCGCCACCGGCCCGACCTGGTCGAGCGACGAGGCGAAGGCGACGACGCCGTAGCGCGAGACGGTGCCGTATGTGGGCCGCAGGCCGACGTGGCCGCAGAGCGCTGCCGGCTGCTTGATCGACCCGCCCGTGTCGGAGCCGAGCGCCCACGGCGCGAGCCCGCCCGACACGGCCGCGGCGCTCCCGCCGCCCGAGCCGCCGGGGACTCGCGACGGGTCCCACGGGTTGTGCGACGGGCCGTAGGCGGAGTTCTCGGTCGACGAGCCCATCGCGAACTCGTCGGTGTTCGTCTTCCCGAGGATCCGGAAGCCATGGCGCTTCGCGTTCACGATCACGGTCGCGTCGTAGACGGGCACGTAGCCCTCGAGGATCTTCGAGCCCGCCGTCGTCGGGATCCCCTTCGTCCCGATCACGTCCTTGACGGCGAGCGGGATGCCGTCCCCACCCGGGTCGTCGCACACGTGCAGGAACGCGTGCAGCTCCGGATCGCGCTCGCCGATCGCGGCGAGATACGCAGCGAAGAGCTCGGCGCCCGAGATCTCCTTTGCCTCGACGAGACGCCAGGCCTCCTCCGCGGTGAGCCTGAGGGTGTCCAAGGTCATGCCGGCGGCACCCGGAAGTGGTCGTCGTCCCGGTCGGGCGCGTTCGCGAACACGTCGTCGAGCGGTAGGCACGGCCGCGGCACGTCGTCACGCCAGGCGTTCTCGATCGCAAGTGGGTGCGCCGTCGGCGGGACGTCGGTCAGGTCGAGCTCCGACACTTTCGACACGGCTTCGAGGATCTGCGAGAGCTGCTCTTGAAACCTCGACACCTCGTCGTCGGTCAGCTCGAGGCGCGCGAGCCGCGCGACGTGCAGCACCTCGTCCTTGCTGATCCCCGCCATCTACCTGCCTCCTATCAAACACGAAGGGCTCCTTTCGGAGCCCCTCGTTGAATCTGGTTCCGAAAGGTCTAGAGCGCCTGAACGTTCGCCGCCTGCAGGCCCTTGTCGCCCTGCACGACTTCGAACGAGACGTGCTGACCCTCGGTCAGCGACTTGTAGCCCTCACCGGCGATCGCGGAGAAGTGGACGAAGACGTCCGCCTCGCCGTTACCACGCTCGATGAAGCCGTAGCCCTTTTCGTTCGAGAACCACTTGACCGTTCCCTCAGCCACTTCCAACTACTCCTTGCTGGATGACTACAAGCCCGCCAACCGGCGGAGCGCGCGCAAGCCTAGCACCGAATCAACCCGGATATGCAAGCTCGCCGCGGCGATATCTCGCACAGCGAACGGCGTTCTGAAGCAGGCACGCGATCGTCATCGGCCCCACTCCGCCCGGGACCGGCGTAAAGAGCCCCGCGACCTCGGCGGCACCAGGGTCGACGTCGCCCACGAGCCCGCTGTCCGTGCGGTTGATGCCGACGTCGATCACGACCGAGCCCGGACGCACCATGTCGGGCGAGACCATCGCCGGCACGCCGACCGCCGCGACCAGGATGTCGGCCTCGAGCGTCTGGTGTTTCAGGTCCTTCGTGCGCGAATGGCAGATCGTCACCGTCGAATGCGCCTGCAGGAGCAGGTGGGCCATTGGCTTGCCGACGATGTCGCTGCGCCCGATCACCACGGCACGCGCGCCGACGAGCTCGACGCCGTGCTCGCGCAGCATCTCCATCACGCCGAGCGGCGTCGCCGGGACGAGCGTCGGGCGTGCGAGATAGAGCTGTCCGGCGTTGAACGGATGGAAACCGTCGACGTCCTTCGCCGGCTCGATCGCGCGAATCACGCGTGCCTCGTCGATGTGCTTCGGCAGCGGCAGCTGCACCAAAATGGCGTCGACCTGAGGGTCGGCGTCGAGCTCTGCGACCCGGGTGAGCAGCTCCTCCTCGGAGGTCTCGGCCGGCAGCCTGAGGTCGGTGGCGTCGATGCCGGCCTCGAGCGCCGCTTTGTGCTTGAGCCGGATGTAGACCTCCGACGCGGGGTCATCGCCGACGAGCACGGTGACAAGCCCGATGTGGCCGAGCTCGGCGACCTCCGCCGCCACCTCGGCGCGGATGCGTTCGGCGATCGGCTTTCCCTTGATCAACGTGGCTGACATGTATGCGAGTCTATTCCTGCGATGAGCACGCGCTGGCCGAGAAAGAACTCCGCCGCTGCAATCGAGCAGCGCCGCGGGCTGATGGGGCTCGACGGCGGGCTCGTCACGTCCGTCGACCTCGAGCCGTTCGCGGACGCAGCAGAATCGCTCGTCGGGGTCGCCGTGATTCCCGTCTCGGCGGTGCCGGTCGAGATCGAGCTCGGCGAGTACGAGCTCGGCGACGACGGCGCCCTGAGCGAGACAGGCCGCGCGACCGAGACGGTGCACGTTCCCCTGGCCCACACGGAGGGCGGGTTGACCGCGTCGCTCACGCGCGGCGCGCTTGCCGCCGGCACCGTGCGCACATACGTCCTTCACGACCGCATCACGCGCGCCTCATGCTTCATCTGCGCCGACGCCGCCGACGCGATCGAGCTCGCGCGCTGGGTCGAGTCCGAGCTCCCGGCGATGCGCGAGTTCCTCGAGGGCTCCGACGACCCGTCGCTCTCGAAGCGCGCTCGGCTTCGCGGCGTCAAGACGCACGTGGTCGGGCCGATGTGCCACGTGCTCTGGCAGTGGACGACGGGCGACGCAGTCGGCGCGAACATGATGACCCGCAACAGCTACGCGCTGAACATGGGCTATGTGATGCAGCGTGCGCCGGCGAAACCGGAACGCGCGATCCTCGAGGCAAACATGGGCGGCGACAAGAAGCCGTCGGCCGAGTACTTCCAGTCGGGCCACGGCAAGACGGTGCTCGCCGAAGTGCTGCTCACCGACGAGAGCATCCGCCGCGTTCTGCGGACAACGGCCGACGACCTGCTCGCGCTCTCGTGGGCGGGGACGCACGGGGCGGTTGCGAGCGGAATGCAGTCGGTCGCCTTCACGCCCGCCTCGGCGATCGCCGCGGTCTTCGCCGCCACGGGCCAGGATCTCGGCATGGTCGGGACGAGCTCGATGGCGCACGGGACGGCACGTCGAGTCGACGACGGCGTGCAGGCGACGATCCGCTTCGGCGGCCTCGAGGTCGGCACCGTCGGCGGCGGCACGACCCTCCCCTCCGCCCGCGACTGGCTCGCCTCGATCGGCTGCGCAGGCCCGGGCAAGGTGCACCGCTTCGCCCAGATCGTCGCCGCGGCCGCTCTGTGCCTCGAGCTCAGCGCCTCGGCGGCAATGGCGACCGCGGGCAGCGAGAACTTCTTCCGGGCACACCACGAGCGCGGCGGATTGCGGTGATCGCGCTCGTCTTCCGCTACGACGCCCGCGACCGCGACGAGTTCGAGCGCGCGTACGGCCCCGACGGCGAGTGGGCACAGTTCTTCCGGCAGGGGGACGGCTACGTCGGCACGGAGCTCCTTCGCGACCTCGAGGAGCCCGACCGGTACCTCGTGATCGACCGGTGGGAGTCGGCCGAGGCCTACGACGCGTTCGTCGCGGCGCACCAGGCGGACTACGTGCGCCGCTCGGACGAGTCGCGTGTGCTGTACCTCCAGGAGCTGCGCTTCGGGACGTTCGCGAACGTCTGGGGCGAATGAACGCGCCGCGAATCCCGCCCCATCATGACCCGGCGTGCTGGGGTTGCGGCGACAACCCGGCGGGCCTGCGCCTGCCGCAGCCGATCGCGGAAGGCCTGACGGAGTACGAGGCATATCTCTCCTTCGACGAGCGTCACCAGGGCGGCCCGGGGATCGTGCACGGCGGGATCGTCGCCGGTGCCCTCGACGAGGCCGTCGGCCTCCTCGCCACGTGGTACGCGTTCCCGGCAGTGACAGCCCGGATCTTCGTCCGCTACCGCCGGCCGGTTCCGATCAACACCGAGCTGCTCCTGCGCGCGACGCTCGACGACGTGCGCGGACGGCGGGTCCACGTCGACGCGACGCTCGGCGACGGGAGCGAGCCGTTCGCCGAATGCCGCGCCGCGCTCCTGCAGGTGCCGCTCGAGCACTTCCTGCAGACACCGGAGGGGCGCGCGGCCGCCGAGCGCTGGAGCGGCTAGCCGAGCACCTCGTGGACCCCGCGCAGGCGCGTCGTGAGGAGCGTCCGTGCGCGTGAGCTGTCGAGCGTGACGTCGGCTGCCCGGTCGGGTGTCGTGTACGCGGCCTCGAGCCGGCCCACGTCGGCACCGAGCAGCACGGCGAAGTCGAAGCGCGACACGTGGTCGGCGCCGCCGAGGTGGAGTGGCCGCGCGTAGTCGAGATCGGCGAGCTCGAGCAACGCCGCAGCAAGGTCGACCACGTGCACGGGCGAGCGCAGCTCGTCGACGAAGAACCGCGCGTGCGTCTGCGCGAGGCGCTCTTGCGGCCCCGGCTCGGAGCCGCCGTAGAGGAGCGACGTGCGGACGATCGCCGCCTCTGGATGGAGCCGAGCGACCCGTGCCTCCGCCTCGGCCTTCGACCGGCCGTACTCGTTCACGGGCGCCGGTAGGTCCTCCTCGCGGTAACGGCCGCGACGCCCATCGAAGACCAGGTCGGTCGAGAGGTGCACGAGACGCGCTCCGCGAGCCGCCGCGGCGACGGCCGCAGACCCGTCGGCGTTCACCTCCCACGCCCCCGCTCCCTGGACGTACGCGGTGTGGATGACCGTGTCGCAGCCTGCGGCAGCGGCATACATCGCCGCTTCGTCCCGGACGTCAGCCTGCACCCAGGCGGCGTCTCCGACCGGCGGCGCCGTGTGCCACGTCGCGCGCACCTCGACGCCCCGCCCGCGGGCGAGCCGGACGAGCTCCCGGCCCAGGTACCCGCAACCGCCGGTGACCAATAGCCGTTGCATCCTCGACACATCGTGCCGTCGAGAGGGACACCGTGAGCGAGTCGACCGAGCCCTGGCCCAGCCTGAACGAACCGACACTCGATCCCGTGCCCGACACGGTCGTGGCACCTGCCCGTCCGGAGTACGTCGAGCCGCCGGCGGCCGTGGGCCCGCCGCCGCCCGACCGGCGGCTCGGCGCCGGGATGCTGCTCGGCATCCTCGCCGTGTTGATCGCTGCCGGGGGCATCCTTCTGGCCTGGTCTCTCGGCCACCGCAACCAGACGACCGAGGTGACCACGGTCGTCACCTCCTCTCCGACCCCGACCGCCGGCGCCGTGCAGGTGGCCGTGCCGCGGCTGATCGGGCTGACGGAGCGGCAGGCGCTCGACCGGCTCACCGGAGCCGGGTTCACATCGAAGGTGATCCTGGAGCAGTCGACCGGCCGCTCCGGCATGGTCGTCTCGCAGGTTCCCGCGGGTGCCATCCAGGTGGCGAAGGGAACAACCGTGCAGATCCTGGTGTCGCACGCGGCGACCGGAACAACAGCCGCGACGACGGCATCGACGCCCGCGACAACGACGACGGAGACCACTGTCCCGACGACGACGGCCGAGGCGCCGCCGACGCCCCGCACGGCGCAGGTCCCCGACGTCGGCGGGGAGACCGAGGCAGGAGCCGCACACGCGCTCGTCGAGGCAGGAGCCCGGCCGAGCTTCGTCTTCGTGCCGTCCGACCAGACGCTCGGCACCGTCGTCGGTCAGGCAAAGCAATCGGGGGCGACCGTCCCGTACGACGCCCACATCCAGGTCAACCTGTCGCAGGGCCCCAACATGCAGACGGAGGTGACCGTGCCGAGCGTGAGCGGCAAGACGCTCACCGACTCGGTCTCGACGCTCAACGCAGCCGGTCTCCGCCTGATCTACGTCAAGGAGCCCGTGAGCTCGCGCGCGCAGGCGGGAACGGTCGTCCAGCAGTCGCCGGGCGCTGGTGCGCGCATCCCGAGGAACGCGCAGGTACTCGTCTTCGTCGCCGCGTACACGGCTGGTCAAGCCGGCTAGTCGACCAGCCGCGGGTGGCGCGGCTGGTTGACTGTCGGTAATGGGAGACGAGGCGCGCGCAGCCCATCGCCGCGGGCAGGCCTACGCGGTCGGCGCGGCGCTCGCCTGGTCGACGGCCGGCGTCCTGCAGCGGGAGCTGTCGGTCGACGCGGCGACGCAGGTCGCCGGCCGGGCGTTCTTCGCCGTGCTCGCTCTGCTCGCCTTCGTGCGCTGGTCGAAGCACGGCGGCGGCCTGCGGGCCTTTGCCCGGCTCGGCCGCGCCGAGCTCGCCGTGGCGGTGTGCACCGGGATCGCATCGTCGGCATTCATCATCGCGCTCAACCACACGACGGTCGCGAACGTGCTCTTCATGCAGGCGGTTGCGCCGATCGCGGCCGCATTGATCGCGTGGCTGGCGCTGCGAGAGCCGATCTCGGGCCGGACCGGTGTCGCGATGGCCGTGGCGCTGGCAGGCGTCGGGCTGATGGTGGGCGGCCCGGGCGGTGCGCGCGGGTTGGGTCTCGCGCTGTCGGTGCTGATGACCCTGTCGTTCGCGGTGAGCGTCGTGATCACACGGCACCGCCGCGACATCTCGATGGCGCCCGCCATCTGCCTCTCGCAGGCGCTCGTCCTCATGACCTTCGCGCCGTTCAGCCACCCGGGCCAGATCGGCGGGAACGACCTCCTTCTGATCGCCCTGCTCGGCGTCACGCAGATCGGGCTCGGGCTCGCGTTCCTGACGATGGCGGCGCGGCTGATCCCGGCCGCCGAGGTGGCGCTGATCTCGCTGCTCGAGGTGGTGCTGGGGCCGCTCTGGGTGTGGCTGGCGCTCTCCGAGCGCCCCGCGACGGCAACGCTCGTCGGCGGTGTGGTGGTGATCGGTGCGGTGGTGCTGCAGGCGGCGCCTGCGGCGCGCTACCAGCCGCGGTTCTCGAGCAGCTCGGACGGGTCGAGCGACGAGGTCGAGATACCGACCATCGCCTCGCCGAGCCCGGCCGAGACACGTGCGAGCACGTCCGCGTCCATGTAGTGCGTCGTCGCCTCGACGATCGCGCGCGCCCGCTGCGCGGGATTCCCCGACTTGAAGATCCCGGAGCCGACGAAGACGCCGTCCGCACCCAGCTGCATGCAGAGCGACGCGTCCGCCGGCGTCGCGATCCCGCCCGCAGTGAACGTGACGACCGGCAGCCGGCCGTTCTCCGCCACCCAGCGCACGAGGTCGTAGGGCGCGCGCAGCTCCTTCGCCTCCGCGTAGAGCTCCTCGGTGCGAAGCGACTGGAGCCGGCGGATGCCGCCGAACACCGAGCGCATGTGCGTGACGGCGTTGACGATGTCGCCGGTGCCGGCCTCGCCCTTCGTGCGGATCATCGCCGCGCCCTCGGCGATCCGCCGGAGCGCCTCGCCGAGGTTCGTGCAGCCGCAGACGAACGGCACGGTGAACTGCCACTTGTCGACGTGATGCTCGAGGTCGGCCGGCGTGAGCACCTCGGACTCGTCGATGTAGTCGATCTCGAGGGACTGCAGGATCTGCGCCTCGGCGAAATGGCCGATGCGGCACTTGGCCATCACCGGGATCGTGACGGCCTCCTGGATACCCGTGATCATGTCGGGATCGGACATCCGCGCCACGCCGCCGTCGCGGCGGATGTCGGCGGGGACGCGCTCGAGCGCCATCACCGCGCAGGCCCCGGCCTCCTCGGCGATCTTCGCCTGCTCGGCGTCGACGACGTCCATGATCACGCCGCCCTTGAGCATCTCGGCGAGCCCGCTCTTCACCCGCATCGTCCCGATCTCGTTCATGACGAGATCGTAGCTTCGAGCGGCAAGTCGAGCAGGCGCTCGATCGCGGGCCGCACGCCAAAGCGGTCACGGAGCTCGAGGTAGTCGCGGCGCGCGCGCTCGGCCCGCGGCGGCGACGGGTCGAGCTCGGCGCGCAGCATCAGGTTCTTCGCCGTGTGCTCGGAGGACACGAACTCGACCACGTCGACCCGGTAGCCGACGAGCTCGAGCGCGCACGCGCGCAGGGCGTCGGTGACGAGATCGGCCTGCCGGCCGAGCAGGAGCCCGTGCCGCAGGACGGCGTCCGGGTCTCCCGCGGCCGCGATCTGGGCCGCGAGCTCGTGGTGGCAGCACGGCGCGACGACGATCGCGGCCGCGCCGAGGCGCACACCGGCGGCGATCGCCTCGTCGGTCGCGGTGTCGCAGGCGTGGAGCGAGACGAGCAGGTCGACGGGCTCCGCGCGCGCGTAGTCGGCGATGGCGATCGCCTCGAACCGGGCCTCGTCGTAGCCGAGCTCCTCGGCGATGCCGCTGACGGTGTCGACGACTGCGGCGTTCACATCGAGCCCGACGAGATCGACTCGCGTCCCGACCGCGCGCCCGTAGGCGACGAGGGCAAGACTCATGTACGCCTTTCCGCAGCCGGCGTCGACGACGGAGATCCGATCGCGCTGCCACAGCGGCAGCGGGCGCAGGAGCTCGACGTAGTGCTGCACCTGGCGGCGCTTGTCCCGCGAAGCGTGCGCCGCCTGGAAGAGCGGGTGGTCGTCGGGGAGCGGCCGGTTGGGTGTGCGGTCGTGGACGCCGGCGGGCGGCGCCGCCGACGACGGCCGGCCGCGTGAGACGAGCCACCGGCCCTTCTTCGTCCGGCGCGCATGGAGATCGCCGCCCGGGGCGAGCAGGTGCACGTTCCGCGCATCGGCGAGCAGCGCGTCGAGGCGGCCCGGCCAGTCCTCGACCCCGACAGTCTCGGTCCGCGCCCCGTCGACGAGCTTGTACGCGTCGCCGCGCCGGAGCGAGACCGGTGTCACGCTGACGCCGTCTGCGACCAGCTTCCGCCAGCCGGCTGCGAGCGCCTGCTCCCGCAGCTCGTCCATCCCGCCAAGTCTGCCAGCGGGACGACGGTCAGCTCCGGCGGCGGCCGGCGCAGGAACCCGTCGACGACCCGAAGCTCGTCGGCAGCCTCGGGGGCGAGCGTCGGCTCCGCGCGGGCGACGGCCGCAAGCCCGGCGGCCCACTCGGGCCCCGTCGTGCCGCGAAACGGACGCGAGCACACGACCTGCCCCTTGGCGACGAAGAACCCTCGCCGCTCGCCGTCACGGGTCGAGGGAACGACGACGCAGCAGGCGAGCTCGCGCAGCCGCCGCATGCGCGCGACGTCGGCGACGGCGCCCTCGAGCGCCTCGATCCGGTCGCGCAGGCGCGCGGCGTCCTCGAACCGCAGGTCGAGCGAGAGCCGGCGCAGCTTCGCGCGCAGCTTCGGAAGCGCCTCGTCGAGCGTCTCCCACTCCACACCCTGCAGAGCCCGCGCAGCGAGCTGCGCGCGACGCCGGCCCGTCAGCGGTCCGAGCTCGGACGGCTGGGAGGAGCAGACGACCGAGTCCCCGCGGCGGCGAAGGTAGAGGTAGCGGTCTGGCCGCGTCGAGCGGGCGTTTGCGGGCGGGCGCAGCTCGCGGATCAGCCGCAGCTCCTCGAGCGCCGCCTCGAGCTCGGAGCCGGCGACCCGCCACTCGACCCGCTCGAGCGCGCCGAGCGCCGCCTCGACGGCGGGCCGCTGCCGGTCGGAGCGGAAGTACGACCGCAGGCGGGCTCTGATGTCCCGGGCGCGGCCCACGTACAGCACCTGGTCGTGCACGTCGCGGAAGAGGTAGACGCCGGGGCGCTGCGGCGCGCCGAACGCGAGATGGCGCTTGCGCTGCGCGCGGCGTGGTCGCGTCGCAGCGAGCTCGACGAGGTCACCGACCGTCTCCGCCCCCCGCTCCTGCGCCATCCCGATCAGGCAGAGCAGGATCTCGGCGGTCGCCTCGGCATCCGGCAGCGCGCGGTGGCACGGCCGCGCGGCCGTGGCGAAGCGGTAGGCGAGTGCCGACAGGTTCGCGGGCTGGCGGCCGAGGAGCCGGCGGGCGAGCCCGACCGTGTCGACGACCGTGGCGTCGACCCGCCGGTCGAGGAGCCTCCGCGTCTCGGCGTCGAGGAACGCCATGTCGAAGCGCGCGTTGTGGGCAACCAGCACCGCGTCGCCGGCGAAGCCGAGGAAGCTCCGCACGGCGGCGGCGACCGGCGGCGCGCGGCGCAACTCCTCGTCGCGCAGCCCGGTCAGTGCGGCGATCGCCGGCTGCAGGCGCGCGCCCGGGTTGGCGAGGGTCTGAAAGCGCTGGTCGAGCTGGAGCGCCTGGACGCGGACGGCGCCAATCTCGCACGGCCGCGCCGTTCCCGGCGTCAGCCCGGTCGTCTCGAGGTCGAAGACGACGAACGTGGCCTGCTCGATGGGTACCGCCTCGCCGGCGCTCCCCGCAACCGAGACCAGGTCGCCGGCGAAGCGGAGCCGGCTGTCCGCAGCGACCGCCTCTTCGAGGAGCGACCGCGCGAGCCCGACCGGCACCCCGTGCTGCAGCTTCAGGACAACCCGGGCGGCCTCCTCGACGGGAACCGGCCCTCGCCGCTCCTCGACCAGCTCGACGAGCCGGTCGGCGGCGTCCAGGCAGAGCTGCATGGGACGAGCCTAATACGAACAGGTGTTCGTGTCTAGGCTCGGGTCAGCGCGAGGCCGGTGAGCACCTCCCGCACGACGCGCTCGGCGACGAGCGCGGTGATGTCCGCCGAGCCGACGGCGCTCGGCAGCACCTCGACGACGTCCGCGCCGACGAGCTCGACCGACGCAGCGACCTCCCGCACCGCCCAGAGCAGATCGACAGAGGTCATGCCGCCGGGCTCGGGCGTCCCCGTTCCCGGTGCGAAGGCGGGATCGAGCACGTCGACGTCGACAGTCAGGTACACAGGCCCCTCCCCCACGTGCGCGAGCGCGCGCGCCACGACCTCGCGGATCCCGAGGTCGCGGACGTCGTGCATGAAGAAGCTCGCGATCCCCTGCTCGGCCTGCCAGGCGAACTCTGCCGGCCCGGGCCAGTAGCCGCGCAGGCCGACCTGCGCGTACCGCGTCCCGGTGACGTGACCGGCCTCGACGAGGCGCAGCATCGGCGTCCCGTGGGAGATCGCCACGCCGAAGACCTCCCGGCCGGTGTCGGTGTGGGTGTCGAAGTGGACGAGCCCCACGGAGCCGCGCCGCCGGGCGATCGCCCTGATGCACGGCTCGGTGATCGAGTGGTCTCCGCCGAGCGTCACGGGCAGCGCGCCGACATCGACCACCTCGCCGACGAGCGCCTCGATCGCCGCGTGGCTGCGGACGGGGTCCGCGGGGATGACCGCCGCGTCGCCGTAGTCGACGATCCGCAGCTGGGCGAAGGCGTCGACGCCCGCCTCCAGGTGCGAGCCGGGCGGGCACGAGGCGGCGCGGATCGCGCGGGGCGCGAAGCGCGTCCCGGGCCGGTCTGAGACGAGGTCGTCGGTCGGGGCACCGAGGATCGCGACATCGACGCCGGCAAGGTCGGCGGGATCCTGGGTGAGCGGCGCGCCACCGAAGGAGAGGAAGCCCGCGTAGTCGGGCTTGTCGCCGATCGGCTGCCAGCGCTTGAGCGGGTCGAGCACGAGGCGATACTAAGCGGCTCGCAACCCGCCGACGCACATGGCGACGACCTCACGCTCGGCCGCCGCGACCGTCGCAGGGTCGTCCGGGAGCGTGCCGAGCACCCAGCCGGTGAGGATCTCGTCGAGCGCGCCGAACACGAAGAACGCGGCGAGCGGCGGGTCGACCCCGCGCCGGAACGTTCCTTCTCGCTGCCCGCGCTCGACGATCCGCTGGAAGATCGCGAACGCCTGGCCGATCTGGTCGAGCTCGTCCTGAATCGCAGGGCTCCGCATCACCTCGCGGACGAGCAGGCGCACGAGGTCTGGATCGTCGCGCCAGGTGCGCAGCACGATCCTGATCACGAGCGAGAGCTGCTCGGCAGCGTCGCCCGAGTGCTCGGCCTGGGCGAGCGCGGAGAGCAGCCGCTCCCACGCCTCGCCGAACACCGCCTCGAGCACCGCTTCCTTCGAGTCGAAGTAGTGGTAGACGAGCCCGTAGGCAACGCCGGCCTCGCGGGCGATGTCGCCGACGCGCGCCGCCTCGTAGCCCTGCTCGGCAAACACGCGCACGGCGGCGTCGAGGATCAGCCGGCGTTTGTCCTCGGCCGCCATCAGGTGGCCCGCTCGTGGCCGAGACGCGGCAGCCGGAGCGCATGGCGCACGACGACCCGCTGCGGTGTGGCGCCGGCGCCGTGCTCCACCGTCTGCGCCCGGAACGGGAAGTCGCCCGGCTCGACCGCCAGCTGGGCGCGCGGGCGGACCGGCTCGTCGCTGACGAGCTCGCGCGTCTCGCCGGTGCGCCGAAACGACGCGCGCGGCAGCAGGTAGATCACGCCGTCCGTCCACGAGGCGGGATCGGCCGGGTCGGCGCCGATCGAGAACAGGTACCGCGACGTGCCACGCACGTGCGTCGCCCAGTTGATGTACCCGTGGCGCAGGCGCGCGCGGCCGACCGTCGCGAAGTAGAGCGGCCAGATCGCGTCGTCGGAGGCGAATACCGCGGTCACCGGGGAGCCGAACGCATCCCCGGTCGCGCGTGTCCGGAGCTCGGGGAGATGGTGCGAGTTCGTGCCGTGGAGGACGAGCCCCCGAGCGACCGCGTGATGCAGGAACCACCATTTCGGCTGCGGCAGCCGGTAGTCGACGAAGCTCTGCGGCGGCGTCTCGTCGAGCAGCGTGTCGAACTGCGCCCGGTCGGCCCACGTGAGCTCCGGGTGCGGCATGACGAGGAGCCGGTAGGGGTTCAACCGGCTGTGCTCCGCCCAGGCGTCGAACCGCTGGCTCAACCGGCCCATCACCGGAGAGGGTAAGCGCTCATACTCGGCTCCGACGTGGAGATCGCGGACAGCGTGTGCCTCGTCACGGGGGCGGGCGGCGGGATCGGGCAGGCGACGGTGCGAGCCCTTGCCGCCGCGGGCGCGCGTGTCGTGGCCGCCGACCGCCCCGGCGCGATCCTCGACGGCCTGCCGGTGGCGGCCGCACTCACCTGCGATCTCGTGGTCCCGGGCGCGGGCGCCGCGCTTGCAGCCGACGCACAGGCCGTGCTCGGCCGCGTCGACGTCCTGGTGAACAACGCCGGCGCAGGTCTCTACGGGCGCGTCGACGAGCTCGCGGCCGGCGAGAGCGAACGGCTGTTGGCGTTGAACCTCTCGGCGCCGATCGAGCTGACACGTGCGCTCCTGCCGGGCATGCTGGCCCGCGGGCGCGGGCACGTGGTCAACGTCGGCTCGATCGTCGGCTTCGTCGGCCGCCCGCTCGAGGCGGTCTACGCCGCGGGCAAGGGCGGGCTCGCGGTCTTCACCGAGAGCCTGCGCTCCGAGCTGCGCGGCCGGCCTGTGGGAGCGTCGCTTGTCGCACCGGTCGTCGTTGACACGCGGTACTTCGCCGAGCGCGGTGTGCCGTACGACCGACGGTGGCCGCGCCCGGTGCCGCCCGAGCGGATCGCCGCGGCGATCCTCGACGCGGTCCGGTCCGACCGCGCGCGGGTGGTCGTGCCCAGGTGGCTAGCGGTCGTCGTCCAGCTGCACGGGGCCGCCCCGGCGCTCTTTCGGGCTCTCGCCGACCGGCTCGACTGACGGCTGTCGACGTGCGCGGGCCTCGAGCAGGCTGAGCAGCTCGTCGACGTCGCGCTTGCCCGCGCGCTCGTCGGCGTGCTCGCGCCGCGAACGGACGAACGTGGTCAGGAGGCGGTAGTCGACGTTGCCCACGGGCGGTGTATCGGCTGAAACGCACACCCCCTGAAGGGAGGCTTGACAACGGCGAGGCGTCGCCTACAAGGAGAGGAGCCTTGCCAGCGACCCCGGGAGCCGCACCCGTGGCGAAGATCTACGAATTCGAGTTCGATGCTCCGCCGGAGCAGGTGTACGCGAAGACGGTTCACGCCGTCGGCGCTCTCGGCTTCTCGATCCTCCGAAACGAGGACGGGGCAGCTTCGATCACCTTCAACACCGGCCCGTCGATCTGGTCGACCGCCGGCCAGGACATGACCGCGACCGCGCAGGCGGTCTCCCCATCCGCGTCAAGGCTCGTGCTGACGGGCCAGACGGCCCGCAAGGGCACGGAGACTCAGTACGGCTCCTGGGGCGAGCGTGGGCGCATCGCCAAGGGCCTCGCGATGTGGGTGCGCGGGTCGCTGACCGAGCCGGGCGCCTCGATGCCGGACACGGCCCCCGAGGCGCTCGACGGCACGGCGTTCGTCGCCGAGCTGGCGACGCTCGCCGAGCTCCACGAAGCCGGCGCCCTGACGGACGGCGAGTACGCCGACGCCAAGCAGCGGCTCCTCCGCCACTGACGGCGAGTGGGCCCGCCTGGATTCGAACCAGGGACCAAGGAATTATGAGTTCCCTGCTCTGACCGCTGAGCTACGGGCCCGGTCGGGACGAGCGTATCGCTCGCATTCGACCCAGGCCGCTCGTTAGACTCGCGGTGTGAAGGTCTTCCAGGCGGAGCGGCACTTCCAGACGACCGGCGGGCTCCACGTGACGGACATCACCGAGGACGTGATGGAGATCGTGCGCGAGTCGGGAGTCATCGACGGCATCTGCTGCATCTACTCCCCCCACACGACGTGCTGCGTGCGGGTGAACGAGTACGAGCGCGGCATGTTCGAGGATTTCGGGACGCTCCTCCGGCGTCTGATCCCGCACGAGACCTACTACGCGCACGACGACTGGGACCGCCGTACCGAGAACATCTGCCCGGAGGACATGGAGTTCGGCAACGGCCACGCCCACTGCATGTCGATGCTGCTCGGCTCGGCCGGCGAGTCGGTGCCGGTCGCCGACGGCGAGCTCTGCCTCGGCACGTGGCAACGGGTGCTCTTCATCGAGCTCGACCGCTCCCGGCCGCGCCGTTGGGTCTGCAAGGTCGTCGGCTCCTAGCTTCGTCGCCTACGCCGCGCGGAGCGCGCGGATCTCGCGCCGCTCGGCGAGCCGCCGCAGCGCCTCGCCCTCGAGCTGCCGCACGCGCTCGCGCGTGACGCCGAGGATGCGGCCGATCTCCTCGAGCGACTTCGGCTCCTCGAGTCCCCCGAGCCCGAAGCGAAGCCGCAGGATCTCCTGCTCGCGCGGCGGCAGCTCGGCAAGCGCCGCATACAACGCCCGCTCGGTGAGGTCGATGTCGACGAGCTCCTCCGGGGTCGCGTCGTCGCTCGCGATCAGGTCGCCGAATGAGGCTGAATTGTCCTCGCCGACGGTGCGGTCGAGGGATGCCACCGCGCGCGCGGCCTGCCGCACCTCCCGCACCTGCTTGAGCGGCAACTTCGACCTCTGTGCCAGCTCGGCGTCGGTGGGCTGGCGGCCGAGCGCCACGACGAGCTCGCGCTCGGCGCGGCCGATCCGTTGCTCGCGCTCGGCGATGTGCACCGGGATGCGGATCGTGCGCGCCTTGTTCGCGACACCGCGCTGCACCGCCTGGCGGATCCACCAGGTCGCGTACGTCGAGAACTTGAAGCCCTTCCGCCAGTCGAACTTCTCGGCGGCACGGATCAGGCCGATGATGCCCTCCTGGATCAGGTCGAGCAGAGCGAGGCCGTGCCCCTGGTAACGCTTTGCGATCGAGACGACGAGCCGGAGGTTCGAGTTGACGAGCTGCTCCTTCGCGCGCCCGTCGCCGCGCTCGATCCGCTTCGCGAGCGCGACCTCCTGTGCCGCCGTCAGGAGCGGGTAGCGCCCTACCTCGTTGAGGAAGAGCTGGAGCGAGTCGGTGGTCGCCGTCGCCAGCTCGGCGTTCGTGTACGCAAGGGGCTCCTCGATTGCCTTCGAGCAGTCGTCTGTGAGATCGATCCCATGCTGCTCGAGCCGCTCGAGGATCGACTCGAGCTCCTGCTCGCCAAGCTCGAGCCGCTGGGCGAGATCGTGGAGCTCGGTCAGGTGGACGCAGCCGTGCTGCTCCCCGTGTGCGAGCAGAACGGCGATCGGGTCGGCTCCCATGGCCAACCGGTTCCCGGTGGGCCGGTGGACCTAACGGGCAACCTCAAGGGTTCAACGAATGCTTACAGCGCGGGAAGCTCCTGCCCACCGGTCTCTGGAACTGTTCCGCAGTGAGGCTTCTTGCCGACATCCACCCGGTCGCACCCGCCGTGCCGCCCGACGGCTCGCTGTCGAGCTGGATCTGGCTGATCGTCGTGGTCGCGATCCTCGTGGTCGGCGGCATGGCGCTCGCTTCGCGTCACTGAGCCACCACGGCTCCGGGTAGCATCGTCGCCGAAATGTGGTGGCTCTGGGTCCCGCTCATCATCGTCGGCAGCATCATCCTCCTGGTCGGGCTGCTGTTGCTCCTCGCCCGCTTCAGGGGTGGGGCGCTCCTGCGGCCGATCATCAGCCGCCTGTCGCGGATCGGCTTCATGCGCCGGTTCTTCACGCGCGTCTCGACCGCGGCCATCGAGCGCCAGAATCCCGAGCTCGCGAGCGCCATCCGGAAGATGAACGTGGTCGCGGCGAACCCCGACCCGCAGGCGATGCAGAAGGCGATGAGCCGCCTCACCCCGGCCGAGCGACGCGCCTACATGGAGGCGGCGAACGAGCAGGGCGCGATCCCGGAGTCGGCAAACCGCCAGATGCGCCGGCAGGCCGAGCGCATGCAGCAGCAGGCGCGGGGCGGCCGCCCCGGCGGCGGCGGCTCGTCGTCGCGCAAGCGCAAGCGGCGTTAGCCACTGCGGCTTCGGATCGGCTCGACTTACGACCGGGGCAGCGTGTCGAGTGCGACGGCTTCGAGTTCGAGGGACGACCAGTTGGTAACGAGCAGCGTTCTGCCGTCAGAAGTGGTGGCAGCTTCGCGTGGGAAGGCTC
Organism: uncultured Thermoleophilia bacterium; assembly: GCA_963794375.1. Taxonomy (GTDB): domain Bacteria; phylum Actinomycetota; class Thermoleophilia; order Gaiellales; family Gaiellaceae; genus PALSA-600. The sequence goes on from CAWCDL010000004.1 coordinate 230,024, forward strand.
CCGCGCCAAACGTCCCGATCAGCGTCCCGCGCGCAGCGGAGACGAGCGACAGACCGGGGGTGGCGCCTACAACGCCAAAGCGGTTCGAGTTCAACACAACGATCCGCTGCCCGTGGTCGAGCAGCGCGAGCCCGACGGGCGCCTCGCCCACACGAACGTCCTCCTCGAGCGCCATGCGCGGTGACCGTGAGAGTCGCGAAGCGGAGAAGCCGAGGAGTGCGTCGCTTGCGCGTGCGGTCACCCACACGGTCGTCCCGTCGCCACTGACGGCGACGCGCACGGGGTCGCATCCTGCGGCCACTTGGCGCACAACGGCCGTCTTCGGCCGCGTCTCGGCGCGCTTCACGTCGACGACGGCGAGCGTCCCCTGCCGCGAAGCCGTCTGCCCTTGCCGTCGGACAGCGCGCGTCGCGTAGAGCGTTTTGCCGTCCGGCGAGAGGGCGAGACCGACATCGACGAGTCCGATCGGGATCATCCCGCGGAAGCCAGAACGCCTCCATCCCGAAGCCTGCGCCGCCTTCAAGTCGAACACGGCAATCGTTCCGTAGTACTCCAGCGACGCGAACGCGTAGAGGCCGTCCGGTGTGACGGCTACCTCGATCGCGCTCCTGGGATCGAGAGCTCCAGTGTCAGCGGTCGCCGGAACCGCCTGAAGGCTTCCCAGAACCGCGTGCGGCGACCCGCTGACCGCCCTGCGGACATCCACAACAGTGACGCCGCTGCCGGCCGCGAGAAGCAGCAGGCGGCCGTCGGGGGACAGCGCCTCACCCGCGGCACCCGGCGCCGGCAGGACGACGCGACGGACAAGCCGCGGATGCAGCCCAGCATCTCGGAAAACCCACAGCTCATTCAGCCCGCTGTAGCCGCCCACCGTCACGAACGAGAAGCCGCCATGCGACACGACCCCGAACGGCGACGCGGGCAATCGGAGCATCGCCGTTTGCACCTTGCGAAGGCGCGTCGCGCTTGCCACCGCCTGCGTACAGGAAGGAGGCGCGAGTGCACGTGCATTCCCACAGGCCCCGCAGAGCAGCACACAGGCCACTGCGAACGGAACCAGCCCGCTCATCGAGGCCCATTCGTCGGGCGGAAGAGACTTCAGCCCCAACACGAATCCGCACCCCGCCGCGGCTAGCCGGTCACGATCCCGTAGGCGCTGAAGAGCAGGCGGCCGTGCTCGCACACGGACGTCGGCGGCGTCACCGCGACCGTGGTCGTGCCGCCGCCCTGGGCATTGACGCGCAGCCGGTAGGCGACGGGCTCGCAGTGCGTTCCCGAGACGGGCTCACCGACACCCGGTACGTCCGGCGAGAAGCGCGCGGTCGCACGGGTGCGCGCTCCGGGCGCGAGGCGGACGAGCACGGCCGAGAGCGCTCCGGGGAACGCGGCCCTGACCGCGGTCGGCAACGGCTTCCCGGTCTTGCCGAGCAGCCGGGCGGAGGGAAGCCCGCTCAGCTGGCACGCGGCCTGCGAGTGATTGCGGAGGACGAGCGCGTAGGTGATGTTGCCGGCGCCCTCGCTATTCGGGACGGCCTTGAAGCTGCCGGTGAGCTGCGTGCCCGTGCAGGCGGCGGCGGTCGGGCGGGCAGCGGCGACCGCTGCCGCCGACGCCGCGAGAACGACGAGGAGGAGTGCGACGAGGGATCTCATGCCGCTCCTACGTCGCCGAGGGACCGCCGTGTCACACCTGCTCCAGGCCGACGTAGTTCTCGGCCAGGCTGGTCGCGGCCGCGAGCGAGGTCGTGACGTAGCGGAGCTGGGAGAGCTGTAGGCGCTCCTCGAATGGGTCCCGCTCGGGCGAGAGGTGCAGCATCGAGGTCATCCAATAGGAGAAGTGCTCGGCCCGCCAGACCCGCCGCAGGCAGTCCGTGGAGTAGGCGTCGAGCGCGTCGCGGCTGCCGTGCGCATAGAAGGCGATCAGCGCGTCTGCGAGCACGCGCACGTCGTGAGCGGCGAGATTCAGGCCCTTCGCGCCGGTCGGCGGGACGATATGAGCGGCATCGCCCGCAAGGAAGAGCCGGCCGTGCTGCATCGGCTCGGCGACGAAGCTGCGCATCCCGGTGACACCCTTCTCGAGCACCGGCCCTTCGTTGAGCGTGAAGCCGTCGAGCACCGTCCGCAGCCGAAGCTCCTCCCACACCCGGTCGTCCGGCCACTGCGAGGCGTCCTCGTCGTGCGCGACCTGGACGTACAGCCGGCTGCGGGTCGCCGAGCGAAGGCTGAGCAGCGCGAAGCCGCGAGAGGAGTGCGTGTAGACGAGCTCGTCGCTCGAGGGAGGAGCCTCGGCGAGGATGCCGAGCCAGCCGTACGGATACTCGCGCTCGAACGTACGGAGGACGCGTGCGATCGCCGGCCGGCAGACCCCGTGGAAGCCGTCGCAGCCGGCGATCACGTCGCAGTCGAGCCGATGCGGCTCGCCGTCGTGCACGAACGTCACATACGGCTCCTCGCTCTCGACCTCGTGCACGGCGACGTCGCCGACCTCGAAGAGGAGCGGCAACCCCTGCGCGAGCCGGAGAGCGACGAGATCCTTCACGACCTCGGTCTGCCCGTAGATGACGATCGACCGCCCGCCGGTGAGCTCGTCCATCGGCACGTGATGCCGTTCGCCGGCGAACTGCAGGTGGATCCCGCCGTGGACGATCCCCTCACCGCGGAGACGGTCGGCCGCCCCCGCGCGCTCGAGCAGGTCGACGGTCCCCTGCTCGAGGACGCCTGCGCGGACGCGAGCCTCGATGTATTCGCGGCTCCGGCTCTCGAGCACGACCGACTCGATCCCCGCGGCGTGGAGAAGCGCCGCCAGCGTCAGCCCCGCCGGGCCTGCGCCGACGATCGCCACCTGCGTCCGCATCCGGCTCATTCCTCCTCGAGCACCTGCTGTGCCACGGCGAAGGCATGGTTCGCGGCCGGCACACCGCAGTAAATGGCGGCCTGGAGCAGGATCTCCTTGATCTCGTCGTCGGAGAGGCCGTTGCGGCGCGCAGCGCGCACGTGCATCGCAAGCTCCTCGAAGTGCCCGAGCGCAACGAGTGCCGTGAGCGTGATCGCGCTGCGCATCCGCCGGTCGAGGCCGGGCCGGGCCCAGATCTCGCCCCAGGCATAGCGGGTGATCAACTCCTGGAAGTCGCGGGTGAAGTCACTGGTGCGTGCGACGGCACGGTCGACGTGCTCGTCGCCGAGCACCTCGCGCCGCACGCGCATCCCTTCCTCATGGCTCATCGCAGATGCTCCTCCAACAGGCGGTTGAACTCGTCGGGTCGTTCGATGTTGGCGAGGTGGGCGGCATCGTCGACGACTTCGAGCCGCGCACCGGGGATCCGCTCCGCGAGCTCGGCCGCAACCGCCGGCGGGACGGTCGGGTCGTACGCCCCGGCGACGACGAGCGTCGGCGCCTGGATGCGCTCGATCCCGTCGCCCGTCCAGCCGGCGAGCGCCTCGCAGCAGCGGGCGTACCCTTCCGGGTCGACCGAGAGGAGCATCCGCCGGTAGCGGTCGACGTCGCCGAACGACGCAGTGAACCCGCGGGCGAGGATCGCGTCGGCGATCACCTCGAGCCCCTCGGCGCGCACCGTCCCCGCACGGTCGTGCCATTGCGCGGGATCGCCGAACCGAGTCGCCGTGCATGCCAGAACGAGTCGCTCGACCCGCTCCGGATGGTCGGCTGCGAGGCGCATCCCGATCGCCCCCCCGAGCGAGAGGCCGACGAACGAGAACGGCCCGTCGACTGCGGCGAGCACCCGTGCTGCGAGCGCGCCGATCGTCCGCTCGTCGCCGACCGGCGCCGCGCCGTGCCCGGGATGCTCGACGTCGACCACCTCGAAACCGGCGAGCGCAGGACGCTGAGGATCCCACATCATGGCTGTCGAGCCGAGCGAGCCGGAGAGGACGACGGTGCGGCTCATGACCGGTGGAACGCGAGCGCCCGGTCGACGAATGCGGAGGCGAGGCCGAGGTAGTCGTCGGGCCCGCCGGCCGCGATCCCGAAGCGCTCGGCCTCGGCGAGCGTCCCGGGGTCGATGTTCGCGCGCATGCGGCCCGCGTCGACGCGAAGGCCTGTGAGCGAGCGCCGGACGGCGGCAGCCGTCCCGCCGGCAGCGGCGAGCGCGGTCGCGAGCGCGTGCCACTCGGCGTGCCAGGCGCCGGCCGAGCGCTCGTGCTCGCCGACGAGGCCCTCGACGAGGATCGCGGCATTCGCACGCGCGTGTCGCTCACAGGCGAGCGCGAGCACGGCGGCGACCGGGTTCTGCTTGTGCGGCATCGTCGACGAGCCGCCGGGCGTCGCTTCCGCCACCTCGGCGACCTCGGTCTGCGAGAGCAGGACGATGTCGCCCGCGATCTTCGCGGCGGCGCCCGCGACGGTCGCGAGCGCGCCCGCGAGCTCCGCGATCGGCGTGCGGATCGCGTGCCACGGCACGACGGGCTCGCGGAGGCCGAGCTCGGCCGCGTACCGCGGCAGCACCTCCGCCCCGTTCGCGCCCATCGCCGCGAGCGTGCCGGCGGCACCCCCGAGCTGAGCGGGGAGCGCGGCGCCCACCGCGTCGAGCCGCCGGCGTGCCTCGACGAGGCCGACGAGCCACCCGGCCGCCTTGTAGCCGAACGTGGTCGGTACGGCCTGCTGCATGAGCGTCCTCGCCGCCATCACCGTGCCGCGATGCTCGTCCGCGAGCCGCGCACAGGCGTCGGCAACTCCCGCCAGGTCGCGGTGGATCAGCGAGAGTCCGTTCCTCGCGACGAGCATCGCTGCCGAGTCGAGGATGTCCTGGCTCGTCGCGCCGCGATGCACGGCAGCCGCGTGCTCCTCGCCGACCCGCGCGCGGACCGCCTCGACGAGCGGCACGACCGGGTTGCCCGCAGCGCGCCCCTCGACGGCGAGCGCATCGGTGTCATAGAGGGCCGGGTCGCAGGCGCCTGCGACCGCGGCTGCGGCGTCGGGGCCGATCGCTCCGGCCGCCGCCTGCGCCGCGGCGAGCGCCCGCTCGGCGTCGAGCATCGCGGCAAGCCATGCCCCGTCGGAGAGCGCGGCGCGCAACTCGTCGGGGACGAAGATGGCCGAGAACGGCGTCACGACCGCATCTTCTCTGGTCCGTCGCCCGGCAACGAGACAACCGCCCCCACCGCATCCTCGAGCAACGCATGAACCGAGGCCGAGACGTAGGCCGCCCACGGATGTGCGGGCGTCCCGCCCGTGTACGCGACGACGGGCACGCCGTGCGCGTGCGCATACCAGGCCTCCATGGCAGTTCCCTCGTCGGGGGCGGTGAACGCCGCCAGCACTGCGTCGCACGAGTCGATGTCGGCGAGGTCGCCGTCGACGATCTCGGCCTCGTGCCCGACGGTCGCGCCGCGAAAGTCGCGGCGCATCGGGTCGACCGGCTCCCAGCCGCCCGCCCGCACGAGCTCCGCCGCGCGGAGCCGGTACTCGTCGGCGAACGGTGGGCCGGCAAGGTAGACGCGGGGCACCGGTCTAATCTACGGGTGTGGAGCCGGGATTCGTCGCGCTGGGACACGCAGGAAGCGATGCCTACGACGGCCTCGAGACGTTCCCGAATCCGGGCGTCACGGTCGTGCGGATGGAGAGCGACGAGCTGACCGCCGTCTGCCCGGTCACGGGCCAGCCCGACTTCTACCGGGCGACGATCGAGTTCCGGCCGAGCGCCTTCTGTCTCGAGTCGAAGTCGCTCAAGCTGTACCTCGCCCGTTTCCGCGATCAGGGCGCGTTCTGCGAGTCGCTCGCGGTGCAGATCCGAGACGAGGTCGCCGCGGCACTGGAGCTCGACCCGAGCGCGGTCGACGTGACGCTCGTCCAGAAGGCGCGTGGCGGGATCACGATCACCGCGTCGAGCTAGACCTATGACTTCGCCGCGAGCTCCCGCAGGCGACTCAGCGACTCGTCGGACAAACCGAAGGCGCTCCCGACCTGACGCCAGCTCTCGACCTCCGTCTCGTCGAGGCTCCCGTCGGCGTGCGCTGTGGTCAGCCCGAGGTACATCACTTCGATGAAGAGACCCCGCGTGAGGCGCGTGCGCTGTTCGCGTTCCTCGGGCGTCGTGCCCGACTCGATCCACTCGTCCAGCTGGTCGCGCGCCTGGAGCGCCCTCTCCCCTGTGCGAGCAGGCGCCATCGCCTGGACGATCGCGCCGGTGTCCGCGAGCACCTCACGCGCAAGCGCAGGGTCGGCGTCGAACGCCTCGTGCACCTCGAGCGGGACCTCGTACTCGCCCTCGACGATCGAGAACATCACCTCGGTCTCCTCGAGCTCGAGCGCGCCGTCGGCCTTGCTGACGATGCGATGCGTCGCGGCGAACATCCCGGCGAAGCCGGCCCAGGCGTCGTCGCTGAACTCGGGCTTGAGCGCCATCAGGACAGGAACTCCACGAGCAGCTCGTTCACGCGCTCGGGCTGCTCGAGCTGGAGCCAGTGACCGGCCTCGACCGGCTCGTAGCGCCAAGGGCCGTCGACGAAGCCGGCGGATGCGACCATCGCCCGCTCGGTCAGGTACGGGTCGTCCACGCCGAAGAGGCCGAGCGTGGCCGCCTGGACGTGGGGCAGGCGCGGCGCGTCCGTGCCGGGAATGCCCTCGACGGGAAGATTCGCCCGGTACCAGTTGAGCCCGGCGGTGAGCGCGCCCGGCTCCGCGAGGTCGGCCGCATAGCGCGTCAGGTCGGGTGCACCCTCGAGCAGGATGCGGGAGAGGTATCCCCCGTCCCGGCTCATCACCTCCTCGGCCTGCGGGAAGAGGAAGAGCAGCCGGTACCACGCCTGCTCGAGCGCCCGCCGGTCGGGCCGCACCGCACCGGGGAACCCGACCGACATGACCACGAGCCGGTCGACGCGGGCGGGCTGGAGCGCGGCGAACGCCCACGCGAGGACGGCGCCCCAGTCGTGGCCGACCACGTGCGCGCGCTCGATCTCGAGCGCGTCGAGGAGCCCCGCGGCGTCCGCAACGAGCTCTGGCAGCGCGTACGCCTCGATGCCCTCCGGGCGGTCGCTGCGGCCGCGGCCGCGAAGGTCGGGCGCGATCGCCCGGAAGCCGGCGCCTGCGAGCGCAGGCTGCTGGTGCCGCCAGACGTCGCCGGTGTCCGGGAAGCCGTGCAGCAGCAGCACGGGCGTGCCGTCCCCATGCTCGGCGACGTGGAAGCGCAGGCCGTTCGACTGGACGATCACGGCGCCACCGCGGCTTCGCGCGCCCGGCCGAACCCGCGGGCGGTGAGCTCCGCCAGAGCGAGGCGTGCGGGCGGCAGGCAGGAGGCGAGGTTCTCGGGCAGCCATGACGAGAGGGAGCGGGCCGTGAACGGGTTGGCGACGAGGGCGCGCAGCCGGTCGAGCTCGTCAGGTGCGAGAAAGCCCTCGTCGAGGGCGGCGAGCGTGAGCTCGTAGAGCGGCAGGAGCGCCCGGTCGCGGTGCTCGTGGTAGGCGGTCATCGTCTCCGACCAGTCGGCGCCTCCGAGGGAGGCGCCCAGCGCGTCGGCGAGCAGGAACGCCTGGACGAGCGCGTCGCCGATCCCGAGCCCGGTGATCGGGTCCTTCAGGTACGCGGCGTCGCCGGTGAGCGCCCAGCCCGGCCCGTACGGGACGCGCAGGTAGTTGGCGACGCCCTTCGTCCCCTTCAGCTTCCCTTCGAGGGTGGCGCCGCACAGGCGCTCCTCCATGCCGTGCAGCGCTCGGTAGCGCTGGTCGAACGTCGCCTGCGGATCGGCGCGGAACGCCTCGAAGTCATCGGGCTGCAACTCGAGGGCGAGGCAGTCCTCACCGGGCCGCATCGGGAAGAGAAAGCCGATCGTGTGATCGACGAAATGGAGCTCGGCCGTCGGCTCGGCAAGCGGCGTGACGTCCCGGAAGTAGCCGTAGTACGCAGGCCGCTGCGGGGCCGCCTCGCGGTAGGCCTCGGCGCCGACCCACTGCGCGACCTTCGACGTCTTGCCGTCGGCGCCCACGACCACGCGCGCGCGGATCTCGCGGCCGTCTGCGACGACGCCGACCACCCGCCCCGCATCCTCGAGGAGCCCTTCGACGGACGTCCGGGTGAGCACCTCGGCGCCGGCCTCCGCAGCCCGCTCCTGGAGGAGCGAGTCGAGCACGTCGCGGCGGGGGGCGAGCGCAAAGCCGGTCGCTCCCGGTGCGGCCGGACCTTCGAAGATGCAGTCGCCGACGCCGGTCCGGGTCCGTGTGATCCGGCGGAAACCGGCCTCGAGGAGACCGTCGAGGACGTCGAGCCTCGCGAGACTGTCGACACCGTTCGCGCCGACGAAGTGCGTCGAGAGGGTGTCGCTCGGGAACGTGTCGCGGTCGAGCACGACGACGCGGTGCCCCTGACGGGCGAGTAGAAGCGCGAGGCTCGCACCGGCGACTCGGCCGCCGACGATCGCCACGTCGACCTCGCGCACGGACGTCACGCGCCGACGATACAGCGTCGACCCCGGGATCGTTGTACTCCGTCCTGGAACGGGAAGAACGTCTCGACCTCACGAAGGGAGAGGAACGATGACAGGCATGACGATGCCGTACCCGCCGCCCGACGAGGGAACGCCGCCGCTGCCGGATCCGGTTCCCGAGCCGTATCCGCCGGACGAGTTTCCGCCGCTCGAGCCCGACCCGGCACCCGACGAAGACGAGTGACTCTCGTCGAGGTTTCGCGACTGGGCCCTCCGGCCACCCTCCACGGAAGTGATGTCGATTCGAGGAGAGTGCAATGGCAGACCGTAAGCTGGCAGGGAAGACGATCGCGATCATCGCCGCGGACATGGTCGAGCAGGTGGAGCTCGTGGAGCCGCGCAAGGCGCTCGAAGATGCCGGTGCAGAGACGGAGCTGATCTCGCTGAAGCCGGGCGTCATCCAGGGGTTCAATCACTTCGAGAAGGCGGACAAGCTGAAGGTCGATCGGACGATCGAGGAAGCGGATGCCACCGACTACGACGGGCTGCTGATTCCGGGCGGGGTCGGGAATCCCGATCAGCTGCGAGGCGACGAGAACGTCGTCTCGTTCGTCCAGGACTTCTTCGAGGCCGGGAGGCCGGTGGCGGCGATCTGCCACGGCCCGTGGGTGCTCGTCGAGGCGGGCGTCGTTCGTGGCCGCAAGGTGACGTCCTGGCCGACGCTCCGGACCGACATCCGGAATGCCGGCGGCGACTGGGTCGACCGCGACGTCGTCGTCGACCAGGGGCTCGTCACGAGCCGGAAGCCCGAGGACATCCCGGCGTTCAACCGGAAGATGATCGAGGAGTTCGCCGAGGGCGTGCACGCCGGACAGCGGGAGAGAACGAACGCGGCGAACTGAGACGCCGTAACCGATCGGCCCGGCGGTTCGTTTCACCCTCACGACTCACGTCAGCCAAGGGAGGTCCTACAGATGCTGTTGCTCGTCGCGCTCGCGATCCTCACGCTCATTCTCTTCGGAGCAGGCTTCGCGATTCACCTGCTCTGGATCATCGCCGTGATCGCCGCGTTGGTCTGGGTGATCAGCTTCTTCATGGGCGGTGCTCGCCGCGGGAGCGCCCTCTAGGAAGGGCGCGTGCGCTGCCGCGCGGCGGCTACCGTTAAGGCCGCCGCGCGGCGTGTGTGCCCGCGCGCAATCGTCGCGATGGGCGCACCTTGAAGAAGATCGGCTTTCTCTCCTTCGGCCACTGGACACCGGCGTCGGGGTCCGTGGTCCGTTCCGGTTCCGACTCGCTGCTCCAGTCGCTCGAGCTCGCGGTTGCGGCCGAGAAGCTTGGCGCGGACGGCGCGTACTTCCGCGTCCACCACTTCGCACGTCAGCTCGGCTCGCCGTTCCCGCTCCTGGCGGCGATCGGCGCCCGAACGTCGCGGATCGAGATCGGGACCGCGGTGATCGACATGCGCTACGAGAACCCGCTCTACATGGCGGAGGACGCCGGCGCAGCCGACCTGCTCGCGGGCGGACGGCTCCAGCTCGGCATCAGCCGCGGCTCCCCGGAGCAGGTGATCGACGGCTGGCGCTACTTCGGCTACGAGCCTGCCGAGGGCGAGAGCGACGCCGACATGGCGCGCCGCCACGCCGAGGTGTTCCTCGACGTGATCCAGGGAAACGGCTTCGCGGAGCCGAATCCGCGCCCGATGTTCCCGAACCCGCCCGGCCTGTTGCCGCTCGAGCCGTACGCTCCGGGCCTGCGCGAACGGATCTGGTGGGGCGCCGGAGGGCCGACGACCGCCGCCTGGGCGGCGGGGCTCGGAATGAACCTGATGAGCTCGACCCTCGTCGATGACGACGCGAGCGGCGATCCGTTCCATGTCGTCCAGGCGCGGCACATCGAGGCCTTCCGTGCCGCCTGGGCGGATGCAGGCCACGAGCGCGAGCCGCGGGTCTCTGTCAGTCGCAGCATCTTCGCGCTCGTCGACGACCGCGACCGCGCGTACTTCGGCCGTCGCGACGAGGGCGGTGACCAGGTCGGCTACATCGACGCGACGACGAGGGCGATCTTCGGCCGAACGTATGCCGCGGAGCCGGATGTGCTCGTCGAGCAGCTCGCCGAGGACGAGGCGATCGCCGCGGCCGACACGCTCCTCCTCACCGTTCCGAGCCAGCTCGGCGTTGAATACAACGCGCATGCGATCGAGAGCATCCTGAAGCACGTCGCGCCCGCGCTCGGCTGGCGCTGATCATCAGCGCGAGTTCGCTGTCTCCGCCGTGTCCGTGCCTGGGAGTGTGGGCCGACGCCAGCGATGCTGGTGGACAACAGTGCTCTCCATCGAGGGCGGCCTCGGCCGCGCCGAGTACCAGCGGGCATAGGCGTCGGTGAGCGGCAGCGCCGTCACGCCGTGGGCGAAGACCGACAGGCCGACGGTGATCACGACCGTCGCCACCATGACTTCGACGTGCGGGAGCGCGGAGCCTTCCAGCAGGATGATGGCGAAGACGATCGAGGCCAATCCGCGAGGGCCGAACCAGCCGACAAATGCGACGGTCGGTCGGCGCGCGTGCAGCCCGACAAGGGAGAGTGCGACCGGAGCCATGCGCACGACCGTCAGGCTGAGCAGAGCGTAGAGCGCAATCCGCCAGTCGAGTACGTGCAGGGCGGGACCGAGCGCGATCGCACCGAAGACAATGAACGTCACGCCGTTCAGGAGCTGGCCGCCGGCGTCGACCAGATACGTGACGCCGGCCTCGTGCGACCGGCGGAGACCGCCGAACACGAGTCCGGCGACGAAGGCGGCGATGAAGCCGCTGCCACCCAGCGGGACCGCGATCCCGTAGGAGAGTGCCGCGGCGGACAGCGGGATCACCTGCAACCAATCGGAGGCGACGAGTTCTCGTCGTACGACGAAGCCGAGCACGAGTGCGCCCACCGCACCGGCGACGACGCCGGCGACGACTCCCCAGCCGATCTCCTCGACGACCAGACGAACCGCGTGGGAGACCGTGGTCGCGTTCTCGTCCGCCTCGGCGGCGGCCAGTGCGATGAACAGCAAGGGGACGCAAATGCCGTCATTGAGGCCGCTCTCCACGTTCAATCCCTGACGGATACGTATGGGGAGTCGCGGATCGGTCACGACGGCTTGCCCGAGGGCTGCGTCGGTGGGCGCCAGCACGATCGCGAGCACGACCGCCTCGACCCAGCTCAGCTGAGCGAAGACCACGGCGGCGAGCACAGCCCCGGCGACGATCGTCAACGGCAGTCCGATCCCGAGCAGACGCACCGGCAGCGCGGCCTCTCGACGTAAGGCAGCCAGGTCGATCCGGGAGGCGTCGGCGAAGAGGACAAGCGCGAGGGTCGCCTCGGCGAGCGCACGGACCGTACTGCTCTTGATCCCGAGGTCGAGCCACCCCAGGACCTCGGGTCCCATGAGTAGACCGGCGCCGGCGAACAGCATGGGCGCAGTCAGGACGGTCCGCTCGAGCCGGCGGGAGAACGCCGCGTATCCGAGCATCAAGCCGGCGACGATTGCGAGATCCCAGCTGTCGATTGTCAGTCCTCTCCGGAAAGCTGAATGACGTGGCGCGACCGTACCGGCTCCGCGCCCGGCCCCCGCACTGTGCCGCACGATCCACCCACGTGAATCTGCCCGACCGGGAGGCGGTGACTAGGACGTGGCCGGTGCATCTCCGTCGGCAAGGAAGGCAGCCACGCCGCTTTCGAGAGTGGGATAGAAGCTCCCGGCGCCGAAACGGTCGACGAGCCCGGCGCGGGCGAGGGTCGCCCGCACGGGGCCTTTGAACCGAGCGAATCGCAGGCCGATGCCCTCGGATTCGAGCTCGTCGTGGAGCTCCCCGAGCATGTCGAGCCCGGTCGTATCGATGTGCGTGACGGCGGCGGCGTCGAGCAGGATCACTTGGAGACAGCCATCGCTCGAATCGACGAGGTGTCGTATCTGATCGCGAAAGAAGGTGGCGTTCGCGAAGAAGAGCTCCTGGTCGAACCGAAAGATGACCAGGCCGGGAAACGTCTCGACCTCCCGGTGGCGGGAGACGTCCCGAAAGCCGACGTCCTCATCTGCCTCCTGCGCTCGTGAGCGGCCGAGGACGGCGACCCCGGGGCGGAACGTGCGATAGACGAGCGCGATCAGGGAGGCGAGGATCGCAACGAGGATGCCGCCAAGTACACCGAGGACCAGTACCCCGGCAAGGCAAACGAGCGCTATCGAGAAATCGGCCCTGTCGACCCGGTACAGGCGGCGCAGGCTCGCGGTCTTGAGCAGCGGCAGAACCGCCGCGATCACGATGGCCGACAGCGTCGCCTTCGGCAGGTCGGCGAAGAACGGCGTCAGGAGCGCCAGTGTGAGGACGACGAGCCCGAGGTTGAGGAGGCCGGCGAGCTGGGAGCGTTGACCGGCGCCGTCGGCGACCGACGTGCGAGACACGCTGGCGTCGATCGCGAAGCCCTGGAGGAGCCCCGAACCGATGTTGGCCGCCCCCAAGGCAAGAAGTTCCTGGTTCGCATCCACCTCGTAGCGGTGCTTGGAGGCGAACGCGCGAGCCGCGGCGATCGACTCGGCGTAGGCGAGCAGGGATAGCCCGGTCGCACCGGCCAACAGGCGCTCGACGTCGGCGAAGCTGATGCTCGGAACGCTCACCTCGGGCATGGCGGCGCTGATCGACCCGAGCTCGGCGACGCCGTGCCCGCTGGCGTCGAGCGCACGGGCGAGGAGGACTGCGGCGGCAACCGCGATCAGCGATGCAGGCAGCCGAGGTGCCACTGCTTGCAGAACCACGATCAACGCGAGCGACGCCAGGCCGAACGCGACCGTCCAGCCGGAGACGCGGCCGAGGTTGGAGAGCACGTTCCAGGCGACCTGGAAGAAGTTCCCCGAGCTCCCGGGTATCCCGAGCAACGACGAGATCTGGCCCGCCAGGATCACGAGCGCCAGACCGACCATGTAGCCGGCGAGCACCGGCTTGGCGAGGAACTCGGCGATGAACCCGAGGCGTGCGACACCGGCGACGGCCAGCAAGCCGCCTGTCATCAGCGCCAGCAACGCGGTCAGGTTCAGGAACCGATCGGGGCTTCCGGCGGCGATCGGGGCGACCGTCGCCGCGGACAGAATCGCGACCCCCGAGCTCGGCCCGATGTTCAGCTGCCGACTCGTCCCGAGCAGCGCGTAGACCAACAGGCCGGCGCAGGCGGCGTAGAGCCCCCGGACAGGGGGGACGCCCGCAAGAGTCGCGTACGCCATCGCCTGCGGAACCAGCACCGCCCAGACCGCCAGGGCCGCGAGCGTGTCGCGCTTCACGTTCAGCCGGAAAGACGGCAGCCACCGTGCCGCCGGCACCGCACTCACGAGCCACCGGCTGACGCGTGCGGAACTCAAATGCGGGACTGTCCGACGAACGGTGTAAGTCCGGTTGCCTGAGTCGCCGGCGGTAGGGCCGGTGGAAGGGAGCTGTGATGTCTGATCTGATTACACCGGTCGATTCGTCGGCGGAGGCGGAGTGCGCTGAGCGGACGGTTGACGAGACGATCGCGCAGGAGCTTGTCGAGCGTGCGCGGTCGGAAGGGGTTGAGCTGGTCGGGCCGGGCGGGCTGTTGACGGGGTTGACGAAGACGGTGCTGGAGACGGCGCTCGACGCGGAGCTTGAGGAGCACCTCGGTTATCCGAGACACGCGGTCGAGGGTCGTAACACGGGCAACTCGCGCAACGGCACCCGGTCGAAGACGGTGCTGACCGAGGTCGGTGAGGTCGAGCTCGACGCGATGGTGCCCAGGGATCGGGACGGGTCGTTCGAGCCGAAGATCGTCCGCAAGCGGCAGCGGCGGATGCGCGGCGTCGACGAGCTCGTGATCTCGCTTGCCGCCAAGGGGCTGACGACCGGCGAGATCGCCGCCCATCTCGCCGATGTGTACGGGGCCGAGGTCTCGAAGGACACGATCTCGCGGATCACCGAGGCCGTCGTGGAGGAGCTGCAGGCGTGGCAGTCGAGACCGCTCGACCGGGTCTACCCGGTCGTGTTCATCGACGCGATCCACGTCAAGCTCCGCGACGGCAAAGCGTGACATCCTCGGCCTCTGGGTCGGCGACGGCAGCGAAGGAGCGAAGTACTGGCATCAGGTCCTGTCGGAGATCCTGACCCGCGGCACGGTCGACGTCTTGATCGTCTGCTGAGACGGCCTCAAAGGTCTCCCCGACGTCTGGCCGGCCGCGATCGTCCAGACCTGCGTGCTGCACCTGATCCGAAACAGCTTCCGCTACGCGAGCAAAGTCGACTGGGCCGAGCTCGCGCGCGAGCTTCGGCCGGTCTACAGCGCCCCAACCGAAGCCGCCGCCCGCGCGCTCAACGAGCTCGAGCAGAAGTGGGGCGAGCGCTACCCGGCGATCATCCGGCTCTGGGAGAACGCCTGGGCCGAGTTCGTCCCCTTCCTCTCCTACAGCCCCGAGATCCGGAAAGTGATCTATTCGACAAACGCGATCGAGAGCATGCATGCCCGCTTCCGCCGCGCCGTCCGCGCCCGCGGCCACTTCCCCAACGAGCAGGCCGCTCTGAAATGCTTGTACCTCACTATCCGAAGCCTCGATCCGACAGGCCGCGGACGCGCGAGATGGATCACCCGCTGGAAGCCCGCACTCAACGCCTTCGCCGTGACTTTCGAAGGACGCCTCGAACCCATCAATTAGCAAAATAGACAACAGGACTTACACCCTTAATCTGACAGACCCCGCACCGCGCCCGCGGTGCGCGCCTGAAGCGTAGAGCCATGAGCAAAGCCCCGACGGCATTTCACTTGTTGGCGAAGCCGACGGGAGCGGTGTGCAATCTCGACTGCTCCTACTGCTTCTTCCTCTCGAAGGAGATGCTCTATCCCGGCTCGCGATTCCGGATGGCCGACGAGCTGCTGGAGGCATATGTCCGGCAGCTGATCGAGGCGCACGCGAGCGTGCCCGAGGTGCAGGTCGCCTGGCAGGGGGGCGAGCCCACGCTGATGGGCGTCGAGTTCTTCCGGCGCTCGGTCGAGCTCGCGAACCGGTATCTGAAGCCCGGGCAGAAGGCCGTCTACACGATCCAGACCAACGGCACGCTGCTCGACGAGGAGTGGGCGACCTTCTTCAAAGAGAACGACTTTCTCGTCGGGATCTCGATCGACGGCCCCCGCGAGCTGCACGACGCCTACCGGGTCAACAAGGGCGGCCGTGGCTCGTTCGACCAGGTGATCCGAGGCCTGGAGCTCCTGAAGGCAGCCGGTGTCGAGTGGAACGCCCTCACGACCGTCCACGCGGCAAACGGCGAGCACGGGCGTGAGGTCTACCGGTTCCTGCGCGACGAGTGTGGCGCCCGCTTTGTCCAGTTCATCCCGATCATCGAGCGGGTCGCCGAGGCCGACGCCGACGGCGAGGTGCCGTGGAGCTCCTGGCGCGACCGCCCCCTCTATGTGCAGGAGGGCGAGCGAGTCACGGGCCGCTCGATCGGCGCCCACCAGTACGGCCGCTTCCTGATCGAGGTGTTCGAGGAATGGGTGCGCCGCGACATCGGCGAGGTCTACGTGCAGATGTTCGACGTCGCCCTCGCCAACTGGGTCGGCGCGCCGCCAGGGCTCTGCATCCACACGGAGACCTGCGGGCTCGCACTCGCGCTCGAGCACACAGGCGATCTCTATTCCTGCGACCACTTCGTCGAGCCGGCATACAAGCTCGGCAACATCACCGAGACACCGATGGCCGAGCTCGTCGCCTCGGAGCAGCAGACCCGGTTCGGGCTCGACAAGCGCGACAAGCTGCCCCGCTACTGCCTCGAGTGCGACGTCCGCTTCGCCTGCCACGGCGGCTGCCCCAAGGACCGCTTCATCGACACCCCTGACGGCGAGGCGGGCCTCAACTACCTCTGCGCCGGGTACAAGGACTTCTTCCGCCACATCGACAGGCCGATGCGCACCATGGGCCGACTGCTCGCCCAGGACCGCGCTCCGTCCGAGATCATCCAGCTCTACGCCTCGCAGGACGCCAAACGCAGCCGCAACGACCCCTGCACCTGCGAGTCCGGGCGCAAATGGAAGCACTGCCACGGCGACGAGTCGCTCTGACTATCCCGCCGGGTCGGCGAAGACCGTGCTCCAGTCCTTCTTGATGCTGATCACCGTCCAGCCCTGGGCGGCCGCGGTCTCCAGCGACTTCTCCGCCCCGGCCGTGTAGTCGAACTCCCGCGCGGCGTCGTCGTGGAGGACAAGGAGGCGGAGGCCGGGCCGGTCCTTGCCGCCCGTGTACTGAAGCATCGGGATGTCGCCGTTCGAGTTGCCGCCGGCGAGGATCGGCCGGCGCCCGATCCGGCTCCAGATCCGGATCGGCTTGACCGGGCCGTCGTCGAAGACGTCCGGCTCCGCGGCGTAGGTGACCGTCCCGCCGTGCTCGTCCTCGAGGTAGCGAAGGGCGTTCGAGCTGCCGATGACACGTTCGGCCGGGATGTTGTAGACGTCGCCGGTGATCGGGCGCATGAAGTCCCGGTCGCCGCCCGAGGCGATGTAGTTCGTGAACCCGTTCGCCTCCAGATAGCCAAGCAGCTCGATCATCGGCAGATAGCCGCAGGCGTGGAACGTCCTGCCGAGCGTCGGATGCTTGCCGCCGCGGATGAACGCGTCCGCCGCGGCCGAGTAGTGCTCGACGTTCATGCCCGCGAACGCCTGGAGCATCCCCGCCATCAGCACCTTCACGTCGGCGTCGTCGCCGTGGTAGTGCTTCGTGATCACCTCGCCGAGCCAGTGGTAGTCCCGCTCGGTGGCTGCCTTCCACGGTTGCTTCTCGCGCAGGGACTCGTCGGCCTCCGCCATCTCGGCCAGGCGTCTCAGGATGAACCCGAGCTCGATCGGCATCGGCTTCTCGCACCAGAGCGTGCCGTCGTTGTCGAACGTCGCGATCCGGTCGGGGGGCGCGACGTAGTCCGCCCCGTCCTCGTCCGTCACCCGCTCGACGAACTCGACGATCGCCGCGCGGGTCGGCGTGTCCTCCCAGGAGGCCAGCAGTTCGATCGTCATCGGTTACGAACGCAAGTCGCGGATGTCGACGTTGATCACGCCCATGAGCGGCTCTGGCATGGTGAGCTCCTCTCTCTCCGGCCGATCTACGCGTGCACCGGTTCTCTATCAAACGGGCGTCGATGAGGTTGGATCGCGCCCTGAGCGCCCGTCGGCCGGCCGAGCTCCCACGTCGCTTCGCCGTGAAACAGGGCGGGCCGCCCTCAGGCGGCCCGCAATAGAGAGTGGAGGCGGCGGGAATCGAACCCGCGTCCGCGGTCGCACCGAGGTGAACGTCTACAAGCTTAGGCCGCCCTTTGGATTCGCCCGGCGGCCGGTGTGCGACCGACCTACCGACGGACTAGCCCTCCTTCGGTGTCGCGCCGCAGGCGAGTGGCTCTCCCTTGGCGCCGAGCCCGCTAGTTGATGCCGCCTCCGGGACGCGGGCCCGCCCGGGGCGACACGCTGGCTAGTTCTTCGAACTAGGCAGCGAGTGCGAGGTTGTTCTCCGCACTTGCGTTTGGTTCCGGTTGTTTTAGGAGGCCGACCGGAGACCTCCGCTTGCAGCTCACCCGGAGAATCGACCACGTCGAAGCCATGGCGCCCCCGTATGTTGTTTCGCGCATTGTAGCCGGGGCCGTTACCGGGACTACGTAACGACTGCGGTCGCGGTTGACGTCGCCTGCACCGTGCCGAACCGGGAGGTCGCTGTGACGACGACCTTGAGGGTCGACCCCGCGTCGCCGGCCGAGACCGCGTAGCTGATCGCGGTCGCGCCGGGCACGTCGGCGCAGTTCGCCCCCGTCGCATCGCAGCGCTGCCACTGGTAGGTGTAGGTGTCGGAGCCCATGAATGCACCGGAGACGGCGCCGAGCGTCTGCCCCTGCACCGGAGTGCCGGTGATCGACGGCGGCGTCACCGACACCGGCGCGAGCCCGCTGCCGATGTAGGAGACCGAGCGGCGAGCCAGCCGTTCCGAGGTCGGCCCTTCGGGGCGTAGGCCGTCCACGACCTCGATCACGATCGCCCGGTCGAGCAGCACGTAGAGGAGCGTGCTGTAGAGCCGCAGGCTCTTCGAAGTGACCGTCATCGGCACCTCGAAGGCGCGATCGCCGACCTTCGGCGACTTCGGCTTCCCGACCTTCACCGCCTTCGCGGGCACCTTGAGCGAGGTCGCAAGCGAGGCGGCGATCGCCTTCTGCGATGCCTTCGTGCGAAGAATGCCGGTCGCGCCCGCGAAATCGCTCCCTGCCTGTTCGGTCGTCGAGCCGAGCAGCACCTCCGAGCGCACGTAGATGACGAGGTTCGACCCCGACGGGGCGCTGTAGCTGAACGAGCGCTGGTACGCGTCGTAGCCGCTCTCGTTCGTGCGACCCGCGGAGACCTGCTTCGCGCCGGGCAGATCGGTCGCCTGCACCGTCATCGACGACGCGTCCGGACCGCCCGCTGCGGACGCAGCCGCAGCTCCCACCAGCGCGACGGCAAGCACCGCCGCAGCTCCCTTCACCATGCCTGCCACAGGAGACCCCTTTCGACGATGGTCGCAATCTAGGTTCGGCAGGACGGCGGGCAACCCCCTAAACGGGGAGACCGCCCCACCTCAACGGCGGACGTTCTTCAGCGCACGCTCCATCTGGCGGTTCGCGTCGCGCTCGGCGAGGTCGCGGCGCTTGTCGCGCTGCTCCTTGCCGCGTGCGACGGCCAGCTCGACCTTCACCCGCCCGTCCTTGAAGTAGAGGCGCGTGGGGACGACGGTCAGCCCCTTCTCGCGCACCGTCCCGTACAGCGAGTCGATCTGCCGGCGATGCAGGAGAAGCTTGCGCGGCCGCATCGGCTCGTGGTTCGCGCGATTTCCCTGCGCGTACGTCGCGATCTCGAGGCCGTAGAGCCAGGCTTCGCCGTCGCGGATCTCGGCCCACGCCTGCGCCATCGTCGTCCGGCCGTCGCGTAGCGACTTCACCTCGGTGCCGGTCAGCACGAGCCCGGCCTCGAGCCGCTCGAGCAGTTGGTAGTCGTGCCGCGCACGGCGGTTCTCGGCGATCGTCTTCTCTGCCATCGCGGGGACGAGAGTAGCGTTGAGGGTCGGACCGGGGTGATTCCGGATAGCGCCCGCGCCGGCCGACCGGCACCCTCGAGGCATGAGCGAATACGTCACACATAGCCCGGTGAAGCGACTCGAGCGGAGCTCGGAAAGTCGCATCATCGCCGGCGTTTGCGGCGGCCTCGGCCGCTACTTCGACCTGAGCCCGTCCGTCTTCCGGCTCGGCCTGGTCGTCCTCTCGATCCTCGGCGGCGCCGGGATCCTGGTCTACATCGCCGCCGTCCTCGTCATCCCGACCGAGGGCAAGGACGAATCGATCGCGGCGGAGGTGCTCGCCAAGCGGCGAGACCACCCCGGCCGCCTCATCGGGCTCGCGCTGGTCGCGGTCGCACTCTTCGTGCTTCTCTCGCGGGCAGCCTTCTGGCCTGCGGCCGGCGCGGGCTGGGTCCTCGTGCTGATCGCCGGCCTGCTGATCCTCTGGAGCACCAGGCGCCGCGGTCTCGTCGTCGCCCTCGTCGGCATCGTCGCCCTCCTCTGCACGGCAGCCGTCGTCGCCGTCGTGAGCCTGTTCGCCTGGTTCAACGTGAGCCTCGACGACGGCGTCGGCAAGCGCACCTATATCCCCACCCAGATCGCCGACGTGCATTCGAGCTACGCGCTCGGCATCGGGAACCTTCGCGTCGACCTCTCGAACGTCACGCCGAACCGGCCCATCCACGTGACCGCCAAGGTCGGAGTCGGCAAGCTGCGGGTGATCGTCCCGCAGGGCATGCGGGTGCGCGTCGACGCGAACGCGAAGGTCGGCGACGTCTTCGTCTTCTCGCAGCACGACGACGGAACGCACGCGAGCATCACGACCGGCGGCGGCAACGGCCTCTCGATCGAAGCGAAGGTCGGCGCAGGTCGCATCGACGTCGTCAGGGCCGGATGACACCGGCGCCGGCCCTGCCCTTCCACCGCTCCGACACGCCGGTCGTCGCCGGCGTCTGCGGTGGGCTCGCCGAGTCGATCAACGTCGACCCGAACCTCGTTCGCTTCGTCTTCGCCCTGCTCGCGCTCGCGGGCGGCGCCGGGATCCTTCTCTACCTCGCGGTCTGGGTCTCCCTCACGGGCCGCCGGCCCCTGCTCGCGCTTCTCCTTGTGGCGCTCGCTGCGATGTCGCTCCTGCTCGCGCTCGGCGTGGATGGGACGGTGATCCTCGGCGCAGGCCTGCTCGTGATGGGCGTCGTCCTGCTCGCGCGCCGCGGAGCGACGCTCCGGCCCGGCGGCCGGCTCACGTGGCCGGGGGTCGCGCTCGCGATGGGAGGTGCCATCGTGATGCTCGAGCACATCGGCCCGAAGAACAGCTTCGTCGCTCCCGGCGCGATCGTCGGCACGCTCGCGCTCGTGCTCCTGCCGTGGACCTGGCAGCTCGTCTCCGAGCGCACCGAGCGCATTCGCCTGTCGGAGCGCGCCGAGGTCGCCGCGCGCGTCCACGACTCTGTCCTGCAGACGCTCGCGCTCGTGCAGCGCCACGCCGACGACCCGGCCCGTGTCTCCTCGCTCGCGCGCCGGCAGGAGCGCGACCTCCGCCGCTGGCTCTACGGATCGGCCGGCCCGGCTGCGGGGTTCGCGGATGCGCTCGCGGAGGCCGTCGCCGACGTCGAGGAGGCGCACGGCGTGCGCATCGAGCTCACCACCTCCGGGAACGCCCCGCTCGACGAGGCCGTCGAGCAGCTCGTGCTCGCAGCGCGGGAGGGAATGACGAACGCCGCGAAGCACGCGGGCGGCGAGGTGTTCGTGTTCGCCGAGGCCCAACCCGACCGCATCGAGATCTTCGTTCGCGACCGCGGGGCCGGCTTCGACCGCTCCACCGTCCCCGACGACCGCCGCGGGATCAGCGAATCGATCGAGGCCCGGATGGCACGAGCCGGCGGAACCGCGAGAATCGACTCCGTGCCCGGCGAGGGAACCGAGATCGAGCTGACGCTGCCGAGGGAGGCCAGATGATCCGCGTCGTTCTCGTCGACGACCACGAGCTCTTCCGCGCCGGCGTGCGCGGCGAGCTCGGCGACGCGGTCGACATCGTCGGCGAGGCCGGCAGCGTCGAGGAGGCCGGGCCGCTGATCCGCGAGCTCGACCCCGACGTCGTGCTGCTCGACGTCCACCTGCCCGACGGCGGCGGTGAGGGCGTGATCGCCGCCGTCGCGCCCGAGCGGCCGGCGGTGAAGTTCCTCGCGCTGTCGGTGTCTGACGCCGCCGAGGACGTGATCGGCGTCATCCGCGCGGGCGCCCGGGGCTACGTGACGAAGACGATCTCGTCGGCGGAGCTCGCCGATGCGATCGCGCGGGTCGCGGAGGGCGACGCCGTCTTCTCGCCCCGCCTCGCCGGGTTCGTGCTCGATGCGTTCCGCGAAGGCGAGCCGATCGGCGCCGACCCCGAGCTGGAGACGCTCACGCCGCGTGAACGGGAAGTGCTGCAGCTGATCGCGCGCGGCTACCGCTACAAGGAGATCGCCGCCCGCCTGCACCTGTCCGTGAAGACGGTTGAGGCGCACGTGTCGAGCGTGCTGCGCAAGCTGCAGCTGTCGTCGCGCCACGAGCTCACGCGCTGGGCGCACGAGCGGCGCCTTGTCTAGCCGAGCGCCAGCTCGACCTTGCCGTCGTGCGCCGACACGCGCTCGACTCGCACCTCGAGCCCGTCGCCGAGCCGGTAGCGGCGCCCGGTCGTGCGGCCGACAAGCGCGGTCGCGAGCGGGTCGATCTCGTAGAACTCGCCGTGCAGCCGCCGCGCCGGCAGGAACCCTTCGAAGACGGTGCCGAAGCGCAGGAAGAGGCCCGACCCGATCACGCCGACGATCTCCGCGTCGAACCTCGCTTCCCAGCCGTCCTCGAAGAGACGTCGCTCCAGAAGACGCGCGAGGCAAAGGTCGTCCGCCAGGTACTCGAGCTGCGCCGCCTCGCGCTCGCGCTCGGACGCGTGCTCGGCGAGCCGCTCGAGGCCGTCGGGCAGCGGGTCGTCGCCCAGACCGAGCTCGCGCAGCAGTGCCCGGTGGACGACGAGATCCGGGTAGCGGCGGATCGGCGAGGTGAAGTGGCAGTACGCCGGGCTCGCGAGACCGGCGTGGCCGAGGTTGTGCACGTCGTAGCGCGCCTGCTTCAGCGCGCGCAGCACGAGCGCCGGGAACGCCTCCCGGCCCCGCCCCGACTGCTCGGCATAGCGGGCGACGAGGAGGGACGCCGCGCCTGCGAGCGCCGCGGCCTCCTGCGGCGACATGCGCTCCGGCGCGGGCGGGCTCGGCACGCCCAGCTCCGTCAGCCGTGCCAGCAGCTGTTCGATCGCCTGGGGGTCGGGGCGCTCGTGCACGCGGTAGAGCGCTGCCCGCTTGCGCGACGCGAGGAAGCCGCCGACGGCTTCGTTGGCGAGGATCATGAGCTCCTCGACGAGCATGTGCGCGTGCGGCTCGCCCTCGAGCCACGCGTCGGCAATCCCACCAGCGCCGTCGAAGCGAAACGCGACTTCCGGCGTCTGCACCTGCAGCGCCCCGCGCGCGAAGCGGCGCTCGCGCAGCCGGCCCGCCAGCTCGTCGTTGAGAGTGAGCGCCTCGAGCACCGCGGGCGGCGCCTCGCGCCGCTCAGCCTGCCCGTACGTGAGCCGGGCGTCGGAGCGGATCACCGACCGGTAGAAACTCGGCTCACCGTTCGGCGGCAGCTCCACCGTGACGCACAGCCGGTCGACGTTCGGCCGCAGCGAGCACTGGTCGTCGGCCAGCTCGTGCGGGAGCATCGGCGCCACCGCGCCCGGCACGTACGTGGAGAACGACCGCCGGGCGGCACCGTGGTCGAGCGGCGTCCCCGCGCCGACGAAGAACGACACGTCGGCGATGTGCACCCACGCCCGAATGCCGTCGGGCTCGCGGCGGAACGAGAGCGCGTCGTCGAAGTCCTTCGCCGTCTCGGGGTCGACGGTGTACGTGACGAGGTCGCGCAGGTCGACCCTCCCCGCGTCGCTCGCCGCCGGCGGGTCGTGCGGCTCGAACGGCTGACGGGCGCCACGCTCGACGAGGAGCGCCTCGAGGACGTTCTCGATGCGCGCAGCAGGCCCGAACGCCTGCATGACCCGCGCGCGGCCGCGCCCGGTCTGCACTGCTGCAAGGTCGCCGGGCTGAACGTCGCCGAGGCCTTTCGACTCGAGCACGAGCGGCACGCCGGGCGTGAAGTACGGCTCGCCGACGACGAGCTTCCCCCGCCGTCCCACCTCGACGACGACGAGCTCCGTCAGATTCTCAGATCCGGAGGAAGCGGCGGATGGTCAGGCCCGAGCCGAACGCGCCGAGAGCCAGGCCGGTGCCGAGCAGGATCAACGCGACGAGCGGAAACGCCATCGCGTGCACGTCGGCATCGCCGGAGAGGTGCGGCAGGATCGTCGGCAGCACGATCGCCTTGCCGAGGACGAGGAAGAAGACCGCGAGCAGCGCACCGGCGACGCCGCAGATCAGCCCCTCGAGCATGAACGGGCCGCGCACGAACCAGTTCGTCGCGCCGACAAGCTTCATCACCTCGATCTCACGACGTCGCGAGAAGATCGAGAGCCGGATCGTGTTCGAGATCAGCAGGATCGACGCGATCACGAGCACGATCGTCGCGATCGTGAACACCACCTCGATGACGTGAGCGACCTCGAGCACGCGATGCGAGAGGCGCTTGCCGTCGTTCACCTTCTGTATGTACGACGGGATCTGCGGCAGGACGATCGAGTTGTAGAGCTTGTCGACGTTCTCGCCGCGGTTCGGCGTCACCTCGAGCTCGTCCGGGATCGGGTTCCCCGCAAGGCCGGCGACGAGATCGGGGTCGCGCCGCTTCATGATCGCGAGCCCCTGGGCCTTCGAGATGTACTTGATGCCGCCCGGGCCCTGCTTCGCGTACGGGTTCTGCGCCATCTCCCGCGCGAAGTCCGTCTTCTGCTTCGTCGTCGCGTTGTCGGCGAAGTAGACCTTGACGACGAGCTCGCGCTTCACGTGGTTCGTCCACGAGACCGTCCAGCTGCCGAGCGCGATGAAGAGACCGAGCAGGAACATGCTCATCAGCACGGTGATCGCGGCGGCAACGGTCGTCGACAGGTTCGCACCCAGCGACCGCCAGGCCTCTGCGAAGAGCAGCTTCGTTCTACCGCTCATGCTTGGGTGACCTCACCGGCGTAACCGCCGCGGCGCTCGTCGCGGGCCAGGCGGCCGTCCTCGAGCTGGATCACGCGCTTGCGCATCTTGTCGACCATCTCGCGGTCGTGGGTGACCATCAGGATCGTCGTGCCCGCGCGGTTGATCCGGTAGAGAAGCTGCATGATCCCGACCGAGGTGTCGGGGTCGAGGTTCCCCGTCGGCTCGTCGCAGACGAGGAGCGGCGGATGGTTGACGAACGCGCGCGCGATCGAGACGCGCTGCTGCTCACCGCCGGAGAGCTCGTCGGGCAGCGAGTTCATCTTGTGGGAGAGGCCGACCATCGCGAGCACCTCGGGCACCTTCTTGCGAATCGAGGAGCTCGACTCCCCCTGCACCTTGAGCGCGTACGCGACGTTCTCGGCGGCCGTGCGGCGCGGGAGCAGCTTGAAGTCCTGGAAGACGCAGCCGATGTTTCGCCGAAGCATCGGCACCTTCGACCGCTTCAGCCTCCCGAGCTCGCGGCCTCCGACGACGATCTTGCCGCTCGTCGGCTCGAGCTCCTTCAGGAGCAGCCGCACGAGCGTCGACTTGCCCGACCCGGAGGCGCCGACGATGAAGACGAACTCGCCCTTGTCGATGTGGAACGTCACGTCGCGGAGGGCGACGACGTCGGGCTCGTACACCTTGGTCACGGAGTCGAACACGATCATCGACGCGGCGTTCGGCCGCGGCGAAGCGATCGGTTCGGGCTCGACCAGGACGGCCGCGTCGTTGGCTGTCAGCTCGGTTTCCGTCACTGCTTTGTCCGGGCGCCCCTCCGAAGGTGACGCCCCGGTGCGGAGTTGGGAGAAGTGTAACCCACGGGCTAGACAATCCTCCCTGCGGCCCTGGCAAGCAGGTATTCCCGGATGAACGGGTCGAGCTCGCCGTCGAGCACCGCCTGCGCATTCCCGGTCTCGTGGCCGGTGCGCGTGTCCTTCACGAGCTGGTAGGGATGGAGGACATAGGAGCGAATCGACTCGCCGCCGAAACCCGTGTCGGCGGAGCCGCCGCGTTCCTTCGCCAGCAGCTCCTCCCTCTCCTCTTCCGCGCGCTCGACGAGCCGCGCCTTCAGGACCCGCATCGCCGTCTGCTTGTTCGCCGACTGCGAGCGCTCGTTCTGGCACTGCACAACGATTCCCGACGGCAAGTGCGTAATGCGAACTGCGCTGTCGGTCTTGTTGACGTGCTGGCCGCCGGCGCCCTGCGCGCGGTACGTGTCGATCTTGAGGTCGCCCTCGTCGATCTCGACGGCGGCGTCCTCCGGGAGGAGCGGTGCGACGATCACCGTGGAGAACGCGGTGTGCCGGCGATGCGCCTGGTCGAACGGCGAGAGGCGCACGAGCCGGTGCTTGCCGCGCTCCGCCTTCAGGATCCCGTAGGCGTTCTCGCCGACGACCGTGAAGGTCGTCGACTTGAGTCCCGCCTCTTCGCCCGGGCTCGCCTCGAGCAGCTCGACGCCGAAGCCACGGTTCGACGCCCAGCGCTCGTACATCCGCAGCATCATCTCCGCCCAGTCCTGGGCATCCGTCCCGCCGGTGCCCGACTGGAGCGTGACGACGGCGTCGCCCGCGTCGTACTCGCCGTCGAAGAGCGCCGCCTCCTGCATCCGCTCGAGCTCCGTGCGGAGCGGCACGAGCATGGCGGCGATCTCGTCCTCCATCTCGCCGCCGTCGAGCGCCGTGAGCTCCGTCGCATCCGAATAGTCGGACATGAGCCGGCGGTAGCCCTCGAGCCGCCGCGAGACGCGGGCGTGGCCGGAGGAGACACGGGCCGCCCGCTCCTGGTCGTCCCAGAAGCCGGGGGCGTTCATCTGCTCCTCGAGCGCTACGAGCCGGGTTTCGAGCTCAGCCGGGTCAAAGGTACTCCCGGACCCAGTCAAGCTGGGCGCCGAGCTCGGCGAGCTGATCGGAAAGCGGCTTCTGTTCGTCCATCGGCGAGGGATGGTAGATGATCAGCGGCTGCAAACGTGCTTCGGCGCAGCCCCGGCGAGCGTCTGCAGGCCGCGGGTGACGTCGAGCGAGAAGACGAGCTCGACGAGGCCGGCATGCCGTATCTGGAGGCGCGTCAGCCCGTCGCCCGCCTTCGAGACGCAACCGCCCGGCGTGCGCCAGTACGGCGACCAGCGCAACCGCACGAGGTAGGAACCGGGCTTGTCCACCTCCGCGACGAGCCTCGACGGCCACAGCCAGAGGACGCTGGCCGGGGCCGGTCCGGTGATCAACGGCGTCGCGGCCGGAAGCTCGTAGATCGATTGATGCGGCAGCCGCTTGACGAGGACGAGGCCTGACCAACCCGATCGGATCAGCTTCGCCTCGAGGCGCGAGCTGTAGTCGACCGGCGCATCCGTGAGGACGACGTACCGGACCGCCATCTGCCGCAGCCATCGATCGTATGCCCGCGCCCCGAGCGTCTTGTCGTACAGGAGCTCGTTCTGCGGGAAGTCGTTCTGCCGGTACCAGCCGCGCACGATCGGGATGCCGGCGTCCGGGAGGTAGGCCGCCTGCCAGTGCTCGGCGGTGTCGACGACCTCGACCCGGTACGACGGGCTCGTGTGCGCCTTGAGGTAGGTGAGCGCGGGTTGCCAGTACGTGATCGACGCCTCGGGGTCGGAGCTCGTCTGGGCGAAGCTCGACCAGATCGGCGTCACGTTCCAGACCGCCGCGAGGACGAGTGCCGGCACCGTCAGCCACAGCGGCCGGTAGCGGCGGAGCGCGACGGCGATCAGGGCGATCGGCACGGCCGCGTAGCGGATCCGCTCGATGTTCGAGCCGACCGAGGACGGCACGAGATACGCGGTCATGACTGCCGCGAGGTAGAGCCAGAAGAGCCCGTGGAGCGGCCGTGCGGCGGGAACGCCGCGGGTGACGATGAGCCCGAGCCCGCAGAACATCAGCGCCGGGATCAACTGGAGCAGGCCGAACGGGAACAGGCCACCACCGCCGAAGACCCGGTCGATCACGAGCTCCGTCGTCGCGCCGCCAAGGATGACCGCAACCTGCACGCCGGAGTGACGGAGGCTCCGCCGTCCGAGCGCGAGCCCGCCGAGCACGAGCGCGAGGAAGGCGAACGCCAGCGGGCTCGCGGCGAGCGTCAGCAGGCCGCAGACGGCGAAGCGACCTCGGCGTCCTTCCTGCAGTGACCAGATCGCGAGCAGCGCGAACGAGACGGCGAGCGCGAACGGGAAGGCGGCCGAGAAGACGAGCCCCGCCCAGAGCACCGCAAATGACCGGCTCGAGACGCGGGAGACCGGGCCCCACTGGCGCAGGACGACCATGCTGAACGCGAGCGCCGCGGTCGCGATGGAGACGAGCGCGAGGACGCGGATTCCGAGCAGCGCCGCGAGCGGGTAGTAGAGCAGGCTGTAGGTGACGAACGAGGAGCGGCCCGCATACCAGTAGGTGTTCCAGATCGCGAAGCCGTGCTGGATCAGGAACGTCCGCTGGTATGCGTGGGCGGCCCAGTCCACTCCGGGCGGGGCGGCCCAGAGAAGGATGGCGGCGAGCGACGCGGCCACAACGGTGGCCAGCGTGGCCTCACGCGCGAGCAGACGGCGCTCGACAGAGCCCACGACCCCAACCCTACTTCGGGCTCATGAGACGATGATGTGGCGAACCGGTGACCAACCATCCGGGGCGACCCGGATCGGCCGGCCACTACCCGGCCGTCTGCGGAGACGTTGCCCCGACTCCGGGGAATCCTGTGGGTTTCCCCGGAGTCGGGATCGCTCACCCCGCGGCTAGCGTTCGGACGTGGGCATCAGGGACGAGCAGGCGTGACCGACCCAAGACGGGACGTGACGCGGTTGCCGGACCTGCTTCACGGTCGCTCGAACACCGGCCCGGTTCGAGACCGTCGACCGGTCTACGTCGACCTCCTGCCCCCGTGCAACGCGGGCTGCCCGGCCGGCGAGAACATCCAGGAGTGGCTCGCCCACACGCTGGCCGGCCGTCACGAGCAGGCCTGGCGCCGGCTCGTCGCCGACAATCCGCTGCCCGCGATCCACGGACGGGTCTGCTACCACCCGTGCGAGAGCGTCTGCAACCGAGCCAGCCTCGACAGCGCCGTCTCGATCCACTCGGTCGAGCGGTTTCTCGGCGATACGGCGCTCGAGCAGGGGTGGCAGTTCGACGCTCCGGCCGCACGCAGCGGCAAGCGCGTGCTCGTGATCGGCTCGGGGCCGAGCGGGCTCTCCGCCGCGTACCACCTGACGCGGCTCGGCCACGGGGTCGAGATGCGCGACTCGGGTGCGCAGCCGGGCGGGATGATGCGGTACGGGATTCCCGCCTACCGGTTGCCACGCGACGTGCTCACCGGCGAGATCGAGCGGATCGCCGCGCTCGGCGTCCGGATCACGCAGGAGCACAAGGTCGAGGATCTCGTCGCCGAGCGGGAGGAAGGCCGCTTCGACGCGGTCTTCGTCGCCGTCGGCGCCCACCTCTCCAAGCGGGTCGACATCCCGGCTCGCGACGCCGGCCGGATCGTCGACGCGGTCGCGTTCCTACGCAGCGTCGCCTCGGGGGAGCAACCGGAGATCGGACGCCGGGTCGCCGTCTACGGCGGCGGGAACACCGCGATGGATGCCGCGCGCGTGGCGCGACGGCTGGGCGCGGACGAGGCGCTGATCGTCTACCGGCGCACCCGCGAGCAGATGCCCGCCCACCTCGAGGAGGCAGAGGACGCCGAACGGGAGGGCGTGCGGATCAACTGGCTCCGGACGATCACCGCCTTCGACGGGCCCGAGCTGCAGGTCGAGCAGATGGAGCTCGACGAGACGGGCTTCCCGCAGCCGACGGGGCGGTTCGAGACGCTTGCAGCCGACACCGTGATCCTGGCGCTCGGCCAGGAGAGCGACACCGCCTTCCTGCGCGACGTGCCGGGTGTCGAGCTCGACCGCGACGGGACGGTGCACGTGTCCACCTCGCTGCAGACCGGCTGCCCAGGCGTGTTCGCAGGCGGCGACATGGTCCCGAGCGAGCGGACTGTCACCGTCGGCGTGGGTCACGGCAAGAAGGCGGCGCTCCACATCGACGCATGGCTCCGAAGCGCCGCCGCGGCGAGCGGGCCGAAGCACGACCTGGCGAGCTTCGACAAGCTGCACCTCTGGTACTTCGGCGACGCCGCCCGTCGCCTGCAGCCCGAGCTCGCGCCGACCGAGCGGATCACCGCCTTCGAGGAGGTCGTCAGCGGCCTCTCGGCCGGAGAGGCCGTCTACGAAGCAGGCCGGTGCCTCTCATGCGGCAATTGCTTCGAATGCGACGGCTGCCTGGGCGCATGTCCCGAGGACGCCGTGATCAAGCTGGGCGTCGGCTTCCGCTACCGGTTCGACCTCGACCGCTGCACCGGCTGCGGCGTGTGCTTCGAGCAATGCCCGGTCCATGCGATCGAGATGGTCGCGGAGGGCGACTGACGTGCGCGTGACCGTCGACGGCAACGAGGCTGCCGCGTCGGTGGCCTACCGCCTGAACGAGGTCTGCTGCATCTACCCGATCACGCCGTCGTCGCCGATGGCCGAACTGGCCGACGAGTGGTCGAGCGCAGGGCGCACGAACGTCTGGGGAACCGTGCCGGCGGTGGTCGAGATGCAGAGCGAAGGCGGCGCGGCCGGTGCGCTGCACGGCGCCCTGCAGGGTGGCGCGCTGGCGACGACCTTCACCGCCTCGCAGGGCCTGCTGCTGATGATCCCGAACATGTACAAGATCGCGGGCGAGCTGACGCCGGCCGTGCTCCACGTCGCCGCCAGGTCGCTCGCCGCGCAGGGGCTCTCGATCTTCGGTGACCACTCGGACGTGATGGCCGTGCGCCAGACGGGCTTCGCACTGCTCGCGTCGGCGTCCGTCCAGGAGGCCCACGATCTCGCGCTGGTCGCACAGGCTGCGACCCTGCGGACACGCGTGCCGTTCGTGCACTTCTTCGACGGCTTCCGCACGTCTCACGAGCTGAACACGATCGAGCCGCTCTCCGACGACGATCTGCGCGCACTCGTGCCCGAGGAGCTCGTCCGGGCACACCGCGGCAGGGCGCTCTCGCCCGAACGGCCGTTCATCCGTGGCACGGCCCAGAATCCCGACGTCTATTTCCAGGCGCGCGAGACGGTGAACCCGTTCTACGCGCGCGTCCCGGGGATCGTCGAGGACGCGATGGCTGCCCTCGCCGAGCGCACCGGCCGCCCGTACGGCATCGTCGACTACTTCGGCGACCCGGAGGCCGAGCGCGTGCTCGTGCTGATGGGGTCGGGCGCCGAGACGGCGAAAGAGACGATCGTCGCGCTCAACGCCCGGGGCGAGCGCGTCGGCGTCCTCCAGGTACGTCTGTACCGCCCGTTCCCGGCGCAGGCGCTCGCGGCCGCGCTGCCGGCATCCGTGCGGAACGTCGCCGTGCTCGACCGGACGAAGGAGCCGGGCTCGATCGCCGAGCCGCTCTTCCTCGATACGGTCGCTGCGCTGACCGAGGCGTACTCGGACGGGGAGCGGGCCTCGATGCCGAGGGTCGTCGGCGGCCGCTACGGCCTCTCGTCGAAGGAGTTCACACCCGGCATGGTCGCCGGCGTCTTCGCCGAGCTGGCGGCCGAGCAGCCTCGCCGGCGGTTCACGGTCGGCATCACCGACGACGTGTCCGGGACGAGCCTCCCCTACGACGCGGCGCTCGACATCGAGCCGCCCGACACGGTGCGCGCGATCTTCTTCGGCCTCGGCTCGGACGGGACCGTGGGCGCGAACAAGAACACGATCAAGATCCTCGGAGACGAGGAGGGCCTCAACGCGCAGGGCTACTTCGTCTACGACTCGAAGAAGTCGGGCTCGCAGACCGTCTCCCACCTCCGGTTCGGCCCGGGACCGATCAGGGCGCCGTACCTCGTCCAGCAGGCCGGCTTCGTCGGCTGCCATCAGTTCGGGCTGCTCGACCACGCCGACGTGCTCGGCCGCGCCGCCGACGGCGCGACACTGCTCCTGAACTGCCCGCGCCCGCCCGAAGAGGTGTGGGCTGCCCTTTCCCGTCCGGTCCAGGAGCAGATCGTCGCGAAGCACATCGACGTCTACGCCATCGACGCCGGGCGGATCGCCCGCGAGGTCGGTCTCGCCGGGCGCGTCAACATCATCCTCCAGACGTGCTTCTTCCAGCTTTCGGGCGTGCTGCCGCCCGAGCGCGCGATCGAGCGGATCAAGGCGGCAGTCGCGAAGACCTACAGCCGCCGGGGCGCCGAGGTGGTCGAGCGCAACCAGGCCGCTGTCGACCGCGCGCTCGAGGGGCTGCACCGGATCGACGTGCCCGAGCACGCGACGGGGGACCGCGAGCTGCCTCTGGTCGTCCCGGCCGACGCGCCCGAGTTCGTCCGCACCGTCACCGCCGCCATGCTGGCGGGCCGCGGCGACGACCTACCGGTCAGCGCGCTGCCGGTGGACGGCACCTATCCAAGCGGCACCGCCGCGTTCGAGAAGCGCAACATCTCCGATCTCGTCGCGGTCTGGGACTCCGACCTCTGCATCCAGTGCGGCAACTGCAGCTTCGTCTGCCCGCACAGCGTGATCCGCTCGCGGTACTACGACCAGTCGCACCTCGACGGCGCCCCCGCGGGCTTCCAGGCGGCGGCGCTCGACGCCGTCGGCATGCCCGATGCGCGTTACACGCTGCAGGTCTATGTCGAGGACTGCACCGGCTGCGAGTTGTGCGTCCAGGCATGTCCGGTCACGGCGCCCGCCGACCCACAGCGCAAAGCAATCAACCTCGCTCTCCGAGAGCCGCTCGTCGCGGCGGAGCGCGACAACATCGCGTTCTTCGAGACACTGCCCGCCACCGACCGGTCGCGGGTCGACTTCGGCACGGTGCGCGGCACGCAGTTCCTGGAGCCCCTGTTCGAGTTCTCCGGCGCGTGCGCGGGCTGCGGCGAGACGCCGTACCTGAAGCTGCTCTCGCAGCTCTTCGGCGACCGGCTGATGGTCGCCAACGCGACGGGTTGCTCGTCGATCTACGGCGGCAACCTCCCGACGACACCGTGGACGACGGACGCGAACGGGCGCGGCCCCGCCTGGTCGAACTCGCTCTTCGAGGACAACGCCGAGTTCGGGCTCGGCTTCAGGCTCGCCGCCGACCGCCACACCGAGCTGGCCGGGCGGCGCCTCGCCGAGTTGCGCGACCTGGTCGGCGCGGAGCTGGTGGACGAGATCCTGTCGGCACCGCAGCTGCGCGAGTCGGAGCTGCGCGCGCAGCGCGAGCGCGTCGCCGAGCTCGAGCGGCACCTGGATGCCCTCCCCGGCGACACGGTCGCCGACCTTCGGAGCGTCCTCGACCATCTCGTCCGGCGCAGCGTCTGGATCGTCGGCGGCGACGGCTGGGCGTACGACATCGGCTCCGGCGGGCTCGACCACGTGCTCGCGAGCGGCCGCAACGTCAACGTGCTCGTGCTCGACACCGAGGTCTATTCGAACACCGGCGGCCAGATGTCGAAGTCGACCCCACTCGGGGCGGTCGCGAAGTTCGCGGCCGCGGGCAAGACGGTGCCGAAGAAGGACATCGCGCTGCAGGCGATCGCCTACGGCAACGTCTACGTCGCCCGCGTGGCCATGGGCGCCGACCCTCAACAGACGCTCAGCGCCCTCCGCGAAGCTGAGGCCTACGACGGGCCGTCGCTCGTGATCGCCTACAGCCACTGCATCGCGCACGGGATCGCGATGCGAGACGGGCTCGACCAGCAGTACCGCGCCGTCGCGAGCGGCTACTGGCCGCTGATCCGCTACGACCCGGCCGTCCGGGCGGCCGGCGGCAATCCGTTCCTGCTCGACTCGCCGCGGCCGCGGATCCCGCTCGCCGATTACACGAACCGGGAGCTGCGCTACCGGACGCTCGCGAACACCGACCCGGCCGAGGCCGAGCGGCTCCACGAGCTCGCCGTGCAGGCGGTCGAGCAGCGCTGGGACGTGTACGAGGAGATGGCGACCCGCGGGGCACGGCAGTACGCTGCCGACGCCCGCAGGGAGCGCTGATGGAGCTCTCGACCCGCTACATGGGCCTGACGCTGCGCAACCCGCTGGTCGCGTCGGCCTCGCCGCTCTCCCAGACCGTCGACGGCGTACGTCAACTCGCCGACGCCGGGGTCGGCGCGATCGTCCTCTACTCCCTCTTCGAGGAGCAGCTGCTTCGCGAGGCGGCCAGGAACGAGCAGCTGGTCGAGGCAGGCGCGGAGAGCTTCGCCGAGTCGCTCTCGTACTTCCCCGCTGCGGCCGAGACGGACCCCGGCCCGCGCCGCTACCTGAGCCTGCTCGAGCGCGCCGCCGCCGCCGTCGACGTGCCGGTGATCGGCAGCCTGAACGGCGTCACCCCGGGCGGCTGGGTCGAGTACGCCCGGGCGATGCAGGACGCGGGCGCAGCTGCGATCGAGCTGAACGTCTATTACCTGCCGGGCGATGCACGTGTCTCCGGCCGCGACGTCGAGCAGCGCCATCTCGACGTGCTCACGCGCGTCAAGGAGGCAGTCGGTGTCCCGGTGGCGATCAAGCTGAGCCCCTACTTCAGCTCCATGGGCGAGATGGCGATCCGCCTCGACGAGGCCGGTGCCGATGCGCTCGTGTTGTTCAACCGGTTCCTGCAACCCGACATCGATCCCGAGCTGCTTGCCGTCGTGCCGCACGTGGGTCTCTCGAGCCCGGTGGAGGCCCGACTGCCGCGGACGTGGATCGCGCTCCTGCGCGGACGGGTCCGAGCATCGCTCGCCGCGACCACCGGCGTCGAGACCTCGGACGATGTCGCCGGGTATCTCCTCGCGGGCGCCGACGTCGTGATGACGGCCTCGGCACTTCTTCGTCACGGCGTCGGGCACACGCAGGCGCTGCTGGACGGCCTGTCCGAGTGGATGACACGCAAGGGGTTCGGAAGCGTCGACGAGCTTCGCGGCCTGCTCGCCGTGCCACGCGATGCGGAGGAGGCGGCCTACGAGCGTTCGGGGTACGTCGACGCGCTCCGCGCCGCCAACGACGGGATCTACGACTCTGCATGACGGACGTCGGAGCCAACGAGCCGACCGTCGGATCTGCGATGCATGTCGGCGTCGTCACGTGCCGGCCCGACGCGACGCTGCGCACGGTGGCCGCCCTGCTCGCCGAGCATCGCATCCACGCGGTGGTGGTCGCGGCATCGGACGACGGGACGTCGTGCGTGGTCGTCTCCGACCGAGACGTCGTGCTCGGTTATGCGCGATCGAACCTCGACCGCCTCACCGCCCGCGAGGCGGCGAGCGAGCCGACCGTCACGGTCCGGCCCGACCTGGACCTGCGCTACGCATCGGAGATCATGGCCCAGAACGGGACGTCGCACATCGTCGTCACCGCCCCGGACGACGGCAGGCCGATCGGCATCCTCTCGAGCCTCGACATCGCCCGGGCGATCGGCGCGGGAGCGGACGGCCAACTGCCCTAGGCGGCGTGCCTCTCTAGGCGCCGTGGCAGCGCTTGAACTTCTTGCCCGAGCCGCAGGGGCAGAGGTCGTTCCGTCCGACGTTCTCGAACTCGCTGTTCACCTTCGGCCGCTGGGCGACCGGGGTTGCGACACCTCCGCCGGACGCGAAGCCCGTCGCGGCGGTCGCACTGCCGGCTGCGAGGATCGCCTGTGACCCGGCGAGCGACTCGTGCTCGTAGCTGAGCGGCCCGCCCGCCCCGGCCTCCGCCTCGGCGGGCAGCGAGCCGTCCTCGGC
This sequence comes from uncultured Thermoleophilia bacterium, assembly GCA_963794375.1. Taxonomy (GTDB): domain Bacteria; phylum Actinomycetota; class Thermoleophilia; order Gaiellales; family Gaiellaceae; genus PALSA-600. Next base: position 265,313 of record CAWCDL010000004.1, read on the forward strand.
GGTCACCTCTGCATGGAAGAGCAGCGTCACGACCTCCTCGCGGATCGCGCGGGTCAGCTCGCCGAACATGACGTGCCCCTCGTTGCGGTACTCGACGAGCGGGTCCTTCTGGGCGAGCCCACGAAGCCCGATGCCCTCGCGGAGGTAGTCCATGTTCTCGAGGTGCTCCCGCCAGCGGACGTCGACCGTCTGCAGGACGATGAAGCGCTCGAGATCTCGAATCAGCCCCTCCTGGATCTCCTCGAGCTCCTTCTCGCGCTCCGCGTACGCGTCGAGCGCGTCGTCGAGGAACTCCTGGACGATCGGCTCCCGGTCGAGGCCCTTCAGCTCCTCCGCGGTGACGCCGGTGCCGTAGACCGCGTCCATCGCGGCCACGAGCCCCTCGAGGTCCCACTCCTCCTGCGCGTCGAACGCGGTGTAGTCCGAGACGATGTTCGAGACGACCTCCGGGAGCCACTCCTCGCGGATGTCCTCGCCGAGATCCTCGCCGTGCAGCACACGGTTGCGCTGCTCGTAGATCACCTGGCGCTGGACGTTCATCACGTCGTCGTACTTGAGGACGTTCTTACGGGCGACGAAGTTCTGCTCTTCAACCTTCTTCTGGGCGTTCTCGATCTGGCGCGAGAGGATCCCGGCCTCCATCGGCTGGTCGTCCGGGAGCTTGAAGCGCTCCATGATGTTGTGGATCCGGTCGCCGGCGAAGAGGCGCACGAGCTCGTCCTGCCCCGACAGGTAGAAGCGCGTCCCCCCCGGGTCTCCCTGGCGACCCGAGCGGCCGCGGAGCTGGTTGTCGATGCGCCGCGCCTCGTGGCGCTCGGTGCCGAGGACGAATAGGCCGCCAAGCTCGCGGACGGTGTCGTCGATCTTGATGTCGACGCCGCGGCCCGCCATGTTCGTGGCGATCGTCACCGAGCCGACCTCACCGGCGTCCTTGATGATCTCCGCCTCGCGCGCGTGCTCCTTGGCGTTCAGGACGGTGTGCGGCACTCCCTGCCGCTTGAGCAGCTCGCTGAGGTACTCGGAGGTCTCGACGGCGATCGTGCCGACGAGGACGGGCTGGCCCTTCTCGTTCCGCTCCTTGACGTCGGCGACGACGGCCGCGAACTTCGCCTCCGCCGACTTGAAGATGAGGTCGTTGCCGTCGTCGCGGACGACGGGGACGTTCGTCGGGATCTCGACGACGCTGAGGCCGTAGATCTCGACGAACTCCTTCTCCTCGGTCTTCGCCGTTCCCGTCATGCCCGCGAGCTTCCCGACCGTTCCGTCGTGCTTCTCGGCGGTATAGAGGCGGAAGTAGTTCTGGAGGGTGATCGTCGCGAGCGTCTGATGCTCCTCCTGGATCGCGACACCCTCCTTCGCCTCGACCGCCTGGTGGAGGCCTTCGCTCCAGCGGCGGCCTTCCATGATCCGGCCGGTGAACTCGTCGACGATCTTCACCTCGCCGTCCTGCACGACGTAGTCGACGTCACGCTTGTAGAGCGCCTCGGCCTTGAGCGCCTGGATCAGGTGGTTGACCAGCTGGACGTTGCCGGGGCTGTAGAGGTTCTCGACCCGCATCGCGCGCTCGACCTGCTCGATCCCCGACTCGGTCGGCGAGACGGTCTTGTGCTTCTCGTCGTAGAGGTAGTCGTGCTCCATCGCGAGCTGCTCGTCGTCGAGCTTCGTGCCCTTGGACTGGACGCCGTCTAGCCCCTTCACGATGCGCGCGAAGTCGTGGTAGGTCTTCGCGGCGGTCGTCGGCTCGCCCGAGATGATCAGCGGTGTCCGCGCTTCGTCGATCAGGATCGAGTCGACCTCGTCCACGATCGCGTAGTGGTGGCCGCGCTGCACCACGCCCTCGAGGCTGATCGCCATGTTGTCGCGCAGGTAGTCGAAGCCGAACTCCGAGTTGGTGCCGTAGGTGACGTCGGCGTCGTACGCCGCCTTCCGCTCGTCGAACGGCATGTTGTTCTCGATGTAGGCGACCCTCATGCCGAGCCGCTCGAAGACGCCCCGGTTCCACTCGGCGTCGCGCTGGGCGAGGTAGTCGTTGACGGTGACGAGGTGCACGCCCTTCCCCTCGAGCGCGTTCAGGTACATCGGGAGGCTCGCCACGAAGGTCTTGCCCTCGCCGGTCTTCATCTCGGCGATGTCGCCCTCGTGAAGGACGATCCCGCCCATCATCTGGACGTCGAAGATGCGCTGGTCGGACTCGCGGAGGCGCGCCTCGCGCACGGCCGCGAACGCCTCGAAGAGCAGATCCTCGAGCGTCTCGCCGTTCTCGAGGCGCTCACGGAACTCGACGGTCTTCGCGCGCAGCTCGTCGTCGGACAGCGCGCGGAAGTCGGGCTCCAGGGTTGCGACGTACGCGGCCTGCTCCGCGAGACGCTTCATCCGGCGTCCCTCGCCGAAGCGCAGTGCCTTCTCGAACGAATCCATACTCGGCGACATGCTCGGGACAGGGTACCGAGGGGCTCGGCGCAGTCGCCTCAGAGGGGCGTTGCCTCGACTTCCCAGAGGTCGCCGACGACCCGCCAGGCGCGTACGACCCGTTCCGGACCGAGCTCGGCACCGACCTGATCGAGCCCCGGCGCCTGCCGCAGCGTCGTCTCGCCGTCCACCCGGAGCACGGATCCGTCGGGCCGGACGACGAGCTCCGCCTCGTCGCCCGCGAGTCCCGGCACCTCGGCCACCTGGATCCGCCTCGCCCCGACTGCCCACAGGTCGCCGTCACGCCGCACCGCCTCGGCGCGGTAGGGACGCGCGAGCGACTCCTCGACGGCAGCAGCGAGCGAGCGCAGGGCCTGCTCGGGCTCGTCACTGCCGATCGGCCCGCCGTCGCCGACTGCGGCGAACGTGACGGTGTCACCGCGGATCCCCTCGGCCGACGCCGTCGCGACCGTGTCCCAGCGCCGTGCGCGCGGCACGCCGTGGATACCCGGCTCGCCGCGCTGCAGGCCGTCCCAGCCCGGTGCGTCGGCGGCGAGCCCGGGCGCGGTCGTACCTCCGTCGAGCGCGGCGGAGAGCCCGCCCTCGCGGGCCAGCTGCTCGTGAAGCGGCCGTCGCCGCCGGAAGAGACCCAACGGCTCTACGTCTGCTCGGCCGTGGACGGCGCGCCGTCCGGAGGCACATGCCGCCTCGGCTCGACCCGGCGCAGCTCGCGGTAGCGCTTCACCTGACGCTCGAGCTTGTCGACGAGCTCGTCGATCGACGCCCTCATGTCCGTCGAGGCGCCACTGGCACGCAACGTCGCGCCCTTGGCGAAGATCGTTGCTTCCGCCACGTGGCTTTCGGCGATCGACGGGTTCCGCTGCTCCGAGAGCTCGACCTCGACCTGCGTCTCGGCGGCGAGCTGCTTCGTCAGCTTCCCGAGCTTCCGCTCGGCGTACTCGCGCATCGTCGGGGAGACCTCCACGTTCTTGCCTTTCACCTGAAGCCTCATTGCTGCCTCCTTCGGTGGTGGCCGATCCCGCTGCCCTCAATGTAACCCACCGTGGACGCCCGAGAGGCCGGGGATTCCCGGTCTGGCTAGTGCGAGACCGCGGCGGCCGCGAGCTCCGACACCATCGTGTCGGTGTGGAAGCGCTCGAGCGCGAAGGGGGCGATCAGCGCGGGCGTCTTGCCGGTCGCTACGAGCTCGGCAAGCGTCGTGCCCACGATCGGCGCCGCCTTGAACCCGTAGGTACCCCAGCCCGCCGAGACGTGGAAGTTCTCGAGCTCGGTCGCGCCGAGGATGGGGCTGTAGTCGGGGGACAGGTCGCACAACCCGGTCCAGGTGCGCAGGACGCGGAGACGCTCGAGCTGCGGGAAGAGCTCGAGCACGTGGCGGGCCGAGTACTCGAGGAACGGGAAACGTGCCGATCGACTTGTACGTCGTGTACGGCTCGATCTCGGCGCCGATCAGGAACTCGCCGCGATCCGTCTGCGACACGTACACGTGCATCTGCGCCGAGACGATGATCACGTCGAGGAACGGCTTGACCGGCTCGGTGACGAACGCCTGCAGGATGTGGGTCGTGATCGGCAGCCGGACGCCGGCCAGCCCGCAGACGAGCGTCGACCAGCCGGCGACCGCGCTCACGACGACGTCGGCCTCGACCCGGCCGCGATTCGTCTGAACGGCGGTGACCCGTCCCCCCTGCTGCTCGATCCCGGTCACCTCGGTGTACGGATGGATCTCGACCCCGGCGCGGTCTGCGCCGCGGGCGAAGCCCCAGACGACGGCGTCGTGCCGGATGATCCCGCCCGGCGCATGGTAGAGCGCGCCCATGATCGGCCACGTCGTGGCGTCGGAGACGTCGAGCTGTGGGCAGAGGCGTGCAATCTCCGTCGGGGTACACGACCCGCGAGTCGATCCCGAGCAGCTGGTTGACCTCGGCGCGCTCCTGCATCGTGTTCATCGCACGATCCGAGTGCGCCAGCGTCAGGTGACCGTGCTGGGAGAACATGAGGTTGAAGTCGAGCTCGGCCGGACAGGCGCTCGTAGAGCTCGACGCTTCGCTTGTAGAACGCCGCACCTTCGGGCGTGCGGTAGTTCGAGCTGATGATCGTGGTGTTGCGGCCCGGATGCCCCGGAGCCGATGTACGACTTCTCGAGCACGGCGATGTTGCGGACGCCGTGGTTCTTCGCGAGGTAGTAGGCGGTCGCAAGCCCGTGCGAGCCGCCGCCGACGATCACGACGTCGTAGCGCTTCTTCAGCGACGTCGCCGGCCGCCACATGCGCCGGACACGGAAGATGTCCTTCACGGCTCGAGCCCCTCCCCCATGTCGGAGAACACGTCGGCGACGAAGTGCGCCGAGCTCCTGCGGCACGAAGAGCCGGAAGCGCGCGCCGTCGAGGCGCTCGACCACGGCGGGCGTGTCGCGGGCGATCGCGCCGACCGCGGGGAGCCGGTCGAGCTCGAGCTCGGTCAGCCGCCGCAGCAGGTCCTCGCCCTCGACCTCGAATGCGGCGAGCGCGGCCGTCTGGTCGTAGACGCGGTACCCGGCAGCGCTCAGACGGTCGCGCTCGGCGCGGACGATCCCCGTCCAGCACGACCAGCGTGCGGCCGGGACCGAGAGGGAGGCCCTCCGGGAGCATCGGCGCCGCGGACCTCGAGCTTGCCGAGCCCGGAGACGTCGTCGAACGCCGCGCCGGCCGTCCGCACCGGCGACGACCGGCTCGACGTCTGCTTCGTGCGGCAGAGAGGAAGGCCAGGCGCGTCACGATCGCAGCAGCGCTCCCTCTGGGTCGTAGAAGGGCGCGAGGCTCACCTTTGCCTCGCGGTCGGCCCCGGCGACGCGGATCGGCGATCGTCTGCGCCCTCCTCGGCTGCGGCGGGCTCGACCCAGGCGAGCCCGATCACGCGCCCGAGGCGCTCGCTCACGCGCGAGCTCGTGACGCGGCCCACCGGGCGGCCGCCACGCACGACCTGGGCCCCTTCCGGCAGGCAGCGTCTCCGTCGGCATGCTGAAGCCGACGAGACGCTCGCGACACCTCCGCGTGCGGCAGCGCCCACTTGCCGACGTAGTCGGGCTTGTCGTCCTTCACGATCCACGGCATGCCGGCCGAGAGAAGGTTCGACTCGGAGTCGGTGTCCTGACCGACGATGACATGGGCCTTCTCGAGCCGGAGCACCCGCTGAGGCTCGAGCCCGAACGGGACGGCGCCCTGCCCGACCAGCGCATCCCAGAGGTGGACGGCGACGCTCGCCGGGCAGTGGAGCTCGTAGCCGAGCTCCCCGACGAAGCCGATGCGGAGCGCGAGGCACGGGACGCCGGCCACCCGCAAGCTGCCTCGCGTCGAGGTACCGGAACGAGTCCGTCGAGACGTCGTCCGAGGTGACGGCGCCGCAGCGCCTCCCGCGCCGCCGGGCCGGCGAGGTTCACCGCCGCTAGGGCACCGGTCACGTTCACGATCTCGGCGTCGTAGCCCCAGACGGCGTTCCACCACTCGAACCACTCGCAGACTCCCTCGGAGCCGGTGGACGTGGTCGTGACGTAGAACAGGTCGTCGGCGAGCCGCGCGACGGTGCCGTCGTCCATGATCCGCCCGCCGTCGGTCGTGAGCACGCCGTAGCGAATGCGACCGACCGCGAAGATCGGAGAACCGGTTCGGGTACAGGCGGTCGAGAAGCTCCGCGGCGCCTGGGCCCTCGACGAGGATCTTGCCGAGCGTCGAGACGTCGATCACGCCCGAGGTGCTCGTGCACCGCCCGGACCTCGGCGGCCGGGTCGCCGTAGGAGTGCGGCCGCTTCCAGCGGCCGGTCCACATCATGCGGGCGCCGAGCTCCTCGTGGCGGTAGCTGGAGCGGCGAGCGCTTGAGCGGCTCGTAGTGGCGGCCTGCAAGCAGGCCGAGCTCCACGGGCTGCCACGGCGGGCGTGCGGTCGTCGTGCCGATCGCCGCATCGTCGACTCCGGTCTCTTCGCGCCAGCAGCCGGATCGCCGCCAGATGGCAGAGCTTCCCCTGGCACGGCCCCATCGTCACGGTCGTGTACCGCTTCGCAAGCTCGATCGAGTCGAAGCCCTCGGCGACCGCACGGCGGAGGTCCTTCGTCGTCACGTCCTCGCACACGCAGACGAAGCACTTGTCGCCCCCCTCGCCACTGCCCGCGAGCTTTGCGGGCGCCGGCTTCCGGCCGGGGCCGCCGGCGGCCGACCCGACCACCTCGACCCCACGCGGCAGCTCGAGGGGAACGAAGACACCCTGCGAGGGGTCATATTCGATCCGCGCCCCCGCCTGGGCGAGCAGCGAGTAGGCGGGCTGACGGGCGCCCGTCACGACGAGCAGGTCGCAGTCGTGCGCCGTGCCGTCGAGCTCGACGGCGGCAAGCCGCCCTCGGCTGCCCTTGGCGGCAAGACGCGAAGCCGTCTCGACGGCGGCAGCCACATCGGTTCCCGCCCGCCGAAGGCGCTCGCACGTCGCCTCGACATCCCCGCCCACGACGACCGCCTTCTCGCCGGGACGAACGGCGTAGTCGTCGACGAGTCGCTCGACCGCGCCGGGAAGCATGACGCCGACCAGGTCGTTGCCCGGGAACACGAGCGGCTGCTCGATCGAGCCGGCGGCGACGACGATCCGCTCGGCGCGGATCCGGTACAGGACGTTGCCGGCGTCGACCGGCACGAGCCCGCCTTCGTAGATCGCGAGCGCGGTCGCCGGTGCGATCACCTCGTAGGGAGCGTCGTGCCACGCGCGGTCGTCGACGAGGACGACGTCTCCCGACGCCGCCGCGGCCGCCTCGCGGCCGGCCGCCCCGCCTCCGATCACGAGCACGTCCACCCGCCGGTGCTCGGTGTCGTAGCGGCGGTGCGAGGCACCACCGACGCGACCTAGCCCGGCCAGGTTCCGCAGCGCCTTCTCATAGACCGGCCAGGCCCGACGCGGCCGGATCATCGTTCGGTAGTAGAAGCCGACCGGCGTGAACGGGCCACCTATCTTGTCGACGACGCCGAGCAGGTCCCGATCGAGCGAGCCCAGCACGTTCTGCGCCCGAACGTCCGCGCCCTCCGCCGGCACCGTGACGCAGACGCGGACGTTCGGAACGCCGTCGACCGTCATCAGGCAGTTCGGGCAGCGGCCGGAGCAACAGAGCAGGCCGCGCGGCCGGTGGTACTTGAAGCTCCGCGAGAAGACGCGGCGGCCCGCGGCGTAGAGCGCCGAGCCGATCGTGTCGCCCGCGAGCCCCTCGACCTCGCCCCCGTCGAAGCGGAACCTCACCGCCTTCGTGCGGTCGATGAGCTCGCCGGGCTGCGGAGCAAGGCGCGTCATGCGGCCGGAGCCCCCGCGGGCGGCGGCACCACGGTGCTGAGCACCTCGTTGGTGCGCGTGTCGCGTTCGGCGACGAACCACAGCCCGCAGCCGACCCTGTGGTACCACCACTCGCGCTGGACGCCGGCGACGTTGTCCCGGAAGTAGACGTAGTCGGTCAACTCGCGCAGCGTCGGGCTCGGCCCCGGGCGCCGCGTCACCTCGCCCTGATACCGGAACTCGTTGACGTCGCGCAGACCGCAGTGCGGGCACTGGAGCAGGAAGGACACTATTTCGCTCTCCGCAACACCATCCTGTATGGTGCAACGCTATCGCCATGGCGAGGACGGGTCAACCCTCACAGGAGCGCGTCGCCGCCGCGCAGCGATCGCTCGCCATCCTCGACGTGCTCGCGACCGAGCGGATGCTCGGCACCAACGAGATCGCCCGGCGTGCAGGCGTCACGCCGAGCACCGTGTCACGGCAGCTCGGCACGCTCGTCGAGGCCGGGCTCGTCGAGCGTGTCGCCGCCACCGGCCAGTACCGTCTCGGCATCCGGCTCGTCACCCTCGCGAACGCGGTGCTCGCCCGCCTCGACGTACGGACGGTCGCCCGTCCCCATCTCGAGGCGCTCGTCGAGGAGGTCGGCGAGACCGCGACGCTCTCGGTCGCGGGCGACCCGGATGCGATCACCGTCGACGTCGTCCGGGCTTCCCATTACGTCCAGGAGTCCTCGCAGCTCGGCCGTCCGTCGATCGCCCACGCGACCGCGGCCGGCAAGGTGATGCTCGCGTTCCGCGGCGCAGGGGATGCGGGGCCGCTGATCGCCTACACCGAGCGGACGATCGTCGACCCGCTCAGGCTCGCGAACGAGCTCGACCGGATCCGTCGGCGGGGCTTCGCCGAGGCCTACGAGGAGCGCGAGCGGGGCCTGAATGCGATCGCCGCCCCCGTCTGGTCGAGTAACGGCGGGCCGGTGGCCATCGTCGCCCTGCAAGGCCCTCTGCCGCGGTTCGGCCGGGCCGCCGCGCGGGCGGCACTGCCGGCACTCCTCGCCCGCACCGCTTCGATTTCCGCCGAATTGGGATCAGAATCCCCCTGATGGAGCCCCCGGACGAATTCGCCCTGTCGTTGCGGCGCATTGCCGTCGCCAACGCGCCGGAGGGTATCGGCGAGTCGCCCTTCGACGATGCGCCCCAGCCCGAGCTCATCGAGACGGCGTCAGGGAGCGGGTCGGACACGGCAGGCGAGTTCAGGAGGACGCTCGGGATGTTCGCAACGGGCGTGACGGTGATCACGGCCCGCGTCGGAGAGCAGATCCACGGGATGACCGCGAACGCCTTCATGTCCGTGTCGCTCGAGCCGCCTCTGATCCTCATCTCCGTCGACCGCCGGGCCCGCATGAACCAGTTTCTGCGCGAGGGGACGCGCTACGGCGTAAGCGTGCTCGAGGAACGCCAGGCTGCGCTCTCGGATCGTTTCGCGGGTCGCGAGGGACTGGGGCCCGAGCCCGTGTTCGAGATCGTGCACGAGACGCCGCTCGTCGAGGGCGCGCTGGCCCACCTCGTCGCCCGGGTCGTTCGCTCGTACTGGGGCGGCGACCACTCGCTGTTCCTCGGCCGCGTCGAGTACGTGCGCTACGGCTCGGGCACTCCCCTGCTCTTCCACGGCGGCCGCTACGAGCGCGTCGTCACCGAGCCGCACGTTTTCTCGGCGCTCCCGCCGGAGCTGCTGCAGCCGATCCTGGCCACAGGCGTCGAGCGGTCGTTCACGGCTGGCGAGCCACTGATGCGTCTCGGCGAGGATGGCGACTCGCTCTTCCTCGTCGTCGAAGGGGAGGTGCGGGTGAGCCGCAGGGGGCGCATGGTCGTCCTCGGTGCCGGGGAGCTTGTCGGTGAGATCGAGGTGCTCGCGCCGGGAGAGGGCCGGATGGCGGACGTGGTGGCGGTAGGCGACGTGCGGTGCCTCGAGGTGACCCGCGCCGATGTGCTCAGGGTGCTCGAGGCCGATCCGGGTGCGGCGATCGGGCTCGTCTCGGTGCTCGCGAGCCGCTTCCGCGAGCACACGTGAGGATCACAGGGGCGGCAGCTCGTCGAGCCACGGTGTGCGATAGCCGCTCTCGTGCCACGTCACCGGGAAGAAGGATTCGTCAAGGGTCAGATCGCCGCGACGGCGGTAGCGTGAGTAGATCGGGTCGACCTGCTCGTGATGGAAGCGCGCGTCGGCCGGGAGCAGGTGCGCAACAAGCGCCATCCGCGTCGTGGCGGCGCTCGTGTTCGGCGGCGATCCGTGCCAGGTCATGCCGTGGTGGAACGAGCCGCCGCCGGCGCGCACGACGACGGGCACGAGCTCGGGCTCGGCACCACCGGGCGCGGCGGCCAGAACGGGCGCGAGCCAGTCCTCGGGGGCGTGGAACTGCGACCGCTGCGGAGCGCTTCGGGGCCAGCGGTGCGAGCCTCGGACGTACTCGACCGGCCCGGCGTCCGCGGGCAGGTCGTCGAGGGACATCCAGCACGTGATCATTTGCGGCGGGTCGAGGTAGCCCGCGTACGAGGAGTCCTGGTGACAACCGATCGCTTTCGCCCCGGGCGGCTTCCAGAGCACGTTGTCCTGCAGGATCCGCACACCCGGCCAACCCGCCAGTCGCGCGGCGGCGCGGCCGACGTGCTCGGCGAGGACGAGCGAGGCAACGACCGGATCGGCCTTCCAGCCGTTGCAGATCTGCCGCGTCCTGTCCTCCGGGTCGCGGCCCGCGACCCAGTTCACCTCGTCGGGGCGGATGCCGGTCTCGAAGTCGCCGTCGAAGAGGCGCAGGAACCGCTCGCGGAGGCGCGGCAGGGCGGCCGCGGGTACGAGGCCCTCCTCGAGGATGAGGAAGCCGTCGCGCTCGAACGCAGCGACCTGCTCGTCTCCTAGGACCGGGGTCGTCGCTTCTCCGGGTCGTAGAACGGGAAGCGCACGACGGTGGCCGGGATGCGCTTCTGGAAGCCGTCGAGCTTGCCGACCTCGACCTCGGTGCCCGGCTCGGCGTGGCGCACGTTCATCCGGCAGAGCGCGATGTTCTTCTTGAGCACGGGCGAGCGCGTGCCGCTCGTGACGACGCCGACCTGGTGGCGGCCGACGTGCACGCAGTCGCCGTGCCCGGCGGGCTCATTGCCCTCGAGCTCGATCCCCACGAGCACCCGCTGCGGGTGCGCGCGGCGTTCGGCCAGGGCCTCCCTGCCGACGAAGTCGTCGTCCTTCGACTCGGGCACGGTGAAGCCGATGCCGGCCTCGAACGGGTCGACCTGGTCGTCGAACTCGTTGCCGGCGAAGACGAGGCCCGACTCGATCCGCAGCATGTCGAGCGCCGCCAGACCGAGCGGAGTGACGGTCCCGGCGCCCATGACCGCGTCCCAGAGCGCAGGCGCATCCTTGGGGTGGCAGAACAGCTCATAGCCGAGCTCGCCCGTGTACCCGGTCCGCGAGACGACGAGCGGCAGCCCTTGCGGCCCACCGATGCGCCCCACCGTGAAGCGGAACCACTTCAGCTCGGGGAACGGCGTGCGCGAGGGCGCCGTCCAGATGAGCGGCGTGAGCAGGTCGCGACTGCCAGGCCCCTGGACGGCGACGTTCGCGAGCTCGTCGGTCGAGTCCTTGACCCACGCACGCAAGGACATGCGCTCGGCCTGCTCACGCAGCCAGATCCCGTCGTACTCGGAGCCGCCGACGAAGCGGAAGTTGTCCGGGCCGAGCCGGAAGACGGTGCCGTCGTCGAGCATCCCGCCCGTGTCGTTGCAGACCGCGGTGTAGACGACGTGGCCGTCGGCGAGGCGGCGGATGTCGCGTGTCATTGTCGACTGCATGAGCTCCTCGGCGTCGGGGCCGAGCACCTCCCACTTGCGGAGCGGCGAGAGGTCCATCATCGCCACGCGCTCTCGGCAGGCCCAGTACTCCTCGACCGCGCCGAGGTTGTCGTACTCGGTCGGAAGCCAGTAGCCGTTGTACTCGGTGAAACGGCCGGTCAGGTCTCCCGTGCGCGGGCGGAAGCCGGTGTCGCGCGTCAGCTTCGGCTCGGCATCGGGGGTGACGCGGTGCGCAATCGCCGCGCTGAAGCGCTCCTTCGCCGGGTAGACGCGCACGTGCACTTCGGTGGGGCTCCACCCGTTCGCGGGGTCGATGTCGTCCGGGCACGCGCTCGAGAGGCAGACGAGATCGGCGTGCGCCCTGAAGAGCACGTAGTCGCCGGGCCGCGACCACGGCTCGTCGCTGACGTAGAGGTTCGTCGCGTCGAACGACGTGTTGAAGAAGAGGTTGATCGCCGGCCAGCCCTTGCGCTGCTCGATCGTGTACGGCAGCAGCTCGGCGTTGAAGTTGTCGGTGCAGTTCACGTGCCCGAAGTAGCCCAGGTCCTCGTAGTACTTCGCGTAGCAGGCGAGCCCGAACGTGTCGTGGCGACCGACCGTGTCGCGGACCACCTCGACGAGCGCGATCTGGTCCTGGTCGTAGAACTTCCCGTGCAAACCCGGGGTGGGATAGGCGTTTCCCATCAGCGAGCGCGTCGTCGTCGAGTCGAGCCCGCGCTCCTTCCCGTTCTGCAGCTTCCCTGCGTGGAACGCGAGGAAGTCGGAGCACTGCCGACCCTTCACATCGATCACCTGGATCCACTCGCCCGCCTTCACCTCGTACGCGCGCGCAGAGGCGCGTGGCACCTCGAAGTCGAGCCGCGGCTCGGCGAGCGGCTCGGGCAGCGACGGGTCGAGCTCGGCGCGCGGCGACGCGCGGTGCAGCTCGAGCAGGAGATCGGTTGCGGGAACACCGCCCTCGACGACCCGCTCCCCCGCCGGTGCGGCAACGGTGACCGCGCCGGCGCGCGTAGCGGCGAAGACCTCCTCGGCCCCGGGCGGCGACTCGACCCCGAACAGGTCGGCGCGCCCGAACTCGTCGCCGTCGAGCACCGCCCGCTGCGCCCCCTGGACGTCGCGCACGGTCAGCCGATCGCCGGCCTGCAACACCACGGTCGTCGAACCGCCGGGGCGCACGCGAAGCGTCTCCCGCGCCGGGTCGAACGGGATCAGCCCGGGGACGAGCAGCCTCGGCTTCATCAGGTGGCCTTGGCCGGCTCCTTCGCCTCCTGCCCCTGCGCCTCCTCGAGCAGCTGTTGAGCCAGCTCGCGCTTGCCGGCGGCGTCGAGCTTCTTCAGCTCGTTCTCGACGGCGCGGCGATTGTAGGTCTGGTTCCAGTAGTCGAGTGACTCGAAGCCGAGCAGCACGGCCTTGCCGACGAACTGACGCAGCACCTCGTTCGTCGGGCCCATCACCCAGCCGGCCTTCGCGTCACGCAGGTAGCGCTCGAGCTCCATGTCGCGCTTGTAACCCGATCCGCCACACGCGTGCAGCATCTTGTCGACCACGTGGGCGACGTTCTTCGCCGCTTCGAACTTGATCTGCCACGCCCAGTGGAGGAACTCCCCGCGGGCAAGCACGCCGGGCTCGAGGACCCGCGTGTTGTCGTCGGTGACCTTGTCGAACGCCTGCGCGATCGAGAGCGCGAAGAGCCGGCACGCGTTCGTGTCCATCACGGCCTCGCCGACGTAGTCCTGGATCGTCGGGTAGTCCGCGACGCGCATGCCGACGTCGACGTGGCGTTTCCGCGTCGTGTGCCGCTTCGCAATGTCGATTGCGCCGAGGGCGATCCCGTTCCACACCGATGAGGAGCCGAGCAGGAACCACGGGTCGACCGACTCGTCGTTCGAGACGGCGCCGTCGCCGACGGGGCCGACGAGCTGCTCGCCGGGAATCTCGACGTTCGCAACCTCAATCGGCCCCGACTGGTTGCCGCGGAGGCCGAGCGCGTCCCAGAGCGACGGCTGTGACTGCACGTGCTCGCCGTCGATCACGAAGACGGAGAGGTCGTCGTAGCCGGTGAAGTCGGGGCTCGTCGTCTGGACGACGTAGAAGTCGGCAAAGCCGCCGGAAGTCGTCCATGACGCCTTCTTGCGCACCTTGAAGCCGCCGTTCGAGCGCTCGGCCCCCGACGAGATCGGATACCAGAAGTGCGAGCCGGTCTCCGGGTCGGAGTAGGACAGCGTCCCGATCTTGCCGCTCGAGAGCGGGCGGATGTACTTCTCGATCAGCTCCGGCGTCGCGCGCAGCATGATGGCGTTCACGGCTCCCATGTGCATCACGTAACACATCGCCGTCGATGCGCAGCCGTAGCGCGCGATGGTCTCGCACACCATCGAGTAGGCGACATGGTTCTCGCCGAGGCCGCCGTACTCCTCCGGGACGGTCAGTGCGAGGAAGCCGTGCTCGCCGAGCAGCTCGAGGTTGCGCCGCGGAAAGAGGAGCTCGTCGTCGGACCGCTTCGCGTTCGCGCGCATCTCCTGCTCGCAGAGCTCGATCAGTTTCGCGCGCAGCTCCTTCTGACGGTCGGTGTAGACCCAGTCCGGGTCCCAGTCGTAGCCGAGGCCCCAGAACTCCTCGCCGGCCCACATCTTGGTCGCCATCACACCTCCAGAAGATCGCTCGGGATCGAAGTCAGTACCACCTGGTCGACGAAGCGCTCGAAGAGCGAGCGTCCGAGCTGCAGCATCTCACCTGCCCGCTCCTCGACCGCGCGTACGATCGCCGCCGTGCCGTCAGGGCCGAGGACGCGGCGCAGCGCGGCATCGTACTCGGGAACCGCGGCCCACTCGAGGGCCATGGCAGTCGACACCTCGAGATGGAATTGCAGCCCGTACGCATTTCGGTACCGGAACGCCTGGTTCGGATAGGCGTCCGAGCCCGCGAGACGCACCGCGCCGTCGGGCAGGTCGAACGTGTCGCCGTGCCACTGCAATGCCGGCAGCGACCGCGGCAGGCCCGTGAAGACGGGATCGGCGAGCGCGTCGTCGGTGAGCTCGACCGGCAGCACGCCCACCTCGGGCTCCGCGCCGGCCCAGACGCGTGCGCCGAGGCTCGAGGCAAGAAGTTGCACGCCCAGGCAGATGCCCCAGAACGGCGTGCCGGCCCGCACCGCGTCGGCGATGAGCGCCTTCTCGGAGCGCAGCCAGGACAGCTCGGCTTCGTCGTTGACGCTCATCGGGCCACCCATCGCGACGATCGCGTCGAAGCGGCCGTCGGGCAGCGGCTCGCCGGCGTCGACCTCGACTCGCACGATCTGCGCGCCGCGCTCGTTCAGCACGTCCTCGTACACGCCCGGCGGCTCGCACGCGATGTGCTGGAGGACGAGCGTCTTCATCAGTGGTCGGGTGGCTCCCAGCCCTCGAGCACCGACGGGTGCCAGTCGGCGCCGACGGTCTTCGAGCCGGCGACCCACGGGCCGAGCTCCGGCTGCGGGAACTTCGTGTGCTGTTCCTTCAGCTGGATGCCGTACGAGTTGCCGGATTGCAGGTGCGTGACGAGCACCTTGCGCGCCAGTTCGTCCTCGCGCCCGGCCGGGATGTCGAAGTAGATCTTCAGAAACGAGTTCGAGTACCGGTCGAACACGGCCGGCACGCCGTCCTCCTGGAGGAGCGTGATGTCCTCGAGCCAGTTCAGATCCAGGCCCGGCGTCGCGGCCAGCAGGTCGACGTCCTCGACGAGCGAGCGGTCCTCCTGGTAGGGGAACCGCCGGCCCGCAAGATACTCCGCGTCGAGCGACGTGATCTTCTCGGGCTCTCCACGCGCCGCCATCAGTCCCCCGCTCCCGCCAGCTCGCTCTCGCTCTCCGGCAGATAGTCGACGGGATACGCGATGTGCTTCTCGAGCAGCCGCTCGATCCGCTGCAGCGCCCGCTCCTCGGTGACGCCGGGGATGTAGTCGGTGCCGGCGAGCGGCACCTTCGCCATCGCCGCCGCTTCGACCGTGAGGGCGCAGAGGTCCTCCGGCTCGAGCGAGTGCACGTTCGTCTTGCCGCACGCACGCGCGAGCATCTGCACCTCGAGCGTCAGCGTGTGCAGGAAGTTGTAGACGCGCTCAGCGGCTTCGTCGACGACCAGCCGCTTGCGAAGCTCCGGGTCCTGTGTCGCGACGCCGACGGGGCAGCGGCCTGTATGGCAGTGGTAGCACTGGCCGGCCGGCACGCCGATCGTCCCCTCGTAGTCGGTGACGCCGGGGATCTCCTTGTTGCAGTTGAGCGCGATCAGCCCGGCGTGGCCGATCGCGACGGCCTTCGCACCGAGAGCGAGGGCCTTTGCGACGTCGCCGCCATTTCGGATGCCGCCGGCGACGACGAGGTCGATCTCGTCGGCGAGCCCGACGTCCTCGAGCGCTCGCCGCGCCTCAGGGATCGCCGCCATGAGCGGGATGCCGGTCTCCTCGGCCGCGATGTGCGGACCGGCGCCCGTGCCACCCTCGGCGCCGTCGAGATAGATGATGTCCGGCCCGCACTTCGCCGCCATCCGCACGTCGTCGTACACGCGGGCGGCGCCAAGCTTGAGCTGGATCGGGATCTGGTAGTCGGTTGCTTCGCGGATCTCCTGGATCTTCAGCGACAGGTCGTCGGGCCCGAGCCAGTCGGGGTGCCGGGCCGGCGAGCGCTGGTCGATCCCCGCCGGCAGGGAGCGCATCTCCGCGACCTGCTCCGTCACCTTCTGGCCCATCAGGTGGCCGCCGAGCCCGACCTTGCAGCCCTGCCCGATGAAGAACTCGCATGCGTCGGCGAGCATCAGGTGGTGCGGGTTGAACCCGTACCGGCTCTGGATGCACTGGTAGTACCACTTGGTCGACAGGTCGCGCTCGGGCGGGATCATGCCGCCCTCGCCCGAGCAGGTCGCCGTCCCCGCCATCGATGCGCCCTTGGCGAGCGCCATCTTCGCTTCGAGCGACAGCGCGCCAAAGCTCATGCCGGTGATGTAGACGGGGATGTCGAGCTCGATCGGCTTGCGGGCGAAACGCGCGCCGAGCACCGTCTTCGTCTCGCACTTCTCGCGGTAGCCCTCGATCACGAACCGGGTCAGCGTCCCCGGCATGAACATGAGCTCGTCCCAGTGCGGGATCTTCTTGAACATCGAGAAGCCACGCATCCGGTAGCGGCCGAGCTCGGCCTTCATGTGGATGTCGTCGATGACGCGCGGCGTGAAGATCGGGCTCTGCCCGAGCACGGTGTGCTTGGAAGGAGCGGTTTCGTCGGCCATGACTAGAGGACCAGCTTTCGCTCGGAGGGCTCGAGGTTGTCGTAGTTGTAGAGCTTCTTGCCACAGACGAACTTCTGGAACTCGGGCGGTGCGCCGAGCTCGTGGATGCGGAACTTGCGCTCGATGAACTCGGTGTCGGCGTCCGTCCACTCGCCGGGCACACAGTCGATCCCGAGGGAGCGCACCTTGCCACCGACGTAGATGACGCCGTCGTACATCGAGTCACCGAGCCCGTTGCCCGCGTCGCCGCAGATCACCTGGCGCCCGCGCTGCATCATGAACGCGGTCATCGAGCCGACATCACCGAGCACGATGATCGTGCCGCCCTTCTGGTCGATGCCGGTCCGGGCGCCGACCTTGCCCTTGACGACGAGGTCGCCGCCCCGAAGCGCGGCGCCGGTCAGGGAGCCTGCGTTGCCGTCGACGACGACGACGCCGGACATCATGTTCTCGCAGGACGACCAGCCGACACGGCCGGTGATGTGGATCTCGGGCCCGTCGATCAGCCCGCAGCCGAAGTAGCCGAGGCTCCCTTCGAACGTGATGCGGCAGCGCGTCAGGATGCCGACACCGAGTGAGTGCTTCGCACCCGGGTTCCGCACCGTCACGTCGGTGACGCCCTCCTCGTAGAGCAGCCGGCGCAGCTCCAGGTTGATCAGGCGCGTCGACAGGTCGTGTGCGTCGAACGAGGCGCGGTCGCCGTCGATCTCCGCGACGCGGGGCGCCTGCGCCAGCGGCTCGGCAAGCCCGCGGGCGTCGTACGTGATCTTTCCCTCACCTACCGCTGCCACACCATCACCTCGCCCTCGTACGGGTCGTACGTGTCGATCTCGCGGTCGAGCACGGCGCGGATCGCGATCTCCTCAGACGCGAGCGCGACCAGATCCTCGCCTTCGTAGAGGACGAGCGGCTTCGCGGCCATCTCGTCCTTCGCGACGCCCAGCGCCTCCTCCGTGACGGCGATGTACGTGAACACGCCGTCGAGCTCGTCGAGGCTGTCGCGCATCGCGTCCTCGAGCGACGCCCCCTCGCTCATCTTCTCGGCGAGGTACACGGCGATGATCTCCGAGTCGCACTCGGACTGGAAACGGTGACCCGAGCGCTCGAGCCGGCGCTTCCACTGGAAGTAGTTCGTGAGCTGGCCGTTGTGCACGACGGCGACGTCGTTGAACGGATAGGCCCAGTACGGGTGGGCGCCGGAGATGTCGACGTCCGACTCGGTTGCCATCCGCACGTGGCCGATCGCATGGGTGCCCTGGAAGTGGCCGAGGTCGTACTGGCTCGACACGCTCTCGGCATCGCCGAGGTCCTTGATGATCTCGAGCGAGTGGCCGAGCGAGAGCACTTCGGCGCCGCGCACGTCTTCGATCAGGTCCGTCAGCCCCTTCAGGTCGTCATGGTAGGAGAACGTGACCCGGTACGCATAGTCGGTCTCCTGCTCGACCTCATGGACCTGGGCGCCCGCCTTCGCGAGGCGTCCGATCACGAGCCCCTGGTTGTGACGGATGCGATCCGCAAACTCGAAGTCGCGGGGGTCGTTCGCGTCGGCGAGCTTGTAGCGCATGACGAAGGCATGGCTGTGAGGCCCGAACAGCGCGTACCCGGTCGAGTCCGGCCCGCGGTGCTTCATCGACTGCAGCATCCGCGTCATGTCGCGGCCGACGTCCCTCGAGCCGCCGTTCGCGTAGATGATCCCTGCGATTCCACACATGTCAGGCCCTCATGGCAGGACGTCGAGGTACTCGGAGACGTCCCAGTCTGAGACCGTCGCGCAGTACCGCTCCCATTCGTCGCGCTTGTAGTGCATGAACACCCGGTACATGTCACCGGGAAGCGCGCTCCGTACGACCTCGTCCGCCTCGAGCGCGTCGAGCGCGTCGCCGAACGTCATCGGGATCTTCTTCACCTGCTTGCCGGCCTCCATTGCGTCGTAGATGTTCCGCTCCTCGGGCGCCCCCGGGTCGAGCTCCCGCTCGATGCCGTCATTCATTGCGACGATCAGCGCCGCGAGCGACAGGTACGGGTTGACCGCCGAGTCGACGCTCCGGTACTCGAACCGCCCCGGGGCGGACACGCGGAGCGCGGTCGTCCGGTTCTGGTAGCCCCAGTCGGCGAAGACGGGCGCCCAGAAACCGGTGTCCCAGAGCCGGCGGTAGGAATTGACCGTCGAGGCCGTGACCGCCGTGAGCGCGGGCAGGTGCTCGATGATGCCGCCGATCGCGTAGAGACCGAGCTTGCTCGGGCGCTGCGCGTCGTCGGTGTCGGGCAGGAAGACGTTCTCGTCGCCGCGCCAGAGGGAGATGTTGTGATGGCAGCCGTTCGCGGAGACGCCCATGAAGGGCTTCGGCATGAAGCACGGGAAAGCGCCGAGCTCGCGGCCGACCTGTTTGCAGACCTGGCGGAAGGTCGACAGGTTGTCTGCGGTCACCTCCGCCCGGTCGAAGCCGAAGTTCAGCTCGATCTGGCCGGGGGCGTCCTCGTGGTCGCCCTGGATCATGTCGAGCCCGAGCGCCTGCCCGTACTCGACCACCTTGTGGATGATCGGCTGGAGCTCGGAGAACTGGTCGATGTGGTAGCAGTAGGGCTTCGTCACGCCCTGCACGTCGGGCGTCCCGTCCGCCTTCAGCTTCAGCCACATCATCTCCGGCTCGGTGCCCGCGCGGAGGTGGAGGCCGGTGTCGGCCTCGAACGCAGCCTGGATCCGCTTGAGGTTCCCCCTGCAGTCGGAGCTGAGGAAGCCACCGGGATCATCGCGCTCCTCGCGGTTCCTGAAGCAGGTACACCACACGCGGGCGACACGGCTGTCCCACGGCAGCACCTCGAAGGTCTCCGGCTCGGGCAGGCCGACGAGCTCGGCCGCCTCCGGGCCGTAGCCGATGTAGTTGCCGTGCCGGTCGGTGAAGAGGTTCGCGGTCGCGCCGTAGACGAGCTGGAAGCCGCTCGCGGCCATCCGCTCCCAGTGCGGCGCCGGGACGCCCTTCCCCATGATCCGGCCGGTCACCGACGGGAACTGGTAGTAGATGTACTGAATCCCCTCGGCGTCGATCCGCTCCCGGACCCGGGCGACCTGCTCGTCCCGGCCCTGCTGCTCGAGGAACTGATCGAGGTCGGTGACGGCCGTACCCTCGGCTACTGCCATCCGCGTGACTCCTTTCGGGGGACTAACCTCTGATCCTAGAGGAATGGCCAGCCGGGTCAAAACGGAGCTCGAGCTCGATGCGCAGGGTGATGCGCTCGCCCTCGCGCGCGACGCCGTGTTCTCGCCGGTCGCCGACGGCGCGGTGGTCGAACAGACCGTCCGACGCCTCGGCGAGGCAATCGGCCTCGGACTGATCGAGGTCGGCGAACGCCTGCCGCCGGAGGCCGAGCTCGCGTCACGGCTCGCAATCGCGCCGATGACGCTGCGTGAGGCGCTACGGATCCTCCGCGAGGCGGAGTACCTCGAGACGCGCCGCGGACGAGGCGGGGGGACCTTCGTCCGGCGCTCGCTGCCGCAGCAGCCCGCTCGTGAGGCACGCCGCAACCTGGCGCGCCTCACCGTGGAGGAACTGTCCGACCTGATGGACTTCAGAGTCGCCGTGTCCGGTGCGGCGGTCGCGCTGGCGTCCGAGCGCCGCTCCGACGGCGAGCTCGTCGCGCTCAACGGGCTCGTCGAGCGCATGGCCGCGCTCGACTCGTTTCGCCCCTACCGGAGACTCGATCATCGATTCCACCTCGCGGTCGCTTCCGCTGCGGGGTCGCCCCGGCTCGTTGCGGCCGAGACCCAGATCCAGGCCGACCTCGCGAAGCTGCTCCGCCTGATCCCCGAGTCGGCCGAGATGCTGCACGTGTCCAACGAGCAACACCGCGAGATCCTCGACGCGATCAGGGAGCGCGAGGCTGCGCGCGCCCGCGCGGTGATGGAAGCACACGTCCGTGGGACGGGAGACTTCCTGGTCGGCCTGCGGCTCGGGAAGCTCGGTTAGTGGACGATCAGCACGTCGGTGTGTGCGTGCGCGGCGACCGACTGGCTGACGCTCTGACCGAGCAGCCGCTGGATCAGGCCGAGCTCGCGTGACCCGACGACGATCAGATCCGCATCATGCTCCCCAGCAGCCGTGACGATCGTGTCGGCAGGGTCGCCGACGGCGCCCACGTACTTGGCCTCGATGCCTCGCGTGCTCAGGTATTCGCGCGCGTGGGCGAGCTCCTGCTGATGGAGCTCGGGCGGATCGGTGGGGTCGACGGCACCGGCACCGCGGGCGGCGGGCAGCGCGACCGGCGCGACGCTCGTCACGATCAGCGTGGAGCCGAACGCTTCGGCGAGGCGGGCCGCACGCTCGAGCGCGCGCTTCGCCGGCTCCGTTTCGTCATACCCGACGACGATGGTCTTCATGTGTCCTCCTCCGGGGGTCGCGGTGCGCCTGATCGTCTCATTCGCCACACTCCCGCGCTAGGGGGGCGGGGCTGAATCGATGGCCGGGCCGCCCAGGACAGAACCGAACCGCGCGGGTATCGCAGCCTTCCTTCTGGGAGCCTCCGGGATGTTCGCGTCGATGTACTCGACGCAGGCGATCCTGCCGGAGCTCGGCCGTGATTTCGGGGTCGGGCCTGCCCGCGCCGGGCTGACCGTCTCGGCGGTCGTCCTCGCGGTCGCCGTGAGCGTCTGGTTCTGGGGGCCGCTCTCCGACAGGCTCGGCAGGCGCCGGACCATGATCGCCGCCTCGGCGCTCCTGGTCGCCCCGACGATCGCCGCCGGCCTCGCGCCGACCTTCGCGATGCTCCTCGTCGCCCGGACCCTGCAGGGCCTTTGCATGCCCGGCCTTCTGACCGTCGGGCTTCCGTACGTGATGGAGGCCTTCGGCGGCTGGCTCGGAGGCGGCGCCATGGGCGTCTACGTGTCGTCGCTCGTGGCGGGCGGGCTGGTCGGCCGCGTCGGCGTCGCGCTCGTCGCGCACGTCGCGGGCTGGCGATGGGGGGTCGGCGGCCTTGCCGTACTGCCGGCCGCAGGGGCGCTGCTCATGCTGCGCGCACTCCCCGAGGTCGAGACACCGGTGCGGCACGGCACGATCGCGGGCGCCATCCCCGCGCAGCTCCGGAACGGCGCCCTCGTGCGAACCTCGGTCGCAGGCGGCTGCGTCTTCTTCACGTTCGTCGGCACGTTCACGTTCGTCACCTTCCGCCTCGAGCGTGCGCCCTTCGGCTTCGGCGACATCGAGACCTCCCTCGTCTTCCTGCTGTGGCTGCTCGGTGCCGTCGCTCCGTTGGCGGGGCGTTTCGCCGACCGGGTCGGCTGGCGTGCCGCCGGGCTCACCGCGATCGCGTGCGCGACGGCCGGGCTCCTCATCTCTCTGCCCGCGTTCCTGCCGACGCTCGCCGTCGGGCTCGGGCTGATGACGTTCGCGATGTTCGGCGGCGCGACCGCGCTCCAGCTCGGTGTCCTGGCGGCGGCCGACGCGGACCGCGGCGCGGCAGCCGCGCTCTACTTCTCCATCTACTACACGAGCGGTGCGCTCGGCGCCTACCTCCCCGGCCTCGCCTGGCAGGCCTGGGGCTGGAACGGCGTCGCCGCCTGCGGGCTCGGCGCACTCGCCGTCGCGGCCGCCCTGCTCAGCTCCACGGGTAGGGCGAGTTCGAGACCGGGTGCAGGTCTCCCGTCGCAAAGCGGTCGAACCTGAACGGGTAGAGGAGGCTCGAGTGCTCGCCGACGATCACCTTGGCGACCTCGCGCCCCACCCCGAGCATCTTGTAGCCGTGATTCGAGTCGAGGATCGCGTAGACGTTCGGCTTCAGATGGTCGAAAACCGGGAAGTTGTCGGCGGTGAACGCGCCGACGCCGCCGGAGCGCGCGTTCCGGTAAAGCGGCCGGCAGCCCTCGAAACGCGCCATCGCGTGCGAGAGCGCGGCGCACCACATGTCGGCGAAGGCCGGGTCGACATTCGTCGTCTGCGGGTACGGGTCGAGCTCGACGTCGGGCCCGACGACAAGGGGCGAGGCTCCTCCCTGAACCCCGTGACGGTCGCGCTTGAAGTAGATCCCCCAGAGCTCGTCGGTGACGAGGTCGCCGTCGTCCGTGAGAAGCGGCGCGTCGGTGTCGAGGTGGATGACCGGCGGCGCCCCGCCGTCGGCGGTCGCGAACATCGCCGGATCGACTGCGATCTCGCCCTCCTGGAGGTTCCAGTACGTCCACATCGGCCGGTTCGGCAGGACTTCGCCCGACGGCGTGCGGATGTCGATCTCCATCGGGAGCCCGAGCATGGCCCAGAACCGCCTCGCCCATGGGCCCGGCGCGAGCACGAGCTGCTCGCCGACCTCGATCCGCCCTCCGTTCGTGCGGACCGCCGTGACCGAGTCGTCGGCGCCGAGCTCGAGCTCCTGCACCTCGACCCCGGACAGGATCGTCACGCTCTCGGACTCGCACTTGCCGACGAGCCCGTTGATCGAGTCGAGGTTGAACGCAAACCCGCCCTGATGCTCGTGGAGGCAGACCGTCACGCCCTGAGCGCGCCAGTCGGGGAAGAGCGAGCGCATGTGCTCCTCGACAGCGTCGGCGCCCAGGATCAGCTCCGACCGATAGCCGATTCGCTGCTGTCTCTCGTAGACGGCCGCCAGGTCGGGTTCCTGGACGGCTGCGCCGAGGGCGATGTAGCCGACCGCGTTGTAGTGGTAGGCGGCGGGGTCCGACTCCCATACCTCGACGCACGCCTGCATCAGCTCGCTCATCGCGGGCTGGAAGTAGTTGTTGCGCACGACGCCGCAGGCGATCCCGGATGCGCCTGCGCCCGATGCCGACTTGTCGAGCACGAGCACGTCGGCGCCGGATCCGAGCCCGCGCGTGCGAAGCTCCTTCGCAAGATGGTAGGCCGTCGACAGACCGTGGATGCCGGCGCCGACGACGACGTAGGGTGACGAGCTCGGGACTTCTGCCATGACTATTGCCTCCAAGGCAATCGCATTTCCAAATTAGGGTCGACGATACCACGGTGCCCAGAACAGGACAACCAGCCGTACGCCGCGTCGCCGCCGTGGAACGGGCGCTCGCGGTGCTCGACGCGCTCGCTGCCGAGGAGGCCGAACTTGGCACGAACGAGCTCGCCCGCCGAACGGGGATCAACGCGAGCACCGTCTCCCGCCTGCTCGCGACGCTCGTGGCCGCGGGCATGGTCGAGCACGTCGAGGCGACGGGCCGTTACCGGCTCGGCCTTCGGCTCGTCCAGCTCGGCAACACGGTGCTCGGACGGCTCGACCTGCGCGAGCTTGCGCGCCCACATCTTCAGGCACTCGTCGAGGAGACGGGCGAGACGGCGACGCTCTCGGCTCCCGGCGAGCAGGACGCGGTCACGGTCGACTTCGTTCAGAGCTCGTCCTCGGTGCAGAGCGTCGCGCGCGTCGGCCGCCCGAGCATCGCCCATGCCACTGCGACCGGGAAGGTGATGCTTGCGTTCGGCGGCGCCGCGCTGCCGCCGGGCGAGCTGTCTGCCCACACGAGTCGCACGATCGTCGACCGCGAGCTGCTCGCCGCGGAGCTCGAGCGCGTTCGCCGGCTCGGTCATGCGTCCGCGGTCGGCGAGCGTGAGGAGCACCTGAACGCGCTTGCGGCGCCGATCTTCGGCGCGCGCGGCGAGCTCGCGGCGATCGTCGGCCTGCAAGGCCCGTCGTCGCGCTTCGGACGGGAGCGGATGCGCGAGGCGCTGCCGGCCCTGCTCGAACATGCCGAGGCCATTTCCCACCTCCTCGGCTGGGCTCCCGCGCCGGAGCCCGCCTAGATTCAGCTAGTCCGCCGTCCAGACCAGCGTCGTCGCGCGCTCGCGGATCGCCTTCACGGAGCGCCGGTAGCGCCGCCCGGAAAGGCATGATCGGTCGGGGCCGAAGACGAGCAGGCCGACACGGCGCTCGGACGCGACCTGCAGTAGCGCCGCCACCGGGTGCGGGCTGCGCACGCGCAGTCGCTCGACCCGCACGCCCAGGCTCGCGGCGAGCTCGGACGGCTGCCTGAGCGACTCCTCGACGTCCGCGCGCTCGACATAGTCCCAGCCGGCGAGCGTCACCGGCACGAACTGCACCGCCACCACGTTCACCACGTGGAGTGCGACGCCGGCTTCGGCGGCCGCGTCCACGCCGAGCTCGGCCGCCGCCGTGTCGAACGGGACGTCGAACGTTGCGAGCAGCACCGAGCGCCTGGGAGCGGGCGCAGGCTCGGTGTCGAGGCGCGGCGGCGGAGCGGTGGGCCGGCGCGCGGGCACCGCTCACTCGGGGGTCAGCTGCCAGTTGCCCACGCCGCGAGTCGCCTCGACGATCTTCCGGCGCTGCCTCGGCCGCACGAGGAACGCCCATGCGAAGAAGACGATCAACCCGGTGATGCCGAGGCGCACGTCGACGAGAATCATCAACGGCGCGAAGACGGCGACGAGCAGGATCGCGAAGCCGAGCGACTGCAGCTTGTACCGGCGGACGGCCCGGGCGAGCCGGTCGTAGTCGGCCGCCGGGATCTGGCCGGTGTTCCAGCGGCGGCCGCAGCGCTCGCACTCCCAACGCTCGTCGTACGCCAGCAGGCGCAGGTTGCCGCAGTCGCAGGTGACGGTGACGGGCGGGCCTTTCACGGCGCGATCGTACTCCGGCGCGGGCGTCGGCCGACAATTGCCACAGGCGCAACACGCCTCTCCGAGCGGCAATTGAATCCGTTCGAACCACCTGTTACGTTCGCGCCTTCCCCAACCAGGAGGTTCGAGTCTCGTGGCTTCGGCGGTAGTCGAGGAACGGCAGCTCCTCAAGACACTTCGTTGGTACGACGGGTTCGTCATCGCGCTCGCCAACCCGGGGTTCCTGCTGGGCTCGCTCGGCTACTCGGTCGGTGACCTGGGCGGTTGGGGCGCTGCGCTTCTCTGGGGCATCTCGGCGATCGTCGCGGTGTTCATCAACACGATCTACTCCGAGCTCGCGGCGATGTTCCCCGAGAAGTCCGGAGGTCTCGCGCTCTATGCACACGAAGCCTGGCGCAAGTACACGACGCTGATCGGCCCGGTCGCCACCTTCGGCTACTGGATCGGCTGGTCGGTCGTGCTGTCGGTGAACGGCCTCTTCACCGGTCAGATCATCCAGGGCGCGTGGGCGACGGGACAGCCGATCGGCAGCCCGTACGGCAAGGGCTACTTCTCGACCGGCCCGGTCAACTTCGGCCTGCCCCAGTGCATCGCGGTCGGTCTCATCCTTGCCGTCTGGCTGTTCAACGTCTTCGGCGTCCGCGTCGGCGTGCTGTTCGGCTATGCCGCGGGCGTGCTCCTGATGGTGCCGCTGTTCGTGATGTCGATCCTGCCCTTCCTGAACGGCAGCTTCCACAGCTCCAACCTGCACTACACGATCAACGCGCACACCGGCATCCCCGGCTGGCAGCTGGCGATCGTCTGGCTGTGGCTGATGTGCTGGTCGGCCTGGGGAGTCGACGTCTGTGCAACGTTCGCGCCGGAGTACAAGGACACGGTCAACGACACGCGGTGGGCGCTGCGCTCGGCTGCGCTCTTCTCGATGACCGTCTACATCCTCCTCCCGATCGCGTTCACGGGCGGTGGTACCGAGAAACTCGTCGGCGGCTACGCGTACGTCGATGCGATGAACAAGATCATCGGCTCGAAGAGCGCAACAGACTTCTTCGTTCTCTGCCTGATCGCGGCATTCGTGATCACGATGAACACGGCGACCGCCGACGGCGGACGCGCGCTCTACGGCATCTCGAAGAGCGGCATGACGATCAAGGAGCTGTCGAGACTCAACCGCTTCCACGTGCCGGGGAACGCGATGACGCTGGACATGATCATCAACACGCTGTTCGTGTTCTTCGTCGGCAACATCTTCGGCATCCTCGCGGCCAGCAATCTCGGCTACGTCATAGCGCACATGTTCGCGCTCAGCGGCTTCGTGCTTCTACGGCGCGACCGTCCACGCTGGCCGAGACCGATCAAGCTGGGGCGGGCCTGGGCGCCGATCGCGGGCCTGCTCGCGGTCTGGTGCCTCGTGCTGACGATCATCGGCTTCGGCTGGTTCCAGTACGCGGCCGGTGGCTATGGCGGCACGAAGGAGAAGATCATCGGCGTCTCGGTGCTCGCCGCATCGATCATCCTCTTCTTCTTCCGCCGGATCGTGCAGGACGGCGAGCGGCCGCACTGGCGGGAGGCCACACCGGCCACCCCCGAGGACGAGGCGGCACTCGCGCCGGCGGCGAGCGGGGTGCCGGCGGTCTAGGCGCACCCGCGGAGGCGGCGGCCCGGGCCGGGCACGCCGCCTCCGCGGCAGGCGATAACCACCCTAGAGCCGCTCGGGAAAACCGGGTGCGCGCAGGTCGACGCCGAGCGCGTCCTCGAGCAGCTTCACAACCGTGGGCGACCATGCCGAACCGCCATAGCGCTCGCGCGCTTCGCCGAAGCGCCCGGCGACAAGGCTCCCGAGTGCGAGCGGGACGCCGTGCTCGCGGCCGAGCTCGAGTGCAAGCCCGAGGTCCTTGCACGCGAGGTCGAGCGTGAAGCCGATGTCGTAGCTCCCGTTGAGGATGACCTGGCTCTCGGTCTCGTGCACGAAGCTCGTGCCCGAGCTCGCCTTGATCACCTGGAACGATTGGGCGAGATCGAGCCCCGCCTGGCGCGCGAGCATGAGCGCCTCGCCTGCGGCGACAAGGTGGATGAACGCAAGCAGGTTGGTGATCACCTTGATTGTCGACGCGCTGCCGAGCGGGCCGACATGGAAGACCTCCGCGCCGATCGCGGCGAAGGCCGGCGCGTGCGCCTCGGCAACGTCCGGGTCGCCGCCGACGAGCACGGTGAGCTCACCGCTGGCCGCCAGATGGACGCCTCCGGTGACGGGAGCCTCCAGGACGTGCGCGCCACGCTCTGCGGCGAGCGAGGCGAGGCGCGCGAGCTCGTGGCGGTCGTTGGTGCTCGAGTCGATCCAGGTCGCTCCCGCCGCGAGCCCGGCGAGCAGCCCCTCGTCGCCCTCGACGACCGCCGCGACGACGGCGGGGCTGGGCAGGCACGTGAAGACCGCGTCGCTCGCGGCCGCCGCCTCGCGCGGCGTCGCCGCCCATGAGGCGCCCGCCGCGAGCAGCTCATCGGCCGCCTGCGGGCGGGCGTCGTGGACGATGAGCGGGAAGCCGGCGCGCCGGAGGCTCGCAGCCATGTGCCGGCCGAGGCGGCCGAGGCCGACGAACCCGTAGCGGGTCATGGCGCCTACCCTACGCGGGCCGCCGATCCCGCGGGCCGCTCACTCACCCCTGGCGGATCGTGCGCGCGAAAGTGACGACGTCGACCGAGGCGGTGCCGGCCCGCTTGAGCGCCAGCGCGGCCGCCGAGACAGTCGCGCCGGTCGTGTACACGTCGTCGACGAGCACCACATGCTCCGGCACTCGGCCGGTCACCGTGAACGCCCCGGCGACGTTGTGATCACGCGCTGCCCGGCCGAGACCGGCCTGACGTCGCCGGCCGCCGTCGCGCGCGAGCAGCCCGGCCGGCTCGAGATCCCAGCGCGCCGCGAGTTCCGCCGCGAGCTCGACCGCCGGGTGACGCCCGCGCCGGAGCTGCCGCACCGCGTTCGGCGGCACATGCGTGACCACGTCGGCCTCGGGCGCCGTGAGGCGCGAAGCGACCACGTCTGCGGCGAGCGTCGAGGCACGGCGAAGCCCGCGCTCCTTCCAGGCCCGCACGAGCGGCCGCGCCGGGCCGAGGTACAGCACCGCCGCACGGGCCCGGTCGAAGCCGAGCCGTCGGCCGCTGCACTCCCGGCAGCGCGAGACGGGCCAGGCGGTCGGTGCCCCGCAGCAGCCGCACCACGGCGGCGAGACCGGCCGCAGCGACGCCGAGCAGGCGCCACACAGGACGTCGCCGGGACCACTGCAAGCGACGCAGCGGGGCGGGAAAAGGAGATCGATCGACCACGCCGATCACCGTACGCGGGCAGGCCCGCTGTGTCTGTGCCGACTTCGTGACGTTCGATCCACAGGCAGCCGCCCGCCCTCGAGCCGGGACGTACGATCCAGCGATGGAGCGGGAAGAGCTGCGCGCCGTCCAGGAGCCGCTGAAGGAGCGCTACCGCGAGCGCCCCGAGGAGGCGGTCGTCACCCTGCGCGCGGCAGGCGAGCTCGGGCCTGGGATCATCTGCTCCGTCCAGACGGGCCGCGCGCTCGCCGAGGCAGGGCTCCATCCCGCAAGCGGCGGCGACGGGCTCGCCCTCTGCTCCGGCGACATGCTGCTCGAGGCGCTCGCCGCCTGTGCGGGCGTGACGATGGGTGCGGTCGCCACGTCGCTCGGCCTCCGGGTCGCCGGGCGCGTGCTCGTCGAGGGCGACCTCGACTTCCGCGGCACGTTGGCGGTCGACCGCGACGTGCCCGTCGGCTTCACGTCGATCCGCGTCGCCTTCGAGATCGAGAGCGACGCATCGCCCGGGGAGCTCGCGACGCTGCTCAGGCTGACCGAGCGCTACTGCGTCGTCTTCCAGTCGCTCGCGCGAACGCCCGAGCTCGCCGTCTCCTACTCGGGCGAGTAGCGCTCGCGCTCGGGCAGGCCCGCCGCAGCCCGCAGCCTGTTGTCCGCCTCGAGCAGCTGCTCGGGCGAGCCGATGTCGTGCCAGCTCTCCTGGAACACGAAGCCGTACACCGGCTCGTGGAGTCGCAGCCACCCGATCAGCCGCCCCGGCTGGTCGGACGAATGCTCGCCCGCGAGGTAGACGCCGACGAGCGGCAGATGCGACCGGTGGTAGATGTAGGCGGCGGTCGCGCAGAGCGTCGAGGGCGGATCGGCGGGCTTCTCGACGAAGTCGAGGACGCGTCCGTCGTCAGCCAGGGCGACGACGCCCATCCGCGACGCGATCTCCAGCGAGCCGACATCGCGGACCGCGACGGCGCTCGCACGCCCCTTCTCGCGCCAGAAGGCGACGAACCCTTCGAGGCTGAATTCGAACAGGTTGTCGCCCGCAATCACGAGGAGGTCGTCGTCGATCCCTGTCCGGTCGAGCACGAACTGCAGGTCGCCGATCGCGCCGAGCCGGTCGTCGTTGGACGTCGTCCCGTCGTCGTGGATCGTCACGCCCCGGTCGACCCCCCACGCCTCGAACGCGGGTGCCTTGCGCGCGTTGGTGACGACGTGAACCTCGTCGATCTCGTCGACGTCGGCGATCGCGTCGAGGATCCAGTCGATGATCGGGCGCCCGCCGACGGGGAGCAGCTCCTTCGCCCAGGTGTCGGTGAGCGGGCGGAGACGCGTCGCGTAGCCGGCGGCCAGGATCAGCGCCTTCACGCGGCGACCACTCCTGCGAGCGTGGAGACGTACGGTGCCCGGTGCGCGCCGTGCTCGGTGACGATCGCGGCGATCAGCTCGGCGGGGGTGACGTCGAAGGCGGGGTTGTACGCCGGGAAGCGCTCGGACACCTCGAGCGGGCTGCGCTCCTCGATCGGGATGCCGGCGCCGTCGGGGGTCGACAGGTCGACCGTCGAGCTCGGTGCGACCACGTAGAGCGGCAGGTCGTGGTGGCTCGCGAGCACGGCCAGCGAGTATGTCCCGATCTTGTTCGCCGTGTCGCCGTTCGCAGCGATGCGATCGGCGCCGGTGACCACGCAGTCGACGAGCCCGGCCCCCATCAGCGACGCAGCCGCCGAGTCGACAATCACCGTGTGCGGGATCCCGGCCGACTCGAGCTCCCACGCCGTCAGGCGCGCCCCCTGCAGGAGCGGCCGCGTCTCGTCGACGTAGACGTGCTCGAGCAGCCCAGCCTCCGATGCGGCGACGAGTGCCCCGACCGCGCTGCCGTAGCCGCCCGTCGCGAGCCCGCCCGCGTTGCAGTGCGTGAGCGCCCGCGCGCCGGGTGAGAACAGGGCCGCGGCGTGCGCACCCATCAGCCGGCACCGTGCGACCTCGTCGGCGTGGATGCCACGTGCCCGCTCGGCGGTCGGTCCGGGCCGCATCCGGTCGAGCGCCCAGCCGAGGTTGACCGCGGTCGGCCGCGACGCACGCAACACCCGCTCGGCCGCGTCGAGATCCTCACCGCGGGCTGCGGCGAGGGCCAGCCCATACGCGGCGGCAATTCCGATCGCCGGCGCACCGCGCACGACCATGGCGCGGATCGCCTCGGCCACCTCGGCCGCGCTCTCGCAGCGGACCTCGACCTCCTCGCCCGGAAGCAGACGCTGGTCGAGCAGGACGACCGCGTCCGCCTCCAGGCGCAGGATGCGTTCCGGCTCGATCAGGTGCCCTCGCTCCAGGTCGCGAGGTAGGTCGCCTGCTCCTCGGTCAGCGTGTCGATCGTCACGCCCATCGTCGCGAGCTTCAGCCGGGCGATCTCCTCGTCGATCTCGGTGGGCACCGGGTACACCTTGTTCTCGAGCGACGCCGCGTTCGCGACCGCGTACTCGGTTGCGAGCGCCTGGTTCGCGAAGCTCATGTCCATCACGAGGGCGGGGTGCCCCTCCGCCGCCGAGATGTTGACGAGCCGTCCCTCGGCAAGCAGGAAGACCCTGCGCCCGTCGGCGAGCTTGAACTCCTCGACGAAGTTCCGTGCCTCGCGCGTCTCGACTGCCAGCTCACGCAGCGCCGGGATGTCGATCTCGACGTTGAAGTGGCCGGTGTTGCAGATGATCGCGCCGTCCTTCATCACCTCGATGTGCTCGCGGGCGACGACATGCTTGTCGCCGGTCGCGGTGCAGAAGATGTCGCCGATCCGGGCGGCGTCGGCCATCGGCAGCACCTCGTAGCCGTCCATCAGCGCCTCGAGCGCGCGCATCGGATCGACCTCGGTGACGATCACCTGCGCACCGAGGCCCTTGGCGCGCATCGCCACGCCCCTCCCCACCCAGCCGTAGCCGGCGACGACGAACTTGCCCCCGGCGATCAGGACGTTCGTCGCGCGGATGATCCCGTCGATCGTCGACTGGCCGGTGCCGTAGCGATTGTCGAAGAAGTGCTTGGTGCGCGCCTCGTTGACGGCGATCACCGGGAACTCGAGCGCGCCGTCGGCCTCCATGGCCTTCAGGCGGATGACGCCTGTGGTCGTCTCCTCCATGCCGGCGATGATGTCGCCCAGCTGCTCGCGACGGCTCGAGTGCAGGACGCTGATCACGTCGGCACCGTCGTCCATCGTCAGCTGCGGCCGGTGGTCGACCGCGGCCTGGATGTGCGCGTAGTAGGTGTCGTTGTCCTCGCCCTTGATCGCGAACACCGGGATGTCGTACTCGTCGACGAGCGCGGCGGCCACGTCGTCCTGCGTCGAGAGCGGGTTCGAGGCGCACAGGACGACGTCGGCGCCGCCCGCCTTGAGTGTGCGCATCAGGTTCGCGGTCTCGGTGGTGACGTGGAGACACGCCGAAACGCGATACCCGGCGAGCGGCTGCTCGGCGGCGAAGCGCTCGCGGATCGCAGCGAGCACCGGCATCTGCCGGTCGGCCCACATGATGCGGCGCACGCCCTCGGGGGCAAGCGAGAGATCTCGGACGTCGTGCGGAATGGTCTTGGCCATCTTCGGCTCCTCGGGTCGGTTGGCAGGGTCGGGTCCTCAGGTCACGCAGCGTCTGCGTCGGCGGCGAGGAGCCGTTCATGTTTGCGCTGCTCCCACTCGACCCACGAGCCGGTGTCCTCGGCGGCGGCGAGCCAGGCGTCGACGGCGCGGCGCAGCTCGTCGTCCCGGCGGAGCCGCCGCGCGAACGCGACGTCCTCCAGGCCGACGGCGAACCGCTCGCGCAGGTCGCGCAGGCTGCGCAGCCGATTCAGCTCGGAGAGGCCGTACACGCGGTAGCCCGCGTCGGTGCGGCGGGGGGCGACGAGCCCGTGATCCTCGAGGTAGCGGAGCATCCGGGCCGACCAGCCGGTCTGGGCGGCGGCGGCGCCGACGGTCAGTGGTGCCTGCACGAGGCAACCTTATCACAAGCGTGTGAAGGTTTGTCAGGGAGCCGACGTGCCCTCGCGCCCGTAGGCGTCCTCGAGCCGGACGACGTCGTCGAGCTGGGGCGTCGAGACCTCGAGGATCGTCGTGTCCTCGAGCGCGGTGACCCGGTGGACGGTGCCGGGCACGTAGTGGAAGGCGGCCCCGGCGCCGATCACCTCCTCGAGGAGCACGCCGGCGCCTGCCTCCCCCAGCTCGAGCTTCGCCCGGCCCGACTGCACGAGCCATGACTCGTCCTTCTCGCGGTGGAACTGCAGCGACAGCGACTGGCCGGCGCGCACATAGAGGAGCTTGCCGCAGTAGCGGTCGGTCAGCGCCCAGATCAGCTCGTGGCCCCACGGCTTCTCGACCTTGCGGACGTCGAAGGCCCACCGGTCGAGGCTCGCGACGTTGGGGGAGTCGATGCTCATGCGGGCACGATCATCTCACCCGGTCACGCTGCGAGCCACTCCGGGTGCGCGGCGACATGGTCGGAGGCGACGCGCAGCTCCTTCGGCGTGTTCACCGTCAGCCACAGGCCCGCGTGACGGAAGGCCCGCAGGCGCCCCTCGACGGCCAGCTCGGGGAACCCCGTCGACTCGTGGTCGCCCTTCTCCGGGAAGCGCTCGAGCGCCTCGTCGGAGAGGACGTAGATGCCGCAGTTCACCCAGTAGGGCACCCGCCCGGCCTCCTCGAAGCCGCGCACGAGGTCGTCGTCGCCGACGTCGACGAGGCCGAACTGCGACTTCGGACGCGCGACGGTGATCGTCGCAGCCGCTCCCGTCGAGCGATGCCGCGCGAGCAGCCCTTCGAAGTCGACGTCGACGAGCTCGTCGCCGTTCAACGCGTAGACGTCCCCCCTCTCGCTCCTGCGGGCCGCCGCATGCCGGATCGCACCGCCGCGGCCGAGGCGCTCCGGCTCCTCGATCGCGACGATCTCTGCGCCGAGCCCCTGAAGCGCCTCCTCGAACAGATGCCCCGTCCCGGCTGCGACCGCGAAGAGGACGCGGTGAACGCCGGCCCGGGCGAGGCGCCCGACCTGGTAGGCGGCGAGCGGCTTCCCCGCCACCTCGACGAGTGCCTTCGGCCTCCCGCCCGCGGCGTCGCCGAGCCGCTCGGCCCGGCCGCCGGCGAGGACGATCGCCTCCACTAATCCGGCGCCGGGGCCGGTTCCGGAGCTGCGGCCGGTTCGCCGGCAGCCGACGCGCGCCCGATCCCCTCGTACGCG
Organism: uncultured Thermoleophilia bacterium; assembly: GCA_963794375.1. Taxonomy (GTDB): domain Bacteria; phylum Actinomycetota; class Thermoleophilia; order Gaiellales; family Gaiellaceae; genus PALSA-600. The sequence continues at coordinate 299,217 of CAWCDL010000004.1, forward strand.
AATCCCGCGAGGCGGGTCTCGGCGGGATCGAGCAGGTTGCGGCCGTCGACGATCAGCGGGTTCGCCATCGCGTCGCGCGTCTCGTCGGAGGCGAGCCCTCGCAGCTCGTCCCACTCGGTCACGATCACCGCGGCGTGCGCGCCGCGCACCGCCTCGGCGACCGAGTGGACGATCTCGACGTCGCCCGGCAGCGTCTCGCCGTCGGCGACCGGGTCCCAGGCCCGCACCTCGGCGCCCTCGGCAAGCAGGCGCGAGGCGAGGACGATCGACGGCGCCTCGCGCATGTCGTCGGTGTTCGGCTTGAAGGCGAGCCCGAGCAGGGCGACGGTCTTCCCGTGCAGCGAGCCGAGGTGCCGCTTCAGCTTCCCGATCACCCGGCGCTTCTGGAGCTCGTTCACCTCGATCACGGCCGAGAGGAGCTGGAAGTGGTAGCCGGAGTTCGACGCGAGCTGCTTGAGCGCGAGCGAGTCCTTCGGAAAGCAGTTGTGCGTGACGAGGCCACCCGTGGTCACGAACGTGCCGGTCTCGGGCACCTCGAGCGAATACACAAAGCCCTCGTGCGGGACACGCTTGAGGCCGGTGAGCCGAACCCACGTCGGCTGCGACTCGCCGGCGGGTGCGCCCTCGAGCAGCTCTTCGATGCTCGATCCCCAGGACACGGTCGGGCCCGCCGCAAGGCGGCCCGGACGGCCGAGGTCGGCAAGGAGCCGCAGCACGCCGTCGGCGAGCAGGTCGCCCGCCGGGTCGAGCTCGAGCACGACGTCGGGCCCCCCGTCGACCGGCGACCACGCGCCCTTCCCGCGCCAGAGCCCGCCGAGAAAGGCGTGCTTGTGACGGGCGGGCGCATCCCAGATCAGCTCGGGCACGCGCCGGTCGTGCCGCGTCGCGCCGACGCCGAGCGAGCCGAGCCACCAGTCGACGAGCGCCGGAGAGCCGACGACGACGCTTGTCTCGGCTCGCCCGGCCTCGACGTCCACGTCGAAGCCGAGCTCCATCCAGAAGCCGCGCACCTCCCCGATGAGGTCGTCCTCCTCGAGCGAGCAGAACGACCACCGGAGCGACCGCCCGTCTGCGCATGACCCGAGCGCCGCATACAGGCCGACGACGCGCCAGAACCGCTCGTCGGGTGCGAGCTCGAAGGAGCGCGCGACGAAGGCGGCCGAGCGGGCGGCCGGCGCGTGCGCGCCTGCCGCCACGAGCGCCGCCCGTGCTCCCGTCGCCGCGAGCCCCTCGAGCAGCTCGAAGGCGAGGGGATCCTCGACCGCGCCGGCGAAGACGCCGGCGAGCGGCAAGCGGTCGGCCGCGTCGAGGTCGCCGGCGAGCACGATCCCGCGCTCGGTGACGATCGGGTGGTCGGGCGTGCAGTGCAGTCGGCGACCCAGCTTCGTCCGCAGCTCGACGAGCTCGCCCGGCGACTCGCGGCGCGTGACGGCGGCGACGGGAGCGAAGAACGAGGCACCGGTCGTCTCGTCCCAGGTCAGGACCTCGAGCGGCAGCGGCGGCCGGTCGCTCAGCTCGTCGTAGAGATCCTGCAGAGCGACGAGCGACGTGCGGCCCGCGAGGCGCGCGACCACCGTCTCCTCTCCGGCGAGGCAGCTTCCGCCGTAGCCGATCCCGGCACGCAGGAAGTGCGGGCCGAGCCGTGAGTCGAGCCCGACACCCTCCGCGACGGCGACCACGTCGGCGCCGGTCGCCTCGCAGACGTTCGCGATCTCGTTGATGAACGAGATGCGCGTCATCAGGAATGCGTTCGCGGCGAGCTTGATCATCTCCGCCGAGTTGACGTCGGTGCGGACGATCGGCGCGTCGATCCCGTCGTAGAGCCTCGCGACGGCGCCACCGTCGTCCTCGGCGAACGCGCCGATCACGACGCGGTCGGGGCTCATGAAGTCCCGCACCGCCCGGCCTTCCGCGAGGAACTCTGGGTTCGAGGCATAGCCGACGTGATCGAGGCCGCGGGCGTCGAGGCCGGCCCGGATCTTCTCGCCGGTGCCGACCGGCACGGTCGACTTCATCACGAGGATCGGGTGGCCCGGCAGCTCGGGGAGCTCGTCCACGACGCGCCAGACCCGCGAGAGATCGGCGTCGCCCGAGTAGGTCGGCGGCGTGTCGACGCACACGAACAGGAACTCACAATCGGCGATCTCGTCGACTTCGAGGGTGAACGTCAAGCGCTCGGCGTTGCGCTCGAGGAGCTCCGGCACCCGCTCCTCGTGGAACGGCACCTCGCCCCGGCGCAACCGCTCGACCTTGTCCGCGACGACGTCGCGGACGACCACGTCGTGGCCGAGCTCGGCGAAGCACACGCCCGTGACAAGGCCGACCCAGCCGGCGCCGAAGATGCCTACCCTGGCCATCGCGCCAACCCTACTTCACGCTCGTTAGGGGCTTGAGACCCTTGGCGATCGCCAGCATCGTCTCGTTCGAGAGGTCGTCGTTGAGCGTGTTGATCACCCAGTAGGTCGCGTCGTGCGCACGCAGCACCACCATGTGAAGGTTCGAGCCCGAGTAGTAGAGGTCGAACTCACGCCCGCCGAGATCGTGGCGGAAGCTCGTGTCGGTCAGCGCAGGGGCGTCGGGGAAGTTGGTCTCCTCGATCCCCCAGAAGGCATTCGAGCCGGTCTTGAAGACGAGGCGGACGGCCTTGTGCTTGCCGCGGCCGTCGATCCAGTAGAGGCGAGACGGCTTGTCGCCCGGGAGCGTGTCCGGGTAGGAGCTCTGCTCGAGCACCGTCGGGGTCTCGAGCGGGAACGGCACCTTCTTCGCGTACGGGTCGAGCAACTGCTTCCCGTACGACGTGTCGGCCCTCACGACCGGCGCGGTGTGGGTCGGCACGACGCGCACCGGAGCCGGGGGGATCGTCCCCGAGAACGTCTCGCCGAGGATGACCATCACCATCGACCCCGGATCAAGGCGCAGCAGAGCCGTGCTCCGGGGCAGCTTCGTCACGTCGGCCGGCTCGAGGAGGGTCTTCAGGGCGTTCGCCGCTGCCTCCGAGCCCTTCTGGGCCGGGTCCCAGTAGATCTTGGTGTGGAAGACGTGCGTCGGCCAGTCGGCCTGAAGCTGGTTCGGAGGCAGCAGCGTCTGGTAGCCGCGCTGCGTGCTCAGCATGTAGGAGGCGTTGGCGGCAGCGCTCGTGACGCCGTTGCCGTTCAGCACCGTCACGGTCACCTTCGACGGCGGCAGGGTCGTCGTCTTGAGCTTCTTCCCGAGCGCGGCCGCGTTCGCCGCCTTCGGTGTCTCGACGTCGGGGCTCTCGAACTGGTTGACCGCGTTCTGGATATCGCTGGAAGCCGCGGTGCACGCGCCGGCGGACGGGCACTGCACGTTCGCGACCTTGTCCTGGAACACGTGCCCCGGAGGCAGCCCCGCCGCGAACAGCGCGTACTGGATCACCTGCTTGGGCTGCAGCGACTGGCCTCCTTCGCCCACCTCGATGTTCTTCGTGATCGTGTTGACGAGCGACGGCAGCTCGGTGAACGAGAAGCTCCGCGCCACCTGAACACGAAGGGCCTTGATGAACTCCTGCTGCCGCGCGACCCGGACGAGGTCGGAGTCGGTGTGCCGGAAGCGGACGAAATCGAGCGCCTGCGATCCGGACAGGAGCTGATAGCCGGGCTGCAGGTTGATGTTCGCGTAGTTGTCCGAAGCAGCCCCGGTGTTCTTGTTGTAGTAGCGGCGGTCGACGTCCATCCAGACGCCGCCGATCTTGTCGACGATCTCCTGGAAGCCGTGGAAGTTGACGGTGATCAGGAATTGAATCGGCAGGCCGGTGAGGTGCTTGACCGTCAGCAGCGTCCCCTTCGGGCCGCAATAGGCATAGGCCGAGTTGATCCGGTCGAACGAGGTGACGACATGGCCGCTCGCATCCGAGGTCGACGAGCCGCAGTAGATCGGGACGCCGAGGTCACGCGGGAACGAGAGCAGCGAGATGGTGTTCGTCTGGGGGTCGGCGCGGATCAGCATCAGCGTGTCCGAGCGCGAGGGGGCGTTGCCGTCGCCTGCGCGGTGGTCGTAGCCGATCACGAGCGCGATCGCCGCGTGGTGGGCGACCGGGATGTCGAGGCTCTTCGATGCCTTCACGACCGACGGGGTGTGGGCGACGACCGCCGCCACCGACTGATGGAAGTAGAGGTACGCCCCGCCCGCGACCGCGATCGCGATCGAGCTGACGGTGACGAGCGTGCCGACGATGATGCGCCGCACGAGCGACAGTGCCGTGCGTTCCGGCGCCGGCGGCTGCCGGTAGCGCGTGACCGTCGAGATCGTGCCCGGCGGGTAGACGGCGTGGCCGTTGCCGTTGGCAGCGGCGCCTCTTCCGACGCCTCTCTTCAGTGTGGTCCGCATGAAAAAACGGGTGCGGCGCCCCACGGGCGCCTGCGGAAGCAGGATAGCCGGTCGCTACGACAGGTTCGGCGAGTGGTACCGATCGACCTGCTCGGCAGGCTGGCCCGGCAGACGCCGCTGACGGCGAACGCCCCGAGGTGCGTCAGCCGCGGCCGGCGACCGCGAGCTGGTTCTCGGCGTGGCGGAGCCGCTGCTCGACCTGCCACCGGTCGGCGGTCGAGTCGCCGCGCCCGATCGCCTCCAGCTCGGCCTGGGCCTCCGCGAGCTGCTGCCGCGCCCGCTCGTCGTCGATCTTCGACGCCTCCACGGCATCGTCGACAAGCGCGATCGCGCGGTCGTTCAGCACCTCGAAGAACCCGGGGCCGGTCGCGAACTCGAGCACATCGGCGCCCTCGCCGGGGTGCACGCGTGTCGAGCCGGCCTTCAGCGTCGCGATCAGCGGCGCATGCCGGGCGAGCACGCCGATCTCACCGGCGGCGCCCGGCACGATGATCATCTCGGCGTCGCCCTCGAAGGCAGGCCCCTCCGGCGTCACCACCGAGACCGAGAACGTCCTGCGAGCGGCCACCGTGACCGCCTAGGAGGCCGTGCCGGCCATCTGCCCGGCCCGCTCGACCGCGCCCTCGATCGGGCCGACCATGTAGAAGGCCTGCTCCGGGAGGTCGTCGTGCCGGCCTTCAAGGATCTCGTCGAAGCCGCGGATCGTGTCCTCGAGCTTGACGTACTGGCCGGGCGTGCCGGTGAACTGCTCGGCGACGAAGTTCGGCTGCGAAAGGAAGCGCTGGATCTTGCGCGCACGCGACACGGTGAGCCGGTCCTCGTCCGACAGCTCCTCGATGCCGAGGATGGCGATGATGTCCTGCAGGTCCTTGTAGCGCTGGAGGACCTCCTGGACGCCGGTCGCGACGCGGTAGTGATCGGCGGAGACGATGCCGGGCTGGAGCGCCCGCGACACCGAGTCGAGCGGGTCGACGGCCGGGTAGATGCCCTGCTCCACGATCGCGCGCGAGAGCGTGGTCGTCGCGTCGAGGTGCGCAAAGGTCTGCGCAGGAGCCGGGTCGGTGAGGTCGTCGGCCGGCACGTAGATCGCCTGGACCGACGTGACTGCGCCCTTGGTCGTGGAGGTGATCCGCTCCTGCAACTGCCCCATCTCCGTGGCGAGCGTCGGCTGGTAGCCGACGGCGGACGGCATGCGGCCCAGGAGCGCCGAGACCTCGGAGCCTGCCTGTACGAACCGGAAGATGTTGTCGATGAAGAGCAGGACGTCCTGGCCCTGGTCGCGGAAGTACTCCGCCATCGTCAGGCCGGACAGGCCGACACGCAGGCGGGCTCCCGGCGGCTCGTTCATCTGGCCGTAGCAGAGCGCGACCTTGTCGAGAACGCCCGACTCCGTCATCTCGAGCAGCAGGTCGTTGCCCTCGCGCGTTCGCTCCCCGACGCCCGAGAACACCGACACGCCGGAGTGCTCGCGGGCGATGTTGTGGATCAGCTCCTGGATGAGGACCGTCTTGCCGACGCCCGCGCCGCCGAAGAGCCCGATCTTGCCGCCGCGCACGTACGGGGCGATCAGGTCGATCACCTTGATCCCCGTCTCGAAGATCTCCACCTTCGGCGTCAGGTCGGCGAACGCCGGCGGGTCGCGGTGGATCGACCAGCGCTCCGCGTCGGCGGGCGGCGCCTCCTTCTCGTCGACGGGATCGCCCAGCACGTTCCACACGCGCCCGAGCGTGACGTCGCCGACGGGCACCGAGATCGGGCCGCCGGTGTCGACCACGTCTGTACCGCGCGCAAGGCCGTCGGTCGCGTCCATGGCGACCGCGCGCACGCGGTCGTCGCCCAGGTGCTGCTGCACCTCGGCGATCAGCTCGCTGCCGTCGGGCCGGCGGATGCGCAGCGCCGAGTAGATCGCGGGAAGGTCGTGAGGGAAGACGGCGTCGACGACGACGCCCTTGATCTCGAGCAGCGTTCCCGTATTCGTTCCGTTCGTCGACACGTCTCTAGAGCTCCTCGACGGGTGAAGGTGCGTGGGGGGAAGTTACGTCGCCTGCCCACCGCCGAGCGCGAACCGCTCGCGCCGCACGGCGAAGCAGCGGCAGCCTAGCGGAAGCCGGCTCGAAACCGTCGTTCCAGGAGCGCTCCGCGCGCTTCAGCGCGACCGACACACGTTCGGCCCGGTCGAGCGATCAGACGTACTGGGTCACCGGGCTCGCAAGCACGTGACCGGACCCCCTCTCACGCCGCCGGCTGGGCCCGGACGAAGATCGCCTGCACGCCGAAGGCGCCGATCGGGCAGGCGCCGCCGACGCAGTCGTGCGGGCTGACGAGGTCGAACGCACAGCTCTTGTGATCCCCCGGGCACCAGAGGCTCGCGTAGTGCGAGAACCGCCAGCCCGGCGCCGCCGCGGCGCGCAGGATCAGGTGCGTGCCCCGGATGAAGCTCGCCCTGCAGGCCCCCGGGCAGTGGAGGCCGCGCGGCGTCGATCGCACCGATCCGTGGCCGATCACCCGGACGAGCGCCACGTCGCGGAACACGTAGTGCGGCGGCGAGGCCGAGGACGACGCGGCGAGCAGGCCGGCAGCCAGCACGACGAGCAGCACGCGTGCCGCATACGTCACGATCCGCACGATACCGGAGGAGCCCGCACACACCTGCTAGCGTCGGGATGTGAGCCTCCTCCCTGCCTCGCCGCGGGCGCGGCGGCGGCTCCGGTGGGTCGCGGTCGCAGGCGCGCTCGTGGCTGCCGGGCTCGCCGTCGCATTCCTGATCCCGAGCAACGGCCCCGGCAACGCTGCCCCCGCGGGCACCGAAGGACCGGCCCAGGTGGCCGACACGACCCCGGCGAAGCCGCTCACGGCGGCCGACCGCAGGGCGATCGACGCCGTCCTCGACGCGTTCATCCCGGCCGGGATGGAGCGCCACGACCCCACCCGGGCCTGGGCGCTCGCCGGGCCCGAGATGAAGGCATCCTCGACCCTCACCGAGTGGCGGCACGGCAGCTCTCCGATCCCGGCCTACGAGCCGCGCGAGACGACGTTCCACGACTGGCAGACCATCGACCACGGCCCGCGTTACGTGGTCTTCAACCTGCTCCTGCACCCGCGACACCCGGACCGGGTCGGCACCTACGTCTTCTCGGGGGAGATGGTGAAGCCGGGCCGCCACTGGCTCGTCAACCGGCTGTACACGATCGCGGTCATGAACGGCCCCACCCTCACCGGCACCCGCGAGCTCGGCCCGGCCGACTTCGCGGCGCCCGGCGCGCACGGCCAGGGCACGCCGACGGCCGCAAAGCACAGAATCGGCATCCTGCTCGTGGCAATCCTGCTCGCGCTCGCGGTCCTCGTGCCGGTCGGCGTCGGGATCGGGGCAATCGTCCGCGCCCGGCGCTGGCGCAGCCGCGTGCGGGCCGCCGAGCGGACGAACCTGCCGCCCCTCCCCAGCGGGTACTTAAGAAGCACCGAAGAGCGCAGGGAACCGGCCCAACGGAACTAACTTTTCCGGTGATACCGTGTCTCACAGGGGGATGGCGAACATGAGCGACGTCTCCGGAAGCTTCTTCGGTTCCCCGCGGCGGCAGCGGCAGCTTCTCTGGGGGAGCGGCGCCGTGCTGCTCGCCGGGATCGCCGCCTTCCTCGCGCTGGTCGTCTTCCACGGCACCGGGAACGCGTTCACCGACACGTACTCGAACAAGCCGGCCCAGCTCTATCACCCCGACAAGAAGGTGCCGATCTCCAAGGCGGAGATCGCGCTCGCGCGCCGCTTCATCCAGACCGCGGTGCAGCGCAAGAATCTCGACGAGGCGTACAACTTCACGCACCCCGATCTTCGCGGCGGCCTGACGCGCGAGCAGTGGGACAAGGGCGACATCCCGGTGATCTACTACACGCCGGCGAACGCGACCACCGCCGCCTTCAGCGTCAGCTACTCGTACCAGACCCAGGCGCTGCTCGGGGTCGACCTGATTGCACGCCCGCACACCGAGACCCGCCCCGAGCTCCGGTTCTACATCGGCCTGAAGCGCGAGGGTGGCAAGCCCAACGGACGCTGGCTCGTGAACTACTGGGAGCCGAACTGGCGCCCGCCGGTGCCGCAGGCACCCAACTAAACCCGATGCTGCGCAGCGCCGCGCGCCGGCTCGCCCCGATCTACGGCGCTGTGCTCGGCGGGACGGTGATCCTCTCGCTGCTCTTCGGCCTTGCCGCGGGCACCGATCTGAGACGGTCGGTCGCGGTGGGCCTGTACCTCGCAGGGGCCGCATTCCTCGTCGGCTGCTTCGTGATCGGCGCCCGAGGGCCGCTCCGGGGTGTCTCACGGAGCGGCGAGACGGTGCCGCTCGTCGGCGCTCACGGCATCCGCCGTGCGAGCGGTGAGGAGCGCCTCGACGCGACGAGGACGGCGATTCTGCTCTTCGTGCTCGGCCTCTCCTTCGTCGTGCTGGGCAGCGTGCTCGACCCGGCGCATCGCACGATTTAGGGAAATCACACGTTCGTCGCTAACCATGTGCCTCCATGGGCGTCCTAGACCATGTGATCCCAGCACGTTGCGAACGGTCCCGTGAGGCGGCGTCACTGCGTCTGGACGGCATGCTCTCGGTCTTCGAGTCGGCGCTACTCGACCGGCACCTGCGCCGTTGCTCGGACTGCCGGAGCTTCGCCGATGCAGCGATCCTGCACACGGAGCTTCTGCGCTCTGCCGCTCCCGAGGAGCCGGGCCGAAGGGTCGTCCTGCCCGCCCGGCGCAACGCGGCGCACCGCCGCAGTGCCGTCGGCGCCGCCCTGGTGGCCGCCGTCGCGGCCGCAGCGGCGATCGTCACCCTCGTCCCCGGGGCGCACCGCTCGTCGAGCGCCGAACGCGTAGGCGCCCGCGCCTCGAGCTCGCCGGCACTCGTCGTCTTCCCCGCGAACCCAACCCCCGATACGAAGGTCGAAGTACCGCGCCTGAAGGTGCAGCCGGCCTCGATCGCAGACGGCCCCACCAGGGGCGCCTACTTCAACCGGCCGTCGGTGTAGCCGACGCGGCGGCTCCGACGCCGCCGCCGGCCCGTCGCATCTCGTCGTCCGTCATCGGCCAGTGCTCGAGCGGGAAGTGGCACGAGGCCACGTGGTCGATCGATCCCATCTGCTCGAGCTTCGGATCGTCGACGTCGCATTTGCCGGAGACGGCGCGCGGGCAGCGCGGATGGAACCGGCAGGCGCTCGGAGGGTTGAGCGGGCTCGGCACGTCGCCCTCGAGCACGATCTGCTTGCGGGTGCGCCCGAGCTCCGGGTCGGCGATCGGGACGGCCGAGAGCAGCGCCCCGGTGTAGGGGTGCTTCGGCTCCCGGTACAGGTCGTCGCGGCTCCCCACCTCGACTGCCTGCCCGAGGTACATGACCATGACGCGATCGGAGATGTGCCGGACCACGTTCAGGTCGTGGGCGATGAAGATGTAGGTGAGCCCAAAGTCCTGCTGCAGGTCCTTGAGCAGGTTGAGGATCTGCGCCTGCACCGACACGTCGAGCGCCGAGACGGGCTCGTCGCAGATGATCAGCTTCGGGTTGATCGCGAGCGCGCGGGCGATCCCGATGCGCTGCCGCTGGCCGCCGGAGAACTCGTGCGGGAAGCGGTTGTAGTGCTCGGGGTTGAGGCCGACGATCTCGAGCAGCTCCTGGACGCGGCGCTTGCGCTCGGTGTCGTTGCCGATGCCGTGAACCTCGAGCGGCTCGCCCACGATCGAGCCCACGCGCTTGCGCGGGTTCAGCGAGGCGTAGGGGTCCTGGAACACCATCATCATGTCGCGCCGGATCGGGCGCATCCCGGATCGGTTGAGGTGCGTGATGTCGCGGCCCTCGAACACGATCGAGCCGCCGGTCGGCTCGAGGAGCCGAGCGACGCAACGCGCCATCGTCGACTTGCCGCAGCCGGATTCGCCGACGACGCCGAGGGTCTCGCCGGCGTTCAACGTGAAGCTGACACCGTCCACCGCCTTCACGGACCCGACCTCCTTCTGGAAGACGAGGCCGCGCGTGACGGGGAAGTGCTTCTCCAGCCCTTCTACTCTGAGTAGCTCAGACATCGTGCAGCTCAGTCATCGTAGAAGGATCTGCTCATGCAGCGTCTGCTTTCACCATCGCCTCCCGCTTCCCCTGCCAGATCCGCGAACGACTCTCGTCGTCGAGGTGGCAGCGGAACAGATGACCCTCGCCCTGAGTCGACGGGCGGAGCTCGGGCAGCTCGGTGCGGCAGACGTTCATGACGTACTCACAGCGCGGGTTGAACGGACAGCCCTTCGGCGGGTTGAGGAGCGACGGCGGCTGGCCCGGGATCTGCTCGAGGCGGCCACCCTGCGAGTTGAGACGAGGCAGCGAGCCGAGCAGACCCCACGTGTAGGGCATCTCGGGCTTCACGAACAGGTCATCGACCTTCGCCTGCTCGACGACCTTCCCGCCGTACATGACGATCACGTCGTCCGCGAGCTCGGCGACGACGCCGAGATCGTGGGTGATCATCACGATCGCCATCTGGTACTCCTCCTGGAGCCGCGCCATCAGGCGAAGGATCTGGGCCTGCGTGGTCACGTCGAGCGCGGTCGTCGGCTCGTCGGCGATCAGGATCTTCGGGTTGTTGATCAGCGCCATCGCGATCATCACGCGCTGCCGCATGCCGCCCGAGAACTGGTGGGGGTAGGCGTCGACGCGCTGGTCGGCGCGCGGGATCTCGACCTCGCGGAGAATCTCGATCGAGCGCTTCCGCGCTTCCTTGCGCGTCACGTCCTGGTGGATCAGCACGGCCTCCTCGAGCTGCCACCCGATCGTCTTCACCGGGTTCAGCGAGGTCATCGGGTCCTGGAAGATCATCCCGATCGTCGCCCCGCGGATCTGCCGCAGACGGTGGTTGCCGATGCCGAGCATCTCCTCGCCGTCGAGCAGCACCGATCCGGTGACCGTCGCCTGGCGTGGGTCGACGAGCCCCATCACCGTGAGGAAGGTGACGCTCTTCCCCGAGCCCGACTCGCCGACGACCCCCAGCGTCCGCCCGGAATCGAGCGAGAAGCTCACGCCGGAGACGGCCTTGACGATGCCGTCGTCGGTGCGGAACGAAGTGGCGAGGTCCTTGACCTCGAGCGCTGCCATCAGCTTGGTCTGATCCTCGGATCGAGGAAGCCGTAGGTGATGTCGACCAGGAGGTTGAAGATGATCACGCACACGGTCGAGAAGACGACGATACCCGTGATCAGAGGCAGGTCGTCCGTGTTGTAGGCGGCGATCACCTCGTGGCCGAGGCCGGGCAGGTTGAAGATGGTCTCGGTGAAGATCGCGCCGCCGAGGGCAAGCCCGAGATCCATGCCCAGGATGGTGACGACGGGCAGGAGGCTGTTGCGCAGCACGTGCTGGATCATGACGCGGCGCTGTGAGGCGCCCTTGGCTCGCGCGGTGCGCACGTAGTCCTCGCTCATCGTCTCCATCACGCTCGCCCGGACCAGGCGGACGTAGAGCGCCGCGAAGAGGATCATGAACGTGATCCAGGGCAGGATCAGGTGGTAGGCCCATTGGACGGGCCCCTCGCATTGCGCGCCCACCGTGCCCGGGAAGAAGTTGCAGTAGCCGGCGATCGGCGTCAGGGCGAGCTTGTAGCCGATCACGTAGGAGAGGATCAGGCCGATCCACACCGGGTGCGCCGAGATGCCGATGAGCACGAAGGTCATCGTCAGGCGGTCCATGAGCGACCGCGGGCGCAGCGCCGAGAGGATCCCGACCGGGATCGAGAGCGACAACCAGAACACAGCGCCGCCGAAGACGACCGACGCGGTCACCGGCGCGTCGCGCCCGATGATGGAGTCGACGCTCTCACGGTTCACGAACGAGCGGCCGAGCGAGCCGTGGATGACGAGCTGCTTGAGGAAGTAGCCGTACTGCCACCAGAGCGGCTTGTCGAGATGGAGGTAGTGAGCGACGCGGGCGATGTCGGCCGGTGTGGCGGACTTACCGGCCGCGAGCTGCGCCGGGTTCGCCGGGATCACCCAGAAGATCAGGTACGTGACGATCGTCGCGACGAAGAACAGGAAAACGGCCCAGAAGAGCCGGCGGATGAGGAAGGTGCCCATGTGTCCTGACTTCTTTCGCTCGGAATCTTCTCACTCCGGCCGGCCCGGAGGGGCGCCCGTTCGGACGCCCCTCCACTTGACCGGCTGGGGTACTGCAGCGGATCGGCTAGCCGACCGCCAGTGCGTTCAGGTACGGCGCGCCGAAGTACGTGCTGTAGATCCAGTTCTTCACACGTGAGGCAACGAAGTACCGGTTGGTTGCGATCAGATACGGAACGACCGGGGCGTACTTCACCATCAGCTCCTGATCGAGCTTCTGATAGGCGGCTGCGCGAGGCGCACCCGACAGAGCCGACGCAGCCTGGAGCTGCTGGTTGAAGCTGGCGTTGTCGAAGTACGAGTAGTCGTTGTTGTTCGACGCCTGCAGCTTGCTGCCGTCGAACAGGACGTTCATGTAGTCGAACGGGTCGAAGTAGTCGGCGCACCAACCGCCGTTCGTGACGAAGTTGTACGAGGTGCCCTTGGTCTGGATCACCTGGTAGTAGTTCGTCGCCGGCGTCGGCACGTCGTTGATCTTGAACCCGACGGCCTTGAGGTTGTACTCGGCAACCTGAGCACGGTTGGTCGAGTAGGTGCTCGTGGTGTGGATGACGTTGAGCGTCGGTGCGGAAGCGATCGCAGAACCGCCGACCGCCTTCGCCTTCGCCACGTCGGCACCGGCGAGCGGGTACGCGTTGAACGGCTTGTAGCCCGGGATCCCCGGAACGAGGATCTGGCTCGTCCGCTTGCCCGCGTAGGCACCGAGCAGACGCACCTGGGCCGGCCGGTCGATCGCATACTCGACGGACTTGCGCAGGTTGACGTTGTCGAACGGTGCACGGGCGGTGTTCATCGCCATGTAGTCGACGCACGAGGTCGGCCCGACGAAGAACCGGCCCTTGTTGACGCCGTACTGCTTGGCGAGGTCGGACGCGGCCGTCGGCGGGATGCCGATGAGGTCCATGTCGGCCTGACCGGCCTTGACCTGCAGGAGCGACTGATCGACGTTCACGTTGACCGTGATCACGATCTGGTCCGGGTTGGCCGGGCGGTCGCCCTTGTAGTACGGGTTCCGCTTCAGCACGAGGTTGCGGCCCGGGTCACGGCTCGAGATGTAGTACGGGCCGGCCGCCGGATAGTTGTTCAGGCCGGTCGCCGTGTACGGCGTATTCGGCTTGACCGGAGTGAACCACTGCATGCTGAGGATCGAGACGAAGGTGGCGTTCGGCTTCACCAGGTGGAAGGTGAGCGTCTGGCCCTTCGCCGTGATCCCCGAGATGTGCTGCGTCTTCCCCGCGAGGAAGTCGGCACCGCCGACGACCACGTCTTGCAGATCGAGGTTGACACCGAGCGGCGAGCCCATCTTCGGGCTCAGGATCCGCTCCCACGACCGCTGGAACGCAGCCGCGGTGACAGGGGAACCGTCCGAGAACTTGAGGCCCGGGCGGATGTGGAACGTGTAGGTCTTGCCGTTGTCCGACACGGTCGGGAACGAGGCGGCAGCCTGCGGATAGAGCTGGCTGCCTGCCGCGCCCGTCTTCTCCGCGAAGCTGACGAGCCCCATGTTCGTCGTGAAGATGACGTCCCAGTCGTCGGTGCGGTACGCGAGCTGCGGATCGACAAAGTCGAAGTCGCCGCTGTTCTCGTTGATCCTGAGCGTGCCTCCCTTGAGTGCGTCCTTGCTGTTCGCCTTGTGGGTGGCCGAGCTCGCCGTACCGACCATGAGGGCCGCTACGAGGAGGCTCATGCCGCCGATCAGCATGAACAGGGAGAGCATCTGCTTCCTGCGCATTTGACTCCTTCCTCTTCCTTCCTCCGGAACCGCCCGCCCCGGCGAACGGCGCCGCATGCTAACAGGGTTGTTACTGGAAAAACACCAGCGCGCGATCTATGACGCACGCGCACACGGATAGTTAGGCCTTAGCTGGTTCAGCCTGTGTTGAGGGCCTCCTTTTTTTAGATGCGGGCGCGCGGGTCGAATGCGTCCCGCAGGCCGTCGCCGAGGAGGTTGAAGGCAAGCGTCGTGAGCAGGATGCAGAGGCCCGGCCACACCATCAGCCACGGCTGGGTGAGGTAGTACTCGGGGGCCGCTGCAAGCAGGTTGCCCCAGCTCGCCGTCGGGTTCGGGATGCCGAGGCCGAGGAACGACAGACCGGCCTCCGCGATGATGTTGGAGGCGATGATCAGCGTCGAGTAGACGATGATCGGCGCCACGAGATGCGGCAGCAGGTGCGAGCGCATGATCCGGAAGTCGCTCGCGCCGGTCATCCTCGCCGCCTCGACAAACTCCTTCTCGCGCAGGGACAGGACGACGCCGCGGATGATGCGGGCCGGATAGAACCAGCCGAAGATCGTGAAGATCGCCGCGAGCGTGAACACCCCGGGTGCGAGGAAGCCGAAGGTGATTGCGTTCAGCGTGTGGCCGGCGACGACGTCGACGGCGATGATGAAGAGCAGGAACGGGAAGACCATGACGATCTCGATCAGCCGGGAGACGACGGTGTCGACCCAGCCGCGGAAGTAACCCGCAAGCAGGCCCATGAACACGCCGATGCTGACGGAACCGAGCGTCGCGAAGAGCGCCACCTCGAGCGATGTCTGCGCGCCGTAGAGGAGACGCAGGAAGAGGTCGCGGCCGAGGGCGCCGTCGGCGCCGAGCGGCAGGAGCGCGGTCGGCCAGTGCCCGTTGACGCAGCCGCTCCCTGCGTAGCACGCAGCACCCGGGTACGGCGCGGTGTTGATGTGCGTCCACGGCCCGACCGGCGCGAGGGTGTTCGGGTCGACGCCGTTCGCGAAGATGTCGTTCGGCCCGTGGCCGAGGATGTGCTTGAAGATCGGCGCGCCGACGAACGCCATCAGCACGAGGAAGATGAGGAAGCCGAAGCTGACGAGCGCCAGCTTGTCCCGCCGGAAGCGGATCAAGACGAGCTCCCAGTAGCCGCGCGCCTTGACCGGTTGCCCGCTCCCGGCCTCGACAAGGGCCTCGACGGCAGGCTCGTCGAGCGTCGTGCCGGCGACCGCCGCGTCTTCTCTGTCGATCCCCGTGCTCACGAGCGGCGCAACACTACCCGATCGGCCGGCATGTTCGTGTCAGACGACACTCGATCGGAAAAGTTAGGAGATCGCGGCGGGCTACCCGGAGAGGGCGTCGGCGCCGGCGACGACCTCGAGGATCTCCTGCGTGATCTCGGCCTGGCGGGCGCGGTTCATGGCCAGCGTGAGGCTGTCGATCAGCTCGCCGGCGGCCTTCGAGGCGTTCCGCATTGCCGTCATGCGTGCGCCCTGCTCGGAAGCGGCCGACTCGAGCAGCGCCCGGTAGAGCTCGGTCTCGACGTACACCGGCAGCAGCCGGGCGAGGATCTCCTGCGGCTCGGGCTCGTAGATGAAGTCGGGATGCCCAAGCTCGGGGCGCTCACTGTCGGTTTCCTGGGTCTGCAGGAGCTCCGTCGAGATGGGCAGCAGCTCCCTCACCGTCACCTTCTGCGTGAGCGCGGAGACGAACGCGTTGTAGACGACGAGCACCTTGTCCACGTCGCGCTGCACGAACGCATCGGAGACGGCGTGGGCGATCGCCTGGGCATCACCGTACCCGGGGCGCTCGCTGAAGCCGATCCACGAATGGGCGACGTCGAGGCGACGGAACCGAAGCGTCGAGGCGGCCTTGCGGCCCGTCGAGAACCACACGACCTCCTGTCCGGCCGCGCGCGCCTCGCGCTGGAGGGCGAGCGCCCGCCTGATCACCTGGGCGTTGAAGCCGCCTGCGAGCCCACGGTCGGCCGTGACCGCCACGATCGCCACGCGTTTCACCTCGTCGCGCTGCTCGAGCAGCGGGAGCCGCACCGCACCGGCGGCCTGCGAGACGCCCGCCATCAGCTCGAGCATCCGGTCGGCGTACGGCCGCATCGCCTCGATGCGCATCTGCGCGCGGCGGAGACGCGCCGAGGCGACGAGCTCCATCGCCCGCGTCACCTTGCGCGTGTTCGTGATGGAGCGGACGCGCCGCTTCAGGTCCTGCAGCGAGGCCAAGCTATACGTCCTCGCTGACCGAGGTCTGGAAGCGGCCCTTCAGCTTCTCCAGCTCGCCGTTCAGCTTCTCGGCCGTCTCGTCGGTCAGGTCGCCGCTCTCGCGGATGGCCGTGTAGACGCTCTTCTCGTCGCGCAGCGCCTCGCGGAGCTCCTGGTGGAACCGCGGGATGTCGGCGGTCGGGATGTCGTCCAGGTAGCCGTTGACGCCCGCGTAAAGACCGGCGACCTGCTCTTCCATCGGCCACGGCTGGTACTGGGGCTGGTTGAGCGTCGCGACCATCTTCGCGCCGCGGTTCAGTGCGGACTGGGTGGCCTGGTCGAGCTCCGACCCGAACTGCGCGAACGCCTCCAGCTCGCGGTACTGGGCGAGGTCGAGGCGCAGACGCCCGGCGACCTTCTTCATCGCCTTTGTCTGGGCCGAAGAACCGACCCGCGAGACGCTCGTGCCGACGTTGACCGCAGGCCGCACGCCCGAGAAGAAGAGGTCGGACTGCAGGAAGATCTGCCCGTCGGTGATCGAGATCACGTTCGTCGGGATGTAGGCGGAGATGTCACCCGCCTGGGTCTCGATGATCGGAAGCGCGGTCAGCGAGCCCGCACCGCGCTCGTCGGAGAGCTTGCAGGCGCGCTCGAGCAGGCGCGAGTGCAGGTAGAAGACGTCGCCGGGGAACGCCTCGCGGCCCGGCGGCCGGCGGAGGAGCAGGGAGAGCTGCCGGTAGGCGTCCGCCTGCTTCGTCAGGTCGTCGTAGATGATCAGCGCGTGCTCGCCCTTGTAGAGGAAGTACTCGGCCATCGCGCAGCCCGCGAACGGCGCGATCCACTTGATCGGGGCCGCCTCGGAGGCCGACGCCATGACGACCGTCGTGTACTCCATCGCGCCCGCCTCGCGTAGCCGCTCGACGACCTGCGCCACGGTCGAGGCCTTCTGGCCGATCGCGACGTAGATGCACTTCACGTTCTGGTCGTGCTGATTGAGGATCGTGTCGATCGCGATCGCGGTCTTGCCGGTCGAGCGGTCGCCGATGATCAGCTCGCGCTGTCCGCGGCCGACGTTCGTCATCGAGTCGATCGCCTTGATTCCGGTTTGCAGCGGCTCCTTCACGGGCTGGCGCTCGATCACGCCCGGCGCCTTGAACTCGACGGGCCGCCGCTCGGTCGCCTCGATCGGGCCCTGCCCGTCGAGCGGGTTCCCGAGCGGGTCGACGACACGCCCGAGGAGCGCCTCGCCGACCGGCACCGAGGCGACGCTGCCGGTGCGGCGCACCGGCTGCCCCTCCTTGATCTTGTCCCACTCGCCGAACAGCGCCGCGCCGACGTTGTCCTCCTCGAGGTTGAACGCGAGGCCGACGACGCCGTGCTCCAGCTCGAGCATCTCGAGCGCGAGGCAGTTCTCGAGACCGTGGATGCGGGCGATGCCGTCGCCGACCTGCAGCACGGTGCCGACCTCGGCGAGGTTGGTCTCGACGTCGAACTTCTCGATCCGCTCGCGCAGGATCGACGTGATCTCCTCAGGACGAAGCTTCATCTGGTCTCACTCGCTCCTTGCGTGGGAAAGGTCGTGGCGTAGACGGTCGAGCCGGCCGCGCACGCTCGCGTCGAGGCGCTGCGAGCCGGCCTGGAGGACGATCCCTCCGATCAGATTCGGGTCGACGGAGCGCTCGGCCTGTACGGCCCTGCCGGAGGCCGACTCGATCTTCGAGACGATGCTGCCGAACTCGGCCTCGGACAGCTCGTGCGCCGTCGTGATCTCGACGTCGAGGATGCGTTCCTCAGCGGCGACGAGCGCGTCGAGCTCGTCGGCGATCTCGCCGAGCTCCGCTGCCCGCCCTTTCTCGGCGACGAGCCGCACGAAGTTGACGACCGCCTCGTCCGCCCCCTCGGCGACGCGCGCCAGGACGTCCTCCTTCACCCGCGAGTCGACCTCCGGGTTCTCGAGCAGCGAGCGCAGCTCGTCGCTCGAGCCCGCGGCGGCGGCGAGCTCGCGGAGCTGGCGGTGCACGAGGTCGAGCGCTCCGCGCTCCTGCGCAGCCTCGAAGAGGGCGCGCGCGTAGATGCGGTGAGCGACGGCTACGACCGGCTCCCCTCGAGTTGCGAGAAGTCGATCTCGGCGAGCGCCTCGTCGACGAGCCGCTGCTGATCGGCGTCGGTCAGCGTCTTGCGGGTGATCTTCTCGGCGGCGAGCAGGCTGAGCTTCCCGACCTCGTCGCGAATCTCGCCGAGGGCCTGGTGGGTTGCCTGCTCGATCTGGCGGCGGGTCTCCTCGAGGCGGCGCTGGCGGTCCTCGTCGGCCTCCTGGCGCCCCCGCTCGCGCTGCGAGTCGGCGATGCGACGGGCCTCGGCGAGGATCTCCTCGCCCTCGCCCTTCGCCTGGGCGACGAGCTTCCGATGCTCGTCGAGCAGGTTGTGCGCCTCGGTGCGCGCGTGGTCCGCCTCTTCGATCGCCTGGGCGATCCGCTCGCGCCGCTCGTCGATCATCTGCTGGATAGGCCCGAATGCATAGCGCTTCAGGACGACGAGGACGATCAGGAAGCAGACGATCGTCCAGATCATCAGGCCGGGCGTGACCTGGATCAGTGGGTTCGAGGCGAGCATGGACCTGGTCTCTGCTTTCGACTAGACGAGGACGTAGGCGAGGATCGAGCCGAGCAGGCCGTAGAAGACGACCGCCTCGGTGAGGGCGAAGCCGAGCCACTGGATGCCCTGGAGCTCGCCGCGGAGCTCGGGCTGGCGGGCGACCGACTGGATCATCGAGCCGAAGATGTTCCCGATGCCGACGCCGGCGCCGAGGGCGCCGAGGCCCACGCCGAGTGCAAGGCCGATCGCCTTGCCGGCCTTCGTGACGTCGCCGGTGGTGGCGGCGAGGATGTAACCGAGCATTCGTTTCCTCCTAGTGCTCCGGCTCGATCGCCGAGCCGATGTAGATGGCGGACAGGGCAGCAAAGATGAAGGCCTGGATGCCGACGACGATCACGACCTCGAAGATGTAGAAGATCGTCGCGATCGGGATCACGAACACGGCCAGCACGACCGACTGCAGGATGAACATCAGGCCGATGAACGTGAGGATCAGGATGTGGCCCGCGAGCATGTTCGCGAAAAGACGGACGGAGAGCGAGATCAGGCGCATGAACTGCCCGAGGACCTCGAGCGGCACGATCAGCGCCAGGAGCGCCTTCGGCGCCTCCGGGACCCAGCTCTTGAAGTAGCGGACCGGCCCGTTCCAGCGGATGCCTTCGACGTGCGTGAAGACGAACGTCAGCAAGGCGAGGGCAAGCGTCACCGACAGGGAGCTCGTGGCCGCGTAGATGCCCCAGACCGGAACGCCGTGCCAGGTGTTGCCGGTGAGCGGCAGCGGGATGAAGCTGATCAGGTTGATCACGAGGATGAACAGGAAGAGCGAGGCCACGTAGGGGAACCAGCGGCTCATTGCTTTCGACGGGAGCCCCTGTTCGGCGATCTGGGTCTGGGCGACGTCGTAGAGGAGCTCGCCGACGGTCTGGCTGCGGCCGGGCTTCTTCCCCACCCCCACCCTCGCGCGCATGCTGACGATCCCGAGCAGGATCGTGAGCAGGCTCCCGATCATCAGGTAGGCGACCGCCTTGGTGATCGAGAGGTTGAGCGGGCCGAGATGGATCGGCACCCAGTCCTTCTGCTCGAACTCGCTCGTCGGGTCGAAGCTGCCGCGCGCGAACGCGTTCGCGGGCACCAGCAGCGCGAACGTCGAGAGCACGATCAGCGCGCGCTTCATCGGGCAACCTCCGGCTGCCCGATGACCACCTGTGAGCCTCCGTCAAGCCTACGACTCATGCCCGGCGCGCCCCGGCCTTCGGGCCCGTGTAGTAGGCGACGAGCTGCAGCCCGAACGCGGCGGAATAGCCGGCCGCATAGACCAATGCGGCGGCAAGCCCGAGCCATTTGTCGGACACGGCGACAGCGAAGACGACCGCCATCACGGCAATCGCGCGAAAGAGCATTCCGAATGCGACCACGCCTGCGGCGGCGAGGTTACCTGTCTTTGCCTGCAGCCGCGCGAGGATCGCGCCGAACGCCTCCGAGCCCGCCCAGAGGATCGCGCCGAGCAGCCACCCCTCGACACGCCAGCCCGCGACGAGGAATACCGGCAGCGCCATCAGCACGACAAACGCCCCCGCGACAGCGGGCAGCAGGGCGGGCGGGACGACACGTGGCTCGGTCCAGGCAGGCATCAGACGTTTCTGTACTTGACGACGGTGACGCCGACGCCGACCGGAATCCCGACGACGGCGCCGAAGGCGAGCCCGTAGGCGAAGCTTCCCAACGCCCAGCCGACGAGTGCCCCGACGACGATGCACGCCGCCGTGAATCCGATGAGCACGCTGCCGGCCCCTGCGAGGGAGAACGTCGGTCCCTGGGGCTGCACCGGACCGGGAGCATACCAGGGGTTTGTGACAGGCGATTCCCGCTTGTCAAGGGCCTATTTGCGGTGCTTGTGACGGCCCGCCGCCACCCCAGCCCGGCGTGCGCCTTTCGCGACGAACGCGTGCGCGTTTCGTCACGGTGCCTGGCACCGTGGCTCGCCTGGCACCGTGGCTCGCCGTGCCGGCCCGGCTCAGGCGGCGTCGCGCTCCGCTTCGCGGCGGCGCGAGCGGACGGGCGCGAGCTTCACGATCTCGAGCAGGTACACGACGTAGAGCGAGACCGAGAGGGCGAGCACGCCCGCGAGCACGTCGATGACGAGGTTTGCCGTGTTCCATTGCCCGTGCTGGTGCGGCGGCGCAAACCTCGTCGCGAGCGCCGCGAAGGCGAGCGTCCCGCACCAGGCCCAGAGATAGAGGACGGCGCGGCGCTGCGAGAAGCCGATGCGCATGAAGCGGTGGTGGAGGTGCCGAGCGTCGGGCTTGTACACCGGCTCGCCGCTGCGGAGCCGCTTCGCGACGACGAACGACGTGTCGAGCACCGGGACCGCGAGCACGAGGAGCGGCAACACGAGCACCGCGAGGGTCGCGGTCTTGAGGAGGCCCTGCACCGACAGGGCGGCGAGCGTGAAGCCGAGCAGCATCGCCCCGGAGTCGCCCATGAAGATCCGGGCCGGGTAGAAGTTGTGCCGTAGGAAGCCGAGGCAGGAGCCGCAGACGGTTGCGGCGAGGATCGCCGCCGGGACGCCCGGTGCGCCGAGCGACAGCTCGATCACGCAGAACGTCGCGCCGGCGATCGCGCAGACCCCCGCAGCGAGGCCGTCGAGCCCGTCGAGGAAGTTGACCATGTTCATCAACGCGACAATCCCGATCACGGTCAGCGGCACTCCCACCCACTCGGTCAGCTGGTGGACGCCGACGACCGGGAACGTGAAGCTGTGGACGTACACGCCGAAGCCGGCCGGGATGGCGGCCGCGAGCACCTGACCCCCGAGCTTCTGCCACCAGACGAGACGGCGGAAGTCGTCGATCGCGCCGACCACGGTTGCCACCGCAGCCCCGAGCAGCACGCCGCGCATGCCGCTCCCGAGCGGCAGGAACGCAAGCGAGGGCACGAGCACGCCGAAGAAGAGCGCGATGCCTCCGAGCCGCGGCACCTTCGACACCGCACGCTCCCCTTCGGCCCGACGGTCGACGAGGCGCAGGTACCGGGCGGCGGAGCCGACGGCGGGCGTCAGGACGAGCACGATCGTGAGCGCGGCAGCCGCCGCGTACAGCACTTCCAGGTGGTCGGTCAGCTGATCCCAGACCATGGCCCGCTATTTCGTGCCGTAGAGCCTGTCTCCCGCATCCCCGAGCCCGGGGACGATGTAGCCGTGCTCGTTGAGGCCGCGGTCGATCGCGGCGACGACGATGCGCACGTCCGGGAACTCCGACAGCACGCGCTCGACTCCCTCCGGTGCGGCGATGATCGCGATCAGGATGACGCTCGACGCGCCCGCCTCCTTGACCACCCGCACCGCATGCGCCGTCGAGTTGCCGGTCGCGAGCATCGGGTCGAGCAGGATCACGTCGCGGTCGCCGACGTCCTGCGGCAGCTTCACGTAGTACTCGACGGGCTGCAGCGTCTCCTCGTTGCGGTAGAGGCCGATGAAGCCGACGCGGGCGCCCGAGATGAGGTCGAGCACGCCGTCGAGCATCCCGAGCCCGGCGCGGAGGATCGGGCACACGGCCACCTTCTTGCCCGAGATCCGGAGCATCGGCGCCACCTCGAGCGGCGTCTCGATCTCGACCTGCTCGGTCGGGAGCTCTTTCGTCGCCTCGTAGGTGAGGAGCAGCGTCACCTCCTCGACGAGCTTGCGGAAGTGCACCGTCGGGGTCGAGCGGTCGCGCAGGTACGACAGCTTGTGCTGGACGAGGGGATGCCGCACCTCGACGACGGGCATGGGCCTACGGCGCCTCGTAGCTCGTGTAGCCGCGGAATCCCGGGTAGAGCGGGCGGCGGTCGCACAGCGCAAGGGCGCGCCCGCGCAGGGCTTCGACGTCGGCGTCGTCCTGGAGCGCACCGACGACGATCGCCGCCACTTCGCGGAAGTCGTCGACGTCGAAGCCGCGCATCGTCGCGGCCGGCGTGCCGAAGCGGACGCCGGAGGCGACCATCGGCGGCCGCTCGTCGAACGGCACGGTGTTCCGGTTCGCGGTCAGGCGGCACTCCTCGAGCCGCTCCTGAGCGGCGAGCCCTGTCCACTCCGTGCGGCGAAGGTCGAGCTGCACGAGGTGCGTGTCGGTGCCCCCGGTGAGCACGTCGAAACCGCCGTCCTGGATGCCGGTGGCGAACACGTCGGCGTTCGCGCGGACCTGGCTCTGGTAGGCGCGGAACGCCTCCGTGGCGGCGATCCCGAAGCACACCGCCTTCGCAGCGATCGCATGCATCAGGGGGCCGCCCTGCATGCCCGGGAAATTCGCGCGGTCGAGCTTCGAGGCGTGCTCCTCGCGGCAGAGGACAAAGCCGGCGCGCGGCCCCGCGAGCGTCTTGTGGCTCGTCGAGGTGACGAAGTCGCAGTGCGGCACCGGATTCGGGTGGAGCCCGGCGGCGACGAGGCCGGCGAAGTGCGCCATGTCGCACATCAGGAGCGCCCCGACCTCGTCGGCGATCTCCCGGAACCGATCGGCCTCGACGGTGCGCGGGTACGCAGAGCCGCCGCAGACGATCAGCTTCGGGCGCACCTCCTTCGCCCGGGCGAGCACCTCGTCGTAGTCGACCTGCATCGTCTCGCGCGAGACGCCGTAGTGGTGGAAGTCGTAGAGCTTCCCGGAGAAGTTGACCTTCAGCCCGTGCGTCAGATGCCCGCCGTGGTCGAGCGAGAGCCCGAGCACCCGGTCGCCCGCATCGAGGACGGCAAAGTAGACGGCCATGTTCGCCTGGGCGCCGGCGTGCGGCTGCACGTTCGCGTGCTCCGCGCCGAAGAGGGTCTTCGCACGGCTGCGGGCGAGCTCCTCGATCGCGTCGACGACCTCGCAGCCTCCGTAGTAGCGCTTCCCGGGGTAGCCCTCGGCGTACTTGTTCGTCGGCACGGAGCCGACGGCCTCGAGGACGCTGGGCCAGGTGAAGTTCTCGGAAGCGATCAGCTCGATCTGCCCGCGTTGACGGTCGAGCTCGCGCCCCAGCAGCGCGGCGATCGCCGGGTCGACCTCGGCGAGCCCTGCGGCGCGCAGCGTCTCGAAGGACTGCTCGGTGACGGCCATCACCGGAGATGTTATTTGAGTGCGGCTCGGGCCACGGCGAGGGCCTCGGCCGTGGGCACCGCCCCCTCGCGCAGGACGCGCGGCTCACCACCCGTGAGATCGAGCACGGTCGAGGGCGTCCCGGGGAGCTTCCCGACGTCGAGCTCGGCACCGCAGGCCGCACGGATGCGGGCCGGTACCTCGTCGAGGCTGGCCGGATTCGGCCCGCCGGGCTCGTTGGCGCTCGTCGCAACGACGCAGGTCACCGCCTCGACGACCAGTCGCGCCGCCTCGGGGAGGGCGGGGACGCGGATGCCGATCGCGTCGACCCGCCCGCCGGTGAGCCAGCGGAAGCGGCCGGCGGGATTCGGCAGGACAAGCGTGTACGGGCCGGGCAAAAGCGCCCGGACGACCGGTTCGAGGCCTCCGCGGAGCTCCGGCAGGCACTCCAGGAGCCTCTCGATGTCGGCCGCGACGAGCGCGCTCGGTTGCGCCTCCCCGCGACCCTTCACCTCGTAGACCCGCTGCGCGTGCTCCGGCCGCGTCGCCTCGGCGGCGAGCCCGTAGACCGTGTCGGTCGGGAGCAGCACCGGCTGCCCCGCCCGAAGCGCCTCGATCATCCGCTGCTCGTCGCCCATCGCCCCTCCACGATCCGTTCTCGCAACGTCAGGTCGGGTGTGATGCACACGTTTCCATATCCAGCCGCGTCGAGCGCGTCTGCGACTGCGCGAGCCCGCTCCTCGTGCACCTCGAGCACGAGGAAGCCGTCGAGGATCGGCCGCGCATCCGCGACGAGCCGCTCGGTCTGGCCCTCGTCGACGAGCGCGCCGCGCGGCTCCCAGTCCCGCACTTCCGGCTCGAGACCGTCGAGCTCGGCCGCGAGCACGTAGGGCGGGTTCGAGACGATCACGGCGAAGGGCCCGTCGATCCCCTGCAGGAGATCGGTCTCGACGAACGTCACGTCGAGGTCGAGAAGCGCCGCATTCTCCCTGGCGAGCTCGAGCGCCTCCGACGAGCGGTCGGCGGCGACGACGGTCGCATCGGGACGTTCGCGCTTCACCGCGAGCGCAATCGCGCCGGTCCCCGTGCCGACGTCGAGCACGCGCGGCCCCGGGACGCCCTCGAGCAGCGCGAGGCAGCGATCGACGAGCACTTCGGTCTCCGGACGCGGCACGAGCGCTCTTCGGTCCGTCTTCAGCATCAGGCGACGGAAGCCCCAGTCGCCGAGAACGTACGCGAGCGGCTCGCGCGTGCCGCGCCGCCGCACGAGCTCGCGGGCAGTGTCGCGCTCTGCCGACGTCAGCGGCCGGTCGTGTTGCGTGTAGAGCTCGATCCGCTCGAGCCCAAGGGCACGAGCAAGCAGGAGCTCCGCATCGACCCGCGGGCTCGGGACACCCTGCGCCGCGAGGTAGTCGGCGGCGCCGCGCAGGACCTCGCCGAGCGTCACCCCTCGAGCGCGCGCCGCCGCTCGTCGGCGGTCAGCGCGTCGGTGTAGTCGTCGAGGTCGCCCTGCAGGATCTGGTCGAGCCGGTACGTGGTCAGCTTGATCCGGTGGTCGGTGACCCGGTTCTCGGGGAAGTTGTACGTCCTGATCTTCTCCGATCGGTCGCCCCGCCCCACCTGCGCGCTGCGTGCCGCCGCCTGCTCCGCCGCCTGGCGCCCGCGCTCGGCCTCGTACAACCGTGCACGCAGCACCCGCATCGCCTTGTCGCGGTTCTGCAGCTGCGATCGCTCGTCCTGCATCGAGACGACGATCCCGGTCGGCAGATGGGTGATGCGGACCGCGGAGTCGGTCGTGTTGACCGACTGGCCGCCGGGCCCCGACGAGCGGTAGACGTCGATCTTCAACTCCTTCTCGTCGACCTGCACGTCGACGTCCTCGGCCTCCGGCATCACGGCGACGGTGGCGGTCGAGGTATGGATGCGCCCCGCAGACTCGGTCTCGGGAACACGTTGCACGCGATGCGTGCCGCCCTCGAACTTGAAGACGGAGTACGCGCCGTCGCCCTTGATCGCGAAGACACCTTCCTTCAGGCCGCCGCCGTCGTTCGCGTTCGCCTCGAGCTGCTCGAACGAGAAGCCCCGCCGCTCGGCGTACCGCTGCAGCATCCGCTGCAGCTCGGCCGCCCAGAGCGCCGCCTCGTCACCGCCGACGCCCTGGCGGATCTCGACGATCACATCCTTATCGTCCGCAGGGTCGCGCTCGGCCAGCGCGAGCTTCAGCTCCTCCTCGAGACGCGCAACCTCGACCTCGTAGTCCGCCGTCATCTCCCCGAGCTCGGGGTCGTTGCGCGCAGCGGCGAGGTCGGCCCTCGCCTGACGCCACTCCTGCGAGAGCTTGTACGGCGCCTCGAGCTGCTTGAGCCGCCGACCGACATCCGCCGCCTCGCGGTGGTCGTTGTAGACGGCAGGGTCGGACAGCCGCTCCTGCGTCTCGACGTAGGAGCGCTCGAGCTCCGCGATCATGTCCTCGAAGGCGGCCATCGCCGCCCACGTTAGCTCGCGAGCTCGGCGGTGAGGGAGACCTCGGGGATCCCGGCGAGCGCCTTCGACACCGGGCAGTTCGCCTTCGCGCCCTCGGCCGCGGCGATGAAGCCGTCCGCGTCGAGGCCGGGCACCGTGCCGCGCACCGTCAGCCCGCCCTTCACGATCCCCTCGCCCGGCTGGAACGTGACCGTGGCGGACGTCTCCAGCTTCTCGGGCGGGGTGCCGGCCCGGGCGAGCCCGGCCGAGAGCGCCATCGCGAAGCACGACGCCCAGGCGGCGGCGATCAGCTCCTCCGGGCTCGTCTTGCCGTTCGGCTCCTCCGAGCGCGCGGCCCAGGACACCGCGAGCGCAGGCAGCGCACCGCTCGTCGCCGAGTCGATCGTGCCGCTCCCGCTCATCAGATCGCCGTTCCAGGTCACCTCGGCCTTGCGGTCGGTCGCCACTACGCCATCACCTCCACACGTCGGTCGGCCGGGCTCCCCCGGCCCTCGAGTTCGAGCACTTCCCGTAGCGCGCGGATCGACACCTCGAGCTGGTCGAGTGTCGGCTGCCGGGTCGTCAGCCGCTGTAGCCAGAGACCCGGCGCGAGCAACGTCATCAGGACGCGGCTGTCCGTGTGCTTCCCGGCGAAGCGGATCAGCTCGTAGGCGATTCCGGCGATCACCGGCAGGAGGGCGATACGGCTGATGATCAGCCAGTACCAGACCGGCCTGCCGAGCAGCGCGTACACGAACACTCCGACGACCATCACCCAGAGCAGGAACGCGGTGCCGCAGCGAGGATGGATCAGCGAGTAGCGCTGTGCCACCTCCGGCGTCAGGTCCTCGCCCGCCTCGTAGGCGTTGATCGCCTTGTGCTCGGCGGCGTGGTACTCGAACACGCGCCGGAGCGACGGGATGAAACTGAGGATCGTCAGGTACGCGACGAACACCGTCACGCGGACGAGCCCCTCGACGAGCACGAAGAGGTTGCCGTTCGAGATCGGGAGCGTGTCGGTGAGGAGCGCCGGCCCGACCTTGAAGATCGCCACCGTGAAGCCGATCGCGACGAGGAACGCAAACACCATCGCCCAGCGACCGATCTCGGCCGGCTCGCCGTCGCCCTCCGCCTCCTCCTGCGCGGCGTAGTTCGCCGAGACGGAGAGCGCGCGGAAGCCGATCGAGAGGCTCTCGCCCAGCGCGACGACGCCGCGCACGATCGGCAGCCGCAGCGACCAGTGGCGTGCGGCGAGCGGGTCGATCGGCTTGGCGACGTGCGCGATCTTCCCGTCCGGCTTGCGAACAGCGACGGCCCAGTTCCTCGGACCGCGCATCATCACGCCTTCGAGGACGGCCTGCCCACCGATCGCTGACATCGCGTTACGCCTGCGAACGCTGCGCGCGCTCGGCCTTTTCGAGCCGGCGCTGGAAGCGCTCCACGCGGCCGCCGGTGTCCACGAGCTTTTGCTTGCCCGTGTAGAACGGATGGCAGTTCGAGCAGATCTCGACGTGCAGCTCCGGCTTCGTGGAACGCGTCTGGAACGTGTTCCCGCAGCTGCAGTGCACCGTCGTGAGCATGTACTCGGGGTGGATGTCGGCCTTCACAGCCGGGCCAGGATAGCAGCGGCCGTCCGCCCGGCGACGTTGCCCCCCGAGGCGAGCAGCACCGGTCGTTCCGCCTCGATCTTGCCCGAAAGCCACGCGGCCGTCGCCGCCGCGCCCGCCGGCTCCACGGCCAGCTTCGCCCGCTCGTAGAGAAGCCGGAACGCATGCTC
Organism: uncultured Thermoleophilia bacterium; assembly: GCA_963794375.1. GTDB lineage: Bacteria > Actinomycetota > Thermoleophilia > Gaiellales > Gaiellaceae > PALSA-600. Next base: position 327,511 of record CAWCDL010000004.1, read on the forward strand.
GATCTCCTCCTCGGTGACGAGCACGCGCTCGAGGTTCTTGCAGATCTCGAGCGGCAGCCGGCCGGCAAACGGGGCGTTCAGCCCGTCCGCGATCGATGTCGGCTCGACGTGCGTCGGCTCGCCGTGCTCGAGGCCCGTGTGGAGCGCGGTCGAGAGCTCCGGCTCGACGGCGATCACGCGCATCCGGTCGCCGAGCGCGGTCTGGATGCCGCTGATGAGGCCTCCGCCGCCGACCGGGACGACGACCGCATCGGCGTCCGGCGCGTCCTCCTCGATCTCGAGGCCGACGGTGCCCGCGCCCGCAATCACGATCGGGTCGTCGAACGGATGCACGAGCGTCCGCCCTGTCTCGTCGATGAGACCGTGCAGGCGCTCGAACGCCTCTCCCGGCCCGCCCGCTTCGAGATCGACGCTCGCGCCGTAGCCGCGGGTGGCGGCGATCTTCTGCTCCGACGCTCCCTGCCACATGACGACGAGCGCGTCGATCCCGGCCTCGGCGGCCGCGAACGCCACGGCCTGCGCGTGGTTGCCGGCACTGATCGCGATCACGCCGCGCCCGCGCTCCTCCTCGGTGAGGTGCGCGACGCGGTTGAGCGCACCGCGTGCCTTGAACGACCCGGTGCGCTGGAAGAGCTCGCACTTGAGCCGGGCGCGCAGCGTGCGGCTCGAGAGCATCGGCGTGCGGTGCAGGCGGTCGCCAAGTGTGCTCCGTGCCTCCTCGACATCGGCGCGCGTGGGGAGATCAGCCACGCTGGCGCACCGCCTCGTAGAGCAGGACGGCGGCGCTTGTCGAGGCGTTGAGGCTGTCGACGGTGCGGGCACGCATGGGGATCGCCACCTCGAGGTCGGCGACCGCCCGCCAGACGGCGGGCAGGCCCTCGTCCTCCGCCCCGACGAGGATAGCGGTCGGCTTGCGGAGGTCGGCGTCGCTGTGCCTGGTGGCCGCGCCGGGAACGGCGGCGACCTTTGCGAGCCTGAGCGCCGCCACGTCGTCGAGTGTGACGTCCACGACCGGCAGCGTGAAGACGGCTCCGGTCGACGCGCGGATCGCGTTCGGGTTCCACGGATCGGAGCGCGCCTCGGCCACGAGCAGCGCGTCGGCCCCCGCGGCGTCCGCCGTGCGCGCCATCGCGCCGAGGTTGCCGGGCTTCTCGATCCCGACGGCGACGAGAAGCAGGGTCGGGTCGACGGGCAGTGGGCGGTCCGGGACCTCGACGACCGCGAGCACGCCCTCGGGCTCCGCGCGGTAGCTCATCTTCGCGAGCACCCGCTCGTCGACCTCCTCGCCGCCCTCCCAATCCAGCAGGGCGGGGGCGTGGTAGACGGCGCGCAGACGCAGGCCCGCCTGCGCAGCGCGGGTCACCTCACGCGGCCCTTCGGCGACGAAGAGCCCCTCTCGCCGGCGCTCGCGGGAGCGCCGCAGGCGCACCACTTCCTTCACGCGCGGGTTGTCGACCGAGGTGATCATCTGGCGAACGCTATAACGACGCCTACACCTCAACCCCCCGCCTCGACCAGAAAGGCCTCCATGCGCACGCGTCTCACCCTCATCGCACTCGCCGTCGCGGCGCTCGCCGCAACTGCGTGCGGCGCGGCCGGGCATGCGACCGCTTCCACCACGACGGCGCTCGCGGGCTGCGACCCAGCTTCGCTCAACCTCGTCTCGACGGGCAAGTTGACGATCGGAACCGACAACCCGGCCTACCCGCCGTGGTACGCCGGCGGCTCGCCCAAGGGCTCGAAGTGGAAGATCAACGACCCGTCGACCGGCAAGGGCTACGAGTCGGCGGTCGCCTACGCGATCGCGAAGCAGCTCGGCTTCTCGAAGAGCCAGGTGACCTGGTCCTACGTGCCGTTCAACAGGGCGTTCGCGCCGGGCAAGAAGCCGTTCGACTTCGACATCAACCAGATCTCGTACACGCCCGCGCGTGCCAAGGTCGTCTCGTTCAGCGTCTCGTATTACGACGTGAACCAGGCGATCGTCGTCAACAAGGGCACGAAGATCGCCTCGGTGCACTCGGTCGCCGGGCTGAAGCCGTTCAAGCTCGGCGCCCAGCTCGGCACCACGAGCTACGGGTTCATCTCGTCGGAGATCAAGCCGTCGCAGCAGCCGGCAGTCTTCCCGACGAACGCGGGCGCGGTGATCGCGCTGAAGAACAAGCAGATCGACGGCCTCGTGGTCGACCTCCCGACGGCGTTCTACGTCACCGCGGTGCAGGTGCCGAACTCGAAGATCCTCGGTCAGTTCGAGAACCACGGCAAGGTGACCGACCACTTCGGCGTCGTCCTTGCGAAGGGCAACTCGCTCACGTCGTGCGTCAACAAGGCGATCACGACGCTACGCGGCAACGGCACGCTCAAGAAGCTCCAGCAGCAGTGGCTGGCGAAGGCGACTGGCGCGCCGGTCCTGAAGTAGAGCGGCGCTCGCGCCTGCTCGATTGGCGACGCTCCGGCGGCGACAGCCGCCGGAGCGTCGTCATCGCGCTCGTGTCGACCGTCGTCTTCTTCGCGATCGTCGGCTTTGCGATCACCCAGGCCCCGGGGTGGCCTGAGGTGCGCAGCACGTTCTTCAACTGGCACGAGTTCCGGTCGACGTTCCCCGAGATCGCGACCGCCTTCAAGCTCAACATCAAGATCTTCTCCATCGCGGAGGTGTTCATCCTCATCTTCGCGCTCTTCCTCGCGGTGCTCCGCAGCCTGCCGGGACCGGTCTTCTTCCCGCTACGCGCACTTGCGATCGTGTACGCCGACCTGTTCCGCGGGATCCCGACGATCCTCGTGATCGCGATGCTCGGCTTCGGCGCGCCCGCACTGGGTTTGTCGTGGATACCGACGTCGACGACGTTCTGGGGAATCGTCGCACTTGTGCTCGTGTACAGCGCGTACGTGTCGGAGGTCTACCGGGCGGGGATCGAGTCGATTCACCCGTCGCAGGAAGCGGCGGCCCGCTCGCTCGGCCTGTCGCGCGCGCAGACGCTTCGGCGCGTCATCCTGCCGCAGGCCGTTCGGCGCGTGATCCCGCCGCTCCTCAACGACTTCATCGGCCTGCAGAAGGACACTGCGCTCGTCGGCACGCTCGGGGCGGTCGAGGCGTTCCAGCAGTCGCAGATCGACGCGAACGCAACGTTCAACTTCACCTCGTATCTCGCCGCCGCGGTGCTCTTCGTCGCGATCACGATCCCGCTCGCGCGGTTCACCGACTGGCTGATCGCCCGCGACCGTCGCCGGCGGCAGGCGTCGGGGGTCGCCGCGTGACGCCCGTTCTCTCCGTGGAGGGGTTGTGCAAGTCGTTCGGCAAGCACGAGGTGCTGCGCGGCGTCGACCTGACGGTCGAGGAGCACGAAGTCGTATGCCTGATCGGTGCATCCGGGTCGGGCAAATCGACGCTCCTGCGCTGCGTCAACCTGCTCGAGCCGATCGACGCGGGCCGGATCATGCTCGCCGGCGAGCAGATCTCCCGCTCGCGCAACGTGAACGCGGTGCGCCGGCGCATCGGGATCGTGTTCCAGTCGTTCAACCTCTTCCCGCACATGACTGTGCTGCGCAACGTGACGCTCGCGCCGCGGGACGTGCTCGGGCTGTCGCGCCATGCGGCCGACGAGCGGGCGGTCGTCCTGCTCGAGCGGTTCGGCCTCGCCGACAAGCAGGCCGAGTACCCCGACCGGCTGTCGGGCGGGCAGCAGCAGCGCGTCGCGATCGTGCGGGCGCTCGCGATGCAGCCGGAGCTGATGCTCTTCGACGAGGTGACGAGCGCACTCGACCCGGAGCTCGTCGCCGAGGTGCTCGCCGTCATCCGCGAGCTCGCCGCCGGCGGGATGACGATGGTGCTCGCCACCCACGAGATGTCGTTCGCCCGCGACATCGCGAATCGGGTCTGTTTCCTCGACGGCGGCCAGATCCTCGAACAGGGCCCGCCAGAGCAGATCTTCACCACCCCACGCGAAGAACGAACGCAGCGCTTCCTGCAGCGAATCATCGAAGCGCGCCGTCTCTGAGGGCGGGTTCGGGCTCGGGTTCGGGCTCGGGTTCGGGCGCAGGCCAGTCCACGGTGCCAGGCACCGTGACTGAAACGTCACGAGTGTGTGCCGACTTTTGAAGCGTCACAGACACGGCACACCTCACGTCGTACCCTCGTCTCCATGGCACGGACGCGGCGCGACGAGAGTCCGGGATACCACCACGTCGTCACTCGCGGCAATAACAAGCGGCGGATCTACGACGACGATCGCGACCGCGCGTTCTTCGCGCTCCATGTGACCCGCGTCGCGAGGGCACACGGTTGGAGGATCCTTGCCTACTGCCTGATGGACAACCACTACCACCTCGTAATCCACGTCGGCGCCAAGGGGCTCGCGCGTGGGATGTGCGAGCTGAACACCGGGTATGCCCTCCACTACAACCGAGTGCATGGCCGGGTGAATCATCTGTTCGGCAAGCGGTACTGGAACAGACGGATCAAGAGCGAGAGGTCGCTACTCAACGTGATCAGGTATGTCGTCCAAAACCCGCAGCGGGCCGGCGGCCGGCGGGAGCTCGAGTCGTACGTCTGGACGAGCTACCCGGCAACCGTGGGCCGGGCTTTCTCGCGGATCGAACTGGCGCGGGATGAGCTCCTCGCGCTGTTCGGGGCAACGCCCGCGAGCGCGCTTGCCGCGTTCCGCGAGTTCTGCGCGACGACGGCGACCGGCCACAAGCCCCGGTGGCAGCCACCGTGACCAAACGCGCGCGAGCGCGCTACGTGACCGTGTACTCGGGGCCGCTGCCGCCTTCGGGTGGGGTCAGTCGGCCGCCCTTGGCGGTGATGGCGCCGCACTGGACGCAGTTCGACGGGGCGAGCTTCAGCTCCACCGTGCCGTCGCCCTGGTCGTCGCCGACTTCGTATACCTGCGCCGGGCACATACGCGCCCAGAGCTCCGCCACCTGCTGCGGCACCCGCGTCTCGACGCGGATGTGATTCGGCTGGTCGTCACGCGTCCGGTTGCCGGACGCGAACACGCTCGACAGCTTGTCGAACGTCAGCTGACCGTCGGGAACGGGATAGGACGCAGCGCGGCCGGTCCGGATCAACGACTGGTCGGCATCGCGCTCCGTGCGCAGATCGCCAGGCGGGAAATGGCCCTTGGTCGCCGTCATGGCGCTTGCCAGCGCACCCCCGACGTAGAAGCCGCGCCCGAACGCCTGCCGCATGTTGCGGACCTCGCGCAGGTCGTTCCAGATGAACGACGACCGCAGCGAGTCGTCGTACGACGCAAGCTCCGCACGGCTCGAGGCTCCGCGCGCCAACGACCGCCACGCCGCCTCTCCAGCGAGCCGTCCCGACTCGATCGCGTAGTGGATCCCCTTGAGCGCGGGCACGTTGACCAGCCCGACTCCGTCGCCGCAGAGGAGGAGACCCGGAGCGTGGAACCGCTTCGGCAGCGCCACAAACCCGCCCTCCGGAATCGTCTTTGCCCCCCACTGCACCCGCTCCCCGCCCTCGAGGATCCGCCTGATGCTCGGATGCGTCTTCAGCTCCTGCAGCAGGTCGTGCACTGACAGCTCCGCGTCGCGGTAGTCGAGCCCGACCACCATTCCCACGGTGACCATCTCATCGCCCATCGGATAGACGAACGATCCGCCGAACTCGCGATAGCGCCGGCCGGGCCGCAGCGGCCATCCCATTGTGTGGATGACGCGGTCGAGCGGCTTCGCGACCTTCCACACCTCCTTCACGCCGAGCGCCCACACCTGCGGGTGATCGCCCGCGATCCCAAAATGCTCGAGCGCCGCCCCGGTCAGATGGCCCTGGGTCCCCTCGGCGAGAATCGTCACGCGCGCGGCGATGTCCGAGCCCGGCTCGAAGTTGGCGAGCTCCTCCCCGTCCCGGCCGCGACCGCGGTCGCCGGTGCGAACACCGAGCACCCGGCCGCCGTCGACCAGCAGCCGCTCGGCGCTCGTCTCCGGGAGGATCGTCACGTCGAGCGATTCCGCCTCGTCGGCGAGAAAGCGCCCGAGCCTCGAGAGCGACGTCACCCAGTTACGGTGGTTGACCATCGTCGGCGGGGTCGGGATCGGCAGGGCGCGACGCTTCGTCAGGAACAGCACCGACTCGCCTTGCACCTCTCCGTAGAACGGGAGCTCGTCGAGCCGCTTGCGATCGCCGAACAGACGCTGCAAGCCGCGCGGGTTGACGACCGCACCGGAGAGGAGATGCGAGCCGGGAGCCTTCCCCTTCTCGAGCACGGCGACCGGGACGTCGCCGAGCCGGGAGGCGGTCTCGGGGTCCTCCTGCAGCAGCTGCCCGAGGCGGACCGCTGCGGCGAGCCCGGCGGGGCCGCCGCCGACGATCAGCACCCCGACCTCGATCCGCTCGTCGACGGGGTCCGTCGGCGCAGCGATCGCCTCCGCCGGCGACCAGGGCGGCGGGAACTCGGACGGCCGGAGGCTCACGACTTGCGGGCGCGGACGAGCTCGGTGAGCTTCGGCACGATCGCGTGGAGGTCGCCGACGACGCCCAGGTCGGCGAACTCGAAGATGGGAGCGTTCGGGTCCTTGTTGATCGCGACGATCACGCTCGAGCCCTGCATGCCCACCTTGTGCTGGATCGCGCCGGAGATCCCCAGAGCGACGTACAGCTTCGGCGAGACGGTCTTGCCGGTCTGACCAACCTGGGCGGAGTACGGGTACCAACCGGCATCGACGACCGCCCTCGTAGCGGCGACGGCGCCGCCGAGCTCGCGCGCGAGCTCCTCCGCGAGCGCGAACTTCCCGGGCTCGCCGAGGCCCCGCCCACCGGCGACGATCACGTCGGCGTCCTCGATCGAAGGCCCTTGCTGCTCCGCATGGGCCTGCTCGACCATCACGGCGGCGGTCGAGAACTCCTCGAGCTCGACCGGGACCTCCTTCACCTCCGCACTGCCGCCGGTCGGCGCAGGGTCGAACGTTCCGGAGCGGAAGAGCGCGAGCTTGACGTCGCTCTCCCAGCCGACGTCGACGAGCACCGAGTCGGCGAGTGCGAGGCGCTTGCCGACGCCGTCCGCGCCGAGATCGACCAGGTCCCAGTTGAGGCCCGCTTCGAGCCGGGCGGCGAGACCCGCCGCCACGTCGGCTGCGAGCACGGACTGCGCGAACAGCACCGTCTCGTAGGCCCCGTCGCGAACGACCCGGGCGAGCACGTCGACGCGCGGCTGGGGCAACGGCGCCTCGACCGACGCGTCGTCGGCGACCCAGACAGTGGTGGCACCGTGCACGCCTGCCTCGTCGGCAAGGGCGCGCACCCCCGAGCCGACCACCACTCCGGCGACCTCGCCTCCGAGCTGCACCGCCTTGGCGAGGACGCCGAGGGAGCCCTTCTCCAACCGACCCTCGTGGTGCTCGAGGAAGACCAGTGTCCGGGCCATCAGACGAGCCTCTTCTCGGCGAGGAACGCCACGATCTGCTCGGCCGCAGTGCCGTCGTCGTCGATCCGGCGCGCGTCGCCCCGCGCGGGCGGGGCCGCGATCGCCTGAACGACCGTCCCGGCCGAAGCGGCACCGCCGACGTCGGACGCGGCGAGCGTCTCCTGCGGCTTCTTCTTCGCGCCCATGATCCCCTTCAGCGACGGGTACCGCGGCGTGTTGATCGCATCCGAGACCGCGACCACGGCCGGCAGCGGCACGCGGATCATGTCGTAGCCGAACTCCGTCTGGCGCTTCCCGGTCGCGGCACCGGAGTCGACGCCGAGCTCGCTCACCTGCGACACGACCGGCTGCCGGAGCCGCTCCGCGACCGCCGACCAGAGGCAGGCACCGCCGCCGTCTGCCGACTGCTGCCCGAAGAGCACGAGGTCGGCGCCTTCGCGCTCGAGCGCACCCGCCAGCGCCTTCGACGTGCCGAGCAGGTCAGCGCCCTCGAGCGACGCGTCCGTCACCAGGACAGCACGGTCGGCGCCCATTGCGAGCGCCTTGCGCAGTGCCTCCATCGCGCGCTCGGGCCCCATCGATACGACGACCACTTCGCCGTCGCCGACGGCCTCTTTGATCCGGAGGGCCTCCTCGACGGCGTAGGTGTCGAAATCGGAGATCGCGAGCTCCACCGACCGGTCGACCCGGCGCGTGGCCGGATCCAGTCGGCGCCCGGCGGCCGCGTCGGGCACGGCCTTGACGCAAACGGCGATCTTCACCGGCCGGGATGCTAGCTCTAGGCAGCCACGCGCGACTGCAGGAACTCGACGATCGCAGAGGTCGGCGCTCCCGGACCGAACACCTCGGCGACCCCCTGCTCCTTCAGCGCCGCGGCATCCTCGGCCGGGATCGTGCCGCCGAGGACGACGAGAACGTCCTCGGCCCCCTCCGCCCGCAGCAACTCGAGAATGCGAGGCACGAGCGTCATGTGCGCGCCGGAGAGGATCGAGATGCCGACTGCGTCGGCGTCCTCCTGGATCACCGTCTCGACGATCTGCTCCGGTGTCTGGTGCAGACCGGTGTAGATCACCTCCATGCCCGCGTCGCGCAGCGCGCGCGCGATCACCTTGGCCCCACGGTCGTGGCCGTCGAGGCCCGGCTTCGCAACCACAACTCTGATCCGTCCGGCCACGATGCGTGAGTATAGGAACGTGAAGCTGACCGTCGTCGGCTGCTCGCCCGCCTGGCCGAACGCGGGCGGCGCGCACTCCGGGTACCTCGTCGAGAACGACGGCGGCCGCATCCTCCTCGACTGCGGGCCGGGCGTCCTGTCGCGGCTGCGTGCGCGCGAGGGATGGCCGCGCATCGACGCGATCGTGGTCACGCACTTCCATCTCGACCATTCCGGCGACCTCGCGCCCTGGTTGTGGGGGCACCGCTCGGGGCCTGCCCGCGACCTGCCGACGCCCACGCTCTGGCTGCGCCCCGGCGGCCACGCCGAGCTCGGGCGGTTTGCGGAGAGGTTCGACCAGACGTTCCATGCCCAGGAGTACACGCCCGGGGAGACCTTCGACGTCGCCGGGTTCCACATCACGCCGATCGAGATGAGCCACTACACCGAGCCGACTTTCGGCCTCCGAGTCGAGAACGGCAGCCGGGTGCTCGCCTACTCCGCCGACACGGGCCCCACGCCCGCGCTCGCGACGCTCGCCCGCGACGCCGACCTCTTTCTCTGCGAGGCGACGCTCGACGTCGACGGCGAGGAGGGGCTGCGCGGCCATCTGACGGTGGCCGAGGCCGCCGCCGCGGCCGAGGAGGCGGCAGCCCGCAGGCTGCTGATCGTGCATCGGCCCGCGGAGCTGCCCGCGGCCGGCCACGAGATCGCCGTCGAAGGCCTCGAGCTCGAGGTCTAGATCTAGAAGACGGGCGTCTCGCGCCAGGTGCCCCAGACCTGGCGGAAGCAGTCGCAGACCTCGCCCATCGTGACGAAGCTGCGCGCCGCGTCGATCAGCCCGGGCATCAGGTTGCGAGTCTCGTCGGCGGCGTCCGCGCGGAGCCGCGCGAGCGCCGAGTCCACCGCGCTGGAGTCGCGCCGGGCCTTCAACGCCTGCACCCGGTCGATCTGCTTGCGTTCCAGTGCCGGATCGATGCGCAGGATCTCCAATGGCGGCTCGTCGGCCAGCTGGTAGCGGTTGACACCGACGACGACCCGCTGCTGCGACTCGACCTCCTGCTGGTAGCGGAACGCCGAGTCGGCGATCTCCTGCTGGAAGAAGTTCTCCCGGATCGCCGCGACGACGCCGCCCAGCTGCGCGATCCGCTCGAAGTACTCCTCCGCCTGCCGCTCGAGCTCGCTGGTGAGGTGCTCGAGGTAGTAGGAGCCGCCGAGCGGGTCGATCGTGCTCACGACACCGGTCTCGTGCGCGATCACCTGCTGGGTGCGCAACGCGATCCGCACGGCATCCTCGGTCGGCAGCGCCAACGCCTCGTCGAAGCTGTTCGTGTGCAGCGACTGCGTGCCGCCGAGCACCGCCGCCAGCGCCTCGATCGCCGTCCGCACGATGTTCACCTCCGGCTGCTGCGCCGTCAACGAGACGCCCGCCGTCTGCGTGTGGAACCGCATCAAAAGCGACCGCGGGTCCTTCGCCCCGAACCGGTCCCGGAGATGCCGCGCCCAGATCCGCCGTGCCGCCCGGTACTTCGCGATCTCCTCGAAGAAATCCAGGTGCGCGTTGAAGAAAAACGACAGCCTCGGCGCGAACTCGTCCACCTCGAGCCCACGCTCGAGTGCCCACTCGACGTACGTGAACCCGTCGGCGAGCGTGAACGCCAGCTCCTGCGCCGCCGTCGAACCGGCCTCGCGGATGTGGTAGCCCGAGATCGAGATCGGATGCCAGAGCGGCATCTCCTTCGCACAGAACTCGACCATGTCGGTCACCAGCCGCATCGACGGCTCCGGCGGGAAGATGTACTCCTTCTGCGCGATGTACTCCTTCAGGATGTCCGTCTGGATCGTCCCGCGCAGCGCCTCACGGCCGACCCCCTGCTCCTCCCCCACGCACACGTAATAGGCAAGCAGGATCGCCGCCGGTGAGTTCACCGTCATCGACGTCGACACCTCACCCAGCGGGATCCCCGAGAACAGCGTCTGCATGTCCGCGAGTGAGTCGATCGCGACCCCCTCCCGGCCCACCTCACCCTCCGAGCGCGGGTGATCCGAGTCGTAGCCCATCAGCGTCGGCATGTCGAACGCCGTCGACAGCCCCGTCTGCCCGTGCTCGAGCAGATACCGGAAGCGCTCGTTCGTCTCCTCCGCCGTCCCGAACCCCGCGAACTGCCGCATCGTCCACAGCCGACCGCGATACATCGACGGATACACCCCGCGCGTGAACGGGAACTCCCCCGGAAACCCGAGCTCCGCCGCCTCGTCGATCGGCACCGACTCCCCCGTATACAACGGGTCGACCTCGACCCCCGAGATCGTCGAGAACAACTCACCCGACCGCTCCGGCGCCGCCGCGTAACGGCCCTCGCGCCACGCCCCGGTCGCCGTCTCCTTGCGCGGCTCGGTCGTCGCCATTCCCTGAGTGTGCCCCAACCCTGTCAAAGGCGCACGTGGAACACCTCCAGGGGTGCGTCGTCAGTGGCGACGAGCGCCCGCACGGGGCCGCGATGCGTGCCCCGGTAGACGAACTCGACGAGCCCGCGCGAGCGGGGCAGAAGCTCCCGCCGGCGTGGCCGCAGACGCGCGACGAGCGAACGGCCCGCGTACAGCCCGAGCGAGGTGTCGGGCCCGATGTGCTCGGTCACGTCGCCTTCGTTCGAGACCGACAGTTCGAGCCCGCGGCGCCGGCCCCTACGGAGGACCCGAAGCGGGCCCAGCACGACTCGGCGGCGGGCGGCGCCGGCGACCCGAACGTCCACCACGACGCCGACCCGCACCTCGACGCCGATTGCCCGTCCGCCTCCGGGCCGTGTTCGCACGAGAACGAGCGTCGGATGGTCACCCGGCCTCGATCCCTTCGGCACGACTGGACGGGCCGTGACCGTGCCCGTCGCACCGGGTGCGAGCCTGAGCACCCGGGGACGGATCGCGAGCCACCGTGCCGCGCCGGCGGCCCGCAGGACACGTGGCGTGCCGCGGAGGTCGAGCCCGAAGCCGGCCGGCGAGACATCGACGACAAACGACCGGGTGCCGCCGTTGCGGACGTGGATCTGCTGCGACCGCCCGCCGGCGACGGTGACCCGCGCCGGCCAGACGGTCAGGCCGAGTGGTGCCGACGGAGCGGCGGCCGCGCCCACGGCCAGGAGGGTGAGCACCGAGAGCGCGGCCGCCGTTGCCCCGCCGCGGATCACCGCCCGATCACCGTGAAGGTGACGGTTGCGGTGTAGTGACCCGCGGCGAGCGCCGGCAGGGGAGCCGTGAAGCCGACCTTGGCAGACCACAGGTCGCCGCCCGACGCCGCCACGGTCGTCTTCGAGCCGACGGCCAGGTCGGACGCAGGAGCGATCGGCAGCGCGAGCAGGCTGGTGCTGCTCATGCCGGTGCCGAGCGAGCCGCCGGCGGGCGCGCTCGCGGAGAGCCCGAGCGGCAGATCGGCCGGGCTGAACGCGGTGCGGTGGGCGGTGAGCATGTAGCCCGCGGTGTCGGTGCTGGTCACCGTCACCGACTCGGAGAGCGGCGTGGGTGTCGAGCCGACCGCCGCCGTGCCGAAGGCGAGTGAGGCGTGGTCGAGCGAGACCGAGACGGACGACGGAAGGTCGAGCGCGACCGACGCTGCGGCGGTCGAGCCGGAGCCGGAACCCCCACCCGACGAGGAGCAGGTCGTCGCTGCCGACGCCGAGTTGCGCGGGGCGGGGTCGTCGGTTGCGAAGTCCACGCCGTTCCCGTCCGTGTCGGTGCAGCCGGATCCCGCACGAAAGTCGGCTGTCGTCGCGCTGAGCGCCGGCGCAGCGGCGGCACCCTCGTAGTCGGTGGCGCTGCCGTAGCCGACGAGGTCGGCGATGAGCGAGTCCGACGCGCAGCTGCCCGCCGTCGCTCCGCATGTGAGCGCATTCGTGTCGTGGACGACGGCGAGCTTGCCACCTGTGTTCGCGAGATTCGTGGTGTCGCTCGCATCCAGGGTCGGCAGCGTGGCGCCGACGGCTGCGGTCGAGGCAAGCTGCACGAGGTACGAGCGGCCCGGGGCGATCGAGCCGGTGAGCGACGTGACCTGCCAGCTCGTGCCGGAGGCACTCGCATACTGGAGCGTCCAGCCAGTCAGGTCGACGGCCGTCGAGCCGCGATCGAGGATGACCACGTAGTCGTTCTGATACGGGGCGCCGCTGTTGCCGCCGCCGGCGAAGACCTGCGAGATGACGAGGCCGGACGACGAGCTCGCCTGCGCGGCGGGCAACACGCAGGCGAGAGCGAGGACAAAGGGCAGCACAAGCATGGGAAGCAGGCGCATACGGATCTCCGTTTCGGTTCGGAAGCTGTTGTCTTCCGTGATAACACCCGTCTGCAGGCATCGAAAGTGTCCGAAACGGACCGGCACGAACTCGGCGCACTTCCGTGCGCCTCGCGTCACGAGTCGCAGCTACGCGCGCTCGCCGCCGGGCAGCCAGAGCGGCTCGTCCGAGCCGCTGTTCGCCGCGCGCGCGAGGATGAAAAGCAGGTCCGAGAGCCGGTTCAGATAGACCGCCGCAAGCGGGTTCAGCTCGCGCTCGCGGCCGGCGGCGAGCACGTCGCGTTCGGTGCGGCGGCAGACGGCGCGCGCGACGTGCAGGCGCGCCGCAGCCTCGGTGCCGCCGGGCAGGACGAAGCTGCGAAGCGGCGGCAACGGCGCGTTCGCGTCGTCGCAGTCGGCCTCGAGGCGATCGATCGCCGCCTGCTCGAGCCGCAGCTTGCCGTCCCCGGGCTCCCACGGCACCGAGAGATCGGCGCCGAGGTCGAAGAGCTCGTTCTGGATCCGGACGAGCCGAGGGTCGGGGTCGACGACGAGGGCCCAGCCGACGACCGAGTTCAGCTCGTCGACGGCGCCGTAGGCACGAACGAGCGGATCGAGCTTCGACACGCGCGAAAGATCGCCCAGCGACGTCTCGCCGCCGTCGCCGGCCCGCGTGTAGATCCGCGTCAGGCGGACCGGCTCGTCAGGACGCCGCGGCATGCTTCCCGCCGAGGAGCTCGCGTGCGATGACGAGCCGCTGGATCTCGCTCGTGCCCTCGTAGATCTCCGTGATCTTCGCGTCTCTGTAGTAGCGCTCGACCGGGAACTCCTTCGTGTAGCCGTAACCGCCGAGCACCTGGATCGCCTCGGCGGTCTGGCGCCTCGCCATCTCCGACGCGAAGAGCTTCGCCTTCGCCCCGGCCTCGGTGTGCGGGCGGCCCTGGTCTTTCAGCCAGGCGGCACGGAGGGTGAGCAGCCGCGCCGCGTCGATCTCCATCGACATGTTCGCGAGCTTGTGCTGGATCGCCTGGAAGTCGGCGATCGCGTGGCCGAACGCCTGCCGCTCCTGCGCGTAGCGGCGCGCAACGTCGTAGGCCGCCTGGGCGATGCCGACCGCCTGGGCAGCGATCCCGATGCGGCCGCCGTCGAGCGTCGCCATCGCGATCCGGAAGCCGCGGTGCAGCTCCCCGATGACCCTGTCGGCCGGAACGACGACGTCGAGCGCGAGGTCGTTCGTGAGCGACGAGTTGAGCCCAAGCTTCTCCTCCGTCCTCGTGATCTCGACCTCGCCGGTGTCGACGAGGAACGCAGATACGCCTCGCGCCGAGCCTGTCGCCGGATCGGTGCGGGCGAAGAGCAGGATCGTGCCGCCGAAGCCGGCGTTCGTGATCCACTGCTTCGACCCGCGCAGCCGCCAGCCGCCGTCCTCGGTCGCCGCCGACGTCTGCAGCGCCCCGGCATCGGAGCCCGACCCCGCCTCCGTCAGGGCGAAACAGCCGATTCGGTCGCCGGCGGCGAGCGCGGGCACGTACGCGGCGACCTGCTCCGGCGAGCCGAAGGCGAGAATCGGGAGCGTGCACGCCGAGGTGTGCACCGCGACCGTCACCCCCACTCCGGCATCCGCGCGCGAGAGCTCCTCGAGCACGAGCACGTACGAGACGAAGTCGGCGCCGGCGCCGCCGTGCTGCTCGGGGACGCACACGCCCATCAGCCCCAGCTCGCCGAGCTGCGAGAGCAGCCGCCTCGGCAATCCGTGCGCGCGGTCCCATTCAGCCGCGTGCGGCTCGATCTCGGCCCGGCCGAACTCGCGGGCGAGCGCCTGGATCTCGCGCTGCTCTGCCGTCAGCTCGAAGTCCACCGGGGGAGCGTACCCCGGCGGCTACTTCGGCTCGGGCTCGAGCTTGTAGCCGACGCCGAAGCGCGTCTGGATGAACGAATGGCGCGAAGCCGGACGGTCGACCTTCTGTCGCAGGCGGCGCACGAACACGTCGACGGTGCGGTCGCGATGCGTCTCGCGGCGGCCCCAGACCTTCTGCAGAAGCTCGTCGCGGGTGACGACCCGCCCGCGGTCGAGAGCAAGCGTGTACAGGAGCCTGAACTCGGTCGGCGTCAGCTCCGCACTCGCCCCGTCGACGTACGCCTGGACCTCGCGCGGGTCGATGCGGAGCTCCTCGATCTCGATCGGGTCGCCGCGCTGCTCTTCGGCGGGCCGGACGCCGCGGCGCGCCGCCGCGCCGACGCGGGCGACGAGCTCGCGCATGGAGAACGGCTTGACGAGGTAGTCGTCGGCGCCGATCTCGAGCGCGTGGACGCGGTCGTGCTCCGTGCCACGTGCCGAGACGACGACGATCGGGGTGCCGATGCCCTCGGCACGGGCGGTCTCGATCAGCTTCCACCCGTCGAGCTCCGGCAGCATCAGGTCGAGCACGCAGACGTCGGGATTCTCGAACCGCAGCCGGGCGAGGCCGAGCTCGCCGCGGCCGACGACGACGGGGTCGAAGCCGGCGCTGACGAGATGCCGGGCCATACCGTCTGCGATCACGGTGTCGTCCTCGACGATCAGGACCTTGGCCACGCGTCCTACCATAGTGTTCAAACCGGTTTGGGCCGGGTTGCGGACTGGTGACGATCTGGTGAAGCGGTTTTTCGAACCGAGAGCCGCGGAGCAGGATGTCGAGATGGAGCGCGTGACGACAGAGCACGAGGAACAGCGGGATGCAACGTACGGCCGAAGCTTCGACGAGCTCCGCACAGGTTTCACCGCAGCCGTCTCTCACGAGCTCCGGACACCGCTCGCGCGGATTCTCGCGCTCCTCGACACGATGGAGCTGCCGGACGCGGACGTGGCCGACCTCGTTGAGCAGGCGCGCGGCGAGGTCGAAGGCGCGACGGCGCTGATCGACGAGATCCTCTTTCTCTCCGAGCTCGAGAGCGGCAAGGAGGTCGTGTCACTCGGCCATACCTCCGCACTGCCGATGCTCGAAGAGGCTGCCCGCGACCACGCCGACGCCGCCGCCAGAGCCGGCATCGAGATCGTCGTCGAAGGCGACCCACTCGTCGACGTGCCGCTCCGGCCACGCATGCTGCGGATCGTCACCGAGAACCTTGTCGAGAACGCGATCCGCTACGCGGGCCACGGGTCGACCGTCCGCCTCAGGATCGATCGCGCGGACGGCGAGCCCGTCCTGACCGTCGCCGACGACGGTGCCGGTGTCCCGGAGGAGACCCTCCCGCGGCTCTTCGAGCGTTTCTACCGTGGCGACGCCGCCCGCACGACGCGCGGCACGGGTCTCGGGCTTGCGATCGTCAAGCACATCGTCGTCGCCGCGGGCGGAGAGATCCTGGCCACCGGGGGAGTCGGCCGTGGGCTCCGGATCCAAGCGACGTTCTCACGCAACTGACGACGAGGGCGCCTTGCGGCGCCCTCGTCGAAAGACACGTGATGTCGGCGCTACGAGGCGACCTTCGCGAGGGTCTTCTCGGAGTAGACCAGCACCTGCTTCGGGATTGGCACGTAACGGAGCTTCACTCCGAACGGCTGACCCTTGGTCAGCGCCCAGAAGATGAACTTCTTGAGCGGATAGGCGTTCCCGGTCTTCTGCGGGATGATCACGTAGGTGTAGGTCGAGATCGGGTAGGCGTTCTTTGCCGACTTGGGCGGATTCACGATGTGCATCTCGCCGTTGTCCGGAATCGTGTTGAACGCCGAAGCGGCGGCTGAAATCGACTTGATACCCGGAGTCGTGTACTTCCCGGCCGCGTTCCGAACCGCCATCACCTGGATGTGGTTCGTCACCGCGTACGCGATGTCGGCGTAGCCGATCGCGCCGCTCGTGTTCTTGACGACGCCCGCGACGCCCGAGGAGCCCTTACCGCCGACACCGACCGGGAACGGCGGCTGTGTCGAGACACCAACTTTCGACTTGAACACCGGGCTGACGCTCGACAGGTAGTCGACGAAGTTGTACGAGGTGCCCGACCCGTCGGAGCGGTAGACCGGGGTGATCTTCTGGCTCGGGAGCGTGATACCCGGGTTCAGCGCCTTGATCGCCGGATCGTCCCAGGACGTGATCTGCCCGAGGTAGATCTGCGCGAGCACCGTGCCCGTGATGTGCAACGGCGCATGCGCGTTCGTCTTGAGGTTGATCATCACGGAAGTCCCGCCGAGCGCCCACGGAAGCTGGTAGCACCCCTTGCAGTTGGTGAACTGATCCGGCGTCAAGGGGGCATCGGAGGCGCCGAAGTCGACGGTGCGGTTGGTGATCGCCTGGATCCCGCCGCCCGATCCGATCGGCTGGTAGACGATGTTGGTGCCCCCGACCGACGGGTATGCCGCCTGCCACTGGGACACGAGCGGCTGGACGAACGTGCTGCCCGCGCCGACGAGCTGGCCGGCACTGTGGCTGCTCTTGCTCGCAGTGGCGCTTGCCGCGAGACAGCCGGCGGCCAGCGCGGCCGCGGCGGCGATCCACGCAGTGCGCTTGGTGACACTGAAACTCATGTGCGACGTTCTCCCTTCGGTGCTCTCATCGTTGTCTGGGGGATTGCGGCGCAAGTCTCGCCCGCACTTCGAGGCGCATGGGCGTACCCGCAGTGTCGTTTTGGTTACGACCTGGTGTCGCCGGCTACCGCGCGCGGAGCCGTCGTTCGCGCCGCGCGAGGACGTAGCGCGCGGTGAGGCTCAGGACGAGCACGAACATCATCAGGACGAACGCCGCGGCCCACGCCTGGTTGTTCAGACTCGCATCGGGAGACTCCGAGTCGAACAGGATGAGCAGAGGCACGGCGGCCATCGCCTGTCGCGGGTCAGTGACGACCTGGTTGGGAAGAAAGATGGACGTCGTGAACAGGAGCGGCGCCGTCTCGCCCGCGGCTCGGGCGACGGCGAGCGTCGCACCGGTAAGGATCGAGCCGATCGCCGACGGCATCACGACGAACAACACCGTTC
Source organism: uncultured Thermoleophilia bacterium (assembly GCA_963794375.1). Lineage (GTDB taxonomy): Bacteria > Actinomycetota > Thermoleophilia > Gaiellales > Gaiellaceae > PALSA-600. The sequence goes on from CAWCDL010000004.1 coordinate 345,249, forward strand.
GCCACTTGCTGATCCCGAGCGCGTAACTGCCGTAGCGCAAGGAGTCGGGAACGAGAGTGAGGACCTCGATGGTGGTTCGCGCCACCAACGGCAACATCACGATGGCGAGTGCCGCCGAGCCCTTCCAGGCCGCGTAGCCCGAGCCGACGACGAGCAGCGCGTAGGCGAAGATCCCGACGACGATCGACGGGACGCCGTTGAGGACGTCGAGGGCGAGCCTGATGAAGCGCGCGACGGCGCCCGACCCGAACTCCGCAACATAGATCGCCACGAGGATGCCGACCGGCAGCGTGACGGCGGTGGCGATCGCCACCATGATCGCCGTACCGACAAGCCCGTTCGCGATGCCTCCGCCGGTCTCGCCGAAGGTGACCTGGTTCTTGGTGAAGAGGTCAAGGTTGAGCGCCTTGACGCCGCGCAGGAAGACAGACACCACGACGAGCCCGAGCACGCCGATCGCGAAATACGCGGCAAGCCTCGAGATCCCTTCGGCGACCCGGTTGACCTGCTTGCGCCGCCGGGACTTGCCGCGCGCCTGCAGCGAGATGACCGCGGTTGCGTCGGAGGCTTCCATGTCAGACCCTCTGCGTGATCTCGTAGCGGCGAACGATCAACAACGCGGCGAAGTTCACGATCAGCGAGATCGCGAGCAGGATGACGCCCAGGTAGAACAGGGACGCGACCTGGAGGTTCGAGGCGGCCGCCTGGTACTGCGCCGCGATCCGGCTGGCCAGGGTGTCGCCCGTGTCGAAGAGGTTCGCGGTCAGGTGAGCGGTCGTGCCGATCACCTGAGTGACGGCGATCGCCTCCCCGAGAGCGCGGCCGGCGCCGAGCAGGACGGCCGAGATCAATCCCCCTCGCGTGTACGGCAGAATCACCCCGCTGACGGTTTCCCAGCGCGTCAGACCGAGCCCGACCGCCCCCTCCTTGACATCTGTCGGCACCTGAAGAAAGAGGTCGCGGCTGATCGCGGCGGTGATCGGGATGATCATGATCGCCAAGACGAGCACTGCCGTGAACATGGTGCTCCCGGAGATCGGCCGCGTCGCGAAGAAGGGTGTCCACCCGAAAGCGTCGTTGAGCCACGGTCCAAACTGGTTGTGGACGACCGGCCCGAGGACGATGATTCCCCAGAGACCAAGGACGACGCTCGGGATCGCCGCCAACATCTCGACGAGAGAGCCGACGACGCCGCGGACGCCGCCCGCCGCGAGCTCGCTCAGATACAGACCGATCGCGATGGCGACCGGAGCCGCGAGCAGGACGGCGAGGCCGGTCACGTACAGAGTTGCGACAAGGAAGTCGAGCGCGCCGTACTCGTTCGTGACGGCGTTCCAGGTCTGATTCCAGAGGAACGCGAGCCCGAACACGCTGATCGCCGGCCTCGCCTGAGCCACGACCTTGTAGATGATCAACGCGATGAGCGCGATGACTCCTACCGCGGCGACGGCCGACACCCACCGCAGCGAGAGGTCCCCGAGGCGATCTCGAAGCGAGCGCCTCGATTCGAGGCTGTCCTGCGGAGGATCGGCGACCGAGACGCTCATCGGTCGCGAAGCCTTACAGTACCTCTGCGGGCGCGGGGCGCCTGTTCACCAGCACGACACGCGATGTTCACATCTCGTTCCCCCGACCTCCCGCAGGCATGAGTGAGACTCGAGACATGTCCTCCAATGCGAAGGCGGCTTCCGTCGATCTCTCGGCAAGCTTGAAATCCGGCGGCGAGACTGCACCCCAGCGCGAGGTGGTGTTCGCGACCCGCGATCTCAGCGTCTCCTACGGGTCGCAGCTTGCGCTGGCGGGAGTCGACCTCGACATCCACAAGAACGTCGTCACGGCGATGATCGGCCCTTCAGGCTGCGGGAAGAGCACGTTCCTTCGGTGCCTGAATCGCATGAACGACCTCGTGCCGGGCGTCAAGGTCGGAGGCCAGGTGCTCTATCACGGCATCGACCTCTACGGCCCGAGCGCCGATCCGGTAGAGGTGCGGAGGCGGATCGGCATGGTCTTCCAGCGCGCCAATCCATTCCCGAAGTCGATCTACGAGAACATCGCCTTCGCGCCGAAGAAACTTGGCCTCCCGGGCGACATGGACGAACGCGTCGAGCGGTCCCTTCGTCAGGCCGCACTGTGGGACGAGGTCAAGGACCGGCTCAAGCGAAGTGCCCTCGGTCTCTCCGGCGGGCAGCAGCAGCGCCTTTGCATCGCGCGCGCGATCGCCGTCGAGCCCGACGTGGTGCTGCTGGACGAGCCGGCGTCTGCTCTCGATCCGATCTCCACCTCGGCGATCGAGGATTTGATGCACGAGCTGAAGACCGACTACACACTCGTCATAGTCACCCACAACATGCAGCAGGCAGCGCGGGTCGCCGACATGACCGCCTTCTTCAGCCTCGACCTCCACGAGGACGGGACTCGCAACGGCATCCTCGTGGAATACGCATCGACCGACAAGATCTTCACGTCGCCCTCAGACGAGCGGACGGAGGGGTATGTCACCGGACGGTTCGGTTAACCCGATGCGCATCTCTTTCAGCGAAGAGCTGTCGCAACTCGAGGCCTCGCTGCAGGAGGAGGGAGACCTCGCCCTGCGCGCCCTCCGCTCAGCGCTGAATGCCCTCGCCCGCGGCGACGAGGAGCTCGCCGACGAGGTGATCAGCTTCGACGACGAGGTCGACCGCCGCTACATCGAGATCGAGAACGGCGTCCAGTCGCTGCTCGCGCGCCAGACGCCGGTCGCGAGCGATCTGCGGCTCGTACTTGCAATCCTCCGCGTCAACCTCCATCTCGAGCGGATGGCGGACTACTGCGTCACCGTTGCCAAGCTGACGAAGCTGATGGGCGGCCTCAACGTCGCCGATGAGGCGATCTCACACTCGATCGAAGACATGGGTCAGCGCGCCGAGCAGATGATCCGCGTCGCCATGGACGCCTTCGCGGAGCGCGACCCGGAGCGGGCGCATCAGCTCGTCGAGCTCGACGAGCTGATCGACCGTGCGAACCGCAACGCCACCGAGGACGTCCTCTCGCTCGGCACGTCTCCGGAGGAGCGGGAGTACGGGCTGCGGATGCTCGTCGTGTCGCGGTGCGTCGAGCGGATCGGGGACCACGCGGTCGACATCGGCGAGCAGGTCGCGTACCTCGTCACCGGCGAGTTCCGCGAGTTCACCGACGCCTCGCACCCCGCCTAAACGCCGGCTGCCGCGAGCGCGAGCCGCGCCGCCGCGAGCAGCAGCCCGACCGCGAGCAACCGCTCGATCACCTGCGCCGGCACGCGGCTCGACCAGTGGGCGCCGAGCTGCGCGCCGACCGCGACGCCGACCCCGAGGGCGAGCGAGCGGCGCAGGCCGTGCCCGACGCGGTACGAGCCCTGCGCGAAGTGGGTGAGGACGCCGGCGGCGCTCATCTGCGCGAGCACGAAGTGCGACGTGGCGGTCGCGATGTGCGTCGGGAACCCGAGCCCTGCGACGAGGATCGGCACGTGGAAGACGCCGCCGCCGATGCCGAGGAAGCTCGACGCGAAGCCGACGCCGACGCTGTAGAGCGCCCCGCGCGCGACCGGCACGCGGTAGCGCCACTCGCGGCCCGAGCTGTCGACGAGCACGCGTTCGGTGCCTCGATCGGCGACGTGCGGACGCTCGTGGTGCAGGCCGATCCACACGGCGACGGCGCCGAGCGTCGCCGCCATCAGCGCGTCGAACGCGCGGCGCGGCACGTAGCCGACCGCGAGCGCGCCGCCCACGGCGCCCGGGAGCGTCGCGGCGCCGAACACGAGCCCGCTGCGCACGTCGATCCGCCGCAGTCGCGCGTAGGCGATCGAGCCCGAGGTGCTGTTCACCCAGACCGCCGCCAGGCTGATCGAGGTGAGCGTCTGCGGGCTGTCGTGCGGGTAGACGAGAAGCAGGATCGGCGCGAGCAGGAAGCCGCCACCGGCGCCGACCAAGGTGCCGACCGCGCCGACGCCCAGCCCGAGCGCAACGAGCAGCGCGAAGGCGATCGGGCTCACGGACCTGACGCTAGACGACGGCGGTGCTCAGTCGATCTCGACGTCGAAGTCCCACGAGACGACGGGCTTGCCGCCGCCGGGCGACCAGCGGAGCTGCCCGTTCCCGGTGGGAAGGACGTCGTGGACCCTCAGCACGACCCGTCCGCCTGGCGGAATCGCGGCCGGCAGCGTCCCGCCGCCCCGCAGCGAGACCTGAGGATGGTGGAGGTTGCCGCGCTCGTCCAGGACCGTGAACGCGGCGGCTCTGAGCGGGACCGTCCCGCTCGCCTTCGCAAGCGTGACCGTGAAGGTGCACGGCGAGGTCGCCGGGACGGGGAACGCGCCGTCCTCGGGGACGACCGGGCCGACCGCGGTCGCCTGCAACCGGCCGTGCGGAAGCCGTACCGCCACCTCGTCGCCTTCGATTGCGAGCCTCGGGTGCGCAGCGCTCGCCGTCACCACGCGGCCGACGTCGACCTTCGCCCGACGAAGCCAGCTCGGCAGCCCGCCGTACCGTGCCGACCCGCTCCCGTTCGAGGACAGGCGCCACGCCGTGAGCCCGACGACCGCCGCGAGCGCGACGACGACGAGAAGCACGACCGGGGTGCGGCGGGAGCCGGGCCCGAAGGCCCGGCTCCCGTTCCGGCCGGTTACGGTGACGTCGGTCAATGCCCCGCAGGGTTGTTGAAGACGTCCTGCCCGAACGGGGCGAGCCCGGGCTGGGCGGCGTAGCCGAGATGACCGGAGTGGTCGAGCCCATCCGAGCGCCGATCGACGTCGAACAGGTCCTCCATCGTGCGCAGCCAGCTGTAGTGGTTGTAGTAGACGTCGCTCGTCGAGCCGGGCGTGATGTACGGGCTGATCAGCACGCTGCCCGTGTCGCCGCCGCCCGTGGTCGGGTCCTTGGCGTCGTAGAGCGGATCGTCCGCCGGCGTGCGCGCGGCGAGCGTGATCCCGCTCACCGGTCCCGTCGTCGTGAGGACGGCGCCGGTCGAGTCGACGATCGTGAACAGGCCCGTGTCGGCCGGCCCGCCGGCGGGGACGTCGGGCACGTTCGGCGCGTCGGTGACATGCCCGACGAAGGCGCCGGCCGGGATCCCCGCGCCCGTCACGGCGCGTCCCGCATCCGTCGCGACGATCGCGTCGTCACGAATCGTCGAGACGCCGCTCGCCGCCGACGCGCCCGCGTCGGGACGGGCGCCGGGGACGTGGCTGCCGAAGCCCAGGATGCACGTCCCCGCGGGCTGCGGCGGGATCGTCTGGGCGACGCAGTTCGACGGTCGGTCGATGTAGCCGTTGAAGCCCGGTCCGGGATACAGCTCGTTGCCGCTCGCATCTGTCGCGAGCGGCGTGTTCGGCCCGGTCGGCTCGGAATGCACCGTCTTGCCGAAGATCGTCTCGCCGGCGGAGTCGGAGGCGAGCGAGGTCGCGGCGTTCGGCTGATCGGCGGTCGAGTTCGCGAAGCTGTTGCCGGTGAACGTGAACGGCGGGAACGCCTCGTCGAACGTGATGTCGATCAGGCCGCCGTCCTTGAAGGCAGGCGACGCCTCGATCTCCGGGACGACGTGCTCGAGGAAGAGATCCGCCGCGTAGAGGCCACCGGTGGAGTTCTTCGGGCTTTTCGGCGTGTTCGGGTCGGAGAAGCCGCCCGAGAGGTTGTTCCCCTTGCACACGGCGTCGTGCGCGTCGCTGCAGTTGTTCGGCGAGATCCAGCTGAACGCCGGCGTCGTCCTCTCGCTCTGCAGGTCGTGGTAGAGGCCGTTCGCCGGGTCGAAGACGTCGGCGATGTGCGCACTGTTGCAGTCGCCTGAGGTCAGGATCGAGCTGAACCACGGAAACGGAAAGTGCTTCGGCACGTACTGGTCCGTCGCGTTGGCACTTCCAGGGTTGGGCTGCGAGTTGTCGCTCGTCGCCGTGGGCGTCTTGAAAGGCGAGCCGCAGTAGCTCACGCCCGCCGAATGATCGCCCTGCGCGGCGGTGAGGTCCTGCGCATAGCCCTTCCAGCTCACGTGGTTCGCGTCGAGCTGGTCGAAGAGGGTCTGCACCTTCGAGTCGTAGACGCATCCGTCCGCGCCCGGCGCCGCATTGGCGCCGGCGGCCGAGACCACCTGGCCGAAGTTCGGGTTCGACGACAGTGACCCTGACGTAACGATCTTGCCGCTGAAGCTCTTGTAGTAGGGACAGTCGGCCTGCGTGTCGGGCTGGGTCGCCTGGCCGCTGACCATCGAGATGTAGTTGTCGAGGCTGAAATGACCAGTGCCGTAGTAGTTCTTCAGCAGCACGCCCTGGGCGGGAAGCGTCTGCCAGAGGTACGTGTTGTTGTTCAGCCCGGTGAACGTCGCGTCGTACGACTTGTTCTCGAGGATGATCAGCCAGACGTGCTTGATCCTCCCGGACGCGATGCCGAGACCGTCGCGATTGTCGTTCGCGGTCGCGTGACCGGACGTCGTCGCACGCGCAGAGACTGCGGCCAGCGCGACGACGAGGAGCATGGCCACTACCACCGGGAACAGCAACCGCTGGACTCCGGGCCGGCGTGCTGCCTGCTGCACGGCTCTCACGATGTGTTTCCCTCCCTTGGACTCGTCTGAACGTGACGGCCTCGATTCTCCGGAGAGGCTCCCGCCCGCGAGGGGCAACTGGGTGACGGAGACGTGACGAACTGGAGGGCTGGAGGGCTGGGCCGCGAGGCGCCTACGCCGCGAGGCGCGTCTCGAGCTCGTCGAGCCGGACGAGGTACGCGGGCCGGCGCGAGCGCAGGTAGGCGAGGACGGCGCGCTCGTCGCTCGGGCACGGCAGGAGTGTCTTCCAGCCGGCGAGATGCTCCATGCGGTGGAAGTCCCCGCTCGCGATCACGGGCAGGCCGGCCGCGGCGACCCACCCGAACAGCGTGTCGCGGTTGAAGAGCTCGAAGCGGTCGACGAGCCCGCGCAACGCGGGCCGGGCGCCGAACGCGGCGGTGCCGCGCGTCGCCCCGGCCAGGTCCGACGGCAGATACGGGTGGGCGGCGACGAGCGCCGCCCCTTGCGCACGCGCGGACGCGAGCGCAGATTGGAGGCCGCCGGAGACGTCGACGTGCGTACGCAGCCCGATCGCGACGACGTGGGCCGACTCGAACGGATCGGGATCGTCGTACGTGAGCTCGAGGCCGGGGAGCACGAGCAGGCCGTACCGGCGGCGGGCGCGTTCCGCCTCACGCTCGATCTCCTCGAGGTACGCGTGGTAGTTCCCGGCATGTACCTCGCGCTCCTTGCGGCACGTGTGGTCGGTGATCGCGAGCACGTCGAAGCCGAGTAGTCCGTAGAGATCGCAGAGCTCGCGCGGCGTGAGCTCGCCGTCGCTCCACGTCGTGTGCGCGTGCAGCTCGCAGAGGAGCGGGCTCGGCTTGGTCGGCATCACCCACATGATTCCCTGCTCATGCGGGAATTCCAGGCGTGGTCTCCGAACCGCCACGCGTTCTTTACGGGATGTTGCCGACGCTCCTCATCAAACCGTGAAGTAGACGGTGCACGCGATGCCTGCGACGAAGCAATAGACGGCGAACGGGATCAACGTGTTGGTCTCGAGGTACCGCATCAGGAAGCGAACGGCGAGATAGGCGGTCACGGCCGCGCACAGCGCTCCGACGAGGGCCTGGCCGCGGATGCCGTCGCCCTGGCTTCCGAACAGGTCCGGCAGCTTGAGCAGGCCGGCCGCACCGATGATCGGCGTCGCGAGCAGGAACGCGAACCGCGCCGCATCCTTGTGCGAGAGCCCGAACAGGAGACCGCCGCTCATTGCGGCGCCGGAGCGCGAGAAGCCCGGGATCAGGCCGAGCGACTGGGCCGCGCCGACGCCGAACGAGCTGCCCCACCCCATCTGCCGTGCGATGCGCGCGTCGTCGTCGGTCTCGACCTGCGGCGCCCGCCGACGGAGCACCTCGGCGGCCGCGAGCATGACGCCGTTCAGAGCGAGGAAGATCGCGGCCTCCGTCGGCTTCGCGAATCCCTTGCGCAGCGTGTCCTGGAGCGTCAGGCCGATCAGCCCCGCCGGGATCGTCCCGACGACGAGCAGCCAGCCGAGCCGGGCATCGGTGTCGTCCGCCGCGATCTCGCGGTCGCGCAGGGACCGCCCGATCCCCTTCACGATCCGCACCCAGTCCTGCCAGAAGAACCCCAGCAGGACGAGCGCGGTCGCGAGATGGGTGGCGACCAGGAAGGTCAGGAAGTACGGATCGTTCTGGTGGACGTTCCAGCCGAGGAGCTTCGGAAGGATGACGCTGTGGCCGAGGCTCGAGATCGGGAAGAGCTCGGTGACGCCCTGCAGCAGCCCCATGACGATCGCCTGGGGATAGGAGATCAGCGAGGCGAGGATCACGCCGGGGTCGACCGCTTCGGCCCGGAGCGGAACCAGGCGAAGGCGAAGCACGCGAGACCGACGAGGAACGCCGCGATTCCGTGCTTTGCGTGGTGGTGGCTCGAGCCCGCCTCGTGGCCCGGGAAGAACGACGGTAACGACCCCGCAGGCTCCACCCAGTAGACGATCGCGACTACGATCAGGGCGATCCCGAGGATCACGGCGAGGACGACGAGAAGCCGATCGCTGCGCATCGGCGGAAAGCATAGGCGCGTCCCGCCTCGATTGTCGGGGTAACCAGATCGACACCCATCGTTCACCAGTGTTCGGAGATGCTTGACCGCCATGGCGGCGACAAAGGAGATCGACCAGGCACTTCCGCCGACCCCGTACCTGAACCGGGAGCTCTCGCAGCTCGACCTGATCCGGCGGGTCCTCGAGCTCGCCGCGGATCCCGAGCAGCCGCTGCTCGAGCGCGTCAAGTTCTGCGGGATCGTCTCCTCGATCCTCGACGAGTTCTTCATGGTGCGCGTGTCGGGGCTCCAGGAGCAGGTCGCCTCCGGCGCCTCGGTGCTCGCAAGCGACGGCCGGACGCCGCACCAGACGCTCGTTGCGATCCGCGCCCGCGCGCTCGACCTGACCGCCGACCAGACCGCCCTGTGGCGCGAGACGCTCCTCCCGGCGCTGGCCGCCGAGGGAATCGTCGTCGGCACGGTCGACGATCTCGGCGACGACGAGCGCGACGAGCTCGAGCGCGTCTTCCTGCGGCAGATCTTCCCGGTGCTGACACCGCTCGCCGTCGGGCCCGGCCAGCCGTTTCCCTACATCTCGGGGCTCTCGCTGAGCCTCGGGCTGCTCGTCCGCGATCCCGAGGCCGGTGAGGAGCGGTTCGCGCGGGTCAAGGTGCCGGAGGGTCTCGAGCGGTTCGTCGCGATCGGCCGCCGCGGGATCCTCGTCCCGCTCGAGAACATCATTGCCCACTTCCTCGACCGTCTCTTTCCCGAGATGGAGATCGTCGAGCGCGTCGCGTTCCGCCTCACGCGCGACGGCGACACCGAGATCTCCGACGACGCGGACGACCTGCTCGAGGCGGTCGAGTCCGAGGTGCGAAAGCGGCGGTTCGGCGCCGTCGTCCGTCTCGAGGTGTCGAGCTCGGTCTCGCGCGAGATGCTGGTGCGCCTCGAGGAGCGTCTCGGCGTCCCGCACGACCAGGTCTATCCGATCCGGGGCCTGCTCGATCTCGCCGACGTCGCGCAGCTGTACTCGATCGACCGCCCCGACCTGAAGTACGAGCCGTGGGTGCCGTTCACGCAGCGTCGGCTTGCGACGCAGCACGGCGACGAGCTCTTCGCGGAGATCGCACGCCGCGACGTGATCGTCCAGCACCCCTACGACTCGTTCGCGACGAGCGTCGAGGCCTTCGTCCAGGCCGCCGCGAGCGACCCGCAGGTCGTGACGTTGAAGACGACCGTCTACCGCACGAGCCGCGACTCGGCGATTGCGCCGGCGCTGATCAAGGCCTCCGAGAACGGCAAGCAGGCGGTCTGCGTCGTCGAGCTGAAAGCGCGGTTCGACGAGCAGCGGAACATCGAGTGGGCACGCGCGCTCGAGCAGGCGGGCGTTCACGTCGTCTACGGCTTCCCGGACATGAAGATCCACGCGAAGACGACGCTCGTCGTGCGCCGTGAGGGCGAGGAGCTTCGCCGCTACGTGCACATCGGCACCGGCAACTACCACGCGACAACGGCCCGGACGTACGAGGACGTCGGGCTCTTCACCGCCGATCCGGAGATCGCAGCCGACGTCGCGGACCTGTTCAACTTCGTCACCGGCTTCGGGCGGCCGCAGCGCTTCCGCAAGCTCCTCGTCGCGCCGTTCAACCTGCGCAAGAAGCTGATCGAGCACATCCGCGCCGTCGCCGCGGCTGCCGAGCGCGGCGAGCGGGCGCGCATCAGGCTGAAGTGCAACAGCCTGACGCACGGCGAGGTGATCGACGAGCTGTACAAGGCCTCGCAGGCCGGTGTCGACATCGACATCGTGGTGCGCGCGAACTGCACGCTGATCCCGGGGATCCCGGGGATCAGCGAGCGGATCCGTGTCCGCTCGATCCTCGGCCGCTTCCTCGAGCACAGCCGGATCTACTGCTTCGAGGCAGGCGACGAGAAGACGTACCTGATCGGCAGCGCCGACCTGATGCCCCGCAACCTCGACCACCGCATCGAGGTGGTCGTGCCGATCGAGGACGCGCACGTCCGCGCCGAGATCGAGTCGATCCTCAAGGCACTCCTGGCCGACAACTCGCAGGCGTGGGAGCTCGGGACGGACGGCGTCTGGACGCGGATCATGCCGAAGAAACCGGAGCGGCGCCGTCCGGCGCAGCTCGTCTTCATGCGCCGACGCGACCGCGCGCGGCGCCTCGCCCGCGGCGGCTGAACCGGGGCTGTCCGTCGTGTGGGGTCGTCAGCATGGGCCTGTGGTCGGGGTCGTCGACGTGGGGTCGAACACTGTGCGCCTGCTCGTGGTGCACGGCGGCCGCACCGTCCTGACCGAGCGCCGGATGCTGCATCTCGGCGCAGACGTGGAGCTCCTCGGCGAGATCTCTTCCGCCAAGCTCGCGCTCGTCTCGGAGGTCGTCGGCGGCTACGCCGCCGACGCTCGCGCGGCCGGGGCGAGCGGGCTCGAGGTACTGATCGCAAGTCCCGGCAGGCAGGCGGCGAACGGCGGCGAGCTGCTCGAGCTGCTCGCCGCGGCGTCGGGCGCGCCGACGCGAATCCTCACCTGGGCCGAGGAGGGCCGGCTCGCGTTCGTCGGCGCACTGCATGCCGCCGACCCGCCGGCGCGCCGGTCGACGGCGGTCGTCGACGTCGGCGGCGGCTCCGCGCAGGTGGTCGTCGGTACCCGTCGAGACGGGCCACAGTGGTCGGGCTCGATCGACCTGGGAGCCCAGCGCCTCACGAGCCGGCTCCTTCGCGACGATCCGCCCGGTCGCAAGCCGGTCGCGGCAGCGCGCGCGGAGATCGAGCGGCACCTCGAGTCGCTCGCCGTGCCGGAGCCGCGGATCGCGCTCGCGGTCGGCGGCAGCGCCCGCGGCGTCAAGCGGATCGTGGGCGGGCGACTCGGTGAGGACGAGCTGGGCGAGGCGCTCGACCTGCTGGCGGTGACGCCCGCCGCCGAGCTCGCGAAGCGCTTCGACCTGCGGCCCGAGCGCGCGCAGGTGCTCCCGGCCGGCTGCGCGATCCTGGCGTGCCTGCAGCTCCGGCTCGGCGTGCCGTTGAAGGTGGTGCGAGGCGGCCTGCGCGAGGGCGCGCTGCTCGAGCTCTCGACCGAGACGCTCGCCGCCTAGAGCAGATCGTCGAGAGCGCGCAGCAGCGCGAGGTAGCGGCCGCCCTCGAGCGCGGCCGGTCCGCAGCCCGCGTCGAGCTCACCGGCGAGCCAGTCGAGCTCGGCCCGCAACGGCTCGTCGGCGACGAGCTCCCACGCGCCGCGCGCGGCGGCGGCCGCTGCGACGGCGTCACTCGGCTCTCCGCCGGCGCGCACGCCCGGATCGTGCGCCTCGAGCGCACGCACCTGCGCCGCGAGCCCGGCTCCGGTCGCGTCGTCGAGGCCGAGCACGCGCAGGAGCTTGGAGCGCCCCTCGCTCGGACGCGCACCGGCCGCCTGCAACGTCCGCCCCAGCCGCTCGAGGTCGCTCTCGTCGCCGTCGACGAGCTCGGCCTCGAGCTCGACGAACCCGCCGACGGACGCACCGTCGTCGAGCACGTCGACCCTGTCGACTGTCACGTCGGCGATGGGCCGCTCACCGTCCATCACGCGCGTACCCGAGCGGCGGGTGCGGAGCACGGCAACAGGCTCGAGCGGCCCGTGGCGCAGGTGCGCCTGCAGGAGCCGCGCAAGCTCCCGGGGCGGCCCGTCAGGATCGCCCGGCACCTCCAGCTCGGCCCGCGCGCCGCCGGGTCGCGGAAGCTTCAGCTGCCAGAGCGAGCCTCCATCCTCGACGCGGCAGCGGAGCGTCAGGCCGGCACGGGCGAGCGACTGCGGCGGCGTGTCGTGGTAGGTCGAGGTGAACATCCGTTCGCGGAGCGGCTCGCCCTCGAGCCGAGGCAGCGCGAACGACGGCTCCACGTCGAGTTTCAGCTCCCGCTCGAGGGTCTCCCGCATCGCTGAATCCTAGGTGGCGCCGGCAGGCGGGCCCGGAAGGCGTTCCCCCTCGCCCTCCGGGCCCCGTCTGCGACGTGCCCCCAGGCAATCCCGCGCCGGGCCCACCCATGCAGAGCGCGACGTTCGGTACGGAGGACGCTACGCAGGGGGCCTTCGAGCCGGGGTTACGAAGCGGCGACGAACCGGGGTCGACCTCGGTGCCGCGCCTTCCCTCCGCCGTCGCCCTGGGCGACCATTCCGGCATGACCGCGTTCGCCGTCGTCGCGCATCGAGTCACGCCCACGAACACGCGGCTCGGTCTCGTGCTGACGCCCGCACAGGCGCTCGCGCGTCTCCGCCCGGGCGACGTCGCGCTCGGCCGCCTGGATGTGCTCGAGACGCTCGACGGCGTCGAGCCCGGCCTCTGGGCGCTCGACCGCCTGGCGGCCGCCGGCGTGCTCGTCCGCAACCGCCGGGCGACGCTCGTCGCCGCCCACGACAAGCTCACCACCGCGCGAGCTCTCGCAGCGACCGGCATCCCGCATCCGCGCACGGTGCACGTCGCACCCTGGCTCCCGCTCCCGGCGCTCGCCCCGCCGCTCGTCCTCAAGCCGCGGTTCGGCTCGTGGGGGCGCGACGTCGTCCGCTGCGACGACGAGCTCTCGCTGCGCCGGTCGCTGGCGGAGCTGGCGGGCCGCCCGTGGTACGAGGCGACCGGCGCGATCGCCCAGGAGCTGATCCCGTCGCGGGGACACGATCTACGGCTCGTCGTGGCGGGCGGCCGGGTCGTCGGCGCGGTGCGGCGGGTCGCGCGCGCCGGCGAATGGCGGACGAACGTCGCGCTCGGCGCGCGTCGCGAGCCGGTCACGCCTCCGCTCGGCGCGTGCGTGACGGCCCTCGCCGCGGCGGCCGCGATCGACGGCGACCTGGTCGGCGTCGATCTCCTGCCGGACGGCCGCGGGTCGTGGATCGTGCTCGAGCTGAACGGCGCCGTCGACTTCACGAACGCCTACTCGCTCGGCGACGACGTCTACGGCGCCGCCGTCGGCCGTCTAGGAGTAGTCGAAGAAGCCGCGCCCGGACTTGCGGCCGAGACGGCCGGCCTGGACGTACTGGCGTAGCAGCGGGCACGGCGCGTACTTCGGGTCGCCGAGCCCGCGGTGCAGCACGTCCATGATCGCGACGCACGTGTCGAGCCCGATCAGGTCGGCGAGCCGTAGCGGCCCCATCGGATGCGCGAAGCCGAGCCTCGCGATCGTGTCGATCGCCTCCGCGCTCGCCACGCCCTCCATCAGCGCGTAGGCGGCCTCGTTCACGAACGGCATCAGGATGCGGTTCGAGACGAAGCCCGGGAAGTCGCGGGCCTCGGCCGGCTCCTTGCCGAGCTCGCGGGCCAGCGCGACGATCGCGGCGGCCGTCTCGTCGGAGGTCTGCACGGCGCGGATCACCTCGACGAGCGCGAGCACGGGCACCGGGTTGAAGAAGTGCATCCCGATCACGCGATCGGGCCGCGAGGTGACCGCGGCCAGCGAGGTGATCGGGATCGAGCTCGTGTTCGACGCGAGGATCGCTGCCTCGGGCAGCGTCTCGTCCGCGCGACGGAAGAGATCCTCCTTGGCGGCCGCGTCCTCGACGATCGCCTCGATCATCAGGTCGGCGGCGACGAGCCCGTCGGCCGGCGCGATCCGCCGCAGCGTCTCCTCCGGGTCGGCGCCGCCCTTCGCGGCCAGCCGCTCGAGACTGGAGCGGATCGTCTCGAGACCCCGCTCGACCGCGCCGGGAAACGGATCGTGCAGCGAGACCCGGCGACCCGACGCCGCCACCACCTGGGCGATCCCGGAGCCCATCTGGCCGGCGCCGACGACGAGGACGTGCTCGCGCTCCACGGGCGGGTTCTACCTGTTCGGCGGCGCCCGAGTATCGTCGAGGCATGCATACGCCGGCACAGCTCGAGCAGGCGATCCGGGCCGGCTGGAGCGAGGACACCGCCGACCCGGACAACGGCTGGACGCCGCAGAATCCGAGCTGCGGGCAGTGCGACATCACGTCGCTCGTCGTCCAGGATCTCTTCGGCGGCGACCTGCTGGCGGCCGACGTCTTCCGCGACGGGGAGCGGACCGAGGCGCACATGTGGAACCGCCTGCCGTCCGGGATCGAGATCGATCTCACCCGTGAGCAGTTCCGAGGCGGCGAGGTGATCGGCGAGCCGCGCGTCGTCGGGCCGCGCCCCGACACGCTCGGCGACCCCTCGCATCCCCGCTACCACCGCTACCAGCAGTACCTGGTGCTCTCCGAGCGTGTCCAGGCCTACCTCGCGTCGGCCGCGGGCTGAGCACGGCTCCCGGTGGACGTCCGTTTCGCAACCGCCGCCGACGCGCTCGCGATCGAGAGCATTCGCGTCCGCGGCTGGCGGAGGGCATACCGCCACGTCTTCCCGCCGGCCGACCTCGATGCGATGCCTGTCGACGAGTCCCGCTGGGTCGAGCGGCTCGTCGAGCCGCCGGGCGGGTGGGCGATACTCGTCGCCGCCCGCGACGACGAGGTGGTCGGGTTCGCGGCTCTCGGGCCGAGCCGCGACGCCGAGCGGGCAGGTGAGCTCTACGCCATCTACGTCGACCCGGACGCCTGGTCGACGGGTGCGGGCAGGGCGCTGCTACGGCGGGCGGAGGAGCTGCTCGCAATGACCTACAACGAGGCGACGCTGTGGGTCCTCGAGCACAACCCGCGCGCCCGCCGCTTCTACGAGGCGTTCGGCTGGACGGACGACGGCGGGCGGCAGACGTTCGAGCGCTTCGGCGTCCGCGCGCCGGAGCTGCGCTACCGCAAGAGGCTGGTGCCCGACACCTAAAGGGTGTCCGACACCTGTTCGAGCAGCGCTCGGTCGTAGTCGTAGGAGAGGAGCTCGGCGCCCTCTGCCGGAGTGATCCACCGCAGCTCGTCGATCTCATTCTGCGGGGTCGCGTCGCCCGCAGCCGTCATGCGGAAGTAGCGCACCTCCTTGAGCCCCTCGCTCACCTCGTAGTGCGTCGAGCCGAGATACGGGCCGAGCTCGCAGCGGAGCGACGTCTCCTCCTCCACCTCGCGTGCGGCCGCCTGCTCCCAGGTCTCGCCGCCCTCGAGCTTCCCCTTCGGGAACGCCCAGTCGTCGTACTTCGGACGATGCACGACGAGCACGCGGCCGTTGCACTCGACGAGACCACCGGCGGCCCGTAGCGGGTCGCCGCTCATCTAGACCTCGATCAGCAGGGCGTCGCCCTGGCCGCCGCCGCTGCAGATGGCGGCGAGGCCGACCCCGCCGCCCGCGCGGCGCAGCTCGTGCACCATCGTCGCGACGATGCGGCCGCCCGAGGCGCCGATCGGATGGCCGAGCGCCACCGCGCCTCCGTTCACGTTCACCATCGCCTCGTCGGCGCCGAGCAGCTTCGCCGAGTTCCAGGCGACCGACGCGAACGCCTCGTTGATCTCGACGCGCGCGACGTCGTCGATCGTCTTGCCGGCCCGGTCGAGTGCGATCGCGCCCGCCGCGGCGGGCGTGCGAGCGAGGTAGGCGAAGTCGTCGGCGACGTACCCCTGCGCAAGTATCGTCGCGAGCGGCTCGAGCCCTCGACGGCGCGCAAACTCCTCGGAGCAGACGACGACGCAGCTCGCGCCGTCGTTGACCCCCGGAGCGTTCCCTGCCGTCGTCGTCCCCTCGGGGTCGAAGACCGGCTTCAGCGTCGCCAGCTTCTCGACCGTCGTATCACGGCGAATGCCCTCGTCGGCGGTGACATCGCCGACCGGCACGAGCTCGTCGTCGAAGCGGCCCGCGTCCTGCGCCGCCGCGGCGCGCTCGTGCGACCGCGCGGCCCAGGCGTCCTGCAGCTCCCGCGAGATGCCGAGCTCGCGCGCCACCTTCGAGTTCTGGGCGACCATGTGCAGGCCGTCGAAGGTGGAGGTGAGCCCGTCGTGGACCATCGAGTCGATCAGCTCTCCGTTGCCGAGCCGGTAGCCCAGCCTCGCCTTCTTGAGCAGGTACGGCGCGTTCGTCATCGACTCCATCCCGCCCGTGACGACGAGCTCGACGTCGCCCGCGCGGATCATCGAGTCGGCGATCTCGATCGCCCGGATCGACGAGGCGCACACCTTGTTGATCGTGTCGGCAGGCGTTTCGACCGGCAGGCCCGCACCGATCGCCGCCTGGCGGGCGGGCGCCTGGCCGGCACCACCCTGCAGCACCTGCCCCATGATCACGTACTGCGGCTCGTGCGGCTCGAGCCTGATCCGCTCCAGCGCCGCAGAGATGGCAAGCGCACCGAGCTGCGGGCCTTCGTAGCCGGCGAGCCCGCCGCCGAGCCTGCCGAACGGCGTGCGGACGGCGCTGACGATGACGCTACGGGTCACTCGGGCCACGCTAGCGGACGAACGACTGCTCGCGCCCGAGCGCGAAGGCGAACGCAGCGACGAGCCGCACGGTCGCCTCGACGTCGTCGAGGGAGCAGAGCTCGTTCGGGCTGTGCACGTAGCGCGTGGGGATCGAGAGCAGCCCGGTCGGGACGCCTGCGCGGGCGAAGTGCAGCTCGTCGGAATCCGTGTGCGTGACCGCCGAGTAGACCTCGAGCGCGTGCGGGATCCCCTCCCGCTCGGCAACCTCGGCGAGCAGGCCGCTGACGTGCGGGTTCAGCGTCGGGGCGCGTGCGATCATCACGCCGCCGCCGAGCTCGATCCGCCCCTGCCGCCGCGGATCGCCGCCGGGAACGTCGGTCGCGGGCGTGATGTCGATCGCGAGCGCGACCTGCGGGTCGAGGCCGAAGGCGGCGGCGCGCGCGCCGTACGAACCGATCTCCTCCTGCACGGCTGCGACCGCGACGACGTCGACCTCGCTGCCGCCCGTCTCCGCCACGCGCCTCGCCGCCTCGAGCGCGACGTACGCGCCGAGGCGGTTGTCGAGCGCCTTCGAGAGCAGACGGTTCCCAAGCAGGTCGACCGGCGGGCCGAGCCACACGCCGGCGTCGCCGATGCGCACGAGCCGCTCTGCCTCCTCGCGGCTCGCAGCACCGATGTCGAGGTGAAGATCTGCGAGCTCGAGGCGCGGACGGTCGCGGAGCTGCTCCGGGTACAGGCGGCGGCGCGCGATCGCGGCGGGCACCCGGCCGCCGCGTGTGAGCAGCTCGACGCGCTGGCCGTGCAACGCCTCCGGCGAGATGCCGCCGATCGTGGTGAAGGAGAGCAGGCCGTTCTCCTCGATGTTCGTAACGGTGACGCCGATCTCGTCGACGTGCCCCATGACCGCCAGGGTCGGTGCGCCGTCGCCGGCGGCGACGCGGGCGAACGAGTTGCCGAGCGTGTCGCTCGAGACCTCGGCGAAGGCTCCGGCCGCCTCGCGCCACACGAGCAGCGGCCTCGTCCTCGTGGCCGCTCGGCCCGGCGGCCTGCAGCAGCGACTGGAGGAGCTCGGGGGCGGCCATCTCGCTCCATTCAATCAGCCTTGCGCATTCGAGCAGCAGCGCCTACCCTGACCGGTGATGAGCTTCCCGACCGCCACGACGAGCTGGGCCTGGCGCCGCGAGCGGTGCGGGAGCCGCCGCGCGTAGGAGCGCGGAGAACAGCCCGTCACCGCTTCACCCGACGACCCGAGAGGGTCGTTTTTCGTATCCGATGAACACGACCACGACACTCGACACCGACCTGCTGACGCCGCTCGCGGCGTACCTGCACCTGCGCGGCTCGTGCCGTGCGTCGTTCCTGCTCGAGTCGGTCGAGCACGGGCGGCTCGGGCGGCATTCGTTCGTCGGGTGCGGCGACAAGCTCGTCACGCTCGAGGAGGCGGAGCGGCTCGACGAGCCGGTCGTCGGCTACCTCGGCTACGACCACATCGCGAAGCTCGAGCCGACCGTCCCGCTGCCCGCGGACGGGCCCGACGTCCCCGAGAGCCGCTTCGTCGTCGCCGACGTCTTCCTTCGCTTCGACCACGCCGCCGGCACCGCCGAGGTGCTCGTCGGCGACCCGGTCGAGGTGGAGCGCCTGCTCTCAGGCTCGCTGCCCGTCGCCGAGCGCGCGCCCGTTCGTCACGGCGACACGGTCCGGACGCCGGACAGCGCGGAGCACCTCCGCCGGGTCGAGGTCGCCAAGGAGCACATCCGCCGCGGCGACATCTTCCAGGTCGTCCTCTCGCAGCGCGCCGAGCGCAAGACGACGGTGCCGCCGCTCGAGGTGTACCGGGCGCTGCGACGGATCAACCCCTCTCCGTACCTCTTCCTGCTCGAGCTCGACGGGGTCGCGCTCGTCGGCTCGTCGCCGGAGACGCACGTGAAGGCCGAGGGCAACCGCGCGAGCCTGAACCCGATCGCCGGCACGATCGCCAGCGGCGACGGCGACGCCGAGCACCTGCTCTCGTCGGAGAAGGACCGGGCGGAGCACGTGATGCTCGTCGACCTCGGCCGCAACGATCTCTCGCGCGTGTGCGTGCCGGGGACGGTCAGGGTGGAGCGGTTCCTCGAGCCGGAGCGGTTCTCGCACGTCACGCACCTCGTCTCCGAGGTGGCGGGCGAGCTGTGCGAGGGTGTGACGCCGTTCGACCTGCTGCGGGCAACGTTCCCGGCCGGGACGGTGTCGGGCGCGCCGAAGGTGCGGGCGATGCAGATCATCTCGGAGCTCGAGGGCTACCGCCGCGGGACGTACGCCGGTGTCGTCGGCTACCACCTGCCCGGGGTCGCCTTCGACACGTGCATCGCCCTGCGCACCGCCCGCTTCCAGGACGGTCGCGCCTACATGCAGGCGGGGGGCGGCATCGTTGCGGATTCGGTGCCGGCCGACGAGCATCAGGAGTGCCTGAACAAGCTCGCCGCGATCGAAGCGGCGATCGAGGCGGCGGAGCACGCGGGATGATCCTGCTGATCGACAACTACGACTCGTTCACCTACAACCTCGCCCACCTCTTCGGCGAGCTCGGCGCCGAGGTGAAGGTGCTGCGCAACGACGCCGTCGACGCCGACGGCGCGGAGGCGCTCGCGCCGTCCCACCTCGTCGTCTCGCCCGGCCCCGGCCGTCCGGAGGACGCCGGCGCGACGCCGGAGATCCTGCGCCGCCTCGCCGGGAAGGTGCCCACGCTCGGGGTCTGCCTCGGCCACCAGGCACTCGTGCAGGTGCACGGCGGCGAGGTCGGGCAGGCGCGCGAGCTCGTGCACGGGAAGGCGACGGTCGTCACCCACGACGGGCGCGGGATCTTCGCCGGCCTGCCGGAGGACTTCCTCGCCGGGCGCTACCACTCGCTCGCCGCGACGTCCATCCCCGATGTGTTCGAGGTGTCCGCGCGCAGCGCCGACGGCGAGGTGATGGCCGTGCGCCACCGTGAGCTGCCGATCGACGGGGTGCAGTTCCATCCCGAGTCGGTACTGACGCCGCACGGGCGCGACATCGCGCGCAACTTCCTCGAGGGTGTGGCGGCGTGATCCAGGAGCTGCTTGCGCGCCTGCTCGACGGGCACGACCTGACGCGCGACGAGGCGCGTTCGGTGATGAACGAGATCATGACCGGCGACGCGACGCCGGCCCAGATCGGCGGCTTCCTCGTCGCGCTCCGCCTCAAAGGCGAGACGGCCGACGAGATCGCCGGCTGCGCCGAGGGGATGCGCGACCACGTCGTGCCGGTGCGCCCCGCGAGCCGCGACCTCGTCGACACTGCAGGGACCGGCGGTGACGGCGGCAAGACGTTCAACATCTCGACTGCGGCGGCGCTCGTCGCGGCGGCGGCAGGGGCACACGTGGCGAAGCACGGCAACCGCTCGGTATCGTCGCAGACCGGCTCGGCCGACGTGCTCGAGGAGCTCGGCTTCGATCTCGACCTACCACCCGAGCGCATCGCGCAGTCGATCGACCAGCTCGGCTTCGGGTTCATGTTCGCGCCCACGCATCATCCGGCGATGCGTCACGCGGCGCCGGTGCGGCGCGAGCTGGCCGCGCGGACGGTCTTCAACGTGCTCGGCCCGCTCACGAACCCGGCCGGGGCGCGGGCGCAGGTCGTCGGCGTCTACTCCCCCACGCTCGTGCAGACGATCGCGCAGGTACTCGCCCGCCTGGGCGCGCACCGCGCATTCGTCGTGCACGGCGCGTTCGGGGTCGACGAGCTCTCGCCCGCAGGCACGAACCTCGTCTGCGAGGTGGTCGACGGTGCGGTGCACGAACGCGAGATCGACCCACTCGACCTCGGCATCCCTCGCTGTGACCCGCACGAGCTTCGCGGCGGCTCGGCGCCCGAGAACGCCGCCGCCATCCGCGATGTCTTCAACGGCGGGAACGGCGGCCGGCGCTCGGCGATCCTCCTCAACGCGGCAGGTGCGATCGCCGCGGGCGGCCATGCAGAGGATCTGCGCGAGGGGCTCGAGCTGGCGCGCGAGGCGCTCGACTCGGGCGCCGCGGCGGAACGGCTCGACCGGCTCGCTGCGTTCACGCAGGAGGCCGCCGCATGAGGTTCGCCGAGGCTCTGCGCCGGCCGGGGCTCGGGGCGATCGCCGAGTTCAAGCGCCGCTCGCCGTCGGCAGGCGACCTGCGCCCCGACGGCGACGTCGCAGCCGTCGCGCGTTCCTACGAGGCAGCGGGGGCGGCCGCGATGTCCGTGCTCGTCGACGAGCGCTTCGCCGGGACCTGGGACGACCTCCGCGCTGCGCGGACCGCGACCGGCCTGCCGCTCCTCGCCAAGGGCTTCTTCTCGACCCGCGGGCATCTGGAGACCGCGCGCGATGCCGGTGCCGATGCCGTCCTGCTGCTCCTGCGCGATCTCGACGATGCCGCCGCCGCAGAGCTGATGGGTGTCGCGGCCGAGCTCGGGCTCGACACGCTGGTGGAAGCACACGACGCCGGCGAGCTCGACCGCGGCATCGCGCTCGACGCGCCGGTACTCGGCGTCAACGCACGCGACCTCTCGACGTTCGCGATCGACCGGCAGGCGCAGCTCGCCCTGGTTGCCCGCGCACCGCACGACCGCGTGCTGATCGCCGAGTCGGGCATCGACACACGCGCGCAGGCCGCGGCCGCCGAGCTCGCGGGCGCGAACGCCATCCTGGCGGGCTCGGCGCTCATGCGCGCGCCAGACCCGGGCGCGAAGCTGCGCGAGCTCCTGCAGCGGCCGCTCGTCAAGGTATGCGGCCTGACGCGGCAGGAGGACGTCGACGCGGCCGTCGAGGCGGGTGCCGACCTACTCGGCTTCATCCTCGCCGACGAGAGCCCGCGGCGGGCCGCCGAGCTGCTCCCGGCACCCGAGACGGTGCTCCGCGTGGCCGTCTTCGTCGGCGAGCGGAGGGAGACCGACGCCGACCTCGTCCAGCTGTACGGACGGGAGGGCGGCCACCGGTCACGCGACGCGGTGCTCCTGCGCGGCGACGAGCAGGTGGGCACGGTCGTCGACCTTCCCTGGGGCGAGGACGACCCGTCTCATCTCGAGCGTGCACGGGCCGCGGAAGGCCGTGTGATGCTCGCGGGCGGGCTCGGGGCCGGCAACGTCGGCGAGGCGATCGCGGCGATCAGCCCGTGGGCGGTCGACTCCGCCCGCTCGACCGAGCGCGAGCCCGGGATCAAGGACCACGACGAACTGAGGAGATGGGTGGAGGCGGCGAGATGACGGTGACGCGGACGTTCGGCGACTACGGCGGGCGCTACGTGCCCGAGACCCTGATCCCCGCGCTCGACGAGCTCGAGCAGGCCTGGGAGTCGCTCCAGGACGACGAGGGCTTCCTCGCGGAGCTGCACGAGCTGGCGACGAGCTACGCGGGGCGGCCGACCCCCCTGACCCGGGTCCGGCGCTTCGCGCCGGAGCAGCGGATGTACCTGAAGCGCGAGGACCTCCTGCACACGGGCGCGCACAAGCTGAACAACGCGCTCGGCCAGGCGGTGCTGGCGCGGCGCCTCGGGAAGAAGCGCATCATCGCGGAGACCGGCGCCGGCCAGCACGGCGTCGCCGCCGCGACCGTGTGCGCGCACTTCGGGCTCGAGTGCGTCGTCTACATGGGCAGCGAGGACATCCGCCGCCAGGCGCCCAACGTCCAGCGGATGGGGCTGCTCGGTGCAGAGGTCCGGCCGGTGGAGTTCGGGACGCGCACGCTCAAGGAGGCGACGAGCGAGGCGATCCGCGACTGGATCGCCAACGTCGGCGACTCCTACTACCTGATCGGCTCGTGTGTCGGCCCCGCGCCGTATCCGGAGATCGTCCGGGAGCTGCAGCGCGTGATCGGGCGCGAGGCGCGCGAGCAGATCCTGGCGGCCGAGGAGCGGCTGCCCGAGGTGGTCGTCGCCTGCGTCGGCGGCGGCTCCAACGCGATCGGCATGTTCGCCGATTTCATCCCGGACGGGGACGTCCGGCTGCTCGGCGTCGAGGCGGCCGGGGCAGCGTCGCTCGGCACCGGCCGCCCCGGCGTCCTGCACGGCGCGAGGTCGTCGCTCCTTGCCGACGCGGACGGGCAGATCATGGACGCACATTCGATCTCGGCCGGCCTCGACTACCCCGGCGTCGGCCCGGAGCACGCGTCGCTGCGCGACAGCGGACGCGCGACCTACGTCCCGTGCACCGACGACGAGGCGCTCGCCGCTTTCCATCGACTGTGCGAGACCGAGGGCATCGTGCCGGCCCTCGAGTCCTCGCACGCACTCGCGCGGGCGCTCGACTGCGGCGCCGAGCTCGTGCTGGTGTGCCTCTCGGGCCGCGGCGACAAGGACCTCGCCGAGGTGTTGAAGGTCGAGGGATCGTGACGAGCAAAGCCCTCGTCGTGTACCTGATGGCGATGCCCGACACACCGGGGCTCGCGGAGGCGGCGGTCGAGGCGGGCGCCGACGTGATCGAGATCGGCTTCCCGTTCTCCGACCCGCTCGCCGACGGGCCGGTGATCCGCCGGGCGGGCGAGCGGGCGCTCGCGGCGGGCATGCGGACGGCCCGCTGCCTCGAGGTGCTCGCAGCGACGCGCGCGCTCGTCGACGTGCCGCTCGTGCCGATGACGTACGCGTCGATCTTCGACGCCTATGGCTGGGAGCGGCTCGAGCGGGACGCGCGATCCGCCGGGGCGACGTCGTTCATCGTCCCCGACCTGCCCACCGACATGCATCCGGAGCTGCGGCGGATCCAGCTCGTCGCGCCGACCTCGACCGACGAGCGCGTCGCGCTGGCGGCCGCGGCGACGGACGGCTGGCTTTACCTCGTCACCGTGACGGGTACGACAGGCGCGCGCGCCGACCTCGCCCCCACGCTCGCTCCGCTCGTCGCGCGCGCGCGTGCGCTCACCGATCTGCCCCTGCGTGCCGGCTTCGGCATCGCGACGGCCGAGCATGCGCGTGCAGCCGCGAAGCTCGTCGACGGGGTCGTCGTCGGCACACGCGCCGTCGAGGCCGCCGAGAACGGCCCGCAGGCGCTCGCGGCGCTGGTCCGCGACCTGCGCTCGGGGCTCGACGCAGCCTGATGCCGACCGCGGCCGTCGTCGGCGCCGGCGTCAACGGCTCCGCACTCGCGCGCGAGCTCGCCGGGCGCGGCTTCGACGTCACGCTGCACGAGCAGCACCGGCCGGGCACGGTGCGGTCGGCGTCGGGAGGCGACACGCGCATCATCCGCGCGGCGCACGGCCCCGCGGAGTGGTACGCGGCGAGCGCCGTGCGCGCGCTCGGGCTCTGGCGCGGACTCGAGGCGGAGACGGGCACCCGCCTCTTCGAGCCGATCGGACTCGCCTGGCTGGCGCACCGGGAGGACGGCTTCGAGGCGCAGAGCCGACCCGTGCTCGAGCGGCTCGCCGTCGAGCACGAGTGGCTCGGCCCCGATGACGGCGCCCGCCTCTTCCCGTCGCTCGACCCGACGGGGCTCGCGGCTGTCCTCTGGGAGCCCGGCGCGGGCATCCTGCACGCACGCGCGGCGACCCAGGCCCTCGCCGCGGACGCCGTCGCGCGCGGCGTCGCGCTCGAGACCGGGCGCGTCGATCCCGCCGCGCCTCCCGAGGCGGACGTCGTCGTCTGGGCCTGCGGCGCGTGGCTGCCCGGCCTCTTCCCCGGCCTCGTCGAGGTCGAGGTGTCGCGGCGTGACGTGTACTTCCTCGGCGGCGGCGCTGCGTGGAACGGGGCACCCGGCTTCGTCGAGTACGACGCCGGCTTCTACGGGCACGGCGACGCGAACGGCCTCGGCGTCAAAGTGTGCCCCGACTTCCCCGCCCCGGCAGTGGAGCCCGAGACGCTCGAGCGGCTGCCGTCGCAGGCGCTCCTCGAGGAGGCGCGGAGCTACGCGGCCGCCCGCTTCCCCGCGCTCGGAGGCGCGCCGCTCATCGGCGCCCGGGTGTGCCAGTACGACCTGACCGCCGACACGCACTTCCTCGTCGACCGTCATCCCGAGCACGCGGGGTGGTGGCTCGTCGGCGGAGGCTCGGGCCACGGCTTCAAGCACGCCCCGGCACTCGCCGAGTACGTCGCCGACTGCGTCGAGGGCTCGCGGGCGCCGGAGCCGTCCCACGCCCTTGGCTCGCGAGTCGGCGACGCAGGCCTGCGCACCGGCGCGAGCTGACCCAGAGCGAAGGTCGGCGCACGCCCGCCCTCATTGTCATGCGTGTTACGGAAGCTTTGTCGCCTCGATTGCGTTGACCGGCGAGCTCATCGCAGGCTCGCTGCCAAGACGCACTTGCCCGATCCTCTTCCGTAACATGAGCGCCGTGGATCAACTGGTCGATGTCATAGGAGTCGAGGTCATCGGTCGTTACCGACTCCGACTGACGTTCGCGGATGGTCTCGTGGGCGACATCGACTTCTCGGGTCGAGATTGGCGAGGGGTGTTCGTGCCGCTCACCGATCCGGCTGAGTTCGCACGGGTTGAGGTCGACCCGGATGCAGGCACGATCGTCTGGCCGGGCGGCCTCGATATGGCTCCGGAGCCCCTCTACGCAGAAGCCAGCCGGCACCCGGTCGCCGGCGATCGCGTCACAGGCTGACCGCCCAGGTCAGCGCTCAGCTCTGTCCCGTTCTCTCGCTCTCGCGGTCCTCGAAGGCGAGCATCAGCTTGCGGAGCAGGTCGTTCAGCCGGCGCTGCTCGGCGTCCGAAAGGGCCGAGGCGAAGAACGCCTCCTTGCGTGCCTGCACGTTGACCGCCGCGTCGTAGGCCTCCCTGCCGGCCGGCGTCAGCTCGACGAGCACGCCTCGGCGGTCGGCCGTGTCCGGCTTGCGGACGACGAGGCCCTCGTGCTCGAGCCGGTCGAGCCTGCTCGTCATCGTGCCGCTCGACACCTCGACGTCCGCGGCGAGCTCGCCGGGCGAGCTCGTATGCCCCTCGGCGAGGCGAAGCTTGCCGAGCACCTCCCACTCCGCATGCGTCAGGCCGTGCTCCGCCAGCGTGACCTCCATCGCCCGCTTGATCCGCCGGGAGATGCCGTTGACGCGATCGACGATCCCCTCCACCTGGAGATCGAGCTCGGTATCGCGCGAAAGCCCTTCGAGCCGGCGGAGGAAGCGATCGACGTGATCTTCGCGCACGCCCACATTGTCACCACTTTTTCTCTTGACGTCAAGAGACTCGAATGCTACTCTCTTGATCTCAAGATACTTTGGATCGAGAAACGTCGGATCGAGAAACGTCTCAGGGTGGAGACAGAACGGAGGGGGACATGAGGATCTCCGATCCAGCGGCCGTCAAGCTCATCGCCAGCGCGCACGTCGAGGCGCTGCGCGGCCGCCGCCAACCGCGGCGCCCGCGCTCGCCCCGCGCGAACTAAGTCGGCGTCTGCCCTACTCGGGCCAGAAGCCGTCGACCGTCTCGACGTCGCCCATCGGATCCTCGATGCGGGGCGACACGATCACGAGCTCGGCATCCTCCGCCTCGTCGTTCCAGACGCCGCGGAGGGTGCCGGGCGGGATGCGTACCGCCTCGTGCCGCCCCACCTCGACGATCTCATCGCCGAGCTTGAACTGCAGCCGGCCGGAGACGACGAAGTAGATCTCCTCCTGCGTTCGGTGGCGGTGCCCGTACGAGCCTTTGCTCCCTGTGTGCTGTGGCATCCGCCGGTACGTGATGGCGACCTGCTCGGCCCCGATCGCGTAGGTGATCCCGCGCATCTCGCCGGGGTAGTCCCCGAGCCAGTCGTCGACGTCCTGCAGCTTGACGATCTGATACCCGGCCATCGGCCAACCTCCGATAGTCCCATGGATCCCGCTCCGGCACCGGCAAAGCCGGCACCTCCGCTCCTGATCAGCTCCGTCGAGCCTACGCTCATCATCCCGCTCCGGCACCGGCAAAGCCGGCACCTCCGCTCCTGATGAGCTCCGTCGAGCCTACGCTCATTCGCCGCCCTCCCTCGCTCTGCGAGTATCGAACACCTGACGCCCGAGCAACGCAACCGCCTCGTCCTGGTGGCCTGCATCCTCGGGTCGGTGATCGTGTTCGTCGACTCCACGGTCGTGAACGTCGCACTGCCGGCGATCCAGCGCGATCTCGGCGGCGGGCTCGCACTGCAGCAGTGGCTCGTCGACGCGTACCTGCTGACGCTCGGCTCGCTGCTGCTGGTCGGCGGCTCGCTCGGCGATCTCTTCGGGGGCAGGCGGGTGTTCCTGGTCGGGATCGTCGCGTTCGGCGCGACGTCGATCCTCTGCGCGGCCGCGCCTGACGGGACGACGCTGATCCTCGGACGCGGCCTGCAGGGCGTCGCCGGCGCCGTGCTGACGCCGAGTGGGCTCGCGGTGATCGCGGGCACCTTCAGCGGCGAGGACCGTGGGGCGGCGGTCGGCACCTGGACGGCATGGACCGGGATTGCATTCGTGATCGGGCCGCTCGTCGGCGGCTGGCTCGTCACGAACGCCTCGTGGCGCTGGGTCTTTCTCGTCAACGTCCCGATCGCGGCCGTGACGGGCCTGCTCGTGCTCTATGCGGTCCCGGAGCGGGAACAGGTCGTGCCGCGCGCGCGGGTCGACGTCGTCGGTGCGCTTCTTTGCGCGCTCGGCCTCGGCGGCCCCGTGTTCGCCCTGATCGAGGCGCCGCGGCGGGGCTTCTCCGACCCCCTGATCCTCACCGGCCTCATCGGCGGCCTCGTGGTGCTCGCGTGCTTCGTCTGCTGGGAGGCGACGACGACGGCGCCGATGCTCCCGCTCCGCCTGTTCGCACACCGAAACTTCAGCTTCGCCAACCTCGAGACGTTCACGGTCTACGCCGGGCTCTCGACGCTCACGTTCTTCCTCGTCCTGTTCGTGCAGCAGCTAGGTGGCTACACCGCGCTGGAGAGCGGCTTTGCATTGCTGCCGATCTCGATCGTCATGTTCGTGCTCTCGCCGCGCGTCGGCCGGCTTTCGATGCGACTCGGGCCGCGTCTCTTCATGGGCGTCGGGCCGCTCGTCGCCGGCGGCTCGTTGGTCGCGCTCGTGCGGCTCAGGCCCGGCTTCTCCTACTGGCTCGAGCTGCTGCCCCCGCTCCTCGGGTTCTCGGTCGGCCTGTCGATGATCGTCGCGCCGCTCACCGCCACGGTGCTCGCCGACGCCGGCGCAAGCGACGCCGGGATTGCGAGCGGAGTCAACAACGCCGTCGCGCGCGTCGCAGGACTGCTCGGGATCGCCGTCGTCGGCGCGTCGGTCGCCGGGGCCGACAACCGGCTCGATCTTGCGGGCTTCCGGCTCGCCATGGGAATCACCGCCGCGCTCGTCGCCGCCGGCGGCGTGATCGGCCTGGCGGGGATACGAAACGCTACGGCAGCCGACCCGCTGTGAGCCGCGACGCGGCCAGCGCCAGCAGGCTCAGGAGCGCGGCCGCGCCCACGAACCACGACGTGATCTCGCGCTTCTCCGTGTGGTGGGCGACGCTGGCGCCAAGACGCCGGTAGATCTGGTCGACGCTCGCGGCGCTCTTCGCCTGGAAGGTCGTTCCGCCCGTGTCATGCGCGATCGCGGCGAGCGTCGCCGGGTCGGGCTTGACGAGGAAGCGCTGCTGGGGGAAGCCGAAGCCGCCCTGGCCGAAGCCGAAGTTGCCGGGGCCGAGCGTGCCGTGATTCGTGCCGAGCGCCACCGTGTACACGCGGATGCCCGCCGCCTTCGCCTTGTCGGCGCCCTCCAGCGGCGTCAACGAGCCGCGCGTCTGCGCGCCGTCGGAGAGCAGCACGATCGCCCCGGGGATCTTCCCGTCCTTGTTCCGGGGGGCGTTCTCCCCCACCGAGGCGCGAACCGTCTGCACGGCGACGTAAAGGGCGTCGCCGATGGCCGTTCCCCCTTCGGGCTCGAGCAGGTCGATGCCCTGCTGGAGCTCGCCTCGATCGGTCGTGGGCATGACGAGGATGTTCGGGTCGGAGGAGAAGGAGATCAGCCCGATCCGCACCTGCTTCGGCACCTTGGCCGCGAAGACCGACATCGCGTGCGCGGCGGCGTCGAGACGGGTCGGCTTGATGTCGTTGGCCCGCATCGAGCCGGAGACGTCGACGACGAGCACGACGGTCGCGCGATCGGACGGCACCGAGAGATCGGTGAACGGCCGGGCGACCGCGACCGCGGCGGCTGCGAGCGCAGCGAGCAGCAGGACGAGCGGCAGATAGCGCTTCGGGTTGCGGCTCCGGGTCGCGACCTGCGCGAGCAGCTCCAGGTTGGTGAACGCGACCGTGTAGCGCGAGCGGCGCCGCTCGAGCAGCACGGCGGCCAGCAGCACGAGCGGGACGACCGCGAGCGCGAAGAGAAACCACGGCGAGCCGAAGGTCATTGCACGCACACCGCCCCGGCCTGCACGATCGCGTGCACGTCGATCGAGAGCGCGTCGGTGGCGCTCGCCGTCACTACCACCTGCTTGCCGCCCAGAACGACGTGGCTGGCCTGCACGTACTGCGCCTCGGAGAGCTGCGGCACGGACTTCGTGCGAAAGGCGATCGCGTGCCAGGACTCGACGAGCGTCTCGCCGGCCGGGCAGGCGAGCCGCCCGAAGCGCGTGTCGCCGGGGCCGACGACGACGATGCGCGAGCGGATGTCGAGCGCCGGCCCGGGCGAGACGACGTTGTACGACACGGTCGACCGGCCGCCGCCGCCCTGCAACGGGATGCAGCCGAGCCGCGGCTGGAATGCCTCCCGCTTCGCCGAGGTCGAGACCGCCCGGAAGAGCGCGTACCGGGTTGTCGTGACGCCCGGTTGCACGGGCGCGCCGAGCCGGCCGCTGAAGCTCACATGCACCTTGCGCGAGGTCGCCTGCGCGTCGAGCCCGCCCACGACGCTGCGGCCGCCGGGGCACGACAGAAGGTATTGCGTGCTGCCGTGGGCCGGCACGACCACCCACGGCCCCGCGACCGGGATGCACTGCTGGATGCCGTTGCACTCTGCGGTCGCGCCGCCGACCGGAGCAACCACGGCCGCGAGCACGGCGACGACGGCGACGATCAGCGCGACCCTCACGGCAGCCTCCTGAACCACAATCCGCCGAGAAGCGCGCCGAGCGTGATGAAGACGAGCCCGCCACCGGCCGCGGCCGCGGTCACCTCGACGGTCTTGCGGATCGAGCCGACACGTGAGCCGAGGCGTGCATAGGTGCGATCGACGTCCACGGAGGCGAGCGAGGAGTAGTACGCCCCACCGGTGCCGTTCGCAATCGTGCGAAGCGTCGTCGGATCGGCAGGTACCTGGATGCGCTCGGTGTAGCCGCCCTTGAGCGCCTGCGTCACGATCCCGTCCGGCGTCCCGACGAGCGCCGTCGCGACCGGGATGCCCGCCTTGCGGGCCGCTTGCACGGCCTGCTGCGGCGTGTAGCGACCGGCGGTCTGGCCGCCGTCGGAGAAGAGGACGACGACCGCCGGCGGACGCTTCGAGCTGCCGGTCGAGCCCTTGACGGAGGCGCCGACCCGTACGGCGCGAACGACGGCACCGGCGAGTGCAGTCCCCTGCGGGCCCGAGCGCGCGGCGGCGATCGCCGCACGCACGCGGTCGAGATCGTGGGTGGGAGCCGCGACGACGGCGCTGTGGTCGGAGAAGGTGATGACCGAGACCTGGTAGTGATGCGGGAGGCGCTGCACGAAGCGGTCGGCGGCGAGCTTCGCGGCGGCGAGGCGCGAGGGCTGGACGTCGTGGGAGGCCATCGAGCCGGACACGTCGAGGACGAGCACGAGCGTCGCCTCCTGACTCGACGTGTGGAACGTCGCCTTCGGCCGGGCGAAGCCGACGAGCAGGATCGCCACGCCGAGCAGCAACAGCGCTGTCGGCAGGTAGCGCTTCCATGACGGCGGTCGCGCGACCATGTTCGGCTGCAGCGCGGCGGGCGCCCACGCGGCCGACCGGCGCTCGCGCAGGTGCTCGAGCCGCAGGTAGGCCAAGATGGCAACCGGGACGACCAGCAGGCAAAGCAAGAGGATGGGCGCGGAGAAGCTCACGGGCCAACCTGCGGTTGGTCACTGACATCTCCACTCCAGCGCCGGCCAAGCCGGCGCCTGCGCGCTCTGGTGAGCTCCGTCAAGCCTCCGCTCACCGGCCGTGCCGCCCCCTGCGCAGGAACACGGCGAGCGGCCGCAACCAGTCGCCGTCGGTCGAAAGCGCGACATGACGGACCCCGACACCTGTGAGCGTGCTGACAAGCCGGGTCCGTTCGCCGGCCGCCGCGGCGGCGAAGCGCTCGCGGAGCCGCCTGTCGGAGGTGTCGACGCGCAGCTGGCGCCCGCTCTCGGGGTCGACGAGGCGCAGCTCGCCGACGTCGGCGAGCTCCTGCTCGCGCGGGTCGCGAACCTCGAGGGCGAGCACCGTGTGCCGTGCCGCGAGTCGAAGCAGGGGCGGCTGCCAGTCGAGCGGGCCGCGAAAATCCGAGACGATCACGACGAGCGCGCGCTGCCGGACGACGCGATCGGCGAGCTCGAGCGCGCCGCCGAGCGTCGCGTTGCCGCCGGGAGGCAGCGTGCGGAGCAGCTCGAGCGCGTCGAGGAGGCCGCGCCTTCCCTGGCGCGGCTGCTCCACGGTGGCGTGGGAGCCGAACGAGATCGTGCCGAGGCGATTCCCGCGACGGGTCGCCGCATAGCCGATCGCGATCGCGGCGCCCTCGGCGACGTCGGCCTTGCGCCGGTGGCCCGTGCCGAACGACATCGAGGCGGAGGCATCGACGACGAGCCAGGTCACGAGCACACGCTCGGCGAGCTCGACGCGCACGTGCGGCTGCCCGGTCCGGGCGGTGACGTTCCACTCGATCCGGCGGACGTCGTCGCCGGGCTCGTACGGACGCACCTGCCACAGCTCACTGCCGACGCCGGCGAACGACGACCGGTAGTCGCCGGCGAGCAGGCCGTCGACCCGGCGCCCGATCGAGAGCTCGAGGGCCCGGAGCGACGCGGTCGAGAGCGGCCCCGGCCCCGGCTGATCGGGCGTCCGCGCCGGCAGGAGCATCAGGCTGCGGTGGTCGTCCGGCCGAGGTCGATTTGCGGCAGCGGAGCCGCGGCGAGGACGCGGTCGAGCAACCCGTCCGGAGCGATCTCTTCGGCCAGCGCGCGGTACGAAAGGACGAGGCGGTGGCGGAACGCGTCTCGCACGAGGGCCTCCATGTCGCCTGGCACGACATAGTCGCGGCCGCGAATGAGCGCGAGAGCGCGGGCCGCCGCGACGAGGCTGATCGGGCCGCGCGGGCTTGCGCCGTACGAGATGTAGTCGGCGACGTCGGCGACGCCGTGCTCGGCGGGACGCCGCGTGGCGTCGGCGACCGACACCGACCAGCTGATCAGGGCCGGGTCGACGTACACCGAGGCTGCCTTGGCCTGAAGGCCCTTCAGCTCGTCGAGCGACAGCACCTGCTCGAGAACCGGAGGCTCCTCGAGCGAGCGGGCGACGACCGTCAGCTCCTCGTCGTGCGCCGGGTAGTCGACGAGCACCTTGAGCATGAACCGGTCGACCTGAGCCTCGGGCAGCGGGTACGTGCCTTCGGACTCGATCGGGTTCTGCGTCGCGAGCACGAGGAAGGGCTGCGGCACCGGGAACGTCTGGTGACCGATCGTCACCTGGCGCTCCTGCATCACCTCGAGCAGGGCCGACTGCACCTTCGCGGGCGCGCGGTTGATCTCATCGGCGAGCAGGAAGTTGCAGAAGACGGGGCCGAGCTCGGTGTCGAAGTCGGCGCGGTCGGGACGGTAGATGCGCGTGCCGACGAGATCGGAAGGAACGAGATCCGGGGTGAACTGGACGCGATGGAAGGTCCCTCCGAGCACGGCGGCCGTCGTCTTGATCGTCAGCGTCTTCGCGAGACCCGGGACGCCCTCGATCAGCACATGGCCGCCGGCGAGCAGGGAGACCAGCACGCGCTCGAGCATCTCCTCCTGGCCGGCGATCACCCGCCGGATCTCGAACAGCGCCTGTTCGAGCTTGCCGCCCTCGCCCTCCATCGTCCCTCCTTACTCGGTTTCCAGGCTCAAAGAATGCCCATTCGACCTAAGAGGTTCCCCTGGAAGCCCTCGATCGGTTTACCCCTTCCAGCCAACGCGCCCGTTGCTCGGCGACCTCGTCGCGGCCGAGCTGCGGCTCGTAGACGGCGCCGACGGGCACGCGGGCGTCGCTGCCCGCGCCGAGCGCCGCCGCGCCGAGCGCCGTCGTCTCGAGGTCGGCCGCCACCTCGATCCGCAGCCCGAGCAGGTCGGCCTGCAGCTGCATCAGGAAGCCGTTGGCGCTTGCCCCTCCGTCGGCGCGGAGGAGCGCCGGCGGGTCGGGCATCGCGTCGACGACGTCCGCCACCTGGTGCGCGATCGCCTCGAGCGCGGCGCGGACGAGATGGGCGCGGGTCGTGCCGCGCGTGAGCCCGGCGACGAGCCCGCGGGCGTCCGGGTCCCACCACGGCGAGCCGAGCCCGGTGAGCGCCGGGACGAAGACGACGCCGCCTGTGTCCGGGACACTCCGCGCGAGCGCCTCGCTCTCGCGCGCGTCCGCGATCAGGCCGAGCCCGTCGCGCAGCCACTGAAGCGCTGCGCCTGCGACGAGCACCGACCCCTCGAGCGCGTAGCCGTCTGCCGCCGCCGTACGCAGCAGGCCGTGCGGAGGCGGCGAGCAGTCGCCTCCGGTGTGCACGAGCACGAAGGAGCCCGTGCCGTAGGTGACCTTGCCCTCGCCGGGCGCGTGACAGCCCTGTCCGTACAGCGCCGCCTGCTGGTCGCCGGCGATCCCGCGGATCGTGACGCGCCTCCCGTTCAGCTCGCCCTCGCCCACCTCGGCGTCCGAGCCGACGATGCGCGGCAGAAGGGAGCGGTCGACGCCGAACAGGTCGAGCAGCTCCCCGTCCCAGTCGAGCGTCTCGAGCGAGCAGAGCATCGTGCGCGACGCGTTCGTGCGGTCGATCACGTGCTCGCGGCCACCGGTCAGGTTCCAGACGAGCCAGGAGTCGATCGTCCCGAAGGCGAGCCCTCCCGGGTCACGGCCCGCGAGCAGCCACTCGAGCTTCGTCGCGGAGAAGTAAGGATCGGGGACGAGCCCCGTCTTCCGCGCGATCAGGCCGGCGTCGAGCTCGGCGCAGCGCGCGGCGGTCCGCCGGTCCTGCCAGACGATCGCCGGTGCGACAGGCCGCCCGCTCGAGCGGTCCCAGAGGACCGTCGTCTCACGCTGGTTCGTGATCGCGACCGTGCCGCCGGCGAACCCCGTCTCGGCCGCCGCGGCGACGACGGTCCGCCAGATCTCGTCGGCGTCGTGCTCGACCCAGCCGGGCTGCGGGAAATGCTGCGGCACCTCGCGGTAGCCGCGGGCGTGCACGTGGAGCTCTTCGTCGACCACGAGGCACGTCGTGCCCGTCGTCCCCTGGTCGATCGCGAGGATCACGCGTTGCGCGCGATGAACTCGACCACACGCCGCCAGGCGTCGTCGGAGGCGTCGGCGAACTCCTCCTGCTTGCGGTCGAAGAAGCTGTGCGGCGCGCCTGCGAACACGACCACCTCGTGCTCGACGCCCGCCTCGCCGAGCGCGCGCTCGAACACGGCGTTGTCCTCGGCGGTGATGTTCTGGTCGTCGCCCGCCTGCAACGCGAGGATCGGGCAGGTCATGCGCGGTGCGAGGGCGACGGCGCTCGGGCCGCCGCGCTCGCGCGTGGGGCTGCCGTAGAACCCGACGGAACCGGCGAGCCCGTGACCCGACGCCGCTCCGATCCACGATGCGCGGCCGCCGAAGCAAAAGCCGACCGAGAAGACCGTCGCCACGCCGTCCGCGCGGAGGCGCTCGACGGCCGCGCGCGCGTCGGCCTGCACGCTC
The DNA here is from genome assembly GCA_963794375.1 of uncultured Thermoleophilia bacterium. Lineage (GTDB taxonomy): Bacteria > Actinomycetota > Thermoleophilia > Gaiellales > Gaiellaceae > PALSA-600. Next base: position 379,830 of record CAWCDL010000004.1, read on the forward strand.
TCGTCGGTCGTCTGCTCGACGTGCGGCATGTATTCGAACTCGTCGTCGCGCGTGCCCGTCCCGGCGGTGCGGCCGAAGTAGTCGAACGCGATCGCCGCGTGGCCGCGCTCGGCAAAGCGAAGCGCCAGCTCCTCGTAGAAGCGATAAAGGCCGCGGACATCCGGATAGATCACGACCCCGGTCGCAACCGGCTCGTCGGGCGTTGCGAGGAAGGCCGAGAAGCGGTTCCCGTCTGCGGCGGTCAGCTCGAGGCGGTCGTGCGAGACGGCCGCGCCGGCGATGACCGGGATCGGCGGGGACGAGTCGGTGTCGAAGCACATGCCGAGACGATAGACGCCCCGGGAGGGAACGCAGCAGCCTCAGGAGCCCGGGTCGCGCAGGAACGGGTAGGCGAGATGCCCTGCGTGCTCGAGCAGATCCTGTGCGAACCGGTCGGCTGCCGAGCGCGCCGCCTGTTGTGCCTTCAGGATCTCGTACTCCTCACCCTGCGGCCCGGGATGCGGCTGCGGCTGCGTACCGTGCTTCTTCGGCATGAGCAACGGGCTCATGCACCGAGCGTAGGCAGCCGCAGGGGAGCCGTAATCCGGGCCGACCCGGATCGGGGATCGTCAGTTCCGGCGGCCGAAGAGCGAGAGCAGCAGCAGAAAGACGTTCAGGATGTCGAGGAAGATCGACGCCGCGAGGAGCGGCGCGGCTCTGATGTCCTTCGCCTTGCGCAGGCGCTGGAAGTCGAACATCGTGAAGCCGGCGAAGATCACGAGCCCGATGATCGCGTAGATCAACTGGCCGTTCGGGATGCTGACGAAGATCGTGATGATCCCGAAAACGATCAACGCGAGCAACGCCCAGAAGAGGATCCGGGCGAGTGGAGCGAGGTCCCGTCTCGTCGCATAGCCGGCGGCGCCGAAACCGGCGATGAAGAGCGCGGTCGCGCCACCCGCCTGCCAGACGGCCTGCGGATTCGTCGTCGCGTAGTAGGCGATCGTCGGTGCGGTCGCGAGGCCCATCAGCACCCCGAAGCCGAAGAGCAGCCCGACGGCGCCCTGCTCGGAGCGCTTGACGGCGACGTTCATCGCCATCAGGCAGACGAACGCCGCGATGAACAGCACCCAGCCCCATCCGTACGACAGGTCGCGGCCCAGGTAGGCGCCGAGCGCGAAGAGCCCGGTGGTGATCGCCACCAGGCCCATCGTGTGCGCGAAGAGCGTCCGCGCGTCTTCGCGCCCCTGTACCTGCTCGAGTGCCGACTCGGAGGAGCTCATGCTGCCGGGATCCTACCGCGCAGGTTTCCGTAGGATCGGGCGACCATCGACCAGGAGGAATCACCCATGCCGGCGTTCGCCTTCGTCGCCCCGATCGTGCCCGGGAAGGAAGATCTGGATGCGCAGTCGATCGAACAGGCGACCTCCGGCCAGGACCGCGACGCGTACGACGCCTCGCGCCGGGCCGCGGGGGTCACGCGCGAGACGATCTGGCATCAGAAAACGCCGGACGGGACGACGCTCGCGATCGTGGTGATCGAGGCCGACGACGTCGCGGCGGCGTTCGGGCACTTCGCCACCTCGGACGCCGACTTCGATCGCCGCTTCCGCGCAATGGTGCAGGAAGTCCACGGCTTCGACCTCGCGTCGGCGCCGCCCCCGGACGTGCGGCTGATCGCCGACACCCGCTTCTAGAGGAGCGCGCGCCGGACGTCGCGCGCGATCTGCAGGTCCTCGCGCGCCCGCACCACGAACGTGCGCACCGCGGCGTCCGGCGCCCCGATCTCCGCGTCCGGCACGCAGGAGGCATTCCGCTCCTCGTCGAGCTCGACCCCGAGGAAGAGGAGGCCCGCCGCCGACCGGCCCCTGATCGGCGCGGCGTTCTCGCCGACGCCGCCCGTGAACACGAGTACGTCGACCCCACCGAGCGCGGCCGTCATCGCGGCGACCTGGCCGCACAGGCGGTGGAGGTAGACGGCGACCCCGAGCGCCGCATCCTTGCTCCCGGCGGACTCCGCTTCGAGGATCGCCCTGAGATCGGACTCCCCGGTGAGACCGAGCAGGCCGGAGCGATGCTCGAGCGTGGCCGCGAGCTCCGAGGGCGGCATCCCGACGTGCTCCTCGAGCCACACGATGAGGCCGGGGTCGACGGAGCCGGAGCGTGTCGCCATCACGAGCCCCTCGAGCGGGGTGAAGCCCATGGTCGTGTCGATCGAGCGGCCGCCGTCGATCGCGCAGAGCGAGGCGCCGGCGCCGAGATGACAGCTGACGACCCGTCGTGCGCCCGGCACGAGCTCGGCGGCGCGGCGCGCGACGTACGCGTGCGAGAGCCCGTGAAAGCCGTAGCGGCGAAGATTCCAGCGGCGCCGCCACTCCTGCGGCAGCGCATACGTGGCGGCTGCGGCCGGGATCGTCGCGTGGAACGCCGTGTCGAAACACGCCACTGCAGGGACACCCGGCAGCTCCCGCGTCACCTCGTCGAGTGCGTGCAGCGACTTCGGCTGGTGCAACGGGGCGAGATCCGTCAGTGCCTCGAGCCGCCGCCGGACACGCTCGTCGACGACGGTCGCCTCGACGAACTCGTCACCGCCGTGCACGATCCGGTGACCGACCGCGTCCAGGTCGCCGGCCTCGGCGAGCGTGGCGCGCAGGACGCCGGTCTCCACACGGCCGCGCGGCGCGGGCACGGTCCTCGAGAGCAGCTCGGTGTCGGCGTCGTCGAGGACGGAGAGCTTGAGACTGGACGAGCCGGCGTTGACGACGAGCAGGCGCAACTAGGAGTGCGTGCGCGGCCAGGTCCAGCCCGCGACCTCGGGTGAGTCCTCTCCGTGCTCCCGCGTGTAGGCGCGGCAGCGCAGGCGCTCGTCGACCATCTCCTGGCGCAGCCCGGCCGCATGCTGGCGCAGGTTCGGCACACGGTCGATCACGTCCAGCACGAGATGGAACCGGTCGAGGTCGTTCAGCATCACCATGTCGAACGGCGTCGTCGTCGTCCCCTCTTCCTTGTAGCCGCGCACGTGGATGTTCGCGTGGTTCGTGCGCCGGTAGGTGAGCCGGTGAATCAGCCACGGGTAGCCGTGATAGGCGAAGACGACGGGCTTGTCCGTGGTGAACAGCGTGTCGAACTCGGAGTCCGAGAGCCCGTGTGGATGCTCGCTCGAGGGCTGTAGCCGCATCAGGTCGACGACGTTGACGACCCGCAGCTTGAGCTCCGGCAGCTCACGGCGCAGGATGTCGACGGCGGCGAGCGTCTCGAGCGTCGGGACGTCGCCGCAGCAGCCAAGCACGACGTCGGGGTCGCCGTCGTCGTTGGAGGCCCACTCCCAGATCCCGAGGCCCCTCGTGCAGTGCAGAACCGCCTCGTCGATCGTGAGGTAGTCGAGCGCAGGCTGCTTGCCGGCGACGATCACGTTGACGTAGTGACGCGAGCGCAGGCAGTGGTCGGCGACCGAGAGCAGGCAGTTCGCGTCGGGCGGCAGGTAGACGCGGATGATCTCCGCTTTCTTGTTCACGACGTGGTCGATGAACCCGGGGTCCTGGTGACTGAAGCCGTTGTGGTCCTGACGCCATACGTGCGAGCTGAGCAGGTAGTTGAGGGAGGAGATCGGGCGCCGCCAGGGGATCGTCGCCGTGCTCTTCAACCACTTGGCGTGCTGGTTGAACATCGAGTCGATGATGTGGATGAAGGCCTCGTAGCAATTGAAGAGGCCGTGCCGTCCGGTGAGCAGATAGCCCTCGAGCCAGCCCTGGCACTGGTGCTCGGACAGCACCTCCATCACGCGTCCCCCGGGCGCCAGGTGGTCGTCCGAGGGCAGCGTCTCGGCGTCCCACGCGCGCGATGTCGTCTCGAAGACGGCGCCGAGCCGGTTCGACGCGGTCTCGTCGGGGCCGAAGAGCCGGAACCGCGACGGGTTGAGCGCGATCACGTCGCGCAGGTACTCGCCCAGCACGCGCGTCGCCTCGCTCAGCTTCGCGGCCCGATCCTCGACCGGCACGGCGTAGTCCCGGAAGTCCGGCAGCGAGAGGTCCTGCCGCAGCAGGCCGCCGTTGGCGTGCGGGTTGGCGCTCATCCGGCGGTGGGCCTTCGGCGGCAGGGCCGCGAGCTCGGGGATCAGGGCGCCGCTCTCGTCGAACAGCTCCTCGGCCCGGTAGCTCTGCAGCCAGGTGACGAGCTGGGCAAGGTGATCCTTGTTGCCCCGCACGTCCGCGAGCGGCACCTGGTGCGAGCGCCACGTTCCTTCGGTCTGGAGCCCGTCCACTTCCTTCGGGCCGGTCCAGCCCTTCGGCGTCCGCAGCACGATCGCCGGCCAGCGAGGCCGCTCGGTGTAGCCGTCGACCCGGGCCGCGCGCTGGATCTGCGCGATCTCCTCGACGACGGCGTCGAGCACCTCGGCCATCCGGCGGTGCATAGCGCGCGGCTGGTCTCCGTCGACACGCTGTATGTCAACCCAGTGGACCGAGTGGCCGTAGCCCTCGAGCAGCGATGTGAGCTCGTCGTCGCCGATCCGCGCGAGCACGGTCGGGTTCGCGATCTTGTAGCCGTTCAGGTGCAGGATCGGCAGCACCGCGCCGTCGGTGACGGGATTCAGGAACTTGTTCGAGTGCCAGCCGGTTGCGAGCGGCCCGGTCTCCGCCTCGCCGTCCCCGACGATGCAGCAACAGAGGAGATCGGGGTTGTCGAAGACCGCGCCGTAGGCGTGCGCGAGCGCGTAGCCGAGCTCGCCGCCCTCGTGGATCGAGCCCGGCGTCTCGGGCGCGACGTGGGACGGGATGCCGCCGGGAAAGGAGAACTGGCGGAAGAGCTTCGCGAGCCCCTCCGCGTTTCGCCCGATCTCCGGGTAGAGCTCCGAGTAGGTGCCCTCGAGGTAGGCGTTCGCGACGGCGGCCGGCCCGCCGTGACCGGGCCCCATCACGTAGATCGCGTTCAGGTCCCAGTTGCGGATCACCCGGTTCATGTGTGCGTAGACGAAGTTGAGCCCGGGGGTCGTTCCCCAGTGCCCGAGGAGGCGCGGCTTGACGTGCTCCGGCCGGAGGGTCTCGCGAAGAAGCGGGTTGTCGAGCAGGTAGATCTGGCCGACAGAGACGTAATTGGCCGCGCGCCAGTAGGCGTCGAGCTGCTCGAGCTCGGATTCGACCGCGCTCACCAGGTCTTGGCGCTCGTCGCTCGTTCCACGCGTCTCAACCGTACCCGTGCATCGACCGCAACGCACCCGTCGGGCCGGGCGAGGACCGGGTTCAGGTCGAGCTCGGCCACCTCGGGATGGTCGACGGCGAGGCGGGAGAGGCGGTGCAGCAGCGAGGCGAGCGCCTTCCGATCGGCGGGCGGGGCGCCGCGCCAGCCGGCGATCAGCTTCCCGGCCTTGCCGCCCGCGAGGGCGAGCTCCACGTCGACGTCGGTCAGCGGTGCGAGTGCGAAGCGCGCGTCGCCGATCAGCTCGGCGAGCGTGCCGCCCGGCCCGAAAGCGACGAGCGGGCCGAAGAGCGGATCCTGGACGACGCCGGCGAGCAACTCGACCGACCCGGTCAGGAACGGCTGCACGATCACCGGGCAGCCGATCCGCTCGGCGGCAGCGTGGACGTCCTCGGCGGAGCGAAGGTCGAGCGCAACGCCGCCCGACTCGGTCTTGTGGACTCCCGCCGCCGCGGTCTTCACGACCGTGGGGAGCCCGAGCGCAACGGCGGCCGCGACTGCGTCGTCCGGAGTCGCGGCGACGCGCTCGGGCACGACAGGCAGGCCGTACGACTCGAGCAGCCGGCGGGTCCGGGCGGGGTCGAGCCACACGTCGCTCGAGACCTCGAGCGCCTCGGCGATCAGTGCGGTCGCGGCGGCGGTGTCCAGATCGTCGAGCTCCGGCACGACGCCGGCGGGCCGGCGCAGCCAGGCGGCGCGCTGGGCGGCGAGACCGAGAGCGCGGGCCGCGGACTCGGGGTAGGTGAAGCTGCCGCGCGGCGCGCCCTCGGCGCTCATGATCACGGGCACGACCGGCTTCTCGGCCTTGACCACGACGTCGTCGATCGCCGCGACGACGTCGGCGGTGTCGGCGACGATCGTCAGGACGAACATCGCGATCACAGCGTCCACACCCGGGTCGTCGAGCAGGAGCGGCAGGGCGCGCGTGTAGGTCTCGCCGACCGCCGAGCCGAGCAGGTCGACGGGGTTCGCGGTCGACGCCTCGCGCGGCAGGAACTCGGCCAGCTTGCGCCGGGTCTCCTCCGCAAGGTCGGGAAGCACGAGGCCACACTGGTCGCACGCGTCCGCGGCGAGGATCCCCATCCCGCCCGCGTTCGTGACCACGGCGACGCGATTGCCGAGCGGGAGCGGCTGCGACGAGAGCAGGACAGCGGTGTCGATCAGCTCCTCGAGCGTCGACGCGCGCAGCACGCCTGTCTGGCGGAAGAGCGCCTCGACCGCCGCATCGGAGCCGGCGAGCGCCGCGGTGTGCGAGCTGGCCGCTCGCGCGCCGCGCGAGCTGGTGCCGCTGCGCATCGCGAGGATCGGCTTGTGCCGGGCGACCCGCCGCGCGATGCGCGCGAACTTGACCGGGTTGCCGAAGGACTCGAGGTAGAGCAGGACGAGGTCCGTGTCGGGATCGTCCTCCCAGTACTCGAGCAGGTCGTTCGACGAGACGTCGGCCTTGTTGCCGATCGAGACGAAGGACGAGAGGCCGAGCCCTCGCTGCTCTGCCTGCTCGAGCAGCGCGATCCCGAGCGCGCCGCTCTGCGACGAGAACGCGGCGCGACCCGGCGGGAACTGCCGGCCGGCGAAGGTCGCGTTCATGCGCACGCCGCTGGAGGCGATGCCGAGGCAGTTCGGTCCGATCAGGCGGGCGCCGTGCGCACGGATGAGCGTGAGCAGCTCCTCCTGTCGCCGCGCGCCGTCGCGGCCGACCTCGGCGAATCCGGCCGAGATGACGCAGACGGCGCGAACGCCCCGCCGAAGCGCCGACTCGGTCGCCTCGAGAACCGCGGCGCCGGGCACGCAGATCACGGCGAGATCGATGTCGGCGGGGATCTGCTCGATCGAGGTGTATGCCGGGACTCCGCCGACGGCCTCGCCTCTCGCGTTGATCGGATACGCGGCGCCTGCGAAGTCACCGGCAAGGATGTTGCGGAAGAGCTCGCCCCCGATCGTCCCGCGGCGGGACGACGCGCCGATCACTGCCACCGTCTGCGGGGTGAAGAACGGGCGCACCGAAGCGGCGACGGCGACGTGGTCGCGCTCGTCCAGGCGACGGCGGAACGCCTCGGTCGAGGCGATCGTGAGCCGCACCTCGACGACGCCTTCCTCGAGCCGGCGCGCGACGTCGAAGCCCGCGTCGGCGAACACGTTCAGCATGTGCGCGTTCTGCGGCAGCACCTGGGCGACGAACTCGTCGATGCCGACACCCGCCGCATGCAGCGCGAGTCGCTCGAGCAACCGCGTGGCGATACCGCGTCCCTGGAGGTCGTCGGCGACCGCAAAGGCCACCTCCGCCCGCCGTGGGTCGCGCAGGCGGATGAATGTGCCGAGCGCGACGACGTCGCCTTCGAGCTCGCCGACGAGCGAAACGCTGTCGGTCCAGTCGGTGTGCACGAACGGCTCGACCGTCCGGAGATCGACGACACCCGCACCCTGGAAGCGCATGTAGCGGCTCTCGGGCGAGAGGCGGTCGAAGAAGGCGACGAGCGCCGGCCCGTCACCGGGGGCCGTCGAGCGCAGACGGAGGGTCGAGCCGTCGCGGAGGACGACGTCCTCGGCCGTGGTCGTGACCCGTTCTCCGAGCGGAATGCTCATGCGAGCCATCGTCGTCGGCACGTGACGAAACCGAATCAGGGGTTTTCCGCAGGTCGATCGGGCGCCGCCCCGATCCCGCGCGCTCCTCCGACGGCGACAGTGACACCGTGGAAATACGAAGGAGGCGACGGAGATGAAACCGATCATGCTGGCAACGGACGGCTCGCCCGCCTCGGCGGAAGCGACGCGCGAGGCGATGGAGCTCGCGCGTAGCCTCGGTGCCCCGCTCCTTGCGGTGAGCGTCGAGCACGTGAGCGTCCCTTCCTACGGCTACTACGGCTACGCGGACGTGTACACCGAGCTTCGGAAGTCGGAGCGCGAGCACGCCGAGAAGGTGCTCGAAGAGCTCGCACAGACGGCTGCTGCCGACGGGATCGAGTGCGAGACCCTTCCGGTCGAAGGCCCGGTCGTCGAAGAGATCTGCCGGGTCGCCAGGGAGCGCCACGTCGCGATGATCGTCATGGGCGCGCACGGCTGGGGTGCCCTGCGGCGCTTCGTGTTCGGAAGCGTCTCGACCGGCGTCCTCCACGAAGCGCCGTGCCCGGTCCTGATCGCTCGCTCGGTCGAGCCCGGGACGTCGACCTGGGTCGACGAGCACGCGGCGACGACCGCCTGAGCTTCCCCGACTGCCTGCGCCTCCCCGCCGGTCGGCCCTACCGGGCCGGCCGGCCCTCCGCATGGCGCGGCAGGCCGTCGTCGGGGATCGGCTCCCACGGTGCGGCGTACGCGACGTACTGCCGGTGTGCGGGCCGGATGCCGGGATCGCCGTCAACCGTGCCGAGACGCACGGAGAGCACCTCGGGCCGCTCGGGGTCGCGGCTCCAGAGCGCACCACCGCAGGCCGAGCAGAAGCACTTCGCGAACCCGTCCGGCGGCGTCCAGCACGAGACCAGCTCCTCGCCGGCGGTCACCCGCAGCGAGCCCGGCGCGACGCGCGCAGACGCGGCCGCGGCGGAGCCCGTACGACGCTGGCAGCGCGTGCAGTGGCAGTAGCTCGCCGAGACGAACGGCGCCGTCACCTCGTACCGGACCTTCCCGCAGAGGCAACCGCCGCGGATCGGCAGAGCCGGCTCGTTCATACCCGCGAGCCTACTGATCCAGGGGTAAGCTGCCGCGGCTGGGGATCCTGCTGTGGCCGACTACGAATACGAATTGCGCTCGGGCGGCACGGTGATCGCCACGGGACGGATCCAGCTCGAGGAACGGCCTGTGCCGGGCGACACGCTGCGGCTCGGCTCACGCCGCGTCCGCGTCGAGGACGTCGTCGGCCGGCGCCTGATCCTCGAGGAACGTCGCTAGCGAGGGATCAGTGAAGCTCGGCGGGGAGCTCGATGCCGCTCACGTCGACGCCGAGCGATTTCGCGAGCCGGACGCCGTGCTCGAGGTCCTCCTTGAGCATGCGGATGTCGGTCTCGCGCATCAGCGCGCCGATGAACTCGCGCGCCTTCGGCCGCCACAAGGCGTGCTGTGCGAAGAGCGGCAGCATCCGGTTCGCCGCCTCGATCAGCGTCGTCTGCACCCTGCCGCCGGCGCCTTCGAGCAGCACGCGCTCGTAGGCCATGCCGGCGCCGTGATGGATCCCGTCGTCGATCGCGAGCCGGTTGCAGAGATCCTCGAGGACGGTCCCACGCGACGAGCGGGCGATCATGCGGAAGCGCGGGATGATCAGCCGCTCGTAGAAGACCTGCATCAGGAAGACCTTCTCCTCGAGCGTGTCCGCATCGAGCGTCATGTGTGCCAGCCGGTCGAGGTAGGGATCGCGCTCGGCCATCCCCCCCGCCTCGTGGATCAGCTTCAGCCACGCCTCGGTGTGACGCGACTCGTCCTGCACCATCGTCGTGTAGTAGAGCTTCGCCTCGTGGTCGGGGGCGATCGCGAAGAGCTGTGAGGCCATCTCCACGGCGAGCTCGTCGGCCTGCAGCTGCTGGGTGACGACCGAGCGCCAAAGATCACGGCGACGAGCGAGCTTCTGCGGCGAGCCGGAGTACTCGGGGATGGGCGGCAGCTCGCCCCACGGCAGGTCGCGCACCTGCCACTCGGCGCGCTTCGCGAGCTCGTAGTAGCGGTAGACCCCCTTGAGGTCGCGGGGGCTCTCGTCGTGCGCGAGCTCCATCTCGGCAGCCATCGGCGCGGACAGCGTAACGATCGCGTCCGGCGGCCTACCGTCCCAGGGCGACGACCACGGGGTTTCCCGAAGGGTCGCGGAACGAGAGGCCCTCGGCGTCACGCTCGCCGCCGACGCGCGCCTCGACCTCGTCGAGCGCCGCCTCGTCCGGCACGACGATCGTCATCCGCTCGAGCCGCGCCGTCCCCTCCGGCGCGTAGCCGGCGCCGCCGCTCTCCCAGGTGTTCGCGCCGACGTGATGGTGGTACCCACCGGCGGAGAGGAACGCCGCCTGCGGGCCGAACATCGCCTGAAGGTCGAAGCCGAGGACGTCGCGGTAGAAGTCGACGGTCGGCGGCACCTGGGAGACGCGCAGGTGCACGTGACCCATGGTCGTGCCGGCCGGCAGCCCCGCGAACGTCTCGGGCTCGACCTCGAGCGCTCCGACCAGGTCGTTCGTGTCGAGCGGCTCCGTCGTCATCCCTTCGCCGACGCGGCCCTCCCAGAACGAGCGCGGGCGGTCGGCATAGATCTCGATCCCATGATGGTCGGGGTCGCGCAGGTAGATCGCCTCGCTCACCCAGTGGTCGGAGAGGCCGGTCAGCGGCACTCGATCCCGCGCGGCGTGCACGAGCCACGCGGCGAGGTCGCGCCGCTCCGGGACGAGCAGCGCGAAATGGAAAAGCCCGGCATACCCGTCTGCCGGTGCTGCGCCAGGTCGCTCGCGGAGCACGAGCAGGTCCTCGCCGCCCGCACCGAGCCGCGTCGCACCGTCGTCCTCGCCCTGAACCTCGAGCCCGATCGCTCCGCGGTACCAGTCGAGCGAGCGCGCAAGGTCGGCGACGCCGAGATGGACCTCGCCCATCCGCGTCGCCGGCGGCAATTCCGCGGCCATCCCGCGATGATAGAAGCGTGGACTCGGTCCGCGTGGACAAATGGCTCTGGGCCGCGCGTTTCTACAAGACGCGCGCGCTCGCGACGGAGGCGGTGCTCGGCGGGCACGTGCACCTGAACGGCCTCCGGGTGAAGCCCGCGAAGGACGTGCGCGTCGGCGACAGGCTCGAGATCCGGATCGGCACGATCAACTGGACGGTCGGCGTGCGCGGGCTGGCCGACCGACGGGGCCCGGCGAGCGTCGCCGCGACCCTCTACGAGGAGACGCCGGAATCGCGCACGGAACGGCAGCGTCAGACGCTCGAGCGGCGCGCGTCGCGTCCGCTCGGCGCCGACCTCGGCCGCCGTCCGACCAAGCAGGACCGACGGCTTCTCGACGCGCTTCGCCGCGAGCAGCGCCGCGACCGCTGACTACTGGCGCGAGGCGATCGCCCGGGCGAGCTCGCGCTTGCTCATCCGCGAGCGGCCGGCGACGTCGAGCTTCCTCGCGCGTTCGTACAACTCGGCCTTCGTGTTCCCCACGACGTCGACGCCGCCGTAGGTCTCCCCCTTGCCCGCGCGCTTCTCGCTCGTCGTCTTCTTCGACCTGGGATCGGAGGGACCCGGCTCGTCCTTCGCCTCCCAGTGGTCGCCGACGCGCTCATACGAATGCTTGAGCGCGGCGTAGGCGGTGCGGTGGGCGCGCTCGCCCTCGCCGTACTGCTCGGCGGCGCTGTCGTGCGTCTCGGCGAACGTGCGCTGCGCCTTCGCCGGCGAGCGGCGGATCGTCCCGGGCAGCTCCGACTGCTTCGGCGTCCCGGTTCCGGCCATCTTCGGCATCCTGTCCTCCTTCGTCGAGTCCCGTCTCCCATCCCCGCTCACGGGGATGGGAAAACCGTTCTCAGGCGAAGAGCGGACGCAGGTGGTCGTTCAGGAAGATGCCGTCCGGATCTACCTCGCGCCGCAGGGCAATGAACTCGCCGGCCCGCGGGTACCGCGCGTGGAGCTGCTCGGGCGTCAGGAAATGCAGCTTGCCCCAGTGGACGCGCGCATCGAACTCGCCGAGCAGCCGGTCGACGTCGCGGAGATACGGCCAGTAGTCGGTACCGGGCGTGCCGGAGACCGAGATGACGACGGTGTCGCGCCCTTGGCTGTGCGAGAGCCAGGCCTCCTCACGCCCAACGGTGCGGACCTCCATCGGGAACACCGAGCCGGGCAGGCTCGCGAGCATCAGATCGCGCATCGCCGCGAGCGCCTCGCGCCCACGCTCGAACGGGACGAAGTACTCGAGCTCGTGGAAGTTGGGCTCGTACACCATCGGGTAGATGACATGCGCCGGCCCGACGCGGCGATGCGGCTCGTCGGAGTCGGGCGTGTCGTCGTCGACCTCGTCGTAGATCTTCACGTGGCAGCGGTCGGCGAGCGAGCTGCCGGGCTCGCCCAGCCCGTACAGGGCTGCGGAGTCGTCGCTCGGCATCCAGAAGAACGAGTAGTGGCGGTGCTCCCGCGCGAGCTCTTCGAACGGCTCCCACGCCTCGTCCCAGCTCCAGTGGTCGACGCGCTCCGCGAGGCGGTAGGCGGAGGCGACCTCGAGCTCGACCTCGACGACGACACCGAGCATCCCGACCGACGTCTGCGCCGCGTGCAGCCGGTCCGGGTCGTCCTCGCCGATCTCGACGATCGCCCCGTCGGGGCCGACGAGGCGCACGCGCCGCAGCGACGACGAGAAGCTGCCGAAGCGAAGACCCGAGCCGTGCGTCGCCGTGGCGGCCGCGCCGGCGATGTGCTGCGCGACGATGTCGCCCTGGTTCGCGAGTGCGAGCCCGGCCGACCACAACGGCTCGCCGAACTCGCCGATCGTCGTCGACGGGCCGACGACCACGCGCCGGCGCTCGGGATCCATGGAGCGAAAATGCGGCAGCCCGCGCAGGTCGAGCAGCAGGCCGTCGGTGGCGACGACCGGCGTGAACGAGTGGCCGCCTCCCGCGACGCGCACGCCGAGCCCGCGCGCCGCGGCACCGGCAACCAGCTCAGCGACCTCGTCCTCGCCCGACGGGGTGGCCGTCTCGGCGGGCGCACACGACTGGTTGCCGACCCAGTTCGTCCAATCCATCAGGGCTCGATCCTCGCAGGAAGGCCGAAGAGCGGAAAGAGGGTCTCCGTGTCGAGGAAGAACGTGAACTCGCGGATCCGCCCCTCATGGAGCTCGACGACCTGCAGCGCCCACGGGTCGTAACCGCCGTCCTCGGCCGGCTTGTACTGGCCGAACGCCGGCTGACCGTTCGCATTCTGCGCGGGCAGCACACGCGAGCCGCTGCAGCCGAGGCCGGGGCCGAACCACCAGGCGAGCACGTCCTCTCGCCCTTCGAGCCACAGGTCGAACGGGGGCATCGACTGGATCACATCCTCACGGATCAGCTCGGTGAGGCGCTCCACGTCGTAGTCCTGGAAGGCCGCGACGTAGCGGTCGAGCAGCTCCCGCCGCTCGTCGTCGAGCTCGTCGACGCTCGCGATGTTGCGCTGGTCGAGCGTGGCGCGGGCACGCTGCAAGGCGCTGTTGACGGACGCGACGGTCGTATCCAGCAGCTCGGCGACCTCACTCGCCTGCCAGTGCAGCACCTCGCAGAGGATCAGGACGGCGCGCTGGCGCGGCGGCAGGTGCTGGAGCGCGGCGACGAACGCGAGCCGGATCGTGTCGCGAACCACAGCCGCCTCTGCCGGATCGTCGGACGCGACGAGCGAGTCGGGGATCGGCTGCAGCCACGTCGTCTCGGCGCGCACGTTCAGGTTGCGCTCGAGCGGCTCCTGTGCCGGGCCGAGATCGATCGGCCTTGCCCGCCGCTCGCGGCCGGTGAGCATGTCCAGGCAGACGTTCGTCGCGATCCGGTAGAGCCAGGAGCGGAGGCTCGATCGCCCCTCGAACGCCTGATGCGAGCGCCACGCCCGCAGCATCGTCTCCTGCACGGCGTCCTCGGCCTCGAACGGCGAGGCGAGCATCCGGTAGCAGTAGCCGGTCAGCTCACGGCGGTGAGACTCGAGCGCGAGCTCCAGCGGAGGCGTCGACAGCACCCGATCCATCCTAGAGGCTAGGGCGATGCGATTGAGCGACCGCGATCTCGTCACCGAGGTGCGCCTGGCGCTGAAGATGACACTGGCGTCGTCGCTCTCGTGGTGGCTGTGCACCCTGGCGGGCCAGCCTCGTCCGATCTTCGCTGCGCTGGTCGGTCTCGTCGCGATGAGCGGAGACCCGTTCGCCGCGCTCACCGGCACCATAGCCCGCATCGTCGGCGTGTTCGCAGGCGTCGGCATCGGGCTCGCGGTGCTGCAGATCGACGCCGGCCTGACGGTGGTCGTGGTCGTCGCCCTGCTCGCAGGGACGCTCGCCGGGATCCCACTGCGGGTCGGCGAGCGGGTGAACGTCCAGCCGGCCGTGAGCGCGCTCTTCCTCGTCGGCGTCGGCCGCAGCGGCGCACTCGGCGCCGGTATCGCACGCGTCTGGGAGACCGCGATCGGCGCCGCCGTCACTCTTGCGATCGCCATTCTCCTCTGGCCGCCGGACCCGGTGCGCGAGCTCCGCTTCCGGCTCGACCGCGTGCGAAACGAGCTGGCCGGCGACCTCGCAGCGATCGCCGAGGATCTCGCTTCGGGCTCGCGCGCGACGGCGGCTCGACTCGGTGACGTGCGCGCCCACTCGCTCGACGCGGTGCGCGAGGTATTCGACCTGCCTCGCGCCCGCCGCGCACTTCGCGTGAACCCAGTTCGACGCCGCGACGTCGCCGAGCTCGAAGCCCTCGAGGGCCGCATCAATCTCGCCGCCCGGTCCTACCGGCATGCACGGTCGATTGCGCGGGACGTCGTCGACGAGCCGGTGGTCGATCCGTCGCTTGCAGCCGCCGTGCGTGCGCTCGCCGGAGCGATCGACGCCGCGCTCACCCGCGGCGATCCCGTGCCACTCCTCTCTACAGCGGACGCGGAGCTGGCCGGCTCCCGCTCGCCCGCGCTCGCAACCCAGCTTCGGCAGCTGCTCGCCGACCTGCGAACTGACAGCGATCCCTAACACCAGGGCAAGAAGCGATACGCCATCATCTGGCGGTGCTCAGGCGTCGACTCGTGCGCGTTCTCCTGATCGCGGTCGCACTCGTCCTCGTCCTCGCAGGGGTCGTCGCCGGGATCGGCTACTGGCAGGCGCGCTCGATCGTCGACGAGCTCCAGTCGGGCAGCAAGCACGCCGAGGTCGTCGGCGCAAAGCGGCAGCTGAAGGTCGAGCCGAAGCACCGATTCGTCGCACCGAAGGTCGAGGCCGCCAAGGGGGCACAGACGATCCTCATGATCGGCAGCGACCACCGCTTTCAGACGCCGAAGGATGCAGCGCGCTCCGACACGATCATCCTGGCGCGCATCGACGCGACCCACCATCGGATCACGCTCCTCTCGATCCCGCGTGACCTCTACGTCCCGATCGCCGGTCACGGCGACGACCGCATCAACGCCGCCTACACGTACGGGGGTGCCGGCCTCCTGATCAAGACGGTGCGCGAGGTCTTCGGAGTGCGCATCGACCACTTCGTCGAGGTCAACTTCGCAGGCTTCCGCAAGCTCGTCGACTCGGTCGGCGGCATCTACCTGCCGATCGACCAGAGGTACTTCAACGAAAACGTCGGCACGATCGCGACGGACTACTCGAACATCGACCTGCAGCCCGGCTACCAGAAGCTGAACGGCATGCAGGCGCTCGAGTTCGCGCGCTTCCGGCACACCGACTCCGACTTCTACCGGGCCGCGCGGCAGCAGCTCTTCCTGCGTGCCGTTCTCGGGAAGCTCGCGACCTTCACGCCGAACCTGTTCGCCCTCCGCGACCGCGCAAAGGCGTTCGCCGCCGCCACGACATCGGACATCTCGAGCCTGTCGGAGCTGTGGTGGCTCTTCCGCGCCGTCCACGACACCCCCGCATCGAGGTTGACGCGCACGACACTGCAGGCGCAGGACCTGACGCTCTACGGCGCCTACTACCTGGACGCCACCGACGCGGAACGGCAGACGGCCGTGCAGGCGCTCTACGCGGTGCCTTCGCACCATTCGACCGGGACGGCAACGACAACGACGCCGGCCGCGGCCACGCCGACGGCTCCGCAACCGGCTGCGCTGGTGTCCGACGGAGGCGAGGGTGCGCGCCTGATCCAGCCGCTCGTGCCGATCCGGCGCTGCGCGCCGACGGAGCTCCCGGCCGGGTACTGGTGGCCCTCCGATGAGCCCGCGCGCTCCTACGTGCTCGCCGGCCATCCGGCGATCGCTGCATGGGCGACCGCCGGGTCGGGGCGATCGGTGCTCTACACGTTCACGACCTGGCAGGATCCGCCGGCGCTCGAGAGCCCGACGACGACGGTGCGCCGCGGCGGCCGCACCTTCGACGTCTGGACGGAAGGAGGTCACATCCGGCAGATCGCCTGGACTCAGGGGCCGACGCGAGCCTGGATCACGAACACGCTGCTCGACGAGCTGACCAACACACAGATGATCGGGCTCGCCGCAGGGTGCAAGCCGATCGCGCGCTGATCAGGACCGCAGGCCGAAGTCGGTCGTGATCGCGGTGGCGGGCTGACCGCCGAACGAGCCCGGCGCGGCGGTCGCATGGACGGCGGCGATCCCGATCTCGCGCCAGGTCGGGTCGAGGATGTTCCGCCGGTGCGGCGGGCTCGCCATCCAGAGTCGGAGCGCCTGCGCGGCGTCGAGGTCGGGCGATGCCCAGACGAGGTTCTCGCCGACGGCCCACCGACGGAAGCGCGACGTGAACGGGTAGTAGCGCGCGATCCGCCGGTCGAAGCTCGTCCCGTCGGCGGAGTCGTGGTCGAAGTAGCCGAGCCGCAGCATCTCGGTCGTGTGCTGGGCTGCGGCCGCGTCGAGTGCGGGCGAGCGGCGCAGCGGCGGGAGGTCGTGGGCACTCCGGATCGCGTTCAGCTGCACGAGGACATCGGTCTCGAGAGTCGCGCGGCTCGCAGCGGCACGCGTCGGCGCAGCCGTCGCGATGCCCGCGGCAGGCACCGCGAGGCCGAGCAGCAGAATGGTGATCAGCGCCCATTTCGGCGCTCCCCCCTTCATGGTTCACGTGTCGGCGGGACCCGGCGAGCCCCGGTCACTCGTTCGGGGGATGGACGCTAGACGGCGGGGTTTTTCGGGGTGCGATCGTCGGAGAGAGACCGCTGCGTACGCACGACGAGGAGCTCGATCGCGTCGGCGAGGTGCTCCGGGTCGATGTTGTGGTCGCCGCGCTCGACGCGGAGGCGGTGAGCCTCGAGCAGGACCTCTGCGTGCGTGTGCCCGGCCGGCGGCTCGAAGCGATAGGCGGCAAGCTCGATCAGGAGGCCGAGCGGGTCGTGAAAGTAGATCGAGTCCATGAAACCGCGGTCCTTGACGCCGCTGTGCCGGACGCCTCGATCGTCGAGGCGGGCGACGGCCTGGTCGAAGGTCGCCTTCGAGACGGCGAACGCGAGATGGTGGACGCGCCCGGGCACCTTGTCGTCCTCGGGCGGCCCGACGGGCGCGCGCCCGTCGTTCGTGAACACCGTGATGAGACGCCCGTCGCCGGGGTCGAAGTAGAGGTGACTCTCGGCCGCGTTGTCGAGATTCGGCTGCTCGAACACGAACGGCATCCCGAGCACGCCTTCCCAGAAGTCGATCGACTCCTGTCGCGTCGTCCCGACGAGCGTGATGTGGTGAACGCCCTGCGTCTGGATCTTCCGCATCAGGTTCATGGTGTCTTGTGCGCCGCCGACCAGGTGTGCTCGGCGGCCGCGACGTCCGCGACGAGATTGCCGAGCGCGAGGTTGACGTCGGCGACGTGGTAGCCCCAGTCGGGGCCGTCGAGCTCGGTGACGACCGGCCGCGCGTCGGAGCTGCCGGTCGCCTTGCCCACCTGCAACCAGGTCGCCCCGTGAGCGGTGTGACACGCGGCGCGGTAGAGGCCCGGGTAGGAGACCCACGGCGTGGGCGCGCGACCGAGCGACGGGAAGTACGGTGCGAGAGGCGCGGAGCCGCCGCCGAGCGCGGCCGGGTTCACGCACGCGACCTGCACGCCGGCGGTGGCCGTCTGCTGAGACTGCAGCGCAACGCCTTGCCCCGGGCGCCCGAACAGCGCCGTCGCCGGCGGCTCGCCGGGGAAGCTCGAGTAGGCGATCACGCACCCCGCCTCGGCGGCGCGCGAGCAGAGCGGGATGTTTTTGAAGCTGCCGCCCGTCAGCGAGCCGGTACGCACCTCGACGTCGCCGCCGAGGATGACGGCGAGCACGAGCCGGCCCCTCAGCTTGGCGTCGTGGTCGACGACCCCGGCGAGGAGCCTGATCAGGATCGCGGCGCCCTGCGAGTGGCCGATGAAGACGATCGGCCGCCCGTCGTTTTGGTTCGAGAGGTAGTCGTCGAACCCGGAGAGAAGGCTCCGGTAGGCGGTCGTCACGGCGGCGATCCCGTCCGGGGCGAAGAGACCGTCCAGCGTCACCTGCCGGTAGATCGGCGCGAAGACACGGCACACGGTCGAGAACCGCGACGCCTGGGCGATCGCCGCGTTCCTCTCCGCCGCCTGCACCTTCAGATCGGCGTTCAGCGTCGGCTCGCGGCTGACGGTCGGATAGACGTAGAAGCAGTCGAAGCGGCTCGCGGTCACGGGCTTCGCATCGACCACGGACTTCCCGCCCGATGCCTTCACGACGGTCGTAGCGAGGCTCGCCGTACAAGGATCGCTCGCAAGGCCCGGACGGCAGAGCCAGACCGTCGTGCCGGGGCCGCCGCTCGCCGCGCCGACCGCAATCGTGCCCGCCGCCACGGCGGCACAGGCGACGAGGATGAGCCGTGAGGGTTTGAGTCCGCCCGGGTACGTCCCGGGAGTATGGCCGTTGGACTACGCGTCCGGGTCGTCGGGGCCGCCCGGACCGAGTAGCTCCGGCTTGCGCGTCCGATGGAGAACCGGCTTCTTCGGGCCGCTTCCGACGAGGACGAACAATCCCCAGACGAGCGCGATCAGCGCGAGCACGAAGAAAGGCACCGCAATCCACGCCAACCCGATCAGGGCGGAGAGGATCCCGAGGACGACGAGCAGGCCGGTGAGAGCAAATGGTGTCACGCCCCTGGCCTACCCAGCCGCCGCGCGCGTCACACACGTTTTCGAATCCCGCGACGGCGGTATCCCGGAGCGATGGAGATCGGCTACTGGCTCTCCTCCGAGGAGCACGGCCCGCGCGACCTCGTCGCGAACGCCGCGCGGGCCGAGGAAGCCGGCTTCGAGCACATCCTCGTGTCCGACCACATCCACCCGTGGGTGGACGCGCAGGGACACAGCCCGTTCGTCTGGGGCGTGATCGGGGCGATCGCCAACGCGACCCGGCGGATCCGGCTCGGGACGGCGGTCACGTGCCCGCTGATCCGGATCCATCCCGCGATCGTCGCCCACGCGGCGGCGACGGCTCAGTCGCTGCTCGAAGGCCGCTTCTTCCTCGCACTCGGCACCGGCGAGCGACTGAATGAGCACGTGCTCGGCGATCGCTGGCCCCGGGCGGACGAGCGGCTCGAGATGCTCGAGGAGGCGACGGCGCTGATCCGCAAGCTCCTCGGCGGCGACTACGAGACCTACCGCGGACGGCACTACACCGTCGAGCAGCTCCGGCTCTACGACGCGCCCGACTCGCCGACGCCGATCGTCATCGCCGCAAAGGCGCCGAGCGCCGTCGAGCTCGCCGCCCGCCACGGCGACGGGACGATGAACACCGTGCCGGACGCCGAGATCGTGAAGCGCTACCGCGACAGCGGCGGGACGGGACCGATCTACGGCAAGGTCACGGGCTGCTTCGCCCCGAGCACCGACGAGGCGCTCCGGATCGCAGTCGAGCGTCAGCCGAACACCGCTCTCGGCGGCGAGCTCTCGACGGAGCTCTCATTGCCACGGGATTTCGAGGCGGCCGCCGAGCTCGTGCGCCCCGAGGATCTCGAGGGCTCGCTCGCTCTCGGAGACGACCCGGAGGCCTGGCGGGAGAAGCTCGCTGCCTTCGAGCGGGCGGGGTTCACGCACGTCGCGCTGCACAACGTCGCGAAGGAGCAGGCGGGGTTCATCGAGTTCGCGAGTCAGTTGATCTAGTCGCCGGTTTCCGTCGCGGCTTCCTGGGTGCGTCGTGCGTCGGGTTCCCGGCGGCCGGGGGGCGAGCGGACGGCGACATTCGTCGTCGTCCGCGATGGGCGTCACGCGCCGCGTCTGTCGAGCTGCTCGCCGGCCAGAGGTGCGGCGTTAGCTCCTTGTCACATCTGGAAACACCTAGCCCGTGAGCGACATCCCCGACTACATCGTCCTCGAGCGGCATCGCGACCTCGCCGGTGTGCGCAGGCGGCCGTGGCCCAGGCACATCATCCTGGCCGCGATCGCGGTCTTCTCGCTGCTCGGTCTCCTGGACGTGTTCGGGCAGCGCCCGCAGACGTCGGCCGCCGCCGTCCCCGCAGCCCGGCTCGAGCTCTACGCGCCCACCCATCTCCGCGGCGGTCTCCTCTTCTCCGCTCGCTTCCGGATCACCGCGCATCGGTCGCTGAAGAACGCAACGCTCGTCCTCGACCCGGGCTGGGTCGAGGGCATGTCGGTCAATACGATCGAGCCGAGCCCGCTCGGCGAAGGGTCGGCCGACGGGAAGCTGACGCTGCAGCTCGGCCACGTCCCCGCCGGCAGCGCGTACGTCCTTTGGATGCAGTTCCAGGTGAACCCGACGAACCTCGCGTGGCATCGGCCCGCCGGCGTGACGCTGCTCGACGGCTCACGCGTGCTCGCCCACATCGACCGCAGCTACACGATCTTCCCTTGAACTAGTCATGGACATCGTCCTCCGCGCGGTCGTCGTCTTCGTGTTCCTCGTCGTGCTGACGCGCATCATCGGGCGGCGCGAGCTCTCGTCCCTGCAGCCGCTCGACCTGATCCTGTTGATCATCCTCGGCGACGCCGTGCAACAGGGGCTCACCCAGGACGACTATTCGCTCACAGGGGCGTTTCTCGCGATCGGGACGATCGCGATCCTGCAGGTCTTCGTCTCGTGGCTCGGGTACCGCTTCAAGCCGCTGCGGGCCGTGCTCGACGGCGAGCCGATCGTCGTCCTGCAGGACGGGGAGCTGATTGAGCGCAACCTCAGGCGCGAGCGTCTGACGCCCGAGGAGGTCGCCGAGGAGGCGCGCGCCCAGAACATCCCGCACCTCTCCGAAGTGAAGTACGCGATCCTCGAGACGAACGGCCGCATCACGTTCATCAAGAGCGACTAGCAAGCAGGCCCGCGCAGCGGTCGGCAAGCGCCATGATCGTCAGCGCCGGGTTCGCCGCGCCCTGCGTCGGCATGACGGAGCCGTCGACGACGAACAGGTTGTCGATCCCCCACACGCGATGCGACGAGTCGGCGACGGAGTCGTCCGGCGAGAACCCCATGCGGGCGTCGCCGACGAGATGCGCGTGCACTCGAGCCGACCGGCGCCGAACGGGCGCACTCCGCTCAGCGATGTGAGGGCCGGTCCGGACCTCCGCGCTCCGGGGTCGGCCAAGCGTTCGTGCTCGGCGATCCGACAGGGAAGGACGCCTCGCCCTCGCGCGTCCACGCCCGCGGTGTCCCCAGGGCACGGGCGAAGCTCTGCGCGGCCTTCTCGTCAATGAACGTGATGATCGGCCCGTGCACGAGCAGCCCGTCGGCGGCGCGCTCGCCGATCAGCTTCGGCAGGAAGTCCTCCGCGAGCCATTCCCGCCCGACGGCGACGGCGCAGACCGCGGTGATCCGATGGAGATCGTCGTCGAGTGTCTCCGTCTCCACCACCTCGAGCCGCCGGACGAACCGTGTGGGGCCCGCCGGGACGATTCGCGAGACCTGCTCGATCAGAGTGCGACCGCGCTCGAGGTCGCTCGTGAAGAGATCGACCTCGACCTCGCGGTAGCCGCGCGGGATCACGCGCAGAACGGAGACCTGGGAGTTGGGGACGTGCAGCATCTCGCCGGTGACGCTGCGGATCGTCAAGGAGCGGAGCGAGACGGCTTCGACGACCCCCTGCACGTGCAGGGGGTCGATCGCGACCGTATCGCCGATGCGGAACCAGCCCTCGAAGAACATCAGCAAGCCCGCGATGACGTCGGTCAGGAACCGTTGCGCCGCAAAGGCGATCACGACGGCGAGGAACGACGCGCCGACGATCGTCTGGATGCGCTGTGCACCGGTGAGGGCGACGATCGAGAGCACCACCGCGAACGCGTACGCGACGTAGCTGACACTCGTCTCGATCAGCGCGATCGCTGTCTGGCGCTGACGGAGGCTCGACATCGTCCCCGTGTCGGCGCCACCGGACGTGCGCCTGCGATCGCCGCGGTCGATGAGGAACGCCGCAACCCGTGCGCCGAGGCGGCTCACGAGCCAGGCGATGAAGAACAGCCCGACGATGACGATCAGAACGGCAAGCGGCCTGCCCAGAGGGGTCGCGTCCGTCAGCCAGTCGAGAAGGCTGCTCACGACGCCAATGTCTCACACGCGGTCGATTTGCCCCGGCGCGAGCGCCACATGTCACGCTGACACCAGATGACTTCGATTCTCCTCTCCTTCGCGATCGCCCTGGCGGTGAATGCCGCGTTCTTCGCCGTCGCGGCCGCCCGGAGGACCGACGTTGTCACCGACCTCTCGTACAGCCTCTCGTTCGCCCTCCTCGCGGTCGCACTCTTCTTCACCGGCGCGCACAAGGTGCTGCAGCTCATCGCGTCGCTCATGGTCATCGCGTGGGCGGCCCGGCTCGGCGCGTACCTGTTCCGCCGCATCCTTCGGATGAAGGTCGACCACCGCTTCGACGAGATGCGCGACAAGCCGCTTCGCTTTGCCCGCTTCTGGCTCCTGCAGGCGATCACCGTGGCCGTCGTGATGCTGCCGGTCTCCTACCTCCTCGGCCTCGACAACGCTCCCGGCTTCGGTGCCTGGGCGATCGTCGGCGTGGCTGTCTGGCTCGTCGGGCTCGTGATCGAGGCGGTCGGCGACCAGCAGAAGTACGCGTTCAAGACAGCTCTCTCAGGGGACGAGCAGTTCGTCACGAGCGGCCTCTGGAGATACTCGCGCCACCCCAACTACTTCGGCGAGATCCTGGTCTGGTGGGGGCTTTTCGCGTACGCCGTGCCCTTCCTCCACGGAGCGGCCTTCCTCGTCGTGGCAGGGCCGGTGTTCATCACGCTGCTCCTGCTCTTCGTCAGCGGCATTCCCCTGCTCGAGCGCAGCGCCGACGCCAAGTACGGCGCCGACCCCTCGTACCAGGAGTACAAGCGGCGCACCAGCATCCTCGTGCCGCTCCCGCCCCGGAGGTAGAGCTCTCGCCGCCCCGTCGGTCTTGTCGTACGCGGGTCAGCGGGAAGAGAGCGGCGTCTCGTCGATGTTCCGAGACAGGTCGGCCGGCGACTCGAAGACGCACGTCGCACCGGCGTCGTAGAGCTCCTGCTCCGACCACCCCCCGGTGAGCACGCAGATCGTCTCGAGGCCCGCGGCGGCCGCAGCCTCGACGTCCCATCGCGAATCGCCGATCATCACGGCTCGCCCCGGAGAGTGGATCTTCTCGAGCGCCGCGTTGACGAGATCGGGATGTGGCTTGCTCCGGCTGACGTCGTCCGCAGTGGTCCAGTCGTCGACGAGCGTCTCGGCGTGCAGGACGCCGACGAAGTGCTCCACGTCGTCCTCGGCCGCGGAGGAGGCGAGTACGACCGTGACGGATCGCCGCACGAGTTGTTCGAGGAGCTCGGTGGCCCCCGGGAGCGGCTCGCACTCATCCCTCATCAGGAGAAACTGCTGGTGCTCAGCCTCCCGCAAGGCGTCCCCGAGCCTCGTCTCGACGTCCTCGCCGGCGAGTGCCGTGACGATCTGATCGCCGCCCATGCCGATATGCCGGTGGATGCGCCAGATCGGGACGACGATCCCGTGAGCCCGTAGCGACCTGAACCACGCCAGCGCGTGCTGGTAGTTCGCGTCGACGAGTGTCCCGTCGAGGTCGAGGAGAGCCGCGGGCAAGGTTCAACGTCCCTACCACCGCAGACGAATCGGAAACGTCGTCTCGGCATCGGTTTGGGCGCGGCGCGGTGCTGTACCGTGTCGGAAGCGTCCCCGTGTCCTGATTCCCGCACGAGCCCGCCGCTTGCTGTCTCGTGGGAGTTGTCAGAGGGAGCAGATGATGAGAAGGAGCCTCAAGCGCATGCTCGACCGGTTGCGCACGGCAGCGAACGGTCGCAGGCGGCCGACGACGTCCATTCGCACCGGCTTGCAGGAGCCGCAGCGCGTCCAGACGCTGGTGCCCGCACCGGCAAGAGCGCGCTCGCGGGGCTAGCGCGTGCGGGCGGCAATCGTCTCGACGTATCCGCCGCGCGCATGCGGGATCGGGACCTTCGCGGCCGATCTCCGCGGAGCGCTGGCGGCCACCACCACGGTCGGGCACACCGATCTCGTCGCGGTCGTGAACGAGCCGTCGAGCCCGCAGCGCCACGGCCTGCTCTCGACGATCGCGCAGGCGGTGCGCGGCGACTACCGTCGCACGGCGCGAATGCTCGGCCGGCTCGACGTCGACGTTGTGCTGCTCCAGCACGAGTACGGCATCTTCGGGGGGCCTGACGGCGAGTACGTCCTCTCGCTGTCCCAGCAGCTCGCGCAGCCTCTCGTCGTGACGCTGCATACCGTCCTCTCGAAGCCGACACGGCATCAGGCAGAGGTCATGACGGAGCTCTGCGCGGACGCAGAGCTCGTGATCGTGATGACCGACACCGCGCTTCGCCTGCTCGTCGAGTCGGGCGTATGTCCCGAGGAGAAGGTGCGGGTCGTGCCGCACGGGGCGCCCGCCCGTCTCGCCGCCCGTGCCGGCCGCGGAGGAGGCTCGCAGTTCCGGCTCTCGACCTTCGGCCTGCTCTCGCCGGGCAAGGGGCTGGAGACCGCGATCGAGGCTCTCCCCGCGATCGTCGAGCGTCATCCGGAGGTCGTCTACACGATCGCCGGCCGCACGCATCCCGACGTCGTGCACCGGGAGGGCGAGCGATACCGGCTCATGCTCGAGCGGCGTGTGCTCGAGCTCGGTCTTGGGCCGTACGTCGAGTTCGATGACCGGTTCCTCTCGAACGACGACCTCGCCGATCTGCTCGCGGCGACCGATGTCTTCGTGACGCCGTATCGCAGCCGCGAGCAGATCGCCTCGGGAGCCCTCACGTTCGCGATCGCCGCCGGCTGCGGTGTCGTCTCGACGCCGTACTGGTATGCGGAGGACATGCTCTCAAGCGGCGCGGGCGCGCTCGTTCCGTTCGACGATCCCGCTGCTCTCGCGGACGCCGTCTGCCGCTTCGTCGAGCACCCAGAGATCCTTGTCTCGGCGCGGGCCGAGGCTCGGCGGATCGGCTCGACGCTGGCGTGGCCGTCGGTCGGCGACGCGACTGCATCCGTGTTGCGGGAGGCATTCGAGCGTGCGCCGCGGCGCCGTCCGGTCGGTGTCGACGACCTGCATCTGACGAGCCTGCGCACCGATCATCTGCGCACGCTCGTCGACGACGTGGGCATCGTGCAGCATGCGCACGGGATCATCCCGAACCGGGACAGCGGCTACTGCGTCGACGACGTCGCCCGGCTCGCAGTCGTCTCGCTCGCCCTGTCACGCCGTGGAGACGAGCAGTTCTGGACGTCGGCCCTCTACCGCGCGCTGGCGTTCCTGCACGACGCCACCGGTAACGGCGGGATGCGCAACTTCATGAGCTACGACCGTCGCTGGCTCGACGAGCCGCACGTCGGCGACCATGTCGGCCGCTCGATCTGGGCCCTCGGCGAGATCCTCGCGACTGCGTGGATCGACGCGCTCGTCGTGCCGACGAGGGATCTGCTCGAGCGCCAGGTGGCGATGCTGGCGGGCGACGTGCCGCTGCGGACTGCGGCCTATGCGGTGCTCGGGCTCGCCCGCCTCGACCCCGACCGGCTGGAGCCGGACGCGCGGCTGCTGCTCGAGCGACTCGTCGACCAGCTCGTCGACGCCTACGAGCGCACCGCGACGGACGAGTGGCGCTGGTTCGAGGACACACTCACCTACGACAACGCCCGGCTCCCGCAGGCGCTGATCGCCGGCGGTGTAGCCCTCGGCCGCGAGGAGACCGTCGAGCTGGGCCTCGAGTCGCTTCGCTGGCTCGGCGACGAGTGCGGCCTCTCCGAAGGCGAAGGCTGCCTGCGGCTCCCCGGGCATCTCGGCCGGCGACGTGGCGAGCCTGCCCCGGGCGGGGGCGACGAGCAGCCTCTCGACGCCGCCGCGCTCGTCGAGGCGGAGCTCGCCGCCTTCGCAACCACCCGGAGGACCGAGCACGGAGTTCGCGCCTCGCGGGCGTTCGAGTGGTTCCTCGGACGGAACCGCCTTCGACGTCCGCTCTACGACTTCGCGACCGGCGGCTGCAGCGACGGAGCCGGAGACGAAGCCGTCAACCAGAACGAAGGCGCCGAATCGACGCTTGCCTTCCACCGCGCCGCGCTTCTCCTCGACGCCGCCGGAGTCAGCGCTGCCGAGCGGGCGAGCACCGAGCCCGTGAAGGCCTTTGCATGAGCCGCGACGAGCTGTTCCTGCGCCATCCCGACAATCCGATCCTCTCCGCCGGGCAGTGGCCGTATCCGGTCAATGCCGTCTTCAACCCGGCTGCGGCGAGGGTCGGCGAGATGACGATCCTGCTCGCCCGGGCCGAGGACCGCCGAGGCATCTCGCACCTCGCCGTCGCCCGTTCGCGCAACGGCGTCGACGAGTGGTCGATCGACAAGACCCCACTCCTTGCCCCGGACGACGGCGTTGCCGGCGAGCAGTGGGGGTTCGAGGATCCACGCGTCGTGTGGGTCGACGAACTCGGACGGTGGGTGATCACGTGCACTGCGTACGGCCCGGCCGGCCCTGCGGTCTACCTCGCGACGACCGAGGACTTCTCGAGCGTCGAGCGCCTCGGCGTCGTCAGGCAGCCCGAGGACAAGAACGCCGCGCTCTTCCCGTATCGATTCGACGGCCGCTGGGCCCTACTCCACCGGCCGAAGACCCAGTTCGGCGGGGCCCGCGGAGAGATCTTCCTCTCCCGCTCGGAGGATCTCGTCAGCTGGAGCGCCCCTGAGCAGGTGCTCCAACCTCGCGAGGGAGCCTGGTGGGACTCGCTCCGCATCGGCATCGGGCCACCGCCGCTCCTCACCGAGCACGGCTGGCTCCTCATCTACCACGGCGTCAAGGAGACCGTCGCCGGCGAGATCTACCGGGTCGGTCTCGCCCTGCTCGACCTCGAGGAGCCGACGCGAGTGCTCCGGCGCCTCGGCCCGTGGGTGCTCGCGCCGTCCGCGCCGTGCGAGCGAAGCGGCGACGTCCCGAACGTCGTCTTCCCGTGCGGGCTCGTCCACGACCCGGCGACGGGTCTCGTCCACCTCTATTACGGCGCGGCCGACTCCTCGATCTGCCTCGCCACGGCCAACCTCACCGAGTTGCTCGAAGCCGTGCTCGCAGCACCCCCCGGCTCCTGAGCCGGGTACGCTCTCACGGTGGGACGAGTCGCCGACGTGTTGAGGAGCCTGACAGGTGCACGCCGACCGCCCACGGGCCCGTTGACGACGTCGGAGGCAAGTGAGGCCGAGGAGACGCGCCTCCACGCTCTGGCCGAGGAAGGCGAAGGCGGGCACGAGACGCCGGAGGCCGAAGAGCGGCCCGGCGCGGGCGACTCCGAGTAGTACGCTGCCGGGGGAGTCGACGTGAGGCGTCCTGCGGTATTTGCCCGCGGGATGTGGAGGTCGAGATCACGCCTCCTCGACGCGGCTTCGGCTGCAGAAGAGGTCAGCATGGCCAGACGGATGGAGCAGTCCCGCAGGCACGGGCACTACGACCCGCGCTTCCTCGACCGGGTCGACGTGTGACGGCGACCCCACGGACCGGCCGCTATGAGCTGCGCGACGGCGCCGGCAAGTATGCGGGCACGTTCGTGACAACCGTGTCGGACTGGCACGTCGGCGACACCTTCACGACCGGCGACGGCCGGAGCCTACGCATCACCGACATCGTCCCGCCCGAGCTGATCGAAGCGGCTCCCGAGCGGCCGAAGCACGAGCAGTGGGAGGTCGCGCCGGCCTAGCCACCAACCTCGACGCAGATCACACACATCTGTGTGATCTCAGATATGTATGTATACTGTCGGCATGCCAACCGACGCCGAGATCACCTTCGCCGACCACATGGGCCGGTTCTATGCCCGCCGCTACTCCTTCCCGCCGATGGTGGGCCGGTTGCTCGGCTACCTGTCGGTCTGCGATCCGCCGAATCCGACGATCGGCGAGCTGGCCGAAGCCCTCCTCGCCAGCCGCAGCGCAATCGCCGGCGCGGTGAAGGTCCTCGAGACGATCCACGCGGTGCAGCGCACGCGGGTGGCCGGCGAGCGGATGGACCGCATCCGCATCGACCTCAGCTCGCCGCAGTCGCTGGGAATGGACAGCTCCGAGTACGTGGAGCTGCTCGAGCTGACGCGCGAGGGCCTCGACCTGCTGCGGGACGCTCCTCCGGAGCGCCGTGCGGTACTGCTGGAGACCTCGGCGTTCGCAGAGTTCCTGATCGAGCAGATGCCGTTGTTCCAGGAGGCGTGGGAGGCGCGGCGCCAGGCGCTCGTCGCGTCGGGCGACTTGCCGGAGAAGCGCCCGGGCCAGGGGAGGCACTCATGACCGACACACGTCGGCCCGCCGTCGTCGTGACCGGCGTTCAGAAGTCGTTCGGCGACACCGTCGTGCTGGACGGTGTCGATCTCACCGTCGCCGACGCCACGATCTTCGCGCTCCTCGGCCCGAACGGCGCGGGCAAGACGACAATGGTGCGGATCCTCTCCACGCTGATCTCGGCCGACTCGGGCACCGCTCGCGTCGCCGGCCACGACGTCCACGACGACCCGGACGGAGTGCGCGCCTCGATCGGCGTCACCGGCCAGTTCTCGGCAGTGGACGAGTTGTTGACCGGCAGGGAGAACCTGCAGCTGATGGCCGACCTGAACCATCTCGGCCGGGTGGCAGGCAGAGCACGCATCGACGAGCTCCTCGACCGCGTCGACCTCGTCGACGCTTCCACCCGGCAAGCCTCGACGTACTCGGGCGGGATGCGCCGCCGCCTCGACCTGGCGATGACTCTCGTCGGCTCGCCGCGCGTGATCTTCCTCGACGAGCCCACGGCCGGGCTCGACCCGCGCAGCCGCCGGCAGATGTGGGACGACATCCGCGAGCTCGCCGCCGGCGGGGTCACCATCTTTCTCACCACCCAGTACCTAGACGAGGCCGACGAGCTCGCGGATCAGATCGCCGTCCTCGACCACGGCCGCATCGTCGCCGAGGGCAGCCCCGACGAGCTGAAGCGGCGCATTCCCGGCGGTCATGTCCGGCTGCGGTTCTCGGACCCGCCCGCCCTGCGCGCAGCCGCCGCCCTGTTCGCCGAGGCGACACCCGACGAGGAGCGGCTCGTCCTCCGCGTGCCGGGGAACGGCGACGTCGCGTCCCTCCGTCGGCTGCTCGAGCGGCTCGACGATGCACGGATCGCGGTCGAGGAGCTCTCGATCTCGAGGCCCGACCTCGACGACGTCTTTTTCGCCGTGACCGGCCAACCGACCCTCGAGCAGGAGGCTGCGTGATGAGCACCCTGGCTTACACCCTCGGCGATTCCACGACCATGCTCCGCCGCAACCTTCGGCGCCTACGGCGCTACCCGTCGCTGACGCTGCTCCTCATCGGGATGCCGATCGTGTTCCTGCTGCTGTTCGTCTACGTCTTCGGAGGTCAGCTCGGCCACGGCCTCGGCACGGCGTACGTAGGCGGGCAAACCGGACGCGCCGGCTATCTCGACTACGTCACGCCCGGGATCCTGCTCATGACCGTCGCCGCCGCCGTGCAGGGCACCGCGATCGTCGTCGCGATGGACATGACCGGGGGCATCATCGACCGCTTCCGCACGATGGCGATCGCCCGCTCCGCGGTGCTCACCGGCCACGTGCTCGCGAGCCTCATCCAGAGCCTCGTCAGCATCGGCATCGTCCTCGGCGTCGCCGTCGCACTCGGCTTCCGCCCGGACGCGAGCGTGCTCGAGTGGCTGGCAGCGATCGGCCTGCTGACGCTGTTCGCGTTCGCGCTCATCTGGCTCGCCACCGCACTCGGGCTCGCCGCCAGGAGCGTCGAGACGGCGAGCAACACTCCGATGTTCCTGACGTTGCTCCCGTTCCTCGGCAGCGGCTTCGTGCTCACGGCGACGATGCCGATCGGGCTTCGTCAGTTCGCCGAGTACCAGCCGTTCACGCCGGCCACGGAGACCCTGCGCGGCCTGCTGACCGGAACGCCGATCGGCGACAACGCCGTCCTCGCGGTCGCCTGGAGCGTCGGCATCGCGCTGGCTTCCTACCTCTGGGCCAGGCACCTGTACTCCAGCAGGCGCACCGCCTGACGCGGCCGAGCGTTCTGCATCATTTGTGCCGCCGCCACCAGTGAAGGAGAAGCCGTGATGTCCTCATGGTTGCCTCCCTCATCTAGCGCCAGCTCAGATCGCCGACAGCGCCGATGTTGCGGCTCAGCTGCGTCAAGCCCTTTCCGTCCGTGCCGATCGTGTAGACCTCGCCGATCCCGTTCGCGTCGGTTGCGGTGAACGCAAAGCGGCTTCCGTCGGGTGACCAGGCGAGCCCTTCCACTTCTGCCCCCGGTGTGAGTAGCGGGGCGAGCGCGATCGGCTTCGAGCGGGAGCCGATGATGACGATCGAGGAGTGTCCCTCGCCATCCCCGAGCAGGTAGGCGAGGCGGCCGTCCTGTTCATCCGAGCAGGACAGTAGAACGATCCGGGGCCGTGCACAGCCCTCGCGAGAAAGATTTACAGGGGGGCAACAGGCCGATAGCCCTCTCGTCAGGCACCCCTATTCGGACGGCGAAGTCACCGAACCGCCGGGTCTCCTGGCGAAGTACCTTCCGCGCGCGCCCGAGAACACCCGAGGCGCCCTCTCGGACGCCTCGAAACCTTGCCGGAGTTACTGCTTCTGTCGAGATAGGACAGCGGCAAGGTTGACAAACCCCGCTCCGGTAGCGCGGTTTTCGCTTCTGAACCGACCACTGTGTACGCGCTCCCCGCGGACGCCTGTACGCAGTAGTTGGCGACCCGCTTCAGGCGTTGCGCCTCCGAGAGGAGGGGGCGCAACGCTCGGTCATTTCAGCGAGCCGGTGCCGCTTCAAAGTCGGATGAGAGATCAAGCAGCCCAGCAGCTTCCCATTGCCTGTTCCGCTTGCCTGTCGAGAGCGGCTGGAGTACCCCGGCCGCGACGAGTTGGCCAAAGGCCTGCTGGACAGCAGCCTTCGCCCGTCCTGTCGCGGTGACGGCGACTGGGATCGAGATGATTGGGTAGCCCGGGAGCACGTCGATGATGCGCCAGGCGGCCGCGTCGGAGCGAACGCCGAGTTCGGTGAGCTGTGCACGCCAGTTCTCCTGCAAGTCCTGGACACGGATCAGGTAGGTACTGGCGAGATCAGCGGCACGAGCGGCCGCGGTCGCGAACGTCTGCAGCCAGTCGTTTTCGCGTCCCTCGCGGAAGGCGATTAGCCCTTCGATGTAGCGCGCTTTGTCAGCTGCGAGCACGACACTAATTGGCGGCACGTACTCGGGCGCCAGCCCGCGCCGCCGGAGGATGACCTGGACGAGCGCCCGGCCAGTCCGTCCGTTGCCGTCCTCGAACGGATGGAGCGTCTCGAACTGCGCGTGCGCGAGTGCCGCCTGAGCGAGCGGCGGCAGCGTCTCCTGGTTGCAGAACGCGATCAGATCGTCGAGCAACGCGGGCAATTCCTCCGGCGGCGGTGGCACAAAGTTGGCCCCGCACGGGTTGTAGTCGTTGCCGCCGATCCAGTTCTGGCGGGTGCGGATCGTCCCGGCGATCCGCTCGGCGTTGATGGCGCGGGCGAGCAAGGCTCCGTGCACGGCTAGCAGCTGGTCGAGCGTGAATCCGTCGGCTGCAGCGGCCTCACCGATTGCAAGCTGCATCGCGTCGATGTTCGCAAGGATCTCGACAGCCTCCATCCCGATCGAGTAGCCGAGATCGGACCGAGCTTCGGCGCGGGCAAGCGTGCGGGTGTCCATTTGCATTCCTTCGACCTTCGAGGAGGCAATCGACTCGCTGCGCAACAGGAGACGGGCGAGAGCCTGCAGGCCCGGCTGAGCGACGTTGTTCAAGCCGCGGATTGCCTCCTCGGCTACCGAGATCGCCCCTGCAACCGTGGGGTCGAGCGAAGGCAGGCCCGTAAGTGGGCTCGGGATGAAGGCCTCGTAGCGGCAACCACGCCGGTAGCGCGGCGGGGCAGGAATCCCCGGATCCGCCTCCCATACCCGCCCGATGACGTGTCCGCGCACCTTGATCCTCCGTCGCTAACCTGGCCTAACGCGATCTGTTAGGCCAGGTTAGCACGTAAGCTGGCCTAAACGCGTCGTTTAGGACAGGTTAGCTCCTAAGCTGGCCCATGGCGATCCCATAGGCCGGGTTAGCCGCCGCAGCTCTCCTGCTGCGCCGGGCTGCGCCCGATGTCCCAGGCAGCACATACCTTTGACCTCGTGACAAGTACCGCCGTAGCGCGCCCAGTGCCCCTGACACGTCCTAGCGTCTGGTGTACATGGACACGACGCCCACAGCCCTACCGCCCCGCCGCACTTCGACTGCCGAGGTCGCGATCGCGGCGTCGTTGCTCGGCGGCGTCGGCGGCGGCGCCGTCGCGAGCTCCGTGGCGACTCTTGACCCACTGCTCGGCGCATGGACAATTCTCGGGCTTCTCTGGGCGGCGTTTGTAGTGCTCGCCGTGTTGATGGTTGTACGGGGGAAGCGCTGCGGGTAGGTCGAGGCGCCCTCGCGGACGCCTCGGAAACCTTGCCAGAGTTACTGCTTCTGTCGAGATAGCGGGGGCAGGATTTGAACCTGCGACCTCCGGGTTATGAGCCCGGCGAGCTACCTGACTGCTCCACCCCGCGTCGCGGCGTCAATTGTACCACCGCCCGGCGAGAACACTCCCTCTACGATGCCGGTCGTGACGCTCGCGATCTGGCTCTCGCTCACGTTCTGCCTGGTCGCGAGCATCGCCTCAGCAGCCTGGGCCGGCTCGCGCGGGTGGCGGCTCTGGCGCGGCTTCTCGACCACCTCGGGCCTGCTCACGGACGCGCTCGGGAAGGTGACCGGGGCCGCCGATGCGGCCGAACGGCGGGCAGCAGCGGCGACCGCCGGCACCGAGCTCCTGCTCGCGGCGACCGAGCGGCTGCAGCGCTCGCTCGCGGAGCTCGCCGTCCTTCGCGCTGCGGCGGCCGAGCCGCAGGCGCTCGTTGCGAAGCTGCGCGGCCTCGTGCCGCTCAAGTGATCCGCGTCGCCGCGATCGACCTCGGCACGAACGCCACCCGGCTCCTCGTCGCGGACGTCGACGACGACGGCGTGCACGAGGTCGTCCGCCGCACCCGGATCACGAAGCTCGGCGAGGGCGTCGACGCGCGCCGCCGCCTGCTGCCGCTCCCGATCGCGAGGGTGCGCAACGTGCTCGTCGACTTCCGGCAGGAGGCCGCCGCGCTCGGTGCGGAGCGCACGCTCGCCGTCGCAACGAGCGCTGTCCGCGACGCAGAGAACGGCGAGGCGTTCCTGGGCGAGCTCGAATGGTCGTACGGGTTCGCGACACGGCTCCTGACAGGCGACGAGGAGGCGGCGATGACGCTGCAGGGGGTCGGCCCGCTCGAGCCGGGGACGCTGGTCGTCGACGTCGGCGGCGGCTCGACGGAGCTGATCACGACCGACTACCGGACGAGCCTCGACGTCGGCTCCGTGCGGCTGACCGAGCGCTTCGGCGCCGACCGCCAGGCTGCCACCGCCTACGTCCGCTCGCTCCTCCCGCCGCTCCGCGCCGACCGGGCGCTCGGGGTGGACGGGACGACCGCCGAGCTCGCGGCGATGGACGCGACCACGCTCGGCGGCATGACAGAGGTGCTCGCCTGGCTCGATTCGTCAACCGAGGGGGAGCGCCGGGCCCGCCTGCTCGAGCCCGACCGCAGCGAGGTGCTCGCGGCCGGCGTCGTGATCCTCCGCGAGACCCTCTCCCACGTCGGGCTCGAGGAGATCGCGCCGTCGGCGCGTGACCTGCTCGACGGCGCGGCGCTGGCCGCCGCGGCGCTGCCCGAGCCGAGCGAAGGACCGGCGCCGCCCGGGGCGCACACGTGTTGTTAGGTACTTGACAGCTCAATACTTGACAGCGCAACTGTTTGGGCGTACGATGTTTGCGTCATCAAGGATCTAGGCAAGGAGCACACATGAGCACCATCACAGACACGCAGGCGGGGATCCCCACCGGGACGTTCGCCGCCGACACCGTCCACTCCACCGTCACCTTCGAAGTGCCGTACGCCGTCGCGACCTTCCGCGGCGAGGTGCCGAAATTCGAGGCCGAGCTGACCGGCGGCCACCTGGTCGGCAAGGCGCAGATCGAGAGCCTCCAGGTGAAGGACGAGAACCTCGAGGCGCACCTCCTCTCCCCCGAGTTCTTCGACGCCGAGCGCCATCCGATCGTCTCCTTCGAGGGCGACCTCGTCCGCGGGGAGGGCGACAAGGTTCGCGCCGACGGCCAGATCAGCATCAAGGGCATCACGCAGCCTGCGACGCTCGAGGGCACGATCGTCGGCCCCGCCGTCGACCACTTCGGGAAGACGCGCGTCGGCCTCGAGCTCTCGACGGTCGTCGACCGCACGAAGTTCGGCATCACCTGGAACATGCCGCTCCCGAACGGCGAGCAGGTGCTCGCCGACGAGGTGACGCTCACCGCCGAGCTCACGCTCGTCGCCAAGGAGGCGTAAGACCGATGCGCGTCCTCGCCATCAGCGGCTCGCTCCGCCGCGGCTCCTTCAACACGGCCCTCCTCCGCACCCTTGCGGAGGAGGCGCCCGACGGAGTCGAGGTGGAGCTGTGGGACGGCCTCAGGTCGATCCCGCCCTACGACGCCGACGATGACGTCGTCTCCGGCCCTGCAGAGGTCGAGGCGTTCCGGGCACTCGTGCGCGAGGCCGACGCGGTCTTCTTCGCAACACCGGAGTACAACTCGTCGATTCCCGGCGCGCTCAAGAACGCACTCGACTGGGCCTCCCGCCCGCTCGCGTCGAACGCCTTCCGCGGCAAGCCTGTCGCAGTCGTCGGCTCGAGTGCCGGCGCCTTCGGCGGCGTGTGGGCGACAGCCGAGCTGCGCAAGGTGCTGGGAGCGATGGGCTCGCGCGTCACCGACGTCGAGCTCGCGGTCGGCCACGCTTCGGAGAAGTTCGACGAGAGCGGCCGCCTGGTCGACGACGAGGTGCGCGCGACCCTCCTCGAGGGGCTCCAGACCCTACTGGCCGAGGCCGCCCCGGTGGCGGCCGCGGCGTAGAAGCCCCGCAAATCCTGGCCTTGACACGCGCGGCGGAGCCGCAGGATAGTGGCTCCGCGTGACATGGCGAAGACAGGCCTGAAGCGGCTCGGGATCGGCGTCACCGCGCTTGCGATTCTCGCGGTCGCCGTCGGTCTCACAGCGGCGGGCGGCTCGAGCGACACGGCCTCGGGCGCGACGCTGACAACGTCGGGAGAGGGCTCGGTCTCGTTCACGCCCGACACCGCCTCGTTGAGCTTCGGCGCGAGCTCCCAGCGACGCACGGCCACCGCGGCCGTCGCGGCGAACGCAACCGTCATGAACGCGATCCTGACCGCGATCAAGGCGGCCGGCGCCCAGGACGTCTCGACCGACGCCGTCTCGCTCGGCCCGACGACGAACCCGGGCAGCACGGCAATTGTCGGCTTCTGGGCGACCAACTCCGTTCAGGGGTCGATCGCCGTCGAACAGTCCCCGAAGCTCATCGACGCCGCGGTCGGCGCCGGCGCGACGAACGTCAGCGGTCTGTCGTTCGGCTCGAGCGGCGACCTGGAGAGCATGTATCGCACCGCGCTGAAGGACGCAATCGCGCAGGCACGCGCCCGTGCAGTCGCGATGGCCGCCGCTGCCGGGGTCACCCTCGGGCCGGTCGTCAGCATCAGCTCGAACCAGAACTACTCGTCGGCGACGGCTGTCCCGACCGCCCAGAGCGCCCCGACGCCGGTGCTCGCACCCACCGAGCAGGTGACCGCCTCGGCGACCCTCGTCTTCTCGGTCAGCTGAGCCTACGGGCTCGTCGATTCCTCGACGCGCGGCGGCTCGTCCTCCGCCAGCCGCCGCTGCACGACCGCCCGCGAGAGCACGCCGACGAGCTTGCCCTCCTCGACCACCGGGACGCGCTCGTAGTCCCGGTCCTCGAGAAACGCGAACGCCTCGGTGAGCGGGGTCGACGACTCGATCGTCGCGTTCGGCGGCTCCGCGATCTCACCGAGCGGGGTCGAGACCGGGTCAAGGCCTGCGGCCACCACCTCGCGAACGAGGGTCTTTCGGGTGACGACGCCGACGAGCCGGCCTTCGTCGCAGACGAACACGGCACGCACGTCCGGCCGCGCGAGTGCCGCCCCGGCCTCCTGCGCCGTCGCCGTCGCATCGAGGGCGAGCGGCTCCGACACCATCGCGTCGCGGACGAGTTGACTCATTCTTCCCGCTCCCGGCGCGGGCCAAGCCGGCGCCTCCGCTCCCTGGTGAGCTCCGTCAAGCCTACGCTCACGGGTAGACGCCCCGTGCCTCGAGCGCCGCGGACACCTCGCGGATCGCGGCGACGAGCGCGGCGTCGCGCAGCGAGACGCCGGTCTCCTCGGCGACGTTCCAGACACGATCGAATGCATCCGACATCTTGTCGGCGAGGCGGCGGCGGATCTCGTCGCGGTCCCAGAAGAGGCGCCCGAGGTCCTGGACCCACTCGAAGTACGACACGGTGACCCCGCCGGCGTTCGTGAGGACGTCGGGCAGCACCGGGATCCCGCGGGCGGCGAGGATCGCGTCGGCAGGGACCGAGGTCGGCCCGTTCGCGCCTTCGGCGAGCAGCCGGCAATGGAGGTTGCCGGCGTTCGCCACGGTCACCTGGTCCTCGCGCGCGGCGAGCACGAGAAGGTCGCACTCGAGCTCGAGCAGCTCCTCGTTCGAGATGCGCAACATGCCCTCGCCTTCGAAGCCTTCGAGCGATCCGTGCTCGGCGACGTACGCGTGGAGTGTCGGCACGTCGAGCCCGTCCGAGCGGTGCACGCCGCCCGAGACGTCGGAGACGGCAATCACGGTGGCGCCCTTCTCGTCGAGCTCGGTGGCGGCGATCCCGCCGACGTTCCCGAATCCCTGGACGACGCAGCGCTGCTCGGCGAGCGGCCAGCCGAGTCGCTGGCAGGCTCGCTCGACGACCATCACGACGCCGGCCCCGGTCGCCTCGTGCCGGAACACAGAGCCGCCGATCGAGATCGGCTTGCCGGTCACGATCTCGGGCACGGCGTAGCCCTTCTGCATCGAGTAGGTGTCCATCATCCACGCCATCGTTTGCTCGTTCGTCGCCATGTCGGGCGCCGGGATGTCGAGCTGCGGCCCGATGAACGGCGCCAGCTCCGCCGTGAACCGCCGCGTCACGCGTGAGAGCTCGCCGGTCGAGAGCGAATGCGGGTCGCAGCGCACGCCGCCCTTGGCGCCACCGTAGGGGAGGCGAAGCAGCGCGCACTTCCACGTCATCCACATCGCAAGTGCCGCGCACTCGCCGAGGTCGACCGCCGCGTCGTAGCGGATTCCGCCCTTCGTCGGCCCGAGCACCGACGAATGCTGGACGCGATACGCCGGGAAGGACGCATAGCTGCCGTCGTCCATCCGCACCGGCAGCGTGAGGATGAGCGCCCGCTCCGGATGCCGTAGCCGCGCCGCCACGAAATCCGGCACGTCGGCAAGGGTGAGCGCGCTCTCGAGCTGCGTGCGCGCCTGCTGGTAGAGCGGCGTGTCCCACTCGAGCTGCCCGACTTCATGCAGGGCCTCGGTCACGGCCGGGAGGGTACGTGAAACTGCGGGAAAGAGCCTCGGTCCGGGCCCGGATGCCGTCCGATCCGAGGGTCTACCCTCTGGACATGGATGAGCAGCCCGAGCTTCGGCGAGCGCTGTTCCGCGGCTACCGGCGCGCCGACGTCGAGCTGGCGCTCGCCCGCGCGACGATCGCCCGCGAGCGTGTCGCACTCGAGCTCGAGGCGACGAGGGTACGGGCGGACGAGGCTCAGAGCGAGGTCGAGGTGCTGCGCGAGCAGATCGCAGACCACCGCCGCCGCGAGACCGAGCTGCTCGCCGCCCTCGACGAGCTGCGCGACCGGCGCGAAGCGATCGAGCGCGAGGCACGCCTGCGGGCCGAGGAGATCGTCGCGGACGCGCGCGAGCGGGTCGCCGGGATACGGACCGAGCAGCTCAAGGAGGTCGGCGAGCTGCAGGACAACGTCGAGCAGCTGCTCGGCCTCCGCTCCGGCCTGACCGCGACGCTGAAGCGCACGATCCAGGAGGTCGGCGGTGTGCTCGAGCGCCTCGCCGGGAACGGCGCAAAGGCCGAGCCGGTGGCGCACGCGCCCGAGCCGCCGCCGGAGCACCCGCACGCGCCCGAGCTCGGCATCGCATTGACGCCGTTCTCAGCGGACAGCGAGCACTAGCCCCGGCACACCGAGGATGTCGCGCCACCCGGCCGGCAGGTCGATTGCGACCCCGGGCCGGATCGCGGCCCCGACGAGCACCTCCCCGCCTCGAACGTAGCCGCACACATCCGCACCGAGTGAGACCGGCTCGTACGCTCCGTCGAATGCGGCGGCGTGCTCCGCGCGGATGCGCAGCGCAGTCCGGATCACGTGCAGCTTCGTCGTCGACGCGTCGGGCGCCGCACCGTCGCGAAGCGCGGCCAGCGCACGGCGGCGGCGACCCCAGTCCACCGCCCGCCGGTTGTCGGGATCGACGAGCGACAGGTCCTCGAGCTCGTCGCCCTGATAGAGGTCGGGCACGCCGGGCGCGGTGAGCTTGAGCAGGAGCTGCGAGCACGCGAGCGCGCGGCCGGCATCACGCACGCGGTCGAGGAAGGGGTCGGCCGCGACAACGCGCGCGGCACGCCATGCCCAGTCCTGGACGGCGCGCTCGTGCTCCTCGTCGGGGCCGAGCCAGTTCGTGTTGACCTTGCCCTCGCGCAGCGCCTTCTCGAGGTAGGCGTCGAGCCGCTCGCGTGAGATCGGCAGCGCCCCGACGAGCGTCTGCAGCACGAGCAGCTCCTCGCGCGGGTCGTCGAGCCCACCCAGCTCCTCGCGCCAGGCGGCCAGCCGCCGCGCGCCACTCCGGCGCGAGCCACGTGAGGGCGAGGATGCGCGAGCGAACGTCCGGGGAGCGTTTCGTGTCGTGCGTGTACGTCGTCAGCAGGTGGCGCGGGAAGCGCGCCAGCCGCCGCGCGTTCGCCTCGTGGAATCCCTCGAGCTCGAGGCCGAATCGCGCCGGGTCGCCGCCGACCTCGTTCAGCGCGGACAGCCTGAAATAGCGGTAGAAGGCGGTGTCCTCGACGCCTTTCGCCATCACCGGCCCGGTCTGCTGCTGGAACCGAATCACGAACTCCTCGAGCCCGGGCTTCTCGAGCAGCAGGATCCGGCGCAGCTCCTCCGAGACGTTCGCGCGGCCGATCTCGGCGCGGTCGGCGTCCTCGACGATGCCCTCGCGCGGCTGAATGTAGGTGCGGTAGACGTGGAACGAGCTGAGGGCGCCGGCGAGGCCGTCGATCGGCGCCTCGGCGAGCAGCCGCCGCAGCTCGGGCTCGAACACGTTCACGGCGATCTCGAGCTTCGCCAGCGCGGCGATCTCCTCGAACCGTCGTGTATCACCGGTATACGACTCATATATCTCCGTCAGCTCGCCCTCGGCCTGACGGTTCACGCACAGGGCCATGACGTCGTTCAGGAACTCGTAGCCCGTCGTGCCCTCGACCGGCCACGGGCGGAGCTCCTCCCCGGCCTCGAGGATCTTCTCGGCCCAGACGTGCTCGACGCCGGCGCCGGCCAGCCGCTCGAAGTACTGCGTCGGATTGGCGAGGCCGTCTGCGTGATCGACGCGCACCCCGTCGACGACGCCGTCGCGGACGAGCTCGATGACCTTCGCGTGCGTCGCCCAGAAGACCTCCCAGTCCTCCTGCTTGACCCCACCCAGCTCCCCCACATCGAAGAAGCGCCGGTGGAACCCCGTGTGCAGGTCGACGTCGAAGAACATCTCGCGCAGCCGCTCGTCGCGCCAGAACGGGTTCTCGTCGATCGCGGCGAGATGGTTCGGGACGATGTCGAGGATCACGCCGAGACCCTCGTCCGAGAGTCGGCGGAGCTCGTCCTCGCCGCCGAGCTCCTTCGACACGTGCCTCGGATCGACGACGTCATACCCGTGCCGCGAGCCGGCGCGCGCCTCGAGCGACGGCGACAGGTAGAGGTGCGACACGCCGAGCTCGCGCAAGTAGGGGACGAGGGCGCGCGCCGCCGCGAACCCGTGGTCCGGTGTCAGCTGGAGGCGGTAGGTCGCTCGGAGCTGCCTCACGCGCGGCGGAAGATCGCGATCGAGCGATCCTCGATCGTCACCTCGGCGCCCGGCACGAATCGCTCCGCGTCGACCGAGCCGGTCGCCAGCACGGGCTCCCAGCGGGTCCCGAAGCGGCGCGCAGGCAGCCGGAAGACGATCGACTCGTAGTGGCCGTTGAAGAGCAGCAGGAACGAGTCGTCGCGCTCGTCCTCGCCGTGCGGTGTCTGCGCGCCGAGCTCGTCGCCGTTGAGAAAGACGCCGATTGCGCGCGCGGCGTCGTTCTCCCAGTCGCGGCGCGTCATCCGGCGCCCGTCGGGCCGCATCCACCAGACGTCCGGCAGCTGCTCGCCCCTGCCCTCGAGGAAACGGGTGCGGCGGAAGACCGGATGGTCGACCCGCATCCGGATCAGCTGCCGGACGAAGTCGAGCAGCTCCTCGTCGCAGCTCTCCCAGTCGAACCACGACAGCTCGTCGTCGTGGCACCACGCGTTGTTGTTGCCCCGCTGAGACCGGCCGATCTCGTCGCCGCCGAGCAGCATCGGCACCCCTTGCGAGAGCAGCAGCGTCGTCAGGAAATTGCGCTGCTGGCGACGGCGCAACGCGAGCACCTCCGGGTCGTCGGTCGGCCCTTCCATACCGCAGTTCCAGGAGCGGTTGTCGTCGGTGCCGTCCTTGTTGCCCTCGCCGTTCGCCTCGTTGTGCTTGTCGTTGTACGAGACGAGGTCGGCGAGCGTGAAGCCGTCGTGCGCGGTGACGAAATTGATCGACGCGAACGGCCGCCGCCCGTCGGACTCGTAGAGATCGGCGGAGCCCGTGAAGCGCGACGCGAACGCCGCGACCGATTCCGACCCACGCCAGAAGTCGCGCATGACGTCTCGGTAGATCCCGTTCCACTCGGACCAGAGGATCGGGAAGTTCCCGACCTGGTACCCGCCGGGGCCGACGTCCCACGGCTCCGCGATCAGCTTCACCTGAGACAGGATCGGGTCCTGATGGATGATGTCGAAGAACGCCGAGAGACGGTCGACCTCGTAGAACTCGCGCGCGAGCGCCGAGGCGAGGTCGAAGCGAAAGCCGTCGACGTGGCAATCGACGACGAAATACCTGAGCGAGTCCATGATCAGGCGCAGCACCGTCGGGTGCAGCGGGTTGAGGGTGTTGCCCGTGCCGGTGTAGTCCATGTAGTGGCGTGGGTCGTCGGGCACGAGGCGGTAGTAGCTCTGGTTGTCGACGCCCCGGAAGCTCAGCATCGGCCCGAGGTGATTGCCCTCCGCGGTGTGGTTGTAGACGACGTCGAGAATCACCTCGATGCCGGCGCGGTGCAGCGCCTTCACCATCCCCTTGAACTCGCGCAGCGGGTCGTCCGTCGCCGCGTACAGCGAATGCGGCGCCAGGTAGCCGATCGTCGAGTAGCCCCAGTAGTTGGTGAGGCCGCGCCC
Organism: uncultured Thermoleophilia bacterium; assembly: GCA_963794375.1. Classification (GTDB taxonomy): domain Bacteria; phylum Actinomycetota; class Thermoleophilia; order Gaiellales; family Gaiellaceae; genus PALSA-600. The sequence goes on from CAWCDL010000004.1 coordinate 421,469, forward strand.
GTGGAGGAAGCCCTCGTCCGCGATGTGATGCACGGGCAGGAGCTCCACGGCCGTCACGCCGAGCGATGTGAGATACGCGATCGCGTCCTCACTCGCGAGGCCGGCGTAGGTGCCGCGGAGGTCTTCGCGGACGCCGGGACGCCGCTTCGTGAAGCCCTTCACGTGCACCTCGTAGATGACGGTCTCGTGCCACGGAACGCGCGGGCGGACATCGTCGTCGTCCTCCCAGTGGAACGAAGGGTCGATGACGATCGACTTCGGGATCGCCGGGGCGGAGTCGCTCTCGTCGACGCGCAGGTCGGCGTCGGCGTCGGGGCCGGGCACGTAGGGGAGCGTGTTGGCCGCGTCCCACTCGACGGCGCCGTCGATCGCCTTCGCATACGGATCGATCAGCAGCTTCGCGGCGTTGAAGCGCCGGCCGGTTTGCGGGTCGTACGGCCCGTGCACCCGGTAGCCGTACCGCTGGCCCGGCCCGACCTCCGGCAGGTAGCAGTGCCAGTTGAACGCGGTGCGCTCGCGCACCGGAATCCGCTCCTCACGCCCGTCTGCGTCGAAGAGGCAGAGCTCGACACTCTCGGCGTTCTCGCTGAAGAGCGAGAAGTTCGTTCCGGCCCCGTCCCAGTTCGGGCCCAGCGGGAAGGGGCCGCCCGGCCATACCACGCGGCTCATGTCTCGAGCCTCACCGTTCGACGCTCGAGATCGGCCACGAGGGTCGCCGTGCCGCGGCGAAGCGTCAGCACGGGACCGTCGACCGAAGCCTCCATCTCGCGTGGCAGCTCGCGCCGCAGTCGCAGGAGCTCACGGTAGAACGGGTCGGGCTGCGGATGGGAGATCCGCGAGCGCTCGAACGTGGCGGGCTCCTGCGGGTCGGGCAACTCTTCGCCCGCGAAGGCGGCGAACGCCCCGAACTCGCGCCGCCGGCCTGCGCGGGTCGCTTCCGCGATCGCGGGGTCGTCGTGGTCGGTGAAGAACCGGAACGGCGCCGGCTCGTCGTGCTCCTCCCCCATGAAGAGGAGCGGCGTGGCAGGGGAGAACAGCACGATCGCCAAGGCTACGCGGTGGGCTTCGGGCGCCAGCCGGTCGCCGAAGGCACGGTTCCCGATCTGATCGTGATTCTGGGCGGCGACGACGAGCCGCTCAGGCCCCGGACGGAGCAGCTCGCGCACCACGCCGTCCATCGAGCCGAAGGCGGCGTAGTAGCCGTCGCGCTCGCCCGTCATCAGCACGTGCAGCTCGTGATGGAGGTTGTCGAGCCACATCGCGTCGTGACCCCACTCCTCGAGCGGGCGGAAGTCGTCGTGGCCCATCTCCGCGACGACGAGTGCGGGGACGCGCTCTGCGAGCTCGCGCAGCACGTGCACCGGCGAATCGTCGAAGACGGAGTGGACGGCGTCGAGTCGCAGGCCGTCGATGCGGTAGTCGCACGCCCAGAGGAGCGCGTTCCCGATCGCCCAGGCGCGCACCGCGGGCTGCGCGTAGTCGATCGCCGGGCCCCAGAACGTCTCGTGCCGGTCGGTGAAGTACGGCCCGAAGCGGGCGATCCGCTCGCTGCCGGGGCCGATGTGGTTGTAGACCACGTCGAGGATCACCGCGAGCCCGGTCCGGTGCGCGGCGTCGACGAGCCGGGCAAGCCCCTGAGGGCCCCCGTAGACGCGGTGTGGGGCCCACGTGTAGACGCCGTCGTAGCCCCAGCCGCGGTTGCCGGGAAACGTGGCCACCGGCATGAGCTCGACGGCCGTCACGCCGAGCTCGCGCAGCCCGGCCAGATGCGGGATGACGGCATCGAACGTCCCCTCGGCAGTGAACGTCCCCACGTGCAGCTCGTAGATCACGAGCTCGTCGGGCGCGACCTCGGGGCCGTCGGCGATCTCGAAGCGAGCCGTGTCGAGGACGCGCGACGGCCCGCGCAGCCCCTCCGGCTGCCAGCGCGAGCACGGGTCGGGGAGCGGCTCGCCGCCGTCGAGCACGTACAGGTAGTCGGTCCCCGGCTCGATCGGCAACTGTGCTTCGTGAAGGCCGCCGCCGGTGGGCTCGAGCGGGTGCCGCCGGCCCGAGGCGAGCACGTCGGCCTTTCCGGCTGACGGCGCCCACACGCTGAACGCGGTCCCGTCGCCACGCGTGACGGCTCCGAGCCGCCGTTCGAGCTCCTCGGCCGACACCTCCTCACCGTACCCAGCACCGGCCGGAACCCGACCTACACTCGCTCGGGTGGGTCCTGCCCGCGAAGAGCTGGCCCGGCTTCTGACGTGGGAGGAGCGGCACCGGCGCCTCGTCGGCCGCCTGGTGCTCGTCCTCGTGGCAACGGCCGCGATCGACGTCGTCGCCACGGTGGCCGTCTACTTCCTGGAGCGAAACGCCCACGGCAGCGACATCCAGTCGCTCGGCGACGCGCTGTTCTTCTCGACGGTGCAGCTTCTCACCGTCTCGTCGCAGATCAAGAACCCGCTCACCGCCGGCGGCCGCATCGTCGACGTAGTGCTCGAGATCTGGGCGGTGGTCGTAGTTGCCGGCTCGGCCGGCGCCGTCGCCGCGTTCTTCCAATCCGGCGACCGCTAGCCGGTCGGCCGAAGCCAGAGGACGGCGAGCGGCGGGACGGTGACGACAGCCGAGTAGGGCTGCTCGTGCCAGGGCTCCGCCTCGGCCTGCACGGCGCCGAGGTTCCCGACGCCCGAGCCGCCGTAGAAGGTCGAGTCGGTGTTGAGCGCCTCCTCCCAGGAGCCGGGCAGCGGCAGCCCGATGCGGTAGCCCTCGCGCGGCACCGGCGAGAGGTTCGCGATGCAGACCAGCGGCCGGGTGGCGTCGCGCGCGAGCCGCATGAACGCGAGCACGTTGTTCGCCGCGTCGTTCGGCTCGAGCCACCGGAAGCCCTCGTGCGAGAAGTCGACCTCCCAGAGCGCGGGCTCGTCACGGTAGAGCCGGTTCAAGTCGCGCACGACGTCGCAGACGCCCGCGTGCTCCGTGTGCTCGAGCAGCCACCACGGCAGCTCGTCGCCGTCCGCCCATTCCCACGGGGTCGCGAGCTCGCTCCCCATGAAGAGCAGCTTCTTGCCGGGATGCGCCCACATGTAGCCGTACAGCGCGCGTAGGTTCGCAAGCTGCTGCCAGCGGTCGCCCGGCATCTTCGCGAGCAGCGAGCCCTTCCCGTGGACGACCTCGTCGTGGGAGAGCGGCAGGATGAAGTTCTCGTTCCACGCGTAGACGAGCGAGAACGTCAGGTCATGGTGGTGGAAGCGGCGGTGGACGGGCTCGTGCTGGAAGTACGCGAGCGTGTCGTGCATCCACCCCATGTTCCACTTGAAGCCGAAGCCGAGCCCGCCGACGTAGGTCGGCCGCGAGACGCCGGGCCAGGCGGTCGACTCCTCGGCCGCCGAGATCACGCCCGGCTCGCGCGCGTACACGAGCTCGTTCAGGTTCTTCAGGAACGCGACCGCCTCGAGGTCCTCGCGGCCGCCGAACCGGTTCGGCACCCATTCTCCGGCCTTGCGCGAGTAGTCGAGGTACAGCATCGACGCGACAGCGTCGACGCGCAGCCCGTCGGCGTGGTACTCGCGCAACCAGAAGAGCGCGTTGGCCAGTAGGAAGTTCTGCACCTCGCTTCGGCCGAGGTTGAAGACGAGGGTGCCCCAGTCGGGATGGGCGCCGCGTCGCGGGTCGTCGTGCTCGTAGAGCGCCGTGCCGTCGAAGTGGGCGAGAGCCCACTCGTCGCGCGGGAAGTGCGCCGGCACCCAGTCGAGGATCACGCCGATCCCCGCTTCGTGCAGGTGGTCGACGAAGTACCGGAAGTCGTCGGGCGACCCGAGCGGAGAGTAGGGCGCGTAGTAGCCGGTCACCTGGTAGCCCCATGAGCCCGAGAACGGGTGGTGCATCACAGGAAGGAGCTCGACGTGCGTGAAGCCGAGGTCGCGCACGTACGGCGCGAGCTCGCGAGCGAGCTCGCGCCAGCCGAGGCCCTTGCGCCACGAGGGCGCGTGCACCTCGTAGATCGAGAGCGGCTCCGCGAGCCGCTCTCCCGAGCGACGCGCCTCCATCCAGTCGGCGTCGAGCCACTCGTAGGTGGACTCGAAGACGACCGACGCCGTCTTCGGCGGCAGCTCCGCCTCGAAGGCGACCGGGTCGGCCTTCTCGCGTCCGTCGAGGTGGAACTTGTACCGCTGGCCGACACCCGCCCCTTCGACCGTCCCCTCCCAGATCCCCGTCGCGTCGACAGGGCTGAGCGGGTCGGAGGCAGGGTCCCAGTCGTTGAAGTCACCGACGACGCTCACGTAGCGCGCATTGGGCGCCCAGACCGCGAAACGGACGCCCGTCTCGACCGGATGCGCGCCGAGCTTCGCGTACAGCTCCTCGTGCCGCCCGGCTCGCGCGAGCCAGATGTCGAGCTCGCCGAACGCCGACTGCGAGGCGCGCTGCTGGGTCACACGGGAACCTCGTCGGCGAGCATCCTCGAGATGCCGGCGACGGGGATCGCGACCCAGTCGGGGCGGTGGTCGAGCTCGTAGCGCAGCTCGTAGACGGCCTTCTCCAGCTCGAAGACGGCGAGCAGCTTGTCCATCCCGCTCCCGGAAGGGACGAGCGTCGGGTCGATCGTCGAGCGGTAGCCCTCGAGGAACTCCTCGCGCGCGGCGTGCTCCCAGCCCGCCGGGGCCTCGGTGTCGCGCAGGAACGAGCTCGCCGTCGCCGCGTACGCGAACGACCGCAGCATGCCCGCGACGTCGCGCAGAGGGCTGCGCTTACGGCGGCGCTCGGGCAGCGACCGGGCAGGCTCGCCCTCGAAGTCGAGCAGCACCCAGTCGTTGCCGGTCCAGAGCGTCTGGCCGAGGTGGAAGTCGCCGTGATGCCGGATCACGCGGCCGCTCGAGCCCAGCTGGGAGAGCAGGCGCAGACGGTCTCGGACCTCCTCGCCGCGGCCGCGGATCGGGTCGAGTGCCTCGTTGTCGCCGGGCAGCCCGACGAACACCTCCTCGATCTCGTCGTCGATCGACGCGGTCAGGAGGCCGAGCGCCTCAGACGACGGCTCCTCCGGCGAGAAGTTCGGGTCCTGCGGCTCCGAGCCGAGCAGCGTATGCATCTGCCCCGTCACCTCGCCGAGCCGCCTGACACTGGCGACGAACGCGTCGCCGTCCTCCTCGATCGAGTCCAGCGCCCGCTCCCAGCCGTCGAGACCGCCGCGCACGAACTCCTGCAGGATCCCGAGCGTGACGTCCATCGGGCGTCCGGAGTAGGCGTACCATCCCTCGAGCCGCGCGATGTTCTCGAAGCCGCGCTCGGTGAGGAACCGCAGCAGCTCGAGCTCCGGGTTGATGCCGGCCTCGAGGCGCCTGAACACCTTGAGGATCAGCTCGTCGTCGAAGACGATCGAGGAGTTCGACTGCTCGCCGCCGATCGGACGCGCAGCGCTGAGCTCCCGGCCGAACGAGAGGCCGTCGATCGACGCAAGCTCGACGTTGCCCTCGCCGCCCTCGCGCCGGCCCCCGCTGCGGATGAGGCGCACGAGCTCGCGCGCCTGGCGAGGGTCGGCGAGCGCGTCGAAGCCGCCGTCATCGACGAGCAGCTGGTACGTCTCGTGGGTCCCGGTGTCGAAGCGGATCTCGACGAGCTGCAGCTCGAGCCGCGGCTCGCCCTCGCGGAGGACGACCGAGTCGACGACCGACCCGTGGGCGACCTGGCGGGTCTTCGACCCGAACCACCGCTGTTCGGTGACGAAGCGGATGAGTGCCTGCTCGTCGATCATTTCCACTCCCGGCGCCGGCAAAGCCGCCACCTCCGCTCCCTGTTGAGCTCAGTCGAGCCTCCGCTCATGTCCCCTCCTCCTTCCGCATCTGGAACCAGAAGAATCCTCTCGGAGCGAGCGTCAGGAGGTAGGGCAGCTCGCCCACGCGCGGGAACGCGCTCTGACCGAACATCTCGACCGGGATCATGCCTTCGAACCGCGAGAGGTCGAGCTGCACCGCCTGCGCCGACCGGGCGAGGTTGTGCACGCAGAGCACGATGTCGTCCTCGTAGATGCGGATGTGGGCGAAGATCCGCGGGTTGTCAGCCCGCAGCGCCTCATAGCTGCCGATCCCGAAGACGGGATGCTGCTTGCGGAGCGCGATCAGGCGCCGCAGCCAGCGGAGCAGCGAGTGCGGCTGGCGCAGCTGCGCCTCGACGTTGACGGCCTGGTACCCGTAGACCGGGTCCATCAGCGGCGGCAGGTAGAGCTGCGCGAAGTCGGCGCGCGAGAAGCCGCCGTTGCGATCGCCGGTCCACTGCATCGGCGTTCGGACGCCGTCGCGATCGCCGAGGAAGATGTTGTCGCCCATCCCGATCTCGTCGCCGTAGTAGAGGACGGGGGAGCCGGGGAGCGAGAAGAGCATCGCGTGCATCAGCTCGTAGTCGGCGCGGCCGTTGTCGAGCAGAGGCGCGAGCCGCCGCCGGATGCCGACGTTCAGCTTCATGCGCGGGTCCTTCGCGTACTCCTCGTACATGTAGTCGCGTTCCTCGTCGGTGACCATCTCGAGGGTCAGCTCGTCGTGGTTGCGAAGGAAGAGACCCCACTGGCAGTTGTCCGGGATCGGCGGCGTGTTGTCGAGGACCTCGAGGATCGGCAGGGCATCCTCCCGGCGGACGGCCATGAACATCCGCGGCATGACCGGGAACTGGAAGGCCATCTGCGACTCGTCGCCGTCGCCGAAGTACTCGACCACGTCGGCCGGCCACTGGTTCGCCTCGGCGAGGAGCACGCGATCGGCGTAGCCCGCGTCGATCTCGGCGCGCACGCGCTTGAGGAACGCGTGCGTCTCCGGCAGGTTCTCGCCGTTCGTCCCGTCGCGCTCGTAGAGGTACGGCACCGCGTCGAGGCGGAAGCCGTCCAGGCCGAGGTCGAGCCAGAAGCGCAGGACGTTCAGCATCTGCTCCTGCACCTCGGGGTTGTCGTAGTTGAGATCTGGTTGATGCGAGAAGAAGCGGTGCCAGTAGTACTGCCCCCGCACGCCGTCCCACGTCCAGTTCGACGGCTCCGTGTCGACGAAGATGATCCGCGCCTCCGACCAGCGCTCGGGATCGTCTCCCCACACGTACCAGTCGCCGTACGGCCCGTTCGGGTCCGCGCGGCTCGCCTGGAACCACGGATGGTCGGAGGACGTGTGGTTCATGACGAGGTCGGCGATCACGCGGATGCCGCGCTGGTGCGCCTGGTCGATGAAGAGGCGGAAGTCGTCGAGCGTCCCGTAATCGGGATGCACCGAGAAGAAGTCGGCGATGTCGTAGCCGCCGTCGCGCAGCGGGCTCGGGTAGAAGGGCAGGAGCCAGATGCAGTCGATGCCGATCTCGTGCAGGTAGTCGAGCTTGTCGGTGAGGCCGCGGAAGTCGCCCGAGCCGTCGTCGTTCCCGTCGAAGAAGCCCCGCATGTGGATCTCGTAGAAGACCGCCGTCTTGAACCACAGCGGGTCCCTCTCGAACCACTGCCCGGGGTCGCTCATCAGGGGAGCACCTTGATCACGTGTGCCTTGCCGGGGCCAAGCTTGACGTAGTTCCTGCCCGAGCGCCACGTGAATGCCTGGTCGGTGAGCAGCTCGCGCCCGTCGAACGCCGGCGGGAAGTCGAGGGAGACGGGGACGACACAGACGCCGGCCTGCTCGGCGAAGGGGTCGAGGTTGACGACGCAGAGCACGTCGTCCTTCGCATAGGCGATCAGCTGGTCGTTCTCGGTCTCGAGGAAGCGGATGTTCTCGAGGCGCTGCAATGCCGGCTCGGCGCGGCGGACCGCATTCAGCCTCGCAATGAGCGGCAGTAGCGGCCCGTCGAGCCGGCGCCGCTTGAGCTGGTACTTCTCCGAGTCGAGGTACTCCTCCGACCCGGCGCGCAGCGGCGCGTTCTCGTACGACTCGAAGCCGGAGTAGATGCCGTAGCTCGGCGAGATCGTCGCCGCCAGCACGAGCCGCGCCTCAAAAGCCGGCGGCCCGCCCATCTGGAGGTACTCGTGGAGGATGTCCGGCGTATTCGCGAACGCGTTCGGCCGGTAGAACGGCGCCCAGGCGAGGAGCTCCACGACGAACTGCTGCAGCTCGGCCTTCGTGTTCTTCCAGGTGAAGTACGTGTAGCTCTGCGCGAACCCCGCCTTCGCGAGCGTCGTCATCAGCGACGGCCGCGTGAACGCCTCGGCCAGGAAGATCACCTCGGGATGCAGCGCCCGCACCTTGCCGATCAGCCACTCCCAGAACGGCACCGGCTTCGTGTGGGGATTGTCCACCCGGAAGACGGTCACGCCGCGCTCGACCCAGCCGAGCACGACGTCATAGAGCGCCTGCCAGAGCCCGTCGCGGTCCTCGGACTCGAAGTTCACGTTGTAGATGTCCTGGTAGCGCTTGGGCGGGTTCTCCGCGTACTTCAGGGTGCCGTCGGGGCGCCGGTTGAACCACTCGGGATGCTCGGCGAGCCACGGATGGTCGGGCGAGCACTGGATGGCGAAGTCGAGGGCGACCTCGACGCCGGCCTCGCGCGCCGTGGCGATCAGCAGGTCGAAGTCGTCCCAGGTGCCGAGTGCCGGGTCGATCGCGTCGTGGCCCCCGAGCTCGGAGCCGATCGCCCACGGGGAGCCGGGATCGCCGGCGCTCGCCTCGAGAGCGTTGTTCGGGCCTTTGCGGTTCGTGACGCCGATGGGATGGATCGGCGGCAGATAGACGACGTCGAACCCGAGTCGCGCGAGCTCGGGAAGCGCCGAGGCGACTCCGCGAAAGCCGCCGAACGAGCGCGGGAAGAGCTCGTACCAGGCGCCGAAGCGGCCGAGCTCCCGGTCGACGTCGATCACGAGCCGGCCGGAGGTCGTCTCGCCGTGCCGGTCGCCGGCCGGGAGCGCGAGCCCCTCTTCGAGCCCGACCGTCTCACGGCCGAGCAACACCGCCCCTTCGACGAGCTCACTCCCAAGATCGGCCTGCCCCGCCTCCGACTTGCGCCGCACCTCCTCCTGCCACGTGGCGATCCGGTCGGTCCACGCGGTGACATGGAACTGCCACCGTCCCGGCCGGTCGACGGTGAACGCGCCGCCGAAGCGGTCGTTGCCGAGATTGTCGAGCGGCTCCTCGCGCCAGCGGGAATCGCCCGGCCCCTTCACGCGAACGGCGCCCTCCACGACGTCGTGGCCGTCCTTGAAGATCGTCGCGTAGACGGGCACCGTGTCGCCCACGGTGTGCTTGACCGGGTAGCGCCCGCAGTCGAGCATCGGCTCGACCGCCTGGATCTGGACTCTCGACTGTTGATTCTTCGGGATCGCCATCGTGCGTGAGATTGTCCTTTACTGCCTGTCCTGACACGTGAGACTCGAACGCGCCTCTGGAATCCTGCTCCATCCGACCTCGCTCCCGCGAGGTGTACTCGACGAGGACGCCTACCGCTTCGTCGACTGGCTCGCCGCGGCCGGCCAGCGCTGGTGGCAGGTGCTCCCGCTCGGGCCGCCGGAAGGGCTGACCGGGTCGCCGTACATGTCCCCCTCGGCGTTCGGCGGCTCCCCGGGGCTGCTCGCCGCCCCGAAGGCGCGTGTCTCGGCGGCGGAGTCAGCCGCGTTCCGGGAGCGGAACGCCTACTGGATCGACGACTGGCTCGCGTTCGGCGGCTCGCTCGAGGACCAGGTGCGGTTCGACCGCGAGTGGCGTGCGCTCCGCACCTACGCCGCCGAGCGGTCGGTGCGGATCTTCGGCGACATGCCGATCTACGTCGCCGCCGGCGGAGCCGACCACCGCGCGCACCCGCAGCTCTTCCAGACCGGCGCGGTCGCGGGCGTCCCCCCGGATACGTTTGCGAAGACGGGCCAGCTGTGGGGCAACCCGCTCTACGACTGGTCGGCGATGCGCGCCGACGGCTACCGCTGGTGGATCGAGCGGTTCCGCCGGACGTTCGAGCTCGTCGATCTGACGCGCGTCGACCACTTCCGCGGCTTCGTCTCCTACTGGGCCGTCCCGGAGCGGCACAAGACCGCCCGGTACGGCGTCTGGCGGCGAGGGCCGGGCGGTGCAGTGTTCCGCGCGGTCGAGGCGGCACTCGGGCCGCTGCCGGTCGTCGCGGAGGACCTCGGCGTGATCACGGAGCCCGTCGTGCGCCTCCGCCGCGAGCTCGGCTTCCCCGGTATGCGCGTGCTGCAGTTCGGGCTCGGCGGCGACCCGTCGAACCCGCACCTGCCGCGAAACCACGAGCAGCAGTCGGTCGTCTACACCGGCACCCACGACAACGACACGACGGTCGGCTGGTGGGAGTCGCTCTCGACCGCCGAGCGCGAGTGGACGGAGCTCGATCCGGCCGACCCGGCGTGGTCGCTGATCGCCGGCGCGTGGGCCTCGCGCGGGGCGCTCGCGATCGCGCCGCTGCAGGACGTCCTCCGCCTCGGAGGCGAGGCGCGCATGAACCTGCCGGGCACCGAGACGGGCAACTGGTCGTGGCGTTTCAAACGACGCGCCCTCACGGCGGAGCTCGCCGCCGACCTCCGCGGGCTGACGGCGCGCTCGGGTCGCTGCCCCTGACGGACGGCGAGGTGACAGACTCGCCCGGCTGCCGTCGACGTGACGGCGGTCCAGACGAAGGAGCTGCGGTCGTGTACGCAACGGTTCGCACGTATTCGATGGCACCAGGGCTTGCCGACGCGCTCGTGGGGCAGGGATCCGAGGTCACGCGCGTGATCGGCGGTATCGACGGCTTCCGCGCCTACTTCCTGATTCGCACCGACGAAGGTGCCGTCTCGGTGAGCGTCTACGACACGCAGGCAGGCGCGGAGGAGTCCTCGGAGGCGGCCGCGGAGTTCCTGCGCGAGAGCCTGCCCGACCTCCAGGTCGGGGCACCGGAGGTTTCGTCGGGCGAGGTCGTCCTCCACGCCTGACGACGGTCGACGAGAAAGGAGCACGCGATGTGGGCGAGAGTTGCGAGGTTCGAGGGCGATCCTGCGGACATCGACGAACGAGTGCAGCGGCTTCGCTCTGCGCTCGACGCCGGCGACGTCCTGCCCGAGCTGGCGGACGCGAGGTTCCTGCTGCTCGCCGATCGCGAATCCGGCGGCATGCTCGGGGTGACACTGTTCGAGAGCGAAGAGGCATTGCGCAAGGGCGATGCCGCGATGAACGCCGGCCCCGGCAATGCCGGCAGCCGCTCCTCGGTCGAGTTCTACGAGGTGCCGCTCCACGTGCTGTAGCCGGCGGCGCGTAGTTCAGCGCACGAAACGTCAGCGTGCGCCGGGATGCTGGCTCCTATGCGAACGACGATGATCGGCGGCCGGTGGGTCGGCCTCGTTTGGACCGGGATGGTCGATGAGATCGGTCGCGACGATCGGACGTTGGAGTGCCCGGCATCCCCGGCAGGCGATCGCCGGCTGGCTCGGCTTCGTCTCGCTCGCACTCGCGGGACTGGCGGTCACCGGCACGAAGGCGGTCTGGAACGGCTCCGTCGGCGAGTCTGCGCACGGCTACGACCTGATGAACGCCCACGGCGTCTGGCCGCCGTCCGTCGAGTACGGCTACGTGCACAGCGCGCCGCTGCAGCGTGAGCGACGCCGGCATTCCGGTCGGCCGTCGCGGACGTCGAGCAGCGAATGCAAGCAGGCTTCGGCGGCGAGGCGGAGCTCCGAGTCTCGACCGACCGCCACTCGGCAATCGTCGTCCAGACCCCCGAGACGGTCCCCGCGTCGCTCCCCTCGGTGCGCGCGTCCGTGCTCGCAGCCGCACGAGCCCACCCGCGGGTGACGATCGGCGAAGCCGGAGCGTTCACGGCAAGTGACGCTCGGGACCGCGCCGGGAATCGAGACCTGCACAGGGCGGAGCTTCTTTCCATACCGGTCACGCTCTTCGTGCTGCTCTTTGCGTTCGGGTCGATCGTCGCGGCGCTCGTCCCGGTGCTGCTGGCCCTCACCGCGGTTGCGGCAGCTTTCGGTCTGCTCGGGCCGATCAGCCAGGTCTTTCCACTCGACGACAGCGTCAAGGTCGTCGTGCTCCTGATCGGGATGGCCGTCGGCGTGGACTACGCGCTCTTCTACATCGTGCGCTCACGCGAGGAGCGAAGCCACGGCCGCTCGTCGCACGAGGCGTTGGATCGCACCGCCCGTACGTCCGGGCGGACGGTTCTCGTCTCCGGGACGACGGTGATGATCGCGATCGCCGGGCTGTTCGTTATCCGCTCGAACGTCTTCGACGCGATTGCGAGCGGAACGATCGCCGTCGTCGCCTGCGCGGTCGCGGGCTCGGTGACGGTTCTGCCGGCGATCCTCGAGCTTCTCGGGCCCGCAGCTCGACCGCGGACGCGATACCGCTCCTGCCTCACCTTCGGACCGACGGAGCCGGATCGCCGTTCTGGTCCGCCGTCGTCGACCGTGTGCTCCGACGGCCGCTTCTTTCGATCGTCCTCGGGACGGGCCTGCTCCTGGCCCTCGCAGTGCCGGCGCTCTCCCTTCACGTCAGCAAGCCCGGCGGCGAGACGCTCTCGTCCCAGTCGAATCCGATCTTCGCGACGCTGCACACGATCAGGAAGGAGTTCCCGAGCACCGCTGCACCGGCAATGCTCGTCGCCGTCGGGCCGGCGAGCGAGCAGCCTGCCGCCCTGAGGGGGCTCGCTCGCCTCGAGCGGCTCGCCGTCGCGCGAGGAATCGCCCATGGGCCGTTCACCCTGACGACGAGCTCAGACGGCACGGCGGCGTCGGTCGAGATCCCGCTGGCCGGCGCCGGCAACAACACATCGAGCCGGCGCGCGATCGCGGTGCTGCGCCGCGAGCTCGTCCCGGAGACGCTCGGGCGCCTCTCCGGCGTCGAGACGGCGGTGACGGGTGTCTCGGCGGAAGACGTCGACTTCACGCGGCAGATGAAGGGCGGCCTGCCCTACGTGATCGCGTTCGTGCTTGCGTTCGCGTTCGTCGTGCTGCTGCTCGCGTTCCGTTCGCTCGTCGTGCCGATCAAGGCGATCGTCCTCAATCTTCTGTCGGTCGGAGCGGCCTACGGCGTCCTCGTGCTCGTCTTCCAGCACCGCTGGGCACAGGGCCTGCTCGGGTTCCAGTCGAACGGAACGATCATCTCCTGGCTCCCGCTGTTTCTCTTCGTGATCCTGTTCGGGCTCTCGATTGACTACCACGTCTTCATCCTGAGCCGCGTCCGCGAGGGTGTGGATCACGGCATGAGCAACGATGCCGCCGTCAGGCACGGGATCTCGGTCACGGCCGGCGTCGTGACGAGCGCGGCGCTTGTGATGGTCGGCGTCTTCGCGCTCTTCGGCACCATCTCCTCGCTCGAGCTCAAGCAGACGGGGGTCGGGCTGGCGGCAGCGATCATGATCGACGCCACCATCGTTCGCGCCGTGCTCCTACCGGCATCGATGAAGCTGCTCGGCGACTGGAACTGGTACCTGCCGCGCTCGCTTCGTCACCTGCCAGACGACCGTCTCCACACGACCTGAGCGCGTCCGCCGCGAGTCGTCCAACGTGATTAGTGAGTGCCGGGGGAGGGAGTCGAACCCCCACGCCCGAAGGCGGCCGGTTTTAAGCCGGCTGCGTCTACCGGTTCCGCCACCCCGGCCGGGTCAGACTAACCGGTTCACTGCGTGGGCGGCCCGTCGCCGGGCTCGTCGCTGGAGAGCGGGATGCCCTCCGGCCCGTGGCCGCGGAACGTGTCGCGGAACGTGACGAACGCCGCCTCGGCGGCCGGCGTGTACTTGGGGCAGATCGCGAGGTGCCCCTTGCCGAAGTCGCCGTTCCGCTGGTAGGTGGCCGGGTTGCCCGTCCACGCGCTGATCGCGACTTTCGAGCCGAGCTCGGAGAAGGGCGTGCCGAACATGCCGTCGGGGCTCTCGTTGTAGAGCGCGGCGAGCTTCGAGACGGTGGATTTGGGCACCTTCGGCCCCCACCACAGGATCACGCCGCCATGCTCCTCGTTGTGGACGACGCGGCGTGGATTGACCGCCGTCGTGTAGAAGCCCCAGACCGCCCAGTACGGGTAGTGCTGGCCGTTCGACGGCGGCGTCGTGTTCCACGGGAACTTCTTGGTGAGGCTCACGACGTGCGTGATCCCACCGGGCACGTAGGCCTTCACCGTCTTGAACGTGCAGCCCGCAGAGGTCATCGCCGCCGCGACCTTCGTGTCGCTCGGCGTCGAGCTCTTGTTTCCGAGCGCGATGAACGCGACGACCGCGATCAGCGCCACGACGCCGGCCCCGGCGAGCGCGTACAGGGTCAGCCGCTGACGGTCGGCGGAGCTGCGTTGACGCGTGTCCTTTCGCTGCGCCGGCGCCTGGACGCGGCGCGGCGGCGGAGGTGTCTTCGGCTTCTTCCCGGCCATCGGGCCGCCATTCAAGCGCAAACGGCGACATGCTCGCCGAAGAATTCGGCCACGGCCGCCTGCTCCTCGACGACGGGACAGCGGGGAAGGGCAGCGAGGAACGACCGTCCGTACGGGCGCGACCGCAGCCGCGGGTCGAGGATCGCGACGACACCGCGGTCGGCGTGGCCGCGGATCAACCGACCGAAGCCCTGGCGCAGCTGCAGCATCGCCGTCGGCAGCGCGTAGTCGCGGAACCAGTCGCCGCCCGCCCGCTCCACCGCCTCGCAGCGCGCCTCGTGCAGCGGGTCGCCCGGCGCCGAGAACGGCAGCTTGTCGATCACGAGCAGCGACAGCGACTCGCCCGGCACGTCGACGCCCTGCCAGAAGGTCGAGGTGGCGAGCAGCACCGAGCCGATCTCGGTGCGGAAGCGCTCGAGCAACCGCTCGCGCGGTGCCTCGCCCTGGACCAGCACTTCGTAGGGCACGCGCCCACGAACGCGCTCGCGGTAGGCCTCGAGCGCGCGGTAGCTCGACGTGAGCACCAGCGCCCGCCCCTCGGAGAGCGCGAGCAGCGAGACGATCTCCTCGGCGCAGCGCTCGGCGAATCCCTCGCTGCGCGGGTCGGGCATCGAGCGCGGCAGATAGAGGAGAGCCTGATCGCGGAACTCGTACGGCGAGCCGATCACCGCCTCGCGCGCGCGGTCGAGGCCGAGCCGGCGGCGCACGAAGCCCGCGTCCTCGCCCGTCGTCAGGGTCGCGGAGACGAGGACGCTCGTCGGCCCGTCGTCCCAGAGCCGCTCACGAAGCTCGGCGGAGACGTCGACCGGCGCCCAGGCAACCGCATCCGGCTCAGACCAGACGACCCGCTCGAGCTCGCGCGTCTCGAGGCACGCCTCGACGTCGCCCGCCACCGCCAGCGCCCGCCGTGCGAGCGCGTCGAGCTCTTCGCCTTCGCCTTGCAGTGCGAGCGACAGGTCGCCGAGCGCGTCGACCAGGACGAGGGCCGCCTCGGGCGGCAGCTCGCGCACGCGTCGCCGTCCGGAGGCCGGCGCGACGGCGCGCAGCAGGCGCTCGCCGGCCCGCTCGACCCGGTCGAGGGGACGCGCGGGCAGCGGCCGCTCCGCGTCGCGACACGCGCGTTCGACGTCGAGCGCGAGCCGCCTCAGTCCCTGCCGCGAGACGCGGCCGCCGAGCCAGGACGCTGCGCTCTCCTCGAGCCGGTGCGCCTCGTCGAACACGACCGCGTCGTGCTCGGGCAGCACACCTCCCCCCGACGCCAGGTGCGCGAAGTAGAGCGCGTGGTTCACGATCACGAGGTCGGCGTGCGAGGCCCGCTCGCGTGCCGCCTCGGCGAAGCACGCGGAGACGAAGGGGCAGCGGCGCCCCGAGCAGCGGTCGGGACCGACCGAGAGCTCCGCCCACAGCGCGGCGGTCGGCTCGAGCTCGAGCTCGGCGCGGTCTCCGGTCTCCGTCTCGGCGAGGAACGGCTGCATCGCCTCCCACGCCCGGGAGTCGCGCCCGTCCGGGAGCAGGAACGGCTGGAAGCCCTGGAGGGCGCGCCGGCACAGGTAGTTCGCCCGTCCCTTGAGCACGCGCACGTCGACCGACGTCCCGAGCGCCGCCGCGGCGACCGGCACATCCTTGTGTAGGAGCTGCTCCTGGAGCGCCTTCGTCGCCGTTGCGACGACGACCCGTTGACCTGACGCGAGCGCGGGCAGCAGGTAGGCGAGGCTCTTCCCGACGCCCGTACCGGCCTCGGCGACGAGGTGCTCGCCGGTCGTCAGTGCCCGGTCGACGGCGTCGGCGAGCGCCGCCTGCTCCGCGCGGCGCTCGTAGCCGGGCAGCGCGCGGGCGAGCGCGCCGTCGGGGCCGAAGAGCTCGTCCATTCCCGGGAAGCGTACGCGGGCGAACGGATGTTCCCTCCAGCCGCGGGGGCGCGTCGAGTGAATCGTCCGCAATTTGCGAGAAAGCGGCCCAGAACTCGGTTGACGCGCTCTCCGGCGCCCGTCTAGATTCTCCTCGTCGGATCCGGTAGCTCTTCGGAGTCGTCGGATCCGGCACTCAGCTCCGGTAGGCCCTCGGGCTCGCCGGGGCTGATTTTTTTGTGCCCGAGATCGGCACCGTCCGACGGCCTCCGTATCGTCACTTGGCCCATGAGCCAGGCGCTCTTCCTCGGGATCGGTCTCGCCGTCGGCGCGCTTGCCGTCTACCTCTGGGCGCGCGAACGCCTGGCCCGCGGCGACGAGCGCGCCCGGCTCGCCGAGGAGAACGACTCCGGCTGGGAGGAGCGGCTGAAGGCGGCAACCGGCGATGCGCTGCTCCGCAGCCAGGCGTCGCTCGTCGAGATGGCGGAGGCCCGGCTCGCGCCGATCAAGGAGACGCTCACGAAGTTCGAGGAGCAGGCCCGCGCCCTCGAGGACAAGCGCGCCCGCGAGGTGAGCGCGATCGGCGTGCAGTTGCGCGAGGTCGTTCAGGGGCAGGAGCGCCTGCGCACCGAGACGGGCAGCCTCGTCACGGCGCTGCGCGCCCCGCACGTCCGCGGCAGCTGGGGCGAGATGCAACTGCGGCGTGTCGTGGAGCTCGCCGGCATGCTCGACCACTGCGACTTCGTCACGCAGGACTCGACGCGCGACGACACCGGCTCGCTGCTCCGGCCCGACCTCGTGGTCCGCCTCCCCGGCGGGAAGACGATCGTCGTCGACTCGAAGGTGCCGATCGAGGCGTATCTCCAGGCCGTCAACACCGAGGACGCCGACGAGAAGCTCGTCCACCTGCGGCGTCACGCCGCGCAGCTGCGCGACCATATCGGCAAGCTCGGGCAGAAGCGCTACTGGCGCCAGTACGACTCGCCGGAGTTCGTCGTCATGTTCGTCGACGAGGGCCTCTACCGCGCCGCGCTCGACCAGGACGGGTCGCTGCTCGAGGCGGGCATCGAGAACGGCGTCATCGTCGCCTCGCCGGCCACGCTGATCGCCCTCCTCCGCACCGTCGCCCACGGCTGGCAGCAGGAGCGGGTCGCCGAGAACGCCCAGCAGATCGCAGAGCTCGGGCGGGAGCTCTACGAGCGGCTCGGCGTCTTCGCCGGGCACTTCGCCAAGGTCGGGCGCAACCTCGACACCGCGGTCAACGCCTTCAACCAGGCCGTCAGCTCCTTCGACACGCGGCTCCTCGTCACAGCGCGCAAGTTCCCCGAACGCGGCGTCACGAACGATCCTCCGCCCGAGGTGAAGCAGATCGAGCGCAAGCCGGCGACGGTCAGCGCCCCGGAGCTGCACGCGCTCCCGCGACACGACGCCGACGCTGCGTAGAAAACCGGGAACGTCCGGCCGCGTCTTGGCGTTTACTTCAACAGGACATTGTTGAGAGGAGCACTTTGAGCGACCAGAACGTCCACGAGCTGATCATTGTCGGCGGCGGCCCCGCCGGGTACACGGCCGCGCTCTACGCGGCGCGCGCCGACCTCGAGCCCCTCGTCATCGAGGGCTTCAACTGGGGCGGCCAGCTGATGATCACAAGCGACGTGGAGAACTACCCCGGCTACCCCGACGGCGTCACGGGGCCCGAGATGATGGCCGACCTCCGCCGCCAGGCGGAGCGCTTCGGTGCGACGTTCATCACCGACGACGTCACGAAAGTCGACTTCTCGGGCACGCCGCACCGCGTCCACGTCGGCGACGACGAGTACCTCGCGCGCGCCGTCGTGATCGCGACCGGCGCGAGCGCGCGCTGGCTCGGGATCGAGAGCGAGACTCAGCACAAAGGCCGCGGCGTCTCCGCCTGTGCGACCTGCGACGCAGCGTTCTTCCGCGACAAGGACGTCTACGTCGTCGGCGGCGGCGACTCGGCGTTCGAAGAGGCGCTGTTCCTGACGAAGTTCGCCTCGCGCGTCCATCTCGTCCACCGCCGCGATCAATTCCGCGCGTCGAAGATCATGGTCGACCGCGCCGAGCGCAACGAGAAGCTCGACTTCGTCTTCAACGCCGTCGTCGACGAGATCGTCGGCGACCTGAAGGTCGAGGCGCTCCGGCTGCGGAGCACCGTGACCGACGAGACGTGGGAGGTCCCGGCCGACGGTCTCTTCGTCGCGATCGGCCACGATCCGAACACGGCGCTCTTCGTCGACCAGCTCGACCACGACGAGAACGGCTACCTCGACACCCAGCCGGGAAGCACGCGCACGAACGTGCCCGGCGTCTTCGCTGCCGGCGACGTACAGGACCACACCTACCGGCAGGCGATCACTGCCGCCGGGTCCGGCTGTATGGCGGCACTCGACGCCGAGAAGTTCCTCGCGTCGCTCGAAGGCCACCCCGGCACCGCGTTGACGGCCGGCCGCTAGCCGTCGCCGTCCGGCGACGCGCGTAGCCTCGGGCCGTGCCCGAATGGCGCGACCTGGTCGACCCGAACGCCGACGCGTTGAAGGAGTCGCTCCCCGGGGAGATTCACCGGACGGCGCTCGCAGCGCTCCTCGCCCCGCACCAGCACGACGACGAGCCGCGCCCCCGCATCGAGTCGCACGGCGACTACGTGCTCGGGATCCTGCTGCTCCCGATCGAGGTCACGGACGAGAAGCGGCTCTATTACCAGGAGATCGATTTCATCGCGACACCGGACGTGCTCGTCACCGTCTCGAAGACCCCTCCGGGGGAGAAGCCGTTCGATCCCGCGGACGCGAAGGAAGCCTGCCGCCCGCACGAGGGGGTCGGCATGTACGTCTACCACCTGCTCGACGACGTCGCCGAGAGCTTCCTGGACGTCATCGACGCAATCGACGACGAGATCGACGAGCTGGAGGACGCCGTCGCCGCGACCCGGCCGACCGAGGTCGGCCGCCGGCTCAGGGGCATCCGTCACGGGTTGCTCGGGATCCGGCGTACGCTCGGGCCGACCCGGGATGCGGTGCGCAAGATCGTCGACAACCGCGTCGAGCTCGACCACGGTGAGCTGTTCCCCCGCGACGCGGAGATCGCGCTCGGGAACGCGTTCGACAAGCTGCTGCGGGCCTCGGAAGGGCTCGACGCAGCCCGCGACTCGCTCGCCGGCATCCGCGACTACCTGCAGGGGAAGATCGCGAACGACCAGAACGAGGTGATGAAGCGCCTGACGGTGATCGCGTCGCTCCTGCTCCTCCCCACGTTCATCGTCGGCCTCTACGGCCAGAACTTCCGCCGCATGCCCGAGCTTCACTGGTCGTTCGGGTACTGGTGGTCGTGGGGCTTGATCATCGCCACGACGATCGGGCAGCTCGTCTTCTTCCGCTGGAAGAAGTGGATCTGAGAACCGGCTAGGAGACGATATGGACAGGCACGCCGGGCTTGATGTGCGTGCCGAGCCAGGCCATGTCGGCGCTGTCGACGCGCACGCAGCCGTGCGAGACGGCGGTGCCGGGGGTGCCGCCGATGCCGAAGATGCCGTGGAAGGCGATCTGGCCGGGACCTCCGTCGAACTCGCTGTAGACGTTCGAGCGCGCGCTGAGCGCGAGCGCGTACGGGCCTCCGGGGTAACCCGGGATGATCTCGAGCGACTCCTCGACGAAGTACCAGCCGGTCGGCGTCGGCGCGGTCGGTCGACCCACGACGACGGCGAAGCGCCTCACCGCCAACGCGGCCCGGTACACCGTTACCTCGCGCTGGGCCAGGTCGACAACGATCGCCCAGCTCGTGCGGGCCTTCTTCGTCCCTGCCCCGCGGATCCAGCCGGTGTGGCCGTTCGGCCGCCCCGGGAGACGGACGAGAAGCCACGTCGCGCCTTGCGGTCCCCGGGCATGCCCGAGGACGGGTAGCACGGTTTGCTCATGGGTGAGCGGCGTCGTCGCCTGCACCACCTGGACCACGGAGGCATGGAGATCCGGCTTCGAGCGCGCCTCATGGACCGAGAGGACGACCGCCAACCGCTGGCTCCGCGCGACGCGAACCGACGCTGCAGGCGACGCCATGGGCGCCGCGACCGCCGCCGCGACGACGAGCGTGATGAGGATTCGAGCCATGCGCATTGACCGCAGGTTAAGGGACATCCTCTTACGACAGGGCGCTTCAGTACCCTGCCGAGCGCGGTGCCGTACTACATCTGCCCAAAATGCAAGGAGCGCTCCGTCGACGTCGACGCGCGCGAAGGCTTCTCCGGCCAGGCGCCCGCATGCAGGCATTGCGGCTTCGGATTCCTCTTCGAGCTGCTCGACGACTACTACCCGGCGCCCGACACCGGCATGGTCGTCACCGATCAGGAACGGCGCGTGCTCGCGATCGGACGCGGGGTCTTCGAGCTGACCGGGTTCCCGGAGCAGGACCTGATGGGCCGCGACGTCGTCGAGGCGCTCGCGTTCTCCGACGACAAGCCGGTCGAGCTCGCCCGCGAATGGGGCGTTCGCCGGCTCGGCGAGCAGATCTCGATCCGGACGCGCGCCGGCAACCAGAAGGCGGTCGTCGCCGACGTCTTCCCGGCGTACGACGACGACGGCGGCCTGCTCGTCGCGCTCACGCCTAAACGCGGCTAGACGGGCACAGGTCCGCCGCGAGCGGGCACTCCTCGCAGCGCGGCCTGCGCGCGTCGCAGATGCGACGGCCGTGCCAGATCATCAGATGCGGGAAGCGCGCCCAGTCATCTCGCGGCACCAGGCGCATCAGGTCGCGCTCGATCTTCACCGGGTCCTCCTGCCGCGTGAACGCGAGCCGCTGCGAGAGCCGGCGGACGTGCGTGTCGACGACGATGCCCTGTGCGTTGCCACGCTCCGCAGAGACGACGTTCGCGGTCTTGCGCGCGACGCCGGGAAGCTTCAGCAGATCGTCGAACGCGGTCGGCACCTCGCCGTCGTGCTCCTCGAGCAGCCGCTGCATCGTGCCGCGGAGCGCGCGCGCCTTCTGCCGGTAGAAGCCCGTCGCGAAGATGTCGCGCTCGAGCTCAGCCTGCGGCACCGCGAGATAGTCCTCCGGCGACCGGTACTTCTGGAACAGACGCTCGGTCACCCTGTTGACGTTCACGTCGGTCGTCTGCGCGGAGAGCATCACCGAGACGAGCAGCTCGAGCGGGCTGTCGAAACGAAGCGCGATCGCCGCGTCGGCATGGCGGACGGCGAGCCGCTCGATCACCGGCCGGATGCGGTCCTTCTTCGGCGCCACCTTGCGGCGGCGCGCCTCGGCGACGTAGCTACGCGGCACTCGCCTGCAGGATCGCAGGCGGCCGGAGCTTCGGCCCCGCGCAGACGACGTCGAGCGCCGGGCAGCCGGCGCAGGTGAAGTCGCTCGGGGTCGGCGTGAACTCGCCGGCGTCGATCCGCCGGATCGCCTCCGACAGCTCGTCCTCGAGAGCGGGAAGCTCGATCCGGTCGAACGTGCGCGAGACGACGGCGTCAGGCCGCTCCAGGAAGTGGTAGACGACCTCGACCTCGTCGGCTCCCGCGCGGAAGCACGCGAGCGCGTATACGAGGCGCTGCAGCCGGTAGTCGGCCTCGACGATCTCCTCGGGCGTCCCCTCGGCGAGCGAGTTCGTCTTGTAGTCGAGGACGAGCGCCCGCGGCCCCTCGCGCCACAGCACGTCGAGACGGCCGTGCAGCAGTACGCCGTCGTGCTCGAACGCGAACGGCCGCTCGGGCCGCACGCCTGCGAGCCCCGCGACCCGGCCGGCGAGCTCCGACACGCAGTACGCCTCGACGAACGACTCGATGCGAGCGACTTCCTCGTCGGAGACCGCCGGGTACCACTCGCGCACGACCTCGACATCAGGCGCAGCCGGGCGCCCCAGATCGACGAGCTCGAGCAGGCGGTGCACGGCGTCCCCGACCTCGGTCGCGAGGAGCCCGGGCTCTCCGCCGCGGCCCGCCGGCCGCTGCTCGCGCAGCCCCGCCACCCGCTCCGCGTAGTAGCGGTAGGAGCAGCGCTCGAAGAGCGCCAGCGCCGAGTACGAGAGCCGGCGCACGCGGTGGAGCGGCGGCAGCGGCAGCGGCGCGAGCTCGGGCAGGCGGTAGCCGCGCGGCGCCGGCCCGGCGGGCAGCTCGGCGAAGAGCGCGAGCTGGCCGTTCTCGAGCGAGACCGGCTCCGGCGCGGCCGTGTGCTCCTCGCGATGCCGGTCGACGGAGACGACGAAGCGCGCGGCGCCGTGCTCGAGCTCCCCGGGCTGCACGTCGTCGGCGAGACCGAGCCGGTCCAGCACCCAGCCGATCGGCGTGTCGCGGTCCCGCGCCCGCTCGGCGTCGAAGGCGCCCGAGACGATCAGCCGGTCGATCGCGCGCGTCATCGCGACGTAGTAGAGGCGGAGCCGCTCGGCCTCGTCGTCGGCCTTCTCGGCCGCGCGCACGTCCTCGTAGCTGAAGACGCCGCGCTTGCGTCCGGAGCCGGGGTCGACGACACGAAAGCCGAAGCGCCCGTCGGGACGCACGAGGATCTCGTCGGTCGACGGAGCGCCCGTCGTGTCGCGACCCGCGTCGGCGACGATCACGACCTTGAACTCGAGCCCCTTCGCCGCGTGGATCGTCAGCAGCCGGACCGCGTCGGCACCTTCTTCCTCCGACACCGCCTCGAGCTGCGAGGCCCCGACCGCCTCCTGGTCGCGGATGAAGCGCACGAAGCCCTCGATGTCGGGCCCACGCAGCCCCTCGTAGCTGCGGGCGAGCCGCATCAGCTTCCGCAGGTTCGCGTAGCGCCGTCCGCCGTCCCACTGCGCGAGCACGGCGAGGTCGTAGTCGTGGGCGGAGACGATCTCCTCGCACAGCCGCTCGAGCCCGAGACGCGTCGACGAGCCGACAAGCCGCTCGTAGCGCTGGCGGAAGGCACGCACGAGCCGCCCGTCGTCCTCGTGCAGCGACTCGGGCAGCGTCCGCTCGATCCCCGAGAAGAGCGGGCGGCGGCCGGCGTGCCGGCGGATCAGGACGAGCGCGTCGTTCGAGACGCCGACGAACGGCGAGGCGAGCACGGTGACGAGCGCCTCGTCGTCGTAGCGGTTGTGCAGCAGGCGCAGGTAGGCGAGCAGGTCGACCACCTGCTGCTGCCCGAAGTAGCCGCGCCCGGTCGCCCGGTAGGTGGGCAGGCCCACGGCGCGAAGCGCGGACTCGTAGCGCTCGGCATCGGTCCCGGCGGCGAAGAGCAGCACGATCTCCCCCGGAGCCGCCGCGCCGGTGTCGACGAGCTCGCGCACGCGGCGGGCGATCGATCGCGCCTCGCCGTCGCGCCAGCGCTCGCCGGCGTCCTGGTAGCTGCGCTTGTCGGAGACGAGCAGCTCGACGGGATGCCCGAACACCGGATCCGGGAAGTCCCCGGACGCCGCGAGCTGCTGGTATCCGTCGCCGAACTGCGCACCGAAGAGCTCGTTCACCGCCGCGAGCACCTCGGGGCGAGAGCGGTAGTTCAGCGTCAGCGGCAGCCGCGCCGGCGCCTGCTCGCGGCGCTCCCGGAACACGGCGACGTCGGCGTGCCGGAAGCCGTAGATCGACTGGAACTCGTCGCCGACGAAGAAGACATCCTTCTCGAGCGGCCCGCCGCGGAGCAGGTCGACGAGATCGCACTGCAATCGGTTCGTGTCCTGGAACTCGTCGACCATGATCGCGCGGAAGCGGAGCTGCTCCTCCGACCGCACGTCTTCATGGTCGCGCAGCAGATCGCGCGCGTAGAGCTGGAGATCCTCGAAGTCGAGGGCCGACTCGCGCCGCTTCGCCTCCGCGTACTCCGTCGCGAAGAGCTCGAGCAGCTCCTGCAGCAGGTCGCGGTCACGCTCGGCGAGCTCGTCGAACGCCGCCTGCTCGAGCCGAAGCCGGGCTTCCTTGAACTCCGCCGCCCGCTCCCCGCTCGTCGCGAGATACGAGAGATCGAGCAGCTGCTCCGCGTGCGGGGCGAGCACGAGCGCCGCCCGCGCCGCCGCGATGTGCTTCTCGCTGGCCTTCGGGTCGGCGAGCAGCTCGTCTGCGGCGACCTGCAACTCGCGCAGCCGCTCGGGCACCCGCGCAACGTCGCCGAGCTCGAGCACGAGCTCGCGACCCGCCGACCGGAGCGTCTCGTAGACACCGGTCAGCATGCGACGCAGGCCCGTCGCGCTGTAGGTGGCGAGAAGCCGCAGGCGCTCCGGGTCGCGGGTCGAGCAGAACGCGGCGAGCGCCCGCTCGAACGACTCGCCGCGCAGCACCGCGCCGTGCTCGTCGTCGAGCTCGCGGAACCGCGGGTCGATCCCGACCGCGAACGGGTGGGCGCGGAGGAGACGCGAGCAGAAGCCGTGAATGGTCGAGATCCAGGCGCTGTCGAGCCGCCGGGCGAGGTCGGGCCGGCCGGCCCGATGCAGCGCCGCCCGGATGCGCGCGCGCAGCTCGCCGGCTGCCTTGCGCGTGTACGTGATCACGAGCACCGACTCGACGTCGAGCCCCTCGTCGCAGACGGCGCGCACGAAGCGCTCGACGAGCACCGTCGTCTTGCCCGTGCCGGCACCGGCGGAGACGAAGACCTCACCGCGTGCCTCGACTGCGGCGCGCTGCTCGGGGTTCACGGACGCCTCACCCTGCACATCGACCACAGATCGCACCAGGCCGGGCACTCGTCGCCCTTCGGGTCGTGCCGCACGTCGCCGGCGCGGATCCGCTGCGCATATTCGAGCGCCCGTCCGCGCGAGGTCTCGACGAGCGCCCAGAAGTCGTCGCCCTGCAGATAGTCGTTGCGCTGGAAGCCGGGCAGGTCTTCGCCGGCGTCCGCAAGCAACAGGCCGCGCGTGACTCGCGCGCCGGCCAGTGCCCGGTAGACGCCGCCGAGCGGCTCGATGCCGACCAGATCACGCAGCACGAGCATGTAGAGCGGGATCTGGAGCTTCAGCTCCTCGTCGATCTGCTTCGCCGAGTGCGCGGTGCGGCCCGACTTGTAGTCCTGCACGATCCCCCGCGCGCTATACGGGTCGACATCGATGCGGTCGATCTTCCCGCTCAGGTGCAGCCCCTCGCCGAGCGGCAGCCCCCGCTGCAGCTCGGGTGCCGAGCGCTCGGAGCCGAACGACACCTCGAACCGCCTCGGCAGAAGCGTCAGCTCCGACGCCGCCTCGTCGCGCACGAACCCCTGAAGGTCCCGCCAGAGGCTCTCATCGAGCTCCGCCTCCTGCAACTCGGTGAGGTCGAGCCGCACGCCTCCGCGCAGCGCATCGTCGAGGCAGCGCCGCAGGAAGCCGAGCGCACGGTCGAGATTCTCAGGTGTCACACGATCGTGCCCGAGCTCCTTCGGCAGCCCGGCGTAAAACTTGTGCAGCGCACTGTGCGCGACCGAGCCACGCAGCATCGGATCGACCTCCGCGTCGATCGTCTTGGGCGAGACGATGCGCTCGATCAGCCAGGCCGACGAGCAGTCGGCGAACCGCTCGAGCTCGGTCGCCCCGAACGTCGTCTTGCCGCCGAAGAACTCGGGGCGGATGCGCGTGTCGCGGCGCAGCGCGTGGCGCGCGCGCGTCAGACGCCGCTGCCAGTCGTTCGCGTCGGCGAGCGCCCACGCCTCGTCGGGCTCGGCGACCGCGAGCCGGGCGAGGGCCCGCAGCCGCTCGCGCTCGGTCGGTGCCGCCTCGAGCTGCCAGGTGAGCGCGGACAGCGGGCGACGGCTTGTCGCGCGCTCCACGTCCTCGGGGTCGAAGACCGCGGCGACCTCGTCCCAGAACGGGCTCGGCTCGCGCGGTGAGCCGTCGTCGGTGGCCGCCTCTCGCACGAGGAACAGGCGGCGCGTCGCGCGGGTACACGCCGTGTAGAAGAGGTAGCGGTCGCGCGCGACCTGATCGGGGCGCTCGAGCCGTCCGCCCAGCGCGCGGCGTGCATCCTCGCCGAGGAACGGCGACGTGCGCGCCCGCCGCGGCAGGCTGCCCTCCTCCAGCCCGAGCACGAAGACCACGTCGAAGCGGCGGGTGCGGGCCCGCAGCAGGTCGAGGACGGCGACCCGCCCCGCTTCCCTGGCCGCGGCAAGGCGCACCTCGCCGCGCTCGAGCGCGGCGACGACGTCGTCGCGCTCGATCCCGCCCGAGCGCCGGGCGAACGAGTCGAGCTCGTCGAGCAGCGCGAGCGCAGCGCCGTACGCGCGCAGGTCGAGCCGCGACGACTCGCCCGCGGGCGGCGCCTCGGTGCCGTAGGCGCCGCGCAGCATCGCCCGCAGCCGCGCCCGAACCGCCTCGGTGGGCGACTCCGCCTCGCGCAGCTCGTCGAGCGCAGGCAGCGGGGCCTCGCGCAACTTCTCCGTCTCTGCCTCGACGCGGTCGGCCGCGTGGACGGCACGCCCGCGCAGCCGGCCCTCGACGTAGTCGACGGACGAGCGGGCGAGCCCGGAGTACGGAGAGCGCAGGTAGGCGTACAGCTCGCGGCGCCCACCTCCCTGCCAGGCGAACCGGAGCAACTGGAGGAGCGCGTGCCCGATCGGCGTCGCGCCGAAGCGGACGCGCGACTCGACCGCGTACGGGATCTCGAGCCCGCCGAGCACCGTCTCGAGCGGCGCGCGCAGACCGTCGAGCGACGGTGCGACGAGCGCGATCCGCTCGGGCGCAACGCCGCTGCGCAACAGAGCCGCGAGTTCCTCGCCGACCTGCTCGAGCGTTCCGCGTGCCCCGGCGCCCTCCAGGAAGCGGATGCCGTCGCCCAGCTCGGGGGCGGGGCCCGGGGACTCCTCGAACAGGCTCCGCTCGAGATGGGCGAGCGCCGGATGTGCGTACTCGGCCGAGCGCGACGGCAGCTCCTCGATGCGGCCGTCGGCGAGCGATGCGAGGTCGGTCGCCGTGCGGGCGAGCGAGGCGAAGGCGGTGCGGCCGGGCTCGTACGGCAGCGACACGTGCACCTCGGCACGGCCGGCGAGCGCCTCGAGCAGCGCCCACTCCGCTCCGGTCAGGTCCTCGAACCCATACGCGAACACCGGCTGCCCCTGCCAGGCGCCGAGGTCGGACCGGAGCCGCTCCGCCGCGCGGCGCCGCTGCAAGTCGCGATCCCACATTTGAAGGCTGTCCAGCTCAGCCTGGTAGGCGCGGTACAGCGCCGCGAGCTCGCCGTCGAGGTCGTGCGGGTCGAGGAGGCCCTGCTCGAGCTCCCCGAGCGTGCCGAGGAGCGCGTCGGCGAAGCCGCCGGTCCGCGCCGAGCGCGCGAGCCCGTCGAGCGGCGCTGCGGCGAGCGCGCGCCGCGCGACGAGCACACGCTGCGTATCGGTGAGGACGTCGCGGCGCCCGGGGTCGCCGGCGGCAAGCTGCCGGAAGAGGTCGTCGAACGTTCCGATGCCGCCGCCGAGCAGGCAGCCACAGCGGGCCAGCAGATCGCGCTCGACCCGGTCGACGTCCGATCCGGTCGGCACGATCAGGTACGGCTCGTCGTCGAGACGGGCGAGATACCGGTCGAGGAGAAGCGCGACCTTGCCCGCGTTCGCAGGCCCCGCGAGGAGGGAAAGCCCCACCTTCCCATCGTAGAGTGGCCGCAGGACGTGTCCCGCGGCCACTCCCGACGAGTTTCCGCTCTCTGCTGCCTTTACCCCTGGGCGGAAGCGGGCGCCGCCGACTTCGGCCGCCGCCCACGGCGAGCGGCGGAGCGGCCGGGCATCGTGCCCGCGCAGTCGTCGCAGAGATCGGCGACCTTGGAGCCCCGGCGCGCGTCCGAATAGGTGATGCGCAGGACGGCGCCGTGCGCCTCGTCGACCTCCTTCCCGCAGTTGTCGCAAACCAGAACGGTTTTCCGAGCCAATTTCAGCCTCCGTATCGATTCGCCCGCCAGTGTACGTCGTGCGACCGTCGACATGAATTCCCGGCCGAAATCAGCTGGCGCTAGTCTTCGCCGCCGATGGAGCTGACGGCGATCGCAGTGCTGGAGGGCGACGAGACCGGGCAGGAGCTGCTCGAGGAGTCGCTCCGCGTGCTCGCGCCCGACGTGACCGGGCTCGAGCTCGAGCTTCCCCGCTTCGATCTCTCGCTGGCGTCCCGCCGCTCCACCCGGAACGGGATCGTGCACGAGGCTGCAGCGGCGATCCGCGCGCACGGGCTCGGGCTGAAGGCGGCGACCGTGACGCCCGAAGGCCGCGGCGACGTCGGTTCGCCGAACCGGATCCTGCGCGAGGAGATCGGCGGCAAGGTGATCGTCCGCACCGGGCGGCGGCTGCCGGGGGTCGTGCCGTTCGGCGGCGTCCACGCACCGATCTCCGTCGTGCGGATGGCTGTCGGCGACGCATACGGCGCGAAGGAGTGGCGCGAGGGAGAGGGAGACGACGAGGTCGCCTTCCGCACCGAGCGGATCGAGCGGAGCGTCTGCCGCGCCGTCGCCGAGTTCTCGTTCCGCGAGGCGCAGCGAACCGGCGCGAAGGTGTTCGGCGGCCCGAAGTACACGGTCTCCCCCACCTACGAGGGGATGCTGAAGGAGGAGATGGACGCGGCGGCTGCGCGGCATCCCGGCGTCCAGTACGAGCCGCAGCTGATCGACGCGACGTTCGCGCTGCTCGTCGCCTCGACCGGCGAGCCGCTCGTGATCCCGGCGCTGAACCGCGACGGGGACATCCTCTCCGACCTCGTGCTGCCGCTCTTCGGCTCCATTGCCGGCTCGGAGTCGATGCTGGTGGCGTTCGAGGGCGGCGAGCTCGAGCCGACCGCGCTGATGGCGGAGGCCGCGCACGGCACCGCCCCGTCGCTGCAGGGCAAGAACGTCGCGAACCCGCTCGCGATGATCCTCGGAGGCGCGGCGCTGCTGTCGCAGACCGAGCGGGGCGCGAGCGCCGGCCGCGCGATCCGCGAGTCGGCGCTCGAGGCGGTGGCGCAGGGCGTGAAGACAGCCGACCTCGGGGGCGAGTCGTCGACGACCGCGTTCACCGACGAGGTGATCCGCCGGACGCGCACGAAGCTCGAGATCTGGTCGACGCTCTAGAACGGTCAGCCGACCATGCGCACGAACGCCTCGGCGACGCGCGGGTCGAACTGCGTGCCGGCGCAGCGCTCGATCTCCGCGACGGCGTCGGCGTGGCCGACCCGATCCCGGTAGGGGCGGTCGGAGATCATCGCGTCGTAGGCGTCGGCGACAGCGACGATGCGCGCCTCCTCCGGGATGTCCATGCCGCTCAGCCCGTACGGGTAGCCGCTTCCATCCCAGCGCTCGTGGTGGTGCAGCACCGTGTCGAGCGCGGCCCGCAGCGACTGGATGCCGGTGAGGATCCGCGTGCCTGCGACGGGATGGCCGCGGATCGCCTCGAACTCGTCGTCGTCGAGCGGGCCGGGCTTCGCGAGGATCGCCGGATCGACGTCGAGCTTCCCGATGTCGTGCAACGGCGTTGCGACGACGAGGCGGCGAACGAGGGCCGGCGCGGCGTCGAGCTCGGTCGCGAGCCGGAGGGCGAGATCGGTGACGCGTGCCGCGTGGTCGACGACACCCGGGTCGTGATCGACAAGCCTGTGCGTGAGGAGCGCGGCATGGCTCATGGCCACAGGCTCGATTCACCTTCGGCGGCGCAATCCCTTGTCGCAGATCGACGCCGGAGGATCCGTGCGGATTACCTACCGTAGTTGCTCGCGGATGCGATAGCGTCGCCGACGGTCATGCGAGTCGGTGTCCCACAGGAGGTTGCGCCCGGCGAACGCCGGGTCGCCCTCGTCCCGGAGACCGTCTCGCGGCTGGGCGAGGGCGTCACTGCCGTCATCGAGGCGGGCGCAGGCTCCGCCGCCGGCTTCCTGGACGAAGCGTATCGCGAGGCAGGGGCCGAGCTCGGCGATCCATGGTCGGCGGACGTGGTCGTGAAGGTCGCGGCGCCGACCGCCGACGAGGTGGCCCGGCTGCACGAAGGGCAGGTGCTGATCGCGTTTCTCGCTCCGCTGACCGACGCGGCGGGCGTCGAGCGTCTCGCCGCGGCCGGCGTTTACGGGCTCGCGTTGGAGTCGATCCCGCGCATCACGCGCGCACAGCCGATGGACGCCCTCTCGTCCCAGGCGACGGTCGCCGGGTACAAGGCGGCGCTGGTCGCCGCCGACCGGCTGCCCCGGTTCCTGCCGATGCTGATGACGGCTGCCGGCACGATCCCGCCGGCGAAGATCCTCGTGCTCGGCGCCGGCGTCGCCGGCCTGCAGGCGATCGCAACAGCGCGCCGCCTCGGCGGCGTGGTCAGCAGCTTCGACGTGCGTCCGGCGGTGCGCGAGCAGGTCGAGTCGCTCGGTGCCACGTTCCTCGATCTCGGCGTCCAGGGCGAGGAGACGGAAGGCGGCTACGCACGTGAGCTGACGCCCGAGCAGCAGGCTGCCCAGCAGGCGGAGCTGCAGGCGCGGATCCCGGGCTTCGACGCCATCATCACCACCGCGGCGATCCCGGGCCGACCGGCGCCGAAGCTCGTGACGGCGGACGCGGTGCGCGGCATGCGGCCCGGATCGGTCATCGTCGACCTGGCCGCCGAGACCGGCGGCAACTGCGAGCTGACGCGCCCCGGCGAAGAGATCGTCGAGAGCGGCGTGACGATCGTCGGCACCACCAACCTTCCCTCGACGATGGCGACGCACGCGAGCCAGCTGCTCGCGCGCAACATGGCGTCGATTCTTGGCTTGCTCGTCAAGGACGGCGAGCTCGTCCTCGACTGGGACGACGAGATCGTCGCGGGCGCGTGCGTGACACGAAAGGAGACCGCCGCATGAGCGTAGGCTCGACGGAGCTCATCAGGAGCGGAGGTGCCGGCTTCGCCGGCGCCGGAGCGGGATTCATTGGACAACCGAAGGTTGCCCGATGAGTCACGGGACGCTGCTCGTGTTCGAGGTGACGATCCTGGTGCTCGCGATCTTCCTCGGCTTCGAGGTGATCTCGAAGGTGCCGGCGCTGCTGCACACGCCGCTGATGAGCGGCACGAACGCGATCCACGGGATCGTGATCGTCGGCGCGATGATCGTGCTCGGCCTCCCCGACAAGAGCACGTTCACGTGGATCG
Source organism: uncultured Thermoleophilia bacterium (assembly GCA_963794375.1). Lineage (GTDB taxonomy): Bacteria > Actinomycetota > Thermoleophilia > Gaiellales > Gaiellaceae > PALSA-600. The sequence goes on from CAWCDL010000004.1 coordinate 452,568, forward strand.
TCGGCTTCGCGGCGGTGGTACTTGCGTCGGCGAACGTGGTCGGCGGCTTCGTCGTCACTGACCGGATGCTCGAGATGTTCAAGAAGCGCGAGCCGAAGAAGGACCAGGCACCAGATGGGAGCTGACACCGTTGGGGGCTGACGCCACCAGATTGCTCTACCTGGTCACGATCGTGACCTTCATCCTGGCGCTGCGCTTCCTCTCGAACCCGGCGCACGCGCGTCGCGGCAACCAGATCGGCGCGGCCGGCATGGTCCTCGCCGTCGTCGTGACATGGATCAACATCGGCTCGACGAGCTGGTGGGCGATCGTGCTCGCCATGCTGATCGGCGGCGGCTTCGGTGCGGTCGCGGCGCGCAAGGTGAAGATGACCGCGATGCCGCAGATGGTGGCGCTGTTCAACGGCGTCGGCGGCGGCGCGGCGGCGCTGATCGCGCTCGCGGAAGTGCACCGGATCCTGCCCGAGCCGGGGACACCGAAGGTCGACATCTCGATCGCGATCGTGCTCTCGGCATTGATCGGCTCGATCTCGTTCAGCGGCTCGATGATCGCGTTCGCAAAGCTGCAGGAGCTGATCGGCGGGCGGCCGATCACCTACGCCGGGCAGCAGGTCGTGAACGGCGTCGTCTTCCTCGCGGCGGTCGCCGCCGGGATCGCGCTCGTCGCCGGCGTCCAGGACGAGTGGCTGCTCTGGGCGCTGATCGCCGCCGCGGCGCTCTTCGGGGTGTTGTTCGTGCTGCCGATCGGCGGCGCCGACATGCCGGTCGTGATCTCGCTCCTGAACGCGTTCACCGGGCTCGCGGTCGCCGCAGGCGGCTTCGAGCTCGAGAACAACGTGCTGATCGTCAGCGGCATGCTCGTCGGCGCGTCCGGCACGTTCCTCACGATGATGATGGCGAAAGCGATGAATCGCTCCATCGCGAACGTCCTCTTCGGCGCGTTCGGCCAGCTGCAGACCGGCGCGGGCGGCGCCGTGGCGGGCGCGACCGGATCGGTCCGCCCCACCACCGCGGACGACGTCGCGATCATGCTCACCTACGCGCACAAGGTCGCGGTCGTCCCCGGCTACGGCATGGCGGTCGCGCAGGCGCAGCACGACGTGCGCGCGCTCGCCGACCTGCTCGAGTCGAAGGGCGTCGAGGTCACCTACGCCATTCACCCGGTCGCCGGCCGCATGCCGGGGCACATGAACGTGCTGCTCGCCGAGGCGAACGTCCCGTACCCGGCGCTGAAGGAGATGGACGAGGCGAACGCCGAGTTCCCGCGCACCGACGTGTCGCTCGTGATCGGAGCGAACGACGTCGTGAATCCCGACGCGCGCAACAACCCGGCGAGCCCGATCTACGGCATGCCGATCCTGAACGTCGACGAGTCGCAGACGGTCATCGTGCTCAAGCGGTCGATGAACCCCGGCTTCGCCGGCATCGACAACCCGCTCTTCGTCGAGCCGAACACGATGATGCTCTTCGGCGACGCGAAGGAGTCGGTCGCGAAGCTGACCGCCGCCGTCAAGGCACTGTGACGCGCGCACTCGTGCTCGACCGCGCCGCCGTCGAGGCGGCGGTGACGCCGGCACGCGCGGTCGACGCGGTGCGCGAGGCGTTCGTCGCGTACGCACGCGGCGAGTGGTCGATGCCGCCGAAGGTCTACGTGACGAACTATCCCGCCGGCGACTTCCGGGCGATGCCTGCGCTCGGCGGCGGTGCGGCGCTCCTCAAATGGATCACGTCGTTCCCCGGCAACCCGGCGCAGGGCCTGCCGACCGTGACCGGCATCGTCCTCGTCTCGGATGCGGCGAACGGGCAGCTGCGGGCGGTGCTCGACGCGGCGTCGGTCACGGCGCTGCGCACGGGCGCGGCGGCCGTGCTCGCGAGCGGAGACACTCGGTCGCGCGGACGCGTCGACGCGCGAGCGTGATCGGCGCGGGCGTCAACGGGGCGGCCGCCGCGCGCACGTTCCTTGCTCGCGGGCGGGCGGTCTCGCTCTGGGACGTCGACGCGGGGCGGGCGGCGAGCGTCGCGGCCGAGCTCGGCGCGGTCGTGGCACCATCGCTCGCCGACGCGCTCGACGCCGACCTCGTCGTCACGGTCACGCCCGGCCACGAGGTGCTGCTCGCCGAAGGCACGCTGCGCCCCGGCCAGCACGTCTCGCTGATGGGCGCCGATGGCCCTGGCAAGGCTGAGGCGGCGGCCGCGGAGCTCGCCCGCGCGCGGCTCTTCTGCGACGACTGGGATCAGGCCTCGCACGGTGGCGAGCTTGCGCACGCAGTCGACGATGGGCTCATCGGCGAGGACGACGTGACGGCGATCGGCGACGTGCTCGCCGGCACCGCACCGGGACGCACGCGGGACGACGAGATTACGATGTTCGACTCGACCGGGCTCGCGATCCAGGATCTCGCTATCGCGCTCGTTGCACTCGAAGCCGCCGACCTCGACGCGCTGCCCGTCCTCGAGCTCTGACGCCGCGAAACCACCTACGACGGTCGGGAAGTGTCGTCTTCCTTGCCTCCGACTACCGATGGCAGTCGCCGAGTTGAAGGCGACACTGCCTACCTGAGCCGGGAGACGACGATGAGCGGTCAGGGTCGTGAAGCGCGGTTGCTTCTCGAGCTCGGGGGTAGGTAGGTCCGAGTGTTCCAGATAGGGGCGAGTCTCGCTGCGGCGCGCGAGGCGAGGGGCCTCGAGCTCCGCGATGCGGAGCAGATCACCTGCATGCGCTCGCGGTACCTGGAAGCGCTCGAGCAGGAGCGACTGGGACGCATTGCCGGGCCGGACATACACGTGCGCATTCCTCCGCACCTACGCCAATGCGCTCGAGCTCGATGCGGACGCGTTCGTCCAGGAGTTCGACGAACAGTTCCCGCCGTCACCCGAGCCGGAGGAGCAGGCGACTACCCTGCTGCAGCGCAGACGCCATAGCGTCCCGATCTGGCTCGCGTCGGCCGCCGCCGTCGCCGTCCTCGTCGTCATGCTCGTCTGGTCGGCCTGGCCCGGCGGCGGGCGCACCGTGCAGACGAACCGGGAGGCAGCGCGGCCACCCGCGGCGACGACCGCCCCGGAGACGGTGCGGCACGCGATCCCGCACGTCCGCGCGGCGGAGAAGACGCTCACCCACCCGGCACTCTTCGTCCGCGCGCTCAGGGGACGCTGCTGGGTGGAGGTGCGCGTGGGCGGCCCGGCGGGAGCGGTGCTCGCCGAGCGGACGCTCGAGCAGGGTCAGACGCTACGACTCGACCAACGGCACCTCTGGCTCCGCCTGGGTGCGCCCTGGAACGTGAAGGTGACGCGCGGCACGGAGACGGTACGCCTGGGCTCTGCGACGACGCCCGAGAACGTCACGGCGTGACGGCGCCCCCGGGCCGTCCTCGAGCTAGACGGGAACGCTGGGCGGCCGTGAGCGGGCCCAGCTCGACCACAGCCACGCCGCGAAGCCGAGCGCGGCGATCGCCACGAAGAGGAGGATCCATTCGACGGGCGCGGCCGCACTCGAGTGGAGGACGACCGTGCGGGCGGTGGGAGGCTGAACGAGCGAGCCCGTCGGTGGGAAGCGAAGGCGGTGGCTCGTCGCGACGACAGACACCTTCGGCTCCCCGGTCACGAGCAGCGCCGCAGCGACGATCAGTGCGATCGCCGCGAGCGCGGTGAACGCCACGAGGACGCGCGGCCGGCGACGCGCGTTTCCCCGACTCGTCTGCACGGGGATGATCCCTCTCTCGGCTGCCCACGAGGCAGCGAAGGAACGCGGATCGAAGGCGCCGCTTCCGAGAACCTCCTCGGCGGAGACCCCTTCCGCCTCGGCTTCCCGCAGATCGGAGGTCAGGTCGGCCGCCATCTCGTCGGCCAGCGGATCGGGGACACCGAGGCGCCTCCATTCGCGGCGACACTGCTCGACGAAGTCGTTCATGAGGCCACCTCGACCTTGATGGGAGCAAGCACTGCATCGACGGCATCGCGCGCAGCGCGCCAGTCGGACACCCCGAGCGCGAGCGCGAGCCGTCCGGCAGTCGAGGGGCGGTAGTACTTCCGCGGCGGCCCTCCGTTGCTCGCGCCCCGGTAGGTCTCGACGAGGCCGTCACGCTCGAGGCGGCCGAGCAAGGGATAGATGGAGCCCTCGCCCACGAGCCCGAGACCGCGGTCGCGCAGCCGCCTGGTCATCTCGTAGCCGTAGGCCGGGCCCTCGTCCATCACGGCCAAGAGGCAGAGGTCGAGCACACCGCGCAGGAGCTCCGTGCGCCGTTGCGAGCCGGCTGCCATGCGAGACAAGGTACCAGTCACTCCCTTGTCTCGCAAGGCTCCTCTCTCGCCGCCTGCTCCGCCGAATCGGGGACGGCGAGCCGGTCGAGGCGCGTGCCGTGGAAGACGAACCAGCGAACGAACCACCACAGCTCGGAGGCCGGCCCTCCCGCGGCCGGCGGCCCGATGTCGCTGGGCGTGAAGACCGGCATCGACATGACCTCACCGTGCGCCGGATCGCTTCGATCGGCCTCCGAGGTATCCCGCCGGTCGGGCGGGGGAAACTACCGGGCCGCCGACCCAGGCATCATCTGGCGGACGTGAAGCAGCGGCCGGTCATCTGGAAGCCCCGCTACGCGACCCGGCGCATGCGTGAGCGGGCGTGGACGACCGCAGACCTGAGGCGCGAGGCACGGGCGGCCGCGGCGCCGCCGCAGCGCTCGCTCCTGGCACGCCTGCTGCGGCGCGGCTGAGCGGGCCCCTACCGGGCGGCGGCGAGCTGCGCGTCGAGCGTCCAGAAGCGGTCGCCCCGCCCGGTCTCGAGCTCGGCCAGGCCCTCGCGGTGGATCTCGCGTACGCGCGCCGGCGTGATCGCCTCGTCCGGGCGTACCTCTTCGATCGCGAGGCTCGTCTTGTCCTCGTACAGGTGCTCGCCGGCCAGCCGCGCCTGCTCGTCGTAGGGCCACACGAACGACTGGCGGCTCGACACGTGGTAAAGCGCCTCGGGGTCGTCGACCTCGTACCCGATCGCCTGCAGGTCGGCACCGCGGGCGAGCTGATGGAAGGTGATCTCGTCCGAGATCCCCCAGTCGCCGACGGCCAGCCGGTCGTCGGAGTGCCAGAGCACCGACTCGCCGACACTGTTGTAGAAGGCGAGCACGCCGTCCTTGCCGTGGATCACGGTCGGGCTCGCACCCCACGCGACGCGATAGACCGGCTCGTCCACCATCATGTCGGGAGCGACGATCCGGTCGTAGTCGCCCGCGCCCTCGAGGTGCACGTGGCGCCAGAAGTTGAGCAGGATCGCGCGGTGGAGCGGCTTCTCGGTCTCCGCCAGCAACTCGGCGGTCGGGATCATGCACTCCTTCACGGCTTGCTCGAACCGGTTCATCGCGGCGCTCCTCGCTCGGATCGGGGTCGGTCACCAACATACAAGCGTGCCGGATCGAACGGCTCGAGCTCGACCGGCCGCTCGCCGAGAATCGCCCGTGCGACGAGCTCGCCGCAGACGAGCCCGAGCACGTTCCCGTGGCCGGAGTAGCCGCCTGCGACCCACACGTCGTCGCGCCCGGGCACCCGGCCGACAAGGGGGAGCAGGTCCGGTGTCGTCGCCCACACGCCGGCCCAGCGGTGGGTGACCCGCGGGCGCGCGCCGACGAGCTCCACGAGCAGCACGTCGAGCTCGTGCTGGATGCGGTCGGTCGTCTCCATCTCCTCGGTCAGCTCAGTCGCCGGTGAGACGTCGCGGCGGCCGCCGAGCACGAGCCGTCCACCCGGCAGCTGGTGCCAGTAGTCGAAGCCGCCGCGGGCATAGTGCGGCCGGTCGTAGCGAAGCTCGGCGAGCGGCTCGGTGGCGAGCACCTGCCCTCGCGTCGCAAGCGCGACCGGGGCCAGCTCGGGGAGCAGCGACGCCGTGAACCCGTCGGCCGCCACGACAACCACATCCGCGTCGAGCTCGTCGACGGCAACCGCGTCGCCCTCGCGAACGTCGGCGCCCGCTTCGACCGCATGCCGCGCAAGCCGACGCACCCAGCGGGCGGGGTGAATCGCCCCGTCGACCGGGTGCGCGATCGCGCCGTACGCGAGACGGTCGAGCGGCGCCGCGAGATCGGAGACCCACTCGACGGCGAGCCGGTCGGCACGAAGCGCGTCGTGCTCGCGGCGGAGCGCGCCGCGCTCATCCTCGTCCCAGGCGAGCCGCAGGCTGCCGACGCGGCGAAACGCGTCGCCGGCGAGCGCGGCGAGCCGGTCGAGGCCGCGCTCGGTGAGCGTCATCAGCGAGCGGGCGCGCTCCGGCCCGATGGCGCGGTGCAACTCGTCGTACGGCATTGCCGCACCGCGGAGCGCGAAGCCGCCGTTTCGGCCGCTCGCCCCGCCCGCGATCTCGCGCGCCTCGTGCAGACGCACGCGAACGCCGCACTCGGCGAGCGCGAGGGCGCACGCGCAGCCCGTCACGCCGCCGCCGATCACGGCGACCTCCACTCTGCCCGTCAGGCGTCGGCGAGGGAGCGGCTCGCGAGGCTCTTCGAGCCAGTAGGACGACACGGGCACACACTGATCCTAGGAGCGCGCTGATCCTAAGAGAGTGCTGGAGAGCGACCCGCCTGCGCGAAACCCCTGATGACCGTCCCGAGGGTCGGGTCGACGATGGCGCAGACGGCTTGTCGTCCGCCGTCCGACGGATGCGGCCGTCATCGAAAGGAGGTCTCGATGGCAGTCATCGAGCAGACCGGGATCCACACGGCTCCCGGGACACCCGGCAGCCCGGTCGAGGTCAAGGACCGCTACGACAACTTCATCGGCGGCCACTGGGTCGCGCCGGTGCAGGGGCGTTACGCGGAGAACCGGACTCCGGCGACGGGCGAGCCGTTCACGGAGGTCCCGCTCTCGACGCCGGAGGACATCGAGCTCGCGCTCGACGCCGCTCATGCGGCACGTGAGGCGTGGGCCGAGACGTCGACGACGGAGCGGGCTCGCGTCCTGAACCTGGTCGCAGATGCGATCGACGAGCACCGCGAGCTGCTCGCCGTCGCGGAGAGCTGGGACAACGGCAAGCCGGTGCGGGAGACGCTGGCGGCCGACATCCCGCTCGCCGCCGACCACTTCCGCTACTTCGCCGGCGCGATTCGCGCCGAGGAGGGGCGGATCTCGGAGATCGACAAGAACACGATCGCCTACCACTTCAGCGAGCCGCTGGGTGTGGTCGGGCAGATCATTCCGTTCAACTTCCCGCTCCTCATGGCGGCCTGGAAGCTGGCACCCGCGCTGGCGGCCGGGAACTGCACTGTCATGAAGCCTGCGAGCCCCACGCCGTGGTCGATCCTCAAGCTGATGGAGCTGATCGAGGAGATCATCCCACCGGGCGTGATCAACGTCGTCAACGGGCCGGGCGGTGAGATCGGCAAGGCGCTCGCGACGTCGAAGCGAATCGCGAAGATCGCGTTCACCGGTGAGACGGTGACGGGCCGCCTGATCATGCAGTACGCGGCCCAGAACATCATCCCGTCGACGACGGAGCTCGGCGGCAAGTCGCCGAACGTCTTCTTCGCCGACCTGATGGATGCCGACGACGAGCTGCTCGACAAGGCGATCGAGGGTCTCGTGCTCTACGCCTTCAACAAGGGCGAGGTCTGCACGTGCCCGTCGCGCGCACTGATCGAGGAGTCGATGTACGACGCGTTCATGAGCCGGGTGCTGCCGCGGATCGCAAAGATCCGGCAGGGGCATCCGCTCGACGAGCGGACGCAGATCGGGGCGCAGGTCTCGACTGCGCAGCTCGAGAAGATCGAGTCGTACGTCAAGATCGGCGTCGACGAAGGTGCCGAGCTCTTGATCGGCGGACAGCCGGCGCATCTCGAAGGCGAGCTGGCCGGCGGCTATTACTACGAGCCGACCGTCTTCAAGGGCCACAACGAGATGCGGATCTTCCAGGAGGAGATCTTCGGACCGGTTCTGGCCGTGACGACGTTCAAGGGCGAGGAGGAGGCGCTGCGGATCGCAAACGACACGATCTACGGCCTCGGCGCCGGCGTGTGGACGCGTGACGTGGCGAAGGCCTACCGGATGGGCCGCGCGATCAAGGCGGGCAGGGTCTGGACGAACTGCTACCACCTCTATCCGGCTCACGCGGCGTTCGGCGGCTACAAGGTGTCGGGTGTCGGCCGGGAGAACCACCGGATGATGCTCGACCACTACAGCCAGACGAAGTGCCTGCTCGTCAGCTACGACCCGAAGCCGCTCGGGCTGTTCTGAGGAGGGGCGATGCCGGACACGGAACGGATCAGTGCGACCGAGGCGGCGCTCAGCGAGCTCGCGGCGCTGCGCGACCGTCACGGCCCGCTCGTGATCCACCAGTCCGGCGGGTGTTGTGACGGCAGCTCGCCCTTGTGCTTGCACGAGGGCGAGCTGCTGCTCGCTCCGGGCGACCGGCTGCTCGGCGAGCTCGGCGGCGTGCCCGTGTACATCGACGGCGAGCTGGACGACCGGTGGAACCGGCCGACGTTCATCCTCGATCTCTCCCCCGGACGCACGGACTTGTTCTCGCTCGAAGTGGAAGACGGGGTGCACTTCGTCACACGCTCGCCCTCGTGCGGGGTGCCGGGTGGAGGGCCGGCTCCGTTACGGCGCCCAGCGTAAGAGCCGGGCGGGACGAGCTTGACGATCCTCCCCGGGACACCGGGTAACGACGTCCGTGATCTGCTGTTTCGCTTCGCCGCCCCGCCAGCTTGGCGGCGAGTCCATCGTCACCGTCGACTGCCGTCTGCGACCGACCAGAGCTTCTTCTGGGCGGTCCCCAGGTCGCCGAGCTGGTAGATCGCAGCCCCCTCGACCCCGAACGTGAATGTGACGAACGGCTCCGCGAGCAGCGCCCTCACGAACTCCTCGCGTCCGACTCCTACCGTCACGTGTGGGTTGTAGTTCGGCCCGCTGTGGTCGGGAACGAACGCGGCGACGTACGCGGCTGTCGGGCCGATGGTGGGTGTCTCGGGCGTGCCGACAAATGCCTCGGGGCCGCCGTCCTGTTCGGAGAACGGCGCGACCGCAGCGATGAGCGACTGCTGCAGCTCGAGCAGCGCCGGCCCGGGAGCGACGGTGATGCCGGGAACGCCGAGATTCTCCCAGGGCAGGTAGTAGAAGCCGGTGGCCTCGAGCTGAAGCGAGGCGAGGCTCGCCCGGTCGAAGACGGATGCCACGGCGGCCTCGACACCGTCGAGATCCGTTGTGCGGACGAAGCGCTGGAGAACGCTGATGTGCGGGGCGTGGTCCGCGTCCAACGCGAAGCCGTCCGGAAAATCGGCGCGGAGCCGGGCATTCGCCGCAGACGCCTTCTCGACCATCGTCTGATCGGGATCGAGCAGGACGTCGATCGCAGTGAGCCTCACGTCGCTCCTTCTACCACGACTGCGATTGCCCGGAGATCGACGTGTCTCACGCGTTGGGTCACGAGGCAAGACCGCGATAGCGACCCTCAGACTCGCACACGAGTCCGAGCAGCTCGAGCTCCGCGAGGGCCGCAGCCGCCTCGCCGGGCGAGAGCTCCGTGGCGCGGGCGACCTCGTCGACTGTGACCGGGGCGTCGGCCACGACGGCATGCACCGCCGCCAGGCGTGGGTCGAGCGACGGCGGCGCGTCCCCGCTGGGCTCGAGGCCGATCGCGGCGAGCACGTCATCGGCGCACGTCGCCGGCGTCGCGCCGAGCCGCAGCAGCGCGTTCGTGCCGTGGGACAGGCGGCTCGTGATCTCGCCGGGCACCGCGAGCACGTCACGCCCCTCCTCGAGCGCGAGGTCGGCGGTGATCAGCGCACCGCTTCGCTCACGCGCCTCGACGACAACCGTGGCGGCACACAGGCCCGCGACGATCCGGTTCCGGGCCGGGAAGCGCCAGGGAGCGGGCTCGACACCGGGCGGGTACTCGGAGACGACGAGCCCGCGGGCGGTGATGGCGGCGGCCAGGGAGGCGTGCGCGCGCGGATAGTCACGGTCGACGCCGCAGCCGAGAACGGCGACCGTGTCGCCGGAGTCGAGGGCGCCCCGGTGAGCGGCGGCGTCGACCCCTCGGGCGAGCCCGGAGACGACCACCGCACCGGCAGCGGCGAGCTCGCGGCCGAAGGCCAGGGCCACTGCCGTGCCGTACGACGAGCACGCGCGGGCGCCGACGACGGCGACGCACGGCCGCTCGAGGAGCGCGAGCGGCGCACCGCCGCGGACGAAGAGGCCGGGCGGTGGATCGTGAATCGCGCCCAGCCGCCACGGGAACCCCTCGTCCGAGCGCGCGACGAAGCGGATCCCGGCGGCGGCGAGCTCGTGCCGGTACGCCGCCTCGTCGAACTCCGACCGGAAGCGTGCGAACCGGGCTGACCTGGGCTCGTCGAGGAGGTGCGTGCCGGTGCGCCCTGCGAAGACCGCGACCGCGAGCGCGCTCACGCCGCCAACTCCCCGGGAGCCCGGTAGGAGAGCGCCTCGGCAAGGTGCTCGGGGGCGACGGTCCCGACCGCAGCGAGCGCCGCGACCGTCACTGCGACCCGGGCGACGCGGGCGCGGCCGCGGCCCGAGAGCGGCAGCCGCTCGACCGCCCGCGTCAACAGCGCCTCGGCGTCCGCGCCGAGCCCCGGCGGCTCCTCCCGCAGACACCGACGCGCTGCGACCACCCGCTCCCGGACCGCGGCGGACGACTCGGCCGGCGGCCCTGCGAGCTCGCTTCCCCGCGGCCGCGGCACCGCGAGCACGAGGTCGAAGCGGTCGAGCAGGGCGCGAGACAGCCTCTCCCGGTAGCGCTGCACCCGTTCGGGTGTGCAGCAGCACTGCGCCGCTGCATCGCCGCGCGCACCGCAGGGGCACAGGTTCATCGCACCGATGAGCTGGAAACGGGCCGGGAAGACGGCCCGGCCGGCGACTCTCGCGATCGAGACGAAGCCGTCCTCGAGCGGCTGCCGCAGCGCCTCGAGAGCGGGACGCTGGAACTCGGGCAGCTCGTCGAGGAAGAGCACGCCGTGGTGCGCCAGGCTCGCCTCGCCCGGACGCGGACCGCCACCTCCACCGCCGCCGACGAGTGCGGCCACCGACGTCGAGTGGTGCGGCGCCCGGAACGGCGGCACGCGCACGAGCCCGGTACCCGGGCCCAGGACGCCGGCCACCGAATGGATACGCGTCACCTCCAACGCCGCCTCGTCACCGAGGAGCGGCAGGATGCCGGGCAGCCGGCGCGCGAGCATCGTCTTCCCTGTCCCGGGCGGCCCGGCGAAGAGCAGGTGGTGACCGCCGACGGCTGCGAGCTCGAGCGCCCGCCGCGCCCGTTCCTGCCCGCGGACGTCGGCCAGGTCGGGGATCCCGGCGAGCGTCTCGAAGTCGTCGGCAGGCGGCTCGACGTCGGGCGGTGCGCGCTCGCCGCGGAGGTAGGCAACTGCCTCGCCGAGATGGCAGAGCCCGACCGGATCGACCCCGGCGAGCGCGACCTCGGGCGCGGACTCGCTCGCACACAGGAGATGCGAAAGACCGGCGCGCCTCGCTCCTTCCGCGGCCACCAGGGCGCCGGGCACCGGCCTGAGGCGCCCGTCGAGGCCCAGCTCCCCGAACGCGGCATGACCGTCGAGCGCCTCCTGCGGGACCTGATAGGAGGCCGCCAGCACCGACAGCGCGATCGGAAGGTCGAACCCCGACCCCTCCTTCCGGAGCGACGCCGGGGCGAGGTTGATCGTGATGCGGTGCGCGGGCCAGTCGAGCTCGGCGGCGGCGACGCTCGAACGGACGCGCGCCTTCGCCTCCTGGCAGGCGCGATCGGCGAGACCGACGATCGTGAACGACGACAGCCCGCGCTGGATGTGCGCCTCGACCTCGACGCGGCGGGGATCAAGGCCGACGAGCGCGTGGGTGACGGTGCGGGCGAGCACGTTGCCACCATAGGCGACACCGCGTCACGACACTGTGCCGGCTTCGTGCCGATTGTGTGACGAGCGGCGTTCAGTCGAGCGGGTCGTCGCGGTGCGGTGCGCGCGTCAGCGCGAGCACGCTGCCGGCAACCCCGATCACGATCAGCGCGACGGCGATGCTCACCTCTCCCGCCCCGCTCCAGTAGACGTCCTTCAACTCGACGAGCAGGGCGATCTCGTCGACGATCAGCGCGAGCCCGACCCCGAGCAGCGCGCCCATCCACGTGCGCCAGGTCGGCGAGCGCTCGACGAGGCCGAGCGACGCGATCGTGGCGACGATCAGGATCCCCCAGAGGTAGTGGTGGAGATGCGTCCCGCCGGCGTTGACGTTCCCGAGGCCTGCGACGTGGACCTTGATCGCCCACGTCAGGAGGCGAAGGAATGCGAACGTCGCGGTGAACGTCCACCAGCTGAGCACGAAGCCGCGACGCGTCGGGTGGACGTCGGTCAGCTTCCGCGGCCGGCGGCGCGCGACGGCGGAAGGGCGCTCAACCACGGATGTCTGCGATCGAGCGCGGCAGGCGGGTCTGTGTGAAGTGGAGCGCCCCGGCCGGCGTCGACCAGGGCATGACGCGCAGCAGGAAGACGCCGGCCTCGACGGCCGGGTCCTTCTCGCAGAGCCGCTGTGCCTCCTCGACCCCGACCCCGAGCAGGGAGAGGCCGCGCAGCTCGCCGTCGGGGTCCGTGAGGGGCCCGACGGCGAGCAGATGCCCGGCTTCGTGCAGATCGGCGAGATGGCTGAGGTGCGCATCCTGCACCGCCGCGGCTGCGGCCTCGTCGAGCTCCGGGGCATCCCGGTTCGTGACGAGGAGCGCCACCGTGTAGTGCTCGAGCTCCATCTCGCCGCATCTTCTCAGCCGACGAGCGGCTGCCCGGTCTCGAGCAGCGTCTTCAGGCCGCTCAGCACGAGCATCCAGCCGCCGGAGACACTCGCTGCGGTCTTCGGCGCGCCCTCGAGCTGATCGTGCACGACGGTGAGCAGGCACAGGCCGCCGTCCTGCGGCTCGATCTCCCAGGTGACGCGGCTCTCCTCCTCGGCCGCCAGCTCCGGGTCGTACAGCGACCGCCAGCCGTGGACGAGCTTCCGCGGCGGATCGAACTCGGTCACCTCTGCCTCGCCCCACATATCGTCGTTCGGCCCGAGGCTGCGATGCCCCGCGGCGGTGTTCTCGATCCGCGCGCCGTAGAAGTAGCGCTCGGTGAACTCCGGCTTCGTGATCGCGTCCCAGATCTCGTCGGGGCTCGCCTTGATGTAGAGCCGATAGAGCTGGGTCGTCTGAACTGCGGTGGTCGTCATCCACGTCCCTCCAGTTGCGTCTTGAGCTCGGACAGCGCCGAGACGCGCTGTTCCGTGTACTTGTCGATCCACCGGTCGTGCAGGAGGCGGATCGGGACCGGGTTCAGGAAGTGATGCTTCTCGCGCCCGGCCCGGCGTGAGACGACGAGACCTGCCTCCTCGAGGACGCGCAGGTGCTTCATGACACCGAAGCGCGTCATCTCCAGGCCCTCCTCGAGCTCGCCGAGCGTGCGGCCGTCACGTTCGAAGAGCCGGTCGAGGAGAAGGCGCCGTGTCGGGTCGGCGAGCGCCTTGAAGACGAGGTCGTCGTCCGTCATCGCCTCCGAGAATACGTGACCATTTGGTCACATGTCAATCGATTCAGCGACGGGCGACGAGCACGGTCTCGAAGTACTCGCCGGCGCGACGGCCGGTGCGGCGGTTCACGTGCCGCTGGTAGCTCTGCTCGAGCCCGAGCCCCGCCCGCTCGAGGATCTCCGGATACAGGTCGCGGCGATCGTTGACGACGATCACGACGCGCCCACGTGGCCTCAACGCCCCTGCGCACGCCTGCAGGACGCCGGCGATGCCCTCGACGTACGCGCCGAGGGCGGCCCGCGATGTTCCCTGCGCCGCCGCGCCGAGCTCGCGCACGCGGCGGTCCTCGAGCCCGAGCAGCTCGTATGCATAGCGGTGCTGCTCGTGGTAGTCGATCAGGCCGGGGTACGGCGGCGAGGTGACGACGGCATCGAACGGGCCGGGCAGCTCCAGCTCGCGGGCGTCGCCGTGGAGCACCGCGACCGGCCGGTCGCGACGGACGCGGGCGAATGCCTTCAGCCGGTCGATCGTGTCGAGCGTGTAGCGGCGGAGGAAGTGGTCGGCCCGCTCGACGGGGCGGCACTCGCGCTTGTGCTTGTGGCACCAGTACGGCCCGGCCTGCGGCGCCGGCGGGAAGTCCAGATCGAAATGCGTCGTCAGCCGCGCCGAGCGGGCGGCGCGCGCGAGCACGACGCGCAGCACATCGGCGTGCTCGCTCTCCTCGGCGAGCGACCGGAACCGGAGCAGGTCGGCCCGCGCTTGCGGCGCGAACCAGGCTTCGACGTAGGGCGTCGCCGGCCCCGCCTCCCCCTCGCCTCGCTCGAAGCGCGAGAGCGCGTCGCGCAGCTCGTGCTCGAGCGAGAACGGCGCGTGCGCGCCGGTCTTCACGCGCATCAGGAGGCAGTTGAACGATGCGATGTCGACGCCCGCGCTCCGCAGGCCCGATTCGAGCGCCTGGACGAGCGTCGTGCCGGAGCCCGCGAACGGGTCGAGGACGGCACCGCGCGCCGGCAGGTGACGGCGGAAGAGCTCCTCGACGAGCTGGGGGATGTACTTGCCGAGGTATGGGTGCAGCCGGTGAACGTGCTTCGTCCGCTCGCGCTCGGGCAGGTCGCGCTCCGACCACGAGAGATCGAGGTCCAGCCCGGAGTACAGCTGCTCCTGCGTGGCCGCCATGGGCCACGGGTTCGCTAGAAGGCGCCCGGAACCTGCTCGACCCGGCCGCGGCGCACCGCGAGCACGTCGAAGCGCACGTCGAGGCCCGCGAGCTCGCGGTGCGCGGCGAGCCACGCCGACGCCGCCCGGCGGATCCGCTCGATCTTCACCGGAGGAACCATCTCGAGCGGGTCGCCGTGCCCGTCACCGGCCTTCGACTTCACCTCGACGAACGCGAGTACGCGGCCGCGGCGGACGACGAGATCGAGCTCGGCTCCCGCCGCCCAGGCGTTCCGATCGAGAACGCGGTAGCCGCGCCGGCGATACCACCACGCGGCCCGCGTCTCAGACGGATGCCGCGGCGAGCTCCTCTTCGCTGAGGTAGGCACGCGCCCGCCAGGAGCGTCGGTGGATCTCGCACGGGCCGCGGTCGCGGACGACACGCGTGTGCGAC
Organism: uncultured Thermoleophilia bacterium; assembly: GCA_963794375.1. Classification (GTDB taxonomy): domain Bacteria; phylum Actinomycetota; class Thermoleophilia; order Gaiellales; family Gaiellaceae; genus PALSA-600. The sequence goes on from CAWCDL010000004.1 coordinate 467,652, forward strand.
GGGGTGATGTAGCCGACGTGGGAGGCGAACCCGTAGCCGGGGTACATGGCGTCGGCGGCGTGCATGTAGCGGTCGCGCGTCACCTTGGCGACGATCGAGGCGGCAGCGATCGCCGCGCTCTTGCAGTCGCCGTCGACGACGGCGCGATGGGGCGGAGCCGTCGGCCCGAGCTTGAACCCGTCGACGAGCGAGACGTCGGCCGGCTGACAGGCCCAGAGCGCCTCCCGCAGCCCGCGCAGGTTGCAGCGATGGAGGCCGTCGCGATCGATCACCGCGGCCGGGAACACGCGAACGGAGACCCGCTCGGCGCAGGCGAGCACCGCCCGGTAGAGCTCGTCGCGCGTCTCGGGATCGACCTGCTTGGAGTCGTTCAGGAGGGCGAGCGGCCTGACGCGGTGGTCGCGCAGAAGCCCGTAGTCGAGCAGCACTCCCGCCACGACGAGCGGTCCCGCGAGCGGCCCGCGCCCCGCCTCGTCGGCGCCGGCGACGTAGCGCGCCCCGAGCGCGCGGTCGTAGCGCAGCAGCTTCTGGCCGGTCTGTCTGCGCTTCCTCGCCGCCATGGGACGAGCCTAGCCCGGGCACAGGCCGGCGATCGTGACGAAAGTGTGGAAAGTGCGCGCTAGCTCTGGCGCAACTCGCGCACGCGGGCCTTCTTGCCGACCTTGCCGCGCAGGTAATAGAGCTTCGCGCGGTTCACGTCGCCGATCGCACCCACCTCGATCTTGTCGATCTTCGGCGAGTGCAGCGGGAACGTGCGCTCGACGCCGACGCCGAACGAGTTCTTGCGGACGGTGAAGGTCTCACGGGCCCCGGCTCCCTGCCGCTTGATCACGATCCCCTCGAACACCTGGATCCGCGAGCGCGTGCCCTCGATGACGCGGAAGTGCACACGCACCGTGTCGCCCGCCTTGAAGCGGGGAACCTCGCGCAACTGGCGGCGCTCGATGTCCTGGATGATCGTGCTCATGTCGAAAGGGCCCCGGAAGGCCCGGGCATGGTAGCGGAACCGCTCGGTTAGTGGAACGAGATCCGGCTCGGCGGCCAGTACGTCGCGAAGACGTTGCCGATCAGGTTCTTGCGCGGCACCGGCCCCCAGACCCGCGAGTCGCACGAGGAGCCTCTGTTGTCCCCCATGAAGAAGTAATCGCCCTTGGGAACGTGCCAGGTCATGTCCCGGTGAGAGTCGCCGACCTTTCGCGCCGGTTTGACGTAGGGCTCGTTCAGCTTCTTGCCGTTGATCCAGATGTCCGCGTTCTGATCCTCGTGCACGGTGTCGCCTGGGAGGCCGATCAGCCGCTTGACGAATGTGCCGCCGGCGCCGCAGCGCACGGCCGCGAGCGGCGGCGTGTTGAAGACGATGATGTCGCCGCGCTTCGGCGACCAGAGGCGGTAGCAGAAGCGGCAGGCGAGCACGCGGTCAGAGAATCGCGCCTCGCAATCGGGGCCGGGCCGCGCACAGTGGAGCGTCGGCTCCATCGAGCTCGAGGGGATCCGGTACGGGTTGACGACCCATTGCTTGATCGCAAGCACGATCGCGATCGCGCCGACGATCGTGACGAGCCAGTCGATCGTCACGCGCCAGCCGTGCGGCAGCCCCTCGGTCAGATGGTCGATCGGATTCCTCAGCGGACGTGCTCCCTTCGCCAGCCTTCGATTCGGGCGTGGTCACCCGAGAGCAGCACGTCGGGAACCCGCCAGCCGCGGTACTCCGCGGGACGCGTGTACTGAGGGTACTCCAGCCGCCCCTCGAGCTCGGCGGAGAACGACTCGAGCTCGCCCGAGCCCGCCGCGAGCGCGCCGGGAAGCCGGCGCCCGATCGCGTCGACGAGCAGCATCGCCGGCAGGTCGCCGTTCGAGAGGACATACGGCCCGATCGAGACGGCGTCGCTCGCGAGGTTCGAGACGATGCGCTCGTCGAAGCCTTCGAAGCGGGCCGAAAGCAGCGTCACGCGCTCCTCCAGTGCGAGCTCCTCGACCACCTGCTGCGTGAGCTGCCGGCCGGTCGGGGTCAGCGCGACGATCGGGTGCGTGCGCTCCTCGCCGTAGACGGCGTCGAGTGCGGCCGCCACGACGTCGACCCGCAGCACCATGCCGGCGCCGCCGCCGTACGGCTCATCGTCGACCTGCCCGGCGCGAAGCGGCGAGTAGTCGCGATAGGAATGCAGGCGCAGGTCGAGCTCGCCTCCGAGCACCGTCGCCAGCGGACGCTGCTCGGTCAGCCAGGAATACGCGTGCGGGACGAGCGTGAAGACGTCGAGCTGCATCAGTGGACGAACCCCTTCGCCACTTCGATGCGACCGCCTTCGAGATCGATCGACAGGATGCAGTCCTCCACCATCGGGAGCAGCACGTCGCCACCGAGATCGAGCAAGTCGTTCGCGACGCCCGGCGTCACCTCGCGCACGGTGCCGAGGACGCGGCCGCCCTCCTCGACCACCTCGAGCCCGACGAGCTCGAACGCGTACCACTCGTCCTCGCCGGTCGGCGGCAGCTCGGCGCGCTCGACCTCGAGCAGCGCCCCGCGCTCGACCGCCGGCTCGACCTTGATCACGGGCCGCCCCGACGAGCGGCGGTGCGCGACCACCTCGACCGGGTCGCCGCCGGCCAGGAAGCGCGCGCCGGTCTTCCACCAACGGTCGTCCTCGGACGGCTGCTCGACGAAGAACGAACCGTCGATGCCGTGCGGACGGCCCACCTTGCCGATCAGGACTCTCACGCTCGACGAGCCTCCAGCGTGGCGATCGCCTCGTCGCGATCCGGGGCGGCGAGCAGGTTCTCGGTGACGAACGAGGCCGCATGCGGCCAGGCGCTCCGTCGTGTTTCCGCGACGGCCCGCTCCAGGTCGAACGGCGTACGCCTGAACTGCACCTCGCCGTCCTCGAGAAGCGCCCAGAACGCGGCCACCTCTCCCTCGTACGGCATGCCGACCGAGCCGGCATTGACCACCCTGAGGTCGTCGACACGGCGATCGAACTGGTGATGGGTGTGTCCGATGACAACCGTGCCGTCGACGCCGGCAAAGGTCTCGCGCACGGCGTCGTCCGGCGTCACCGCGGTCGTGATCGGCGTGTTGCTCACCGGCGACGCATGGCAGTAGAGAACGCCGTCGACCTCGACGGCCAGCGGAAGCGATCTCAGCCACTCCAGGTCGCCGTCGCCGAGTTCGGCGCGCTCCCAGTCCTCCGCGAGGTCCTCGCAGTTCCCACGCACGGCGTACGCGTCGAGGGAACGGATGCGAGCGACCGTCTCGCGCGGGTACGGGCCGTAGAGGTAGTCGCCGCCGAAGACGATCGCGTCCGCGTCGACCTCCTCCAGCACCGCCCCGAGCGCCCACGGCATCCCGTGGACGTCGTACAGCGCCGCGACGCGCACGTCAGTCGGGGTCGGCGATCTCGACGAACACGCGCCTGCCGTCGCGCGGGCTCGCCGCCCGCACGAGCGTGCGGAGGGCGCGCGCGATGCGGCCGTTGCGGCCGATCACCTTGCCGACGTCGCTCTCGGCGACGTGCAGCACGAGCACGATGCCGTCCTCGCGGTCCTCCGTCTCCACGCGGACCGCGTCGGGCTCGTCGACGAGCTCGCGCGCGAGATACGCGAGCAGCTCCGACATAGCTATCTGGTGATGCCCTGAGTCTTGATCAGGCGCGCGACCGCCTCGGTCGGCTGGGCGCCCTTGCCGAGCCAGTCCTTCACCTTCGCCTCGTCGAGCTCGATCGTCGACGGGTCGGTCTGCGGGTTGTAGCGCCCGACGATCTCGAGGAACTTGCCGTCGCGCGGAGCGCGCGAGTCGGCCGCGACCACGCGGTAGATCGGGTTCTTCTTGGAGCCCACGCGGGTGAGCCTCAGCTTGACTGCCATCCATGTCCTTTCAACGGCGGGCCCGTTTCTTCTTGCGCTTCGAGCTCGGCTTCCGTGTCGGCGAGCCCATGCCCGGAGCGCCCTGGGTCGGGAGGCCCGGCATCTTCCCCCGCCCCATCTGCTTCATCATCTTTTCCATCTGCTTGCGGGCTTCGAGCAGCTGGTTGACCTGCTCGACGCTCGTCCCGGAGCCCCGCGCGATGCGGAGACGCCGTTTGCCGTCGATCACGATAGGCGAACGGCGCTCCTGCGGTGTCATCGAGAGCACGATCCCCTCGACCCGCGCGAGCTGGCGCTCGTCCACGTCGACGTCCCCGATCTGCTCGCGCATGCCCGGGATCAGCTTCAGCACGCCACCGAGCGGCCCCATCCGCCGCAGCATCTTGTAGGCCTTCAGGAAGTCGTCGAAGGTGAACTGGCCGGCGGCGAGCCGCTTCTCCATCTCGGCCTGCTCGTCCTCGGCGACAGCCGCTTCCGCGCGCTCGATCAGCGTCAGCACGTCGCCCATGCCGAGGATCCGCGACGCCATGCGGTCGGGGTGGAACACCTCAAGGGCGTCGAGCTTCTCGCCCGTCGAGGCGAACTTGATCGGCTTGCCCGTGATCGCCTTCACCGACAGCGCGGCGCCGCCGCGCGCGTCGCCGTCGAGCTTCGTGAGAATCACGCCGTCGAAGGCGATGCGCTCCTGGAAGGCCTCGGCGACGTTGACGGCCTCCTGGCCGGTCATCGCGTCGAGCACGAGGAGCACGTTCAGCGGCTTCGAGGCGTCGCGGACGCGCGCGAGCTCGTCCATCAGCTCCTCGTCGATCTGCAGGCGACCGGCGGTGTCGACGATCACCGTGTCGAGCCCGTCGGCCCGCGCACGCTCGAGGCCGCGCTCGGTCGCCTCGACCGCGTCCTGCGTGTCGGTGCGGTAGACCGGGATCTGGATCTGCTGGCCCAGCTGCTCGAGCTGGTCGATCGCGGCAGGGCGCTGCAGGTCGGCTGCGACGAGACCGGGCTTGCGCCCCTGCTTGCGCAGGTGCAGCGCGAGCTTGGCTGCGGTCGTCGTCTTGCCGGAGCCCTGCAGGCCGGCGAGCAGGATGACCGTGAACTTCCCGAACGCGAGCCCCGACTCGCCCTCGCCCATCAGCTCGGTCAGCTCCTCGTGGACGACCTTCACGACCTGCTGGCCGGGCGTCAGGCTCTTCGTGATCTCGTCGCCGAGCGCCTTCTCCCGGACGCGCGCGACGAAGTCGCGGACGACCGTGAAGTTGACATCCGCCTCGAGCAGCGCGAGGCGGATCTCGCGCATGGCGCGCGAGATCGACTCCTCGTCGAGCTTGCCCTTCTTGCGCAGGTCGCCGAGGGCGCTCTGCAGCTTGTCGGAGAGGCTGTCGAACACGACGGCGCATGGTAGCTGCGGGCTTCTAGGATCCTGGGCATGCCATATGACGCCTCAGACACCCGCTACGACTCCATGCAGTACCGCCGCTCCGGCCAGAGCGGCCTGAAGCTCCCCGCGATCTCGCTCGGCCTCTGGCACAACTTCGGCGGCGACCGGCCGCTGGAGACGCCGCGCGCCATCCTGCGGCGCGCCTTCGACCTCGGCGTCACGCACTTCGACCTGGCCAACAACTACGGGCCGCCGTACGGCGCCGCAGAGGAGACGTTCGGGCGGATCATGCGCGACGACCTGCGCCCCTACCGCGACGAGCTCGTGATCTCGACGAAGGCAGGCTACGACATGTGGCCCGGCCCGTACGGCGAATGGGGCTCGCGCAAGTACGTGCTCGCGTCGCTCGACCAGTCGCTCGCGCGAATGGGGCTCGAGTACGTCGACATCTTCTATTCGCACCGCTTCGACCCGGAGACGCCGCTCGAGGAGACGATGGGCGCGCTCGACACCGCAGTTCGGTCGGGTCGTGCGCTCTACGCCGGCATCTCGTCGTACTCGCCGGAGAAGACGCGCGAGGCATTCGAGATCCTTGAGGCGCTCGGCACGCCCCTCCTCATCCACCAGCCGTCGTACTCGCTGCTCAACCGCTGGATCGAGCCGGAGCTGCTGGAGACGCTCGGCGGGCTCGGGGTCGGCTGCATCGGCTTCTCGCCGCTCGCCCAGGGCATGCTCACCGACAAGTACCTGGACGGCATCCCCGAGGGCTCGCGTGCCTCGGAGAACACCTCGCTCTCGCCCGACCTGCTCACCGACGAGGCGCTCGCGAAGATCCGCGCGCTGAACGGGCTCGCGCAGCGGCGCGGTCAGAGCCTCGCGCAGATGGCGCTCGCCTGGACGCTTCGCGACCCGCGGATGACCTCGACTCTCATCGGCGCCTCGAGCGTCGGCCAGCTCGAGGATTCGCTCGGCGCCCTCGCGAATCTCGGCTTCTCGGACGACGAGCTCGCCGAGATCGACGGCTACGTGGCCGACGGCGACAGCGCCGTCAACCTCTGGGCGCGCTCGTCGTCCGAGTAGTCAAGAGCCGTACGTCCGCACCCACTCGCCGAGGAACGGCTCCGCGATCGCGTAGCCGTCGCCGGTTCGCACGACGAGCTCGTCCGCCTGCAGCTGCTCGACCGCCCGCTGCACCGACGAGGCCGCGGGCAGGCCGTTGCGGCGGCGATAGTCGCTGCCGAAGATGCGACCCGGCTCGACCGCGAGCGCCTGCAGCACGAGCCGCTGCGCGCGGGAGGCGCCGTCCCAGACGAGCGTGAAGTGCGCGTTCTCCGAACGGAGCACGGCGGCGAGCGCACGTTCGAGGTCGATGCCGGTCGCCGTGAAGCCCGCCGGCACCTCCTCCCAGAGGGCGTACGCGAGCTCCTGCGTCGCGTATGGATGCCCGCCGGTGATCGCAGCCAGCCGCGCCGCGAGCCCGCCGGCCAGTCCGCGGTCGGTGCCGGCGAACCGAGCCTCGACGTACTCGGCGAAGAGGACGACGTCGATCCGCTCGAGCTCCACCACTTTTGCGCTGCGGAAGAACGGCTCGTTCGCGTCGGTGAAGAGGCGCCGCATCATGTCGCGGCGGCTTCCCGAATAGACATGGGCGACGTCGCGCTGCTCCTGGAAGACGGCCCGCATCAGGGCGGGCAGGCCGGGGTCGACGATCGTCACCTCCTGGAACTCGTCGAAGACGAGCACGACCTTGCGCCCACGTTCGGCGGCCAGCTGGGCCGGCAGCTCGAGCAGGCGCTCGATCGTGTCGTCGAGGTCCTCGCGCCGCAGGCCGGCGCCGAACGAGAAGGTCGGCGTCCCGTCTGCCGGGTCGATCGTGATCGTCGGCGTGATGCGCAGGCCGGCGAACACCCGGAGGCGGTCGCGGGCGCGGACGAGCGGCGAGGCGATGTCGTCGTGGATCGCCCGGGCGAGCTTCGCGGCGAGCTTCTCCCTCGTCGGCGTCTTCATCAGGTCGACCTCGGCGACGAGCACGTCCTCCGCGACGAGCCTCTGCGCCACCCGGCGCAGAAGCGACGTCTTCCCGTAGCGCCTCGGCGCGATCAGGGCGACGTTCTGGCCGTTCCGCAGATCGCTGCAGAGCTCGTGCAGCTCCGGCCCGCGGTCGGTGAACGCCTCGTCGAGCGCCAGGTCGCCGAAGGTGAACGGGTTGCCGATGCGTTCGGCCACGCGGCTCAGCGTAACGCGGATCTGCAGACTTGTCTACGCTTAATTGCGTAACGCAATTGTGCGTATCATCTCGTGCTGACGCAGGTCGAGCACACCGCCGAGTGCCGCGAGCGCAGCCGACGCGACATCGCCCTCGGGCACGTTGACGTAGTGGAGCGACTCACCCCGGGCCCGCGCCGCCTGGAGCAGCCGCCGGGCCGGGGCTTCGCCGTCCGCCTGCAGCTGGAGCATGGAGACCCGGGCGCCGGAGACCCGGAGGACAGCTGCGCCGCCGTCGGTCTCGAGGCACTCGAATCCATTGCCGAGGGAGCGATCCTGCCTCTGCCACGGCAGGCCCTCCTGCCCGAGCGGGCGGGGCTCGACGGTGCGCACTTCGGCAGCCGGCGCCGCGTCACCGGCCAGCGACCACACCTCGAGGAAGCGCGCGTGCTCGAACCCGAGCGATCGGTAGAGCCCGATCGCCGGCTCGTTCTGCTCGATCACCTCGAGTGTCACGACCGGCGGAGCCTCGGCGAGGACGGCCTCCATGAGCGCCCGGGCGATTCCCCGGCGCCGCGCCTCCGGCACGACCCCGATCCCGCCGATCCACGAGCGGTCTCCTCGCACGGCGAGGTTCGCGATCCCGAGGCGCTCGTCGCCCTCGAGCGCGACTCGCGACCGGCCGAGGTCGATGTCCCAGGCGTCGATCATGGAGGCGAGCGCCGCCTCGTCGACCCGCATGGGGGCGAAGTAGCCCTCGTAGCCCGCGGTGAACAGCTCGGCGAGCTCGGCGACCGGGAGCTCGGACGCAGGGACGAGCCTCATGAGGCGAGGAGGGCGCGCGCGAAGTCGTCGGGGTCGAACGGCCGCAGGTCGTCGAGCCCCTCCCCCACGCCGACGAGCTTCACGGGCAGCCCGAGCTCGTAGGCGATCGCCACCGCGATGCCACCCTTCGCGGAGCCGTCGAGCTTCGTGAGCGCGACGCCGGTCACTCCGACCGCCTCACCGAAGAGCCGCGCCTGCTGCAGCCCGTTCTGGCCCGTCGTCGCATCGACGACGAGCAGCACCTCGTGCGGCGCGCCCTCGACGCGGCCGGCGATCACCCGCCGCACCTTGGCGAGCTCGTCCATCAGGTTCGACTGCGTGTGCAGCCGGCCGGCGGTGTCGACGATCACGACGTCCGTGGCCGCGCCCACGGCGTCGTACGCGACTGCCGCGGGGTCGGCGCCGCGCTCACCCCCGACGAACGTCGCCTGGGCGCGCCGGGCCCAGATCTCGAGCTGCTCCTCGGCGGCCGCGCGGAACGTGTCGGCGGCGCCGAGGGCGACCGTGCGCCCGTGCTCGCGCAGCTTCCATGCGAGCTTCCCGATCGTCGTCGTCTTGCCGGTGCCGTTGACGCCGACGACGAGGACGACGGCGGGCCCGTGGGCAAGGTCGAGCGTCGGCGGCTCGCCGAAGAGGGCTGCGATCTCCTCGGCGAGGGCGGCGTTCAGCTCGCTCAGGTCCTGCCGCGCCTCCAGGCGGCGCACGAGCTCAGCGGTCGCGCGCACGCCGACGTCGGCGTAGATGAGCGCCTCCTCGAGCCGCTCCCACGACGCATCGTCGGCGGGATCGAACGCCGCGATCTGGATCTGCTCGGTGAGCGCGCGGCGCGACTTCGCGAGCGATTCGCGCAGGCGCCCGAAGAAGCCGCGCTGCGACTCCTCCGGCTCGTCGACCGCATCCGGCTCGCCCAGCAGCTGGCCCCAGCTCCTCGCCATCGGCGAGGCACGTTAGCCGCTCAGGCGGGCGGACTTTCAGGCAATCTGTGCTGCTTCTTCGTCGCGCGGCAGCCGTCGCGAGACGATCTGCGAGATCCCGTCGCCGCCCATGGTCACGCCGTAGAGCACGTCGGCGGCCTCCATCGTGCGCTTCTGGTGCGTGATCACGATGAACTGCGCACGGTCGGCGTAGGTGCGGAGCAGCGCCGTGAAGCGACCGATGTTGGCGTCGTCGAGCGCCGCCTCGACCTCGTCGAGCAGATAGAACGGGCTCGGCCGCGCGAGGAACAGCGAGAAGAGGAACGCGATCGCGCCGAGTGCCTTCTCGCCGCCCGAGAGCAGCGAGAGGCGGGTGACGCGCTTGCCGGCCGGCCGCAGCTCGACCTCAATGCCCGGCTCGCTCTCCTCGTCCTCGGCCTCGGTGAGCCGCAGTCGGCCTTCGCCGCCGGGGAAGAGCGTCGCCGCGACCTCCGTGAAGTGCGCCTCGACGGCCGCGAACGTCTCCGCGAAGCGGGTCTCGACGGTCTTCGTCAGGTCGTCGCGAAGCTTCTCGAGCTCGGCGAGGCTCGCCTCCAGGTCCTGCCGCTGCACGGACAGCTCCTCGAGCCGCTCCTTCTCCGCCTCGTACTCCTCCTTCGCAAGCGGGTTGACCTGCCCCAGCTGGACGAGCCGGCGGTCGTAGCGCTCGAGCTTCTCGGCGAGCTCCTCGCGGTCGGTTCCCTCGGCGGGCTCGGCGTCGGCCGCCTCGAGCCGCCGCCGGGCCTCGTCGCGCTCGGCCTCGGTGCGGGCGAGCTCGACGTCGATCGCGGCAAGCCGCTCGCCGACCGTCGAGGCCGCCTGGCGAAGCTCGACCTCCTGCGCGCCGAGCCGGCGGAGCGCCGCTCCGAGCTCGCCCGTACGCGCGGCCTGCCGCTCGGCCCGTTCGCGCACGGGCACCTCGAAGCGCTCCGCGTCCACCTCGAGCCCGGCCTCGAGCCGCTCGGCGCCGGAGAGGAGCCGCTCGAGCACGAGCTCGCTCGGCCGCCGAGCGCGGCCAGGGTCGGCCTCGGTGAGTGCACGTGCGGCGGCACGCGCGCGCTCGGCCGACTCCTCGGCCGCGGTCGCCGCCTCGGCGGCGCGCGACGAGAGATCCTCCGCCTCGGTCTGCAGCCCCACCGCGTCGCCGCCGGCCACTGCAGTGCGTCCGTTCGCGCGGCGCTCGGCGGCGAGTGCCCGCGTATCGCGCTCGCCCGCGGCTCGGCGTAGCTCGGCCTCGCGCGCAGCGAGGCCGCGGAGCTCGCCCTGAAGCAGGGTCGCCCGCTCCGCGAGCGGCGACTCGAGGCGCGCGGCCGCCGCGGCGGCGACCCGCAGCGTCTCGTCGAGCCGGTCTGCTCCCGAAACAAGCCGCTCGAGGCTCCCGGGGTCGGCCCGACGGACGCTGCGAAGGTGCGCCACCGGGGCGAAGGTCTCGGCGGCAATCCTGGCGTGCTCGGCTGCGGCCGCGGCCGACTCGGCGGCACCCACAGCCCGCGCCGCGAGCGCCTCGACCTCGGCGGCGAGCTCGCGGCGGCGGGCATCGAGCTCGAGCAGCACCGCCTCGGCGGTCTCGCCGGCGAACCACAGCTCGCCCTTCTGGGGGTCCCAGCCGATCCCCTCCTCGGTGACGGCCGGCACAGGGGACGCAAGCAGCTCCGAACGCGGCAGCACCGGTAGGTCGACGAGCTCGCGCGGGTCGCGGCCGACGAGCACGAGCACCGAGCCGAGACCGGCGGAGCGGGCGCGCTCGACCAGCTCGATCGCCCGCTCCGGGTCGGCCGCAAGGACAGCGGAAGCGCGGTATGCGAGCGCCGCCGCGACGGCGCGCTCCTTCCCGGGCTCGACCTCGAGGAGCTGGAGGGCGAGCTGCTCGCCCTCCTCGGCGAGCGCGCGTGCCGCCGGCGGGATCCCCTCGCGCTCGGCGAGCGCCTGTTCGAGGCCGGCAAGCCGTTCGCGGGCGAGCGTCAGCCGGGCCTCGAGATCCTCTTGCTCGCGCACGGCTGTGCGGGCGGCGGCGTCCGCCTCGTCGGCGGCGCGGCCGAGCTCCTCGGCGGACGGGCCCGCGGGAGCCGCCCGGATCTCGGCGAGGTCGTGACGAAGCTCGCCGAGCAGGCGCTGAATGCCCTCGTGGCGTACGCCCAGCCGCTGAGCGGCGCCGCGCAGGGCGAGCAGGGCATCGCGGCCGCCGCCCGTCAGCGACGACTCGGCATCGGCGCGGCGGGCAAGCACCTCCTCGAGCTCACCGGCGAGCCGGGCGGCCTCGGCACGCTCGATCGCGGCGACGCGCGCCCAGCGCTCCTCCGCCTCGACCTGCAGGCGGGCGCGCTCGCCCGCCGCCGACTGGGCGGCCGCAGCCGTCTCGCGGGCGGCCGCCTCGAGCTCTGCCGAGGCGGTCGGATCGTGGGCGCGGGCCGCTTCGAGCTCGCCACGAATCGACGCGCGCAGCGAGCCGGCGGACTCGCGGCGCAACGCAAGCCGCTCACCCGCGCTCCGCAGCCGGTACAGGGCAGCGGTCGCCTGCTCGCGGGCGCCGGCAGTGTCGGTCAGCTCCTCCTCTGCGCCCTCGCGCTCGGCGACGACGGCGGCGATGCGCTCGTCGAGCGCGCGCCGCTCCTCCGTCCCGCCGGCACGGCGCGTCTCGGCGTCGGCGCGCCGCTCGGCGAGCCGCGCGAGGTCGAACGTCGCGATCGCCGCCTGCAGCCGGCCGATCTCGGCGCGCAGCTTCTCGGCGCGCTCGGCCGCGGTCGCCTGCAGCGCGAGCGGGCGGAGGCGCTTGCGCACCTCGTCCTCGAGGTCGCGGGCGCGGTCGACCTGAACGGTGACACGCGCGAGCTTCAGCTCGGCGCGATGCTTGCGACGCTTGAAGCGCCCCAGCCCGGCGGCCTCCTCGATCAGCTCGCGACGCTCCGACGGCTTCGAGTTGAGCACGGTCTCGACGCGGCCCTGCGAGATCACCGAGCGCAGCCCGCCACCAAGACCGACGTCGGAGAGCAGCTCGACGAGGTCGATGCGGCGGACCGGCGTGCGATTGACGAGGTACTGACCCTCGCCGCCGCGATGCAGGCGCCGGGATACCGACACCTCGCTGTAGGGCAGGTCGGGCCACGCGCCGTCGGCGTTGTCGAAGAGCAGCTCGACCTCGGCGTGGTCGGCGGCCTGCCGGTTGACGGCACCGGCGAAGAGGACGTCGTCGGGCTTCTCGGCGCGCAGCTCGCCCGGGCTCATCGAGCCCGTCGCCCAGAGGATGGAGTCGGAGACGTTCGACTTGCCGGACCCGTTCGGGCCGACCACCACCGCGACGCCCGGCTCCAGCCGCACCTCGACCGGGTCGACGAACGACTTGAAGCCGCGCAGCTTTATCGCCTTCAGGTGCACGCGAAGGGAGGCTATCGAGCGAGGAGGACGCCGCCCGTCAGTCGCCCGCGACGAGGCTTTCGAGGCCGCGCACGAGCAGGTCGGCACCGTAGTCGAAGATCGCGCGGCCGGACAGCGAGGCCGCATAGGGCGCCGCCTCGACATAGCGCGGGTACGCGGCCGGGTCGACGAGCTCGACGCCGCGGCGCCAGACGCCCGAGACGGGGTCGTCGCGATAGCCGCGGCTGAGGAGGATCCCGTCGAGCATCCAGACGAGCGTGTGGTAGGCGAGGATGCTCCGCTCCGGGGGCAGGCCGGCGGCCCGCAGCGCGTCGAGAAGCTCCTCGATCGGCTCGAACTCCCGCCTCGCCCACGAGCGCTGCGCGTAAAGGAGCTGGAAGCCGCCGGGGTGGCGGTCGCGCAGGCCCGCCCACGAGGCGATCACGTGCCGCACGCGGTCCTGCCAGGAGGCGCCGGGCGCCGGTTGAAGCTCGAGCTCCGAGAGGATCCGCTCCGCGGCCGCCCCGAGCAGCTCCGCCTTGCTCGCGAAGTAGCCGTAGAGCGCCATCCCTTCGACGTCGAGCTCGCGCCCGAGCCGGCGCATCGTCACGGCGTCGGGGCCGTCGCGGTCGGCGAGGGCGAGGGCGGCTTCGACGATGCGTTCGCGGGAGAGTGGTTGACGCCAGGGCACTTTACGCCGTAAAGTAGCGCTCCCGTGGGACGGATCGCATCGCTCCTGGCCGCCCTCCTCTTCGCCGCCGCACCGGGAACGATTGCCGAGCGCGTGACGACCGGCGTCGAGCCGGACGGGCTCGCGGTGGGCGCAGGCGCCCTCTGGGCGGCCGACACCGGCGACACGACGGTGACGCGGATCGACCTCGCGACCCACCGCGCGCAGCGCCTGCAGGCCGGGCCTGGGCCGATCGCGGTCGCCGTGACGCCGAGGGCGATCGCGGCCGCCGACTACGCCGGCTCGACCGTCACGTTCCTCTCCCCCGCGACGGGCAAGGCGCTCGGCCGGGTGAGTACGGGCCCGAAGCCCGTCGGCCTCGCCTGGACGGGCCACGCGCTCTGGGTCGTGAACCAGGGCGATGGCTCGATCGCCGTCGTCGATCCGGCGACGAGGCGCGTCACGGCGCGGCTGCGGGGCATCGCCGGCGCCGGCTTCGCCGCCTACGGCGACGGATCGGTGTGGATCCCCTCGTTCGAGGGCGCGGGCACGGTCGTCCGCTGGGATCCGGCGACGCAGCGCCCGGTCGCGACGATCCGGGTCGGGAAGCTGCCGGTCGAGGTCGCGTTCGGCGCCGGGTCGGTCTGGGTCGTCAACGGCATGTCGTCGACCGTGTCTCGGATCGATCCGCGGACGAACCGCGTCGTCGCGACGATCCATGTGCACGGCGCGCCGACCGGCATCGCATTCGCGCACGGCAAGGTGTGGGTCTCGAGCATCACCGCAAACGACGTATCGGCGATCGACCCGGCCACCAACCGCCTCGGCGGCTCGATCGGCGGCATCGTCTCGCCCCGCGACATCGCCCCGGTCGACAACGATCTGTGGGTAGCCGCGTTCGCCGAAAGCGACGTCGCGCGCATCAGGCTGCGCTGATCCTCAGGCCCCGCTGACGACCAGAGTCGCGAGCGCCTCCTGCGCCGCGCCCTGTTCGGCATCCTTCTTCGAGCGGCCGGAGCCCACGCCGGTCACCTCACCGTCGACGACCGCGGCGGCGGTGAACGTACGCTCGTGCGGCGGCCCTTCCACGTTCAGCGTCTCGTAGGTGACCGAGCGGCCGACACGGGCCAGTTGCTCCTGCAGCTCCGTCTTGTGGTCGACGTGGCCGCTGAGCGCGAAGGCGATCTGCGGGTCGAACGCCTCCACGATCGCAGGGGCGATCGACTCGAAGCCGTGTTCCAGGTAGAGGGCGGCGAGCGCGGCCTCGAGCAGCGCCGCGAGCACGTTGCGGTTGTCGGAGAGCCGTTCGACCTCCTCGTGCGAGAGGTCGCCGGCCGTGTCGTGCAGTCGCGCCCCGAGGTCGAGGCCGCGCGCGATCTCGGCGCAACTCGCCCGAGAGACGACGTGCGAGCGCACCTTCGCGAGCCGCCCCTCGGAGAAGTCCGGGAAGCGGTCGAAGAGCGTGCGTGCGATCGCGAGCTCGAGGACGGAGTCGCCGAGGAACTCGAGCCGTTCGTACGAGGCTGTGCGGTCGGCGGCCCACGACGTGTGCGTGAAGACCGCCGCCGCGCGTTCGGACGGGAGCGCCGCGATCAGCTCCCCGAGGGTTTTCGGACTACCCGGGGCTCGGGGATTACTGGTGCGACGTGACGTAGTCGACGGCCTGCCCGACGGTCGTGATCTTCTGGGCGTCCTCGTCCGAGATCTTGATCCCGAACTGGTCCTCGAGCTCCATGATCAACTCGACGAGGTCGAGCGAGTCGGCGTCCAGGTCTTCCTGGAACGACGCCTCCTCGGTGATCTGATCGTCTTCGACGCCGAGCTGCTCCGTCAGGACTTCCTTGACGCGCTCGAAGACCTCTTCACGCGACGCTGCCATGTCACCTCTGATCCTGTGTGGGGGTTTTGAAAAGAAGTGGTGCTGAAAACCGCGCGATCATACACCGACACGCTCCGGAAGCCGCTCGGCGAGCCGGTCGACGATGCCGTGCTCGGCGCCGCGCGCGGCCAGCCGGATCGCGTTTGCGATCGCGCGGCGTCCCGAGTTGCCGTGCGCGATCACCGCCAGGCCGCGCAGGCCGAGCAGGTAGGCGCCGCCGTAGGTGTCGGGGTCGAGCTTCGTCCGAAGCCGCCGGGCGGCGGGCCGGATCAGCAGGCCGCCGAGCCTCCCGGTGACGCTTGCACCGATCTCGTCGCGCAACTCGGCGAGCAGCTCCATGATCGTCCCCTCGAGCAGCTTCAGCGCAATGTTGCCGGTGAACCCGTCGGTGACGACGACGTCGGCGGCGCCGCGCAGCAAGTCTCGGCTCTCGGCGTTGCCGGCGAACGTGATCCGCTCGTCGTCGCGCAGTAGACGGTGCGCCTCGAGCGTCAGCAGGTTCCCCTTCTCGTCCTCCTCGCCGATCGAGAGCAGGCGCACCTCGGGCCGGGGCACGCCGAGCACCTCCTCGCTGAAGACGGCGCCCATGTGGGCGAACTGGAGGAGATGCTCCGGCCGTGCGTCGGCGTTCGCACCCGCGTCGAGGAGGACGCTCGGGCCCTGCCGGGCCGGGATCGGGACGGCGATCGCCGGGCGCATCACACCGGGGAGCCGGCGGAGGTGCAGGAGGCCGGCGGCGAGCATCGCGCCGGTGTTCCCCGCCGAGAGCACCGCGTCGGCCTCGCCCGCGCCGACCGCGCGCACCGCGGCGACGAGGCTCGAGTCGGGTTTCGCCCTGACCGCCTCGGCCGGCTTCTCGGCCATCTCGATCACCTCGGACGTCTCGACGAGCGGCAGCCCGTTCGTCTCGAGCCCGGCAGGCCCGAACAGGGTGACGGCGATGCCGTCGCCGGCCGCCTCGAGCGCGCCTGCGACCACCTCTCCCGGTGCCCGGTCGCCCCCGAGCGCGTCGACCGCGACGGTGGCCAAGGGGCCTGCCTACGGAGCCCGGAGGTCGAGCGGCACGACCTCGCGGCCCCTATAGGTGCCGCAGGTCGGGCAGAGCCGGTGGGCCTTCTTCGGCTGGCCGCACTGGGGGCACGTGTTGACGCGCGGCGCCTCGATCTTGTGCTGCGCGCGGCGCTTGTCGCGACGGGCCTTGGAGGTTTTTCTCTTCGGAACGGCCATCTGAGCCGCGCCAGTCTAGCGGAACCCGGCTAGCATGACCGCGGGCCGCAAAGGCCCGTCCCATGACGGATCTCTAGACCGAAACCCGCGTCGTCGCCTTTCGATCGGAGGAGGTTCGTCCCATGCCGGGGTCTCTGGCCGCACGTGACATCTCGAAGAGCCATGCCGCCGTGGAGGTGCTCGCGGGGGTCTCGCTCGTCGTCTCGCCGGGCGACCGCGTGGGGATCGTCGGGCCGAACGGGATCGGCAAGTCGACGCTCCTGCGCGTGCTGGCGGGCCTCGAGCCGCCCGACCGCGGCACGATCGTCCGCTCCGGCGAGGTCGGGTACCTGCCGCAGGAGCCGGAGGCTCGCCCCGGCGAGACGGTGCGCGGCCTCCTCGCACGGCGCACCGGTATCGCGGCGGCCGAGGCGGAGCTCGACGGGCTCGCGGCGCGCCTCGGGGCCGAGCCCGAGCTCGCGTCGGCCTACTCGGAGGCGCTCGAGCGGTTCCTGCACCTCGGCGGCGACGACTTCGACGGACGCGCCCGCGGAGTGCTCGCGGACGTCGGCCTCGAGGGCATCGCCGACCGCGAGGTGGCGTCCCTCTCGGGCGGCGAGGTCGCCCGCGCGTCGCTCGCCGCGACCCTGCTCGCCCGCTTCGACGTCTTCCTGCTCGACGAGCCGACGAACAACCTCGACTTCGACGGCCTCGACCGGCTCGAGCGGTTCCTGCGCGGCCTTCGGGCGGGCGTCGTGCTCGTGTCGCACGACCGCGCCTTCCTCGACCGCACCATCACGAGAGTGGTCGAGATCGAGGCAGAGACGCGGCGGATGCACGAGTACGCCGGCACGTGGACCGAGTACGAGGCCGCGCTGAAGCGCGCACGCGCCGAGCACGAAGCCGCGTACCGCACGTACGCCGGCGAGCGCGACCGGCTGACCGGCCTGCTCGACGACCGCCGGCGGCAGGCCCGGACGCTCGGCACGTCGCAGACCGGGCGACGGGCGACGAACGCGCTTCGCGGCAAGGTCGCCCAGGCGAAGCACCACCTGCGGCACCTCGATGAGGTCGAGAAGCCGTGGTCGCCGTGGCGGCTCGAGCTCGAGCTGGCCTCTGCGCCGCCCGCCGGGCTCGTCGTCGAGCTCGCGGGCGCGGTCGTCGAGGTCGGCTCCTTCCGGCTCGGGCCGATCGACCTGGCGCTGCGCTCGGGCGACCGCGTCGCGATCGTCGGCCGGAACGGCGCCGGGAAGACGACGCTCGTGCGCGCGCTGGCCGGCGAGCTCCCGCTTGCGGCCGGCAGCCGCCGGGTCGGGCCGGGCGCCGTGCTCGGTGAGCTGTCCCAGGCCCGTGACACGTTCACCGGGCCGCTTCTCGCGGCCTTTTGCGACGCGTCGGGGCTGCCGCTGCTCGAGGCGCGGACGTTGCTCGCGAAGTTCGCCCTCGGCGCCGACGACGTCGAGCGCCCTGCGGAGGGCCTCTCC
Organism: uncultured Thermoleophilia bacterium; assembly: GCA_963794375.1. Classification (GTDB taxonomy): domain Bacteria; phylum Actinomycetota; class Thermoleophilia; order Gaiellales; family Gaiellaceae; genus PALSA-600. Next base: position 485,458 of record CAWCDL010000004.1, read on the forward strand.
CCCGGCGAGCGCACCCGGGCGGCGCTCGCCCTGCTGCAGGTGCGCGCCGTCAACTGCCTGATCCTCGACGAGCCGACGAACCACCTCGATCTCGAGGCGATCGAGGAGCTCGAGACGGCGCTCGCCCACTGCGACGGCTGTCTGGTCGCCGTCAGCCACGACCGCCGGTTCCTGGAACGACTCGCCGTCGACCGTACGATCAGCGTGTGACGATCGAGGCGCTCCTCCCCACCGACTGGCAGTCCGTCCGCGCGATCTACGAGGAAGGCCTCGACGTGGGCACCTTCGAGGAGCTCGTCCCCACCTGGGAGGAGTGGGACCACGGCCACCTCGTCTGGCCGCGGCTCGCCGCGCGCGACGAGGATGGGACGGTGCTCGGCTGGGCGGCCCTCGCCCCGTATTCGACGCGATCGTGCTACCGCGGCGTCGCCGAGGACTCGGTCTACGTCGCCCAGGATGCCCGCGGCCGCGGCGTCGGGCAGGCGCTCCTCGCCGAGCTCTGCCGCGAGGCCGACGGCGCGCGCATCTGGACGATCCAGGCGAGCATCCTTGCCTCCAACACGGCCTCGGTCGCCCTCCACGAGCGGTGCGGCTTCCGGATCGTCGGCGTCCGCGAGCGGCTCGCCCGCAAGCGCGGCGAATGGAGCGACGTCGTCCTGATGGAGCGGCGCTCAGCTCTGTTCGCGTAAAGCTTCGAGCGCCGCCCAGCGCGGGTCGCGCTGCTCCACCTCGTGCGTGTGCGGCTCGAGGTTGAGGTTCCGGCCGCACTCGCCGCAGAGCCCGGCGCAGTCGGCGCGGCAGAGGATCTTGTCGGGCAGCGCGAGCGCAACGGCGTCGCGGCCCCACTGGGAGAGGTCGATGCCGTCGCCGACGATGTACGGGGTCGTCAGCTGCTCGTCGTCGGGGGACGCCGCCTGGTACTCGCGTGCGTCGATCGGCACCTCGAGCACGGCGTCGCCGAGGCAGCGGAAGCAGGGCCCGTGGAGGCGAGCCGTGAAGGTGAGCCGAAACACCGTGCCGGTGGTTGCACGGGTCAGCTCGAGGACGGCCGGCACCTGCTCGGGAACCGGGAGGTAGCGCTCGCCGCCGTAGGCGAGCACCGGCAGCTCGAGATCGACCGCCTCGCGAAGCTGCTCGCCCGGCCGGAGCTTCACTCGGCGAAGGCTGAAGCTCGTCATACGCTCACCGTAGCGAACGCGGTTTGCCCTACGGGTGGCGCCAGACGGTCGCTGTCCAGGTGGAAGCCCCGGTCGCCGCGACCTTGAAATGGGCCTTGCTCACGAGGAGCGCCGCGGCCTTCGAGTCCGGGTTCGTGTCGCTCGGCCGGTCGCAGTACATGACCGGCCCTTGCTCCTGCTTCGACGCGTCGTGGGCCTGGTAGAGGCAGGCGAGGTCGAGCGCCGGGATCTTCACGTAGTCCCCGATCCGGACGACGACCGTCGCCTTCTGGGACGAGTGGGAGGCGAGCCCGGTCGCCGCCGTGAAGGCGAAGCAGGCTGCCGCCGTGATGAGGGCGGTGAGCGCGATCTTCATGCGCCCGACTGTAGGGCGCGTTCCGGACGGGTCTGAGTAGCTCGAGCCCCTAGTAGCTCGAGCCGTTGTCGGAGAGGTCGACCGGGCCGATGCCAGCGACGACCGACTCCTGGGAGCGCTCGTGCAGCCGCTCCCGCCCGCGCCGGACGGCGACGAGGAACTTGTCGAGGTTCGTCTCGAGCGTGGCGAGCATGCCGTCGGCCCAATCCTCCATCTCGAGGCGCATCTCACGTGCCTGACGGCGCGCCTCGTCGATGATCTCCTGCGCCTGGCGTTCGGCCAGCTTGACGATCTCCGTTTGCGAGGCCTCGCGCACCGCCTGCTCGCGCGCCTCCTGGAGCACGCGGTCCTGCTCGCGCTTGGCCTCGGCGAGCATCTCCTGACGCTCCTTGACGATCCACCGGGCCTGCTTGATCTCCTCGGGGATGGTCGCCCGCATCTGGTCGAGGATGTCGTAGATCTCCTCACGGTCGATGCGGACCTGGTCGGTGAGGGGGACGGCCTTGGCGTTGTGCACCAGGTCGTCGAGCTTGTCGATCAGTACGAGAACGTCCATATGGGCGACCAGTCTACTCCTGCTCCCTGACGGGAGCGCCGCCCCGCCCGTTCGGGAACATCTCCCGGAGGCGTGCGGCGACCGCTTTGGGCACGAGCTCCTCGACGTTGCCGCCGAAGGAGGCGATCTCCTTCACGCCGCTCGAGGAGACGAAACTGACCGCCGGGCTCGCCATCACGTAGACCGTCTCGATGTCCGGCGCAAGGGTCCGGTTCAGCTGGTTCATCTGGAACTCCCACTCGAAGTCCGAGACGACGCGCAGCCCCTTGACGATCACCTTGGCGTCCCACCGGCGGGCGAAATCGACCACGAGCTCGCGGAAGACGTCGACCTCGACGTTGTCGGCGACCCCGTCGAGCGCCTGCTTCACGAACTCGACCCGCTCGGGGACCGTGAACATCGGCTCCTTGTGCTGCGGGTTGCCGACGACACCCACGACGACCCGGTCGAAGATGCGCGCCGCACGGCTGATCACGTCGACGTGCCCGTTCGTCACGGGGTCGTAGGTGCCGGGGTAGATGGCGGTGATCACGGCTCGTACAGGGTAAGGCGCGCCGACCCGTAGCGGCGCGAGGTACGGACGGAGAGGCCGACGAGCTCGGGTGCGTCCTCCCTGCTCGTGCTCTCGAGCACGAGGACGCCGTCCGGCCTCACGAGCTTCCCGAGCGAGCGGGCGACGCGCGCGAGGTCGTAGCCGTACGGCGGGTCGCAAAGGACGAGGTCGTAGCCGGAGCGCTCCTGGGCGAGCGCGCGCGCGACGTCCTGGCAGAGGACGACGCCGCGGAAGCCGAGGGCATCGAGGTTGGCGTTGATCACGCGGCACGCATCGCGGTCGGACTCGACGAAGGTGACGCGAGCCGCGCCGCGCGAGAGCGCCTCGAGCCCGAGCGCCCCGGAGCCTGCGTAGAGGTCGATCACGTCGGCGTCGTCGACAGGCCCGATCAGGTTGAACGCGCTCTCCCGCACGCGATCGGAGGTCGGCCGCGTCGCCAGGCCCTTGGGCGCGGCGATGCGCCTGCCTCTATGCGAGCCCGCGATGATCCGCATCGCCCGCGAGCAGCCGGTCGGCGGCGTCCTGCCAGGGACCGTCCTCGTCGCGAAGCTCGTCGGCGAGCCTGCGCGCCCGCTCGATCAGATCGCGGTCGAGACGCAGCCGGGTGAAGCGCAGGTCGCTCCAGCCCGACTGGCGCGTCCCGAGCAGCTGACCTTCCCGGCGTAGGTCGAGGTCGACCTCGGCCAGCTCGAAGCCGTCCGTGGTCTCGACGAGCGCCTGCAGACGCCGGTCGGCGGTCTCGGTCAGCTCCTCGGACGGCCGCGAGACGAGCAGGCAGTAGCTCTGCTCGGTGCCGCGGCCGACGCGGCCGCGCAGCTGATGGAGCTGCGCGAGGCCGAAGCGGTCGGCCTCCTGCACGATCATGATCGTGGCGTTCGGCACGTCGACGCCGACTTCGATCACGGTCGTCGCGACGAGGACGTCGAGCTCGTGCGCCGCGAACTGCCGCATCACCTCGCGCCGGTCGGCGGTCTTCAGGCGTCCGTGCAGGAGCCCGACGCGGTAGCCGCGAAGCTCGCCGCGCCGCAGCCGCTCCTCCTCCTCCTCCGCCGCGCGCGCGAGGCGCGTCTCGGACTGCTCGATCAGCGGGCAGACGACGTAGGCCTGGCGCCCCGCGTCGAGGTGAACGCGCAGCCGCGAGTACGCCTCACCGGTGCGTTCCGCACCGACCCGCGCGGTGACGATCGGCTTGCGGTTCGCCGGCGGCTTCGCGATCTCACTCACCGACAGGTCGCCGTAAATCGTGAGCGCGAGCGTCCGCGGGATCGGCGTCGCCGTCATGTGCAGGACGTGTGGGCTGCGCTGCTCCGCGAGCGCCCGCCGCTGCTCGACGCCGAAGCGATGCTGCTCGTCGACGACCGCAACGGCGAGGTCGGCGAACTCGACGTCCTGCTGGATCAGCGCGTGCGTGCCGACGGCGATCTGCGCGACGCCGGTGCGCAGCTCGTCACGCACCTTCTGCGAGCGCGACGAGCCCGTGAGCAGCACGCAGCGGACGCCGAGCTGCGCGCAAATCGGCTCGACGGTGAGGAAGTGCTGCTCGGCGAGTGTCTCGGTGGGCGCCATCAGCGCGCCCTGCCTGTCGTTCTCGACGGCGCGCAGGAGCGCGTAGAGGGCGACCACGGTCTTGCCGGAGCCGACGTCGCCCTGCAGCAGCCGCTGCATCGGCGTCGTCTGGGCGAGGTCGAGGTCGATCTCCATGATCGCCCGCTCCTGGTGCGCCGTGAGCGTGAAGGGCAGCACGTCGCGATAGCGTCCGGCGAGCTCGCCCGCCTCGGCGAGCGAGGGCGCGACGGCGTCGGTCGTGCGCAGACGGCCGACCGCAAGCTGAAGCGCAACGAGCTCGTCGAGCGCGAGTCGCCGCCGCGCCGCGTCGGCCTCGGCCTCGTCGGCGGGGAAGTGCAGCGCGGCGACCGCGTCGCGGTGGAGCGGCAGCTCGAGCTCCGCGGGCAGCGGGTCGGGGAGGCTTCGGCCGTGCAGGGTCAGCGCCGCGCGCACGAGCTCGCGCAGCCTCGTCGACGGGATCTGCTCGCCGGCCGGGTAGACGGGCGCGTGGTCGGCGGTGCGCCGCGCCTCGCCGATGTCGTAGCTCTTGACGTCGAACCCGTACCGGCCGAGCTTGCCGCGCAGGCGCAGGTGCGTTCCCGGCTGGAGCCGCTCGGCGAGCCACGGCTGGTTGAAGAACGAGGCGCTCACCTGGCCGCCGCTCTCGTCCCGGACGACGGCGGTGACGAGCGTGCGCCGCCCACGCAACGGGCGCGTCCGCGCGCTGACGACGTGCCCTTCGATCGCCACCTCGCCCTCAGCCAGGCCCAGCTTCGAGATCGGCACCTCGTCGACCGCGCGCTCGTAGCGACGCGGGGCGTGCAGCAACAGGTCGTGCACCGTGAGGATGCCGAATGCCCGGAGCCGCTTCGCCATCGTCGCGCCGACTCCGGGCAGCGTCGAGACGTCGAGCGTCTCGAGCCGCTCCGCCGACGCCCAGCCGCGCGGGCGCGGCCAGTCGTCCTGGACCACACCGCTGAAACCCGCGTGGATTCGGGTCATAGTCGCCACCGCTGGATGAGCTTAGGACCCGGTCCGGACGTCAGCGTCCTCGAACCAGAAGAACCCCGCAGTGCCGGGACCGGCGTGCGTGCCGATCACGGCGCCGAGCTGCGTCGCGATCTCGATGTCGGCGTGCGGGCGGACGTGCTGGACGAGCTCGCGCAGCGCCTCGAGCCGATCGGGCGCAGCGGCGTGCGCGATCCCGATCTTCAGCGCCGGGCCGTCGGTCGACGTCTCCTCGAACAGCCGCCGGAACTCGGCGAACGCCTTCGCGTTGCCACGCACCTTCTTCAACGGCACGACCTCGCCGTCGCGGATCGCAAGAATCGGCTTCACGTTCAGCAGGTTCCCGGCGAGGGCCGCCGCGCGGCCGATGCGACCGCCGCGCTGCAGGTACTCGAGCGTCGAGACGGTGAACAGCAGGCGGTGCTCCCGCTGGAAGCGCGCGACGAATGCGTCGATCTCCTCGTCGGTCGTCCCGGCTTCGAGCCGGCGGCGGACACCGAGCGCGAGCATCGCGATCGCCGCCGAGACGGTTCGCGTGTCGATCACGCGCACCCGATCGCCGCCGATCATCTCCGCGGCGCTCTGTGCGCTCGCATAGGTGCCGGACAGCGTCGACGAGAGCTGCAGCGAGAGGACGCGCTCGTAGCTCGCGGACACCTCCTCGTACACGGCGAGGAAGTCGCCCGGTGTCGGCTGCGACGTTGTCGGCTGCACAGTCGTCGTCTCGAGCCGCTCGTAGAAGCCGTCGGGACCGAGCTCGACGTAGTCCCTGAACGACTCGTCGCCGAAGCGGACGTAGAGCGGCACGACCCGGAAGTTCGGATAGAGCTGCGCCGCCTCGGGGAAGTCGGACGCCGAGTCGAGCACCACCGCCGTGTTCTCGGAGGTGAGCTTCATGCCGTTGCAGCCTCGCACACCGCGCCCACGAGGTGATCGAAGTCCTCGTCCTTCGTGATGCAGGCGACGGCGCCCGCGGCGAGCACCTCGTCGCGCTCCTCGCCCGTCACCGACGCCGAGAGCAGCACCACGCGCGCGGTGGGGCAGGCGGCGAGCACGGCGCGGGTCGCGTCCGCGCCGTTCAGGCCGGGCATGCGGTAGTCCATCAACACGACATCGGGCGTGACCTGCGCGCACACTTCGGGCGCCTCGTCGCCGCTCGCGACGGCGGCGACGACCTCGATCTCCTCACGCAGCCCGAACAGCATCGACAGCGTCTCGCGGAAGATCTCGTTGTCCTCGACGAGGACGACGCGGACCGGGGTCATTCGACCGCCACGAGCAGCGGGTAGTGCGGCTGCCCGCCCTGGTGCACCTCGAGCTCGAGCTCCGGATGGCGCTCCCGGAGATAGGTGAGAAGGCCGTCGAGGTCCGGCGGCTCGGCCCCGGTCAGCAGCGTGATCAGCCCGCGCGGCTCGGCGAGCAGCCGCTCGAGCACATCCTTCGCCACGTCGTCGAACGCCTCTCCGCCGGCGACCGGCTCGCCGTCCTGCAGGCCGAGCCAGCTGCCGTTGCGCACGGCGACGCCATTCAGCTGGACGTCCCGATGCGCGATGGTGACCGCCCCGGTGGCGACCGTGTCGAGCACCTCGTTCATCTCGCCGACGTTCTCGTCGGCAGCCCGAGACGCGTCGAACGCGACCGCCGTCGCGAGGCCGGCCTGGAGCGAGCGCGTCGGCAGGACGTGGACGTCCTTGACCGCGTTCTGCGCCGCCTGCTCCGCCGTCATGATCACGTTGCCGTTGTTCGGGAGAATCACGACCGCGTCCGACGGCGCGGCCTCGATCGCCTGCAACAGCTCGGCGGTCGACGGATTCATCGTCGCGTTGCCGTCGACGACGAGCGCCCCGAGGCTCTCGAAGAGCGCGCGGTTGCCGTCACCGGACGACACGGCGACGAGGGCGGTGCGGGCGGTCGTGTCCGGCACCGGATGCAAGAGGCGGTCCTCGCGCTCGCGCGTCTGCTCGTGCATGTTCGCGATCTCGACGCCCTCGATCGTGCCCCGGGCGACGCCGAGCGACAGTGCCCGTCCCGGGTCGTCGGTGTGCACGTGCACCTTCAACGCGGAGCGGTCACCGACGACGAGCAGCGAATCGCCGAGCTTCGCGAGCTCGCGCTCGAGCTCGTCGCTCTCGAGCGCCTCTCCCTCGACGACGAACACGGTGCAGTACCGGAACCGTGACAGCTCCTGATGGATGGCCGCGAACCCGATCACCTCGCCGTGCTCGGGCGGCTCGGGCAGTTCCTCGCCCGTCAGGGCGGCAACGGCGCCGCGGACGATCTCCATCAGGCCGGCCCCGCCGGCGTCCACGACCCCCGCCTCGCGCAGCACGGGCAGCATCTCCCTCGTCTGCAGCACCGTGTCGTCGCCCCGCGCGACGATCCCCGGCAGATCGGCGCCGTGCTCGGCGGCGTCGGCGAGGGCGCGGACCACGGTCAGCATCGTCCCTTCGACCGGCTTCTTGACCGCGCGATACGCGGCGTCGCTCGCGGCACGGAGGACGCGCGCGAGATCGTCGGTCTCGGCGAGCGCCTCGGCGGCCCCGCGCACGATCTGCGACAGGATCACGCCCGAGTTGCCGCGGGCCCCCATCAGTGCTGCGCGTGCGACCTCGTGGGCGAGCCCTGCCCGGTCGTCGGGCCCGTCGCGCTCGAGCGACTCGTCGATGGCACGGACGGTGAGCGTGAGGTTCGTGCCCGTGTCGCCGTCGGGTACCGGGTAGACGTTGAGGTCGTCGATGTGCGCCCGATTCGCCTCGATCGACGCTCGTGCTCCCTTGACGAGCTCGCGCACCCGGTCGCGCATCAGCTTGCGCGGACTCGTTGGATGACGACCTCCACGGCGGCGACGGGGAAGCCCGCGAGGCGCTCGACCTCGTAGGCGACCTGGGAGCGCACCGTCGAGGCGACCTCCGCCAGGTTGAGCCCGTGCTCGACCACGACGTGGAGCTCGATCCGCAGCCCGGCGGAATCCCCGTCGACGCTGATCCCCTCACGGCGGAGGACGCGCTTGACGCGCGATCCGGCGGTCAGGCCGACGACGCCGTAGCAGCCGAGCGCCGTCTCGGCGACGATCTCGGCGACCGCTTCGCGTGCGACCGTGAGACGGCCGAGCTCCAGCTCGAGCGTGAGATCCTCGGGCACTGCGGGAGCTTAGACCCCGCACCCGCCACGAGAGTTGCTAGACGGCCTTTATGACCTTGCCGCTCTTGAGGCAGCGCGTGCAGACGTACGCGCGCTTCGGCGAGCCGTCGAGAAGGATCCGCACCCGCTGGAGGTTCGGATCGAAGCGGCGCTTTGTCGCCACCATCGAGTGGGAACGGTTGTTGCCGAAGGCCGGCTTCTTGCCGCAGATGGCGCAGATCTTGCTCATGGCCGGCGGATTGTAGCGACTGCGATGCGTCAGGCCTTCGCGGTCGCCCTGAGGCGGGCGAACAGGTCGGCCATCTCGAGCGCGCCGCGGGCCGCCTCGGCGGCCTTGTCGATGCGAGCCTCGGCCTGCTCGACGTTCTCGACCGTCAGCACGCCGAACGAGACGGGCACCCCCGTCTCGATGCCGGCGAGTTGCAGCCCGGAGGCGCACTCGGAGGCGACGTAGTCGAAGTGCGGCGTCTCGCCGCGCACGATCGCGCCGAGAGCCACGATGCAGGCGTAACGGCGCGTCTTCGCGAGCGCCATCGCCGCCAGTGGCAGCTCGAACGCGCCGGGCACGGGCACGACGGTGATCGCGTCCTGCGACACGCCGGCCGAGACCAGCGCGTCGAGCGCCGAGGCGAGCATGCGGTTCGTGACGCCGCCGTTGAACCGTGAGACGACGACCGCGACCGACCGGCGGCTCCCTAGGGGCGTGCCCTCGAGCGACGGGTAGCCGTCGGGCACGTCGATCTCGCCGCGGACGTGCTCGACGCTCGCCCCGTCGGGCGGCGCGTCCTCGATCAGCTCGGCCGACTCGGCCGACGGCCAGCTCTCGAAGGGATCGCCGACAGCCTCCCCCGAGGGGTCGGTGTCGTCGAGGGACGGTGCGCCTGGCTGATCGTCGAACGCGTTCACTCGGCCTCCGGGTCGTAGTCGAGGTTCTTCAGGTCCTGGTGGTGGAGCCGGTGCCCGAGCTTATCCCGCTTGGTGGCCAGATACCGGGTGTTCTCCGGGTGCGGGGGCACCTCGATCGGCACCTGCTCGACCACGGTGAGGCCGAAGCCGTCGATGCCGACGAGCTTCTTCGGGTTGTTCGTGAGTATCCGGATCGTCGTCAGGCCGAGGTCGGCGAGGATCTGGTTGCCGATGCCGTAGTCGCGCGCGTCGGCGGGGAAGCCGAGCTCGAGGTTCGCCTCCACCGTGTCGAGGCCCCGCTCCTGCAGCTCGTACGCGCGGAGCTTGTTGAGCAGGCCGATCCCGCGGCCCTCTTGCGCCATGTAGAGGAGCACGCCCCGTCCCTCCGTCTCGATCTGGGCGAGCGCCTGCTCGAGCTGCTCGCCGCAGTCGCAGCGCAGCGAGTGGAAGACGTCGCCGGTCAGGCACTCCGAGTGGACGCGGACGAGCACGTCCTCGACCCCGTCGACGTCGCCCTTCACGAGCGCGACGTGCGTCTTCCCCGTCAGCTTCTCCCGGAACGCCACGGCGGTGAACTCGCCGAAGTCGGTCGGCAGCCGCACCGACGCGCCGCGCTCGACGAGCTTCTCGTGACGGCGCCGGTATTCGACGAGGTCTGCGACCGTGACCATCTTCAGGCCGTGCCGCTCGCAGTACGGCACCAGGTCGGGCACCCGGGCCATCGTGCCGTCGTCGTTCATGATCTCGCAGACGACGCCCGACGGGTTGAGACCGGCGAGGCGCGCCAGGTCGACCGCGGCCTCGGTCTGGCCGATCCGCTCGAGCACCCCGCCCGGCTTCGCGCGCAGCGGGAACACATGCCCGGGCTGCACGAGGTCGTGCGGCGTCGATGCCGGGTGGATCGCCACCTGAATCGTGCGGCTGCGGTCGGCGGCCGAGATGCCGGTCGTCACGCCCTCGCGCGCCTCGATCGAGACGGTGAACGCGGTGCCGAGCGGCGCCTCGTTGTGGTCGGTCATCGGGCGCAGCCCGAGCTCGTCGGCGCGCTCCTCGGTGAGGCACAGGCAGATCAGGCCGCGGGCATGCGTCGCCATGAAGTTGATCGCCTCCGGCGTCGCAAACTGCGCCGCGATCGTCAGGTCGCCCTCGTTCTCGCGGTCGGGATCGTCGACGACGACGACCATCCGCCCTTCGCGGATGTCCTCGATCGCCTCCTCGATGGTCGCGAACGGCGTGGTAACACTCATGCGGGCAGGCTAGCGAGCGATGAGCTTCTCGACGTACTTGGCGAGCACGTCGACTTCGACATTCACCGGCGCGCCGGGCTCGAGCGTCCCGAGCGTGGTCACCTCGAGGGTGTGCGGGATCAGCGCCACCTCGAACCCGTCGTCGTCGACGGCGGCGACGGTGAGGCTCGTCCCCTGGACGGCAACAGAGCCTTTCTCCACGACGTACCGGAGGAGCTCCGGGCCTGCCGCGAAGCGCAGGCGGCGCCCGTCGCCCTCGGGCTCGGCGGACGCAACCGAGGCGACGCCGTCGACGTGGCCCTGCACGATGTGCCCCCCGAGCGCGTCGCCGGCACGAAGAGCGGGCTCGAGGTTGACGCGGCCGCCCGCCTCGAGCGCGCCGAGCGCGGTGCGGGCAAGCGTCTCGGGCACCGCCTCGAAAGCGAGCGTTCCTGCCTCGGCGGCGACGACGGTCAGGCAGACGCCGTCGATCGCGATCGAGTCGCCGAGCTCCGCTTCGAGCACCGTCTCGAGGACCAGGTGCCCGCCGTCCATCGAGCGAACGGTGCCGATCTCGCGGACGAGGCCGGTGAACACCTTGCTAGTCCCCGTAGACGAGGGTCTCGACCGTCTCGCGGACGAGCACCTCGAGCTGGCCGCGCTCGCCCGGGACCGCCTGCGCGAGCTCGGCCCGCAGCTCGTCGATCGCGGCACGGCCGCCCGGCGGCAGGTCCTGCGTGTCGATCTCCTGCACCTTGCGCAGCAGCTCGTCGTTACCGAGCTGGCGGGTCAGCCAGTGTGAGAGGTGCGTGACGAGCTCATCGTCGGCACGGCGGGAATCAGGGTGCGTGGACATAGGCCTCGAGGAGCACGTCCTCTCCAACCCCGCGGGCGCGGAGCCGCGAGAGGGCGCGCGGTGCGGAGGGTAGCGCAGCCAGTGCTCCGGGCCCCGGGCCCGCCAGCGTCGGAGCGACGAAGAGGAGCAGCTTGTCGACCAGGTCGGCCTCGAGGAACGCCGACGCGAGCGTCGGGCCGCCCTCGAGCAGAAGCGACTGCACCCCCTCGCGCCCGAGCGCCTGGAGCTCCTCGGCGAGTGGCCCGGTGCGAAGCTCCAGGTCGATCCCGTCCGGCAACGGCCTGCGCGAGAACACCAGGCGGCGCGGCTGCCCCTTCGGCGTCTCGACGTCGCGGGCATCGAGCCGCGGCCGGTCGGCCCGGGCGGTGCCGCCACCCACGGCTACGGCGTCGACCTGCGCGCGCAGCTCGTGCACAAGCCGCCTGCTCGCCTCGCCCGAGACCCACCGCTCGCCGGGCACGCTCGTGCGCCCGTCGAGCGTGACCGCCGCCTTGTAGATCACAAACGGCCGGCCGCGCGCAACCCACGTGCGCCACGCCTCGTCGAGGCGGCGCGCCTCGAACGAGTCGATGTACTCGACGTCCACGCCCTGCGCCCGGAGCAGATCGGCTCCGCCGGCCGCTTCTGGGTTCGGGTCGACCGCGCCGAAGACGACGCGCTCGACCCCCGCGGCGAGGATCGCGTCGGTGCAGGGCGGCGTCGTCCCATGGTGCGCACACGGCTCGAGCGTGACGTACAGCGTCGCGCCCTTTGCCCGGTCGCCGGCAGCGGCGATCGCCACCCGCTCGGCGTGCCGTCCCCCCTGCTCCGTCACGCCCTCCGCGACGACCTCGCCGCCGTTCACGAGCACGGCGCCGACGGTCGGCTTCGGGTACGCGCGCCCATGCGCGGCCTGCGCCAGCTCGATCGCGCGCGCGAGCGTCACGCGAGGGCGCCGGCCAGCCGCCGGTAGGCGGCGGCCGGGTCGTCGTCGCCGAAGATCGAAGAGGCGGCGACGAGGAGCGACGCTCCGCACTCGTGCAACCGGACGATGTTCGCCGGGCCGACGCCGCCGTCGACCTGGATCGCCCGGTCGGCCGGGAGGAGCGCCCGCAGCCGCCGCACGCGCTCGTAGGTCTCCTCGTGAAACGGCTGCCCCGAATAGCCGGGATGGATCGACATGCAGAGGACGAGATCCACGGCGCCGGCGACCGCTGCGACCTCCTCCGGCTCGCTCTCGGGACTGAAGGCGACTCCGGCCCCGAGCCCCGAGGCACGCGCCGCGGCCACGGTCTCGGGGACGTCCTCGACGGCGTCGAAGTGGAACGTGACGCTGTCGCCGCCTGCCTTCGCCACCGGATCGAAGTACTTCGCCGGGCGCTCCACCATCACGTGGACGTCGATCCTGCCACCCGCGGCGTGGATGCGCGTCGCGATCGACTGCAGCACCACCGTCCCCATCGTGATCGGCTCGACGAAGTGGCCGTCGCCGACGTCGAAGTGGAAGATGCGGCAGCCCGCGGCGAGCAGCTCGTCCACCTGCTCGCCGAGCCGCGCGAGGTCGGCGCTGTAGAGCGACGGCTCGACCTCGACACCGCGGATCCACTCCTGCAGGCCCATGCCGTCGATCGTACGCGCGCGGCCTGGTCAGACCCGCAGGCGGGCGATGAAGAAGCCGCTCGTCCGGTCGCGGTCGGGTCGCGTCAGCAGGAACTCCGGCCGCGTCGGATGCACGTACTGCGGCCACTCCGCGCCGAGTGGCTCGGGCTCGAGGCCGGAGGCGTCGACCACGGCCTCGTTCTCGTCGGCGTTCAGCGTGCACACCGAGTAGACGACGACCCCGCCCGGTTTCGTCCGCTCCGCGGCGGCGCGGAGCAACTCGAGCTGCAGCTCCGGGAGCGGCCTGGCGCGCCAGCGGAGGTCGGGCCGCCGTGCAAGGACGCCGAGCCCGGAGCACGGGGCGTCGACGAGCGCCCGGTCGAAGCCGCGCTCGTCGAGCTCGCGCGCGTCGACGTTCACGACACGGACGTTCGGGCCGGCCGCCCTCGCGAGGGCGGCCGCCCGGCCCGGGTGGACCTCGACCGAGGTCACCTCGCCGCTCAGCATCGCTGTCTTCCCGCCCGGGGCCGCACAGCTGTCGAGGATCCGCTCGCCGTCGCGCGAGCCGACGGCGAGCGCAGCGAGCTGCGAGGCGCGGCTCATCGGGCGCATGACGTGAATATCCACGGCATCCACGCGATATGCGCCGGGGATATCAGTCGGCTCGCCGACCGGCTCGGCCGCCCGCACCTCGAGCGCCGGCGGCTCGTTCTGGGCGCGCATCAGCGACAGCGCCGCCTCCTCGCCGAGATCCCGCTGCCATACCGCTGATATCCAGTCGGGATATGAGAGTTTCAGCGGTCCGTCAGGCAGCGACGCGACGAGGCCGCGCAGCCCGTGGGCGAGCCGCCGCATCACGGCGTTCGTGAACGGCACCGCCCGCTCGAGCCGCACCGCCCGGACGAGCTCGACGGCGTCGTCGACGACGGCATGCTCGGCCTGGTCGGTGAACGCGAGCTGGTAGGCGCCGAGCCGCAGCGAGGCAAGCACGGGAGCGTCGAGCTTGCGCGTCGGCCGCTTGCCGAGCTGGTCGATGCCGTGGTCGAGGATGCGCACCCGCTGCACCGTCCCGTAGGCGAGCCGCTGCGCGAGCGCACGGTCGCGCGGGTCGAGGCCCGCGACGGCCGAATCGAGCGCCCGGTCGGCGTAGGCGTCGTCCTCGAAGACGCGGCGGACGACGTCGTACGCGGCGCGGCGGGCAGGCGCGATCACCGGACGCCGCGCAGGAACTCGTCGTAGCCCATTCGCCCTCGCCCCTCCGGCTGGACGACCTCCGGGACGAACGAGCCGTCGTCGAGCCGCGCCTGCCAGACGGTGACCCTGCGGCCGTGCAGCTCGGTGTACGCGCCGATGTGCGGGGAGAGCGCGCGCACGCGCCGCCACGCGTCGAGCGGGTCGTCGAGATCGAGCCGCCGGTCGCCGGCGGTGATCTTCTCGGCGTAGGTGGCGCCCTCGTCGTTCTGCGGCTCGAAGCGCGGCTCGACGAGCACGCGCTCGAGGAGCTCCGCCGCGAGCGCCCCGGCCCGTTCGAAGACGCCGCCGGCGTCGAGGTCGCCGACCCGGAACGCCTCCTGCGCCGCGATCGGCCCGGCGTCGAGCTCGGCAACCGTCTCGTGAATCGTCACGCCGGTCTCGTCGTCGCCGGCCAGGATCGCGCGCTCGACGGGAGCGGCACCGCGCCAGCGTGGCAGGAGCGAGGGATGGACGTTCAGCCAGAGGCTCTGCTCGAGGAGCCGCGGCGGAATGTAGAGCCCGAAGCCGCAGACGACGACGCGGTCGACGGCGGCGGGCAGCTCGGGGCGCTCTGGCTGGTGCACCGGCACGCCGAGCCGCTCGGCGGCCTCCTTGGCGGCCGGCGGAGCGAGCTTGCGGCCGCGGCCGCGCGGCGCATCGGGACGCGTCAGCAGGAAGGCGATCTCGTGACGGGCCGCGAGACGCTCGAGCACATCCGCTCCGAGCGGCGCCGTGGCGGCGACGCCGAGCCGCATGGCCGGCTACCCGAGGACGACGCGCGGCCGCAGGATCCCGAGCGCCTCTTTGCGGTGCTCGTCGTCGGTGCGGTCGATGATCAGCACGCCGTCCAGGTGGTCGAGCTCGTGCTGAGCAACCCGGCTCGCGTACTCGTCGAGCTCGAGCCGGACATCGTCCCCCTTCTCGTCCTTGCCCTCGATCACGACCCGCACGGACCGCTCCACGGGGACGCGAATGCCCTGGAGCGAGAGGCAGCCCTCTCCGTCGACGGCGGTCTCGTCGGCGCGCTCGACGATTACGGGATTGACCACGGCACGCGGGCCGTCCTCGCCGGCCTGGAAGACGAAGAGCCGGCGCAGCACGCCGACCTGGGTCGCCGCGAGCCCGACTCCCTGCGCCTCGTGCATCAGCGTCGTCATGCGCTCGACGAGGCGCCCCAGGTCGTCGTCGAAATCGACGATCTCGTTCGCGGTCAGGCGCAGAGCCGGGTCGCCGTACTGACGGATCTGGGCGAGCGCGAGCTGTCGGCGCGCCTCGGCCTCGGCTTCCTCTTCGTCGGCCGGGTCGTGGTCGTGCTCGTGATCGTGCTCGTGGTCGTGCGGGTGGCTCACGGTGGCGCAGTGTAGACAGGTCAGTCGGCCGGGAAGCGCGCCAGGATCCACGTGGCGTCGAGGGGGTCGCGCCGATACGAGCGGCCGCCCACCTTGACGTAGTCGCGCGTGCGCGGATCCATCGCGAGTCGCGCCTCCGCCGGGTACCAGCGGTTGTGGCGCTCGATCAGGTCGTTGACCTCGCCGAAATCCCACCTCGCAGCGAGCTCACGCCAGGCGGCGGGGTCGCCACCCTGCTCCTCGTAGGCCTCGGCGAGGCGGCGTGCATGCGCTTCGACCTCGTCGTCGATCTGGCGCAGCCGCAGCATGTACGGGAGTGGGCCGCCGAGCGAGGCGAGATAGCGGTCGGCGTCGGGCCGGAAGCGCCTGATCCGCCGCGGCAGCGCCTTGCCCGCAAGCGGGTTCGTCTCGCTCTCGTCCGCGAGCCGCGAGCGCTCGGCCTGCGACGACGGCGTGACGTCGCGGATTCCCCATTCGCCGATGACTTCCTCCGGGCGCTGCCTCACGCGCGTCATCGTGCCATCGGTGATCGTCTCGGCGTCACAGGGACTGGGGATCGACGTCGACGACCGCAGTCAGTCGTGCGCGCCGCATGTTCGGCGCGGCGGCGGCAAGCAGGCGGGCCGCCCTGCTCGCGATCCGGCGCGGGCGGTCGGTCTTGGCGACGAGTTGCGCCCGGTGGCGGCCGCGAAGGCGGAGGAGCGGTGCCGGGCCGAGCAGCTCCGCCTCGCCGAGACCGGCCTTCAGCTCCTCGAGCGCACGCAGCACCGGCTCGGGCGACGGGCCGGTGACGACGATGCGCACGAGATGCGCGAACGGCGGGTAGCCGAGCGCGCGCCGGCGCTCGAGCTCCTCCGTGAGGAAGCGCTCGACGTCGTGCCGCGCCGCGTGGACGATCGGTCGCGCGTCGGGCTGGAAGGTCTGGACGAGCACGCGGCCGGGCGCGTCGCGGCCGCTGCGGCCGGCGAGCTGCGTGACGAGCTGGAACGTGCGCTCCTCGGCACGAAAGTCTGGGAGGCCGAGGCCGGTGTCGGCGTCGATGACGGCGGCGAGCTCGACACCCGTGAAGTGATGGCCCTTCGCAACCATCTGCGTGCCGAGCAGGACGGCCGGGCTCGCCTCCGAGAACCGGCGCAGCCGTGCGGCGAGCTCCTCCGGCTTCGCAACGACGTCGGCGTCGAGCCGCACGAGCTCGAGCTCGGGCAGCTCGCGCGCGAGCTCACGCTCGAGCTTCTGCGTGCCGGCCCCCAGCCGGGCGAGGTCGGGGGAGCCGCAGGCGCGGCACGCGGAGGGAGCGTCGGCGGTGTGGCCGCAGTGGTGGCAGCGAAGCGAGCTGTCGTCGTGCAGCACGAGGGCGACGTCGCAGTCCGGGCAGCGGATCGTCGACCCGCACGCCCGGCAGTGGAGCGCAGGCGCGATCCCTCGGCGGTTGAGCAGGAGGATCGCCCGGCCGCGGTTCTCCACCACCCGTCGCAGCTCCGAAAGAAGGGGCGCCGAGAGCGGATAACCGGCCTCTCGTCGCAGGTCGACGATGCGAACAGGCGGGAGATCGCCGCCGATCCTCCCGGCGAGCGCAAGCCGCTCGAGGGCGACCCAGCTCTCCGGCCGCGGGGTCGCCGAGCCGAACACAGCGACCGCGCCCTCGAGCGCCGCCCGCTTCGCTGCGACGGTTCGCGCGTCGTAGCGCGGGTCGGAGTCCTGCTTGTAGGACGGGTCGTGCTCCTCGTCGACGACGACGAGGCCGAGACCGTGCAGCGGCGCGAACACCGCCGAGCGGGCGCCGACGACGACGCGCGCCTCGCCGCGCTCGATCCGCTCGCGCTCGTCGCGGCGCTCGGCGTCGGTCAGCCCCGAGTGCAGGATCGCGATCTGCTCGCCGAACCTGGCCCGGAAGCGCCCCACCGTCTGCGGCGCGAGCGCAATCTCCGGCACGAGCACGATCACGCCCAGCCCGCGCTCGAGCATCGTGGCGGTCGCCTGCAGGTACACCTCGGTCTTGCCGGAGCCGGTCGGGCCGTGAAGCAGCAGGTTGCCCGGCCCGCCGTCGACGATCCGCGCCACGGCGGCCACCTGCGACGGCGACAGCTGGGCCGGCGGCGCCTCGCCGGAAAGCGACTGGCGGTCGGCGGGCGGCGCCTGCTCCTTTCGCCGCCGCGGCCGCTCGGGCGCCACGAGGGCGAGCGCCCTGGCCGGCGTCGAGCCGTAGTAGTCCGCCAGCCACAGCGCGAGCTCGACGAGCGGCCGCGGCACCGAGCCGATGACCGCCTCGACCGGGCGCGCCTCGATGCCGGCAGGAGCGGCAGGGACGAGCTCCGTGACGATTCCCCGGGCGCGCGAGCGCCCGAACGGGATGCGGACGATCGCCCCTACATCGACGTCGTCCGGCACCTCGTAGGTGAACTCGCGCGCGACGGCACGCGCGTTGACGAGCGGATAGACGGTCGCGTAGCCCATCAGGCCGGCGATTCCTCAGCCTGGTCCTCCTTGGAGGCGGCGCGGAGGCGCTTGAACGAGAGCGTCCGTGCCATCAACCCGATCGCGATCAGCCCCAGCACCAGGTTCGCGACGGTCAGGGCGATGTTCATGCCGACGCTGAACGCCAGCAGCAGCGACCTCGAGATCGCCGAGCCGCGGAACAGGTAGACGATCAGCCCCTGCTTGGTCCCCGCCCCGCCGGGCGTCGCCGGGAACAGCGTCGCGAGCGAGTCGACGACCTGCGCGAGGAGCGCGTTGTGCAAGGTCGCGTCGACCCGGAACGCCTCGAGGAAGAAATACAGCGTCGCGATCCGGAACACCCACGAGACCGCCTGCGGCACGAGCACGCCGCGGACGAGCCGGCGGCGGTCGCCGAGGATGGCGAAGCCGAGCCGGACGCGCGCCCAGAAGCGCTCGACCCGATGCTGGGCGACGACCGCACCGACGAGCACGAGGACGAGCACGACGGCCAGGCCGATCGCCGTCGCGCGCTCGTGGCGAAGGAAGAACCGCCAGTCGACGGACGGGAGGCGCGAGTAGACCTGGTGGGTCGGCAGGACCCCGATCGCGAGCGCCCAGACGATCAGGCCGGTCGCGACGACGAAGTCGAGCATCGTCTCGACCACGAGCGTCGCGGCGAGGGTCGGGTATCTCGTCTCGGGCGCGCGATGGCGGATCAGGTAGAGCTTCACGAGATCCCCGCCGCGGGCGGGCAGGACGGCGTTCACGCCGACACCTGCGACGTATGCACCGAAGACGCTGCGCAGGCGCAGCCGCGTCTCCGGATACGACGCACGAAGGATGCTCTGCCAGGCGATCGAGCGAAAGAACAGCTTCACCAACTGGCACGCGAGTGCGAGCGCCAGAGCGGTCCAGCGCACCTCCGCAAGGTGGTTGAAGAAGACGTCGACCGCGTGGAAGAAGGCGCTCAGGGCGCCTCACGGTAGTTGAGGGCCCGGTCAGGGGTACGATCGCCGGATGGCGGGCGGGCACGGGATCGACGAGTACCTGGAGACGATCTACTTCCTGGCGTTCCCGATCGGCGAGTACCGTCCGGCGTCGGTCGGCTCGAGCCAGACGATTGCGGCCCGCGTCGCCGAGATGCTGGGCGTCTCGCGCGCGTCGGCCGGCGAGATGATCAAGCGGCTCGAGACGGAAGGCCTCGTCGAGCGCGGCGAGCACAAGGAGGCGATCCTCACCGAGGCGGGCGCCGAGCGCGCCCGGCGCGTCGTGCGCAAGCACCGGGTGATCGAGCGGCTCCTCACCGATTTCATGGGCTACACCGCCGCCGAGGCGCACGTGCACGCCGACGAGCTCGGCGGGACGTTCAGCGACGACATGATCGAGCGCATCGAGGTGCGGCTCGGTCACCCCGATCGCTGTCCGCACGGCTGGCCGATCGATCCCGACGTCGAGCAGCTCGAGAACCGCGAGCTCGAGGCGCTCTCGGAGCTCGAGCCCGGAACGCACGCGACGATCGTGCGGCTCGCCGAGCACGACGGCGATCTTCTGCATTGGTTCTACGACCAGGGGCTCGTGCCGGGGACGGACCTCCAGCTGATCGCAGCCGAGCCGGCGGCCGGGCAGATTCGCGTCTCGATCGCCGGCGCCGAGAAGGCGATCGGCGACAAGGCGGCCGAGGGCCTCTTCGTCCGGCCGGCGTAACCGTCAGACCGCGGCGGCCGTGAGCCCTGCGGCGGCCCGGAGCGCGTCGGCCTTGTCGGTGCGCTCCCAGGTGAAGTCGTGCTCGTCGCGACCGAAGTGGCCGTACGCGGCCGTCCTGCGATAGACGGGGCGGCGCAGGTCGAGGTCGCGGAGGATCGCCGCGGGCCGCAGGTCGAAGTGCTCCTGCACGAGCCGCTCGATCGTCGGCACCGGGACGTGCTCCGTGCCGAACGTCTCGACGAGGATCGAGAACGGATGCGCGACGCCGATCGCGTACGCGACCTGGATCTGGCAGCGATCCGCGAGACCAGCAGCGACGATGTTCTTCGCGACGTAGCGGGCCGCGTACGCGCCCGACCGGTCGACCTTCGTCGGGTCCTTGCCGGAGAACGCGCCGCCGCCGTGCGGAGCAGCCCCGCCGTAGGTGTCGACGATGATCTTGCGCCCGGTCAGGCCGGAGTCGCCCATCGGGCCGCCGATCACGAACTTGCCTGTCGGGTTGACGTAGAAGAAATCGGGATCGTCGAGGCGCGCCTCGTCGTAGAGGTCCTTCGGCAGGATCGGGTGCAGCACGTGCTCGACGAGATCCGGCTTGATCATCGCCTCGGGGTCGAGCCCTTCGCGGTGCTGCGTCGAGATGAGCACGCGCTCGACCTCGACCGGGCGCTGCCGCCCCTCGGCGTCGACCTCGTAGCGGATCGACACCTGCGTCTTTCCGTCGGGCCGGAGGTACGGCAGCACGTCCGCCTTGCGCACCTCGGACAGCCGTTTCGACAACCGGTGCGCGAGCATGATCGGCAGTGGCATCAGCTCGCGTGTCTCGTTCGACGCGTAGCCGAACATCATCCCCTGGTCGCCGGCGCCGATCCGGTCGAGCGGGTCGTCGTCGCCGGGCTGGTGCTGAACCTCGTACGCGCTGTCGACGCCCTGCGCGATGTCGGGCGACTGCTCGTCGAGCGCCACGATCACGCCGCACGTGTCGGCGTCGAACCCGTACTTGGCGCGGGTGTAGCCGATCTCCTTGACCGTCTCGCGCACGAGGCGCGGGATGTCGACGTACGTCGCAGTCGTCATCTCGCCCGCGACGACGACGAGGCCGGTCGTGATCAGCGTCTCGCAGGCGACGCGGCTTGCCGGGTCGTCGGCGAGTGCCGCGTCCAGCACGGCGTCCGAGATCTGGTCGGCGATCTTGTCGGGATGCCCCTCCGTGACCGACTCGGAGGTGAAGAGGAACGTGCGCTCGGCGGCCATGAGCCGCAGGTTAGCCAAGGCGGGCGGACGTCAATTCGTCTGCAGCTCGAGCACCGCGCTCTGGACCTGGCCCTCGCGGTCGGCGTAGGCGAGGAGCGTCTTCAGCGGCGCGAGGTTCCGCTCGACCGACGGCGGCAGCTGCTGACTCGCGAGCGTCGCAATGCCCTCGACGAACGGCAACGTGTCCTTCATGTCGACATACAGGAAGCCCTGGTCGCCGTCCTGCAGGCCGGCTGCGTCGGCCGCGTCCTTGAACGTCGAGTCGTCGGTCAGCTTGCTGCTCGGGCCGTTCTTCAGGGAGCCGAGAGCGGACGGGTTGTTGGTGACGACGAGCTCGCCGTTGAACGTGCCCCAGTACAGGATGATCGGCCCGACGGCCACCGAGTTCAGCTCGACCCCGCCGATGGTGACCTTCTTGATCGAGCCGCCGTTCTTCAGCACGAGCTTCGTCACGAGGCCCCTGATCGCCGCGCTCGCGCCGGCGGCGTCGGGCGGCTTCGCTGCCAGGGTCACCTCGGGGATCGGCGTGCCCTGCGTGACGTAGAGGATGACGGGGCCGTTGAGAACGCCGATCAGCGCCTGGACGTCGATCCCGAGCGACTGCGTCAGCGATCCCAGCTGCGCCTCGGTGCCCGCCGGGAGCGCCTTCAGGGAGCCGCCGCTGATGCTGAGCGCGGCGAGCACGCCCGACGGGATCTCGTTGGCCAGGCTCGCACCGGTCGTGGGCACGCCCGACGGCTGCTTCACGTGCAGCTCGAGCTTGAACGAGCCGCCCTTCGCGGACGTGAGCGCTCCGGTGATCCAGTCCGGGGTCGAGCCCTGCGCGAGCGCCTTCAGGCTCCCGCCCGCACCACTCGACCCGGCGATGCTCGTCGCGGTCTTCAGCGCCGATCCGGGCGCGTAGATGCGCACGATCGCGTCGCCGGTGCCGGGGATCGAGCCGATCGCCGCCTTGTAGGTGGCGTCGTCGCCGAGGCTCGACGTCCGCGAGGTGACGGCGTCGAGGAGCGCCTGCGTCTGAGCGAACACCGTCCAGCCGGAGACGGTCGTGTGAACCATCTTCTTGAGCTGCGCGACGAACGCCTGCTCGTCGCTCGGCTTCGCAAAGCCGACCACGCCGGTCGTGGTCCCCGTCTTCAGCACCGCCACGTCGAGCACAGGCCCGACCGTGGAGACGATCTGCAGGACGTTGATGCCGTTCTTCGTTGCGGCCTGGAAGAGCTCCGCCTCGAGCTTCTGCTTGATCGGGAACTTGTCGATCACGCTTTGAGCGCTCGTCAGCTGGTCGGAGCCCTGGTCGGTGTCGATGGTCGCGAAGAGCTGTGCGTCGGCGGGAACGATCGACGCCGCGTCGACCGACGCGCCGCCTCCGCCCCCTCCGCCCCCTCCGCAGCCTGCTGCGAAAGCGAGCGCAAGCAGCGGCACGAGTACCAGTGACCGCTTTCCCATCGGTCGCATCCTACTCACCGGTCGGACGGCGCCCCATCAGCCGCTCCGCCAGCTCGTGCAGCGGCGCCCCGTCGAGAACGGAGCACACGCCCTCGGTGATCGGAAGCTCGACGCCGATCCGGTGCGACAGGTCGCGGAGGACAGGCGCGGTCGTCAGCCCCTCGACCACGTGGCCGATCTCGGCGCGCGCCACGTCCGGGGTCGCGCCCCGCGCGATCAGCTCGCCCGCCCGCCGGTTCCGTCCTGCCGGGTGGAAGCAGGTGACCATCAGGTCGCCCATGCCTGCGAGCCCCGCGAACGTCTCGGGGGAAGCGCCGCACGCCTCGCCGAGCCGCGCCATCTCGACGAGGCCCCGTGTGATCAGGGCGGCCTTCGCATTGTCACCGAGGCCGAGGCCGTCGACGGCCCCGGCAGCGAGAGCGATCACGTTCTTCGCCGCCCCGCACAGCTCGACGCCGGTCACGTCGTCGTTGACGTAGATCCGGAAGACGAGCGAGTTGATCGCCTCCTGCAGCCGCAGCGCAAGCCGCTCGTCGCGCGAGGCGACGACGGCGGCGCCGGGCAGCCCGTCGGCGATCTCGTCGGCCATGTTCGGCCCCGCGAGGACCGCCACGGGCCGGTTGGCGACGAGCGTCGAGAGCCGCTCGCCCGTCTCCGGGTCGAGCCCCTTCGTGAGGATCAGGACGGGAGCCCCGCCGCGGAGGTGGGCGAGCGTGGTGCGGAAACCGGCGCTCGGGACGGCGACCACGACGAGGTCGGCCTCCTCGTGCGGGGCGTCGTCGATCGAGGCGCGGTGCGCGACGAGCACGTCATGGCCGCGGCCGCGCAGCACATGGGCGAACGCCGTCCCCCACGCCCCGCCGCCGACGACGACGACTCTCACGTCCGCGCGCGGAAGTCGACCACGACCGGCACGCCCTCGAGGCCGAAGCGGTCGCGTAGCTGGTTCTCGACCCAGTAGCCGTAGTCGCGCGTGACGAGGCCGGGGTCGTTGACCGTGAAGCGGAAGCGCGGCGGCCGCGTCTCGACCTGCGCGCCGTAGAGGAGGTTCAGGCGGCGCGCGCCCTTGGACGGGGCCTGGCGCATCTCCTTCAACTCGCCGAGGAAGCGGTTGAGCTCGGCAGTCGATATACGACTGATATATCGGTCGTACAGCTCGGCCACCTTGCCGAGGAGGCGCGACACGCCGCGCCCGCTGATCGCCGAGACGGTGATGAAGTCGGGTCGCTGGCGGAGGCGCCGCTGGAGCTCCGGGCGGATCTCCTCGATCGTCACCTGCGAGATGTCCCATTTCGAGAGCACGATCAGCGTCGCCGAGTGCGACTTGCGGGCGACCTCCACGGCGGTGATGTCGCCCTCGACGATGCCCTGGCTCGCGTCGATCAGCACGAGGGCGACGTCGGCCCGCGCCGCCGCGTCCAGCGCACGGAGCTCCGAGTAGTACTCGATCCCCTGCCGCTGCTTGCGCTTGCGGCGCAGGCCGGCGGTGTCGACGAGCTGGAACGTCCGGCCATCGTGCTCGAGCATCGTGTCGATCGTGTCCCGTGTCGTGCCCGGGGTCTCCGAGACGATCGTCCGCTCCTCGCCGACGAGCCGGTTGTAGAGCGACGACTTGCCGACGTTCGGGCGCCCGAGGATCGCGACGCGGATCGCGTCCTCCGGCGCCGCGCGGCCGGAGTGCCCGGGCAGCCGCTCGAGGATCAGGTCGAGCAGATCGCCGGTATTGGAGCCGTGGAGGCCTGAGAGCGGGAAGGGGTCGCCGAAGCCGAGCCGGTGGAACTCGAGGGCGAGTGTCTCCTGGGTCGGGTCGTCGATCTTGTTCGCGAGTAGGAGCACGTCCTTCTTCGACTCGCGCAGGATCTGCGCCAGCTCCTCGTCGCCCGGCGTGATGCCGGCGCGGGCGTCGACGACGAAGAGCACGAGATCCGCGTCGGCGATCGCCGCGCGGGCCTGGACGGCGATCTGGCGCGTCACGGGGCTCGGGTCGACGATGTCGACGCCTCCGGTGTCGATGAGCAGGAATTGCTTTCCGTTCCACTCGCACACGAGCTCCTTGCGGTCCCGCGTCGTCCCCGCGGTGTCGTGGACGACGGCGGCCCTGGTGGCGGTGAGGCGGTTCACCAGCGTCGACTTGCCGACGTTGGGGAAGCCGACGATCGCAACCGTCCCCTCGAACGTGCTCATACCGGCGGCACGAGCCCGGGCGGCCGACCCTGCGCGTGCACGCCGGCGAGCCAGTCGAAGAGGGCGTGGATGCGCCGCTCGATCTCGGCGGTCGCCTCCTTGTAGCCGCGGCCGTTTCGCGTCAGCCCCTCGAACAGCAGGGGCTCGCCGAACGCGATCGAGCAGGGCGCGAAGTTGCCGATCTTCCAGAACTGCGTGCCGTAGACCGCGACCGGGATCACCGGCACGTCCTCCTGCAGGGCAACCATGGCGGCGCCCGGCTGAGCGGTGCCCGGGCGGCCGCCGCGCTGCCTCGTCCCCTCGACGAACAGGCCGAGGACCTCGCCGCCGCGGGCCGCCTCGCGCATCCGGCGGACGGCGTCGCGGTCGGATTCGCCACGGCGGATCGCGATCGCCCCGTGCAGCCGCAGGAACCCGCCGAGCAGCGGGTAGTCGGCGGCCTCCGCCTTGGCGACGAACCAGACGGTACGCGGCGAGAGGGCGCCGACGAGCGGGACGTCGACCCAGTGCAGGTGATTGATCGCGTAGACCGCGCCGCCGACGGTGGGAACGCGGTCGCGCCCGTAGGCGCGGGCGCGCGTCAGGAACCGCGCCGGCGCGCCCATGTAGATGCGGCCGACGGCCCAGGCGGCGTCGGTGGCGCTGCTCACGGCCTGGCCGGCGATCGCTCGACGAGCCCGGCGATGCGCTCGACGACGTCGTCGACCTGCAGATCGGTCGTGTCGATGCGCACGGCGTCCTCGGCGGGCTGCATGCGCTCGCGGTCGTGCGCATCGCGGGTGCGGAGATCGGTCGCGAGCGCGTCGGCGCCGATGTCGGGCCGTTCGGCCTGCCGCCGCGCCGCCCGGACCTCCGGGTCGGCCTGGAGGTAGACCTTCACGTCGGCGTCGGGAGCGACGACGGTGCCGATGTCGCGGCCCTCGATCACCACGTTCCCGTCGTGGCCGAGCTCGCGCTGGCGCTCCCGCATCACCTCGCGCACCTCGTGGTGGCGGGCGACGACGGGCACCATCCGGTCGATCCGCGACTGGCGGATGGCGGAAGTGACGTCGGCGTCGTCGATGAAGACGCGCCCCTCGTCGTCGAAGACCACCGGGTACCGGCGCGCGAGCTCGCCGAGCGCGGCGCCCTCGCCGAGCGGAAGCGACTCGCGGATCGCGAGCCACGTCAACGCCCGGTACATCGCGCCGGTGTCGAGGTAGCGGTAGCCAAGCCGCTGCGCGAGCATGCGGGCGACGGTGCTCTTGCCGGCGCCGGCCGGCCCATCGATGGCGACGATCATCGCTGCGCGATCACATCCAGGAGGTCGAAGAAACCGGGGAAGGATACTGCGACGCTCTCGGCCTCCACGATCTCGACCCCTTCCCGGCTCGCGAGGCCGGCCACAGCGCCCAGCATCGCGATGCGATGGTCGCCGCGCGCCTCGACCCTTCCGCCGCGCGGGCGGGCGGGCACGCCCCGCACCGTGAACCCGTCCTCGAGGGCCTGAGCACGGGCGCCGATCGCGTGCAGCGCGTCGACGACGGCCTCGATGCGATCGGTCTCCTTCACGCGCAGCTCGGCGGCGCCGGTGACGCGGCTTTCGCCCCGTGCGTGCGCAGCGAGCAAAGCGAAGAGCGGCAGCTCGTCGACGAGGAGCGGCACCTCGTCTGCACCTATCTCCGTTGCGGTGAGCTCGGCGCTGCGCACTTCGAGGTCGCCGACCGGCTCGGCCCCGAGACGGCGCCGGGCGACAACTCCCACGCGGCCGCCCATCCGGTCGAGCACGTCGAGCAGGCCGGTACGCCGCGGGTTGAGGTTCACGTCGTGGATCGTGATCCGCGACTCCGGGACGATCGACGCGGCGACGATGAACGGCGCCGCCGACGAGAAGTCGCCCGGCACGTCGACCGCGGGCAGCCGGAGCGACGGCGGCGGGTCGACCGAAACGGAGGTCGGACGCACGGTCACACGCACGCCGGCGTCGCGCAGCATCAGTTCGGTGTGGTCGCGGGTCGGCCGCTCCTCGATCACCGTCGTGCGTCCCTCGGCACCGAGGCCCGCGAGCAGCACGGCCGACTTGAGCTGCGCGCTCGCGACCTCGGGCGCGTATTCGATCGCTGTCAGCGGCGCGCCGGTGATCGTCATCGGCAGGTGGCCGTCGGTGGTCTCGATCAGCGCGCCCATGCGGCGAAGTGGCGCGGCGACCCGCTCCATCGGCCGCGAGGAGAGCGACGCGTCGCCGGTGAGCGTGAAGGTGCCCTCCTGGAAGGCGAGCAGTCCTGTGATCAGGCGCGTGAGCGTGCCGGCGTTGCCGCAGTCGAGCTCGGCGGAGCGGAGGGCGCGCAGCCCGACCCCGTGCACGGTCAGCTCGTCGGCACCGTGCTCGTCGACCCGTGCGCCGAGCGCGCGCACGGCGGCGAGCGTCGACTCGGTGTCGGCCGAGCGGCCGAACCCGCGCACGTGAGTCTCCCCGTCCGACACGGCGCCGAGGAGCAGCGCGCGGTGAGAGACCGACTTGTCGCCGGGGACGGCCAGGTGGCCGTCGAGCCCGGCCGCGGGCTCAACCCTCATCGAGCACCGCCGAGACGACGACGGTGTACCCCTGCGACTCGAGCAGCCGCGCCGCCCGCTGCGCCTCGCCCTCGCCCTCGACGAGCACGGTCAGGTCGCCGCCGCGCTCCGGCGAGACGTGATGCAGCTCGAAGTCCTCGATGTTGATCCGTTCGGCTCCGAGCGCCTGCGTGATGCCGGCGAGCACGCCAGGCCGGTCGGGGACGTGGACGCGCAGCCGCTGCAGCGCGCCGGGGTCGGGATACTCGCGGTCGAGCATGCGGCGGCGGTTCGAAGACGCCTCGCCGATGAAGCGCGCCAGGTACCCGGCGTCGCCCTGCTCGAGCGCCGACTCGACCTGCTCGATCTGCCGGCGATGCTCACGGAGCGCCTCGCGGATCGCGGCGGCGTTGTCGAGGAAGATGTCGATCCAGATGCGGGGGTTCGCGCCCGCGATGCGGGTCATGTCGCGCAGCGAGCCGCCGGCGTGCGCGAGCGGCTCGTGGCCGTCGACGCGCGAGGCGCCCGTCTGGTTGGCGACGACGTTCGCGAGCACATGCGGCACGTGGCTCGTCAGCGCGACCAGGCGGTCGTGGGCTCCGGGGTCGATGGCGACGGGCGTGGCGCCGAGATCGGAGACGAAGCCGTGGACGAGCCGGTGCCGGGTCGCGTCGGTGGTGGCGATCGGCGTCAGGAACCAGGTGGCGCCTTCGAAGAGCGCGGCGCTCGCGTGGTCGGGCCCGCGCGTCTCGCCGCCGGCGATCGGATGGCCGCCGACGAAGCGCGGCGAGCCGTCCGCGGCCCGCACGACGGAGGCCTTCGTGGAGCCGACGTCGGTGACGGTGGCGCCGTCGGTCGCCTCGAGCGCCGCCGCGACCTGCGCGGCCAGGGCGGCGATCGGCGCCGCGACGACGACGAGCTCGGCGCCGTCGACCGCCTGCTCGAGGCTCGCGGCCGCCTCGACCGCCCCGCGCTCGACCGCAACCGCGAGGGCGGCCGGGTCGGGATCGAAGCCGCGCACCACGTCGCCGCGCCGCTTCGCGGCGAGCGCCACGGAGGTGCCGATCAGGCCCGTGCCGAGGACTGCGACTCTCATCTCGCGCCCAGTCTGCCAACTTGTACGCGTGACTCCCGCCGCGATCGTCCAGCAGCTCCGCGCCGACGGGCGCATCCTCGCGACGGCG
Organism: uncultured Thermoleophilia bacterium; assembly: GCA_963794375.1. Lineage (GTDB taxonomy): Bacteria > Actinomycetota > Thermoleophilia > Gaiellales > Gaiellaceae > PALSA-600. Next base: position 513,682 of record CAWCDL010000004.1, read on the forward strand.
AGCGGCGCGACTTTCGCTGCCGCAGCGCAGGACCGCCAGCGTCTGATCCGCCTTGCGGGCCCGGCTGTGCTGCGACTCGACCCCGCCGACCGCGACGACCTGCTCGCCCGCCGCGACCTGCTGCGCCTGCGGGCGAAGACCCCGCCGCGGAAGACGCCGCTGCGGCTCGGCACGCCCGCGCCGGCCGTGAAGCTGCTCGCCTGGTACCGCGAGGCGCAGCAACGTTTCGGCGTCCGCTGGCAGCTCCTGGCCGCGATCAACTTCGTCGAGAGCGCGTTCGGCAGGGCGAAGAGCTCGAGCGTGACGGGCGCGCAGGGGCCGATGCAGTTCGAGCCCGCCACCTGGCGCGCCTACGGGCTCGGCGGCAACGTGCACGATCCCCACGACGCGATCCTCGGCGCCGCCCACTACCTCGCGGCGAACCGCGGCGCCACGGACGAGCGCGACGCGCTCTACGCACTACAACCCGTCCTCGCTCTACGTCGACGCGGTACTCCACTACGCACACCGCATCACCCACGTCCGCTACGCGTTCGCCGAGTACTACGCGTGGCGCGTCACCTCGAGCTGACCCGATCCCGGGCCACGGCGTCCGAGCCGCGTCAGACGAGCGTCAGAGGAACCCCACGTCTGGACCGTGACGAAAGACGCGCAGAGGTGCAACGCGCCCTGATTTCCACGAGGGTTGCCGACAGCCGTCCGCGCGAGCCATGTCCGCGGGCCGAGCAGGCCGGGGCGTGCCACGCCCGCGTCCGACGCTTCTCGGAGGGGCGTCAGACGCTGCGGAGCTCCTGCGAGCTCCCGCGGGGCTCCTACGCCTGCGCTGCCGTCACGCGCAGGTAGCGAGCCTCAGCATCAGCTCGGCGGCATCGCGGTCGCTGAGGCCCTCGCCCGAGAGCGAGCGCCAGGTATCGAACGAGAGAGCGAGCGCGATCCCGGCCTCGAGCAGCCGCCGCTCCTTGCCGCGCCGAGCGAACGGCGCCGCGAGTGCGCCGGCGGCTTGGCGCCAGTGCTCGTGATACGGCGCCAGCACGGGATGGTCGCGTGCGTCGGCGAGCACGTGGCCGAACATCGGCTCGTTCGCCCGGTGGTAGGCGTAGGTCTCGCGCAGGGCCGCGACAAGGCGCTCGTCAGGAGCGGCGATCTGCTCCCAGCTTCCGGGATCGGGGAGCGGATGCAGCGTCATGTACTTGCCGCTGCACGCGCGCGACAGTGTCGGCTCGTCGGGAAAGTGCCGGTAGACCGTCACCCGCCCGACGCCCGCACGCTTCGCGATCTCGCTCACGGTCGTCGCGCTCGGGCCGATCGTGCGATGAAGCTCGATCGTCGCGTCGACGATCCGTTCCCGCGTCTTTTCCTGCTGCTCGGCCCGGCGCTTGAGCTCGTAGGGGCGCGTCACCATTTGATGGTACATGACGCTTCGTCAAACTTGACACGGCGGCAGCAACCCGTATAGCGTCGCGCCACTCGACGAAACATCATGTTTCGTCAAATAAACGAAAGGGAGCCGAGATGCAAGGGGATGCGTACTGGTTCTTCGGGACGCTGCTGACGATGAAGGCGACCGGCGCCGAGACCGACGGCCGCGTGATGGTGACGGAGAACCTCGCTCCTCAGGGAGCAGGCTCCCCACTCCACGTCCACCACCGCGAGAACGAGTGGTTCTACGTCCTCGACGGGGCGCTCAGGCTCTGGGTCGACGGGACGGTGATCGAGGCGCCGGCGGGCGCGTTCGCCTTCGGCCCGAAGGACGTGCCGCACACGTTCGAGGTTGCCTCGCCCGAGGCGCGCTTCCTGCTCGTCACGGAGCCTGCGGGCTTCGAAGGGTTCGTCGAGCTACTCGGGCAGCCGGCCCCGTCGCTGACGATCCCGCCGCCGATGGAGCCGCCTGCCGACCTGACGCCGATCGTCGAGGCTGCAGCCCGGTTCGGGATCGAGATCGTCGGCCCGCCTGGGATCCCTGCCTGATCAGCCGGAAACGCCGTCGCGCATCAGCTCGGCGAGGCGGAAGGCGAGGTCGAGCGACTGACGGGCGTTCAGGCGCGGGTCGAGGAGCGTCTCGTAGCGGTTGGCGAGATGCTCCTCGAGCACGTCGTCGGCGCCGCCGAGGCACTCCGTGACGTTCTCGCCGGTGAACTCGAGGTGCACGCCGCCGGGCCACACGCCGACCTCCCAGCAGGCGCCGAAGAAGCCCTCCAGCTCGGCCATGATCGCGTCGAAGCGGCGCGTCTTCGTGCCGTCGGCGGTGCGGATCGTGTTCGCGTGCATCGGGTCGGAGGCCCAGAGAACCGGATGACCCTCGTCGCGGACGGCACGCAGGAGCGGCGGCAGCAGCTCGCGCACGTACTCGGCGCCCATGCGCGCGTAGAAGGTGAGCCGCCCGGGGACGCGCAGCGGGTTGAGCCGCTCGCAGAGCTCGATCACGTCGTCGGCGGTCGCGGCCGGGCCGAGCTTGACGCCGATCGGGTTGTGCACGCCGGCGAAGAACTCCACATGCGCGTCGTCGACGCCGCGCGTGCGCTCACCGATCCAGAGCAGGTGCGCCGAGCAGTCGTACCAGTCGCCCGTCAGCGAGTCCTTGCGCGTCAGCCCCTCCTCGTAGTCGAGCAGGAGCCCTTCGTGGCACGTGAAGACGTCGACCTCGTGCAGGCGGCGCTCGGCGGTGAGGTCGATCCCGCAGGCGGCCATGAACGCGAGGGCGCGTTCGATGTCGAGCGCGAGCCGCTCGTAGCGCTGCCCCTGCGGCGACGAGGAGACGAAGTCCTTGTTCCACATGTGGACCTGCGTCAGGTCGGCGTAGCCGCCCTTCGTGAAGGCGCGGAGCAGGTTGAGCGTCGAGGCCGACTGGTTGTAGCCCTCGATCATCCGCTGGGGATCCGGGATACGGTCGGCGGCAATCGGCTGGTCGCTGTTCACCATGTGCCCGCGAAAGCTCGGGATCTGCTCGCCGTCCACGGTCTCGAACGCGTCGGAGCGCGGCTTCGTGAACTGGCCGGCCATCCGCGCGAGCTTCACGACCGGCAGGGTCGCGCCGTACGTGAGCACGGCGGACATCTGGAGCATGATCTTCAGCTTCTCGCGGATCCGCTGCGTCGAGATCTCGTTGAACGACTCGACACAGTCGCCCGCCTGGAGCAGGAACGCCCTCCGGTCGATCGCCTTCGCGAGACCCTCCTGCAGCGCCCGCGCCTCGCCCGCGAAGACGAGCGGCGGGCTCGAGCGCAGCCGTTCCACCGCGGCCGTCGCCACTGCCGCGTCCGGCCATTCCGGCTGCTGCAAGGCACGGCGCTCCCGCCACGAATCGGGGTTCCAGGTCGCAGGAGTCACCGCCATAGCCTGTATCGTGCCAGTGGATGTCCTCCGTCTTCGCTTTCCGTTGGTCGTGGCGCCGCGGGCGAGGCGGAAGCCTGCGCTGACGGCCGCCTCGTCCGCTATTCGAATTCCGGGCGCACTTCCAAGACTCCCAGACGAGGTGAACTGAGACATGCGTGTTTTCTCCGGCATCCAGGCAACGGGTGCCAAGCACATCGGCAACTACATCGGGGCGATGCGCCAGTACGTCGCGACCCAGGACGCCAACCAGGGCGAAGCGTTCTTCTGCATCGTCGACCTGCACTCGATCACGGTCGAGTACGAGCCGCGCGACCTCCACGACCGCTCGCTCGACCTGGCGGCGCTGCTCTTCTCGGTCGGCCTCGACCCGGAGCGCTGCACGCTCTTCCTGCAGAGCCAGGTGACCGCGCACGCCGAGGCGGCCTGGCTGCTCTCGGCCGTCACCGGGTTCGGGCAACTCGGGCGCATGACCCAGTTCAAGGAGAAGGGCGAGGGCAAGGAGTTCATCTCGGCCGGCCTCTTCACCTACCCGGTGCTGATGGCGGGCGACATCCTGCTCTACCAGACCGACATCGTCCCGGTCGGCGACGACCAGCGCCAGCACATCGAACTGGCGCGCGACGTCGCCGAGCGCTTCAACTCGCGCTTCGGCGAGACGTTCAAGGTGCCGCGCGGCGTCTTCCCCGACGTCGGCGCGCGAATCATGGACCTGCAGGAGCCGACGAAGAAGATGTCGACCACCGGCAGCAGCGAGCAGGGCACGGTCTACGTGCTCGACGACCCGGCGGCGATTCGCAAGAAGTTCAAGACGGCCGTGACCGACTCCGGCCGCGAGGTTCGCTACGCGCCCGACGAGAAGCCCGGGGTCTCGAACCTGGTCGAGATCCTTTCCGTGGCAAGCGGCACGCCGATCGCGGAGGTGGAGTCCGCATACGACGGGCGCGGCTACGGCGATCTCAAGGGTGACGTCGGCGAGGCTGTCGTCGAGCTGTTCCGCCCGGTTCGCGACCGCTATGCGGAGCTGCGGCCCGACGAGAGCGAGCTTCGGCGCCTCCTTGGGATCGGCGCCGAGAAGGCCCGTGAGACCTCGGCTCCCACGCTCAAACGCATGTACGACGTCATGGGTTTCGTCTCGCGCTGAGCGAGCAACAAGGCTGTTACCGAATCGACTGTCTGCGGTGACCCCTGCCGGTCGGCGGCGGTCGTAGGTTCGGCGAGCCAGCGAAACCACCAAAGAGGGGGAGTGGTATGAAGCTCAGGGGGAGCCTGCCGGTCGCGATCGGCCTTGCACTCGCGTGCGCAACCGCCGCGGTGGCCGCAGGAACCGTTTCGCGCACAGGCGCGGCCGCGGTGTCGACACCGTCGGCGAACTGTCATCTCGCGAACGGCATCAAGCATGTGATCGAGATCACCTTCGACAACGTCCACTACAACCGCGACAACCCGAACGTCCTCTCCGACCTCGAGCAGATGCCGGCGCTCACCGGCTTCATCACCTCGAACGGGACGATGCTCTCGAACAACCACACGCCGCTGATCGGGCACACGGCCGACGACACGATCACGAATTACAGCGGGCTGTACGGCGACCGTCACGGCCAGGGCCTCACGAACACCTACGAGACCTACCAGCCCGACGGGAGCGTGCTGGCGAAGAGCTCGTTCGCCTACTGGACGGGCACGTTCGGAACGGACGCGTTCCCGAACCAGCCGTATTCCGCAACGGTGCCCGCAAGCGGGCCGCCGCGCACGCCGCCGGCGCCGTGGGTGCCGTTCACGCGCGCGGGCTGCGACTTCGGCGCCGTGTCGACCGCGAACATGGAGCTCGAGAACGTCAACCCCGACCTCCAGAACGTGTTCGGCGCCAACTCGGCCGAGGTGGAGCAGCTGAACGCCGATCCGGACTCGTTCAAGGACCAGGAGGTCGCGGACTACGTCGGCCTCGGCGTTCACTGCGCCCAGGGCGACTCGTTCTGCGCGAGCGCGACGGCGACGAAGTTCGGTGACTCGAGCCCGTCGAGCACCGCAGTGACGGACTCGCTTCCCGACGAGCCGGGCGGCTACAACGGCTTCCAGGGGCTCTTCGGGCACCGCTATCTGCAGCCTCAGCTGAAGGCCGCGGCGACCTCGGGCGGAAACCGGATCGCCAACGGCCACACCTACGAGGTGTACGACGCGGCAGGCAACCTCGTCGACCTGAACGGCAACGAGATCGACGGCGCGTTCCTGCCGGCAGGCTCGCCGGGCTTCCCCGGCTTCGGGCCGATCAGCGCCGCGCAGTCGCTCGCCTACGTCGCCGACATGCAGGAGTCGGGCGTGCCGGTCACCTACGCGTACATCTCGGACGCGCACGAGAAGAAGGCGGGCCAGACGGGCTGCTCGTCGAGCGGCACCGCCCAAGGCCCGGGCGACACGTGCTACGAGGCGACGCTCGCGTCGTACAACGAGGCGTTCGCGAAGTTCTTCCAGCGGCTCGCCGACGACGGCATCGACAAGAGCAACACGCTGTTCGTCTTCACCGCCGACGAGGGCGACCACTTCGCCGGCGCCAACGTCGGCCGGGCGGTGACGCCCACCTGCACGGGGACGCCGGGCACGGCCGGCTACTCGTGCAGCTACCCGAAGGGGACGCTCGGCGAGCAGCAGGTCGACATCCACGGCCTTCTGCAGCACCAGCTGGGAGACACGACGCCGTTCTACGACGAGCCGCAGGGCAACTCGGTGTTCATCACCGGCAACCCGAGCCCGACCGACCCGTCGACGCGTCAGCTCGAGCGCGACTGGGGGAATGCGACGGCGTTCGATGCGTACGACAACTCGACGGAGAACGTCGCGCAGTACGTGGCCGACCCGACGGTCGAGCAGTTGCTGCACTTCGTGAATGCCGACCCGAACCGGACGCCGTCGTTCACGGTGTTCCCGAAGCCCGACTTCTACTTCACGAGCGGGACGCGGGACACGAGCTCGGCGACCGACGGCTGCGCGTCGGGGACGACCGCCGACAACGCCGCGGCGAACTGCTCGGCGATCAACAACGGCTACGCCTGGAACCACGGCTACTACGCGCCCGAGATCAGCAACACGTGGCTCGGGCTCGTCGGTCCCGGCGTTGCGCACAAGGGCGTCGACGGGCTCTCGGCGGCCGACGGCCCGAGCTCGGCCGACGGCTCGAACTCGAGCCCGAAGCTCGTGACCGCGGTTCAGAATCCGGGTACCTGGGCCGACCACACCGACATCCGGCCGACGATCCTGGCGCTCACCGGCCTCAAGGACGACTACGTCGACGACGGACGCGTCCTCACCGAGGACCTGACGGTGGCGCCTGGGAAGACGAGCGACCCCGGGTTCAAGCCGCTTGCGACCTGTTACAAGCAGCTGAACGCGAGCGTCGGGAAGTTCGGCACCGACGTGCTGGTCGCCGACACCGCGGCGTTGAAGACCGGCTCGAGCAGCAATGACCTGAGGTACAGGACGACGCTGCTCGGGATCAAGGCGCTCGGCGTCGCACGCGACGCGCTGGCGACCCGGATCAAGACCGACCTCTTCAACACCGAGTTCAACAACGCACCGCTCCCGAACGCCGTCCTCAACGTGGCAGCTTGCAAGCTCCTGCTGCTCACGGCGGACCACCTTGCGAAGTAGGCCGTCGTAGCAGCTCCACCTCGGAGGCCTCGAGCTCGCGCCACGCGCCGGGCTCGAGGCCTCCGAGCGTCAGCGGACCGTAGTGGGAGCGATGCAACCGCCGGACGCGGTGGCCGACCGCCTCGAGCATCCGCTTCACCTGGCGGTTCCGGCCCTCGTGGATCGTCAACTCGATGCGTGCCCCGTCGATGCGGCGCACTTCGGCGGGGCGCGACGGCCCGTCCCCGAGCTCGACTCCGTCGCGGAGCCGCTGCAGGTCGGCATCCGTCGGCTGTGCCCAGCACTCGACCTCGTAGACCTTGTCGACCTCGTACCGCGGGTGCGCGAGCCTGTGCGCCAGGTCGCCGTCGTTCGTCAGCAGCAGCGCCCCCGTCGTGTCGCGTCTAGCCGGCCGACCGGGACGATGCGCGAGGCGTGCTGCACGAGGCCGACAACGGTCGGGCGGCCCTGCGGGTCGCGCGCCGTCGTGACGACGCCCGCCGGCTTGTGCAGGAGCACGTACGGCAAGGCGTTGCTTCTGCACCTCCTCGCCGTCGACGCGCACGACGTCGCGCGACTGCGATGAACGTGTTCAGCTGCCCGGCCTCGCCGTTGACGGTGACGCGACCCGCCTTGATCAGCTCGTCGGCCTTGCGGCGCGAGGCGACACCCGCGCGGGCCAGATAGGCGTTCAGACGCACGTCACGGAATCAGGAGCAGCTTGCCCGTCGTGCGCCGCGCGACGAGGTCCTCGTGGGCGCGGCGCGCGTCGGCGAGCGGATAGCGGCCGCCGATGCGCACGTCGAGCCTCCCGTCCGCGAGCAGCCCGAAGAGTGCCGCGGCGCGCGCCCCCAGCAGCTCCGGCGTGCGCGTGTAGGTCTGCAGGGTCGGCCGCTGCAGGTAGAGCGAGCCGCCGACGGCCAGCCGGCGCACGTCGACCGGCTCCGGCTCGCCGCTCGAGGCGCCGTACAGGATCATCGATCCGAGCGGCCGCAGCGCGCGGAGGCCCTCGTCGAAGGTCGTCCGCCCCACGCCGTCGTACACGGCGGCGACGCCCTCGCCTCCGGTCAGCTCACGTGCGCGGTCGGCGAATCCCTCGTAGCGGACGACCTCGTCGGCACCGGCGCCGCGGGCGAGCTCGGCCTTCTCCTCCGACGACGTCGTCGCGAGCACGTGCCCACCGCGGAGCTTCACGAGCTGGGTCAGGAGCAGCCCGACGCCGCCGGCGGCCGCGTGCACCACGACCCACTCCCCCGGCCCCGCCGGATAGGAGTCGTTGGCGAGGTAGTGCGCCGTCATGCCCTGCAGAAGCGCCGCGGCCGCGAGCTCGCCCGTGACTCCTTCGGGCACGGCGACGGCACGCGAGCGGTCGACCGCGACCCGCTCCGCGTAGCTCTTCGGGATCGCCGTCCACGCGAGTCGCTCGCCCGTCCCGACGACGGTCCCCGCCGCCTCCGCGCCGAGGATCGCCGGCGCGTCGGAGCCGTAGCCCTCGCGCTCGCGCTCGTAGATGTCCCGGAAGTTGACGCCGATCGCCTCGACGTCGACGAGCACCTCGCCCTCGCGCGGGACGGGCTCGGGAACGTCCCGGAGCTCCAGCACCTCGGGGCCGCCGTGGCGCGCGAAGACGATCGCCTGCATACCGCGGGTTCTACCGCACGGAGTGCGGCACGGCGCAGCTCGCGACCGCAAACTCGGCGCAGCGCTTCGCGAGCGAGCGCTCGGCGCGCTCGCGGTGCTCGGCGACGTCGGGGCGCGGCTCGTAGTGCTCGTCGAGCCACGCGATGATGTCCTCGGAGCCGACGACGGCACAGCCGTTCTCGACCTCGAGCACTGGCACCGATGCGCCGCCGAAGCGCTGCTTGAGCTCGTCGCGCTCACCGGGCTCGGCGGCGACCTGGCGAAGGACGACGTCGACACCGAGCTCGGTGAGGCGCTGGCGCACACGCTGTGACGCGCGGCACCATTCGGTCTGCCACAGCGTCAGCATGCGGCAATACGGTCGACGACTCGCTGCAGGCGCCGGTGGATCTCGGTCGCGATCGGCGCGAGCTCGGCGCGATCGGCGACGGCGAGCAGGCGCTCGGGGTCGACGGCGGAGACGTGGGTGAGGCCGTCGTCGACGTACACGACGACGTTGCAGGGAAGAAGCGTCCCGAGATCGGGCTCGAGCTCGAGCGCCTCGTGCGCGTAGGGCGCGTTGCAGGCGCCGAGGATGAGGTACGGCTCGCGCTCGACGCCGAGCCGGTTCTTCAGCGTCTCGCGGACGTCGATCTCGCAGAGAACACCGAAGCCCTCGTCCGCGAGCGCCTCGCGCGCCCGGGCGACCGCGTCGTCGAAGCTGCGCGGCGTCGTCGCGACGACGGTGTACGGATGAAGGAGACTGCGCATGCTCTCATGGGAGCAGCGCGCAGCCCCGGCGGCATCAGTAGATCGCCGTTGCCAGGCGCCGGCGATACTGAACCGTCAGCGGATGGTCGTGCCCGAGCTCGCCGAAGAGGCGCACCATCAGTTCCCGCACGTGCTCGCGCTGCTCGGGGTCACTCTCGGCGCGCTCGAGCAGGATCCGGAAGGCGCTCTCGTAGTCGTTGGCGGCGAGGGCGGTGGCGATCTCCTCGTCGTCGACCGACTCGGCGACCGGCGGCTTCAGAAGCTCGTCGAGGAACGCCTCGATCGTCGTGGCCGACTGAACGCCGACGAACTCGGAGACGACGTGCCCGTTGCGGAACGCCTTGACGGCAGGGATGCCGCGGATCCCGAACTCGTTCGCGAGTGCCGGGTTGGAGTCCGTGTCGACCTTGGCGAGCTTCACGCCCTTGGCGGCGGTCGCCGCCTCGAGCAGCGGGCCGAGCGCCTTGCACGGCGCGCACCAGTCGGCCCAGAAGTCGACCACGACGGGTGCGTCGGCCGATGCCGCGATCACCTCGGCCTCGAAGGTCGACTCGGAGACGTCCATGACCGGAAGGTAGCTACGCGGGACGCTTCTCGGCGACCGCTTCGAGGCGCTCGCGGATCTCTGTCACGTCGGCGCCGAGGTCGTCGACGTGCGGCAAGGCGGAGAGCGACTCGAGCCCGAAGACGCGTTCGAAGAGCGGCGTCGTGCGGTAGCGCACGGCGCCGAACTCCTGGTCGCGCCCGCCCTCGGCGATCAGGCCCCGCTCGACGAGGCCGGAGACGACACCGTCGACGTTGACGCCGCGGATGCGGGCAATCTCGGGACGCGAGACCGGGCCGAGGTAGGCGATGATCGCCACCGTCTCGAGCGCCGCCTGCGAAAGCCCTTTCTCGGCGGGCTTCTCGAAGAGGCGCGAGCAGGCCTCGGAGGCTGCGGCCGAGGCACGGAACGCGTAGCCGCCGGCGACGTGCTCGAGCACGATGCCGCTGCGCCCCTCCTGATAGCGCTCGGCGAGCAATTCGAGCGCCTCCTCGATCACCGGCGCGTCGACGTCGGCGGCCGTGGCGAGCTCCTCGACCGGCAGCGGCTGCGAGGCGACGACGAGCAGCGCCTCGAGCGTCTGCGCCAGCTCGGCGGCGGGCGTCGGCTCGGTGGTGATCAGGCGGAGTGGGCTGTCCAAGAGAGACTCCTTTCGGCGTCGGCGCGGGAAATCCTTATCGGGGCGAACGGCGCCGCCTGGGCGATCGCGATCTCATCCTGCTTGCGCAGCTCGAGCAGCGCGAGGAACGCGACGGCGATCTCGACCCGTGAGAGCCCGTCGATCTCCTGGTCGAAGTCGAAGCGGCTCCGGCGCCGCAGGAGCGAGCGCCAGCGCTCGAGGAACTGCGAGACGGGCGGGAAGCGGAGCGCCATGTGCGCGGTCGACGGGGCAGGTGGCTCGACGGCGAGCGCGCGCAGCACGGTCGCGAGCTTGGCCGGGTCCTGCGGAGCGAGCTCCCGCTCGACCTTCGGCGCGAGCGGCGCCGGCCCGAGCCGGAAGTGCAGGTGCCGGCGCTCCTCGAGCCGCTGCCGCAGGAAGCCTGCGGTCTCCTTCGCGCGCCGGTACTCGGCGAGCCGGCGGGCGAGCTCCTCGGCCGCCTCCTCCGGCTCGAGCTCGGCGAGCTCCGCCTCCTCCTCGGGGAACATCGCGCGCGCCTTCAGCTCGAGCAGCGCGCTGATCAGGATCAGGAACTCGCCGCAGGCGTCGAGATCGAGCTCACCCTTGTCGGCGAGGTGCTCGACGAAGGTGACGACGATGTCGGCGAGATCGATCTCCCTGAGCGGCAGTTCCTCTCGGAGAACAAGGGAGAGCAGGAGATCGAACGGCCCTTCGAACGCGTCGAGGTCCAGCTCCAGCTCTCGGACGGCGACCGGCACTGGCGGCAGGGTACTGGCGCTACCGGACGCGGCCGCGCGGGATGGTCATCGTGGGCGGAGGCGGCGCGGGCTTCGCCTTCCGCCGCGGCAGCAGCCGCTTGCGCTCGCGGGGCGCACGCGGCGCCCGGTCCCGCCGCTGATTCCAGATCAGGAAGCCGGTGGCGCCGACGAAGCAGACGATCGAGACCCACGCGTTCAGGCGCAGCCCGGCGATGTGGTGGGCCGGGTCGATGCGCAGGAGCTCCTCGAAGAACCGGCCGAAGCAGTACCAGGAGACGTAGAGGGCGAAGAGCGACGGCGGCCGCATGCGGAAGCGGCGCTCGACATAGAGGAGGACGAGCACGCCGACCACGTCCCAGATCAGCTCGTAGAGGAACGTCGGATGGAACGTTGCGTAGTTGGCGTACCGAGGATCGAGCGGCCGATGGGCGATGTCGATCTTCAGCCCCCAGGGCAGCGAGGTGGGCTTCCCGTAGAGCTCCTGGTTCCACCAGTTGCCGATGCGGCCGATGCCTTGCGCGAGCAGGATCCCCGGCGCGACGACGTCCATGAACTCGGTCACCCGGACGCCGCTCCGGCGCACGATCACGGCTCCGGCGATCGTGCCGAAGAGGATGCCGCCCCAGATGCCGAGGCCGCCGCGCCAGATCTCGAAGACGCCCTGCCACTTGGGCGAGGGCACCTCGTTCCAAGAAGTGATGTCGTGGTAGAGGCGGGCGCCGACGACGCCGAAGCCGACGCCCCAGACGGCGACGCGGGTGACGAGGTCCCACTCGCCACCGCGGGCCGTCCAGCGCTTCCCGGTCAGCCAGATGCAGGCGAGGATCGCGACGAGCAGCGTGAGCCCGTACATGTGCAGCTGCAGCGGGCCGAGGTGCACGACGCCCGTGTGCGGCGAGGGGATGTAGCCCAGCACGGGCCGGACGCTATCGCGACCGCAGGATGGTCGCTACAGCAGGATGGCTGCGGCGAGCTCGACCGGGCAGCCGTCGCGCAGGAGGTCGAGCGCACGGTGCAGGTCGATGTCCGGCCGGACAGCCATCTCCTGGGCGATCTCGCCCGGATAGCCCACGCGCGTCAGCTCTTCGGCGCGCCAGCGCTCCACGAGCTCCTGCTCGGTCAGCCGCGATTCTGTTTCCGCCGTGGACATCATCTCGTTGCTCCCATTCTTCGGCTGAAACGACCGAGCGGTTCTCCCCATGCCGGGGGATCCGCACGTTTTACGAAAGCTTCACGGAAGCGGCCGGGGCGACCTCGCTCCTCCGCCCCGGCCGCAGACGGCGGTTACGTGCCGTTCGGGGCGGCGATCGTCACCTGGACGAGCCGCCTCGTCGACGTGCCGCCGAGCATGTCCTGGCCGTCAACGCGGGCGCGGACGAAGAGCACGAGGTATCCCGTGCGCGGGAAGAACTGGGCGGGCTGCAACTGCACCGTCGCCCAGCCGGTCGCGTCGGTGCGCACCTCGGGGACGTTGCCGATCCGGCTGTAGGGGACGCCCTGAAGGAACACGAGCGCGTTCTGCACCGAGTTCTGGTGCGAGTCGCTGACGTGGATCTTCATCGTCGTCGGCGACTTGCGCGCCCGGATCGGGTTTGCCGAGTACTGACCTTGTCGATCACGAGCCGGTTCGGCAGGACGACCTTGGAGGCGTCGATCTGCTTGCCGGTCGTGACGCTCGCCGCAGCGACCGCCTTCGTCGGGTCGGACATGGTCTGTGTCGAGCCGACACTGTTCGTCGCCGTGACGTAGGAGCGGATCGTGTGCCCCTGGTCGGCGTCGGTCAGCGTGTAGGTGCTTGCGTTGGCGCCGCCGATCGCAACGCAGCCGTTACCGTTCGCGTCGCAGCGGCCCCACGCGTACCCGTAGAGCGTGATCGTTCGAGTCCGCGGTCCACGTGCCGTTCGTCGTGGTCAGCGTCTGACCGACCTGCAGCGTGCCGCTGATCGTCGGCGACGGCGCGGGCGCCGGGTGGCCGTACTCGTATTGGGCGGTGCTGGGGGATCCGGCGGCGATGCCGCCGGTCACGAGCATGATCGCGGCGCCGGCCACAAGCGCCGTCAAGAGCACGCTCGCGACGAACCGCCCCCTCGAAATATGGTGCGTCATCGGAATGAGACCCCTTTCGTCGTTTGGGCGTCTCGTCCACGCTACGAGCACCGGTTGTGCAGACGGGCTAGCTCTTTGTAAGCCTTCTTGATCGGAATCCGCTGAAATCTGTCGCGGCTCCCATCACGGCCCGGGCCTCCCGTCCCCGATCGAACCCGAGGCAAGGAGGCCCGACCCGTAGCGGTGTCAGAGGTTCGCGGCCGCGCCGCTCGGCGTGTACGACGCCCCGGAACCCGTGCCGTTCCCCATGTTCGGGCACGGGTGGTGCGTCGCGCTCGGCGTCGTCGTGGTCGAGGGCGTGGTCGTCGACGGGGTCGTCGACGACCCGCCTCCGGCTGCCCAGGCAGCGCCGGCGCCGACAGCCGCGATCACGGCGACCGTTGCAATCAGGAAACGCAGTCTCAGCATTCCACCTCCTGGTTCGTGTTCCAGGGAATGCAACCGCACCGGCCTGGGGATTCCGGAGGAGACGCCTGTGAATCGGGTTAAGCCGACGCTACGTCGCTAGGCGACGGCGGACTCGCCGAGCAGCATCTTCACCTCGGCGTAGAAGTCCGGCGCGGGCTGCACCTTGTACTGCGGGCCGAACGCGTACACCTTGCGTCCCTGCGAGGTGATCAGGTCGGCGTAGACGGGCGATTCGCCGGGGAAGTCGCGGATCAGCTGCGCGAGCTCGCGGATCGTGCCGGCACGGGCCGTGGTGGCGTCGATCGTCAGCCGCACCTCGCGCTTCTCGGGCACCGCCTCGAACGCGTTCAGCTCGAGCGCGACGAGCTTCGTCTCGCCCTCCTTGCGGTCGATGCGTCCCTTGACGATCAGGATGCGATCGGTCGTGCAGAGCTCGCGGGCCTTCTCGTAGGTGGAGGCGAAGACGACCGTCTCGACAGCACCGGTGACGTCCTCGACCCGCAGGAACACCATCGCGTCACCGCGCTTGGTGGTCATGTGGCGGAGCGAGGTGACGATGCCCGCCGACGATCACGGTCTCGCCGTCGCGGCGACGGTCGAGCTCGCCGATCGTCGCGTCCGACTTGCGCCGCAGCTGGTCGCGCACGCCGGAGAGCGGATGCTCGGTGACATAGAGGCCAAGCACTTCCTTCTCCATCCGCAGGAGCTCGCTCTTTTCGAACTCGTCGGTCGGCGTGGCCGGATGGTGCTTCGGCTTCTCCCCGGTGTTGTCTTCAACCCCGAGGGCGGGCCCGAGGTCGAAGATCGAGGCCTGGCCCGCGAGCCGGTCGGCCTGCTGCTTCTGGCCCCACGCGACGGCCTGCTCGAGCACCTCGAGCATCCCCTTGCGCGAGCCGGGCAGCGCACCGCACTTCACGAGCGCCTCGAGCACGCGCTTGTTGGAGACGCTCGGGTCGACACGCTCGGCGAAATCCCAGATCGACGTGAACGCGCCGCCCTCCTCGCGCGCCGCGATCAGCGAGCGCGCAGCCCCCTCCCCCACGCCCTTGACGGCGTTGAGGCCGAAGCGGATCTTGCCCTCGACGACGGCGAAGTCGACCTGCGACTCGTTGACGTCGGGCGGCAGCACCTCGATGCCGAGCTCGTGGCACGCGTTGACGTAGAACGGCACGCGGTCCTTCGTGTTCATGACGGAGCTGATCAGCGCGGCCATGTACTCGCACGGGTACGTCTGGCGTAGCCAGGCGGTCTGGTAGGCGATCAGCGCGTAGCAGGCGGCGTGCGACTTGTTGAACGAGTAGTCCTGCGACTTCTCGATGTCGTCCCAGAGCTGGTTGGCGACCTGCTCCGAGGTGTCGTTTGAGATGCAGCCCTCGATGAACTTGTTCTTCAGCGAGGCCATGAGCGCGTGGATCTTCTTGCCGATCGCCTTGCGCAGGTCATCGGCCTCGGCGGGCGTGAAGCCGCCGATCGCCTTCGCGATCTCCATCGACTGCTCCTGGTAGATGGAGATGCCGTAGCTCGCGCCGAGGATCGGCTTCAGGCGCTGGTCGATGTAGGTGACCTGCTCCCGGCCGTTCTTGCGCGCGGCGTAGTTCGGGATGTACTGCATCGGGCCGGGCCGGTAGAGGGCGACGAGCGCGATCAGGTCCTCGAACTCGGTCGGCTTGACCTGGCGAAGCGCCTCGCGCATACCCGACGACTCGAACTGGAAGACGCCGGCCGCATCGCCCTTGGCGAGCATCGCGTAGGTCTTCTTGTCGTCGAGCGGGATCTTCGAGATGTCGAGGTTGCCGATGAGCTCGCACGCCTTGTCGATCACGTCGAGGTTGCGCAGCCCGAGGAAGTCCATCTTCAGCAGGCCGAGCGCCTCGATGTCGCCCATGTTGAACTGGGTGACGACTTCCTGGTCTGAGCCCTTCTGCTGCAGCGGCACGACGTTGATTAGCGGCTCGGCGCCGATCACGACGCCGGCGGCGTGGATCGAGTCGGCGCGCGTGAGCCCCTCGAGCGGCAGCGCGAGGTCGAGGATCTCCTTGGCGACCGGATCGGCGTCGACGGCCTTGCGCAACTCGGCCCCCGGCTTGAGGCACTCCTCGAGCGACTGGCCGGGGCCTTCCGGGATCAACTTCGCGATCTTGTCGACGACGCCGTAGGGGACTTCGAGCACACGGCCGGCGTCGCGAACGGCGGCGCGGGCGGCCATCGTCGAGAAGGTGATGATCTGCGCGACACGATCCGAGCCGTACTTCTCGCGCACGTAGTTGATGACGCGCTCGCGGCCCTCCACGGCGAAGTCGATGTCGATGTCGGGCATCGACTTGCGGCCTGGGTTGAGGAAGCGCTCGAAGAGGAGGTCGTAGCGGATCGGGTCGAGGTCGGTGATCTCGAGGCTGTAGGCGACGATGCTGCCGGCGGCCGAGCCGCGGCCGGGGCCGACGCCGATGCCGTTCCGCTTCGCGAAGCCGATGAAGTCCCAGACGATCAGGAAGTAGTCCGCGAAGCCCATCTCCTTGATCGTCTTGAGCTCGAAGCGGAGGCGGTCCTGCAGCTCCGGCGTCACCGTTCCATAGCGCTTTTGCAGGCCTTTCTCGCACTGCTCGACCAGATAGTCGAAGCTTTCGCGGCCCTCGGGCACGTCGAAGCGCGGCAGCAGGATGCGGCCGAGCTCGATCTCGACGTTGCACCGTTCCGCCACCTCGAGCGTGCGCCGCATCGCCTCGTCCTGGCCGGGGAAGTCGAGCGCCATCTCCTGCGGCGTCTTGAAGTAGAAGTGGTCGGTCTCGAAGCGCCAGTGGTTCGGGTTCTTGAGCGAGTCGCCCGACTGGATGCAGAGGAGCGCCTCGTGGGCACGCGCGTCGGTGTCGCGGAGGTAGTGGACGTCGCCGGTCGCGACCGTCGGCAGCTTCAGCTTGTTCGCGAGCTCGACGAGCTGCGGGAGGATCCGCGCCTGCACGTCGAGGTGGGCGTTCTGGAGCTCGACGTAGACGTTGTCGCGGCCGAAGGTCTGCGCGAGCCGGTCGAGCTCGGCCTCGGCGTCGGCCGGACGGGTGTCCTCGAGCGCCTTGCAGACGCGCCCGCTGAGGCAGCCGGACAGGGCGATCAGCCCCTGGCTGTGCCGGCCGAGCAGCTCCCAGTCGACGCGGGGCTTGTAGTAGTAGCCCTCGAGGTAGCCGAGCGAGGAGAGCTGGATCAGGTTCGCATAGCCGGTGTTGTCGGCGGCGAGCAGGGTGAGGTGGGCGTTCCCCTTCTCGTGGGCGTGGCGGTCGTTGGCGACGTACACCTCGCAGCCGATCACCGGCTTGACGCCCGTGTTTCGCGTCTTCTTCCAGAGCTGGACGGCACCCGCCATCGAGCCGTGGTCGGTGAGGCTGACGGCCGGCATCTCGAGCTCGGCGGCCCGCTCGACGAGGTCGTCGACCCGGCATGCTCCGTCGAGAATCGAGTACTCGGAGTGGACGTGGAGGTGAACGAACTCGGCGGTGCTCATGCGGGGAAGGCCAGTCTACGCAGGCCTCAGGACCGCATCGAAAACGACCTAGAGAAGCCCCAGGTAAAGCCCCAGAATGTCGTCGAGCTCGCGCAGATCGGCGGGTCGGAGCTGCCCGACCCGCCGGCCAATCCGGCTGCGATCGACGGTCGAGATCTGGTCAACGAGCAGCCGCGTCGTACGACCGCCGGCGGTCACGCG
Source organism: uncultured Thermoleophilia bacterium (assembly GCA_963794375.1). Lineage (GTDB taxonomy): Bacteria > Actinomycetota > Thermoleophilia > Gaiellales > Gaiellaceae > PALSA-600. Next base: position 531,153 of record CAWCDL010000004.1, read on the forward strand.
GGGCCGGAAGCTCGCCCCCTCGCCGCTGGTCGACGTCGGCACGACGGTGACGGTCGCGAGCCAGCGGAACTCGTCCGCCCCGACCACGACCGCGAGGCGGGCCCCGAGTTGCTCGTGGCCGTTCGCGTCCCGACCTTGCCGCCGGAACGCGAACACGTCACCGCGCCGCATCGGGATCGTCGAAGAACTCGCGGATCGCTGCCACCTCTGCACGGTCGCCCGGGCTCGCCGCGAGCCGTCTCGCGTCCTCCTCGGCCGCCGCGTGCCAGGCCCGCCTCGCCGCGAGGACGAGCGCGTCCCTGATCGCCTGAGATTGGGACGCCCCGCTCCGGGTCACCTGGGTCAGCGCCCGCTGCGCCCCCGCATCGAGCCGCACGGAGATCGCCTTTTCCGCCATCGCAGCCTAATTTAGAGCCGGCTGGGCGAGCTCGGCGAGGAGCGTGTGGGCCACCACCTCCCAGACGTCGTCGAGAGCGGGATCGGCGGGGAGCGGCTCGGCTGCGATCCCGCGGAGCTCGGCAGCCAGCGGCCGCAGGGAGTCGCGACCGAGCCGAGCCAGCCGCCCGAGCCGCAACCGTACGGCCCGGCGACGCTCATCGGTCGCGAGCCGCCCTGGCGCGCTCGCGGCGAGGGCTGCTGCGACCTCGTCGTCCGGCACAGCGGCGTCGCGCACGGCGAGGACGGCCGCTTGGAGGGCGTGCTGCCTGCGCGCGCCGGGTGGGGCATTCGAGACGGCCTCGTCGATGCAGCAGAGGCAGAAGAGCGGGGGCGCGCCCTCCTGGCCGAACGCCCATGCGAACTGTTGCAACGCGGCCCGCGCGACAGCTGACTCCCGGGGCGCTCGTTCGAAGTCGGCGGCCGCTCGGTCGGCTGCCTCCCGCCAGTCGCCCCCCAGCTCACCGGCGCCCGCGATGCCGACCCGGATCTGCGCCTCGAGGCTTGCCGACCAGACGCCGTCGATGGCGCGGGTCGTCAGCTGCTCGGCCTCCTCGCCCTCAGCCCACATGACCATCGCGTCCGCCAGTTCGACGAGGGCCGCGCAGGTCAGCGTCGGCTCCAGGTCGAGCGCGAAGGTCATCGCGATGTCCCAGGCGTCGGGGACGAACACGAAGTCGTCATCGTCGTCGGCATCCACGCGACCATGGAAGCGCGGAACACGTCCGCTGTCATCGGCGGTTCAGGACATGTGGAAGAAACGGCACACTCTTGTTCCGGATCGGCACCCGTCCAGCCTCCGGCATGCTGAGGCCCGTGCCGCTGCCGCCGCTCTCCGTTCTCGACCTGGCCCCGATCGCCGAGGGGTCGACGGCGGCCGACGCGCTCCGGAACTCGCTCGACCTCGCCAAGCACGTCGAGCGTTGGGGCTACAAGCGGTTCTGGCTCGCGGAGCATCACAACGCGGCCGGGATCGCGAGCGCGGCGACGTCGGTGGTGATCGCGCACATTGCGGCGGGCACCTCGACGATTCGCGTCGGCTCGGGAGGGATCATGCTCCCCAACCACGCGCCGCTTGTGATCGCGGAGCAGTTCGGGACGCTGGCCGAGCTCCATCCTGGACGCATCGACCTCGGTCTCGGCCGTGCGCCCGGCACGGACCGGCTGACGATCGCCGCGCTGCGGCGCGACGACTCGAGTGCCGACACGTTCCCCCAGGACGTGATCGAGCTGCAGCGGTGGCTGGAGGAGCCGCGGGAGGGGCAGCTCGTGGTGGCGACGCCGGGCGCCGGGACGAACGTGCCCCTGTGGATTCTCGGCTCGAGCCTCTACGGGGCGCAGCTCGCGGCGCTCCTCGGGCTGCCGTACGCGTTCGCGTCGCACTTCGCGCCGGATGCGCTGCTGCCGGCGCTCGAGGTGTACCGCGAGCGGTTCGAGCCGTCGGCGCAGCTCGACGAGCCGCACGTGATGGTGGCGGCGAACGTGATCGCCGCGGACACCGACGAGGAGGCGCGGCGGCTCTTCACGTCGGTGCAGCAGTCGTTCACGAACATCCATCGCAACCGCCGCGGGAAGCTGCCGCCGCCGATCGACGACATCGACGCCTACTGGCAGCCGGAGGAGAAGGTGCGGGCCTCGGCGATGCTCGCCCGCTCGTTCGTCGGCGCGTCGGAGACGGTGCGCGCCGGGCTGGAAGCGTTCGTCGCCGAGACGGCGGCCAACGAGGTGATCGTCGCGAGCGCGATCTGGGCGCACGAGGCGCGTCTGCGCTCATACGAGCTCCTCGCCGGGGTCTGAGCGCTCAAGCCGGCGGCGTTTGCGGCCGATGAGGTGGTTGGCGGCGTGCGCCGGGCGTGGAACTGACGGACAAAGCAGCTTCCCCCTTCGCGCGCCGCCGCTACATCCCGAGGCGGGCGAATCGCCTCCGCTCGCGGCGACGAGGCTACATCGACGGGAGCGGCGGTGGCAGCGTCGGGCGGTCGGCTTGCGGCTTGAACGAGGTCTGGTCGAGCCGTTCGGCCCGGACGTTCCAGATGTCCACGTTCAGCGCCTCGATCTCCTCGACGAGAAGGGTGATCGCGCGGCCGGCGGCGCGCACCTCTTCGCGGGGGTCCGACTGCAACCCCTCGCCCCACAGGCGGAGCGTCTCGACCTTTTCCTCGTCGAGACGCTGTTTCGGGACGGTCACCCGTCCCGTACCCGCCATGTCGTCCCGCCGTCCTGTCACCTACCCGTCCTGGCCGATCCGCGTCGCCGCATGTACGCGGGCAAAAATTCACCGAGCCGGTGGCGTTTTCGTCAACCGCCCTTACGGACTCTCGGCTTCCGCCTACGGCCCCCAAGGTCGGCTTCGACCTACTCACGCCCCGCGCTCGGTGCGGGTCGCACGCTAGCCATGCGGGTGGTTGCGTTCAAGGGCGGGCGCGGCGGGGACACCGCACTTTGCGGGAATCTCGGTGCGCCGTCCCCAGGCTGCGGGGAGTCTTCAACAGGGTGACTCACAGGTTGTGGATTCGTACCTCGGCGAGCACGGCTCGACCCGCCGAGTCGCACCCAGGAGGTCGATCATGTGCTCACAGTCGCCAGGCTGCGCTATCCGCGCTCGACCTGGCTTCCGCCCACGATCGCATCCCTCCCGTCCGCGAACCGCACCCACGCCTTGTGCGTGCCGTCGTAGTCGGGCCCGAAGAGGATCAGCGCCGCCTCGTCGCCACGCACGCGGCACGGCTCCGTTCCCTCCGAGTCGAGGCCGCGCCAGATGCGGATGAACGGGTTGTGCTCCCACTCCTCGCCGATCGTCGACGGGAGCGTGTGCCCGGGATGGATGCGCGTCTCGAGCGGGAGCGCCATCAGGACGTCCATGATCGAGTGGTGCTGGTCGGCGTAGCCGGTCGGGCCGCCGTTCATCGTGCCGCCGATCGTTCCCTTGAAGAGGCAATCCGCCGTGAAGCAATCCGTGCGGTTCACGAGTAACGCCGTATGGTCGATGCAGTGGCCCGGGGTTGCGATCGCCTTGATCTCCAGACTGCCGCTACGCACGACATCGCCGTCGGCGATCGTCTCGTCGATCGGCACGCCCGCGTCCTTCGTCAGCGGACTGCCGACGACCGGGACGCCGAAACGGCGTCCCAGGCCCGCCACGTCGACGACGTGGTCGGCGTGCCGGTGCGTGACCAGGACGTGCGTGACCGTGATTCCTTTGCTCTCGACGAGCTCGAGCAGCGGCTGCTCGACGCCGTTCGAGTCGATCAGCACGCCACTGCCGCCCTCGCCCTCCGCGACGAGGTAGGCGTTCGACGTCCAGGTCGGATGCTCGGCGCGCTCGAGGATCATGAGAACTCGATCACGCTCCTGATCCCATCCTGCGCCTCCATCAGGTCGAAGCCCCGGTTCACCTCGTCGAGCGTGATCCGGTGCGAGATGAACGACTCCGCGTCGATCTCGCCGTCCAGCCATCGCTTCACGAGCATCGGCACCCCGTCGCGGCCCTTCACGCCCCCGAACGACGATCCCGCCACCCGTCGGCCCGTGATCAGGAAGCGCGGGACGATGTCGAGCGTCTCGCCCTTGCCCGCGACGCCCGCGACCGTGCAGAGGCCCCAGCCCATCCGCGCCGACTCGACGGCCTGCCGCATCACGTTCACGTTGCCCGTCGCCTCGAACGTGTAATCGGCGCCGAAGCCGCCCGTCGACTCGACGATCCGCTCGACCGTGCCCTCACCGCCGACCATCGTCTCCGTCGCGCCGTGGTGCTTCGCGAGCTCGAGGCGCCCTTCCGACAGATCCACGCAGACGATCCGCTCGGCCTCCTGCAGACGGCAGCCGATCACCGCCCCGAGCCCGACCATGCCGGCGCCGAAGACGACGCACGTCGATCCTGGCTCGACCTTCGCCGTGTTCATCGCCGCGCCGATCCCTGTCGAAAGCCCGCAGGCGAAGAGCGCCGCGCCGTCGAGCGGCGCCTCCTTGTGGATCTTCGCGAGCGCGATCTCCGGCATCACCGTGTACTCCGCGAACGTCGAGGTGCCCATGAAGTGGCGCACCGGCTCGCCGCCGATCGAGAGCCTCGCCGTCCCGTCAGGGAGATAACCCTTGTTCTGCTGCTCGCGGATCGCAAGGCACAGGTTCGTGCGATCGCTCCTGCAGTGGACGCACTCGCGGCACTGCGGCGAGAAGAGCGTCACCACGTGATCGCCGGGCTCGACCGAGGTCACGCCCTCACCGATCCACTCGACGACGCCGGCGCCCTCGTGGCCGAGCACCGTCGGGGCGTAGCCCGACGGGTCGGCGCCCGACGCCGTGTACAGATCCGTGTGGCAGACGCCGCAGGCGACGAGCTTGACGAGCACCTCGCCCGCCTTCGGCTCGGCCAGCTCGACGTCGTCGCGGACGACGAGCGGCTGCCCGAACTCCTCTAGTACCGCGGCGCGAATGCGCATGCAGCGATCGTAAAGGTGTCAGGCACCTTCGGTGCCTGACACCCGAGCGGGTGGCCAGGACTCGACAAACCGCCGCTGCTCGTCCGTCTCCGGTGAGCGCACACCGTCGCCACGCCAGCCCGCGATCGAGGCGAGCGCATCCTCCGCGCTCGCCCCACCGCGGATCAAATGGCACGCGACCGCCATCCCCGTTCGGCCGATCCCGCCGAGGCAGTGCAGGTACACGACACGCCCGTCCGCAAGGGCGCCGTCGAGGTGATCGAGGATCGCCGTCATCTGCTCCGTCTCAGGCACGCCCCGGTCGCGGATCGGGAAGCGGACGTACGCGAGGCCGTCGAGCTGCCCGACATACGTCGGCACGCCGTACTCGCCCTCCTCCGTCAGGTCGACGAACGCGTCGACGCCTGCGGCGCGCAGCAGGTCGAGCCGCTCCAACGGGTACTCCCCCGCGCACAGCCTGCCCGGGACGACCCAGTACATGCGGCGCTCCGCTAGGCGTCCGCAGACGTGTCGGCGGCGTCATCGCCACCACCACGCGAGCGGAGCCGCAGAACCGTCGCCGTGCCGACGGCGCCCGCGACGACCACGGCGATCGCGCCCTTCTTGGCCTTGCCCGACGACTTCGACTCGGGCTCTGGCGCCTTCTTCAGCTTCAACGCGACGAGCTTCTTGCCGACCACAAGCGTCAGCCATCCGACGGCCGCGTTTTTACGGTTGAAAACAGACATGAGGCGACTCTACCCCTCTCAGGCCTCACGTGAAACGAGATGCGGAGGCGCGCCGCCTGCGGCTGCGGCGCGACCCCCGCGAGAAGTGGGACGCGCCGAAGCGGGGCTTGTTGGCCCGCTACGCCTTCGCCGCGGCGCGCTTGCGGTTCGGCAGGTGGATCGCACGGCCGAGCGCGACGAGACCGGCTTCCTTGATCGCCTCGGACAGCGTCGGGTGCGGCGCCATGCCGTCGGCCACTGTCTCGACCGTCGACTCGGCGTCGAGCGCGACGACTCCCGCCTCGATCATGTCGGTCACGTGCGGGCCGACCATCACCATCCCGAGCAGCTCGCCGTAGCGCGTCTCGTGGATCGACTTCACCCAGCCGACCGTCTCGTTCTGCATCACGGCACGCGCGTTCGCGACCCATGGGAACATGCCGACCGCGACGTCGTCGCCGTACTGCTCGCGCGCCTGCGCCTCGGTGAGCCCGACGCCGGCGATCTCCGGATCGGTGTAGATCGGACGCGGTACCGCGCGGTTCCCCATCACGGCCTCGTGGCCCAGCGCGTTCTCGGCCGCTACCTCACCCTCGCGGAACGCCGTGTGCGCGAGTTGCCAGTAGCCAGCGCAGTCGCCGACCGCGTAGATGTGCGGAACGGTCGTGCGGCGATGGTCGTCGGTGTAGACACCCTTGCGCACGTCGAACGCGAGCCCTGCCTCTTCGAGGCCGATGCCTTCGACGAGCGGGGCGCGGCCGACCGACACGAGCATCAAGTCGCAGTCGACCGTCTCGCCCTCGCCGAAGGTCACCTTCAGCTCGTTCCCCTGCTGCTCGACGCTCTTGCACTGCTTTCCCAGGTGCAGCTCGATCCCGCGCTTGCCGAACTGCTTCGCGAGCTCCTTCGCCGCGTCGGCATCCTCCTGCGGGATCAGCGTGTCGAGCATCTCGACGATCGTCACGTGCGAGCCGAAGCGGTTGAAGATCGACGCGAACTCGCAGCCGATGATGCCGCCGCCGAGCACGACGAGCCGGCGCGGCACCTCCGTCTGCGCAAGGAGGCCGGTCGAGTCGACGCAGAGGTCGCTCTCGAGGCCCGGGATCGGCGGGCGCAGCGGGAACGAGCCCGTCGCGACGATCGCCGAGCGGAACGTGACGTCCTCCCCATCCTCGACCGAGATCGTGTTCGCGTCCTTGAACCGGCCGTAGCCCTTCACCCACTCGACGCCGTTCGCCTTGAAGAGACCGGCGACGCCCTGCGTCATCTGCTTGACGACGCCCGCCTTCCACTCGTTCGCGGCCGGGAAGTCGAGCGACGGGCCCTCGACCCATACGCCGAGCTTCCCGAAGCTGTCGCGCGCCTGGTGCAGGAAATGCGCCGTCTGCACCCACGCCTTCGTGGGAATGCACCCAACGCGAAGGCACGTGCCTCCGAGCTCGGGCTCTTTCTCGATGCACGCGACCGTCGCGCCCAGCTGGGCCGCGCGGATCGCCGCCGTGTACCCGCCGGGGCCGCCGCCCAGAACTGCGATGTCGACATCCATGCGAGCGATCGTACCGCCGTCCTACGGGCAGATGACGAGCTTGCCGAACTTGCCGCCGGCGGCGAACCGCTCGTACGCGTCCTGGGCGTTGTCGAGCGGGAACGTCGTATCGACCGGCACGCGGAAATCGTGGCGCGCGAGCGACTCGCCGAGCAGGCGCATCACCTCCGCCTTCTCCGCGGCCGTCCGGCCGCGGAGGTGCGAGCCATGGATGCGACCGCGGGCGCGCATCAGCAGGCCGAAGTCGATCAGGCCCTGCCGGCCCGCGGAGACGCCGATCACCGCGATGCGGCCCTTCGGTGCGAGCCGCTCCACGTTGGTCGCGAGATTCTCGCCTCCGACGAGCTCGAGGATCACGTCGTAGGCGCCGTCGACCGTGTCGTCGGCGCCGAGCGCGCGCAGCTCGTCGTGGTGGTGACGAGCGTTCGCGGTCACCTCCGCGCCCGCAGCGATCGCCAGCTGCACCGCCGCGACACCTACGCCGCCCGCAGCGCCGTTCACGAGCAGCCGCTCGCCCGCGAGCAGCTCGGCCTGCGTGAAGAGCGCGTCGTGCGCGGTCGCGAACACCTCGACGAAGCCTCCCGCCTCCGGCCAGCTCCAGCCGTCCGGCACGTCGAGCACGTGGCGCTCATCGACGGCGACGAGCTCGGCGTGGCCGCCGCCCGGCAGGAGTGCCATCACGCGGCGACCGTCCTCCGTCTCGCCCGCGCACTCGAGGCCCGGGATGTCGGTGACCCCCGGCGGAGGTGGATACGAGCCCGCGCGCTGGCCGAGATCGGCGCCGTTCACGCCGGCGGCATGGATGCGGACGAGCAGCTCGCCCTCGCCCGCGACCGGGTCGGGCCGCTCCTCGAGGACGATCTGCCTATCGACGATGGCAGCCGCGCGCATTTCGTCATGCTACGGAGGATGAGGCTCGAGGGGATCCACCACGTCACCTGCATCACCGGCGACGCGCCGGGCAACGTCGACTACTACGCCGGCGTGCTCGGGCTGCGTCTCGTCAAGAAGACCGTCAACCAGGACGATCCGACCGTCTACCACCTTTTCTACGCCGACGAACTCGGCTCGTCGGGCGCCGACATCACCTTCTTCGAGTACCCGGGGGTCGGCCGTGGCCGCGCCGGCGACGGGATGGTGCACACCATCTGCTTCCGCGTCGCCTCCGGCGAGTCGCTCGACTGGTGGCAGGAGCGGGCCGGCGGCACGATCGAAGGCGGGACTCTCGTCCTCGAAGATCCCGAAGGCCTGCGGCTCCAGCTCCTCGTCGACGAATCGGGCGAGCCGCCGCTCACGGCCGACGCGCCCGACATCCCCGCCGAGCACCGCCTGCGCGGCTTCGCCGGAGTGCGCGCGTACGCCTCGGAGCCCGAGCGGAGCGCGCCCCTTCTCGAGGCTCTGGGTTTCGAGCAGGGCTGGGTGGCGCGTGGCGAATCACGCAGCGGCTTCTACGTCTACGACGAGCCGCCCGCGCAGGGCGGGCTGCAGGCCGGTGGCACGGTCCACCACGTCGCGTTCGCGTCGCAGCCGGCCGAGCACGAGGCGTGGCGGCAGAAGATCGCCGAAGGGGGCGGCCACCCGACGCAGGCGATCGACCGCTTCTACTTCAAGTCGATCTACTTCCGCGAGCCGTCCGGCGTGCTGTTCGAGATCGCGACGATCGGGCCGGGGTTCACCTCCGATGAGCCCCTCGAGACGCTCGGCGAATCGCTCTCGCTGCCGCCGAACTACGAACGGTACCGCAGCCAGGTCGAGCGGGCTCTCACGCCCCTGCCGAACCCGCGGCTCGCCCGGTCCGGCGGGTGATCGTCCGGGAACGGCCGGCTGCGGGCGAGGCGGCGGGTGCGCTCGTGCTGCTGCACGGGCGCGGTGCCGACGAGCACGACCTCTTCCCGCTGCTCGACGTGCTCGACCCGGAGCGGCGGTTCGCCGGCTACAGCCCGCGCGCGCCGCTCTCGCTGCCGCCCGGTGGGGCGCACTGGTACATCGTGCCGCGCGTCGGCTTCCCCGATCCGGAGACGTTCCTCTCCTCGTACGCCCTCCTCGCCGAGTGGCTCGACGCGCTGCCGCACGAGCGGGTCGTCCTCGGCGGCTTCTCGCAGGGTTGCGTGATGACGATGGCACTGGGGCTCGGTGCCGCCGCGCGACGGCCGGAGGCGATCGTCGGCTTCTCGGGCTTCGTCCCGATGGTCGACGGCTGGGAGATCGACACGTCCAGGCCGCTGCCGCCCGTCGCGCTCGGTCACGGGACGCTCGACCCGGTGATCCCCGTGCAGTTCGGGCGCGCCGCGCGCGACACGCTCGTCGCCGCGGGAGCAGAGGTGCTCTACGAGGAGTACCCGCTCCCGCACACGCTCGATCCGGGCTTCCTCGTGGTCGTGCGCAACTGGCTGAACGACCGTTAACCTCGCAGGTATCAACCGTCGCCTGCCCCTCCTCGCGCTGGCGGTCGTCGCCGTCCTCGCCACGCCCGCAGGCGCGGCCACGACCGTGCGGACAGACGTCTTCTTGACCCAGGGCGAAGGGCTGAGGATCGTCCCGCGCCAGGTCGGCCAGCGGACGGTTGCCGCCGCCGTGACGGCGCTTCTCAAAGGCCCGACCGCCGCCGAGATGAAGACGGACATCCGCTCGGAGGTGCCCAGCGCCACCAAGCTTCGGCGCGTGACGACGAGCAGCGGGATCGCGACGATCGATCTGACGAGGCCGTTCGTCGAAGGCACGAAGAAGCCCTCGCTGGAGGCGCGGCTCGTCCAGCTCGTCTACACCGCGACCGCCGTCCCCGGCGTCAAGGGCGTCCGGCTCTGGATCGACGGCAAGGCGGCGCGCTCGCTCGGCCAGGGCATCTCGGTCGACCGGACACTGACGCGCGCGAACGTCGATCCACCGAGCTCGTCGCTCCTGCCGCCCACCAGCGTCGCCCCGGACACGACCGGCCCGGGATCCGTCGACGGCGTCTCGACGAAGTGGGTGCAGCAGCGTCTGGCCGCCCTCGGCTACCTGCCGACGTCGGCGGCGACCGGGCACTTCGGCCCGTGGACGCGCTCGGCGGTGCTCGCGTTCCAGGGCTGGGAGAAGCTCGATCGCGACGGCGACCCTGGCCCGAAGACGGTTGCCCGGCTGCGCGTCGCCAAGCGTCCTACACCCGGCCCCGGCAGCGGCAAGCGGATCGAGGTGCATCTCAGCGCGCAGGTCGCATTCCTCGACGACGGCTACTGGACGTCCGGCGCGTGAAGTCAAGGTGCAGAACCGGCGTTCGCACCGGCGACGGGCGGACGTTCAACGTCGCGAAGGCTTCTGCGTCGATCTAGCGCAACCACTCTGGATGACTGGTCGTGCCCGATACAAGGTGTTCTTCGCCGTCGCCCGAGCTCCTTCGTCGGCGGCATCGCCTTCCAGCTGACGGTCGCCGGCCATCGTGCCTGAGCGGCGGCGGCCTCAAGATCATCGACTCCGGCATAGCGCGCCGACTTCGTCGCGACGACGGCCCGGCTCTGGACGCCGTCGCCGCGCTCGAGAGATGGGTGGCTGCAAGGTGTCTGCCGGTAGTCAGCGGCCTCAGAGGCGCTTGAACATGACGAGGCCGCCGTCGGACTCGCCGACGACCTCGAAGCCGTAGCGCTCGTAGAACGCGACAGCGGGTGAGCCCTTCTCGACGCTCAGCGAGACCTGCGCGTAGCCCGCCTCGCGTGCGTCCTCGAGCAGCGCCTCGATCAGCTCGCGGCCGAGGCCGCGGCTGCGCTGCGAGGGAACGACCGCGATCGAGAGCTCCGGCGTCTGCTCGTCGACGAAGCCGTAGCCCGGCTCGGCCGCCTTGAAGCGCCGCAGCCACGCCGCTCCGACGCGATTGCCGGTGTCGTGCGCGATCACCGCGACGTCGCCGGCGCGGCCCCAGTTGTCGACATAGCGCGTGAGCGGGATGTCGGCCTCGAACGCGTTCACGCGCCACGCATAGGCGTGCGCGAGCATCGAGCGCATGAAGGGGACGTCGGCCGGCGAGCCGTGTCGGATCACAGCGCGAGCACGGGGTCTTCCAGGAACTGCTTGACGGTGCGCAGGAAATCGGCGCCCGCGGCACCGTCGACGGCACGATGATCGACCGTCAGCGTCATCGTCAGCATCGGCCGGATCACGACCTCCCCGTCACGCGCGACCGGCGTCTCGACCGTGGCGCCGACCGCGAGGATCGCCGCCTGCGGCGGGTTGATCACGGCCACGAACTGCTCGACGCCGAACATGCCGAGGTTCGAGATCGTGAACGTGCCCTCCTCGAGATCCTGCTGCGTCAACCTGTTCTCGCGCGCGCGGCCCACCGCGTCGCCGCGTGCGACGGCGATCTCCGCGAGCGACAGCCGCTCGACCGAGCGGAGCACCGGCACGACGAGCCCCTGCGGCGCGGCCACCGCGATGCCGACGTTCGCCGTCGGGTACCGGAGCAGCGCGTCGTCGGTGTACTGCACGTTCACGTCGGGATGGCGGCGCAGGGCGACCGCGCACACCTTCGTGAGGAGGTCGGTGACGGTGACGCGCACGTTCGGGTCGAGCTCGCGCATGCGGACGACGAGATCGTTCGCGTTCGTCATGTCGGCGCTCACGGTGAGCTGGAAGACCGGCGCCTGCCAGGCGGCGGTCAGGCGGCGGGCGATCGTCTTGCGGATCGACGTGAGCGGAATCTGCTCGATCTCGCCTGCGGGCACGGGTGACGGTGCAGGTGTGGTCGTGGGCTCGGCGCTCGGCTCGGCCGCAGGCGCTGCGACGCCGCGCTCGACGTCCTCGGCGACGATCCGCCCGTCGGGCCCGGTGCCACGGAGCGAGTGCAGGTCGATGCCGCGCTCGCGCGCGATCCGGCGCGCGAGCGGGCTGGCCTTCACACGACCGCCGTTCGATTCCGCCGCGGACCGCTCGGGCACGGACGCCTGCGCCTCGGCAGAGGTGTCAGACGCCTTCGAGGTGTCCGACACCGGCTCGGGCGGCGGTTCCGGCTCAGGGACGTCCTCGCCCTGGTCGCCGATCCACGCGATCGTCTGGCCGACGGGCGCCTCGCCCTCCTCGAGCGCGATCCGCAGGAGGACGCCGGCGAAGTCGGACTCGACCTCCTGCGTCACCTTGTCGGTGTCGATCTCGTAGAGCGGCTCGCCCTTCTCGACGCGCTCGCCCTCCGCCTTCAGCCATTTCCGGACGATGCCGGACTCCATCCCCTGGCCGAGACGCGGGAGCTTGACCTCGTTCGCCACGCCGGAACCCTACTTCCCGACGGTGCGCCTGATCGCCGCGAGCACATCGTCCGGGCCGGGCACGACGAACTGCTCCATCACCGGCGCGAAGGCGAGCGGCGCGAACTTGGCGCCGACGCGCTCGATCGGCGCGTCGAGCCAGTCGAAGGCCCTGTACTGGAGCACGGCTGCGACCTCCGCGCCGAAGCCCATCCTGGTCACGGCCTCGTGGGCGACGACGACGCGGTTCGTCTTCTTCACGCTGGCGACGAGCGCGTCCTCGTCGAGGGGTTGGAGCGTGCGCGGGTCGATCACCTCGACGGAGATGCCGTCGCCCTCGGCTGCCTCCGCCGCCTCGACCGAGCGGTGCACGAGCGGGCCGGTGGCGATCACCGTGACATCGGAGCCTTCGCGGATCGTGCGCGCCTTGCCGAGCGGGATCGGCTCGAGCGTCTCCGGCACCTCACCCTTCACCGGGTAGAGCAGCCGATGCTCGAAGAAGATGACGGGGTTGTCGTCGTAGATCGCCGACCAGAGCATCCCCCGCACGTCCTCGGGCGTCGACGGGAACGCGACCTTCAGCCCCGGCACGTGCACGAGCCACGCCTCGAGTTGCTGCGCATGCTGGGCGCCCGGCGACCAGCCGGCGCCGCCCTGCGTGCGAATCGTCAGCGGCACCGTCAGCTGCCCGCCCGACATGTAGCGGTGCTTCGCGGCCTGGTTGACGATCTGCTCGAGCGAGAGCGTCAGGAAGTCCTCGTACATGATCTCGACCACCGGACGCATCCCGGCCATCGCGGCGCCGATGCCGGCGCCGACGATCGCCATCTCTGAAATTGGCGTGTTTCGGACGCGCTCGGGACCGAACTCGTCGACGAGGCCCTGCGTGACGCCCATCGAGCCGCCCATCTCGGCGATGTCCTCGCCCATGATGAAGACGCTCTGGTCGGCGCGCATCGCGGCCGCGAGCCCGTCGCGGACCGCCTCGCGATAGGTCATCTCAGGCATAGACGTTTTTCAGTGCGTCTTCGGGTTGGGGGTCGGTGCCGTTCTGCGCGAACTCGAGCGCGGCCTCAACTACGCCGACCGCCTCGGCGTCGAGCGTGGCGAACTCGTCGTCGCCGACGCCCAGCCGGTCGCGCAGGCGGTCGATCGGATCGTGATTGGCCGCCTCGTCGCGGTCCTCGCGCGTGCGGTACACCTGCGGATCGCCGATGTAGTGGCCGTGCATGCGGTAGGTCTCGACGTCGAGGAACACGGGGCCGTCGCCGGAGCGCGCATGCTCGAGCGCCTCCTTGGCCGCATCCCACACCGCCTCGACGTCCTGACCGTCGACCTTGATCGAGCGCATGTCGAACGCGACGGCGCGCTTCGACATGTCGTCCCAGACCGGCGAGTGCTGCCAGCCCGGCGTCGACTCCGCCCAGTGGTTGTTCTCGCAGACGAATACCGTCTTCGTCTTCCACAGCTGGGCGAGGTTGAGCGACTCGTGGAACGTGCCGGTGTTCGTGGCGCCGTCGCCGAAGAACGCAACCGCGACGCGCGGCTCGCCGCGCATGCGGAAGGCGAGGCCTGCGCCGACGACCGCCGGCAACCCGCCGCCGACGACGGCGTTCGCGCCGAAGTTCCCGCGCTCGACGTCGTACAGGTGCATCGAGCCGCCGTAGCCGTGCGAGCAGCCCTCGACCTTGCCGTAGAGCTCTGCCATCACCGCGTTCGGATGCGTGCCGCGCGCGAGAGCGTGCCCGTGCGCACGGTGGGTGGACGCGAAGATGTCGCCGTCCTCCATCGCGTCGCAGACGCCAACCGCCACCGCTTCCTGCCCGATGTCGACGTGCAGGAAGCCCGGCAACTCGCCCGCCCGGAAGCGCTCTTCCACCTTCTCTTCGAAGCGGCGGATGAGCAGCATCTCGCGCAGGAACCCGCGCAGCGCCTCGTCGGTCAGGGCGTTCGTTCTCTCGACCTTGGCCAAAGCTCCGGCAGTGTACGTTTCTCGCATGAGCGTCGCGGAGCAGTGGAAACGCATCGGATCCGAGTTGCCGGGCGAGTGGGCACGGGTGGATTTGCGGCTCCAGCTCCCCGACCGTGACGCCGCGAACCGCGCCTCGGCGGCGCTCGCCCCGGCGAGCCCGCTGCGGGTCGGCCCGACCTTCGTTCGCTTCACGATCGCCCGCGACGGAAGCGCTGTCGGGCCGGAGAACGCGGTGCGGCTGCTTTCCCGTATTCCACGCGGAACGCTGACCGTGGCGAGCTCCGACAACGCCGCGAAGCCGGCGCCCGTCGAGACGACGCCGCTCGCCGAGGCGTGGGACACGGCCATCGCCGAGTTGCCCGCCGACTGGAGCCAGGCGTTCGTCGAGCTGCAGCTCACATCGACCGATTTCATCGAGAAGGCGGCCGTGCTTTGTATCCAGGCGAATCCGCGCCGCGTCGGCGAGCAGGCCGCGCTGCGCTTCCGGGCGGCCCGACTGGCCGGCTACGGGGTCGCCGCGGGCATGGCACGCCGCTGCCTCGAACGCTGCGACGCGGAGGGGATCACCGGCACGATCAGCGTGCTGCGCGTGCTCTCCGACACCGACCACGTGGGCACGCAAGGCCCGTCGTGGATCCTCGACGGGCAGACGATCTAGAGGTGCTCGACGCCCTCGCGCTCGCAGCGCGGGTGCGCAGCGGCGAGGTCTCGCCGCGCGAGCTGGTCGAGCAGGCGATCGAGCGGATCGAGACTCGCAACGGCGAGCTGAACTTCCTCGTCACGGAGTGCTTCGAGCAGGCGCTCGCGACCGAGGCGGCCGACGGGCCGTTCCGCGGCGTGCCGATGCTCGTCAAGGACCTCACCGAGACGGCCGGCGTGCGCACGACGTTCTCGTGCAAGGCGTTCGCCGACCATGTCCCCGGGCGCGATATGGCTGTCGTCCGGCGGATGAAGGAAGCCGGCTTCATCGTGCTCGGCAAGTCGAACACGCCGGAGTTCGGCTCGACCGCGGTCACCGAATCGGAGCTCAACGGCTACTGCCGCAACCCGTGGGATACCTCGCGCACGCCGGGCGGCTCGTCGGGCGGTGCGGCGGCAGCGGTCGCGGCCGGTGTGCTGCCGCTCGCGCATGGCTCCGACGGCGGCGGCTCGATCCGGATCCCTGCCGCGTGCTGCGGCCTCTTCGGGCTGAAGCCGTCGCGCGGGCGTGTCTCGGGTGCTCCCTACGGCGGCGGCTCGCTCGAGCTCGGCCAGAACGGCGCGGTGTCGGTGAGCGTCCGTGATTCGGCCGCGTTCCTCGACGCGGTCGCCGGCTACGAGCTCGGCGATCCCAACTGGGCGCCCCCTCCGGAGCGGCCGTTCCTCGACGAGGTCGGCGCCGATCCCGGTCGGCTGCGGATCGCGGTCACCGCCGAGACGCCGACGGGGATCGACGTCGACCCGCGGCTCGTCGCGGTCATGCGCGCCGCGGCGGACGCGCTCGCGTCGCTCGGCCACGACGTCGTCGAGGCGACGCCGGCGTGGCGCGAGGAGAACGCGATGCTCCAGTTCGCTCGGCTCTGGTCGATCGGGCCGGCGCTCTATCCGGTGCCGGACCGGGCACTGATGGAGCCGCTCAGCCACGCGCTCGCCGACGCGGCCGATGCCGCCTCGAGCGCCGACTACGCACGCTCGGTCGCGTGGTTCCAGGGCTTCGCGCGTCGAATCGTCGCGTTCTGGGCAGACGTGGACGTGGTGCTGACGCCTGCGCTCGGAATGCTGCCGGTCGAGGTCGGCTGGGTGACCGGCCCCGACGACCCGTGGGAGCAGTACCGGCGGGCCGGCCTCTTCACGCCCTACACGCCGCTCGTCAACATCACCGGCCAGCCGGCTGCGGCCGTCCCGTGGGACGTCGTCGACGGATTGCCCGCCGGCGTCCAGTTGATCGGCCCGCCGGCCGGCGAGGCGCTGCTGCTTCGCCTGTCCGCGCAGCTCGAGGAGGCGTACCCTTGGGCGCACCGGCTTCCGAAGGAGGGCTCGGCAGGATGAGCATCGGCGGCATGCGCAACGCGGCGAAGGCGGTGGCCCAGCACGCCACGACCGTTGTGCGCCTCCAGCGCGAGCTGGCGTCGGTCGAGCTGAAGCAGAAGGCGGCGACGATCGGAGCCGGCGCGGGCCTCCTGGCCGCGGCCGCGTTCCTGGCCGCGTTGATGGTGCCGTTCGCCCTCGCGACGATCGCCGTGGCGCTCGCGCTCGTCCTGCCGTGGTGGCTCTCGCTCCTGATCGTGACGCTCGTGGTCGCGCTCGTCGCGGTGCTGCTCGCGTTCATCGGCGTGAAGCTCGTGAAGAAGGGCTCGCCGCCGGTGCCGACGCTCGCGATCGAGGAAGCCAAGCGTACGAAGGCGGTTCTGAAGAGATGAGCACACCCGAGAAGCGGACGACCGACCAGATCTGCAGCGAGATCGAGACGGAGCGCGGGCAGCTCGCGAGCTCGCTCGACACGCTGCGTGCCGAGACGACGGTCGTCGTCGGCGAAGCGAAGCGCGCCGCTGCGATCGGCGCCGCGGTCGTCGGCACCCTCGGCCTGCTGCGCGCGCTCGTGAAGCTGCGCCGCCGCTAGCCAAGCAGCGCCTCACCCCCGTCTGGACAACGCTCTCCGAGCCTCGTCCCGTCGTCAAACGAGGGTTACGGAACCGTCACGAACCTTCCCCAGCGGGCTGTGGGCAGTTTGTCACCCTTCCCCGGGAAGGGTGACAAAGGCGTGACGAGTTGTCCCGGCGCTCCTTGCGTCGCCCAGGCCCTGGCGCAAAGAGAGCGGTCCCGACGTCAGGCGAGGGTTACAGAAGTGTCACGAACGCTCCACAGGGACTGCCGACGCCCTGGGGCCGTCGCGTGCTCAGGCGCCGCGCAGCTCGCCGTCGAAGCGATCGGCGATCGCCTTCACGATCGCGTCACGTAGGCGAGCCGCGTCCTCGTCGGTGAGCGTGCGCTCGGCGGACTGGAACGCGACCGAGAACGCGATCGACTTCCTGCCGACGGGGATCGGGTCGCCGCGATAGTCCGAGAGGAAGCGCGCTTCGCGGAGCTCGTGGCCGGCCGCTTCGCGCGCGACGGCGATCAGATCACCGGCGGGCACCGATTCGTCGACGACGAACGCGAGGTCCTGTCGCACCGGCGGGAACGTGATCACGTCGCGGTAGTGAATGCGCTCGGGCACGAGCGCGAACAGCTCGCCGAGGTCGAGCTCGAACGCGCTCCACTCGCCGTCGAGCACGCCCGGCCCGTATGTCGCCACCCAGCCGGACTGCACCGACGCGCCGACGACGAACTCCGCCGCGACGTCGGCGCGCGCGAACACCGGCTCGATGTGAAGGGCGTCGAACACCGCCTCGACGTAGCCCTTCGCCCGGAAGAACTCGCCCTGGACGATCCCGCCGAGCCGCCAGCGCTCGGTCGGGACCGGCCCGGGCGGCAGATAGACGTGCGCGATCTCGAAGAGCGACACGCCGGCGTTGCCGGCGTCGACGTTCAGCTGCGCAGCCCCCGCGAGGCCGACCCGCAGCGTCGTCCGCAGCAGCCGCTGCTGCGAGGAGAGCGGGACCGGCAGCTCGATCGCCGCCGGGTCGGGATCGTCGGGCTGCAGCGAATAGGTGTAGGCCTCGTACAGGCCGGCGCCGGCGAGCACATCGGCGACGCGGCGGCGTAGCCGCTGCTCGTGCGTGAGCCGCCCGAACATCGCCTGCCGCCGCGGCAGTGTTGCAGGAACATCCTCGAGCCGGAAGCGCGCGACCTCCTCGACGACGTCGATGTCGCGGTGGACATCGCGCGCGCGCCAGCTGGGTGAGGTCACCGTCCAGTCGTCGGCCACCGAGAAACCGAGACGCCCGAGCCGCTCGCGCTGCTCGTCCTGCGGCACAGTCATGCCCAGCACTGCATCTGCGTAAGCCGGGCTGTACGCGATCACGGGCGGCGGCGCCGGCTCGCCGCGCACCTCCGTCTCGCCCGTCCAGCGTGCACCCGCGAGCTCGACCAGCAGCTGTGACGCGTACGTCGCCGCCCGGGCCGCCAGCTCGGGGTCGACGCCCTTCTCCCAGCGCGTCTGTGCCTCCGAGCGCAGGTGGTGACGCGCGCCGCTTCGGATCACCGTCAGCAGCTCGAAGTTTGCGGTCTCGAGGACGACGGAGGACGTGGAATCCGACACCTCGGTATTCTCGCCGCCCATCACGCCGGCGAGCCCGATCGGCCGGTCGGCGTCCGCGATCACAAGATCGTCGGGATCGAGCTCGCGGCTCGTGCCGTCGAGCGTGACGAGCTCCTCGCCCGGGCGTGCGCGCCGCACGACGATCCGGTCGCCGTGGAGGGTCTCTCGGTCGTACGCGTGGAGCGGGCTGCCGAGGGCAAGCATCACGTAGTTGGTGAGGTCGACCACGTTCGAGATCGGCCGCATCCCCGCGGCGATCAGGCGCGCCTTCAACCAGGCGGGCGACTCATCCACCGTCACGCCGGCGAACGTGCGGGCGATGAAACGCGGGCACGCATCGAGCTCCTCGATCGCGAGCGCGAACGTCTCGTCGCCCTCCCGCGCCGGGTCGACGCCCGGCATCGGCCGCAGCGCGGCGCCGGTGAGCGCGTGCACCTCGCGGGCGATGCCGTAGACGGAGGTGAGGTCGGGCCGGTTGTAGAGCGTCTCGATCTCGAGCACGTCGTCGCCGAGAGACAGCACTTCGGCGAGCGGCGTCCCGGCGGCAAGAGAGTCGTCGAGCAGCATGATCCCGCCGTGGTCCTGGCCGAGCTCGAGCTCGCGCTCCGACAGGATCATCCCGTCCGACACCTCGCCGCGCAGCTTGCGCCGCTCGATGCGGAACTCGCCGCCCGGCATGACGCCGCCCGGCGTGACGACGGCGACCGTCGCGCCGGCGCCGAAGTTCCAGGCCCCGCAGACGATCGAGTGCGGCTCGCCGTCCCCCACGTCGACCTTCGTCAGCTGCAGCTTGTCGGCGTTCGGATGGGCGATCGCCTCCAGCACCTTGCCGACGACGAAGTGCTCGTAGTTCCCGTCGAGCGCCGGAACGCCGCGACGGACGATCCGGTCGACCTCGCACGAGGTGAAGACGAGCTGCCGCGCGAGCTCCTCGATCGGCAACTCGAGGTCGACGTACTCGTTGAGCCACGAGACGGGGACTTTCATCAGAACTGCCCCAGGACGCGCACGTCGTTCTCCCAGAACATGCGCAGGTCGGGGATGCCGTGCCGCAGCATGGCGATCCGCTCGATGCCGAAGCCGAACGCGAAGCCCTGCCACTCCGCCGGGTCGAGCTCCACGTTGCGGAACACATCCGGGTCGACCCAGCCCGCCCCGCCCATCTCGATCCAGCCCGAGTGCTTGCACGTCGAGCACCCGTGGCCGCCGCAGATGAAGCACGTCACGTCGAACTCGACCGACGGCTCCGTGAACGGGAAGTGGCTCGTCCGCATGCGCACGTCGCGGTCCTGGCCGAAGAGCGTGCGGAAGAACTGCAGCACGGTGCCCTGCAAGTCGGCGAGCGTGATGCCGCGGTCGACGGCAAGGCATTCGACCTGGTTGAAGATCGGCGAGTGCGTCGCATCGGGCGTGTCGCGCCGGTAGCAGCGGCCCGGCGAGACCATGTAGATCGGCGGTGTGCGCGCGAGCATCGCGCGGATCTGGTCCGGCGAGGTGTGCGTGCGCAGCACCGTGTCGTCGTCGATGTAGAAGGTCTCGAGCTTCGAGCGCGACGGGTGGTTGTGCGGTTGCGTGAGCGCGTCGAAGTTCTCCCAGACGGTCGCCACCTCCGCGCCGTCCCAGACCTCGTAGCCCATGCCAAGGAAGATGTCCTCGATCTCGCGCTGGATCTGCGTGAGCAGGTGCAGGCGCCCGCGCGGCACGGGGGTCCCGGGGATCGTGACGTCGACACCGCGCTCGGCGGCCGCCCGGTAGACGAGCCGCACGAGCTCCTGCTCGCGCGCGGCGATCGCCTCCTCGAGCCGGCTGCGGATGCCGTTCAGCAGCATCCCGTTCTCGCGATCGCGCACGCCGCGCAGCGCCTGCGCCAGCTCCGAGCGGCGGCCGACCACCGCGACGCGCGCGTCCTCGAGCTCGGCCTCCGACAGGGCGGCCGAGACCTTCTTCAACGCCTCCGCTTCATATGCGGGCCAATCCACCGCGGCGAGACTATCCAAGGTTCCTCCTTCGCTCTCGAGGGGCATCGTTCAGGCCCCGGTGCGGCGGAGGAGCGCTACGAGACGCGCCCCGGTGCGCACCGGGGCCGGCTAAAGAGCGTCGTCGCGGCAGACATCGCGGGAAGAATAGCGGCGTGTCCGCCTACGACGCCATCGCGCACCTGTACGACCCGTGGTCGCGGAGCGTGGTCGAGGACGTGTCGTTCTACGTCGAGGAGGCGGTGCGCTCAGGCGGGCCGGTGCTCGAGCTCGGCGTCGGCACAGGTCGGATCGCCGTCCCGATCGCGGCCGCCGGGATCGAGCTCGTCGGCGTCGACCTGTCGGCCGGGATGCTCGACGTGGCGCGGGAGCGAGCTGAGCTTGCCGGCGTGACGCTCGACCTCCGGCTCGGCGACATGCGCGACCCACCGGTCGAGGAGCGGTTCCCGCTCGTCACGATCCCGTTCCGATCGCTGCTGCACATGGAGACCGACGCCGATCGACGCGCGGCACTGCGTTCCGTCGCGGGGCACCTCGCCCCGGGCGGGCGCCTCGTCTTCGATGTGTTCCAACCCGCCGCCGACGACATCGCCGAGACGCATGGGCGGTGGCTCGAGCGCGAGCCGGGCATCTGGGAGCGGGCCGACTGGGACGAGCACACCCGAACGCTCGTTCTGCGCGTCCGCGGCGGCGAGGACGAGAGCGAGATGTCGCTCGCGTGGCTTTCCGTGGAGGAGTGGAAATTGCTGCTCAAGGAAGAGGGCTTCTCGGTCGATGCTCTGTTCGGCTGGTTCAACCGATCGCCGTGGCGAGGAGAGGAAGACTCGGTGTGGATCTGCACAAGGCCACAATCATGAGCGGGACGGAGCCCAGCGCGCGCCTGGCTGCGACACGCCGCCTGGCGCTGGGCGCGACGCTCGGGGCGGTCGCCCTCGGCCTGCTCGGCACCGGCTCCTCGGTCGGCGCGACGGGCCCGGCGGTGATCCGGCTGACCGACGTGCAGGTGAGCTCCACGGTGATCGGCCCCGCCAATCGGGTCGGGACGATGGAGATCTACCGCCAGTCCCTGTACGGCTCGACGAGCAAGTTCAAGGCGATCGGCCACGGCGACCTCACCTGTCTCGTCGTCTCCGGGCAGGAGCGCCGCTGCGACGCCGGCTACGTGCTGCCGCGCGGCACGATCATGACCGGCGCGATCGTCCAGAGCCGCCTCTTCTACACTTCCGCGATCACGGGCGGCACCGGCCTCTACGACAACGCACGCGGCACGCTGACGGTCACCGCGACCCGGCTGAACCCCCGCCGCGAGATCCTTCTTTTCCGACTCTCGGGATGAGCATGGCGGCAGAGGCGCTTCGGCCGCTGATCCTGATCTGCGACGACGAGCGCCCTCTGCGGGAGCTGATCAAGGCCGCTCTCGGCGACGGCTACCGCTTCGTCGAGGCGGCCGACACGGTCGAGGCGGAGGAGCTGCTCGGCTTCGACCGGCCCGCGCTGCTCGTCCTCGACGTGATGCTGCCGGGGAAGAGCGGCCTCGAGCTGCTCGACGAGCTTCGGGAACGGCCCGAGACTGCCGATATCCCGGTCGTGATGATCTCGGCGTGGCACGGCGAGTACGAGCGGACGGCGCTTGCCACCGGCGCGAGCGCATTCCTGGGCAAGCCCTTCGACCCCGACGAACTGGCGGAGACCGTTGAGAGGCTCGTTGCTGCATAGCGTTGCGGTTCGCATCGCCTTCGTCACCGTGGTCGCCGCCACTGCGCTCGCGGCGATCTTCATGCTCTTCTTCCTCGCCGAGCGCGACCTGAAGCACGCGAACAGCGCGACGAGCCGGTCGGCCGGCGTGAGCGCCGCGGGCGTCAACCTGCGGGCGGAGGTGACCGGGCTCGACCGCTCGTTCCGAACCGCGCTGCGGCAGCGCAACACCGCGACGATGGCCGACTGGCGCGGCGCGCGCCGGTCGTGGCAGCCGGCTGCCGTCGAGCTCGCCACGGCCGTCCAGTCGCCTCAGGAGCAGGCGCACGTCCACGACATCGAGGCGCAGATCCACGCCTACATCACCGACTACGCCGATCCCGTGCTCGAGATCGCGCAGTACGCGCCCGCGACCGCCCGGTCGTCGGATGTCAGCGAGGAGGGCCGCGTGCGCCTCACCTCGATCACCAAGAAGATCGACTCGATCACGAGCACGGCGGCGCGCACGGCGGCGGCGCGGAGCCAGAACGCAGACGGCTTCACGAACCGCGTGACGAAGTTCGGCCTGGCTGCGCTTATCTTCACGCCGCTCCTGCTGCTGCTCGGCGGCGTCTGGCTGATGCGCGGCGTCGCACGGCCGCTGAGCGCCGTCGCCGACGCAGCCTCCTCTGTCGCCGAGGGCGACTTCACCGTCCGGCTCGAGGAGGACCGCCGCGACGAGTTCGGCGTCCTCGCGCGCGCGTTCAACCGCATGACCACAGCGCTGTCGGCGAACCGCGACGAGCTCGTCGCGCGCGCTCAGCGACTCGAGGAGTCGGAGCGCCGCAAGTCCGAGCTCGTCAGCATCGTCTCCCACGAGGTGCGGACGCCGCTCGCGAGCATCCTCGGCTTCGCCCGGCTACTGCTCGAGCGCGATCTGTCGCCCGACGAGGAGCACGCGTACCTGCGGATCATCGACGACGAGGCGACCCGCCTCGCGGCCCTCGTCAGCGACTTCCTCGACATCCGTCTGCTCGAGGACAAGCGCTTCCCGCTGCGCTCGAACCAGGTCGACCTGCGTCCGATCGTCGTCGACCAGGCCGAGGCCCTCCTCGCCCGCCACCCCGGACGCACCGTCGACGTTCACGTCGACGACGAGCCAGTGCTCGTGCTCGGCGACGAGCAACGCCTCGCACAGGTGCTCATCAACCTGCTCTCGAACGCGGAGAAGTTCTCGCCGAACGACGGCAAGATCACCGCGGGCATCCATGTGACGCCCCGCCACGTGCGCGTGTACGTCGCCGACGAGGGCACCGGCATCCCGCCCGAGCACGCCGACCAGCTGTTCGAGCCGTTCTTCCGCGGGGACGCCGCGGCCGCCGGCATCGCCGGCGCCGGCATCGGGCTCGCGCTCTGCCGCCGCATCATCGAAGCGCACGGCGGGCGGATCGGCTTCGAGAACGTTCGGCCGGGTGCGCGCTTCTGGTTCGAGCTCCCGTCGCTCGCGGCTGCGCAGGCGGAGGAAGCCGAGCCCGAGGTGTCTGACACCTTGAAGGTGTCAGACACCTCTTCGTAGCTCGTAGAGGGCGATCGCGCCGGTCGCGGCGACGTTCAGCGACTCGGCGCCCTCGATCGGCACGTGCGCATCGACGTCGCGCTCCACGTCGGCGGGCAGCCCCTCGCGCTCGGCGCCGAGCAGAAAGACGACCGGCGCCTCGAGCTCGAGCTCCACGAGCGGGCGGCCGCGGTGCGCCTCGAGCGCGACGCGCGTCCCCGCCGCGTCCTCCCACTGTCCGAGCGGGACGCGCCAGATCGACCCGGCGCTCGCACGTAGCGCCTTCGGCGAGCAAGGGTCGGCGCAGCCGTCGGAGAGCGCGACGGCGGCGCCGAACGCATCGGCTGTGCGGATCAGCGTGCCGACGTTGCCGGGGTCGGAGAGCCGCCACAGGGCGAGCGTCGCGTCGCGTTGCTCCCAGGCCGGTAGGTCGGTACGGCGGTAGACGGCGACGACCCGCGGCGGGTGCGGCGCCGTCGCCACCTCGGCAAGGAGCTTCGCCTCCACGTCCTCGTCGGCGCGTAGCAGGTCGACCGGCTCGACGGTCGCGGCGGCGACCGCATCCTCGCCCTCGACGAAGAACAGCCCGAGCTTGTCGCGCCAGCGGCGGTCGTGCAGCTTGCGAACGAGCTTCAGGCGCTCGTTGTCCCGGCTCGTGATCACCGCCGCGACGCTACCTCGCGGCGTGACTTGACAGATACATGCCGATATCGGAATATATTGCTCATGGCCCGCTCGTCGACGACCGCCGACGTCTTCAACGCCGTCGCCGAGGGACGCCGCCGCGAGATCCTGGACGTGCTGATCACCGGCGAGAAGGCGGTCGGGAGCATCGTCGCCGACCTCTCGATGTCCCAGCCCCAGGTCTCGAAGCACCTGCGGGTGCTCAGCGACGTGGGGCTCGTCAGCTGCCGGGCAGAGGGGCGTCGCCGGCTGTACCGCCTGGAGCCCACACGCCTCCAGCCGTTCCACGAGTGGCTCGCCAAATACGAGCAGGCGTGGAACGAACGGCTCGACCGGATGGACGACTACCTCAAGGAACTACGAGAACAAGGAGAGCCGCAGTGAGCCCGAACCGGCATGGATCATCAGTCGTCGAATACCCGAGCGAGCTCGAGATCGTCACCACGCGAGCGTTCGACGCTCCGATCGAGCTCGTCTTCGACGTCTTCACGAACCCGAAGCACGTGAGGAACTGGTTCGCTCCCTTCACATGTGTGGTGACGGAGTGCGCGATCGACCTCCGCGTCGGAGGGAGCTACCACATCGTCTTCGTGACCGAGGAAGGGACGGAGTGCTCGTTCCGCGGAACCTACTCGGAGGTCGAGCCGCCGACCCGGACGGTCGCAACCTGGCTGTTCGAAGGATGGCCGGATGCGCGCGCCGTCGAGTCGGTGGAGCTGCACGAGACGGACGGAGTGACGCAGCTGACGATGAGGCTGGCGTTCAGCGACCAGGCCGGCCGCGACCGCATGACCAGGCACGACGGCCAGGAAGACAGCCTCGACAAGCTGGAGGACTACCTGAGGTCGCTGGTCGAGAGCTGATTCACCGGCCCCAGTCGAGCCACTCGCCGTGGAAGTCGAAGACGGCGAGGCGCTCGGCGACGCCGGACGGGTAACGGATGACCTCGAGCGAGAAGCCGTCGTCGTCGGGCGCGCGGCCGGCGGTGACGTAGACGAGCGGCTCGTCGCGCGCCGCGTCGTGGAAGGCGGCACGGACCCGGTCGGCACCGGCACGGTCGATGTACATCGTCGAAGCGGTCTGGAAGACGACGAGCTGCGCGCCCTCGCGCCGGTTGCGCAGGAGCGACGGGAGCGCCTCGACGTAGTCGCCCTCCATCAACTGCGGCGGCTCGTGCCGAGCGATCTCGATTGCGCGGTCGAGCCGCTCAAGCCGGGTGGTCTGGTCGGCCCAGATGAACGCGCGCAGGAGACGAGCGCCCCGGTCCGAGGTGACGTCGACCGGGCTGAGGTCGATGCCGCGCCGCCGCACCACCGTCACCTCGCGGGCGAGCAGCTCGGGGGGCAGCGGGATCCGGTCGTCGCCGCGCAGCTCGAGGTCGCCGGCCCCCCACGCGCCGCGCGCGTACGCGAAGCGGTAGCGGTCCCAGACGAGGTTCAGCCCGGCCGACGAGCCGAGCTCGAGCAGGTCGAGCGGCCGCCCGTCCGACACCGAGAGGAAGGCCGGCAGCAACGCCCACGAGCGCTGCACCTCGTTCGTCTGCACGTCCTGCTCGATCATCCACGTCGTCAGGAACTCGCCGTGGCGGTCGAGCGCGCCGCCGACGTCGTCCCACGACGCCTCGCCGCCGAGCACCAGGTAGTGCAGGCCGGCCAGCAGCCGCAGGGGCAGGTCCCACGACAGGTCGGGCGCGAGGTCGTCGACCCGCGGATCCTCCGCGAGCCGACGACACACGTCCACGTAGAGAGGCGAGCGGCCGTCGCAGTAGGCGGCCTGCCGCCCGAAGATCTCGGCCTGGCTGTCTATTCGCCGAGCGCAGCCTTGGCCTGGGCGGCGAGCTCACTGAACTTGGCCGGGTCGCTGATCGCGAGGTCGGCCAGGATCTTGCGGTCGAGCTCGACGTCCGCGGCCTTCAGTCCCGCCATGAAGCGGTTGTACGAGAGCCCGTTCGCGCGCGCACCCGCATTGATCCGCATGATCCACAGCTTGCGGAACTCACGCTTCCGGACCTTGCGGTCGCGGTAGGCGTAGACGAGCGAGCGGTCGACCTGCTCCTTCGCGTACTTGTAGTTCGACTTCTTGAGGCCGAAATACCCCTTCGCCTCGTCGAGGACCTTGCGCCGCTTCTTGCGGGCGTGGACCGAGCGCTTGACGCGAGGCATGGTTCAGCGCCTCCCGAGCATACGGTTGACGGTCTTCTCGTTGGCAGGGTCGACCGGGCGGTCTTTACTGAACTGGCGCTTCTGCTTCGGCGACTTGTTCATCAGCTTGCCCGACATCTGCGCGCGCCGCATCAGCTTGCCGGTCGCCGTCACCTTGAATTTCTTCTTCGCTCCCGAGTGTGTCTTCTGTTTCGGCATCTCTTCGCTCCTGCGTTTTTGGTCGGGCCGAGCACCATCGTCATGTTCCGCCCTTCCAGCAGCGGCTGAGTCTCGATGAGGCCGATTTCCTTCACGTCCTCCGCGAGGCGCATCAGCAGGTCGCGGCCGCGATCCGGATGCTCGCGCTCGCGGCCCCGGAACATGATCGTGACCTTGACCTTCGCGCGCTGGTTGAGGAAGCGCTCGACGTGGCCCTTCTTGGTCTCGTAGTCGTGTATCCCGATTTTGGGCCTGAGCTTGATCTCCTTGACGTGGATCTGCGTCTGGTGCTTGCGGGCGAGCTTGGCCTTCTGCTCCAGCTCGTACCGGTACTTCCCGTAGTCCATGACCCGGGCCACCGGCGGATCCGCCTGGGCCGCGACTTCGACCAGATCGAGGTTCTTGCCGTACGCGTACTCGCGTGCCTCGTCCGTCGTCTTGATCCCGAGTTGCTGCCCGTCCTCGCCGATGAGCCTCACGCGCGGGACGCGAATCGCATCGTTGATGCGCGTCTGCGGCTCCGGCCGGCGGGGGGCTTCGAATCCCCCGGATCGCCTGCGCGGCCTCAAATGTCCTTCACCAAGCTCGTGTCGACCTCCTCGTCATACAACAGAAAAACCGCCAAGCGGCGGCAGCGGTCTCTCCTCAACCGGTGTGGTTGAGCCATTTCCCTTGAACCCCCGAGACCTGTGGTCAGGAGGTGAGAGACGGTTCCGCCCCTGCTTGCCAGGGAGCAAGGGTAGCAAGTTTCCCCCGGAAATCCTCGAGCGAGAGCGTCTCCTGCCCCCCGCCGTGCTCGCGGATCGCGAGCGCCTCGTCTGATTCCTTGTCGCCGTAGACGACGGCGAACGGGATCTTCTCGACCTCGGCGTTGCGGATCCGCTTGCCGACGGTGTCGTCGGCCTCGTCCACCTCGACCCGGTACTCGGCGAGCTTCGCCGCGAGCTCGTGCGCGGCGGCGCGATGCCCCTCCCCCACCGGCAGCACGCGAATCTGCACCGGGGCGAGCCAGAACGGGAACGCGCCGGCGTAGTGCTCGATCAGGATGCCGATGAAGCGCTCGAAGGAGCCGAAGAGCGCCCGGTGGATGACGTAGGGCACGTGCTCGGCGTTGTCGGCTCCGATGTAGCGGCACTCGAGCCGCTGCGGGAGCTGGGTGTCGAGCTGCACGGTGCCCATCTGCCACGACCGGCCGAGCGAGTCGCGCATGTGAAGATCGATCTTCGGGCCGTAGAAGGCGCCGTCGCCCTCGTTGACGCTGTAGGGGAGCCCGCGCCGGTCGAGTGCGGTCCGCAGCGCACCCTCGGTGAAGTCCCACTCCTCGTCGGTGCCGAGCTTGTTCTCGGGCCGGGTCGAGAGCTCGAAGCTCGCCTCGAGCCCGAACAGGTCGTAGAGGTACTTCGCGTAGTCGAGGCAGCCGAAGATCTCGTCCTCGATCTGCTCGCGGGTGCAGAAGAGATGCGCGTCGTCCTGGGTGACGATGCGGACGCGGGTGAGCCCGTGCAGTGCCCCGGCGCGCTCGTTGCGGTGGAGCGGCGCCGCCTCGGCGTAGCGGAGCGGCAGCTCCCGGTAGCTCCGCAGCTGCTGACGGAAGAGCAGCATGTGCCCGGGGCAGTTCATCGGCTTGATCGCGAGCAGGTGGTCGCCCTCCTCGGGGATCAGGAACATGTTCTCGCGGAACTTCTCCCAGTGCCCCGACGCCTCCCAGAGCCGCTTGTCGTAGAGGAGCGGGGTCTTCACCTCGACGTAGCCGCGGGCGGCGTTCTCCCGGCGGCGAAGCGCCTCGAGCTCGTTCCAGATCACCATCCCCTTGGGGTGCCAGAACGGCGAGCCGGGCGAGATCTCGTCGAGGTGGAAGAGGTCGAGCTGCAGGCCGAGCTTGCGGTGGTCGCGCGCGCGTGCCTGCTCCAGCTGCTCGAGGTACGCGTCGAGGTCGGCCTGCGAGTAGAACGCGGTCCCGTAGATGCGGGTCAGCTGGGTGTTGTGCTCGTCGCCGCGCCAGTAGGCGCCGGCGAGGCCGGTCAGCTTGAACGCCTTGATCGGCTTGGAGTCCTGCAGGTGCGGGCCGCGGCAGAGGTCGGTGAAGTCGCCCTGGGTATAGAGCGTGATGTCGCCCTCGGCGGTGTCGGCGAGCTCGACCTTGTACGGCTCGCCCTCGGCCGCGAAGCGCGCGCGGGCCGCGTCGCGGGAGACCTCCTCGCGGCTCCACGAGCGCCCCTCGGCGAGCTCGCGGCTCACCTCGGCCTCGATCCGCTCGAGATCGGACTCGGCGATCGGCTCCGGGAACTCGAAGTCGTAGTAGAAGCCGTTCTCGATCGGCGGGCCGATCGCGATCTTCACGCCGGGGTACAGACGGCGCACCGCCTCGGCCAGTAGATGCGCGGAGGAGTGACGCAGCACGTAGAGCGCGTCGGGGTCGCGCGCGTCGCGGGTGGTGAGCAGCTGGATGCGCTGTCCGTCGTGGAGCGGCAGGCGCAGGTCCTGCGGCACGCCGTCGGCCTTGACGAGCACCGCCTGCTCGGCAAGCTTCGGGCCGATCGCGCGCGCGGCGTCGAGGCCGCTCGCGCCGGCGGCCAGCTCCAGCTCTGAGTTGTCGGGGAGGACGACCTTCACGGTGGGTTGCAACGTTAGTCACCCTTTCTCGGCGGCGTGCCTGGTAGTGGACTGGAGTCGCCGGGTGAGGCGTCTAACCCACGCGCGAGCCGGCGACGATCGCCCGCGCGTGGCTGCGCGTCGTCGTCAGGTGCCGGTTCGCGGTCATGGGCTCAGGGTAGCGTCGAACCGCATCAGGATCCAGTCCGCCGAGTGCTCGACGTCGGGCGGGTGGCGCGAGTGCTCGACGAAGCCCGCCTTCTCCCACGCCCGGATCGCGGCGGCGTTCCATGTGTACGGGTCGACCGTCACCTCGTCCCAGCCGCGGGCAAGGAGGGCGAGCGCGAGCGCCCGTGCGGCGTCGGGCATCAGCCCGCGTCCGCGCGCCTCCGGGACGAGAAAGCCGTCGAGGCCGCCGGCCACGCCCTTGCGCCACGACTGCAGGTACCCGACCGGCACGCCCGCCTCCTCGACGAGCCAGGCTTCGACGTCGTCGCGCGACAGCCGCTCGCGCATCTCCTCCACGGTGAACGTCTCGCCGTCCCAGTAGCGCGACACCTCGGGGTCGGCATGCCACGACGCCAGCAGTTCGGCGTCGCCGAGGGTCGCTGGCCGGACGGTTGTCAGCCGGCCGGCGACCACTCGAACATCACGGCCGTCGAAGGCCGGCCGCCGAGCGACGCGTACAGCGCGTTCGCCGCGTCGTTGTCGGGCTCGGTGAGGACGAAGTGCTCGCCGGCGCCGGCCTCCTCGCCGAGGCGAAACAGCTCGCGCATGAGGGCGGTAGCGAGGCCGCGCCGCCGGTACGGCTCGCTCACGTCGATCTCGTACACGAACAGCATCCGCGCCTCGCGGTGCCGACGGTCGAGCACGTAGCCGAAAGCGAAGCCGACCGGCTCGTCCCCGTCGAGCGCCGCCAGGAGGATCGTCGCCGGGTCGGCAAGGAGCGCGGTGCGCGGCTCGTCATCGGCCAGCCGTGCGATCACGTGCTCGTCGCCGGGGCCAAGCCTCCGGATCGGAAGAGCCTTCACGGGCCGACATTACGAGAATTGCCGGAACGAGCGCCTTTTCGTGTTTCCCACGACTTGCGCCGCGCGAGCGCGCCGTCGTACAGTGCGGCTCCCGCTGAGCACGGAGCGCGAGTAGGTCGAAGCCCCGCCGAGCAACTGGAAAGGGCGCAAGCCCCAGACGGTCGGTTGGCAGGGTGGACGAAAGCGCCACCGGCTCGGCGGTTTTCTTTTTCTCTTTCGATGCGGGTGCCGTCTTCGATCGGAGTGGACGTGCCGGAGCGGTTTCTCCCGGCGATCCACGCTGTCGAGAGCCTCGCTGCCGGCGATCGCCACCTCGCGGCGCTGATCTTCGGGTCGGTCGCGCGGGGTACGGCGACCGACGCCGGCGACCTCGACGTGCGCGTGCTCGTCGACGCGGTCGGCTGCGCGTCGATCAACCATCCGCGCATCGGAGGCGTCAAGCTCGATCTCGCCTTCTGCACGATCGACCAGCTCGAACGACAGCTCGACGCCGACCTCGCCGACGGGCGGCGGGCGCTGTGGTCGTCTTCGACAAGACCGGTCGGCTGGCCGGGCTGCAGTCGCGAGCCGATGCCGCCGAGCCGCGCAGGTACGACCCGGCAGACCTCATGCTCGATCGGTTCATGCTCTACCACGCGAACGACAAGGTCGAGCGCGCCCTCGAGAACGACCCGGCCTCGGTGGCCGCCTGCCGATCGACGAGAACATCTGCGACTGCCCGGTGTGCAGCGAGGGTCTCGCTGCGCTTCGAGCCGGCGCTGCCGAATAGGCTGCCCTTGTGGACTTCGAGCTCTCCGACGAGCAGCAGCTGATCCAGAAGACCGCGCGCGAGTTCTGCGCTGCAGAGATCGCACCCCACGCCGCGGAATGGGACCGCGCCGAGGCGATCGACCGCTCGCTCATCGGCCGACTCGCCGATGTCGGCTTCCTTGCCGCCGCGCTGCCCGAGGCCCATGGAGGCATGGGGCTCGACATGGTCTCGTACACGCTCGTCGTCGAGGAGCTCGGCCGCGCCGACTCGAACGTGCGCGGGATCGTCTCCGTCTCGAACGGTCTCTACGGGAAGTCGGTTGCGCGCTTCGGTACCGACGAGCAGCGGGCCGCACTGTTGCCGCCGCTCGCGGCGGGCGAGGCGCTCGGCTGCTACGCGCTCACCGAGCCGGGCGCCGGCTCCGATCCCGGCAGCCTCGAGACGCGGGCCGAGCCCGACGGCGACGGCTGGGTGCTGAGCGGCCAGAAGATCTTCATCACTCTCGGCTCCTGGGCCTCGTTCGCGCTCGTCTTCGCGCGCACCGGCGAAGCGGGGCCGCGTGGGATCACGTGCTTCGTCGTGCCGACCGACTCGCCGGGCTTCGAAGCGCGGCCGATCAAGGGCAAGCTCGGCCTACGCGCGCAGGATACGGCGGAGCTGTTCCTCGACGGCGTCCACGTCGGCGCCGACGCCGTGCTCGGCGAGGTCGGCAGCGGCTTCAAGGTGGCGATGTCGGCGCTCGATCACGGGCGCATCTCGCTCGGCGCCGGCTGCGTCGGTATCGCGCAGGGCTGCCTCGATGCGTCGGTCTCCTACACGAAGGAGCGCATCCAGTTCGGACGGCCCGTGGCGAGCTTCCAGCTCGTCCAGGAGCTGCTCGCCGACATCGCCGTCGAGACGGAGGCGGCGCGCCTGCTCGTGCGAAGAGCTGCGTCCGTCGCCGACAGCGGCGCGCGGCACACGGTCGAGGCGTCGTACGCCAAGTACTTCGCGAGCGAGACGGCCGTGCGCGCCGCGAACGCCGCCGTGCAGGCGCACGGCGGCTACG
Source organism: uncultured Thermoleophilia bacterium (assembly GCA_963794375.1). GTDB lineage: Bacteria > Actinomycetota > Thermoleophilia > Gaiellales > Gaiellaceae > PALSA-600. The sequence continues at coordinate 563,313 of CAWCDL010000004.1, forward strand.
GGTACGTCGACGAGTATCCGGTCGGCAAGTACCTGCGGGACGCGCGCGTGACGACACTCTATGAAGGCACGAGCCAGATCCAGAAGCTCCTGATCGGCCGGGCCCTGACCGGCGAGAGCGCGTTTTCTTGAACACCGGGGTCAGACCCGGGTCTGACCCCGGGACATGACCGTTTCGGCTAGGTCCCGCGGAGGTCGAAGACCGCGCCGAGCTGCTTGAGCACCTGCGCCGCGATCAGGTCGCCCGCCGCCGACGTGTAGTGGACGCCGTCGGGGAGCCGCATCAGGGTCAGCTTCCCGTGCACGCGCAGGTACGGCGTGTAGCGGCCGTGCGCGTCGGCGAGCAGGTCCCACGTGTCGACGTACGCCGCCTTGCCGGGATGCGCGTCGGCCACGTCGGAGAGGATCCCGTTCAGGACCGGGAACGTCCGCTTGAACCCGGCACCGTCCGGGATCGGGAGCCCGAGCCAGACGACGTAGATGCCCTTCGCGATCAGCTCGCGCGTGACACCGTCGGCGCGGCGCCGGTACTCGGCGTCCCACGAGTCGGTGCCGAGCCGGCCGATCGTCTTGCCCTTCGGCAGACCGGTCATGTAGTCGTGCGCGTCGTCCGCGCCGAACGAGAGGACCGCCACCCTGGGACGCAGCTTGCGCGGGGCGACCTGGATGCGCGTGAACCAGTTGTAGAGGTCGGGCCGCGTCAGCCCGGTCGAGAGACGGCTCTCGACGTCGACGACGTCGACGGCGCCACCGACGCGCTCGAGCGCTTCGCCCGGGATCTGGGCTAGGGAGTCGCCGGCCACCCAGACGCGAAGCGGCTTCGCCCCCGTGAAGACGGGGCGATGCACCGCCGGCGGCTTGTGATGGTGCACCGGGGTCGTGCTCGGCGTCGTGGACGTCGTGACCGTCGGAGTGACGGCAGGAGGCGGCAGCGACAGGTGGACCTGCGTGTCGATCGTGTCCTCGTCACCGCGGCCGATCGCGACCTGCAGCTCATGACGCGGAGTCGTCAGGTGCAACGTGCGGCTGACGGAGACGAGCGGCCGCGTCACGTCGAGCGCCAGGTTGCGCTGAAAGCCGGCCGGCTGGATCTGCGCCTGCTTGCGCAGCCCCTCCGCCTGAAGGAGGGCACCGAAGGCGAGCCCCAGGAAGAGGACGACGACGGCACGGGCAGCTGACGACGGCGGCAGTCTCATCAGAACCGGAAGTAGATGAAGGGCGCGACGCCCTCCGGGCCGAGGGTGTTGATCAGAGTGAGGGCGACGGCGACGGTCGCGGCCTGCGCGAGCGCGGGCAGGCCCCGGAACCACTGCACGACGACCAGTCCTGCGCCGGGCTGGACGTACTGGCCGACGATGCCGACCAGGATCGCGAGCACGACCGAGGTGGTGACGAGCGGCGACGGCTGCCCCCACGCCGTGAACAGCCGCTCGAGCACCTGCCACGCCGTGTGGAACGAGTCCGCACGGAAGAACACCCAGCCGAAGCAGACGATGTGGAACGTGAGCACGCGGCCGAACCAGCGGGCGGCCGTCCCGGTCGGGTGCCAGCCGACGGCGCGCTCGATCGCCAGGCCGACGCCGTGGATGCCGCCCCACACCACGAACGTCCAGGCCGCTCCGTGCCAGAGGCCGCCAAGCAGCATCGTCAGCATCAGGTTGCGGTAGGTGATGAGGCGGCCCTTCCGGTTGCCGCCGAGCGGGATGTAGAGGTAGTCGCGCAGCCAGCGCGACAGCGTCATGTGCCAGCGCCGCCAGAAGTCCTGCAGCGAGACCGCGGTGTACGGCGCGTCGAAGTTCTGCGGGAACTGGTAGCCGAGGAGCAGCGCGATCCCGATCGCGATGTTCGTGTACCCGCAGAAGTCGGCGAAGATCTGCACGGCGTAGCCGTAGATCGCGACGAGGACCTCGAGCGACGAGTGGCGGTCGGGCGCGGCGAAGACATCGTCGACGATGTGGGTCGCAAGGTGGTTCGCGATCACCACCTTCAGGAACAGGCCGATGAGGATCAGCACGTACGCGCGGGCGACGTCGACGCGACGCGGGCTGCGCGGGCTCTCGAGTTGCGGCAGGAGCTCGCTCGCGCGCACGATCGGGCCGGCGACGAGATGCGGGAAGAACGCCTGGAAGACCGCGAAGCGCGAGAAGGACGCCGGCACGAGCTCGCCGCGGTACGTGTCGACCACGTACGAGATCGCCATGAACGTGTAGAAGGAGATGCCGACCGGCAGCGTGATGTTCGCGATGAAGCTCGTCCCGAAGGCGTTGTCGAACTGCGTGACGAAGAACCCCGCGTACTTGAAGTAGCCGAGCAGGCCGAGGTCGAAGGAGACGGCGAGCGCGAGCAGCGCCTTCTTCGACGGTCGCGTCTGCGCCCGGTGGATGGCGACCGCGAGGACGTGGTTCACGACCGTCGACGCGGCGAGCAGGAAGACGAAGCGCCAGTCCCACCAGCCGTAGAAGACGTAGCTCGCGACCAGGATGAACGCGCGCCACGCCCGCTGATGCGGCTGCAGCGCCCACGAGACAGGCAGGACGATCAGGAAGAAGACCGCGAAGGTGACGGTCGGGAAGAGCACTACCCGGCGACGTGCAAGACGACGGTGCGCGTTGCCATCACGCCGTCGGCGTCCTTCACCTCGAGGCGCAGGGCGTACGAGCCGAGCCTGGCTCTCGCTTTCCCCTCCAGGACGCCGCTCGCGAGCAGGTGGATGCCGAGCGGCGGCCGGTCGAGGAGCGAGAAGCGATACGGCGGGGCGCCTCCCACCGCCGCGAGCTTCGCCCGGTACGGCGTTGCGCGGTGCGCGACGGGAAGCGCGGCCGTAGTGATGCGTGGCGGCGGCGCGGCGACGTGCGCGGCGAGCAGCGCCTGGTGGATCAGCGTCGCCATCGCCTCGGAGCCGGGACCGAGCAGGTGGACCCCGTCGGGCTGGAACCAGCTCGGATGGCTGCGCGAGTACACGTTCCAGTCGATCACGGTCAGCTCCGGGTGATTCTGGGCTGCGGCCTCGATGTCGTCGTTCATCGTCAGGTAGGGATGCCGCGACGCCCGGAGCGTGAGCCACCAGACGTGCGTGACGCCCGCCGCCTTCAGGTCGGCGAGCGCCGTCTCGATCTCGCCCGCATACGCGTTCTCGAAGTCGTTGTACCCGACCGCCACGACCACGTTCGGGCCGATCTTCGAGCCCATCGAGTGGACGAGGTCGACGAGCGTCGGCGGGTCGGTCCCGTCGAACGGGCAGCTCGTGCCGTCCACCCGACGACAGGCGGCGGTCTCGAGGTCGAGGTTGACCCCCTGCTCGAGGATCGCGGTCGCCTTCGAGTCGCCCGCGATCCCGTCCGCGACCGAGTCGCCGATCACGGTGACGTGCTGCAGGCTGCTCGGCGTCGCGCCCGCGGCCGCCACCCCGAGCGCGAGCGCAGCAACGATCGCGGCAATCGCGCCCTTCACGCCGCGATCGTAGCGCCACATTCTCGCGCGTTCACTACTTCAGCCGAAACGGCGTGCTCCGCCAGGCGGCCCAGTCCCAGTACCAGCCGGGTGGGTGCTTCGGCGCGGCCGCGGGACGCTTGCCGCCGGCTCCGCGCTGCCACCCGTAGAGCGCGTATGCCCACTGCGGGATCGCCTTCGGCAGGGTCGCCGGCCGCTTGTGCGCGACGACGACCACCGCCTTCGACGGCTGTCCTGCGTTGCCGGCCGCGTCGAGCGCCTGGATGCGGAACACCGTCGGTGCTGAGGTGGAGAAGCCGCGCACGCGCGCCTTGCGCGCCGTCGCCGGCAGGCTCGTCACGGCCGTGCCGTTACGCAGGACGTTGTACGCGGAGACGGCGACGTTGTCGGTCGCCGCTGGCCACGTCAGCGAGAGGGCGTCGTTGATCATGCGTGCAGTCACGAGCGGGCGGCTCGGCGGCACCGTGTCGGGCACGAGCCCGAAGAGACCCGGAACGAGCGTCTGGATCTCCACGGTGCCGTCTGCGTCGGTCGTGTACGCGCTCTGGACCGACGTCGAGAGGCCCGCCGAGGTGAGCTGCGGCAGCGCCTGCCAGGTCGTGCCGTCCGGCGAGAACGCCGGCACCGAGCCCGCGACCGGGCGCAGCACGTGCAGGGTGACGGGGGCGCCGAACGCGTCGATCGGCGCCTGGTTGTCGCTCTCGGTCGCTGCGAGCTGCACGCCGTAGGTCGCCGGCGCGGGCGGGGCCGACGACGTCGTCAGCGTCACGACCACCTGGGTCGCGAACGCAGCGGCGGGCCAGCTGACCGTGGCGGTCCCGTCGACCGCGGTCACCGCGCCGGCGGGTGCGGTCGGCGGCGGCGGCGTGGGCGCCGACCCGGTGCCGCCGACGACGGTGCTGTCGACGTAGTTCGAGTCGATGTTGATCTTGACGCCGCCGTACGTCTCGTCGTGGCCGCCCTTGTACTGGTGGATCCGCTGGTGGTTGATCCACAGGCCGTCGCTCACGTACGGATCGCCGAAGACGCCCTCGATGCCGTTCCAATCGGCGATCCACACGGCGTCCGGCAGGCTGTCGGTGCTCGCCGACACATCCCGGATCGTGGAGCCGGCGCTCCCGTAGAGGCCGGCGACGAGCCCACGCGCATGGAGCTCCTGCACCCACCCGGAGACGAAGCTCTGCACGGCCCGCGTGCACGTGGCGTTGCCGAGCTTGTAGCCCTCGACGTCGGCGTACACCGGGCTGCCGGTCGGCAGGCCGAGCGCGGCAACCTGAGTCGCCGCGTCGTCGGCGGCTGCCTTTCCCTGCGTGACGGCGGTCGCCGCCGTGCTCGACATGTGCTCGAGCTTCCCCTGAGTGACGCACGGCGCCTGGAGGCCGACGTACAGCGGCATGAGCCTCCAGCCGAGCGACAGCACGGAGGACACCCACACGGGCGTCAGGTTCGGCTGCGAGCACGCTCGGTTCGCGCCGCCCACGTAGACCCCGAGCGCGCGGTAGGGCGACGCGGCCCACGCCTGGAGCTTCGCGATCGCCGGCGCCGAGCACGCGTCGAAGCCGTAGCCCGTGAAGACCGTCGGCTGAGCGAGCTGTTGCGCGGCCGAGGCGCTGCCCGACGAGAGCAACAGGACGGCCGCGGCGACGACGAGGACCCCTGCACGTCTCACGCGCACGGCCTTCAGGTTGCAGGACGGTTGTGAAGGTCTCTTAAGGAAGAGACTGCCCGACGACGATCGGGAGCCGCCGCGAGGCGACCTGCCCCTCGGAGTCCGAGACGCGTGCCGTGACGGTCACGCGCTCCGCCTTTCCCGGAACGCCGTAGAGCCGTCCGTTCGCGAGGAGATGCAGGCCGCGGGGCGGCCGGCCGACGAGCTGCCAGCGGTACGGCCGCTTGCCTCCGGCCGCCGCCAGGCGGGTCGAGTACGGGACGCCGACGTGGGCGGATGGCAGCGGCTGCACGACGGGGCGAAGTGGATTCGTCACCTCGTCGACGGCCAGGTGGATGAGGGTTGCCATCGCCACCCCGCCCGAGGGGACGAGATGCTCGCCGTCGCTCTGGAACCACGAGGGCTGGTTCCGCGAGTAGCGGTTCCAGTCGACGAGGCTCACCTGCGGATGCCGCGCGACGGCCGCAGCAAGGACCGCGTTCATCTGCACATATGGATGGCGCACCGCACGCAGGGTCAGCCACAGGATGTGCTGCGCCCCGTGACTGATCAGCAGGTCGATCGACTGCTCGACGCTCGCCGCGAACGTCCCCTGGTAGTCGTTGTAGCCCATCTCCACGACCACGACGGGCGGCACCGGGCCGAGCGAGGAGACGAGGCTTGCGAGGCTCGGAGGGGTCACGCCCTGGAACGTGCAGCTCTGTCCGACGAGCCTCCTGCAGACGGCGACCTGCCACTCGATGGCGAGGTTTCGCTCGAGCACCGTGGCCGCGTCCTCGTACCACTGCATCCCGGTGGCGACCGAGTCGCCGATCATGAGCACGCGCGGCGCAGCCGAGCTCTGGGCCGACGCCGTCGAGCCCGCGAGGGCCGCCACGACGAGAACGACTGCGGCCGATACGCCAAGCCACATACGCATCGGCATCAGATGTACCAGACGCCGGTGTGCGAACTGTTAGTGCGAGATCAGGCGAGTCGGAGACGGGCCCGCGGCGAGTGCTGGTCCTGCTCGAGGAGCGGGGCGACGGCCGGGACCTGCAACGGTGAGGCGAGCAGGAATCCCTGGCCGATGTCGCAGCCGGCCTCGCGCACGACCTGCAGCTGCTCGGGCTCCTCGATCCCCTCCGCCACGACCTTCACACCGAGCTCGCGCGCCAGGGCGACGGTGCCGCGCAGCAACCGGGTCTCGCCCGACTCGATCCCTGCGAGAAGCGAGCGGTCGAGCTTGATCACGTGTGGATGGAACTGTTGGAGATGGCCGATCCACGAGTTCCCCGTGCCGAAGTCGTCGATCGCCAGCTGGACGCCCGCGTCGCAGACAGCTTCGACCCCGCGCCTGGCGGTCTCGTTCGCCTGCACGAGGACGCTCTCGGTCAGCTCGAGACGCAGGAGCGACGGGTCGAGCCCGTGCGCCGACAGGGCGGCGAGCACGTCGTCGGCGAACGCCGGGTCGCGTAGCTGCCTGCCCGAGACGTTGACTCCGACGATGAAGCGGTCGTGGAGCGGTGCCCAGGCCGCCGCCTGGCGGCACGCCGCGTCGAGCACGAAGCGGCCGATCTCGACGATGCTGCCCTGCTCCTCTGCGATCGGCACGAACTCGGCGGGCGGGACCAGGCCGAGCACCGGGTGGTGCCAGCGCAGGAGCGCCTCGAGCCCTTCGATGCCGCCGTCGCGCAGGTCGAAGGTCGGCTGGTAGACGAGCTCGAGCTCGTGGTAGAGAAGCGTGCGGCGCAGGTCGGCCGACAGGCCGAGCCGGCGCTCGGCCGACTCGTGCAGGTGCGGCGCGAAGAAGGCCAGCCCACTTCCGCCCTGCGCCTTCGCGCGGTACATGGCGAGGTCGGCGTCGCGCAGGAGCTCGTCCGCCGAGCCGCCGGTCGCGACGCCGATGCTTGCGCCCAGCCAGAGCTCGCGGTCGTCGACCACGATCGGCGCCACCACCTCGCTGAGCAGGCGCCGCCCGAGGGCATCGAGCCGCGCTCGGTCGGTGACGAGGGTCGAGATCGCGAATTCGTCGCCGCCGAGGCGCGCCACCATCTCGTCCGGGCCGATGCAGCGGTTCAGGCGCGTGGCCACCTCGACGAGAAGCGTGTCCCCCACCCGGTGGCCGAGGCTGTCGTTGAACGTCTTGAAGTCGTCGACGTCGAGGAAGAGCAGCGACTGCGAAACGCCGGCCTGCTCGTGGCGCCGGAGCAGCTCGAGCATCTGCCGGCGGTTCGGCAGGTCGGTGAGCGGGTCGGTGACGGCGAGCGCGCGCAGCTCCTCCTCGGCGAGCCTGCGCCGCGAGATGTCCACCATGTAGCCCTGCGCGTGGACGGTCTCGCCGTCCTCGTACACCGACGCCTCGTCGTGGACCCAGACGACCCGGCCGTCCTTCGCGACCAGGCGGTAGTCGCACTCGAACCCCGAGCGCTCCTCGTTCGAGCGTTTCACCTCGGCAAGCACCCGCTCGCGGTCGTCGTCGTGCAGGATCGAGACGAAGAGCTCCGGGTCCTGCACCCACTCCTCGACGGTGTAACCGAGCAGAGACTCGACCTGCGGGCTCGTGTAGATGTTCGCGGAGTTGTCGGTGAGCTCGTCGACGTAGACGACGAGCGGCAGCTGCTCGACGAGACGCCGGTAGTTGTCCTGCAGACGGCGCTGGCGCACATCGGAGCGGTTGAGCTCGCGCGCGACGTGCCCGGCGAGGAACACGAATGCCGCGAGGATGAGCCCTGAGGAGGCGAGCACACCGATCTCGTCCGCGTAGAGCCCGGCGCCGACGGCGAGCACGGGGCCGACGGCGATCGCGACGAGCACGAGCGCGGTGGCGAAGAGCAGGCGGCGGCGAAGCCCCCGCCGAACGGCGGCTCCGGGGTCCACCTCGAGCAGAGCGGCGGCGAAGCTCGTCGGCCGCGAGAGCCCGTTCATAAGACGCCTATCGGTCGGCGCCGACGCCCGCTTTACGGTCATTCAGGGGAGGAGTGAGTGGCGGTCGCTCGTACGATGGAGGGCGATGGGGGGTTATCGCTCCGCCCGGCAGGGCCGGTGGCGGCGTGCGTTCCGGCTCACCGCCCTGACGATCCTCGTGCTCGTGCTGCTCGCGGGCGGTGCACTCGCGGCCGCAGTTCACTGGTGGTCGGGCGCAACGCTCGCCACGGATCCTGTGGCGCTCGCACGCCTGAAGCTCCAGCCGCTCGCCGGCACGCTCCTCTCGGCCCGCGCGTACACCCAGGACGGAGTGGAGTTCCCGGTGTCGCTGTCACATGGGCGGCTCGTCCCCGGTACGCCGGTGCCGACGGGGCTCGGCATCCGCGTCCGCATCGTCGTCCAACGCTCGGGCCTCCTCGCGCATCTCCTCGGCCGGCGCCATGTCGAGGAGCTGAACGTGGACGCCCCCGCGTCGGCTCCCGCGAGCCGCTACGTGACCGTGGCGCAAGGCGCGCCCGTACGCATTCGCTTCACGACGCCGGTCGACCGGGTGACGGTCGACGGGCAAGCCATGACCCTCGACGGCGCCCGGACGGTCTCGCTCGGTGCGCGAACGGGCGCCGCCGGGACGATCGTGCTCGCCTCGGCGGCCCGCCCGTGGGAGCAGCTCGGCAGGCCTGTCCGCGTCACCTGGTTCCGCGCGAGCCGCGCACCGGCCGTGCTCGTCTCGCCGACGCCGTCCGCCACCGTTTCGCCGGGGACCTCGCTGCGCCTCGTCTTCGCCCAGCCCGTCGCCGACGTGCTCGGGTCAGCGAAGCCGCGCATCACGCCCGACGTCGCGGGGCGCTGGTCCGCTCCCGATGCGCACACGCTCGTCTTCCACCCGGCCGGGTTCGGCTTCCCGTTCGGGAAGACCGTGCGCGTGCGGCTGGGGAAGACGACGACCGCCGGCCGCACGCTCAGCTGGACCGTCCCCGACGCGAGCGTGCTGCGTCTCCACCAGCTGCTCGCCGATCAGGGGTACCTGCCGGTCGACTGGTCGGCCGCCGACCCGGCGGCCGACACGCGGGCAAACGAGCTGCGCGAGGCGGTCGACCCGCCCGCCGGGTCGTTCTCGTGGCGCTATCCCTCCACCCCGCCTCAGCTGACGAGCCAGTGGAGCCCGACGAAGATCACGCAGATCACGCGGGGCGCGGTGATGATGTTCGAGGACGAGCACCACCTGACGGTCGACGGCTTCGCCGGGCCGGAGGTATGGCGCGCGCTCCTCACCGACGAGCTCGCGGGCAAGCGGCGCACCGACGGCTATAGCTACGTCTACGTGCATACGCAGCTACCGCAGCTCCTGACGCTGTGGCACAACGGCCAGGTCGTGCTCACGTCGCCCGGCAACACCGGCATCCCCGCGACGCCGACGACGCCCGGCACGTTCCCGGTCTTCGAGCACATCCCGGTCGGCGAGATGCAGGGGACGAACCCCGACGGCTCCCACTACGACGACCACGGGATCCGCTGGATCAGCTATTTCCACGGCGGCGAGGCGCTGCACGCCTTCAACCGCGCCTCGTTCGGGACGCCGCAGAGCCTCGGCTGCGTGGAGCTGCCGCTCGATGCCGCCGCGAAGGTCTGGCCGTACACGCCGATCGGCACACTCGTCACGATCGAGAACTGAGAGCGAACCGCACCGTCCCACCGGGAGCGAGCTGCCCTGCGACAGGCAGGTCGTCCTCGCACACGACCGCTACCACCGGGTAGCCGCCGGTCGTGGGATGGTCGGGCCCGAGGACGATCGGCTGCCCCGAGGGCGGCATCTGGATCGCACCGGTGACGACGCCTTCCGAGAGGAGCTCGCCCTCTCGGAGGCGCTCGAGCGGCGGGCCTTCGAGCCGCGTGCCGATTCGGTTCGACGCAGGCGAGACGCGCCATGCGGTGGTGACGAGGCCGTCGAGCGCGAACCAGTCCGCCCGCGGGCCGGGGACGACCGTGAGCGTCTCTCCGACAGGTGTCAGGCACCTTGAAGGTGCCTGACACCTGTCCGGGGCGCGCTGCCCCACCGGCACGACGTCGCCGTCGCGGAGCGGTGGCGGCCCCAGACCAGTGAGCAGGTCGTGCGAGCGGCTGCCGAGCACCGGCTCGATGTCGACGCCACCGCGCACGGCGATGTAGGAGCGCACGCCGGATCGACACGGGCCGAGCTCGAGGAGCGCGCCCTCGCGCGCCTCGCCGAGGGGAAGGGGATCGCCGTCGAGGCGAGCGTCCGCCTCGGCACCGGTCACGGCGACGACGGCCGGCGGGTCGAAGCGAAGCACCGGTCCGGCGAGCGTCGCCTCGAGGCACGCGGCGCCGGGCGCGTTCCCGACCAGCGCGTTCGCGAGCTTGTACGACCGGCGGTCGGCTGCTCCCGACGGCGGCACACCGAGGTGGGCAAGCCCGGGCCGGCCGGCGTCCTGCGTCGTCAACAGCGGCCCGGCCCGCACCACGGTGATCATCGCGCCGTGAACCGCACGCGGTCGCCGGGCTCGAGCAGCGCAGGCCGGTCGCGCCCGGCATCGAACAGCACGAGCTCGGTCCGGCCGACGAGACGCCAGCCGCCGGGGGACTCCCTCGGGTAGACGGCCGAGTACGGCCCGGCGAGCGCCACGCTGCCGGCCGGCACGCGCTCGCGCGGCGTGTCGAGCCGCGGGACGTGGAGCCGCTCGTCGCCGCCGAGGAGGTACCCGAAGCCCGGCGAGAAGCCGACGAAGCCGACCGTGTGCTCGCATGCGGTGTGCGCGGCGACGACGCCGTCGACGTCGAGGCCGGTGAGTCTCGCCACCTCCTCCAGGTCGGGGCCGTCGTAGACGACCGGTACCTCGACGAGCCGGCCCGCGAACGCCGCCTCGTCGCCGGCGGGCTCCAGCTCGAGCACCGGCTGCTCACCGTCCCACGTCACGAGCACGGTGCGATGACCCGGCACGACGTCGACGAAGCCGCCGCGAGCCCGCAGCGCACGCGCCAGCCGCACGGCGGCGGCGTTGTCGTCGACCTCGACGAGCGCCCCGCGCTCGCCGGCGGGCAACACGCGCGGCATCACGCGAAGGCGCGCAGCTCGACCGTCGCCTCCACGAGCGCGGCCCGCACGTGCCGGGCGACCGTTGCCGCTCCGGGCGTGTCGGAGTGCACGCACAGCGATCGCACGCGCGACGCGAGCCCAACCGCCTGCAGCGCCGCCGCCTCGGCGTCGAGGACCGCTCCGGGCTCGCCGCGCGGCAGCAGCGTTCCGTCGGCCGCGTAGCCGCGGTCACAGAAACCCTCGGCGACGGCGACGAGGCCCGCCGCCCCGGCCTGGGCGAGGAGCCGAGAGCCCGGGAAGCCGAGCACCGCGAGCGGCGCCGCCGCGGCGACGATCGCGGCGGCGCAGGCGTCGTCGGTCGAGGCGCGATGGTAGAGCGCGCCGTGCGGCTTCACGTATGCGACGAGCCCGCCCGAGGCCGCCTGGAGCGCGGTGATCTGCTCGAAGGTGTGCCGCTCGATCGTCTTGGAGTCGATGCCGAGCTCGCGCCGGCCGAAGCCGTCGGGGTCGCGATACGAGACGTGTGCGCCGATCGCGACGCCGGCGTGCTCGGCCGCCTCGCACGCCGCGCGCATCGTGTGGGCGTTCCCCGCGTGAAAGCCGCACGCGACGCTCGCGCTCGTCACGATCCCGAAGAGCTCCGCGTCCGCGTCGAATCCCTCTCCGACGTCGGCGTTCAGGTCGACGACGGCGCTCACTCGGCCTCCTCGGCGAGCCACTTCCTGGCGACGCGCTTCTGCGCCTTCGTCAGCCAGGCCTCGACGACGACGTCGCGCAGCTCATCGGCGTCGAGCTGCGCAAGGTCGCCGATGCGGATCAGCACAGCCGGGAAGCCGTTCCAGTGCGGCGTCGTGAAGAAGGCGCCGCGCGCGTCGCGAAGCTGCAGCTCCTTCGCGCCGGCGTCCTCGACGCGGAAGACGAGCACGTCCTCGAGCCGCGCGCCCGTCTCCGGGTCGACCGCGTCCTTGCGCGGCTTGCGGTGGAAGCAGAACCACTTCCCGTGCACGAGATAGCTAGGCCGCCCATCCTCGACGGCCTTCGTCGTCTCCGGCAGCTCGAGTGCGAGCCGGTCGAGATCCTCCATCGTCGCCAAAGCGCTAGCTCCGGTAGGTCACCGCCTCGCGCTTCCCGCTCGCCGCCGAGCGGAGGATCGCGTCGCACACCTCCGAGGCGCGGTAGCCGTCCTCGAACGTCGCGCCGTGCGGGGCGATCCGGCCGTCGCCCGCGATCGCCGCGAGCAGGTGGTGGATCTCGTGCACGAAGGTGTGCTCGTAGCCGATGATGTGCCCGGCCGGCCACCAGAACGAGGCGAACGGATGCTCGGGCTCGGTGACGTTGATCGTCCTGAAGCCCTTCGTGCCCTCGGAGTACTGGAGCTCGTTGAGCCGCTCGAGGTCGAACGCGAGCGAGCCCTTCGTGCCGTTGATCTCCCAGCAGAGGCCGTTCTTGCGCCCCGCCGCCCAGCGTGTCGACTCGAGCGTGCCGAACGCCTGTCCTTCGAACTCGGCGACAGCCTCGAACGCGTCGTCGACCTCGCGCCCGGGCACGAAGGTGCGCACCGAGGCGGCGATCGTCGTGATCTCACCGACCAGGTAGCGCGCCAGGTCGATCACGTGCGCGCCGAGGTCGCCGATCGCACCGGTCCCCGCGTCGGAGGCATGGAAGCGCCACACGTCCGCGGTCGTCGGCCCCCACTCCTGCAGGTAGCGGGCGCGGAAGTGGAGCACCTCGCCGAGCTCGCCCGCCTCGAGCAGCTCGCGCGCGAGGCGCACGGCGGGGACGAAGCGGTAGTTGAACGCGGTCATGTGCTGCACCCCGGTCGCCGCGACGCGCTTCCAGAGGTCGTAGCTCTCATCGGCCGTGCGGCCGAGCGGCTTCTCGCAGAAGACGTGCTTGCCCGCCTCTGCGGCGGCGACCGTCGGCTCGAAGTGGAGGCTGTTCGGCCCGGAGTTGTCGAGGAGCTGCACGTCCGGGTCGGCGACGACGTCGCGCCAGTCGGTGGCGTACCGCTCGAAGCCGTAGCGCCGGGCCGCCTCGGCGACCGCGGCCTCGTCGCGGCCGGCGATCGAGACGAGCTTCGGCCGCATGGGCGGCGGCCAAGCCATGTACGACACCTTCTTGTAGCCGTTCGCATGCGCCTTGCCCATGAAGGCGTACCCGAGCATGCCGATGCCGATCTCCGGCGCTTCCCCGCTCATTCCCCGCCCGCCTTCTGCATCGCGGCGTCGAAGGCGATACCCGACGGCGAGAAGTCGGTGCGCCTGACGTAGGCGAGCGCGTCGGGCGCGCCCCAGTCTCGATCCATTCCCGAGTCCTCCCATTCGATCGATAGCGGGCCCTGGTAGCCGATCCGGTTCAGAGCCCTGAAGAACGCCTCGAAGTCGACGTCGCCGTGCCCCGGCGAGACGAAGTCCCAGCCGCGGTCGACGTCACCGAAGCCGAGATGCGAGCCGAGGATCGAGCGGCGTCCGTCGAGCCGAAGCCGCGAGTCCTTGACGTGCACGTGGTAGATGCGGTCGCCGAACTCGAGCGCGAACTCGGCCGCGTCGAGAAGCTGTGGCGCGAAGTGGCTCGGGTCGAGGTTGATCCCGAAGGCGGCGCGCCGGCCGATCGCGTCGAGGGTACGGCGGGTGGTCACGAAGTCGTAGGCGATCTCGGTGGGGTGCACCTCCAGGCCGAAACGGACGCCTTCGGCATCGAAGACGTCCATGATCGGCCCCCACCGCTCCGCGAACTCCTGATAGGCGCGGTCGATCTCGCCGAAGTCGTTCGGCGGGAACGAATAGAGGAGGTGCCACACCGACGAGCCGGTGAATCCGTTCACCTGCGTCACGCCGAGTTGCGCCGCGGCACGCGCCGTGTCCTTCATTCGCTCGGCCGCCCGCTGCCTGACCCCCTCCTCCATCCCGTCGCCGTAGACCTCCGGCGGCAGGATCGCCCGATGCCGCCCGTCGATGCGGTCGCAGACCGCCTGGCCGACGAGGTGCGCGCCGAGCGCCCAGACGCCGAGGCCGTGATCCTCGAGCCACCGACGGCGACCTTTCGCGTAGCCAGGATCCGTGATCGCCTCGGTGACGTCGAAGTGATCGCCCCAGCAGGCGAGCTCGAGGCCGTCGAACCCCCAACCCGCACAGCGGGGCGCGAGCTCGTCGATGGGCAGGTCGGCCCATTGTCCGGTGAAGAGCGTGACGGGACGCGGCATCGAGGCCACCGATCCTACGGGTAGCTTGCGTCCATGGCTCTGCCTGGCGAGCTCGCCGAGCGCTTCGCCGCTATCACCGAGGTGATCGCGGAGCCCGAGCAACTGCGGACGTACGAGTGCGACGGGCTCACAGGCCGGCGGGTCATCCCGGCGCTCGTCGCGCTCCCGGGCTCGACGGCCGAGGTGCAGGCGGTCGTGCGGCTCTGCAACGAGGCGGGGCTGCCGTTCGTCGCGCGCGGTGCCGGCACCGGGCTGTCGGGCGGTTCGCTCCCGGTCGCCGACGGGATCGTCATCTCGCTCACCCGCCTCGACCGGATTCTCTCCGTCGATCTCGATCGCGGCGAGATCGTCGTCGAGCCTGGCGTCGCGAACCTCGACGTCACGCGCGCGGTCGCCGCCGAAGGCTTCTACTACGCACCCGACCCGTCGTCGCAGCAGGTGTGCACGATCGGCGGCAACGTCGCCGAGAACGCGGGTGGTGCCCACTGCCTCAAGTACGGCTTCACCGTCAACCACGTGCTCGCAGCGCAGGTCGTCCTGCCGTCGGGCGAGCTCGTCGAGCTGTCCGTGTGGGACGACGGGCCCGGCGTGCTCGGCGTCTTCGTCGGGTCGGAGGGCACGCTCGGTATCGCCACGAGATTGACGCTGAAGCTGCTGCGGGCCCCCGCCGCGGTTCGCACGCTGCTCGCCGGCTTTGCGCACACCGACGGCGCCGGCGCTGCGGTGTCGGGGACGATCGCGGCCGGGATCCTGCCGTCGGCGATCGAGATGATGGATGCGATCACGATCGAGGCGGCGGAGGCTGCCGTGGGCGCGAACTACCCGACGGGCTGCGGCGCCGTGCTGATCGTCGAGCTCGACGGGCCGGTGGAGCAGGTCGAGGAGGATCTCGCGTCCGTCGAGGAGCTCTGCCGGGCGAACGGCGCGTCGGAGATCCGCATCGCCTCCGACCCGGCCGACCGCGCCTCGGTCTGGCGCGGCCGCAAGGCGGCCTTCGCGGCGATGGGGCGCATCAGCCCGAACTACTACGTACAGGACGGCGTCGTGCCGCGAACGCGCCTCCCGGAGGTGCTGCGGAGGATCGACGCGCTCTCCGCCGAGCACGGCCTGCGTGTCGGCAACGTGTTCCACGCCGGCGACGGCAACCTGCATCCGCTCGTGCTCTACGACGGGCGCGTGGCCGGCGAGGCCGAGCGGGCCGAGGAGCTCGCGATGCTGATCCTCGAGGCGTGCGTCGATGCGGGCGGATCGATCACCGGCGAGCACGGCGTCGGGACCGACAAGGCCTGCGCGATGCCGTTGATGTTCAGCGAGGCAGACCTGGAGACGATGGGGCGCATGCGAAGCGCCTTCGACCCGCACGGGCTCGCGAACCCCGGGAAGGTGTTCCCGACGCCGCGGCTCTGCGGCGAGGTCCCGGGGCCTTACCGCGCGCACCCACTCGAGCTGGCGGGTCGTGGCGAGCGCTTCTGACCTGATCGTCGAGCACGAGCCCGGCGATCTCACCTGCATCGTCCAGGGGGAGCTCCGGCTGTCGGCGCTGCAGGAGCAGCTCGCCCTCCACGGGCAGCGGTTGTCGCTCGACCCGCCGGGCGACCCGGCGCTCGGCGAGTGCCTGCTCGACGACCTTTCCGGCCCGCTGCGCCACCGCTTCGGGACGATGCGCGACCTCGTGATCGGCGTCACCGTGACGCTGCCCGACGGCACGCGCGCGAACTCAGGCGGGAAGGTCGTGAAGAACGTCGCCGGCTACGACCTCGGCAAGCTCTTCTGCGGCTCGGGTGGGCGGCTTGGCTCGGTGGAGCGGCTCGCCCTGCGGCTGCACCCGCTGCCGGCCGCGTCGCGCACGGTCTCGACCGACGCGGGGCGTTGGCAGGAGCTGCACCGCTCCGGGCTCGCTCCGAGCGCCGTCGACCTTGTGGGAGAGCGGCTCCACGTGCTGTTCGAGGGCTCTCGCCGCGCGGTCGACGCGCAGGCGGACGAGCTCGGCGGCGACGACACCGACCCGTGGGCCGGGGTGCGCGAGCTGCAGTCGTCGCTCCCGGGGCGACGCAAGTGGGACGGCTCGCCGGCGCCGCTCGTGCGTCCCGGCCCGCGCGTCGCCTACGCCGAGGACGCAGGCGACACATCCTGGTCGCCGCTCGCGCTGCGCATCGTGGAGGCACTGTGTTTGGAGGCACCATGCAACCCGAGCTGATCGACGATTGCGTCCACTGCGGCTTCTGCCTCCCGACCTGCCCGACCTATTCGCTCTGGCACGAGGAGATGGACTCGCCGCGCGGGCGCATCCACCTGATGGGCGCGCTCGCCGACGGCTCGATCGAGCTGAACGACACCGTCACCGAGCACTTCGATCGCTGCCTCGGGTGCATGGCCTGCGTCACGTCGTGCCCGTCCGGAGTGCAGTACGACCGGCTGATCGAGTCGACGCGTGATCTGGTCGAGCACACGCATCCGCGCCGCCGGGGAGAGCGGCTGCTGCGCTCCACGATCTTCGCCGTCTTTCCGCACCGCCGCCGCCTGCGCGCGGCGCTCGCGCTGCGCCGCCTTCCCGCGCCCGGCCCGTTCGCGCCGCTCGGTGCGGTCGCGCCGCCGTGGGTCGACGCAGAGTGGCCGCCGGAACACCTGCCCGGCCGGGGACCGCGGGTCGCCGTCGTCGCCGGATGTGTGCAGAGCGTCGTCTTCGGCAACGTCAACGCGGCGACCGCACGCGTGCTCAACGCCGACGGCTTCGACGTGCACGTTCCGCGGACACAGGGCTGCTGTGGAGCGCTGCACGCGCACGCGGGCCGGCTGAACGAGGGCGTCTCGCGCGTACGCACGCTGGAGCAGGAGCTGGCCGGCTTCGACGCGATCGTCACCAACGCCGCGGGCTGCGGCTCGCACCTGAAAGACCACGGCGGCGCGAACGTCGTCGACGTGTCGGAGCTCGTGACAGCCGCGCCGGAGCCGGCGGAGCGGCGACCGCTCGAGCTGCGCGTCGCCTACCAGGATCCGTGCCACTTGAAGCACGCACAGCGAATCGAGTCGCAGCCGCGCGAGATGCTGCGCGCGATCCCGGGACTCGATCTCGTCGAGCCGGCCGAGCAAGCGCTCTGCTGCGGCAGCGCAGGCATCTACAACCTGGTCCAGCCCGACGCGGCGACCGAGCTCGGCGATCGCAAGGCGCGGAATGTCCTGGAGACCGCGCCGGATGCGTACGCGAGCGGAAACCCGGGCTGTCTCGTGCAGGTGACGGCCGCGCTTCGCCGGGCGGGACGGCCGACACCCGCGTTCCACCCGATCGAGCTCGTCGACGCCTCGATCCGCGGCATCCCGGCCGCCGAGGTGTTGAGCGCGGCACGACGCTGACGGTGTCCCGGCGACTCCGCCCGGTCTGGATCTGGCGCCTCGGGCTGCTCGCGTTCGCGGTCGTCTACCTCCTGAGCGGGACGCTACAGCTGTGGCTGCCGCCGCTCCTGCCGTTCCTCGCCGCAGCCGCGGTGGAGGCGCAGTTCTTCTTCGCGGGACTGCGTGCACGACCGGGGCGGCTCCACGCCTCCGGCCCGGGCCCGCAGCCGCGCGACCTCGAGGAGCTCGGCTGGCCCGACGAGGGCGTCGACGAGGACGCGGACGAGAGCAGCTCGCCGCCACTCCCCGTCCGGCCGGTCGCGGCCCGGAGCCGCGTCGGCCGCCGGCTCCTGCAGGCGCTCGTCGTGCTCGCGCTCCTCGCCGGCGTCTTCTTGCTCGACCGGCGCAACGAACACTGGCAGCATCTCTCCCGCACGGCCCGTGCGGCCACCGTTGCGATGCTCGACCGCGAGGCGGCCTCGATCGCCGGGCACCCGGCGACCGTCATCTGCGACGTTTCCGGCAGGCATGTCGGCTACGTCCAGGACGCCGACGGACTCGCGGAGGTCGGCGGCCGGCGCGCGTGGCTCACGCCGGCGATCTGCTACCAGCTGTATCTCGTCGCGCACCGGCACTCGAGCAGCCGCGCGGCGGGTCATGCGATCGCGGTGCTCGCCCACGAGTCCTGGCACCTGCACGGCGTCGCCGACGAGTCGACGGTGAACTGCTTCGCGTACCAGTCGGGCGTGCGCGTCGGCGAGTCGCTCGGGCTCACGTTGGCGACCGCACGCCGGTTGATGCACGACCAGCTCAAGTCGAACCCGACCGACTTCGCGGACAGCCCCGCGTACATCGTCGGGCACGAGTGCCGCGCCGGCGGCAGCCTCGACCTTCATCTCGACGGCTCCTCGTTCCCGTGACGTAGAACTCGCGCGTGAGGATCGCGCTCTTCACCCGCCTACCGGGAGTGCTCCAGACGATCGCCCCCGTCGTCGCCCGGGCGGGCCACGACCTGGTGGGCGTCGTCACGACCGAGGGGCCGCCCGGCCGGTACGGCCACTTCCCGCTCGCCACGCTCGTCGACGCGCGCCCGTCAGGCGTCGACGTCCTGGTCGCCGCGAGTGCCCGCCGGTTCGCTCCGCTCCTCGCGGCGCTCGACGCCGACCTCGCGCTCTGCGGCGGCTTCCCGGTGCGCATCCCGGCCGATGCACTCGCGGTGCCGAGGCTCGGCGTCCTCAACGGCCACCCGTCGCCCCTGCCGCGCTACCGCGGCCCGAACCCGATCGGCTGGGCGCTCCGCAACGGCGACACCGAGCTCGGCTTCACGTTCCATTTCATGGACGCGGAGATCGACACCGGCCCGATCGTCCTGCAGAGCGCTGCACCGCTCACCGGCGCCGAGGGCGCCGGTGAGGTGATCGGCGTGCTGCTCGGCCTGTGGACGTCGCTGCTTCCGCAGGCGCTCGCCCGTGTCGAGGCGGGCGAGCCGGGGTTGCTCCAGAGCGAGGACGGCGCGAGCTACGCGGGCTTCTTCGAGCCCGAGTTCGCCGAGATCGACTGGACGCGTCCCGCCGAGGAGGTGCACCGGCAGGCTTGCGCGTGGCAGGTCGCCGCGATGCGAGACGGCGTCCACGGCCCGCTGACGGAGCTCGACGGCGAACGCGTTCGCGTCCTCCGCACGCGACTCGACGACCGCGACGGCGGCTCGCCGGTCGAATGCGGCGACGGAGCCCTGCTGTGGGTGCTCGAAACGGAGCCGGCCTAGGACCTACGCCGCGCGCGTGAGCTCTGCGTCGGCCTCGACTGCCTGCGTGACGAGCTCGCTGATCTCGTCCTCGCTGCGTCCGTCCCGCTGTGCCGTGTCGACCAGGAGCAGCAACTGCTGCCGCTCGTGAATGTCCCTCTCGGACATGTGCTCTCCTCTCTCTTCGTCGAGACCAAGGTACGCACCCCCGGGGTGTCGATGTCGTAAGGGTTGTGTGACCAACCCGTCACACCTCGAGGACGAGCGTGCGCTCATGGCGGCCGGTGGCGACGAGGGCCGCGCCCTGGACGGCGAGCGCCAGGAGGGTCGCGAGGCCGAACGACACGGCGATGCCGAGGCCCTCGAGACTGACGGCGATGACGAAGCAGAAGATCGTGTAGGAGAAGAACCCGGTCGCGAGCCCGTGCAGGAGCCGCGCCGCCTCCGCGGCGCCGTGGCGCGACTGCGTGAACGCGGCTAGCACCGGGGTCATGATCGGGAACGAGGCGAGCAGTCCGCTCAGGTGAGCGCCGAGAAGGTGCGCGCTCGCGGTGACCGCGGCGACCGGGACCAGCGCGCAGAGTGCGCGCACCGCAAGCTCGCCGCGCGGATGGTCGTCGACAAAGGCGACGCCCGCGACGGGACGCGGCAGAAGACGCACGGTCATCGCCGTCGCCGCAAGTGCGAGCACAAGCGCGACGTACGCGTCGACGTGCAGCGGCTGCAGCACGCCCACGGCCGCGAAGAAGCACGCCCAGCCGCCCGCCACGGCGACGGGCCAGCGGAAGCGCCTGCTGACGACGACGTAACCGGCGACGAACGCCATCACGGCGAGGACGCCGAGCAGCGTCCCGACCGCCGCTTCGGCGGCGAACGACCGGCCGTGGTCGAGCGCGAGCACAAGGAGGATCGGGCCTGCGATCGCCGGCAGCCCACCCACCACCCCGCCGATCCGCGAGCCGTACCGGCGCGCGACAAGGGTGATCGTGACCACGAAGGCCGGCGCGAGCGCGATCTTGAGCGCGTCGACGATCACGCCGAGTCAGCGCGCTCCCAGGCGAGCGCGGCCGCGATCACCTCCTCGTCGCGCGGCGCGATCAGCTGGAGGTCGCCGATCGCGATCGCCGCCCAGCCGAGCACGTTGAACGGGCGCAGGAACGCGGTCAGCTGCAGGCGCACCTCGAGCTCGTCGCAGTCGACCGGCGGCACCTCGACGCCGATCGCCGGCGCGACGTACAGGTCGACATCGGGGCGGAAGCCACGCCACGCGGAGACGGCAGCCCTCGCCGCCTCGACATCGTCGGGCTCGACCGCCTGCGCCAGCTCGAGCTTCCCGCGAACGTTGTCGCCGTAGTCGTCCGCGCGCGCCGGATAGGTGGCGCGGTGCGATGCAGCCGCCTCGTGGAAGAAGAGCGGCCACGTGTCGGCAGGCGGCTCCGGGATCGACGTGTCCACCACCCGTGCCCCCAGCTGCTCGAGGCGTTCGACGTACGCCTCGGCCGCATCGTTCGCGGGCGGAGCCGCCGAGCCGCCGACCGAGGGCGGCCGGCGCAGGAGCCCCACGGTGAGACCGGCGAGCCGCGGCTCCGGGAGCGGCGCAGCCGCGAGCACGGACCACAGCGCCGCGGCATCGGCGACGGTGCGGGCGAGCGGCCCCACCGTGTCGAACGTCGGGCAGAGCGGGAAGACGCCGTCGACCGGGACGCGCCCCCAGCTCGGCTTCAGCCCGACGAGCCCGCAGCACGAGGCCGGCAGGCGGATCGAGCCGCCCGTGTCGGTGCCGAGCCCGACGTCGGCGAGGCCCGCGGCGATCGCGGCGGCGTTGCCGCCGGACGAGCCGCCCGTCGTGCGCCCCGGCAGATGCGGGTTCTGCACCGTCCCGTACCACGGGTTCTGGCTCGTCACGCCCCACGCGAACTCGTGCAGGTTCGCCTTCGCGGTGACCACCGCGCCGGCGTCGACGAGGCGCTCGACCGAGCTCGCAGTGTGCTCGGGCACGTGGTCGGCGTAGATCCTCGAGCCGTACGTCGTGCGCACCCCCGCGGTGTCGATCAGGTCCTTGACCGCGAGCCGCAGCCCGGCGAGCGGCCCGGGTCGCGCCGGCTGTGGCTCGACCTCCGTGATGAGGGCGCTGTACGGATCGAGCGAGCTCATGTACCGGCCCGGAGCGCGCTCAGCGTCGTCCAGGGCGCGATCGCCTCCGGATCGACCTGCAGCGAGATCACCGCCGGCACGCCCGCCGCGAGCGCGCGGTCGAAGGCAGCGGGGAAGTCCTCCGTGTGCTCGACGAGCTCGCCGTGACCGCCGAAGGCGCGCGCGTAGGCGGCGAAGTCCGGGTTGTGCAGGTCGGTTCCGACCACCCGCCCCGGGAAGTGGCGCTCCTGGTGCATCCGGATCGTGCCGTACATGCCGTTGTCGACGACGAGGACGACGATCGGCAACTCGTTCTGCGCGGCGGTCGCGAGCTCGCTGCCGTGCATCAGGAAGTCGCCGTCGCCCGAGAAGCAGATCACGGTGCGCTCGGGCATGAGCGCCTTCGCGGCCACCGCCGCAGGCAAGCCGTAACCCATCGCGCCGCTCGTCGGCGCAAGCTGCGACGGGAACGAACGGAAGCGCCAGAAGCGGTGGATCCAGACCGTGTGGTTGCCCGCGCCGTTGCACACGATCGCATCGGGAACCGTCGCCCGCATGTACGCGATGCACTCGCCGAGGTCGAGCGGGCCCGGCATGGAGCCGTGCCGCCGCCATTCCTCGTAGTCGGCGCGTGCGGCGGACGTCCAGTCGCGCCAGCGCGGCTCGACACGCAGGCCGGCAACCGCCGCCGCGAACGGGCCGGGCGCGGCGAGGATCGGCAGGGCGGGCCGGTAGACGCGCCCGAGCTCCTCCGCGCCGGGGTGGACATGCACGAGCGCCTGCTTGGGCTCCGGGACCTCGAGCAGCGTGTAGCCGGACGTCGTGACTTCGCCCAGCCGCGGTCCGACGACCAGCAGCAGGTCGGCATCGCGCACCCGGTCTGCGAGCTTCGGGTTGATGCCGATGCCGATGTCGCCGGCGTAAGACGGCGAGTCGTTGTCGATCGCGTCCTGGCGGCGAAACGCAGCGCCGGCCGGGATCGCGTTCGCCTCGAGGAACCCCTGCAGGTCGCGACTCGCCGCCCGTGTCCAGCCGGCGCCGCCGACGATCGCGAACGGGCGGTCCGCGTGCGCGAGCCGCCGTTCGAGCGCCTCGATGTCGGCGACGGCGGGGCTCGGCTGAACGACGTGGAACGGCTTCGCGTCGGCGACGTCTGCGTCGGCGGCGAGCACGTCCTCCGGCAGCGCGAGCACGACGGGGCCGGGGCGGCCGGAACAGGCGGTGGCGAACGCCCGGGCCACGAGCTCGGGGATCCGCTCGATGCGGTCGATCTGCGCCACCCACTTCGCGAGCGGCCCGAACATGCGTCGGTAGTCGATCTCCTGAAACGCCTCGCGCTCGACGGCGTCGCCGCCGACCTGGCCGACGAGCAGGATGAGCGGCGTCGAATCCTGATGGGCTGTGTGGACACCGACCGCCGCGTGGGCCGCGCCCGGGCCGCGGGTGACGAGGCAGAGACCCGGCCGGCCCGTCAGCTTGCCGTAGGCCTCGGCCATGTTGGCGGCGGCCGCCTCGTGCCGGCACGTGACGAGGCGGACCGAGCTCTCGTGCAGCCCGTCGAGCAGCGCGAGGTAGCTCTCGCCCGGGACACAGAACGCGATCTCCGCCCCGTGGACTGCGAGCTGGTCGGCGAGCAGCCTGCCGCCGTGGCGCATCAAGGCGTCAGATGCCCGCCATCGCCAGGTACTTGATCTCGAGCCACTCGTCGATCCCGTACTTCGAGCCTTCGCGGCCGATGCCTGACTCCTTCACGCCGCCGAACGGCGCGACCTCCGACGAGATGAGACCCGTGTTGATGCCGACGATCCCGTACTCGAGCGCCTCGGAGACACGCCACACCCGACCGACGTCGCGACTGTAGAAGTACGCCGCGAGCCCGAACGGCGTGTCGTTCGCCTGGCGGATCGCCTCCTCCTCCGTCTCGAAGCGCGCGACCCCGGCCACCGGGCCGAATGTCTCCTCGCACGACATCGCGGCGTCGGCGGTGACGCCGGAGATCACCGTCGGCCGGTAGAAGAGGCCGCCGAGCGCCTCCCCGCCGGTCAGCAGCTCGCCGCCGCGCTCGACGGCGTCCGCGACGTGGCGCTCGACCTTGTCGATGGCCTGCTGCTCGATCAGCGGACCGACCTTCGTGTCGGGCTCGAGCCCGGAGCCGACCTTCAGGCCGGCCACGACCTCGACGAGACGCTCCACGAACGCGTCGTGCACGCCCGCCTGCACGTAGATGCGGTTGGCCGAGATGCAGGTCTGGCCCGAGTTGCGGAACTTGCACTGCACCGCACCGGCGACGGCCTCCTCGACATCGGCGTCGTCGAAGACGAGAAACGGCGCGTTGCCGCCGAGCTCGAGCGACACCTTCATCACGCGGCCGGCACATTGGGCCATCAGGAGCTTCCCGACCTCCGTCGAGCCGGTGAAGCCGAGCTTGCGCACGGCGGGGCTCGACGTCATGGCGCGTCCGATCTCGGGCGCGTCCTCCGCGTTCCCCGTGACGATCCCGAAGACGCCGGGTGGCAGCCCCGCCTCCTCGCCGAGCTTCGCGATCGCGAGCGCGGTGAGCGGTGTCTGCTCGGCCGGCTTCAGCACCATCGTGCAGCCGGCCGCGAGCGCCGGCGCCGCCTTGCGCGTGACCATCGCCGCCGGGAAGTTCCACGGCGTGATGCCTACGGTGACGCCGATCGGCTGCTTGAGCACGACGACGCGCCGGTCGTTCAGGTAGCTGGGGATCGTGTCGCCGTAGACCCGCTTCGCCTCCTCACCGAACCACTCGAGAAAGGACGCGGCGTAGGCGACCTCGCCGCGCGCCTCGGCGATCGGCTTTCCCTGCTCGGTCGTCATCAGCGTCGCGAGCTGCTCGGACTGCTCGAGCATCAGGTCGGCCCAGCGGCGCAGGATGCGCGCCCGTTCCTTCGCCAGCAGGCCGCGCCAGGCGGGCAGCGCGGCTTCGGCCGCCGCGAGCGCGCGCTCGGTCTCCGCAGCGCCCATGCGCGGCACCTCGAGCAGGGTGTCGCCCGTCGCGGGGTCGTCGACCGGGAACGTCGCCCCGCTGTCGGACCGCAACTCGAGTAGCGGCAGGTCGACCGTCAGCGCCATGCGCCGATCGTAGCCCGCAGCTCCTTAGCGCTCGGCGTGGATGCGCTCGGTCGACGCGCCGAGGGGGCCGCCGCCGCGATCTGCGCGCACCGCGAGCATCTCGGCGAGGATCGAGACCGCCGTCTCGGCCGGGCTCTCGGCGCCGACGTCGAGACCGGCAGGCCCACGCAGCCGGGCGAGATCGCCGGCGGTCAGGCCCGCCTCGACCAGGCGCTCGCGTCGCCTCGCCTGCGCGACGCGGCTGCCGAGCGCGCCGACGTAGAAGGCGTCGCTGCGCAGCGCGGCTGTCAGCGCCGGCACGTCGAACTTGTCGTCGTGCGTGAGCACGACCACCGCAGTGTCGCGGTCGAGGGCGAGCCGGGCGAACGCCTCGTCGGGCCACTCGACAACGATCTCCTCGGCGCTGGGCATCCGCTCCGCCGTCGCGAAGCGCGCACGGGCATCGACGCAGACCGTGTGCCAGCCGAGCGCGCGGGCACCCGCGCAGAGCGCTTCTCCGGTGTCGACGGCGCCGACGACCACGAGCCGCGGCGGCGGGCCGTAGACGTCCGCGAAGACGCGGGCGCCTTCGTGCTCGACGATGCAGCCGCGACGAAGCCCGCCGGCGAGCGCGGCCAGCGCAGGCGACCCGTCGCCGATCGTCTCGCCGCGGTCGAGGCGGACGAGCAGCTTTCGCCCCTTGTCCGGGCCGTCGAGCACCGTGAAGAGCACCGCGCGCTCGTCGCCGTGGGCGACCTCGAGCAGCGTTTCTGCGAGGGTCATTCGAAGGGCTCGAGCAGCACGTCGATCTCGCCGCCGCACGGCAGCCCGATGCCGAGCGCCTGGTCCTCGGTGATCCCGTAGGTGAGGAGGCGCGGCTCGCCCGTGGCAAGCACCTCCTGCGCCTGCACGGCGACGTCGTTCTCCACGCAGCCGCCGGAGACGGAGCCGCACATCGCTCCCGTCTCGGAGACCGCGAGCTTCGAGCCGACCGGCCTCGGTGCGGACTTGCGGGTGGCGACGACCGTGGCGATCGCAATCCGCTCGCCGCGGCTGCGCCAGCGCTCGACCTCGTCGACGATCTCTCTCATCGGGCGTCGCTCATGCCGCGTGCCTCCGTTCGATGCCTCGCAGCACGGTACCGAGTGCCTCGAGGCTCGCCACGTCGTGTCCCGACAGCAGGCGATCGACGTACGGCAGCGCCGAGCTCATGCCGCCGGCGAGCGGTTCGTAGTCGGGATGCCCCTTGAGCGGATTGACCCAGACGACCGCATACGCCTGGCGGGCGAGCCGCGCCATCTCGGCACCGGTCTCGCTCGCGTCACCGCGCTCGCAACCGTCGGAGAGGATGACGACGACGGCGCCGCGGGTGAGCGCGCGCCGCCCCCACTCGTCGTTGAAGGCCTTCAGGGAGGCGCCGATTCGCGTGCCCCCCGACCAGTCGAGCACGCGCTCTGCCGCGGCCGCGAGCGCGGCGTCCGCGTCGCGCGTCGCAAGCTCGGCCGTGAGTCGCGTGAGCCGCGTCCCGAATGCGAACGTCTCGACCCCACGGCCCGAGCCGCGCGCGGCATGCAGGTAGAGAAGCAGCGCACGCGAGTACGCCTCCATCGAGCCGGAGACGTCGAGCAGCAGCACGAGCTTGCGCGGAGCGGTGGTGCGGGAGCGATAGGAGCGCGCGACGGGGTCGCCGCCGGTCGCAAGCGACGCCCGCACGAGCGCGCGGACGTCGAGCACCGGGCCGCGGCGGTCGGCCCGCAGCCGATGTGTGCGCCGGCGCGGCCGGTCGAGCGCGATCGCCCGGATCAGCGACCGGGCGCGCTCGAACTCGTC
This sequence comes from uncultured Thermoleophilia bacterium, assembly GCA_963794375.1. Taxonomy (GTDB): domain Bacteria; phylum Actinomycetota; class Thermoleophilia; order Gaiellales; family Gaiellaceae; genus PALSA-600. Next base: position 589,701 of record CAWCDL010000004.1, read on the forward strand.
CGGCGTCATCGCTGCGAAGTCGCGCGTGCGCAGGAGCTCGTCGGAGCTCCAGGCGCCGAGCTCGAGCCCGTCGCCGTCGACCTCCGGGCCGGCCGCGGCGCCGGCGGTCGGAGACGGGCTCTGACGTATCCGCGGCCGCTCGAGCTCGCGCACGGGCCGCCCGGCCGGCATTCGCAGGAACCAGGCGTCGAACGCGCGATCGAATGCCTCGAGATCCTCACGGCGCGAGACGAGCGTCTGGCGGAGCGTCCAGTAGACGTCGCACTGCCGTCGCAGGTCGACGGCGTCGAGCCCGCGCAGCGCGTCGCCGATCCGACCGGGACCGACCTCGAGCCCACCCTCGCGCAGCACGCGCCCGAAGACGACGACGTGCCGGACGACCGCGTGCGATCCGTCAGGCACTGCGTTCGACGAGCCCGGCGAGCGCCTCGTCGCGGATCGCGACGACGTCCTCGTGGTACTTGAGCAGCGAGCCGAGCGTCGCCTGGACGTTGTCGACGTCGAGCTCCTGCTGCCCGAGCGCGGTCAGCGCGCGGACCCAGTCGATCGTCTCCGCGATCCCAGGCGGCTTCTGGAGGTCGAGCTCGCGCAGCTCGGCGGCGAAGCGCGCCGCCTGCCCCGCCAGCCGCTCGGGGACGCCGGGCACGCGCAGCTCGACGATCTCGATCTCCCGCTCGACCGACGGGTGCCCGATCCAGTGGTAGAGACAGCGGCGCCTGAGCGCGTCGTGCAGCTCGCGCGTCCGGTTCGAGGTGAGGATGACGTACGGGCGCTGCCGGGCGTGGATCGTGCCGAGCTCGGGCACGGTCATCTGGAAGTCGGACAGCACCTCGAGCAGGAACGCCTCGAACTCCTCGTCGGCGCGGTCGATCTCGTCGATCAGGAGCACGCGCGCGCCGGTCCGACTCGAGCGCCTCGAGCAGCGGCCGACGGATCAGGAACTCCGCGGCCGAAGAGCTCCGCCTCGTCGACCGTGCCCTCCTGCGCCGCCCGGATGTGCAGCAGCTGCCGGGCGTAGTTCCACTCGTAGACGGCGTGCGCGATGTCGAGCCCCTCGTAGCACTGCAGGCGGATCAGCGGCGCGTCGAGCGCCGCGGCGACGGCCTTCGCCGCCTCGGTCTTCCCGACGCCCGCCTCGCCCTCGAGCAGGAGCGGCTTCTCGAGCGCGAGCGCAAGGAAGAGCGCGGTCGCGAGCCCGCGATCGGTGAGGTACGACGACTCGGTGAGCGCGGACTCGAGCTCGTCGATCGACGCGAACGCCACGGAAGGACAGTAGCCGTCAGCCACGCGCCAGCCAGGCCCGGCGATCGAGTCGAGATGGCGATGGTCGGTGCCACAGCAGCCGCCGAGAACGGTGAGGTGGCCGAGCCGTTCGCAAAGCTCGAGCTACGAGGCGGCGAGGGCAGGCGCGATGTGAGTCGAGTGTGCACAGTTGGCCATGTGGTAGACGGCGGTGCCGCCGGTCTCGGTCTCGACCTCGCAGAGCGCCTCGCCGAGCGGCCGGGCGGTCGCAAGCCGGCCCTCGGGATCGTCAGCGCCGAGACCATAGCTCGACACCGTCCGCGAAAATGCGGGCCTGCCGCCCGTGCCGCTCCGCGAAGGGGTCGGCAGCGACGACGGTGGAAGAGAGCCATGGGCATCGCCGAGCGGGCCGATCTGCGTCGTCTCGAGCCCGCCGTCGGTGAGAACCACCTCCCCGGCCAGCTGCGGCAGGGCCGCGCGCCTCGTCACTCGACGAGCTCGAGGCCGAGGCCGAGAGCGAAGACGGGTGCGTTCTGGACGACGTCGTCCCACGCGACGCGTGCCCCGCGAAGCGCCTCGACCCCGCGAACGCCGGCGAGGTCGCAGCCGCGAAGCTCCGCGCGCTGCACATGAACCCCGTCGAGCACGGCCTCGCGGAGCGTGCAGCGCTCGAAGAGCACGTCCTTCAGGCTCGCCTCGTACAGGTCGCACTCCTCCAGGCGGCAGTCGCGGAAGACGACGCGCTCGAGACGCGCCAGCCGAAGCCCGGCAAGGTCGAGGCGGCAGTCGGTGAAGGTGACGTCGGTCAGCACCGCCTCGGCGAGCTCGACCCCGGTGAGGCGGCACGCGCGGAGCTCGACGCGCCTGAGCACCGTGCCCCGTCCGCGCTCGTTCGACCAGTCCGCGCCGTCGACGACGGCGTCGACGAGATCGCTCAGCGCCGCGACCGGTTGGGCGTCGTCCGGGACGTCCGGCGGGTACGGCGCGAGCGGCGGCTTGCTCACACGATCACCCTCGCATACTCCGGGAGTAATCCGCAGGCGACAATCATCTAGCGTCTCCGGGACGTGATGAGCGACGAGCTGATGCGCGTGGTCCGCGCGCTCGACGAGGGCGTGCCGCGGTGCGGCCGCCTCCGTGGCGACGACGTCGTCGAGCTGCTCGACCACGACGAGCCGCTCGCCGCCTTGCGCGGTGCCGGGAGTGTCGTGCGCGAGGCGCCCGCGCGCGGGCTCACGCTGCTGCCGCCCGTGGAGGCGCCCGAGATCTGGTGCGCCGGGGTCACGTACGAACGGAGCCGCGACGCGCGGCTCGAGGAGGCGGAGACGGAGGCGCGCGACGTGTACGCACTGGTCTACGACGCCGAGCGGCCCGAGCTCTTTCTCAAGGATGCGGGCATGCGCCGCACCGTCGGGCCGGGCGGCGAGATCCGTATTCGCACCGACGCGCACTGGTCGGTCCCGGAGCCCGAGCTCGGCGTCGTCATCGGCGAAGGCGGCGAGCCTGTCGCCGTCACCGTCGGCAACGACGTGTCGAGCCGCGACATCGAGGGCGCGAACCCGCTCTACATCCCGCAGGCGAAGATCTTCGCCGGAGCGTGCGCCATCGGCCCCGCGCTCGTCGCTCCCGCCGACTGGGACGCGCAGTGGACGATCCGCCTGCGGATCGAGGACGCAGCCGGCGCAGAGCTCCATGCCGGCGAGACGTCGACATCGAAGATGCGGCGCTCGCCGCGCGAGCTCGTCTCGTGGCTTCTGCGGGACAATCCCGTGCCCGCCGGGTCGGTCCTCCTCACCGGGACGGGCCTCGTGCCGGGGGGCGACTACACGCTCGAGATCGGTCACGTCGTCTCGATCACGATCGACGGGATCGGCACCCTCGTCAATCGCGTGGGCCGATAGCGTGTCGAGCAAGCGACGGAAGAGGTGGACAAGGTGAGCGACGTGCTCGAGGCACCCGCGCGGGCGCCGGGGCGCAACTTCGTCGGCGGCCGCTGGGTTGCGGCTGCGAGCGGTGCGACGTATGCGAAGACGAGCCCGATGCGGCCGTCCGAGACGGTGGGCGAGTTCTCGTCGTCGACCGAGGAGGACGTCGACCACGCGGTCGCCGCGGCAACCGAGGCCTTCGCCGCGTGGGCCGCGCTCCCGCTCGCCAAGCGCGGGTCGTATCTCGTTGCAGCGGCCGCGCAGCTGGAGGCGCGCGCCGAGGAGATCGCGCACGACATGACCGTCGAGATGGGGAAGCCGCTGCGCGAGGCGCGCGGCGAGACCATGCGTGCTGCGCAGATCCTTCGCTACTCGGCGAGCGAGGCGTTCCGGCCCGTGGGCGAGCTCTTCGAGCAGTCGCTGAACGGGCAGCAGATCTCGACCCGCCGGCGCCCGGTCGGCGTCGTCGGGCTGATCACGCCGTGGAACTTCCCGATCGCCATCCCCGTCTGGAAGCTTGCACCCGCGCTCATGTACGGGAACACGGTCGTGCTGAAGCTCGCCTACGAGGCTCCGCTCACCGGCCTGCACGTGGCCGAGGCGTTCGCCGCCGCCGAGCTTCCCGCCGGCGTGCTCAACGTGCTCACGGGCCGCGGCTCGATCGTCGGCGCCGCGATCGTCAAGGACGAGCGGGTGCACGCGATCTCGTTCACCGGCTCCGTCGAGACCGGCCGCTGGGTCCGCGACGAGGCGACGAGGAGCGACAAGCGCGTCCAGCTCGAGCTCGGCGGCCACAACCCGCTGATCGTGATGGCCGACGCCGATCTCGCGCGCGCGGCCGAGGCGGCCTACGCGGGCGCGTTCTGGTCGGCCGGCCAGAAGTGCACCGCGACACGTCGGATCTTCGTCCAGGACGAGGCCTACGACGCCTTCCGGGAGACGTTCCTCGATCGCATCCGACGCGGCCGGGTCGGCGACCCCACCGACCCGGATGTCGAGGTCGGCCCGATCGTCAGCGAAAGCCAGTTCGCCGGCATCCTCGCCGCGATCGACCGCGGCCGGGCGGAGGGCGGAACCGTGATCGCCGGCGGCGAGCGCTGCGACGACGACTCCTACCTGGTCGAGCCGACCGTCTTCGAAGGCGTCGCAGACGATGCGTTCCTCTCGTGCGAGGAGGTGTTCGGCCCGGTGACGACGCTCTACCGCTTCGCCGATCTCGACGAGGCGCTCGAGCGCGCGAACGCGGTGCCGTTCGGCCTCTCGGCGTCGATCTTCACCTCGAGCCTCGCCACGGCCACGCGCTTCTCCGACGAGGCGCAGGCCGGCCTTCTGCACGTCAACTCGCAGACCGCAGGCGCCGACGTGCACGTGCCGTTCGGCGGCCTCAAGTCGAGCGCGTTCGGCCCGCACGAGCAGGGCCGCGCGGCGATCGAGTTCTACACCGAGACCGTCACGGTGTACGTGGATCCATGAGCGTCCGGCCTTGAGCGACGAACGGTTTCTCGTCACGGGCGCACTCGGCTGTGTGGGCGCCTGGACCTGCGCCGCGCTCGCCGAGGAAGGCACCGACGTCGTCGGGCTCGACCTCGGCAGCGACGACCACCGGCTGCGCCTCGCCGGCGCCGGCGGCGTTCCTGTCGTGCACGGCGACATCACCGATCGCCCGGCGATCGACACCGTCCTCGACGAGCACCGCATCACTCACGTGGTTCACCTCGCCGCGCTGTTGATCCCGATGATCAAGGCCAACCCACCGAACGGGACGGCCGTCAACGTCGGCGGCACGGTGAACATCCTCGACGCGGCGAAGACCAGAGGCCTGCGGGTCGCCTATGCAAGCTCGGCCGCGGTGTACTCGCAGCTCGACGACCACGGCCGCCCGGTCCCGAACGACGCCGAGGGTCACCCGACGACGTTCTACGGGGTGCACAAGCAGGCGTGCGAGGGGCTCGCCAGGATCTTCTGGCAGGAGGAGCGCGTGCCGTCGATCGGCATCCGTCCCTTCGTCGTCTATGGACCGGGCCGCGACTCGGGGCTGACGGCGTCGCCGACACTTGCGATGGCGGCGGCTGCGCGGGGCGAGGACAGCACGATCGCGTTCGGCGGCCGGACGCAGCTGCAGTTCGCTCCCGACACAGGGCGGGTCTTCGTCGCGGCGGCACGGGCGGCGATCGAGGGCGCGCGCGTCTTCCACCTCGGCGGGCCGGCGGTGACGCTGGCCGAGACGGCGGCCGCGATCGAGGCTGTGGGCGGGACGACCGTCGCCGTCGACGAGACGACGCGGCTGCCGTTCCCGGAGGAGTTCGACGGTGCGGCCCTCGACGACGCGCTCGGCGGGATCAGGTGGACGCCGCTCGAGGAGGGCGTCCGGCAGACGATCGAGCGGCTGCGAGACGCGCCGGGCTGAGCGACGCGTCGGCGAGCACCTGAAGCAGGGCGAGGCCGGCCAGGATCATCAGCACCACCTCGAACCCGCCGGTCGCGTCGCGCACCGCGCCGAGGATCAGCGGCGACAGCGCCGAGAGCGTGTAGCCGACGCCGAGCATCATCCCGGTGTACGACGCCACCTCGGCCGGCCCGTCGGCGGCGTCGAGCGGCATCGTCATGGTGAGCGGGAAGAGCGGCCCGATCGCGAACCCGAGGACGACCGCCCAGAGGTAGCCCGCCGACGGCACGGCGACGATCCCGACGAGGCCGACGAGCTGCCCTGTCGCCGCGGCCGCGAGCCACAACCGTCGCTGGCCGCGGTGGTCAGCAAGCCACGCGACGCAGAAGCCTGCCGGGATGTTGATCGCGTTGAGGATCGCGAGCAGGGCGCCGGCCGACCCGTCGCTCCAGCCACGCTCGACGTACACATCGGGGAGCCACGCGTTCAGCCCGTAGAAGACCGACGACATCAGGAAGAACGCGGCCACGAACCGCCACGCGAGCGGATTGCGGAGCGGCAGGCGGAGCGGCTTCACCGTGACGCGAACGTGCCGCGGCTCCCTCCGTGTCAGCACGAGCCAGAGGACGCCGAGCCCCACCGAGACGGCCGAGAAGACAAGGAGCGGAGTGCGCCACCCGCTACCGAGGTGCGCGAGGGGGATCGCCGTTGCCGCGGAGACGGCGGAGCTGATCGTCATGCCGGCGACGTAGAAGCCGGTCGCGAATCCGGGCCGGTCGGAGAAGCGCTCCTTGACCGTCACGGGCAGCATCGCGCCCGCGAGCCCCATCCCCATGCCGATCGGGATCGTCAGCAGGATCACCGCGGGGGCTCCCGGCGCGAGAGCGCGCAGCACTCCGAACACGCCGATGATCAACACCATCGCCCCGACGGCGTTTCGTGAGCCGATGCGTGCGGCGAGATAGGCGGCCGGCGGGGCGAAGAGGCCCATGCAGAGGACCGGGATCGTCCCGAGCAGGCCGACGACGGCATGGGAGACCCCGAGGTCGGACCTGATCAGCGGCAGCAGCGGCCCGATCCCGACAAGCTGCGCCCGCAACGTGAGGGCCGCCAGGAACAGCGCGACGAGGAACGGCCCGCGCTTCAACGCGACTTACAGGATCGTCTCGTAGAACGTGCGCTCGCGCGGCGCCTCGAGCAGCTCCCAGAGCTCGCCGCCCAGCCGCGTGAAGTGCTCGCTCGCCCCATGTGCTTCCTGGGCGGTGCGGTCGGCGTACTGCTCGAAGATGACGAACGACTGCGGGTCTTCAGCAGCGACAGCCGGCACGTAGGCCTCGCATCCGGGCTCCCTCCGCGTCTCGGTCGCGAGCTCGCGGAGAACGTCTCGCGCACGCGCTTCCGCGCCCTCCTCGACTCGCATCCGAACGACCAGGACGAGCGACATCAGGCCGCGACGACGGGGTTCGTGATCCGGCCCAGGCCGTCGATCTCGATCGTGATCTCGTCACCCGGCTGCAGCCACACTTTCGGGTCGCGGAACGCGCCGACGCCGGCGGGTGTGCCGGTGATGATCAGGTCGCCCGGCTCGAGCGTGATCGCCTGCGAGACGAACGCGACGACCTCGGCGACGCCGAAGACCATGTTCGCCGTCGTCGAGTCCTGCATCACCTGGCCGTTGAGGATCGCGCGGATCGGCAGGGCCTGCGGGTCGGGCACCTCGGCCGCGGGGACAAGGTCGCTCACCGGCAGGAACGTGTCGAGCGACTTGCCGCGGACCCACTGGCCGTCGGAGAACTGAAGATCGCGGCCGGAGACGTCGTTCGCGACGACGTATCCCTCGACGAAGTCGAGCGCGTCGCCGGCGTCGACACCCGAGGCGCGGCGGCCGATCACGACGCCGAGCTCGGCCTCGTAGTCGACGTTCTTCGAGATCGCGGGAAGGCGAATCGCGTCGCCGTCGCCGATCAGGGTGTTCGGCCACTTGGCAAAGAGGAGCGGCCGCTCGGGCAGGGCGACGCCCTGCTCCTCGGCGTGGTCGCGGTAGTTCAGACCGACACAGACGATCTTCTGGGGGAGGGAAATCATGGGGCGACCCTACCTTCTTCGGCGCCCACCACACCGCGGTTGACGAGGGTCGCGATCTCCGCCTCGTCGTAGCCGAGCTCGCGCAGGATCTCGCGCGAGTGCTGACCGAGGAGCGGCGGCGGCGTCTCGTGCGTCAGGCGCTCGCCGTCGAGTCGAAGCGGGGGCAGCACGGACTCGACACCGCCGACGGGGCCGACCATGCCGCTCTCGCGCGTCTGCGCGTTCGCGGCGACCTCGACGAGGTCCTGGACCGGCGCCACGGGGATGCCGGCGAGCGCCTCGAGCCAGTGTGCGGAGCTTCGCGCCCGCAACCGCTCGCGGATCGGCGGCAGCAGCTCGTCGCGATGGGCAAGCCGGTCGGGGTTCGTGGCGAAGCGCGGATCGTCGGCGAGCCCCGGTAGGCCGATCCGCTCGCACAGCGTGCGGAAAAGCCCGTCGTTCGCGGCAGCGATCATCAGCTCGCCGTCCGCCGTCGGGAACACCTCGTACGGTGCGATCAGCGGGAATGCAGTGCCGTGGCGCCCGGGTGCGACGCGTGAGCTCAGCGCGGCGGTGAGCTGGTAGCCGACGAGCGAGAGCGCGGTGTCGAAGAGGGCTGCGCCGACGTCGCGGCCGTGGCCCGTGTCGCGCCGCTCGAGGAGCGCTGCGACGATGCCGAGCGCCGCCCAGACGCCGGTGCCGATGTCGATCAGCGATGCGCCGACGCGCACGCCGGGCCGGTCCGCCTCGCCCGTGATGCTGACGATGCCGGCGAAGGCCTGCATGAGCGGGTCGTAGCCCGGCTCGCCGGCCAGCGGCCCGGTTCGCCCGAATGCCTCGATCGAGCATGTGACGAGCCGCTCGTTGCGGCGGCGCAGCTCGTCGGCGCCGAGCCCGAGCCGCTCGGCCGTGCCGGCCCGCAACGACTGCACGAAGACGTCGGCACGGTCGACGAGGCGCAGTAGCGCGGCGTGCCCGTCGGGATCCTTGACGTCGAGCGCGAGCGACCTCTTCGAGCGGTTGGCGGCGAAGAACATCACGCTGCCGCCCTCGAAGAAGCGCGGCCCCCACGCGCGGGCCTCGTCACCGCGCGCCGGGTGCTCGACCTTGACGACGTCGGCTCCGAGCGCCGCCAGCGTCTCGGTGCACGTCGGCCCGGCGAGCGACGATGTGAGGTCGACGACACGAATGCCTGCGAGCGGCGCGAAGGTCACGGGGATCCCACCACGACGGCGACCAGCCTACGCAAGCGAACCCAATGGATCGCCTGCGCATAGGATCAGGCCCGTGGGCGACGAGACCGACTTCGACCTGGTCGCAGCGTCGCTTCGAGCCGAGACGGGAGACCTCGAGGCATTCGTCGAGGCGTTCGCGACGAAGCTCGAGATCTCGTTCCCGGGCCACGTCGAGGTGAAGCGGAAAGGCGGGCTGCTCGGCGGGAGCAAGCGCGTCGAGCGCGTCGCGGTGACGCTCGACAACCAGAGCTTCGAGCTCGAGCACGACCATGCGAACGTCAGCTGCCGCGTGCGGTCTGTCGTGCGCGGGATCGCGCTGAAGAACGAGGAGCTCTCGCTCGAGCGGTTCATCGACGAGGTGTCCGCGGCGCTGGTCAGGGCGGCCGACGAGACCACGCGGGGGCGCGAGGCGCTGCAGCGCCTGCTCGAACGCTGATGGCCGACGCCGACGAGACCGTCCGCGCCCTCGAGGCAGGCGGCATCCCACCCGCCGCACGAGCGCGTCTCGACGATCTGCGGAGCCGCGGCGGCCGCTTCTTCACCTCCGACCTCACCGTCAACGAGCTCCTGCTCACGCGACACGCCGGCTTCCGCCCGCTCACGCAGGTGATGGGGTCGTGCTTCTACAACATCGGCTGGCAGTCGATGCCCATGGGCATGGGCGTGGGCGGCGGCATCGGTGCCTTCGGCTACTCGATCGGCTCGTACGACGCCGGCCAGACGCTCGAGCTCACGACCCAGACCGACGCGTGGAACGAGGCACGGCGCCTCGCTCTTGCACGGCTCGCCGAGGAGGCGAAGCTCGCGGGGGCCGACGCGGTCGTCGGCGTGCGCCTGAAGCGGGGCGCGTTCGACTGGGCGGCCGGGCTTGTCGAGTTCACCGCGTTCGGCACGGCGCTCTGCTCCGACCGGTACGAGCTCGGCGAGGAGCCTGTGCTGTCGAACCTCACCGGTCAGCAGTTCGCCGCGCTCTTCGAGCACGGCTGGTGGCCCGCGGGCCTCGTCGCCGCATCGACCGTCTCCTACGTCATGACCGGCTGGCGGCAGCAGTCCCGCGCCGGCGGCTTCTTCTCCGGGCTTCAGAACCAGGAGCTGACCGACTTCACGCAGGGGATCTACGACACGCGTTCGCAGACGATCCTGCGACTCAACCGGCAGGCGCACGAGCTCGAGGCGCACGGCGTCGTCGGTGTCGAGATCGACCAGGCACACCACGAGCGCGAACGTGATGCCGGCGGCGTCAAGTACACGGATCTGATCGTGACGATGCACGTGATCGGCACGGCCGTCGTCGAGCTCGAGCGCCGAGGCGACGACCCGCCTGTCTACATCGCCCTTCCACTCGACGAGGAGCAACGATGAGCGACCAAGAGTCCGAGCAGTACGATCCCGCGTCGACCGCCGGCATCCCCGAGCACGGCCGCGAGCGCCTCGCGCACATGCGCGAGCGCAAGTTCTTCACCAGCGACCTCTCGGTGAACGAGTTCCTGCTCGTGCAGGCCGCCGGGTTCGAGCCGCTCGGGCTGGTCGTCGGCAGCTCGATCTACCACATCGGCTTCCAGATGGGGAACTGGAGCTCGAACCAGGAGATGGACGTCCTGACGCAGGCGATGTACCACGCCCGCGAGCTGGCGATGACGCGCATGGAGGAGGAGGCCGACCAGCTCGGCGCCGACGGCGTCGTCGGCGTCCGGCTCGACGTCAGCCGCTACGAATGGGGCGGCGAGCTCGCAGAGTTCATCGCCATCGGCACCGCGGTGCGCCATCGGGAGGGCGTCCTCCACCGCGCCCCGAACGGCCGCCCGTTCACGAGCGACCTCTCGGGCCAGGACTTCTACACGCTGCTCTCGGCGGGCTACCGCCCGCTCGCGCTCGTGATGGGGACATGCGTGTACCACGTCGCGCACCAGGGTCTCGGCGGCTGGTTCAAGCGCGTCGGGCGCAACGCCGAGATGACGAATTTCACGCAGGCCCTCTATGACGCACGCGAGCTCGCGATGGAACGGATGCAGGCCGAGGCAGAGGCCGCGGGGGCGGAGGGGATCGTCGGCGTGCAGCTGAACGAGGGCAGCCACGGCTGGGACTCGCACGTGATCGAGTACTTCGCGGTGGGGACGGCGGTCACACCGACGAGCGACGACCACGTGCTCCCGAGCCCGAGCCTGGTGCTCTCGCTCAACGACAGCTCGACCAACCGGCTCAGCGGCTTCTAGCCGAGACCACACTTCGCGCCTTCTGTGCGAACATCTGTTCGTGCAGGCGCGGGCCGAGGCATCGATCCTCCACGCCGATCTCGATGCGTTCTTCGCGTCGGTCGAGCAGCGTGACGACCCCGCGCTGCGCGGGCGCCCGGTGATCGTCGGCGGCGGCGTGGTGCTCGCCGCCAGCTACGAGGCCAAGGCGTTCGGTGTCGAAACCGCCATGGGCGGAGCGCGGGCGCGCCGGCTCTGCCCGCACGCGGTCGTCGTGGCGCCCCGCTTCCACGCCTACAGCGAGGCGAGCAAGGCGGTCTTCCGTGTCTTCGACGGCATCTCGCCGCTCGTCGAGGGCCTCTCGATCGACGAGGCGTTTCTCGACGTGCGCGGGCTCGAGCGGAGCGCCGGGACGCCGCCCGAGCTGGCGGTGCGCCTGCGCGACGAGGTCCGGCGGCACGTCGGCCTGCCCATCACGGTGGGAGTCGCCCGCACGAAGTTCCTCGCGAAGGTGGCGAGCGGCGTCGCGAAGCCCGACGGCCTGCTCGTCGTGCGGCCCGACCGTGAGCTCGCGTTCCTGCACGCGCTTCCCGTCGAGCGGCTGTGGGGCGTCGGGCCGGTCACCGCCGGGAAGCTGCACGCGAGCGGCGTGACGACGGTGCACCACGTCGCGCTGCTCCCGGAACGCGTGCTTGTGTCGATCGTCGGGCTCGCAGCCGGCCGTCACCTGCACGCGCTCGCGCACAACCGCGACCCGCGACCGGTGCAGACCGGCCGCCGGCGCGGCTCGATTGGCTCGCAGCGCGCCCGTGGCCGCCGGCCCGTCGACGCCGCCGACCTCGACGCAGATCTCGTCGCGCTCGTCGACCGTGTCACGCGCCGGCTCCGCGCGGCCCGGCGCACAGGCAGGACGGTCGTCCTCCGGCTGCGCTTCGGCGACTACACGCGCGCGACACGTTCACACACGCTGCCCCTCCCCACCTCGAGCACGCGTCTCGTCCTGGCGACCGCGCGCGCCCTCGCCGCGACGATGCTCCCGACGATCGAAGAGCGCGGGCTGACGCTCGTCGGCATCGCGGTCGCGAACCTCGAGGACGCACGAGCGCTGCAGCCGACCCTGCCGTTCGACGGCTGCGACGACGTCTCGCTCGACGCGACCGTCGACACGATCCGGGATCGCTTCGGCTCGGCGTCGCTGACCCGCGCCGTGCTGCTCGGCCGGAGCGCGGGCTGGTCGATGCCGCTCCTGCCCGATTAGCCGCCGAAAAGCTGTGTGCCCGAGCCGTCGCTCGGGCACACAGCTTCTGCTCAGGCCGCGGGACGCGGCTGCTCGCGCCGTGGAGCCTGAAGACGCGCCTCGCGGCGCGCCTCGAGCTGCACGACCTTGGCGGGGCGCAGCTGCGGCTTCGGCTTGACTGCGCCGTGCACGAGATGGAGATGCATCTCCGCCTCCTTTCCTTCGGGTCGTCGGAGCACCGCTCGATGAAAAACAGCACGCTAAAGCCCGCCCGAATATCGGACGTATTTCAGAACGAAAAAGGCGACCCTTGGGTCGCCCTCGACTGACTCAGAATGCGGCTAGAGGCCTAGCGCGCAAGCCGTCCAGAGAGGGCCACCGTGGCGGGGTACGCCGTGCCGGCGAGGACAGGGATGAGGTCGATGGCGTTCCACATAGAGGGAGGAGCATAGACGACCCGCCGGACGCGCGCAAGGGTGGATTCGCGATCGGCCGTGAATGGAAGGTGAAATTCACGTCGCAAATTCGACACGAGTCGCGGAGGCGGCCTCTCAAGGCCCCGTCCCCGGCTGCCGATCACCTCGACATGGCCGCCGATGCAGTCCCGGCCGCGGTCCCGCGCCCGGGCCTCCGGCTCTGGGAGGGCGCGCTCCTGCTCGGGCTCGCCTTGCTGATCGCCCACGACGCCGCGGGTCTCGGCTGGCACGGCGGTGGGCGGCTCTTCCAACCGTGGCTCTACGACGTGGTCGAGATGGTCGCCGCAGTCGGATGCCTCGCGCGCGCAGCCCTTGTGCCGGTCGAACGCGGCGTATCGCTCTCGTTCGGGCTGGCGCTCGTCTCGACCACGGTCGGCGACGTCCTCTACGACTTCGCGTACGGCGGCAACCCTCCGTACCCCTCCGTCGCCGACGTCTTCTACCTCCTCTTCTACGTCGGCTGTTACATCGGGATCGGGCTGCTCCTCCGCTCGCGCATCTCGCGCTTCAGCGCAAGCTTGTGGCTCGACGGCCTCACGGCGGGGCTGACCGCGGCCGCGGTCGGCTCGGCGGTCCTGCTACCCGTGGTCGTCGACAGCACGCACGGTCGATCGCTCGTCGTGCTCACGAATCTCGCCTACCCGCTCGGCGACATCGTGCTGCTCGCGATGCTGGTGTTCATCTTCGCCGTCAACGGCTGGCGGCCCGGGCGCGCCTGGGGCCTGCTCGCGGCGGCACTCCTCCTGAACACGATCGGCGACGCGCTGTACCTGTACCAGACCGCCGTCGGGAGCTACATCGAGGGCACCTGGCTCGACACGGTCTGGCCCGTGTCGATCGTCCTGATCGCGTTCTCGATGTGGCACGTGCCGGCGGCGGGCGGCCGCCGCGGCGCGCTCGAGCAGCGAACGCTCCTCGGGACGCCCGTCGCGTGTGGGCTGATTGCGCTGGGCGTGCTCGTCGCCGGCGCGTTCGCGGACGTCCATCCACTCGCCGTGGCGTTTGCCGCCGCGACCGTGGTGCTCGTGCTGGCGCGCACCGCACTCGCCTTCCGCGAGAACGTCGCGCTGCTCTCGCACAGCCGCAACGAGTCGCTCACGGACGCGCTCACCGGCCTGGGCAACCGCCGCCGGCTGCTGGCCGATCTCACCCGTGTGCTCGAGGACGGCGACGGCGAGCAGCGCCTGCTCGTGATCTTCGACCTGAACGGCTTCAAGAGCTACAACGACAGCTTCGGCCACCCGGCAGGCGACGCGCTCCTCGCCCGCCTCGCCGGCAAGCTCGCCGACGCCGTTGCACCGCACGGCGCGGCGTACCGCATGGGCGGCGACGAGTTCTGCGTGCTGGTCCCGCCGTCGGAGACGCTCCTCGACCGGGCGGCCCTCGCGCTCGACGAGCGGGGCGAGAGCTTCACCGTCTCGAGCGCGTTCGGCGCCGTGACGATCCCGGACGAGGCGGCCGACGCCTCGACGGCGCTCGGCATCGCCGACGAGCGCCTCTACGCGCACAAGGAGCAGCATCCGGCCCGGCGCGGCACCGCGCACGAGTTGCTTCTGCGGACGCTCGCCGAGCGCGACTCCGGCCTACGACGGCACGTCGAAGGTGTCGCGGAGCTCGCCGTCTCGGTCGGGGCACGGCTTGGTCTCGCAGCGAACGAGCTCGACGAGCTGCGGCTCGCCGCCGAGCTCCACGACGTCGGCAAGCTCGCCATCCCCGACGCAGTGCTGCTCAAGCCGGCACCGCTCGACGAGGACGAGTGGCAGTTCATGCGCCAGCACACGCTGATCGGCCAGCGCATCCTCGCCGGTGCGGCAGCACTGGCCGAGATCGGCAGGATCGTCCGCTCGACCCACGAGAACTGGGACGGCAGCGGCTACCCGGACGGTCTCGCCGGCGAGGAGATCCCGCTGGCAGCACGCGTGATCCTCGTCTGCGACGCGTTCTCGACGATGACGACCGACCGGCCGTACCGCGCGGCGCGTACCACGAGCGACGCGGTGGCCGAGCTCCGGCGCTGCGCCGGGGCCCAGTTCGAGCCTGCAGTCGTCGAGGCGCTCGTCGAGACGATCGCCACCGACACGCCGGCCGAGCCGGCGCACGTCGGGGCGATCGGGCATCGCTGAGCGACAACTCCCCCATTCGCGCTCAAGACGGGCCTGCGTCGCGCCGAAAACGGGAGAAGATGCGCAGCGCCAACGGCTTCTCTTCGCTTCTCCGTGGCGGCTCCGGCCGGCGAACGGCGACATGCGGGCGCTGCGGCGACAGCTTCTCGGGCCGTGCCACGGAGACCCGTTGGTGGCTCGACGCGCACGTCGCCACGGAGCATCAGACGCGACAGCCTGCCCTTCGCGCGTCGCTCGGCACGGCCACGGCGTAGCGACACGCGACACGTAGGCTTCGCCCCCGTGAAGCGCCTGACCCTCGCCTGCGCGGCCGCAGCGATCGTCTGCTGCCTCGCAGCCGCCGCCGGCCGCGGCGGCCCATCCGCGTCGGCTGCCGGCATCCGAACGGTGACGATCGCCTGGGGCGGCGACACCGTGCTCGGCTCGACGTACGGCCTGCCGCCGGAGCAGGGACGCAGCCTGCTCGTGCACGTCGCCCCGCTCTTCCGGGCGGCGGACATCGGCTTCGTCAACCTCGAGGAGGCGCTCTCGGACGGGTCGGCCGAGAAGTGCGCCGCGGGCTCGACGAACTGCTTCGCCTTCGGCGCGCCGATGAGCTACGCCTCGGCCCTGCCCGCGTCGGGCATCCGGATCGTCAACCTCGCGAACAACCACGCGGCGGACTACGGCACCGCGGGCGAGGCGTCGACGCTGATGGCGCTGCGCCGGGCCGGCGTCGCGTGGACGGGAAAGCCCGGCCAGATCCAGGTCCTCACGGTCAACGGCGTGCGCGTGGCGTTTCTCGGCTTCGCGCCCTACCCGTGGGCCGCGCGGCTCGATCACATCCCCGCGGCCGTCGCGCTCGTCAAGCGCGCCGCAGCCCAGGCGGAGGTCGTCGTCGTCGCCATTCACGCCGGCGCCGAAGGATCGACGCAGGACCACGTCCCGCAGGGGACGGAGTACTTCCTCGGCGAGAACCGGGGCAACAGCCGGGCGTTCACACACGCGGTGATCGACGCCGGCGCCGACCTCGTCGTCGGCTCCGGCCCGCACGTGATTCGCGGCGTCCAGTGGTACCACGGGCGCCTGATCGCCTACTCGCTCGGGAACCTCGCCGGCTGGCACACGTTCGGGCTCGGCGGGACGCTGTCCGAGTCGGCGGTGCTCTCGGTCACGCTCACGCGGTCGGGCGGGATCGTCCGCGGCAACTGGACGCCGGTCCGGCTCGAGGACCCCGGCATCCCGGAGCCCGACCCGACGAAGGCCAGCCTGACGCTCGTGAACGACCTCTCGAAGGACGACTTCGGCGCGACGGCCGCGCGCTTCACCTCGGCCGGTGCCCTGGTGGTGCCGCGATGACGCTCGCCAGACGCCCGCTCTGAGACTCGGGCCTCGAGGTCGGCACTCGACGAGCTCGCCCCGCCGGCCTGACAACGGGGCGGCCGGAAACGGTCGAGGCGGTGCGAGGGGGCTCCCGGACCGGGGCCCCCTCATGCTCCTCCCGTCAGACTCTTCCCGTCAGGCCGCGACCGGGTGAATGCAGAAGCTCAGCGGCCCGAGGCGGTCGGCGACGAGCGACCGGGGCTGCGCCCGCACGAGCCTGTTCACGGCGGCCGTGACCTGGCCCATGAGCTCGTCGACCGGGGCCGACTCGTGCACGGCGATGTCGAGGCGCGTGCCGGAGCCGATCACGTCGACGGCCAGCCCCTCTGCCCAGAGCGCCGCCACGACGTCCGCGTCGGGAATCGTCGGAACGGACTCGATCTGTACCAGGGCCTCGCTCATCGCTCACCACCTCACTCGATCTCGGATCCCAGATCCTAGCAATTTCCCGATCGCACTGCCAAAACTCCGGGGAAGTTGCCGGTGCGGGATCCCAGGAGTCACTCGATCGAGGTGATCCGGCGCGGCAGCAGGAGCTGAGCCGCGACACCGAGAAGCGCGACGGCGACGAGCGCCCAGAAGACGCCCTGGACCGCGTGGGCGATCGTCGCCGGTGTGTGCGGCCGGTGGGCGAGACGGCTGTTCGCGATACTGCCGAACACCGCGATCCCGACGGCGCTCCCGAGCGTGCGGATGAACATGTTGCTGCCGGTGACGACTCCACGCCGTCCCCAGTCGACGACCGACTGCACCGCGACCACCGTGGAGACCGAGGCGAAGCCGAGCCCGATGCCGAGGACGAAGCTCGCGACGGCGACCCGCCACACGCCCGAGCTCGGGCTCACGAACAGCGCGAGCAGCAGGCAGCCCGCGACCGCGATCACGCCGCCGAGCAGCGCGGTCGCACGAAAGTCGATGCGAAGATAGAGGCGGGGAGCGAACGTCGCTGCGAGCGGCCAGCCGATCGTCATCGCCGCCATCGCGAAGCCGGAGACGACCGCGCCGACGCCGAGCACGCGTTGCGCGTAGGTAGGCACGTACGACGATTGCCCGATCAGGATCGCGCCGATGGCGAAGCCGGCGAGGTTGGCGGCGACCAGCGCGCGATTGCCGAAGATCCAGAGCGGCAGGATCGGCTCGGCGACGACGTGCTCGATCCACACGAACGCCGCGAGCAGCGCGGCCGAGGTCGTGAGCAGCGCGATGCTCACAAGGGACCCCCACGACCAGCTGACGCCGCCCTCAAGGAGCGCGAGGATCAGCAGCGTGCAGGCGACCGTCAGCGTCGTCGCGCCCGCGTAGTCGATCCGATGGGTGCGCCGCTCGACCTGCTCGTGCAGGTGCCGGTGCACGAGCCACCCGGCGCCGAGACCGATCGGGACGTTGAGCCAGAAGATGCCGCGCCACGTCCAGTACTGCGCGAACAGGCCGCCGAGCGCGGGCCCGACGATCGCGGCGACGCCCCAGACGCTCGAGATGTAGCCCTGGATGCGGCCGCGCTCGGCAGGCGTGTAGAGGTCGCCGACGATCGTCGTCGTCGTGGGCAGGATCGCGCCCGCGGCGACCCCCTGCACGCCTCGGAAGACGATCAGCGCGACCATGCTCCACGCGAAGCCGCAGAGGACCGACCCGACGAGGAACCCGGCGATGCCGATCATCAGGATCGGCTTGCGCCCGAAGACGTCGGAGAGGCGCCCGTAGATCGGGACGGTCACTGCCTGCGTCAGCAGGTAGATCGAGAAGATCCACGGGAAGAGCGAGAAGCCGCCGAGGTCGGCGACGATCTGCGGCACCGCCGTCGCGACGATCGTGCTGTCGATCGCGGCGAGCCCGACCGTCAACATCAACGCGGCGACGACGGCGCCGCGGCGGTCGGCCGTCGCGCTGCTCAGCGGACGAGCACTGCGCCTGCGAGGACGGCGCCGATCGCCCGTTCGGCGCCGTCGAGTGCGAACGAGACCGTGGCGGCCGCGGTGTGAACCGAGACGTCGGCGAGACGTGTGCCCGGGAGAACGCCGGCGGCGGCGAGCGCCTGCAGACGTCCGCGGCTCGCCTCCTCGACGCGGTCGACGACGACCGTCGCACCGGGCTCGGCCGCCGAGAGCGCATGCAGGCCCCGGGCGCCGAAGCGCGGGTCGGCGGGGTCGATCGGCCAGCCGTGAGCGCAGCGCTCCGGGCGGCCGAGCGCTGCGAAGACACGCTCGACGGCTTCGTCGTCGAAGCCCTCGGCGAGCCGGCGCGCCTGGTCGAAGGCCTCCGCGAGCGGGTAGCCGAGGGTGTCGACGACGAAGCACTCGAGAATGCGGTGCTGGCGAAGGAGCCGATCGGCGACGGCGCGCCCCCTCACCGTGAGCAGGACGTCCTTGTTCTCCGCGCGGCGGACGAGCTGCTCGTGCTCGAGGCGCCCCACCATCTCGCCTGCGGCTGCCCGTGAGACGTGCAGCGAGCGGGCGATGTGCGCGGACACCGTCGGTGCATCGACGACGGCGCCACAGTCGACGATCGGCGCAGTCAGCGCATCGACGGCCAGCAGGTAGTCGTCGAGCGAGTGGGTGCGGCGGTCGTCGACGTCGGGCAGCGAGGGGACGCGGCGGCGACTACGCCGCAGCGGCGACGCGGCCGCCTCCAGCTCCGCGACCGAGGACGCGTCCGCGACCTCGACCCCGTCGAGATTGAGCGCCCGAAAGTCACGCACGCCGTGCGCGTCGAGGAGGCGTGCCTGGCAGCTCGCCGCGCAGCCGTCGAGGGAAAGCACCTCGCGGCCCGCAGCTGCGGCGCGCTCGGCGAGATCGACGTCGTCGATGACCTCGACGAGACCGCGCGCCGCCAGCCCCCCGGCGACCTGGGCCGCGGTCGGGCCGTCCTCGCGCGCTCCGTGGCACGGCAAGAGCAGAGGCACGCGGCGCGGGCTCATGAACCCAGTCTATCCAGGCGGTCGGCCCGTCTTGACGCTTGACGACCGGCTTGCTTGGCGAGATTTGTAAGGCTAACCTTACTCAGTCTGTGAGAGAGGAGAGCTGACTGCTACCGACCTTCGTGATCGGGCTGCGCGAGGGCGTCGAGGCGGCGCTGATCGTCGGCATCGTCGCCGCCTTCCTGCGTCGACAGGGCCGCAACGACGCGCTGCGCTGGATGTGGTCGGGCGTCGCCGGCGCGGTCACCCTCTGCGTCGCCATCGCCGTCGGACTGCAGATCCTCGACCGTCAGCTCCCCTCGCGCGAGCAGGAGGGGCTGGAGACGATTGTCGCGGCGGTGGCCGTCGGGATGGTCACGTTCATGATCGTCTGGATGCGCCGCCACGCGCGCGGCCTCGCCGCCGAGCTGCACGAGAGCGCCGCCGGAGCGCTCGCGCGCGGATCGGCGTGGGCGCTCGTCGCCATGGCGTTCTTCGCCGTCGTGCGTGAGGGGATCGAGACGGCGGTCTTCCTGCTCGCCGCGTTCCAGGCCTCGGGCGACTCGACCTCGGCGGGGCTCGGCGCGCTGCTCGGGATCGCCGTCGCATGCGCGATCGGCTGGGGCATCTACGGGGGCGGCGTGCAACTCGATCTCGCCCGCTTCTTTCGGATCACCTCAGTGGCTCTGGTCGTGGTGGCCGCAGGGCTCGTGATGTCGGCGTTCCACACCGCGCATGAGGCCGGCTGGCTGAACAGCCTTCAGCAGGACACCGTGAGCCTCGCGTGGCTCGTGCGGCCCGGCTCGGTGCTCAGCTCGCTGCTCACGGGCGTGCTCGGGCTCCAGCCGGAGCCGACGGTCGGCGAGGCGGCAGGCTGGCTGCTCTACGCCGTGCCGATGCTCGCCTACGTGCTCTGGCCGGCCCGGCGGCGGATCCCGCTGCGGACGATCTCGCAGCCGACCGTTCGCTGACGAGTGGACGACGGTGGCGTCAGAGCGGTGCGAGCTGGTTCCAGACGTTGGCGAGCAGCTGCGTGGTCTGCGGCCACAGGAGCACCTGGCCGCCGAAGTTGAGTGCCCCCGCCGAGAAGACTCGCGCACCGCTTGCGTGCTCGTAATAGGTCATCTCGGCCGTCCGCCCCGTACCGAAGAGATCCGGGATCGTTGCGAGCGCGGTCGTGCCGGGCGGCGAGTCGGCAGTGCGGGCATCGATCTCGATCCCGTACGAGCCAAAGGTCGAGCCGTTCGCGAGCCCGGTTCCTGCGAACGCCCACGGCAGCTGGTCGGCACCGCTGACGACGAACGGCGCATGCCGCTGCCCGCGGTCGCTCGCGAGGTACTGCACACCGCAGAGCGCCGCCTCCGGCCGCCCGAGGTTCCGCCACTCGTCGATCAGGTGCGCCGTCGTTCTTTCGGTGTTGCGATCGACGCGGCGGAAGAAGTTGTTCGCCGACAGGAAGAGCAGGTTGCCGCCGCGGTCGCGGAACCCCGTCACGAGGTCGTACAGCCGGCCGGTGACGTACTCCGTGTGCCCCGGGAAGACGAGCAGGTCGT
Organism: uncultured Thermoleophilia bacterium; assembly: GCA_963794375.1. Classification (GTDB taxonomy): domain Bacteria; phylum Actinomycetota; class Thermoleophilia; order Gaiellales; family Gaiellaceae; genus PALSA-600. Next base: position 610,389 of record CAWCDL010000004.1, read on the forward strand.
AGGCGGCACGCAGAGCGTCGGGATCGGTGAACCTCTCGAGGTCGGGGTCGCCGTACATGTCGACCTGGATGCCGCGCTGCGCCAGCCAGTGGTAGAAGCCGAGCTCGTAGCTGCGGAACCGGTACGGAACACCTCGGTTGGCATGCGGCCGGCGCATGTCGACGTGCATCGTCTTCCAGCGCGCGTACCAGGTGTCGCCCCAGCCGTCGCCGTCCGCGTCGTAGAAGTTGTAGGCCTGCCACGTCGTCGTCGGCACGACGACCGCCACCCGCTGCGCCGGCGTGGCCGGCGGGACGACGAGCGGCGCGAAGCCGGTGCGGCCGTCGTCGGAGTCGAGCCGCGCGCAGTAGATCCCAGTCGGCAGGCCCGCGGGGAGCGGGACGTACACCTCGGAGGGCGCGTTGCGGCGACTCCGCCAGTCGAGGGTCCGCGGCCCGTCGACGAGGACGCCGTTCATGACGTTGTTCGCATAGGTCGGGACCGTCTCGAGCCCGCAGCGCAGGAGCTGCAGCTGCAGCTCCTTGGCATCGGTGCGGACGACGAGCGCGGCGGTGGATCCCGGGAGCGCGCTCGGCGACAGAAAGCCGGCGTCGATGCCGAGCAGGCGGACGACCGCGTGCTCGCGCACCGTTCTCGCACCGTGCTGCGCGGTCAGCCGCAGGATGTACGTGCGCGCAGGCTGGGTCGCCGAAGGCTCCCACGTCAGCGTGTGGTCGTCGGCGGGCAGCCGCCAGGTGCGCGTGTCGATCCCTGCCTGGCCTGCGGTCACCGGCCGCTCGGAGGCGACGCCCTGGCCCGTCTCGACCACCTCGAGCGTCACGGTCGCGGGACGGATGAGCTGGAACCGCACCGAGATGACACGTCGCAGCGGGTCGCGCCCGACCGTGGCCAGCGTCCGGTGGTCGCCCGCGAACGGCGCCCGCGTCGTGAGCCGGACGCTGCCGAGCAGCACCGCCGCCTCGTGCGCGCGCGCCGGGACGACCCGCACGAGCGCCGCGAACGCAGCCAGCCCCGTCTGGACGAGCCGACGGCGGGTCAGGAGCTCGAACCCGGTCATGCCGGAAGCTCAGCGACGGCAGCGGGCGAAGCGCATCTCAGAGCGCTCCGCCTGCGGCGGGAGGCGTCGGTGCCGTCGGCTCGCCCGCGCTCACGCTCTGCCGGGCGAGGTAGTCCTCGACGAGCAGCATGTTCTCCGTGCCGGCGCGATCGACCACCGCCAGCAGCGAGCTCATGCTCGCGACCTCCTCGCGCTGCTCGTCCAGGAACCAGCCGAGGAACTGCTCGCCGACGGCGTCGCCCTCCTCTCGGGCGACCTTGACGAGGTTCGCGATCTGCGCGGTGACGTTTCGTTCCTGCTCGAGGGCCAGCGCGACCGGCTCGCGGTCGTCGCCGAAGGTGACCCTCGGTGCGGCCGCCGCCGGGATGACCACCTCGGCGTCCGCGTCGAGCAGGTACTGGACGATCATCATTGCGTGGTTCCGCTCCTCGACCGCCTGCCGGTAGAAGTGGGCGGCGAGCGCCGGAAGCGTCTGCGCGTCGTAGTGCACCGCGATCGCGACGTACTGCTGCGAGGCGGCGAACTCACTCCCGACCTGGCGGTTGAGCTCCTCGGCGAACCGACCCATCGGCGGCACGATACCCGCGCGGGCCGACGAACCGGGCTCTCAGTCGGTCGTGCGGCGACGGTAGAGGACGGCGGCGAGCGGCGCGAAGACCGTGATGATCGCGAACGACCAGAGGAGCGACGCGACGATCGGGTGCTGCATCGGCCAGGCGGCGATCGTGGCGGACGGGTTCGGGTTCCCGAACAGGTCGCGGGCCGCCGCCGTGACCGCGCTGACGGGGTTCCAGTTCGCGATCGCGCGGATCACGGTCGGCATGTTCTCGGTCGGCACGAGCGCGTTCGAGACGAACGCGAGCGGGAAGAGCACGATCAGCCCGAAGCCCGACGCCGACTCCGGCCCCTTGCTGACGATGCCGAGGCACGCGCATGCCCACGACATTGCGTAGCTGAAGAGCAGGAAGATGCCGAATGCGGCCAGCGCGCGGCCGATGCCCTCGTGGAAGCGCCAGCCGACGACGAAGCCGGTCGCGGCGACGATGGCCGAGCAGAGCGCCGCCTGGAAGACGTCGGCGATCGAGCGGCCGACGAGCACCGACGGCCTCCAGATCGGCAGCGAGCGAAAGCGGTCGATCACGCCGCCGTTGAGGTCGGTGCTGAGGCCGACGGCGGTGCCCATCGACGAGGTCGTCAGGTTGAGCGCGAGCAGGCCGGCGATCGCGAAGTCGGCGTAGGTCCCCTCCGGCAGCGCGACCCCCGCGCCGAACACGTACACGAAGAGTAGCGTGAACAGCACCGGCTGCACCGTCACGTCGGAGAGCTGCAGGGGCTCCCGCCGGACGTGCCAGAGATTGCGGCCGGTCATGACGGCGACGTCGCGCAGCCGATCGATCATGCGCTCACCGCCTCGTCGGGCGCATGCCCGGTGAGCGCGAAGAACACGTCGTCGAGCGACGGCTGCCGCACCTGGACGTCGTCGACGGTGATCCCGGCCTCGTCGAGCGCGCGCACGACCGTCGTCGCGAGACCGGCGCCGTTCGGGGCGGGCGCGCGCAGGTGCAGGCCGTCGAGGCTCACGTGGACGTCACCGCGCACGAACGGCGCTAGCACGCGCGCCGCGGCGTCGTCGCGACGGCTGAGCGTGAGCTCGAGCCTGGCATCCCCGGTCTGCGACTTGAGCTCCTGCGCGGTTCCCTCGGCGATGGAGCGGCCGTGGTCGACGACGAGGATGCGGTCGGCGAGCTCGTCGGCCTCGTCGAGGTACTGCGTCGTGAGCATCAGCGTGGTGCCGTCGGCCACGAGCCCGCGGATGATCGTCCACATGCGCGAGCGGCTGACGGGGTCGAGGCCGGTGGTCGGCTCGTCGAGGAAGATCACCGGCGGCCGGGTGACGAGGCTCGCCGCGAGGTCGAGCCGCCGCCGCATGCCGCCGGAGTACTCCTTCAGCAGTCGGTCGCCCGCATCGACGAGCTCGAACGCGGCCAGCAGCTCCCGTGCGCGCACCGCGGCGTCGCGCCGCCGGAGGCCCGAGAGCCGGCCGACGAGCACGAGGTTCTGCCTGCCGGTGAGGACCTCGTCGAGCGTCGCCGACTGGGCGGTCACGCCGATCGAGCGCCGCACAGCCTCCGCGTCCTTCACGACGTCGTGGCCGGCCACGCGCGCCGAGCCCGCGTCGGGCAGCGCCAGCGTGGTCAGGATGCGGAGCGCGGTCGTCTTGCCGGCGCCGTTCGGGCCGAGCAGGCCGAGCACCGCTCCGGGCGGCACCGCGAGGTCGAGGCCGGCGAGCGCGACGGTGGCGCCGAACCGCTTCTCCAGTCCGTGGGCTTCGATGGTGGGTGAGTCGGTGCTCGTCATACTTACCGGTCGGCTAGTAACTATCAGCTTGCTGGCCGGCCGTCAAGTAAAATGCGGGCATGCCCCGCCCTCGCAGCGATCTCCGCGAACGGATCCTCGACACCGCGCTCGAGCTCTTCAACGAGGAGGGCTACGACAAGACGTCGCTGCGCGAGATCGCCGAGCGCCTCGGCGTCACGAAGGCGGCGCTCTATTACCACTTCAAGAGCAAGGCGGACATCCTGCTCGCCCTTCACCTGCGGCTGCACGAGCTCGGCACCGACCTGCTCACCGAGCTCGATGGGCTGAGCGACGGCGGCGACATCGTCGCGGCCTGGCCGGTGCTCGTCGATCGATTCATCGACGACGTGCTCGCGAATCGCGACCTCTTCCTCGTGCACCAGCGCAATCAACGCGCGTTCGAGGCGATCATCGAGAGGGAGGAGCATCGCGCGGCGAACGAGGACATCGAGGCACGGTTCCGTCGGGTGCTCGCGAACCCGGCGATCCCACTCGAGCACCGCGTGCGCATGGCGTCCTCGATCGGCGCGGCGATGCTCGTGCTCATGGGCTCGGAGACGCTCTTCGGCGACGACGTACCCGACGGAGAGGTCGCCCACGCCGTCCGCGCCGCGGTACGAGACCTCTTCCGCTGATCAGCTGGGGAGGTCGCCGGTGGCGACGCCGCTGCGAGGATCGAGCAGCGTCCCGGGGCACGCGCCCCACAACCCTGCGGGCGGCGCCGTCGGCGACGACCGCAGGTCCCCGGCCGCGCGCGTCAGGCGTCGGCGAGCCTGCTGAGGAGCTCCGTCGCGCGCGTGAGCGTCTCCTGCTCCCGGCTCGTCAGCTCGCGCTCGATCGCGTTCGCGAGCCACTCCTCGCGTCGGGCGCGATCGCGGTGCAGCGTGTCCCGGCCCGTCTGGGTCAGCGCGATCAGCATCCGCCTGCGGTCGGTGGGATCGGCGTCCCTCATCACGAGACCGTCGCACTCGAGCTCCTTGATCGTCTCCGCCATCGACTGCGGCCGCATCCGCTCGCGCTGGGCGAGGTCGCTCGTCCCCAGCGGCCCTTCACGCTCGAGCCGCGAGAGCACGGTCGCATGGCGCAGCGGCACCGTGTTCTCGACGCGGAGACGGCGCACGAGCCGGCCGAGCACGATCCGCAGATCCTGCGACGCCCGGGCGACTTCGGCTGGACGGTTCGCCACGACGTGAAGGCTACCTGTACAGGTAGCCTGAATTGTTAGTGGGTACTGACGACGGCTACAAGTGGATCGCGCTCTCCAACACGACGCTCGCGATGCTGCTGGCCACGATCGACGCTTCGATCATGCTGATCGCGATGCCCGACGTCTTCCGGGGCATCCATCTCGATCCACTCAAGGCCGGGAACAGCTTCTACCTCCTCTGGATGATCCTCGGCTTCCTCGTCGTGTCGAGCGTGCTCGTCGTCAGCCTCGGCAGCCTCGGCGACATGTACGGGCGGGTGCGGATGTACAACCTCGGCTTCGTCATCTACACCGTGGCGTCGCTGATCCTGGCCGTCGATCCGCTGCACGGCGGTGCCGGCGCGGACTGGCTGATCGTCTTCCGGCTCTTCCAGGGCGTCGGCGCGGCGTTCCTGCTCGCGAACACGGGCGCGATCCTCACCGACGCGTTCCCGTCGAATCAGCGCGGCCTCGCACTCGGGATCACGAACGTCGTCGGCATCAGCGGCACCTTCATCGGCCTGGTGCTCGGTGGGCTGCTCGCCCCGATCGACTGGCGCCTGATCTTTCTCGTCTCCGTGCCGCCCGGCGTCGTCGGGACGATCTGGTCGTACCGGCGGCTGCGCGAGATCGGCACCCGCCGGACGGCGTCGATCGACTGGGCGGGCAACCTGACGTTCGCGGTCGGTCTCGTGCTCGTGATGATCGGCATCACCTACGGGATCCGCCCGTACGGCAGCGACCCGATGGGCTGGCATTCCCCCTTCGTCCTCGGATCGCTCGGCGTCGGGCTCGCGCTGCTCGTGGCCTTCGTCGTGATCGAGCTGCGCGTCGAGCATCCGATGTTCGAGCTCAGCCTCTTCCGGATCCGCGCCTACTCGGCGGGCACGCTCGCCACGTTCCTCTCATCGGTGTCGCGTGGCGGGCTGATGTTCATGCTGATCATCTGGCTCCAGGGCATCTGGCTGCCACGGCACGGCTACGACTTCGCGTCGACTCCGTTGCACGCGGCGATCTCCATGCTGCCGCTCACGGCCGGCTTCCTCGTCGCCGGCCCGATCTCCGGGTTCCTCTCCGACCGCTACGGCTCGCGCGGCTTCGCGACGGCGGGGATGCTCGGCTCGGCGGTCGCGTTCGTGCTGCTCGAGCGGCTGCCGGTGAACTTCGCGTATGCGGAGTTCGCCTGGGTGCTCTTCCTGATGGGCGTGTCGATGGGCTGCTTCGCGTCGCCGAACCGGGCCGCGGTGATGAACAGCCTGCCTGCCGAGCACCGCGGCGCCGGCGGTGGCATGAACCAGACGTTCCAGAACTCGGCGCAAGTGCTCTCGATCGGGATCTTCTTCACGCTGATGATCATCGGGCTCTCGAGCACGCTGCCGCAGACGCTTGCGGCGGGGCTCGTGGCGCATGGCGTTCCCGCGGCGACGGCGGCGCAGGTCTCGCACCTGCCGCCGGTGTCGGTGATCTTCGCCGCCTTTCTCGGCTACAACCCCGTGCAGACGCTGCTCGGCCCTGACGTGCTCGCGCACGTCAGCCATGCGAACGCGGCCACACTGCAGGGGCGGAGCTTCTTCCCGAGCCTGATCGAGAACCCGTTCCGGCAAGGTCTGCATGAGGCGTTCGCATTCGCGATCGTCGCCTGCCTCGTTGCTGCGGCGGCCTCGTGGCTGCGCGGCGCACCGCAGCGGGCCGAGCAGGTCAGCCAGCCGGAAGCCGACGAGTTCGCCGGGCTCGCCGACTGAGAGCTTCTAGAACGCGTTGACCGCGCGCGCCACGATCAGCCCGAAGAGGGCGAGCGCAACACTCGACTGGACGAGCATCACGTACTTGGCGCGGTGCGTGAGCGGCATGACGTCGGTCGGGCTGAAGGCGGTCGCGTTGGTGAAGCCGAGGTGCAGATAGTCGAGGAACTGCGGACGCCAGCCGGGCGGGGCGATCTCGGGGCTGAGCTGCTGGGTGAACGCGAAGTCGATCGGAGTCGGGTTCGTCGAACGCCGGGTCGGGCCGCCGCCGTCGAGCAGCCAGTAGACGAACGCGAAGCCGAGGTTGTTGCCGAGCCAGACGAGTGCGCCGGTGGCCAGGAGCCGGCTCGGCGAGGTCGTCACGCCGCTGCCCTTGATGAGGTCGTAGATGAGCAGCACGGTCGCCCAGAGCGCGGCGACGACGAGAAGCGTGACGAGTGCGAGGAGGAGCGGCCGAAGCCTGCTTCTCTGCCGCGCGAGCCGCTGGGGGCTGCTGAAGAGCACGACGAGGAGCAGCAGTGCTTCGACCCCCGGGACGAGCCAGGGCAGACGGATCGCGCCTTGCTGTGGCAGCCACACGCGCAGGACGACGTTGAGAGCCATGAAGAGCAGGAGCGCAACGGCAGGCGGCCAGCGGGGCTCGCGCTGTGGGACGGCAGGCGCCTCCGCCATGGCGGGATCCTCTCACAGGTTTCTAGGTCGGCAGCGCGGCGTCGATCAGCGCGCGCGCAACGACGAGCGCGTCGCGCGCGGGCCGTGCCGAGCGCTCGAGGAGCGCCTCCGACTGCACGCCCGCGAAGACGAGCATCAGCTCGCGCGAGAGGAGCTCCGGGTTCGCGGCACCGGCGGCCTTCGCCCGGGTGCGGAGCCACTTGCGGATCCGCTCCTTGTGGCGGCGGACCACATCGTGTGCCGGATGACCGGGATCGGCGAGCTCCGACGACGCGTTCGCGAATGGACAGCCACGGAAGCTCGGCATGCGGACGAACGACTCGAGCTGCGCGAAGAACGCCTCGAGCTGGGCGCGCGGGTCATCGGTCTGCGCCTCGACCCCGGCTGTGAACATCTCGAACACGGGCGCGTCGAGCGCCTCGTAGGCGGCGACGATCAGACCGTCCTTCGAGCCGAAGCGCTGGTAGAGCGTCCGCTTCGAGATGCCGGCCGCGCGACTCAGGGCTTCGACGCCGGTCGCGGTGATGCCGTGCTCGTGGAACTGCTCGGCCGCGAGCGCGGCGATGCGGGCGTCTTCAGTGGTCATGGCGGACATGGTACCGATCGGTTTCCGAGGTCGATGGTTTCTGTATAGTGCCCCACTCGTCCAAAAAACCGATCGGTTTTCAACGAGGGGGCTGACCGACATGACCACACCCGTTCACCGCTGGCGCGCCTTCGCGCTTCTCGCCGTCGCGTTCTTCGTCACGATCGCCGACCTCGCGATCGTCAACGTCGCACTGCCGACGATCGGCCGCGACCTGCATTTCTCGGAGTCGAACCTGCAGTGGGTGGTCACCGCCTACGGCCTGACGTTCGGAGGCCTCCTCCTGCTCGGCGGTCGGGCCGCCGACCTGCTCGGCCGTCGCCTGGTCTTCATGGTCGGGCTCGTGATCTTCACGCTCGCCTCGCTCGGGGCGGCGCTCTCGACGACCGATTGGCTTCTGATCGGAATGCGCGGCGTCCAGGGAGTCGGTGCGGCGATCATCCTCCCGGCGGCGCTCTCGATCGTCATGAACATGTTCGAGGAGGGCGCGGAGCGAAACAAGGCGCTCGGTCTGTGGGGTGCCGTCGGCGCGACGGGCGCAACGTTCGGCGTCCTCGCCGGCGGCATCCTCACCCGCTACGTCGGCTGGGAGTACATCTTCTTCCTCAACGTGCCGATCGGCGCCGTCGCCTTGGCGCTGACCCGGCGCGTCGTTCCCGAGAGCAGGCTCGACGCCGGCCACCGCCGCTTCGATCTCCTCGGGGCGACCTCGGTGACAGGCGGCCTGCTGCTCCTCGTGTACGCCATCTCGAAGGCACCCGACGTCGGCTGGGCGACGGGACGGACGATCTCGCTGCTCGTCGTCTCGGTCGTGCTGCTGGTCGCGTTCATCGCGATCGAGGCGCGCGCAGAGGCGCCGCTGATGCCGCTTCGCATCTTCAAGCTCCAGACGCTTGCCGGCGCAAACGCGGTCGGCTTCCTGCTCGGCGGCAGCTTCTTCGCGTTCATCTTCGTCGGCACGCTCTATATGCAGCAGGTGCTCCACTACTCGGCGATCCAGACCGGGCTCGCCTGGCTCGCGACGTCCGTCACGTCGGTCGCGTTCGCCGGGCTCTCGCAGGCACTCGTCACGCGCCGGTCGCCGAAGCTCGTGATGGCGCTCGGCATGATGCTGATCGGCGGCGGCCTGCTCTGGATGACCCAGGCCGGGCACGGCTCCTACTGGTCGAGCCTCTTCGGCCCGTTCTTCGTGACCGGGGTCGGCACTGCGTTCGCGTTCATCCCGATCTCGATCGCGGCGCTCGCCCGCGTCGAGGAGCACGAGGCGGGTCTCGCCTCCGGGCTGATCAACACGTCGCAGCAGCTCGGCGGCGCGCTCGGCGTCGCGGTCTCCTCCACCCTCGTGTCAGCGCATCTGAAGACGCTCGTGCACACGGGCGCCACGCCGACGTCCGCGCTGGCGGGCGGTCTCCAGTGGGCCTTCTGGCTCACCGGACTGATCGCGCTCGCCGGCGTGGCCGCCACGCTCATCCTGGTCCGCGGCGACGAGCTCGCCGACGCGGTCGAGGCCGCGACTGCCCCAGCCACCGCTTAGGAGATGTAATGAGACACGTGCTGGTTCGCTACCGAGTGAAGCCCGAGCTGGTCGAGGAGAACGAGCGGCTCGTGCGCGACGTCTATGCGGAGCTCGCCCGGACAGAGCCGGACGGGCTCAACTACGCGACCTTCAAGCTCGATGACGGCGTCACCTTCGTCCACCTCGCGATCCACGCCGACGACAATCCGCTCACACGAACCGAGGCGTTCCAGCTGTTCGTCGAGAATGTCCGCGAGCGTTGCGACGAGCCGCCCGTCACGAGCATGCTGGAGGAGATCGGCTCCTACCGGTTCACAAACCGAGCTCCATGAAAACGAGCCAGTCGTTGAGCTCCTGCGGCAACTCGTAGTACGGCTCGGCTTCGCTGAATCCGAGCTTGCGGTAGAGCGCGATCGCGGCCTCCTGCCGGCGGCTCGTGTCGAGCCGCATCACCGTGTGGCCGGCGAGACGCGCCTCGCGGAGAACCGCGTCGCCGAGCGCGCGCCCGACGCCGTAGCCCTGGTAGCGCGGGTAGACGAACATCCGCTTCATCTCGCACGCCCCACCGCCGAGCGCCCGCAGAGCGACACAGCCGGCCGCTTCGCCGTCGACCCGGGCGAGCAGCAGGTCGCCGTCTGGCGGCGCGTACTTCCCGGGGAGGCCCGCCAGTTCCGCCTCGAACCCAGCCTGGTCGAAGTACGCATCGACGAGGTGCCTCTCCTCGACGTGCTCCTCCCTGTGCCACGCGACGAACGCCCGCATCAGGGCGCGAACCTCGTCGAGCTCCTGCGTGGAGCCCGGACGCTCGACGGTGACCGTGGTCACCTGACCCGCAGCTGGAGGCTGAAGCGACGCTGGCGCGGCGCCCAGATGCGGAGCAGCGCTCCCCGTTTGAGGCGAAGCGTTCGCACGAAGAAGCCGTCGTTGTTGGTGAGCCGGTCGTGGCCGACCGGCTCCCACACGTTCTTGTGGAGCACCTCGAGCCGGTAGGTCTGCCGCCCGCGCGGGCCGCCGCGGATCTGGCCCCAGAGAACCGCCCGGTCCCCGTCGCGCCGCATCTGGGCGAACGGCAGCTTGAACCCCTGCAGCGACGGCTTGGGCTTGTCGTTCGCATAGACGAGGCCGGTCTGGAAGCGGCCGAGCGCGACCTCGTCACGATAGAGGTACTGGATCAGCATGGTGACGCGCGGCAGCCTCCAGACGCGCATCGCGGCGAGGCTGAGCAGCGTCGCCTGCTTCTTCGGCGGGACGCCGAGAAACGTGTCGGGCGGGTTCGTCTGGTAGCCGTACTCGGTGAGCCAGACCGGCTTCGGACCGAAGTAGCGCCTGATCAGGATCAGGAGCTTCGGGAGCGTCGCCATCGTGATCGACGGGCAGTTGCGGCAGCCGCCGCTCGAGGGCGTCTCGGCCGGAGAGGACGGATACGGATGGTGGGCGTAGGCGTCGAGCTTGGCGTGGGCGAGCGCCATGCCGTGCACCCAGGTGACGGGCGCGACTCCGCCGAGGCCGCCGCGCGGCGCCGTCACGCCGCCGCCGACCCGCGCGTTCGGGAGCACGGAATGAATCGCCTCGTATCCGGGGTTGAGCAGGTGCTGGACGTAGATCGCCGCCTTCGTCGGCCGCAGCCAGAGGCGCTTGTTCGGCTCGTTCCAGATCAGCCAGTAGCGAACCCACGGATAGCGCGCGGCCGCGGCGCGCGCGAACGCGCGGAAGTCGCGAGGGTGCGGCGGCGCGAAATTCGGCGCGCGCCCTCCGTTCGCCCAGGCCGGCGTGCCGACGAGCGTCACCACCGGCGTCAGCCCGTAGCGGCGAAGGCCGCGCAGCACCCGGTCGGTCGGACGCCAGTCGTAGGCGGGGTCGCCCGGTGAGGCCGGAGCCGCCGGCCGTTGCAGGGCGATCTCGTTCCAGTGGAGCGTGAAGCGGACGAGCGGCACGCCGAGGTGCTTGAACGTCGCGAGCCGCTGGTCGAGCGTGCCCGGGCCGTACTCGAGCCACGCGTCGTCCTGGATGCCGTACTGCACTCCTTTCGACGCCTGAACGGAGCTCGCGCCGATGCACGCCGCGACGGCGAACAGCAACGCCAACACCCCGACACGACCCCCGGTCCCCCCCATGCGTGGCCCGAACTCTCGCAGGTCGCGGGCCTGCGCCGCCGCCGGGTCGGTCTGCGGCCGCCGCCACACCCGAGCGGCATTTGTGACTCGTGATACACCTGCGTGGACACGCGGCGGGCCGCTGACACGAGGCGTCCGGCTCCCCGGCTTCATCGATACGGCAGCAACCCGAAAGGAATCCACCGTGCTCGCATCCAGCTATCCATTCCTCGACGTCCTCTGGACGATGTTCGTCATCTTCGCCTGGGTGATCTGGTTCTCCCTGCTGTTCAGGGTCTTCGCGGATGTCTTCCGCCGGCACGACATCGGCGGGGGAGCGAAAGTGCTCTGGCTCATCTTCGCGATCGTCCTTCCGTTCATCGGCGTGTTCATCTACCTGATCGCCGAGGGCAAGGGCATGGCGGAAAGGGACATCAGCAGAGCACAGGAGACACAGCAGCAGTTCGACACCTACGTGAAGTCCGTCGCGACGGGCAGCGGTGCGGCGAGCGAGATCGAGAGCGCGAAGCGGCTGCTCGACTCCGGCGCGATCACGCAGGCGGAGTTCGACGCCATCAAGGCGAAGGCTCTGGCCTAACGACGCAGGGCGTCGTCGCAAAGAGGGCGCGGCGGCCGCGGGCTCACGTCCGGCACAGCGCCGTGTCGAGAGCATCGATCAGCGCTCGCGCCGAGGCGCCCTCCGCGTCGACCGCCCGTCATGCCACGAATCGATCGGGCCGGCGGAGCGGCGTCGCCGGTCGACACCTCCTTACATACAGAGCCAGCCGCCGTCGACCGCGAGGTTGATGCCGTTGATCGCGGCGTTCTCCAGCAGGAAGCGGGAGGCGTCGATCACCTCCGCCATCGTCACGAGCCGGCCGAGCGGCGTGCGGTCGACGAGTGCCTGGCGGCGCTCGGCCGGCATGTCCTTCCACTGCGGGCTGTCGCCGACGATGGCGGGATGGAGCGCGTTCACACGGCGAGGTGCGAGCTCGATCACGAGCGTGCGCACGAGGCCCGTGACCCCGCCGTTGACGGTCGTCACGGTCGTCGAGCCGGGATACGGCCGGTCGCGCGCCAGGCCCCCGAAAACGAGGATCGAGGCGTCCTCGCCGAGCTTCGGCAGCAGCGCGTGGATGACCTCCGTGTACCCGACGAGCTTCAGCGTCACGAGGCGCAGAGCCGCTGCGATGTCGTAGTCCTTCACCGAGTTGAAGTCGCGCTCGATCGCAGCGAGGACGAGGTGCTCGACGTCCGGGACGTCCGCGAGCCGGCCGGCGATCGTCTCGGGCTCGGCGAGATCGAGCGCGATGCCGCGCGTCGAGCCGCCGATCTCCGCCGCGCACGCTGCCGCGCTCTCGGCATCGCGACCGGAGATGACGACGTCACGACCCTGGTCGGCGTAGAACTGCGCAACCTCGCGACCGAGGCCGCGTGTCCCACCAACGACAACGACGCTCCTGCTCGCCATCCTCCGGTTCTCCTTTCGCGCGGGCCGGGCCGGCCGGCCGAAACGCCGACCGGCCCGTGCCCACGATCGGTTCGTCAGTGGGAGTGGGCCCCCACCGAGTCCTTGCACCAGTCGGGTAGAAGGCCGCCCTGCCCGAGGATGTAGTTGCGCGACTCCTCGAGCCTCTGCACGACCGACTTCATGTCAACGCCGAGGAGCTGACCGTTTCGCTTCACGGCCTCGCCCGCCACGAACACGGAGTCGACGTTCGCGGTGTCCGCGAAGCTGACGATCGTCGCCTGCGGATCGATCACCGGCGCGGTGTTGATGACATCCGTCTTCAGCAGCACGATGTCCGCCTGCTTGCCGGGGGTCAGCGAGCCCACCTTGTGGTCGAGGAAACAGGAGCGCGCCCCGTCGATCGTCGCGAACTGGAGCACGTCCTGGTGCGTTAGCCTCGGCGCGAACGCCTCGTCCGGCGTGTCGGTGAACTCGAGGATGCGGTCGTAGGCGAGCGCAACGCGCATCTGCGTGAACATCTCGCCCGGAACGCTCGAGACGACGTCGACGCTCAGCGAGGACCGGACGCCGCGGGCGAGCAGCTTCCCGATCGGGGGCGGCCCGTGCCCCATCAGCATCTCGACGTACGGGGCGATGGACGCCTTCCCGCCCGACTCCGCGATCCAGTCGAGCTCCTCGTCGGTCAGGTCGGTCATGTGGATGTAACAGATGTCCGGCCCCATCAGCCCGAGGTCGTGCATGTCCTTCACGGGCTGGTAATGCAGGTTGTGGAGCCGCATCCCGACGTGCACGCTGATCGGGATCCCGAGCTCGCGGGCAAGCGCCCAGTCGTGCTTCGCCACGTCGAAGTTCGAGTTGCCGGGCTGGCGCGCCGCCATCGCGAGCGTCAGCAGGCCGTCGTCGGACGAGAAGTAGGTGTCGCGGATGCGACGGATGTCCTCCGGGTGTGGCAGGTCGCTGAACGACCACCACTCGCCGCCCGTCGGCATGCCGTGCGCGTACACGGCGCGGATGCCTGCGTCCTTCAGTCCCTGGATGGCGGCGTCGGAATGGTCCGGCGTGTTGCTGATGTGCGACCAGTCGAGGAGCGTCGTGACGCCGCCGTTCAGGGCCTCGAGGGATCCCGCGTAGTCCCCGATATGGACGTCCTCGGGCCGGTAGTGACCGCCGACGCTGCCGAGCATGACGGCGAAATAGTGGTCAAGCGTGCACGACGGCAGGATCCCGCGAACGGGCGTCTGCCATGTGTGCCGGTGCGTGTCGACGAAGCCCGGCATGACGATCATCCCGGACGCGTCGACCTGCTCCGCGTCCGACACTCCGAGGTCACTGCCGATATCGACGATCTTCCCGTCCTCGACCAGGACCTCGCCGCGATAGACGTCACCGACCTCGGGGTCCATCGAGACGACGAAGCCGTTGCGGATCAAAAGCCGCTTCGAGCTCATGCCTCACTCCTTGCGTTTCCGGGCAGGGATAGGTGCGACGGCAGGCGTGCTCCACCTTCGGCAGCCAACGTGTCCTCGCGCCGCCGCATGTACAGCGACCATAAACGGGTGTACCGGTTGTCGTCAACGGCAAGGGGACAACGCAGCGACAATTTCTCGGTCAGAGCAGCCGTCCGACGGCGTGCATTCGTTAAGCCAGCATTGACACTGTCTCTCGTACCTGCTCAAAATGCCTCGTGGTCGCGGCCAGCCCCTCATCGCCGCCCCCGGTGGGACGGCTCGCCGGCGCCTCCAGGAACACGCTCGCCGCCAACGCCACGATTGCCGCCCGCTTCCTGCCGGTGTGGCTTGCCACCGGCGCCCTCGTCGTGGTCGCTGCGATCATCGCCCCCGACGCGCTCCGTAGCACGTCATGGTCATACGTGCTGCCCGAAGCGACCGTCCTCGCGGTGGCGGCGATCGGGCAGATGCTCGTCGTCATGCACGCGGGCATCGACCTGTCGACGCCCGCTGTCATCTCGTTCGGCGGCAACCTGATCGCCGGCGTCGGCTCGAGCCACGACCTGTTCGTCGCGATCCTCTGCTGTCTCGCCGTGGGGATGCTCGTCGGGCTCGCCAACGGCCTGCTCGTCGGCGTGCTGAGACTCAACCCGCTGATCGTGACGCTTGCGGTCGGGCAGATCGTGCTCGCCTGGAGCAGCAAGTACTCGCGCGACGTCGTCACCGCGCAGCCGCTCGTGCCGGGCGGGCTCTCGTCATGGGCCACGCACAGGCAGCTCGGGATCAGCAACGTCTTCTGGACCGGGGTCGCGATCACGCTCGTCGTCGCACTCGTCCTCCGGTACACGACGATCGGACGCCGCTTCCAGGCCGTGGGCGCGAACCCCAGGGCCGCGTGGATCGCAGGGCTGCGGGTGCGTACGAACGTCGTGCTCGCCTACACGGCCGCGGGCACGCTCTACGCCGTCGCCGCGGTATTACTCGCCGGCATCGCCGGCAGCATCGACCCGGCCTTCGGCTCCACGTATCTGCTCTCGCCGATCGCAGCAGTGGTGATCGGCGGTGCGGCGCTCGCCGGGGGGCTCGCGAGCACGACCTCGACGTGGGTGGCGGCACTCGCTCTCACGTTGCTGACGCAGATGCTCGTGATCCTGGGGCTGTCGGCGGCGATGCAGTACGTCGTCTTCGGCGCCGCGATCATCGCGGGGATGATCGTCTCGGGCGACCGCGTCGCCGCGGCGCTCGGTCGCGGGCTGCGGCTGATGAACCCGCCTCCGGTCGAGGCGAGGGCAGGGGCAGGGGCAGGCGCAGGCGGACAGGACGGCCCCGGCGGCTGATGCCGCCTGGAGGCAGGGACCAACGATGCACCGACGGAAGGAGTCACATATGAGACGGAAGCACCGGGTCTTGTGGGTGCTGATGTTGGCTGCCGCGGTTGCGGTCGCCGTCGTCGCAGTCACCGGCGGCACCGCCAGCGGCAGGAGCACCGCCTCCGGGCCTTCGGGCGTGGGCAGCGGTGGTGCGACCGTGGGAAGCGGAGGAGGATTCGGGGAGGTCTACAAGGCCCCGGTCGCGACGCTCTCGCACGCGCTCTTCAACGCCAAGCTGCTGCCCCCGGCGGGTGGCGCCCGCAACATCGCACTCGCGTCGCTCGGCCGCTCGTCCAAGACCGTCAACTACACGTTGGCGCTCAAGTGCTGGAAGGACAACGGCTGCAGCACCGGCACGAACGGCAAGTACACCGTCGCCTATGTCGAGGGCTTCGGCGAGAACACCTATCGGCAGATGTCGAAGATGGAGTTCATCCTCCAGGCGCTGACGTACCCGCAGATCGGGAAGATCATCTACCGCAGCGCGCACTCCGACCTCAACCAGGCGATCGCCGACTTCAAGTCGATGATCGCGCAGCACGTGAGTGCGATCGTCACGTATCCGGACTTCGGCGATGCGATGCTGCCGGTGTTCCAGCAGGCGACCAAGGCCGGGATCCCGGTCTCGACCTACGCCTGGGGCTACGTCACCGGCCCCGGCCAGAACTACACGACGGTGGTCGGTGAGGACACCTGCAAGCTCGGCAAGACGTTCGCCTACGTGATGAACACGCAGGTCAAGTCGGGCAACATCGCGTTCATGGGCGGCTTCCCCGGCAACCCGCTCTCGCTCGGCTGGCAGAAGTGCGAGCAGGCGGCGCTGAATCCGTCGATCAAGGTCGTCGCGAACGACCCGACCAACTGGGATCCGTCGAAGGTGCAAGGAATCGTCGCGGGCATCCTCGCGAAGAACCCCGACCTCAAGGGCCTGAGCTACGAGGACGCCCTCTTCATGTCGCAGGGCGGCTATGCCGCGTACAAGGCCGCGAACATCCCCTACCAGGGCGTCTTCACCTACCGGACGGACGAGGCCGGCATGGGCTGCCTCGCCGACAAGCTGAAGGATCCGAAGCTGAAGATCTTCTACTACTCGGCAGGCAACGCACAGATCCGCGTCGCCTTGACCGCCGACATGATGAAGCTGCAAGGCGCGAAGATCCCGCCGACGATCGTCTTCCCGATCCAGCTGCAGAACCAGGCAACCCGGGACATGTGCCTCAAGGGATACCCGGCGACGGCATCGGGGACGTCGCTCATCCCGCTGAGCCTGCTCCACCAGATGTACCCGTAGGAGGATCGCGAACGAGAAGCTGATACCTGCAATGTCGATTCCCGGACCCGTAAAGCCCCGACAGTGCTGTCCGTTCGCGGGGTGTCGAAGGCGTTCGGTGCGGTTCAGGCGCTCCGTGACGTGAGCGTCGACTGCCCGCGCCGGCGAGATCCACGCACTCGTCGGGGAGAACGGGTCCGGGAAATCGACGTTGCTCGGGATCGCAAGCGGCTTTCTCGCACCGGACGTCGGGAGTCGTGGAGATCGGGGGCAGTCGCCTGCGGCGCGACTCCCCTGCGACGGCCCGGCGGCTCGGTCTCGGCATCGCCTACCAGGACTACTCGCACGTCCTCGACCTGTCGGTCGCCGAGAACCTCTACCTCGGCGCGCCGGCGGAAGCACGCCCGCCGCACGGACGCATGCAGAGCTGGGCGGAGGAGACGCTGGCGGCGTTCAGGCTCGACCTCCCTGCGACTGCGGCGACCGGATCGCTGTCGCTCGCCGAGCGGCAGCTGATCGAGGTCGTGAAGGCGCTGCTGACTCCGGCCCAAGGTGCTGCTGCTCGACGAGCCGACGACAGCGCTCGGGCCCGATGCGGTCGAGCAGCTCCACACGCTCGATCCTCGACCAGGCGCGGTCCGGCGTCGGCATCGTCTACGTCAGCCACCGCCTCCCCGAGGTGCTCGCCGTCGCGGACCGCGTCACAGTGCTCCGCGACGGCGTCGTCCAGGGGACGTTCGAGGCCGGCGTCGGTCTCCGAGGACGCCCTCATCGCGCTCATGATCGGGCGGCCGCTTCAGGTCGCATTCCCGGAGCGGCGCGCCAGCATCGAGACGAGCCGAGGTCATGCTGGCGGTGTCGGGCCTGCGCGGCGAGCGGTTCGGCCCGATCGACCTCGTCGTGCGGAAGGGCGAGATCCTCGGTATCGCGGGCGCCGAGGGCAACGGTCAGGTGCAGTTCCTCCGGGCGCTCGCGGGCGTCGAGCGGGCGGCCGGCTCCGCGACGTGCGACGGCGGCGAGCTCGACACGCGCTCGCCGCTCGGCCCGCTCCGTGCCGGTGTCGTCCTGCTGAGCGGCGACCGGCGCGGCGAGGCCCTGTTCCCCGTCCTCAGCGTGCGCGCGAACGCGACCATGCAGGTGCTGCGGCGGCTCGCCCGCTTCGGCGTCGTCCGCCGCGGGACGCGAGCGCCGCGCGATCGTCGGAGCTCGTCGAGCGCCTCCGCGTCCGGATGGGCTCGTCGGAGCAACCGATCCAGTCGCTCTCCGGCGGCAACCAGCAGAAGGTGTCGCTGATCCGGCCGTTCCTGCGCGGCGACGTCAAGGTGATCCTCGCCGAGGAGCCGACGCAGGGCGTCGACGTCGGCGCCCGGTTCGACATCTACGAGGCGCTGCGGCGGAAGGCGGAGGAGGGCATCGCGGCCATCGTCAAGTCGAGCGACCCGATCGAGCTGTCGGGGCTGTGCGACCGCGTCGTCGTCATGTCGCGCGGGCGCATCGTCGAGGAGATCCCGGGCCACGAGCTCGGCGAGCGGCGCATCGTCGAGGCGATCGTCGGCTCTCGCGCCCGCGACGGCGCCGTGACGACAAGGGAGCGCCCGCATGAGGCGCGGCCTGCTTCCGCCTCGCGCTGATGACGACGCTCATCGTCGCGCTCGGCGCGTACACGGAGGCGCATCAGTCCGTGTTCCTGGGCAAGGAGAACCTGAACGCGCTGCTGCTCGAGGCGATGCCGCTCGTGCTCGTCTCGATGGGCCAGGCGGTCGCACTCCTCGTCGGAGGCTTCGACGTCTCGGTCGCGGCGCTCATGACGATGTGCGTCGTCACTGCGTCCTTCACGCTGACGCCCGCCATGTCCGGGCTCGCGCTGGTGCCCGGCGCGCTCGCCCTCGTCGGCGTCGGCGTCGCGACCGGGCTCTTCAACGCGCTCCTCATCCGGGTCCTGCGCCTGCCCTCGATCGTCGCGACGCTCGGCACGCTCAGCGTCCTCGAGGGCGCCTCGCTCCTGCTCCGCTCCTTTCCGCAGGGCGCGATCAACACCGACGTGACGAGCGCCCTCACGTCGGGCGTCGGCTTCGTCCCGTACGCGGCCGTCGGGGTCGTCGTCCTCGCGGCGCTCGCCGACCTCTGGCTGTACCGCAGCAACACCGGCCTCGGGCTCCGTGCGGTCGGTCTCGACGAGACGTCGTCGCGCCGGCTCGGCATGTCGACGGGCCGCACGATCCTCATCGCGTTCGTCATGTGCTCGGTGCTGGCCTCGATTGCCGGCTTCTACCTCGCCGCCGAGGTACAGGTCGGCTCGCCGATCATCGGCAACCAGGCGCTGGAGAGCATCGCCGCGGCCGTCCTCGGCGGGGCGAGCCTGGCCGGCGGGCGGGGCTCGTTCTTCGGGACGCTCCTCGCGGCGTTCTTCCTCACCGAGATCGACAACGTCCTGCCGCTCTTCCAGCAGCCCACCGAGTACGCGGACATGACGATCGGCGCCCTCATCCTGCTCGCGCTCGTGCTCTACCAGGCGCCCGAGCTGCTCGAGCGCTTCCGGGTCATGCGGCAGCGGCAAGACCGCGCGCGCGCTCCGCGCAGGGCAGCGCCTAGACGTCAGTCCGTCTCGCCGCGCGGATCGGCCGCGCGGCCGATCACGAGCCAGACCGCATGGACCGGCTCGTCGCCGATCGCCCAGAGCCGGTGCGGCGAGGACGAGTCGAAGGCGATCGACGCGCCGGGGCCGAGCTCGTACTCGTCGAAGCCGACCCGCACGCCGAGCGTGCCGCTCGATGACGTAGCCGTACTCCTTGCCGCCGTGCGTGCACGAGCGCGTTCTCGGGGCAGGACTCCGCGCCGACCGGGTAGACGACGTAGAGGAACTCCACGTCCGGGTCGCTGTCCGGCGTGAGGCGCTCCCACGCACGCCCGAGGCGAGGTTGATCACCGCGGCGGGTGTCGCGGTCCGTGACGACGGCCGTCGACCGCCGGGCGCGGCAGCGGCGACGCGCGGCGCCGGCTGGCCGACGTCGCCGAAGAGGTCGCCCATCGTCATCCCGAGCTCGGTGACGAGCGCGTAGAGCGTGCTCACGGACGGGTTGACGCGGTCGAGCTCGATCTGCGAGACGAGGCTCGGCGAGACGCCGACGCGCCGCGCCAGCTCGCGCAGGCTCATCCCGCGCTGCTCGCGCTCCGGGCGCAGCCGGCTTCCGACCTTCGACGACTCGAAGCTGCGTTCCGTGGCCGCCACGTCTCTACCGTAACCGCCTCGGGATCTCGGCGGCGATCCGTCGGCACCCGGAAGGAACGCGTCCTCGAGCGGCGGGCTGTACGGGATCGGCGAGTCCGGCGTCGCGATCCGCCAGGCGTCGTCGAGGTCGCCGAGCGCCTGCTCGGTCGACGCAGGCGAGCACCTCGCCGGCCCAGCCGCCCGTGAGCGGCCCCTCCTCGACGACGACGAGGCGGTTGGTCTTCGCGACGGACGCGAGCACCGTCTCGAGGTCGAGCGGACGGAGCGTCCGCAGGTCGATCACCTCGGCCTCGATCGCCGTCGTCGCGCGAGCCGCTCGGCCGCGGCGAGGCGTCGTGCACGCCGCTCATCGCCGATGACGATCGTCACGTCGCGGCCCGTCCGCACGACCGCCGCCTCGCCGAGCGCGCCCGACGTCGCCGTTCGACCTCGCCCTCGAGCGAGTACAGCCGCTTGTGCTCGAAGAAGAGCACCGGGTTGTCGTCGTCGGATCGACGCCTTCAGCAGCGCCTTCGCATCCGCCGGCGTCGACGGCGCGACGATCTTGAGCCCGGGGATCCCCATGAACCACGACACCGGCATCTGCGAGTGGATCGCGCCGAAGCGCCCGCCGGCGCCGACGACCGAGCGGATCACGAGCGGCACGCTGACCTGCTCCCTGCGTCAGGAACCAGTACTTCGTCATCTGGTTGACGAGGCTGTCCATCGACGAGCGTCAGGAAGTCGCCGAACATGATCTCGACCACCGGCCGCAGGCCGGTCACCGCGGCGCCAAAGGCCGCGCCGGTCAGCGCGAGCTCGGAGATCGGCGTGTCGAACACGCGCTCGGGGCCGTGCTTCTCGAGCAGGCCGCGGGTGACGGCGAACACGCCGCCCGGCGACGGCGACGTCCTCGCCGAAGAAGACACGCGCTCGTCGGCGCTCCAGCTCCTCGTCGAGCGCGTCGCGGATCGCGGTCCTGAAGTCGATCTCCGCCATCAGAGCAGAAGGACGAGCGGGTGCTCGAGCAGCTCGCTGAGCGTGGTCGAGGAACGCGGCGGCGTCGGCGCCGTAGACGACGCGGTGGTCGCAGGTCAGGGTGAGCGTCATCACGTCACGGAAGTCGACCGTCCCGGCGTCACGACGGCGCCGACGCACCGCGCCGACGGCGAGGATCGCGGCCTGGGGCGGATTGATGACGCCGTGAACGAGTGCACGCCGAACATGCCGAGGTTCGAGACCGTGAAGGTCGCGTCCGCTCAGCTCCTCGGGGCGGAGCGATCGGTCCGCGCGCCCGCTCGGCGAGCGCGCCGCGTCTCGCGCGCGATCTCGGCGAGCGACTTCGGGTCGGCGTCGCACGACCGGCACGAGCAGCGCGTCCGCGACCGCGACCGCGATCCCGACGTTGACGCGCGAGTAGCGCTCGATCCTGCCGTCGACGTACGACGCGTTGAAGGCCGGGAAGCGCCCGCAGCGCGAGCGCCGCCGCCTGGACGACGAAGTCGTTCAGCGACGGCACCGGCTCGATGACGCCTCGCGCGCGCCGCGCGCGCAGCGCGACGAGCGTCGAGACGTCGACCTCGACGGTGACCGTGAACGCCGGGATCGTCGCGGCCGAGTGCGCCATCCGCCGCGCGATCGTCGCCTGCGTCGGCGTCAGCTCGACGACGCTCGACCTCGCCCTTGCCGCCGACGCGGCGGCGCGGCGCGCGACCGTCGCCGGCCGCAGCGCGCTCGACGTCCGCCGCGGTGATCCGGCCGCCGGGGCCGGTGCCGGCGAGCCCGTGGAGCGAGACGCCGAGCTCGACCGCGCGGCGCCGCGCGACCGGCGTCGCCCGCGCGGCTCGGCCGACCCGGCGGCGGCGAGGCCGGCGCCGGCGGCGGCCGCGCCGGCGCCGGCGGCCGGCGCCGGCGCCGGCTCCCGCCGTCCCCGTCGAGTGCCGCGATCGCGTCGCCCGACGCGCCGCCGTGCTCGCCCTCCTGGACGAGGATCTACGCGAGCCCCCCGTCGCTCTCGGCCTCGTAGACGACCGTCGCCTTGTCGGTCTCGATCTCCACGAGCGCGCTCGCCGCGCTTGAACGGCTCGCCCTCGGGCCTTCAGCCAGCGGAGGATCGTCGCCTCCTCCATCGGAGTCGGAGAGCTTCGGCATCGTCAGCTCGGCGGCCATCGCCGGTTCAGTCCTTGAACTCGCGCGTCGGCCGCGGCTCGGACGGGAACGGTGCCGCGAGGCCGCGCTCGCTCCATCTCGCTCGAGCTCGGCGCGCGACCGTCGCGCTCGACCTCGTCGAGCTCGTGCGCGCCCGACGCCCTCCGCCTCGAGGCGCTGCGCGCAGGACGACGAGCGGGTCGCGCTCGCGCCACTCGGTCGAGCTCGCCCTCGGGCCGGTAGGCGCCCGGGATCGCTGCGCGAATGGCCGACGAAGCGGTAGGTGATCGCCTCGAGGAAGCACGGGGCCCCCGCCGGCGCGCGCGTGCTCGATCGGCCGCGCCGCCGCCTCGCGAACGGCTCCAGACGCTCATCCCGTCGATCGTCTCCGCCGGGACCTCCATCACCTCGGCGCGCGCGCGCAGATCTCGCCGGCCGTGACCGACCTCGAACGGCGTGTACTCGCCGTAGCCGTTGTTCTCGCAGACGAACACGACCGGCAGCTTCAGCACCTGCGCGAAGTTCAGGCACTCGAAGAAGTAGCCCTGGTTCATCGCGCCGTCGCCGAAGTACGCGACCGCGACGCCGCCCGTGGCGCGCGACAGCGCCAGCGCCGCGCCCGTGGCGGCGGCGATGCTGCCGCCGACGATCCCGAAGCGACCCGATCAGCCGGTCGGCTCGGCGAGGTGACGTTCATCGAGCCGGCGCGGCCGCCGTTGATCCCGGTCGCGCGGCCGAGCATCTCGTCCAGCAGCGCCTGCGGGTCGACGCCGAGCGCGAGCGCATGCCCGTGGCCGCGGTAGGTCGCCGCGACGCGGTCGCGATCCTCGAGCACGCTCGCGAACCCGACGGCGACCGCCTCCTGCCCGGAGTAGAGATGCGTCGTGCCGTAGACCTCCCGCTTGAGGAAGAGCGACTGGACGAGGTCCTCGAAGCCGCGGATCAGGAGCATCTGACGGTAGATCCGCGTGTACAGCTCGAGGTCGTCGAGCACGACCCGTCCTGGCGCTCATACCGCGGCACCCGCCTCGGCGGCGAGCCGCTCGGCGAGGTAGTCCCAGTCGCGCTCGAAGCGGTAGGAGTGCCGGTCAGGCGGGCCCGGGCGCAGAGGTCTCGAGCCAGCAGCACCGTCGCTCCTTGCACCTCGTAGAACGCGTGGACGCAGCCGACGCCGTCCAGAAGACGTCGCCCGGGCGAAGCGTGTACCGGTCGCCGTCGGCGACGACGTCGACCTCGCCCTCGAGCATGTAGTACGACTCCTCGAAGGGATGGTCGTGCGGATGGGCGACCGCGCCCGGCTGGTAGTCGACCATGAACATCGTGTGGAGCTGCGCGTCGAGCCGCTGGTCGACGAGCATCTTCACTGTGATGCCGCTGTAGGCGAGCGACGGCGGTCGCCATGCTCGCGGAGACCGTCGGCGCGCTCGACCGCGGCGCCGTGCTTGAGCAGGTCGAGGTCCATGTCTGCCCCTCGCCGAGCAGGAAGAGGTTGCGGTTGCGCGGGTCGCGGACGTCGAGCGGCTCGGCGGGCTCGAGTCCGGCGGCGGGCCGAGGAAGAACGTGTCGCTGCCGTCGGGACGCGGGCGCGGCGATGCCATCTCGATCCACCGCGCGGGGGCATCGGTGCGCAACGCGTGCGGCACGCCGACCGGGATGGCGCCGCAGGCGCCGGGCTCGAGCCGGACGCCGCGCCCGTCGAGGTAGAGCGTCGGCTCGCCCTCGAGGACGTAGAAGCCGGTCTCGAACGAGTGGACGTGCGCGTCGACGTGGCCGTCCGTCGAGCGAGACGAGCGTGAGCGCCGTGTGGGTTGCGCCGAGCGCCCGCCGACGAGGCGACAGCGCGCAGCCCGCTCGGTGCCCGGCAGCGCCTCGGCGAGCTCGACGTCCTCCGGCGACGAGGCGGTACGACGGCATCCCGTCTGCAAGCTGCCGCGTGCCGGTGTCGAGTCATACGCCGGGCCGTTCCCGACGAGGGCCGAAGCGGCCACGGTGCCGGCGACGCCGTCCCGCCGGCGGCGCCGTCGCGAGCAGGTCGGCGCCGCGGACGTAGATCTGGCCGGCGACGAGCAGCTCGTCGGCCGGGAAGCGCGTGATCACCTCGCAGCCGTCGGCGGTGACGACGACCTCCTCCTCGATCCGGGCCGCCGAGCGGCCGTCGGTGGCGGCGCAGTAGGTCTCGAGCGCGAAGACCATCCCCTCTTCGATCTCGACCGGGTGCTCGAGCGAGTGGACGCGCGAGATCATCGGCGACTCGTACAGGCCGACGCCGATCCCGTGACCGAACTGGAGGCCGAAGCAGCGTCTCCTCGTCGGGGAAGCCGAGCTCCTTGGCGGTCGGCCAGACCTCGGCGATCCTGTCCGTCGTCATGCCCGGGCCGGACGAGCGCGATCGCCGCGTCCAGCCACTCGCGGCACCGCTTGTAGGCGTCGAGCTGCGCGGGGCTGACGCCGCCCGACGTTGAACGTGCGGTAGTAGCACGTCCGGTAGCCCATGAAGGAGTGGATGATGTCGAAGAACGCCTGGTCGCCCGGGCCGCAGGAGCCGGTCGGAGAAGACATGCGGATGCGGGTTGCACCGGTCGCCCGAGACGGCGTTGACCGCCTCGACCTGCTCCGAGCCCATCTCGAACAGCAACTGATGGGCGCGCGCCACGATCTCGTGCTCGTAGCACGCCCGGACGGAGCATGCGGTAGATCTCCTCGTAGACCGCGTCGACGAGCCCGGCGGACTGGTCGAGCAGCGCGATCTCGTCCGCCGTCTTGATCTTGCGCGCCTCGAGCAGGACGCGCGACCCGTCGGTCACATGCACACCCGCGCGCTGCAGCGCCTCGAGCGTGACGAGGTCGGTCATGTCGATGCCGAGCGGCTCGCCGTCTAGCCCGCGCTCGCGCAGCTCGTGCGCGATCCGCTCGCCGAGCCGGTCCGGGATCCCGGTTTCGACGGGCATCGCGCCGCGCATCGGCGCGACGCCCGCGCGGAAGTTCTCGGACGGCAGCCACGGGGCGAAGAGCTGGTGATGCCGGGCCGCCGAGCCGAAGTCCCAGAGGATCGGGTCGTCGCCGCGCGCGAGCAGCGCGAACCGCGCGTTCTTGTCGCGCGCCCATTCGCCGATGTGGGTGCTCGTGACGTAGCGGATGTTGTTCGGGTCGAACAGGAGCACCGCGCCCAGGTCGGAGGCCTCGAGCGCCGCCTTCGCGCGTTCGAGGCGCTCGCGACGCAGACGCGGGAAGTCGATCCGCTGCTCCCAGTCCACTGCGCGCGTCGCGTCGGGCGAGCCCACCGATCTGTGCCGCACCGTCATCGCAATACCTCCTGGTCCGACGCGCCCCTCAGACGAAGGTAGAGCGCCATGAAGTCGTCATCCCCGTACCCCGCCTCGATCGTCGAGCGCATGAGTCCCTTGAGCTCGACCGCGAGCGGCAGGCCGACGCCGACGGCTCCCGCCGACTCGAGCACGAGATCGAGGTCCTTCTCCATCAG
Organism: uncultured Thermoleophilia bacterium; assembly: GCA_963794375.1. Taxonomy (GTDB): domain Bacteria; phylum Actinomycetota; class Thermoleophilia; order Gaiellales; family Gaiellaceae; genus PALSA-600. The sequence continues at coordinate 635,995 of CAWCDL010000004.1, forward strand.
GGCGGTCGTGAAGGTCGCCGAGTAGTCGTCGCGCAGCAGGGGCTCGGTCTTGTACTTGACGAACGGCGCACCGGCCGCAGAGTCGCCCATCGTCTCGAGCAGCGCCGCGCGGGAGACACCGGATGCCTCGCTGAGAACGAGCGCCTCGGCCATCAGCTGTGCAAGTCCCGCGACCACGAGATTGATCGAGAGCTTCACGATGCGCGCCTGCTCGCCGTCCCCGACGACGTGGACGGTCGGCCCGATCGCGCGCAGCAGCGGCTCGGCGCGGGCGATGGCGGCGGCTTCGCCGGAGACGATGAAGGTGGCGTTCCCGGCGCGGACGACCCCGGGGTTCCCGCTGACCGGGGCCCGCACATACTCGATCCCGCTCCGCGCTGCGAGCGACGCGACCCGGGCCGACGCCCCCGGGGAGACGGTGCTCGCATCGACGAGAAGCATTCCCCGCCGCGCCGCGCCCGCGACGGCCGCCGCCACCGACTCGAGCGCCTCGTCGTCGGAAAGCGAGGTGAGGAGGACGTCGACCCGGCCCGCCAGGTCGGCGGTCGTGTCGGCGACGGCCGCGCCACGGCCTGTCAGAGCCTCCGTCCTGGCTCGGCTCCTGTTGTGCACCACGAGGTCGAAACCGGCGTCGAGAAGGCGCTCTGCGAACGCGCTGCCCATGTTGCCGAGCCCGATCAGCCCCACGGCCGGACGCGGGTCCTGACTCATGCTCACCGTTCAGTATAAATAAACGACAGAGCAGGGCTGCGTCAAGCGGCGGCGCGAACTGTACAGCGGCACGACACGCTCGCTGACCAATCGAGAGAGGAGAACGGCATGCCCGATACGAAGGTGATCGCAGTCGTCGGCGCGACCGGTGCGCAGGGCGGAGGGCTCGTTCGCGCCATCCTGGCGGACCCGAGCGGCGGGTTCGTCCCGCGGGCGATCACACGCGACCCAGAGGGAGAGAAGGGGAAGTCCCTGGCCGACCAGGGGGTCGAGGTCGTGCAGGCCGATCTGGACGACGGGGCCAGCCTCACGCAGGCATTCTCCGGCGCGCACGGCGCCTTCTGCCTCACGAACTTCTGGGAGCACTTCTCGGCCGACCGCGAGATCGAGCAGGCCCGCAACCAGGCGAACGCCGCCAAGGCGGCGGGCGTGCAGCACGCAATCTGGTCGTCACTCGAGGACACGCGCCGGTTCGTCACCGACGACCGGATGCCGACCCTGCAGGGGAAGTACAAGGTGCCGCACTTCGACGCGAAGGAAGTCGCCGAGGCGTTCTTCCGCGATGCCGGCGTGCCGACCACGGTCCTGCGCACCGCGTTCTACTGGGAGAACCTCATCTACTTCGGGCTCGGGCCGCAGCGCGGCGAGGACGGCGTGCTCGCGGTCACCTTCCCGCTCGGATTGGCGCGCATGCCGTCGATCGGCGCGGAGGACATCGGGAAGATCGCGTACGGGATCTTCAAGCGCGGCGACGAGCTGATCGGTCAGACGATCTCGGTCGCCGGCGACCACGTGAGCGGCGCCGACTTCGCCGCGAAGCTCACCAAGGCCGTGGGCGAAGAGGTGCGCTACAACGACGTCGATCCGGACGTGTACCGCTCGTTCGGCTTCCCGGCAGCTGACGAGCTCGGGAATATGTTTCAGTTCAAGCGCGACTTCGAGGCCGAGTACGTCGGAGCGCGCGACCTCGACCTTGCTCGCTCGCTGAACCCGGAGCTGCAGGACTTCGATGCCTGGCTAGCGGCAAACGGCGACCGCATCCCGATCCCCGAGAAGGCCTGAATCGGCTCTGCGCGGGCCGCGAGGCCGCGGTCGACGCACACCAAGGAGAGACAACTGAGCGCTGGGGAACGCTCGTCCCGCGAAGAGCTGCTTTCGCGTCGCGCTGACGTGTCCCGGCTGATCGCGCCGGTAGGCCCCCAAGTCGACGAAGCCCGCCTGGTTCCCGGCGGGCTTCGTCAATGGGCGGTACTGGGCTCGAACCAGTGACCCCCAGCTTGTCGAGCTTCGGCAACGTGCGGAGTCGTTCGCGCACGTGCGCCGCATCCGCAGCGCTGAGCCAAGACACGATCGGGCCTACACGGAGACGAACGCGAGCGAACGACGAACGTTGCCATTGTTGCCACGCCGGGCGGTCCTTTCGGATATCCCGTCGCCTTCGCCCCGAAGCGGAGACAGCTTTAGCTCAGAGTTGTCGTCCGGTCTTCCGCGCCTTCTTCGCCTGGTTCAAGACGCGGAGCGATCGCGCTGACCAAGTCCGGCAGCGAATCGGCGTTTGATTCCGTGAGGTCGGCGAGGTTCTGGCTCTGCCGAAACTCAAGTGCCTCAGGTGTCTCCTCGTATTGGAGGAGGTCACCGGCCAGCTCAACGAGATGGTCTTTGACCTCACGCGGAGTCGCATAGAAGAACTCGCGACGGGCGTTAACACGATTCACTCGCTGCTCGGCCAGACGCTGATGAAGCGCAGCTTCGATTCCGACGGCGTCATCCGAGAAAAACAACGCGTGGGTGTCGTAGCGGAAGGGCACCGACGCATCGCCGAGTTCCCTCACCCTGTCCTGAGGGTCAAGCCGGCGGGTCATCCCGATCTTCACGACCCGTTCCCCGAACGAGCCGAGATTCGAGATCACGTACACATAGCCGGCTCGAACGTTGGCGGCGCGGTAGTCGACGTGCTCGATCGCCCGCTCGATCTCCGACAACTCCGACTTCAAGCGCTCCGTCGCCTCCGCGTCGCCGTTGATTCCAAGCGCGGCGAGGGCGTTCAGGTAGTGCTGTCGTTCCTTCTCGAGGCGCGCGCGCTCACGTTCGATCTCGAGTTGAGCCTTCCGCTCCTCGCGCAACCGTTCACGCTCCTCATGTTCGCGTTCCTTCTCCTCGGCCAGCTTCGCCAGGTAGTCCGCGGTCAGCTCGAGCTCGCGCGCCCGCAACGCTTGGTAGCTCTGGGTGATCCCGATTCCCATCGTCGCGCCGAGCTTCTGGATCGTGACGGCAACCTTGCTGAGGCGTTCCACCGCTGCGTCCAGCTTGTACGGCTTGAGCCCGCGGACGAGATTGTCCGCCTCCGCGTTGTAGGCACGAAGCATCAGTTTCGAGAAATCACGCACCATCTTGCGTCCCTGGGCAGCCGAGCCATTCACGGTCCAGTCCGTCGAGCCATGCACTGCGTCCCCATCGCGACGAGCCATCTCCTTGATCCGGGCCTGGAGCGCCTTCAACTCGGCCTGGTAGGCGACCGAACTGCCCAACGGGTGCTGGTACTCGTACACCCCAGCTTCTTGCAGCAGCGCAACATCACGCGTTTCGACGACCTCAGCGCGAAGGCCAGTCAACTCTGAGAGCAGCTCGTCGCGCTCACGTTGAACATCGGCCATTTCGCGAGTGACCGCCTCGCGGGTCGTCCTCAGCTCTCGCTCCCGCGCCGCCTCGAGCTCATCCTGCTCATGCCGCCGCTGCGCCCGCAACTCCTCGAGTTCACGCTCAGCGGCCGCCCGCTTCTCCTCAACCTCAAGCAGCGACAAACCGCCCAACCGCTCCAGCTCAGACTGAAGAACGGCGACCCGGGCCGCAAGCTCCTTCGCCACCTTGCGCGCTCCGAACACAGGCACATCCATCGTGGCAGGCTCGAGAGATCCGCCCGCCGACGCGTTCGGTTCGCCGCTCATGCGGAGAGCATCGGCAACCGGGCCGACGAATTCAATACCTCGTCCACAATCCGCCCTCGACCGTCGCCCATCGATCTGGTCCCGTTGGCGTGTTCCCGAATGGGAGTGTCCGACGATCTGTGTAGGCATGGATCGAAAGGAGATCCATGTCAACGACAATCCCAAGCAGGTTGGACGAGTCCACGGATCCTTCCGCCGCCGGCGCGGAGCGGAGCGAGCCCGGAGGGCGAGCGAGGCGAGGCGGTGGCGGCGGGCGCCGGGTCGGGAGGCCCGAGCTCGCTGAGGAGCTGAAGGCGCTGCTGCCGGACGAGCTGCTCGACGAGTTGCTCGCCGGGGCACGCAGCGAGGAGGAGATCACTGGGCCGGGAGGGCTGCTCTCGCAACTGACCAAGCGGCTGGTGGAGCGGGCTCTCGAGGTTGAGTTGACCGACCACCTCGGCTACGAGCCGCACCAGGAGCCGCCCGGCGGGGCCGGCAACACTCGCAACGGGTCGACGCCGAAGACGCTTGTCACCGAGCAGGGCGAGGTGCGGATCGACACGCCTCGAGACAGGAAGGGGACGTTCGAGCCGCAGATCGTCAGGAAGCGACAGCGCCGCTTCGAAGGCTTCGACGACAAGATCCTCGCCCTCTACAGTCGTGGCCTCTCGACCCGGGACATCGAGGCGCACCTCGCCGAGATCTACGGGGTCAGCGTCGGCCGCGACCTGATCAGCCGGGTGACCGACGCGGTCATGGACGACGCCCGGGCCTGGCAGACCCGGCCGCTTGATGACGTCTACCCGGTCGTGTTTCTCGACGCACTCGTGCTGAAGGTCCGCGACGGCGGCTCGGTACAGCGCAAGGCCTGCTACCTCGCCCTGGCGATCACGATGGACGGCGAGCGTGAGGTGCTCGGCATGTGGTTCCAGGACACAGAGGGCGCCAAGTTCTGGATGCAGGTGCTGAGCGAGCTGAAGACCCGCGGCGTCCGCGACATCCTGATCTGCTGCGTCGACGGGCTGAAGGGCTTCCCCGAGGCGATCGAGGCCGTCTACCCGGCCACGACCGTCCAGACCTGCATCGTGCATCTGATCCGGCAGAGCCTCCGCTACGTCCCTCGCCGCCAATACGACCAGGTCGTCAAAGACCTCCGGCCGATCTACACCGCCGTCAACGCCGACGCCGCCCTGGCCGCGCTCGAAGCGTTCGAGGACAAGTGGGGTAGCCAGATCCCGGTGATCGGCCAGGCCTGGCGCACCAGCTGGGAGTACATCACCCCGTTCCTCGCTTTCGAGCCAGAGGTACGCCGTGTTGTCTACACGACAAACGCAATCGAGGCGTTGAACCGGCAGCTCCGCAAAGCGATCAAGACCAAGGGCAGCTTCCCCAGCGAGGACGCCGCCCGCAAGCTCGTCTACCTCGCGATCCAAAACGCCGCGCCTCAATGGACACGGACGCGCGGCTGGACGAAGGCGCTACTCGCGTTCAAGATCCAGTTCGGAGACCGACTGCCCGAATAACCCCGTCAACCACGCCTACACAGAAAATCGGACGCCCTCTCCCGAATCAGGAGGGCGATCGTGGCGCAGGGTAAGCAAGGTCGCGTGCGAGTGGCGCGCGGTGTGTATCTGCAGCCGAACGGAAGGTTCGCCGTGTGTGTGATGGCCGGTGGCCGTCCTCGCTTCCGAACCGTCGAGGCGGCGACTCTTGTCGAGGCTGAGCGCGAACGCGAGCGACTCCAGCTCACGGTTAAGCTTGGCGGCCTCCCTCTGTCGCCCAGGCTCACCTTCGGCGAGGTCGCCGAACGTTGGCTCGCCGGGTTCGAGGCGAAGGTATCTGCGGGCGCCCGAGGCGAACGCACTCTTGACCTCTACAGATCGCGGCTACGACGCCACCTCCTGCCTGGCCTCGGCCGGCGACGCCTCTGTTCGCTGACGCCGGACGATGTGGTCGCGCTCGTCGCGCAACTGGAAAGCGAGCGACTATCTCCCTGGACGATCAAGCAGATCCTGATGACACTCAGCTGTATCTGCGGCTACGCGGTCCGGCGCGGCTATCTCCTTTCGAATCCTGTGCGCCTTTTGCATCAGGACGAGCGTCCGCATCCCGTCCCCGCGGAGCAGCGAGTGCTCGATCAGGCGGAGCTCGCACGCCTTGTAGCCGGCTGCCCACTGTCCGCGAGACCGCTGCTGATCAAGCCGTCTACACCGGCATGCGCCTCTCGGAAGTTCTTGCGTTGAGCTGGGCGGACGTCGACTTCGCTGCCGGGGTGATTCACGTGCGCCACCAACTTGCTCGCAGCCGCGACGGGATTCCTGCGCATCGTGTCGCACCGAAGACACGAGCCTCTCTGCGGGAGATGCCGTTGCTCCCGCAGCTCGCCGAGGTGCTTCAGCGCCATCGTCGCGGGACACGGTTCACTGCTGCCTCCGACTATGTGTTTGCGACATCACGTGGCACGCCGCTTCAGCACCACAACGTCTCGAAGCGTGTCCTGCGTCGCGCCGCGATCTCCGCCGGACTCGACGACGGCGACCGGCGGCTGCGCTTTCACGACCTTCGGCATACCTTCGCGAGCCATCTGATCATCGACATTCGCCTCGATGTCGCCCAGGTCAGCCGGATTCTCGGCCACGCACGGACGAGCATGACCCTCGACACCTATACGCATCTGTTCGAGCAGGCACGTCATAACGCGGAGGTCCGCAGGGAGCTCGCCAACAGTTCCTTCGCTCGGGCACTTGCCGGCGCTGCTCGACCGTGCGCGAGCGGCGGGTCTATGCCGGGACGAGTTCGCGGACAGGCCGTTCTGCCGGGCCGTGCTCGAACCCGAACAGAAAGCGCATCTCCAGCGCGGCCGCGAGCCGCTGCAGCGTCCGCACCGAGGTGCCGTGCTGGCCGCTCTCGATCCGAGAGATCGCCGAATGACTCGTGCCCATCCGCTCGGCGAGCTGCTCCTGGGTGAGGTCGAGCTCGAGCCGGCGCCGGATCACGATCCGCGCCAACTGCTCGTAGGGGGCGAGCTGCTGCCGCGCCTCGCGGTAGCCGGGGCTGCGCCGTGCCCGACGCCCGGCGGCCTCGGCTGCCGTCGACCCCACCGGTCCGACCTCGCTGCTCTTCGCTTTTGCCATGCGCCCACCTTATCATAATTGGTAAGGAAGCTAGGGAGCGTCGTGGCCGGCTGCCCGCGGCAGGCGCCGCCGCCGAGCGTCCATCCGGGCGACGAAGTCGTTCCACCGCTCCCTCGCGATTCGCAGCTCTGCCTCCGGCACCTTGCCGGTGTCCTTGCGAAACATGTGCAGGAGCACGAACAGGTTCCGGGAGCGACGGTAGATCACCCGATACAGCTCGGACCCGTAGTGGCACCGCAGTTCGCGAAACTCGTCCTCGAGCTGCGAGCTCCAGGGGAACGGCAGCGGCGGATCGCTCGGCCGCAGCATGTTCAGACGCTCGATCTGGTTGTCCAGCACCGCCTGCCGACGCGCACCGCCGAGCGAGGCGATGAACGCGTCGACCGGCTCTGTCCCATCCCGGCCTCGGTAGTAGACAGCCTGCATCGCCGGCATGCGACCACTCTACGGCGCCAGCTCGGCGCTCCAGGCTCGCCGAACCACGAACCCGCGACTACTTGACCATCGCTTGCCTAACGAAGATCGTCTGCAGGAGAGGCAACGGTGCTGCCTCTCCTGCAGGGATTTTGATGGGCGGTACTGGGCTCGAACCAGTGACCCCCAGCTTGTCGAGCTGGTGCTCTCCCAACTGAGCTAACCGCCCAAAACATGCCCATTTGCAGGCATCGACTGCGTCATTCAGAGGTTCTGCTCTCCGAACTGGAACAGCGCCGCCAAGGATAGCGACTCGGGGCCATGTTCTTTCTGCTCTCTCGCTTCCACTCAAGCTGGCCCGAACGGCCGATAGCGTGCACGCGTGAGTAGCACCGCAGCGCAGTCGCTCATCGCAATCCTGATCGCGGCGTCCGCAGGGACCGCCGTCTTCTTCCACGCCGAGCGCCATCACGTCCGGCATCCGTCCGCATGGGCGAGCTTCGTCTTCCTCTTCTTGATCATCGGCTTGCCGGTGTATATGCGCCACGTCCGTCGCCTCAGGCGAGGACGAAGCTGAGCGGGGCCGTCACACCGCGGCCGGAGCAGCCTGCGTCACGGCACTCCGGAGACGCTTCAGCCGGCGCATGACGTCGTCGCCCCCACGCCCGAAGACGTCGTGCAGACGGCGGTACTCGCCGTAGAGAAGGTCGTAGGCCTCCCGGTTCTCCGGTCGCGGAAGGAACCGCACCTCGCTCAGCGCGGCCATCCGGCTCGAGGCATCGGCGATCGTGGCATGGCCGCCCGCGGCGACCCCCGCCGCGACGGCGCCCCACATCGCGGCTCCGAGCGCGGGCGCCTGCTGGGAGGCCGCGACGGCGATCTCCCGGTCGGTGACGTCGGCGAAGATCTGCATCAGCAGCGGGTTGCGGTGGGGCAGCCCGCCGCAGGCGACGATCGCGTCCACCCGGAGCCCCGCCTGCTCGAACGCCTCCATGATCACGCGTGTGCCGAATGCCGTGGCCTCGACGAGCGCCCGGTAGATCTCCGGCGCGCGCGTCGCAAGCGTCAGTCCGACGATGAGCCCCTGCAGGTCGGCGTCCACGAGCACCGAGCGGTTCCCGTTCCACCAGTCGAGCGCAAGCAGCCCGGACTCGCCCGGCCGCAGCGCCGCCGCCTCTTCCGCGAGAACGGAATGCAGGTCGGTGCCGCGGGCGCGCGCCGCCTCGTGGTACTCGGGTGGCACGGCGTGCCGCACGAACCACCCGAAGATGTCGCCGAGCGCCGACTGGCCGGCCTCGTAGCCAAAGAGGCCGGGGACGATGCCGTCCTCCACGACGCCGCACATGCCCTCGACCTCGACGAGGTCGTCACCGAGCACGAGATGGCCGTTGCTCGTGCCCATGATCATCACGAGCGTTCCCGGAGCGGTCACGGTCGTCGCCGGGACAGAGCCGTGGAAGTCGACGTTCCCGACGGCAACCGGTGTGCCGGCGCGTAGCCCCGTCCGTGCGGCGGCGTCCTCGCTCAGCCCGCCGGCGCGGGCACCCGGGGGCAGGAGCGTCCGTGACAGCTTCTCGTCGACGACCTGCTCGAAGCGCGGGTCGAGGGCGGCGAAGTACGCGGGTGGCGGGAACCCGTCGCGCTTCGACCACATGGCCTTGTAACCCGCCGCACACGCGCTCCGGCTCTCGACCCCGGTGAGTTGCCAGACGATCCAGTCGCACGCCTCGATCAACCGTGCGGCGCGCGCGTACACCTCCGGCGCCTCGTCGAGGATCTGGAGCGCCTTCGCGAAGAACCATTCGGACGAGATCCTCCCGCCGTACCGCGGCAGCCACGGCTCGCCGCGCTCGGCGGCCACTGCGTTGATTCGATCCGCCTCCGGCTGAGCGGCGTGGTGCTTCCACAGCTTCACCCAGGCGTGCGGCTCGCGGCGCAGATCGTCGAGCAGGCAGAGCGGCGTGCCGTCGGCGAGCGTCGGCAGCATCGTGCACGACGTGAAGTCGATGCCGATGCCCACCACCTCGTCCGGCCGGGCACCTGTCTCGGCGAGCAGCCGTCGCACGGCGACCTGCATGCTCTCGAGATAGTCGCGCGGATCCTGCAACGCCCAGTCGGCGCCGAGCTCCACGTCGTCGTCGGGGGCTGGAAGGCGTGCGTCGATGACCCCGTGGGCGTACGGCTCCACACTCGTCCCGACCTCGCGCCCGTCCGAGCAGTCGACGAGCACGGCACGCGCCGACTCGGTGCCGAAGTCGATGCCGAGCGCGCTCCTCACGGCTGGACCAGCACCTTCAAGCCCCGCCGCTCGATCAGGTCCCGAAACGCCTGCGGCCCCTCGTCGAGCCGGTACCGCGCGCTCACGAGCGACTCGAGCTCGATCCGGCCGGACTCCGCGAGGGCGATCGCGCGCGGGAGGTCGCCCGCGCGCATGCGGCGGCAGAGGACGAGCGTCAGCTCCTTGCGGCGTGCCGCAGCGGCCTGGAAGCAGCTGCGGTCGCCGTCGGGTATCCCCACCACGACGACGCGACCGCCGGGGCGCGCCGCCACGATCGCAGCATCGAGCACCCCGTCAGCGCCCGCTGCGTCGTAGGCGACGTCAACCTGAACGTCCGCCGCCTGGGAACGGCGCGCCCCGAGCTTTTGCGCCGCCGCCGCACGATGCGGCAGCGGATCGACCGCAGCCTCGACCGAGACGCCCGCGGCCTGCAGCGCCTGTACGAGCAGCAGGCCGATCGGCCCGCAGCCGAACACGGCAGCAGTGCTCCCCGGCCCGGCACCCCCGAGGTCGACCGCGTGCAACGCGACGGCGAGCGGCTCGAGCAGGGCGGCGGCATCTTCGGTGACGGCGTCGGGGAGCGCGGTGCGCGAGCTCCTCCGGCCAGGCGACGAACGTGCGCAGGCCCTCCGTCGGTCGAGCCGTGGCCGGCGAACCGCAGCTCGGCACAGAGGTGGCCGTCTCCGAAGGAACAGAGGGTGCAGCGGCCGCAGGGAACCGCCGGATCGAGCACAACGCGCTGCCCCGTGCGAGGGCCGCTCGCGACAACGCCTGCGAACTCGTGGCCGAGGACGAGTGGCTCGCCGAGGAGCGCGTCACCGATGCCGCCCTCGACGAACCAGTGGCGATCCGACCCGCAGAGACCGACGGCACCGACTCGGACGAGTACCTCCCCCGGGCCCGGCTCCGGGTCCGGCTCTTCGTCCAGTCGAAGGTCGCCTGCCGCGTGCAGGCGCAGCACCTTCACGTTCGCTGACCGTAGTACGCGGCCGCCCCGTGCTTGCGCGAGAAGTGCTTCTCGAGCAGCTCGGCCGCGATCGGCTCGAGCGCACCGGCCAGCGCCTCCGAGCGATAGGCACTCGCGGCGATCTCTTCCAGTGCGATCGCGTTCTCGACCGCCTCCTGCACGCAGCCCCCCCACGCGAACGGGCCGTGCGAGGCGACGAGCACCGCCGGCCTGTCGAGCGGCTCGAGCTCGCGACCGGCGAAGGTCTCGACGATCACGTCGCCCGTCGCCCGCTCGTACTCGCCCTCGATCTCGGCGGGTGCGAGCAGCCGCGTCACCGGGACACCTCCCTGGAAGTGATCGGCGTGCGTCGTCCCGTAGCAGGGGATCTCGCGTCGCGCCTGCGCCCAGGCGGTCGCGAACGTGGAATGAGTGTGGACGATGCCCCCGACGCCGGGCCATGCGCGATACAACGCGAGGTGTGTCGGGGTGTCCGAGGACGGCCGGGTGTCGCCTTCCACGACCGCGCCGGTCGCGAGGTCGACGACCGCGATGTCGGCAGCGGTCAGCCGGTCGTACGAGACTCCACTCGGCTTGATCGCCACGACGGCGGCGTCGCGGTCGACCGCGCTCGCGTTTCCGAACGTGAGGACCACGAGACCCGCGCGCCCGAGTGCAAGGTTCGCCTCGAGCACCTGCTCCCGCAGGTCGGTGTGAGCCACTACATGCCTCTCGCAAGCCGGTAATACGCCTGGTTCCAGCGCAGCTCGTTTGCGACATCGCGGATCCGCGTCCGTTCGTCGATCACGAGCAGCTCGATGCCCGCGATCTCGGCGAGGTCGACGAAGGCATCCGTCCCGATCGCACGGCAGAGGACGGTGTGGTGCGGGCCGCCCGCACGCAGCCACGCCTCGGCAGCGGTCGCGAAGTCGGGCTTCGGCCGCCACAGCGCCCGTGCCACAGGCAGCCGGGGCAGATCCGCGGGAGGCGGAACGAGCTCGACCTCGTTCAGCACGAGCCGGAAGCGATCGCCGAGATCGAGCAGCCCCACGACCACGGCGGGGCCCGGCGCGGCGGTGAAGACGAGGCGCACGGGATCCGCCTTGCCTCCGATCGAGAGCGGGTGGATCTCGCACGACGGCCGCTCTGCCGCGATCGACGGGCAGACCTCGAGCATGTGTGCGCCGAGCACTGCCGAGCCCTCCGGCGCCAGGTCGTACGTGTAGTCCTCCATGAAGGACGTCCCGCCGTCGAGGCCGCTGCTCATCACCTTCGCGATCCGGACGAGCGCCGCCGTCTTCCAGTCGCCCTCGCCGGCGAAGCCGTAGCCGTCCGCCATCAGCCGTTGCGCCGCGACACCCGGGAGCTGCGTCAGCCCGTCGAGATCCTCGAACGTGTCCGTGAACGCCCGGAACCCGCCGGCATCGAGGAAGACACGCAATCCGGCCTCGATCCGCGCGGCGTCGCGCAGCGACTCGCGTTGCTCCCCGCCCGGACGCAGCGCCGGCGCGAGGGCATACTCCGCCTCGTACGCCGCGACGATGTCCTCCACGTCCGGCTCCGCGACGGCCGCGATCGCCTCCCGGAGCATCCCCACGCCATAGCCGTTGACGGAGACTCCCAGCCGGATCTGCGCTTCGACCTTGTCCCCCTCGGTGACGGCGACGTCGCGCATGTTGTCGCCGAAGCGCGCAACCCGGAGCTCCTGCGCTTCGCGCCAGCCCGCCGCCGCGCGCGCCCACACCCCGATGCGTGCCGCAACCTGCGGGTCGCGCCAGTGACCGACCACCGTCTTCCGGCGTAGCCCCATCCGCGTCTCGAGGAACCCGAACTCGCGATCGCCGTGCGCCGACTGGTTCAGGTTCATGAAGTCCATGTCGATCTCCGCCCACGGAAGGCCCCGGTTGAACTGTGTGTGGAGATGGAGCAGTGGCTTCTGCAGCGCGCTCAGACCGGCGATCCACATCTTCGCCGGCGAAAACGTGTGCATCCACGCGATCACGCCGATACACGACTCGGCAGCGTTCGCCTCGAGCGCGACGCGCCGGAACGACTCGGAGCTCGTGGCGATCTGCCGGTAGACCACTCGCACCGGCACGACCGGCTGCGCATCGAGGCCGTCGGCGATCTCCCGCGCGTGCTCCTCGACCTGCCGCAGCGCAGCCTCCCCGTACATCTCCTGGCTCCCGGCGACGAGCCAGAGCTCGAGGTGTCCGAGAGCCTCAGGCGCCATCGCTCGAGGTCTCCTCGAGCCGGCTGCGGAAACTCGAGACCATCAGCTCGGTCAGGTCCTCGAGCGACGTCTCGTGCACCAGCTGGTCGGTGGTAATGCGGCCGTCCTGCATGACGTTGATGCGGTCGCAGAGCTCGAACAGATGCGCATAGTTGTGGTCGATCACGATGATCGACACCCGGCCGCTCGCCGCGAGATCCTTGACGAGGTCAATGATGAGGCGGGACTCCCGCGCGCCCATCGCGGCGAGCGGCTCGTCGAGCAGCAGGATCTTCGGTGCCACCCGCACGGCCCGGGCAACCGCGACCGCCTGCCGCTGACCTCCGGAGAGCTGCTCGGCCTCGGCCTCGACGCTCGGCACGCGCACCTTGATGTCGTCGAGGTACTGGCGCGACAGCCTCCGCATCGCTCGCTTGTCGAGGAAGCGAAGCGGGCCCATCGTCGTCAGCTCGTGACCCAGGAACAGGTTCAGGAAGACGGGGAGCTGCGGGATCAAGGCGAGGTCCTGGTAGACGGTCTCGATCCCATGGGCGCGGGCTTGCTCGACCGAGTGGAAGCGGACGCGTTCGCCGCCGACATAGACCTCGCCCCCGTCTTGCTGGTGAAAGCCGGACAGGATCTTGACGAGCGTGCTCTTGCCGGCGCCGTTGTCGCCGACGAGCCCGAGCACCTCGCCCTGGCGCAGGGAGAGATCGATGCCCCGGAGTACGACGAGCGCGCCGAACCGCTTCGTCACGCCGCGGACCTCGAGCACAGGGGGAGTCTGCTCGGTCATGTCTCCCTCGAGCGGGCGATCAGCTTGTCGAACTGCGCGTTCAGCGCCATCGCGAAGATGATCACGACACCGACCCAGACGTAGAAGTCGTTCGTGCTGACCCCGACCAGGGTCAGCCCGTCCTCGAGGATGCCGATCAGGATCGCGCCGATGAAGGCGCCGATCACCGTGCCGCGGCCACCGGTGAGCGCGGTGCCGCCGATCACGCAGGCGCCGATCGCGTAGAGGATGTAGTCGACGCCAAAGTTGCCCGGATCGAGGCTGCCGTACTTGACCGCGTCGACGATGCCGACAAGTCCGGCCAGACCAGAGCAGAGGACGAAGCACCAGACCTTCACGCGACGGGTCGGCACGCCCGCCTCGGCTGCCCCGGTGAGGTTCCCTCCCGTGGCGACGATCCGCACGCCGAAGCGCGTACGCGTGAGCATCAGGGTGACGAAGATCGCGATCGTGGCCACCCAGAGGATCTCCGACCAGATCCAGACCCCCATCAGGTTGCTGGCGAAGCTCGGGTGCCCCGAAGACGACGACAGCGGAATCGGCGACGCCTGGGCCATGTCCGAGTAGATCAGCACCAGGCCGAAGAGGATGAAGTTCATCGCCAGCGTCGTGACGAACGACGGCACGTTCAGGCCCACTGTGATCAGCCCGTTGACCGCTCCGACACCGCAGCACACCCCGACCGCGAGCAGGATGGCGACCGGAATCGGGACCCCTCCGTTGTGCAGCCAGTACTCGACCCACGGCGCGAAGAGGAAGACCTGGCCGGCCGACAGGTCGATCTCGCCGAGTACGAGCAGCAACACCTCTCCAACGGCGATCGCCGCGACCGGCCCGGCGTAGCCGGCGGCCGAGCTCAAGCTGAGCGAGTCGGTGAACGTCGACCCGGCCCTGATCGTGAAGTAGACGAAGAGGGCGACAGTGATCAGGAGCGGCGTCAGCTCGCGCTGGTAGAGGAAGAGCCGCAGGACACGACGACGCAGCGGGGGCGCTTCATGCCGCTGCCCCGGCGGTTCGCCCTCCGGGGCAGCGGCTTGGATTGGAGCGCCGGACTGCACGCTCTGGGACTAGTGCGGGATCGAGGCGGGCGGCTTCAGCGTCTGTTGCTTCGAGCTCGTCCCCTCGAACCGGTTCTTGGCCAGGTACGGCGCGACGGTCGACTTCACCACGATGCCGAGCCCCGTGTCGGTGTTGGTCGGCTTCATCAGCCCGCCCGAGACGTTGAACAGGAAGAGCTGCATGATCGTGTCGAAGCCCTGCAGGTAGGCCTGCTGGTCGATCGTGAAGGTCAGGTTGCCGGCCTGGATGCCCTGCACGACCGGCGTCCCGACGTCCCAGCCCGCCCCGCCGACCTTTCCCTTCAGGTTGTTCTTCTGGATGAACTGCGCAATGGCGTCGCTGTCGCCGCTGTCCACGCCGAACATGAACTTCACGTCTTTGTGGCCGGCGTACCACGCGGAGATCTTGTTGTACTCCGGCGCACCCTCGGTCGCAGACGTTCCGACCTCGACGAAGTCGACGCCGGCCTTGGTCAGGACCGGCTTCGCGCCGTCGATCCGCGGCTGGATGTTCCCCGTTCCCGGCGTTGCGATGATGCCGGCCACGAGGTCGCCCTTCTTGACCCCCGTCTTGAGGACCTGCGCCGCGACGGCAGCTCCCGCGGTCAGGTTGTTCTGACCGACGTAGGCCATCCGGTCGTTCGCTACCCCGGCCGACACGTCGGCGTTGTACGCGATCACCGGGATGCCCTTGCTGAGGGCACTGTCGACCGGGGCGTTGAAGGCGGTGTTGTCGATCAGACAGCAGCCGATGCCGCTTGCCTTGGCGGCGATTGCGCTGTTGAAGGCCGAGACCATCTGGCCGACGACCGACGTCTGCGATCCGGTCCACTGGTACGTGGAGCCGGTGATGGCACAGGCGTCCTGGATGCCGTAGATCGTCGCTGTGAAAAACGAGTTCGTCGTCACGTGGCAGATCATCACGAAGCGGTACTTCGGATGCTTGGCGAAGAACGCGGTGTCACTGTGCTGCTGTGCCAGAGTCGCCGCGCTCGCGCTCTGGTCGCCCAGGATGGCGGCGAGCCCTCCGTAGGCCGTCCCGGCCGCGGCCGCCCCGCCTGCATAGCGGAGAAAGCGTCGCCGCGAAAACTCCCGTTGCACCTCGCTCATCTCGTCATGTCCGTCTGCTGCCATCGTCTTCCTCCTCACCTCGGATCTCGTCCCGATCGATCCAACGCACCTGCCTCGGGGAGCGACGACGGATCGACTGGAATTTTCCTGATCGCCAGAACAGTTTTCGTATATACCAACTGTCGAAAGATTTCTCAAGTGTGTTTTTGAGCAGACCTGCGGTCTTCGGCCCGCGTCGCGCAGAGCGCTACCAGCGTTGCTGGACGTACGGGGCGATCCGTCGCCGGTAGACGTCGGCGATCGCCGCATGTGTCTCCTCGGACAGCGGCGGCAGCGCGGCCGCGGCGGCGTTCGCGCGCGCCTGTCCCGGGGTCTTCGCCCCCGGGATGACGGTCGAGACGGCGTCGAAGTCGAGGACCCAGCGCAACGCGAGCTGCGCAAGCGTCGCCCCTTCCGGCACGAGCGGGCGGAGCTCCTCGACCGCCTCGAGACCTGGCTCGAAGTCGACGCCCGAGAACGTCTCGCCGACGTCGAAGGACTCGCCGTGGCGGTTGAAGGCGCGATGGTCGTCCGCGGCGAAGCGGGTGCGGCGATCGAACTTCCCGGTCAGCAGCCCGGATGCGAGCGGAACGCGGGCGATCACGCCGACATCGCGCTCGAGCGCCTGCCGGAAGAAGAGCTCCGCCGGCCGCTGGCGAAAAGCGTTGAAGATGATCTGCACGGTGGCGACACCCGGGTACTCGATCGCCTTCAGCCCCTCCTCCACCTTCTCGACGCTGACCCCGTACGCGCGCACGAGGCCCTCTTCGACCAGCGCGTCGCACGCGTCGAAGACGGCGGGCGTGTAATAGGCCTCCCACGGGAGGCAGTGCAATTGCACGAGGTCGACCGCCTCGACCCCGAGGTTGTCGCGCGAGCGCTCGATCCAGCCGCGGAAGCTCTCGTAGGTGTAGTTGGCGAGATCGAGCGACGCGCGGCGCCCGAACTTCGTCGCCACCACGAGGTGCTCCGGCCTCTCGCGCAGAAGGCGACCGACGAGTCGCTCGGAGCGGCCATCGCCGTACACGTCCGCGGTGTCGAAGAACGTCACGCCCGCGTCGACGGCGGCGTGCATTGCCGCGAGCGACTCTTCGTCGTCGACGGCGCCCCAGCCCGCGCCGATGGCCCAGGCCCCGAAGCCGACCTCCGAAACCGGACACCCCGTCTTGCCGAGCCGTCTCGTGTTCATCTTTCCATTATCGTCGAAACCGACGATAATAGTATCGGTTTCGAAAGCATGCGCACCCTGGCCAGGCACGAGCTCTTCTATGCGGATGGACGGCGTCTGTCCGTCTACGGCGAGCTGTGCGGAGGCCTCGATGGCATGCTCGCGCCCGAGGAGCCGCAGGCGATCCACAAGCGCCTCGACGTCTTCACCGGTTCCTGGGTCGGGATCGCGCCGGCACGGAACGCGCGGCCGCTCGACTCCGCGGCCGAGACCGCCGAGCCATGCCCGTTCTGCCCGGGCGGACGGGAGGTCCCCTTCCCGTACGAGGCGGCCGTGTTCGACAATCGGTTCCCCTCGTTCCGTCCGGCCCCGCCGGCCCCCCCGGCGCTCGACGGACCGACCGGCCCGGCGCTCGGCCGCTGCGAGGTCGTCCTTTACACCGCTCGCCACGAAGCCTCGTTCGGGCGCCTCTCGCCGACCGAGCTCGGCCGCGTCCTCGCGGTCTGGATCGACCGGGCGCGCGAGCTGTGGAGCGATCCGGCCCACGCGTACGTCTGCATCTTCGAGAACCGCGGCGCAGAGGTCGGGGCGACGATCGCGCACCCGCACGGCCAGATCTATGCACTCGATCACGTCCCGCCGATCACGATGGCGAAGGCGGCGGCACACCGCCGTCACCGTCAGCGCGCCGGCAGCTGTCTCTCGTGCGAGGCGACACGGGCGGACTCCCGCTCGGATCGCCTCGTCGCGGCGAACGAGAGCTTCGTCGTCGCGGTGCCCTTCGCGGCGCGGTGGCCGTTCGAGGTTGCCGTCCGGGCGCGGCGACACGGGCTCGGACGCCTGGCCGACCTGGTCCCGGCCGAGCAGCGCGACCTTGCGCTCGCGCTCCAAGACGTCGTGCGGCGGTACGACGCTCTCTTCGACTTCCCGCTTCCGTACATGATGGTCGCGCAGGAGGCGCCGGCCGGCGAGCCCGACTGGCATCTCGCGTTCGAGCTGTACCCCGTGCATCGCGCGCCGGAAGTGACGAAGATCCGGGCCAGCGTGGAAACAGGTCTCGGACTGTTCCTGAACGACGTGGCGCCGGAGGACTCCGCGCGCCGGCTTGCTGCGCTCGCCGTCGACACAGAGCCGATCGACGTGGAGACGCTCTTCGTCGTGACACGACCGCAGCCGGCGCCTCTGCCATGAGGAGCGACGGCAAGACCCCGCCGGTCCCGGCGGCGCTCCGGCGAGAGCGCATGCTGGCGGAGATCAAGGACCGCGAGTTCGTGCGCGTCGGCGAGTTGAGCACCCAGTTCGGCGTGTCGGAGATGACCGTGCGGGCAGACCTCGACTCGCTCGCCGCGCGCGGCAAGGTGCATCGCGTCCGCGGCGGGGCGATCCCCCGGACGATCCCGCACCAGGAGCAGCCGTTCGAGAACAGCATCTCGAGCTTCGCGGCCGAGAAGGTGGCGATCGGCCAGGCCGCCGCCGCCCTGCTCGAGGACGGCGAGACGGTGCTGATCGACGTGGGCACGACAGCGGCGGCCACCGCGCGGGCGATCGCCGCGCGCACCGAGCTCGACGACGTCGTCGTGTTCACGAACGGCCTGAAGACGGCCCTCGAGCTCGAGCCGGCCTCGGCGAGGATCACGGTCGTCGTCCTCGGGGGGACGCTGAGACCTCTCCAGCACTCGCTCGTCGACCCGCTGGCCACGCTCATCCTCGAGCAGATCTCGGTCAAGACGGCGCTCCTCGGCTGCAACGGCGTCGATCCTCTCGGCGGCGTGACGAACATCAACTTGCCCGAGGCCGAGGTGAAGAAACGGATGCTCGGGGTCGCTGCTCGCCGGATCGTGCTGGCGGACGGCAGCAAGCTCGGGCGGATCGAGGTGGCACGCCTGTGCGGCGTCGACGATCTCGACATGGTGATCACCGGTCACTCGGCCGACCCGGCGGTGGTAGAGGCACTGCGCGACCGCGGCTGTGACGTGCGCGTGGTCGGATAGCCCTGCGTCAGCGCGGGCTGTGCAACGGATCCCACACGAGTCGCGGAACGTCCTGGGCGACGCGTAGCTCCTCGAGCCGCGCGCGGCGGGCGGCGTCATCCTTGGGATGGCGGCTCGGCCTGTCCAGGAAGGCACGCAGCCGATCACGCGCCGCGGCATCGGCAGGGCCGGCCGTCGACGAGGCGAGCGTTCGGACGGCCTCGCCCGGATCGGGCGCGTGGTAGATCCCCGTCCCGACCGTCAGCATGTCGGCCCCCGCCTCGATGTACCCACCGGCGTTCGTCGGCTTGACCCCGCCGTCCACTTCGATCCCCAGGGGGATCCCGAGCCCATCGGCGCGCCGGCGAAGGTACGCGATGCGCTCGAGGGTGTCCGGTGCCGAGGGGCTGCCGCCGAACCCGATCGGCACCGAGAGGAGGTTCACGACGTCGACCGCGCCGAGAAGCTCGTCGGAGATCGCATCGATCGGCGTGTCCTCCTTCACGGCCACTCCGACGCCGCGCCCCTCGGAGCGGACGCGCTCGACGATGCCGCGTGCATCGTCCGTCGCTTCGAGGTGGAAGAGGATCAGGTCGGCTCCGGCGTCGCACATCCGCTGGGTGAGCCGCTCGGGCCGCTCGACCATCAGATGCACCTCGATCGGCAGCACGATCCAATTGCGCACGAGCGCGACGATGTACTCGCCGAAGCTGATGCGCGGCGCGAAATGGCCGTCGATGACGTCGAGCGAGAACGCGTCGACACCTGCCTCCACGACGCGCTCGACCTCGTGCCTGAGCCGCGAGAAGTCGGCGTCGAGAATGGATGCGGAGATGACTGCCATGTCCGGCGCGAACGGCTCGGACGAGCCTATCCGATGAGCGGCGGCATCAGCCGGTCGTCGCCCGTGCCGCAACGCCGTCGCCCGCCGCACAGACGATGCCGCGGCCGGCGCGTCCGGTGCGCACGCTGTAGGCGTTCGTCACCGAGCCCGCAATCTCCGCTGCGTCCTGGACATCGACGAGGGCGACGATCGAGCCGCCGAAGCCGCCCCCCGTCATCCGGGCCGCGATCGCCCCGTGAGCGGAGGCGAGCTCGACCAGCAGGTCGAGCTCGGGCGTCGACACCTCGTAGTCGTCGCGCAGGCTCTCATGGCCGGCGCGGAACGAGCGTCGGAGGACGTCCTCGACGTCGCGGCCCGACTCGAGCGCGGCGACGCACTCGCGCACCCGCTCGTTCTCGGTGACGACGTGCCGCAGCCGCCGCGCCTCGACGCCGTCGAGCCGCGCGCGCTCGACCAGCTCTGCCGCCTCGGCCGGGTGAAGCCCGGATGCGTCGCTGCGACCGATCGCCGCGAGCGCACGCTCGAGCTCGGCGCGCCGAGTTGCGTACCCGGAGTCCGCGAGACGGTGCCTGACGCCCGAGTCGAGCACGACGATCGCGAGGTCGCGCGGCAGCGGCACGGGGCGATGCTCCGCGGTCGCACAGTCGAGGAACAGGGCGCAGCGGCGGCGGGCGAAGACGATCGCGGCCGGATCCATCAGGCCGCACGGAACACCGACAGCGAGGCGTTCGGCCTCGCGCACGAGGCGCACCAGCTCGAGGGGTTCGAACTCGAATTCGGCGACGTCGCAGAGAGAGAACGCGACGGCGACAAGGAGCGCCGCAGACGACGACAGGCCTGCCCCGATCGGGAGCGTCGACTCGACCTCGCCCACGAGCCCAACCGCGGGCCGGCCGCGCTCGCCCAGAAGCCGCGCCACGGCGGCGACGTAACGCCCCCAACCGGCCGGGGGCACGCTGCTCGAGCCGTCGGCCGCCAGCTCGACCGCCCTGCGGTCGGCCGTCGAGCGCAGGACGATGTGGGCTGGATCGGCTCGCCCCGAGACCGTGGTGCCGAGATCGATGGCCACGGGGAGGACGAGCCCGCCGGAGTAGTCCGTGTGCTCGCCGATCAGGTTCACCCTGCCGGGCGCGAACCGCTGCACGTCGTGCGCCATGCGCCCGACCTTACTGTCGAGGGGGTTGCAACGCCCCGCCGCCTACGGCAGGCTCGCTCCCATGACCGCCGCGACCACGACCTCGGCGGAACTGCAGACGCACTCACGGGACGAGCACGCGGAGAGGTTCTGCCGCCGCGTGCGGGCGAGCGCATACTTTGCCGCGGGCCGGCCGGTTGCCGTCGCACGCGCTCCCGGACGCCTCGACGTGCTCGGCGGCATCGCCGACTACTCGGGCGGGCTCGTGCTCGAGCTGCCGCTCGAAGCGGCGACGCTCGTCGCCGCGCAACGCCGCGACGACGATCTTGTCGTCGCGGTGAGCGACGGCAGGCGCCTCGCCGTCGATGCGATGGAGCTTGCGACCGCACCGCTCGGCAAGCTCGCCGAGCGGTTCAGCGGCTACGACGCCTGGGGGGCGTACGTGCTCGGCCCCGTCGCGCTGCTCATGCGGGAGGGCCGGGCGGTCCCGAAGGGGCTGCGTCTTCTCGTCTCGTCGACGGTCCCGCAGGGAAAGGGACTGGGATCCTCCGCCGCCGTGGAGGTCGCCGTCCTGCGCGCCACTGCCGCATGCCTCGGCGTCGATGCGAGCGCGAGGAGGCTCGCGCTGCTCGGCCAGCGCGCCGAGCAGGTGTTTGCGGCCGCGCCGTGCGGCCCGATGGATCAGCTGGCCGTCATGTGCGGCGAGGCCGGCTCGTTGCTCCCCATTCTCTGTCGACCCGGGGAGATCCTCGAGGCGCTGCCCCTCCCGCCGCCGTTCGCCGTCTGGGGCATCGACTCCGGTCTTCGTCACGCCGTCTCCGGCGACGCCTACCGCCGCGTCCGCTGCGCAGCGTTCATGGGCAAGGCGCTGCTCGACACCGATGTGGCGTACCTCACCGAGCTGCCGCGCGACCGGGTCGCGGTCGACCTGCTGCCCGAGAGCCTCCTCGGAGTCGACTTCCTGCGCCTGCGGAGCGGGATCGACGACCCCGTCAGCACGGTCGAGCCCGCGGCCGGCTATCCCGTGCGGGCGGCGACGCTCTTCCCGATCGAGGAGCACGCACGAGCCCTCGAGCTCGTCTCGCTGATCCAGGGCCCGCCGACGGACGAAGCGGCCGAGCGGCTCGGCGGGCTCCTCTACGAGTCACACGCGGGCTACTCGCGCTGCGGGCTCGGTGTGGCGCGAACGGACCAGATCGTCGACGCGGTCCGGGAAGCCGGCCGGGACAAGGGCCTGTTCGGTGCGCGGGTGAGCGGCGGCGGAAGCGGCGGGACCGTGGTGGTGCTCGGGCGCAGCGACTCGGAGCCCTACGTCCGCGCGATCGCTGAGACCCTCGGGGCCGGCCTGCTCAGCGGCTCGTCGTCCGGAGCAGACGGCTTCGGTGCGAGGTTCGTGCCGGGCGGAGCGGGAGCGCTCACCGGGTGACTTCTCGAGAACGAAGCGAGTCCACGAAGGGAGGTCGGCATGAGCACCATCGACGAGCAGATGGTCGTGGCCCATTTCATCGTCTCGGATGACGTGGAGCGTTCCCGCCGCTTCTACACCGACGTGCTCGGTGGCAAGACGGTCGTTTCAGGCGACGGGGACGACCAGGTGACGTACGTCGCACTGGCCAACAGCTGGATCATCATCAATGTCGGAGGAGGCCCGACCGACGACAAGCCGGCGGTGACCCTCGAGACGCCCTCCGACCCGGATCGGGTGAGCAGCTTCCTCAACATCCGGGTTGCGGACATCCAGGCGGTGTACAGCGAGTGGAGCAGGAGAGGCGCCCACTTCCTGACGCCGCCCGTGAGACACGAGACCGAGCTGCGCTGCTACATCCGCGACCCCGACGGCTACCTGATCGAGGTCGGGCAGACGACCCTGGACAGAGGCTGGCGCCCACCCTCTTGAGCATTCGCATTTGCGAGCAGCGCGAGATGAGTCAGAATGGCGCGGTGAGCTTGCATGGGAACCCGATCCGTGAGTCGGCCCACCTGCCCGGCGGAGGCGAAGTGGTCGTGCACGTCGGTCTTCTCGAGGATTCCTACGTCGCAGACAAGGACATCGACACCGTCGTCCTCGAGCTTTCGGTGGGCGGAAACGTGGTGGCTTCGGTGGAGACGGTGTTGAGCGCCGATCAGGTCGACGAAGCGCGAGAGCTCGCACGGCAGGTGGCGGAGGGACTTCGGTCCGGCGAGCTCGAGCCTCGCGCCAGCTCGATCGAGCCGCTGGCAGACCAGCCTCGCTGAGCCGCACGCCAGGCCGAACCAGCCGGTCACGAGAGCCCGAGCCGACACTCATTTAGGATTCGCACCGTGTTAATCGGGCGCGATCGTGAGCGAGCGCGCCTGGACGTCCTGCTGGAAGATGCGCGTCGCGGGCTGAGTCGGGTCCTCGCGGTCGTCGGCGAGCCGGGAACGGGCAAGACCGCGCTCCTTGCCTACGCGCAGGAGCGGGCCGGCGATCTGCGGCAGCTCACGGGCGTCGGCGTCGAGAGCGAGTCCGAGCTCCCGTACGCGTCGCTCCACGAGCTCCTCGCGCCGGTGCTCGATCGCCTCCCGCAGCTTGCCCCACCGCAGGCGCGCGCCCTCTCCGCGGCGCTTGCTCTCGAACGTGGGAACGCCGACGTCCTCGCCGTCGGGGCGGGGACCTATTCGCTTCTCGTCGACCTCGCCGACGAGCTCCCTGTTCTCGTCGTGCTCGATGACGTCCACTGGTTCGACGCCGCATCGGCGGTGGCGATCGCATTCGCGGTTCGCCGGCTGAAGGCGGATCAGGTCGGGGTGCTGGCCGCCTTCCGACCCGGAAGTGCGCCGCTCTTCGAGACGCTGCCCCGGCTCGAGCTCGGGCCGTTGGGGCCGGAGGACGCGCGAGCGGTTCTGCGAATGCGCGCCGTGCCCATCGCCGCGGGCGATGAGAGTCGCATCATCAATGTCGCGAACGGCAATCCACTCGCGCTCCTCGAGCTGCCGCCGGAGCTCGCCGCAGAACTGCCTCGAGTGTCGAGCGGGCACCAGCGACTCGAGCGTGCGTTCGCCCACCAGCTCGAGTCCGTCAGCCCGGACGTCCGCAGCGAGCTGCTGCTTGCCGCAGCCGAGCCGGAGGAACGCACGGTGCGCCGGGCCGGCGAGCTTCGCGGCACTACCGCCGCGCTCGACGAAGCAGAGAGAGCGGGCCTCGTCCGTCTCCACCGGGGAACCGTCGTCTTCCGGCATCCGGTCCTCCGCGCATTCGTGTACGCGAGCGCACCGGGAGCCGAACGCGCGCAAGCACACCGTGACCTGGCGGCGGCGCTCGATGGCGACAGCGACGTGGACAGGCGCGCCTGGCACCTCGCGGCGGCTGCGGACGGGCCTGACGAGGAGCTCGCCCAGTTGCTCGAGCGGACGGCCGACCGAGCAGCGGTGCGCGGCGGTCATGCTGCGGCCGCTCAAGCTCTCGTCGCGTCGGCGAGACTGTCGCCCGGCCGCCCCGAGCGGGCTCGGCGTCTCTTCGCCGCTGCCCGGGCTGCGCTTCAAGGCATCGGCGCTCCGAGGGCAAGGGCATTGATCGAAGAAGCGCTTCCGCTCGCCGACGACGAGCTCCTCCGCTTCGACCTTCTTCTCGAGCTCTGGCGCACGACCGAATGGAGCGAGGTCGGCCATCTCGAGGAAGCGCTCCTGCACGAAGCGGAGCAACTCGAGGCGATCGACGACTCGCGCATCGTCAGGATGCTCGGGATCCTCGTTTCGCAGCGGACGTCGAGTTTCGACGCAGCCGGGGCGGTCGACGCCGCCCGCCGCATCGAACGCCATGCGACCGGAGCGGACGCAGAGTGGCGGGCGCGCGCCTACGGGGCGGCAGCCTGCGCGTACGTTCACGCCGGCAATCGCACGGACGCGATGCGCTGCCTGAGCCTTGCCAACCACCCGGACCTGCCGACGATGGGCGCGTTCGACTTCATGGCACTCGAGCGATTCGACGAGCTCCGCCGCTCGCTCGACGAAACGTTGCGGCAGGCCCGCGCCGAGGGCAACGCACACCGGGTCATCTGGAACCGGAACTGCGCCGCGCATCTCGAGCTCCGCTGCGGCCGGCTCGGCGCTGCCGAGGCGGCCGCAGCGGAGGCGATCCGGATCGGCGAGCTCAACGAGGAACCAAAGTCCGAGCTCGGGTACGCGGTCCTGGCGGGCGTCTACGCGTGGCGCGGGAACGCCGAGGCCGCGGAATCGGCCGGCAAGCGCGCGGCGGCAGCCGCGAGGGTCGCAGGCGACTACGGCGTGGAGGGAACTGCGATCGGGATGCTCGCGTTGCTCGAGCTCGGCCGTGGTGAGCCGGCCGCGGCCGTCGCACTGCTCGAGCCGCCGGCGACGCGGTGGCTCAGCAGCGACGTGCGTAATCCGTGCGCGGTCCCGTTCATCCCGGATCTCGTCCACGCCTACGCTCTGGTCGGCGACCCGGACAGCGGTCGGGAGCTGCTCGATCGCTTCGCGCCGATCGCCGAGTCGTTCGGCAACACCTGGATGACGGGCGCGTGCCTGCGGTGCCGGGGGATCCTGGCGACGACCGACACGTTCGACGACCCGTTCAACGAGTCGCTGACACTGCTCGGCTCGTCGCCCTATCTCCTCGAGCTCGCCAGGACCCAGCTCGCCTACGGCGAGCGGCTCAGGCGAGCCGGACGACGGCGCGAGGCACGGCCGGTCCTGGAGGCGGCCCACGACGCGTTTGCGAGCCAGGGCGCAACGCTCTGGCAGCTTCGAGCGACGAATGAGCTGCGCGCCGCCGGCGTTCGCATCGCCTCGCCGAAACAGCCTCCAGTGGAGCTCACGCCGCAGGAGCTTGCGATCGCGGCCCTGGCCGCGAGGGGGAGGTCGAACCGCGAGATCGCAGCGGCGGTCTTTCTCAGCCACAAGACCGTCGAGTACCACCTCGCCAACACGTTTCGCAAGCTCAACATCCATTCGCGCGTCGAGCTCGCCGGGGTCATGGCCGACCGCGCGCCGTAAGACGCGCACCGGTCCGCGACGTTTCTTCGCGGTCGGACCGGGAACAAGCACACGCTGATGCAGGTCGAGCGTCATTCCGATCTGCCGGCGGTCGCCGGCGCAACGGGCGAGACATTCGTTCAGTCCCGCATGTTCGAGTGGCTGTCGCGAGCCGGGTTCGTCGCACGCGCAATGATCTACGGGATCATCGGCGTACTTGCACTCAAGCTTGCACTCGGGCACGGCGGCAAGCTGACGAACCAGCACGGGGCGCTCGCCACGGTCGCCCATGAGCCGTTCGGAGGCTTCCTGCTCACGCTCGTCGCTGTCGGCCTCGGCGGCTACTGCCTCTGGCGGCTCGTGCGTGCGGCGATCGGAAGGGGGCCTGAAGGGTCCGACTCGACGTTCGACCGCGTCGCGGCAATGGGAAGCGGGATCGCCTACGGCGCCATGTGCGCGATCGCGATCGAGATCCTCGCCGGATCGTCCTCCGGCAGCACCGGCAATCCGAAGCGAGAAGCCGCAGGCGTGCTCGGCTGGCCGGCAGGGCCGTGGATCGTCGGTGTTGCAGGCGCGGTGATGATCGGCATCGCCGCCTTCCAGGGCTATCGCGCCGTCACGCGCAAGTTCCTCGAGGACTCGAAGACGGAGCAGATGAGCCCCGGGACGAAGACGACGATCACCTGGCTCGGGACGCTCGGCCACTTCTCCCGGATGGTCGTGTTCGGGCTCGTCGGCATCTTCCTCATCAAGGCCGCGGTCGACTTCAACCCGCACGCCGCGGTCGGCATCGATGGGGCGCTCGCCAAGGTCGCCCGCGCCTCCTACGGCGGCATCGCACTCGGGGTCGTCTCCGCAGGCTTGATCGCGTTCGCGCTGTACTCGCTGAGCGACGCGAGATACCGCCGGATTTGAGCTCTCGCAAGCTCCGAGACGTCGCGCTTGCTGCGGAGTGCTGGATGGGAAGCCAGATCTCCGGGCAGATCTGCAGCCATCACCGGCGGCGCCTCTCGAAGATCGGGTGGCAAGACGCCCTCACGCCGCCGATCGGCGGGTGGGCGCAGGGCGACTCATCCGTCCGCGCGGGCAACGCGATCGAGATCCTGATCGACGGTTCACGTGCGCTGCCGGCAATCGCCGATGAACTAAGCCGTGCGACGTCGCATATCCACCTGACGGGGTGGTACTTCTCGCCCGACTTCGAGCTCGTTCGCGACGGCGACCAGGTGGTGCTCCGCAACCTGCTCGCCGAGCTCGCGGACCGCCTTCCGGTTCGGATGCTCCTCTGGGCGGGAGCGCCTCTGCCGTTCTTCCGCCCGTCGCGGGGCGACGTGCGCAGCGTTCGCGACGGACTGGTCGAGCGAACGAACGTGCAGTGCGCGCTCGATGCGAAAGAGCGACCGATGCATTGCCATCACGAGAAGACGATCGTCATCGACGACCGCGTTGCCTTCGTCGGCGGCATCGACTTGACCTCCGAGTCGGGCGACCGCTACGACAGCCCGCACCATCCGTCGCGCGCAGCCGTCGGGTGGCACGACGCGTGCGCGCGGATCGAAGGGCCGGCCGTCGAGGACGTCGCCGAGCACTTCCGCACTCGCTGGCACGAGGTCGTCGGCGAAACGCTGCCGCCCGCTTCGTCGCCAGAGCCTGCCGGGGACACCGCACTGCAGATCGTCCGCACGATCCCTGAACGGATCTACGACCACGTACCGCGGGGCGTCTTCACCATCCTCGAGACGTACATCCGCGCGCTCGGGGCGGCAGAGCGGCTCATCTACCTCGAGAACCAGTTTCTGTGGTCGCCCGAGATCGCCGCGGTGCTGGCTCGCATGCTGCGTACGCATCCCAATCCCGCCTTCCGGCTCGTCCTTCTGCTGCCCGCCCGGCCGAACAACGGCGCCGACGACACCCGCGGCGTCCTCGGCGAGCTGATCGAGGCGGACGCCGATCGAGGGCGCCTTCTTGCCTGCACCCTCTACGCACGCTCCGGTCACCTCGCAGACCCGATCTACGTCCACGCGAAGATCGCGATCGTCGACGACACGTTCCTGACGATCGGGTCGGCAAACCTCAACGAGCACTCGCTCTTCAACGACACCGAGCTGAACGTCGTCGCCCACGACCGTGCGCTCGCCACCGATACGCGCCTGCAACTCTGGTCGGAGCATCTCGAGCTCGACGTCGACCGGATCCCGAGCGACCCCACCGTCGCGATCGACGAGCTCTGGAAGCCGATCAGCCAGGAGCAGCTCGACCGCCGCAACGCCGGCAGACCCCTCACCCACCGGCTGATCCGCCTGCCGAGCGTCTCTCGCCGCTCGAGCCGTGCCCTCGGGCCGTTCAGCGGGCTCTTCGTCGACGGCTGAGGCATCGACACAGACGACCGCCGGGACTAGATACTTCCGCCGGCTTCGACCAGGTACTCGGAGATGTCGCGGAAGCTGACCCTCTCCCCGGCTGACTTGCGCAGGTTGACGAGACAGATCGGGCACATCGTCACGCAGTCATGCCCAACCGCGGCCAGCTGCTCGACGCGCTTGGTGGCGACGGCCGCCGCCTTGTCGGGGTAGAGCGCCTCTGCCGGTCCGCCGCAGCACCAAGTCAGCTTCCCCGCGTGCGTCGGCTCGACGACCGTGAGGCCCGTTGTTGCAAGAAGATCGCGAGGCTCGCTGACGACGTTCTCGTATCGCGCGTACACGCACGAGTCGTGTAGCACGACGTTGCCCGACAACTTTGCCTGCGCGGGTGAGTCCCGCTCGGCGAGCACCTCGAGGTAGCTGCGCACTCGGACGTCGTAGTCGTCGACGAGCGTCGGATAGACGGTCCGCAGCATCGTCGTCGTATGGGGATCGATCGTGATGACTTCCTTGACGCCGTGCTCGCGGAAGCTCCGTGCGACCTTTCGTGCGTGTGCGGCAACAACTGTGTCTGCGCCGAGGTCGTGAGCGAGGGCGCCGGAGTAGAGGTCGTCCTCGTACAGGTAGCCGAACTCGACGCCGGCTCGCTGCAACAGCTTCGCGACGTTCGTCGGCACGCGGTCGTACTCGGCGCGCTCGCTTGCGGACGGACGCGCCACGAGCGCGGCACCGTTGACAATGCGGTTGACCCGACGTGCAACGCCGCTGAAGCGCGCGAGCGGCGAGTCGCCGAGCCGTTGCTCGAGGCCCACGAGCCGTTCGATGTACGGGATCAGCTGGTACATCATCCCGGTGTAGAGAACGGTCTCGCCGCCGCGCGGCAGGTCGAGCTCGCGAGCCCAGCGGGTCGCGCGACGCGCCGGGATGGGAAGCACGGAGCCGCGGAGCCGCAGGTTGTCGGTGAGGATCCCGATCACGTCGCGGGTCGCCAGCGGCATCAGTGCTCCTCCTCCTCCTCCAGCAGCCAGTGCCGCAGCACGCGAACGTTCTCGGTGATGTGAACGTCGGCGGGGCAGCTCTCCTCGCAGGCGCGGCAGAGCAGGCACGACCAGACGGTCTCGCTCTCCTCACGTACGCGGTCGGCCAAGCCGAGCTCGACATAGCGGAAGAGTCGCCGCGGCAGCAGGTCGATTTCCAGGGGACAGACCGCGGTACAGACGCCGCAGTTCATGCACGCCTCGGCGTCGTACGAGCCGATCCGCTGCAGCTCATCGGCGAGACCCCGGTGGACGACGGTGCTCACCTGCGCTCCACGGCGCCATAGGCGAAGTAGCCGTCGCCGTTCGCGCCGGGCACTTCGGCGACGAAGCCGTACTTGCGCAGACCCATCATCCAGACCATCACTTCGTCCTCGGGGAGGCCGCCGGCCTCGGCGAGCTCGGGCACGGTGCGCGGCCCGTCGTGCAACAGCTCGAGCAGCCGGCTCCGCATCAGGGGCTCGTCACGAACGACTTCGCGGACGTCGCGGCTCATGACGGTGCTCCGACGAGCAGGCCGTCGATCATCGCGCGTACCTGCGCGTCGGTGTAGCCCTCGAGGTCGATCGCGTTCTCCGGGCAGATCGGGGCGCAGGCGCCGCAGCCCTTGCAGCCGGCGGCGTCGATCGCAGCGATCTCGCCACCGTCGCGTTCCACGAGCGAGATCGCGCCGAACGGGCACGACCCCACGCACTCTGCGCAACCGGTGCAGGCATCGGCGTGCACGACCGCAACCTGCGGATCGAGCTCCGCGATGCCGCGCTTCAGCACCGCGGCGGCCTGCGTGACGGCTGCGAGGCCGGAGGCGACGCTCTCGGCAGAGGTCTTCGGGCCCTGGCAGGTGCCGGCGATCAGGACGCCGTCGACGACCGTCTCGACCGGCCGCAGCTTCGGATGGATCTCGTTGAAGAAGCCGTCGCGGCCGATCGGCAGCTTGAGCACGCCGACCAGGTCGTCGTTGCAGCGCGGAACCATGCCCGTCACGAGCACGACGATGTCGGCCAGGATCGTCAACTCTTCCCCACCGGTCAGCAGGTCGCGCACGGTCACCGTCAGCCCGTCCCCGGCACGTGCCACATCAGGGGGGTCGTCGTCGGCGAACTTCAGGTACAGCGAACCACGCTGCCGTGACTCGTTCAGCATCAGCTCGTTGCGTCCGTACGTGCGCAAATCGCGGTACAGGTGATACTGGCGCACGCTCGCATCACGCCCTGCGGCACTCAGCGACGCGTGCACGGCGGCGCTGCAGCAGAAACGCGAGCAGTAGGGATGCTCTCCGCTTCGGCTGCCGACGCAGTAGACATAGGCGACGCTCTCGACCCGCTTGCCGTTGACCACGAGAGGCCCTTCGCCCGAGTCGAGCAGCTGCTTCCACTCCGGCAGCGTCACGACGCCGTCGATCCCGTAGCCGAGCTCACCGGCCTCCGGCTGGTAGCTGTCGAAGCCAGTAGCGACGATGATCTGCCCCACCTCGAGGTGAATCGACTCGCCGCCGGCGTGCACGACCGCGCGGTAGTTGCCGAAGGTGCCGGACTTGGCGGTCAGCTCCGCATTCGTGAACACCGTGATCTCGGGCCGCTGCCTGATCTCCTCGGCAAGCTGCGCGATCAAGGCACGTCCTTCCTTGCCGTGCGGGAAGAGCTCGCCGAGGCCTCCGACCCAGCCGCCGAGCTCTGCCTCTCGCTCGACGAGGAAGACCGCGAGCCCGACGTCGGCGAGCCCGACCGCAGCCCGCATGCCGGCGATGCCGCCGCCGATGACGAGCGCACGCGGTGTCGTCTCGACGACGATCGGCTCGAGCGGCTCGGTCAGACGCGTGCGGGCAATCCCGGCACGCACGAGCGAGATCGCCTTGCGCGTCGCGCCGTCGCGGTCGTCGGTGTGGGTCCAGGAACACTGCTCACGAACATTGACCTGCGTGTACTCGTACGGGTTGAGGCCGGCGCGTTGCGCCACGGCGCGAAAGGTGAACGTGTGCAGCTTGGGCGAGCAGGAAGCGACGACCAGGCCGTCGAGCTCCTTGCCCTGGATGTCGTCGATGATCTCCTGCTGCGTCGAGTCCGAGCACGTGAACATCGCGCGACGCGCAACGACGACGCCCGGCTCGTCCTTGACAGCCTCGACGACCTTCTCCACGTCGACGTAGTCCGAGATGTTGCCGCCGCAGTTGCAGACATACACGCCGATCCGCCGCTCGCTCATGCAAGCACCTCGGCCTTCGCCCGTGTGCGCTCGAGGTGCGCAGCCGCCTGTGCGACTGCAGCTCCGGCGTGCAGGATCGACTCGGGGATGTCCTTGGCGCCCGAGGCGGCCCCCGCGACGAACACGCCGGGGATGCTCGTGCGACCAGGGTTGATGTCTTCCTCGATCTCGTCGACGTAGTCGGCGTCGTCGAGTGCGAGCTCCTCGACCGTGAAGAGGCGGCCGGCGTCGCGGTTCGGCTGCACGCCGACTGCCAGCACGACCAGGTCGTACTCGGCTTCGGCGACGCCGCCGCCGTTCTCGATGTCCTCGTAGCGGAGGATCAGATTGCCGTCGTCGGTCTCGGTGATCTCCGAGATGCGGCCTTTCACGAAGGTCGCGCCCATCGCCTTCGACTGCTCGAAGAACTCGTCATAGCCCTTGCCGACCGCGCGGATGTCGATGTAGTGGACCGTCACGTCGGCGAGCGGCAGCGCGCCCATGATCAGCTGGTTCTGCTTGATCGAGTACATGCAGCAGAACTTCGAGCAAAGCGGGTTGCCGACGGTCTGGTCACGCGAGCCCGTGCACATCACGTACGCGACCCGCTCCGGGACGCGTCCGTCGCCCGGGCGCAAAACCGTGTTGTAGGGGCGCGTGGGCGCGAGCAGGCGCTCCATCTGCATGCCCGTGATCACGTTCTGGAACCTTCCGTAGCCGTACTGGGGCTTCAGGTCGGCGGGAAAGAGCTTGTAGCCGGTCGAGACGATCACTGTGCCGACCTCGATGTCGAGATCCTGCTCGCGCATGTCGAGATCGATCGCGTCGGCAGGGCAGGCGGCGATGCACTCGTGGCACTCGGAGCAGACGCCGCAGTCGAGACAGCGTCCGGCGGCGCGGCGGGCATCGTCTTCGGCGAGCGGCGGCTCGAGCTCCGCAAAGTCGAGCGCCTCCGGCACGGAACCGACGGCGAGCGGATCGCGGCGGCTGTGACTGCGCTGACGCGCCAGCACGTCGACCTGGCTGACGGCCGGGAGCGGCTCGACGAAGCCGGTCAGCTCGAGCCCCTGGAGGTAGCGGTCGATCATGTGGGCTGCCTTGCGACCCTGCCCGACCGCGTCGGTGATCATCGACGGCCCGGCGACGGCGTCGCCCGCGGCGAAGATGCCGCCTTCCGACGTCTGCAGCGTCGCCGGGTCTGCCTGGAGCGTTCGCGCTCCACCGGGGGCGAGCTGCGGGAACGTCGCCGTGTCGGCGCCCATGCCGACGGCGACGATCGCCGCGTCGCAGGCGATGCGGTCGAGCTCGCGTTCGTCGTACTGGGGGCTGAAACGATGGTTCTCGTCGAAAACGGAGGTGCAGCGCTTGAGGTCGACTGCCTCGATGCCGGCCGTGCCGACGAAGCCGGCAATCCCCCACGAGGCGTGCAGCTCCACACCGTCCTCCAGCGCCTCGTCGACCTCCCAGCCATAGGCGGGCATCTCTGCTCGCGCCTCGAGGCAGATCATGTGCACCTCGGCAGCGCCGAGCCGGTGCGCACTGCGCGCGGCGTCGATCGCGACATTGCCACCGCCGATCACGACGACGCGCTTGCCGTCGAGGTCAGCAGGGGCGGCCAGCTTGATGTCGCGCAGGAACGAAAGCGCGCTCGAGACCCCGGCAAGCTCCTCGCCGGGAACGTGTAGGCGAGCCGCGGTCGGCGTGCCGGTCGCAACAAGAACAGCCTCGTAGCCGTCGCGCTTGAGCGCGTCGAGATCGTCGATCCGCGTGCTCGTCGCGATCTCGACGCCGGCGTCGGTGACGTTCGCGACGTCGCGCTCGACCACCTCGGCCGGAAGCCGGTAGGAGGGGATCGCGAGCCGAAGCGCGCCGCCGGGTACGGGAGCCGCTTCGAAGATCTTCACGCGGTAGCCCTTGCGTGCCAGCAGCCACGCGGCGGTCAGGCCCGCCGGGCCAGAGCCGACGATCGCGACGCGCTTGCCGTTCCGTTCCGACAGCTCGGCCGGCGGCGGATCGGCGAGCGAGTAGTGCCGGTCGGCGACGAAGCGCTTGATGCGGCGGATCGGCAAAGGCCCTTCCAGGCTGCCGCGCGTGCACTCCGCCTCGCAGGGGGCATAGCAGGCGCGACCGAGGCTGCCGACGAGCGGCGTCGCTTCGAGAACGAGGTCGAATGCCTTCTCGTACTCGCCGCTGCGCACGAGCGAGACGTAGCCGTGCGCCTTGATGCCTGCGGGACAGGCGAAGGAGCACGGCGATGTGCCGGCGCGCTCGATCAGCGCTTTCTGCGGAACCGCCTGTGGAAACGCGATATAGGCGGCGCGGCGCGAGACGAGCTCCCCGTTGTACTGGTCGGGCACGGCGACGGTGCAGGCGAGTTCGCACTGGCGACAGCCGGTGCAGAGTGCCTCGTCGACGAACCGCGGCTTGCGGTGGACGGTCGCGCGGAAACTGCCGCTTCTGTTACGCGCGACCTCACCGACCTCCGAGCCGGTGAAGACGGTCACGTTCGGGTGATGGACCGTCGCGGCCATCTTCGGCGTCGAGATGCAACTTGCGCAGTCGAGCGTCGGGAAGACCTTGCTGAGGAGGATCATCTTGCCGCCGACGCTCGGCTCCTTCTCGACGACGAGCACCTTGTAGCCCATGTCGCCGAGCTTCAGCGCCGACTCCATGCCACCGATCCCACTGCCGACGACGAGGACGTCGTAGTCCATCACGCCTCCAGCTCCGCGAGCGCAGCGCTGAAGTCGTGGACGTGCTTGGTGAACGGCGCGGCGCAGACCGAGCAGATGGCTGCGAGCTTCAGCCGGCGGCCGTCGATTCCCTCCGCTGAGAGCAGCCCCTGCGCTTCGGCGACGATCCGCGAGGAGCGCTCGCTGCAGTCGGCGAGGTACGCGCACTCGTCGCCGTCGGAGGCGACGAACACGCCGTCGAAGCCTTGCTGGAGTGCGTGCAGGATCCAGGCCGGTCGGATCCCGCTCGTGCAGGGCAGGCTGATCACGACGACATTCGGCGAGTAGTGCATGTGCGAGCTACCCGCCAGGTCGATCCCCGGATCGGAAATCGTGTTCGTCGAGAAGACGAGCACGCGCGGGGCAGTTGCCCGCGCGGGCTCGTGCACTGTGGCGAGCGTCTCGGTCACTTCATCCTGCGGATGAAGACGCGCTCGTACCCGTCGGTCGCGACGACGCCGAGGAACTCGTGGCCGACCTTGCCCGACCACGCGGCGACGTCGTTCCCCGTCTGCGAGTCGCTCGACCAGAGCTCGAGCACATCGCCGACTGCGACACTGCCCATCGCCTTCTTCGCCTCGAGCAGCGGGCCTGGGCAGGCGGCGCCGCGTGCGTCGACGATCGTCGCAGCGGTGAGCCCAATCAGATCGCTCTCGCCAAGAACAGTGGACATCTCAATGCTCCTTCAGTAGACGAGGCTGTTGGTTGCGGTCGTGATTTCCGCGACGAACCGCGCCGCAGCGACGATCTCCGTGCCCTCGACGAGATCGTCCTCGCTGAGACCGCGGCTCTTGACGCAGGGCGAGCAGACGAGCAGCTTGCCGCCGAGCTCCTGGATCGTCTCGAGCAGAGGGCCGAGCGGAGCGAACTCCGGCGCGACCACCGTCTCGGCGACGCCCTTCTTGACGAGCAGGCAACCGTCGCCCTGGAAGCCAAGCACGACATCGACGTCCGATGCGACGGCGGCACCCGCCATCGCGAACGGGATCGTCGCGAGCTCCGGCTCTTCCGGGCCGTGCGTGATCATGATCACCAGCTTTTCCTGGTCTGCCATCTCTACGTCTCCTGACCCTTGCGCACGTAGAAGACGAGGAAGTCGCCTTCGTCGTGCCAGTCGAGCAGCTCGTTGCCGGTGCTCTCCGTCCAGGCGGGGATGTCGGCGATCGAGCCGCGGTCGGTTGCGATCAGCTTCAGCACCTGGCCGGGCGTGAGGGCCTTGACGGCCTTCGCGGTCTTGATCACCGGCATCGGGCAGAGCAGCCCGCGAGCATCGAGCTCCTGGGTGATGTCGATCTGTGTCTCGCTCATCATGTCTCCTAGATGAAGAGGGTCACGTGGGCCTGGCGCGCCTCGGCGAGGAACGCCGCGGCGCCCGCGAACTCGACGCCGTCGATGAAGTCCCCCTGCGCGTAGCCGAAGACGTCCATCGTCATCTGGCACGCGATCAGCCTCACACCGAGGTCCTGCGCCGACTCGAGCAGCTCACTGATCGGTGCGACGTTCTTGCCTGCGAACTTCGACTTCATCATCTTCGTCGCCATCGGCCCCATGCCCGGCAGACCGAGCACCATGTTCGGCATCGTCACCGGCATCGGCATGGCCGGATTGCCGAGCGGCGAGACCTTGAGCATCTGCTCGAAGTCCTTGTGGATGATGTTCAGGCCGTAGAAGGTGAAGAAGATCGATGCGTCCATGCCGGACGCGGCTGCGGTCGTCGCCAGGATCAGCGGGGGATAGGCCCAGTCGAGCGTTCCCTTCGACGCGATGAACGCCGCCTTCTTGGCTGCGGGATCGCGCTTGCGGGACTGCTCGAGCTCTTCCTGGACGATCGTGCGGACGGCGTCTTCGGTGAGTGTCGCCGGAACCGTGACGTGCTTCTCGTCGAGCATCTGTGAAACCTCCAGGTCGCCGAAGTCTCGATCCGGAGGCGAGGGTGGGCGTCCGGAACAACTACGCGAGCGCAAGGTTGTAACACCACATTTCAATTGTTCAAGCCATTGCTTGCGTACTTTGTGCGTCCCTGATCAGGGTCGCTGCGGACGCTCCCGACGGGCTGCCCGGAGACGCTTTGGGCCACCTTCCATGGAGGGAGCAGAGATGAATGGCAAGGCACTTTGGTGGGGCGTGCTCGTCATCGGCGTGGCGCTGATCGTGGCCCCGCTCGCAATGGGGCTGCCGAGCAAGTCGGCCGCCGGCGAGCGGATGATCAACGACTTCCAGCCGATCATGGCGCCGAACCAGGTTCAGACGACCGCGGACTACTACTACAACGTGTTCGTCCCGCTCGGGCAGATCACGCCCATGTACACGAACGCCAATGCTGCCAAGTTCCAGAACTACCTCACCGGGATGCAGGCTTCGGGCCTGCAGATCCCGCCGGCAGCGGAGAAGGACTTCACCCAGCTCATCGGATCGATGAGACAGGCGGTTCCGATCGCCTCTCAGGTCCCAGCCGGGCTCGCGCACTACAAGCCGCTCGTCACGACGATGCAGGGGAACGTGAGTGACTTCAAGCAGCTCTCGAGCTTGCCGAACTTCACCCTGTTCACCTGGTTCTTCGTCGTGCCGGGAGCCCTACTTGTCGTGTTGTCGGGCCTTGGCCTCTACTCAACGGACGCAGTGCACCTGCGGCACCACAAGGCACATCCTGTGACGTAACCCTCGTTGGGGAGGCCGGCGTCGAGCCGACCTCCCCAACGAAGGCGGAGGTCGAGAATGGAACTCCAACATCCACTGCCAGATGAAGTTGTCGAGTTGATCGCGCGACGTCTTCGTGTGATCGCCGATCCAACACGGATCAAGCTTCTCGACCGCCTCCGGGCGGCCGAGGCGACCGTCCAGGAGCTGACCGACTCCGTCGGCTCGACTCAACAGAACGTGTCGAAGCACCTCGGTGTGCTGGCCGACGCCGGCATCGTGGCGCGGCGCAGAGAAGGCAGCTTCATGCGCTATCGCGTGGTCGACCAGAGCGTCTACCGGCTTTGCGAAGAGATCTGCGGGTCGGTCGCGCGGCAGTTGGACGACCTTCAGGCGCTGCTCACAGCCGCGAACCACTAGCGTCGCGGGCCGATGCTCAGACGATGCGGCCGTTTCGGGGCTCGAGAGGGAGGCCGGCACGCTTCCAGCTGTGCATGCCGCCCTTGAGATTGACGACGTCGAGCCCCGCGCCGCGCAGTTGGGCCGTGGCGCCGCGCGAGCGCGAGCCACTCCGACAGACGGCGATGTAGCGGCGGTCGCGTGCGAGTTCCGCGGTCCGCTTGTCGAGGATGGAGAGCGGGATGTTCTTGGAGCCGGGAGCGTGCCCGGCTTTCCATTCGTGCTGCTCGCGGACGTCGAGGATCACGACATCGCGCTGCGCTGCCGCCTCGTGTGCCTCCTCGGCGCTCGTCGAGGGCGGGAAGAGGAAGGAGAAGACGCCCACTATTCGACCCTAGCCATGTCGGTGCCTAGCACCCCGTCCGGGGCGGGAGATCGGCCGGGACGTCAGCCAGATCGACGAACTCGGCCGCGAAGGCGGCGAAACGGTCGACGTCGGCCTGGCTCGAGGGCAGCCCGAACGAGGCACGCACTGCGCCGCCCGACGGCAGCCCGATCGTTCGGATGTAGTCGTCGAGGCTCATGCCGTGCCCGAACTCGCCTCCGACGAGTGTCTCGCGCGAGATGGTGAAGGCCACCTCGCCGGCGCCGGGGTTGCAGAAGCAGCCGGTGCGCAGTGAGAGAGAGTGACGGCGGGCGACGCGATCGACGTAGCGCTCGTCGACAACTCGGCCGTCAGGGTGGAGGAAGTTGAAGGCGACGGTCGCGCCACGATCGGCGAGCGCGGCCGGCCCGTATATCCGCGCAGCAGGCGATCCGGCTGCATGCTCCAGGGTCGAGAGCACCCCGAGAAGCTCGGCGGTGAGCATCTCGACGTGCGTGTGGATCCGTTCGATCCCGATCCGTTCGAGGAACGTCAGTCCGATCTCGATCGCTGGAAGGTCGAGGAAGTTGGGCGTCCCGTCCTCGAAATGCGCGGGGCCGGGTGCGGACTCGTACCACTCGCGCTGAACGAATGCGGCGACAATCGTGCCACCCGAGAACCAGGGCCGCTCGAGCTTCTCGAGGGCATCGCGCCGGGCGATCAGCGCTCCGACCCCGGACGGCCAGCCGAACATCTTGTAGAAGGACAACGCGACGAAGTCGGGGTGATGCAGCGACAGGTCGAGCCGGTTGGTGGGCACGTACGCCGCAGCGTCGAGTAGCACATGCCACCCGTGGTCGTGCGCCTGGCCGATCCAGGTCAGCGGGTGATGGACGCCGGAGAAGTTCGACTGCGCAGGGAAGGCGAACAGGTTGTTGTGATCGCCCCCAACCTCCGTGAGGTAGCGCGGGAGCATCTCCCCATCGACACGCAGGTCCGGAGCTCCGCTCGGCAGGTACGTCGTTTCGGCACCGCGGGCGCGCGCGAACTCGCGGATGCCGTTGACGGAGTTGTGGTTGTCGAACGTGAGCAGGAAGCGATCGCCGGACCGGAACGGGTATGCCTCGCCGACGAGTCTCAGCGCTCCGGTCGCGTTCGGCGTGAAGACGACAACGTATTCCTCCGGCGAGGCACGGAAGAACGCGTGCACCGCAGAGCGTGCGCGCTCGACCAGCTCGGTCATCGCCGAGGAGGTTGGGTTGGCCGAGTGCGGGTTCCCGAAAACGTGCTCACGAAGGAGCTTCACGTGCTCCTCGATCTGAGATTCGGAGTACAGGCCGGCGCCGGTGTAGTCGAGATAGACGTGCCCACCCGCGTCGAGCCGAGCGAACTCCGTCCGCCGCAGCTCTGCGAGCAGCGGATCGGCGGCGGCGCGCGGCTGCTCCACCCTCGAGCTCATGATCGGGTTCCAACCGGAATCCGGCCGCCCACAATCCGCGCAGCACCGGTTCCCACGTTCTCCCTGGTGCTGCGAAAGCGGCGCAGCCGCAGGCTGTTCGTGACGACGAAGATGCTGGAGGCGGCCGTCGCGGCAGCCGCAATCATCGGGTTGAGAAGGCGATCGTCATCTCGCCCCGGGTGGCGGCGCCTGCGAGCATCGTCATCGCTACCCGCGTCTTCGCGAACCTGCGGGTCGAGGTGCTCACGCAGCCACGACGTAGCCTGCGTCGTCGATCGCAGCGACGATCGCCGCTTCATCGAGCGGATCGCCGGTAACGGTGACGATCTTCGTCTCGAGATCGACTTCGACCGTCTCGACGCCTGCAACCGTGGAGACCTCGTGCGCGATCGCCGTACGGCAGTGGTCGCAGGACACATCCGGGACGGCGTACCTGATCGTGGTCATCGTCGGCTCCTCCTTTTCGGTCACCTCGACACTAGGCATGCTCAAGCCCCGCGACGCTCGTGTGGCCACGCATACCCCTTGGGGGCTCCTACCGATTCTGTGCGCCAGACCCGAATGCAGCTCTCGCTTGTGGACGGTCAGTGCGAGTTGCGCGAGCTGTGGCTGGTCCGGATCATTGCGAGCATCTTCATGTTGATGACCGCGAACCGCCACAGCTGCCACGGCAGGAACGTTCGCATGAAGACCGTGGTGTGCGTCGGCTTCGTCGCGTAGAACCGGTTTGTCTCGGCGACGTGCCGCGTTCTCGTCTCGTTCGGCATCGCACTCACTCCGGGATCAGCGACCAGCCCGGCCGAAGCCGCGCCTTGTAGAGGAACAGGTGGTGAAGCAGGATCTTGATCCAGTGCCCTGCCAGGCCGATTTCGCCGAAGGTGCGCTTCATGTCGCGTCCGTACTCCGGGTAGCGCTCCCAGTCGGGGACGATCGGAAAGACCGTCATCGACGCTGCCGTGCCGGTGAACGGGTTGGCGCCGGCGGAGGCGACGCAAGCGGCCCCCATCTCCGACATCGACGCGGCCCGGGTAGGAGTGTCGGCGCCGTGGATCATGTCGACGATGCTGCGCGTGACGGCCTTCGCAATCATCGCGGAGGGCATTCCTGTGCGGGGAGGTGCCGGCGCGACCGGGGCGCCACTCGGGGTCGCGCGAGGCCGCGAGATCTGATGCGGCGGGGCGAAGGCGATCCCCGCGGCGAACACGTTCTCGTAGACCGGGGACTGGTAGGTGCGCGGCCAGTCCGCAGCACGCCACTCTTCGTACGGCTTCGCGCGATAGTCGGCGTCGACGCGCATGAAGCCGTTGGGCATGAACATCTGCTCCGTGATCTCTGCACCGCTTCGATCGAACGCGGTCAGGCCGACCCCCGTGAACGGAGGTAGCAACATGGCGAAGTCGAACTCTTGCTCGGCTTCTGCTCCGTCGACAGTCTCGTACTCGACGCGACCCGGCTCGACCTTGCGCACGTGAGCGCGCGTGATCCAGTCGATGTTCCGCTCGCCGAACAGCGAGGCGGTGAAGATGCTGCTCGGGGTGATATAGCCGCCGCGCTTCAGATGCATGCCGCCCATCCCGAAGTCGCCGAGCTCGTACTCATTGGTGATCCAGACGATGTCGGCGAGCTCCCGCACCTTGCGAGCGCGCAACTCGAACTCGAGGTTGACGATGTATTCGAACGCGGCGCCCTCACAGGTGCACGTTCCATGCCCGACGCCGACCAAAAAGCGCTGTCGTTCACCTTTGCGCATCCGCTCGACTGCTTCATCGAGGGCGCGAGAGGCATGGGCAGCGTGGTCGGCGGTGCATACCGACAGGCTGTTGGCCGAAGGCCCGAGCCCTTCGGTCATGTCGAAGCGAAGCTGCGGGCCCGTCGCGTTGATCAGGAAGTCGTAGGGGATCCGTTCGCCCGAGTCGGTGACGACGAACGGGGAGTTGTCGGCGACGCCGCCCTCTGGATGAATCTCGCGCGCGGCTGCATGGACGAACTCGATCCCCGCACGGTCGTAGACCGGCCGGAGCGGGAAGGTCACTTTCTCTGGCTTCATCAGGCCGACCCCGACCCAGATGTTCGACGGGATCCAGTTGTAGAAGTCGCGCGGACTGATGACCGTGACCGTGTGCTCCTTGCCAAGCCACTTCCGTGCGAACGACGCCGCAGTGTGGCCGGCGACTCCTGCGCCAAGTACGACGACGCGACTCATCTCAGGTAGTCGTACCGGCGCACACCGCGGTTTCCATCAGGAGAAGCCCGCATCGGTTGCCGCTCGCGCCTCATGCCGTGAGCGGAGCCCGCGGGGCGGCGGTGATCTGCTCGCTGAACTCGATCCCGCTCTCGATCGCGCGTCGAACCGGGCAGGCCGCAGCGACCTTGTCCAGCACCGCGACCTGCTCGCTGCTCAGTCCGCCACCGATGTTGATCGAGATGTCGCAGCGACGGGGTGTGGAGCGATGGTCGTAGTCGACGTCGACGGAGACGTCTCCGAGCTCCCAGCCCTTGCGGTTCGCGTACATGACCAGCGTCGTCGATACGCACGAAGCGATGGCCGCCGGGAGCAGTTCGTGGGGGGCCGGAGCGCTTCCTTCGCCCCCGACCTCCTCCGGCTCGTCGGTGATCAACCGATGCGTCCCGTCGATCACGATCTCCTGACGCAGCGTTCCGCGGATGGAGCGTGAGGTCGCGGTGAGACTCATGCTGCATCAGCTGCTTCGCCGTGCTTTTCGATTGTGTCATCCAGGAAGCTGCCGATCGATGCAGCCGGATGCGCGCCGACGAAGCCGCTGACCGGCTTGCCGTCCCGGAAGACGGCGACGGTCGGAATGCTCTGGATCCCGTACTGCGCGGCGAGGACCTGCTCGGCGTCGACGTCGACCTTCGCAAGCTCGATCCGGCCGGCCCGCTTCGCGACCTCGGTCTCGATCGCAGGTCCGAGCATGCGACATGGGCCGCACCAGGCAGCCCAGAAGTCGACGACAACCGGCAGCTCGTGCGAGCGTTCGATCACGTCGCGCTGGAAGGTTTCGGAGGTGACGTCCATTTCTCTGGTCATTCCCTTCAGTGAGTGAGCGTTTTTGGCTTCGGGCGTTGCGTGCTCAGGTGGAGCGCGGCATAGAGCGGGCAGAAGCTCACCGAGCTCGTCGCGAGCATCACGGCGGCGAGGACGAGCAGGACGATCCCGGCGAGGCTGCCGGCACCGGCAAGCAGCGCAACCACGACGAGCAGCGGTGCCGCGACGAAGGTGCGGAGCTTGCGATCGAGCGTGCTCATGTTCGTGGTCATTTCAATCTCCTCAGAGGATCAGCCGGGGAGGCCGCCGACGAGGGCGGCCAGGGTCGAGAGCTGGGACTGAAGCGAGCCGCAGACCTGCTCGCAGAGGGCGAACACGCCTTCGTCTACGACGCGGTAGTAGACGTGATTGCCTTCCTTGCGCCGGGCGACGATTCCCGTCTCGGCGAGCACGCTCAGGTGCTTCGAGACGTTCTGCTGGCCGGCGCCGAGCTGCTCTGCGAGCGAGCTGACGCTGAGCTCTCCGTCGCGCAACAGGTCGAGGATGCGTACGCGCATCGGCTCGCCGATCGCACGGAACCGGCGGGCGATCAATTCGGCCAGGTCGTCGGGGATCGGGTGTGGAAGCGACTGCATCGTTCTCCTTCTGCTAAACTCTTCAACGATTTAGTTGTACAGTAGCAGAAAGCCTACGGGGCGCAACCTTTTGATCAGGAGGAACGAGCTAGTGGCGATCGCAGCAGCAGCGCATTTGTCTCCCGCCAACGCCGAGCACCCGGAGGCGGTCGGGCCCGTCGGTCGCCTCGGCGGCTGGGCCGCAGACCATGTGCGCACGGTGGCTCTCGCCTGGGCGGCGGTCGCGGTCGCGATGGGGGCGTTTGCGCCGCAGGTCGAGACGGCGCTGTCGGGTGCCGGTTGGCAGGCCAACGGCTCCGAGTCGGTCGCCGCGCGCACGCTGATCCAGCAGAACTTCGCCGGTCTCTCCAGCTCCGCCCCGATGGTCGTGCTCCACTCGTCCTCCCTCTCGGTCGGCGACCCGGCGTTCCAGACCCTGCTTGGGCACGTCGAGGGTGTGCTGCGTTCCGACCGGCGAGTCTCGTCGGTCGTGCCGCCGCAGCCGGGCTCGTCGATCTCGCCCGACGGCCACACCGCGATCGTCGTCGCGGGTGCGCGAGGCGATCCGACGGCGATGGTCGCCGCGGCTGACAGCTTGAAAGGCAAGCTGCACGCACTCGCGACACCTGCGATCTCGGTCAGCCTGACCGGCGCTTCGGGCATGTGGTCGGACTTCAACACCGCGAACCGCACGGCGATGATGAAGTCGGAGATCTATTCCTGGCCGATCACGCTCGCGATCCTCGCGATCGCTTTCGGCTCGCTGGTCGCGGCCGGCTTGCCGCTGATGCTGACGATCCTCGGCCTGCTTGCCTCCGCCGGGCTTCTGTCCCTGCTCACGCACGGCTTCGAGATCTCGATCTGGGCGATGAACTTCGCGCTCATGTTCGCACTCGCACTCGGAATCGACTACGCCCTCTTTGTCGTCCATCGCTTCCGCGGCGCCTACTTCGGCTCCAAGCTCGACGTCCGCGAAGCGGTCGCGGTCACGATGGACACCGCCGGGAAGGCGGTGCTCTTCTCCGGCCTCACTGTCTTCGTCTCGCTCTCTGCGGTGATGCTCGTTCCGAGCCCCGCGTTCCGCTCGATGGCGCTCGGGATCATGATCAGCGTCGC
The DNA here is from genome assembly GCA_963794375.1 of uncultured Thermoleophilia bacterium. Classification (GTDB taxonomy): domain Bacteria; phylum Actinomycetota; class Thermoleophilia; order Gaiellales; family Gaiellaceae; genus PALSA-600. Next base: position 679,554 of record CAWCDL010000004.1, read on the forward strand.
CTTCGTCCTCGCCGCAACGATGACCCTGCTCCCGGCAGTGCTCGGGAAGCTCGGACCAAAGGTGGATGCGCTTCCGCTGCGCTGGGTGCATTCCGGCGAGCACCGCTCGGCACGCTTCGCAGCCTGGGGCGAGCGGCTCTGGCGCAAGCCACACCTCTACGGACCTGCCGCCACCCTCATCCTCGTTCTCCTCGCCCTGCCGATCTTCGGCCTCAAGACCGGCATGCCCTCGATCAAGGTCGTCCCATCCACCGACGGCTCCCGCATCGGCTACACCCAGGTGCAGCAGGCGTTCGGCGTCGGCGCGCCGGGCGCGTTGCAGATCGTCATGCCCCGCTCGATCGACGCGAAGGCGGCTTCGATCGCCCGGCGCGACCCCGGCATCGTCCGGGTCTCGGCGGCGCAGTTCGGCGCGAATGGGCTTGCGATGTTCCAGGCGATCCCGAACGCCGATCCGTCGAGCACCAGCGTCGGCCGTACGATCGACCGGCTCCGCGCAGCCCTCCCGGCAGGCGCCCTCGTCGGCGGTGCTTCCGCCGAGAACCACGACCTCGAACAAGCACTGGCGGCAAAGACACCGCTGGTGATCGGCGTCGTCCTCGTTCTCGGCTTCCTGCTGCTACTGATCGCCCTGCAGGCGCCGCTGCTTGCAGCCCTCGGCGTACTCACCAACCTGCTCGCGACCGGTGCTGCTTTCGGCGTCGGACGTCTGATCTTCCAGAACGGCCACGGCGCAGGCCTGCTCGGCTTCGAGCCGCAGGGCTACCTGGACTCCTGGGCACCCGTGTTCTTCTTCGCGATGATCTTCGCGATCTCGATGGACTACACGGTGTTCCTGCTCTCTTCCGCGAAGGAGCACTGGGACCGCTCTCACGACCCGCACGAGGCGGCCATCGGGGGCCTCGCCCACTCCGGCCGCGTCATCTTCGCCGCCGCCGCCGTCATGGTCGCCGTCTTCTTCACCTTCGCCCTCTCCGGGCCGCTGCCGCCGAAGGAGATGGGCGTCATCCTCGGCGTCGCCGTCCTGCTCGACGCGATGCTGGTCCGGCTCGTCCTGATCCCGACACTCCTCCGCGTCTTCGGTCGCCATGCCTGGGCGCTCCCACGCTGGCTGCGGAGGGTCCTGCCCGACGTTCGCTTCGGGCACTCCTGATCGCCGAGCCCCTGACAGACGGAGCGCAGCGAGACCAGGTCGCTCCGTATTCTCGGAGAAGCCGTGCAAGAGCCCTGCGCGAAATGACGTTCTCGCCGACTGTCGCGGCCCTGCTCGTCCTCCTGGGGGTCGCGGTCGGCGCGTTCGGGACGATCGTGGGCTCCGGCGGCGGCTTCATCCTCACCCCTGTCCTCCTCCTGCTCTACCCGCACGACCGGCCGGCGACGATCACTGCGATCAGCCTGACCGCAGTCTTCTTCAACGCCGCCTCGGGCTCTGCCGCCTACGCACACCAGCGCCGAATCGACTACCGCAGCGGCCTCAGCTTCGCCGCCGCCGCCCTGCCGGGCTCGATCGCAGGCGCTCTCGTCGTCAGCACGGTCTCACGATCACAGTTCGATCTCTTGATGGCGATCGTGCTCGTCGCCCTCGCCGTCTGGCTTCTGATCGGAGAGCCCGGCGGCAAGCGACAACCGCGAGGGCACCTCACCCACCGCGCACTCACGGACCGCTACGGCACCACCTACGAGTACGACGTCCCGCTACGCCGCGGAATCGTCTACAGCACCGCCGTCGGCTTCGTCTCCAGCTTCCTGGGCATCGGCGGAGGGGTCATCCACGTTCCCCTCCTCGTCCGCGCACTCGGCTTCCCCACCCACCTTGCAACCGCCACCTCGCACTTCGTCCTCGCGATCATCGCCGGAAGTGGCGCAGCCACGCACGTCGCCGCGGGCAGCTTCGCCCACGGCGACGGCGTCCGCCGTGCGATCGCACTCTCGGTCGGCGTCGTCGGTGGTGCGCAGCTCGGCGCACGCCTCTCCCTGCGCGCAAGCGGCCGTACACTGGAAATACTGCTTGGCGTCGCCCTCCTCGTACTCGCAGCGAGGCTGAGCCTCGCCGCACTCTGAATGCAGAAGCCTTCCCAACGTCTTCCCGCCCTCGGCAGGCGGGGTGAAGGATGGGTCGCGGGCCAGGCACTGCTGCTCGCAGGTGTGTTCCTCTCAGCGCTTCTCGGTCGAGGCTGGGCCGGCGGATACGGAAGCGCCGCCCTCGCGATCGGTGGCGTTCTCTTCGTAGTCGGACTGCTGCTCCTCGCCTGGGCCGGCCTTCGCCTCGGCTCCTCGTTGACCCCGTTCCCTGCCCCGCGAGCCGATCAGATCGTGAAGACCACCGGTCCGTACGCGCATGTCCGCCACCCGATGTACGGCGCCGTCATCCTGATCGCCCTCGGCTGGTCGATGATCTTTGCCACCCTCGCCGGGCTCGCGCTCACAGCAGCGCTCGCGGTGTTCTTCGACCTGAAGGCGCGGCGTGAAGAAGCCTGGCTCAGCGAGCGCCTCGACGGCTACGACGACTACCGCCGGCAAACACCGCGCAAGCTCCTGCCGTTCATCTACTGACCGCAAGAGCCGAGCCGGCAGACGGCTGCCGCCGCGGCGTCCTTTGCTAGACATGACCGGGTGACGAGCGGCTGGCGCGACGTCTGGGACTTCGACGATCTCGACCTGAGCGAGACGCGGTTTCGCGTGCTACTCGACGACGCCGAGAGCGCGGCGGATCGGGCCGCAGTCCTCACGCAGCTTGCGCGCATCGAGGTCCTGCGCGGCCGGTTCGCCGACGGCGAGCGCCTGCTTGCCGAGGCCGAGGAGCTCGGCGAGACCGAGGGCTGGGTCCTGATCGAGCGCGGCAGGCTCCGGCGCTCGGGCGGCGACGAGGCAGCCGCTCTCCCCCTCTTCGAGGCGGCCTTCGAGCTGGCCGTCGAGAACGGAGACGTATTCCTCGCCGGCGACGCTGCGCACATGGCTGCGCTCGTCGGCGACGCGGAGGCCTGGACGGCGCGCGGCATCGAGCTCTCGAGCTCGGGCGATCGCTACTGGCTCGGGCCGCTCCTCAACAACATCGGCTGGGCCCGCTACGAGTCCGGGGACTTCGCCGGAGCGCTGGCCGCCTTCGAGGAGGCGCTCGCGTTCCGCGCTGACGATCCGGAGCGGCCGTACGCGCGTGAGCTCGCCCGCTACGCGGTCGGCAAGACCCTGCGGGCAGCCGGTCGCCACGACGAGGCGACGACGCAGCTCGAGCGCGCCGTCGCGTGGGCGACCGAGGACGGCGTCGAGGATGCGTACTTCCACGAGGAGCTGGCCGAGTGCTACGCGGCGGTCGGGCGAACGGAGGACGCAAGCGCTCAGGCCGAGCGTGCCCTCGAGCTCATCGCGGAGAACGACGCGGCGGCAGAGCGCCTCGAGCGGCTGCGCGCCGTTGCGCACGAACGTCCTCGAGATTCGTAATGTCTACTGACAGGTGATCCCCGCCCGAGGCCGACCTCGCCTGTATGCGTGCGGTCTTGAGCCTCCCGCTCCGACGGTTCGATCCCTCGGGCTGACAGATGCTCGTCGTGGCCTTCGAGACGATCATCTGGGCTGGGATCGTCGGCGCCCTGGCTTTGCTTGCGCGGGAGATCGAACGGTCTCGTGGCCACTGGTGACGCATCGACCATGCGGTGTTCCGCGAGGTGCTGCGGGCTTCTACGGAAGATCAGAGCCCTGTCCCGACTCTTGATGCGACGCATGCCGTCCCCCTCCTTCAGGGCTCCGGTCGCATCCGCAGCGCTCGGCACAGAGTTGGTCACTCCATCCGTGACGGAGATCGAGCGGTTTCGGCCCGATGCCTCCGCCAAGCCGTCGAGGGCATGGCGGCGACTGACTGTTCTCGGCGCCGCCGTCGTACCTGCGATCGCCCTCATCGCCACCCGGATCCAGATCGACAACCTCACCGACGTACTCCTCTTCGCCCTCGTGATCGTGCTCGTTCCGACGCTCACCCTGGTCGCGGTCGCGGACATTCTGCGAGATCTGCACCGCAGCATCGAGGACTTCTACGAGATCATCAGCGAGTCGCCCGTCCCGACCTGCGTGATCGACCACGACGGGACCGTGCTCGTGTGGAACAGCGCAGCGGAGAGGACAGCCGGATATGCCTCGGCCGAGATCGTGGGTCGGCCCGCACCGATCGTTCCGGCTGAGGACCCGGAGCGAGTCGCCCGCCTCTATGACGAGGCGCTACGTGGCATCCCTCAATCGCATGTCGAGGTAAGGCTCCTCCATCGTGACGGACACCCGATCGACGTGCGTGTCTCGACGGCGCCGCTCCACGACAAGCGAGGACATATCGTCGCACTGTTCGAAGACGTCACGAGCGAACGCGCGCGGCAGGCCGAGATCGCCTTTCTCGCCGATCACGACCCGCTCACCGGGCTCCCCAACCGCCGACAGTTCGAACGAGAGCTCGAGTCGACGACTGCCGCTACGACCACCGCCCGCCCGGCACACCTCGCGCTGTTCGACATCGACGGCTTCAAGCTGCTCAACGACAGCGGCGGCCACACGATCGGGGACCGGATCCTCCGTGAGCTCTCGGCATTGCTGAGCGAGATTGTCCGAGCCGAGGACTTTCTCGCACGACTCTCCGGAGACGAATTCGCCCTCATTCTCAACACGCTCGGCTCCGACGAGGCGACCACGATCGTCCAGCACCTCCTGGATGTCGCCCGCGACTACCGCCTTTGCACGGGAGCGGCAACGTTCGACATCACGTTGAGCGCCGGCCTCTACACTCTCGCTCCAGGCGACAGCGGCGAAAAGGCACTACGCCGAGCCGACGAGTCCCTCTACCAGGCAAAGGCGCTCGGAAAGAACCGCCTCGAACGATGGACGAACAGCCCCGACTCGGCCCACGCCGAGCGGCGTGCATGGTCGCCGGTCATCAAGGACGCCCTCCGGGATTCACGGCTCGACATCCACCTGCAGCCGATCGTTGCTCTGCAGAGTGGGCAGATCGCCTTCTACGAGGCGCTCTGCCGCCTGCGCAGTCCGGACGGCACCATCTTCGCGGCCGGCGACTGGATCGACCACGCCGAGCACCTTGGCCTGATGCCCGCGATCGACTCCCTCATGCTCCAGCAGGCAGGAGATCTCCTCCGCGACGAGCCCGACCTCTGCGTGTTCGTGAACATCAGCGCCAGCAGCTTCCACGACCGGACGGTCATGAACCGTCTCGAAGAGCAGCTCGCAACCGTTCCCTACGGATCACTGGGCATCGAGATCACCGAGCACACAACCCTCTCCAACCCAGACCGGACACGCGAGAGGCTGGAGCAACTCAAACGAGCCGGCGCTCTGATCGCCATTGACGACTTCGGCCTCGGCTTCACGTCGTTCAACGAGCTCGCATCGCTCCCCTGCGACATCGTGAAGATCCCCGGAAGCTTCGCCCAGCCCGCATCGTCGACCGTCGCCGACGGCACTGCCATCGCGCAGGCGATCTCCCACGTCGCCCACCACTACGGCAAGAGCGTGATCATCGAGGGCGTCGAGACCGCCGCAACCGCTCGGTGGGCACGGCTCCTCGGCATCGAGTACGGACAGGGATGGCACTTCGGCTATCCGGCCGCCGCACCGATCGGCCGCACGGCAGCGGCGGCGTGCTGAAGCAGGTCTGGCCGGTAGAACGCGCCTACCGCACGGCGCGGGCCTGCAGAAAGAACCACACCGCCGCAACGGCGGCGACGGCGAAGACGATCCCCAGCAGCCAGTGGCCGCTGACCAGGAACAGGAACGCCAGCACCACGAGGACGGCGGCGATCACGCCTGCCCGCCGCAGCATCCGCTGACGCGTCAGCTCTCTTCCGCCCATGCTCATCGGAGGACATCTCAGCACGATCGGCTGCCGGCGTCCAGGGCCGGCACGAACACGTAAGCTGGCGCGAATGGAGGACGAGCGGGCACGCGTGCTTCTGGCGGCCGAGCGCACACGGATCGAGCACGCCCTCGCGCGGCGCCGACATGAGGACGACAGCGAGCCGGCAGACGAGCTCGACCCTGCCAATCTCGCCTCCGACCTCTACACGGACGAGCTCGACGAGGGGCTCGCCGACGACCTCCGCGAGCAGCTCGACGCAGTCGAGCGGGCGGAGGCGCGACTGGCCGCCGGCACGTACGGACTGTCCGTCGAGAGCGGCGAGCCGATTCCGGACGACCGGCTCGAAGCCGTCCCGACAGCCGAGCTGACCGTCGAAGAAGAGCGGCGCCGCGGCCGGTGAGCGCCGCCTGCAGCCACCTCGACCAGATCGAGCTGACCGAGCTGCCGGCGTCGGTCGACGGCTGCGAGGACTGCCTCCGCACGGGCGGCAAGTGGCTCCACCTTCGCATCTGCCTGACCTGCGGTCACGTCGGCTGCTGCGACGACTCTCCGAACCGGCACGCAACCGCGCACGCGCACAGCTCCACGCACCCGATCATTCGCTCGCTCGAGCCCGGCGAGGAGTGGTGCTGGTGCTACGAGGACGAATTGGCGTTCATCGACGGCGACATCCACGGGACGACGCGCATCCCGCCGTCACCACTTCTCAACGGCTGAGGGCAGCGCCGCCGCGCGTTCCGCGAGCCGCGCGTGCACGAACTGCACCGCCATCGCGCCTTCGCCGATCGCGGTTGCGCAGCGCTTGACCGAGCCCGAGCGCACGTCACCGGCCGCGAAGACACCCGGCAGGCTCGTCTCGAGCAGGCTGTCCGAGCCCGCGGCTGCGCCGGTGAGAACGAAGCCGTCGTCGTCGCGTGCGACCCCGCCGTCCAGCCACTCGGTGCACGGCGACGCACCGAGGAAGAGGAACAGGAAGGAAAACGGCAACGAGTCGCCGCTCTTCAACGTCACCGCCACAAGCCGGCCGTCGCGGCCGTGGAGCTCCGCGATCTCGCTGCGGTCCCTAACCGCGACGCCGTACCGGTCGAGCTCCTTGACCAGATAGTCGGACATGGTCTCGCGCAGGTCGGCGCGTCGGTGGATCAGCGTCACGAGCGCACCGCCGCGCGCCAGCCAGACGGCCGCCTGCCCGGCCGAGTTGCCGCCGCCGACGACGCCGACACGCGACGCCCCGCACAGCTGGCCCTCGGGCGGCCCCGCCGCGTAGAAGACGCTCAACCCTTCGTAGTCGGCGAGGCCCTCGACGGGAAGCCGCCGGTACTGGGCGCCGGTCGCGAGCAGCACCGAGCGCGCGACCACCTCGTGCTGCTCCTCCAGCCGAACGACGTAGGAGTGATCGACGGCCTCGATCGAGAGCGCGCGGAACGGCGTTGCCGTCCGCGCGTCGAACTTCCGGGCCTGGGTCACCGCACGACCCGTCAGCTCGGCTCCCGTGATTCCCGCCGGGAAGCCGAGGTAGTTCTCGATGCGGCGCGACGAACCGGCCTGACCGCCGAGCGCAGTGCTCTCGACCACGAGCGTCGCAAGCCCCTCGGACGCGCCATAGACGGCGGCTCCGAGCCCGGCCGGCCCACCACCGACGACGAGCAGATCCACCTCCTCTCTCGGCGCCAGCTCGCGGCCGATCCCGAGCGCACGGGAGACCTGACCCGCCGACGGGGCCTGCAGCTCGGCGCCGCCGGGGAGCCGGACGAGCGGGAGGCTCGTCACGGCGAGCCCCGCGATCGCAGCGGCGGCCTTCTCGTCCTCTGCGGTGTCGTGCCACGTGTACGGCAGCCGGTTGCTCCGCGCGAAGTCGACCATGCGCATGGTCGCCTCGGAGCTGCGCGGGCCGATGATCTCGAGCCCGATGCCCTGGACGCGCTGCAGCGCCTCGCGCCGGGCGACGAACGCGGACAGCAGGAGCTCGCTGAGCGGCCCGTCGTCGAAGAGAAGCGGCCTCAGCGCATCGCGATCGACGGCGATGTACCGGAGCGGCCTGGTGACGACGGCGGTGAGGAAGACGCTCTGCCCGGAAAGGAGGTTTAGCTCGCCGAGGAACCCGGACGCACCGTGCCGGATGATCTCGTTGCCGGCGGCGTCGAGGATCGCCACCTCTCCTTCGACGATCGCGATGAACGGATAGCTGCGATCCCCGACCCGGAACAGCACGTCGCCGACGTTCGCGCTGCGCTCCTCGCCGATCTCGGCGAGCGTCGCAAGCTGCGAGGTCGATAGCGACCAGCTGGCGCGCGGCGTGCTCAACCGACGGCGGCGAACGCGGACGGCTCGACGAGCATCCACACGTGGCCGCCCGCCGCGTCGAGCTCCACGTACCGGCCGCCGGCCAGCTCGGCGATCCCGCGGGCATGCGCGACCGTCGTCAACGTGTCGCCGGCGCAGCCGACGACGTCGCAGCGGATCTCACTCGCCGCCACCGCGCGGAACGTCGCCCGCAGGTCGAGTGAGCGCACGGCGCGTGCCAGTCGCGCGGTCGCGAGCGGAGCGCGCGCGACATCGAGCAGCGCACGCGACAGCTCGCCCGCCGGATAGACGCCGCGCACCGTCTGCAGGGCGAACGCACCGAGGCTCGCGCGAACAGGCTTGACGAGCGGGAGACCGGCCGGGCTGACGAGAAGAAGCCGCTCGACCTGCTCCGGGCGACGCGCCGCGACACACGCGGCGAGCGCTGCGCCGAGGGAGTGCCCGCCGAGCACGACGCGCCGTCCGGCCGCATCGACCTCGGCGCAAACCGCGGCAATCCGCTCCTCGAACGTGGGCGCGCACCGCATCGGCGGCGGCCGGTGGATCACCCAGTCGTCACCGAGCGCGTCACGATAGAACGCCGGACGCGCGGCGAAGCCGGGGACGAACAGCCGGAGCATCCCGGGATGCTAGATGAGTGTTTGTTTCCCCGGTCGAGTCAGGCCGCGAGACGCGGGCGAAGCAGATGGGTCGATGCGACCGCGTCGTACGCCGCGAGCAGCTCAGCGTCGGCGACCTCCCACGATCGGCGTCGGGCGTATGCCAACGCTCCCTCTCCGAGCGCCAGCCGGCGCGGCTCGTCGCGCACGAGCTCGGCCAGCGCCGCGGCCAGGGTCGCCGCGTCGTCGGGGGCGACGAGCAGCCCTGTGACCCCGTCGTCGACGAGCTCGAGCGCGCCTCCGGCCGCAGCGGCGACTGCGGGCAGGCCCGAGGCGGCAGCCTCGAGCAGCACCTGGCCGAACGTGTCGGTCGTGCTCGGGAAGCAGAACAGATCCGCGCTCGCGTAGACCTGTGCGAGCGCCTCGTCGCGGAGCTCGCCCATGAACTGCACGCCGTGCGGGGCGATGCTCTCGAGATGGGCGCGGGCAGGACCGTCGCCGACGACGACGAGGCGCGCTTCGGGCGCCTCGGACCGGAGGCGGTCGAATGCCTCGAGGAGGACGTGGACCCGTTTCTCCTCCGAGAGCCGGCCGACTGAGAGAACGAGCATCGAGCCGTCCTGCAGCAGGTGCTCGCGCAGAATGTCGTTGCGGCGCTTCGGAGCGAAGCGCCCGGCGTCGACGCCCCGCCCCCACACCGCGACCTGATCGTGGCCGCGGTCCCGCAAGGCATCCGCCACTGCTCCCGTCGGGGCGAGCACGACGCGGCACTGGCGGTAGAACCAGTCGACCCAGATCTCCATCGCCTGCGCGACGACCAGGTCGCGGGTGAGATGCAGCGCGTAGGGACCGAGCTCCGTGTGGTAGGAGCCGACCAGCGGGATGCCCAGGATCCGGGCGGCAAGCAGGCCGCACATGCCCACCGGCCCGGGGGTCGCGACGTGGACGACGCTCGGCTTCGCAGCCTCGACGAACTCGAGGACGTCGGTGACGAGCGGGAACCGCAGCTGAAGGTGCTCCGACGTCGGGAGCGGCAGCGACCAGTCCTGCGCGAAGGAGGTGAGCCCGGGCGCCTCGAGGGCCTCCTCGCCGGCGGTCGCAATCCGGACCGGCAGGTTGCTGCGACCGCCCTCCCGTGCGAGGCGCCGCATGGTGCCGGCGACGCCGTTCGCCTCGTGGAACGTGTCGGAGAACACGAGAGCCCGGAAGTCGTCGCCGGCCGCCGCTCGACCGAAGAACGCGTGCTCGAGCTCGGTCAGAGCGCCGCGAGCATCGGCGTGATGCCTCGCCGCTCCGAGGTAGGGCGCCTGGAGGGCGGCGGCTGCGACGAGCGCCGTCAGACGGGAGCCCACGGCGTCAAGCCGGTCGAGCCCGACTCCGCCGTCGCGGACCTGCGCGCCGAGCAGCTTCGTCAGGTCGCGCGCGGCCGCGGTGATCTCCCGGTGCCGCCTCCCTGCGTCGGCCGCGTCCTCGTCGAAGAGCATGCGCGCCCGCGCAGCTGCGAGCGGCGGGAGCTCGCGACCCGTCGCCCGGTAGGCGTTGAGCCCGAGCGCACCGACCGCGTGCGCGAGCTTGAGCGCCGAGCCGTGCTCGCCACCCGGGGCCGCGCCCGTGGCGGTCACGTTCGCGAGGAACTCCTCGACGGAGGCACCGGGTGCCTCCGTCCAGGTTGTCGCGACGTCGAGCGCCCCGTGATCGTCGGAGCCGCCGGTCAACGCGATCGCCCGGTGAGCCGGCACTTCGAGACCGTGCCGCTCCGCGAGCCCGGCGAGCAGCTCGGGTGTCGCCGTCGCGGCAAGCCGGACGGCCAGTGTGTTGGTCTCCTCGGGCCGCGCCCCGTTTCGCCCCTCCCAGACCGCGAAGAGAAGCATCATCCGCTCGACGTGCGACCTCGTCAGTGCGGGGCCCATCTGGTAGAGCGGATGCGCCAGCGCATGGCACAGCCGTCGCTCGCGGAGGAATGCGACCAGCTCGTCGACCGACGGGCGATACGGCTGCAGGTCGCGGTGGTCGGCCTCGGTCAGGTTCCAGACGAGCACGTGCAGCGGCACGTCGTCCACTTCGAACCGCGTCGTCACCTCGACGGACAGGAACGTGTCGGGCCGGTCGGCGATCCGCAGCGCCCCTTCGAGGGTGTTGTGGTCGCTGATCGTGACGAAGCGCATGCCGCGCCGCTTGCACAGTCGATGGACGCGCTCCGGATCGGTGTACGACTCGCCGAGCCGCGCCTTGCGCAGCGCGAAGTTGCCGCTGTCGGTCGAGTAGGACGAATGCACGTGGAGGTCGCAGCGGGTGAGATCCGAGCCCATGCACTCGGTGTACTCCGGCGCGCGGACAAACCATGCCGATCGGAGGGCGTCGTCACCAGGACGACGCCAAGAGTTCACCCGACGGTGCCGAACCAGCGGGCGCGGCGGCTCGACCCGAAGTGCTTCTTCTCGGCAACGAGACCGGCCGATGCCTCCTGGTAGGTGCCGGTCGGCTTCGGGCCGGAGAAGAAGTCGACGTCGACGCGCCCGATACGCCCGGCGCCGAACTCGATGTAGCAGGAGCCCCGCCCGTCGTAGGCAGCACCGCCGTCCTCGTCGCGGGCACGCGTGACGATCGCCGCAGCGACGACACGTGCCGCACCCTCGGCGAAGACACCCGCCTTCGGCACACCAACGGTCGCGACGTCGCCGAGCGCGTACACGTCGGGGAAGCGCGTCGCGAGCGTGCGCGACTCCACCGGGATGTACCCGTCGACTGCCAGGCCGCTCTCGATCACCACGTCGGGCGCGCGATGCTTCGGGACGCCGAGGAAGAGGTCGAACGGCAACTCGCCGCCGTCGTCGAGCACCGCGACGCTCCGCCCCGGGTCGATCGCCGCCACGCGCTTCCCGGGGACAAAGGCGATTCCGCGCTCCGCGAACGCGTCGAGCAACGCGGCCGACGTGTCCGGTGACGGTGGCACCGGCGTCGAGAACGGCATGACGAGCGAGATCTCGCACGCATCGCGAACGCCCTTCTCGACGAGCGAGTCGTGCAGCAACAGCACCGCTTCGCTCGGAGCGGGCGGGCACTTGAACGGCGCACCGCAGACGCCGACGATCGCACGGCCGCCCGTGAAACCGGCGACGATGTCGCGCAGCCGATTCGCGCCGTCGACCGAGTAGAACTCGTTCCCGCCCTCGATGAGACCCGGGGTCGCGTCGTAGTCGTAGTCTGCGCCGAGCGCGACGACAAGAACATCAGCATCGTGGACGCCGGCGTCCGTCGTCACGCGACGCGCCTCGGGATCGATCGCCGTGATGCGCTCGCGCAGCACCCGGACGCCCGGCTTGTCGATGTCGGCATACGGCAGCCTGATCTCGTCGAGCGTCGTCCTCCCGAACATGACGTCGAGCTTCGAGTAGCCGAACACGAACGCATCGCTCGCGTCGATCAGCGTGACGCCGGCATCCTCGCCGAGCCGCTCGGAGAGGATCGTGACGAGCTCGAGGCCGCCGAAGCCGGCGCCGAGGACGAGGATGCGGGAATGCACCGCCGTCACCCCTCCCAACATGGGCCGCGGCGGTCGAGGTCGTGTGTCCGCTCCACGAGCGCGAGCATCCCATGAACGTCGGCCTCGTGTCCACGTAGGCGACGCACGTCCCGACCGCAATTCACGAGCATCCCCGGACCTACGGCGTCATCAGAGCCGCGACCAGCCGAAGCGGCGCCGTCGTGAAGCTCGCCGCGATCGCGACCGATCCCGGCAACGGCGCCTCACAGCCCCTCGTCAGCTGCACACGGGCCTCGGGGACCGTCTTCCGGCTCGGCCCGAAGGCCGCGACCAGACGCAGCACGGTGACGTGCCGGGCGCGCGACGGGGCCGGGAACGACGCCACGCCGATGTCGTTCACGGTCACCGTCGTGGGTCTCCACGAGCAGCTCGCCGCACTCGAGCTGCTCGTCAACGAGTCCGGCATCTCGGCAGCCCAGAGGTGCTGCTGACGACGACACTCGCCGCCGCCGATCATGCAGAGCGGTCGGGGCACGTGGCGAAGGCGCAGGCGTCGCTTCGCTCCTTCATCGTGACGGTTCGCCGCCTCGCGACGTCGCCGCCGCGGAAGACGACGTGGGTCCGGGACGCGACCTGCGCAATCGCCGTCGCCGGCTGAGCCCGACGTCTACCCGCCGCCCGGCTGAGCGACGGCGCCACCCTCCGGTGCCGGCACCTCCGCGCGCCGGGCGTGCAGCTGGCCCGAGATCTGGATCGCAGCGGAGAGGAGCGGCGCTGCGAGCACCATGCCGAGCGTGCCAAGGAGGGCGCCGGCCGAGATCGTGACGACGAGGATCAGCAGCGGATTCATGCGGAGTGCAGCGCCCATCGCGAACGGCTGGACGATGTTCTGCAGCGTGCCGTTGGCGAGGATGACGAGCGCGAGCATGATCAACGCCGTCGTCGTGCCGCTCGAGCCGAGCGCGATCAGCACCGCGAAGGCACCCGAGATCACCGCACCGACGAACGGGATGTACGCGGTGACGAATGTCACGACGGCGATCGTGCCGGCGAGCGGCACCCCGAGAATGAGCGCCCCGATGAAGATCACCACCGCGTTGAACGCCGCCACGATCGTGACGCCGAGGAAGTACCGGCGCACCGCGACGACGACGCCGTTCGTCACCGTCTGGGCGACCTCCCGTTCGAGGCCGAGGTGCCGGTCGAGCCAGCCGTGCAGCGACGGGCCGTCCTTGAGCAGGAAGAACACCGCGAGCGCCGTGAACGAGAAGCCGAACGCGAGCGAGGCGATTCCGTGGATGCCCGAGGCGACGCCGACGACGAATACGTGCACGAGCTTCGGCACGACCGACGCGAGGTTGTCGTGCGCCTTGCCGGCCGCGGACGAGTTGACACCGAGACTCTGGATCCACGACTGCAGCTTGTCGAGCGCCGCACCGAGCTCCGTCGAGATCTTCTCTCCCTCGCCGACGATGCCGCCAAGGACGAGCAGCAGGATCACGACGGCCAGCGTGATCAGGGCAAGCAGCACGAGCAGCGCGCCGAGCGCACGCGGCCACCGGTGGCGCGCGAGGACCGAGACGATCGGCGAGGCAACCGTGGCGACGACGAGGCCGACGAGGACCGGGTCGACGATTGTCGAGGTGACACCGAGCACCCAGACGAAGCCGACGAGCAGCAGCGCGATGCCGACGAGCAGCCACGCGGACTGCCCGAGATTGCGGAGCCAGGGGGGTGCGCCGAACAGCCCGTGCGGTTCGTTCATCTGTTGATCTGCCTGCCTGCTTTGGGGGGTCGTCGCGGCAGTCTGGCAGCGAACCCGGACGAAGCCGCAGGCGCGCCCCCGCGGCGAGGCCCTCAGCGAAACCGACGCCGTCGGGTGGCGGCCGTGACTGCCGGCCGCCACCTCTCAGTGTGGGTCACGCTTCCGCGACTGCGCCGGGACGCGTCAGCGCCCAGATCACCCAGACGTCGAGCGCGATCACGAGCAGCGCCCACCATGGGTAATACGCGATCAGGAAGAAGTTCTGGATGGCGCTGATCATCGCCATCACGAGCGCCACCACGGAAGCCCACGTGCGCCCCGCGAAGAGGGCCCAGCCGGTCGCGAGCACGAGGACGCCCACGATCAGGTTGATCCAGCCCCAGGCGGTCGTGTCGAGGTGGTACGTGTAGTGCGCGCCGACCACGAAGAAGTCGCTGTTGATGATCGCCGCCAGACCGCCCAGGATCTGGAACACACCGACCATCACCAGCATCGACGCCGCGAACCAGATCCCCGAGATCGCCCATGTGGACGCGCGGGGTAGGTCGTAGCCAGGCCTGCTCATGAACCCTCCTCTGGATTGGAACCTCCAGAGCAGTTCGGCGCAGCTATCACGTGTCCTCGGGCGGCTCAGCCGACCGTGGCGGCCGCGACGCCGCGCGCGATGAGCAGCACCCCCGCCCCGACCAGCGCCCAGGTCGCAAGCCGACCCATGTTGGTGGTCAGCCAGGCGTTGAGCCGCGTCGCGTACTCGCCCGTCCGCTCGGGGGCGACCAGGTAGCCGAGGAGCGGGAGCTCCACGAGCGCGAACATCACGAGATAGAAGACGACGATGAGACCGGCCGTCTCGGCGACGCCGCCGCCGACCTGGGCGATGTCCTTGAGCGCGACGGCCGGGACGACGCCGGGGACGATGTCCAGAATCACCCCCACGACGAACGCGAGCGTGGCGCCGCGACCGACGAGCCGCTCCGTCCGCGACGGCCCCTCGCTCGCCGTCTTCGGCGGCCGCGGTTTGGCCCGGCGTGCGGCAAGGAACCGGTGGAGCGCGAAGGCCGCGAGCAATGCCAGCCCGCCGCAGACGAGATTGACGATCGGGTCGACATCGTGCTGCGAGTTCATGACGGCCGAGCTCTGTCGCAAGAGGTGCACGACCGCTGCGCCGACCGCGACGCAGGCGACCAGCCCGCCGGCGAGGAACCCGGCGAGGATCCGCGGCGGATGCGGCGTACGCAGCGCCACGGCAACGACGACGAGGAGCACGGGCCAGGCCGCGGCCACGACGCCGAGCAGCAGGATCTCGACGATCTTCATCCGTCCCTACTCGTCGTCGGCATGCCGCTCGTCACGCCGCTGCCGCCGCTTCTCGCGCTGCTCGGCGACCTGCTCCTTGGCTCCCGTGTACGAGCTCCCGACGAGCTGTTTCCCACCCGACCAGCCGAACACCCAGAGGACGAGAATCGTCGCAAAGAGGATGTTCCAGGCGGTCGTGATCAGCTGCTGCGCCGTCGAATACGCAACCGTCGTGTTCTTCGGGACGTGACAGCAGACGTCAAGCGCGAGCGCGTTCGTCGCCTGCGTGACGCCGACGGAGCCGGGCGTGAACGAGGCGACGTTGGCGAGCGAGCCCGAGCCGACGATCCAGCTGATCGACTCGAACGTCACCGGGATCGAAAAGGCCGCGAGGAAGATCCCGATCACGGCGTACTTGCTGGCGTACGAGAGGAACGACGGCAGGAAGACCTGCCCGAAGTAGGCCCGCGGCCGGCTCAGGATCGCGCCGCCCTGCTTGGCCTGGGCCCAGAGCTTCTTCACCTGCCGCCAGAAGACGCGCACGACCAGCGCGACGAGGAACGCAGCGCCGGCGGCGATCGCCACAGCGGCGACCGGGTAGTTGGAGATGTTGCCGAGGTTGACCGAGAAGGAGCCCGGAACGGACAGGAAGAGATAGAGGTAGATGGCGGCCCCGGCGACGGTGAAGAAGATCTTCTGGACGAGGTAGGCCGCGAACGAGCCGCCGACGGTCGCAGACGGGATGATCGCAACGAACATGAGCAGCGTCACGAACGTGCCGATGTTGGCCGGCAGGAAGTTGTTCATCGCAACGCCGACCGCATAGGCGGTGATGATCGGCCGGAGCGTCACCTCACCCGGGTAGGCCGCCCGGAGGATGCCGAAGTAGGAGAGTCCCGCGAAACACGTCTGCGCGCTCTGGAAGATGACGGCGGCCACGATGTACCCCGCCGGCACGGACCTGATCTGATCCCACAGGTTCGAGAACCACCCGGTGACGTCGACCCCGGCGAGTTGCAGCAGCACGACGACGACTCCCAACGCGAGTAGCCAGGCGACCACCTCGAGCAGCCGGCGTGCCCGCGACCCGTGCCCGGCGGCGGCGACCGCTGCCTCGCTCACGCGCTTGCCTCCTCGTACGACCCCTGGAGCGAGCGGCGCCAGCCGGCCAGGAGCCGGTGCACAGCGGCCGCGCCAATCACCGGGTCGGCGGGGACGTCGAGCGCAACCGGATGCAGGACGAACGCACGCGTCTGTGGCCCGCCCATGCCGCCGTGGAACGAGATCAGCTCCTCGAACGCGCAGCCTTCGTCGAGCTGGTGGTCGTAGAAGCTGTTCACCATCAGGTCGGCCACGTGCTCGAAGCCGTCGGTCCTCCGCAGGTGGTCGGCGGCGGTCGGCGAGAAGCCCACCAGCGGATCCACCCCCTCGACCCGGTCATCGCGGAGGTAGCGCGTGCCGGCCGCGCCGAGGACGACCGGCCCCTCGGCAGCCGAGCGGGCGAGGACGAAGCCCACGTGCGGATGGCTTCGGAGAGCGGGCACGAGGTCGGGGTGCCGCTCCTCGATCTCCTCGAGCGTGAACCGCCGCCGCTCGTCCATCAGGTAGACGAGGCCGAGGTTGCCGGAGCCGAGCACGACGACCTGCCGGTCGGAGACGTCGTCCTTCGGCTTCTTTCTCTTCTGTCCGGTGGCCTCGCCGAGCGCATGGCCGACCATGCTCGCCTGCTCGTCGCCGTCGGCGATGTTCGTGACGCTGCGGTTCGCCAACGACCGCTCGACCAGGTCTGCCAGGGCGTAGCCGTTCCGCTGCAGGAACGTCGCACCCTGCGTCTGGCCGTGATCCGAGAGCACGACGAGCTCGTAGGGCCGTGGGGCGAACCGGCGCGCACGCTCGATGCGTGCAAACTGCTGGTCGAGCTTGCGCAACGCCTCCAGCGTATCCGCGCGCTCGAGGCCCGAGTGATGCGCGACCTCGTCGTAGCTCGAGAACGTCGCATACACGGCGGGGCGGCCTTTCATCATGTCGGAGAGAACGCCGAAGACGATCAGGTCGCGGACGAAGACGCACATCGTCGCGCGCAGCAGTGGATAGATGCCACCGCGATGCCCGCGCGGGCGAACGTCCCGGCGGCGCGCCCGGCTCGACGCGAGGAGCTCGAGCGCGACCTCCCAGCCGAACAGCACGAGGACCCGCGTCACGTTGAAGCCGTTGGCGAAGAACGCTCTGTACCCCGGGTTGGCTCCGCGCTCGGCATCCATCCGGCTGACGGTGAGGATGACGTGCTCGGCCTCACCGGAAAGGAGATTGCCGCGACTCGCACCGCCGGCGATCAGCAGGCCCTGTCCCGTCGCATGCCGCCGCTCGATCTCGGCGCAGTGCGCCGGCGCGGAGCAGGTCATCAGTTTCCCGGTCTCCTTCTCGACCCAGCGGAATGCCGGGATGTCGTCGTTCGAGCCGAGCAGGATCCCCGCCTGGCTCGCACCGGTCTGCGACGAGAAGTCGGTCTCCCACTCGAGCAGGCGGTGGGTGCCCTGCGTCACCCAGCGCGCGAGGGTCGGGGCGTTGCCGTCGCGCATCGCACGCTGCAGGACCGGCAGGGCGAGCCCGTCGATCTCCAGGTACACGATGCCCGGCACGTCGGTGCGCACCTGCTCCCCCGAACGTCGCGCGATGCGCCCGACGACACGCAGCATGTAGGTGTCGTCGTCGTTCGTCCCGAGGACGACGTCGAGGGCGATGGTCACCGCTGAGGCGATGAGCGCGGTCAGCAGCGCCCAGCCGAGCGACTCGACGCGGATCGCCTCCGGGCGGACCGCCGAGACGATCCGCAGCATCACGGCGTCGAGCACCAGCACGAGCAGGAGCCCGGCGATCAGCGCGAAGGGCAGGCGAAGCGCCGCGATGACCGGCGGCAGCAGCGCATTCAGCACCGCGATCAGGACGGCTGCGACGAGAGCGCCGAGGAAGCCACCGACCGTGACGTGCGGGACGATGTACGCGGCGACGAGCAGTGCCGCCGCCGACACGAGCCAGGAGACCACGAGGCGGAGCGGGCGGATCGGCAGCCGCTCGTCGTGCCCTGCCCTCCAGGCCGGCTCCGTCACCGTGTCCATGTGCGCAGCCAACCATGCCCGACGCTGCGCTGCATCCGTTGCCGGGCTGGGCGGCCCGCACGCGGGCCGCCCAGCCCGCGAATCAGCCGCTCTCTTCGGGCGCGAGGACGAACGCCCGCACGGCGGAGCGGTCGTACTGCGACAGGCGACTCCAGCCGTCGATCGCCGTCGCCCACACGGACAGGTTCTCCGAGAAGCCGGCGATCGTGCAGTCGCCGAGGAGCGTCCCGGCCGTCTCGGTGGCGGTGAAGTCGCCCGCCCCCACCGCTCCCGACTGGCTCGGCGGCACGAGCTCGGTCACGCCGCGATACAGGGCGAACCCGTAGGTGGCGAACCCGTTCGGATGGTGGGCGTGGTAGCCGATCGTCACGGTGTCGCTGCTCTCGTCCGTGTAGTCGAGAACCCCGCACTCGTCGCTCGCCGGGGAGCCGTCGAGCGTCGGCGCGTCGATCGCCGCACTGGTGACGTTGTTGTCGACGTAGAGCGGCAGCACGAGCGTGCTCCCCGACACGAGGCCGTCGACGGCCGCGTTCTCGGTCGTGATCGTCCCCGAGAAGTCGGTCGACGTCGGCACGACGTAGTTGATGCCAAGCACGCCGATGTCGACGGGATTCCCGCCCGAGTCGTAGAGGTCGACGTGCAGCTCGACCAGCCCGGAGGCCGGCGCCGGATAGAGCGAGGCCGACGGGAAGACCCCATTTGTGAGATCCGACACCGCATCCGGGTAGCTCCACTTGCCTTCGGGCGGCATCGCGGGCGGGATCTCGTAGAGCGGGTACTGCGACCCGACCGTCTGCGGCCCGAGGCTGTACACCTCGTCGACGAGGTTGCCGGCCACCACGTGGGCGTAGTGACGATGCACCTCGGCCGTGAGCGCCACCGGGTCGCCGGCGGCCCCGGCCTCCTTCCATGAGACACGGTAGTAGCGGACGCCGAGCCCGGCGAGCGCGTCGTCGAACTCGAGCCGTAGCCTCATGTCCCCTCCGAACGGCGCGCCGCCGTCGGTGAGGCCGTTGTTCGACCCGTCGGCGGTCGTCGTGCTCGAGAGCCCGTGGATCCGGGAGATCGGCCAGTTGCCGATCGCCGTCGCCAGCACCCAGCGCGGGTCGGCGATCACCGGCGGGCACGGCGCACACGTGCGCGCGAACGGGCTCGTCGTGTAGAGCGTCACGTCCGTCCCGCACGTGTAGTTCCACTGCGTGTAGCAACTGACCGGCGTCGGCTTGAGGATCTGGACGACCACCGGGTCGAAGCCGCCGAAGCGCCACTGCGAGGCGGTGAAGTACAGGTTCAGCGCCTTGCAGCCCTTCCAGACCGAGGTGCCGAAGTGACCGCAGTCGTCGGTCTCGGCCTCCCCGACCCAGGTCGTCGTGACCGAGCGCGGGAAGAGCACGCAGAGAAGCGGCCGAACGAGATCGGCACGGTCGATCAGCGCGCTTCGGAACGCCTCGCCGCCGGCGAGCGCCGCCGAGCGGACGGTCTCGTCGCCGTTGAGTGTCCGGACGGCGCTCGCGAGCGCCGTCCCTCCTCCCTCGTCCAGGTGCGCAGCGGGCGCCAGGGCACCGCCGAGTGACGAGAGCGAGAGGAACGGCGCCGGATCCGGTCCCGGGCCGGGTGCCGGGAAAGGGATGCCACCGACGCTGTAGGGCGGGTCGGGAAGCGGCGGCGGCCAGAGCACGACGGCGCGCAGCCGGTCGATCACGTCGATCGGGATCTTCGGCAGCACCACCTCGACCGGCTCGACCTCCCAGATCTCGACCCGCGCGTCGCACACCGGCAGGTCGATCCAGACACCGTCGCGCACGATCCGCTTCAGGAGCGTCCCCTTGACGAAGCAGTAGTCGTGCCAACAGCCCCAGATCGAGCTGTCGATCGGCGGGAACGCGACGGAGGCAAGCTGCGCACCGGGGTCGACGCGCAGGTGCGTCTCGACGGCGCCCTGCCGGAGGAGCCCGCCGAGGCTCGGCTCCTCGCCTTCCGGCGTGGCCGGGCCGACGAGCACCCTGACGGCCTGCGCCGCCTTCGCCTGCGGCAGCGGCAGGCGCGCCCGTCCGTCCTCGAGGGCTCCGTGCGAGAGCAGCTCGCCCCCGCCGCTGAAGGCGTACGCGGCGAGCGCCGGCGTCTCCTCCCCCGCCTCCGCACCGTGGAGCGACGCAGCGACCGCGAGCTCGGCCTTCCCCTCGGGGGTATCCCTTCTCTGGCGGGCCATCTCAGGAACCGTCCCCGTCGTCGTCGTCCGCCGGCGGGCAGCAGCGGTACTCCTGTGACTTCTCGAGCAGGGCGATCTGCTTCTTCAGCAGCTCGTTCTCGAGCCGCCGGTGCTCCAGCTCGAGCTCGATCTCCTTGTCGAGCGAAGGCTCGCACACGTCGCACTCGTCGAGGCAGCCCTTGACGATGATCCCTGCAGTCGGGAGCGCGATCTGACGCTCCCAGCCGAAGAGGCTCTGGGCGGATGCCGACACGTCGCCGCCGACCTTGTCGATGAGCCCTTCCTTGACGAGCTCCTCGTCGACGGCGACGAGCGCTGCCTGGCGCACGGCCGCGGCGAGCGCCTGTGCGTTCGCCGCGACCGCGGTCGCGTTGAGGAACGCCGAACGCGAGACGAGCGTCGGGCTCGTCGCGGCCTCGGCGACACTCGTGCGGGCGCGGCCCTCCGCGTCCAGGCGCTGCGCGCTGGTCGCGAGGACGCCGTCCGGGATCACGGTCACGCCGCCGAACGGCGGTGGGTCGTTGAGCGTGACGCCGGTCGGTGCGGCCGGGTCGTCCACCCGCCGTGTGATCCCGATCAGCTCCCACTTGAGCGTCTGGCACTTGTTGAGCTTGTAGAACATGAACGTCAGCGCGTGGCAGCGGTTCGGGTTCGCGAACACGCGCGAGGACGACTCGTACTGATCCTCGGAGTCGGTCTCCGTGTGGGCACGCGTGCTCACCTCGCCGACGGCGGTCGAGCTCGCCGCGCGGGTCGAGACCTCCATGTGGCGGCTCGAGGAGTCGGCGTGCTGCGAAAGACTGCTCGCGAATGTGCTCGCCGAGTTGGCGTCGTACGAGCTTCCCGATGCGGAGCCGCCCAGCGAGATGAAGCCCAGGTCGATGCCGAGACCGCCGCCGCCGCCGACCGAGGAGCTGTGGAACGACGACGTCGAGCCGGCGTTCTGGTTGACGTTGACGTTGCTGACGGCATTCGCCATGCCGGCCATGAAGTACGACTCTTCGGAGGTCGTCTGCTGCCGGTAGGCGAGGTCGGTCTCGCTGTCGAAGCTGAAGCGGCTGTGCCGGTCGCTCGTAAAGAGGCGCACCTTCTCGCCGGGCAGCAGGGTCGTCGAGTACGCGATGTCGCCGAGCGAGAGCGGGCCGGAGCACCGAGTCAGACGGAAGAGCAGCGTCACCTCGACCGGCACGACCCCCTGGTTGCCCTCGCGCACGATCGGCCTGAACGGGAGCCGGAACGAGAAGTCGAGCACGTCGCAGACATCGCACGGCTCGAGGGTGGGACAGCATTCCGGCGCCGCGGCAGCGGCTTGCTTTGGCATTGCGTTACCCCCCGTGGCTGGATTGACGGGGGTTGCCTATCGCGCCCGCGTCACCGCCTCGTCACCGGGGGCGTCACGGGCTTCCGCTCCGTCACCGGCTCGTCGCCGTCCCGGCGCATCAGCACCGAAGCGGGGCTCGCGATCGTCGGCTTCGCCCCCTTCGCCGCCTGCTTGCGCTTGCGTCCACAGCAGCTCATCGTCCTCTCCTTTCGTCGTCGCGCGTTCCAAGAGACAGGCGGCACCGGAGAGCGCCAGCACGACCAGCGGCAGCTCCCGCGGCCGCCGGGTCACCGCCGGCGCGCAGGCAACCGCAGCCCAGACGCTGAAGCAGTAGAAGCAGTCCATCGCCGATCCGACAAGCCCGTCGCCCACTCCGCGGCGCACGCGCACGACGACGTCGGCGGGCCCGTCCTCCTCGACGACGAGATGGGTCAGCCGCCACACGGCGAGCGCGGCGGCCCCGAACCTGAGCGCCGAGGTCGGTGCGCTCAGGCGACCGCTCCTGCAACGAGCTCCTGCATCGACTCGGACGGCGAGACGCCCAGTTCGTCGCGGAGGAGCGTTTCGCACAGCCGATACTGCCGCCGCGCCTCGCCGACGTTCCCCTCGGCCAGATGAACGCGGACGAGCGCCCGATGCGCGCTCTCGCGCAGCGGGTCGCCGGCGAGCGCCTCCAGGCCGACCTCGAGCGCCTCGCCGAACCTGCCCGTGGCGGCAAGGAGCTCGCACTCCACGTCGAGCGCGTGCAGGCGGAGCTGCCGCCAGCGCTCGCGCTCGATCAGAACCCAGTCGTCGTACCAGCCGGGAAGCAGCTCGAGCGTCAGAAGTGAGCGATCGATGCCCGGCCGCTCGAGCTTCGGCGCATCCACGAGCCGCTCGGCCGCGGCACCCGCCTCGCGCAGGTCGACGGAGACGTTGCCCGCCAGGCCGAGCTTGTCGCCGATCGTCAGCAGCAGCGGGACGTGCCGCTGGACGCGCCACAGCGCGGAGCGGAGGCTCGCGGCGGCCCGCGCCTCGGTCGCGTCGGGCCAGAGCGAGCCAGAGACGAAGCCCCGGCGGAGCGGCCGCGCGTGCAGCGCCACGAACGCGATCACGCGCTGCGGCCCGGCCGCGAGGAGGATCGGCGCCGTGCCGTGCCGGAGCTCGAAGCCGCCGAGCAGCGTGAGACATACCGACGGCGCCGCCTCGACGGCGCGCATCGCGGTCGCCTGCCTCTGCACCTGTCTCACGGCTCGACCATCTCCACCGGCTTGCCGCAGGCGTTGACGAGATTGACGACGCAAGCGTGGAGGTCGCGGCGACCGTCCGCAATCCCTGAGGCGAGTGACGGCGCGCGGGCGGCGTCAGCGGCGGCGCGAGCCGCTCGAGCTCACGGCAGCGACGATCACGATCGCCACGACGAGCGCGATCAGGAACTGCAGGAGCGCCCCGACACCCGCGATGTGGGCGATCAGGCCGCCGAGCAGCGCCGAGCCGATACCGACGAGCGCGGTCTCGAAAAGGCCGATCTGCTGCCGGCCCGGCAGGACCGCACGCGCAAGCGCGCCGATCGCGAGCCCGACGAGCGCCCACCAGAGGAGCTTGAACACGAGCCCGACGACGAGCCAGCCGACCACGAAGACGGCGAGCACTGCCAGTGCGATCCAGACGAGAATGATCATCCTGGGAGACCCAATCAGATTTCGCTGATGGTTGATGCCACGGGGGCGTCTGTTCCGGGGCGTGGGCTGGGCGCGCTGGGGCGCGGCGACGGGGCGGTGCCGATAGCGGTGCTATCGGTGCCGGCCCAGCGTCGTGAAGCTGACTGGCGGTGGAGCCCGGCTCCGCCGGGCGCAACCGGCAGACAGCGGCCCAGCCCGCCCAGACCGCGCAACCGGACACGCGCAACCGTGGCATCAACCATCTAGGCGGAGAGGATCGTAATCGCATCGCCGATCAGCTTGACGCCGATCACCGCGATCAGGACCGCCATGATCACGGCGTTGTTGCCGGCGAGCCAGGCCTTCATCGACTCGAGGATGTGTTGCGAGCGGTCGCCCAGGCCGAAGTAGACGACGACGGGAGCCGCGACGCCGAGCGAGGCGATGAGGATGAAGATCACCCACGCGACGGCTTCCTGGCCCGTCGAGATCCCGGCCTGCGCGATCGAGACTGCGCCCGCGACGGCAAGAAGGAAGTTCTTCGGATTGAGCGCGCCGAGCACGAAGCCGGCCCCGACGGCCTTCGGCGGCGAGAACGAGTCGAGTGCCCCCATCCACTTCGGCATCGCAGCCTCCTCCGGAGAGCGGGGACGGCCGCGCCACTCCTTCACGCCGACGAGCAGCAGCAGGAGCCCGAGCACGAGCTCGACGACGCCGACCCAGTGCGGCTTCGCACCGCTCGAGCCGCCGGAGGCTCCCCCGGAGACGGCGAGCGTGACGGCGCCGATCGCCCCGAGCCCGACCCACCAGCCGACCAGGAAGGCCGGGCCGTTCGCACGGCCGCGGGCGGTCGCGAGCATCAGCACGACGGCGATGATCGGAAGCGGGCTGATCGCCACACCGATCGCCGCCGGGAGCATCTGGCCGATCGCCTCACCCATCACACGGCTCCTTCCGGTTCGACGCCGGTGGCCTGATGCCGGTACCAGAGCGTCGCGTTGAGGAACGCCGCCGCAACGATCACCCGCGCAACGATGTAGAGCCAGAGCAGGATCACCGTCGCCGCGCCGAGCGCACCGTACACCTCCGGCGAACGCCCGAGCTTGGGCGCGAGGTACAGGACGACGACCAGCTGAAGAGCCTGCTGCGCGAACGCCAGGAGGCAGGCGCCGGGAAGCAACGCGCGAAGCGGAGCGTCGGCGTGCGGCAGCGCGCGGAGCGCGAGGGCCGCGACGACGACGTAGACGCCGAACAGCGCCAGCACGATCACGATCTGCAGCCCGGGGGCGGCGCGGCCACGCAGCCAGTGCGAGGCCGCGGTGAGCGCCATCACGCCGATCACGAAGGCTGCGAACACGACGCTCGCACGCACCGCTCGGCGCAGAGGCGTCGGCGTCATCCGCCACGCGATGAAGTGCGTGATCCGAAGCGCGCGGACGACGCTGATTCCGAACCAGAGCAGGAGCACGAGCCCGAACCCGAGCGAGTACCAGCGGCCCTGGGTGCCGCTCTCGATCACGCTCTCGGCGTTGTGCGCCGCCACGCCCGCAAGACCGAGATGCTTCGCGGTCGACTCGACGCCGTTCGGGTCTGAATGCACCCAGAAGCTCCCGATCGCGGCGAGCACGAGCCCGAACGGCACGAGCCAGATGAAGAGGCGATACGCGAGCCCGCCCGCCAGGAGGCCGGCACCCGACAGCCGCTGGCGGTCGAGCGCGACGTGGACGAGCGTTGCGCCGGGCACGCGCCGCTCGGCTACTTCGAGCGTCCGCGCGTAGTAGGCGCGCGCGGCGTGGGAGGTCTCGCGCACCTGGGCGAGGCGGCTCACGAGCGCAGAGTGTCACACGCCCGCGCCGCGCGGTCCTGTGTGCCCGCTAGCCGGGGACGGACTCGGTGCGGCGGGGCAGCACCCAGCCGGGCCGCGGGAAGTGGCACGTATAGCCGTTCGGGTAGCGCTCGAGGTAGTCCTGGTGCTCCGGCTCCGCCTCCCAGAACGGGCCTGCCGGCACGACCTCGGTGACGACCTTGCCCGGCCACAGCCCCGACGCCTCGACGTCGGCGATCGTGTCCTCGGCGACGCGCCGCTGCTCGTCGTCGAGATAGAAGATCGCCGAGCGGTAGCTCATGCCGACGTCGTTCCCCTGCCGGTTCACGGTCGTCGGGTCGTGGATCTGGAAGAAGAACTCGAGGAGGTCGCGATACGACGTCTCCGTGGGATCGAAGAGGATCTCGATCGCCTCGGCGTGCGTGCCGTGGTTCCGATAGGTGGCGTTCTCGACGTCGCCTCCCGTATACCCGACACGCGTCGCGACCACGCCCGGCCGCCGGCGGATCAGATCCTGCATCCCCCAGAAGCAGCCGCCCGCGAGAATCGCCTTCTCGACCCGGTCGCTCGCCATCGGCGATCACTGTAGTTCACGTGGGGGAGGCGCCGCGGCCGGCGCCTCCCCCAACGCTTGGCCCCTGGCTAGCCCACAGAAAGGGCGTTCAGGTACGGCAGGCCGAGGTAGGTGCTGTAGATCCAGTTCTTCACCCGCGCGGAGGTGAAGTAGCTGTTCGTTGCGATCAGGTACGGCACGACGGGCGCGTAGTTGACCATCAGCTCCTGGTCGAGCTTGGCGTAGGCGGTCGCCCGCGCGGTCCCGGACAGTGCTGCGGCTGCAGCGAGCTGCTTGTTGAAGCTGGGGTTGTCGAAGTACGTGTAGTCGTTGTTGTTCGACGCCTGCAGCTTGCTGCCGTCGAACAGGACGTTGAAGTAGTCGTACGGGTCGAAGTAGTCGGCGCACCAACCGCCGTTGGTGACGAAGTTGTACGAGGTGCCCTTGGTCTGGATCACCTGGTAGTAGTTCGTCGACGGCGTCGGCAGGTCGTTGATCTTGAAGCCGATCGCGCGCAGGTTGTACTCCGCCACCTGAGCCCGGTTCGTCGCATACGTGCTCGTGGTGTGGATGACATTGAGCGTCGGCGCCGAGGCGATCGCGGAGCCGCCGACCGCCTTCGCCTTCGCCACATCGGCACCGGCGAGCGGGTACGCGTTGAACGGCTTGTAGCCCGGGATCCCCGGAACGAGGATCTGGCTCGTCCGCCGGCCGGCGTACCGGCCGAGCAGGCGCACCTGGGCCGGCCGGTCGATCGCGTACTCGACGGCTTTCCGCAGGTTGACGTTGTCGAACGGCGCCCGGGCGGTGTTCATGCCCATGAAGTTGACGCACGAGGTCGGCCCGACGAAGAACCGGCCCTTGTTGACGCCGTACTGCTGGCCGAGCTGCGCCGTGGCGGTGGGCGGCAGGCCGATGATGTCGAGGTCGGCCTGCCCCGCCTTCACCTCGAGCAGCGACTGGTCGACGTTCACGTTCGGCGTGAAGACCATCTGGTCGGGGTTGGCCGGCCGGTCACCCTTGTAGTACGGGTTCCGCTTCAGCACGGTGCTCCGTCCCGGCGAGCGCGAGGCGATGTAGTACGGGCCGGCCGCCGGATACGAGTTCAGGCCGGAGGCCGAATACGGCATGGTCGGCTTCACGGCGGTGAACCACTGCATGCTGAGGATCGAGACGAAGGTGGCGTTCGGCTTCACCAGGTGGAAGGTGAGCGTCTGGCCCTTCGCCGTGATCCCCGAGATGTGCTGGGCCTTCCCGGCCAGGAACTGTGCGCCGCCGACGACCACGTCCTGCAGATCGAGGTTGACACCGAGCGGCGAGCCCATCTTCGGGCTCAGGATCCGCTCCCACGACCGCTGGAACGCAGCCGCGGTGACGGGCGAGCCGTCGGAGAACTTGAGGCCCGGGCGGATGTGGAACGTGTACGTCTTGCCGCCGTCGGAGACGGTCGGGAACGACGTCGCCGCCTGGGGATAGAGCTGGCTGCCGGCGACGCCCGTCTTCTCCGGGAACGCGACCAGCTGCATCGCGGTCGTGTACAGCATTCCCCAGTCGTCGGTCCGGTAGGCGAGCTGCGGATCGACAAAGTCGAAGTCGCCGCTGTTCTGGTTCAGCTTCAGCGTGCCGCCCTTGAGGGCGTCCTTCGCGCTCACCCGGTGGGCGGCGGAGCTCGCCGCCCCCACAGTCATCGACGCCACGAGCAGCGCGACGCCGAGGACGAGCATGAACAACGAGAGCACCTGCTTCCTGCGCATTCGATCTCCTTCCGTGTGCACGTTCGAGTCGGACGAGTTCGTCGCGAACCCGAGACGACGCGCAGGGAGGGAAGTCGGGTGCATATGCGGGATCCGCATCTACCCGAGACCGCGTGCGATAGGTGTCGGGAGAACGGGCCGCCGGAAGGAAGAGGTGTCCGGCAGCCCATCGCCCGATCGTTCCCCTGTTTAGCGCACAGAGGGTTGCGGATCCGGGGCGCCGAAGCTACGCCGGTTCTGCATACGCCGTTCGAAGATCGGACTCAGTCACGCTCGAAGCCCGTGAGCAGCGTGCGCAGAAGATCGTTCAGCTTGCGGATGTCGGTCGCCGAGAGGACACCGGCCACCTCCGCCTCGTCGCGGCCGTGCGTCCCGACGAGCACGTCCCACGCCTCCCGCCCTTCGCGGGTCAGCTCGACGATCACCCCACGCCGGTCGTTTTCCGCCGGGAGACGCCGCACGTACCCGAGGCTCTCGAGGTGGCCGAGCCGGTTCGTGACTGCGCCGGGCGTCAGCCACGCCGACCGCGCGAGATCGCCTGGGGAGCAGCGCAGGTCGTCGCCCAGGCGCAGCCGCGTCAGGATCTTCAGGTCGCTGAGCACGAGCCGGCGGTCCTTCATCGAGTCCTCCATACGCCGGCGGAACATGTACGAGAGCTGGTGGAGCCGGCCGACGAGCGCCTCGACTTCGAGATCGGGACGCACGTCCTCGGGCAGGAACCCCAAGCGCTCGACGAACTCGTCGATCGAGTCGCGCTGGATCTGCTTGCGCACGGGCGCATCGTGCCTCATCGCAAGTAGTTTAACGACAAAACATTTGACACTGAATTACATCGTTCCTACCGTTACCCGGTATCGCCAGGCTGACCGGAGCGATCGCCGCACCGACACGCTGGAACGGTGTCGAGCTGAGGCATCTGCGCGCGCTCGTCGCGATCGCCGAGACGGGCTCGTTCTCGGAGGCCGCGAACCGGCTCGGCTACGTGCAGTCGACGGTGAGCCACCACCTCGTCGCACTCGAGGAAGCGGTCGGCAAGCGGCTTGTGAAGCGTCGCCGCGGAGCGCGGGAAGCGTCGCTGACCCCGGCCGGAGAGACGGTCGTCCGGCACGCCCGGCGCGTGCTCGTCGAGCTCGGCACGGCCGAGCAGGAGCTCAGTGGGACACAGGCGGGCAGACGGGTCGGCATCGCGGTGACGAGCGACGTCGCCTCGATCATCCTCCCGCGCATCCACCGTATTGCCGCCGCCGGCGGCTTCACCGCCATCACGCTCGAGCTGATCGGCCCCGACCCCGCCGCCGAGCTCGAGACCGGGGCCTGCACGCTCGCGGCGCTGGAGCCGGTCGAGAACCCCGAGCTCGTCTCCCGGCCCGTGCTGCAGGACCGGTTTGTCCACGTCGCGCCCCTGTCGAGCCGATCCCGGGCGCGTCCCGTGCGCCGGGACGAGCTGCACCAGGCATCCCTGGTCGTGCATCGGGGCCGTCACGCTCGGCTACTGCACGCACTCGACCGGGAGGGCATCGCCGTGGTGCCGGCCACGATCGCCGACACGGACGCTTCGACCATCGAGCTCGTGGCCGCCGGCCTCGGCGCGGCCCTCGTGCCCGCGCTCGCAGTGCGCGGGCACGAGGGCCGTGTTCACGTCCGCGAGCTGGCCGCCGACCTACCGCTCCCCCCGCGGGTGGTGGCGCTGGCCTGGTCCCGCGGACGCGAGCTCGGCGCCGACGAGCAGGCGCTCGTGGAGCGCCTGCCGCCTGCCGACGGCCTCAGACGGATTGCCTGAGCCTCTGCTGGGCGTCCTCGAGGTCGCCGAGGACGTCGCGGAGGCCGGCCCGGCGCGCACCGCCCGCCTTCAGGCGGTAGAGCCGGGAGCGGCGCTCCTCGATCTCGTCGAGGAGCGCCGCCACCTCCTGCTGGTGCACGCGCCTGGCGTCGAGAGCCGTCGCGGTCATGCCGCCTCCTGCAGTGCGACGGCGTCGACCGGCTCGGCCTCGCCCGCGGCGACTGCCGGATGCGGCCTGACGAGCGCGGCCGCGGCGACGACGCCGACCACGAGCAGCCCGGCGAGCACCTCCATCGAGATCCGGAAGCCGTGGTCGAGCGCGGCGACCGATCCGGCGTCGCCCGTGTAGTTGCGGCTCGCGGACGCGGCGATCGCGCTGATCGCCGCGATGCCGATCGCGCCGCCGATCTGCCGGCTCGTGTTGACGAGGCCGGAGGCCACGCCCGCGTCGGCGCGCTCGACGCCGCTGACGCTGGCGATCGTCACCGGGACGAACGAGAGTCCCATGCCGGCGCCACCGAGCACGAAGCCGGGGAAGAGATCCCAGAAGTAGTGCCCGTCGACCGGCAGGCGCGTGAGCATCGCAACCGAGATCGTCGAGACGACAAGCCCCCCGACGAGCGTCGGCCGGATGCCGAAGCGGCCGACGATCACCTGCGCGATGTTCGAGACGACGACCACCGTCAGGGCAAAGCCGGCGAAGGCGACGCCGCTCTGGACCGCGCTGTACCCGAGCACGTCCTGGATGTAGAGAGTCAGCACGAAGAACTCGGCGAACGACACTGCGCCGACGATCGCCATCGCGACGTTCGCACCCACGAGCGTCGGCAGCTTGAAGATGCGCAGCGGCAGGAGCGGCCACGGCGAGCGCTGCTCGATCACGAGGAACGAGCCGATCAGCGCCGCAGAGCCCACGAGCAAGCCGATCGTCGACGGTGTCTCCCACCCGACGCTCGTCGCACGCGTCAGCGCGTAGACGAGGAGCATCAGGCCGGACGTCACCGTCGCGGCGCCCGCGACGTCGAAGTGGCGGTGCCCGAGGTCGGGCTTGCTCTCACGGAGCAGCACAGGCGCGAGCAGGGCCGCGCCGATCCCGACCGGGACGTTGATGAAGAAGATCCAGGACCAGCTGAGATAGCTGGTGAGCACGCCGCCGAGCATGACGCCCGCAGCCGCGCCGCTACCCGATGCCGCGCCGTAGATGCCGAGCGCGAGGTTGCGTTCACGACCCTCGGCGAACGAGGTGACGAGCAGAGAGAGCGCGGCCGGCGCAAGCAGCGCGCCGCCGAGGCCCTGGATGGCCCGGAAGGCGATCAGCGAGGACTCGGACCACGCAAGCCCGCAGAGGAGCGAGCTCGCTGCGAAGAGCACGAGGCCCGACATGAAGATGCGCCGGCGTCCGAGCAGGTCGGAGAGGCGGCCACCCAGGAGCAGGGTGCCGCCGAAAAGGATGGCGTAGGCAGAGACGACCCACTGCAGGCTCTCCTGCGAGAACCCCAGGTCGACCTTGATCGACGGCAGCGCAACGTTCACGATGGCGATGTCGAGCACGACCATGAACTGGGCCGTCACGATCAAGGCGAGTGCGCTCCAGCGCCGTCTGTTCGTAGCGGAATCCACTAATTGTTCCCCCTCATCGTTGAGACGTTCAACAATATACACATAGAACGGTTCCGGCGCTACACTTCTTCCCGACGATGGGTGAACATTCGGTGACGACGACGACACCGCCGCAGCGGCTCCCGAGGGAGCTCGTTGCCTCACCGCTCTTCCTGCTCAAGCGGCTCGGCATGAACGCCAAGGAGCAGTCACTCGAGGCCTACGAGGCAATCGGGCTGCACCCGTACCACCACGCGGTGCTCGCCGTCCTCGACGAGGGGGAGCGCGAGACGCAGGGCGCAATCGCCGACGCGCTCGGTTACGACCGCGGCCAGCTCGTCGGCCTGCTGGACGAGCTCGAGGCTGCCGGCCTCGTGGAGCGCCGGCGCGACCAGGTCGACCGGCGCCGGCACGTCGTGCAGATGACGCCCGCCGGGCGGAAGACCCTCGCCAAGTTGCGCGCTCTCTCGGCGAAGCTCGACGGCGAGTTCCTCGCGCCGCTCGACGCGCACGAGCGCGACGAGCTGCACGCGCTGCTGCTCCGCCTCGCGGAGGAGCACCTGCCGCGCTGCCGCCGCGACGGCGTCTGACCGCTACGACACCGCGATCGTCGGCGTCGCGCCCAGCACGCGTCCGTGGACGTCGAGCGCCTCGATCGCGACGCTGGCGGGCGCAGCTGCGACGCCGAGCGTCGTCTCGAACCCTGTCCGCGGCGCCTGCGCGAGCCTCATGAGTGAACGCGGGTTGTCGCCGCCCCTCAACTGCCAGGACGCAACCTCGGTCGCGCCGTTCCAGCTGACCCGGGCGGTCAGCCCGCCGCCGGGCCGATGCGCGAGCACGACCGCGGGGCGGGTTCGCGGCATTCCCGGCCACGGCGAGCGAAGCACGCGATAGCTCGCCCTGCCGTCGGCGAACGACGCGTCGTAGCGCACGGAGCCGTCGGGCGCGAACTCCGTCCAGCCCCCTGCCGTCCCCCAGCCGACGAAGACGCCGCCGTCCGGCAGCATCTGGACGTTGCCCATCGCCACGCTCGAGCGGCGCTCCGCCGGCACGTAGTCGGCGACGAGGGAGGCCGTCTTTCCCCGCTCGTCGACCCGCAGCCGGATCGCCCGCGAGTACGGCTCGACCTGGACCTCCTCGGTCGCCTCGTTGTCGAAGACGGTCAGCGTCCCGTCGTGCTGGCGGCGCACATCGTGCTGGTAGGCGAAGGCCGCACCGGGGCCGAGCGCGAAGTCACTGCGCTTGCCGCCGAGCCGCCACAGCACGGCGCCCGTGCGCCGGTGCACCTTGTAGATCGTCGAGGTGTGCCGCGCCGAGACGAGCAGGTTCCCGTCGGTGTCGACGTCGATCGAGTTGAGATGGAAGTAGTCGATGTTGTGCTCAGTGGTCACGCCCGGCACGAACGACTCCGACACGGGCACGTGCGCGAGGCTGTGCCACTCGAAGAGCACACGTCCTGTGCGCACGTCGACCTCCTGCACGATCCCCTCCACCACCGGCGGCCCGCTCGCCTGCGGAACCGACGCGGCGATGGCGAGCAGCGCGGTGCCCTTCGCCGTGAGAATGAACTCGTGCAGATCGCACGCGAGCCCGTGACCGCCGCGGACGCGCTTGAGCTCGTGATACGTGGGGTCGTAGATCACGCAGCTGCCGCCGTAGAGGCCGCCGGGCGTCCCCTCGTACCAGGTGAGCACCGGCTTGCCCTCGTAGGCCTGCACCCGCAGGTTCTGCACCTGGACGTGTGGCAGTGGCAGGTACCAGACGGGGTCGCCCGCGTCGTCGAGCAGCACCGGCCCGCTGACCGGCGCGTCCTTCGGCGAGCCGAGCGTGAACGGCGCGGCGACGACATAGCCCGGCGCCGTGCCGTTCGCCGGCACCCCGATGCGCAGCTCCGGCAGCTCCCACGCCGGCTCGGTCGAGAAGCGTGGCGCAGCCTGCGCAGCGACGACGCCGCGCGGAAGCGCGAGCCCGGCCGCGGCCGCGCCGGCGAGCAGCACGAAACTACGGCGCGTGATTCGGGCTTCTTCGATCTCTCCCAGCCCCACCCCGTTAGTCTCCGCGAAATCCCGACCTCCACGCATGCATACGGGACACACCCGGACCAGTGCGCCGACCTCAGGGCTCCTACGGGCCGGGCGCGGGGGCTCGCCGTCGTTCTCCACGGCGGCTTCTGGCGGGCGCGGTACGGCAAGGAGATCATGGACGCTTTCGCCGTGGCGCTGACGGAGGCGGGGTGGGCGACCTGGAACGTCGAGTACCGCCGTGTCGGCGCAGGCGGCGGCTGGCCGCAGACCTTCGACGACGTCGCCGCCGCGTGCGCCGCCGCCCCACCGGCGGAGCGCGTCGTCGCGATCGGGCATTCCGCCGGCGGGCACCTCGCCCTGCTCCTTGCGGCCCGCGGGCTCGTCGATGCGGCGGTCGCACTGGGCGCCGTCTGCGACCTGCATGCGGCCGTCCGGGACCGCCTCGGCAATGGAGCGGCGCTCGACTTCATGGGCTCGAGCCCGGACGAGGCCCCGGGCGATTGGGAGGCTGCCGATCCGCAGCGGCACCTGCCACCACCGGTACCGGTCACACTCGTCCACGGCGTCGACGACGAGACCGTGCCCATCGCCCAGGCGCGCGCCTACGACGCCGCCGCGGGAGGCCGCTCGACGCTGGTCGAGCTCCCGTGCGGCCACTTCGAGCCGATCGACCCCGGGAGCGAAGCCTGGCCGTCCGTCCTCGAGGCGCTGCATGGGGTCGGCGGATGACGACCCGTGAGACGGCGGTCGCGCTCGACCGCGCCGACCCGCTCGGCGGCTTCCGCGAGCGCTTCGTGCTTGGCGACGAGCCGCGTATCTACCTGGACGGCAACTCGCTCGGCCGGCTTCCGCTCGCGACGCGCGAGCGCCTCCGAGCGGCGATCGACGACTGGGGCACGAGGATCGTCACCGGCTGGCACGACTGGATCGATGCGCCGAGGCGCGTGGGCGACCGGCTCGCTCGCGGCGTGCTCGGCGCCGGCGAGGGCGAGGTGGTCGTCGCCGACTCGACTACCGTCGACCTGTACAAGCTGACGGGAGCGCTGCTCGCTCAACGGGCCGGTGCTCTCGTCGTCCCACGTGACGAGTTCCCGACCGACCGCTATGTGCTGCAGGGGCTCGCCGAGCAGCACGGCCGCGAGCTGCGGCTGCTCGAGACGGACCCCGTCGACGGCCCGACTCCGACGACCGTCGAGGAGGCGCTCGCCCGCGGCGACGTCGCGCTGCTCGTCCTCTCGCAGGTGAACTACCGCTCGGGCGCGCTCGCCGACCTGCCGGCGATCACCGCTCTTGCGAGGGCGCACGGCGTACCGGTCGTCTGGGATCTCTGCCACTCCGCCGGCGTGGTGCCGGCCGATCTCGCGGCGAACGGCGTCGAGCTCGCCGTCGGCTGCACCTACAAGTACCTGAACGCCGGCCCGGGTGCGCCCGCGTTCCTCTACGTGGCGCAGTGAGTTGCAGGAGCGGCTGCGCTCGCCGATCGGCGGCTGGTTCGCGCAGCGCGACCAGTTCGCGATGGGCCACCCGTACGTGCCCGCGGAGGGGATCGAGCGCTTTCTCGCGGGCACGCCGCCGATCCTGCTGCTCGAGGCGGTCGACGAGAGCGTCAAGCTGACCGCCGAAGCCGGGATTACACCGGCGCGCGAGAAGTCGGTCGCGCTCACGTCGCTGATCGTCGATCTCCACGATGCGTGGCTCGCGCCGCTCGGCTTCTCGCTCGGCACGCCGCGCGACCCCGAGCGGCGCGGCGCGCACGTCTCGCTGCGGCATCCCGACGCGTGGCGGATCTGCCGCGCGCTGATCGAGCGTGCGGACGTCGTCCCCGACTTCCGCGCGCCCGACTCGATCAGGCTCGGCGTGCCGCCGCTCTACACGCGCTTCGTCGACGTCTGGGACGCGCTCGACCGCCTGCGCGGGCTTGGTCGAGGCCGGCGAGCACGAGCTCGTCGACGCCGACGCATCGCGCGTCACCTGACGGCGCGCGCTCGGCGGCTGAGGCTCAAGGCCGATCCGGCCGCCTGCCCGACTGGAGCTCCCAGGCCCCGATGACGGCATCTTCGATGGCATCCGCATTGCCGTTCTCGAGGTCGGCGACGATCATCATGTGCTTGGCGAAGCGCCGCGGGACCGAGAATGTCTCGGGGAACGATCGCTGCAGGAAGTCTCTGAAGTCGAACGACGCACGGATCACGACGTGATCGTCGTCGAGCTGTCGAGCGACCAGGCGGCCGCGGTACCGCCAGTCGAGCAGCCCGTCCCGTGAGCGCTCGGAGACTCCTTCGAGCTCCGCGACGAGCCGACTCAGGTCTGCGAGCCTCATGCCCTTACGGAAGGGTCACTGGACGGTCAGAGCCCGGACGGCCGGCAGCGGGCTTGCGTAGCCCTCTGCGCACCAGTTTGGAACCACGATTCGCCAGCGGCCCCGGCGTGGAAAGCTGGCCAGCGCGGTCCACGTCTTCGCGCTTTCTCGACGTGGGTGGAGGAGAAAGCCGAGCTTCGGGTTCGGCTGAAGCCGATGGAACGTCGGCCCGTTGGGACCGATCGATTCCGTCCCGCCGCTGATGAACGTGTCGAGGGCCTTTTGCATATCGACGCCGGGCGCAACAGCGAGTAAGCGCATCCGACAACTCTTTGGGAGAACCTCGGCGGCACGGATCTGAACGGTGACCGCCTCAGCGACGCGCGGAGCGCTCGGAGTCAGAAGCAGGATGCCGAACTTCGCTTCCGCAGCCGTAGCCAGCGCTGCCGCTCCACCTGCTACGACCACCGCGAGAGCCGTCACGTGGCGCCAACGCATACCGCACCTCCCTCTTCGTGCCGAGTGTAAGGGAGACCGAGTGAACGTCGGCTGCGCCGGTTATGGGGCGTGCCGATGCCGGCCACCGGCGCGCCCGCCCCCTGGCGAGCTAGGACGTCGAACCGGATCTCTGCGTGAACAACCGGGTGAGGCATGTCGTCCCTTCTCTCAATGACCGGCGGCGCCGATCTTCCGAAGACACGACGATCACTCCCAAGCCTGAACGGCGGCGGCGTTGTTGGCGGCCGAGTGTGGCCGAGGCGAGTAGGGTCGTCTCATCGACGCGAGCGGAGGTGTGACTGTGGCCGAGACCTACACGAACGGCGTCTGGGTAGTGAAGGAGGGCGAAGAGGATGCATTTGTTGAGGCATGGCGGGACTTTGCGTCTTGGGGGCACACCTGGGATGGCTGCGGGACGCTCCGGCTTGTCCGCGACCGCGCTGAGCCGAGCCGGTTCATGAGTTTCGGTCCTTGGGAGAGCTTCGAGGCGCAGCAGGCATGGAAGGACAGCCCCGAGTTCAGCGAACGCATCATGCGTGTCAGGAGGCACGTCGAGGACTTCACGCCCTCGGTCTTCGAACTCGTCACGACCGTAGAGTGATGTAGCGCCCTTCGGGTTGATGGTGGGTTGGGAATCGAGAAGAGCGGCCCACTCTTGGCTGCGCCAGCGTCGGCGAAGCATCGCGGTGCCCTATGGTTCGAACGCCCACGCCACCATCAGTGGCAGCTCTTCTTGCCAGAACCTGTCGCCGTGCGATCCGACGCGCTCGGTCATTACGACTTCGGCGCCGGCGTCCCGAAGCGCGGTCGCCCATCGGGTGGCGTTGTCGCGGAAGAACGGCTCCAGGGTGCCCGCGACGAGGTACGCGCGGGGAAGCGGGCTAGGCATGACGTCAGTCGGCTTGTAACCGCCACCAGGCGAAGCGCAGAAGATCGCGCTGTAGACATCTGGATGCCGAAGCCCTAGGGCGAGGGCCAGCTCCCCACCCGCCGAGACACCGAACACCGCTGTGCGTTCGGCAGGCATGCCGACTCCGAAACGCGCTCGCACCCATCGACGCACGTCCTCGACGAAGAACCTCTCGTGTGCCGCGAACCGCTCCGGCTCAAAGCCCGGTGAGTACTCATGGAGCCGCAGCGTCTCATCGGACAGCCGATGGACACCGACGATCATCGTTGACCGTACGTCAGCTGCCACGAGCGACCTGCCCCATTCCGAGACCAGATGACCGTCCCCGGCGAACACGATTGCCTCGGCCGGAGCCGGCGGGACGTACACCGTGACCTGCCGACCACCGTCGTACGCAAGTCTCTCGGTGATGAACTCTCCCACGATCGACGACATCGTCGTTCGGTTCTCCTTTCGTAGGCGCTCGAGCCCCGCAGAGTCCGCGAGGCCGGGCGGAAAGGGAAACGTCCTACGGGTGGCCGGGGAGACCAGCGGGTATCAGCTTCACACAGGTGGCGACTGCCCGCAGGACGACCGGCGAGGAGCGGGAAATTGACGCGGGGCGGTTGAAGACGTGCCCACCGGTGAAGGTCGGGTCCGGGAAGTTGGGGACGCCGTGCGCCCGCATGCAGGCGGCGGCCTTCAGGTAGTCGACCTGTTCGGCGGGCGTAATGGTGGGGGCGCCCATCCCGGGCGGCTGGAGGCTGGCGCAGCTGGTCGCCGCCGACTGGAACTGCGGCGATTTGTTGTCGATTGAGCCCTGAATGTGGAACCCCCTCCCGTTGTCGGTCGGCTCGAGGACGAACTGCGGAACGCCGTGGGAGCGCATGCAGGCGGCGTAGCGCTGGGGCGAAGGTCCCGACGTCGCGGCGAGGGTGGTCGTCTCCGTGGTGCCGACGTTGGCGACCCCCGGGGAGCGCGATCCTCCGCAGGCGGCCACCGAAAGCGGAACCAGGGCAAGGACCACGAGCGGTACCACGCCGCGTCGGACTCCTCGCCCCGCGCCGACCAACGCGACAACGCGGACAACGCGGACGACGACGAGCGCACCGCCAGGTCGCCAGCCTGCAACGATCTGCTTCGCCACTGTCCGCACGTCGTGAAGTGAACCAGGCCTGCCTAAGACGGCTCTAACGATTCTCGAAGTCTGCGCCGCTTTCAAGCACGGTCACCTCGCCT
>CAWCDL010000005.1:0-62379 GCA_963794375.1 uncultured Thermoleophilia bacterium
GGGGTCGTCGCGCTCGCGCTCGCGCTGCCGGTCGTGTTTGCCGAGCGCGCTCGGCGTTAGGAAACGGCCGGAGTAGGCACGCTCTCTGGTTTCGGAATGCGCTCCGATAGCAGGCGGCCGATGAGGACGGGTGCGCACACGATTGCGAGCACGACAAGCGAGCCCACCGTGCGGTTTGTCGGATTCAGTCCGGGATTCGTCGTGATCGGAACGATCGGCCAGTTGGCCCAGTTCTCCCATGCCCACCCGAGGAAGCCGAGGCCGAATGCGACGAGAAAGAAGACGGCCGGGCGTCGGTCCGGTAGGCCGAGGCAGGCGACGCCGGCAACGAGCGCAATCGGTGTGGCTGCGAGCCACATGTGGTAGTCGAACAACAGGCGAGCGACGAGGTGGAACGAGGCGGGGGCCTGGTTGATGTGCGAAAACGTCGCGTTGAGGAAGCCTCCGCCGGGGTTGTCCGAGGGTAGGCCGTGACTCGTCCACCAGAGCCACCACGGGATCGCCGGGACGTAGGCGAGCATCGCGGTCCCGGCAGTCGCCACCCACGCGCGCCGATGTCCGGCCCCGGCGGCGACGACGCCGGCGACGACGATGCACAGGGCCAGCAGCTGCCCTTCCCGTTTCGTGATCATGACCGCCGCGAGCGCGATCCCCAGGACCGCAAGGAGCCAGGTCTCCTCGCTTACGATCCAGGCCAGCAGGGCGCAGGCCGCGAGCCCGAAGAAGATGTCGAGCGGCCAATCGGCGGTGCGCTCGAGGACCCGACGGTCCATCTCCGGCAACGCTGCGAATGTTGCGAGGAACAGCCAGGTCATGGCCGGCGGCGCGATTCGTCGAAGCAGTCCGGCGACGCCGCCAACGAAGCCGATCGCGAGCAGGCACCACTGCGCTGCAAGCGTAGTCGTGTCGGCCGAGGTCATGAAGTGGAAGTCCATCGCTGCCAGGGTCGGGACGAAGAGCGGATAGCTCTGGCCGGCGAGGCTGTGGAACAGCGCCGGATCAAGCCCACCGAAGAAATAGATCGCCTTCGCCTTCGGCATCCAGAACGCCCACGCGTCCCATGACGTCAGCGGCACAAGGCGGGCTGCCTGGAACGAGAGTGCAAGAAGCACAGCCGTCATGACCGCGAGGACGAGCGCGACGATGCCTTGTGTCGTGCCCGGAAGCGTCAATGGCTCGGCGCGCCGGGGCAGCGGTCGTCCCTTTCGCCAACCGACGACGGCGCCCACGACTCCGACGCCGGCGACGAGGGCGAGGATCTCGGGTGCCGAGACACGGCCTCCGTAGATCGCCACGAGGGTCGCGAGCACCGTGACGCCGCTCACGCCGCAGACGTAGGCGACACCACTCAGTGCAGCCGCATCGCGCCAGGTCTCCCAGCCACGGACTCCCCAGAGGATGCCGCCTCCCGCCAGGAGAAAGAGGAGGTTCAGTGCGAGGACGCCGACGAGATGCATCACCGGCTCACGTGTCCCACGAACCCGCCGGCGCCGTCGTTCGCGAGCCAGCGCACCCGCGCCCCCCACCGGGACCGCTCGCAGTAGTAACAGAGGATGTAGGTGCCGCGCTCGGCCGTCGTCACCATCCGGCGGGGAAGCAGGAAGTTCTGCAAGAGCGATGGTACAGCGGCGAACGTGATCGGGTCGACCGAGTACGTCTGCTCGGCCTTCGCCTCGTTTGCGGGAAGGGCGACGACGTACCGCGCATTCCTCGGGAGGTAGGTGACGGCGTCACGGACGAAGAGGTCGTGGATCTCTGCGGAGTCGGCCGCGGCGAGCGCGCCGCCGAGATCGTTGCGGCCCTCCGCGGCCTTGGCCTCGTCGTGCAATGCACGGGCGGCTGCGGGGAAGTGCGAGACGAGGGTGACGGCTGCAACGAGCGCGAGGAGAAGCCCGGCGGCAGACGAGAGTCTCGCGGGTCGCCGGAGGTGCACCAGCCGATCATAGTCTGGCTCTGCGACCGGATTCGACCTTCTGATTTCGTTCGTGAACAGGCGCGAAGCGATTGGAATGACGCCTGTGTGACGCTCGGCAGCACCAAGTCACGAGCACGCTGTTGTGCCGCGAGCATCGGATCCCGTAGATTCTCGGCTTCGCAGCAAAGATGCTCTCAGCCCAGAGCTTCAGCGGCGTCCGAAGAGCCCACCACGCTGGTTGGTTTCGACGGAGCGATCAACCCTGATTCCGGGAGGTTTCATCATGCGCAAGGTCGCAGTTTTCGGCTTAATCCTCATACTCTCATGTGGAGGTGGCGTCGCCCTAGCGGCGCACCTGAAGAGCACCACTCCCGGCTGGGCCTGGTACCAAGGCACCCCCACCGGCTACGTGGGGCAGCAAGCCGGATCGAACACACTCGTCGTCGGTGCGCCTCAAGGAAGCATCAACCTCAGAGCGTCGCACGTGCGTCTCATGTCCGATGACGGAGAATTCGATTTCGTTCATGCAACGAACTCACCCACGGCGTCACTGAACGCGTTCTACCTCGGCTCGAGCACACGCACGCCCGTCCAGATCGGCGATTCCGAGTCCGCGACGGGAGTGATCGTCGAAGGCAAGCGTGGCCAGCGTTCCGACCTCGAGCAGTGGACTCTCTCAGGTCAGACCGTTGCGGCGATCGACGCCCAAGGCCGACTGCGTCTCGGAGCCGTGACCCTCGACCCCGAGCTCGTTCACGGACGAGTCGAGCTCTATGCGCTCGTGGGTTCGAAGAAGCAACTGATCGCGCAAGGGGTGCCGGCAAAGTGAGAAGGATCGGCATTCTCGCTCTCGCCGCAGCTGCAACGTTCGTCCTGGCGTGCGGGACCGCCCTCGCTGCAGGCGCCCCATCTGGGTGGTCGTGGCTCGTCGGCGATTTGGGCTCCGCGAGCATCGGCCAGCTCACCGGCGGCAACGACGTCTACGTAGGCGCGTATTACGGCGGCCCGGTCCCCGCCGACCTGACAGGCAAGACCGTCGCCGACATAGACATCCATGACGGTTACTACGAGTTCGAGCACTCCGCCGCCTCTGCGAATACCGTCTTCCTCGCTCGGACGCAAGCGACTGGTCCGACCTCAATGACGTTCGGAAGAAACGACGGCCAGGATCTGACGCCACTAATCGTGTCCGGGCAGACCGGAATGACGGATGACCTGCAGACATGGCAGCTCGGAGGCACGGGGATCGCGGCGATCGACTCCCAAGGCCGGCTTCGCAGCAACGGGATTGTGCTCGAGCCGACCGTGAAGAACGGAAAGGTCGAGCTCGAAGCGATCCTCCCGGACGGCTCGATGCAGCTACTTGTCCCGGCTCGACGCACATCTTGACTTTCGATCGACACGGCGACGCTCGACGGGCACGCTTGCTCGAGCACGGCCGTGGATCCTCGGCGCGAGGTCGCTCGGGACGTCAGACGTGAGCGTCTTGCCGTGGAGCGCTCCAGGGCGATTCGTTCCGGGCCGCGTGTACCGGCGATGCGGCCGGCGTTACGTGCCATGTGCTGTTCCGGCGCCTCGGCTGTTTTGGGCAGAATGGCCCGCGGATGAGCACGAACTCACGCTGATCTCCGTCCAGTGACGATCACATCCCCGTCGGCGACCGGCATCACCGCGTCGAGAGGTCGGTCCTGGCGCGTCGACGCCCACCGTGGCCTGCTGAGGGCGATCCTGCGCGCGCGTGCAGTACAGCGGCCGCCATTCATCAGTGGCTCGACTCGTGTGTTTGACGGCGCGATACTCGATTGATCTCGTGATTGGACTGAGGCTCCCTATTCGGGCGGGGGCTCGGCGCGGACGTGCGGTCGCGGTGCTCACCCTTGGCGCCTACCTCACCGTCCTGTTCGTCCGCGGTGGCCACCGCGCGTGGGGACGCTTCGGCGTACGGACCCTCTCGTCGCCGTTTCTCGATATGCGTTCGGTCAGGAGTGCCTGGGAGTGTGCGCGGCGCGGTGTGGCGGTTCTACCCGCGAATCCTTGCGATCCACTGAGCCGACCGGCGAATTACCCGGCGGTTTGGCTGCTTCCATCTCACCTCGGGCTGGGTCAAAGCAGCACCGTGCCGCTCGGCGTCGTGACCGCGATCGTCTTCTTCGCTGCTGCCTTGGCGGTGATCCCGCGAGTTGGCGACGCCTACGACGGCCTCGTTTACGGATTGGCGCTGTGTTCGCCTTCGGTGATGCTCGGCGTTGAACGCGGCAACGTCGATCTCCTCATCTTCGCCTTGGTCGTTCTGGCCGTCGCGCTGCTTCGAAGGGCCGGCCGAGCCGCGATCGCGAGTCCGCTCCTCCTCCTGTTCGCAGCCATTCTGAAGCTGTTCCCTATTGTGGCGGCACCGGTCTTCTTCCGACTGCACCGACGCCAAGGATTCGTCCCGTTCAGTGCCGTTGTCGCGGCGTTCGGCATCTATGCGCTCGCCACCCTCGGCACGATCCGTGAGATCCGACGCGCCGTGCCGCAGCCGACGATCTACGCGTACGGGATCAATCCGTTCGGAGACTGGGCGTCGAATCTCTTCGCCACGTATCGGATCCATCTCGCAGGCTCCGTCTGGGACTGGCACCTCGTCGGACTGACGCTCGCCTTCGCCGTGGTGATGCAGCCGCACCTGCGCTCGCGGCTCGATGCCCAAGATGGAGACCCGAGTGGGCAGCGAGATCTCGATTTCTTCATAGCCGGTGCGGTGATCTACGTCGCGACCTTCTGCCTCTTCCAGAACTTCGAGTACCGCCTCGTCTTCCTGCTTCTCACCATTCCGCAGCTATTGCGCTGGGCCCGTGAACGGCACGCGCTGGGGAGCCTCGGGTTGCTGCTCGTGCTCTTGACCCTATGGCTCGGAGCGCTGTGGGCCGGCGTGCCGATCGTCGACACTCTTATGAGCCGTTGGCGTTGGCTGACCAATGAGCGCCCTTTCTTCGGCGTGGACAGACCGCTCTCTGCTGTGGCGTCGGCGCAGGTCATGCTTGCGGTCGTTCTCCTCACGCTGCTCGCGGCAACACCGGAAATCGCAATCCGACGTCGGCCGCGTAGATCGACGTGAGAGTGCTCGTGTTGACCACGTCGTACCCGCGAGCCCCTGCGGACTCGGCAGGGCGGTTCGTCGCCGACTCGGTCGAGCACGTTCGCGCTGCCGGCGTGGAGGTCGAGGTCGTCTCGCCCGCGTCGGTCAGGCACTTCGGGCTCGCCTACGGCCACGGGATCGTCGGAAACATCCGACGGCGTCCGTGGCGCGCACTTGTCGTCCCGCTTTTTCTCTGGCGCCTTCGTCGCGCGGCGGCGGGACGCGAGTGCGACCTCGTGCACGCGCACTGGCTTGCGGCTGGCGCTGTGGCGGCGACGCTCGGAAAGCCGTACGTCGTGCAGGTGTGGGGAACCGACGTCGAGCTCGCGCGGCGCATGCCATGGGCAGCGCGGTGGATCCTCCGCCGCGCTCGGCTCGTCATCGCCGCTTCGGCGTTCCTCGCGGCGGAGGCGCGGCGGCTGGGGGCGCGGGACGTTCGCATCGTGCCCACTGCGGTAGCGATCCCGGAGATCGTCGGCGAGCCTCAGGAGCCGCCCCACGTCCTGTTCGCAGGACGCCTGTCGCCTGAGAAGGGCATTCAGGACTTCCTCGCGGCGACGGAGGGTCTCCCGCGAGTGATCGTCGGCGCAGGGCCTGTGCGGGTGCCGGAGAGCGTCGGCGCCGTGGCGCCGGACGAGATCGGGTCGTATTACGAGCGTGCCGCGGTAGTCTGCGTGCCGTCGCGGCGCGAGGGATACGGGATGGTGGCGCGGGAGGCGATGGCGTACGGGCGGCCCGTGGTGGCAACGGCCGTGGGTGGGCTTCTCGATGCGGTCGAGCACGAGGCGACGGGCATCCTCGCGGGCCGCGACGAGCTGCGCGGGGCAGTCGAGCGCCTGCTGAGGGACCGCGAGCTGCGCGCGCGGCTCGGAGCCGCCGGACGGGAGAAGGCGCGAGCGGAGTGGTCGTGGCCCGCGGCCGCCGCCGCCCACGTCGCGGCGTACACCGCCGCGCTTCGCTCCTAGACGATTGATTCCTTAGTGGTCGTAGGCGGTGAGTTTGCGGCCGGGGTTGCCGAGCTGTCAGTTGTGGAGGATGACGGTGGTGAGGGCGAGGAGTCGTCGGGCGATGCGGCTGATCAGGCCGGTGAGGGTGCGGCCGCCGTGGCGTTCGAGTGAGAGTTGGTCTTTGAGGGTGTCGAAGGTCGATTCGATCCATTGGCGGATGCCGCCGAGGTTGCCGAAGCGCAGCGGTTCGTCTTTGCGGTCGGGGCGGAGGAAGCGCGCGCCGAGCGCGGTGACGTGCTGCTCGAACTCGGCGCCGGCGAAGCCTTTGTCGCCGATCACGACTTGGCCGTCCTCGAGCACGCGTGCCAGCAGCTCGGCTGCGACGACGCGCTCGGGCGTGTTGGCGGGCGCGAGTTCGAAGCCGACCGGCAGCCCGTCGGGCGAGCAGAGCAGGTAGAGCCGGAATCCCCAGAACCAGCGGCTGTGCGACCGGCAGTAGCCGTAGCCGCCGATCCCGGCCAAGGCGGAGCGCCGGACCGTCTCGCGTGAGGCAGCGCACGGCACCGGTGTCGAGTCGAGCAGCCTGAGCCGGTCACAAAACGACGGTGACAGCCGTGCGAGCACGGTCACCGCTTGCACCAGTTGCGGGGCCAGAGCACGCAGCCGCTTGTTGAAGCCGGACT
This sequence comes from uncultured Thermoleophilia bacterium, assembly GCA_963794375.1. Classification (GTDB taxonomy): domain Bacteria; phylum Actinomycetota; class Thermoleophilia; order Gaiellales; family Gaiellaceae; genus PALSA-600. The sequence goes on from CAWCDL010000005.1 coordinate 6,664, forward strand.
GGCCCGGGATGTAGGGAAACAGGTGCCCGAGCCGTTGCTTGGCGAGCCGCAAGAACCGCCGCTCATTCCGACAGTCGAGCAGCACCTGCGCCACCGCCAGGCAGATCAACTCGCTGTCGGAGATCCGGGGCGGCCGGCCAAAGCGCCGTCTGGCCGGCAGGAGATCATCAACCAGCACGTAAAGGCTGATCAGCAAAGCGTCGAGGTCGGCGGACACAATCGGCCTCCTAGGTTCGACGGTGATGGACACCGCCGACTTCGGCGCTCCCTGCCGGGTCCCTACGACTTCGGAATCAATCGTCTAGCGGGGGCGCCTGGCGACCGCCCAGACCGAGAGCCCGAACGGGAGCGGCAGCCGGTCGAGCCTCCGCAGGGCGGGTACGAGCCGGTCGTAGGTGCGGAGCGGCCCGGCGGGCACCTGCGGTCGGCGCAGAAGTCGCGACGAGACGAGCCAGCCCAGGGCACCGAGCGGATTCACGTAGCGCACGTCGACCGGATCGAGGCCCTCGCGTTCGAGGAGTGCGCGCAGGGGACCGCGCGAGTACCGGCGCTCGTGGCCGACGCTTCGGTCGATTTCCCCGAACAGCGCCGGGTGCGCCGGGACGAGCAGAAGGAGGTGCCCGCCCGGCGACAGGCGGGCGTGAAACCCGCGGAGGACCGCCTCTTGCTTCCGGATGTGCTCGAGCACGTTCAGGCAGACGATCGTGTCGAAGCTGCCCGCGGGGATGCCGTCGACGAGCCACGAAGCGTCGCCCTCGACCACCGTCACTCGGTCGGTGCCCGCGAACCGCTCCTGCAGGCGCGGCACGAACTGCAGATCCGGCTCGACTGCCACAACCTCGGCGCGCCCGGCGAGCGCGGCCGTGAACGTGCCGATACCGGCGCCGAAGTCGAGCACGCGACCGCCGACGTACGGGGCGGACCGCTCGAGCAGCCACTCGTTGTAGTTGCCTGCATCCGCCATCCGGTCGAGCGACTCGTGCTGCCCCGGTGGAACCTCGAAGCGCGTCGACATCGACTGGATCAGTCTTGACCGCGAGGTCGGCCGTCGCGGTTGACGACGTAGTTGCCGAGCACGAGCACGTCCATGTGCGTCTTGAGAAACGTGTCGACGGCCTCGGACGGCGTCATCACGATCGGCTCGTTTTCGTTGAACGACGTGTTGAGCACGACCGGGACCCCGGTGAGCTTCGCGAACTCCTCGATGAGACGGTAGTAACGCGGCTCGACGTCGCGCTCGACCGTCTGCAGCCGGCCGGTGTCGTCTACGTGGTTGACGGCCGGGATCTTGCTTCGCTTGTCGGGCCTGGTCGTGTAGACGAGCACCATGAACGGCGACGTGTAGTCCTGGTCGAACCACTCGCCGGTGGCGTCGACGAGGATCGAGGGCGCGAAGGGACGGAAGGGCTCGCGGTGCTTGATGCGCGCGTTGAGAATGTCCTTCATGTCCGCGCGCCGCGGATCCGCGACGATGGAGCGGTGGCCGAGGGCGCGCGGCCCGAACTCCATGCGACCCTGGAACCAGCCGACGACGTCACCGGCCGCGATGCGCTCCGCGACCGCCGGGAAGAGCGCATCGTCTTCGAGTCGCTCCGCCGCGAGGTCGGCCGCACGCAGCGTGGCCTCGATCTCTGTCTCCGAATACTCCGGGCCGGTGTACGCATGCGTCATGACGAAGCTCCGCGGCAAGCCGAGGGCCTGGTTCCAGACGTAGTAGGCGGCGCCGACCGCCGTGCCCGAGTCTCCGGCCGCAGGTTGGACGTAGAGACCGTCGAACTGCGTCTCCGGCCGGATGCGTCCGTTCGCCACCGCATTGAGCGCGACGCCGCCGGCAAGGCAGAGGTTCGTCATCCCGGTCGTCTCGTGCAGGTGTGTGACGATGTGGAGGTAGACCTCCTCGAGCCGCTTCTGCATGGCGGCCGCGACGTCCTGGTGGTGGCTCGTGATCGGAGTGCGAGGTTTCCGCGCGGGACCGAACCTCTCGACGAGCTTGTCGGAGTAGATGCGGCCGATCGTCGGCGATCCCTCGTCCCAGGTCATATCGACGCCTTCCTTGTCGTGCGTGAAGTAGTCGAGGTCCAGCGTGAAGAGGCCGCCGTCGAGCTGGACGATGTCGCGCATCGCCTTCAGATGCTTGGACGCGTCGCCGTAGGGCGCGAGCCCCATGACCTTGCCTTCGTCGCCGTACTTCGGGAACCCGAGCCACTGCGTCATCGCGGCGTAGAAGATCCCGAGAGAGTGGGGGAAGAGGACGCGGTCGAGCACTCGGAACGAGTTCCCCTCGCCGACCGCGGTCATCGTCGAGCAGAAGTCGCCGAATCCGTCGATCGAGAGGATCGCCGCCTGTTCGAACGGGGAGACGAAGAAGGCGCTCGCAACGTGCGCCTGATGATGCTCCACGTTGTGCACCTGGGCGCGGAGCGCGTCCGTGTCGATCCTCAGCGAGTCGGCGAGCGCCGTCCGTACGTCGCGGATCCTCGCCGCGTTCTGGAGCCGCGCCTTGAGGTACCGCGCGCTTGCGCCGTGCCGGATCGTGCGCAGCAGCTTCTGGCCGACGTTCGCCCGCGGATCGCGGGAGACTGCGAGGTGGTCGAGCTCCCCCGGGCCGATTCCGCCCTCCGAGAGGCACCACGCCGCGGCGAGCGCGGGAAAGCCGGCCACGTGCTTGGTGCGGTTGAAGCGCTCCTCCTCCGCCGCGGCCACGAGCTCGCCGTCGACTACCAGGGCAGCCGCGGCGTCGCCGTGGTAGGCGTTGAGCCCGAGGATCGCCGTCATCGGGGCGAGGGTAGCTGCCAAGGCGGCAGGAACGGCAGTGAACCCGTCGCGAGCGGGGCTATGATCGCCGGCGGTGCACGTTGAGGAGGAGTTGGCCGGCCCGTCCGCTGGAGCCGCGGCGGCGAAGGTCGAGGTCTCGGTCGTCATCCCGTGCTTGAACGAGGAAGCAGGAATCGTCCACGTCGTCGAGCAGGCGCGCGCCGGGATCGACGCCGCCGGCCTCGCGGGCGAGATCATCGTCGTCGACAACGCCTCCGAAGATCGCTCCGCCGAGCTCGCGCGCGGTGCCGGGGCGAGAGTGGTGTACGAGCCGCGCCGCGGGTACGGAAGCGCGTACCTCGCCGGGCTCGCCGCCGCGCGCGGCGACTACGTGGTGATGGCCGACGCCGACGGCACGTACGATCTCCGTCTCGTCGGCCCGCTCGTCGAGCGCCTGCGCGACGGGGCGGGAATGGTGCTCGGCTCACGGTTCCGCGGGACGATCCATCCCGACGCGATGCCGTGGTCGAACCGCTACATCGGCAACCCGCTCCTGACGGGGATGCTGAACATCCTCTTCCGGAGCGGCGTGTCAGACGCGCACTGCGGGCTGCGCGCCATCCGCCGAGACATCATCCCTCAGCTAGATCTCTCGGCCACCGGCATGGAGTTCGCTTCGGAGATGGTGATCAAGGCCGGGAAGCGGCGGATCCGGATCGACGAGATTCCGATCGACTACCACCCGCGCATCGGCGACTCGAAGCTATCTCGCTTCAGCGACGCGTGGCGGCACGTGCGCTTCATGCTCGTGCACAGCCCGACGTTCCTGTTTCTCATTCCCGGCGGGCTCATCGCCGCGACCGGTCTCGTCGGCCTATGCGTGCTCGGTTCCCTCCCGCAGCTGTCCGACAACTGGACGGGCGTCGCGGTCGGCTGCGCGATGCTGCTCATCCTCGGCGTCGGGATCGCGCAGCTCGGCCTCTTCTCGCGAACGTACGCCGTGATCTACCTCGGCGAGCACGACGAGATGCTCGAGCGCGGATGGCGGCGGTTGCGGCTCGAGCATGGTCTGGCGCTCTCGGCGACGGTGTTTTTCGCGGGCGTGGGCATCACGCTCGGCTCGTTGTTCGACGGGTACAAGGATCCGCGCCTCGGCGTGCTCGGGCTGGCGCTGCTCGCCGTCGGTGCGCAGGGCGCCTTCGGCGCGTTCTTCCTCAGCATCCTCGGGCTGAGCCGGCACGCGATCCTCCGGCGCCACGGGAACGGGTGAGCACGTTCGCCCAACTGTCCGAGCGGGCGCCGGCCCGGTGGGTATTTCGGGCTCGCGCTCTTCGAAGCGCCGTTCTGCGCGTTCGGTCGTGCGTTCGCGCATCTGGGAATCGCGTCGGTCGGCGGCACGCCGGTAGCCGAAGCGTGCGTGGGGTCCGGGGCGATCCTGGTTGACGCCCGGCGCTCTCCCACTGATCGCGACGTTCGGAATGCCGCTCTTCTACTACGGCACGTGGGAGCCGGGGAAGAACCACGCTTGGGACACCTTGCTCTTCGCGGCCGCGCTGGGACTCCTCCTGCCCTACGCGCAGTCGGACTTCTCGGACCGTCGACTGCTCGTTGCGATCGCAGCCGTGCTCGGCTTCGCGGTCACGATCCCCTACTACAGCGCCGCGGTCGGCGTCGTGCTCGCGATCGCGCTGCTCGTCACAGGGTGCTTTCGGCACGCTGTCGTTCTCGTCGCGATCGGCAGCGCCACCCGGGCGCGTCTCCTCGTCGTCCCGCTGTCGGTCGGAGCGCCGTCGACGGAACGGCTACGACTCGTCCGTCTTGCGCGCTTCGCTCCTAGACGATTGATTCCTTAGTGGTCGTAGGCGGTGAGTTTGCGGCCGGGGTTGCCGAGCTGCCAGTTGTGGAGGATGACGGTGGTGAGGGCGAGGAGTCGTCGGGCGATGCGGCTGATCAGGCCGGTGAGGGTGCGGCCGCCGTGGCGTTCGAGTGAGAGTTGGTCTTTGAGGGTGTCGAAGGTCGATTCGATCCATTGGCGGATGCCGCCGAGGTTGCCGAAGCGCAGCGGTTCGTCTTTGCGGTCGGGGCGGAGGAAGCGCGCGCCGAGCGCGGTGACGTGCTGCTCGAACTCGGCGCCGGCGAAGCCTTTGTCGCCGATCACGACTTGGCCGTCCTCGAGCACGCGTGCCAGCAGCTCGGCTGCGACGACGCGCTCGGGCGTGTTGGCGGGCGCGAGTTCGAAGCCGACCGGCAGCCCGTCGGGCGAGCAGAGCAGGTAGAGCCGGAATCCCCAGAACCAGCGGCTGTGCGACCGGCAGTAGCCGTAGCCGCCGATCCCGGCCAAGGCGGAGCGCCGGACCGTCTCGCGTGAGGCAGCGCACGGCACCGGTGTCGAGTCGAGCAGCCTGAGCCGGTCACAAAACGACGGTGACAGCCGTGCGAGCACGGTCACCGCTTGCACCAGTTGCGGGGCCAGAGCACGCAGCCGCTTGTTGAAGCCGGACTGGCCCGGGATGTAGGGAAACAGGTGCCCGAGCCGTTGCTTGGCGAGCCGCAAGAACCGCCGCTCATTCCGACAGTCGAGCAGCACCTGCGCCACCGCCAGGCAAATCAACTCGCTGTCGGAGATCCGGGGCGGCCGGCCAAAGCGCCGTCTGGCCGGCAGGAGATCATCAACCAGCACGTAAAGGCTGATCAGCAAAGCGTCGAGGTCGGCGGACACAATCGGCCTCCTAGGTTCGACGGTGATGGACACCGCCGACTTCAGCGCTCCCTGCCGGGTCCCTACGACTTCGGAATCAATCGTCTAGCGTGGAGCTGTGAGCAGGTCCCTTCCGCTCGTCTCCATCGTGACGCCGTCGCTCGACCAGGGTCGCTACCTGGAGGAGACGATCCGCAGCGTCCTCGACCAGGACTATCCCAGCATCGAGCACATCGTCGTCGACGGCGGCTCGACCGACGAGACGCTCGAGGTTCTCCGTCGCTACGAGCATGTGCGCTGGATCTCCGAGCGCGACCGCGGACAGTCGCACGCACTGAACAAGGGATTCGCCCTAGCCCGCGGCGAGGTTCTGGGCTGGCTCAACGCCGACGACGTCTACCTTCCGGGGGCGATAAGCGCGGCGGTCCAGGTCCTCTCCCACTCCGGCTGCGCTCTCGTGCACGGCGGTTGGAGCCAGATCGACGAGAACGGCGCTGTGCTGCGTGAGGTGCAGCCGATCCCGTTCGACTATCGCCTCCAGCTCGAGGTTCGCAACGCGGTCGCGCAGCCCGGCTCGCTCTTCACGAGGGAGGCATTCGAGAGCGTGGGCGGCCTCGACGAGCAGCTTCGATACGCGATGGACTACGACCTGTGGCTGAAGATCGGCGCGCGCTACGACGTGCGCCACGTGGATCGGATCCTCGCTGCCTACCGTCTTCATCCGAGCTCGAAGACGATGGCGGAGGCAGACGGCTTCACGGCTGAGACGTGGCGGGCGGCGCGCGCGCACGGTGCACGCCTTTGCTCACCGCTGTACCTCGACTACTACCTCCCTCGCGAGCGCCCGTGGGCATATCGCGCGCTGCTTGCATTTCGAGATCTTCGGCGCGGGGACTTGCGCCGCATCGTCGTGCGTGCCGCATCGCATCTCACGCGAAAGCCGCTCCGTTGATCTCCATCGTCACGCCGACCCTCGATCAGGGCGGATTCCTGGAGGCTGCGATCACGTCGGTGGCGACGCAGGGCGTGGAGGCCGAGCACGTCGTGATCGACGGCGGCTCGAGCGACCAGACACGGGAGATCCTCGAGCGAAACCGGGAACGCCTGGCTGCGTGGAGAAGCGAGCCGGACGAGGGTCAGTACGACGCGATCAACAAGGGCTTCGCGCTCACGAATGGCGAGATCATGGGTTGGTTGAACGCCGATGACTTCTACGCCCCCTACGCTCTCAGGCTCGTCGAGGACATCTTCCGCAGCTTTCGCGAGATCGACTGGCTGACGTCGAGCTTTTCCGCGACGGCGAACGAGACCGGACACGTGTTCGACATCAAGCGGATCGTCTGCTGGGACCGTCGGGCGTTCGCGCGCGGCTTCAATCTTCCTCGGCCGGGGCGGCACGGCGGATACTTCATTCCGCAGGAATCGACGTTCTGGCGACGGTCGCTGTGGGAGCGAGCGGGCGCGCGGGTCGAGTCACGCCTTCGCCTTGCGGGCGACTTCGATCTCTGGGCGCGCTTCTACGCCCATGCCGAGCTGTGGAGCGTTCGCGCGCTCCTGGGTGTCTTTCGGTCGCATCCACGGCAGAAGTCGCGTGCATACGACGAGTACCTTTCCGAGGCGGAGCGCGTCCTCGCAGATCATGGTGGCGGGCGGTATGGAGAGCGCGAGAACGCGGTACGGGCGGGACTCGCCCGACGAGCCACGAACGACCGGATTTGGTTGCTCCCCACGGCGCCGCGGCAATTCCTCGAGCGGACGCTCGTCTATCGAACGCGAGAGCTGATGTGGATGAGCCCGACGTCGCAGTGGGCGGTGAACACTCACTACTTTGTCTAGTGGTCTGCCTATCAGCGCGATCGTCGTGAGTCGAAACGAGGCCGTCGAGCTCGACCGGTGTCTCGATTCGCTCGGCTTCTGTGACGAGGTGATCGTGGTGGATCTCCAGTCGAGCGACTCCACGGTTGCCATCGCGCGACAACACGGTGCCGTTGTAGTCGAGCACGAGCTCGTACCGATGGTCGAGTACGCGCGCGTCGACGTTGCTCCCCGTGCACGGCACGACTGGCTGCTCTTCACCGATCCCGACGAGGAGGTGCCGCCGGCGCTCGCGAGCGAGATCGCGAAGCTCCTCCCGGCAATCGCCGACGACGTCGCGCTCGTCTGGGCACCGATTCGCTTCTACGTCGGCTCGCATCCCCTTCGCGGGACGATCTGGGGCGGTGAGAACCGCAGGAGGCTCCTCGTCCGTTCGGCCGGGGTCGAGCTCGTGCCCCGTCTCTTCGGGGGCATGCTTCTGCGAGAGGGGTTCCGCGAGCACTCGCTCCCATTCAGCGAGGAGACGGCCATCCGGCATCGGTGGGTGTCCGGGTACCGAGACTGGATCGCGAAGCACGCGCGCTATCTCGAAGTCTCCCCTCGAAGCCGTGCGGACGCCGGCGAGATCGCGAGCATTCGCTCGGTCGTCGGTTCTCCCCTTGCCGCATTTGGCGAGTGCTTCGTCGCCAGGCATGGATATCGCGACCGGGTGAGAGGGCTCGCTCTCAGCATCCTGTGGGCGGCCTTCACGACGGCCTCCGAAGCGGCTCTGTTCCGAGAGATCCGTCGCCGGTCGCGGCGCGGTACGGGCTAGGCTAGGCGCGCGCGGAAGGAGGTGCTGGGGTGGCCGACGTCACAGTCGTGATGGCTGCACACAACGAGCAGAAGTACATCGAGCGGGCCATGCGCTCGTGCCTCAACCAGAGCGCTCCGCGGAGCCTGTTCGAAGTGGTCGTCGTCGATGACGGCTCGACCGACGCGACGGCGCGCATCGCGCGATCGTTCGGCGACGAGGTCAGGGTCCTCTCGAACGACATCCAGCTCGGCCTTCCCGCCTCCCTGAACCGGGGCCTCAAGGCGGCCCATTCGCGCTTCGTCGTTCGGGTCGACGCCGACGACTACGTGCACTACGACTTCGTTCGCGTCCTCTCGCTCTTCCTCGAGCTCAACTCCCATATGGACGCCGTGGCGTGCGACTATGTCGCGGTCGACGAGCACGAGGAACACATCGAGCACGTCAACTGCTTCGAGCGGCCGATCGGCTGCGGAATCATGTTTCGCAAGGACCGGCTGCTCGATCTGGGGTTGTACGACGAGTCGTTTCTCATGGCGGAAGACCTCGATCTGCGGCTCCGTTTCGAGAAGCGATGGAAGGTGCACCGCGTCGAGCTTCCGCTCTATCGCTACAGGATCCACGGCGAGAACATGACCGCCGACACGGCGGCCTACGGCAGGCATCAGCAGCGCGCGCTGCAGAAGAACGCCGAAGGCGCGAAATGACGTTCGATCTCGCCTCGTACCGCGACTGGTCGTCTCCGGCGCTCGTGGTCGCCGAAGCGGGCGTGAACCACGAGGGGGACATCGACGCCGCATTGCGGATGGTGCGCGAGGCGGCCGCTGCCGGCGCCCGGCTGATCAAGTTTCAGACGTACAAGGCGGCTCGTCTTGCGACGCGCTCGAGCGCCGCGTACTGGGATCGCTCGGCAGAGCCGACCAAGAGTCAGTTCGAGCTGTTCTCGAAGTACGACCGCTTCGGCGAGCCGGACTACCGCCGGCTCGCCGAGGAGTGCCGGCGTCGGGGTATCGGCTTCGCCACATCGCCGTTCGACGTCGAAGCGGTCGCGTGGCTGGACGAGCTCGTGGAGGTATTCAAGATCGCTTCCGGCGACATCACGAACACTCCGCTGCTCGCGGCGGTCGCCGCGACCGGAAAGCCGGTTCTCGTGTCGACCGGCGCCGCCACGGTCGGGGAGATCGAAGAGGCGGTCGCCTGCCTCGAGGAGCGGGGTGCCGGCGAGGTGGCGCTGCTCCAGTGCACGCTCGCGTACCCGACGCCTCTCGAGCACGCGAGCGTCGGAGCGATCGCACATCTCTCCGCGGTCTTCCCGGGGCGCGTGCTCGGCTACTCGGACCACACGGTGCCGCCGGCCAGCTTCCTCGCAATCGAGGCCGCGTACGCGCTCGGTGCGCGAGTGATCGAGAAGCACTTCACGCTCGACCGGTCGCTACCCGGGAACGACCACTACCACGCGCTCGACCCGAGCGACCTGGGCCGGCTCGTCCAGGAGCTGGAGCAGCTGCGGCTGCTCCTCGGCCGGCCGGAGAAGCGCGTGCTGGAAGTGGAGCTACCCGCCCGTTTTGGCGCGCGCCGGAGCGTCGTCGCGCGCGTCGACATCGCGGCAGGCACCCGACTGGCGGTCGGCCTCCTCGACGTGAAGCGACCCGGCGGCGGCGTCCCGCCGTCGGCCCTCGACGATCTCGACGGGTGGACGGCGGCCGTCGACATCCCCGCGGACACGACCCTCGAATGGCACATGGTCCAACCGCGCCGGGAATGAGCCACCGACCTCACGTAGGCCTCCGACTGATCGCCGAAAAGCCTGCGAATCCACGATGGTTGAGCTCGTCGCGAGTTGTCCTGCTCGGCGCCTGTGCAGGCACTCAGACGCCGGTAGCGAGCCGCCGGCGCTCGCGGAGCTGAGACGACGCGGACTAGGCCCAGCGCTGGTGACTGCGAGATGAGGATCCTTTACGTGGCAATGAAGTACGACTACGGCCGCCGCGCACAGGGATATAGCTTCGAGCACTACAACTTCTTTGATTCACTCCTTCATCTCGGCCACGAGATCATCTATTTCGACTTTCCGACTCTTGTGGATGAGCTTGGACCAGAAGGGATGAATCGACGGCTGTTCGACGTCGCGAAGGCGGAGAGACCGGACCTCATGTTCACGGTCATGCACCTGGACGAGCTCGACCCTTCGGTCGTGAAGAAGATCTCCGAAATGCCCGACACGCTGACACTTAACTGGTTTACCGACGACCAGTGGCGATTCGAGACCTTCACACGACACTGGGCTCCGCACTTCAACTATTCGGTCACGACCGCCGCCAGTGCCGTTCCCAAATACGATGCGATCGGTTTCAGTAACGTGATCAAGAGCCAATGGGCTTGTAATCACTTCGTCTATCGGAAGCTCGATGTGCCGCTCAAATGGGACGTCACCTTTGTCGGCCAGCCCCATGGCGATCGGTCTGAGACCATCCAATACTTGCGCGATGCCGGCATCGACGTTCACGTGTGGGGAGGGCGCTGGGAGAGCGGGAGAATCTCGCAGGACGAGATGATTCGCGTGTTCAACGAGAGCCGCATCAACCTCAACTTCTCCAATGCGTCGCGACCTGTCCTCTATCCCCCGACACGAGGCGAGCGTGTCAGGAGCTTGGTCGAGCGAAAGAGCATCGGCCGCTTGGCGAAGCAACCGATCCGGCCGCTGGTCCGCGCGTTGCGGCGAACGCGATCAGCCGCTGGCCCCGGCGCGGTCTCCGCGGCGCTTCCGGATCAAATCAAGGGTCGAAACTTTGAAGTACCGGGCTGCGGGGGCTTTCTGCTCACTGGAAACGCGCAGGAGCTGGACCGGTACTACGAGCCGGGACGCGAAGTCGCGTGCTTCGATACTCGTGAAGAACTTCTCGCCAAGGTTGTGCACTATCTCGAGCACGACGACGAGCGTGCTAGGATTGCCGAAGCTGGGTTGAGCCGAACTCTTCGAGATCACACGTATGCGGCGCGGTTTGCGGAGATCTTCGAGAGGATCGGACTCGGAACCGAGGCCGAGCGAGCAGGCGGAGGACTTGGTTCTGTGTCAGAGATCTCGCAGTAGTGCCTTCGCCTACCGTGAGCGTGGTGATGCCGGTCTGCAACCGCATCCGGTTCCTCTCGGAAGCAGTGGAAAGCATCCTGGAGCAGACGTTCGAGGATCTCGAGCTGATTGTCGTAGACGACGGATCAACGGACGGCACGGCGGAGTTGCTCGACAACTACCGGCAAAGCGATTCTCGCGTTCTCATCCACCGCCGCCATCATCGAGGTCTCGTCGCAAGCCTGAACGAAGGTTGTTCTCTGGCGCGCGGACGCTATGTCGCCATTATGCACGCCGATGATGTGGCGTTCACAGAACGTCTCGAACGACAAGTCGAATACCTTGCTGCGCACGCACATCTGGCTGTGCTCGGGACTGGGCATACACTGATCGACGCCGATGGCGTGCATCAGGGGGAGGCGTCGTATCCCACTACTACAGACGAGATCGCGCGTCGACTCGTTTCGAAGAACTGCATTGCCCATCCAACCGTAATGTTCAGGAAGGCGACAATCGACCGGGTCGGGACGTATCGCGCTGCCTTCTTCCCGTGTGAGGATTACGACCTCTGGCTGCGAGTCTCAGAGACGTTTCCGCTCGCCAATCTTCAGGAGGCTCTCCTCGCGTATCGCTTGCACGAGGGCAACGTGTCGACGAACTACTTGAGGCAAGGGGTCATCGCCCGGTTTGCGGCCCAGGCCGCGGCGTCGCTTCGGCGCGACGGCGACGGCGACGACTTCCTCGCTAAACAGACGGAGTTGTCTATTGAGATGCTCGAGTTCGTAGGTCTCGAACGCCAGGTCGTCGAAGCCGGCGTCTTCTCAGTGGCGTTCGGTGCGGCCCAGGACGCCTTCAGTCGCGGGAAGGATTCACAAGCGCTTGCATTAGCGCGTGAGGCTCTCGAGAGTGCTACTGCAGCAGACGTCCCTCGCGAGGAGCTCGCCCCTGTCTACCGGGTTGCCGCGCTTGCGTCCTGGCGTCTAGGAGCTCGTGTGAAGGCTTCCCGATTCGCATTGGCGGGGGTGTTGGCTAATCCCAGAACTCTCTCTCGGCGACTGCGGGACATGACTCGCGGCTCGGACAGTCGCCAGGCGCGATGACGCCGACTGCACGTGAGTCGAGACCTTTCATCCGCCGCGGACGCTCCTTTCGTGGCGCCGTCGCACTGACCTCTGTCTGACATCGGTCCGTCTGACCTCGACATCGCGTCCCAGGGCGGTCCGCAGCCGTTGTTCCGTGTCGGTATCACGAACAGGCGAGCGAGCGTCAAGGTCGGGCGACTTCCGTGCGGAAACGCCCTCTCTGCCGGGAGCGATGCCGGCGAAAGGGGATCGAGCCAGCACGGTCTAGGAGGGCGCGTCGAATCAGATACGTAGCCTACCGACACCCGGATTCAAGCTCCGAGTGGCCCTTCAAGGGGCGCCGCTGTCAGTTCGGGTAAGTCCTGCCTTGCGATTGCTCGCCTCTCGAATCGGCGAAGATCACACATTCGACGCCGTGAGCCGTGGGAGGTACCTTCTCGTCTGTTGCCTCGGGCGCGCCAGCTACGCGAAGCCGTTCGCCATCGACTTCAGCAGTATGGCTGGGATCTTCACCGGTATGTGCCGCCGATACCGCCCCTGAGCCCGCTCGAAGACCATCTGAGAGCGCTCCTCGCGCAGCTCAGCGTGGACTGCGTGCTCGACATCGGTGGCCACGTTGGGGAGTACGGAGAGATGCTGCGCCGGATCGGGTTCGCTGGCCGAATCATCTCGTTCGAACCAGTTCAGGCGAACGCGCAGGTACTGCAGACCCGCCTCGATCCAAACTGGATACTCGTCACGAAGGCGGTCGGTGATGAGGCTGGTGTTCGTACAATCACTCTCACGTCCGGCGCCGAGCAGCACTCTTTCTTGAGACCCAGTGCGTATGGCCGGCAATTGCGGCCGGAGCTCTTCCGAGTCGCCGGTGAGCAGGCGGTCGAGGTGCTGAGGCTCGACGACGTGTTCCCGGAATTTGTCATCCCTGGCGACACGACGTTCCTAAAGATCGACACACAAGGATTCGACTTCCGAGTACTTCTCGGGGCGGAGGCGTCCTTGCCTTCAATTGCCGCCGTTCAGCTTGAGCTCCCACTGCGGCACACGTACGAGGGGCAGCCGGATCATCTGGCGGTACTGGCGTGGCTACGTGATCGCGGCTTCGAGCTGACGGGTTTCTTCCCAATATGGTTCGACCCGGACCTGACCGTGATTGAGGCGGATTGTTTCTGCCGACGCATTGGACCGCGCGCGGCATCTGGATAGTGCGCTCAAGAAGCTCCTCTTGTGTGGCTCGGTCTCCTCTCGAGGGCGACCACGACAATCTGCTCGCTTAACGGAGGAGAGTTCCGTTCGGAGCCGGTGTCAAGGCCGCCGCTCGGGAAGGAGAGCGAGCGCATCGGCACATCGCCGATGGATCGCAAGACTCGCGGCTAAGCTCGTTCGCTATGGAACCGCATGAGATTGCCGCAATCGTGCAGGTCAGGATGGGCTCGACCCGCTTCCCGGGAAAATCGCTCGCGCCCTATGGCGAGTCGACGGTGTTACAGCACGAGCTGACGCGACTGCAGCGCGTCCGGCGTCCGATCGCGCTGGTCGTGGCAACGAGCGAGCGCGCGGAGGACGATGCGATCGTTGACACGTGCGCCGCCGAAGGCGTCGCCGTCGTGCGCGGATCGGCCGACGACGTACTTGCCCGCTTTGCACTCGTGATCGAGTCGCTCCCGCGGCAGCCGGAGCTCATCCTCCGGATCTGTGCCGACCGGCCGCTGCTCTGCCCGATACTCGTCGACGAGCTCCTCGACGCGTACGACGCGCTCGGCCGCCCCGACTACCTGGCGAACAACCTTCAGCCGAGCTACCCGGACGGGCTCGACCTCGAGCTCGTGCGGACCGGGGTGCTGCTCGAGGCGGCGCGCTCGGCGGTGGACCCCTACGAACGCGAGCACGTGACGCCGTTCGTCTACCGGCGTCCAGAGCGGTTTGTCCTTGCCGGGCTCGTTTGCCCGTTCGGGAACTTCGCGCGCGTGCGGGTCGCGCTCGACACCCGGGAAGATCACGAGCGCCTGCTCCGCCTCCACGCCGAGCTCAGCGCGCTCGACCCCGAGTACGACTACCGCGATCTCCTGAACCTCGTGACGATCCGACCGGAGCTCGCACCGTGACGGAGCCGGCCGTTCTCGTCGTCCATGCTGTCGACACCGAAGGGCCGCTCGGGGGAGACGCGCGGCGGCTTCCGGACGGCTCACTGGAGTTCTTCGACAACTGGGACGACATTCTCGCGTCGCTCGGGGAGCTAACCGCCGACGGTTTCCGCACGCAACACGCCGACAGCCTCGGCCGGCCATATCGTTTCAACTGGTTCGTCATGGACTTCACCGGCTTCCGCACGAATCCGAAGTGCCGTATCGCCGAATACCACGACACCTGGGATCGCATCGCCTCCCTGCCGGCCGATATCGACGGACGCTACTGGCACTACCACGTGCCGCCGGCTGACGGAGTCGGCGACGCGTGGTCGGACTCCTGGCTCACGAGCAACGAGTGCAACGTCGTCCTCGCCCGGAGGTTGCTCGAGCGCGGCTCGTTCCCGGCCGCCTTCCGGGCCGGCGGGACGATCGAGGACGAGCCCGCCTCGCGCTGGCTCGAGCAGACGATCCCGATCGACTTCTCCAATCGCGTTTCCGAGCGCTCGGCACCGGGTGCCGATCTGTACCACTTCAACTGGCACGGCGCCCCTGCCATCTGGGGCAGCTACCACCCGGCGCTCGGGGGCCCGATGCGCGAGGGTTCTCTCCGCCGCTTCGTCTACCGGTCGATCGACCTCCGGTCTCGGTACAACGAGCTCACGCAGGAGCACGTCGACGCCTGCTTCGCGGAGGTCGCCTCGGCGGGCTCGCCGCGCGTCCTCTCGTATTTCAGCCACGACAATCGCGACATGCGCGCGGAGACGTGCCGGGCGGTGGAGCTGCTGCGGAACGCCGAGGCGAGAACCGGAGTTCCGTGGATGAGCTGCACGGCCGTCGAGGCACACCGTCGCTACCACGACCTCGACCCGCGTCCGCTCTCTCTCGAGCTCGAGCGAACGGAGACCGGGTATCGGATCCGCGCCGACGCACGGCCGTTTCAACGCGTCCCGTTCGTCGGCGCGGAGCTCGCGGGAGGTCGCTTCGCGCGCCTGTACGCGAAGCCGGACGGCGGTGCCGACTGGCACCTCTCCGTTCCGCACGCGGAGATTCGAAGGCTCGCGGCCGCAGCGACGTCCCTTGCGGGAGACGTCGCCGTCGCGGTCGCGTCATGAGCGCCTACGAAGACGCTTACTTCGTCGAGCGGGCAGCCGCCGAACGTCTGCGCCAGGGGATGCGACGGCAGGAGCTCTATCGCGTCCGCGCCTGGACCGGCCTCGACGGGGCGTGGTCATCGACGTGGGTTGCGGCCTGGGCGAGCTGCTCGACATCTCCCGGACGGCCGCTGGACGAAGTACGGCGTCGAGGTATCCGAGCACGCGCGCACGCTCTGCGAGCAGAAGGGGATCTCGTTCGATCTCCCGCCGGGCGACGGCTGGTGCGACCTCGTCCTCCTGCGCGGCTCCCTCCAGCACCTCGACCGTCCGATCCAAGCCCTCTTCGACGCGCACCGCCGTCTTCGTCCGGGCGGCTGGCTCGTCGCCCTCGCGACGCCGAATGCCGGCGGGCTCGTCTACGGGCTCTTCCAGGAGCTGCCGGCGCTCGACCCCCCACGGAACTTCGTCGTCTTCTCCGACCGCGTCCTGCGCCAGTGCCTGCTCAACGTCGGCTTCCGCGAGCCTCGCTTCCACTACCCGTATCGCGAGACGCCCTACGCGTCACCCGGGCGCGACTTCGCACGATTCGGGCTGCGCCTGCTCGGGATCAGGCGCCCTTTCGCCTTCTGGAGGAACACGATGGAGTGCTATGCGCAGAGATGATGGTCCATCGGCGGCCGGCACTCGTATCATCCTCTCGTCGGTATGGACATACGGTGCACGATCACTCCTGAGCTAGAAGCGGAGCTGCTTTCCCGCGCGCCGTGGGTGCATCCCTACCGTCTGGCGGACGACGTCATCGTCGGCTGGTTCAAAGGGAGGGTCGACGACGCTACGGTCTGCACGTCTTCCTCGCCGCAAGAGCTGATCGGTCGCATGAAGGCTGCCTACGCGGATCACCTTGAAGCCGACCCGCTCTGGGAGATTCGTGAGTTCGCTCGCGCGGTTGGCTCTGACGCGACCTTTCTCGATATCGCTTGCGCGACGGGGCTCTACACGCTTGCGCTTGCGCTCGAGGGCGCGCATTGCGTCGTCGGGGTGGAGATACGACGAGAGCAAGTGGAGCAGGCCAACCTGATCGTGTCGCTCGACGACCGCTTCTCGCGAGCGAGGTTCGACCACGAGCCCGTCAGCGCAGATCAATCGTCCTTCCGGTTGGGGGAGACCTATGACGGCGTGATGTCGCTCGGGTTGCTCTACCACCTGCGCGACCCTGTCCAGCACCTGGACAACCTCCGCCGTCTGGGCCGAAAGGCGTGCCTCCTTCAGACGCTGACCCACGCGGGAGAGCGGGGAACGTGGATGTTCGGCCGTGAGAACCCCGCGAACCTCACCCATGCGATCGAGGGCGTCTCCTGGATACCGCACTTTGCGGACGTGCCCGATCTTCTCCGGAAAGCGGGCTTCGAGACGGTACATGTGATAGCGCCGCCGCGTATAGCGGCGCTGCAGGAGTGGGATACGCGACAGGAGCGCGAGCTCGCGCGGATGCTGCTTCCGGGGGCCGTGACGGCGCTCTGGCGCCGGCGAGCAAGTCGCCGCTACCTCGAGTACGCGGAACGGAACAGTCGTGGGCGACTCAGCCCACGGTACTACGCATATCTTGCGACGTAGGGCGATCCACTGAAGGCAGGGATCGAGCTTCATGCGCAGAGATGAGCTCGTTTGGCGGGCGCCGGCGTTCTTCCGCGGGCTACCGGCGCGCGTACAGCCATGGCTCCGCTTCCTCGCCGCGAAGCGTGCGTACCGGCTCCTCACCGAGGAGGAGCTGCGCACGACCCGGCGCAGCGACACCGTCTTCGTCTTCGGCTCCGGCGCGTCGCTGAACGAGATCGCGCCGGTGGAGTGGCGTCGGTTCGAGGAGCACGACACGCTCGGATTCAACTGGTTCGTGCACCAGCGCTTCGTCCGCTGCGACTACCACCTGATCCGCGGAATCCCCGACGACGACCTCGACCGTGCCGTCTGGCGACCGCAGCTTGTCGAGTACTTCGACCTTCTGCGGTCGAACCCGTGCTTCACGGACACCGTCTTCCTCGTCCAAACCGGGTTCCGTGCGATCAACGGCAATCGCGCCATCGGCTACCGCCACCTCTCCACGACGAACGACGTCTTCCTCTGGCGGACGAACACCACGCGAGACCTGCCGAGCGAGTCGTTCGGGGCAGGTCTCGTGCACCGGCACTCGACGCTCGAGGAGTGCGTCAACCTCGCCTACCTGACGGGATGGCGGCGGATCGTCCTCGTCGGCGTGGACCTCTATGATCGCCGCTACTTCTGGCTGCCGCCGGACGAGGCCCGCTCGGTCGACGAGCGGCGCGGTGTCTCCGCGACCGCGACGCACGATCGGGCGACGAGCGGAATGGTCGAGGCAATGAAGGCGTGGGGTGACTGGCTAGGCCGGCGTGGCGTCGAGCTCTCCGTCTACAACCCGCGCTCGCTGCTCGCGGCGAGGCTCCCGGTGTACTCCGACGTCAGCCACGTCTCGTAGCAGTCGAGGATGTCACCCCAGAATCGCAGCGGGTCCGCGAGGCGCGCCACCAGCGCGGACTGCTCCGCCGCGAGCGCGTCTGCGAACTCGGGCTCGTACAGCGCCTTTCGACAGAGCGACGCGTAGCGCTCCGGTGTGTAGGCGAGGGCCCGCTCGACGTGCAGCGCGGGATGATCGGCGGTGACAGCCGGTTGTGGCTGGGTCCACGACGCCCGGTCGTTCCGTATCCCCATGTGGACGAGCGGTGCGCCCGCGGCGTAGGCCTCGGCACGGCTGTACGCCCCTCCGAGCGGCCACGGATCGGGCGCCAGGCGCGCGCGCCTCAGAACATCCGCGAGACGGAGCCACGAGGGATCGTCGACCACGCCCTCGGCGTTCCTCTTCAGCCGGAACTCGCCCTCGTAGTGGAAGCGACTCTCGACGCGGTGACGGCGCGCCGCCGCGCGGATCCGCTCGAGCTCCGCATCGGTCCCTCTGCCCATCACGACGAGCTCGAGCTCGGCGTCGGTCGCGAGCAGGCCGAAGACGGTATCGAGCCAGGCGTCCGACGCCTTGTAGAGCTTGCCGTGGAAGACGAGCAGCGGCTCGCGCTCCCGCCAGCGCTTCCGAGGCGGGTGGTCGAGACCGCGGGTCTCGAAGAGAAGGGGCTTCTGGTAGACGGGAAGAGCGCTGAAACGCGCACGCGAGGTCGCGCAGAAGAGACGGTTCTCACGCACGACGTAGTCCGCCTGCTCGAGGCCGTAGTACCGGAACGACACCTTCTCGTGGAAGCAGAACTGGACGGTCGAGCCGATGTCGACGAGGCACGGCGTCGTGATCCGGTCGAAGATCGCGTACGCGTTGGCCTTGTAGACGTCGGCCAGGAGCACGTCGAGCTGCGCGCGTTCGATCGCGGCTGCGACGGCTCCCGGGTCGGCGCCGTCGCAGGCGGCGTAGCCGGCGACGAGCGGAGCCACGTACGCAGGGCCACCGTCGCGCCCGGTCAGGTCGAAGGCGTGCAACTCGACGTGCCCGGGCACACGTTCGAAGAACGGCCGCACGAACGTCAGCGTGGACTCGAGATTCGCCAGGACGCCGACGCGGAGCCGTTCCGGCCGGTGGCGCGGACGCCGCTGCGGCAGGCTCGAGCCGCCGCGCAGCCGTTCCCGCGTTCGCCAATAGAGTCGAAGGATGTCGAGATTGATCCACGGCGTCCCGCGGTGATGGGGCCAACCGTTCAGGAACAGGTGCTGAAAGCGCTCAGCGGCGGTCTCCGGCGAGACGCTTCCGTCGACGAGCGCCGCGGCACGACATGCCGCGACGAGCGTGGCGACCGCGGTGCGGGTTGCGAGCAGTGCGTAGAGCATCCGCCAGAAGAGCGGGCTCCGGACGCGGCTCGTCCGATCTCGGAGTGCGAGCACGACTGCGCGCGCGAGCCGTGTGGGCCGAAGCCTCACGACCGTCGACCGAGGCGCCGGCGAGCGGTTCCTAGGAGAAGCAGCATTCGCTTTCGCAGGACGAGCGCCTCGAAATGGACGTGGTTGCCGCTGAAGTAGCCGGTCGCGACTCGCGCGTACTGGTTGAAGAGGGATGTGTTGTAGACGAGTGCGTCGCAGCGCGCAAGCAGGAACATGTCGGCGATCGTGTCGGCCACGGCGTCTCGATCCGTATGGCCCTCTTCGCCGAACGCGTACAGGTCGCCCGTGTTCGGGGGCGGAAAGACCGTCCTGCGCGTGATCGAGTTCGGGAGCAGTGCCAGCAGGGCGCTCATCTCGCCTGAATCGGTGGCGTAGAAGATCTGGAAGTCGTCGCGGAGGGCCTTCGGCAGGGGCGCGAGCCGGGCCCGGCAAGCGCGCTCGAGCAAGCGCAGGAACCGTCGTTCGTCATCGAAGAGCGACACGTCGACTCGCCCGACGTACTGCTCCCCTTTGCCGAAGTACTGGCCGTTGCCCGTCCGCACGTTCACGCCGACGACGAAGCCCGCGTGGAGGTGCTCGCGCCTCCAGCCCTCCAGGCTGTCCTCAATGGCCTGGACAGGGCCGATCCGCCGGTAGATCTGTCGCAGCAGGCGGAAGCGCGCGCTCTCCGGCCCGGCGTGCACGCGATCGAGGCCGTGGTAGGACCGGAGCACCACGAACCGTCGCAGGTCCGCCGGCGGGTCGGCGGCGGCAAGGAACGCGTAGCCCGGCTCGAGCCACGTCGCGTCCGGCGACGACTCCGAGTAGTCGGCGTCGCCGATGGGCGCATAGTGGACGGGCACGCCTGCGAGCTCGTCCGGCTGCCGGAAGAACTCGGAGAAGTAGTTCAGCTTCGCGTCGCGGAGTTGCCGCATTCCCCGCCAGTCGATGATGAGCTCTCGCCCGAGCGCCTGCGCGACGTAGACGGCCCCGGCGATGCTAGAGAGGTTGGAGCCTATGTTGCTGTCGGGGTACGGGCGAGTTACGACGTAGGCGGTCATCGGCGGTCTGATCGTAGAGATGGCGCGGGGAAGGTGGAGTGCGTGCCGCTAGGATCGCCTGCGTGCAGCGGCGGGGCAAAGGCGCGCCATGACGGTTGGCGACCGTGTCTTCGCCGTCCGTTCCACGCTCACCGACCGCGCGAGGCGTCGTCTCCACGCAGTCCGTCACTCGCGTCGCCGCAGGACGCCGCCCCGGCACGACATCTTCAATCTCGATCTCCACGTCTCGGTCATCGCCGACGTCCGGGTCGCGCTCGAGAGCCGTGGCCTCTCGCTGACGGACTGGAGCGTCTCCGGCCACACCTGGGTCTTCGGCCGGGAGCGCGACCCCGTCGCCGTCGTGAACGAGCGCACGTGGCAGTCGCTCGACCCGGAGCTCGTGCGGCGTTTCCGGCGCGTCTACGGGGGCTATCTCCGCGGCTTCCGCGGCTTTGTCGCCACGTATCCGCCGAGCTTCGCGTTGCTCTACGAAGGGCTGCCGGCGCCGACGCTCGCGGTCAGCGCGACGCGGTACGAGTGGCCGTTCACGCACGATGCCGGCCGCTGGGATTGGCTCGACGAGCGGCTTCGGAGCGGCGTCGAGAGTGGGTCGCTGCACCTCGTCGCGAACAACCGCGCCGACGCCGACTACGTCGCGAACTACACCGGCCTGCGCCCGTACTACATCCCGAGCGCGTGTGCCTACATCGCTCCGACCTATAGCGGCCGCCGAAGCTCCGTCGTCGTCAGCACGAAGCGGGACGCGCTCGCGCGTACGATCTGCTCCGAGCTGCGCTCCGAAGCGATCCCGCTTCGCGCCGGTCTCGGCGTCCGCTACACATGGGCGCAGCTCTACGAGCACCGCGCGATCGTCGTCATCCCCTACAACGTCAGCATCATGAGCCTGTTCGAGCACTACTCGGCATGCGCGCCCGTCTACGTTCCCACGCGCGCCTTCCTCAAGCAGCTGATGGCGGAGCACCCGACCGAGGTGCTTTCGGACCTCTCCTTCTCCCAGGTGACAGGGGCGCCGGCGGCGGCTCGGCCTAGCGCCGGCATGGATCTCAACGACGTGCGCGACGGGCAGGTGGTCGACTGGTACCTCGACCGCGCCGACTTCTACGACGAGACCTGGATGCCGACGATCCGTCAGTTCGAGTCGTGGTCGCACCTCGACCAGGTCCTCGCCGCCGACGACCAGCACGACATCAGCCGCCGGATGGCCGCCGAGAAGCCCGAGCGGCTGGCGCGGATCGCCGAGCTGTGGGACGGGGTCGAGTGGCTCGCGCAGGTGGAGGGCCGCGCGTGAACGGCATCGAGCGGGCACGCTCCGCGCGGGGCACCGCCCGCGAGCACCTCGTAGAGTCATGGCGCTTCCGGCCGCCGCGGCTGCGAGAACCGCTCTTCTCGCCGGAGCGGGAGCTCGCGCGCATCGCCGAGCGCTGCCGGCGTGCCGACAATCGAACCCGGCTTCCAGCTCGTCGACTACGAGACGCACCAGCCGGTCCTGCTCGCGCTGCTCGGGCAGCTTTCCGGTGCACGCGTGCTCGAGCTCGGAAGTGGCTACGGCTCCACGCCCATCCTGCTCGGCCGCTCGGTAAGCTCCCTGTCCCTCGAGACGGATCCGGTCTGGCACCGGCGCTTTCACCGCTATTCCTCCCCGGAGCACAGGATCGAGCTCTGGCGGGGCTTCGACGAGGACGAATGGCGATGCCCGTATTCCGACGAGGCCTGGGACGTCGCGCTCGTCGACACCTCGCCCGCGTCGGCACGCCGGGACAATCTGCTGAAGCTCGCCGGCACCACGCGCGTCGTCGTCTGCCACGACACATAGGAGTGTTTCCGGCCTGCGGCGTCCAATTATGATTGGGACTTCTCGGCCTTCAGCCATGTGTGGACGTATACGCGCTTCGCGACATATACGACCGTCGCGAGCAGCCACGAGCCGATTCCGCTGGAGCATTTGAGCGGAATTCCAGGGCAACCGCCGCGACGCATCACCCGACCGACCGATCGCCCTCGCGACAGGTTGTGATCCCACCGGAACGGGCCCGGACACCACCGCTATCCTGGCCCGGATGCAAGCGGAAAACGTCGCCGGTCCCGCGATGTCGTCCAGCCGGCGCGCGTATCGGATCCAACCGTCAGGCGGCCTCATTCCGCTCGATTTCGGCGAGATCTGGCGCTTCCGCGAGCTGCTGTTCTTCCTGACCTGGCGGGACGTCAAGGCCCGATATCGGCAGACCTTCCTCGGGCCGGCATGGGCCATCTTGCGGCCGTTCATCTCGATGGTGCTCTTCACGGCGATTTTCGGAGGGTTGGCCGGGATCAAGCCAGGCTCGAACGTTCCGTACGCCCTCTTCGTCTACCCGGGGCTGCTCGGCTTCACGTATTTCAGCTCGTGCGTGACGAGCGGAAGCTCGAGCCTTCTCGCCAGCGGGGGGCTGATCTCGAAGGCGTACTTCCCGCGAATCTTCGCGCCGCTCGCGGCTGTGACCGCGCCGCTGGTCGACTTCGGTCTGTCGCTTGCGGTCGTGTTCGGGCTGTTCGCGTACTACGAGTATCTACCGAGCTGGCATCTCGTGTTCCTTCCGGCGTTCACGCTCCTCGCACTCGCGATCGGTCTCGGCGTGGGGTTGTTGCTCTCCGGCGCCACGGTTCGGTTTCGCGACGTCCAGTTTGCGCTGCCGTTCCTGACGCAGCTCTGGATGTACGCGACACCGGTGATCTACCCTGTCTCGCTCGTTCCGGGGAAGTACCGCTGGCTGCTTGCTCTCAACCCGATGACGGCCGTCGTGGACGGTTTCCGGTGGTGCATCATCGGCAGCGCGGTACCCGACGTCGGGGTGATCGGTATCAGCGCGGCAACCGGCGTCGCACTCGTCGTCGTCGGCCTCGTCGTCTTCCGCCGGACGGAGCGGACGATCGTGGACCTGCTCTAGATGACGCCCGTTGCGATCTCCGCACGAGGGTTGGGCAAGCGATACCGGATCGGGCGGCGCGAGACCGGCTTCGAGCACCTGCGCCGTGCCCTGATCCACCGGCGCGCGGGCTCGTTCAAATGGGCGGTCGACGACCTCACGTTCGACATCCACGAGGGGGACGCCGTTGCCGTCATCGGACGGAACGGCGCCGGCAAGTCGACGTTGCTCAAGCTATTGGCCCGGATCACCGAACCGACGCGAGGGTACGCCGACATGGTCGGACGCGTCGGAGCCCTTCTCGAGATCGGTACCGGATTCCACGGCGAGCTGACGGGGCGCGAGAACGTCTATCTCAACGGCGCGATCCTCGGCATGACGCGGTCGGACGTTCGCCGGAAGTTCGACGAGATCGTGGAGTTCTCGGGCGTCGGCGCGTATATCGACACACCCGTGAAGTGGTACTCGAGCGGCATGTACGTGCGGTTGGCCTTCGCCGTCGCAGCACACCTCGAGCCGGACATCCTGATCGTGGACGAGGTTCTCGCGGTCGGCGACGCCGAGTTCCAGAAGCGATCGCTGGGGCGCATGGGCGCTGCGGTCCAGGAGGGCCGGACCGTGCTCTTCGTCAGCCACAACATGCAGGCGGTTCGGCGTCTCTGTCGGAATGGGATCATGCTCGAGGGCGGCAAGCTGGTCGAGCAGGGCTCGGTGGAGGTGGTCGCGAACCGCTATCTCGCGTCGATCGAGTCCGCCGATGCGGCGGTCAGGCGATGGGAGGACCCGGAGACCCGGCCGGGCGACGACCTCTGCCGGATCGTCGAGATCCGGATCGCCAACGAGGAGGGGCGGGCCGCATCCTCGTACTTCAGCAGCAAGCCGATCATGGTCACGATCGAGTTCGATCTCGCCCGCGTCGACGCCGCGTTCGGGATCGGCTTCGACGTCGCGACCTTCGACGGCGTCACCGTCTTCCGCACCTGGCAGCTCGACGTGCCGGATGCCGAGCTGCCCCTTCTGAGGCCCGGCCGCAACGCGTTGCAGTGCGTCATCCCGTCCGGCCTGCTCAACTTCGGCCGATACGTGCTGAACCTGCGCTCGTGGCTCCACAACACCAGCTGGATCGCAGAGGAGAACTCAGTACTTCAGTTCGACGTGATCGCAGATCACGGTGAGTCCTTGTATCAGGATCACAGCCGCCCAGGCGTCGTCGCGCCCGCCCTCCAGTGGATCGCGACAGATCCCGCATCGTCGCTCGAAGAGATCGTGGCGGATTCGCTCGCGGCCGACGCCTCGCGATGAACCGGTCTTCGAGCCCGCGTCAGGAATCGTGGCGGGTGACGCTGCGGGCGGGACGCCAGCGGCTGGGCCGAGCTCGCTGGCGGGCCGCGGTCGAACGCGATGCGCGGCTCGCGTCGCTGCGGCGCGCCGATCTCGCGATCTTCCACGAGTTCGTGCCTCCTCCGGCGGGTGGTGCGAACCAGACGCTCGGCGCCATCCTCGCAGAGATGCGACGACGCGGCGTTCGGGTCGAAGTGGGGCGGATATCCCATTCGACGCGCGCCTGTCTGTTCAATTCGTTCAACTTCGACGTCGAGCGGCTCGAGCTGCTCGCCCAGCGTGTCGCCGACGTGCGGATGGTCCATCGGGTCGGCGCAGTCACGTCTCTCTACCGAGGCTTCGACGACGGGACGGACGCGCGTGTCGGCGAGATGAATGCCCGGCTTGCGGATGCGACGATCGCCATCTCGAAGGCGACCGTCGAGATGTACCGGAAGATCGGGGTCGACCTCGTCGAGCCGCGCGTGATCTACAACGGATGCGATCCGCGGATCTTCCATCCGGCGGGACGAGCGGCGTTTGGTCGCGGCCGCAAGATCCGGCTGATCTCCTCCTCGTGGTCGGACAATCCACGCAAGGGTGCGCCTGTCTACCGGTGGCTCGAGGACCATCTCGACTGGGATCGGTACGAGTTCACGTTCGTCGGCAACACGCCGGTGCCGTTCTCGCGCATTCGGCACGTGCCGCCGGTGCCGTCTCGCGAGCTCGCCGATCTCCTGCGTCAGCACGACATCTATCTCACCGCGACGGAGAACGACGCGTACTCGAATGCGCTCGTCGAGGCGCTCTCGTGCGGGTTGCCTGCGGTCTATCTCGACAGCGGCGGCAGCCGTGAGGCGGTGAAGCGAGCAGGATTCGGCTTCCGGGAAATGGGTGAGATTCCGGCGCTGCTGGACCTGCTGGTCGACGAGTACGAGCGCCGGCAGGAGGCAATCTCGCTGCCGACGCTCGAGGAGGTCGTCGACCAGTACCTCGACACGCTCGGCCTGAACGAGTTCGTGCAGTAGTCGAGATGGCCGTCAGAGGTACAGCGCGGCGTGTTGCGCCGCTGTTCACCGGCCGGTGGCCCGCGCGGTCGCGGCTGTTCCTCGTCGGCGAGCAGACGAGGTGGGTGGTCGACGAGGAGCTCCGGGCGGTCGGCCGGATCGCGCGCGAGCTCGGGGTACGCATCGCAGACCGGCGGCTGCTGGGCAGCTCGCGCGATCAGGCGGCGTTCTACGGCAGCCACTTCACGCTCCTCGCGGAGCCCTGGTCGCCGCCGCCGCACCGCCTCGGGACGACGTACTTCCACGGCCGCCCCGGGACTCCGGGGATGCCGGAGTTCGACCTCCCGTACCGCCTGCTGTGCGAGCGCCACGACAGGCTCGACCGAGTGCAGGTCTCGCACAGCGAGCTCGAAGCGATCGTGCTCGAGTCTGGGATCGCGCCCGGCAAGGTCCGGCGCATCCCGATCGGGATCGAGGCGTCGTACTTCAGCGCCGCGACGGCCGATAAGCGTCTCGCCGCGCGGCGGTCGCTCGGCCTGCCGCAGTCCGCCTTCGTCGTCGGCTCGTTCCAGAAGGATGGTGTCGGCTGGGGAGACGGGGGCGAGCCCAAGCTCGTGAAGGGCCCGGACGTTCTCTGCGACGCGCTCGAGCGGGTCCACGAGCGTGTGCCGGAGCTGCACGTGCTCCTCTCCGGCCCCGCTCGTGGATACGTCAGCGGCCGGCTCGAGGAGGCGGGGATTCCGTACGTCCATCGCGTGCTCGAGCGCTACCAGAACGTCGCAAGCCTCTACCACGCGCTCGACGCGTACCTCGTCGCCTCGCGGCAAGAGGGCGGCCCGAAGGCGGTGCTCGAATCGATGGCCAGCGGCGTCCCGCTCGTGACCACCCGTGTCGGCCAGGCGATGGACATCGTGGAGCATGGCCGGAATGGCTTCATGGAGGAGCCTGAAGACGTCGACGGGCTCGCGGAGTGGGTCGTGCACGTCGCTGGGGGCGGCGCGGAGTTGGACAGCGTGCGAGCTGCGGGCCTCGCGACCGCATCGAAGCACACGTACGACGCGCAGCTGCCGCTCTGGCGCGACTTCCTAGCCGGCTTCGTGGAGCCGGCGTGAGCGTTCCGTGGAAGGTGCGGAAGCCGGTGCGGCGGGTGCGGAACGCGACGCGGTACGCGCGGTCGGTGCTTCGCCAGGCCGCTCGCTGGCGCGAGATTCGGGATTCGGCGCCGGCGCGAGACGGCGTTGCCGTCTCGTACGGGTATGAGCGCATGCCCGGGCCGGACGATGTCGTGTACGGCGGTCAGGTGAAGTTCCAGCTGCTGAACGAGCACTTTCCGAACGAGCCGCGGCGGTTCAACGTCCTTTACCTGGGCTCGACGAACATGCCGCTCGAGGCGCCCGTGCTGATCCGGCTTGCGCGGCGGCGGGGCGCCGTGTTCCTCTGGAACCAGAACGGCGTCGCGTATCCGGCGTGGCACGGGCCGGGCTGGGAGCTCGTCAACACGCCGCGCGCGCGGCTCATGCACGCGGCCGACCACGTCTTCTACCAGAGTGCCTTCTGTAAGCTCGCCGCCGACCGCTACTACGGCGAGCGTCAGGGAGCGTGGGAAGTGCTGTACAACCCGGTCGACACCCGCCGCTTCGTACCGGCCGCGTCGCGGCCGTCGCGACCGCTGACCCTGCTGCTCGGCGGGAGCCAGTATCAGCGCTACCGCGTCGAGGTGGCGCTCGAGACGCTGGCGGCGCTCCGGGCCGAAGGTGAGGACGTGCGGCTCATCGTCACGGGCGGGCTGTCGTTCGCCGCCGACGCCGCCGAGCAGGCGCGGCGCCTCGTCGGCCGTCTGGGCCTCGACGGGGCGGTCGAGTTCGCGGGGCCGTACACGCAGGCGCAGGCTCCCGAGCTCTACCGCCGTGCGGACGTTCTGCTTCACACGAAGGTCGCGGACCCGTGCCCGACGCTCGTGCTCGAGGCGATGGCCGCGGGGCTGCCGGTGGCCTACGCCGCGAACGGCGGCACGCCCGAGCTCGTGGGCACGGACGCCGGTGTAGGCGTGCCGACGCCCCTCGACTGGGACCGGGACCATCCGCCTGCGCCGGCGGCGCTCGCGGATGCCGTACGCACCGTCTCGGCGCGACTCGACGAGTACGCCGTGGCGGCGCGCGAGCGGTCGATCGGGTTCGACATGACGGCCTGGCTGACGCGGCACCGTGCGGTCTTCGAGGAGCTGATCGCGCGATGACGCGGATGCGGCTGCTGCTCGACCCGCTTCTCGCCGGGCCTGCGGCCGAGAGAATCATCGAAGCAGTCGTCCGCGTCTGGTGCGGAGCCGTCGCGCGGCGGCGCGCTCCGCGGGACTCACTTCGCGCTCTCTTGACGCTCCAGGACGAGCTCTTTCGCCGCGTCGACCTGCTCGCGATCGAGCTCGACGGCGGCGTCCACGCCAAGCACCGCCTCATGCGATACCACGACTTCTTCGTCGAGCGTGTGCGCGCCGGCGAGACGGTGTTGGACGTCGGCTGCGGCAAAGCCGAGCTCGCATATGACCTGGCCACGCGCGCCGGCGCACGCGTGACGGGAATCGACGTCAACCCCGGCGCGCTCGCATTTGGCCGTCAGCGCTTCGTGTCAGATCGGCTCGAGCTCATCGAGGCGGACGCGCGCACGTGGGAATCCGGACGCTCGTTCGACGTGATCGTCCTCTCGAACGTGCTGGAGCACATCGACGACCGCGTCGGCTTCCTCCGCCGCCTCGTCGACGTCGCAAGTCCGCGCCGCATCTTGGTTCGCGTACCCGTGCTCGAGCGCGATTGGTCGGTGGGTCTCCGCCGTGATCTCGGGCTCTTCCACTTCAGCGACCCGACACACTGTACGGAGTACGATCGCGAGCAGCTCGTCGCCGAGCTCGTCGCGGCCGGGCTCGAGCCGACCGAGGTAGAGCAGCGATGGGGAGAGCTGTGGGCCGTCGCTGCGCCTTCCGCCTTTCCAACGACGTCGTTCGAGGGCCCTGGTAGCGTCGAGGCGTGATATACGACCGGCTCGTCTTGGTGCTGCGGCCCCGTCTCGGCCGGGCGCGGCGCGCGCTCGTTCGCGGACGGAGACGTATCTTCGCGCCGGTGGCCTTCGCGACGGAAGTCATTCGATCTGTCCGTGCGGCACGCCAGATCGCGACATTCCAGGCGCGCGCGAGGGTCGCGTACCGGTTTGCGCCGCCGGTGACACCGCGCGTTCGACGGCGTGTCGTCGTCGCGATCGCGCATGTCGTCGACGGCTCGCGCGGCCGCAAGATCGCCGCAGGCCGGTTGGCGGCTGCCCTCGACGGACTACTCGAGAACCTCGCCGACGCGGATCTCGAGCTGGTCGTACACACCGTTCCCGGCGGCCACGTGGTGGCGGAGCTGCCGACGTACCTGCGCAGGCGCATCGAGTTGATCGAGCACGACGACGTGCATCCGATGCTGGTTGGCTTTCGGGTACCGTGCGACTTCGCCGAGCGGCGCGACCGCGACTGGTTCATGTTCGTCGAAGACGACATCGTCCTCACCGATCCGCTGCTGCTCGAGAAGCTCGCGTACTTCAACGACGGCGCACCGGCCGGGGCCGTCCTCCTTCCGCATCGGTATGAGTACCTGCGCGGAGAACGAACGTACGTCGACCTCGTCTCGAGGAGCTCGCCGGTGCCCGACCTCGCGCATGACGGCAACACGGTGCTGGATATCGGCGGCTGGAAGTTCGCAGAGTTCGCGAACCCTCACAGCGCGTTCTACTGTCTGTCGCGCTCGCAGCTCGAGCGCTGGCTCGCCACCGGGCTCCACTGGTCCGAGAAGATCAGCTTCGTCGACGCACGCGTGAGCGCGGCGACCGGAACGCTCGGAGAGGCCTTCCGACTCTACAAGCCCCACCCCGACAACATGACGTTCCTGCTCGTCCATCACTGGGACACGAAGTACGCGCAAAGGAACGCGGCGCTACTGTCAGCTCACGAAGCGATTGGATAGACCGCGGCGATCTCTCCTCGGTCGTCCCGTCAGCCGTGAGCTGCTCGCAATCGCAGCCGCCAGAACGTCACGTCTGCTCATTGTCGCTCTGCCTCCACGCCGTCGGGGGTTGAGAGTCGCAACGCTCCTAGAGCGAGTCTGCGGCGTGCCGGAGCATGCTCTTCGGGCGAAGCACGTCAGCGGCTTCACCATCACGTGCGACCTGCGCGACCCCGTCCAGCGCGTGCTGTTCTACACGGGTACATACGAACGGACGGCCTCTGCATTGATCTCCTCCGCGCTGCGTGAGGGAGACACGTTTCTGGATGTCGGGGCCAATGTCGGGCACTTCACATTTCTCGCCGCGGCGATCGTCGGTTCCAGCGGCTGCGTTCACTCGATCGAGCCGAGTCCTTCGACCGCCGCCGCCTTGCGGGGAGACGTCGACCGTAATCGGATAGGCCATGTCGTGCGTGTCCACGAGTTCGCCGCCGGAGACCGGTTCACGTCGATGCCGCTGCGGCACGAGAGCGCTCCGGAGGGTGCGGCCATCCGCTCGCTCGACCCTCGGGGACCCGAGGATGGTGCAGTCTCGGTTGCCGTCGCGCCGCTCGATCGGCTCCTTGCCGGCGTGCGTCCCGCCGTCGTCAAGGTCGACGCCGAGGGTGCCGACCTCCGTGCGCTCGTCGGCATGAGGCAGATCCTCGTCGAGAGCCGGCCCCGCCTCGTCCTGACCGAGGCCGAAGATGCGCACCTCGCTCGCTTCGGCGACTCCGCAGCGGGGATGGTCCGGTTCATGGAGGCTCTGTGCTACGAGGCGCGCCCGTTCTCGGAACCCTGGAATCCCGCGGGAATCGCCTTCGTCCCGCGGACCTCGAGCCCCGGCAGCGGGGCAGAGCAGGCGGATGACCCCGCTATCCTGGCTGAATCGTGAGCGTCGACGTCACAGCGCACGAGAGCCACTACGACGCCGGTCGACTGACCGTCATCCGTCCGGGCCGGCGCTGGGGGGCGCTCGACCTGCGCGAGCTGTGGGACTACCGGGAGCTCCTGTACTTCCTGGTCTGGCGAGACGTCAAGATCCGGTACAAGCAGACGGCGGTGGGAGCCGCGTGGGTGTTGCTGCAGCCGCTCTTCTACGTGGCGATCTTCACGGTCGTCATGGGGCACTGGGGCCACGAGAGGACGCTCGGCGTGCCGTACGCGCTGCTCGCCTACGCGGGGATCCTGCCGTGGATGCTGTTCGCGAACGGCCTCGCGACGTCGACGAAGAGCATCGTCGACAATCAGGCGCTCGTGACGAAGGTCTACGTGCCGCGCGTCCTGATCCCGGTCGCGCCCGTGCTCGCGGGCCTCGTCGACTTCGCAGTCGGCTGCATCCCGCTCGTGGGCCTGCTCGCCTGGTACGGCGTCACGCCCTCGCGTCATCTCTGGACGCTGCCGTTCTTTCTCTTCTTCGCCGTCGTCACCTCCATCGCAGTCACACTCTGGCTCTCGGCGCTGAACGTGAAGTACCGCGACGTGCAGTACACGGTCGCGTTCCTCACGCAGGGATGGTTCTTCGGGACGCCGATCATCTGGTCCGTGCTCCGCGTGCCGCTTTCGATTCGTCCGTGGATCGGCATCAATCCGATGGCCGGGGTCGTCCAGGGGTTCCGCTGGGCCCTGTTCGGCAACGGAATCGCGCAGGTCGGCCACCTGATGCTCGTCTCGTTCGGCGCGACGCTTGTCCTGCTCGTCGGCGGGATCGCCTACTTCCGCAGCGTCGAGCGGGGCTTCGCCGATGTCGTCTGACGACCTCGTCCTCCGCGCCGACGGTGTCGGCAAGAGATATCGCGTCGGTGAGCGCGAGCCGTACCGAGCGCTCCGAGACGTCATCACGGGCCTGTTCACGGCGCCGGCGAGGCGGTTGCGCCGCGGTGGAGCGCACCCGGAGCGGGACCTGATCTGGGCCCTCGAAGATGTCAGCTTCGGCGTGCGCCGTGGTGAGGTCCTGGGTCTCATCGGCGCGAACGGTGCGGGGAAGAGCACGCTTCTGAAGGTGCTCTCTCGCATCACCGAGCCGACCGCGGGAGAGATCGCCATCCGCGGCCGCGTCGGCTCGCTGCTCGAGGTCGGGACCGGTTTCCATCCGGAGCTGACCGGGCGGGAGAACATCTTGCTCAACGGGACGATCCTCGGCATGCGGCGGGCGGAGATCGTCAGACACTTCGACGAGATCGTCGAGTTCTCGGGCGTCGAGCGCTTCCTCGACACGCCGGTCAAGCGATACTCCAGCGGCATGCAGGTCCGGCTCGCCTTCGCGGTGGCCGCGCACCTTCAGCCCGAGATCCTCCTCGTCGACGAGGTGCTCGCGGTCGGCGACGCCGAATTCCAGCAGAAGTGCCTCGGGAAGATGCAGGACGTCACTCGCGGGGGGAGGACGGTGATCTTCGTGAGTCACAATCTCGCCGCCGTGCGCAGCCTCTGCCCGCGGTCGCTCGTTCTGGAGGACGGGCATCTCGTCTTCGACGGCGAGACGCCGGCGGCGATCGAGCGTTATCTCGGTCGAGAGCCCTCGGACGGCGCGGTGGTCGAGGGGCCCGAGCTCGAGAGGCGGCTCGTGAAGAAGCGGGTGTACGGAGAGTCGCCGTTCTTCGGCTGCGACCGAATCTCCGTCCTCGACGTGACCGGCATGTCGACGACGAGGTTCGGCTCGGACGAGGAGATCACGATCGCCGTCGACTACACCGTTTTGCGGCCGGTCCCGAGCTTCCGCGTCCTCGTCACCTTGACGGACGGCGACGGGAACACCGTGCTCCGGACCGAGACGATCGACGATCCCGACGTCCAGACGCGCCTCGATCCCGGCGGCTACCGCTCGCAGGTGATCCTCCCGCGGCAGTTGTTCGGGGACACCCGGCTCGACCTGAACGTCAGCCTCATCTCCGAGGTCAATCAGGTGCTCGACTACGCCGCGCTGGCTCGGATCGAAGTGCACTTCACCGGGCACGGCGCAAATATGCGCGGTAAGGCGTATCTGCGGCCGCCCCTGCAGTGGCTGACCGAGGCTATGGCGCCGGAGTCGCCGGCGCAGATCGCTTGAGCGAGCTTGACGGCGTCCTCGTCGTCACGGTTCGCAAGAGCTTCTGGGCTTCGACCGAGGCCGCGCGGTGGCCGCGGCGGCTGTATGCGCGCGTCTACCGCGGCCACAGCACCGCGCTCGTGAACTCCGTGCCGGTGTTCGTGCGCGCGCTCCTCTCCATCTGGCTGCATCCGCCGCGCATCGTGCTTCTCGGCTCGGTCGAGCGGACGGTTCCGTGGTTCCTTCGCGCGCGCCGGCTCCGCCTGTTGCGCGGCGCTAGGCTCGTCGTCACGAACCAGCTCAATCTCACGCCGGCGCAGCTCGAGCAGGTCGACCGCGTGATCGTGTACGCGAGCGCGCAGGCAGCGGCGCTGGGTGAGAAGGGGATCTTTCTCCCCCTGCCGGCGGACGGCGACTTCGAGGAGGCCCGCCGCACAGCGGAGCCCGGCGGCTATGTCTTCTCGGGCGGGGGAGCCGGCCGGGATTTCTCGACGCTCATCGATGCGGTGCGCGAGACCGACCTGCGACTCGAGCTCGTCGTGTTCGATCGGGATGCCCTCGAGAGGGCGCCGACCAACGTTGTCGTTCACGGTCCGGTGTCGCAGGCGGAGTTTCTCCGCCGTCTCGCGTCAGCGTCCATCGTGGTTGTCCCCCTCGAGAGCGCAGAGTCGCCGCATGGCCAGACGCTGGTTGTGCAGGCGCTCGCTCTCGGGAAGCCGGTCGTCGCGACGCGGGCCGTCGGAACCGTCGACTATGTGGACGACGGCGTCGAAGGATCGCTCGTGGAGGCGCGGGATGCCAACGCGTTGCGTCATGCGCTCGAGCGACTCGCTCATGATGCGGACGCGCGGACGCGGCTCGGCGAGGCGGCATTGCGTCGTGCTGCCGCAAACGGATACGGCGCATTCTCCGACGCGTTGGTCGATCTCTCTGCGCGCCTGCTCGTCGGGGAGTCGGCCTAACCCACGGCGTGGACGACGGTGCGCGGCTCCGCGCGGCGCCCGCGCTCGAGCCCTTCGATGCGCGCGCGAACGCGAGCGAGGTAGCGCTCGAGCCCGATCTCGGCCGGGTCCCAGTCGCCCCACGTCCGCTCGTACAGCTCCGGTGTGAAGTCGATTGAGCGGAAGTCCGACCAGTCTCGCAGGACGATGAGCGGAAGCTCGGGATGCTGCTCGGTCAGAAGGCTCTCCGTGACGATCGGGAGCGTCCGCAGATAGAGCGCCTGCCACGTGCGGTAACAGTCGACGCCGTTCCCGTTCGGGGAGATGCAGAAGCGGGCGGACGCGACGCGCCGGAAGTATTCCTCCGGCTCGACCTTGGCAGTCGGGGCGATGCCCGTCTGTGCAATGCAGTGGGTCCGTTCGGCGACATTCGTCGCGATGTCGAAGCTCGCCTCGAACAGCTGCGTCTTCGGGAGGCCGAGCTTCTGAACGCGCTTCAGGATGACCGGGTCGCACTTGATGGGGTTGCCGACACCGAGTGGCAGCGAAAAGAGCTTTGGATGGCGGAGCTCCGCGTTGATCGCAAACCAGGCGATGAGCCGGGGGCAGTCGAGTTGACGTCTGAACCGCTCGTCGACGCCACGGTCGACGTTGCTGTTGGCGGTGAAGAGGACGTAGTCGTCGGACGGCGCGAGAGCTCGGAAGAAATACTCGAGAAACTCTGGATTACAGAACCACCAGTTGTTCTCGATTCCGTGGTTCACACGAAACGAGTCGTAGTTCAGAACGTAGCGGCAGTGCTCGGCCAACCCGTTGCCGGTCAGGAACGCGTCGTCGCCGCGGACGAGCATCCGCGCCACCAGCTCTGCCGATTCCACCGGCGGGCGGAGCGGGCGAACCTTGCGGAACGCTGCGATCGACGCACGCTTTCCGGCGACGAGCCCGGGAAGAGCACGGAGCATGTCCTTCAGCGACGTTCCGATTGCCACCGGCCGAGTCTAGCCTCGCCCGGCGGCCGCTTCCGCCGACCGAACCGCTACCGCTCTCCGGGAGCCGCCGCCTGTGGGCCGAGGCCGTTTCGGCGAGCCTGGAGCAGTGTGAGGAGGTCGAAGCTCACGCGTGCCTTCAACCCGTCGACCCGACCGGCGACACGCGGTGTCGCCTTTCGCGCGAACAGTGTCAGCCAGACAACGCCGACGTCTGTGAGGTCGGCGCGATGGCCGAGTAGCTCTCGTGCGAGCCTCGTGGGGCCGTACCAGGCGTTGACGGTGTCGTGCATCGCATACCAGCCGCCCGGTGAGAGCTGCGGGAACCAGTCGTCGAAGTCCTTCCGTACGGACGAGTATCCGTGGTCACCGTCGATCCAGAGAAGGCCGACGGGCTCGTCGCCGAAGGAGGCGACGACTTCGTGGGAGAAGCCGACGCGAGGCTCCACCCAGTCGCCGAGGTCGTAGCGCTCGATGGTCTCGAAGTACGCGTCCCGCTGCACCGGGTCGAGGTGGGGGTCGATGGAGATCACCCTGTACCGCGAGGCCGCGTCGCGGAGGCCCTGGACGAGGTACCACGTCGAGCGTCCCTTGTACGAGCCGATCTCCACGATGTTCCCGACCCGGGCGGCCCGGCGGGCGAGGACGTAGAGCAGCAGTCCCTCGCGGGCGTGGATCAATCCGTCGATCGCGTCGCCGTCAGCGAGGTCCGGCGAGTACTGCTCCGCCTCGCGGAGGAACGCGCGATTCGCCGCAAACAACCGATCGCTGGGGAGCGGCGCCACGGTCGACATGGTGGGATCTTACGGCTTCGCGCAAGAAGCGTTGGCGAAACCTTCCACAGACTTCACCATCAGTGGCGGCGGGTCTCGGCCCCAAGCACCCCTCGGAGGCGGCGACGGAGCGCGGGAGGGAGAAGCCGGCCGACCCGCCACAGCGGACTCGAAGGAAAGCGGGCGCCGAGTGGCGCATGTTCGGGCATGGATGCCGGATCGGACGGTGGCGCCGGCGTCAGGAGCGTCGTCTGTGGAGTCCCACGCAGCGCGACGAGAGTCAGCCGTGCCGGTGTCTTCTCCGGCTCGACCGGGACGAAGCACTCGTAAACGCTCGTGAAGCCCGCCCGCGCCAGCAGCGTGAGCAGCGACGGCTTCGTCGGGATCCACGCGCTCGTGTTGTCGAGCGAGCTCCACACCGCGCGCAGCCGCTCCTCCTGTGTCGAGCTCGGATCGTGCTCGAAGAGACTCTCGCCCCGATAGACGTGGCCGTCGCTGCGTTGCGTGTCCTCGGGCCGGAGCGAGACGTTCGTGTCGAGGACGAGCGCGCGCTGGCAGACCTCGGCGAGTCGCTCGACGAACGGGAACACGTCCGGCGCGTCGAGGTGATACAGGATCCCGAGGCAGAGGACGACGTCGAACTCGCCGTGCCGGAGCTGGCTGAGTCCTCGAACGTCCTCCTGCAGGAACTCGACGGCCGCGTCGAGGCCGAGCACCCGGGCCGAGAAGCGCGCCTTCTCGAGATTCGCCTCGCGTCCCTCGATCGCGACGACGTGCGCGCCGCGCTTAGCGAGCTCGAGCGCGTACATGCCCTCCAGGCACGCGAGGTCGAGAACTCGAAGCTCGTCGAAGCGGCCGTCGACGAGATCGCCGACGATCTGCACGACGCGGCGGAGCTTCACCTCGTCCCCGGTCGGCTCGGACGAAATCGTGAAGATGCCCGGCGCGAGCTCGACGTTGTGAGCAGTCCAAGGCCCGTGGCGCCGGGCGACCTCCGCGAGCTCTGCCCGGATCGCGTCTGCGTCGGCCATCAGCGGCCTCCGATCAGCTTCGCGTACACGGCCCGCGCCGCGCGCGAGCGTTTCATCGGCCTCCGCAGCGCCCGGAGGGACGGCACCCGGTCGGTTGCGTCGGAGACGGTCCGTCCCGCGTCGCGAAGGGCACGCAGCGGCGGTGCTACCAGAAGCGCCGCGGCGTGGCGCGCGGTCGCCGCGGAGCGGCGGTTCGGCGCGACGCGCGCTCGGCCCCAGGCGAGCAGCGCACGTCCGTCGCCGCTCCACGGCAGCGTGCGCGCGAAGCGCAGGACATCCTCGCCGACGAGGCGCTCCAGCCGGCGTGCCGCTGCATCGTCGCCGCCGAGGAGGCGATCGCTCGCGGCAACGAGCACGCGGTCGAGGCTCGCGAGCGTCGTCTGGAGGCTCTCACCCTCGCGCCAGAACGTCCTGTCCGCGGCGAGCAAGTGGCGGAGCCGTCGCGGAGCGATCCCAGGGACGAGCGCGGTGATGAACGCGTCCTGGCTCAGTCCGTCCACCTCGCGCTGGTACGTGGCCTGCACCTGCGAGAGCTGCCGGTCGTGCAGCCTGTAGACGACGAGCCGTTCGGGAACGATGCGCGCGTCGTAGCCGGCGAGTAGAAGCCGCCGCCACAGGTCCTTGTCCTCGGCCGGTCCGGTGCGCTCGTCGTAACCGCCGAGGTCGAGCACCGGGAGACGCCGGAACATTGCCGCGGGGTGTGCGATCAGAACGTTCATCCGGAGTGTCTCGAAGACGAAGTGCACGGTGTCGTCCAGGCGTGCGTCGAGCTTCGCGATGAGCCGTCCGCCGTCGTCGATGACGTCCATCCAGGCTCCGACGAGCCCGACGGAAGGATCTGCGTCGAGCATCGCGACCTGATGCGCGAGCCTGTTCGGCAGCGCGACGTCGTCGGCATCGATGCGTGCGACGTACTCGCCGTGCGCCTCGCGCATCCCTCGGTTCAGAGAGACGACCTGACCGAAATTCCGCTCGTTTCGCAGCAGCCGGATCCGCCTGTCGCGGAACGACTCGACGATCTCGACGGTCGCGTCCGTGCTCGCATCGTCGACGACGATGAACTCGAGGTCCTGGAAGGTCTGGTCGAGGATGCTGCCGACGGCTGTGCGCAGGTACGGCTCGCCGTTATGGACGGCCATGAGCACGCTGACCCGGGGAGTCATCGCGAGGCCGCCACGGTGCTCGTCGGAGCGCGCCGCCGGAGCCTTCGAAACAGGAGATGCTGGTGCGGCCGGTTCACGAACAGGTAGAGCCTGTGCCGCGCAAACGGCGCGATCGGCAGCCGCCCGATGAACGGGAAGAGGAGCTTCGCGCGCAAGGGCGCGGTCGAGCGCCTCCAGGTCGTGCGCCGTGTCGCGAACAGGTCGCGGTGACGCGCGGCGAGCCGCTCGTAGAAGTCGGCGTGTCGGCGCGTCGTGTCGTCGAGCATCCGACCGGAGCGGCGGCGGTAGCGAAGCGTCGTCCGAGGAACGTGCACGCCGCGCCCGCCGCGCTCCGCCAGCGCGAGCCAGAGGTCCCAATCCTCGTACCCGGACCCCATCGACCACCCGCCGACGTCGAGGAGCGCGGTTCGCCGGACGAGCGACGCCACCGGTACGTCGTTGAGATATGTCAGGAGCCAGGGGTCGAGTGCGCGCGCCACCTCGAGACGCGTCTCCACCTCGCCCCAGATGTCGATGTCGCCCCAGGCAAGGACGGCGACGCGGTCGGCGTCGAGCGCGTCCGCGAGCGCGGCGATGGCGCCTGGTGCGAGGGCGTCGTCGGCGTCGACGGGAAGCACGTACGGCGCGGAGGTCGCTGCGACGCCGGCCATGCGCGCGGCTGAAAGGCCGCGGTTCTCCTGGTGCACGACGTGAACGCCGTCTTCCTCGAGTTTGGCGAGGACGCGCAATGTCTGCCGCTCGGTCGATCCGTCGTCGACGACGACCAGCTCGTGCTGTTCCTGGTGCTTCAGCGACGTGAGCGTCTCGGGCAGCGTCGCACCGTCGTTGTAGCAGGGGACGACGACTGCGACCCTGGGCATCTGCGCAGCCTAGCGCTCAGAAGGTGACGTAGAAGAACGGAGTCAACCGCACGTTCGCATCCACGAGCGCTGCGGGCCGGCCGTGCAGCACCAGCTCCGTCTCTGTTCGACGTGCGAACCCCGTTCGGCGGCACGCGTGGACGATCGCACCATTGCCACCCGTCCCCGCCCACGGCTGGAACCTCAGGGTGCGCGCGCCGCGCTCGCGCGCGACGCGTGCGAGCGCAGCGAGCAGGCGGGTCGCGGATCGTCGCGGGTGTGGCCCCGGCCGCCAGGCGACGAGCTGCACGTCGCTTCCGGCGACCTCGGTGAAGCGAACGATCGCACGCGCGCCGCCCGTCTCGACCGCGTGAAGGACGCCGCTTCCGACGAACCAGTCCCAGGAGTCGGCCCCGCTGATCGTCCAGGCGCCGTCGGGGACGGGAGCGGTCGCGACGAGCGGCGCATCCTCGGCCGTGGGCTGTTCGAGACGCAGCCGACGATGCAGCCCGGGAGCGAGCAGCACCCGTTGCGCCCCGGCGAGGCCGTGGACGGCGAGCCGCTGTCGGAATCGGGATGCGTCCATGCGGCCGGGAGTCGAGACGTGGACATATGTCGCGTCGGGTAGCGGCGTCCGCGTGCAACCGGCTCGCGCGTGGATTGCCGCGACGTTCCGTGGCGCGAGGCCGAAGAGAAGTTGCGTCCCGTGGTCGTGCGCGGCTTCGTACATCGTCGAGAGCATCGCGACGGCGAGACTTCGGCCGTCCTCGGTCCGCCGGCCTCGCTGATCCTCGGCGAGGACGACCGCCTCGATCTTCCCCGCGACGATCTCGTCGGCGCCGAGATGTGCACGGAACGGAACCGCCGAGCAATGGCCCGCGGCTCGGTCGCCGTCCATCACGAACGTGTGCGTAGACCACCCGAAGGGATTGGCGGCGAACTGATGTCGCACGTATTCGATCGATGCGTACTTCTCGTCCACTGGGCCGTACAGGGCGGTGATCCAGGCAAGCCTCTCGTCGTCGAGCGGCCCTTTGAGGGAGATGATCTCGGTCACGATGCGAGCCTATCCTCGCGCTCGCGCCACCACCGATCGAGTTGGCGCAACGACGCGAACCACCCGCCGCGCTCGAGCCCATATTCGAGCGACCACGCATAGAGGTCGCGGAACTCCTGCCGGGCGAGGTTGTTCGGGTGGAAGAGAATCGTCGCGACGCCGCCGACTTCGGCGACGCGGTCGATGAGAAGTCTCATCGCCTGGCGCGCCGCGGGCGCGTCGAGCTCCAGGCCATCGGCGCGGAGCAGGGGCCCGTCCGGGATGACGAGCGGCACCTCGAGGATGTCGAGTCGCTGCTCCCGCTCGACGTCGAACTGGTGGAACGGGAGCGATGTCCCGGCCCGGAAGCCGAGGTTGCGGTTGAAGCCGAGGCTCGAGTCCGTGGTCATTCCGGCATCCGACTGCAGATGTGGGGTTCGCCTGACGTCCCAGTGGATGAAGTGCTGCCGCGTCGTGCGGACGTCGAGTCCTGTCGCGTCCGCGAGCACGGCGCGCTCGGCCGCGAGAGCTCCGTCCACCAGCGCGGACCGGTAGCTCCCGTGCAGTCCCACGTCGAAGCCCTCGGCCGCGAGCGTGATCAGGACGTCTGTGATGCGAAGCGACTTGCCACGGAAGCGGCAGCGGTCCCCGGGGAGATACAGGCAGTCGTACCGTGCCGGCGTATGTCGCGGGAACACCGTGAAGAAATACGTCGCCGGCACCCCGAGATCTCGCTCCATGTCGACGCAGAGCGCGAGCTCCGTGGTCCCGGGCGCCATCGATATCCCACCGCGAAGTGCCCGCGTCAAGCGGACCGGCGGGCGCGCGAGCGTGACGAACGGCCCCGATCGAGGCTCGCCGAGGCTCGAGCGGATCGAACGCGCGACCTGCCTCGGCGTCGACGAGCGGCCGACGAGGTCGACGTCGTGCGTCATGCAGATCGCGAACTTGTGGGCGTCCGGCCAGAGCGGCTCGAGCGGGAGCGTCGCGGCGAGCTCTATCCGGCGGTCGGAGATCCACCGGTCGACGTCCGGCTCCCACAGCCGACCGGCGCCGAAGCTCTCACAGAAGGCGTACTCCCAGCACCCCCACTGGTCGCGATGCTCGCGCTCGTACTCCTCGAGCCGAAGGAACCGCCGCGCGAGGTCCGGGGGCAGGCGCGGCACCTCGACCTGGGCGCCGCGAGGTATGCCCAGCCAGACTCGTACCGTTTCGTCGAGATATGCCTCGCGTGTCGTCACCGTGATCGCGCTACCTCATCGTAGATGCCGCTCAGCTCGCGCCCGATCGTCGAGCGACCGAACCGCGCACGCGCGTCGGCAGCTATCGCGGCACGGTCGAAGGTGGAGATTCGATCGAGGGCGGCGTCGATCTGGCGGGCGACGCTCCCGACGTCGTCGCGGTGCGCGAGAAGACCCGAGCCGTTGCGAATCATGTCGGGAATGCCGCCGACGTCGGTCGCGACGACGGGCAGACCGCTCCCGAGCGCCTCGATCAACGCGCACGGATTGCTGTCGTAGCGACTCGTAATGACGAAGAGGTCGGCGTCCCTCATCCGTGCGGCGACCTCAGCCTTCGGCCGGAGCCCGGAGAAGGTCACGAGCCTCTCGATCCCGAGCCGGGCGCGCATCGCCTCGTAGTCCTCCAGGAACTCGCCGCCGTGGCCGACGATGTCGAGCCTGAAGTCGCGCCGCGACTTGGCGAGCTCCGCGATGGCCTCGAGCAGGACGTCGTATCCCTTCGCCTCGTACATGGCGCCGACCGAGAGCAGGTGCCACGGTGGGCGCCGATCGCGCTGTTCGCCGGGATGGAAGAGCTGCTCGTCGAAGACGTTCGGCAAGATCCTGAAGCGAGCGTCGATGTCGTGTGCCGCGATCCCGTCGCGGAGCGCGGTGCTGACGGGCAAGACGATGTCGGCGTGCTCGAACGCGAACTTCGCGGCGCGCTGCGGCAACCCCTGCAGCCTCGCCGGGTCGTCCGGCAGGAAGATGCTCCACTGCTCGGTGACGACGACGGGCTTGCGCAGCACGCGGCCGAGCAGGACGGCCGGGAACCCGGCCAGGAAGAAGTGCGCGTGGAGGACGTCGGGATCGAATCCCCCGCGTCGCACCCGGCGGAAGCCGGCGACTGCACCGGCGACGTTCGCCACGTAGCTGACCGGCGCCGGTCGACTCGGATACGAGACACGCCAGGTCGGGAACTCGCTGTCGGCCTCCTCCTCGACCGTGATCCCGGCGACATCCGCCCGCTCGAGATGCACGACGGCGACGTCGCAATGCTCCGCAGCGGCGCGAGCGTGCTCCTTCACGAAGATCCCGACCGCCGGTTCGGCGACGGTCGGATACGAGGCCGTGAGGAAGAGGACCCTCACGCGTCCAGGAACCGCCGCGCCCACAGCTCGAGGTTGAGCACACGCCAGAGCTCCATCCCGGCTTCGAGCGCGCCGCGGCGATGCCGCTCGAGGCGGCGGCGCGCGGCGTCGGCATCGACGAAGCCGCGTTCGGCGAACGCGCGCGACCCGAAGACGTCACCGGCGAGCATGCCGACCTCCTCCCGGAGGAACCGCGCTTCGGGGGTGACGAACCCGAGTTTGTCCCGTCGCGCACGGATCTCGGGCGGCAGGAGGTCCGCGAGCGCCCGCCGGAGCACCGACTTCGTCTCGCCGCGACGGATCAGCTCGTTCCCCGGCAGCGAGAAGGCGAGCTCGACGAGGCGGTGGTCAAGCAGTGGCACTCGCGCCTCGAGCGAGTGCGCCATTGAGTTCCGATCCTCGTATCGGAGGAGCTCGGGGAGCCCGCGCCGGGTGAGCACGAGCTGCTGCTGCCGTCGTAGGCGGTCCGGGAAGGCGAGCCCGGTGTCGCCATTCGCCGCCGGCAGGGCGCGCAGCTCGGGTGCCACGAGCGTCGCGCTTCCGCGCAG
This sequence comes from uncultured Thermoleophilia bacterium, assembly GCA_963794375.1. Classification (GTDB taxonomy): domain Bacteria; phylum Actinomycetota; class Thermoleophilia; order Gaiellales; family Gaiellaceae; genus PALSA-600. The sequence continues at coordinate 48,974 of CAWCDL010000005.1, forward strand.
GCGCGCCCGCGCGGCGCGCCGGACACGCTCGGGCACGTGCGGGTTGAGGACCGCCACGACGCCCCAGCGGGCTCCGTTGACGTGCGCGAACGCGCGCAGCTCCGCGCCTGCCTCGCCGATCCGACCCGCGCGAAGGAGATCCGACAGTCGGTAGCCGAAATACGCGCGGTAGCCCGCGAACAGCTCGTCCCCACCCTGGCCGTCGAGCATGACGGTGAGGCCGGCCCGCCTCGCCTCGCGCATCACGAACCATCCCGCGCAGATGGATGTCGAGCCGAAAGGCTCTCCCTGCGCCTGGACAATCGCCGGCAGATTCTCGGTCAGCTCCGACGCGGTGAAGGTGACCCAGCGGCTGTCCGCACCGGTGCGCCCGACGACGGTCTCTGCGTACATCCGCTCGTCGAAGCCTGGGTCCTCGAAGAACGCGGTTACCGTCTTCTGACGCGCGTGGCCGTGATGGGCGACCGCGACCGCGATCGCCGACGAGTCGACGCCGCCTGAGAGGCACGTGCCGACGGGAACGTCGGCACGCAGCTGCAGGCGGACGGCGTCGAGGAACGTCTCCCGCACCGCTTCCTTCGCGTCCGGCGGCGGCTCGCGCGGCTCGAGCTGCCAATAGCGCTCGAGCCGGAGCCCGTGCGACCCGAACTCGAGGGAGTGGGCTGGCAGGAGCCGTCGGACGCCTGCGAAGAACGTCTCGTCGCCCTGGTCGAGATATCCCTGTTCGAGATAGTCGTGGACGACGCGCAGGTTCGCGTCGCGGGAGCCGAGCACCCACGGCTCGCTCGCGAAGGTGAGGCGCCGGCCGTCGACGCGGTAGTAGAGCGGCTTGATCCCGAGCCGATCGCGGGAGGCGAACAGGGTTCGGCGGCGGGCATCCCAGACGGCGAAGGCCCACATCCCGTTGAGCCGCTCGACGCATTGGAGCCCCCATTCGCGGTACGCGGCGAGCAGGACCTCCGTGTCGGTCTGCGTCCGGAACACGTGGCCCTTGCCGCGCAGCTCCTCGCGCAGCTCGAGGTAGTTGTAGATCTCGCCGTTGAAGACGAGCTGGAGATGCCCGTCGTCGCTCGCGAACGGCTCGAGGCCCGCGTCGGAGAGATCGATGATCGCGAGGCGGAGGTGGCCGAGGCAGACGTCGTCGTCGGCGAAGATGCCGCGACCGTCGGGCCCGCGGTGTGCCATCCCGTCCAGCATGCGCTCGACGTGGTCGTGTATCGGAGGCGCGCCGAGCTCGACGACACCGCAGAGTCCGCACATCAGACCGTTCTCCGCCGTCCGGCAAGCGCGTACGCCGCCCCGGCGACGCGGTTCGCGATCCGACGCGCGCGCCGAGACTGGATGTACCGGTTGATCAGAAGGGGCGACACGAGGCGTCCGCCGTTCCTCCGGCTGACGCGAAGTCGCTCCGGCCAAAAATCATCCGACCGGCGAACCGTCTTGGCATCCTCGTGGATCCTCTGCACGCCCCAGACCGAGTCGACGTATCGCACGCCGAAATGTCCACCGATCTTCAACCAGAGGTCGTAGTCCATCGTGAGGTGGAGTGATTCGTCGACGCCGCCGACGGCCTCGTACGCAGCACGGGTGAAGAAGGCGGCAGGTGAGAAGATCCCGCAGCCGAGGTTCAGCTCCGTCCACAGGTCGAACTGTGGACGCGAGCCGATCCGGCGCGGGTTCATCCCGTCGTCGTTCACGCGAGTCACGTCGGCGTAGACCAGCCCGACATCGCCGGACGACAGCACCGCCACGGCTTCGCCGACGGCGTTCGGCGGATACGCGTCGTCGGCGTTCAGCCAGCCGAACACGTCGCCCCGCGCCAGAGCGAATCCCTTGTTCAGCGCATGGGACTGTCCGCGGTCGGCCTCGGAGCTCCAGCGGACGTGGTCGTACTCACCCAGGATCTCGAGCGTGCCGTCCGCGGAGCCGCCGTCCACGACGACGTGCTCGATTCGCGGGTACGTCTGCGCGAGGACGCTCTCTATCGCCTCTCGCAGGTAGCGGGCTTGGTTCAGCGACGGAGTGACGATGCTGACGAGCGGCCACTCGCTTGCCATCTCACGCTGCGATCGGTTGCGCCGGGTGGTCCGACGGAGCGGGGGCCTCGGGCGGGAGGCCGAGGAGTTGATCGTACACCCGCTCGACCGCTCTCGCGTTTCCGGCGGGATCGAACTTGACGCGGGCGTGCACCGCCGCTTCCGCCCCGAGCCTGGCGCGCAGCTCCGAGTCGTCGATCAGCAGGCGCAGGGCTGCGGCGAGCTCGGCCGGGGTCGCGTCGTCGAGCAGCAGACCCGTCCTTCCCGGGAGGAGGATCCCGGCGCCGTTCTCGGACCCGGAGGCGACGACCGGCTTCCCGTAGGTCGCCGCCTCGAGCACCGGCCGTCCGAGCCCGACGCCCTGGTTCGGGAAGGTGACGATGTCGAGTGCGTTGTAGATCTCTCCCGTCTCGGCGGTGAACGGCAGGAACGAGAAGTGACCCTCCAGGCCCTTCGCCGCGACGAGATCCTTGATCGCCGACTCCTCGTCGGTGAGCAGGTTCGTGAGCGCAAGCGCACGGCCGCGAAGCGTCTGGAAATACTCCGGCGGGCGCACGCCGCCGCCCATGATCACGAAGTGCGCCGGGGCGCCCTCCCTGACGAGGATCTCGGCCGCCGAGACGAGCTCCTGCCAGCCCTTCTGCCTGCGGACGAACCCTGCGAATCCGATCGCGACGCGGTCCTCCGGCAGCCCGAGGGACGCCTTGCCTCCGAGTGCCGCGCCGGCGGGGGGCCGCACGCTGTTGTGGACGATCTCCAGCGGCAGCCGGATCGGGAACCGCGCCGCCACGTCCCGGTCGATCGCGATCGCGGCGTCGCCGAACCGCTCCATGAACGCTGCGATCATCCGGCTGCGGCGGTCTCGACCTTCTCCGGCGAGCGCCGAGCGCAGATGCCAGACGATCTTGGCCCCGTGCTTCTGCGCCACCCAGGCGGCGGCGAGCAGCGGGGAGTCGTTCAGGTGGACGAGCGGGAAGCGATGCTCGCGCATCAGCTTGTCGAGCTGGCGGAGGTGGGGCGGCAGCGAGGCGATCTCGCGGCCGAGCACGAGCCAGCGCATCCCTTCGTAGGGCGAGTCCCACGCGTGCGCGAAGATCGAGACGTCGCCCGTGTGCACGACCGCGCCGGCATCGCGGAACAGCTCGGCCGCGGGGCCCTCCGGGCAGAAGACGTGCGGCTCGAAGCGCGGATCGACGTGACGGATGAGCTGTGCCAGGCTCGACGGCGCGCCGCCGAGCTGCGGGCGATGGTGCACGTACAGGATGGGGATCCGCTCGCGGGACGGGAGGATCCCCTCGTAGATCGATTCGATGCGGCGCGCATTGCGAGCGGGATCGAAGTTCTCTTCGGCGTGGGCGCGGGCCGTCCGGCCGAGCGCGCGGCGGCGCTCCGGAGCACTCAGGAGCTCCTCGACCGCGTCTGCGATCGAGTTGACGCCGTAGTCGGCGACGAGCAGGCCGGTCTCGTTCGGGACGACGACACCGCCACCGGTGCGCGAGCCGGACGCCACCACAGGGACGCCGCTCGCAGCCGCCTCGATCACCGGCCGTCCGAGCTCGGGTCCCTGTGAAGGCGCGACGACGATGTCGGACGCCTGGTAGAGGCCGGCCGTGTCCTGCGTGAATGGGATGAAGCGGACGACCTGGTCGAGTCGCAGGTCGTGCACGAGCTGCTTTGCCTCCGACTCGTAGTCGCGCGTCAGGTCGGCGAGCTGTGCGCTCCGACCGACGACGGTTCGGAAGAATTCCTGGCCGCGAACTGCACCTCCGACGACGAGGTAGCGCGCCTCGACTCCGCGGTCGCGCAGCCGTGCGGCGACCTCGATGAACTCACGGAACCCTTTCGACGGGTAGATGAAGCCGAAGAACGAGATGACTGGCAGGCCTGCGGGGAGGCCGAGCGCCTCACGGGCAGCGTCGCGCTCGCCTGGATGGAAGCGGCGCAGGTCGACGGAGTTCGGGACGATCGTCGAGCCGACCCCGAACACATCCGCGACGTCGTGGTTGATCGCGATCGACGTCGTCGCGAGGTTGCGGATCGCGCCTCGGATCAACCCGGAGCGGCGGTCGCGCCCCTCGCCCGGCAGTGCAGAGCGGAGGTGCCAGACGACGGGCAGCCCTTGGCGTCGCGCGAGCCACGCCGCGGGGATGAGCGGCGAGTCGTTGAAGTGCACGAGCTCGAACCGCCGCTCGTGGAGCGCGCGCCGGAACTGGTGCGCATGCCGTGGCAGGCGGGCCAGCTCGCGCGCCAGCAGCAGCCACCGGCGACCGCGGTACGTCGACGCCCAGATGTGGGTGAAGCCGGCGACGGTGCCCGTGTGCACGATCGCACCCGCTTCGCGGAAAAGATCGGCTGCCGGGCCTGGCGGGCAGTAGACGTGCGGCTCGAACTTCTTCCGGTCAAGCTCGCGGATCAGGTACGACAGCGATTCCGGGGCGCCGCCGAGTTCGCTCCGGTGGTGGACGAAGAGGATCGGCAGGGGGTGTGGGCCGGGCACTGGCCTATGCTAGCCAGCGCCTTGGCGCGCATCGGCGTCGACGGACTGATGATCTCGCCCTTCGGGAAGGGTATCGCGCGGTCGCAGCTGCACGCGGTCGAGGCGCTTGCGGCGCGCGGCGAGCACGAACTCGTCGTCTTCGTCCGCGAGCCCGGCGCCTCCGATCTGCTCGCTGGAAACGAAGTGAAGGTCGTGCCCGTGACGGAGCGTCTGACGATCGAGTGGGAGCTGCACGGGATGCCGCGTGCGGCGCGGCGGCACGGGCTCGACGCGTTCCTGACCCTGTCGGAGCGGCTCCCGCTCGCGGGCGGGCCGCCGGTCGTCGTCTGGTTGTTCGAGTCGCCGCTCCACCGCATCCGTACCAATCGCGAACGACATGCGCCGCTGTGGTTCCGGTCGAGCGACATCCTCACGCAACTCCTCTGGAAGCGGTCGCTCGAGCGCTCGGCGCACGTCGCAATGGGCTCGAGAGCGACGGAACGGGAGGTACTCGCTTTGATTCCCTCGTTGGGCGACCGGACGAGTGTCGTCTATCCAGGGGTGCCACCGTGTTTCGGGCCGGGTCCTGCCTCGACGAGACGATCGGAGCCGTACCTCCTTCACCTCGGCTCGGACGATCCACGGGACAACACGGAGGTCGCGATCGAGGCCGCGCGCCGCGTGGGGGTGCGTCTCGTCGTCGCCGGCAACGCCACGCCTCGCGGTGAGGCCGAATACGTCGGCCGAGTAACGGACGAAGAGCTCGCGAGCTTGTACAGAGGGGCCGTGGCGCTCATCGACCCGACGCTCTACGAGGGGTTCGGTTACGGCGTGTTGGAGGCGATGGCATGCGGAACCGCCGTCGTGGCGAGCAACGTCACGTCGATCCCCGAGGTCGTCGGGGACGCGGCGCTCCTGTGCGACCCGACGGACATCGACGGATTCGCCGCCGCACTCGAGCGTCTGCTCGAACGACCTGGTCTGGCGGCGGCGCTGCGTGAACGCGCAGCCGTGCGCGCCGCCCGGTTCACGTGGGCGGCGACGGCCGACGGCCTCGCGCGAGCTCTCACCGCCGCCGTGCCGTCAGGCCCACGAGCTTCTTGACGTACGTTCGCCGGTCGAAGAACCAGCTGTGGGTGATGCGCCAGGAGCGAAGGCGATAACGGAGCCCGAACAGCCGACCCGAGACGGCCGTTCGCCCGCGGTAGGGGATCCTGGTCATATACGTCGGTTCGCCGCTGCGTCGATGGCTCCAGATCACCTGCACGGGATGATCCCGCCTGCTCCGCCAGCCCGCGAACTTGTCGAGATCGTGCACGACGGGATCCTCGACGGCTGTGTAGAAGCGCGCGTTCAGGACGGACTGATCCCAGCGGAAGTGCGAGCAGTCTCGGACGATCGGATCGGGATTGGCGTCAAGGCCACGGTTGAGGCGCGTCGCGTCACCCGCGGAGAACCCGAGCGACCTTCCCTCGACGCAGTCTTCGAAAGCGCGCCACACCACGTCGCTGTAGAAGGACGTTGAGGTGGCGAATCCGAAGATGCCGGCGGCGATCGCGGGCCGCGATCTCGCGAGTGCCTCCGAGAGGCCGTAGAGCGCGTACCAGTCGCTCGGTATCGAGTCCGCAACCGGGTGTCCCTGGGAGACGGCGAAGTATCCGCGGGCAGCGATCGACGCCAGTGCCTCGTCGAGCGGGCGAAGGACTGTGAGCCCGGCATCGAGCCACAACAGCCGGTCGCTCTCCAGGTGCGTCCAGATCCACGTCTTCCACGTCCGGCCCTCGCGCCAATGGGGCACGAACGGCGGCACGCTGCGGACCTCGACGCCCCGTACGCGGTCGAGCAGGCGTCGCTGCCGGGGGTCGAGCCCGAGGTCGTACGCGACCACGGCGTCGAAGACATCCGAGTTCGCATCGACGGAGCCGAGCATGTTCAGCAACCACCAGCCGTAGCGGGCGTCGGCCGCAGTCGCGAGGACGGTCGTCACGGTTGCGAGCCCGGTCTCGCCAGCTCGCGCGCCAGCTCGGCGACGGTGCTCGCCCATACGTCCGGCGTGAGCCGTTCTGCGAGCTCACGCGAGCGCCGACCGGCAGAGCGCCGGAGCTCGGCGTCGCCCGCGAGCCGGACGAGCGCCGCGTGCAGCGCGGCGACCTCACCGGCCGGGACGACGTACCCGTTGACGCCGTCTTCGACGAGCTCGCGCGCCGCGCCGACGGCGTCGCTCGCGACAAGGGGGAGGCCCGCGGCGGCAGCCTCGTTCAGCGGCATCCCCCACGGCTCGGAAAGCGATGGAAGTACGAGGACGTCCGCGGCGGCGTACCAGGATGGCAGCTGGTCCCGACCGAGATGGCCGAGGAAACGCGTGCGTGGCGGCGCGAGCTCCCGGAGGCGCTCCTCCTCGCGGCCGGACCCGGCGATCACGAGCTCGCCGTTCTCGATGCCCGCGAACGCGCGCAGCAGGACGTCGATCCCCTTCTCCGGCGCGAGCCTGCCGACGTAGAGAAAGCAGCATCTCCGGACGCCGAGTGCCGAACGCAGCGCCTCGCGCTCGTCGACGCGCGAGGCGAAGAGCGCGGCGTCGACTGCATTCGGCGCGATCTCGACACGGGCGTTGGGGGCGAAGGCGCGCACGTACTCGCCCGCGGCCGCGCCGGGGACGACAAATGCCGAGCACGCGCGTGCGACAAGCCGCTTTCCGGGACCGGTGACCCTCGTGCGGCGGTCGCGGAGCGTGCTCTCGACCCACCCGACCGCCGGCGTTCGGGTCGCGCGCGCCCACGCGAGCGCGGCGAGGAAGGCCGGTTGGTTCCAGCCGCCGACCAACACGACGTCCGCGCCGCGAACCGCGCGTACGACACCGTGGTTGAGCACGATCCAGCGACTTCCGAGCGTTAGGTCGTAGTGGGTCAGGATTCGATGCGCGAAGCGGAGCTCGCCCTCGTGCAGGCCGTATGGCCGGTCGGGATTTCGCGCGGCGAGGAAGACGACGTCCACGTCGACGCGCTCGGCGAGGGCGTTGAAGAGCGGGATCCGGTAGGGCGCCGGAATCTCCGTGAGCAGGACGACCCGAAGGTTCACGCGCGCCGCCTCGCGGTGGCCACGAGGAACCATCCCCAACGGCGGAGGATGCGCAGCCGCACGCGGAGCGGGACAAGGGGCTCCACGAATCGTCGGGGTCCGGCGGGCAGCGGAACGGCTTCCCCGAGCTGCCCCGTCACCTCGGTGCGGACGTCTTCGAAGTCCGCCGAGAGCAGCTCGCGCAACTCATCGCGCGTGTAGTGGCGGGCGATGACGCCGTCCGAGTAGCGGTTCGCGATCTCGGCAGGGCTCATCCGCAAGAGCTTCCCTCCCAGCACGCCGCGGACGAGCTGGTACTGGATCCAGTACGTGATCGAGCTGCGGTGGTAGATCATCAGCGCGAGTCGTCCGCCCGGACGGAGGACCCGGGCAATCTCTGCGACTACGCGGACGGTGTCCTCTGAGTGGTGGACGACGCCCCACGACCACACGTAGTCGAAAGATGCGTCCGCGAACGGCAGCGCCTGCGCGTCGGCTTCGCGCACGTCGGCCTCGAGTCCGTGCAGTTCGAGCCGCTTTCGCGTGAGCTCGACGGCAGTCGGAGTCAGGTCGACCGCGGTGACGTTCGCCCCCGCCTGCGCGAACAGGCGAGCGTGCACGCCGGTGCCGCACCCGACCTCGAGCACGTCCTTTCCGACGAGCTCGTCGAAGGGGATCAGACCGGTGTACGGTGCCGCACCGGGGGGCTGGGCGAACCACGATGCCGCGAGGAAGCGTCGCTCGACCTCGGCGAGGTGCTCGGGGCTGCCGGGCGCGTGCGGGATCTCTCCGCGCCAGTCGTAGGTCATCGGGTGGCGGGTCCACCACCGGCGGACCTCATCCTGCGACGGTTCTCCCACGCGCCGATTCTAGGTTCGGTCGTCGTAGAGACCGACGACCCGCCGTGTCGCGCTCTCGGCGTCGAAACGCTCGCGTGCGCGTACGCGACCGGCCGTGCCCAGGCGCCTCGCGCGCTCGGGATCGCGGAGGAGTGCATCGATCGCGCCGGCGAGCGCCTTGACGTCCCGCGGCGGCACGAGCACGCCGGTCTCACCGTCGGCGACTGCCTCCGGCGTGCCGCCGACCGCAGTGGCGACCACGGGGACGCCTGCGGCCATCGCCTCCAACACGACGAGGGGCAGTCCTTCGACCCACGAGGGCAGGACGAGTACGTCGACCGCGGCAAGTAGAGCCGGCACGTCGTCCCGCCGGCCGAGGAAGCGGACGCGGTCCGCGACGCCGAGGTCACGCGTCGCACGCTCGAGGGCCTCACGGTACGCGCCGCCAGATTCGACGTCCTCGCCGGCGAGCAGAAGGGTGACATCGGTGCGGGCAAGGCGTGGCAGCGCTTCGATCAGCTCGCGCTGCCCCTTGACGGCGCAGAGGCGCGCGACCTCGAGCACCACGGGCCCGGTCGGCGCCGGCGTGAGCTGTGCCGGGCCTCCCGGCTTTCCGACCTCGACGCCGTTGTGAACGGTGAGGGTTCGATCGGGTGGATAACCCTGCGCGACGAGCGCGGCGCGCGTCGCCTCCGAGACTGCGATGATCCATCGACACAGGCGGGCGGTGCCGTTGTCGAGCGCGACCTGCGCACGTCGCGCGACTGGAGCGTCGCGAAAGACGTTCTCGATGTGCATGTGGGCGATGACGTCCGCGCCGGCTGTCCGGCCCGCGAGGCGTCCGACGGTGTTCAGCGAGAAGTGCGTGTGGGTGTGGAGCAGGTCGGCGCGCTCGCGACGAAGGAACGCGTGCAGTCGTGCAACGGCTCGAAGGTCGAGCGCTCCCCCGAGCGGGACGACGTGCGCGCGCAGGCCCTCCTGCTCGACGCGATCGAGGAACGGGCCGGGCGACGGCGAGACGAACGCAACGTCGTGCCCGGCCGCCCGCGCCGCGCCCGCGAGTCGCAACGCGACGAGCTGCCCGCCGGCGACGTCGCCGCCGATCACGAGGTGAACGATCTTCACGCCGGCCGCCGTGGGGCTCCACACGCGGCGACGAGCTCTGAGAAACCTAGCCCGTACATCATGCCCTGTTTCGGCACGGGTCTCCGCGGGCACCGCACCATTCCCACACATCGAGGATCTCGTTGTGTACGCGGCCCAGGGTGCGGGAGGTGACGTAGGGGACGTCGAGGCGCGCGAGCATGCGCAACCGCGGGCGGATCGGATTGAGCTGCGCCGGGAGCGTGCCTTCGAAGAAGGCCACGTAACGGATGTCGTAACGGCGAAGGTACGCAATCGTCTGGAACGGCGTCTGCGAGAAGTTGAAGAGCGGCACCGTGAACACGGCCGAGGGGCGCTTCAGCCAGTACGTGTCGCGGATGTTCATGAGCACGCGCCCTTGCGGCGGGAGGTTGCGGTCCATCCAGCTGAACGCGTCGTACGTGCCGGTGAGCCGCTGCACGAAGTGCGACTGGCTCTCGACCCCGAGGGCGCCGGGGGCGATGCGCCACGTGAAGAGCCCGGTGATCGCGAGGAGCGGTGCGACGGTGACCGCCGCGACGGTGGCGGCAAGCGCTCGTCCGCGCGGCCTGCGCGACCAGAGCTCGACGATGGCCCACCCGGCGACAGGCGCCGCGAGTGCGAGGCCGGGCAGGAGGTAGCGCGTGATCTGCTGCATCGCCTCCCACCAGACCACTATGTAGACGAGCGCAGCGAGGACGAGCACCCTGGCAGCTCGGCGTCCGAGCCATGCGCCGATCGCCGGCAAGACGAGCAGCGCAGGGCTGAAGCTGTATCCGCGCTCGTACTTGTCCGTATGCAGGAGGAACTCGATCGGGAAGATCGGAAGGCGCCAGATGCCGGGGAGCCCGTAGCCCTGCAGGCTCTGGTTCAGGTCGTAGCGCGAGCCGGCATCCATGTACCGGCCGCCGAGCTCGGTCGAGTAGAAGGGGTACAGCGGATTGCCGGTGACCGTCCAGTTGTGGATGTACCACGGAATGCCGACGAGCGCCGCCACGACGACGATGCCGAGCGCAGCGATTCGCCGGCCAAGCCCCGGTTCGGCGAGTAGGACGACGAGAGCCACGAACACCGGCACGAACAGCAGGCCGTGGTACTTCGTGCTCGCCGCCAGGCCGACGGCGAGCCCGACCCAGGCGGCGTCGGCGAGCCGTCGCGAACGCGCAAACGCGACGAGATGCACGGCGGCGAGCACGACGAATGCCGAAAGCGCGAGCTCGACGAACCCGCCGGTCGCCTCCCAGAGGAACATCCCCTGGCCGACCCAGAGGAGCGCTGCGACGCCCGCGGCAACGCAGCCGAACAGCTCACGCGCGAGCGCGTAGATGCAGAGGGCGCTGAATCCGCCGAGTAAGGCGCCGAAGAGGATCGCGCCGCCACCGCCGCCGATCACCCGCGCCAGTGCGAAGTGCATCTCGACCGAGAAGGGTTGGAACGCGCCGAGATCCCACCAGATCGGGAAGAAGTGACCCGCGGCGAGCCAGTCGCGCGGCGACGCGAGGTGATATCCGATCGCGTCGCCCGATGTCGGCGGCGCCGCCGCGAGGAGAGCGTCGAACGCGACAATCGCGCCGGCGGCGACGAGGAGCCACCGCTCGGGGCCGCTCCGTCGCCAGGCGGCCGCGAGCGCGCGTGCCTCGGCGGGCAGGACAGGGATGGCCGTCGCCGCGCCGGCGACCGCGAGCACGAGCAATGTGGTGCGATCGAATGCACCGGAGACGCCGAGCACGAAGCACGTCAGCGACAACACCGCGAAGCCGACGGCGAAGATGGTGAGTCGGCGGTGCATGCCATCCTCGATTCCCACCCGTCCCCCGGCCGTGACGGCGTTTCCGATGCCGTAGACAGCTGCGAGCACGACAGCAGCGGCGAGGTACGGCACGGGTGGCGAGTATAGCCCGGGGGCTCCCGTGCTCCCCATTGCCTGTACTGGCGTTCACTATCGTGGAGCGCCATGCGCCGCGTCCGGCTCGAACAGCTCCTCCCGGTCGTGCTGGCGGCCGCCGTCTTCTCATTCGCGTGCGGCTCGAGCGCCGTCGTGCGCGTGCAGGAGGTCGGCCGGACGGCGCGTTGGGTATTCCTTGTCTTGCTCTTCGCGCTCGCGCTCGCGGCAACGCTGCGCGAGCGCCGCCCGTTACGGCTGCCGGCTCCGGTCTTGAGCGCGACGATCGTGCTCGCGCTGCTCGCTCTCATGTCCACGCTCTGGTCGGTCGACCCGCGCGTCTCCCTCGAGAAGTCAATGACGCTGGCGGCGATGTTTGTGACCGTCGCGCTGCTCGGGCACGTCGCTGCGCGCTCCGGCGACGCGACGGAGGGGGTCATCACCGGTCTGGTCGGAGGTGGTGTTGCGGTTGCGCTCGCGGGACTGCTCGTCCTCGCCCTCCGGCATGCCGACGCGGTCCAGCCGGCGACTCGCGACCTGCCGGCCCGCTATCAGGGGCTCGGCCAGAACCCGAACACCGTGCCGCTCCTGCTCGCGCCGTGCCTCGCGCTGGCGATTTGGATCCTCGTCCGGGCAAGCTCGAGACGCCGGCGCGCCTTCTTCGCCGCGGCCGCGGTGCTCTTCGACGGCTCGATGATCGCCTCGGGCTCACGTGGATCGCTCATCGCGGCGTTCGCAGGAGTCGTCGTCGTTCTCCTCCTCCTCCCGGTGCGAATGCGCATTCGGACCGTTCTCGTCGGCGGAGCCGTCGTGGTTCTGGTGGCGAGCGTCGGGATCGCGCTCCTCCCGAAGTCAAAGGGGTCAGCGTGGCGGCCGCCGCCTGCCGCGCCGTCGGCTGCGCCCGGTTCGCACCCGAACCCGGGCTATACGAACGTCGAAGGAGTGTTCCCGCTCGACTCCGACATCGGAACGCTCCTGGTCGACTCGAAGCCGACGCAGCGGACGCTGTTCGGCCTCACGGGGCGCGGTGAGGCGTGGAGAGGAGCAATCGACCTGGGAGACAAACGGCCGCTCGTGGGCTACGCATTCGGCACGGAAGGGCGTGTCTTCGTCGACAGATGGACGGACTTCGTCGGCGGCTTGCCGGAGAATTCGTACATCGGCATGTACCTGCAGCTCGGCGCCGCCGGCTTGCTCACACTCGGCGCCCTGATCCTCGCGGTCGTGCTCGCCGCGGTTCGCCGCCCGAACCGGTGGGAGACTGCGGGGCCCCTCGGCGCGTTCGCGGCTGCGCTCATCCTCGGCTTCGTCCAGTCGTACTTCTATTCCGTCGGCAACATCGCCACGCTCGCGCTGTGGACGGCCGCCTTCGTCGCCGCCGCCCGCCCGCTGCGGAGAGCGGCGCTGACATGAGCACGAAGAACACGAGACCGCGCATCCTGGTCATCAACCAGTACTACCGTCCCGGCTTCGAAGCCACCGCACAGCTGCTCGGCGACCTGTGCGAGGCTCTGGCAGAGCGGTTCGACGTTTCGGTCGTGACCGGTGCGCTCGCGATCCCGCCTGCGCCGAGCGGCCGTTTCGACGCCAACGGCGTCCACGTGATCCGGGTCCCGTCGGCGACCTTCGATCGCGCCGGTCTCGGACGGCGGGCCCTCAACTACGTGACGTTCCTCACCGCCGCGCTCTCGGAGGGTCTGCGCGCTCGTCGCCCCGACGTGGTGCTGTGCATGACCGATCCACCCATCGTCGGTGACATCGGGGTGTTCGTGGCGAGGCGATTCCGTGCGCCGCTCGTGGTGATCAGCCAGGACGTCTTCCCGGAGATCGCCGTGCAACTCGGTCGCCTCGAGAACCGGCTCGTCATCGGGCTCCTTCGGAGTCTCATCCGCTTCTACGTTCGGAGGGCCGACCGCATGGTCGCCATCGGAGAGACGATGCGCGAGCGGCTCGTCGACAAGGGCGCTCGCCGCGAGCGAATCTCCGTCATCCCG
>CAWCDL010000006.1:0-15634 GCA_963794375.1 uncultured Thermoleophilia bacterium
GGGCGCGCGGTGATCGTCTTCCCGTGAACCAGCAGCGAACGCGCGTCCGGCCGGTTGTGGGCTCGAGATCGACGTCGAGGGGCGGCGCGCACGGGGCGAGGCGGGAGTGCTCGCGAATGCGGTTGCGCACGCGGCAGGCGACCACGGCCTCGCGTACCTCGCAGGCACATCGCCCGACGTCGGCATCGTCGGCTACACGCTCGGCGGCGCGCTGTGTGTCGGCTCACCCGGTCACGGCTGCCTCGACACGATCGACGAGCCGTTTCTGTTCTTCACCTTCGGCATCGCCGGCGACCCGGCCATGAAGGAGGCCGTCGAACAGCACGTCGAGCTCCTGCTCTCGAGGCTCGAACCGTGGAACAGCGGACGCCGCTATCTGAACCTCACCGAGTCGCAGGCCGACCCGCGCACGATCTTTCCCGAGGCGAGCTGGGAGCGCCTGCAACAGGTGAAAGCGACCTACGACCCCGGCGAGCTCTTTCTCGCGAATCACTGCATCCCCGTCGCCGTCTCCGCGAAAGGCTCGGGGGACGGGGGAAGCACAGCTCACCCCGTCCCCGGCCGGAAGCTCCGATCCCGCGGGTCGCGGTCGGCTCAGGACTGGGCCTTGACCTTCGCCGTTCCCTCGGTGTACTTGTAGGGGTTCTCGATCTCGGCCTCTGGTTCCAGGACCGGGTGCATGCCCTCCTCCCAGGCCTGGTCGCCGAGTTGGGAGTGCACGTACTCGACCGACTTCGCCACGGCATCCCGTGCCGGTGCGATGTCGAGGTCGATGCGGGTACCGTCGTACTTGAGCACCCGGCCGTTGACGACGACGGTGTGAACATCGGCGGTACCTGCCTGGTACGCCACGTGGGCGTATGGGTGCAGGATCGGTGTCATGGCGGGCGACTGGTCGTTCTTGATCAGCAGTAGGTCGGCCTTCTTGCCCGGGGTGATCGAGCCGATGGAGCTCTCCATGCCGAGCGTCTTCGCACCACCCATGGTCGCCATCCAGACGACGTCCTCGGCTCGGAGCCGGTTGGCCGTGATGGTCTCGTTCCTCGCGTGGGCCTCGAGGTGGTCGCGGGACCGGTCGGCGCTCAGCGTGGCGCGCATGGCCGAGAAGAAGTCCGCGCTCCACCAGACGCTGGTGTCCATCGACAGCGAGGCGGGAATGCCGTACTTGCGCAGCTCCCAGGTCGACGGATAGCCCTGACCCGCGCTCTGCTCGCTCTCGCACGCCACCGACACGGTACCGCCGGTCGCGGCGATCTTCTGGTAGCTCTCGGGCTTGAGGGTCGCGGCGTGGACGTAGGTGATCTCGGGGGTCATGAACCCGGCGTCGTACATCTGGTCGATGCCGACGTCGGTCGTCGCGCCCCAGACCCCGGCGTGGGTGGTCACGCGCAGCCCCATGTCGCGAGCCTTCTCGAACGCCGCCTTCTCGGGGAAGTCGTCGGCGCCGGTGACGTCGAAGGCGATCTGCAGGCCGAGCATGTCGGTCGGGCTCGAGAAGTGCTGGGCGACGAAGCGATCGAACTCGGGGGTGTTCATCCAGTCCCACGCCCCACCGAGGTAGTTGCCGTAGCCGAGCACGAAGCGGCCGGGAATCTCGCCGAAGGCCTGCAGCGCCGCCTCGGCGTAGTCCGGGGTGCGCAGCGCATGCGACCAGTCGAGCGTCGTCGTGACTCCGGTATCGACCGACTCGAGTGCGCTGAGCAGGTTGCCCGCGTAGATGTCCTCGGGACGGAAGACCTGCCCGTGCTGCAGGTAGTAGAAGACGAAGTACTGGCTGAGCGCCCAGTCGCCGCCGTAGCCGCGCAGAGCCGTCTGCCACATGTGGCGGTGGGTGTCGATCATCCCAGGCATCAGAATGCCGCCGCTCGCGTCGATCTCGACGGTGTCGTCCGGCACGGCCAGGGCCTCACCAACCGCGGTGATGGTGTCGCCCGTGATCAGCACGTCGCCGCTGAGGAGCACGCCGGGGGCATCGACGGTGATCACGATGCCGTTGCGGAACACGATCGGACGGCCCGGGGCGAAGTCTTCGGCGTGCGGGCTGGTGTCGGTCATCTTGCATCCTCCTCGTTGAGAATTTCAGCGTGTCGTTGTGAACGGGCGGTGTGATTCATCGAGAGGGCCGGTGCGCCCGCCGGGTCACATGCAGAGCCAGCCACCGTCGAGTGCAAGGTTGATGCCGTTGATCCCGCCGTTCTCGAGCAGGAAGCGGGAGGCGTCCACCACCTCCGCCATCGTCACCAGCCGGCCGATCGGCGTGCGTTGGACGAGCGCCTCGAAGCGCTCGGCCGGCATGTCCTTCCACTGAGGGCTGTCGCCGACGATCGCGGGATGGAGCGCATTGACGCGCCTCGGGGCGAGCTCGATCACCAGTGTCCTGACGATGCTCGTGACCGCGCCGTTCACGGCGGTGACCGTCGTGGAGCCTGGATAGGGCCGGTCGCGGGCGAGACCGCCGAAGATGAGAATCGCAGCGTCGTCGGCGAGTCTCGGCAGGAGCGTGTGGACGACCTCGGTGTACCCGACGAGCTTGAGCGTGACGAGCCGCGTCGCCGCTGCGATGTCGTAGTCCTTCACGGAGTTGCTGTCGCGCTCGATGGCCGCGAGGACGAGGTACTCGACATCGCCGACGTCCGCGAGCCGCTCCGCGAGCGTCTGCGGCTCTGCCAGGTCGAGCCCGAGGCCGCGCGTCGACCCGCCGATCTCCCTGGCGCACGCCTCCGCCGAGGCTGCGTCGCGTCCGGTGATCACGACGTCGCGTCCCTGGTCGGCGTAGAACTGCGCGACCTCACGCCCCAGCCCACGCGTTCCGCCAACGACAACGATGCTCCTACTCGCCATCTTTGGTTCTCCTTTGTTGTGGCCGGCGTGCCCGGCATGAGCCGCCGGTCAGGTGACGGACTACGTGGTGCTCACCGGCTCCGAGCACCGGTTGGGCGGCAGGCCGGCCTCTTCCGACAGGGATTCGGTGCGGTGGTTCGAGCCGCCGCATGTACAGCGACCATAAACGCTTGTGACCTGCGACGTCAACGGGCGCGCGCGAAACCAGACACATTCCCGGGCGCGAATCCCGGGTCGGTGCCCGGAATCGTTAAGCCATCATTGACACTGTTCGCCGGACCTGGTCAGAATGTCCCGTGGTAGCGGCCAGCACTCCGACGCCGCCCCCGAGGGGACGATTCTCGGCCGCCCACGTTCGACGACTCGCCACGACGGCCACCGTCGCTGCACGGTTCCTGCCGGTCTGGCTGGCCACGGCGGCCCTCCTCGTCATCGCTGCGATCGCGGCGCCGGACGCCCTGGGGCACACCTCGTTCTCGTACATCCTCCCGATCGCCGCCGTTCTCGCGATCGCGTCGCTCGGCCAGATGCTCGTGGTCATCCAGGGCGGCATCGACCTGTCGACGCCGGGCGTGATGGCCGCCGCCGGAAACCTGGTCGCCGGGATCGGCGCGGGGTCGGACCACAAGCTTCCCGTCGCGATCCTCGCCGCTCTCGGCGTCGGCGTGTGCGTGGGCCTCGTCAACGGCGTCCTGGTCGGTGTGCTGAGGCTCAACCCTCTGATCGTCACGCTCGCGGTGGGCCTGATCGTCCTGGCGTGGAGCAGCAAGTACTCGCGCGACGTCGTGACCAACCGCCCGAACGTGCCGACCGGGCTGTCGTCGTGGGCGACCGCGAAACCGCTCGGGGTCAGCAGCGTCTTCTGGACGGGGGCCGCGATCACGATCCTGCTCGCGCTCGTCCTTCGGTACACGGTGGTGGGCCGCCGGTTCCAGGCCGTCGGCGCGAATCCGCGAGGCGCGTGGATGGCAGGGCTCCACGTCCGAACGTACGTCGTGCTTGCCTACGCGGCGGCCGGCACGCTCTACGCGGTCGCGGCGGTGCTGCTCGCGGGTGTGAGCTTCAGCATCGATCCGGCGTTCGGCTCGGCGTACCTGCTCGCGCCGATCGCGGCGGTGGTGATCGCCGGGGCATCCCTCTCGGGCGGGCTCGCGAGCGCGACGTCCACCTGGCTCGCCGCGTTCGCCCTCACCCTGCTGACGCAGATGCTCCTGATCATGGGGCTCTCGTCGGCGATGCAGTACGTCGTCTTCGGCATCGCGATCATCGCCGGAATGGTCGTTTCCGGCGACCGCGTCGCCGCCGGTCTCGCCTGGGGCCTACGAGTCGTCACCCCGACTGCCCGAGCGGCCGGCGGCGTGTAGGCGGGCACAAGCCATACCCCCCAAAGGAACGTCAATGAGGAATCGACGGAAGGAGTCACGGATGAGACGGAAGCACCAGATCCTTGCGGTGCTGCTGGTCGCGGCTGCGGCACTGGTTGCGCTGATCGCGGCCGCGAGTGGCGCCGCTGGAGGGGCTCACTCGACCGCCACCGGCCCCTCAGGCTACGTGGGCAAGGGCGGGGTCCTGATCGGGAAGGGCGGCGGCTACGGCGAGATCTACAAGGCGCCGTCGACCACACTGGCGCACACGCTCTTCAAGGCGAAGCTTCTGCCGGCTGACAAGACGGGGCGGAACATCTCGCTCGCCGCGTTCGGGCGGTCGGCGAAGAACGTCAACTACGCGCTGGCGCTCAAGTGCTGGAAGAACAACGGCTGTAGCACCGGAACGGGCGGCAAGCTCACTGTCGCGTACGTCGAGGGCTTTGGTGAGAACACCTACCGCCAGATGTCGAAGATGGAGTTCATCCTCCAGGCGCTCACGTATCCCAAGGTCGGGAAGATCATCTACATGAGCGCGCACTCCGACCTGAATCAGGCGATCGCGGACTTCAAGTCGGTGATCGCGCAGCACGTGAGCGCGATCGTCACCTACCCCGACTTCGGCGACGCGATGATCCCGGTCTTCCAGCAGGCGACGAAGGCCGGCATTCCCGTGTCGACTTACGCCTGGGGCTACGTGACCGGCCCGGGGTCGAACTACACGACGGTGGTCGGTGAGGACACCTGCAAGCTCGGCAAGTCGTTCGCGTACGTGATGAACACGCAGGTCAAGTCCGGCAACATCGCCTTCCTCGGCGGCTTCCCCGGGAACCCGCTCTCCGCCGGCTGGCAGAAGTGCGAGCAGGCCGCGCTCAAGCCCTCGATTCATGTGGTTGCGAACCAGCCGACGAACTGGGATCCGTCCAAGGTCCAGGGCATCGTCGCCGGCATCCTCGCGAAGTACCCGGATCTGAAGGGACTCAGCTACGAGGACGCGCTCTTCATGTCGCAGGGCGGCTACGCGGCGTACAAGGCCGCCGGCATTCCCTACAAAGGCGTCTTCACCTACCGGACCGACGAGTCGGCGATGGGCTGCCTGGCCGATCAGTTGAAGGACCCGGCACTCAAGGTCTTCTACTACACGGCGGGCAACTCGCAGATCCGGATCGCCTTGACCGCCGACATGATGAAGCTCGCCGGGGCGAAGATCCCGCCGACGATCGTCCTCCCGATCGAGCTGCAGAATCAGGCCACGCGGAGCATGTGCACGAAGGGGTATCCACCCACGGCTTCCCCCACCTCGCTCATCCCGCTCAGCCTGCTCCACCAGATGTATCCGTAGGAGGACCGCGCACGAGAAGCTAATCCTGCAAATGTCGAATCCCGGGCCCGTGACATCCGACGTTCTGTCCGTTCGCGGGCTGTCGAAGGCGTTCGGAGCGGTCCAAGCGCTCCGCGACGTCAGCATCGACTGCCATGCGGGCGAGATCCACGCCCTCGTCGGGGAGAACGGGTCCGGGAAGTCGACATTGCTCGGAATCGCCAGCGGCTTCCTCGCACCCGACGAGGGAGCCGTCGAGATCGGCGGGAGCCGCCTCGCGCACCATTCCCCTGCGGCGGCGCGGCGACTCGGGCTCGGGATCGCCTACCAGGACTACTCGCACGTGCTCGACCTGTCGGTGGCGGAGAACCTCTACCTCGCGGTGCCCGTCGACGCGCGGCCGCCGTACGGGCGGATGCAGAGCTGGGCCGAGGAGACGCTGGCGACGTTCAGCCTCGACATCCCGGTCGCGCCGCTCACCGGCTCGCTTCCCCTGGCCGAGCGACAGCTCCTGGAGGTTGCGAAGGCCCTGCTCACCCGGCCGAAGGTGCTGCTCCTCGACGAGCCCACGACGGCGCTCGGGCCGCAGGACGTCGAGCGGTTCCACACACTCGTGCTCGAGCAGGTGCGGGCAGGAGTCGGTGTCGTCTATGTCAGCCACCGCCTGCCCGAGGTGCTTGCTGTCGCGGACCGCGTCACGGTGCTCCGCGACGGCGTCGGACAGGGGACCTTCGAAGCGGCGGCGGTCTCGGAGGACGCGCTCGTCGCATTGATGATCGGCCGGCCGCTCACCGTGGCCTTCCCGGAACGCCCCGCGCTTCCCGAGCACGCGGGCGTCGTCCTCGCGGTGGCGGGCTTGCAGGGCGAGCGCTTCGGTCCCGTCGATCTCGAGGTCAGGAAAGGGGAGATCCTCGGGATCGCCGGCGCCGAGGGCAACGGTCAGGTGCCGTTTCTGCGGGCGCTCGCCGGCGTCGAGCCGGCAGGCGGCAGCGCATCCTGCGACGGCGCGAAGCTCGACCTGCGCTCGCCGGCCGGACCGCTGCGCGCAGGAGTCGTCCTGCTCAGCGGCGACCGGCGCGGCGAGGCTCTGTTCCCCGTCCTGAGCGTCCGGGCGAACGCGACCATCCAGGTCCTGGGACGACTTGCCCGAGGCGGGATCGTCCTGCGCGGCCGCGAGCGGCAGGCGATCGCGGGGCTCGTGGAGCGCCTGCGTGTGCGCATGGCGTCGGAGGAGCAGCCCGTTCAATCGCTCTCCGGCGGCAATCAGCAGAAGGTGTCGCTGATCCGCCCGTTCCTACGCGGAGATGTCAAGGTCATCCTCGCCGAGGAGCCGACGCAGGGCGTCGACGTCGGTGCGCGCTTCGACATCTACGAGGCACTGCGCGCGAAGGCGGACGAGGGAATCGCCGCCGTCGTCAAGTCCAGCGACCCGCTCGAGCTTGCGGGCCTCTGCGACCGCGTCATCGTCATGTCGCGCGGGCGCATCGTCGAGGAGATCCCGCGCCACGAGCTCGGCGAACGGCGAATCATCGCGGCGATCGTCGGCTCGCGCACGGGCGCCACGGCAGCTGTCTCCGAGGATGAAGGAGCACACGCGTGACGCGGGGCTGGTTGCCGCTGGTGCTGATGACGGCGCTGATCATTGCGCTCGGTGCATACGCGGATGCACATTCGTCCGCGTTCCTGAGCAAGGAGAATCTGAGCAGCCTGCTGCTTGCCGCGATGCCGCTGATCATCGTCTCGATGGGTCAAGCGGTCGCGCTTCTCGTCGGCGGCTTCGACGTCTCGGTCGCTGCGCTGATGACGCTCTGCGTCGTCATTGCATCGTTCACACTGACCCCGACGACCTCGGGTTTCGCACTCGTGACAGGCTCGCTCGCCCTCATCGGCGTCGGCATCCTCACCGGTCTCCTGAACGCAGTCCTGATCCGGGTGCTCCGGCTTCCGTCGATCGTCGCGACGCTCGGCACGCTCAGCATCCTCGAAGGAGCTGCTCTCTGGCTGCGCTCCTATCCACAGGGAGCGATCAACACCGATGTGACGAGCGCGTTGACCAGGAGCGTCGGCTGGATGCCGTTCGCATTCATCGGTGTCGTCGTTCTCGCCGCACTCGGTGACCTGTGGCTGTACCGGTCGCGGCCGGGCCTCGCGCTCCGCGCGGTCGGCCTCGACGAGAGATCGTCGCGCCGGCTCGGGATGTCGACCGGCCGCACCGTCATCCTCGCGTTCGTCGTCTGCTCGGTCATGGCGTCGATCGCCGGGTTCTACCTCGCGGCCGAGGTGCAGGTCGGCTCGCCGATCATCGGCAATCAGGCGCTCGAGAGCATCGCCGCCGCCGTACTCGGCGGTGCCAGCCTCGCCGGCGGGAAAGGGTCGTTCTTCGGGACGCTCCTGGCGGCGTTCTTCCTCACGGAGATCAACAACGTCCTCCCGTTCTTCCAACAGCCGACCGAGTACGCCGAGATGGCGATCGGCGTGCTGATCCTCGTCGCGCTCCTGCTCTACCAGGCACCCGAGCTGCTCGCGCGGCTCCGGAGCGCGCGGCGCCGTGTCGAGCCCGTCGAGACGCCCGCGACGTCCTAGGACGGGCCGGCGGAGCTTCCCGCCTCGGCGCGCGCGTCCGCAGCACGGCCGATGACGACCCAGACCGCGTGCACGGGCTCGCCGCCGATCGTCCAGAGCCGGTGCGGGGAGGAGGAGTCGAAGACGATCGACGTACCGGGACCGAGCTCGTACTCGTCGAAGCCCACGCGCACGCCGAGTCTCCCGCTGGTGACGTAGCCGTACTCACGGCCCCCATGGGTGACGAGCGCGTCGTGCGGGCACGACTCCGCGCCGACCGGGTAGATGACGTGGAGAAACTCGACCTCAGGGTCGCTGCGCGGCGTGAGCCGCTCCCAGCGCACGCCGGAGGCGAGGTTGATCACCCGTCGCGTATCGGGGTGGGTGAGGAGGCCGTTGCCGTCATCGGGTTGCGCTCGGCGAACCTGGGGCGCTGCCTGCGCCCCGTCGCCGAACACGTCGCTCATCGTCATCCCGAGCTCCGAAACGAGCGCGTAGAGCGTGCTCACCGACGGGTTGACGCGGTCGAGCTCGATCTGCGAGACGAGGCTGGGGGAGACGCCGACGCGGCGCGCCAGCTCGCGCAGGCTCATGCCGCGCCGCTCTCGCTCCTGCCGCAGACGGCTCCCGACCTTCGAGGACTCGAAGCTGCGTTCAGAGGTGACCACGTTTCTCACCGTAGCCGCTGCAGGATCTCTGCGACGATTCGGTCCGCCCCGGGAAGGAACGTGTCCTCGAGCGGAGGACTGTAGGGGATCGGCGTGTTCGGAGTTGCAATCCGCCACGCGTCATCGAGATGTCCCAGCGCCTGCTCGGTGACACACGCGAGCACCTCGCCGGCCCAGCCGCCGGTCAGCGGTCCCTCCTCGACGACGACGATGCGGTTCGTCTTTCGGACCGAGGTGAGAATGGTGTCGACGTCGATCGGCCGGAGTGTGCGCAGGTCGATCACCTCGACCGAGACTCCGTCTCGCTCGAGCCGCCCCGCTGCTTCGAGACCGTGGTGCACGCTGTTCATGGCCGTGACGAGCGTGACGTCGCCCCCCTCGCGCACCACGGCCGCCTCGCCGAGCCTTCCGAGGGAGCCGTCCACCTCTCCTTCGAGCCCGTACAGGCGCTTGTGCTCGAAGAAGAGCACCGGATTGTCGTCGCGAATGGCGGCCTTGAGGAGTGACTTTGCGTCTGCCGGCGATGAGGGGGCGACGATCTTCAGGCCGGGGACGCCCATGAACCAGGAGGCCGGCATCTGAGAGTGGATCGCGCCGAACCGGCCGCCCGCGCCGACGACGGAGCGGAAGACGAGCGGCACGCTCACCTGCCCCCCCGTCAGGAACCAGTACTTCGTCGCCTGGTTGACGACGGTGTCCATCGCGAGCGTGAGGAAGTCGCCGAACATGATCTCGACGACGGGGCGCAGCCCGGTCACCGCCGAGCCGAACGCGGCACCGGCGAGCGCGAGCTCCGAGATGGGCGTGTCGAAGACACGCCGCTCGCCGTACTTCTCGTAGAGGCCGGGCGTCGTGGCGAAGACACCGCCGGCAACGGCGATGTCCTCGCCGAAGAGGATCACCCGCTCGTCGAACGCGAGCTCCTCGTCGAGCGCGTCCCGGATCGCGGTGCGGAAGGGGATCGGCGGCATCAGAGGGCAAGGACCAGCGGCCGCTCGAGCAGCTCGCAGACGCGGGACAGGAAGCGGGCGCCGTCGGCGCCGTAGACGACTCGGTGGTCGCAGCTGAGCGTGAGCGTCATCATGTCGCGGAAGACCACCCGTCGCGCGTCGTCCTCGACCGGCGCGCGACGTATCGAGCCAACGGCCAGAATCGCCGTCTGCTGCGGGTCGACGATGGCGGTGAAGGACTGCACCCCGAGCATGCCGAGGTTGGAGACCGTGAACGTCCCCCCGCGCAGATCGTCGAGGCGCAGCGCACGGCCACGCGCTGCCTCGACGAGGCGCTGTGTCTCGGCCGCGATCTCGGCCAGGCTCCTGCGGTCGGCGTCGGTGACGACGGGGACGAGGAGCGCGTCGTCGGCCGCAACCGCGACCCCGACGTTGACGCGCGAATAGCGCTCGATCCTGCCTTCGACGTACGACGCGTTGAAGCGAGGGAGCTCGCGCAGAGCGAGCGCGGCAGCCTTGACCACGAAGTCGTTGAGCGAGGGCGTCTGCTGCGCCTCCTCACGTGCGCCGCGGCGGAGCGCGACGATCTCCGACACATCGGCGTCGGCGGAGACGGTGAAGGTCGGGATCTCGGCAGCCGATTGCGCCATGCGACGGGCGATCGTCGCCTGCGTCGGCGACAGCTCGACCCGCGTGACGTCCCCGCGGACGTCTGCCGCGGACCGGGCCGGGGCGGCCTCCGCCGCCCGTTGAACGTCTTCGCTCGTGATCCGGCCGCCCGGGCCGGTTCCCACGATGTCGTGGAGCGACACGCCGAGCTCCACCGCGGCCCGCCGTGCGACCGGCGTCGCATTCGGGCGCCCGCCGGGTGACGAAGAGCCGTTCGCCGCGCTCCGCGCGGGCGCCTGCTCGGCGGGGGCCGGGGCTCCGTCGCCCACAAGCCGCGCGATCGGCTGGCCGACGGACGCCGACTCGCCTTCGGAGACCAGGATCGCCTCGAGCGTCCCGTCGTCCTCGGCCTCGAAGACAACGGTCGCCTTGTCCGTCTCGACCTCCATCAGACCGTCGCCGCGCCGGAAGCCCTCGCCGGGCGCCTTGAGCCAGCGGATGATCACGATGTCCGCTTCCGAGTCGGACAGCTTCGGCATCGTCAGGTCGGCGGGCACGAGCGCTACTCCTTGAACTCGCCGACGGTGAGCCCGGACGGGAACGGCGCGGCGAGGCCGCGCTCGCGCATCCGGTCGAGTTCCTCGCGCACCTCGCTCTCGAGCCCGTCGAGGACCGGCGCGCCGGCCCCCTCCTCCTCGAGCTGTGCGCGCAGGACGACGATCGGGTCGCGGGTCCTCCATTCGTCCAGCTCGCCCTCGGGGCGGTAGGCCCCAGGATCACTGCGCGAATGTCCGAAGAAGCGGTAGGTCAGCGCCTCGAGGAATGCGGGGCCCTGGCCCGACCGTGCGTGGTCGATTGCGCGTGCAGCTGCCTCGCGAACGGTCCAGACGCTCATTCCGTCGATCGTCTCGGCCGGGACCTCCATCACCTCGGCGCGTGCGCGGATCTCTCCGGCGGTGACAGAGCGGAACGGCGTGTATTCGCCGTAGCCGTTGTTCTCGCACACGAGGACGAGCGGCAGCTTCTGCACCTGTGCGAAGTTGAGGCACTCGAAGACGTACCCCTGGTTCATCGCGCCGTCGCCGAAGTACGCGACGGCCACACCCCCGGTGGTGCGCGACAGCGCGAGTGCCGCCCCGGTGGCGGCGGCGATGCTGCCGCCGACGATCCCGAACGAGCCGATCAGGCGGTCGGCCGGGGACGTCACGTTCATCGAGCCGGCGCGGCCGCCGTTCACTCCCGTCGCGCGCCCGAGCATCTCGTCGAGCAGCGCCTGAGGGTCGACGCCGAGCGCGAGCGCGTGACCGTGCCCGCGATAGGTCGCCGCCACCCGGTCGCGCCCCTCGAGCAGGCTTGCCACGCCGGTCGCCACCGCCTCCTGGCCCGAGTACAGGTGCGTCGTGCCGTGCACCTCGCCCTTCAGGAACAGCGATTGCACGAGCTCCTCGAAGCCGCGGATGAGAAGCATCTGACGGTAGATCCGCAGGTACAGCTCGATGTCGTCCAGCACGCGTGTTGTCTCCGTGCTCATGCGGCACCTGCCCGCGTCGAGAGCTGCTCTGCCAGGTAGTCCCAGTCGCGCTCGAAACGGTACGAGTGGCGCGACGGAGGCCCTGGTGCCGACGTCTCGAGCCAGCGCACACGACCGCCCTGCACCTCGTAGAACGCGTGGACGCAACCGACGGCGGTCCAGAACGCGTCTCCGGGGCGGAGCGTGTGGCGGTCACCGTTCGCGACGACGTCGACCTCGCCCTCGAGCATGTAGTACGACTCCTCGAAGGGATGATCGTGCGGGTGCGCGACGGCGCCGGGCTGGTAGTCGACCATGAACATCGTGTGCAGCTGTGCATCCAGGCGCTGGTCGACGAGCATCTTCACTGCGATGCCGCTGTAGGCGAGCACAGCGGTCGCCATGCTCGACGAGACGGTCGGGGCGCCGACGGTGGCGCCGCGCTTCAGGACGTCGAGGTCCATCTGTCCTTCGCCGAGCAGGAAGAGGTTGCGGTTGCGCGGGTCGCGGACGTCGAGCTGCTCGGGCTGCGCGTCCGGCGCCGGGCCGAGGAAGAACGTGTCGGTGCCGTCCAGCCGAGGGCGCGGCGCCGCCATCTCGATCCACCGGGCGGCGCCCTCCGACCTGAACGCGTGCGGGACGCCGACCGGCACGACCCCGCAGGCGCCGGGCTCGAGCTGCACGCCGCGGCCGTCGAGGTAGAGGACGGGCTCGCCCTCGAGCACGTAGAACCCCGTCTCGAACGAGTGGACGTGCGCATCGACATGGCCGCCTCGAAGGGAGACCAGCGTCAGCGCCATGTGCGTCGAACCGAGCGATCCTCCGACGAGACGGCACGACTCGAGGTTGCTCGAGCGGCCCGGGAGCGCGTCCGCGAGCTGGACGTCCTCCCGCCTGACGAGCCGGTAGGACGGCAGGCCGTCCGCGAGGTGCCGCGTGCCGGTGTCGGAGCTCACGCCCCGGAACCTGCTCCCACCAGCGTCGACGCAGCGACGTTGCCGGCGACCCCGTCGCCGCCTGCCGCGCCGTCGGGCAGCAGGTCGGCGCCCCGGACGTACGTCCTTCCTGCGACGAGCAGCTCTTCGGCCGGGAAGCGCGTGATCACCTCGCAGCCTGTGGCCGTGACGACGACCTCCTCCTCGATCCTCGCCGCCGAGCGGCCGTCGGTCGCGGCACAGTAGGTCTCGAGCGCGAAGACCATTCCCTCCTCGATCTCGACCGGATGATCGAGCGAGTGGACACGCGAGATCATGGGCGGCTCGTACAACCCGACGCCGATGCCGTGCCCGAACTGGAGGCCGAAGCACGTCTCCTCGTCGATGAACCCGAGCTCCTTCGCGGTCGGCCAGACCTCGGCGATCCTGTCGGTCGTCATCCCGGGGCCGACGAGGCCGATCGCGGCATCCAGCCACTCGCGGCACCGCTTGTACGCGTCGAGCTGGGCCGAGCTGACTCCGCCCACGTTGAACGTGCGGTAGTAGCACGTCCGGTAGCCCATGAACGAATGGATGATGTCGAAGAAGGCCTGGTCTCCGGGGCGCAGCAGCCGGTCCGAGAAGACGTGCGGGTGGGGGTTGCAGCGGTCGCCCGAGACGGCGTTGATCGCCTCGACGTGCTCGGACCCCATCTCGAAGAGGAGCTGGTGCGCCCGCCCGACGATCTCGTGCTCGTAGATGCCGGGCCGCAGCATCCGGTAGATCTCCTCGTAGACCGCGTCGACGAGCCCGGCCGACTGGTCGAGCAGCGCGATCTCCTCCGCCGTCTTGATCTTTCGTGCCTCGAGCATCACCCGCGAGCCGTCGGTGACCTGCACCCCGGCGCGCTGCAGCGCCTCGACCGTGACCAGGTCGGCCATGTCGATCCCGAGTGGCTCGCCTGCGAGCCCGCGTTCGCGCAGCTCGAGCGCGATCCGCTCGCCGAGCCGGTCGGGGATGCCCGTCTCGACCGGCATCGCGCCGCGCATCGGTGCGACGCCCGCGCGGAAGTTCTCGGCGGGAAGCCAGGGAGCGAAGAGCTGGTGATGACGGGCGGCGGAGCCGAAGTCCCAGAGGATCGGGTCGTCGCCACGTGGGAGGAGGGTGTAGCGCGCGTTCTTGTCGCGCGCCCACTCGCCGATGTGGGTGCTCGTGACGTACCGGATGTTGTTCGGGTCGAAGAGGAGCAGCGCGCCCAGCTCGGATGCGTCGAGCGCATTCTTCGCCCGCGCCAGCCGGTCGCTGCGGAGTTTCGGGAAGTCGATCCGCTGCTCCCAGTCCACCGCGCGCGTGGCGTCGGGCGAGCCGCTCGACCTGCTTCGCATCGTCATCGCAATACCTCCTGTTCGGCCTGGCTCCGCAGATGGAGGAACAGCGCCATGAAGTCGTCGTCCCCGTAGCCTGCCTCGATCGCCGACCGCACGAGCGACTTGAGCTCGCCGGCCAGCGGCAGCTGGACCCGGGCGGACTCCGCCGCCTCGAGCACGAGGTCGATGTCCTTCTCCATGAGGCTCGTGGTGAAGGTGGCCGAGTAGTCGTCCTGCAGGAGCGCGTCGGTCTTGTACTTCACGAACGGCGCGCCGGCTGCCGAGTTGCCCATCGTCTCGAGGAGCGCTGCGCGGGAGACCCCCGACGCCTCGCCGAGGACGAGAGCCTCGGACACCAGTTGCGCGAGGCCCGCGATGACGAGGTTGATCGCGAGCTTGACGATTCGCGCCTGCTCGGCGTCGCCGACGAGGCGGACGGTCGGCCCGATCGCGAGCAGCACCGGCTCGGCGCGCTCGACCGCCGGGGCCGGTCCCGAGACGATGAAGGTGAGGTTCCCGGCGCGCACGACGCTCGGGTTGCCGCTCACGGGGGCGCGGACGTAGAGGACAGAGTCCTGCTCAGCGAGCGCCGCGACTCTCGCAGACGCTCCCGGCGACACGGTGCTCGTGTCGATGAGGACCGTGCCGGGCCTGGCCGCCCCGGCGACGGAGGCCGCGACCGACTCGAAGGCGTCGTCGTCCGAGAGCGAGGTGATCACGATGTCGACCGCGGCTGCCAGTTCGGCGACGCTCTCGGCGACGGCCGCGCCGCGTGCAGCCACGGGCTCGGTCTTCTGGCGGTTCCGGTTGTGGACCACGAGCTGAAGCCCGGCGTCGAGAAGGCGCTCTGCGAACGCGCTGCCCATGTTGCCGAGTCCAATCAGCCCCACGGCCGGACGCGGGTCCTGACTTGCGTTCACTGTTCAGTATAAATAAACGACACGGCGGGGCGCCGTCAAGCGCCCGGGCCGAATGTACAGCCGTACGGCACGCGTCGAGCTGGCCAGCGCAGGTGGCCGAGAGGCTCCGGCCGGGCGAGAGCCGAGGTGTCAAAGCCAGGCGGGCGGGCAGGTCGAAAGGCGACCACTGCAACGCACCATCGACGATTGGAGGTCAAGTGTCTGAGATGACTCAGCCTCGTGAGCTGTTCCTGCACGAGCTCGGGGACATCCTGTACGCAGAGCGCGTCCTGGTGAAGGCGCTCCCCAAGCTGGAGAAGGAAGCGTCGGACGAGGATCTGGCTGCGAGCTTCAAAGCTCATCTCGCGGAGACCGAGAAGCACGTGGGCCAACGTCGAGAAGGCGCTCGAGGCGTTGGGTGAACGGGCCAAGGCCGAGAAGTGCCCGGCGATCGATGGGATCAAGCTGCTCTCGGACAATCTGGCTCAGGAGAAAGCAGCGCTCCAGAAGCTGAAGACGATCGGCAGGCGGCTCGCACGCGAGTCCGCGAAGGAAACAGCCAAGGCCTGACAGACGAGGAGGTGGAACCGCGATGAGCAACACCGACGATGCCAAGGGACGGATCAAGG
>CAWCDL010000007.1:0-189921 GCA_963794375.1 uncultured Thermoleophilia bacterium
GACGGGCTACGAAGGCAAGATCCGCGTGCCGTATGGATCACTGATTGACGAGCCGACACTCAAGCCGACGGCGCACATGTTCGTTGGTTCGAAGGCTCCGTGGTACGAGATCCTGGACGACCTTCCCCAGTACGACGAGTCCCCCTGGTTCTGACCCGCGAGTAACCCGCGGTGCCTTCCGGCGCCAGTGCGGAACACTCGCGCAGCCGAGTTTCTCTTGCGAGATGTCGGATGACAGGCTGAGCGCCCGGCAAGCCTGGGCGAAACCGAGCCGGCCGAACTCCTCGGGGGCAGGGGCCGCGCGAGCGTACTGTCACCCCGCTGTTACCGGACCGCGGGTATCTGTTAAAGATGGGGGGCCTTTCACGTACAGCTGCCTCTGTCCTTGCCGCCGGGGTGCTCGTGATGCTCGGGGCAGGCTGGCGGTGGCGGTCGATCCGCAGCAAAGCTCGCGACGGTCTTGACGCGGAGTCAGCAGGCACGTGGTCTGGTCGCCTTCGCCTCCTGTATGCGCTCCCATGGCGTGCCGAGCTTCCTGGACCCAAGCAGCAGCGGAGGAATCCCCAAGCCAGCCGTTGTGAGCGCGTTCCAGGCGGTCAGCAAGACTCAGGGCGACACAGCCCAGAACGCCTGCAATCACCTGCTTCCGAGCGGCGGGCTCAGCGGGCAACGCGTCCAAACGATCACCCCCCAGGATCAACAGGACTACCTCAGAGCAGCGGCCTGCATGCGCTCGCACGGTTTCCCCAGCTTCCCCGACCCCACGTTCCGGAACAACGAGGCCCACGTCAACATGCCATCGAGCATCAACCAGAACTCAGCCCAGTTCACGACCGCCGGCGACGATTTGCACCAAGCTGATCCCGGCGGGTCTTCCTGGCAGCCATCGCACGTAGCTACGACTCACATCAGCGGCACTCATACCCAACACGATTCTGTCGCAGGCGCCGCCCGCGTCATCCGCGAACGTAAGAGCCGTTCAGACGTCATTTCGCAACACTCGCGCAGGCCACTGTCGTCTCGATTCGCGTTCCGCCGTCGGCAGCGCTGCAACGAACGTTCCTACTCGGGGTATTCGCTTCCGTTTCGCCTGTGGCGTGCATGTTCCAGAGCAGGTCGGCGAGGCGGTCGGGGTCGACGGTTGGCCCCCAGCGCCGCCCTGTCCCGGCAGCTATGGCTGCCTCGGACCAGGCGTGGAAGGCGCTGTTTTAGATGACGGCGCCGATGTAGAGCATCCCGACGTAGACGCCCTTGTCGGATACTTCGGCGTGGAGCGACTGTAGGTAGTTGCGTTGTGCGGCCTGCGCGGGTCCGGAGCCGCTCATGTTTGGCAGGCCGTGCAGGGTGCTGGCCCCTTGTGCGGTCAGGATCGCGCCCGAGCGGTGCTTGATCATCTGTGGCAGGAACTGTGCACGAGAGCGACGAACGAGTAGAAGATCAGCGGCATGAAGTCGCGCGCCCGCTCTGGCGTTAGTTCCGCCGCCGTGACGAATCCTGCGCTGGGTGTAGGCGCGTAGTAGAAGGAGTCGAGTTGTCCGACGGCGGCACGAATCTGTTCCGCCAGCGAGGGGACGGCATCGGTGTCGGCGAGATCGGCAGTGATCACGTGGGCGCTCGCACCGCTAGCGGCCAGGTCCTCAGCGATGTGTCGAGCGCTTTCCGGTCGCGGGCCACGAGGACGACCTCGCAGCCCTCGCGCGCGTACCGGCGGGCAACCGCTTGGCCGAGCCCCGTACCGCGCCGAACACACCAATCGACCTCGGCACGACCCACCTCCAAGTCGCAAAAGGTTCCAACGCGCGCGCCGGTCACCATCGCCCAGCGACAGCGGACCACGAAAACTACCCGGCGAAGCCACTCGCGTGAACCCATACCTCGACCGACCGCTGGCATCGAACCGCCGTTCGAGCTCCGTCGTCGGGGGGCATTGCTGACCGCTGGCCCAGGCCACTCGCGATGCCGTACTCACCGGCGCAGTCCTTCGTATCCCATCGGTGGGCGCACCGGTAGCGTGCTCTGAGATGGCTGCCGTTCGGGACTTTGCCGACGAAATCGAGGGCTATGCGTACCTCCCGCGTATGTTCGACAAGGCGCGCGCGCGGCTGAGCGGCGACACCGATGCGCCGTCGTTCGGCTGCCCGCTCGACCACACCTGCTTGGCGCGGCTCCGGGTCTACCCAGAAGACGTGCTCGAGCTCGTCAGCGGCAACGGCGATGACGACCGGGCGATCCTCGCCGGTCTACGTGAGCACGGCATTCCTCCGGCAACGGAGGCGTGGTTCGACGCGCGCGCCACCGAGGACGAGCTTCTGACGGGGGTCTACCTCAAGGTTCGCCCGCGCGAACTGCTCGAAGAGCTGCGCGCACGACCGGGTCAGCGCGTGGTCGCTGTCGAGGAGGGCGAAGCGTTGTTCTTCCTCGGCGACCTTCAGATGCGGATCGTCCGCTCCGGCGAGGTAGTGCGCGTGCCACCGGAGTTGCCCGCTCGGATTGAGAACATCGGCCAGCCGCCACTGCGCCTCCACTGGCTGATCGGCGACCCCGGCACGTCACCGGGGAATTCGCCGTAGCGGCCACCCGCGCTCATGTGACCCCGAACACCGGTGCAGCCGACTATTGCTCGTCGTCAGCGTCGAGCGCGATCGCTCCGCCCGAGGCTGAAGGAACCGGGCGTCGCGGCTCGCGTACTCCGATGTCAGGCGGCTGCTTTTTCAGGCCAAGCCATTGCAACAGGCGACTCAACATGCTCAGGACCGTAGCACCGGTCCGGCGTCTGTAAGAGTCGGCGGGTCGGTCCGTCAGGGGCCGTTGCCAGGCTGAACGTTGTCGTGTCGCTCGTGACTCTTCAGGCGTCGGACCGCGTGATGTGTGTCTTGGGAATGAATCGTCCGGGTGTGCACGGCGACGCCGGCCTGGCGCCCGCTGTTGGCTTGATCAGGAGCCTGTCCGCCCGAAGGGCGTGACTCATTACAGACCTGCCGCGCGGTTTCCCTGCTCCAGACCGGCGTACCGGACCCTACGAGTCGGAGGATCGATCTGGATGCTTGCAGAGCAGGTGGACTACGTGGTCGGTGTCGACACCCATCGCGATCAGCACGCGCTCGCGGTCGTCGAGGCCCGCACCGGGGCGGTAGTCGCGCAGACGACGACGGCCGCCAACGCACGCGGCTACAAAGATGCCGTCCGCTTCGCGGACCGGTACGCGCCTGGAGATCGATTGTGGGCGATCGAGGGCAGCGGCCACTACGGCGCCGGGCTTGCCCGACAGCTGCAACAGCTGGGTGAGCAGGTGCACGAGGTCGACCGCACCAGCCGCGGCGAGCGGCGGCTGCACGGCAAGGACGACCAGCTCGACGCTGTCCGTGCTGCCCGCTCTCCGCTCGCACGCGAGCAGCGAACGAGGCCACGAGCCGGCGAGCATCAGGAGGCTCTGCGGCTGTTGATGCTGGCCAGACGCACCGCAGTCGAGACGCGCAAGGTCGCGCTCGTGCAGCTGCGCAGCGTGATCGTCACCGCCCCCGACGAGCTCCGCGAGGAGCTACGCCGGCTCCCGCTCGGCGAGCTGCTCAATCGCTGCAGCCGCTTCCGCCGCTCCCGCTCACGGACGCCCAGCGAGCTCGCAACGATCCTCGTCCTGCGCACGCTCGCCCAACGGATCAAGGCCGCGACCGGCGAAGCCGAGACGCTCGAGCGCGAGATCCTCAGCCACGTCCGAGCCATCGCCCCCGAGTTGCTCGACGAGCCCGGCGTCGGCCCGATCGTCGCCGCCCAACTGATCGTCACCTGGTCGCACCACGGCCGCATCGACTCGGAAGCATGCTTCGCCCGGCTCGCCGGCGTCGCACCACTCCCAGCCTCCAGCGGCCAAACAACACGACACCGGCTCAGCCGCGGCGGAGACCGCCAACTCAACAGGGCCCTCCACACCATCGTGCTTCACCGACGCCAGCACGACCCCAAGACGCGCGACTACATCGCCCGCCGCCTCGCCGAAGGCAAAACCGCCCGCGACGCCACACGCTCACTGAAGCGCTACCTCGCCCGACACCTCTACCGCGTCATGCAGAACGCCGAGCCCGCAATGACTTGACAGTCATAGGAGCTTCATTCCGGGACACTCGCCCGGGCGAGGGGCTAAGTTCGTGAACAACTCTGGCCCCACCGAGCGATGCTAGAAGTACCGGATCAGCGGTGAGGACGGCGAACTGGTTGTCCCTGACGCGCGCGCGTGGCGTGAGTGGCTCGTCCGCAACCACGCCGATTGGGCGGGCGTCATGCTTGTACTGGCGAAGAAGGGCACGACCTCGCCGACGAGCCTCACCTACGACCAGGCCCTCGAGGAGGCGATCTGTTTCGGGTGGATCGACGGTCAGGTTCGCCGCCGCGACGAGCAAACGTACCTTCAGCGTTTCACCCCGAGGCGGGCACGGAGCCGCTGGTCGAAGCGCAACACGACACTCGCCGAGCAGCTGATCAGCGAGGGCAGGATGCAGGCTTCGGGAATCGCCGAGGTCGAGCGCGCAAAGGGCGACGGGCGTTGGGATGCTGCCTACGTCGGCCCCGCGACGGCCCGCGTGCCCGAAGACCTGGCAGCTGCGCTTGCGGCTGAACCGAAGGCGAAGACGATGTTCCGACGGCTCACGAGCCAGAATCGCTACGCGATTCTGCATCGCATCGAGGCGGTGAAGCGCCCCGAGACTCGTGCCCGCAAGATCTCGGAGTTCGTGGCGATGCTGGCGCGCGGTGAGACGGTACATCCGCAGACGCGGAGGAACAAAGACCAACCATGATCCGGGCCTCGGCGCGAGCGTCCTAGAGGTCATCCCGGAACGCCGGCGAGGCGGTGGTGGATACTCGCCCGATGGCACGGTTCGTGCTCGTACATGGAGGCTGGCACGGCGGCTGGTGCTTCCGCCGGCTCGCCAAGGAGCTTGCGGATCGCGGCCATGACGTCGCAACGCCCGACTTGCCGTGTGAGGAAGTCGGCCTAACCCCGCTCGACTATGCCCGCGTCGTCGGGCGAGAGCCGGACGCGGTCGTAGTCGGCCATTCGCTCGGCGGGTTCACGATCCCCCACGTCGAGGCTCGCGCTCGCGTCTATCTCGCGGCGCTTCCGCCGCTGACCCGCAGCGAGATAGACGAGTCGTTTGCAGATGGGTTCGGCGGAACGGTGCGCGACACTCTGAACCGCTCCTACTGGCCCGACGCAGACACCGCCGCAGCGCGGATGTACCCCGACTGCACGCGTGTCCAGTCCGACTGGGCCTTCGCGCAACTCCGACGCCAGGCGCGGCTCGAGCCGATCCCCGCACCGTTCGGGGCGGGCGACGTCGTCATCGCCACTCTGCGCGATGCCGCCATCGACCCCGGCTGGCAACTTCGCACGGCGAGCGCGCAAGGAGCACGTGTGATCGAGCTCGACTCGGGCCACTCGCCCTTCCTGACGCAGCCAGACGAGCTCGCAGAAGTACTCAGCTCGCTTGCCTGACCGTTCAGGCCGACGACGGCGCCGCGACCACTTTCATTCGGCAAATCGCCGCGACCACCGCCCCTGAAACTCCGTGGCACGCTGGAGCTTCTCGCCGCGGTAGAAGCGGAGGCTCCACCACGAGTCGGGAGCCGCGAGCGCGAAGGCGCCGTACCAGAGCAGGGGGAAGATCAGACAGAGCCCGGCGAGCAGGATCGTCCAGCGTCCCTTCAACATCGTCACGATCGCCGCAGGAAGGAGCGACAGGAGCAAAGCGAGCCCGGTCAGCTCGGCATCGTGCACGCCGTAGATCCTACGAACACGACGGATACAGCATCGTTAGCTCTCCGTTGAGCCGCCCTCGAGGTCGATGAGCCGCTCATGTGAGCGGCTTCTCCATCCAGTGGCGGGTGAAGGCGCTTCGAGTGAACGGAGCGACTTCCAGGTAGCCGGCAGATCGAAACAGTCGCAGTGCTTCAGGTTGCTGATCGCCGGTGGTCAAACGGACGCGTCGGTAGCCGAGCCGTCGCGCATGCATCTCCAGCTCCGTTAGCAGTGCGCGGCCAATGCCGCGACCTCTCGCCGCCGCGTCGAGGAAGATGCGCCTGATCTCGGCCGTTTCGCCGTCGACACCCTTCAGACCGCCGCAGCCGACGGGATGACCGGCCGAGTACGCGACGACCCAGATGCCCGTCGGTAGCGCCAGGTCCGAGGGCTCAGCGCTCGCGGACCGGCTGGGCTCCCACCCGGCGTAGCGCGACGCGATCTCGGTGAAGAACGCCTGTTGAAGGAGGAGCGACGTCGGTGAATCGGCCGGCTCGACCACCAGAGTCAACTCGGCACCCCCGCCCATGCCCGTAACCGTTACCACACCCTACGGCTGTACACGACACATTGTCCCAGCGCCGCCGTCGGGCGATATTCCGTCCGCCGTCTCGATGCATTGATCGAGGCGTTCCATCAGAACACGTACATCGCCAACCTGAGACTCGGCCACGTCTGCGTGACCTTAAGGTGATTCTGCGGCGCATCATTGGCCGAGGCGAGAATCGACGTCTGTCAGCGGTACTCCTCGGTCCTTGCGCGCGCCGTTTGACGGCTGGGTGAGGATGTAGTCGTGCCGGTTGTTCTGAGCGAGGGTTTGACGAAGCGGTTCGGTGGGCTGACGGCTGTCGATGATCTGTCGTTCGCCCTCGAGGCAGGGACGATCACGGGCTTCCTCGGCCCCAACGGTGCCGGGAAGACGACGACGCTGCGGATGCTGCTCGGGCTGGCGGCGCCGACGGGCGGGCGGGCGTTGATCTTCGACCGGCCCTACGCGCAACTCGCGGACGCGGCGCGGCGCGTGGGGGCTGTGCTGGAGGCGACGGATTTCCATCCCGGCCGCTCGGGCCGCGACCATCTGCGCACGCTCAGCCGTGCCGCCGGGCTGCCCGATTCACGTGTCGACGAGGTGCTCGGCCTGGTCGAGCTCACCGATGCCGCGGGGCGACGCGTCAAGGGGTATTCGCTCGGTATGCGCCAACGACTCGGCCTCGCGGCCGCTCTCCTCGGCGATCCGGAGCTGCTCGTGCTCGACGAGCCGGCGAACGGGCTCGACCCGGAGGGTGTGCGCTGGCTCCGCGACTTCCTTCGCACCTTCGCGTCCGAAGGTCGGACTGTGCTCATCTCGAGCCACGTGCTGGCCGAGGTTGCCCAGACCGTCGATCAGGTGCTGATCATCAGTCGGGGGCGGCTGGTGGTCGAGACCTCGCTCGAGCGCCTGACCGCCCGCGTCGGCGGCTCGGTTCGCGTCCGCAGCCCGCAGTTGGCCCAGCTTGCCGAGGCGCTTCGGCGCGAACAGATCGAGACGACGGCCAGCAACGACCACGCACTTCTCGCGCACGGCACGACGAGCGACCGGGTCGGCGACGTCGCCTTCGCCGCCGGCATTCCGGTGCACGAGCTCGTCGCCGAAGGCTCGTCGCTCGAAGAGGTCTTCCTCGAGCTGACGTCGGAGACGCAGCCGTGATCGACCAGATCAAGGCCGAGCTCCTGAAGCTCCGCTCCACCCGGACCACGATCGGTCTCGTGCTCGGGATGCTGGCGCTGATCGTTCTCTTCGGGCTTCTGGCCGGACTGTTGACACACGCCGGCAGCCTCACCACCGCGGAGGATCAGCGCGGCGTGCTCGGCGTCGGGAGCCTTGCCGGCGTCTTCTCAGCTCTCGCAGGCGTGCTCCTCGTCACCGGCGAGTACCGGTTCGGGACGATCCGCCCCACGTTCCTGTTCACACCACGTCGATCACAAGTCATCGGCGCCAAGCTGGTCGCGAGCATGCTCGCAGGCGTCGCGTTCGGGATCGTCGGCGAGGGCCTCGGATTTGCGATCGGCTATGTATGTCTCGAAGCGCGTGGGATCCCCCTGGCACTCCACGGCGGTGCGATCACACTCGTGCTGCTCGGAACCGTCGCCGCGGTTGCTCTCTGGGGTGGGATCGGCGTCGGTGTCGCGGCGATCGTTCGCAACCAGATCGGCACGGTCGTCGGCCTGCTCGCCTGGGGCTTCATCGTCGAGAACCTGCTCTTCGCGTTCGTACCCTCGGTCGGGCGCCTGACGCCCGGCGAGGCCGAGAACGCGCTTTCCGGGTTGACGACCAATCACCTGCTCTCCGCCGCAGCCGGCGGCGCCGTGCTCGTCGCGTGGGTCGTCTTACTCGCCGTCGGAGGTCTCGTGCTCACCGCCCGCCGCGACGTCAGCTGAGCGGTGGCTTCCGATCGCCGGAGCCGGCGCTCATCGGGTTCGGATCTCCCGCCGACGGACACACTCAGGTAGTGCGCTTGACGGCGCACGACCGACATTCTCGAGGACCAGTCTGCGCGGAGGTGATCGGATGAACGACAACCGGAAGTGGCGTGTCGCGCGCCTCGACGAGATCGAGCGGCGCGGCAGAGATCTGCCGGTGCGCGAGCACTTCGGGATCCAGGCCTTCGGAGTCAACGCATTCACGCCGGGTGAGAACGGGCTCCTGATCGGCGAGCACGACGAGGCCGGCTCGGGCCAGGAAGAGCTCTACATGGTGCTCGACGGGAACGCGACCTTCGAGATCGACGGCGAGACAGTCGACGCAACCGCGGGGACGTTGGTGTTCGTCCAGCCGGAGGCACGACGGAAAGCGACCGGGGACGGGATGATCCTCGCCCTCGGCGGGACACCCGGCGAGCCCTATCGGGCGGTCGACTGGGGTGAAGCATGGTCGTTCCACAGTGAGTCGATGAGCGCCTATGGCGAGCAGCGCTACGCCGATGCACTCGCAGCGGTCCGCGGCGGCCTCGAGCGAATGCCGGACCACCCAGGGCTCCATTACAACTACGCGTGCTTCGCGACGCTCGCCGGCGACTCGAGCGATGAGACATTCGCCCACCTCAAGCGCTCTGTGGAACTGTTCCCGCGGTTTCGTGAGCAGGCGCGCAGAGACGACGACTTCGCGATCGTGCGCCACGATGCGAGGTTCGAGGAAGCTCTTCGCTGAGCCAATACGGGTGCCTCGGCGCGCTATCGGGAGGTCTCGCTGGCCGACGGCTCCACCGCCACGCTGAAACCACAGCCGGCGCCGGCGCAGAGGCGGTGCGGCGTGCCGACCGGTCTACGCGGGGAGCGGATCGCCGGCGGGCGGCGTCGCACGGAGCGAGCGTGTGAATCGCTCGAGCAGCTGGAGCACCTCTGCGTGCTGTGCGGGCTGCCAATCCTCGAGAAAGCGCTGGAGCGCCTCCTGCCGTGCGTCGGCCATCTCCTGGACTGCCTCGTGCCCGCGAACGGTCAGCCGCACCTCTGCGGGGCCTTCGACAAGGCCCTGCGCCCGGAGGTTGGCGAGCAGCGACGAGACCGCGTCCGGCGGCAATTTGTAGCGTGCAGCGAGCTCGTCCGCCGTCTCGGCGTCCAGTCGATCGACGCGAAGCAGCATCCAGGCCTCGCCGGGCGTGACGTCGATCCCGGCGACGCTTGCCAGGCGCTCGTAGACGAGGTGTCGGTTCTCTCGGCGGGCGAGCTTGCTCAACCGCGCCTCGAGCTCGTCGAGCGAGCTTCCTTCGCGTGGCGAGGCGAAGCTGTCTCCGATTCCCTGTTCGGCGACCGTCTGGCGGAGCGGCCGCTCCTCGAGCAGCCAGGAAAAGGCAAACGCCGCGAATGCGAGAACGGCCGCGATCAGGAAGACCGGGTGGAGTGAGGACGCATAGGCGTCGATGTAGGGGTCGCGGATCCCCGGCGGAAGCTTGTCGATCGCCTCCGGGCCGAGATGGGATGGGAACTGCCCCGCGGCGCCCGGTGGCAGGTGTGAGGCCAGCTTGCTCGCGAACTGGTTGGTGAAGATGGCACCGAAGATCGGCACGCCGATCGTGCCTCCCATCGAGCGAAACAAGGTCGCGCTCGCGGTCGCGACGCCAAGGTCGCGGTAGTCGGCGGCGTTCTGCACCGCCAGGATCAGTACCTGCATCACGAAGCCGAGGCCGAGGCCGAGCACGAGCATGTAGAGGTCGGCGAGCAGGATCGAGGTGCTCGGAGTGAGCCGGGAGAGCAGCAGCATCCCGACGACCATGAGGCCGGTGCCGATGATCGGATAGATCTTGTAGCGGCCGACGCGCGAGATCAGCTGTCCGCTGCCGATCGAGGCGATCAGCACGCCCACCATCAGCGGCAGCATCTCGAGGCCCGACTGCGTCGGGCTCGCACCTCGCACGACCTGGAGGTAGAGCGGGATGTAGGTGACAGAGCCGAAGAGCGCGAACCCGACGATGAAGCCGACGATGGTCGCCACCGAGAACACACGGTTGCCGAAGAGCGAGAGCGGCAGGGTGGGCTCCCTGGCGTGACGCTCGACCACGATGAAGGCGGCCGCCAGTGCGACGCTCAACACGAGCAACGCGATC
Source organism: uncultured Thermoleophilia bacterium (assembly GCA_963794375.1). Lineage (GTDB taxonomy): Bacteria > Actinomycetota > Thermoleophilia > Gaiellales > Gaiellaceae > PALSA-600. Next base: position 10,372 of record CAWCDL010000007.1, read on the forward strand.
ATCTGCCACGACCACCACGGATAGGTCGAGCCGCCGAGGCTCGTGTAGAGCACGATCGACGTCAGCCCGCCCGCGAGCAACGCCATCCCGAGGTAGTCGATCGCGCGCTTGATCCGCTCGGCCGGCGTCGCGAGCACCAGTTGCAGCACGACGAACGCGACAATCCCGATCGGGACGTTGACGTAGAAGATCCAGCGCCAGGAGAGGTGGTCGACGAACAGGCCGCCGAGCAGCGGGCCGATCACGGTGGAGATGCCGAACACGGCGCCCATCAGGCCCGAGTAGCGGCCCCGCTCGCGAGGCGACACCACGTCGCCGATCACGGCCTGCGTGCTCACCATCAACGCGCCGCCGCCGAGACCCTGAAGGGCGCGGAACGCGATCAGCTCGGTCATGTTCTGCGACAGCCCGCAGAGCACCGAGCCGACCAGGAACACGACAAGCGCCACCTGCAGGACGAGCTTGCGCCCGTACATGTCGCCGATCTTTCCCGCGACCGGCGTGGTGATCGTCGAGGTCAGCAGATACGCGGTGACGACCCAGAACAGCTTGTCGATTCCACCGAGACTCCCTGCGATCGTCGGCAGCGCCGTCGACACGATCGTCGAGTCGAGCGAGGACATCAGCATCACGAGCATCAGCGCCGCGAAAACCGGCACGACGCGCGTGGATGCCGCCGGCCTCGCGACTGCTTCAGCGCCGGCCGTCACTCCGAGAGTATTCCAGGCCCCATTCCGGGACCCGGCGCAGTGCACGATCGAAGCGTCCGCGAGGCCCTCGACCTGGATAGTGCTGTGTAGATTCGCTGCGTGGGCGACGACGGCTACTTCGACGAACGCGTTGCGGCCCGGTACGACGACTACGCACTCGACCCGACTCGTCAGGAGTTCGCGGCCGAGGACATCAATGCCACGGTCGAGTTCCTGGCCCGGCTGGCCGGCGACGGGCCTGCACTCGAGTTCGGCATCGGGACCGGCCGGATCGCTCTGCCGCTGGCCCACCGCGGCGTGCCTACACACGGGATCGACCTGTCGCGGCCGATGGTGGCCAGGCTCAAGGCAAAACCCGCCGGCGAAGACATCAGCGTGCGGATCGGCGACTTCTCGACGACCTCTGCTGCGGGGCCCTTCTCGCTTGTCTATCTGATCTGCAACACGATCATGAACCTGACCTCCCAGGAGGCTCAGGTCGCATGCTTTCGAAATGCCGCGGCGCATCTCCAAGGTGGAGGGCACTTCGTGGTCAAGGTGATGGTTCCCGAGCTCCGACGGCTCCCACCCGGCGAGGCGTTTCACGTCTTCGCCGCAGGCGAGAGCCACTGGGGCGTGGACGAATACGACATCGCGACCCAGGTAGTCGTCTCACACCATTTCGAGAACATCGACGGCCGTCTGGAGCGGTCCTCGAATCCGTTCCGTTATGTCTGGCCGTCGGAGCTCGACCTCATGGCTCAGCTTGCAGGGATGAGCTTGTGCGAGCGCTGGGGCGGCTGGGACCGCGAGCCGTTCACGAGCGAAAGCCGCAAGCATGTCTCGGTGTGGGAGAAGCCGGAGTCAGCCTCGAAGCCTGTCCCAGGCTCAGCCCGACCAACCGGGAGGTCGAGATGACGCTGTCGCTCAAGTCCGTCAATGTGATCACGCTATTCGTCGAGGACGAGCAGCGTTCGAAGGCGTTCTACGAGGGGCTGTTCGACGTCACCGGAGCAGATGAAGGACACGGCACGATCATCTTCGAACTGAACAACGTCTTCTTGCGTCTGCTCAACCGCGACGAGGCCGCGAGCGAGATGCTCGGGCGCGTACCCCTTGCCGAGCCAGGCTCCGGAGCGAGCGTTCAGCTGGCGATGTTCGTCGACGACGCGGACGCAATGTGCGCGAGGCTCGCTGAACGCGGAGTCCCGATCGTCTACGGCCCGGTCGACCGCCCCTGGGGCGTGCGCTCAGCCGGCTTCCGCGACCCGGACGGACACCTCTGGCAGTTCGGCTCCGATATCCCCGACAACTGAGCCTCGGGCTCGCCCTCATTCCGCGGGGGTCACCTCGGCGCCGCACGCCGAGCAGTGCCGGACGCCGTTCGCGTCTGGATCGAGACGTCGCTCGCCACACTGCGAGCAAACCTCGCGCCGTCGGTGTTCTGGAGCGCTCCCGACCAGCGAGACACCGGCTGCTCGAAGGCCGGCGACTGCCGCGAGGAGAATCGCAGCGACTGCAATCGTGTAGCCGCCTGTGGCGATCTCGGCCACTGCGAGCACGAGGGCGGCCGCGCCGAAGCTTGCCATCACCCTGCTTCGCGTCGACCTCAAGCGCACCCGTCGAGTCTATGCCGATGCTCGACAATCGCCAGTACCTGCGGCTACCAACTCGTCAGTCTGAGCAGGCGATCTCGACGTCAGAGAAAAAGCCCCATCTCCACCACGTCCCACAGCTCGCCGCTCTGACGACGAATCTGTCTCACACGACGGCCCTCCTCGACGAACCCGAACTTGCGGTAGAGAGCGATCCCGGCGACGTTGTGCGGAAAGACGCCCAGGCTAAGCTTGTGGAGGCTCTGTCCGCGCGACCACTCGATCGCCGATGCGAGCAGCGCGCTGCCGACGCCGCGACCGCGCCATTCGCGCAGGACCGCCATCCCGAGCTCGCCGAACCCGAACCGACTCGCATCCACGTGCACCGAGCCCACGACCTCCCCATCAGCGACGGCCACCAACGTTCCCTCGAGCGTCCAGCTTGCGGCGCGCGCCGCAATGTCGACAGGCGGCTCGGTTGCGATTCCGTCGCGCTCCTCCGCGACGGCGGCAAAGACGACCGCCAACGGCACCCGGTCCGCCTCGATCGCAGGACGCACCTCGACCCGTGCACTCGCGGCCACGGCCGAATCTTGCACCAAGGCGGGCTGCGCCTTGTCGCATGGACGCTCCTTTGACACGAATCACCGAGCTCGCCTTCGCCGTCGGCTGGGCGGCGTTCTGGCTGTACTGGCTCGCCGCAGCCTTCTCCATGAAGAGGGGCCGCGTCCCGTGGTCGCGCGAGCTGCGGATCAGAGGGGTCATCGCAGTCGTCGTGATCCTCCTGATTCGCGTCGGGGCGTTTCGGGGCCACAGCCTCAACACCGATCCGTGGCGGGCCGGTATCGGGCTCGTCCTCTTCGCACTGGGACTGGCCTTCGCGATCTGGGCGCGCGTGCACATCGGGCGCAACTGGGGCACCCCGATGACACAGAAGGACGAGCCGGAGCTGGTGACGAGCGGCCCCTACCACCTGGTGCGTCACCCGATCTACTCGGGCATCCTCGTCGCGGGCATCGGCACCGCGGTGGCGCTGAGCTGGCTGTGGCTGACCGCCGTGGCGCTGGCCGGCGTCTACTTCGTGTACAGCGCGACGGTCGAGGAGCGCTACCTGACCGATCAGTTCCCCGCCAACTACCCGGTCTACAAACGGGCGACCAAGATGCTCGTGCCGTTCATCCTCTGATCGATGGCGCCGCTTCGAGTAGCCTCCCCACGATGGACGCTCCCGACGCGGTCGTCGTAAAGGTGGTCGACAACGAGGCCGAGGCCGAGATGGCCTGCGGGCTGCTCCGCTCGGCGGGGATCAAGTGCGCGTATCGCGAGACCGAGGCGATCGACTCGGCGCTCGAGGAGTTCACCTCCGCCGGGCCGCGCGAGATCCTGGTGGGACCGGACGATCTCGACGACGCCCGCGAGCTGCTCGGCGTCGCCTGATCAGCTCGCGTCCGCCGGCAGCCTGAGCGTGAACGTCGAACCACGGCCGACGGCCGAGGCCACCTCGAGCGTGCCGCCGTGCGCCTCCACGATCGACCTCGCGATGTAGAGACCGAGCCCCGTGCCGGGTTTTGCATCCTCACCCGCGACACGGCCGAACTTCTCGAAGATCCGCTCGTGCTCGGACTCGGCGATGCCGGGGCCGTGATCCGAGACTGCCACGACGTGATCGCCGTTCGCCTGCCCCACTCGCACCTCGACCACGTCGCCCGCGGGCGAGTACTTGACCGCATTCTCGATCAGGTTGCCGACTACCTGCCGGAGGCGCTCGGCGTCGCCGCGCGCGCTGCGCAGGCCCGGCGTCACGGACGCGACGACGGCCACTTCGTGCTGCCCCGCCGCCGAGGCGGCCACTGCCTCCTCGGCCAGCGCGCCGAGATCGACGTCGCCGAAGCGGTAGCTGAACGTCCCCGCATCGATTCGCGAGGTGTCGAGCACGTCGGCGACAAGCGCGGCGAGACGCGACATCTCGTCGCCGATCAGCGCCAGGAAGGAGTCGCGCTGCTCCGGGGCCATCTCGCGCCAGCGCGCCTGCAGGGTGCGGGCGGCGCCGATCACGGCCGCCATCGGGCTGCGCAGCTCGTGACTGACGACCGAGACGAAGTCGGCGCGCAGCGCCGAGAGCCGGCGAAGCTCGTCGACCGTTCGCCGCTCCGCGTCGTAGGAGCGGATGTTCTGGACGGCGGTCGCGACGACCCGGCCGAGCAGCGACACGAGCTCGACCTCCTGGTCGGCGAACCCGTTCGGCTCGGCACGCCCGATCGTGATCATCCCGATCGCCTTCGCCCCCGAGACAAGCGGAGCGGCGACGCGGCAGCGGATACCGAGCTCGAGCAGCCAAGGCTCCTCCGCATACGCGGGCTCGGCGAGATCGCGCCGGTAGATCGTTCTGGGGCCGCCGACGACCTCCGAGAGGATGCCGTTCTCGAGACTCATCTCCCTGCCCGGCCGAAGCAGCTCGTTCGGCCCGGCGGCGGCGATCATCTGCGCACCTGTCCCGTCCACGAGCACAATCGCCATCCGCTCGAACGGGACGACACCGCGGAGCTCGCGGATGAAGGAACCGAACGACTCGTCGAGGTCGAGCGACGACCCGAGGGCGCGCGCACACCGATTCGCGGCATCGAGCAGGTCGGCACGCCGTCCGAGCTGGTCGCGCAGCTCCTCGGCCTCGCGTGCACGCTGCTCGGCGGTCTGCCGCTGTTCGTCGAGACGCGCGTAGAGCCAGCCGACGAGGAGTGCGATCAGGAATCCCTCGGCGATCTGCACGGCGACGTTCCCCGGCGTCACCGCGAGCCCGGTGAAATCCGTGCGGCGGTGGGCATACCAGATCGAGATCGGGGCAGCCGCGGCCGCCGTCACGAGGCCGCCGGTGAGGCCGAATCGTGCCGCGCCCATCACGATGGCCAGATAGAGGAGCTGGCGTGTCGACGGGCTCGTCTCGAAGGCGAACAGCAGCGTGTAGGCCGAGATGACGGCGAAGTCGAAGCACAGCGCTGCTACCTGCACGGTGAGCCCCGCCGAGCGGCGCACGACGGCGTAGAGCGCAACCGCCCCGACGAGGAAGCACGCGGTCAGCGCCCACGCCGCCGTCTCGTACCCGGGCGGGTAGTTCGACGTGAGCGACACCTGCAACACGGCGAGCGGCACGGCGATCAGCCGAATGACGGCAATCCACCACTCGAGCGAGCGGCCGCGGGTCATGCCGACCCTCGTTCCCGGATGCGCGCCGCCGCCCAGGTCGCATGTTCGGCGAGCAGGGTGTCATCGTCCCCGGCGATCTCGTCGATCGCGGGCAGGTGCTCTGCGCCGCCGACGTTCCCGAGCGCGACGAGCGCGTTCCGGCGCAGGAGACGCGGATCCTTGCGCGGCACGTACAGCCGCTCGTGCTCCGCCACGAGCCCCTCGTCGGCAGCGAGCCAGCGAAGCAGGTCGACATGACCGTCGGCCGTCTCGGGCAACGCAGCGCGACGCTTCGCGGTCCCGCGGTTCCACGGGCAGACGTCCTGGCAAATGTCACAGCCGTAGACCTGGGCGCCGAGCGCGGCTCGATGAGCCTGCGGGATCGCGCCCGGAGCCTGGGTCGAGTAGGAGAGGCAGCGCGTCGCATCGAGCGTGCCCGGCTCGTCGAGCGCTTGGGTCGGGCAGGCGTCGATGCACAGCCGGCAGTCGCCGCAGTCGGCATCGAGCGGCGGCGTCGGCTCGAGCTCGACGTCGGTGACGAGCGCGCCGAGCACGACGAACGAGCCGTGGTGCCGCGTGATCAGCATCGTGTTCTTGCCGTAGAAGCCGACGCCGCTGCGGGCGGCCGCCTCCCGGTCGACGTGCTGGTTCGCGTCGACGAGCACGCGGTAGGCGCCGCCGAGCCTGCGGCCGAGCTCGTCCAGGCGCTCCCGCAGGGCTGCGTAGGCGTCGTCCCAGGTGTAGCGGGCGAGCCGGCCCTCGCCGGCACCGAGCGGGGCCTCGGGCCGCCAGTAGGCGTGCGCGACCGAGACCACGCTGCGCGCGCCGAGCAGGAGCGCCTCCGGGTGGCACGACACCTCCGGGATCGCCATTGTGAACCGCATCTCGCCGAACAGGCCACGGGCGCGGCGCTCGCGAATGTGCCGCTCCGTCGCGTCGTAGGCCTCGGCGCGGGCGACGCCGATCGCGTCGAATCCCGCCTCCGCCAGGAGTGCGCTCGAAGCCCCCCATCGCATGCAAGGATTGTGCACCGTGAAGGCTGTTCGCATACACGAGGACGGTGGGCCCGAGGTGCTCCGCTACGAGGACGTCCCGGATCCCGTCCCCGCGGAGGGCGAGGTGCTCGTCGAGCTGAGGGCCGCCTCGCTCAACCATCTCGACGTCTGGATCCGCAAGGGGCTGCCGTCCGTGCCGAAGCCCCGCATCCTCGGAGCCGACGGCGCAGGTGTGATCGCAGGCAGCGACGAGCGCGTCGTCATCAACCCGGGCATCCTCCGCAACGGCCGGATGTCGATCGTCGGGGAGACGATGGACGGAACGCACGCCGAGCTGATCGCAATCCCCTCCGAGTACGTCCACCCCATCCCCGACGGCCTCTCCTTCGAGGAGGCAGCGGCGTTCCCGCTCGTCTTCGAGACCGCGTATCGCATGCTCGTCACCCGCGCCCGGGTCCAGCCCGGCGAGTGGGTGCTCGTCTGGGGCATCGGCGGAGGCGTTGCGACGGCGTCGCTCGCGATCGCCAAGGCGCTAGAAGCGCAGGTGATCGTCACGTCGTCGAGCGACGAGAAGCTCGCGCGTGCACGCGAGCTCGGGGCCGATGCCACCGTGAACCATGCGACCGGCGACGTCGTCGCCGCGGTCAAGGAGGCGACGGGAGGCGGGGCCCACATCGTCGTCGACGACGTGGGCGAGGCGACGTGGAAGCGCACACTCGATGCGGCTCGTCCCGAGGGCCGGATCGTCGTGTGCGGCGCGACGACCGGGCCGAACCCGCCCGCCGCGCTCCACCGCGTCTGGTGGAAGCAGCTCTCGATCCTCGGCTCGACGATGGGGCTGCCCGACGACTTCAAGGGCGCCTACGACCTCATCGCGGCCGGCAAGGCACGCCCGGTCGTCGACCGCAGCTACCCGCTCGCCGAGGCCCGCGCCGCACACGAGCGCCTCGAGGCCGGCGAGCAGCTCGGCAAGGTCGTCCTCACGATCCCGGCCTGAACGAGCGAGCGCCCCGCAAGCCCGCGGGGCGCTCGGAGAGACAGACTGGCTCTACGGACCGACCGCGGTCGCGAGCGTGACCGTCGATGTATACGTGCCGGCGAACGAGTTGCCGGGGACCGAGACGCTGACCGTCGGGGTGACGTCGACCTTCCCGAGACCGGAGCTGGCGGCGGCATTGAAGAATTTCGCGGCGGTCGTGGAGAGCGTCACCGGGTAGGTGACCGAGTTCGTCGCCAGCGTGCACGTCGAGCCGCTGTGGCAAGCCTCCGTGGCACCGGTCAGGGTCCCGGCGGCAAGCGTGTGGCCGAGGCCGTCACTGAAGGTCGTCGCCGCGACGGTGAGGTTCCAGCCGCCGCCGCTGCCGCGGGCATCGACGACGCCGAGCGCCGGCGAGTACGAGACGGCCTGGTCACTGCCGTCGAGCGTGGCGCTCATGGACGGATTCGAGGGCAGGTTCAGCGACAGGCCGGCGGTGCCCGTCAGGGTTGCGGTCGCCGTGAGGGTCGCCGCCGTGGCGACAGCGGCCGTCGCGAGCGCCGCGACGGCGACGGCCAGCACGACGGAGAACCGAAGCTTGCTCTTCACTATGGAGCTCCTCTGGATCGGGGGTCGGGAAGGGACGACACACCGATCGTGTGAGGCTCCAGTCGGAGAAGAGCGCGGAGCCGGTATGAGAACGGTAGGAGAGTCTCTAGCCGAAGCCGAGGATGAACTTCGCGTCGTCGGACATCCGCTCGGGCGTCCACGGCGGGTCGAAGGTCAGCTCGCTCTCGACCTCCCCCACCCCCGGGATCTCATGCAGGACGCGCTCGATGTCCTCCTCGATCATCTGGCCCGCGGGGCAGCCCATCGAGGTGAGCGTGTAGGTCACCTTCACGTTGGCACCGTCGAGCTGCGCGTCGTAGAACAACCCGAGCTCGACGATGTCCATCCCGAGCTCCGGGTCCTCGACGGCGCGCAGCGCCTCGACGACCTCTTCGCGGCTTGGCATGCGACCAGGTTAGACGAGGCGAACCTCTTCGCGCCGGTCGCGCGCGAAGAAGTGAATCCCGTCGACGAACCGCACCCAGTTGCAACGCGTGCACATCACCAGCGAGTGCGTGCGGGCCGAGTCGGTCAGGAACCGCACCCCGCGCAAAAGATCGCCGTTCGAGACGCCTGTCGCGGCGACGATCACCTGCTGCGGCGCGAGGTCGTCGATCGTGAAGACTCGGTCGACGTCGTCGATCCCGTGCGCGAGCGCCTCCTCGATCTCGGCGCGCTTCGTCGGCCAGAGCTGCGCCTGCAGCTCCCCGCCGAGGCAGCGGAGGGCCGCGGCCGCGAGCACGGCCTGGCGCGCGCCGCCGATCCCGATCGAGAGATGGTCGTTCGTCCCTCTCACCGCGGCGCTGATCGACGCCATGACGTCGCCGTCCTGGATCAGCTTGATGCGGGCGCCCGCCTCCCGGATCTCCTCCACGAGGTCGTGGTGCCGCGGCCGGTCGAGCACGATCGCGGTGATGTCGTTCACCATCCGCTCGAACGCGTCGGCAATCGAGCGGATGTTCTCGGCGACGGGACGGTGGAGGTCGATGGCTCCACGCGCCCGAGGCCCGACCGCCATCTTGCGCATGTACATGTCGGGCAGCGACGGGATCTCGCCGCGCGGCGCTGCGACGACCATCGAGATCGCATTCGTGCCGCCCCGAGCGACGACCGCGCGACCCTCGAGAGGGTCGATCGCAAGATCATGCTCCTCACCGCCGGCGCCGACCGTCGTCCCGGCGGCGAGCTGCTCGCCGTCCTCGGGGCCGCCGATCACGATGCGCCCCGAGATCGGCAGCCGCTCGAGCGCGGTGCGTGCGCCGGCGAACGCCGCCTCCTCCGCCGCCGCCTCGTCGGCGCGGCCGAGCCAGCGCGCGGCGGCGAGCGCCGCGCCTTCCGTTACGCGCGCGAACGCCTCACAGCCGCACTGCACCCTGGGGTCGCCGGGAGCCGTGCTCACGTCCGCTCCGCCGTCTGCATCACGAGCTCGATCACCGCGTCGATCGTGCGTTCCACGTTCGCGTTCTCGACCACCTCGACCCCCTCACGACGCGCACGCTCGACGACGTACGCCTGCACGCGGCGGATGTCGTCGAGACGGTCGAGGTACTTCTCCATCGGGCGGATGCCGCCGGTCGTCGCGTCGCGCACGTTGAAGTGCACCCGATGCACCTGCTCGTCGCTGATCTCGAGGACGACGTGCACGAGCACCGCTCCGTCGAGTGAGCGCGGCACGAGGCCGGGCACGAGATGGACGCCCTCGAGCACCATCGACCAGCCCTCCGTCATCGACCGGAGGAGCGCGGCGTCGACGCCTACACACACGTGACGGCACTGGTCGACGAAGCCGACGATCGTCGGGTCGCCGGAGACGTCGAGATCGACCGCCGCGCCCGCCTCGAAGCTGGACTGGTGGATCGTCGGCATGAACTCGGGCGAGAAGAACGCCCGCATCGTCTGCCGGATGAAGTCGGTCGACGCGACACGGGTGATGCCGAGGCGGTGTGCGACCTCGGCGGCGACCGTCGACTTCCCGGTACCGGTCGTCCCGCCCACGAGCACGACAATCGGCACATCGAGCGCCTGCAGCGCCGCGAGCCGGCGGAGGCGGCGCACCGCACGCTCGCCCGCTTCGGCCCCGAGCGTCTCGCGGGCGAGCGGCTCGAGCCGCTCGACCTCGAGCGACGGCTCCCCGCGCTCGGCGAGATCGAGCTCAATCCGGCGCGCGAGCTGGTACGCACCCTCGGCGGGAACGCCCGCCGCGATCAGCGCCCGCGCCATCATCCCCTTCGAGTACGGGAACTCACCGCCCCCGAGCGGGAGCGGCTCTCCTCTTCTCGGCTGAGGACTCATGCGGCCACCGGCGCGGCTCCGAGCAGCAGCTCCTCCACCCCGTCGCCGACGAGCTCGTTGCGGCCGAGCACGACTCGGCGGCCATTCGCGCGGGCGTGCTCGGCGACGACATCGATCGCAGCCGCCTTCAGCTCGACGAGGTAGGTGTCGGCGTCGACGGACTCCAGCGCCCGCTGGAGCGCACGCCGGTCGGCGAGGGACGCCGAGACGTGCACCACGTCGGCCTCGAGGTGCGTCATGTCGGTCGCGCCGGCCGTGAACACCGCCACGCGACCCTCGAGCGGCCCCGTCGGCTGCAGCTCGAGATCGGCGTCGACGCCTATCCGCACGACGACGTCGGCGAGCGCGACCCGGTACGGGTTCAGATAGGCATCCTCGCGGTCTCCGCGACCGACGACGAGCACCCGGCGCTCGGCGGCGACCGGGGGAATCGAGGCGCCACTGCCGTCGAAGACGACGACGTCGGGCTCGAGCGCGGCGGCGAGCTCCGCGCCGGCGAGCACGTTCGAGGTGAAGACGGCACCCGCCAGGCCCCCACCGGCTCGCCGGCAGCCCACCGTCGGGACACCGCAGAGGGCCGCCGTCTCGAGGTGATCCGACGCGGCATGACGGCCGGCGCGCGACCGCGCGAGGAGCTCGTCGAGGCTCGGCGGCGACGCGACCAGCTCGGGGTCCGGCGGCCCGCCCCGGCCCATGGCGACGACGACCACCTGCCGGTCGCGGGCGAGCAGCCGCGCCAGCCGGCCGGTGACGGCGGTCTTCCCGACGCGTTTCCCGGTTCCGAAGACCGCCACCGACGGCAGCGAGAACGGGGCAAAGACGGGCGGCTCGAAGCGAAAGTCGGCGCCGACGTACGGCAGGCCGGCGGCGAGGGCGCGCGCGATCCACGCGAACCGCGCCGGCGGGTCGAGCACGGGCTCGTCGGAGAGATCGACGACCACCTCCGCCCCGGCGAAGCCGTCGACCAGCGGCACGCCGAAGTCGGGCGTCCCCTCCCGCAGCTTCTCCGTGCCGCCGACGAGCACCGCGCCCACGAAGTCGTAGGGCAGCTCCGAGAGCGCCTCGCGCACGACCGGCGGATAGTGCTCTCCATCCACGAGCGCCACCGCCTTCGGCCGCGTCATCGGCGCGCGGTCACCTCGCGTTCGATGCGCCCGGTGTACTTCTCGTACTCGCCGGTCGAGAGGTCGAACTGGATGATCAACTCCTGACCGTGGAACGGATAGCGCCGCCAGACAGACGCGTGCGTCCCCTCCACCTGCACGACGTTGTAGCAGGGGCGCGTATTGCCGCGAAGACGCAGGGTGGAGACGGTGCCTGTGTTGACGACGAAGAGGCTCTCGAGCTTCCACGCGTACGGCACGTGCTTGTGGCCGGAGAGCACGAGGTGCACGCCCGCGCGCTGCAGGCACTCGATCGCATCGCCGGCGTCGTAGACGACGTTCCGCTCGCGACCGGTGCCGGGAATCGGCAACAGGTGATGGTGAAGGACGAAGATCCGCACATCGGACGGCTCGGCTGCGAACTGCTCCTCGATCCACCCGTAGCGGCCGCGCCCGATCTGCCCGTGGTCGAGGTCGGGCTCGGTCGAATCGACCGCCACGACAGTCGTGCCCGCCTTGCGCACGACGGAGCTGCGCTCGCCGATCAACTCCTCGAAGTGCACGTAGCCGACGTTCCGCGAGTCGTGGTTCCCCGGCACGACCACCAGGTCGTCGCAGGCGATCCGGTCGAGATAGCGGCGCGCGGCAAGGTACTCCTCCTTGAAACCGAAGGTCGTCAGGTCGCCGGAGCAGACCACGATGTCCGGGTCGAGGTCGTTGATCTCGGCAATCGCGCGCTCCATCAGGTCGGCGACGAAATGCGGATCGCCGCAGTGGACGTCCGAGAAATGCGCGACCGTTAGACCCATTTGGAGCAGCATAGGCCATCCGGGGCCACTGCTAACCTGGTCGTCGTGCTGCCGGAAACGCCTGTTTTCCAGGCATATTGCGGTGAAGAGCCGCCGCGGTTCGCCAACCCCGCAGAGCTCGAGTACGCCAAGATCCTCGATTGGTACGGGATCCCGTGGCAGTACGAGCCGACGACCTTCGTGCTCGAGCGCGACGCGCAGGGCCGAGTGACCGAGGCCTTCACCCCCGACTTCTACCTCCCGCAGCAAGATCTCTATCTCGAGGTGACCGTGATGAAGCAGTCACTGGTCACTCGGAAGAACCGAAAGCTCCGCAAGCTGCGGCAGCTCCATCCCGAGATACGGGTCAAGCTCTTCTACGAGCGGGACTTCGAACGGCTCGCAGTCCGCTTCGGGCTGGCGAAGGCATCCTGAGCGCACTCGCCGAGACCGGGCGGCACTGCGTTCATGACGAGCGCATCGGCGACGTGTTCCTCGGCTCTCCGGAGCTCCTCGCGCGGGTCGGTGAGCTGGGCGCCGAGCTCACGCGCGACTACGAGCGCCGCGAGCCGCTCCTCGTCGGCGCGCTCCGCGGCTGCGTCCCGTTCCTGTGCGACCTCTCGCGGGCCATGCCGATGGTGCACGCGATCGACTTCGTCGAGCTGTCCGGCTACGGGGACGATCGCGACGGGATCCGCTTCCTCAAGGATCTCGACGCCGAGATCGCCGGGCGCGACGTCGTGCTCGTCGACTCGGTGATCGACACCGGGCTCACGATGAACCACCTCGTGCGGTCGCTGCGCCTCCGCGAGCCGGCGTCCCTGCACGTCGCGACCCTCTTCGAGCGGCCCTACCGGCGGCTCGTCGACGACCTGCCCGTCCGTTACGTCGGTTTCACCATTCCCGACGAGTTCTTCGTCGGCTACGGCTTCGCCCTCGAGGGCCGGCATCGCAACCTGCCGGACCTCCGCCTCGTGCGCTGAGGCCCCGGAATTTCAGGTCCGGCTAAAATCTGGGAGTGATCGGCGCCCGGACCGAGCTGCCTGCCGGCCTGCAGACGGTCGACGACGCACTCCACCGGTCGCGATTCAGGCTGCTCCCGTTCCTCGGGCCGGCGTTCATCGCCTGCATCGCCTACATCGACCCGGGCAACTTCGCGACGAACATCGCCGCGGGCTCCCGCTTCGGCTATCGGCTCGTCTGGGTGGTCGTCGCCGCGAACGTGCTCGCGATGCTCATCCAGACGCTCTCTGCGAAGCTCGGGATCGCGACGGGACGCAACCTCGCCGAGGTCTGCCGGGAGCGCTTCTCGCGCCGCACCGCGATCCTGCTCTGGCTCCAGGCCGAGGCGATCGCGATGGCGACCGACCTGGCCGAGTTCCTCGGCGCGGCGATCGGCTTTCATCTCCTGCTCGGCTGGGGCCTCTTCCCCTCCGCCGTGGTCGCGGGTGTGGCGGCGTTCGCGATCCTCGAGTTGCAGCGCTTCGGCGCCCGGCTCCTGGAGGCCGTGATTGCGTCGTTCGTGGGCGTGATCGGTATCTGCTACCTCGCAGAGCTCCTCTTCTCGCATCCGAACTTCGGCGCCGCCGCGCACCACGCGATCGTCCCGGAGTTCGGGGGCGGCGAGGCGGTGCTCCTCTCGGTCGGCATCCTCGGCGCGACCGTCATGCCGCACGTGATCTACCTCCACTCGGCGCTGACGCAGGACCGGCTCGTCCCAGAGACCGACGGTGACGCCCGCACCCTTCTGCGCTACACGCGCATCGACGTGTTGATCGCGATGTCGATCGCCGGGCTGATCAACGTCGCGATGCTCGTCATGGCGGCCGCGACGTTCTACCGTACGGGGCTCGTCCACATCGATTCGCTCGAGCGCGCGCACAAGACGCTCGAGCCGATCCTCGGCAGCGCCTCCGGCGTCCTCTTCGCCCTCGCGCTGATCGCCTCCGGCCTATCGAGCTCCGCCGTCGGGACGCTCTCGGGCCAGGTCGTGATGCAGGGGTTCATCCAGCGTCAGATCCCCGTCGCGCTCCGCCGCCTCGTGACGATGGTGCCCGCGTTCGTCGTGATCGCGATCGGCGTGAACCCGTCGCGCACGCTCGTGATCTCCCAGGTCGTCCTCTCGTTCGGCATCCCCTTCGCGCTCGTCCCGCTCGTGCTCTTCACGAGCCGTCGCGACGTGATGGGCGTCCTCGTGAACCGGCGGGCGACGACCGTCGCCGCGTGCCTTGTCGCGACGCTGATCATCGCGCTGAACGTCTACCTCCTCCTGCAGACCGCCGGACTGTTCTAGAGGTAGCCGAGCGGGTCGACCGGGTTCCCGTCGACGCGCACCTCGAAGTGGAGGTGCGGCCCCGTGCAGTGGCCGGTACAGCCGACGTAGCCGATCACCTGGCCCTGCGTCACCGCCTGGCCGCACGAGACCGCGATCGAGCTCTGGTGACCGTACGCGGTGGCGAGGTTGCCGCCGTGGTCGATCACGACGAGGTTCCCGTAGCCCTCCTCCCAGCCGCAGTAGATGACGGTGCCGGCTGCGGCGGCGTGAATGGGCGTGCCGTAGCCGACGCCGATGTCGATCCCCTCGTGCATGCGGCCCCAGCGCCACCCGAATGGGCTCGTGATCGGCCCTTGCACCGGCCAGATCAGCCCACCGGCGGAAGGCGCCTGCGCGACTCCTGAGCTCGACCCGGTCTGAGCGGAGCGGATCCGGGCGCCGAGCTGCGCACTCGACGCCTGCAGCGCGTCGATCTCCGATGCCTCCGCCTGATCGGAGGCCGACAGCGTCGACAGGTCGACGAGCTTCTGCCGACGCGAGGCGACGATGTTCCCCTCCGCCCCGACGAGCTCGTTGTGCACGTCGCGCACCTGGGCATCGCGGGCAGCGATCGCAGCGGTCTCGCCGCGCACCGAAGCGCGCAGGTTCCTCGTCTTCGCGCGTGCCGCCTTCGCCTGGCTTCGCGCCCAGGCGACCCGGGCGGCGAGCGCCCGATCGGCGTCGGCGATCTCGTGCAGGTACTCGACCTTGTCGACGGCATCCTGAACGCTCGCCGAGCCGAGGACGACGTCGAGCGTGCTCGTGTCATCGGACTCGTAGCTCTCCACGAGCCGCCGGCGCAGGGTCTCCTCCACCTTCGCGGACTGTGCCTCGAGCAGGTCGAGACGGTCGGTCTGCGATCGGTACAGGGCATCGAGGGCGTCTAGTCGCTTGCGATGCAGCGCCAGATCCGCGTCGAGCGTCTGCAGCCGCAACGAGACATCGCCGACTCTCGATTCGAGCGCCTGGATCCGCGAGGTGTAGTCCGCGACCTCACCGCGAAGCGCCTGCTCCGCCGAGCGATGCGCGGCGAGCGTGCCCTGCAGCGTCGAGATGCGCGAGTCGACCTGATGCTTCCTGAGAACGTCGTCGCCGAACGCCGGTGCTGCAAGCACGAGCAGAACGACGACTGCGGTCAAGACGCGCCGCACCTCTTGAAGATTCGGCCGGTGCCCCCCTACTCCTGCGCGCCGGTGTGCAGCGGCTCGCGGTCGCGCATCTCGGCCGGCTCCCCCGCTCGCCGCTCCTCGTCGAGCGCACGAAGCGTCCTCGCGGCCTCCTGCCGCAGCGGCCCGACGAGCTCGCTGTAGTCGTCGTCGGCGATCTTCCCGGTGCGGTGGTCGAACTCGAGCTCCTTCAGCGCCGCGAGCGCGCGGTCGCGCTCCTCGATGAGCCCCAGCCGCCGTTCCTCGGCCGCGCCCGGTGCGTCGAGCCGGTCGTCGGCGGGCTCCGGATCGCGCAGGAACGGCAGGGCGACGAGCACGACCGCTCCGACGGCAAGCGCCGCGCCGACGATCAGCGCGATCGCGGTCATGCTCGCGCGGGTGCGAGCCGCGTGACGAGCCGCCGCTGCTCGCGGGCGTCTGGCCACAGCGCGATCCCCGAGCCGATCAGGAACACGATCCCGGCGATCCAGATCAGGTTCACGAGCGGCTTCACGAGCACCTGGACGTACACGACGTTCGTCTTAGGGTGGAGCTCGTCGGCGATCACGTAGAGGTCCTCCGCGCGCCACCAGTTCGTCTTGATCGCGACCTCCTGCGCCGGCTCGGGAGGGTTGAAGAACTGGTTGGCACCGGTCTCGATCGTCCCCTTCCAGTCGCCGCGCACGGCGAGCACGGCGCGCGTCTCCGTCGCGCGCGGCGTGGTGCGTTGGGTCACCCCTCGGTTCGTGAGCGTGTAGCCGTCGACCGTCGTGCTCTGCCCGAGCGTGAGCCGGCGCTCGACGTTTGCACCGTACGCACTCGAGCCGGCGATGCCGATCGCGAGCAGCACGATCGCCGCGTGCACGACGTAGCCGCCGTAACGTCGCCGGTTGCGGGCGACGAGCTGTAGCAGCGAGCCCGTGGCACGCGTGCCGCGGACGAGCTCGAGCACGATCGTCGCGAGCACGAACGCCGAGAACGAGTAGGCGATGATCCCCGGCTTCGACGAGCCCGCGCCCGCGAACGCGAGCGCGATCCCGCACACCACCGTCACCGCGATCGGCCAGGCGAGGGTGCGGACGAGCGCGCGGGCACTCGTCTTCCGCCAGGCGATGAGCGGGCCGATGCCCATCAGCAGGAGGAGCGGCAGCCCGAACGCGCGCAGGAAGAAGTCGTAGTACGGGCGTCCGATCGTGCGCGTCTCGCCCTTCACGAGCTGTGTGACGATCGGGAAGAGAACACCCCAGAGGATCGTCAGGCAGAGCGCGACGAGCAGCAGGTTGTTGTAGAGGAACGTCGCCTCGCGCGACAGCGCCGATTCCAGCTTCGTGCGGGCCTTGAGCAGCGGCAGCCGCCACAGGATCAGCGTCACCGAGAAGAGCGTCGAGATGACGACGAAGGCGAGGAACCAGCCGCCGATCGAGCTCTTCGCGAACGAGTGGATCGAGTTGACGACGCCCGAGCGGGTCAGGAACGTCCCGAGCACCGAGAGCTCGAACGCGAGCGCGACGAGAACCATGTTCCAGACCTTCAGCATCCCCTTGCGCTCCTGGATCATCACCGAGTGCAGGAATGCGGTCGCTGCGAGCCAGGGCATCAGGGCGGCGTTCTCGACCGGGTCCCAGGCGTAGTAGCCGCCCCAGCCGACCTCGACGTACGCCCAGTGGGCGCCGAGCAGCTGCCCGAAGCCGAGGAATGTCCACGCAATGAGCGTCCAGCGGCGCGTCGCCACGATCCAGCGCTCGTCGGTCTTCCCGGAGAGCAGGGCGCCCGCCGCGAACGCGAACGGGATCGACAGCCCGACGTAGCCGAGGTACAGCATCGGCGGGTGCGCCACCATGTACGGGTTCTGCAGGCTCGCGACGAGCCCGGCGCCATCGAGCGGCGCGGTCTGCGTGTTGAACGGGCTCGAGACGGCGACGAGCATGAAGGCGAAGAACGTGCCGATGCCGCCGAGCACCGGCACCACCCAGGCGGTGAGGTCGCGCAGGAGCCGTCGATTGACGAAGACCGCCAGCGTCCCGTAGCCGGTCAGCACGAGCAGCCAGAGAAGGAGCGACCCCTCCTGGCCGCCCCAGAACGCACTCAGGGCATACGCGGTCGAGAGACTGCGGTCGGTGTGCTGGGCGACGTAGACGAACGAGAAGTCGTGGCGCACGAGCGCCGACGCGAGCACTGCCGACGCGACGAGGGTCGCGCCGAAGCTGCAAAAGAGCGCGTTGCGGGCGGAGTCGGCGAGTCGGCGCCGGTTCTGGCGCGCGCCGATCGTGCCTGCGACGAGGGCGTAGACGGACAGCCCGAGGCTGACCACGAGCGCCGCACGGCCGAGCTCAGCCATCAGATGAGGAGTTCCTCGGGGGCGTCTGTTCCGGGGCGTGGGCCGGGCGCGCTCGGGCCCAGCCCGCTCAGACCGCGCAGCCGGACACGCGAATCCGTGGAACTCCTCATCTAGGCTTTCGTCGGGGCCGTCGTGTACTTCGACGGGCACTTGGTGAGGATGTTCGTGCCCTGGAGGCGTCCGCCGGCGTAGGTGCCGCTGACGACGACGCTGCGGCCGACGCGGAAGAGCGGCGGCGGCTTCGTGCCGTGGTAGACGACGTCGACGATCTGCGGCTTCGTCCCGGTCGGGTCCTTCAGCTGAAAGCGGAGCCCGTTCGCCGTGTGGGAGTCGCCGCGGAGCGGCGCGGTCACAATCCCGACGACCGCCAGGCGACCGGACATCGAGCTCGGCTTCACCTGGCTCGGCGTCAGCGTCGGCGTCGACCGTCCGGCGACCGCCGTGTACACGAGGAACACGGCCAGCACTCCCGCGACGGCCAGTGCGATGACGAGACGCGCAGGGCTGCGCGTGGACACGCCCGGAAGGTTAGCTGGGCGCCCTGTCAGGCGTCGGCGGGAGTCGGCTGCCTGCGCCCGGGGACCCGGTACCCGTGGTCGGCGCACAGGGCGCCGGGCGAGTCCTCGGTGAGGGCATCGCAGTAGCCCTTGCCGTAGGCCGCGCGCATGAAAGCGGCGACCACGTCCAGCGACCAGTCGGTGATCCCGGCGGCCTCACGCCAGAGATCGGCGAGGCGCAGGTCGATGTCCAGCTCGAGAAGATCGATGCGAGAAGGGCGATTCGGCATGGGGAAAAGCGTAGGCAGGCGGTCGGACGGACTCCCCGGGTTAGGGTCCGAGCGCTATTTCCGACCGTCGCCTCCACTACGGCCCCGCCCGCGTCCCGTCGCGCGAGGCCCCCGCCGCCGCCGTCGAGGCGCTCCTCGCCCACGGCCTGTCGGCCTGCGAGATCGACTTCGAGGGCCGGTTCTGGATGGACTACGACTTCGCGGCCGAGCTCGGCTCGCTCTGCCGGGCGAACGACATCGTGCTCTCGGTGCACGCGCCGATTGCGGGGTTCATGGGGCATGCCGAGCGGGGGAAGAAGCTGAACATGGCGGTCGGCATGCTCGACCACTCCGCCGGGATCGCAAAGGCCGCCGGCGCGGAGCTCGTCGTCTTCCATCCCGGCTTCCTGCTCGGCCGCACGCGCGAGGCGGCCATCGACTCCGTCGTCGAGCAGCTCGGAGAGCTGCGCGAGCGGCTCGAGGGCAAGGACCGCGCAGTGCCGTTCGGGATCGAGGTGATGGGACGGGTGCGGGAGCTCGGCTCGCTCGACGACGTGTGCGAGATCGCGTCGCGCCTCGACTGGGTGCGGCCGGTGATCGACTTCGCGCACATGCACGCCACCTCGGACGGCGGGCTCACGTCCGTCGAGCCGTTCGCGGCGGCGCTCGAGCAGGCGGATGCGGTGATCGAGGACGGCGCGCCGTTCCACATCCACTTCTCAGACATCCAGTTCGCGAACCGCAACGAGACGAAGCACCTCCCCTACGGCGAAGGGACGCTGCGCGCCGAGCCGCTGCGCGACGCGCTCGCCCGCTTCGACCGTCCGGCGACGGTGATCTCGGAGTCGCCCACCGAGGCCTCGACGGACGAGATCAAGGCAATCCTGAACGCATAGGTAGGCTCGCCTCGGTGCTCGACCCGAAGGTCTTCAAGGCGTACGACGTGCGCGGGCTCTACCCGGGCGAGCTCGACGAGGCCGGCGCGTATGCGATCGGGCGCGCCTACGTGGAGCAGTTCGGCGCGGCGCGAATCGCGGTGGGGCGCGACATGAGGCTCTCGTCGCCGTCGATGGCAGAGGCGGCGCGCACCGGTGCGGCCGATGCCGGCGCCGATGTGCTCGACCTGGGTCTCGTCGGCACGGAGATGCTCTATTTTGCGGTCGGCGACCTGAAGCTGGACGGCGGCATCATGGTCACCGCCTCGCACAACCCGAAGCAGTACACGGGCATGAAGATCGTCCGCGCCGGGGCGCTCCCGGTCGGCGGCGAGTCGGGGCTCCTCGACGTGCGCGACCGCGCGGTCGCAGCGCATTGGGAGGAGCGCTCGCGCGGGCAGGTGCGCGCCGAGGACATCTGGTCGCCGTTCGTCGACAGGGTGCTCTCGTTCATCGACGCCGCGTCGCTGCGCCCGTTGCGGATCGTCGTGGACGCGGCGAACGGGATGGCCGGTGCGATGCTGCCGCCGGTACTCGACCGCCTGCCGATGCTCGACGTCGTCCGCTGCTATTTCGAGCCGGACGGCTCGTTCCCGAACCACGAGCCGAACCCGCTGCTGCCCGAGAACCGCCAGTTCATCGTCGAGCGCACCCGCGCCGAGGGTGCCGACTTCGGCGTGGCGTACGACGGCGACGCCGACCGTTGCTTCTTCGTCGACGACAGCGGCCAGTTCGTCCCCGGCGACTTCACGACGGCGCTCTTCGCCCGCTTGATGCTGGGACGCGAGCCCGGCGGGAAGGTGATCTACGACGTGCGTGCCTCGTGGGCCGTCCCCGAGGCGATCGAGGCGGCGGGCGGTATCCCGCTCGTGAACCGCGTCGGTCACGCCTTCATCAAGCAGCGGATGCGCGAGGAGGGCGCCGTCTTCGGCGGCGAGGTCTCGGCGCACTACTACTTCCGCGATTTCTCGCAGGCCGATTCCGGCACGGTGCCGTTCCTGCTGATGTGCGAGCTCGTCTCGCAGCACGGCTCCCTGAGCGCGGCGCTCGCGCCGCTGCGAGCGCGGTACTTCATCACCGGCGAGCTGAACACGCCGGTCGCCGACGTGGCGGCGAAGCTCGCGGAGCTCGAGGAGCGTTTCGGCCCTGACGGGAAAGTGACGCACCTCGACGGCCTGTCGGTCGAGGGGCCGGACTGGCATTTCAACGTGCGCCCCTCGAACACGGAGCCGCTTCTGCGCCTGAACCTCGAAGCGCGCTCGCAGGAGCTGATGGACGCGAGGCGCGACGAGGTCCTCGGGGTCATCCGCAGCTGAGATGATCGAGCTCGGCCACGAGACCGACCGCAGGCCGCCCTTTCGGTACGCCGCCTACCTTCGCGTCGGCTTCTCCGAGACCGACGCCCAGGGCGTCGTCTACTACGGGCGCTACATGCCGTACTTCGACCTGGCGCGCACCGAGTACCACCGCCACCTCGGCCGCGTGGCGCTCGGCGACGTCGACTTCGCGATGCGCGCGCTCTCCGTCGAGTACGTCGCGCCGGCACGGTTCGACGACCTGCTCGAGGTGTTCGTCCGGGTCAGCCGCATCGGGACGACGAGCATCACCTACGACCACGCCGCCTACCGCATCGACGGCGACGGCGCGGACACCCTGATGGCGACCGCCCAGGCGACGACGGTCTGCATCTCGCTCGACGAGCGCCGTGCCTCCCCCGTCCCCGAGGCGTTTCGCGAGCTCGTCGCCGGGTTCGATCGCTGACGCTGGAGCCGAACGTCCATTCTCGGTGATCGACCTGATCTCCGAGGGCCATATCGGAACGCCGTTCCCGATGCGCTCCGGCAACGTGTACCTCGTCGAGCCGCTGGCGCAGGGCAGCGCCCTACTCCCGTTCGTCGATCCTCCGGCGATCCGGTGAGCGCGCCGCCCGCCGCGGACGTCTCCCGTCGTTCGGGCGGGCGGCGCAGCCCACGGCCCCTCCCCGCGCGCACTTTTGTTCGAACGCGGGGCCGGCGCTATCCCTGGATCGAGGTACCCCGAAGCTCGCGGCCTTGATCCCTCGAACGAGGGACGATGAGCACGTCGGTGCGATAGCGAAACGGGAACGGCTCCGGAAGACCGACCGCCAGGCTCCGCACCCTCGCGAGCAGCTCGTACCGCTTGTCGGCCGACATCGCCGCGACGAAGGACGTCGACGCGACCCGGTCGCACAGGTCATCGGCCGTGAACGACTGCTCGAACGGGAAGCGCCGCTCCTCCGGTGCGCCGAAGAGCCTGCTCGCCGCGAGCGGCGCCCGCCAGGCACCCGACTCCTGGTCGATCACCCGGCCCCGGCGTGGAGCGAGCAGCTCCTCGAGCTCCGCCTGGAGCGAGTCCGCGAGGTCGCGACTGTTCCAGATCAACCCGAGCGCGCCCTCCGGAACGAGGACGCGATGGAGCTCCGGCAGCGCGCGGGCGTGGTCGAACCAGTGGAACGCCTGCGCGGCCACGATCGCGTCCGCCGAGCTGTCGGGCAGCGGGAGCGCCTCGGCCGTGCCGTCCAGCGCCTCCGTCTCGAAGATCAGTGCGCGCATCTCTGCGATCGGCTCGACGGCGATCACTCGCGCGCCCGTCGCCGGCAGGAGCCGCGTGAGCTTGCCCGTGCCCGCCCCGACGTCGACGACCGTCCTCCCCGGGCCGAGCTCGAGCCGTTCTGCGAGCCACGCGACCGCGTCCGCAGGATACGAGGGCCGCGCGCGCTCGTACAGCTCCGCCGCCCGCGAGAAGCCGGCGGCGGCGGCCGGATGGATGTGAGTCACGACGGTGTGACGCGGTACGCGTCGAACACCGAGTCGATGTTGCGGAGGGCCGTCAACAGCGTGCGCAGGCCCTTCACGTCGCCGACCTCGGCGGTGTACCAGTTCTTCGCCAGCTGATCCTCGACCACGCCGCCGTAGCTGACGATGTTCGCGCCGTGCTCGGCGAAGGTACGCGCAACGTCTTCGAGCAGCCGCGGCCGGTCCCACGACGAGACGGCGATCTGGACCCGGAAGCCCTTCGCGGCCGTCGCACCGTCCCACGCGACCGTCGTGAACCGCTCCGGGCTGCGCCGAAGCGCCTTGACGTTCGGGCAGTCGTCGCGATGGATCGTGATGCCGCGCCCGAGCGAGATGTAGCCGACGATCGGATCGCCCGGGACCGGCGTGCAGCACTTGGCGAGGCGAACGAGCACGTCGCTGACGCCCGGCACAACGACGCCGAGGTCGGTGCCCGAGACCGTCTGCGCCTTCGGCGCCTTCGTGACGACGGGCGCCTCCTCCGCGACCTGGTCGGTCTTCAGCCGCTGGACGACCTTGTTGACGATCGTGCTCGGCTGCAGCTTCCCGGAGCCGAGCGCGAGGTAGAAGTCGTCGGCCTTCTTGAAGCCCGTCTCGCGAATCACCTGCGCGAGCGTCGCCGAGCCTCTGAGCTTCGCGTACGGCAGGTTCTGAGCCTTGAGCGCGTGCTCGAGCGCCTCACGCCCCTTCGCCTCGGCGTCCTCGCGCGTCTCGCGCGAGAACCACTGGCGGATCTTGTTGCGTGCGCGCGAGCTCTGGGCCAGCGCCAGCCAGTCGCGCGACGGGCCGCGACCCTGCTTCGCGGTCAGGATCTCGACGAAGTCGCCGTTCTTCAGCGTGTAGTGCAGCGGCACGATCCGGCCGTTGACCTTGGCGCCGACGGTGCGGTGGCCCACGTCGGTGTGCACGGCATACGCGAAGTCGATCGGCGTCGCGCCGGCGGGCAGCGTCTTCACCTGGCCCTTGGGCGTGAAGACGTGCACCTCCTCGTCGAAGAGGTCGGTGCGGAACGTCTTCATGAACTCGCGCGGATCGGCCTCGTCGGCCGTCCCCTCGTCCATCAGCTGCTTCACCCAGGCCAGCCACTCGGCGTCGCGGGCGCTCTTCCCGCGCTTGTACAGCCAGTGGGCGGCGACGCCGAACTCGGCCGTCTCGTGCATCTCGCGTGTGCGCACCTGGATCTCGAGTGGACGCCCCTGCGGGCCGATCACCGTCGTGTGCAGCGCGCGGTAGCCGTTGAATTTCGGCATCGCGATGTAGTCCTTGAAGCGGCCGGGCATCGGCTTCCAGAGCGAGTGGATGAGGCCGAGCGCGCCGTAGCAGTCGCGCGTGCCTTCGTCGCCGCCGCGCTCGGCGATCACGCGCATCGCCGTGAGGTCGTAGATCTCGTTGAACTCGCGGCCCTTCTTCGCCATCTTGTCGTAGATCGAGAAGAAGTGTTTTGCGCGCCCTGAGATCTCGGCCGGGATGTCGACCTTGTCGAGCTCCTTCTGCAGCACGAGCGCCGCCTCGCGGACGTGCTCCTCGCGATCGGCGCGCCGCTCGGAGACCATCTGCTTGATCTCCTCGTACTTGCGGGGATGAAGCGTCTGGAACGCGAGGTCCTCCAGCTCCCACTTGAGGGCATGGATGCCGAGCCGGTGGGCGATTGGCGCGTAGACCTCGAGAGTCTCGCGCGCCTTCTGCAGCTGCTTCTGCTTGCCCAGGTACTCGATCGTGCGGAGGTTGTGCAGACGGTCGGCGAGCTTGATCAGGATGACGCGCAGGTCCTCGGCCATCGCCACGATCAGCTTCCGGTAGTTCTCGGCCTCGGCGTGCTCGCGGCTCTGGAACTGCACGCGCGTCAGCTTCGTGACGCCCTCCACCAGGTGGGCGATCTCGTCGCCGAACTCGGTGCGGATCTCGTCGATCGACGTGTCGGTGTCCTCGACCACGTCGTGCAGGAGCGCCGCGGCGAGCGTCGGCTCGTCGAGCTGGAGGCCGGCGAGGATCTTCGCGACGCCCCACGGGTGGTAGATGAACTCCTGCCCCGATTGCCGGGTCTGGCCGGCGTGAGCACGGGCCGCGGTCTCGAAGGCGCGTGCGAGCAGATCGCGGTCGACGTCGGGCTTGTAGGCCTCGACCTCGGCCAGCAGCTCGTCGATCAGCTCCTGATGTCGCTCGAGTACCGCCACTTACCCAGTGTACCCCCGGGGTTTTCGGAATCACGCCACGGGGGGATGACAGGAAAAGCCCGCCCGACGATGAACAGGGCAAGTCCATGTGGCGCAGACGCCGACAGATCAGAAAGCTGAACCAGGTCGCCCGCGTGCTTCGCGAGCTCGAGGACGCTGCGCGGCGGCCTACGCCGCCCGCGCCAGCTCGGGCATCGCAGATCTCGCTGCGAGCAACTCCCTGAACGTCGCGGATTCGAGCACGCTGCGGCGGTCGCCCTCGCCGAGCTCCAGCTCGGCGAAGATCGCCCGCGCCTCCGGCGTCCACGCCGCCTCACCCGCCCGCCACTGACCGGCGAGCCACTCGCGGAGGCCCTCGACGCCCTCGGCGGCGTCGAAGACGCGCCGCACGACGAGCTGCGGCGAGACGACGCCGTTCCAGCGGTTCTCCTGGAGCCGGAACGCGACGTCGTAGCGCTGGTCGCGCCGGAACCGGTCGAGCTGACCGCCGAGGCCGAAGGCGATCGCCTGGCCCGCGTCGCGGCCGCGCTGCTTCACACGGAAGCGGAGGTGCTTGCCGTCGCCGACCTGTGACGCGTCGAAGATCTCGCAGCCGTCGACAAGCAGCATCACGCCGGGATTCCCGAGCCCGAACGGCGCAAGCCGCGCGAGCTCGGCGCAGAGCGGCAGCCCGAGCTTCGGCCCCGGCACGATTGCGTCGATCCGCGTCACCGGCCGCAGGTCTGCGTCGGCGAGGACGGAGTCGGCGTGCGCAGCGAAGGCACGGGCGAACGTCTCGACGCGCTCGCGCTCGATCGTGAGCCCTGCGGCGGCGCGGTGGCCCCCGAACCGCTCGAGCTCGTCCGCGCACGCGGCGAGGCCGGCGTGCAGGTCGAACGCAGCGACCGACCGCCCAGAGCCCTTCCACGCGCCCTCGGTGCCCGTGATCAGGACGACCGGGCGGTTGTAACGCTCGACGAGCCGAGAGGCGACGATGCCGATCACGCCCTCGTGCCACCCCTCGCCCGCGACCACGTACGCGCGGTGCTCGCGCTTCGCGGGCGGCCACGACTCGACCTCGTCGATCGCCTCGCGGAGGATCCGCTCCTCGATCCCCTGACGCTCTCGGTTCAGCCCCTCGAGCTCCTCCGCGAGCAGCGTGGCCTCGCGGTCGTCGTCGGTCAGCAGAAGCGTCAGTGCGGCCTCTGGCCGGCAGAGCCGGCCGGACGCGTTGATGCGGGGCGCGAGCCTGAATCCGATCGCCGTCTCGTCGACGATTGCCGGGTCGACGCCGGCGACACGCATGAGCGCGCGCAGGCCGGCCTTCTGGGTCTGGGCGAGGCGCCGGAGGCCGAGCAGTGCAAGCGCCCGGTTCTCGTCGACGAGCGGGACCACGTCGGCGACGGTCGCGAGCGCGACCACGTCGAGGTGGCGCTCACAGAACGGGTGGTCGGGGCCGAGCAGGGCCTGCGCGAGTTTCCAGACGACCCCCGTGCCGCAGAGGCCGGCGAACGGGTACTGGCCCTTGAGCGGCGCCACGACAGGGCAGCCGGGGAAGTGCTCCGCCGGGCGGTGGTGATCCGTGACGACGACCTCGAGGCCGAGCTCCCGGGCGTGCTCGACTTCCGCGACGGCGGTGATCCCGCAGTCGACAGTCAGGACGAGATCGACGCCCTCCTCTGCGAGCCGCGTCAGCGTGCCCGCGTTGAGGCCGTAGCCCTCCTCGAAGCGCGAGGGCAGATGCCACTCGACGCGGGCACCGAGCTCCCGAAGAAGGAGGACGGCGAGCGCGGTCGCGCAGATGCCGTCCGCGTCGTAGTCGCCGTGCACGCAGATGCGCGCGTCCGCTTCGACCGCGGCGACGATCGTCTCGACCGCCTCGCGCATGTCGCCGAGTGCGAACGGGTCGTGGCCGGGGAGCGCGCCCTCGAGAAAGCTCCGCGCGGCTTCGACGTCGCCGAGCCCGCGCCGGACGAGCACCGAGGCCGTCACCTCGTCGATGCCGAGGCCGGATGCAAGTGCCCCGACGGCGGTGCGGTCACACGGGTCGAGTTGCCAGTCCGCAGCCATGGGGTGGTCACGGTACGGAGGGCATCGGACAGAACCCCTGCAAACACCCGGGGTTCGCCGAAACGCTATTCGCGCGGGAGCGAGACGCCCAGCCAGGTGAGAAGGGCGATCACGCCCGCGAGGGCGGCCATCCCGCCGAGAATCCAGCGCGGATGCGTCGACTCGCGCACCGATGCCATGAACGCCCGCCCGAGCAGGATGAACACGCCCGCGACGAGGCCCGCGCCGACGACGAGGGCCGGCAGGAGCACGACGAGGCGTTCGACTCTGGAGGCGGCGAGCAGGTCCATTACCATGAGCATCGTGCCTGACTCGCACGCGACAGCCGACGCCAACTACAGCTCGGGCGACGATTACATCGTCGAGTTCCTCGGCTACCGCTTCGCCTTCGGCGCCCCCGACTTCGAGGGCCGGGTCGTCGCGGCGGCGGTGAAGCTCGGAGTCGTCGAAAGCGCGGAGCGAGACGACGAGGAGATCGCCGATCTCGTCGGGCTCGCCGCCCAGGGCATGATCGAGGAGCCGGCTTCGCGCCTCGGCCGCTACATCGTCCGCAACTGGGAACGCGTGTCGCTCGTCGACGGCGAGTCGCTCGTCTACTGGCTGCGGAAGCTCATCTTCCGCGGTGCGTGGCTCGACCATCAGGTGAAGCGCGGCGCGCTCGAGGTGGTCTGGGACGACCTCGAGGACGAGTTCGCCTACCAGCATCCGGGCGGCGGCCGGCCGCTGCTCGAGCTGGCCCCGGTGCCGTCGTGGCACGAGCTCCAGTTCAAGCCTTAGCGGGCGCCGCCTACCTGGCGGCGCTGCTCGCACTCGACCACTTCGCCACCTACCCGGAGCAGCTGGTGCTCGGCGTGGTCACGTGGGTCGTGCTCGCGGCCGCGCTTGCGCTCGCCCCCTTCGAGCGGCGGGTGCAGACGCTCGGCGTCGTCGTCTTCGCGACGGTGGGCGAGGTGACCGGCTCGCTCGTCTGGGGCGTCTACCACTACCGGCTGCACAACCTGCCGCTCTTCGTGCCCCCGGCCCACGGCCTCGTCTACCTGACGGGCGTCGCGCTCGCCGCCGCGCTGCGGGAGCACGGGCGGGCGCTCGTCGCGACGGCGGCTGCGATCGCCGCGACGTGGGGCCTGCTGGGGCTCACCGTGCTGCCGCGCCGCGACATCGCCGGGGCGATCGGAGTGCCGCTCCTCCTGCTCTTCCTCTGGCGCGGACGCAACCGCGCCGTCTACGCCGCGGTCTTCCTGATCGTCGCCTCGCTCGAGCTGTACGGGACCGCGCTCGGCACGTGGCGCTGGGAGCGGGCGCTGCCCGGCCTCGGCATCGCCGACGGCAATCCGCCGTCCGGAGTCGCCTCCGGCTATGTGTGGTTCGACGTGATGAGCCTGCTCGTCGCTCCGTACCTCGTCGACCTGCTTCGGCGCGATGATTACCGCACCGTCGCGGAGTCTCACTGACATGAAACTTCTCCTCACTTCCGCCGGCATCAGCAACGCGAGCATCGAGAACGCGCTGGTCGAGCTGCTGGGCAAGCCGATTGCCGAATCCACGGCCCTCTGCATTCCCACTGCCTCGTACGCAACGCCCGACCCTGCCGGCATGGCCTACCGGTTCATCACCGGAACAGCCCCCAGCCCCATGTGCGACGTCGGCTGGAAGTCGTTGGGCGTGCTGGAGCTCACCGCGTTGCCAAGCATGAAAGAGGCGCTCTGGACACCCAAGATCCAGGAGACCGACGCCCTGCTCGTCTGGGGCGGCGACGTCCTGTATCTGTGTTACTGGATGCGCCAGTCCGGACTTGCCGACCTCTTGCCGTCGCTCCCGCCCGAGACGGTTTATGTGGGGGTGAGCTCCGGAAGCATGGTCATGACCCCCAACTTCGGAGAGCCGTACGACGACTGGTTCTGCCGTGAGCCGTCGGCGATTCCCGCAGATGAACTGCCCGCCGCCGACGATCGAGGGCTAGGGATGGTCGACTTCGCCGTGTTTCCACACGTGGATCATCCGCAGTCCCCGCCCAACTCGATGGCCAATGCAGAACGCTGGGCCGCCGGGAGGTCGGTGCCGACGTACGCAATCGATGACGAGACCGCGATCAAGGTGGTCGACGGCACCGTGGAGGTCGTCTCCGAGGGGCACTGGAAGCTCTTCACCCCCTGAGATGAGTGCCGCTCAGGCGGAAGCGTCGAGCCGCGCAAACTCGGCGTGCAGACGAGGAGCCTCTCGCCGGCACCACTCGCGCGTGAGCGCGACTCCGAGCTGAGCCCCGACCACGTCGGCGAGCCGCACCCCGAGCCGGCGGCAGAGGATCGTGAAGCCGCGGGGCGCCGCATCGGTGTGGGCCAGAAACAGCACGCCGCGCGCGACGCCGATGAGCTGGAGCAGGTAGTACGAGCGGATGCCGGGCTCGTCGGCGAGCGGCCCGGGCAGCGGCACGATCACCGCATCCTGCACGCAGCACGGGAGCCTTCCCTGGTCGAGCACGCTCTGGAGCGCCTCGCCGACCTGCTCGCGGCTGCAGGCGAGCGACCAGCCGTGCTCGTGCACCTCCAGCCGCGACTCGTCCGCGAGATAGACCGCGCCGAGCTCACAGGAGAGCGACTCCGCCGCGATGCGTGCCAGCTCCTGCATCGCCTGCGTCACGTCCTCGACGGCGACGGTCGCAGCGGCGCGCACAGCATCGAGCTCCTCGAGGTCGTCCGCAAGCCTCTTCGCCGGCGAGACCGTGTCGACCGCCTCCGCAGCCATCGTGGCGGCGGCGTGCAGCCGGTCCTCCGCCGCCTCGTGCAGCGACTCGTCGTCGGCACCGAAGACCACGACGACGTCGTTCGAGAGCGGCACGAAGACGGCCGTCCGCGCGTAGTACGGCCCGAAGACGAGCGTGCTCGCCGGCTCGGCAACCCGCACTGGCTTGCGCGTCCGCAGGCTCTCCCCCAGGCTCGCCTCGTCGTCGGGCGAGACTTCCACCAGGCCGGCCCATCCCGCCCCCCGGCCACTCCCGCCGAGGTGCACGAAACGCGAAGCTGCGACGCGGCGCAGGACGAACAGGTCACGCGCGCCGACGGAGTCGGCCGCGGCATCGACGCGTGCAGCCGGCTCGTCCATCACCGCCTAGAAGAGCCGGTTGGGGTCGGAGAGAGCGCCCAGGTGCGCGCGGCCGAGATCGGTGACGACGCGCCCGCGAGGCGTGCGCTGGAGAAAGCCGAGCTGGAGCAGGAACGGCTCGTAGACATCCTCAATCGTGTCCGGCTCCTCGCCGAGCGCGACGGCCAGCGTCGAGAGGCCGACCGGGCCGCCGCCGAAGCGCTCGACGACGCAGCGCAGCAGCTCGCGGTCGAAGCGCTCGAGCCCGGCGTTGTCGACCTCGAGGAGCGCGAGCGCCTCCTCGGCCACGGCGGTCGTCACCTCACCCGCGTGCCGCACCTCGGCGACGTCGCGGACACGGCGCAGGATGCGGTTCGCGATCCGTGGCGTCCCGCGCGAGCGCGAGGCGACAAGCTCGGCGGCGGCGGTGTCGACCGCGACACCGAGAATGCGCGCCGAGCGCCGGACGATCGCCCCGAGCTCTTCCGCCGAGTACAGGTCCAGCCGGAACGTGAGCCCGAACCGGTCGCGGAGCGGGGTCGTCAGCAGGCCCGTCCGCGTCGTCGCGCCGACGAGCGTGAACGGCGGCAGGTCGAGCGTGAGCGTGCGCGCCGCCGGTCCCTGCCCCACGACGATGTCGAGCCGGAAGTCCTCGAGCGCGGGATACAGGATCTCCTCGGCGGCGCGGGTCAACCGGTGGATCTCGTCGACGAACAGGACGTCGCGTGGCTCGAGCGACGTCAGGATCGCGGCGATGTCCTTCCGCTCGAGGCCGGGGCCCGCGACCTGGCGTATGCCCACGCCGAGCTCCGTTCGCACGATCTGCGCCAGCGAGGTCTTCCCGAGCCCGGGCGGGCCGGCGAGCAGGACGTGGTCGAGCGCCTCGCCGCGCCCCTTCGCCGCCTCGAGGGCGATCTGGAGCTGCTCCTTGACCCGTTCCTGGCCGACGAAGTCGCCGAGCGTCCGCGGCCTCAGCGACCGCTCGACCTCCTCCTCGGTGTCGGCGAGCACGGGCGCGAGGAACTGTGAGCTCACGCGGCCTGCCTGAGGGCCTCGCGCACCTGCTCCTCGACGGCGAGCTCCGGGTCGACGTCCGCGAGGGCGCGCTCGGCGTCGATCAGCGTCCAGCCGAGCTCGACGAGAGCATCGCGCGCGGTCAGACCGCCGCCCTCGCGCGCGCCGGCGGCGTCGACGAGCGTCAGCTTCTCCTTCAGCTCGAGCACGACCCGCTGCGCGGTCTTCAGGCCGACGCCCTGGATCGCCTGGAATCGCTTCACGTCGTCGCGGGCGATCGCGCGCCGCAACTCGGCCGGTGTCGATCCGGAGACGATCGCGAGCGCCACCTTCGGCCCCACCCCGTTCACCCCGAGCAGCAGCTCGAACAGCTCGCGCTCCTCCCCGGTCGCGAAGCCGAAGAGCTGAAATGCGTCCTCCCGCACGACCGTGTGGACGTGCACCGTCACCTCGCCGTCGCCCAGCCGGTGCACCGACGGCGTCGCGTGCACGAGGTAGCCGACCCCGGCGACGTCGACGACGATCGCCTGCCCGACACGCCCGTCGACGGTGCCGCGAAGCCGTGCGATCATCTCGCCTTCCCGCGCCGCGTCATGCGGGAAACGGTACGCCCGCGCCCGGACGTCAGAAACGCCGCCGCCCAGGCGTGCGGGTCGCGGTCGCGCGCCGCCGCGCTTCCCCGGAAACCGCGCCGCACGAACTGCTCGTACGCTGCCGCATCGGCCGGACGGACGAGCGGCTCCGACCGCCGCCGGGCGCGCAGGACGCCCGCGGCGACCGAAGGAATGGGGACGAACGCGCCCGGCTCGAGCCGGCGCACGACCGCGAGCTCGTACCACGCGTTCCAGAGCACGGTCTGGGCCGTGCTGGGCCAGAGGCGTGCCCGCTTTGCGGCGAAGTCCCACTCGACGATCAGGTCCGCCGACTCAACCGGGATCGTCGGGTCGGAGAGGAGCGACCGGCAGATCCCGGCGGCCGCCGCGAAGGGCAGGTTTGCCACGACCCGGAACGGCTCCGCGGGCCACGGGCTCGCAAGGGCGTCCGCCATGAGAACGACCGCTTCCGGTACCGCGCGACGCAGGCGCCCGGCGAGCCGGCGGTCGGGCTCGATCGCGACGACCCGTGCACCTGCCGCCGCCAGCTCGCGCGTCAGCATGCCCGACCCGGCTCCGACGTCCAGCACGAGCTCTCCGGGGCGGACTCGGGCGTCTACGACTATCGCGCGGGCGACGCTGCTACTGCGGAGGAGATGCCGACCGCCCGGGCGCCCCGGAGGCACGCGGGCGACGGACACGGACCATCACCATCGTCATGACACCTTCAGCCTACCGCTGACGCAACGAGCCGGCATTGTCGCCAGGCAGGCGGCGGCGGGCCGGGCTACCCGTCATGTCCATCTGACCGTCTCCCGATCGTCGTCCTTGTGCTCGGCAAGAACGCCGAACGCAACCAAGGAGGCACGAGATGTACCTGCCGCTCGACCACCACGGTCTCACGCCGCCCACTCCCGAGGAGCAGCGCAGGAACCAGATGCTCGGCGAGGTCAGGGAAGCCGTACGCGCCCAGAGCCTCGAGCGCCGCCGGGCACGGCGCCGGCGTCTTCTGGCCCTCGTGATTCGGCTCGACGGCGGGGGCCCGGCGCCCGGAACGTCCGCTCCTCTCTCGGCAGCGGCTCACCGAACGGGGCCGACAGACTTATTCTCCCGGGCATCGACCGGGAGAGCACGGATGAGATCGTTTCGCCTCCGGCAACGCCCCGTCTCGACGGCGGCTCGGTGAGCGACGCAGTGAGCGCCACGATTTCGACGGTGTACCGCGACGAGTGGGGTCGAGTCGTTGCGTCGCTCATTGCCGCCTTCGGCGACTGGGATCTCGCCGAGGAGTGCACACAAGAGGCTTTCACCCAGGCCCTCCGATCGTGGGCAAGCACGGGAGTGCCCGACAATCCAGGAGCGTGGCTCACGACGGTTGCGCGCAATCGGGCGCTTGATCGTGTCCGCCGCCGCGCCAACGAAGCACGCAAGCTCGAGGAAATAGCCGGGATGCGGGGCGAAGACCACGAAGAGCCCGATCCGGACGAGCCGGTCGCCGTCAGCGATGATCGCCTGCGGCTGATCTTCACTTGCTGCCACCCGCAGCTGCCGCTCGAGGCGCGGGTCGCGCTGACACTCCGCGCCCTCGGCGGCCTGACAACTGCGGAGATCGCACGTGCGTTCCTCGTCAGCGAACAGACGATGGCCAAGCGGCTCGTGCGCGCGAAGCACCGCGTCCAGGACGCGAGCATCCCGTACGAGGTCCCCCCACCGGAGCTGCTCGAGGAGCGGATGAGCGGCGTCCTGGCAGTGCTCTACTTGATCTTCAACGAAGGCTACGGCGGCTCAGGCGCGGCTTTCGTTCGTGACGACCTCTGCGCCGAGGCGATACGGCTGACGCGGATCCTCGTCGAGCTCGTCCCCGACGACACCGAGGCGCTCGGGCTGCTCGCGCTCGAACTGCTGCAGAACGCGCGGCGTGCAACTCGCATCGACGCGCAAGGCACTCTCGTCCCGCTCGAAGAGCAAGACCGCACTCGCTGGGACCCTGACCAGATCGACGAGGCCCTCTCACTCTTGGAAGCAACACCGAGCGAAGGGCGTTTCGGCAGCTATCAGCTTCAGGCGGCGATTGCCGCCTGCCATTCCACGGCCCGCTCCGCGCGGGCGACCGATTGGTTGGCGGTCTCCGGTCTCTACGGGCAGCTGCTGGCACAAACGGACTCGCCGATCGTCCGTCTCAACGCCGCGATCGCCATCGGGATGGCCGACGGGCCGGTTGCCGGCCTGGCCGCCCTGAGCCCCATCGAGGAGGGTGGGGAACTGGCGGGCTACCACCTCCTTCCGGCCGCGCGCGCCGACTTCGAGCGCCGCCTCGGCATGCACAGAGCTGCGGCAGGGAGCTACCGCGCAGCGCTCGGCACTGCCCCCTCGGAGCCTGAGCGGCGTTATCTCCAGCGACGCCTTGCCGAGGTCGAGAGTGCCGAGAGCAATGGCACGCGGGGGCCCGCCCATTAGGCAGGCCCCCGGTGACGGACTCGGCTTCGGATCAGTGATCGAACTCGAACGGCCAGAAGCGCCGGATCTCGATCGCCCCGAAGTGGGCGACCGGGTGCAAGCTCGCAATCTCGACCGCCTCGGCGTCGTCGGCACAATCGATCACGTCGAAGCCGCCGATGAGCTCTTTGGATTCTGCGAAGGGCCCCTCGGTCACGAGCTGCTCGCCGTTGCGCACGCGCACGGTCTTCGTGCTCGCGTCGTGCAGACGCTCGCCGATCACCCGCGCTCCGCGGCGACTGACCTCGTCGAGCCACGGAGTCGGGTCGGCCTCCTCGTCGGGCACCTCGGCGTCCGGATCGACCTTCACCAAGAACAGGTACTTCATCGAAGACGACCTCCTCTGAACAGGGTTTCAGCAGTTCGACGAACAGCGCGAGAGCAGATGGACAGTGATCCGGCCCAGGTTGCCGGTCGGGCTACTCGCCGGGGAGCAGCGAAAAGAGCGTCTTGTCGACCCTGCGTCCTTCTGACTTCGGCAGGGAACGCACGACGCCCTCACGTGTGAACCCTGCCCGTTCGAGAACTCGCTCCGACGGAAGGTTGCCGACCTCGACATAGGCCGCGACACGTTGAAGACCCAGCGTGAACGCATATTCGGAGAGTGCCCGCGCGACTTTGGTCGCGACTCCGCGGCCGCGTGCCCGTGGGAACAGCCAATAGCCGATTTCGATGACACTTCGCTTCAGGTCGAGGTGGTGGAGCGTCGCGCCGCCCAGGAGATCGCCGGTCCCGACGTCGGCGACGACGAGTCGGGTGAGCGTCGGCGAGTCTCGGAGTCGGCCCGCAAGTTCGTCCCGGCGAAACGGAGAGATGTTGTCCGACTCGTTCAACTCGCCGTCGGCGAAGGCGGCTGCCAACCCGCGGAGATCGGAGGCTCCCGGCAAGCGCAGGACGAGATCGTCGACTCGCAGACCTTCCGCCGGGAATGAAACCGGCATCGTCTACAGGGTCTTGCGTCCTACGAGCATGGCTCGATTGCCGTAGAGGTGAAGGCAGCAGGCCGCGAGGCCGGCCGCTCTCATCCACCGAATCTGATCGTCGAGGGTTGCCGGACGGTCTCCCGCCTCGGCCAGTTCGGTGAGGTGGTCGGCGTATGTGCCTGATGTTGCCGGGTCGATGCGGCGCCAGGCGACCTGCCAATCCTCGAACAGCGGCTCTTCGACCTTGACGCGATCGATCACGACGACCAGGCCGCGGGGCTCTACGACAGCGGCCATCCAGGCGAATGCTGCTTCCTTCTCCCTGTCGTCCAGGTGATGAAGGGTCTGGACCGAGAACGCTGCGTCGAACCGCCGAGGCGGAAGCTCGATCTTCTCGGGCGTGGCGAGGTCGCCGTGGCACAGGTGCACCCGCGAGCCGAACCGAGCAAGGCGGGTCTGCGCGAGCTCGAGCATCGGCAGAGAGAAGTCGACTCCCACCAACTCGGCGCGAGGCAATTCGTCGAGCACCGCCTCCGCGACGAGCCCGGAGCCGACCCCGAGGTCGAGCACGCAACCCTCGCCTGCCGGCGAATCGCGGAGCAGCGCGAGAAGCAGCTCCTGCTGCTCGGCCCGAGTCGGAAGCCCGATCCCACCGCTCGCGTCCCAGGCGACCGCCGTCTCCGGGTCCTTCCACGGGGCCACACAACCGACGATAGCCGCTCGGGAGCGCGACCTGGCACGCGCAGCGGGCGAGTGTGCGCACCGATCCGTGACGGCTTCGCAACTCGCGGCGTACGTTGAGCAAGGATGGCCGCACGTACGTGGCTCGGAGGCTCCTCGGCCCTCGTTTGCCTCCTGGTGGCGGCCTCGCTTCTGCTCGCCGGCTGCGCCGTGGGAGGTGGGTCGCGGCGGGAGGTGACGATCCCGGCGCGCGTCCGCGAAACGGATCTGGCGCATGCGTTCGCCATGCTGCGCTCCCTCGGGCTGCGCGTGGCGATCGACCGCAGCACGGCCTACTCGTCGCTGACGCCCGCCTGGGTGGCGAGATTGACTCCATCCGTCGGAGCTCGCGTATCGGTCGGGACGGTGGTCACGATCACACCGAGTGACGTTGGGCCACGCGGCTCCCCCGCGGTGCTGAAGTCGCATCCCCGCTACCGCGTCCCGAGCTTCGTCGGCAGGTCGGCGGCGACTGCGGTCGGCTGGGCGAACAGCCATCACATGTTCTGGAGCATCCCGCGACTCCCCGCGCTACCCGCTTCCGACGCTCGGACGTTGTTTGCCGCCTACCGAGTGACCTCGCAGGCGCCGACGCCCGGGAAGACGATCGTGCAGGGGGCCATGATCGGAGAGGGCTTCAGGCCGAGCCCGCTCACGCTCGCGCTCCGACCTAGCGTCACCTCTCGGCGCCGTCGCGCCCGCATGAACCGGAGCCGATGAGTTCAGATGGCCCGACCAGTCTGTTTTCAGACTGAGTGGAAGGCCAAACGAGGAGGCATTGCGATGGCGCGGTACCTGATTTCATTCCCCGGCGGCGCGATGGACCATATCCCCGTCGAGGATTTTCCTGCGGTGGGCGATGCCGCACACGCGGTTGTCCGGGAGATCAGGGATGCGGGTGCGTACATCTTCAGCGGCGGAGTGGATGAGGAGGTGGCTCCCGTGATGGTCACCGGGGACGGGACCGTCTCTGCCGGCACGTACCCCCAGACCAAGGAGTTCAGCGGCGGCTTCACGGTGATCGATGTGCCCTCACGGGATGAGGCCCTCGAGTGGGCCGCGAAGATCGCGACCGCCTGCCGCTGTGCGCAGGAGGTTCGCGAGTTCATGTACGACCCGCAGGCGTAATCGCCGGAGGGCGACGCTCGCTTGCGCGGTGTTGCGCAGCACACCCTGAGCGCGTCGCACTCCGAAGGGGTGTCTGACACCTTCAAGGTGTCAGACACCAGTGCGAGTCGCCTGCGCCAGCGTTTCGCAATGACCCCTGAGGATCGGAGTTCTTGTCGCCGCCTTGCGAAGCCGAGATGCGGCGACGGAGCCGTTCGTTGACGTGAGGAAAGGCGACCGCTTGATAAAGGCTCAGCGACACCAGGACAAGACCGATGATCACTCCCGGCACAACCCCGAAAGCGATGCCAACCACAACACCGGCAAGGACGCCCAGGGGCAACGTTGCAAGGCCGACTCGTCGCATGCGTCGGTAGAGGCGAGCAGGATCCGGATCTAGTCGCACCTTCCCAGTATGAACCTCGCCTGGGCGAGTGTGCGTTGCGGTGTCTGAGTGGCGGGAGGTCGAGCGCGAGGGCGGGGTGGCGCGGGGGCAGCCCCGCGAGGGGCGCCCCGCGCGCCCGCGCCGCGCTGGTCTTTCTTCACTTGAATTAGCAACGAAACTCGGGGGCGGGCTGCTGCCCCTACTAGGGCGGCTGTTGCTGGAGTGCAAGTTGGGTGGTCTGCGGTGCAGAAGCCCTGCATAAGTGCAAGTTTGCACTCCAGGCAACTATCTCTTGGAGCTGCTCGGGAGGCGGGAGCGCTCTGCCCCGAGCGGGGTCTGCATCGCCCAGTAAAAGCCGGGGTAGACGCCTCGGACTGAGCGCTGCCTGCTCGGGAGGCCGCCGTCCTCGGTAGTCGCTAGAGTGAGACTAGTGGTGACGGACTTTCGCTCGGATCGGATGGAGTCGCCGGAGGGCAAGGGGATCGCCCGGCGGGCCTGGGAGGCTATGTCGGGGGCGGTCGAGCGTCACGACTCCGGTGATGCAGACCGATGGCGCGAAGAACATGGCGGGCCCGGTCGTCGACCGACATGATCGGCTTCTGGGCGCTCTGGCATCTGGAGGGCGGCTTCGAGGGGATGCGGCGGATCGGGATGAGCCGGGCGAGCGATCTACCGGCGGATCAAGACTGTTCCGGATGATGCTCGGCGTCGCACCCGGACGAGTTCGTGATGCCGGGGATCACGCTCGACCTGGTCGGCCTACCGGGAGGGCTGGAAGGAGCTGAACGAGAAGCGGCGGCGAAGAAGGCGCGCAGGCGAAGTCGCAAGGTTGAGACTGTCCGTCCGGCCGCCTCGGCATAGTCTCCGAGATGAGACTACGTGGCGAGCCGTTGTGGGCGCTGTCGCTCTACCCGGAGGCGGCTGAAGGCGGCGGCTGTCTCTCGGTGCGGCGGCTGGTGGTGCCGCGGGTGCGGCCGCCGAACGTCGAGCGCGCGGCCGAGGAAGCGGCACGGCGGGCGCGGGGGAAGATCCGCCGCTATGCGGCAGCGAACCGGCTGAACCGGCTCGGCACGCTGACCTACCGCGGCGAGGGCTGCCACGACCCGGTCGCGCTGCGGGCGCATCTGGCCGGGTTCTTCCGCGAGCTGCGCGAGCAGCTCGACGCAGGGCCGGTTCCCGTATCTGTGGGTGCCGCAGTGGCATCCGGGCGGCCACGGTCTGCACGCGCATTTCGCGGTCGGCCGCTATGTGCCGCGCCGCCTGATCGAGCGGGCGTGGGGGCACGGCTTCGTCCACATCAAGCTGCTCGACGGGCTGCCGGTCGGCTCCGGCGACGCTGGCCGAGGCACGGCTCGCCGCCCGCTACCTGGCCCGCTATGTCGGCCGGGATGTGGAGAGCGAGCGCCGGCTGGCCGGGCTTGCATCGCTACGAGGTCGCGCAGGGCTTCCAGCCGGCGAAGGTCGAGTGCTACGGCGAGTCGGCCGAGGACGTGATCGAGCGCGCGTCCGGCTACATGGGCGCCGCGCCGGAGCGGGTGTGGCTGTCGTCGTCGGTGGAGGGGTGGCGTGGGCCGCCCGCCTGCTGGGCGCAGTGGAACTGACGACGACTAAAGGCCCGCGCGCAGGCGTGGGTCGAGCGTCACTGCGCGGACCAGGGCGTGCCGGTGAAGCTGTCGGACCCGATCGCGCTGGAGAAGGTCGCGCGAGCTGCTTGCTCAGGGCCGGAAGCGCGGCGTCAGGCGCGACTCGTCGAAGCGGTTGTAGCCGCGGCGGGCAGGGCCGACGACCACCCGGTCAACGACGGCCGCGACGATCGCGTGCTGCTGGCTGAGATCGAGCGAGTCCCAGTCGGCGCGCAGCCCTTCGCCGTTGCCGATGTAGCGGTCGAGGACGCTGGTGCGCGAGACCTTGCGCGAGCTGCTTGCGGGCGTGGCGTGAGGCGCTGCTCGATCGGCTCGCGGGCGGCCATCCACTCCTGGAGCGAGAACTCGCCGGCTGCCCGTACGGCGGCGGCGAGCTCTCAAGCTGCGCCTGCGCCTGCTCTGCCTTCGTCGAGCCAGCGCTGCGCGTCGGGTGCCTTGCGCTGGCGCCGCTCGAACGCGCGCTGCACCGCGGCCGAGTCGAGCCGGTGCAAGCACCGCCTCGGTGACGAACTGCTCGACCTCGTCGGCGTTGATGAAGGTCTTGCCGCAACCGGAGAAGCCCGGGCCGCTCGCGCAGGCATAGCGGCGCTTACCGCCCGTCCTGCGGCCGCGCGACCAGCCGCTCGCCGCAGTGGCTACAGACCAACAGGCCGCCGAGCAGGTAGCGGCGGGCGGTCTTGTTCGTGCGCCGCTCCGGGTTCGCGAGCAGCGCCCGGATCGTCGCGCCGTCCTTCACGCTGATGATCCCGGGCCAGACCGCCGTCGGCGACGATCTCGCCGTGGTGGATCGCGCTGGCCGCTGATGCGCGGCGAGGCGAGCATCCGCCGCAGGCTCTGCGGCGACCAGGCACCGCCGCTCGCCGACGCAACGCCGCGCTCGTTCAGATCCCTGGCGATCGAGCGCACCGGCTCGCCCGCCAGCAGCCGCTGCGCGCACTCCGCGCACGATCGCAGCCTCGGCCGCGCGCACCGTCACCTTGTCGGCCTCGTAGCCGTACGGTCTGCTGCCGCCACCGGAGACGCGCGCCGTTGCGCGGCGATCTCTTCGTGCTTGCGCCGGATCCGGCGGCTCTTATCGTCGCTCTCCTTCTTGGCCACCGCCGCCGAGGATACGGGCCTGGAACTGCCCGTCCGCGCGTCGTCAGATCAATGTCGCCACTCGCCGAGGCGACGTGCGTCAACCGCAACCGCTGGCACAGATCGATGAACGCCTCCAGCTCGCGCGGCTGCCGATGCAACCGATCAAGGTCATAGACCAACAGCCCATCGAGCGCACCCGAGCGTCGAGCGCCTCCAAACAGCGCGCATACTCAGGCCGCTACTTGCCGCTCCAGGCGCTGACGTCGTCGTCGACAAACCGCTCAGCGATCTGCCAGCCCCGCCGCTCCGCCAGCCGCTCGCAGTCCTCGAGCTGCCGCTCCACCCCCAACCCATCGCCCTCCCGATCAGACGAGATCCGCGCATACGCAGCCAACGCGAGGAACAGCCGACCGAGCAGCAACAGCCACTCAGGGAACATACAGGAACACTCGCATGCGCGAGTGCGCTTACGCTTGACCATCGAGACGGCCCGCCGCGTGGGATCTTCGTGACCCTCGAGGCGGGTCAGCCGGCGATGCGCAGGAGCGGCGGGGCGAGCGCATGGCAGATGGCGACGGCGAGCGCGTCCGCGGCGTGATTCGGCTTCGGCACCTCGTCGAGCCCGAGAATCGCCTTCACCATCCGCCCCACCTGATCCTTGTCGGCGCGGCCGTAGCCGCAGACCGCCTGCTTGACGCGGGCGGGTGCGTATTCGGCGCATGCCACGCCGGCGGACGACGCGGCGACGAGCACGGCTCCCCGCGCCTGCCCGACGGAGAGTGCGATGCGGGCGTCTGCGCCGACGTACGACTCCTCCAGGACGACGGCATCCGGCGCGTGCTCCGCGATCAGCTCCTGGACGCCCTCGAAGATCTTGAGCAGCCGAGCCTCCGGCCGCTCCCGCGCCGAGCTTCGCCACCATCCGTGGCAGATGGCCCTGAGGCGCCCGTCTCTTTCGTGGACGATCCCGTACCCGCAAGCAGCCGTCCCCGGATCGATGCCCAGTACCTTCACGGGGTCACGTTAGGCGTCCATCCGGACGTTCCTGGGCAGAATGAGTCTCGTGAGCGTCGATCTCGACGAGCTCCGCCGCCTCCGCCGCGCCCGGGACAGGATGGACCGCGAGTACGCCCGTCCGCTCGACGTGCCGACGCTCGCGCGAACGGCCCTGATGTCGCCGGCGCACTTCAGCCGGCGCTTCCGTGAGGCCTACTCGGAGACGCCGTACTCATACCTCATGACCCGCCGCATCGAGCGTGCGAAGGCGCTGCTCCGCCGTGGCGACGTGACCGTGACGGAGGCGTGCTTCGCCGTCGGCTGCACGAGCCTCGGCTCGTTCTCGGCCCGCTTCACCGAGCTCGTCGGTGAGACGCCGTCTGCGTACCGCGCCCGCGACCACGATGAGCTGCGCATCGTCGCGCCCTGCCAGATGATGGTGCTGACGCGACCTCGCAGGCGGCGCGCCGAAGAGAGCAGTTTCGGAGAAGCGGCACTCCCCACTCCCGACCTAGCATCGGTGCCATGACCATCTCACTCAGCACCGTCCACATCCTCGTCGACGATCCCGAAGCCGCGCTCGGCTTCTATCGCGACGCTCTCGGCCTCACCGTCACGAACGAGGTCTCGAACGGCGACTTCAGCTGGATCACCCTCGTCAACGAGAGCCAGCCCGGGCTCGCGATCGTCCTCTCACAGCCGCAGGCCGGCCGCTCCAAGGAGGACGGAGAGGCGCTCGCCGCCCTGCTCGCCAAGGGCGAGATCTACCCGGTCCACTTCCGGACCGACGACCTCGACGCCACATTCGCCAAGG
The DNA here is from genome assembly GCA_963794375.1 of uncultured Thermoleophilia bacterium. Taxonomy (GTDB): domain Bacteria; phylum Actinomycetota; class Thermoleophilia; order Gaiellales; family Gaiellaceae; genus PALSA-600. The sequence goes on from CAWCDL010000007.1 coordinate 51,985, forward strand.
TCGCGTCCACGCCCGGCGTCGAGGTGCTCCAGGAGCCCGCCGACCAGCCGTGGGGCGTTCGCGACGGCGCCGTGCGCGACCCCGCCGGGAACCGCCTCCGGATCGAGCAGGCCTAGATGGTTGAAGCCACGGGGGCGTCTGTTCCGGGGCGTGGGCTGGGCGCGCTGCGTCGCGGCCCAGCCCGCCCAGCCCGCGCAGCCGGACACGCGCGACCGTGGCATCAACCATCCAGCGCGCGTTAGCCGACAACAGCCTCGAGCACCTGCTCGGGGATGTCGAAGTTCGCGTAGACGTCCTGCACGTCGTCGTTCTCCTCGAGCGCCTCGATCAGCCGCATCACCTGCCGGGCCTTGCCCTCGTCCTCGATGGCGACGGTCGTCTTCGGCACCAGCTGGAGCTCGGCCGAATCGACCGTGAAGCCCGCTCCCTCGATCGCCGCACGGACGGCGGCGAGGCTCTCGGGAGCCGACGTGACGTGGATGACGTCGCCGTCGACGTCGATGTCGTCGGCGCCGCCGTCCGCCGCGGCGAGGAAGAGCTCTTCCTCGTCGACTCCGTCGGCCGGTACGACGACGACGCCGCGGCGGTCGAACTGCCAGGCGACAGCGCCCGTCGTACCGAGGTTGCCGCCGTGCTTTGCGAACATGTGGCGCACGTCGGCGGCCGTACGGTTGCGGTTGTCGGTGAGCGCCTCGACGATCACCGCGACGCCCTCCGGGCCGTAGCCCTCGTAGACGATCGACTCGAACGCGTCCGCATCGGCGTCGGCGCCCGAGCCCTTCGCGATCGCGCGGTCGATGTTGTCCTTCGGCATCGAGTAGGACTTCGCCTTCTCGATTGCGTTCTGGAGCGACAGGTTGTTGGCCGGATCGCCTCCCCCCTCCTTCGCCGCGACGATGATCGCTCGCGTGAGCTTCGAGAAGAGCTGGCCGCGCTTCGCGTCGGCGGCTCCCTTCTTGTGCTTGATCGACGACCACTTGCTATGCCCGGACAACCGACGTCTCCTCCTCGACGAGATCCAAGAACCGTTGATGGAGCCGGGTGTCGTCCGTCAACTCGGGGTGGAACGCGGCGACGAGGAACCGTCCCTCGCGCACGAGCACCGGCCGGCCGTCGACCTCCGCGAGCACCTCGACGCCCGGCCCGACCGCCTCGACCCACGGTGCCCGGATGAAGACCGCCCGGATGGGCGTCTCCTCGCCTGCGACCGCGAGATCGGTCTCGAACGACGCCACCTGGCGGCCGAACGCGTTCCGGCGGACGGCCACGTCCACGAGGCCGAGATGGTCGCGGTCGAGGACGATCATCCCCGCACACGTCCCGAAGACCGGGCGGTCGAAGCGGCGAATCGCTTCGTCGAGGCCCGAGCTCGCCATCAGGCGCGTGAACGTCGTCGACTCGCCGCCGGGAATGATCAGGCCGTCGAGGCCGTCGAGCTCGGCCGGCTTGCGCACCTCGACCGCCTCAGCCCCGAGCCGGCGCAGCATCTGGACGTGCTCGCGAAAGTTCCCCTGCACGGCGAGAACGCCGACCCGAAGCGGCTCCATGCCTCAATGGTATCGACCGTCCTCCGTCCGCTCGGCCTTTCCCTCGGCCTCGAGCCGCACCAGATGGGCCAGCGCCTCGGCCGTTGCAAACCGCCGTAGGGTCGACGACAGGTCGCCTGCGAACAGGCGAAGAGACACCTCGTAGGGCGTCAGCGCCGGGCCGTCGAGCGCCGCCCGGGTCCGCTCGAGCCGGTCGACGTGGTGGGCGCGAATCTCGCGGGCGCGGCCGGCCGGATCGAGGATCGGCTCCTTGTGCCCGGCGTAGGCGACGCGCGGTGCGAGCGCCTCGATCCGGTCGAGCGTCTCGAGGTAGTCGCCGAGCGGGTCGGGCCGTGAGTCGGGATAGAGCCCGATCGCGGGCGTGATCCCCTGCAGGACGGTGTCGCCGGCGATCAGGACGCCGTCGCGCAGCAGCACGATGTGGCCGTCGGCGTGGCCCCGGAGGAGCTCGACCCGCCAGCCGTCGACCTCGTCGCCCGGATCGAGCCTCTGCGGCTCCGGGTGCCAGTGGACGGCGGCGACCATCGCATTCGACTCGGCGACGATTCCGGCGGCCTGGTCGGCGGGCAGCCCCAGTGAGAGCCAGTAGGCGGCAAACCGCTCCGGGTCGCGCCGCCCCCAGGCGCGGGCGCACTGCTCGAAGTCCTCGCGCCCTTGCAACACCGGCGCGCCCGTGAGACCGGCGACGTCCTTCGCCCCGCCCACGTGATCGGGATGCATGTGCGTGACGACGATCCTCTCCACCGGCGCATCGAGCTCGTCGAGCACCGGCCGCCAACGTGCCTCGGGGTCGCGCGAGCCGAGCCCGGTGTCGACCAGGATGAGCCCGCCGGTCGTCGAGCGAAGCAGGTAGCAGTGGACATGATCGATCCCGAACGGCAGCCGGAACGTGGCGCGGTGGATCCCGGGCTCCAGCTCCTCGACCATCGGGAAGACGCTAGCGGCGGCGGCGCGATGACGCGCCGCCGCCGCTGGGACGGAGGATCAGCGCGCCTTCGAGAACAGATGCCCGAACGGGTGCCAGGCCCCGCTCTTGTACTGCTCGAGGGTCTGCTGGTCGATCGGGAACCGCTCCGTGGGCGTCGTCGTCATCGTGACGCCCGTGAAGAGGAACGGGTTCTTCCATGCGTTCATGTGCGTGAGTGCCGACATGAAGCTCTGCCGGGTCGGGTTCTGCCCGGACTCCTTCAGCGCCTGCACCATCGTCCACGCGTTGGCGAAGCCGTACTCGATGTCGGTGTCGAGCGGGTTCGCCCCCGGGTCGTACTTGGCGACGATCTGCTTGTAGAGCTTCGACCCCGGTGTGTTGGGGCTGTTGATGTAGTCGTTCAGGTACGTCGCCGTGATGTCGCCGTCGACGTCCGCTCCGCTCTTCTGCGCCAGGTACATGAAGAGCGACGAGCCCGACACGTTGTTGATGAAGGTGGTCGGCTTCCACCCGATCTTCGTCGTGACGACCAGTGCGCCGATGGTCTGCGTCGGCAGAGAGAACAACACGAGCACGTTCGCGCCGGACGCCTTCAGCTTCACGATCTGCTGGCTGACGTCGGTCGCCGTCGCGTCGTACTTCTCGACGTCGACGATCTTCGACTTGGCATCGCCGAGCCCCTGGACGAGGCCGTTGTAGTAGTTCTGGCCGTACGAATCGTCCTGCATCAGGACGCCGATCTTCGCCTGGGGCACCTTGCTGGCGATGAACTGCCCGTAGACGCGCGACTCGCCCGGGTAGTCGGGCTGGAAGCCGATCGTCCATGGGTACTTCTTGTACTGGGCTCCCCAATACGAGTCACCCGTCGCGACCAGCACCTGCGGCACACCGGCCTTGTTCAGGTAGTCCCGCGTCGCGAGCGTCGGCGCGGTGCCGAGGCTGCCGTAGTCGGCGAAGACGTGGTCCTGCTCGACGAGCTTCTTCGTCAGCGGCACCGTGTTGGCGGGGTTGTAGCCGTCGTCGTAGTACTTGAAGACGATCTGCCGCCCGTTCACGCCGCCGTGCGCGTTCACGTACGAGAAATACGCGTACTCGGCCTTCGGGATCGCGGCGTAGAGCGCGGCCGGACCCGTGAGGGGGAACGTGCCGCCGATCGTGATCGTTTTACCTGTGACGCCCGGCGTCGCCGAGCTCGAGGCAAACGCCGCCGACGCAACGGCTGCTCCGAGAACGAGCGTCGCGAGTGCGAGCGCGCCCTTCATCCTTCTGGTCATCTGCCCTCCGTGCCTAGGGGAACGTCTGAACTTTGACTCGTTTGGGATCCGAACTGCAAGGCCCGCCGCAGCAGATCCGCCGCACCGAGCGGCAGCAGAGCCATCACGGCAATCACCACGGCTCCGAAGATCACGGGCACCAACTGCGACGACATGAAGGCGGACGAGGTTAGGCCGATCGGCAGCAGCTCAACAAAAGCAGCCCCGACGAGGACGCCCCAGAGGGATCCCAGTCCTCCCACCACCGCCCCGATCAGGATGAACAGCGAGAGCTGTAGACCGAAGACGTCCGGGTTGACGAAGCTGTTGACGAGCACGTACACGGATCCGGCCACCGCAGCCATCGCCGCCGAGATGCCGAAGGCGACGGTCTTGTAGACCGCGAGCGAGACGCCCGACGAGGCCGCGGCGATCTCGCTGTCGCGGACGGCTCGGAAGGCGCGGCCGGTGCGGCCCCGAAGCAGGAGCCAGGCGAACACGAGCGCCAGCCCCGCGACGATCCAGGCGGTGCGATAGAGCCACATGCCGCTGTGCGACGGCAGCGCAAGACCTTCCGTGCCACCGGTGAAGTTCGGGTAGTTCTTCGCGATCTGAGGGACGGCGAGCGCGACGGCGAAGGTCGTCAGTGCCAGGTACACCCCGTGGAAGCGCAGAGCCGGCAGGCCGACGATCACCCCCGCCGCGAACCCCACCACCAAGGCGACGGGCATGGTCGCGATGTCGTTCCAGCCGTGGTCGTGCGTGAGGATCGCGGTCGTGTACCCACCGACCGCCATGAAGGCGCCGTGGCCGATCGAGATCTGCCCCGTGTACCCGGTGACGATGTTCAACGCAAGGATCGCGACGAAGAAGACGCCGACGGTCGCGCCGGTCGAGCGGTTGTAGTCCGAGAGCGTCAGCGGCAGCAGGGCGATCGCGACCGCGGCCGCGACGGCGAGCAGCGGGCCGATCAAACGACGCGGAGTGAGCCTCATACCTTTCTCACTCTCGTGCGCCCGAAGAGACCCGACGGCTTCACGAGCAGCACGACGAGCATCAGCACGAACGCGGCGGGCAGCAGCAGCTGTGGGGTCACCCAGCTGACGTAGCTCCCGAGCAGGTTGAGCATCACGCCGATCGCGAGCGCGCCGATCACCGCACCGGCGGCGCTCTCCAGCCCGCCGAGCACGGCGGCGGCGAAGGCGTAGATGAGGATCCCGTCCATCATCGACGGCTGCAGCAGGACGGACGGGCTCGCGGCGGCCATCATCCCCGCGACGGCGCCGAGCACGGCCGCGAGGCCCCAGCCGAGCGACAGCATCCAGCTGACCCGGATCCCGACGAGCCGCGCGGCGTCCGGTCGGACGGCGGCGGCGCGCATTGCGAGCCCCAGCTTGGTGAACTGGAAGAGCAGCCACAGCACCCCGACCGACGCGATCGAGATGACGATCGTCGCCAGGTCCTGGCGCGAGAATGCGACCCCGCCGAAGCGATAGACGTGCGCCGGGAACGGGGACGGCATGAAGCGGATGTCGTTGCCCCAGATGTAGCCCGTCGCCCCTTCGACGAGGATCAGCAGACCGATCGACGCGATCACGACCGTCAGCTGGTTCCCGCGCCGCTCGACCGGACGGATCGCAACCAGCTGGAGCGCAATGCCGCCGACGAAGGCGATCCCGAGCGTGCAGACGAACGCCGGCCAGTAGCCGAGGCCCCAGTCGATCAGCTGCCACGCGATGTACGTCGTGAACGTCGCGATCGCTCCCTGCGCGAAGTTGATCACCTCCGTCGCCCGGTAGATCAGGACGAGCGCGACCGCGAGGCTCGCGTAGATGCCGCCGTTCGCGAGCCCCGAGATCGTCTGCTGCGCGAAGAGCGAGCTCCGAAGCGACCCGATCACGAGCGCCGCGCAGCCGGCGAGCAGGAGGCCGGGGACGATCCACGAGGTGTTGATGCGGACGGTCATCAGTAGCCGAGGTAGCTCCGCCTGATCGAGTCGTGCTCGCGCAGCTCCTCGCTCGTTCCCTCGTACGCCACGCTCCCCACCTCGAGCACGTAGGCGCGCGCCGCCGTCGCGAGCGATGTCCTGGCGTTCTGCTCGACGAGCAGCACGGCGGCCCCTTCGCGCTCGTTGAGCTCGCGCACGATCCGGAAGATCTCTGCGACGACAAGCGGCGCGAGCCCGAGCGACGGCTCGTCGAGCAGGAGGAGCCTTGGGCGCTGCATGACCGCACGCGCGAGCGCGAGCATCTGCTGCTCGCCGCCGGAGAGCGTGCCCGCCTGCTGGGAGCGGCGGCCTTCGAGCCACGGGAAGTAGTCGAGCACGCGCGCGAAGTCGTCCTTCAGGGAGCCGCGGCGGGTGTGGGCGCCGAGGCGCAGGTTCTCCCAGACCGTCAACTCGACGAACGTGCCGCGGCCCTCAGGCACGTGGGCGACGCCGAGCCGCGCGGCCCGTTCGGGGCCGCTCCGCGCGAGCGAGCGCCCGTCGAGCTCGATCGTCCCCGTTCGCCGGACGGTGCCCGAGATCGCGCGCAGCGTGGTCGTCTTGCCGGCGCCATTCGCGCCGAGGATCGCCACGATCTCGCCGTCGTCGACCGTCAACGTGACACCGCGGAGGGCCTGCACCTGGCCGTAGCGCGCGTCGACGTCGCGGAGGGCGAGCAGCGCCATCGGCCGGTCACTTAACCTTCATTTGACCGATGAGTCAATATGGGGTCGTGCCGGACGCCGTGATTGTGTCGACAGCGCGGACGCCGATCGGGCGTGCCGGGAAGGGGTCGCTCGCCGACACCCGGCCCGACGATCTCGTCGCATTCGCGATCCGGGAGGCTCTCGGCCGGGTGCCCGCACTGCCCGCCGAGGAGATCGTCGACGTGATCGTCGGCTGCGGTTTCCCCCAGCAAAAACAGGGCATGAACCTGGGCAGGCGCGCTGCGCTCCTCGCCGGAATGCCGCACACGGTGCCGGGCACGACGGTCAACCGTTTCTGTGCCTCCTCGCTCCAGTCGATCCGCATGGCCTACCACGCGATTCGCGCCGGCGAAGGGGAAGCCTTCGTCGCCGCGGGCGTCGAGTCGATCTCGCAGGTCGACGGGTACCCGAAGTCGGAGGACGAGCTCCACCCGGCGCTCTTCGGCGATCACGCCCCGATCGCGAACGTCTACATCCCGATGGGCCTGACCGCCGAGAACGTCGCCGAGCAGTGGGACGTCTCGCGCGAGGACATGGATCGCTTCGCACAGCAGTCGCAGGAGCGGGCAGTCGCGGCGCAGGACAGCGGCTTCTTCGCGCGCGAGCTCTCGGTCTACGAGGGCGTCGAGGCGGATGACGGGCCGCGCCGGTCGTCGACACTCGAGAAGCTCACCGCGCTCGAGCCGGCGTTCAAGCCTGGCGGGAAGGTGACAGCCGGGAACTCGTGCCCCCTGAACGACGGCGCGGCGGCAGTCGTCGTCATGTCGGCCAACCGTGCACGTGAGCTCGACATCGCGCCGCGCGCACGGATCATCGCGTCGTCGGTCTCGGGGATCGATCCCGAGATCATGGGCGTCGGGCCGATCGAAGCGGTGCGCCGCGTGCTCGGCTACGCCGGCATGACGATCGACGACGTCGACGTGATGGAGCTGAACGAGGCGTTTGCCGCCCAGGTGCTCCCGGTCTGCCGCGAAGTGGGCGTCGACCCGTTCTCCGACAAGCTCAACCCGCACGGCGGAGCGATCGCGCTCGGGCACCCCTACGGCATGACGGGCGCACGCATCATGTGCACGCTGCTGAACGATCTCGAGACCCTCGACCGGACGATCGGTCTCGAGACGATGTGCGTCGGCGGCGGGCAGGGCATGGCCATGCTTGTCGAGCGCCTCGGTTAGCACTGGCGCTCGCCGGCGTCCTCCTCGCGTTCGCGTCCTCGGTCGTCTGGGGCGGAGCCGACTTCGGCGGCGGGCTGCTCTCGCGCCGCCTGCCGGCGTTCGCGGTGACCGTCTGGTCGCAGGCGGCGGGGTTCGTCGCGCTCGGCGCGATCGTGCTCGTCCGGGGCGACGTCGACACCCGCTCGTTCCTGCTCGGCCTCGCCGCGGGTGCCGGCGGCGGTGCCGGCCTGGCGCTCTTCTACCGGGCACTCGCGCTCGGGACGATGAGTGTCGTCTCGCCGGTCGTCGCCTGCGGCGCCGTCGTCCCGTTCGGGATCTCGATCGCCTCGGGCGAGCGTCCCGCGCCGCTCGCGCTGGCGGGCGCGGCGGCGGCGATCGCCGGCGCGGTGCTCGCCTCGGTCGACGAGCACCGCTCGGAGTCGCCCGACCGCGCGCGGGCGATCCTGCTCGCCGCCGGCGCGGCGGTCGCGCTTGGCCTCTTCGTCTACTTTCTCGGGCTCGGGAGCCGCGAGGGAGACGCGCTCTCGACGCTCCTCGGCGCGAGGGTCGGGTCGCTTTCGCTGCTGGCCGTCGGGGCGGCGGCCGTGCGCGCCCCGCTGCGACTGCCGCGCGCCATGCTCTGGCCCGTCGCTGCGGTGGGCCTCGCCGACGTGTCGGCGAACGCGCTCTTCGCCGCCGCGAGCGGCCACGGCCTCCTGGCCCTCGTCTCGGTGCTCGGCTCGCTCTACCCGGTGACGACCGTCATCCTCGCCCACCGCGTCCTCCACGAGCGTCTCACGCGCCCCCAGCGCGCCGGCGTCGCCGTCGCCCTCTGCGGCGTCGCACTCATCGCTGCGGCGTAGAGGAGGCTCAGGGAAGCCGGTCGGCGAGCCACGGCTTCAGCTCGCCCCAGAGGTGCTCCATCGTCGTCGTGCGCGCCGGGTGCAGCGGGTCGTAGGGGACGTAGTTCACGATCCGCACGACCCAGGCGCCGTCGTCGCCGAGATCGAGGACGTTGATGCACGCGGGCGCCTGCTCGAAGCCGCTGAAGTAGGCGCGCCCACCCGCGAGGGCATGCGAGAGCAGGATCCGGTTCACGCCGCCGTGCAGCACCGCCAGCGCCGTCTGCCACTCGCGGGCGACGAGCCGCTCGAGGGCGGGCAGTACCCGGTCGAGGGCCTCGCCGAGCGACTCACCGCCGAGGAAGCGCTCCGACTCGTCCTGCACGTGCAAGGAGCCGACGAAGGTGCGCTCCAGCTCGTCGAGCGCGAGGCCGTCGAGACGACCGCCGCGCCACTCGTCGAGCTCTCCCCAGTGCTCCTGCTCCAGGCCCGGCGCGACGATGGACGCCGTCTCCACCGTCCGCGGCAGGGAGCTCGTGACGACCAGGTCGGCCTCGACTCCTGCGAGTGCCTGCCGTGCCGCCGCCGCCTGCTCGCGCCCACGCGGAGTCAACAGCACGGACTCCGGATCGCGCTCGCCCACGTATGAGACCTCCGCGTGCCGCAGCAGGTAGAGGCGCCTCCGCATCCCGCATAGCATCGCAGCGTGACCACGCCGCTGATCGTCGAAGAGAGCGTCGAGGCGTTTCTCGACGCCCACGGGCTCGGCAGCGGCCCGGTCACGGCCCGGCGCATCGGCGACGGCGGCGGATCCAACTTCACGTTCCTGCTCGAGCGCGGCGCCGACAGATTCGTGTTGCGCCGGCCGCCTCGCCCGCCGCTGCCCCCGTCGACACACGACATGGTTCGCGAGGCACGCCTGCAGACCGCGATCCGGGAGGCCGGGTTCGCCCGCCTGGCGGAGATCGTGGCCGTCTGCGAGGACGAGGCCGTCCTCGGCGTCCCGTTCTACGTGATGGGGTTCCTCGACGGCCACGTGCTCACCGACGAGCTTCCGTCCGGGCTCGAGACGTCCGCCGCGCGGCGCGCCCTCGGCCTCGATCTCGTCGACACCCTCGTCGAGATCCATGCCGCCGACGTCCGCCGGCCCGCGCTCGCCGCCTTCGCCCGCCCCGGCAGCTACGCCGAACGGCAGGTGCGGCGCTTCAGCCAGCTCTGGCAGATCAACAAGACACGTGAGCTGCCCGCGGTGGACGAGGTGGGCCGCCGGCTCGCCGCGGAGCTCCCGGCGCCGCTCGAGGACACGGTCGTCCACGGCGACTACCGGCTCGGGAACATGATGGTCTCCGCCTCGGCTCCTACCCGGATCGACGCCGTCCTCGACTGGGAGATGGGCGCGATCGGCGACCCGCGCGCCGACGTCGGCTACCTGCTCGCGATGTACTCCGAGCCGGGCGGACGAACGAGCGCGATCGGCTCGTCACCGGTGACGGCCGAGCCTGGCTTCCCGTCGCGGGCCGAGCTCGCCGCCCGTTATGCGGCCGGCAGCGGCCGCGACCTCGACCTGCTGGGGTGGTTCGAGGCTCTCGCGCTCTGGAAGGCGTCGGTCTTCTGCGAGGCGATCTACGGCCGCTTCATCCGCGGCGAGCTCGCCGCCGAGGACACCCGCGCAGCCGTCTTCGAGCACGCGGTGCCGCTGCTCGCGGAGACGGCGCTCGAGCTCGTCTAGCCTGCGGCCTCCGCGACGCCGCGCATCGTCGCGACGTCGCGCGTCGAGACGAGCAGCGAGGTCGCGCCCGACTCGCGCCAGGCGGCGAGCCGGTCGCGGATACGCTCGACCGGTCCGACGAGCGCGACCTCGTCGACAAAGGAGTCCGGCACCTTCGCCGCCGCCTCGCGCTGGTGCCCGTCGAGGAAGAGCTCCTGGATCTCTGCGGCCTCCGCCTCGTAGCCATAGCGGGCGAAGAGGTCGTTGTAGAAGTTCTTCGACCGCGCTCCCATGCCGCCGATGTAGAACGAGTAGTACTCCTTGAGCATCGCGCGGGCAGCGTCGACGTCGTCCGTGACGATCGCCGGTGCGGAGGGCGAGATGTCGAATCCCGGCCGCGCGCGGTCGAGCGGGAACACGGAGCGCGCCTTCTCGGGCGACCAGAAGATGGGCAGCCAGCCGTCGGCGATCTCGAATGCCTGCTCCACCGCCTTCGGGCCGATCGCCGCCAGATAGATCGGGACGTCGGCGCGCAGCGGGCGGGCCATCAGCTTCAACGGCTTGCCGAGGCCGGTGCCTCCGCGCAGCGGGATGTCGTAGTGCTCGCCGTGATGCTCGAGCCGCTCCCGGCGCAGGACGGTGCGCACGATCTCGACGTACTCGCGCGTCTTGCCGAGCGGCTTCCCCCACTCCTGCCCGTGCCAGCCCTCCACGACCTGCGGCCCGGACGTCCCGAGCCCCATCAGGAACCGTCCGCCGGAAAGCAAATCGAGCGTGGCCGCGGTCATCGCGGCGTTGGCGGGTGAGCGCCCGGGAATCTGCATGATCGCCGTGCCGAGCCCGATCGTCTGCGTGAGCGCTCCGAGCCAGGCGAGCGGCGTGATCGCATCGACCCCCCACGCCTCGGCCGCCCACGCGGATGCGTAGCCGATCCGCTCCGCCTCTCGTGCCAGCTCCACGAGCTCGAGCGGGCTCGTGCCGGGCTGTGCATAGCCCATGTAGAAGCCCAGCCGCATCGTGCGATGCTACGGGAATGACAGCCACAGCCTGGGCTCCCCCAACCGAGAAGCTGGAGCAGGTGCGCTCGTTCATGCACGAGCGCGTACTGCCGAACGAGCAGGCCCTCGACCGCGAGGATGACGATGCCGACGCACTCGTCGCCCGCCTGCAGGACGAGGTGCGCGGGCTCGGCCTCTGGGCGCCGCACGTGCCGCCGGAGGTCGGCGGCACGGGGACGGGCTTCCTCGACTACGCCTACCTCAACGAGCAGATCGGCCGCACCGTCTGGGGGCAGCTCGTCTTCGGCTGCCAGGCACCCGACGCCGGAAACGCCGAGATCCTGCATCTGTTCGGCACCGCCGAGCAGAAGGAACGCTGGCTGCTGCCTCTCGTAGCAGGCCGCATCCGCTCGTTCTTCTCGATGACCGAGCCCGAGGTGCCCGGCTCCGACCCGACCACGCTGCGAACGCGGGCGGTCAGAGACGGCGACGACTGGGTGATCGACGGTCACAAGTGGTTCAGCTCGGGAGCGGAAGGTGCGGCGTTCGGGATCGTCATGGCGGTCACCGACCCCGCGGCGGAGCCGCACGGCCGGGCGACGCAGATCGTCGTCCCGGCGGACACGCCCGGCGTCGAGCTCGTCCGGGCGATCCCGACGATGGGTCACCGGGGCCGCAACTGGTCGACGCACTGCGAGATGCGCTACACGGATGTGCGCGTCCCCGTGGCAAACACGCTCGGCGAGGTGGGCGCGGGCTTCCTGATCGCGCAGAAGCGGCTCGGGCCGGGGCGTATCCATCACGTGATGCGCTGGCTCGGCCAGATGCAGCGCGCGTTCGAGCTGATGTGCGAGTACTCGCTGCAGCGCGAGGCGTTCGGCGAGCCGCTCGCCCGCAAGCAGACGGTGCAGAACTGGATCGCCGACAGCTACGCCGAGATCCAGGCATGCCGGCTGATGACGCTCGACGCCGCGCACAAGATCGACCAGGGCGACGAGGCCCGCGTCGAGATCTCGGCGATCAAGTTCTTCGCCGCGCGCACCCTCCAGGAAGTGATCGATCGCGCGATCCAGGTGCACGGCGCCCGCGGCCTGACGGACGAGACACCGCTCGCCCACATGGCGATGATGGCCCGGGCAGGCCGGATCTACGACGGCCCCGACGAGGTACACAGGCAGGTCGTCGCCCGGCGCATCCTCAAAGGCTTCGCGGCCGGCGAGCCCTGGGCATTCGGTTAGTGGGCGTGAACTCGCTTCAGGGGAAGCTGCTCGTCTCCTCGCCGGCGCTCGTCGACCCGAATTTCCGCCGGACGGTCGTGCTGATCGCTCATCACGACGACGACGGCGCAATGGGGCTCGTGCTGAGCCGGCCCTCGGACCTGCCGGCGACGCAGGCGGTGCCGACACTCGAAGGCCTTCCCGGCGCGGACGACCCCGTCTTCGTCGGCGGCCCTGTGCAGCCCGAGGCCTTCATGGTGCTCGCCGAGTTCGACGACGTCGGCGAAGCGGCCGCCCCGATCATGGAGGGTCTCGGCTTCATGCCCGCCGACTCGGAGCCCGACGAGCTCTCGATCCGGCGGCTGCGGCTCTTCGCCGGCTACTCGGGCTGGGGCGCGGGCCAGCTCGAAGCGGAGCTCGAGGAAGACTCGTGGATCGTCGTCGACGCCCAGCCGGACGACGCGTTCGCGCCCGACCCCGACGAGTTGTGGCGATCGGTCCTGCGGCGCAAGGGCGGCCCGTTTGCCGCGCTGATGGCGACGATGCCGTTCGACCCCGAGCTGAACTAGAGAGCCGCCGTCACAGTGGAGGCACGCCAACCCGCTCGCCGCCGCTCCGGGGCCCGGGAACGCTCGGGAAGCGGAACGGTGCGGGCTCGCGGCCCGGCTGGACGAACCAGCATTCCCCCGTCCCCCCGCTCGTCGCGGCCCGCCAGGCGGCCTCGGCCACGTCGGCGGGCGCGAGCAGCGGGAAGCCCGCCGCCGCGAATCCATCACGCTGCACGTCGATCATCGGCGTGTCGGCGATCCCGGGGCACACGGCGTTCAGCCGGAGGGGCTCGAGATGCGGGGCGGCGCTGCGCACGAAGCCGACGAGAGCGTGCTTCGTCAGCGAGTAGACCGGGTCGCTCGGCATCCCGGTCAACCCCGCGAGCGATGCCGTCACGACGATCGCGCCGGTGTCCATCACCCTGGCGAGCCGGCGCACGCCGAGCACCACCCCGTCGACGTTGACGGCCACTGCCCGGCGATACGCCTCGACGGAGAGCCGACGCGGGTCGGCCTCACCCGTCAGGACGCCTGCGTTCAGGAAGGCGAGCTCGACGGCGCCGACACCCTCCCACGCCTGGGGGTCGGTGACGTCGAACCCGGAGCGCAGGTCGAGCGACTCGACGTCGCATCCCTCCTGCTCCAGCCGGGCCTGGAGCGCGCGGCCGATGCCGCCCTCGCCGCCGGTGACGAGCGCCTTCACGGCTCGAGGACGACCTTGCCCAGGTGGCGTCGCGCTTCGATCAGGGCGTGCGCGTCGGCCGCGTCCTCGAGCGGGAAGCGATGGCCGACCACCGGGTCGATCCGCCCGGCCGCCCAGAGCTCGAGCAGGTCGCGAGCGGCCGCCCGCACGACGTCCGGCCGCAACCGGATCAAGCGGCCGAGATAGAAACCGGCGACGGTGGCGTTGCGGCCGACGAGCCACTGCACGCTCGGATCCTGCCAGGGCCCGTCGATGAAGCCGATGGCGACGATGGCGCCGAGCGGGTTGAGCAGGGCGAGCGAGCGGGTGAAGACGTCGCCGCCGACCGGGTCGATCACTGCATCGACCTGCAGCCCCTCGACCTCGTCGTAGCCGATCGCCTCGTCCGCCCCGACCGAGCGCGCGAACTCGCGCTTCTCCTCGGTGCTCGCCGTCGCGATCACGCGTGCACCGAGGCTCTTCGCGAGCTGGATCGCCGCCGTGCCGACGCCGCCCGCGCCGGCGTGCACGAGGACGACTGACGTACTCGTGACATGCAACTGATATGTCAGCGGTATATGAGCCGTGAGGTAGGTCGTGAAGAACGCGGCTCCTCCGGCATAGGTGGCGTTGTCCGGCAGCGGGAACACCCATTCCGGATCGATCGAAACCCGCTCTGCGTACCCGCCAGAGGCGCGCGGGAACGCGATCACCCGCCGTCCGTCGAAGTCTCCAGCCACCTCGTTGCCCAGCACGTGCGGCAGCGCCGGCATCTGCGGGTAGAGGCCGCGGCGGATCAAGGTGTCGGCGAAGTTGACGCCGACCGCGCGCACCTCGAGGACATGGTCACCGACGGGGTCGGGCACCTCCTCCACCGTGAGGTCGCCTCCGACCTCGTGCAGGACGACCGCTTTCACCTCCCGGTCCAGTTCGCTTGGCGCTTCTCGAGGAAGGCGGCAACCCCCTCCTGCCCGTCCTCCGACTCGAGACATGCTGCGAATGCCTCGACCTCCCGCTCGTCGGAGCGCACGTCTCGCGTCGAGTGGAGCAGCTGCTTGATCTGCCGGATTGCGTGCGGGCTCTGCCGGTCGAGCGGCTCGACGTACCGCTCGATCCCCTCGTCGATGTCGTCGACTACGAACTCGACGAGCCCCCACTCCGCCGCCGTCTCGGCCGGGATGCGCTCACCCGACATGATGAGCCAGCGCGCCCGGCCCGGCGCGATCAGGCGCGGCGCCCGCTGCGTCCCGCCGCCACCCGGGAGCAGGCCCAGGTTGACCTCGGGGAACCCGAGCTGTGCCTCGCGCGTCGCGATCCGGAAGTCGCACGCGAGTGCGATCTCGAGCCCGCCGCCGAGGCAGTAGCCGTGGATCGCCGCGACGACGGGGACCGGCGCGGCCTCGATCAGGTCGGCGACCGGCTGGATGCCCGCCGGCCGCTCCCCGGGGGCGGAGCCGCCGACGAAGCCCGTGATGTCGGCACCCGCCGAGAAGGCGCGCTCGCCGCGGCCGCGAAGCACGACCGCGCGCACGTCGTCGTCGAGCGACTCGAGCGCGTCCCAGATCGCCTCGATGATCGCGGGGCCGACCGCGTTCACCGGTGGGTTGTCGAGCCAGACGGTGCGGATCATGGGGCGCTCGCCGAGACGTCCGCGAACATCTCGCGGAGCTCCGTCTTGCGGAACTTGCCGACGCTCGTCTTCGGGATCTCGGCCACGAACTCGAACCGGTCAGGAAGCCACCACTTCGCGAACTGCGGTGCGAGGAACTCCCTCAGCTCCTCCGGAGTCGCGGACGCACCCTCGCGGAGCACGACGGCTGCGAGTGGGCGTTCATCCCATTTCGGGTCGGGCACGGCGATCACGGCCGCCTCGGCGACCGCCGGGTGCGCCATCAGCGCGTTCTCGAGCTCGACCGAGGAGATCCACTCGCCGCCCGACTTGATCACGTCCTTCGAGCGATCCTTGATCTGGATGAATCCGAGCGGGTGGATCGCGACGACGTCACCCGTCTTGAACCAACCGTCGTCCGTCCAGCGGTGCGCCGAGTCGGGTGTCTCGTAGTAGCCGGATGCGACCCACGGGCCGCGGACCTCGAGCTCCCCGACGGACTCGCCGTCCCACGGCAGCTCGTTGCCGTCGGCGTCCCGGTTGCGCAGCTCGACGAGCGGGAGCGGCAGGCCCTGCATGGCGATGAAGTCGAACTGCGTCTCGAGATCGGCCTCGGCGAGCTCCCCGGGAAGCTGCGCGGTCGAGGCGACCGGTGAGGTCTCGGTCATCCCCCAGCCGTGGATCACGTCGATCCCGTGACGCAGCTTGAAGCCGGCGATCATCGCGCGCGGCGCGGCCGAGCCCCCGACGAGCATCCCCTTCACCTTCGACATGTCCCACCGTTCGGGGCTCGCGTCGAGGAGCGCCAGGATCCCGAGCCAGATCGTCGGCACGCCCGCCGCCCAGGTCACACCCTGCTCGTGCATGTCCTCGAGCAGGCTCTCGGGGTCGAGGAACGGCCCGGGATAGACGAGCTTCGAGCCGAGAGCAGACGCGAGATACGGGTAGCCCCACGCGTTCGCATGGAACATCGGCACGACCGGCAGGATCGCGTCGCTCTCGGAGATGCCGATGCCGAGCGGATTCCCGGCCGCGACTCCAAGCGTGTGGAGCATGGTGGAGCGATGCGAGTAGAGGACGCCCTTCGGCCGCCCGGTGGTGCCGCTCGTGTAACACATTGCCGCGGCCTCGTTCTCGTTCAGCTCAGGGTCGCGCCAGCTGTCCGGGTCGACGCCGCCGATCAGGCTCTCGTAATCGTCCTCGACGACGATCACGTGCTCGATCGCCGTCTCGCCGACGAACTGGTCGAGCAGCGGCTTCAGGCTGCGGTCGACGATCACCGCGCGGTCGCCCGCGTGCGTCGCGATGTAGGCGAGGTCGTGCGGGTGCAGACGCAGGTTCAGGGTATGGAGCACGAACCCGCCGCAGGGGATCCCCAGGTACGCCTCGTGGTGCACCTGGTGGTTCCAGCAGAGGGTCGCCACACGGTCGCCGCGCTCGAGCCCGAGCCCCTGCAGCGCGACGGCGAGCGCGCGGGCGCGGCGTGCCGCCTCGCCGTGGGTCGAGTGCTGGAAGCTCCGATCCGGCAGCCTCGTGACGATCTGCTTGCCGCCGAAGTAGCGCTCGACCCGGCGCAGCAGAAGCGGCAGGGTCAACTGCGTGTCCATCATCAACCCGTTCACTGCTGCCACCTTCCCATCGCCTGCCGCTTCTCGAGGTCTTCTGCGCTGACGACCTGCCCGTCCCGCTCGACGTAACCGCCGCTGCCGCCGACGACCAGCAGCACGAGGTCGTCGTCGGTCCGGTTCTGGATCGCGCGATGAGTCGTCGACTCGACGTGCACGAGCCCGCCTTCGGGAACGTCGCGCTCATCGCCGTCGAAGACGAACGTCGCCGTCCCGCGGTGGACGAAGTACAGCTCGTCCTGGATGTCGTGAAAGTGGTTCGGCCCTTCGTAGTGCGGCGGGAAGACGAGAGCGTTGACCCCGAACGCGGTCACGTTCAACGCCTTGCGGACCTTGCGGAAGCCGTAGCCGGCACCGAGGTCGTCGAGTGTGGCAGTCGTGTAACCCATGCGCGGACTCTAAAGCCGCCCCGACCGATCCGCAGGATCCCCGGGAAACCCCGGTTGCGGTTCTCCGAAGGACGGCTATCATCGCGGCGTGTCGAGGCGCCTCGGGGTCATTCTCGCCGTTCTGGCACTGGTCCTCCCTGCGGCAACGTGGGCTGCGACGAGCCCTAATCCGGTCGCGGGGCTCAAGGTCTTCAAGCGCGCCAAGCACTCCTACGACAACCTCCCGGCGGCCGCGAAGGCGTTGGCTCCCAGAGTCGTCGCGTCGCGGCGGGTGGCGACCGCAGTCGACACGAAGAAGCACCAGTACTACGTCTACATCACGCAGATGAAAAACAAGACGGCGTGCATCGTGCTGATCCAGAGCCAGGGCTACGCGCAGCACTGCCAGCCCGAAGGGCTCATCTTCGAGACGGGCCGCGAGACGGTCTCGGTCACCAACGGCCTCATCGGCGGAGTCGCCCAGAACGACGTCACGAAGCTCGTCCTCGTCGGAGGCTCGAAGCGGAAGACCATCCCGCTCACGACCGACAACGGCTTCCTCTACGGCTGCCCCGCGCCGACGAGCTGCGCCAAATGGGTGACGAGAGTGCTCGGCTACAACGCGAGCGGCAAGCTCGTCTCCACCGAGCCGATCTGAGCTTCCGAACAGCCGGATTCGAGCCGCCCCCGACGGGCGGCGAGCGCCCGCTCAAGAGCTCCGTGCCTCCTGCCGATAGAGGCGAGCATGAGGCTTGCAAGGGTCGCTCTGCTCTCGCTGTGCTGTGTCCTCGTCGCCCAGATCGGCGGCGGCGCCACCACGCGAACCGGGCACGGCTCGACCGCGCGGGCCGTGGCCTACTCGTGGCCGCGCGTCCGTTCCGCGGTGCGCTCGCAGTGGCTCGTGAGGTTCGCGCGCCAGAGCGCCGACCCGTCCGCGCCCGCACCGGAGCCTGCGGCGCCGACGTCGATCACCCCCAACGACCCGCAGTGGCCACAGCAGTGGGGCCTCGCGCAGGTCGATGCGCCCCAGGCCTGGGCGCTGGCGCCGTCGCGCCGGCAGGTCGTCGTCGCCGTCGTCGACAGCGGCGTCGATCCGACGCAGGCGGACCTGCAGGGCGCGCTCGTCCCCGGAGCCGACTTCGCCGACGGCAGCGGCAGCACCGACGACCAGTACGGCCACGGGACAATGGTCGCCGGCGTAATCGCAGCCCGGGGGGACAACGGTCAGGGTGTGGCGGGCGCGTGCTGGACCTGCCTGATCATGCCCATCAAGGTGCTCGGCGCCGACGGAACCGGCACAGGCAGCAGCATCGCCGCCGGGATCCGCTACGCGGCCGACAACGGCGCGCAGGTGATCAACCTCAGCGTCATTCTCAACGAGGCGGATTCCGACGTGGAGTCGGCGATTGCGTACGCCGAGAGCCGCGGAGTCCTGGTGGTCGCCGCGGCCGGCAACTCGGGCGCAGCCGACGCCACGTATCCCGCGTCGTACCCGGGCGTGGTCTCGGTCGCGGCGACCGACCAGACCGGCCAGCTCTACCCCTGGTCGACCCGCGGCACCTGGGTGACGCTCGCTGCTCCCGGCTGCGACGTGACGACGGCGCTCGGCGGTGCCTACGGCGCCTTCTGCGGCACCTCGGCGGCCTCGCCGCTCGTCGCCGGCATCGCAGCACTGGCCCTGAGCACGGGCAACGTCTCGACCGCGGACGTTGCCGGCGCGCTCGAGCGGACAGCGAGCCCGCTGCCCGGCGGAGTCGCCGACGGCCGCATCGACGCGCTGCAGGCGCTCGAGCAGCTGCTGCCGCAGGGCTGACGAGAATCGAATCGTGAAACGACGAGGGGCCCGCCGAAGCGGGCCCCTCGTTTCGTGCCGATCAGGTTCGGGCGGTGTCGCTAGGCGACAGCCACCTGCACCGTCTTCACCGTCGCGCCGAGCTTCAGGTTCGCAACACGGACCATCTTGTTCGTGTGCACGTACCGGAAGATCACGGCGTGCTTGCCGTTCTTGTTCACCAGCGTGATGCGCAGCCGGGCCATCTTGGCGACGCTGTTCACGCGGACGTTCAGGAAGCGGCCGTTCTTGCCGGCGATGACACGCGCCGAGACGAGCGTCATCTTGGCCGTCTTCGCGGTCTTGGCCGTCTTGGCCGGGACCGCTGCCGTCGGAGCGGCTGTGGGAGCCGGCGAGGTGACTGCGACCGGAGTCACAGTTGCCGCCTGCGCGCCGCTACCGCCCGTGGGACCCGGGTTCGACGGCGTGGAGCCACCGCCCGAGCCACCGTCACTGATCGGGCCGGTGCCCGTGTTCGTGCCACAGGTCGTGCCCAGGTACGGGTTGAAGTCGAAGTCACGGAAGATGCCCTGGCCGCCGTTGCGCGTACCGAGGTTCTCCACGTGGACGTCGACGCACTCGTTGATCGAGTCCTGAACGTAGATCGCGGCCTCGCCCGTGATCGGGCTGGTCCAACCGGTCACGATCTGGTTCGTCGAATCGGCCCAGAGGTTCTGGCCCGTCGGATCAAAGCCACCGAACGGGTTGTTGTCAGGACCGATAGCGCCAGGTGCCGACGGGCGAGTCGTGAACTCGACGTTCGCCTTGATCGGGTTGCCCTCGAAGTCGGTCACGGTCTCCACGCAGTACGCCTCGTTGACACCCTTCTTGATGCAGGTGAGGGTCTTGCTCGGAGTGAACGTCACGGTCTTCGTGAGCGTGTTCGACAGCTTCGGCGTACCCATGTTCGACGGGTCCGAAGGCTGCTTCGCCGGGTACACGGACTCAGCCTGGATCGTTGCCGTCCCAGTCAGCGAGCCGGTGTAGACGTCGCAGCGCCCGTTGCCGTCCGACGTGAGGTTGATCCCCTCGCCGTCCGGGTTCGCCGGGTTGAACTGCACCATGGCCTGGCCGTGCTCGTCGGTGTAGACCGCGACCGAGGTGCCGGTGCCGTCCGTATCGACGTTGTCCTGCCGCGAGATGCCCTGGCCGTCAGCGCCGAAGCAGCTGTTGTAGCCGCCCTCGTTGCCGAGCGAGTAGGTATCCCAGTAGTCGTAGATGCCCTGCTCGTCCTGGCTCGTCGTGACGCCCTGAGGAAGGATCCACGTGAGCCAGTTCGGCTCGTTGCCGTTGATGGAGCCCTCGACGCCCGACGTCGTGTTGAAGTCGGCCAGCGGGGTGACCGCGGGGATGAGGGCCTTGTAGAACGGCGCATACAGCACGTGCGGAGCGCTGAGGCTCGTGTTGTCGCCGGCGCCGCCGTACTGCGGGTCGAGCCGGTTGTAGATCAGGCTCTTGTCAGCCTTCGACAGGTAGCCGACTGCGTGATCCGCACCAGCGTTGGTGAGGCTGACGTCGACGCGAAGCGCCGGCATCGGAGCGTCATTGGCGTTCAGGTTGCCGTCCGACAGGAGCGTCTCGTACGAGCGCACCGGGTCGAACGGGCCAATCGCGTCGTTGTACGTCCCGACCGGCCCGAAGATCGACGAGAACGGACCGAGGTCCGCATCGCTGTTCTCAGGGTCGGAGCCGTAGCAGTTGTCGACGGCCTCGACGGTCCCGTAGGGCGGATCGCAGAGGCTGGCGGCCACGTGACCTTCGGTCGCGAGGTCGTCGTCATGGATGTCCCAACGGTTCGGCGCCGAGCCGAGGTACGTGCTCGTCGTCGAATAGTCGACTGCGAAGTGGTCAGCAAGCCACACCCAGTCGTTCGGCAGCGTCACCGTCGGCATGTTGAGGCCGGCGTAGTCGTTGCCGAGCGGGAACGTCCCCTGGACCTGCACGTTGATCAGGCCCGGGTACAGGTGCTTGACACCATTCGCATCCGCGATGGGCGAGAAGTTCCCGCTGCCACCCGGATCGCCGACGGTGTAGGCGCCGAGGTCACTCGACTCGCTGAGCACCGGGTTGGAGTCCCACATCCAGATGACCAGAAGGTCCTGCTGGAAGATGATGTCCTGACCGAGCAGCTCGTTGAGCCACTGACCGAGGTCGGTGTTGATCGAGAAGTCGATGTCCTCGAGGCCGGCCTTGAGGGACGTCACGTCGGTCGAGAAACAGACGCCGCCACCCTTGCCGTCGTACCACGTCGGGGACACGGTCGTCGACGTCTCGTCGCCCGAGCCGGTCTGGAAGAACGGCGGCTGGTCGGTCGCGCCGCTCCAGTCCGCCTTCGAGAACCGACCCTGAAGCAGCGACAGCGGGTCGAAACCCTTCTGCCCCGCATAGGTCGCGTAGTTGTCGGAAGTGATCTGGCTGTCGCCGATACCGAAGCACCGCGACACCTTCACCGTCTCACCGGCCCAGGCAAGCCACGGAACGTTCGTGGTCTGCGGGTCGGCAAGAGGGTTGTACTTGTACTGCACGACGGTGCCCGTCGCCGAGCCGGCGCCAACGGCAAGGATGCCGATGACAGCGGCGAGCGCAGCGAGCGTCGTCAAGACGCGGAATCGCATCAACTCTCCCCCTTGTCCAATGAACGAATGCATGAGCAACACACAGATGCTGTGGCAGGGCCACGTGAGCAGCTGATCGTGCGCACCCCCTTCTCCCCTTCCCATATCCCCGCGTCGCCGGGCTTCCCGGCGCTACGGGCTCACATGAGTTCTAGACCCGCCCGGAGGCCTAAATCAAGGGTGCGGCGGGTAGTCTTTTTTGTGCAAATACCGCCCTCAGCAGGGTGTTTGTGGCCAAGAGCAGGGCACTTCGGGCAGCGGGCAGCCTTTTGCGCCGGAGTCGATCCCTCCGGCGGATCCAACTACAGTTCGCCCCGATGAGACGCTGGTCCCTCGTGGTGCTCCTCGGCCTCGTCGTGACGGCCCTCGCGCTCGTCGTCGCCCGGTCGGCCGGCGCCGATCCGAACGACCCGTTTTGGCCCAACGAGTGGGGCCCGCGCCTCACCCGCGCCTCGGATCTCTGGCAGCTGACGACCGGCAACCCGAGCATCGTCATTGCGGTCGTCGACACGGGGCTCTCACCGGTCCCGGTGCCCGACATGACCCAGGTCATCCCCGGGTGGGACATCGTCGGGAACGACTCGAACACGACCGACACATTCGGGCACGGCACATGGGTCTCGAGCATCATCGGGGCCCTCGGCGACAACAAGGCCGGGATGGCCGGCTACTGCTGGCACTGCTCGATCATGCCCGTGCGCGTCGCTGCCGGGCACGACGGCGCCGTCGCGGGCAACATCGCCGCCGGCATCCGCTGGGCGGTCGACCACGGCGCGCGGATCATCAACGTCAGCCTCGTCAGCAACGTGGCCGACGAGAACGAGCTCGGCGCAATCGAGTACGCCCAGGAGAAGGGCGTGCTGGTGGTCGCGTCGGCCGGCAACGGCGGGAACACCCTTCCGCTCTACCCCGCAGCCTTCGGGAGCTCCTGGAGCAACGTCCTCTCGGTCGCCGGCACCGACGAGAACGACCAGCTCTACAGCTGGTCGACGCGCGGGTCGTGGGTCGAGCTGAGCGCACCCGGCTGCAACGAGCTGCTCGACCCGTGGATCGGCCCGGCGTGGGCCTGCGGCTCCTCGTTCGGGCCGCCGGCGGTCTCCGGCATCGCCGGGCTGCTCCTGTCGCTCGATCCGGGCCTGACCGTCAACCAGCTGACCAACGCGCTTCGGGCAACCGCAGTTCCCGTGAACGGGATCGGCGGCGGCCGCGTGGATGCGTGGGCGGCCGCGCACTACCTCGGCCTCGCCCCGGCAAGCCCGCCCGCCGAGACGACGGGATCGACAACGACGACCTCGACCACGACCACGACGAGCACCACGCCCACCGAGGCCTCGCCCGAGGTGAGCGTGACCACCGGCACCGTCCGTCACGGGGAGACGTTTCGACTCGAGCTCGATCCCGGCCGCCTCGAGGTCCAGCTCACCGGGCAAGCCGCCCGGAACTGCTCGCTGACGATGCGGATGAGCGGGCAGGTGTACGTCGACCTCCCGGGGGAGACGACCGTGCGCACGCTCGCTGCGACCGTCACCAAGCGCGGCGGCTACAACGTCGTCATGCGCTGCTCGACGCCCAACCGCAAGAGCTACAGCTTCACCGCCACCGGCATGTTCCAGAGCTGACCGGTGGTTGGCGCCGAGGGCGCCGTCACGGAAGAACCGCGACGGCGCCCTCCGACGCATTGAACGCCAACCGACCGTCGAGCGGCTCGGCCAGTAGGGCCAGACGCTCGATCTGGACGAGCCCGCGGCTCACCGCCCACGCACTCGCCTCCACCCGGTTCCGAACGGCGAGCTTCTTGTAGATGTTCGCCAGATGGAACTTCACCGTCTGGTCGCTCACCCACAGGACCTTGGCGACCTCGCGGTTCGACCGTCCCTCCGCCACGAGGCGCAGGATCCCGATCTCACGGCGCGTCAACCGGCACCTCGGTGCACTGGAGGACGACTCGCTCCGCTTGTCGGCCATCGCAGTGCGGATCACCGATGACAGCTCGTCGGCGCTCGCCGGCTGCGTGACGACGGCGAACGAGCCCGCGGCGAGCGCGGCCTCGACCATCGACGTCGACGCCTCTTCGACGACCGTCACCGAGACGAGCTCGGGCCGGACCTTGTGCGCCCTGCGCAGCACCCGGTAGACCGAGGCCGGATCGACCTCGTCGGCTGCGCCGACGACGAGCAGGTCGCATCCGTAGATCTCGGCCAGCTTCGCCGACTGCTCGACCGACGGCGAGCCCGCGACCACCTCGATGCCGACGCGGCGCAACACGAGTCGCGTCCGCTCCTGGCGCAGCGGATTCACGTCGGTCACGACCGCAGTCGTGTGATGCCTGTTCGTTTCTCCTCCCATCGTTCCCTCCCCAGGGTCCAATTTCGACGATGACACCGCCGGCGGCGGCAAGGACCGCACGCCGGCCTTTGGCACCGCAGGGAGGGCTATCCAGGGCGCTCGAGCGAGAGCGTCCGGCGCTGTGTGCGCGGCACGTTGATCCGCACCGAGACATAGGCGGCGAACTGCAAGAAGAACAGCGACAGAGAAGCGACAAGGGCGGCGACAACGAGCACGGCGCCGCCGGGCCCGGCACCGGCGGGCCCGCCGAACATCGAGCCGGGCGTGTCGGGCCCGGAGGGCGGCGTGGCCGGCAGCCGGTGAGGAATGGCCAGCTCCTTCGGCGCGGACACCGAGGATGCGGTGCCGGCGGGCGCGCCCGAGGGTGTCGTGAGCATCACGTAGTCGTCGACGGACGACGGCGACCCCGGCACGCTCTCGATGTCCGAGATGGTCGTGACGGCGACGGGCTTGTGGTTCACCATCGCCATGGGTCCGCCGGCGGGGGCTTCCCCGGACGTCTGCACGTGAACCGCGGCGTTCGGCGCACTCGGGTCGACGGACACCACGACCGGCGGGGACGACGGGACGACCGGAGCCGGCGTCGACGTCGCCGGCGATGCCGCGGGGGTGCTCGCAGCGTCGGCGGGTGTCCCGCGGGCGATCGCGCCCACGAGGAGCGTGATCGACTGCCCGCTGCTCGACGCGGCGGACGACGTCGGGGACGAGGCGGCAGGCGGCGGCGGAGCCGTCACAGGCGTGGGGCTCGAGGCGACGACGACGGGCGCCGTCGGCGGGGTCTGGCCGACCGCGGCGGTGTCCGTGGAGTCGCCGGTCGACGTCGACGTCGTGCACCCGTCGGTCGCCGCGGTGGTCGACGTGCCGGTGCTCGACGCGGACGAGGTGTCCGTCGAGCTCGGCGTGCAGTCGGTCGTCGTCGAGGTTGGATCGCCGGCAGCCGTCGTCCCGTCGCCCGTCGTCGACGGATCCGACGTCGTGGTCGTGTCGCCGGAGCCGTCCGACGAGGAAGAAGCGTCGCCGGTCGTCGACCCGGTGTCGGTCGACGTGGCGCCACTCGTGTCGGTGGACGTGCTCGTGGGATCGGTCGCGGTCGGGTCGGACGTCGAGCTCGTCGTCGGATCGGCAGCAGTCGTCGAGGTCGGGTCCGTCGAGGTCGTGCCGGAGGTGTCCGCCGACGAGGTGGTCGCCGTCGCAGTCCCCGCATCGCTTCCGTCCGCGAACGCAGCCGGAGCGAGCACCGCGCATGCCAGGAGCGCGACGACGAACGCCGCCACTCCCGCGGCGCGTGCCCCAAACACCCGGCTCCCCCCGAGCCTTGCTTTCAAGCAGCTCCCTCCTCGAATCCCCGTTAAGCGCCACGAGTCTTACCACCAGCGGCGGTCGAGGACAAGCCCCGTGTCGACATGCGTGCCAAACGAGGCTACAGTCCGGCCGAAGACGAGACGAGTTGCCTGCCAAGCCTGGCCTCTTGTCGAGTCGATGTTCGGGCAGCATTCGGGGACCCCGCAGGCTCTGGGCGTGAAGCACGCGAGCCTGCGCGGACAAGGGGAAAAGGCTTGGGGGGAGATGAGGACATGGACTTGAGGTTGCGGCACGGTGCTCGCATCGCGCTCGGAATCCTGCTCGGCGCCGCTCTTCTGCTCGGGGTCGTCGGCCGCGGCGCCGCGCGGACCGCGGACGCTCCGACGGTGTCGATCGCGGCGCCTTCTTCGTCGGTGGCCGAGGGCGGGACCGCCGTGTTCCCGCTCAGCCTCTCGGGAACGGCTGAGGGCGACTTCACCGTGAGCTACACCGTTTCCGACGGCGGAAACTCGTCGACCGCCACTGCGACGATCTCGGCGAGCGACCCCTCTCCGGCGATCTCGGTGAGCCCCGCCGACGACAGCACGCCAGGCCCCGACAGGACGCTCAGCGTGACACTGGACGGGACCGCATGGGTCGACACGAACGACACCAACTCGTCCCCGTCCATCGCGCCGCAGAACGAGGCGCAGGTGACGGTCGTCGACAACGACTGGACGATCGGCGCGATCCAGACGACCCCCGGCAACGCGACCGTGTCCGAGCGCGGCAGCAACACGATCGACTTCAGTGTCTCCCTGAACGCCGCAGCGGTCAGCGGGCACACGGTCACGGTCAACTACGCAGTTCAGAACGGCTCCGCACAGGCCGGCCAGAACTTCAGCGTCTCGAACCCGGCCGGGCAGGCAAGCGGCACGCTGACCTTCGCCCCCGGGCAGACCTCCGTCGACGTCCAGGTCACCTCGATCGACGACGGCGTCTACGGCGGGCCGCTTCAGTTCACGGTCGCGTTCAGCAGCCCGCAGGGCGCGACGTTCTCGGGCGGCGGCGGCAGCGAGCAGGCGACGGGGACGATCACCGAGGCCGACCTCTCGCCGCTCATGGGTATCGGCGGTTGCTCGGGGACGGTCTCCGGCGGCGGCGTCGCGACCTTCCAGGTCGCCCTCGCCGGCGCGCATCCTGCGACCCGAGTCCCTGCGACCGTCGACTACACCACCGTCGACGACTCGACGATCGCCGGCGACTACACCCCGGCGTCGGGCACGATCTCGATCCCGCCGGGTCAGCGCGAGTTCGACCTCAACGTCCAGACTGCCGCGAACCCACCCGTCGGCAACCGGACATTCCACGTCGCGCTCTCGAACCCGCAGAACGTGCGCCTCGACAACTCGAGCGCGTCCTGCACGATCGCCCAGACGGTGGGCGGCGGCGGCGGCCAGCAGCCGACCGTCCAGATCGACAACCCCGTCCCCACTCCGGTCAGCTCGCCTGCGAGCGGGTCGACGCCTGTCAGCGTCGAGCTCGAGCTCACGCAGCCGACGCCGCTGCCGTCGAACCCCGGCCCCGTGACCGTCCAGTGGCACACGAAGGACGGCACGGCGACGGCGCCGACCGACTACACCTCCGCGTCCGGCTCGGTCACCTGGCCGGCCGGTGGCACGGGCCCGAACCCGACGCCGGTCACGATCAACGTCAACAGCGACCCGGCACTCACCGGGCCCGCGTCGTTCACGGTCGTCTTCACCTCGACCGATGCGACGCTTAGCGGAGACGGGACGGCGACGGTGACGATCGAGCCGCAGGGCTCGACGGTTCCCGTGCTCTCGATCGCCGACGCGTCTGCGGGGAGCAAGTCGGGGACGATCCCGGTGCCCGTGACCCTCGCACCCGCCGCGAGCGGGGTCGTGACCGTGAAGTACGCGACTGCCGACGGCACGGACGGCAAC
Source organism: uncultured Thermoleophilia bacterium (assembly GCA_963794375.1). Lineage (GTDB taxonomy): Bacteria > Actinomycetota > Thermoleophilia > Gaiellales > Gaiellaceae > PALSA-600. The sequence goes on from CAWCDL010000007.1 coordinate 79,195, forward strand.
GCTGCCCACGCGGGCGTCGACTACACCGCCACGAGCGGCACGCTCACGATCCCGCAGGGGCAGACGAGCGCGACGATCCCGGTGTCCGTCAAGGCGGTCACGACCTCCGGCCCGAATCGAGACTTCACGGTCACGCTGTCGACGCCGACCGGCGGAGCCGTGCTCGCGAATGCCTCGGCGGACGTGACGATCCTCAACGACGCAGGCGCGATCATCCAGCCGCCGGTGATCAGCATCCCGAAGAACCCCGTGACGCACAAGGCGCCCGTTCCGCAGCCGGCACCGCAGGCCAAGCCGACGGCGAACCAGACCCACTATGTCCTCGTGCAGGTTCTCACCGGCATTGCGCGCTTCGACAGCAAGGGGCACGCGACCATGAAGGTCTCGTGCCCGGTGGTGGTGACCACGTCCTGCGCCGGGACCGCGGCCTTCGACGTTCGCGTCAAGCAGACGGTCGTCAAGGGAAAGAAGAAGACGACCGTGCTCAAGACCGTGCGTGTCGCGAACGGCTCGTACAAGGTCCCGAGCGGCTCGACGGCCACCCTGACCGCGACGTTGACCAGCCCGGGCGCGAAGCTGCTCGCGCTGTACAAGCAGATTCAGGTCAAGGCCACGCTGACGTCGAAGGATGCCTCCGGCGCCAAGGGTGTGACCGCCTGGCTCGTCATCTTCGACGCGGCGAAGGCGAAGGCGAAGACCAAGAAAGCGTCGACGACCAAGCCGAAGTCCAAGAAGAAGAAAACGACGAAGGGCTGACGGTCCGCGGAGGGGGCGCCGGTCTCCGGCGCGCCTCTACCGCAAGGCAGCCGCGAACGATCGGCGGATGCGCACGCCGTCGGCCCGGACGCTGACCCAGCCGCGGCCGACGGGATGCTCCCGCCGGAGCTGCGGCAGCCGCCACGCGCAGTGAGCGACACCGTCTCGATACGCGTTCGCGACGACGCGAAGGCGCAACGAGCCAATGTGGGCAGAGCACTTCACCGCCGCAGCCGCGGGAACGCCGCCTCCCACGGGCGCCACGGTCGTCGACAGCTGGAGCCGTCGCGTCGCAACGTGGAGGCGGACGGGTGAGATCGTCCACTTCTGCGGCGTCGCGGGCGAGGTCTGCGTCGAGCCCGAGGGCGCCGGTGTCGGCGCTTGCGTCTGCGTCGGCGGCGGCGAGGGCGACGACGACGTCGTGGTCGGCGACGGCGGCGGCGTGGCAACGGTGGTCGTCGTGCCGGGCGGCGGCGACGGGGGCGGCGATCCTCCATCCGGGGCCTGGCCGAAGTCCTGCACCCAGTAGATCGCACCACTCGACGAGGTGGCGACGCCAACACCGGTCACGACGTATGCGGCGTTCTCGATGTTCGCCTTGTGGCCGGGCGAGCCGAGCCAGCCTGTGACGACCGAGGCGGCATCCGGGAACCCGTAGGCGATGTTCTCGCCCCAGCTGGACGTGTAGCCGCACGTCGCCACACGATCGGCTGCGCTGCGCGCAGGTGTCGTGGTGGTCGGCGGGCCGGCATCGTCGTGGTCGAAGTAGTTGAACTCGGCCATGTGCCTCGCCTTCCAGACCGCAGAGGCGTTGAGAGCAGACGACGTCGCAAGCTGTCCTTCGCCGAGGCTCGCACGATGCTGGTTGATCAGGTCGATCACCTGCGACGCGAGGCTCGCGTTATCGGCCGGCCAGGACGCCCCGGGCGTGCAGTCGCCGGTCTGCGCGGCCGCGATCCCCGCCCGCGGCGCGGTCGCCACCAGTGCCGCGGCGATGCCGGCGGCAAGCACCAGAACGAGCGGCCCGCCACGACGAGCGCAGGCCTTTGTACCTCTCCCCCTACTGATGCGCGGACGCTAGCAGACCGTCCTCACAGCCTTCTCCGGATCCCTCGGCCGAGGGCCGGCTCAGCGGCCGAAGAGAAAGCGCGTCAGCACACGGTCGCGCAGGCGATCCGGAAGGAGCTGTACCCGTGCCCGCCGCCGTGCATCGGGGCCGACGACGTAGCGGGTGCGGGGCCGATCGGCCGTCAGGGCGCGCTCCACCACACGTGCGACGTCGCGGGCAGGCACGCCCGCCGCCGAACGCTCCGCTGCGAGCGCCCTGAACCTCGCGATCCGCGCCCCGTAGAGCGCCACCGCCTCGGCCGGCACGTCGTCGAGCGCCTGCTGAGGCTTCGTCCAGATCGGCGTGGCGATCGAGCCGGGCTCGATCAGCACGACGTCGATCCCGAACGGCGCCAGCTCGATGCGAAGCGCGTCCGCCATTCCCTCGAGCGCGAACTTCGACATCGCGTACGCACCGAGGAACGGCAGCGCCGAGCGACCGCCGATCGAGCCCATCAGGACGACGCGCCCGCGCGTCCGGCGTAGCGCGGGGAGCACCGCCTGCAGCACCCGCACCTGGCCGACGACGTTGACGTCGAGTTGCCGCGTCAGCTCCGTCGTGGGCAGCAGCTCGAGCGGCGCCGCGATCCCGATCCCGGCGTTTGCGACGAGTGCGTCGAGCGGCTCGATCGCGCCGCAGGTCGAGGCGACCGCGTCACCGTTCGTGACGTCGAAGACGTGCTCGATCGTCCCCTGCGGCGCCTGGCCCGGCTCGCGCACCGACGCATGCACCGTCCATCCCTTCGCGACCAGGCGGCGGGCGGTCGCCTCCCCGATCCCGGTGGACGTCCCGGTTACGAGCGCAGCAGGGATGCGGCGATCTCCGCACGCTGCACGCGGCCGTGGCCGAGCGAGCCCTCGAGGTAGAGCGCGCGCTTGTAGTACCGGTGCAGGACGTGCTCCCAGGTGAAGCCGATGCCGCCGTGTACCTGGATCGACGTCTCGCACGCGCGAACCGCCGCCTCGGCCGCCTGCGACTTCGCCGCAGCGCAGGCGAGGCCGGCGTGCTCGTCGCCCTCGGCCACCGCCCACGCTGCCCAGTACGCGAGCGAGCGGGCGAGCTCGACAGCCACGTACGCGTCGACGATCGCGTGCGAGACGGCCTGGTAGGTGCCGATCTTCTTGCCGAACTGCTCGCGGTCGGAGGCGTACGCGACTGCGAGCTCCGTCGCCTTCGCCCCGATCCCCACCGCTTCGAGCGCGTACGCGGCGAGCAGCCGGTTGCGGTCGTCTCCGACCTCGTCGCGGACGAACGAGCCCGTGTAGTTCACCCGCCCGAGCTCCTCGAAGAGGACGGCCGCGTCCAGGAAGCCGAACTCGTCGCTTCGGAGGATCCCGACCCAACCGACCTCGTCGAGCTGCGCCTCCGTCGGCGACGGGTTGGCCTCGAGAAATGCGCGCGCCTCGCGGCGGAGGTCGTCCTGCTCTTCGCTGAACGAGAAGTCCATCAGCGGGACCTTGGGAGGCCGAGCACCCGCTCGGCGACGATGTTGCGGAGGATCTCGCTGGTACCGGCTTCGATTGTGTTGCCGCGCGAGCGCAGCTGCTGGTACTGCCAGTACCCAGCGGCGGTGTCGGCGTCGGGATCATCGGCCCGCTCGCCGATGATCTCGAGCGCGAGCTTCGTCAGACGCTGATTCGCCTCCGACCAGACGAGCTTCGAGGCGGAGCCTTCCGGGCCGGGAATCCCGGTCTTGGTTAGCGTCGTCAAGGCGCGGTAGTTCGTGTACTTGAGCGCCTGCAACTCGATCCATTCGCGCGCGATCCGGTCGCGTAACACCGGGTCTTCGACGTTGCGCTCCTTCGCCAGTGCGATCAGCTTGCGGACAGCGACGTCGAGGGTTGCGGAGAGCGCGAAGCCGAGCGTGCCGCGTTCGTGGAGCAGCGTCGTCATCGCGACCTGCCAGCCGCCGCCGACCTCGCCGAGGAGATTCGCCTTCGGCACGCGCACGTCGGTGAAAAAGATCTCGTTGAACTCCGGGTGGCCGGTGATCTGGACGAGCGGCCGCACCTCGACGCCCGGCGCGTGCATGTCGACGATCACGTAGGTGAGGTTGCGGTAGCGCGGCTCGTCGGGGAGCCCGACGCCGACGAGGATGCAGAAGTCGGCGATGTGCGCAAAGGACGACCAGACCTTCTGCCCGTTGACGAGGAAATGGTCGCCCCGGTCCTCGATGCGCGTCCGGACGCCCGCAAGGTCGCTGCCCGCGTCGGGCTCGGAGAAGCCCTGGCACCAGATCTCTTCGGCGCTGAGGATCTTCGCGAGGTAGCGTTCCTTCTGCTGCGGCGTGCCCCAGGCGATGATCGTCGGGCCGGCCATGCCGAGGCCGATCACTCCGAGATGCGACGGCGCCTCGGCGCGGGCGACCTCCTCGAGGAAGATCGCGTGATGGCTGTACGGCGCGCCGGCGCCGCCGTACTCCTTCGGCCACGTCAGGCCTGCGTAGCCGGCTTCGCCGAGCTTGCGGCTCCACTCGCGGTCGGCGTCCTCGAACCTCCGGGCGCCCCGACTGCGCGAGCCGTCCGGGAGGTTCTGCTCGATGAACGCACGTACCTCCGTGCGGAATGCCGCCTCGTCGGGTGTGTCGCGCAGGTCCACGCAGGCGATCCTAACGCCCTTCGGCCCGGTCGCCCCGCAGCGTCATCAGCGTCGAGGTCGCGAAGGCGACCAGCGACCCGTGCTCGTCGGTCACGCGGCATTCGGCGAGGCCGATCGTGCGGCCCGCCTTGAGCACGCGCCCTTCCGCGACGAGACGCCCCTCCCAGACCGGCTTCATGAAGTTCACCTTGAGGTCGAGGGTTGTGAACGTCTCGCCCTCATCGAGCTGCGACGCATGGGCACAGCCGAGAGCGGCGTCGGCAAGGTCGCAGATGATGCCGCCGTGCACGGTGCCGAGCGGGCTCTGGTGCTGCGGGCCGGCGTCGAGCTCGAAGACGGTGCGGCCCGGCTCGACCTCGGTCATCCGCATGCCGAGCAGGAGCGCGACGGGCGGAGGCTCGAGCTCGCCGGCGATCATCGCCCGGAAGCGGTCGATCGCCCTCACGGCCGGAGCACCGTCCGGATCGCAGAGGCGTCGCGCATCGCCGCGAATGCATCGCCCCAGGCGTCGAGCGGCGCCGTGCGCGTGACCATGCCCGCGAGGTCGAGCTCGCCGTCGAGCGCCCACCGGGCGAGCCGCGGGAAGTCGGAGGGGAGGTGGTCGCCGCCGTGGGAGACGAGGATCGTCGCCCGCCTGGCGAAGAGCGCCGGCAGGTCGACAACGGCCGTCTCGCCGGCGGGCGACAGCCCGATCAGGACCGCGGTGCCGCCGGTCGCCAGCAGGCGGAGCGCCTGCTCGAGCGTGGATCCGCGGCCGACGACGTCGAAGGCGTAGTCGACGGGGCCGGGCTCGGTGTGCGTCGCACCGAAGCGGAGCGCAAGCTCGGCTCGTGCCGGGTCGACGTCGAGCGCGCGGATCTCGGACGCCCCGGCGAGCCTGGCGCCCTGCACGACCGAGAGGCCGACGGCGCCGCAGCCGATCACCGCGACGCGCGCGCCGGCGGGCACGCCGGCGGTCTCGAGCACGGACATCACGCCGGTCGCGACCGCGCAGCCGATCAGGCACGCCTGCTCGACCGGGAGCTCGCGCGGGACGCTCACGACGCTCGCCTCGGGCACGACGGTGCGCGTCGCGAACGTGCCTGTCCGGAGGACGGGCGTCAGAACCGTGCCGTCGGCGCGATGGAGCCGGCCGACTGCCGCCGGCGGCCTGCGGCAGCGGCGTGGATCGCCGCTGCGACACGCGTCGCAGCGCCCACAGGCCGTCTTCCAGCCGACCACGACCCGGTCTCCGGGCGCGACGGAGGCGACGCCCTCCCCGACCGCCTCGACCGTGCCGGCGGCCTCGTGCCCGAGCAGGACGGGCAGCGCGTGCCCCCAGCCGTCCTCCTCGACCACGTGCAGGTCGCTGTGGCAGACGCCGGTCGCCTCGATGCGGATGAGGACCTCACCCGGCCCGGGCGCGTCGACGACGATCTCCTCCAGCGCGACCGCGCCCGGGGCGCTCAGGACGACGCCGAGCTCAGCCACGAACGGTCGAGGTTGCGCACGGCGTGCCCGCCGGTGAGCGCGAGCGTGAGGTCGATCTCGGCCATCAGGTTCTGGATCAGCTCCTCCACCCCGCGCTGACCACCGACCGCGAGGGCGTAGGCATAGGGACGCCCGAGCAATACCGCGTCGGCGCCGAGTGCGACGGCCTTCAGCACGTCGGCTGCGGAGCGGATGCCACTGTCCATCAGCACGACCGCGTCGGGTAGCGCGTCCCGCACTTCGACGAGCGCGTCGAGCGCCGCCACGGCACCGTCGACCTGGCGCCCGCCGTGGTTCGAGACGACGATCCCGTCGACTCCGTGAGCGAGAGCTTGCCTAGCGTCGTCCGCGGTGAGCACGCCCTTGACGAGGATCGGGAGCGTCGTCAGCCCGCGCAGCCAGTCGAGGTCGTCCCACGTGAGGCCGATGTTCGGGAAGGTGGCGAGCATCGTCGCGGCCGCCGTGAGCAGGTCGTCCTCGGGCGGCCTGGCGAGACGCGAGAGGAACACCGGGTCGCTGAAGAACTGGCCGCAACCCTCGCCCTTGATGAAGGGCAGGTAGGCCCGACGCAGATCGCGCGGGCGCCAGGCGAGCGTCAGCGTGTCCAGGGTGACGACGATCGCGCCGTAGCCGGCCGCCTCGGCGCGCCGGACAAAGCTCTCGCAGATCTCCCGGTCGGAGACCCAGTAGAGCTGGAACCAGCGCGGCGCATTGGTCTCGGCGACCTGCTCCAGCGAGCCTGTCGATGCGCTCGAGAGCACCATCGGCACACCCGACGAGGCCGCCGCGCGCCCGACCGCGAGCTCCGCATCCGGGTGGGCGATCGAGAGCACGCCGATCGGCGCGAGCAGGAAGGGCGCCGGCGAGCGCAGCCCGAGCACCTCCACCGAGATGTCGCGGACGGCGTTCCCCGCGAGCATGCGCGGCCGGAGTCGATGCTTCGCGAATGCGGCGGTGTTGGCGGCCATCGTCGACTCGGCGCCCGCCCCGCCGGCGATGTAGCCGAAGGCGCCCGGGTCGAGCTTCGCCTCGGCGGCGCGCTCCCAGTCGTCGGCGGTGATCGGCCACTCCGGCGGCTCCTGCGCGATGTAGATCGCGTTCTGGATCAGCGACCCGGAGAAGCTCACGGGCCGATCCTAGAGATGTTCGCGCGAGGGGCGCGCGGGCGAGCCGCTTGGCCCGAGGACGCACGTTGCGGCGTAAGCGCCCTGACCTCACCCTGCGCGCCCCTGCACGCGCAGGCATATCGTGTCGCCGCGCCGGGCAACCCGCCCCGGACCTTGGTGGCGCCCGACCGAGCCGAACGGCGAATACCAGGTGTCTGACACCTTCAAGGTGTCAGACACCTCTCGAGCGAGAGGCGCCTAGCAGATTCGAACTGCTGTAAACGGCTTTGCAGGCCGCTGCCTAACCACTCGGCCAAGGCGCCGCGCCGGGGCATCGTATCGGCGGTGGAGCGCCGGACAGCCGCGACGCGCGCCGCTGCGCAATGCGCGGAATTCGGGCCTGCGCATTGCGCAGTTCGACCTTCCACTCCGCGGATCCCGCGTATACAGTCGTCCGCGTGTCGGTGCAGGAGCGCAGCGCGACCGAGCGCATCCAGGAGGCTCGCGGGCGGTATGTCGCCCGGGGCGTCTCGACCCCGGCAATCGTCGTCGACCGCGCCGAGGGGGCGCGGATCTGGGATGTCGACGGGCGCGAGTACATCGACTTCGCGGGCGGAATCGGCTGTCAGAACCTGGGCCACAACCCGCCCGCGGTCGTCGAGGCCGTCCATGCGCAGGTCGACCGCTATCTGCATCAGTGCTTCATGGTCGGCACCTACGAGCCGTACGTGGAGGTCTGCCGCCGGCTCGCCGAGCTCTCGCCGTGCAGAGGTGCCGATCAGAAATCCCTGCTCCTGAACTCGGGCGCCGAGGCGGTCGAGAACGCCGTCAAGATCGCCCGGGTCGCAACCGGGCGTCAGGCCGTGATCGTCTTTGACAACGCCTTCCACGGCCGCACGCTGCTTGCGATGACGATGACCTCGAAGGTCGTGCCGTACAAGGCGGGCTTCGGCCCGTTCGCCCCCGAGGTGTACCGCACCCCCGCCCCGTACCCCTACCGCGGGATCGGCTCCGACGACGCGATCGCAGCGTTGAAGCACCTCTTCAAGGGCGACGTCGACCCGCATTCGGTCGCCTGTGCCGTCCTGGAGCCGGTGCAGGGCGAGGGCGGCTTCATCCCGATGCCTCCCGACTTCCCGAAGCGGCTGCAGGAGCTGCTCGACTCGTACGGCATCCTCTGGGTGAACGACGAGGTGCAGTCGGGTTGCGGGCGCACAGGCCCCGTGTGGGCGATCGAGCACTACGACGCAGAGCCGGACCTCCTCGTCTCGGGCAAGACGCTCGGCGGCGGCCTGCCGCTCGCCGCCGTCACGGGGCGCGCCGAGGTGATCGACTCCGTCCCGCCCGGCGGGCTCGGCGGCACCTTCGGCGGCAACCCGGTCTCCTGCGCCGCCGCGCTGCCGATCCTCGACGCGCTCGAAGCCCAGCGGCCCCACGCCGAGAAGATGGGCGCCCGGCTGCGGGAGCGGCTCGAGAGGATCGCGCCGGCGGGATCGGACGTGCGCGGGCTCGGGCCGATGCTCGCGTTCGAGCTGCCCGAGCAGACACCAGACGAGGCGTCGCGCATCGTGGCCGCCGCACGGGAGCGCGGCCTGATGCTGCTCTCATGCGGCATCTACGGCAATGTGATCCGGATCCTCGTCCCGTTGACGATCGGCGACGAGGAGCTCGAGCGCGGCCTGGACATCCTCGAGGCCGCCGTCGCCGGCTGATGGCCGCGAGCGTCGGGGTCGAAGGCATCCAGAAGTCCTACGGCGACGTCGTTGCCGTGCGCGACGTCGACCTGCACGTCGGCGAGGGCGAGTTCTTCACGCTGCTCGGGCCCTCGGGCTCCGGCAAGACGACGACGCTCCGGGTGATCGCCGGCTTCGAGCGGCCGGATGCGGGCCGCGTGCTGCTCGGCGGCGAGGACATCACGGGCCGGCCGCCCTACACCCGGGACGTGAACACCGTCTTCCAGGACTACGCGCTCTTCCCGCACATGACCGTCGCCGAGAACGTCGGCTACGGCCTGAAGGTGAAACGTGTGTCGCGCACGGAGCGCCGTCGCCTGGTCGACGAGGTGCTGGAGATGGTGAGGCTGTCCGGCTACGGCGAACGCAAGCCCGTGCAGCTCTCCGGCGGCCAGCGCCAGCGCGTGGCACTCGCGCGGGCGATCGTCAACCGGCCGAAGGTGCTGCTCCTCGACGAGCCGCTCGGCGCCCTCGACCTGAAGCTCAGGCAGGAGATGCAGGTCTTCCTCAAGTCGCTGCAGCGCGAGCTCGGGATGACGTTCGTCTACGTCACGCACGACCAGGAGGAGGCGCTCACGATGAGCGACCATCTCGCCGTCTTCAACAACGGCGAGATCGAGCAGTCCGGCACACCCGACGAGGTGTATGCGCGGCCGCGCAGCGAGTTCGTCGCGGGCTTCGTCGGCACGTCGAACATCCTGGAGCGAGACGGCCGCCGCCTCTCGATCCGGCCGGAGCGGATCCGCCTGAACGGGTCGGGCGAGCCCGGGACGGTCGCCGAGGTCGTGTTCGTCGGCGCGTTCATCCGGATCCTCGTCGACACCGATGCCGGCGACCGGCTGACGGTCGTCCGCCAGAACGACGGCCGGGCGATCGAGCCGGGAGCGCGCGTCCACGTCGGCTGGCAGCCCGAGGACGCGTACGAGATCGACAACCCCCCCACCACCCCCAACATGGAGCAGGAGGTCAGATGACGAAGCGGATGTGGGCGCTCTGCGCGATCGCAGTCGTCGCGCTCGCGTTCCCAGCGGCAGGCGTGACCAGGTCGACGGGCGGCACTTTGAACATGGTCGCCTGGGAGGGCTATCTCCAGCCCCAGTGGGTCACCCCGTTCCAGAATCAGACCGGCTGCAAGATCAATGCGAAGTACGCCGGCTCCTCCGACGAGATGGTGACGCTGATGCGCTCGGGCGGCGGCGACCAGTACGACATGGTCTCGGCCTCGGGTGACGCGTCGCTCCGCCTGATCTACGGCAAGGACGTGCAGACGGTCGATCCCTCGAAGGTCCCCGACTTCAAGAACTTCAACCCGGCGTTCCAGTCGCCCCCGAACAACACGGTCGGCGGCAAGCACTACGGCATCTCGCTGCAGTGGGGCCCGAACACGCTGCTCTACAACACGCAGAAGGTGAAGCCGGCGCCGACGTCGTGGGGCGCGATCTACAGCCCGAAGTACAAGGGCAAGATCACCGTTCCCGACAACCCGATCCAGATCGCCGACGCGGCCCTCTACCTGATGAAGACGAAGCCGTCGCTCGGGATCAAGGACCCGTACGAGCTGAACTCGTCGCAGTTCAACGCGACGCTCAACCTCCTGAAGCAGCAGAAGCCGCTGGTCAAGAAGTACTGGGCCACGGCCGGTCAGGAGATCAGCGACTTCAAGAACGGGAACGTCTGGATCGGCGCCTCGTGGCCGTACCAGACGAACACCCTGATCGCGGACAAGGCACCCGTGAAGGATCTCGTTCCCAAGGAGGGCGCGACGGGTTGGCTCGACACGTGGATGGTCTCGTCGCACACGAAGAACCTCGCCTGCGCGTACAAGTGGCTCGCGTGGGTCTCGACCCCAAAGGTGCAGGCCGAGCAGGCGATCTACTTCGGTGAGACGCCGGTCAACTCGAAGGCCTGCGCGATCATGGACACGTTGTCCAAGGGCTCGTGCGAGCAGTACCACGCGAACGCGCCGCTCAAGTACTTCAAGCAGATCTACTTCTGGAAGACGCCGATCGCCGACTGCGGGAACGGCCAGAAGGACTGCATGGACTACACGAAGTGGCAGCAGGCCTGGACACAGCTCAAGGGGTAGTAGACGGTCGTGCGCCTGGAGGGCGCCGCCGCTTCGGCGGCGCCCTCTGGCGGCGGCCCTGGCTGCGCGGGTGGCTGACGCTCTCGCCGCCCGTCCTTGCGTTCCTGCTCATCTACGTCGCGGCGCTCATCGCGCTGTTCATCTACGCGTTCTGGACGGTCGACCCGTTCACCGGCGAGACCGTCCGCAACTGGACGCTCGACAACTTCCGGCAGCTCTGGCAGGGATCGACCTACCGCGACGTCGCACAGCGGACGGTCCTGATCGCTGCCGCCGTCACGATCACCGACGCGATCATCGCGTTCCCGTTCGCGTACTTCATGGCGCGGCTCGCCGGGCCGCGGCTGCGCGCAACGCTGTTCGTGCTCATCCTCCTGCCGCTGTGGGCGTCGTACCTCGCCCGCGTGTACGCCTGGCAGTTGATCCTCAACAACGACGGGCTGCTCAACTGGTCGCTCCAGAAGATCGGGCTGCCGCCCGCGAACCTCGCCTACACGAACACGGCGATGTGGATCGTCTTCTCGTACATCTGGCTGCCGTTCATGATCCTGCCCGTCTACGCGGCGCTCGAGCGCATTCCCCACTCCTACATCGAGGCGTCGCGCGACCTCGGCGCCGGCGGCGGGCGCACCCTCCGCTCGGTGATCCTGCCGCTCGCGCTGCCGGGCGTCGTCGCCGGCTCGATCTTCACGTTCTCGCTGACGCTCGGCGACTACATCACGCCGCTGCTCGTCGGCGGAACGTCCTCACAGTTCATCGGCAACGTCGTCTACGACTCCGTCAACGGCGCCGGCAACCTACCGTTCGGGGCGGCCTTCGCCGTCGTGCCCGTGCTCGTGATGGGCGCCTACCTCATGATCGCGCGCCGCCTCGGCGCGTTCGAGGCGCTCTGATGGAGAGACGCGGCACACGCATCGCGCTCGGTGTCTGGGTCCTGCTCGTGCTCGCGTTCCTGTACGTGCCGATCGTGATCATCTGCCTCTACGCGTTCAACAAGTCGAACGTGCAGAGCTGGCCGATCCCCGGGCTGACGACGAAGTGGTTCGGGCCGGCGATCCACAACGGCGACATGCAGAGCGCACTCTGGCTGTCGCTGAAGGCGGCCGCGCTCGCGACCACCGTCGCGCTCGTGCTCGGCTCCATGGCCTCGTTCGGCGTGCATCGCTTCCGCTTCTTCGGACGCGAGTCCGTCTCGTTCCTGCTCGTGCTCCCGATCGCGCTCCCCGGGATCATCACCGGCATGGCGCTCAATTCGTACTTCACGTTCTGGAAGCTCAACTTCGGCCTGCTGACGATCGTGATCGGGCATGCGACCTTTTGTGTCGTCGTCGTCTACAACAACGTGATCGCACGCCTCCGCCGCGTGCCGATGTCGCTCACGGAGGCATCGATGGATCTCGGCGCCGACGGCATCCAGACATTCCGCTACGTGACCTTCCCGACCATCTCGACCGCGCTCATCTCGGGCGGCCTGCTCGCCTTCGCGCTGTCGTTCGACGAGGTGATCGTGACGACGTTCACCGCGGGCGCCCAGAACACGCTGCCGATCTGGATCTTCGGTCAGATCCGCCTCGGGCAGCAGCTCCCGCAGGTGAACGTGGTCGTGTTCCTGATCCTCGCGGCCACCGTCATCCCCGTCGCCCTCGCCCAGCGGCTCACGAGCGAGAGCGGGATACTTCGCACCGAATAGGAGGAACAATGGCAACGACCGAAGCAACACTGGACGCACTCAACCCCGCCACCGGCGAGGTGCTCGCCTCGGTACCGAGCATGTCGGCCGAGGAGGTCGACGAGGTCGTCGAGCGCGCGAAGCAGGCGTTCGTCGGGTGGCAGGACGCCACACCGAAGGAGCGCAGCGAGCTGCTGCACAAGCTCGCCGATGTGATCGAGGACAACGCCGAAGAGCTCGCGCAGATCGAGTCGCGCAACGTCGGGAAGCCGATCGGGCTCGCCCGCGAGGAGATGCCGTTCGCCGTCGACAACCTGCGCTTCTTCGCGGGCGCGGCCCGCAACCTCGAGGGCAAGTCGGCCGGGGAGTACATCACCGGCTATACGTCGCTCGTCCGCCGCGAGCCGATCGGCGTCGTCGCCGGCATCTGCCCGTGGAACTACCCGCTGATGATGGCGGTGTGGAAGATGGGCCCGGCGCTCGCCGCGGGCAACGTCCAGATCCTGAAGCCGTCCGAGCAGACGCCGCTGTCGCTGCTCCGCTTCGCGGAGCTCGCCGCCGACGTCATTCCCGAAAACGTCCTGCAGGTCGTCACGGGCGACGGCGTCCCGACCGGGCAGCGCCTCGTCGAGCATCCCGACATCGGCCTCGTCTCGCTCACGGGCGACATCTCGACCGGGAAGCTGATCGCCCGCAACGCGTCGGACACGCTGAAGCGCGTGCATCTCGAGCTCGGCGGCAAGGCGCCGATGGTGATCTTCGACGATGCCGACGTCGATGCGGTGGCCGAGGGGATCAAGATCGCCGGGTATGCGAACTCGGGCCAGGACTGCACCGCCGGCTCGCGGGTGATCGCAGGCCCTCGCATCTACGACGCCCTGCTCGAGAAGCTCGTGCCCGCGGTCGAGTCGATCGTCGTCGGCGACCCGGCAGACAGCGAGGACATCGAGATGGGCCCGGTGATCACCAAGGAGCAGCAGGACCGCGTGCTCGGCTTCCTCGACCGTGCGAAGGGCGCGACCGTCCTCACCGGCGGCGAGGCGACCGGAGAGCGGGGCTTCTTCGTCAAGCCGACGATCGTCACGGACGTCGCTCAGACCGACGAGATCGTCCAGAACGAGGTCTTCGGCCCGGTCGTGACGGTGCAGCGGTTCGCCGACGACGATCAGGCGATCTCATGGGCGAACGACGTGCGCTACGGCCTCGCCGCCTCGGTGTGGACGCGCGACGTCGGGCGTGCGATGAACGCGGCGCGGAAACTCAAGTTCGGCGCCGTCTGGGTGAACGACCACCTCGTGCCGATCGCATCCGAGATGCCGCACGGCGGCTACAAGCAGTCCGGCTACGGCAAGGACATGTCGATCTACTCCATGGAGGAGTACACCCAGCTCAAGCACGTCGTCGTCAAGATCGACTGAGCGCGCGAAGCTCGGCGAGCTGCGCCGCCGTGGGCTCCCAATTGCCTGCGGCGGCGTTTGCCCGCACCTGCTCCGGCCTTGACGCCCCCACGATCACCGACGCGACCGGCGGCACTGCCGCCAGCCCGCCGATCGCCACCTCGAGCAGCGACACGCCGTGAGCGTCGCCCCACGCGGCGAGCCGCTCGACCTCGTCGAGATCGGAGTCGGCGATCGAAGCGCCGTGAAGCCGTGTCCCCTCCGCGGGCGGGCGCTCGCGCGACACGGAGCCGCTGAGGAGCCCGCGTGCAAGCGGGAAGTAGGGGATGAACCCGAGCCCGAGCCGCTCGCAGGCCGGCAACAGCTCCTCCTCCGCCCCGCGCTCGAGCCACGAGTACTGAGACTGCTCGGACACGAACGCCACCGAGCCGAGCGACCGCGCCTGCGCGAGTGTCTCGGCGCGGTAGTTCGACGTCCCGTACGCCCGGATCTTCCCTTCCTCGACCAGCTCGTCGAGCGTGCCGATCGTCTCCTCGAGGGGCGTGTCCTCGTCCTCCTCGTGGTGCTGGTACAGGTCGACGACGTCGGTGCGCAGCCGGCGCAGCGACGCCTCGAGCGCGAAGCGGATGTATCCGGCCGAGCCCCGCCGCTCGGCGCCGTCGCCCATCGGCTTCCCGAACTTCGTTGCGAGGACGACCTGGTCGCGACGGCCCTCGAGCGCCGCGCCGACCGCCTCTTCGCTCCCGCCGCCCCCACCGTAGATGTCGGCGGTGTCGAGGAACGTCACGCCCGATTCGAGCGCGGCGTCAACGACGGAGCGCGTCGCAGCCGCGTCGAGCCGGCCGCCGAACTGGTTGCAGCCGAGGCCGACGACGGTCACTTCGAGCGGTCCGAGCCTCCGCGTGCGCATGCCCGGAACGTACCGGTAGCGTCTCTGGTCGTGCGCTACTTCGAGGACTTCCGCGCCGGCGAGACGATCGTGCTCGAGCCGGTCGGGGTGAGCGAGGCCGAGATCATCGCGTTCGCCGAGCGCTACGACCCGCAGCCCTTTCACGTCGATCCGAAGGCGGCAAAGAAGAGCGCATTCGGCGGTCTCGTCGCGAGCGGCTGGCACACGACGGCGCTCTTCATGGGCGCGTTCGTGCGCTCGATCCTGCTCGACTCCGCATCGATGGGCTCACCCGGCGTCGAGGCGATTCGCTGGACCGCCCCGGTCCGCCCGGGCGACACGCTCACGGGCCGGGTGACGATCACCGAGGTGCGGCCGTCGGCGACGCGCGACGATCGCGGCACCGTCTTCACGGCGTGCGAGGTGCTCAACCAGCACGGCACGACGGTGATGACGCTGACCGCGCGCAGCTTCTTCCGCCGGCGGGCGGCCTAGCGCCAGGTCGCGCGGAGGACGCGCAGCCAGTTGCCGTGCGTGACCTTCGCGACGGCGTCGTCGTCGTAGCCGCGGGCGCGAAGGCCGTCGACGAGCTTCGGCAGCCCGGCCACGCCGCCGAGCTCGGTCGGGATCGAGGTGCCGTCGAAGTCGGAGCCGAAGGCGACGTGGTCGACACCCATCGCCTCGGCGAGGTAGTCGACGTGGCGGAGGATCTCGTCGATGGGTGTCTCGTCCGGCAGGTGCCTGCCGTCCTCGCGCAGGAACGAGACCCCGAAGTTGACACCGACGACTCCGTCCGTGTCCCGGATCGCGAGCAGCTGGGTGTCGGTGAGGTTGCGGGTCGAGGGGCAGAGCGCGTGGGCGTTGGAGTGGGTCGCGACGAGCGGTGCGTCCGAGGTGCGCGCGACGTCCCAGAAGCCGGCCTCGTTCAGGTGCGAGAGGTCGACCAGGATGCCGAGCCGGTTGCAGGAGCGAATGAGCTCGAAGCCGGCAGAGGTCAACCCCGGCCCCGTGTCCGGCGACGACGGGAACCGGAACGGCACTCCTTCGGCGAACGGGTTCGCCCGCGACCAGACCGGGCCGAGCGAGCGGAGGCCGCGGTCATGCCACTCGGGGAGGTTCGAGAGGTCGGGCGCGATCGGCTCCGCGCCCTCCAGATGCACGATCGCGGCGATCACGCCGTCGCGGAAGTCGTCGGCGCTCGTCGCGAGCACGACCGGGAGGCCGCGCAGGACGTCGTACAGCTCGAGGGCGATCCGATCCGCCTCCTCGAACGGGATCGGCGGCGGCAACGGCAGCTCGTACGGGACATCCTCGGGGTTGAGCGAGACCGGTGACGGGACGTTGAGCGCGAAGAACCCGCCGGCGAATCCGGCCTGCTCCGCGGCCGCGAGATCGAGGTGTCGCGGCTCCTCGCCTTCCCACAGGGTCAGCGCGAGATCGTTGTGCCCGTCGATCACCATGCCCGCCATCGTAGGTTGCGGCTCTAGAAGATGCCGCCGAGTGCGCCCTTCGTGGCGCGGCGGTCGTCGATCGCAGAGGCGCGCGGGTCGAGCACCGCGTAGAGCAGGTCGACGACGAGGTTCCCGATGACGACGATCAGCGTGATCGTCGTCACGATCGCGAGCGTGTACGGCAGGTCGATGCCGGTCGTGGCGCCGCCCATCGCGCGCACCGCGAGCGTGCCGAGCCCGGTGATGCCGAACGCCGCCTCGATGTAGATGCACACGCCGATCGCCGTCCCGATCTCCATTCCGACCATGGTCAGCACGCGAAGGCTCGCGCTCGGGAGGACGTGCCTCGTGACGACGTGCAGCTCGGTCGCGCCCTTCGCCCGCGCCGTCCGGACGAAGTCCTCGGGGAGCGTCTCGGCCACGCTGGCGCGGACCATCCGCGTGTAGAGAGCGAGGAAGAGCAGCGCGAACGTGATCCACGGCAGCACGAGGTGATCGGCCCAGTCGGCCACGCCGCCGCACGGAGACGTCGACGTGCGGACGAGCGGGCAATAGCCGCCCCCCGGCAGCCAGTGGAGGTGGGAGTAGCCGAAGGTCGTCGCCAGGATCAGCCCGAGCACCATCGGGTGCGTGCAGACCCCGACCAGCGAGACGGACGAGATCGCGCGGTCGCTGTTCGACCCCACGCGGGTGCCTGCGAATGCACCGAGCGGCACTGCAAGCAGGACGACGAGCGCCGCGCCGCCGAGGATGATCGACAGGGTCGCGCGCAGCGACGGGAAGAGCTGTGGGCCGATCGGCTGCTGCTGGAGCTTCGTGTTCTCGATGAGCACCGAGCCTGTCCAGAAGCGGCCGACGTCGCCGTGGGCGAGTTGCCAGAGATAGTCGACGTACTGCACCGGCTTCGGCTTGTCGAGGCCGAGCAGCTGGTTCGCGTGGGCGAGCTGGTACGACGTCAGGTGTTGCGCCTCCGGGTAGACGAACTGCGCGGGCGTCGACGGCAGCGCCCAGTAGACGACGAAGGTGACGGCGATCAGCGCGAGCAGCGTGAAGAGCGCCGCGGCGAGCCTCCGGACAAAGAACGAGGCCACGCGCCTCATCGCTGCGACCTCGGCTCGAGCGCGCGCCGCACGCCCTCGGACAGCTGGTTGAGCGCGACGACCGTGACGAGGATCCCGAGCGTCGGGAAGAGCGTCTGCCAGACGGTCGGGTCGTGCGAGCGCGGTGAGTAGATCGTCCCCCACGCCGTCGACAGCATCGACCCCCACGTCGCGGTCGACGCCTGCACGCCGACGCCGATGAAGCTCAGGCTCACCTCGAGCAGGATGTTCGTCGCGATCGCGACCGCGCCCCAGACGAGCAGAGTCGGCAGGAGGTGCGGCAGGAGGTGGCTGCGCAGGATGCGCGCATCCGACGCGCCGATCATGTGCTCGGCGTCGACGAACTCCGCGTGGCGGAGGGTGATCAGCTGGGCCCGGATCAGTCGGATCGGGTAGAAGGAGGTGAAGACGCCGATCAGCAACGCGTCGGCGACGACCCCTCGTGGCACGACCCAGCTGTAGGCGATCCCACCGAGCGACGGGCTCAGCCGTGCCGAGGCGAAGACCAGGAAGAGGAGCAGCGGGAACGCCATCAGCGTCTCGGTGAAGCGCGACACGACCCAGTCGACCCAGCCGCCGAAGTAGCCGGCGACGCTGCCGATCGGGACCGCGATCAGCAGCGCGACCAGCATCCCGCCCAGAGCGACCTCGAGGGAGGTGCGGCCGCCGTCGAGCAGCCGGATCAGCTCGTCGCGCCCGAGCGGCCCGTCGGCGCCGAGAGGGAACAGCGTCGTCCTCGTCCCCCTGGGAGGCGGGAGGACGTTGCCGTAGTCGTCCAGGTACGTCTGCGCCGTTGCCGGGACGTGCGTCCAGGGGCCGACCGGCACCAGCTCGGTGCCGCCGGTCGCATACGGGAACGGCTCGGCGCCGCCGTGCCCGAGCGCCCGCGACGCGATCGCCCCGCCGAAGAGCGACAGGGCGAGCACGACCGCGAGCGCGACCATCGCGACGACCGTCGCCCGGTCGCGCCGTACCCGAAGCCAGACCGAGGCCCAGGGGCCTCGCGGTTGTCCACCGGCCCCCGCAGACACCGCCATCCGGCCTCCGAGCGTATCGGAGCGGGGTCCAATGAATGGGTCGCGGCCGTCCGGTCCGTCAATGAGTACGTCCGGCCGCGACCCGTCCCCCTGACCCGGCGCCTGCGTGGACTACGACAGGCGCCGTCCTTCGTGACGCCGCTCCAAGTTCGCCCCGCAGCGCTCGCACCCTGCCTCGTAGTTCGCCGCTTATGATCGTGCCGCCGATGAGCAGCACGGAGTCCACAGGGTCGCGGGCGAGGAACCTCGTGCTCGCGGCGATGATCTTCGCCGTCTCGATGACGTTCATCGACCAGACGATCGTCTCGATCGCGGCGCCGAACATCCAACGCGAGCTCCACCTGACGACGACGGGTGTCCAGTGGGCGATCAACTCGTACCTGCTCGCGCTCGCGGCGCTCTTCGCCTTCGGCGGCCGGCTCGCCGACACCCTTGGGCATCGGCGGATGGTGACGATCGGCGTCGTCGTCTTTGCGGGCGCGTCGGCGCTCTGCGGGCTGACGCCGTCCGGGAGCGGCGCCGAAGCCTGGCTCGTCACCTTCCGTGCCGTCCAGGGTGCCGGCGGAGCGCTCATGTTCCCCGCGGCGCTCGCGATCGTCGTGCAGACGTTCTCGCTGCACGAGCGCGGCCGTGCGCTCGCTCTCTTCTTCGGGATCGCAGGCGGCCTGACCGCGGTCGGCCCGGCGCTCGGCGGCTTCCTGACGCAGTGGACGTGGCGGGCGATCTTCTGGGTCAACATCCCGGTCGCGCTGATCGCGCTCGCGCTGATCTGGGCTTCGCACCCTGTGACCGACCATCGCCCCGGACGGATCGACTACCGCGGAGTCGTGCTGATCGCAGCAGGCGTCGCACTCAGCATCTTCGGCTTCCAGCAGTCCGGGCGCTGGGGGTGGAGCGACCCGAAGACGATCGCGTGCGTGGTCGTCGGCGCCGCGCTCCTCGTGGTCTTCTGGGCGGTCGAGCGGCGCACCGAGTCGCCGCTGATCGAGGTGACGATCTTCAGGATCCGTCCGTTCCTGGTCGAGAACCTGGTGCTCTTCGCCTCGAACATCGCATTCATCCCCGTGTTCTTCTTCGCAAGCGAGTACGCACAGCTTTCGCTCGGCAAGTCGGCCTCGTCGGCGAGCCTCGTGCTCCTGTACTTCTTCCTCGGGTTCGTCGTGGCGGCGCAGATCGGCGGGCGCCTGCTCGACCGGGTCGGCGCGAAACGCCCGGTCGTCAGCGGCTGCGTGCTGGCCGCGGTCGGCTTCTGGCTGTGGGCGGGGAAGCTGACCGGGCTCCACTTCGGCTCACAGGTCGCGTACGTGATCCTCGCCGGCGCGGGGATGGGCATGATGCTCGGCCCCGCGAGCACCGACGCCGTCAACCGTGCCTCACGGCTCTCCTACGGCGAGGCGACGGGCATCACGCAGACCGTGCGGAACTACGCAGCCAGCCTCGGTCTCGCCGTGCTCGGGAGCCTCAGCGTCTCGACGATGCACTCGCGGCTGACGACGTCGCTCGTCGGCCAGGGGCTCGGCAAGGCGCAGGCCGGCAGCGAAGCGACGCGCATCGCGCAGGCGCGCTCTGCGAGCGGGCCCATCCCCCGCTTCGTCCAGCTCGACTTTGCCTACGCCACCCGCACGGTCTTCTATGCGATGGCGGGGATCATGGCGGTCGCAGCGCTGATCGCCTTCGTCGGCCTGCGCCGCGGCGTCCAGCAGTTGGAGAGCTAGAGCGCCGCGTCGACGATCGCCTCGACCGCGGCGAGCCGCTGCCCCAACTCCGGGGAGAGCCCGTACCGCGACGCGAGCTCGTCCGGGGCGAGGTAGTCGACGCGGGTCTCGTCCCCGTCGGCCCACACGAGCACCTTCAGCGGCAGGTCGAGGGCGGCCTGCGGGACGGCCTGCATCACCGGCGTGCCGGCGGCCGGGCTCCCGAAGACGAGCACCTTCGTCTCGCGCAGCTCGAGGCCGACGGCCGCCGCCTCGGCGTCGTGGTCGAAGATCGCAAACAGCTTCACTCCCCGCTCTGCGAGCACGCGCTCGAAACGCGCCACCGTCTCGGTCACCGTCCACGGGCTCGTCCTCGAGACCATCGGGGAACGATATCCCTCGACCGAGCCACACCCCCGGGCTTGATCCGACCTCCCCCTTGGGCGGTGGGCACCCGCCGGGCCGGGATGCATCATCTGTGCGTGGCCAGGGGTGAGCACCGGACGTCGGAGACCGCGGCCGCGAAGCGCGCGATCTGCGTCGAGTGCGGGCGCCGGAGCGATGCGCTGTGGACGGGCTGGCGCGGCTACCGCGTCGACGACCCGGAGACGGACGCACGGCCCGAGCTCGGCTTCTACTGCCCGGACTGCGCTGCGCGCGAGTTCGGCCAGGGCCACTGAGCCGGACGCGGGCCGATTCTCGCTAGCCGGGCGGTGGCGGGGCGGCGGAGCCGTACGCGACGGTGAAGCCCGCCGGAGTGAGCGGCGACGGCGTCGAGATCGGCGTCGTGTAGCCGGAGTCGTACATCACGCTCTGCTCGAGCGCCGAGGCCGTGCCGCTGACACCGAGGCCCGTGAACGTGACCGGCGGCGAATACTGACCGAGCACCTCCACGCTCATGTCGGCGGCGACGGTCGGTGCCTCGACGATCCACTCGGCGGAGTTGAGCGGGCCGGAATAGGCGACCGTGGTGTGCCAGCTCTGCTTGTCGGTGAGGTCCTGAATCTGGATCAGCCAGCTGCCGTCGTCCTGGCGGACGATCGCGACCGTCACCTGGTCGTTCGCGTTGATCACGAGACTCGGGATCGGTGTGGCGGGGGCAGGCAGGATCTCCCACCAGCCGTACAGAAACTCGGTCCCTCCGTGCACCGTCTCGGCGACGCCGGCCTGGATCAGGTCGGCGTTGGCAACGCCGTCGATGCCGACCCACTCGGACGTGTCCGTGTCGGTCGAGGTGACCGGCACGTTCGGCACGTTGAACGTGCCGGAGACGGCCGTGAACGGCCCACCCGTCACGTCGTACCCCGACCAGTTGGCCGACTGATAGAGCGCCGGCGCGCTCACGGGCGGCGCGGCTCCCGTAACCGCGACCGTGACGGAGTCCTGGGCGACGACGCCGGCGTCGTCCGCAACCTGGATCTCGGCGGTGCCACCAGTCGCGGCGGTCGGCGTTCCGGAGATCGTCCCCGTCGACGAGAGCGTGAGCCCGGCCGGCAGTGCGCCGCCGGTGACCGTCCAGTGGTAGGCGCCCGTCCCGCCGGTCGCGGTCAGGGAAGCGCTGTACGGCGTTCCGGCCAACCCGACCGGAAGCTCCTTCTGGCTCGTGATCTCGAGCGGCGGCGGAGGCGGCGGCTTCGGCCCCTGGACGACCTTGCGGACGGCCGTCGCCTTTGCCTTCACGACGCCCGAGGCCGCGGTGAGCGTGAAGGTCAGCGTCTTGGCGGAGGTGAAGCCGTTCGGTCTCGCGATCATTCGGGCGCTCGCCGTGCCGGAGCCGCAGGCGACAGTGCGCGACGTCGCAACCGTGGCCTGGTGCATCACGAACGTGCAACGGCTCGCGTGAGCGACACGCGCGCTCAGACTGACCGGGCCGCCACCCCAGGCCACACGCGCAGGCGTGACGACGAACGACTTGACGACCGGTTTCGGCGGCGGCGGCTTCGGCTTCTTCACGGTCGCCGCGCCGGCTGCCGACGGGAGAACCGAGAAGGCGACGACGAACGCAACGACCGCGAACAGCGCCGTCGAGAGATATCTCCGCACGCGCGGAAGCATAGGGCCGGCTGCGGCGAGCGCAATCCCCGTTCTGGTCGCTCTAGCGGAGAATCTCGACCGCGAGCGCGTGGGGGCAGCCGCCTTCGACCAGTTCGACCGCCCCGTGCAGATCGATCTCGCCGCGAGGCGCGAGCACCTTCACCTGCGCGTCGTCGTAGCCTGCGCGCGCCAGCGTCCGCTCGCGCCAGCGGGCTGTCAGCTGATCGACCGGAAAGAGAATCTGCTGCTCGGTGTCGGGCGGCGCGGTCAGGATCGGCGAGCTCATGAGCTAACCGTAGCCGCCGGTCGGGTCGCAAGGGGCCGGGATTTGCCGTATCTCCAGCCGCGGACGGGCCTGGCCCATGAAGAAAGCCCTGGTGTACAGGGCTTTGTCAGAGCGGATGATGGGACTCGAACCCACGACCTTCTGCATGGCAAGCAGACGCTCTAGCCAACTGAGCTACATCCGCGAGGGTGGCAAGTATAGCCGCGGTCAGGTGAGGCCGAGCCGCTCGGCGATCGCGCGCGCGAGCGCCTGCAGGCCGGAGAGCGGGCGCACCATCACCGTGAACCGCTCGATCAGGCCGTCGTCGCCCTCTTCGAGGATGTCGATGCCCTGCAGGTCGCGGTCGCCGACGTTCGCCTCGAAAAACAGGATCGTCGTGCGGCCGTCGCGCCACTCGTTCGTGTAACGGAAGTTCTCGAACACCGTCGCCACGAGCCGCAGCACCTGCTCGACGGTCCCCTTGCCCTCGTAAGGCTTGTGGACGGCCGGGCTACGGAAGACGACGTTCTCGCCGATCGTCGCGAGCGCGGCCTCGAT
This sequence comes from uncultured Thermoleophilia bacterium, assembly GCA_963794375.1. GTDB lineage: Bacteria > Actinomycetota > Thermoleophilia > Gaiellales > Gaiellaceae > PALSA-600. The sequence continues at coordinate 102,146 of CAWCDL010000007.1, forward strand.
GTCGTCCGCCTCGACTGCGCGCCCGAAGGGATGCATGACGACGTTCATTCGGCGGCGTCCAGCGCCTGGTTCACGAGCCTGTCCGCGAGCTCGTTGTGGGCGCGCTTCACGTGCCGATACTCGACGCTGCCGAGCCGCCGCGCAAGCGCGGTCGCCTCGCCGAAGAGGCCGCGCAGCGCCTCGTTCTTGACGCGGTACTCGCCGCGCATCTGCTTCACCACCAGCTCCGAGTCGGAGACCACCTCGAGCTCGCCGATGCCGAGCTCGATCGCCTTCCGCAGGCCGGCGACAAGACCGCTGTATTCGGCGACGTTGTTCGTGGCGACGCCGATCGCGACGCCCTCGGCGGCGAGCACGGTCCCGTCGGGCTCCTCGAGCACGAAGCCGTACGCCGCCGGGCCCGGATTCCCTCGCGCGCCGCCGTCGGTGTACAGCCGCACCGTCACGAGACGAGCTCGTAGACATCGAACGCCGGCTCTTCGTACGGGTGCACGGCACGCAGCGCCGCGACGACGGCCTCGTGAGCCTCCGCCGGGAACACCGTCTCGAGCCGCAGCTCCGGCACGCGCTCCTCCACGCCAAGCTCACCCACTGCCGGCGTCGTCCCCTCACCGCCGAGGAACGTCCCGGTCCCCTCCGTGTACCAGGAGCACCGCTCGTACGCGCCGATCCGTCCCGCCCCGGCGGCGAAGAGCGCGTCGCGCAGGGCGTCGAGCGCGGCGGGCGGCACGAACACGACCAGCTTGCGTCTCACTACTGGTTGTCGATTTGGGCGCGCTGGAGCCGGCCGCTGTAGTCGACGTACACCGATTTCCATTCGGTGAAAACGTCGAGTGCCGCCTGGCCCGCCTCACGGTGGCCGTTGCCGGTCTGCTTCATGCCGCCGAACGGCAGGTGCACCTCGGCGCCCGTCGTGCCGGCGTTGATGTACGTGATGCCGGTCTGCAGGTCGCGCATCGCCGCGAACGCCTTGTTGACGTCGCGCGTGAAGATCGACGACGAGAGCCCGTAGCGCACGCTGTTTGCCGCGCGCACAGCCTCCTCGAACGAGTCGACGGGGATCAATGCTGTCGTCGGGCCGAAGATCTCCTCCTGGGCGATGCGCATGCCGGCCTCGACGTCGGCGAACACCGTCGGCCGGTAGTAGAAGCCGTGCCCCGAGACGCGCTCGCCGCCCGTCAGGAGCTTCGCGCCCTCGTCGCGGCCGATCTCGGTGTACGAGTGGATCTTCTCGACGGCGGCCTCGTTGATGACCGGACCGATGTCGGTGTCGTCCTCCCACGGAGCGCCGATGCGCATCCGCTCGGCCCGCTCGACGAGCTTGCGCTGCAGGACGTCGTAGACCCCGCGCTGCACGATCACGCGCGAGGCGGCGGTGCAACGCTGCCCGGCCGTGCCGAACGCCGACCAGACGATCCCGTCGACCGCCAGGTCGACGTCGGCGTCGTCCATGACGATGATCGCGTTCTTCCCGCCGAGCTCGAGATGCACGTGCTTCAGCTCGTCGGCGGCGGTCTTCGTCACGAGCACACCGGTCTCGCGTGAGCCGGTGAAGGTGATGATCGGCACGTCGGGATGGCGGACGAGCGCCTCGCCGGCCTCCTCGCCGTAGCCGTGCACGATCTGCACGACGCCCTCCGGCACACCTGCTTCGTGCAGCAGCTCGACGAAGCGCTGGGCGAGCTTCGGCGTGTCCTCGGCCGGCTTCAGGACGACGGTGTTGCCGCACACGAGCGCCGGGCAGAGCTTCCAGGCCGGGATCGCGATCGGGAAGTTCCACGGTGTGATCGCGCCGACGACGCCCACCGGCATGCGCACGCTCATCATGAACTTGTCGCGCAGCTCGGACGGCGTCGTCTGGCCGAAGAGCCGGCGCCCCTCGCCGCCCATGTAGTAGCTCATGTCGATCGCTTCCTGGACGTCGCCGCCCGCTTCTGCCTTGACCTTCCCCATCTCGCGGGTCATCAGGTCGGACAGCTCCGGCTTCGCCGACTCGAGGCGCTGCGCGAACCGGAAAAGGATGTTCCCGCGCTCCGGCGCCGGCACGAGCCGCCACTCCTCCCAGGCCGCGCGCGCCGTCGCGACCGCGCGTTCCACCTCCTCCGCGCCCGAGCGCGGGAAGGTATCGATCACCTCGCCGGTCGACGGGTTCAGCGATTCGAAGGTTGCGGCCGCCATCGCGACCGATCGTACCCGGGACTACGAGTCGGGCGGATCGGTGTCGAGGAACGTCCCCGGCACGCGACGGCGCCGCCGGTCGCGCACCTCGCGCCGCTCACGGAACGAGCCGTCCTCGGGCCCGTTTCGCCGGTCGGGCCCGTCGCGACGGTCGACGATCACCGTGACGTTCGGGTTGTCCCGGTAGTAGTCGACCATCCTGGCGTAGAGCTCGGACTCGAGCTCCCGTGGGATCACGCAGTAGATCACCGCTTGCTCAGTGTACGGAGAGCCGCGGCCGACGCCATCCCTACAAACGGGCTATATCGGGGACGACCCTGCCGTCGTCCTCGACCTGCGCATTCCATTCCGTGAACGACCCCTCCAGCTCGCCGGGGTCGTGGCCGCGCTCCTCGAGCCGGACGGGGTTGTCGGAGTCGGGCGAGATCCGGAACTGGTACCAGGTGATCTCCCACGCGACCGTCACGACCACTTCGGCGTTGACGCCCGAGAGCCGCACGATCGAGGCCCGCGGTAGGCCGAGCGACTTCACGATCCCGCCGACGGTGCGCCGGTGCGTCGAGGCGTTGAAGAGATCGGCCGCCTCGACGACCGCGAGCTCCTGTTCGGAGAGCCGGCGCAGGATCGGCTCCGACGCGACCGTCGGCTCCGATGCGCCCTTCCGCGTGCCCAGGATCGCCGCCAGCAGCCCGCCCCCGCCGCGCCGCCGCCGGTCGGGCGGCATGGTCGGTGTGGTCGGGGCACCCTCACGGATCCAGCCCGACTCGACCGCCATGTCCGCGCACAGCGGGCAGACGTCGACGTAGTCCGCACCGCCGTTCGGCGAGAACCTGATCGCACGCTCGCCCATCAAAAGCGTCCGCTCGCAGATCGCGCACGTCCGCTCGGTGGCCACCTTCGTGACCCTGCTCATCCCGAAAGCGTAGCCCGGAACCTAAGCCGGGACCGCCTCGTGCTCCTTCTTGGCCGCCTCGACGAGCTTCTGGGCGATGTGGGCCGGGACCTCCTCGTAGCGGAGGAATTGCATGTGGTAGTCGCCCCGGCCGCCGGTGAGCGAGGTGAGCGCCTGGTTGTAGGTGAGCACCTCGGCCATCGGCACCTCGGCGCGAATGGTCGTGGCGCCGCCCTTCGGCTCCATCCCGAGCAGGCGCCCGCGCCGCGAGTTGAGATCGCCGTTGATCGCGCCGACCGACTCGTCGGGCACGGTCACCTCGAGCTCCATCACCGGCTCGAGCAGTGTCGGCTGCGCCTTCTCGTAGGCCGACCGGAACGCCAACGAGCCCGCGATCTTGAACGCCATCTCCGACGAGTCGACGTTGTGGTAGCTGCCGTCGACGAGCGTGACGCGCACGCCCTGAACCGGAGCGCCGGCGAGCTCGCCGTGCCGCATCGCCTCCTGGACCCCCTTGTCGACGGCAGGCCGGAAGCCCTGCGGGATGACGCCGCCGACGATCTTGTCGACGAACTCGTAGCCGACACTGCCCTCGATCGGCTCGAGCTCGATGTGGCAGTCGCCGAACTGGCCGCGCCCACCGGTTTGCTTCTTGTACCGGCCCTGCGCCCGTGCCTTGCCCTTGATCGTCTCCACGTAGGGCACACGGGGCTGGTGCAGCTCCATCTCGACGCCGAACCGCCGCTTCGCCCGGTCGACCGCCACCTCGACGTGGACCTGGCTCATGCCGGCGAGCAGCTCCTCCCCGGTCTGCGCGTCGCGGGAGAGCCGCAGCGTGGGGTCCTCCTCGGCGAGCCGCCGAAGCGCCTGCGCGATCTTGTCCTCGTCGCCCTTCGTCTTCGCGGTCACCGCGAAGCTCATCACCGGGTCCGGGAAGCCGAGCGCCGGCGGCTCGAGATCGTGCTCGGCGTCGACGAGCACGTCACCGGTCTGCACGTCCTTGAGCTTCGCCACTGCGCCGAGGTCGCCTGGGCCGAAGCCGTCGGCCTTCTCGTGCTCCTTGCCCTGAAGGGTCATGAGCGAGCCGAGCCGCTCTTTCGAATGGTCGCGGTGGTTGACGAGCGTCGTATCGGGCTTCACCTCGCCCGCGTAGACGCGGAAGATCGAGATGCGGCCCGCGAACGGGTCGGCGACCGTCTTGAAGACGAAGGCGGCGACCGCTGCGTCGGTGTCGATCGGCGAGCCCTTCTTGGCCGGGCTCGGGACACCCTCGACGATCAGGTCGAGCAGAGCATGCGTGCCCAGATTCTTCGTCGCGACGCCGCACGCGACCGGGTAGATCTCGTCCCGCGTGACGGCGTTCTTGAGCGTGGCCGCGATGTCCTCCGGCGGGATCTCCTCGCCGCCGAGGTAGCGCTCCATCAGCGCCTCGTCGGTCTCGACAACGGCGTCGAGCAGCTTCGTGCGGTACTCCTCCACGGTTGCGGCGAGCTCGTCGGGGATCGGGACGGGATCGCCCTCGCGGCCGCCCGACGGATCCATGTAGGCGCAGTTGTGGAGCAAGTCGACGACACCGGTCAGCTCGTGCTCGGACCCGATCGGGAGCTGGATGGCGACGCAGCGGTCGGAAAGCTGCTCCTGCACGGCGGCGAGGACGCGATAGAAGTCGGCGCGCTCGCGGTCGAGCATGTTGACGAAGACGACGCGCGAGAGCTCGAGCTCCTCGGCGCGGTTCCACACGCGCGCGGTGTTCACCTCGACGCCCATGACACCAGAGAGCACGACGAGCGCACCCTCGACGACCCGCAGCGATGCCACGGTGTCGGCCTGGAAGCCGAAGTCGCCCGGCGTGTCGACGAGGTTGATCTTCCGGCCCTGCCACTCGCAGGACGCGATCGTCGCCGAGAGCGACATCTGACGGCGCTGCTCGTCCTCCTCCCAGTCGGAGACCGTCGTCCCCGCCTCGACCGTGCCCAGCCGGTTCGTCTTTCCCGCCTGAAAGAGCATCGCCTCGACAAGCGAAGTCTTGCCCGTCCCACGGTGGCCGACGACTGCGACGTTGCGGATCTTCCCGGCTTCGATGGGCATCGAGTCCTCCTGCGTAGGGTCCGGTGCAATCCTATGCCCGGAGCCATGCCGCCGCCGGGCCGCGGAACCGCACCGCGAAGGCGAACAGGACTGCCGAGACGGCGCCGGCGACGATCGCCGCGAACCACGGGTCGACCCGGTCGGTGCCGGCGAGGACGGCGTGCACGGTGGCGAGACCCCACACCCCGATCGTCAGGTAGTGCACCGCGCGCCAGCGGCGGTACGGAAGGCGCTTGCGCAGCGCGTTCGAGACGCCGACGGCGGCCATCAGCTCCGCTGCGACCACGCCGAGGCCGACGGCGAACGGCCGGTAGTGCGACGAGAACGGGACGACCATCTGCCAGAGCGCAAGCGGCACGACCCGGTCGGCGAGCAGCGAGAGGCCGTGCAGCGCGAGGAAGCACGCGGTGAGGATCGCGAGAAAGCGATGCAGCTCCTCGACGGCGAACCGCGGCCAGGCGAGCGGCAGGCGTGCGGACATCAGCACGCCGAGCACGACCGAGGAGGAGAGCAGCAGGTACGCGACGATCCCCGCCGACCGCGCGACGTACCAAACCGTAGGGCTCATGCCGCGAGTGCAGCCTCGGCGAGCCCGCGGCGCCAGGCGGCGTTGTGACGCACGCTGCCGTCGCGGTCGCGAAAGCGGCCGGGGAGGCCGCGCGCGTCGAGCCAGGCGGGGCCCGCGACGCCGAGGATGAGCGCCGCCTTGGCGGCGACGTCCGCACGCAGGCAGCTGCCGGCGGCGACGGTGACGTCGCTCCAGGGCGTGCGGGCAGGTGAGCCGGTGCGTGGGTCGATCAAATGGTGTTGGGGGTCACCGCCGCGCAGCCAGGCACGGCGCGAGACGCTGCTCGTCGCGAGCCCGCCGCGAACGACGGTGACCACCTCCTCGCCGGGAAGGCCGACGACGACCGGAACGCTCGTTGCAAGGTCGCCGCCGGCCGAGACCCAGCCGTCACCCCCCAGGGTGAGTGCGTCGTCCACCGTCTTGCCCTTGACCACGCCGTTCAGATCGAGCTGCAGGGGCTCGGTGCGCAGGATGACCGAGCCCCGCAGCACGATCGATTCGAGGGAAGGGACTCGTGCCGGCTCGACCGCGTCGCCGTTGGGTGGGAGGGTGGCGAAGTCGCGGTCGTAGCCGGCAGCGAGCACGGCGCCTCCGACGGCGGGGGAGACCAGTCCGCCGGTGGCGTTCGCCGCGTCGATTGCGAGGGCGAGCATCGACGCGAACTCCTCCGAGACCAGCGCGACGCCGAGAGGGCGAACGTTCACGCGGGCGAGCTCGGAGGATTCCTTGAAGCGGCTGAAGCGGCGGTCGCGCTCGTCGAAGAGCGCCTGCACCGCGTCGAGCGGCAGGTCGCTCGAGCAGGAGACCTCGCAGCCCATCGAGCGAAACTCGTTCACGATCCGCCGCTCCGGATCTGAGGGGTCGACGACTGCGAGGAGCCGAACGAGCCGCCTCCGTCGTCGAGGAAGAAGCCGCTGTCCGCCTCGGTCGCGCCGGCCTGGGCGGACGCCCGGCCGCCGGTCGAGGCGTGCGCGCTCGCGCCGGGGTGCGCAACGCGGGCGACGAGAGCGAGCCCCGCGAAAGTGATCCCGGCGGTGACTCCGACCGCGTAGCGCGTCGACCGGAGCCGCCGCCGGGCTTCCGTGATGCGGGATCCGTCTTCCATGGCTCCAGCTTCCCGCCACGCCCTAAGGGGGTGCTAAGACGGGCCTGGGAGTCGCCTGAGCGTTACGTCCGGGCGGCGGCGCCGGCGAGGCGGGCCTTGAGCCGCAGGATCGCCTTCGTGTGGAGCTGGGAGACCCTCGACTCGGTGACGCCGAGCACCTCGCCGATCTCGCGGAGCGGCAGCTCCTCGTAGTAGTAGAGCGTGACCACGAGCTTCTCGCGCTCGGGCAGCCGCGCGATCGCGTCGGCGAGCGTCTCCCGGAGCTCCGTCTCGTCGAGCGCATCGGCGGGCCTCGGGCCTGTGGTGTCCTCGATCGTGTCGAGCAGCGAGATCTGGTCGCCTTCGCCGGAGACCGACCAGAGCTCGTCGAGGGCGGCGATCGACGAGCGGGAGATGTCGCTCAGCGACTCCTCGAGCTCGCTGACGCTGATCCCGATCTTGGCGGCGATCTGCTCGTCGTCCGGCGCCGTGCCGAGCTTGGCTTCGAGCTCGGTGATCGCCCGCTCGATCTCGCGGGCACGCGAACGTACCGAGCGCGGCACCCAGTCGAGGGCGCGCAGCTCGTCGATGATCGCGCCCTTGATCCGGGCGATCGCATACGTCTCGAACTTGATGTCGCGGTCGGGGTCGTACCGCTCGATCGCCCCGATCAGGCCGAGCAGCCCGTAGGAGACGAGGTCCCCCTCGTCGACGTGCGCCGGCAGGCCTGACCCGATCCGGCCGGCCACGTACTTGACGAGCGGGGCGTAGGTCAGGATCAGCCGCTCGCGTAGGGCCTTGTCCTGGGTTCGGCGGTACTCGAGCCAGAGGCCCCTCATGTCGTCCCCTGCCACGAGTGGAGAATACGACCTAGGAGCGTGTTCTCCTCAGTGCGCCGGCAGCAAGCGTGCCCATCCAGACCGCAAGAGCGGCAGCTGCGAGCCCGATCGGCCACTCGCCGGCGGTCGCCGTCCACACCGCGATCGCCCCGAAAGCGGCCGTCAGCACCGTGAACAGGGCAACGAGCGCCACGGCTCAATGCTACGAGCCAGGCGACGATGAACGGGCCGCCTCGTGCCCCCTCCAGGCACGAGACGACCCGAATGCCACAGCGGTCAAGCGTCCCTCCCCTCGACCGCAGGGGCGGAGTGTACCGGCTTGCGGCGGTCCGCACAAGAGAATCGCGGGCGCCCTGCGACTACACTGGCGTGGCAACCCAGGGGCGTGGCGCAATTGGTAGCGCACCGGTCTCCAAAACCGGGGGTTGCAGGTTCGAGTCCTGTCGCCCCTGTCGAGAAACGCACTCCGAAGCCCCCGCAAACCCGGGGGTTTCGGCATTCAGACTGCCGGCTTACTCCTCGGGGATCCGCCTGGGGCGGGTCGAGCCACGAGTCGCCCTGCGGGCGACGACCAGCCTGAACCAGGCGCCGACCACGAGCCCGATGAGCAGGCCCTGCAGCCAGCTCCTCGTGACTCCGACGATCACCCCCACGAGGAGGCCCGAGGCGATCGACCCCGGCCACGGATGCCTCCGCTGCCAGGCGAGCCGGCGTCCCCACGGCCCGGCGCTCAAGAGGCCCCAATCCCCACGGGCGGACGATACGTGCCCGACGATCAGCGGCGCCGCGCCTCCGGTGCGGGTGCCGGGTTGGCGAACCTGTTGTCCACCGGTTTCTGACCGACACGCCCGTGCGGCCGGGGCCCGTCAGCGGCCGAACTCGTAGAGCGAGCAGGCGAGGCAGAAGAACGCGACGGCCGGCCCCTCTTCGGTGCCGGGCTCGTCGATGCGCCAGGCACGGAAGCCGGTCCAGTGCTCGTCCGACTCGCGGCCGCAGTTGGCGCACGCGACGCGTACGACGACCGCCTGCGCGCTTCCGGCCTTCCCCATGCCCATCATCGTGGCCGACGGGACGGCCGTCCGCATCGGACTCTCAGGCCGGATCGACCGCGCCGCCCGTCTTGCCTCGGTCGAGGGAGGGGCGGGAACGACCAACCCCGCTCAAGAAGAGGCCCGCCTGTGTCGATGAACCGATCGACGATGGCCTACGACGAGCTTCCCGACTTCGACGCGCTGCTCGCCGAGCTGGTTGCGCTCGAGAGCAAAGAGCGCGAGATCTCCGCCGAGCGCAAGCGTCTGCATGCCCGGCTCGACAAGTTCCCGAACGAGCTGACTGCGAGGCGCGAGCGCCAGGTGTCGGCGGAGCGGCGCGGCCTCCACGTGAGGATCGACGAGCTTCGGCTCGTCCTACGCCCGGTGCTTGGCGTCCCGGAGCCACCGGCTCCCGTGCGTCGTCTCGGGCCGTAGATCCACGCACGTTGGGTGAACGTCGAGGAAATACCACCCGTCCGGGCGGTTGCGCAATCGCCGGTGCCGAAGCACGCTATCGGGCACTGCGGCAAGTGCACCGACGGACGAAATCGAGGGGCGGGAGAACGTGGACTGGACTGTGGCACACGGCCGGCCGCTGCCGGCGGGCCGGCTACCGGCCGACCAGCGCAACGATCGCGTGCGCGACCTCGGCCCAGAAGAAGACGTACCAGACCGCGCAGGCGATGAGGGGCAGATCGAGCTTCGGGGTCGGTCTTTGGCGAGTCGCATTCACGGGGCAACGCTCCTGCTCGTGATCGTCGTCGTCCAGTTGGCCTGGCTGACGACACTCGGCTATGCCTTCCTACGTCTCGTCGCGTAGCCCGCCGGCGCGGGTACGAGTGGCTCGACGCTAGGTTTTCGCCGCTGAGCCTTTCATAAACTCCTGCAAAAAAGCAACTTCAGCCGACGGACGCGCTGTGCTCCCAGACCACGACCTGCGCCCGCGCCTCCGGGAGCGCCGCGACCGGCTCTACCGGGCGGGACCGGCCGAGTTCGAGCTCGAGCTCGCGCGGCTCCTCGCGTGGCTCGAGAGCCGCCCCTACATGGCCGCGATCCTGCGCGAGATCGAGGCGGCCGAAGTCGAGTACGACGGCTGGCTGCGGGCGCTCGGGCGCCGACGCCGCTTCTCGCTTCCCGCGACCGAGCTCGAGCGGACGAAGATCTGCCTGGAGATCTGCCGCCGCGGCGATCCCGACAACCTCACACGCGCCCTGACGGCCTCGCACTTCGAGAACCTCGACCGCATCTTCGTCGAGGCGTTCGTCGACCCGCTCGTGAACTTCGTCGAGGACCGCCTCGAGGAAGGCGGGTCGATCCTGGCGCTCCTGCTTCGCTACAAGCGGCGCGTCGAGTGGTTCGACCGGGAACGGCTGTGCCGGAGGGCGACCCGCAGCGGCGGCGGAGCCGGGCTGCTCGACACCCATCTGCGCCGCTTCCTGCTGGAGAGCGGCGTCGACTACCCGTTCTCGCATCCTCCCGGGGCGCCCGACGCCGAGTCCCGCCTCGGCGACGACCAGCCGCTGGCACTCGCGACCCGCGTCTTCGAGCCCGACGCGGGGCACGACCTCGACGGTCTACGGGACGGGTTCGCGCGGGCGGTCGAGCTCGCCGGCAGATACCACCGGCCCGCCGGGTACCTGGCGATCTTCAACCTGACGCCGACGCAGCTCGCCTTCCGCACGTCGATGCCCAGGGGCCACGTGGCGTCCATCCGCGCCGCCGGGAGACGCGTCTTCGTCGTCCCGATCCAGACGAGCCCCGGTGTCTCACCCGACCGCGGGACGCGCCGGGACGGACGCATCGAGGTCGAGGAGCGCTTCCTGACGGGCGAGCTCGTCGAGCAGGCATAGGCGGGCCGCGACCGCCCAGGCGGGGGGAGGGAAAAGACCCGGGCGACCGCGACCCATGGGTTGGAGCCTCCCCACTTTTCGCCCTCCATTGTGCGCCACCTGCCGGCCTTGTCGTCGAGTAGTCATCTCTCGTTGTCGACGTGGGCAGGTCCGAGGCGGTACTCCCACCCCGGGCGCCACGAGAACGGGGCCTCGATCAGCCCGCGAAGCGACGTGGCGGCCGTCCGTGCCTCGAGGGCGAACCGGGTTGCCATGTGCCCGATCAGCAGCACCCGCTCGCCCGCGTGCCCGCCGATCAGCTCGTCGAGGAAGGCGTCGACGCGCGCGACCGCCCCGTGCCAGCTCTCGCCCCTGGGCCACGGCTCCTCGAGGCGGCGCAGCCGCTCCGCCTCCAGTCGTGCCCGCGGCATCCCGTTCCAGTCGCCGTAGTCGCATTCCCGCAGGCGGCGGTCTGCGAGCACCGGGATCGGCGAGCCGGCAAACGCGATCGTCGCCGTCTCGACGGCGCGTTCGAGATCTGAGCTGTAGACGACCGCGAGCCCGTCGTCGCGTCGGCGGGCGCCGAGCTCGGCCGCCTGGCGCCGGCCCTCGGTCGACAGCCTGCCGCCGAGCCATCCGGTCGCGATCCCCCGTTCGTTGTCCTCGCTCGTCGCATGGGTCTCGAAGACGACGGTCGTCACGCACGCATTCGAGCAGACGGGCGCCGGGCTCGCTCAGCCGCTGTCCTGCGCGGGGAAGAGCACAGTCGGCGTCTCGACCTCCGCCGGGTCGACGTCCCGCACCGCCACATCGACGATCGTCGCGACGATCGAGGCGAGCGGGATCGAGAGCAGGACGTAGAAGCCGCCGATCAGGATGCCGATCACGGAGACCGAGACGAGCGTGAGCAGCGGCGGCAGACCGACGGACCCGCCGAGGACGCGCGGCGTCACCGCGTAGTCCTCGAGGAGTCGGATCGCGAGCAGGCCGCCGCCGGCGAGCGCCGCGACGTGCCACGACACGGTCAGCCCCGCGGCGACGGTCACGCCGAGAGCGACGAGCGGCCCGACGACCGGGACGATCTCGAGGATCCCGACGGCGATCCCCAGCAGGAGCCAGTACGGCTCGCCGGCCAGGACGAAGGTGATCGAGGCGAGCACGCTGACGAACGCGATCAGGATCAGCTCCCCGCGGACGAACGCCCCGAGCTTCTGGTCGATCAGCGTCCAGGTGTCCCGCACGCGCTTGCGCTTCGGGCGCGGCAGGAGGCTCGCCACGAGATCGACCGCCCGGTCGCGCTCGAAGACCCAGTAGGCCGCGACCGCGAAGGTGAAGAAGATGCCGACGAGCGCCTTCATCGCGGCCTCCCCCACCGAGACGGAGCGGCGGACGACACTGCTCGAGGAGGGCAGATGGTGGAGACGGCGCGACAGGTCGGCGAGCGCGCGCTCCTTCAGGCTGCTCGACCCGCTGCCGACGTGGGCCGTTTGCGCCGTCGCAAGGGCGTGCTGCACCTCGTTCGTCATCGTCGGGACGACGTACGAGAGGAACGCAGCGAGCACCAGGATGAACGCCAGGTAGTGCAGGAGAACGCCGACGCCGCGCGGGACGCCGTGGCGCGCGAGACGGTCGATGCCGGGCCGCATCGCTGCCGCGATCGTGAAGCCGAGCAGGATGAGCGCAAGGACGACACGCACCTTCCACAGGGCGACCATGCCGACGACGACGCAGACGGCCACGAGCGTGACCACGAACGCATCACCCGCGCGCCGCCTCCGGCTCGTGCTCTCTTCCTGCATCATCTCCTCCAGCTCGCCCTCCCGGGACAACGCCGATCCGGCGGCCGGAGTTATGGGTCCCGCGGAAAGCCGCGAAGATGCCACCGATGGCAGACGTCGAGCGCCGCCGCATCCGTGTCACAGGGATCGTCCAGGGTGTCGGCTTCCGCCCGTTCGTCTACGGCGTCGCCCTCCACCAGCGCCTGCACGGCTTCGTGCTCAACGACGGCGAGGGGGTGCTCGTCGAGGCGGAAGGCCCGCCCGGCGCGCTCGACGAGCTCGTGAGGGCGCTTCGCGAGGAGGCTCCCCCACTCGCGCGGGTCGACTCCGTCGAAGCGACCTCGATCGTCCTGACGGGCGAGCCTGGATTCGCGATCCGGGCGAGCGTGCCGACCGGGGCCACTGCGCTGATCCCGGCCGACGTCGCCACCTGCGACGACTGCCTGCGCGAGCTCTTCGACCCCGGCGACCGCCGTCATCGCTACCCGTTCACGAACTGCACGCAATGCGGCCCGCGCTTCACGATCGTCCGAGGGGTGCCCTACGACCGGGCGCTCACGACGATGGCCGGGTTCGCGCTCTGCGCCGACTGCCGGCGCGAGTACGAGGATCCGCTCGACCGCCGCTTCCACGCCGAGCCGGTCTGCTGCCCCGTGTGCGGGCCGCGGCTCTCCGTGCCGCTCGAGGAAGCGGTCGCGGCGCTCGCGGCCGGCACGATCGTCGCGGTCAAAGGGCTCGGCGGTTACCACCTCGCCTGCCTCGCCGGCGACGAGGACGCCGTCGCCCGCCTGCGCTCACGCAAGCTGCGCGAGGACAAGCCGTTCGCCGTCATGGCCGCCGACCCGCACGCGCTCGTCGTGCTCGACGCCGAGGAGGAGCAGCTGCTCCGCTCGCGCGAGCGGCCGATCGTCCTCGCCCGGCGCCTCCCCAAGGCTGCGGTGGCGGCGTCGGTCGCACCGGGCACCGAGTGGCTCGGCGTCATGCTCCCGTACACCCCGCTCCACCACCTGCTGCTCCACGACCTCGGACGGGCGATCGTGCTGACGAGCGGGAATCGATCCGACGAGCCGATCGTCTTCGACGACGCCGAGGCGCGCGAGCGCCTGGGCGGGATCGCCGACCTGTTCCTCGCGCACGACCGGCCGATCCACCGGCGCTGCGAGGACTCGGTCGTGCGGCGCGCGTTCCCCGTGCGCCGCTCGCGCGGCTACGCCCCCGGTGCGCTGCCGCTGCCGGTGGCCGCCGCGCGCCCGATCGTCGCCGCCGGGCCCGAGCTCAAGTCCACGTTCTGCGTCGCGCGCCTCGGCGAGGCGTTCCTCTCGCCGCATCTCGGGGATCTGGACACGGAGGAGGCGTATCGGGCCTACCGCACCGACCTCGCGCTCTATCTCGACATGCTCGGCGTCGGGGTGGAGGTCGTCGCGTACGACCTCCACCCGGAGTACCTCTCGACCAAGTGGGCGCTCGAGCAGGAGGCGGAGCTCGTCGGCGTGCAGCACCACCATGCGCATGCCGCCGCGTGCCTCGCCGAGCACGGCGAGCTCGAGCCGGCGCTCGCACTCGTCTTCGACGGCACCGGGTTCGGCACCGACGGGACGCTCTGGGGCGGCGAGCTCCTCCGCTGCGACCTCGGCTCGTTCGAGCGGCTCGCGCACCTCGATCCCGTGCCGCTTCCCGGCGGCGAGGCCGCCGTCCGGCAGCCGTGGCGCGTCGCGGCCTCGTACCTCGAGCTGGCCGGGCGCCCGGTGCGGTGGGAGCGCTGGCCGGTCGTCCGCGCGAGCCTCGCGGCGAACGCCCCTCTCTCGTCGGGCATGGGCCGCCTCTTCGACGCGGTCGCGGCTCTGCTCGGCGTGCGCGACGAGGTGACCTACGAGGGGCAAGCCGCGATCGAGCTCGAGCAGCTGGCGGGCACCGCTGCGGCGGCCCCGTGGGACTGGCGCTTCGGCGACGCGGCGGGGCTCGTCGCCCGCGTCCACGACGACCTCGAGGCGGGCCGGCCGCGGGCCGAGCTCGCTGCGATCTTCCACGAGACGATCGCGGCCGGCGCCGCGGCCGCCTGCGTGGAGGCCGGCGGTGCCACTGTCGTGCTCACGGGCGGCACGTTCCAGAACCTGCGCCTGCTCGGCGCGACGACGGCGCACCTCGAGGCGGCCGGGCTGCGCGTGCTCTCGCATCGGCGCGTCCCGCCGAACGACGGCGGCATCAGCTACGGCCAGGCCGCCGTCGCCGCGGCGCGGGCTACGCGGTGAGGGTGGCCGGGCGCTCGGCCCGGCGATAGTCGACCCGGTAGCCGAGCCCGCGCGGCACCTCGAGGAGCCGCTCGAGATCGAGGTCGATGTGCGCGCCCGCCTTCTCGGTCACCTCGTCCTCGATCGGCAGGTCGAAGTCGTCGGCGCCGTACTCGAGCGCGCGGAACGCATCCTCGTTGAGCGTCAGCACCGACGTCCGCACGTGGCGGACGTTGTCGAGGAAGATCCGCGACAACGCGATGTGCCGCCAGTACTCGCGCGGTGGGATCTCCGTGCCGCCGAAGGCCGTCCCGTACGGCTTGTACGTCCAGCAGAGGAACGAGAACAGCCCGTCGTGGCCGCCGGCCAGGCACGCATCCTGGAAGTCGCGGGTGCGCTGCAGGTGCTCGAGGCGCTCGTCGAGCGTCTCGTCGAAGCCGATCACCATCGTGGCCGTCGTACGCATGCCGCTCTCGACGATCGCCCGCTGCGCGTCGAAGTAGTCGCTGACGAGGTACTTGAACTTCGCATGCCGTTTGCGGAAATCCTCGGTGAGGATCTCGCTGCCGCCGCCGGTCACCCAGTGGACGCCGGCATCGCGGAGGCGGGCCGCCGCATCCGCATACGAGAGCCCGGCCCGGTCGGCGAGGTAGAGAAACTCGGCGATCGTCAATGCGTAGAACTCGACGCGGTCGCCGTAGCGCTCGCGCACCGCGGCAAACAGATCGCAGTAGTAGTCGAGCGGCAACCGTGGATTGAAGCCGCCGTTGAAGCCGACGAGATCGCCGCCCACGTCGAGGAGCTCGTCGATCTTGGCGAACACGTCGTCGCGCGAGAGGACGTACCCGCCCTCCTGATTCGGCAGCACGTAGAAGGCGCAGTAGTCGCACTGGGCGACGCACACGTTCGTGTAGTTGATGATCCGCATCACCATGTAGGTGGCGCGGTCGGGCTCGTGGTAGCGGGCTCGCACCTCCTGCGCGAGCGTCTTCAGCTCCTCGTCCGACGCCTCGAGCCACAGCCGCCGCGCCTCGTCGAGATCGACCCGGTTCATGCTGCCACCGCCTCCGGTGCGAGCGTGTCCATGAACGAGCTGACCGAGAACACGGCGTTCCCGGGACCGGGCGGGCCGTAGCCCGGCGGCGGCTTCAGGCCGTGGCGCTCGAGCGCCTCGCGATAGGCCCCGAGCAGTCGGATGTGGTACTCGAGCGGCGCGCCCTCGGGGTTGTCGCGGCCGAGCGGCGTCGCAGGCTCCGGGCACCACGTGGTGAAGCGCGGTGTGATGCCGCGGCTCATGAAGAAGTCCAGCCCCTCGGTAGTGGAGGCGATGGCGTCGTCGACGCGCTCGAAGCCGAACGGCTTGGCCATCTCGACGCCTGCGACGAAGTTCGGGATCACGTGGCTCGGCCTGAACACCTCGGCCGCGTCGAGGATGCGCCGGTGCCACTCGGCCCGGCCGACGTAGCGCTCCTTGCCAGGGCAGATGATCGAGAAGAGCCGCTTGTCCCAGACCTCGTAGTTCGGGTGGTAGATGCGGATCCCGTAGTCGTGGTAGCGCTGGACGTCCTCGCGCGGCAGCGCCTGGGCGACCACCTTGCCGAGCCACCGGCCGGGGAAGCGCTCCTCGATCGCCTGGGCATAGCGGCCGTAGAAGTCGGCCTCGGCGAGCCCGTCGACCTTCGACGTCACCGAGCCGCCGGTGAGCGTGTACGCCTGGCTCACCCGGTCGGCGTCGTGCCGGTCGATCAGCGCGAGCGCCTCCAGCACGTCCTCGACCGGCTTCACGCCCGTGTACGGCCGGCCGGCGGCCTTGTGCTGGCGCCAGTTGTGGTTGATGTCGCAGAAGCGGCACTCCTCCTTCGCGCCGAAGTACTGGCAGAGCCGCAACACCGTGAGGTAGATCAGATAGCCCCACTGGATCGTCGGCGCGGTCTCCATCACGGTCTTGCCGTTCGCGAGCGCGTGGCGGTAGTACTCGGGCATCGGCGGCAGGGCGACGTCGGCGATGCGGCGGCCGTCCAGCTCGAGCACAAGCGCACCGCCGTCGCCGCGCGTCGCCCGGTAGGGCGAATCCGGGTTGACGCGGACGGAGACGATCGTGCGGCGAAGCTCGTACGGACCACCGGTGAGCGCGACCTCTTCGGGCGGGCGCCTCGTCGCGGCCTCGCCGAGCTCCTTCAACGGCTTCTGATCGAACGAGAAGATGAAGTACGACTTCGGCTTCACCTCGCCGTCCAGGTTGTCGGTGAGCGCAGCATCGTCGAATGCGATCCCCGTCCGGAGCAGGTCCTCCTTCAGGACCGCCTCCCGCGGCACCTGCGGGAACCGCTCCATGAGGCTCTCGACCTGGGCGGTGCGGCTCACGCCGCCAGTGTAGTGACCTACACCTCGGCGACCGGCTCCGGGCCGCGCCCGGTGGCGAGGATGCTGCCGGTGAGGATCAGCGCGAACCCGACGAGCATCCCCCCGGTCAGGCTCTCGCTGAGAATCGCAACGCCGAGGACGGCCGCGACCGCCGGGTTGACGTAGGTGATCACCGTTGCCCGCACCGGGCCGACCTCGCGGATGAGGGCGAAGAAGACGAGGAACGCGAGAGCGGTACATACGAACGCGAGGCCGAGCACGGACTCGACGACGTGCGCCGTCGGCATCGACGACGGCCAGCGGAACGCCGCGAACGGCGCGTAGATCACGACCGAGATGAGAAGCGAGGCGGCCACCACTCCGAGCGCTGGCACCTCCGAGAGCGCCCGCGAGAGGATGATCGGGCCGATCGCGTAGCAGACGGCGACGGCGAAGACCTCCACGACCGGCACGGCGCTCACCTGGCCGATGTCGAGGCCGAGCAGCGCCGTCACGCCGGCGAGCCCCACCAGGAGCCCGAACCACCGCCGCCGGCCCTGGCGCTCGCGGTCGCCGGTGACCGCGACCACGATCGCGCCGACGAGCGGGACGGCGGCGATCAGCAGGCCGGTGAGCGAGCTCGAGAGCCGCGTCTCCGCGCGGGCGAGCAGCACCCAGGGGATGGCCACTTCGACGATGCTGTAGGCGAGGAGCGGGCGCCAGTGCGGAAGGAGCGGGCGCAGGGCGCCGCGAAAAGCAGCGAACGGCAGCAGCACGAATGCGCCGATCCCCGTGCGCAGGAAGACGAGCGTCACGGGTGCGAGCTCCCGGACCGCGACGCGGATCATCAGGTACGGAATGCCCCAGATCACACACATCGCTGCGAAGAGCAGCGCCCCTTTGCGGGTCATCCGGTGGTGGGCTCGTCGGTCTCGATCAGCATCCTCGCAATCGTCAACGCTGCAACGACTGCAATCGTGAGATCGTTCCCGAGGCACCACTGGCAGATCGCGCCGATCGGCCCGAGCTGCGCCCACAACAGATAGCCGCTGAACGCGACCCCCACGAGGGCAATCAGCGCTCCCGCAAAGGCGAAGACGACGCCGCGCCGAAGCGTCGTCGCGATGATCGCGACGTAGGCGGCGAGGCCGAGTGTCGCGACCGGGACGCCCCCGAGGAGCGCGTACTTCGACCGCTGCACCTTCTCGCAGCCGCCGGTCGTGCAGATCGGCGAGATGTGCGCGTAGTGCACGTACGTCAGGTACGCGGCGATCGCCACGCCGATCGTCGACGCGACGGCGATCGCGATGCGCAGCCTCACTGCAGCGCGGAGCGGAGCGCGGCGGTGAAGTCGCTCGGCTCGAGCGAGGACGGCGTCACCTGCTGCGGCGTCCCGAGCTGCCGGACGAGGACAAAGGTCGGTGTGCCGCCGACGCCCCACTGCTGCGCCCTCTGCTCCGAGGCGCGCCAGAGGGCTGTGACCGCAGCGGTCGGCATCGCCTTCTTGACCTCGGTCGGCGAGGCGCCCGCCGAGGTCGCGGCGTCGGCGATCACGCTGTCTGTGATCCAGCCGGACTGCTCCTCGCCCTGGCGCCGGTAGAGCGCCTCCAGCATGTCCCACGCCTTGTTCTGCTGTGACGCGGCGTAGACGGCCCGGATGCCCGGCTCCGAATCGGCCCCGATGATCTCGATCGGGTTGATCACGAACTTGACCTGCCCGCTCTTCACGAACTCGTTCACGGCCGCGGAGACGCTGTCGAGGCTCCACTGCCTGCAGTACGGGCACTGCGGATCCTCGAAGACGTAAAGCGTGCTCCCCGCCGATGCCTTCCCGAGCGTGAGGCCGTTCTGAGGAACGCCCTTGAAGGCGTTCGTGGTGGCGGTGGTGCTCACCGTCGTCGTGTCGGCCGACGACGAGCCCCCGCCGTTCCCCACGAAGGCGACGACGACCACGACCGCGACGATCGCGACGCCCACCGCCGCGAGCAGCATGATCAGGCGTTGCCTCGAAAGCCGATTCACGCTCGAAGCATGCCCGATTCCCCTAAGAGATCGCTCAGTGGAATCCCGCAGGGCCGGTCCCTTCCGGACCGCGCAGTAGGCTCCCGATCATGGCGCTCCTGCAGAGCAGGCTCGAGCCGACCGAGGACGCCGGGCGGCGCCGGGCACGGATGGAGTCGCTCGTCGAGGAGCTTCGCGCGCGCACCGCTTCGCTCGCCGCCGGGGGCGGCGAGCGGGCGGTCGAGCGGCACCGCTCGCGCGGCAAGCTCCTCGCGCGAGAGCGGATCGACCGGCTGCTCGATCCGGGGACGGCGTTCCTGGAGCTGAACGCGCTCGCGGCCTGGGAGCTGTACGACGGGCAGGCTCCGGGCGCGGGGATCGTGACCGGGATCGGGATCGTCGAGGGCCGCGAATGCGTCGTCGTCGCGAACGACGCGACCGTGAAGGGCGGGTCGTACTTCCCGCTCACGGTGAAGAAACATCTGCGCGCCCAGGAGGTGGCCGAGCAGAACAGGTTGCCGTGCATCTACCTCGTCGACTCGGGCGGGGCCTTCCTGCCGCTGCAGGCCGAGGTGTTCCCCGACCGCGACCACTTCGGTCGCATCTTCTTCAACCAGGCGCGCATGTCGGCGAAGGGCATTCCGCAGATCGCGGTCGTGATGGGCTCCTGCACCGCCGGCGGCGCCTACGTGCCGGCGATGAGCGACGAGACCGTGATCGTCCAGGGCACAGGCACGATCTTCATCGGCGGCCCGCCGCTCGTGAAAGCCGCCACCGGCCAGGAGGTGACCGCGGAGGAGCTCGGCGGCGCCGATGTTCATGCCCGCCGGTCGGGCGTCGCCGACCACTTCGCAACCTCGGACGAGCACGCGCTTGCGATCGCCCGCCGGATCGTCGCCTCGACCTACGGCCGCCGGCCGGAGCCGCCCTGGGAGCGGGCGACGCCCGAGCCGCCGGTCGTCGACCCGGCCGACCTCTACGCGCTCGTCCCCGACGACCACCGCACGCCGCTCGAGGCGCGCGAGGTGATCGCACGCCTCGTCGACGGCTCGCGGTTCGACGAGTTCAAGGAGCTGTACGGCGAGACGCTCGTCTGCGGCTTCGCCCGGCTCGAGGGCTTCCCGGTCGGGATCCTCGCCTCCAACGGCGTGCTCTTCGGCGAGAGCGCCCGCAAGGGCGCCCACTTCATCGAGCTCGCGTGTACGCGTCGTATACCACTGATATTTCTCCAGAACATCACCGGCTTCATGGTCGGGAAGGAGTACGAGGCCGGCGGGATCGCCCGCGACGGCGCGAAGCTCGTCACGGCCGTCGCCTGCGCCGAGGTGCCGAAGTTCACGGTCGTGATGGGAGGCTCGTTCGGCGCAGGCAACTACGCGATGTGCGGTCGCGCCTACGCCCCGCGGCAGCTCTGGATGTGGCCGAACGCCCGCATCTCGGTGATGGGCGGCGAGCAGGCGGCAACCGTCCTGTCGCTGGTCGGCGACGCGGATCCAACTGATATCCGCGAGACATATGAGCGGGAGGGCAACCCGTACCACTCCACCGCGCGGCTCTGGGACGACGGGATCATCGACCCGCTCGACACCCGCCGCGTGCTCGCGCTCGGGATCGCCGCGGCGCTCAACGCGCCGATTCCGGAGACCACCTTCGGCGTTTTCCGGATGTAGGCTCCGGCACGTGGGCTACACGCTCGTTCAGGCAGACGAGATCGAAGGGGCGGGGCCGACCGGGGCCGTGCGCTTCGTGCGCAGGGAGCTCGGCTGTGAGGCATTCGGCGTCAACTGGTTCGAGCTGCCCCCGAACGCGGCCGGCTTCGAGCACAACGAGACGGCGACCGGGCAGGAGGAGGTCAACGTGGTCGTCGCGGGCGGCGGCGTCTACCGCGTGGACGGCGAGGAGATCCCCGTGCGCGTCGGCACGTTTCTCCGGTTCGACCCGGAGACGACGAGACAGCCCGTGGCAGGCCCCGAGGGTATGACGATGATCGGGATCGGCGCGCAGCGCGGCAGCTACGAGCCGCACGGGCCGTTCTAGCTTCGACGGTGGCTGCTATCCGGGTCGACCGTGACGGCCCCCGGCTCGATGTCACGCTCGCGCGTCCCGAGCGCCGCAATGCGTTCGACGCCGCGGTGATCGCCGAGCTGACGGAGGCGTTCGCCGACGTCGGCGATGCCCGGGTGGTCGTGCTCACGGGCGACGGGCCGTCGTTCTCCGCCGGCGCCGACGTCGACTGGATGCGAGCGTCGGCCGAGCTCTCGCACGACGAGAACGTCGCCGACGCGCTGCGGCTGCGCGCGATGCTCGAGGCGATCGACGGCTGCCCGGCGCCGGTCGTGGCCGCGGTCCACGGCCACGCGCTCGGAGGCGGTGCCGGCCTCGTCGCTTGCTGCGACATCGTCGTCGCGCATCGGGATGCCCGGTTCGGCTTCAGCGAGGTGAAGCTCGGGATCGTGCCGGCTGTCATCTCTCCTTTCGCGCTGGCGAAGATCGGGCCTTCGGCCGCGCGCCGCTTCTTCGTCACCGGAGAGCAGTTCGACGCGGAGACGGCACTGCGGATCGGCCTCGTGCACGAGGTGGTCGACGACCTCGCCCCGGCGCTCGACCAGGTGCTCGGCGAGCTCCTGACCGCCGGCCCCTCGGCCGCTCGCGCTGCGAAGGAGCTCGCAAGAGCGCCTCTCACCGCGCTCGAGACGGCAGAGCGGATCGCCGCCCACCGCGCAGGCGCCGAAGGGCAGGAGGGCCTGCGGGCATTCCTCGAGAAGCGCCCGGCGCAGTTCGCCGACGACCCGCTGCACGGCGCCCCGTAACGGTTTCGGGACGCCCGCCGCCCTAGACTCGGCGGGTGATCTCCGGCTCGCGCCTCCCTCCGCCGGCGGCTGCGCGCGCACTTGGCGGCTTCACGCTGCTCGCCGTCGCGGCCGGCATCGCGCTGACCGTCCTCGCGCACGACCTGCGCGCGTCGTTCGACGGCGTGCTGCTTTTCGTGATCGTGGTGGTCGGAGGCGTCGGCTACGTCGTCGCGCGCCGGCAGCCGGCGAACCCCATCGGCTGGCTCCTCCTCACGGCCTCCGCCCTCTTCGCGCTCTACGCCGTCGGCGTCCTCTACACCGTGCTCGACTACCACCGGCACAGCGGCGAGCTTCCCCTCGGCCGGGTCTCGCTGGCCGCCGAGCCGAGCTGGACGCTCGGCATCGTCCTGCTCGGGCTCGCCGTCGCCCTGTTCCCGAACGGGACGATCGGATCGGGGCGGTGGCGGGTCGTTGCGATCGTCTATCTCGTGGCCGGAGCTTGGTTCGCCGCGTTCTGGTCGCTCGGAGAGGCGACGCTGCACATCGGAGCCGGCTTCGACGTCGACGGCGTCGGGAACTACCGCGGCTCTCAGGGCGGCTTCGCAGGCGTGACCGCCTCGATCGGCTGGGCGGCAGCACCGCTCGTGGTCGTGCTCTTCGCGGCGTTCATCGTCCGCCAGTGGACGGTGTGGCGCCAGTCGGTCGGCGAGCGGCGGCAACAGCTGACCTGGCTGATGTGCGGTGGGGCCGTGTCGATCGTCTCGATCGTCGTCGTCGTGAACACGAATGTGAGCAGCCACTGGCGAGTCGCGAACGACGTCGTGGGATTTGGGCTCACGGCGATCCCGCTCGCGATCGGGATCGGGATCCTCAAGTACCGGCTCTACGACATCGACCGGCTGATCAGCCGCACGCTCTCCTACGCGATCGTGACCGGCCTGCTCGTTGCGCTCTTCGCAGGGATCGTCGTCCTGGCGACCGACGTGCTGCCGTTCTCCTCGCCGGTGGCGGTCGCCGCGTCGACGCTGGCAGCCGCCGCCCTCTTCAATCCACTGCGCGTTCGCGTGCAACGCATCGTCGACCGGCGCTTCAACCGCGCGCGGTACGACGCAGAGGCGACGGCCGCCGCCTTTGGCACCCGGCTGCGCGACGCCGTCGACCCCGACACGATCCGGGTCGAGTTGCTCGGCACGGTCTCCCGCTCGTTCCAGCCGACCCACACGTCGTTGTGGCTGGCTACGAAGCGCGCACCGTGATCGGCCGCGACATGGCCTCGGCGTAGCCGTCTGCGCCGGGAACGGCGACGCGGTAGCTGCCCGGTGCGACGCGACGCTCGAAGAGCCCTGTGGATCGCCCGACCGGAAGCCACTGCGCGTGGGTCAGGCGCTCGACCCGCAGCGGCAGGGCCGGCGAGACGAGCGCCCGTAGCCGCCCGTCCCCCGACAGCCGAAGAGAGACGCGCGGGACGACGTCGACGGGCACCGCGTCGCCCGCGACGGCGTTGTAGGCGAGGCGGAGCTCGGTCGAGTGGCGAGCAGCGAGCGAGACCGAGAACGTGCCGTCGGGACGGACGCGGATCGCCCGCAAGGTCACCCACCCGCGGTCGGTCAGCTCCTGCAGCCGCGCCCGGCCGAGGCCGCGGACGAAGCCGGTGACGTGTACGTGCGTACCGAACGTCACCCGTGGTGGCGGCGCATCGAGCGTCATCGCGGAGATGTCGAAGTCGGTCGAGACGAGCTTGAATCGCGTCTCGAACGTGCGCCCTCCGAACCGCCTCCAGCCGTGGTCGGTGAGGACGCGCACGGAGGCGGCGCGGCCCGACGAGTTCTCCACGACCTGCACGTCGCGAACCCCGCTCACTCCGAGCGTCGCGCCGATCTGCTGCGGTGTGAGGACCTGGGTGGGCCAGACGTGCCGGGGCGAGATGTAGTCGTAGGGGTCGGTGACCGACCGCAGATACGGGACCTGCCGCGCGGTCGGGAAGGCGTCGTGGATCGACGACGTCCGGCCGCCGGAGCTCGAGAAGTACATCGCCTCGATGATCGTCTGGTGCCAGAAGAGCACCTGGCCGGCCGTCGCTCCGATGGCGAGGTTCGTCTCGGGGCGCTCGGCCTTGATGCCGCCGTACTCCTGTGACCGCGAGTCGGAGTAGAGGTCGAAGTCCGAGCCGGGATGCAGCGTGGCGAGCGTGTACGACCGCGCGGCCACGGCCTGCGCCTTGTACGTGGCCTCGTGCCACCCGATCGGCACCTCCCACGGCACGACCCCACGCAGATAGCGGTCGAGCGGCAGCTGGTTGACCACCATCAGCCCGCCCGGCTTCGGCTTGACGATCAGGTCGCCGCGGTAGCCGGCGAGCGAGAGCTGGAGCGGCTGCGCGCCCGGCTCGAAACGGAGCGGCGGCGTGAGCTTCAGCGTGCGCAGGAGAAAGCGCCGGTCGACGACGACGGCCCGGGCCGGCAGGTGGAGCTTCCGCCCGCGGGCATCGACGACGAGGAACGGCGCCGCGGAGCCGATACGGACGCGCGTCTGCCCCTGGGCGAGCAGCACGCGCACCTCGCGAGGCGCCGCGACGCCGATGTGCGTGCCCGGGTAGTAATGCCCGAGGATCCGCTGGTAGGCATAACCGTGCCGCGCGTAGCCTTCGGCCCCCCACTGGCTCATGCCGACGCCGTGGCCCCAGCCGCGGCCGTCGAGCAGGAACACCGTCCCGGCCGACGCGCCCGCGGGCAACGAGAGCGCAACGAGCCCCACTGCCAGCCAGACCCTCATCATGGAGAGGGCAAACGGTAGCGTCGGGGCCAATGCGCCGCCTTGTCGCGCTCACCTGTGCCGTGATCCTCGTGGACACGATCTTCTTCACCGCGCTCACCCCGCTGCTGCCGCACTACGCAGACAGCCTCGGGCTCGGGAAGACGGGCGCCGGCGTGCTCTTCGCCGCGTATCCGGCCGGCTGCTTCGTCGGCGCCGTCCCCAGCGGGATGGCTGCGGGCCGGTTCGGGGCCAAGACAACCGTGCTCCTGGGGGTGCTCGCCGCGGCCGGCTGCATCTTCGTCTTCGGGCTCGCCGGCGCAGCCTGGCAGCTCGACGCCGCGCGCTTCGTGCAAGGCATCGCGAGCGCCTTCTCCTGGACGGGTGCCCTCGTCTGGCTGGTTGCGGAGGCGCCGCCCGAGCGCCGTGGCTCGATGATCGGAGCGGCGTTCGGCGCCGCCGCCGCCGGAGCTCTCCTCGGCCCGCTCGTCGGCGGGATCGCGTCGGTCGCGGGGATCGCAGCGACATTCGTGACGCTTGCCGTCCTCTCGCTCGGCGTCGCGGCCTGGGCGGCGTTGACGCCGGCGCAGCAGCCGGGCGAGCTGCAGCCGCTCGCGCACCTACTGCGCGTGTTGCGACACGGCGACGTCCTGCTCGCCGCGTGGTTCACGCTGCTGCCCGGCCTCCTCTTCGGCTCGCTCAGCGTCCTGGCGCCGCTGCGACTGTCGGACCTCGGCATGGGAGCGGTCGCGATCAGCGGCGTCTTCCTCGTCGCGGCGGCCGTCGAGACGTTCAGCAACACACTGCTCGGGCGGGTCGCCGACCGGCGCGGGCCGGTCGTGCCGCTCCTCTGGGGCCTGGTCGCGTCGACCGCCGTCGCCGCGCTCTTGCCCTGGCCCGACGGACGCGCCCTGCTGGTCGTGCTCGTCGTCGCCGCCGGCCCGTCGTTCGCGGCGTTCTTCACGCCGGGCATGACCCTCCTGACACAGGTGACCGAGCAGCGCGGCCTCAGCCTCGCCTACGCATTCACGCTCGTGAGCCTCGCGTGGGCGCCTGGCGAGGCGGTGGGCGCCGCCGGCGCAGGCGCGCTCGCAGGAGCGACGAGCGACACGCTGCCGTACCTCATCCTCGCCGCGACCTGCACCCTCACACTCGCCGCGCTCTGGCGGCGCCGGTCGTCGATCGTCCCGGTGCCGAGCGCGGGCGCCGTCTGACGCTAGATACGCCCTGCGCGGGCACCGAGCCGCCCGCGCGTGCGCTCGTACAGGCGCTGCTCAAAGGGCTTCATCGTGGCGCCGATGCGCTCCAGCAGGGCCTCCGCCCCCGCGAGCAGGTCACCCGCCTCCTCGTCCCGCCCGCGCTCGGCGGCGACGGCGGCGAGCGCGATCAGGCACCAGGCCACGTCCTCGCGGTCGTCGACGCGCGTCGCGAGCTCGCGGCTCTCGCGGAGCAATGCCTCCGCCTCGTCGATCCGACCCTGGACGACCTCCACGGCGCCGAGGTTGTAGAGGGCACGCGCGACGTTCGCCACATCGCCTTCGACACGCAGCAGCGCGAGGCTCTCCTCGAAGCGAGCCGCCGCCGTGACGAGGTCGCCCTGCGAAAGCGCCACGTCGCCGCGGTTGTTGAGGGCGAGCGCGGTCAGCCGGTCGTCGCCGCCCGCGCGGCTCGCCTCGATGCACTCGTCGAGTGTCGCCGCGGCTCCGTGGAGGTCCCCCTCCGCATGAAGGATCGCGCCCAGGTTGCTCAGCGCCCGCACCGCCCCCGCCTCATCGCCGACGGCCCGGTAGAGCTCGAGCGCATGCCCGGCCAGCGAGCGGGCGAACGGATAGTCGCCGCGCAGCAAGGCGAGCGCGGAGCCCGTCCGCACGGCCTTCGCGACCGCCGCCGGGTCGCCGTCCGTGGTGTCGACGACGCGTTGTATCCGGTCGAGCCCCTCGCTCAGATAGCCCCGCACGTACCAGAACCGGCCGAGCGCGGCGGCAACCCGCAGCGCGAGCGCGGGCTCCACCGCCTCGGCCCAGTCGAGCGCCGCGCGAACGTTGTCGTGCTCGGCCTCCAGCCGGTCGAGCCAGCTCGCCTGCTCGGCGCCCGTCAGCTCGGGCTCGGCCTGCGCGACGAGGGACTCGACCCAGGCCGCGTGCGCTCGGCGCGCCGACTCGCCGTCGTGCGGGAGCTCGGCGGCGTACTCGCGCACGACGTCGAGGAGCCGGTAGCGCCCGTCGTCGTGGATGACGATGCTGGCCTCGACGAGCGCCGTCAACGGCCCGTCGGCAGCCTCGTCGGTGGCGACCGCCGCAGCCGCCTCGCGGGTGAAACCGCCCCGGAACACCGCCAGCCGGGCGACGAGCTGCTGCTCGCCGGGCGCAAGCAGCTCGAAGCTCCAGTCGATTGCCGCCCGCATCGTCCGGTGACGCAGGGGGGCATCACGGGAGCCGCCGCCGAGCACGCCGAGGCGTGAGTCGAGCGAGCGGGCGAGCTCGGCGGGCGCGACCACACGCAGCCGCGGCGCAGCCAGCTCGATCGCAAGCGGCACCCCCTCGAGACGCGCGCCGATCTCCTCCAGATCCGTGTCGGCCGGGTCGACGTCGACCCCCGCCGCTCTCGCCCGGGAAACGAGGAGCTCCCGTGCCGCGTGGCGGTCGAGCGGGCGGAGCTCGCGGACATGCTCCGCGGCGAGCCGCAGAACACGGCGGCTGGTGGCGAGCACGGTCACCTGCGGCGCCGTGTCGAGCAGGTCCGAGACGACGCGCCCGCCGCCGGCCAGGTGCTCCATGTTGTCGAGCACGAGCAGGAGCTCGCGCGGCCGCAGGTGCTCCTCGACGAGATCGCGCCAGCCGACGCTGCCCGTCTCGCGCAGGCCGAGCGCGCGCCCGATCGCCGACAGGAGCTGCCCCGGGTCGCCCACCGGTGCGAGATCGACGAACGCCGCGCCGTCCGCGAGGCGGCCTCGCGCGACATGTGCGACCTCCAGGGCGACGCGCGTCTTGCCGATCCCACCCGGCCCCGTGACCGTGGCGAGGCGGCAATCAGGGTCGAGCACCAGCCGGCCAAGCTCGTCGACCTCCCGCTCACGGCCGACCGTCGCCGTCCGCGGCAGCGGCACGGCACGCAGCGAGGGGTGCGCCTCCTCGGTCGCCGTCAGCGTCGGGTCGTGGCGGAGGATCCGCCGCTCGAGCTCGCGCAGCTCCTCGCCCGGCTCGAGCCCGAGCTCCTCGACGAGCGCCGAGCGCGCTTCCCGGAAGCGCTCCAGCGCCTCGGCCTGCCTGCCGTCGCGGTAGAGGGCGAGCATCCGGAGTGCCTGCAGCCGTTCGCGCAGCGGATGCTCCGCGGCGAGGCGCTCGAGCTCCGGAAGCACCTCCGCGTGCCGGCCGAGCGCGAGATCGGCGTCGAGTCGCCCCTCGAGACAGGCGAGCCGGAGATCGTCGAGCCGCGCGGCCTCGAGGTGGGCGAACGGCTCGCCCGCGAGATCGGCGAGCGCATCCCCGCGCCAGAGCGCGAGCGCCCGGCCGTAGAGCCCACGCGCGAGCCGCACGTCACCTTCTGCAGCGGCGCGCCTGCCGTCGGCGGCGAGCTCCTCGAAGCGCGCCGCATCGAGCTCGCCCGGCTCCAGGCGCAGCAGGTAGCCGGGCGCGCGGGTGAGGAGCCGCCCCTCGGGCAGCACCCGGCGAAGCTGCGCGACGTAGACGCGGAGCAGGCTGGCGGCGGAGTCTGGGGCGCTCCCGCCCCAGAGGGCGACGATCAGCGACTCGGACGAGGCGACGGCGCCGTCGCGCAGGGCGAGAGCCGCGAGCAGTGCCCGCGGCTTGCGCGCGCTCAGCTCGAGCGGCCTGTCGCCGTCGAGTGCCTCGAACGGGCCGAGGACTCCGATCTTCACGCTCTGAGGCTAGCCTCAGAGCGTGAAGACGGTGCTCGTCGCGAACCGCGGGGAGATCGCGCTGCGCATCTTCCGTGCGGCGCGCGCGCTCGGGCTCGCCACCGTTGCCGTGGCCGCTCCCGACGACCGGGGGTCGCTGCACGCCCGTTCCGCCGACCGAACAGTCGAGATCGCCTCCTACCTCGATCCCGCGGAGCACGTCCGCGCCGCGCTCGAGGCCGGCGCCGACACGGTGCACCCGGGCTACGGCTTCCTGGCCGAGAACGCGGACTTCGCCGAGGCGGTGCTGGCCGCGGGCCTGATCTGGGTCGGCCCGCCGCCCGCCGCACTGCGCGCGGGCGGGGACAAGCTCGAAGCGAAGCGCATCGCTGCCGCAGCCGGCGTGCCGACGGTGCCGGAGGCCAGCGAGCCGCCCCTGCTCGTGAAGGCCGCGGCCGGCGGCGGCGGGCGCGGCATGCGCGTCGTGCGCTCGCCGGACGAGCTTAGGGAGGCGGTCGACGCCGCCCGCCGCGAGGCTCGGGCCGCGTTCGGCGACGACCGCGTGTATCTGGAGCGGTACCTCGAGCGGCCCCGCCACATCGAGATCCAGCTGCTCGCCGACGCGCACGGCGCCGTCGTCTCGCTCGGCGAGCGCGAGTGCTCGATCCAGCGCCGCCATCAGAAGGTGCTCGAGGAGTCGCCCTCGCCCGCTCTCGATCCCGACCTGCGCGCACATCTCGGGGAGGCCGCCGTCCGCCTCGCCCGCGCGATCGGTTACGTCGGCGCGGGCACCGCCGAGTTCGTGCTCGACGGCCGCCAGTTCTTCTTCCTCGAGCTGAACGCACGCATCCAGGTCGAGCACCCGGTGACGGAAGAGGTGACCGGCTTGGATCTCGTCGGGTGGCAGCTGCGGATCGCGCGTGGAGAGACGCTCGAGCCGGGGCTCGGCTCCTCACACGGTCACGCGGTCGAGGTACGGCTCTACGCAGAGGATCCCCGCAGCTTCCTGCCACAGGCAGGTCGCCTCGAGACCCTTCGGCTGCCGGGGTCGGTCCGCGTCGAAACCGGCGTCGCCGAGGGAGACGAGATCGGCACCGGCTACGACCCCATGATCGCGAAGCTGATCGCCGCCGGCGCCACGCGCGACGAGGCGCTCGACCGGCTCGCCGCTGCACTGGCCCAGACCGAGGTGCTTGGCGTGACCAGCAACCTGCCGTTCCTGCGCTGGCTCGTCGCGCACCCCGTCGTGCGGGCCGGCGAGGCGACGACCGCGTTTCTCGCCGAGTATCCTCCGCTCTCGGCGCCGCCTTCGCGTCCGGTCGACCCGCTGTGGCGCGGAGGCTTCCGGCTGAACCTGCCGACGGCGCATCCGGCCCCGGCACCCGACGTCGACGCCGCGGCACACGTGCACGTCTCCGCTTCGGAGTCGAGCGACGTGCTCGCGCCGATGCCGGGCACGGTGATCCGCGTGCACGTCGCGGCCGGCGACGCCGTGGCGGCGGGCGATCCGCTCCTCGTGCTCGAGGCGATGAAGATGGAGACACCGCTTCGCTCGCCGTACGACGGTGTCGTGCGCGCCGTGCTCGTCGAGGAGGGCGGCCGGGTGGCCAGCGGCACCCTCCTCGTCGAGCTCGACCCTCCGCCCGGCTAACCCAGAACGAGCGACAGACTGTCGGCGCCGGCCAGGTTGTAGTTCGCGTGATCCGTGAACGTGATGACGACCATGGCCGCGACGGCCCCGTGCGGAACGACGCCGTGTCGTGAGCGCAGCGCCATGTCGGAGCTGCCGATCGTCGAGTCGGGGCCGATGCGAATCGCCGCGAGCACTCTCCCCGACGCGTCCGCGAACTCGGCCCGCACCGACGCGGTGTTCGAGCCGTAGTTCCCGAGCCAGCCGCTCAGGGTCGCCGTATGGCCGGCCGCGGCAGCAGGAAGCTTGATCGTCTGCTGGCCGATGCTGGCCTTCGCCGATGTCGCGGCCGGCGTGGTGCCGCCGAAGAAGTAGTTCTTGCCGCGATTCGCCGGCCCCTTCGAGCTTGCAGAGAACCAGCCGACGCCGAAGCCGGTCCACGCGGCGGCCCCGAACTGCCCGCCGGTGCTCGTCCAGCCGGGCACGTTGCCGACCTCGCCCGGGGCGTTCTGTCCCTTCCCGGCATCCGCGCCCGGGTTCTTGATCAGGTTCTTGCCGCAGAACGAGCAGGCCGCGCCGGCGGCGGCCGAGGTGGCGGCGACCGGCGCGAGCAGCGCTAGCACACCGGCGACCGCGGCGACCGCAAGTCGGAGTTCTGGACGGGCGTGATGCACGGTGCCTCCCATGGCGAGTCGAGTGGGCGAAAGCCGCCCCGACATCCCCCGGGGCGGCGTCCACCGACTTTCGACGAGCCGTGCATAGGGAGCGCATAGCGCTCCCTGCTTGCCTATGCGAAGAGCTTCTGGAGCTTCATGGCCGCGCCCATGTCGCCCTTGATCTTCAGCTTGCCCGTCATGTACGCGGTGGTCGGGTTCTGGTCACCGGCGACGATCTTGTCGAACGTCTCGCCGCTCGTCGAGATGGTTGCGTCAGCGTCGCCGGCCCCCTCGGCGACGTCGATGCCGCCGTCCGCGACGGTGACGAGCCACTGACCCTCACCCTCGATGTCGAACAGGTACGAGTTGTTCATACCTGCGAGCTTCGACGCATCGGCCCGCGACGCGAGCCCGTCGAAGAACTCCTTGGCTGCCACAGTGTGCGCCTCCCCTGTCGAACTGACGTGTTGCCTGCGGGATCAACCTAGCGCACGGACCCGTAGCGACGCGCGGTAGATAGAGTCGCCCACCTGGACTTCGACCTGTCCCCCGAGCACGAGCTGCTCCGCGACACGGTGCGCCAGTTCGCGGTCGAGCGCGTCGCGCCCGTCGCCGAGGAGCTCGACCGCGAGAAGCGGTTCCCGTACGAGCTGGTCGCCGAGCTCGCCGAGCTCGGCCTGCTCGGCATGACGATCCCGGAGGACTACGGCGGCAGCGGCACCGACACGCTCTCGTACGCACTCGCCGTCGAGGAGCTGACGCGGATCGACTCGTCGGTCGCGATCACGGTCGCCGCGCACCACTCGCTGGGCACGATGCCGATCTACCTGTTCGGGAGCGAGGAGCAGAAGCAGCAATGGCTGCCGGAGCTCGCCTCCGGTCACCGGCTCGCCGCGTTCGGCCTGACGGAGCCGGACGCCGGCTCGGACGCCGGGGCGACGCGCACCACCGCCCGGCTCGAGGCCGGGGAGTGGGTGATCGACGGCTCGAAGATCTTCATCACCAACGCGGGCACCGACATCACCGCGTGCGTCACGATCACGGCGCTGACAGGAGACGGGGAGATCTCGAACCTGATCGTCCCGAACGACGCGCCCGGCTACGTGATCTCCCCGCCGATGGAGAAGCTCGGCTGGCGCGCATCGGACACGCGCGAGCTCTCCTTCCAGGGCGCACGTGTTCCCGAAGGCAACCTGCTCGGACCGCGCGGCGAGGGGTTCCGGCAGTTCCTGCAGATCCTCGACGGCGGCCGCATCTCCGTGGCGGCGATGGGGGTCGGCCTGGCCCAGGGCTGCTACGACCTCGCCTTCGCCTACGCCCGCGAACGAGAGCAGTTCGGCCGGCCGATCTCCTCGTTCCAGGCGGTGCAGCAGAAGCTGGTCGACATGGCGACCGAGATCGAAGCGGCGCGGCAGCTCGTCTGGAAGGCCGCCTGGGAGAAGGACCAGGGTCGCGACTTCGCCCGGACGGCCGCGATGGCGAAGCTCTACTCCGGCGAGCTCTCGCACCGGGCGGCGAACTGGGCGTTGCAGATCCACGGCGGCTACGGGTTCATGGACGAGTACGCGATCTCGCGCCTCTATCGCGACCAGAAGATCCTGGAGATCGGCGAGGGCACGAACGAAGTGCAGCGCATGGTGATCGCGCGCCACCTCGGGCTGTAGAGGCACTGCGGTACGCTCACCTACCGTGCTGGTCTTCCGCCAGTTCGTGGACGACGACCTCGGGTGCGCCTCGTACCTGGTCGGCGACTCCGACGCCGAAACCGCCGTCGTCGTCGATCCGGCCTTCGCGGTCGAGCAGTATCTCGAGGCGGCGGCCGAGCTCGGCGTGCGGATCGAGCGCGTGCTCGAGACGCACACCCATGCCGACCATGTCTCGGGTCACGGCCGCTTCGCGCTCGAGCACGGCCTCCCGGTCGCGATCCACGCGATCGCGGAGCCCGAGTACCCGTTCGAGCCGCTCGCCGACGGCGACGTGGTGCACGTCGGATCGCTTCGGGTCACCGTCCTGCACACGCCCGGGCACCGGCCGGAGCACTGTGCGTTCCTCGTCGAGGACGAGCTCGTCCTCACCGGCGACTCGCTCTTCGTCGGCGACGCGGCGCGGCCCGATCTCGCCGTCGAGGCGCGCGAGGGCGCCGAGGCGCTCTATCACTCGCTGACGCGGCTCGCGGAGCTCGGCGAGACCGTGGGCGTCTATCCCGGGCACGTCGCCGGCTCTCTCTGCGGCGGCAACATGTCGAGCGAGCGCTCCTCGACGATCCGGCAGGAACGGGTCGCGAACCCCTCCCTCGGCTTCGGCGACGTCCAGGAGTTCGTCCAGGTCTCGGCGTCGCTGACGACGCCGCGGCCTCCGACGACCGAGCGCGTGGTCGCTTTGAACCGTGGGCCGTGGCTCGCCCGGCCGGCCGAGCCGGCGGAGGTCCCCGCGGCGGGTGAGGCGACGGTGCTCGACGTGCGGCCGTTCGCTGACTACGCGGCCGGGCACGTTCCCGGATCGATCAGCGTGCCGGTCTCCGGCTCGTCGTTCGCGACGAAGGCCGGGTTCGTGCTCCTGCCCGACGAGCGGGTCGTGCTGCTCGCCCGCTCCTCCGAGGAGGCGCTCACAGCGGCGCACGGGCTGTCGAAGGTCGGCCTCTTTGCGATCGACGGCTATCTGCTCCACACGGAGCTGCCCGAGTCGCTCACCACCCTGAGCGCCGACGAGCTCCGTTCGCTGCTCGACGGGGACGACGTGCAGATCGTCGATGTGCGCGAGGCGAGCGAGCGCGACGAGGGCTACCTCCCGGGGTCGCGCAACATCCCGTACCGCCTGTTGCGCAAGCTCGGCGCAGACGCGCTGGAGCGATCGAAGCCTGTCGTCACGGTGTGCGAGAGCGGCCCGCGGGCGGCGATCGCCGCGTCGCTTCTTCAGCGCGACGGCTTCGACGTCCGTGCCGTCTCGCCAGGCGGCATCGCCGACTTCGCGGACGGGACAGTCAGCTTCCGGCGTTGCGGCTCGTGAGCCGCTCCACCGGATAGCCGCTCGCCTCGAGCACCTCGACGAGCTGGAGGCAGTGCGCCTCGTCCCGGGTGATCACCGTCAGCTCGACGCCCGTCTCGGCCACCTCGATGCCGATGCCCTCGCGGCGATGGTGGATCTCGAGGATGTTCCCACGCTGCGCCGCCACGAGCTCGAGCAGCTTCAGCAGCTCGCCGGGCCGGTCGAGCACGCGTGTGCGCAGCACGAGGTAGCGCCCGGCCCTCGTCATGCCGTGCCGCACGACCGAGACGAGCAGCGTCGGGTCGATGTTCCCGCCCGAAAGGAGCGCACAGGCGTCCTCGCCGCTCGCCTTCCCCGCGAGCAGTGCCGCCACCGAAGCCGCGCCGGCGCCCTCGACGACGAGCTTCGAGCGCTCGAGCACGAGCGTGATCGCCTCGGCGATCTCCTCGTCCTCGACGTGCACGACGTCGTCGAGCAGATCGTCGAGGATCCCCATCGTCAGCGTGCCGGGATGCTTGACGGCAATCCCGTCGGCGATCGTGCCCGTGCCGGTCTTGCCCGCCTGCACGCCGACGAGGCGAACTCCCGGGCGCAGCGCCCGCAACGCGATCGCGATGCCCGCCGCGAGCCCGCCGCCGCCGATCGGCAGCACGAATGTCTTCGCCGCCGGCACCTGGTCGGCGAGCTCGAGGCCGATCGTCCCCTGCCCCGCGATCACAGCCGGATCCTCGAACGCGTGAACGAACGTCGCCCCGGTCGCCTCGGCGCGCGCCTGCGCCTCGGCAAGCGCATCGTCGAACGTGGCGCCGGTCAACACGGTCTCCGCGCCGTAGCTGCGGGTCGCCTCCACCTTCGCCATCGGCGCGTCCTGCGGCATCAGCACAGTCGCGCGGATTCCGAGCTCGCGCGCCGCCCACGCGACCGCCTGACCGTGGTTGCCGGCGCTCGCAGCGATCACGCCCGCCCCCCGCTCGGCCTCGCCGAGCTGCGCCAGCTTGTTGACGGCGCCGCGAACCTTGAACGACCCGGTCCGCTGCAGGTTCTCGGCCTTCAGCCAGACCCGGCGACCGCACAGCCGCGAGAACGTGTCCGACCCGTAGACCGGCGTGACACGCGCACGCCCGTCGACGCGCGAGCGCGCCGACTCGATGTCAGCGAGCGTCGGTGCCGTTGTCGTCGCCAAGATGGAACACCCTCTCCAGGATCTCACGGACTGCGGTGAGCGGGTCGAGGCGCCGCTCCTGGACGTCGGCGAGCAGGCGTGCCAGCTCCGGATCGTCGCGGACCGCGTCCTCGAGAGCCCGCCTCGCACGCGTCGAGGCCAGCCCGAACACCTCGGCGGCGAGGTTGCGCCGCCGGCGCGCCTCCAGCTCGCCCTCGGCCTCGAGCCAGGCGCGATGGCGCTCGACCTCGGCCCACAGCTCGTCGGCTCCTTCGTCACGGGTCGCCTCGGTGAGCACGATCGGGGGCACCCAGCCTTCCTTCGGCCCGAGTGACAGGACCTGCCGCACCTCGTTCAGCGCCGAGCGCGCGAGCGGGTGGTCCCGCTTGTTGATCGCGATCACGTCGGGGATCTCCATGATCCCGGCCTTCAGCGCCTGGACGGCGTCGCCCGAGCCGGGCTGCAGAACGAGGACGACCGTGTCGGCAATCGTGATCACCCCCACCTCGCTCTGCCCTGTGCCGACCGTCTCGAGGAAGACGACGTCCTTGCCGGCGGCGTCGAGCACGAGCACCGCCTGGAGCGTCGCCTCGGCGAGGCCGCCGAGATGGCCGCGCGTGCCCATCGACCGGATGAACACTCCGGGGTCGAGGAAGTGGTCGGCGAGCCGGATCCGATCGCCGAGCAGGGCGCCCTTCGTGAAGGGGCTCGACGGGTCGACCGAGACGACGCCGACGGAGCGCCCGTCGGCGCGCACCGTGCGGATCAGCGACGCGACGAGGCTCGACTTGCCGACACCGGGCGGGCCGGTCAGGCCGACGCTGTACGCGCGCCCGGTCGACGGATAGAGGTCGCCGACGACCTCGTAGGCGAGCGGATCGCCGTTCTCGACCAGCGTGATCGCGCGCGCGAGCGCCCGCCGGTCGCCGTCGCGCAGCGCCTGCACGAGGCGCTCGCGCGTCCAGTCCCGCCTTCCGCTCAAGCGCGCTGGAGCACGTGCGCGAGTGCGGCCGCCAGCACCTCGAGCTCCTCGGGCGTGCCGACCGAGACCCGGATCGCCGTCGGCGAGCCGAAGCCGGCGAGCGGCCGGACGATCACACCCTCGCGGAGAAGCTGCTCATAGAGCAGCGTGCCGTCGGCTCCGGTCTCGACGTAGACGAAGTTGCCCACCGACGGCGCGGGCTCGAGCCCATGCTCGCGAAGCACGACCTCGAGCCGCCCGAGCCCGGCGCGGTTCACTTCGCGGCGGCGCGCAAGCTCCGCTTCGTCGCCGATCGAGGCGACCGCGGCGACCTGCGCCGGAGTTGTGATGTCGAACGGCCGGCGCACCTTCGCCATCGCGGCGCAGACGTCGGCCGGGCCGACGGCGTACCCGACGCGCAGGCCCGCGAGCCCGTAGATCTTCGAGAACGTGCGCAGCACGACGACGCGGCGCCCGGCGCGGACGTAGCGCTCGATCGCATCGGGGTAGTCAGGCCGGTCGATGTACTCGAAGTAGGCCTGATCGATCACCGTCAGCACGCGGTCGGGCACGCGGTCGAGGAACGCATCGAGCTCCTCGGTCGTGTTCATCGTGCCGGTCGGGTTGTTCGGATGGCACAGGTAGACGACCTTCGTCGCCGGCTCGATCGCCTCGAGCAGCGCGTCGAGGTCGTAGCGGAGCGCGGCGAGCGGTACGAGCTTCACGTCGGCGCCCTGCTTCCGCGCGTAGATCACGTAGCTCGGAAACGACGGCCAGCCGCAGACGACGCCGTCGCCGGGGTCGAGCACGGACTGGCTGATCATGTCGATGCAGCCGTCGGCGCCGGCGCCGACGGACACCTCTGCGAAGTCGACGCCGTGGTGCGCCGCGAGCGCTTCGTGGAGCCGGTAGGAGCCGCCGTCCGGGTAGCGGTTGAGGTCGCGGGCGGCACGCTCCAGCGCCTCGAGCGCGGCAGGGAACGGCCCGAACGGCCCCTCGTTCGACGCCAGCTTGACGACGCGGTCGAGGCCGAGCTCGCGCTGGACGTCCTCGACCGGCTTCCCCGGCTGGTAGGGCTGCAGCGCCTCGACGCTGGGACGGAAGAAGCTGCTCGTCACGGCCTGCACCCTACCGCGTGCCGTCGGCGCGTACCCTGCGGGGATGCAGGAAATCGGCCTCTTCCCGCTGCCGATCGCGCTCGTGCCGACCGAGCAGGTACCGCTCCACATCTTCGAGCCGAGGTACAAGGAGCTGGTCGCCGAGTGCGTCGAGAGCGGAGGCGAGTTCGGGCTCGTGCTCGCGACCGGCGACGGCGCGGTGCACGAGGTCGGCACGCTCGCGGCAGTGGCGGATGTGCTCGAGGTGCTCGAGGACGGACGGATGAACGTGATCGTGGAAGGCCGCGAGCGCTTCCGGCTCCTCGAGCTGACGAGCGGCCGCTCGTTCACGACCGGCCTGGTCGAGTCGTTGGAGGACGACGACGACCCGGCCGACCCGAAGGACGCGAAGCGCGCGTTCGCACTCTTCCGCGAGCTGGCCAACGAGGCAGGCGCCGAGGTCGAGCTCTCCGGATCGTCCCCCGACCTCGACTGGCAGCTGGCCGCTCACGTCGAGCTCGGCGCCGACCCGAAGCAGGAGCTGCTCACGCTCACCTCGCCGCGCCTGCGGATGCGGCGGCTCGTGGAGCTGCTCGGGATCGCGCTCGAGACGGTGCGCGCAGGCGCCGCGATCCGCGACCGCGCCGCCGGCAACGGCAAGGTCGACCCACCCGGCTCGCTCTAGACGACGACGCCGGCGCCGCCTCGGCGCGCGTCCCCGGCCGCCGCGAGCGCGCCGTCGGCCAGGACTTCGACCGCGTTCGTGCCGCCGAAATACAGGTTGCGGCGTCGCCAGCGGACGACCTCGAAACCGCGCCGCTCGAGCTCGTCGAGTGCGTCGGCCGCGAACCCGCCCTCGCAGTGAAGATGCGCTCCCTCGACGTGGACGCGTGGCCGGTCGATCGCCTCTGCGACGCCAAGGCCGTGTGCGACGACGTTCGCGATCACCTGCATGATCGCGCCACGCAGCCGGATCGAGCCTGCGCTCCCGACGACCAGACGCGGCGCACCGCCGGGGCCGGCGACGACGGTGGGCGCCATCATGCTCGTCAGCCGCCGGCCGGGCATCGCCGGCCCACCCGCCAGGTCGTATTCGCCGAGCATGTTGTTGAGCTGGATGCCGGTGCCCGGCACGATCACGCCGGAGCCCGACCCCGTCGACGACGTCAGCGACGCGGCATTCCCTGCCGAGTCGACAACCGAGACGTGCGTCGTGCCCCCGGGCGGCGCCGGCTCGAGCGCCCCCGTCCCTCCCAGGCGGGCAAGCCCGTCCCGCAGGCCGGCCTCCGAGAGCAGACGGCCGGGAAGCCCTCCGCGATGGAGCGCCGCCGCGAAGGCCTCGCCGCGAACGTACGCCTGCTCCTGCATGACGGCAGCGAGCGCCGCGATCGCCGCCGCGCTTCCGGAGGCGCCTTCGCCGACACGTTCGAGGAGCGACAGCCCGTACGCGATCAGGATCCCGCCCGACGATGGAGGCGGGTTCGAGATCAGCTCGTGGCCCCGGTAGGAGATGCGCACGGGCCGTCTCCAGACGACGCGGTAGCGCGCGAGGTCGTCGGCGGTGATCGAGCCGCCGCCCGCTTGCACGTGCGCGGCGATCGCGTGGCCGAGCCCGCCCGTGTAGAGCACGGCGGCACCTTCCGCGGCGATCCGCTCGAGCGTGTCGGCGAGCTCGGGCAGCCGCAACGTGTCGCCGGGCTGCAACCGTGCGCCGTCGGGCGCGCTGTACAACCGCGCCCCCTCGGGCTGATGACGCAGGATCAGGTCGAGGATCGCGTGCAGGTGCGCCTGCTCGCGGGTCAACTCGACTCCGGCGCGCGCGAGCTCGATCGCGGGCGAGAGAAGCTCGGCCCACGGGAGTCGCCCGTAGGCGCGGTGCACCGCCTCGAGGCCGGCCGGTGCGCCGGGCACAGCGCACGAGGGCTCGCCGATCCGGAACACCTGTGTCGTCTCGCTATCGCCAAAACCAACGTCGATCGCGTGCATGTCGACTTGCTCGTCGGCGGCGCCACCGAGCCCGGGGGTGGCGACGAAGAAGTCGGCGACCCGGGCGGGCCGCCCGCCCGCCGGCAGCACGAGCGCGAAGCCGCCCGCGCCGGGCCCTGTGAGCGGGCTCTCGGCCACCCAGGCGGCGAACGCAGCGGCCACGCAGGCGTCGACGGCGTTCCCGCCCTCGGCGAGCACGCGCGCGCCCGCGGCGGCCGTCAGCGGGTGACCCGCCGCAACCGCGCCTCTCATGTCGCTCTCAGGCGTGCCGATGACGATGGAAGACGTAATGCAGTCACGAGCCGAATCTTCACCGTTCGACAACAACGTGGTGGCCAGGACCGGCTACTGATGCGGTGAACGCCCCGACATGACCGCGCATCGCCTCACCTACGCAGGCTTCGCGCTCGCGACCGCCTCGGTCGCCGCGCTCTTGGCGTTCCCCCACGTGCTCGGCCGACCCGTCGCCTCGGCGCTCACGGCCCTCGCCGGTGCCGAGCGCTGGTGGCTCCTCGCCGCGGCAACCGGCTTCGCCCTCGCGTTCGCCTGCACCGTCGGTGCGTGGCGGGCGGCTCTCGCGGCGGCCGGTGGGCGGATCGACGCCCGCCAGGCAGGTGCCCGCATCGGCGTCGGGTCGCTTGTGAACGCATTCGCCCCGGCGAAGCTCGGCGAGGCCGTCAAGCTCGCGCTCTGCGCCCGCGCGGTCGAGTCCGACTCGAAGCTCTCGACGATGGGCGGTGCGTACGCCGCTCTCACCGCGGCGCGCTCGCTCGCCCTGGTGGCCCTCGTGATCACGGCCTCGGCCACCGGTGCCCTGCCCGTGTGGCCGGCATTCGGTCTGCTCGGGCTCGTCGCCGTACTCGCGGTGCTCGTCGCGAGCTCGCGCCGCGTGCGCTGCCACGGACGCGTCGCCCGGCTCCTCAGCGGCCTGGCAGCACTTGCGCAATCGCCCAGGCGGCTCGCAGCCGTCGGCGGCTGGACGTTCGCGATGGCCGGAGCGCAGCTCTGCGCCACCGTCGCGGTCGCGGCCGCGCTCGGCCTCCCGCAC
Source organism: uncultured Thermoleophilia bacterium (assembly GCA_963794375.1). GTDB lineage: Bacteria > Actinomycetota > Thermoleophilia > Gaiellales > Gaiellaceae > PALSA-600. The sequence continues at coordinate 141,929 of CAWCDL010000007.1, forward strand.
CCCGTCTCCGCGGCGCTCGTCATCCTGCCCGTCCTCGAGCTGGCCTCGGCCTTCCCGGTCACGCCGGGCGGCATCGGGATCGGCAGCGGCGCCGTCGCCGTCGCCCTCGCAAGCCGCGGGATCGGCATGACCGAGGCGCTCAGCGTGGGCTTCGCGATGCAGGGATTGCAGACGCTCGTCAGCGTCGCCGCAGGCTCGCTCGGGGCGCTGTACCTGCTGCAGCCCGGGACCGTGGCCCGCCGCTGGGTCGTTCGCGGAGCGACGGTGGCTGCATCGGCAGCTCTCGCCGCCACGGTCGGGATGCTCGTCGCTGCTGCCGTGTAGGGCTACGGCTCGTCGAGGCGCAGGAACGACGGCGTCTCGAGGACGTCGCCTCCGCCGGCGGTGACGATCGAGCCGCGACGCGACGGCTTGCCGATCCCGGTCGCGACCACGGTCACCCACATCTGGCCTGTCAGCCGGTCGTCGATCGTGGCGCCGAAGATGATGTTCGTGTCGTCCGTCGACGCCTCGCGGACGGCCTCGGCCGCCTCGTTGACCTCGAAGAGGGTCAGGTCGTCGCCGCCCGCGATCGAGAGCAGGATGCCGCGTGCGCCGGTGATCTCGGTCTCGATCAGAGGGCTGCGGAGCGCACGCTCGGCAGCCTCCTTGGCACGGCCCTCACCCGTGGCGTACCCGATCCCCATCAGGGCCGAGCCGGAGTCGGCCATGATCGTCCGCACGTCGGCGAAGTCGAGGTTGATCAGGCCCGGGTTCGTGATCAGGTCGCAGATGCCCTGGACGCCGTGCCGGAGCACGTCGTCGGCAATCCGGAACGCATCGAGCATCGACGTGCCCTTGTCGAGCACCTCGAGCAGGCGGTCGTTCGGCACGACGATCAGCGTGTCGCACGCCTCGCGGAGCGCGTGCAGGCCCTCCTCCGCCTGCTTGCGCCGGCGGGTGCCCTCGAACCCGAACGGCATCGTGACGATCCCGACCGTGAGCGCCCCGACCTCTCGCGCGACGCGTGCGACGATCGGCGCCGCACCGGAGCCGGTGCCGCCGCCCTCACCGGCGGTGACGAAGACCATGTCGGAGCCGCGCAACGTGCGCTTCAGCGCGTCGTAGCCGTCCTCGGCGGCGCGGCGGCCGATCTCGGGATCGGAGCCGGAGCCGAGCCCTTCGGTGAGCTCGCTGCCGATATGGAGCTTCGTCGACGCATCGCTCATCTGGAGCTGCTGAATGTCGGTGTTGACCGCGACGAAGTCGACCTGCGTGATGCCCGCGTCGATCATCCGGTCGACCGCGTTCAACCCGGCGCCGCCGACACCGACGACGCGGATCACGGCCAGGTACGAGGCCGTGTCGCGCGAGCTCCGCTCGAGACGCGCCGGCTGGTCGGGCAGGGGCTCGAGCCAGCGCGCGAGGGGCTTGCGATCCTCGGGCGGCGCGGCTTTCGGCGCAGGCGTCGCCGCCGCCGGCCGGATCGGCGTCGGCTCGGGCAGCTCGGGCTCCGGCGGCTCGGCCGCAATCGGCTCGACCGGCGCAGGCTCGTCGTGAGGATCGGTGTCGAGCTGCTGCTGGACGGGCTGCGCGTCAGCGGACTGCGGCTGGCTCTTCTGCGACGCCTCGGTCGCCCGGAAGAGCTCCGCGAGCGGCCCTTCACGCATGCTGGCGCGATTTCTGGCCATCGAGCACCTCCCGTGCGAGATCGCGATACATGTGGGCCGCCTCGCCGTTGGGCTCGTACGCGAGCACCGAGGCTCCCTTCACCGGCGCCTCGGCGAAGCGAATGGTCTTGCGAATGCGCGTGTTGTAGACGAGGTCGCCGAAGTTCTCGCGCAGGATCTCGTCGGCCTCGCGTGAGTGTGTGAGGCGCTTGTCGTACATCGTCGGGACGATGCCGACGATCTCGACGCGCGGATTCAGGTTCTCGCGCACCATCGTCAGCGTGTTCTCGAGCTGGACGAGGCCGCGCAGCGAGAGGTACTCGGTCTGCACCGGCACGATCACGCCGTCCGCGACCACGAAGGCGTTGATCGTCAGCAGCCCGAGCGACGGGGGCGTATCGATGAGGATGTAGTCGTAGCGGCCCTTGAGCGGCGCGATCGCCTTCTCGAGCGCGCGCTCGCGCCCGATCTGGCTGGCGAGCGCCATGTCGGCTCCGGCGAGATCGATCGACGAGACCGCGATGTCCACCTCGCGCGTCTCGATCACCTGGTCGATCGGCAGGCGGTGGACGAGCACGTCGAACATCGACTGCTCGATCGTGTCCGGGTTGAGCCCCTGCGACATCGTCAGGTTCCCCTGCGGATCGAGGTCGATCAGCAGCACCCGGTGCCCCCGCTCGGCGAAGGCGACCCCGAGGTTCAGCGTGGTCGTCGTCTTCGCGACGCCGCCCTTCTGGTTCGCGAACGCGAGCACGCGCGTTTCGGCAGGGCCGGACGCGCTCGCAGGGCGAACGTTGGGACGCGGAAGCAAGCGCGCGAGACCCATGTCCTCCGCCAGTTCGGGTTGGCTCACGGCTTTCCTTCCGGGCGACCGGCTACCGGATCGCAGGTCATCTCCCGTACACGCTATTCGGGCCGCCGGATGGGCCGGTCGGCTTTCGGCGCTGGCTCAGCGCATCGCCTCTGCCTCCTCTCGCAGCCGCTCCGCCGCCGCCCGCGCCCTGGCGTCGCCCTCGGCCCGCGCCCACGCCTCGGCCTCCGGGACGAGAGCCCTCAGCTCGGCGAGCAGCTCGCCCGGCGCGCCGTCCGCCTTCAGCGCGTCGATCCGCCGCAGCCGAGAGAGGATCCGTCCCGATTCGTCCATGCCTCGACCGTAGCCGGGCAGGTGTGACGTGTCTGTGCCGGCTTCGTGAAAAGACGGCTACGCGACGCGCAGCACGGACGTTGGCCGCGTCCGCAGGCCGAGGAGCGTGTCGTCGAGCGCCGTCACGAGCGCCTCGCGGTCCCCGAACGAGAGCACCTCGACGAGCGCCTGCCGCACGGCGTCGCGCGCGTCACGCCCGAGCCGCTCGGCAGCGAGCGCATCGACGAGCTCGCGCCGCGAGCCCGTCTTCTCCGCCAGCAGGACCGAGACGCGCATCGACGCGGCCCAGCCGCCGCCGTCGCCGCCGAGCAGGCACGCGAGCGCCTCGCGCGCCTGCGCGGAGCGAAACGGCTCATCGGAGAAGAGCGAGAGCTCCCAGCGGTCGAGCGCCTCGCCGAGCGCGCGGTCCTCGTCGGCGAGCGGCAGACGGCCGCGCAGCTCCGCGGCGAGCGCTCCTCGTGCGCGGTCGAGCCGTGTCGCCTCCCCGCGCGGCTGCGATGCGGCGATCGGCAGGAGGGGCGAGATGCGGAGCGGCCGGTAGTCGAGCCGTTCGAAGACGACGGGGCCGGCCGCGATCGCGCCGGCGGTGGCGAGGCGAAGGGCGGTGACGGCGTCGGCGAGCTCGGCCGCCGCGTCGGGGGCGTCGCTCTCGTCCGCGCCGAGCTCCCGCTTCCACTCGAGCACGAGCAACCGGTCGACGTCGCGGCCGAACTGCTCGGGCATCAGCCCTTGCGACTCCGGCCAGAGCTGCGCCAACTCGCCGGCCGCCGCCGGACGGAGCGTGATGCCGCCGCCCAGATCGACCGTCGAGCCCGCCGAGAGGCCGACGACCGGCGCGAGCGCGACGTACGTGCGGGCCGAGCCGAAGAGCGTGTGCTCGAGATCGATGTAGGCGGCGTCGAACGCCTCGTCGTGCCAGTCGAACCCGCCGCAGCGCTCGGCAGTCCAGGTGAGCATCGGGAGCACGATCGACCGGAAGAGCGCGTCCTCGTCGGTGTCCGAGAGGCCCGCGTGTGTGCGCGCGAAGATCGCGGCGGCCGGCTCGAGCTTGAGATCGTCGATCGCGTTGCGCGCATCCGGCAACCGGCGCAGCGTCGGCGACTGCTCCTCGACGAAGCCGCGGACGAGCGGCCGGTACTCGTACAGGGACGGCCCTTCGCGCGTGACGTGCTCCTCGAAGGCGAACGGGACCTGTGCCCCACGTTCGGCCGCGAACGCGGCCAGGCAGAACGCGCGCAGGGACTCATACAGATGCGGCGCGCGCAGCACGAGGCTCAGTACGCCCCGCGCGGCTCCTCTCCTCTCTGACAGCCGGGGCACCAGTACGCCATTCGGTTTGCATCGCCGATTCCCCACGACCGGATCACCGTCCCGCAGCGAGGGCACGGGCGACCGGCAAGCCCGTAGACGCTGCGTGGGCCGTCCCGGCCGCGGTCGACCGACGCCCGCATGAGCACCGCCGCCGACTCGAGCGCACGGAGCCGATCTTCGCGGGTCACGTCGCCGAGCCGGATCCACGGCGAAAGCTCCGACGCCCACAGCGCCTCGGACACCCAGATGTTCCCGATCCCGGCGACGAGCGACTGGTCGACGAGCGCCTCGCCGAGCCGGCGCGACTGATCGGCCCGCTCGAGGCGCGCGAGCATTGCCGCGAAGCGCGGCGGGCGCTCGAGGATGTCCGGCCCGAGACGGGCGAGTGCGCGCGCGTGCAGCTCGAGCACCGGCCCGTTCCAGAGCACCGCCTCGTCGCGCTCAGCGCGGAGGACGAGCCACGGGCGTCCCGCACGATGCTCGCCACGCGGCCGTACCGTCCAGCGGCCCGACATGCGCAGGTGGGAGCGGACGACGACCCCGCCGGAGAAGCGAAGGATGAGGTTCTTGCCGACTGCCTCGACCGACTCGAGCACGCGGCCGTCGACCTGCTCGGCGACCCGCTCGACCTGTGCGCGCGGATGCGGCGAGCTCGCCTCGATCGGCGCGCCGACCAGCACCTGGAGATGCTTCGCCGCGCGGTGCAGCGTGTCACCCTCGGGCACGGGCGCACGGTAACGTCCTGCTGTGAGCCGCCGCCGCTCCGCACTCGCAGGTGCCGGCGCCGCGCTCGTCTGGGCGGCCGTCGAGCCGCTCGACCGCCGTCTCTTCCGCTGCGACTACTCCGACGTGGCGATGCTCGGGAAGGCCGCCACGCGCGGCCCGCTCTGGCCGGTCGTCGGCCTCGCCGTTCACGCGGCGAACGGCGCCGCCTTCGGACTCGCCTACCACGAGGCCCGCCGGCGTATCGACTGCAGCCCCGTCCGCCTCGGCGTCGAGCTTGCGCTTGCCGAGCACCTGGCGCTGTTCCCGCTCGCGCCGCTCGTCGACCGCTTCCATCCGGCGCGCGGCGACCCCGGCATCGCCCGGCTTGCGAGTGCACGCGGCTTCGCGCAGGCCACCTTCCGGCACGCCCTCTTCGGCGCGGTCCTCGGTCGCCTCGCAGATTGACGGACTGACGCACGCGGGTCAGTGACGACGTACGACGAGTTTCGTACGGTTCGCTCACAGTCAGCCCACAGTCCGAGCGTACGTTCACCTCACCATGACCACCAGGCTCACCGTCCTCGCGCTTGCCGTTCTCGCCGTCACCGCCGGGACGGCCGGTGCGGGCTTCATCCCCGCCTGGTCGTACGTCCCGCCGGCGCTGCGCGCGAAGCTGGCCGTCCAGGCCGGCGGCAGCCTCTTCCTGCCCGCGCGCGTGCAGCTCGGCTACCGCTACCGCGCCGGCGCGAAGGTCGCGAACGGGGTGCTCACGGTCCCGTTCACGCAGCGCGTGCGCGTGCGCCAGGGTGTCTACAAATGGACGAACCAGACCATCCTCTGGCACACGCAGAGGCTCGCCGCCGGAGCCGATTGTGCGAGCTGGGCGACGAAGACGAAGACGCTGCAGCTGAGCGGCAACAAGGTCTACTGGTCGGACACCGGCGTCGCCTGGCGCTGCGTCACCGACCGCAATGGACGACAGCTCGTCCTCTCCTCCTCCGACGCCACCGCCGTCGCGAGCGCGCTCGACGTCAGCCGCCGCTCGAACGCGCCGACCGTCTCGATGTCGATCTCCCCGCCGAAGGTCAAGCGCGGCCACGCCCTGCTCGTCCAGGGCGTCGCCGGCGGCTGCACGCTCGGTGACGACGTGACGATCCTCTCGCACGCGTTCCCCGCGACACACTCGTTCGCCGGTGTCCCGGCCGTCTACGCGCAGGTCGGCTCAGCGGGTCGGTTCTCGACGCACGTCACCATCCCGAAGACGCGCGCCCCCGGCAGCTACACGGTCACCGCGCGCTGCGGCGGCGGCAATCTCGGCCTCGAGCTGCACCTCACCGTCATTCGTTAGGCGCGGAGCACGGCGCGCCGCGGCCCGGCGAGGAAGCCGAGCTCGACAAGCAGCGGCAGGACGCCGCTGTCGACGATCGGCTCGCCGTCGAAGCGCTCGACCCCGAGCCGGCGCGTTGCACCGCCGCCGCGCACGTGCGCAACGAGCGCCGCGAGCGCAGGCCGCAGCCAATCCTCCGTGGGGTCTCGAAGGGGGACGAGCGTTCGCCCGCCGCGCTCGACGTACAGCACCGGCTCGCCACCCAGCAGCACGACGAGCGCGCCGGCGACACGCGCAGCACGCGTGCCGTCGCGCTTCGGCCACGGCAGCGCCGCGCCGTACGGCTGCGCGGGATCCGCCGCGGCGAGCACCAGCGTCTCCGGCTCCTCGCCGCGCTCGCGCAGCTCTCTCAGGCGCTCGACCGCACCGCCGAGCGCGAACTGCGCCCCGCCGAGCCCCTCGACGAAGTAGCCGCGCCGGCAGAGACCGAGCGTCTCGAGCGCGCGCAGCTCGGCGTACACCGCCCCGTACCCACCCGGGATCCCCTCGGCGCGGACGCCGTCGCGGGTGACAATCCCCTGCCGCTCGAGCAGCAACTCCGCCAGGGCGCGCGGGTCGGGCGGCGCGGCGAAGAGCCGCTCCGTGCGCGTCCACCGTCCCGCTGTCGCGGTCGGCCCCGATGCACGCCGCCGCGAGAACCGCCGCGGGCGCCGCTCGGCCTTCGGCGTGCCGAAACGGCGCGCGGCCCGAAGCGGCGTCCAGGCGTCGTTTGTCACCTCACCCGCCCAGACGAGCTCCCAGAGCACCGGCAGCAGCACCGCCTCCTCGATGCCCGTCTCGAGCGTGAGCTCGTCGAAGAAGAGCGCCGACGCGAGCGCAGCGCGCACGGCGTCCGCCTCGGCCCCCTCGGGGGCGGGCGCGGCCGGCACGCGCCCGAGCGCGGCAGCGTCCTCGCGGAAGTACAGCGCCGCGCGATCGGCACCCGCGCCGAGCCACACGACCTCGCCGGAGGCGCAGAGAGAATCGAGATGCTCGGGCCGGTAGCCGGGGATGCGCCGCGGGAGCACGTCGGACTCCCACAGCCCGACCGGCAGCGGCAGTGCTTGCAGCGGCACGAGCGCCTCGCGTAGGGACGAGCGCCGGTCGACGCCGTGCCACGCCGGCAGGAAGCGGGCAAGCGCATCCCGCTCGACCGGCTCGACCTCGCGGCGAAGCGCGGCGAGCGATGCCCGTCGCAGCCTGCGCAACACGTCGGGCTCGCACCATTCGCGCTCGCTGCCGCCGGGCCGCAGCTCACCGCGCACGAGTAGGTCGGCCGCCTCGAGCGAAGCGAGAATCTCGACGACGTCGCGGCCGAACCGTTCGTTCGCCTCGTCGGAGGTGAACGGCCCGCGACCCTTCGCGAAGCGCAGGACCAGCTGGCGCAGCGATTCCGGCCCGCCCTCGAGGAAGGCATCCGGTAGACCGGACGGCGGCATCACGCCGAGTGCGTCGCGGTAGCGGCCCGCGTCCTCCGCGGCGATCAGCCGCTCCTCGCCGGCGATGCGAAGCAACAGCGCGCGCCGTTCGGCGACGAGCGGCGCGGCGAGCGACGCGTCGTACTCTCCTGCACGGAGATCCCCCCGCAGCCGAAGCACGTCATGGAGCTCGTCGGGCGAGCGCGGCTCGCCGCGGAGACGCCGCTCCACCTCCTCGACCGCGTCGCGGTCGAGGAGGTCCCGCAGCTCCTCCTGCCCGAGCAGCTCGCGCAACAGGTCGCGGTCGAGCGACAGCGCCTGCGCGCGACGCTCTGCAGGCGGCGTGTCGTCCTCGTACATGTAGGTCGCGATGTAGTCGAAGAGCAGCGATGCGGAGTAGGGCGACGCCGAGGCGGTCTCCACCTCGACCAGGTCGAGCTCGCGGGTTTGCAGCCCCTGCAGGAGCGCCCGCAGCCCCGGCAGGTCGAAGACGTCCTGCAGGCACTCGCGGTAGGTCTCGAGGATGATCGGGAACGAGCCGTACTTGCGCGCGACGCCGAGCAGCGACTGCGCCTTCAGCCGCTGCTGCCAGAGCGGCGTTCGCTGGCCGGGCCGGCGGCGCGGGATCAGGAGTGCGCGCGACGCGTTCTCGCGGAAGCGCGAGCCGAAAAGCGCCGTTTCCCCGAGCTCGGCGACGACGAGATCCTCGACCTCGCCGGGGTCGATCATCAGCGTCTCCGTCGGCGGCGGCGCGTCGGCCTCGGGGAAGTGGAGCGCGATGCCGTCATCCGACCAGATCGACTGGGCGTCGATCCCGTGCGCCTCGCGCAGGCGCGCAGCGATCGCCATCGCCCACGGCGCGTGCACGCGCCCACCGAACGGCGTCAGGATGCAGACGCGCCAGTCGCCGATCTCGTCGCGGAAGCGCTCGACGACGACCGTGCGGTCCGACGGCACGGCGCCGGTCGCGTCGGCCTGCTCGCCGAGGAAGGTGAGGAGGTTGCGGGCGGCGCGCTCGTCGAGATGGAACTCCTCGCGTAGCCGCTTCGACGCCTTCGCCTCCGACAACGCCGAGAGCTCGCGCGAGGCGGCGCCGATCTTCTGTCCCAGCTCGTATGGGCGGCCGATGCCCTCGCCCTTCCAGAACGGCACCGCGCCGGGCAGGCCGGGGGCCGGCGAGACGAGCACGCGGTCGCGCGTGATCTCCTCGATCCGCCAGGTCGAGGCGCCGAGCAGGAACGTCTGACCGGCGCGCGCCTCGTAGACCATCTCCTCGTCGAGCTCGCCCACGCGCCCTCCACCGTCGACGAGAAAGACGCCGAAGAGGCCGCGGTCGGGAATCGTGCCGGCGTTCGTGACCGCGAGCCGCCGCGCGCCTTCGCGGGCGCGGATCGTCCCGCCGGTACGGTCCCAGACGATGCGCGGACGCAGCTCTGCGAACTCGTCGGACGGGTAACGGCCGGCGAGCATGTCGAGCACGTTCTCGAGCTGCGTGCGCGAGAGGTCGCGGAACGGATGCGCGCGTGTCACCAGCCGGTGCAGGTCGTCGACGCGGATCTCCTCCTGCGAGGCGATCGCGACCACCTGCTGCGCGAGGACGTCGAGCGGGTTGCGCGGGATCCGTGTCTCCTCGATCTCCCCTTCCCGCATCGCCCGCGCGACGACCGCCGACTCGAGCAGGTCGGCGCGGAACTTCGGGAAGATGCGTCCCTTCGAGACCGAGCCCAGCTCGTGCCCGGCGCGGCCGATCCGCTGCAGGCCACGAGCGACCGACTTCGGCGACTCGACCTGGATGACGAGATCGACGGCGCCCATGTCGATCCCGAGCTCGAGCGACGACGTCGCGACGAGGCACGGGATGCGGCCCGCCTTCAGGTCCTCCTCGACGAGAACGCGCTGCTCCCGCGCGAGCGAGCCGTGATGTGCGCGCGCGATCTCCACCGGCGGGCCGTCCGAGTCCTCGCGCGCCAGCTCGTTCAGGCGCAGCGCAAGCCGCTCGGCGAGCCGGCGGTTGTTGACGAAGACGATCGTCGACCGGTGCTCCCGGACGAGGCGCAGGATCTCTGGGTAGATCGACGGCCAGATCGACTGCGCACCAAGCTCGGTGCCGGCATCCATCTCCTGGCCGTCGGCCGGCACGGGATAGGAGAGCGACGCGGTCGACCCGAGCTCGCGCAGGTCCTCGACGGGGATCACCACCTCGAGGTCGAGCTCCTTCCGCGTGCCTGCATCGACCAGCTCGATCTCGCGCCCGCCGGCGACGAAGCGCCCGATCTCCTCGAGTGGGCGTTGCGTCGCCGAGAGCCCGATCCGCTGCGGCGCGACCGCGCAGAGCGCGTCGAGCCGCTCGACCGACACGGCGAGGTGAGCCCCACGCTTGGTGCCGGCGACGGCATGCACCTCGTCGAGGATCAGCGTGTCGACCAGGGTGAGCGTCTCGCGCGCCAGGGAGGTGAGCATCAGGTAGAGCGACTCGGGCGTCGTGATCAGGATGTCGGGCGGCTCCTTGAGCAGCTCGCGCCGCTCCTTCGCCGGCGTGTCGCCGGTGCGGACGGCGACGCGCAGCTTCGACTCGAGCCCGGCGAGCGGGCCGCGCAGGTTTCGCTCGATGTCGTAGTTGAGGGCCTTGAGCGGCGAGACGTAGAGCACGCGCAGCCCCTGCCCCGGCGTCGCGTTCAGCCGGTCGATCGCCGACAGGAACGCGGTCAACGTCTTCCCCGAGCCCGTCGGGGCCTGGATCAGGACGTGCGCGCCGGAGGCAATCGCGGGCCAGCCGAGCTCCTGCGGCGGGGTCGGAGCCGCGAACGTGCGCTCGAACCAGCCGCGGGTCGCCGGCGAGAACGAGTCGAGCGCCCCCACGACCTCAGCCTACCGAGGAAGGTAGGACCAAGGTCCTGTCGAACTCGGCGGACCGGTCCTTGACACTCCCAGGGTCCCCGCTACCGTTCGAGATCCCCCGGAAGGGTGAGGCGACGATATGCCGATCAAGCCTGAAGACATCAACGCCGAGAACCTCCCGCAAGGCGTTCGCGGCTACCAGCGCGAGGCGACCGAGAACCTGCTCAAGCTCGTCGCCTGGGATTACCGGCGCGTCATTCGCGAGCACGCGGTCGACAAGGAGGAGCTCCAACGCCTCCGCACGCACAACGACCAGCTCGAGACAGAGCTCCAGGCGCTCCGCAGCCTGCTCGACGCGCAACCGGCCGACCAGCAGCAGCAGGTGAGCGCGCAGGTCGCCGACCGCACCGCCGCGCTCCGGGCCGAGGTCGAACGCCTGCAGACGACACTCGGACGGCAGGCGCACCGCGCCCAGCTCAGCGAGACCCTGCTCGAGAGCGCTCTGCGGAGCGCGCGCCATCTGCGCGAGGAGACGCGCGCCGAGTGCGACGCCATCCTCCGCGCCGCCCGGCGCCGCGCAGTCGAGATCGAGGGCGAGGCCCGGCGCACGGTGAAGCACGCCGGCGGAGAGGTCGAGCGGCTCCAGCAGATGGAGCGCGACCTGCGGGAGCAGCTGCGACGGATCCTGGAGTCGGTGATCGACGGCCAGGGCACTCGCGCGGGCACCGCCGAGCCGGCAGAGCCGCCCGCGGCGCCGACGCCGGCCGAGGACACGCTGACGCTGCCGCCGTCGTGGACGTCGGCGAGCGACTAGCGCCGGCTCGCGATCAGCCCTCGATGTAGTCGCGCATGTGCGCGCTCAGGCCGACGTCGAGCGACACCGAGCCGCCGCGCAGCTGCAGCCGGGTAGCGTCGTCGCTGACCTGGACCGTCCAGCCGTGCAGATCGACGTTGCGGAGCGCCGTCTCGACGACCTGCTTGGCGCGCTGATCGCGGGTCTCGCCGGGGTTCTCGTTCACCGAGAGCGTGACCGCGTCGACGAGCTCCTTCGCCGGCAGGTCGCGGAGCGCCTGCAGGTTCTGGTCGATCTCGGCAGCGACCGGCGCAAGCGTCAGGTCGGTCGGCTTCTTCGGGCGTAGCGTCATCGTGAGCCTCCTCGCAAAGTTCGTGACGATCGCATCGTCGCGCAGGCGCGTGGGCCGTTGAATCGGCCCTTCGCCGCAGTCACACCGCGGAAACTACGACCCGTGCTGCAGCTGCTGCAGGACGCCGACGGCGGCCGCGGCGACGCGCGGCTCGACGCCGAGCTCGCGCAGGAGCTCGCACGCCGCCTCCATCTCCTCGACGCGCCTCACCGCGTGCACGCGGCTTCCCTCGAGCAGCCGGTCGAGGAGCGGCGCACCGATCACCTCGGCGATCTCCTCGTACAGCCAGTCGGCCTCGCCGGCCGCCGTCGCCGCCTCGAGCCCCTCGACGGCCGCAGCGGCGAGGCCCTTCATGAACACGGAGCGCAGCAGCTTGCGCTCGGCCGCATCGCCCGGGGTCGCGGAGACGACCTCCACCGGCATGCCGAGCGGGCCGACCAGCCCGGCGAATGCCTCCGCACCCGGCCCCGACGCGAGCGACGGCGTGCGCAGGCCCCGCGCCGGCACCGGGCCGAGGAGCGCGACGTCCGCGAAGCGCGCCCCCGAGCCCTCGAGCAGGCCACAGAGCTCCCGCTTGAGCGCGGGCGCGGAGGTGTTCAGGTCGGCGTAGACCGCTTCGCGGGGGAGCCGGTCGCGCACCGACTTTGCGACCGCGAGCGCCACGGCCGCGCTGTTGACGCTGAGCACGACCGCGCACCCCTCGACCGCCGTCCCCGGCACGCACTCCGGCGTGACCGCCGGGTCGTACCCCCGCACCTCGACCCCTGCCGCGCTCAGATCGGCCGCGAGCCGGCCGCCCGCCTCGCCGAGTCCGAGCACGGCGATCCTCACTTGCCGCAGGCCTCCCGCACGGCGACCACGACCTCCGCCCGGCCCGGCAGGTACGCGTCCTCGAGCGGCGGGCTGAACGGCACCGGCGTGAACGGAGCGCCCACACGCACGACGGCCGCGTCGAGCTCGTCGAAGCACGCCTCCTGGACCTGCGCGGCGATCTCGGCGCCGAAGCCGCCCTGCCGCACCGCCTCATGGGCGACGACGAGCCGGTGCGTGCGGGCGAGCGAAGCGGCGATCGTGTCGAGGTCGAGCGGCACGAGGGTGCGCGGGTCGATCACCTCCACCTCGATCCCGTCGGCCGCGAGCTCCTCCGCGGCGGCGAGCGTCTCGGGCACAAGCGTCGAGATCGCGACCACGGTCGCGTCGCGACCGCGCCGCACGATCGACGCCTCGCCGAGCGGGATGCGGAGCGGGCCGTCGGGGACGTCCTCGCGCCGGAAGTAGAGCGTCTTCGACTCGACCACGACGACCGGGTTCGGATCCTCGATCGCCGTCCGCAGCAGCCCCGCGGCGTCGACCGCGTTGCTCGGCGCCGCCACCTTCAGGCCGGGGACGTGCGTCAGCCACGCCTCGAGGCTCTGCGAGTGCTGGGCGGCCCCACGCTGCCCCGCCCCACCTTGCGTGCGCAGGACAAGAGGCGCGGTCAGTTGCCCGCCGGACATGAAGTGCGCCTTTGCCGCCTGGTTGACGAGCTGGTCGAGCGCGAGCGTGACGAAGTCGATGAACATGATCTCGACCACCGGTCGGAGACCCGACTGCGCGGCGCCGATCGCGACGCCGCAGATCGCCGCCTCGCTGATCGGCGTGTTCAGCACACGGTCGACGCCGAACTCCTCGGCGAGCCCCGCCGTCGCGCCCCACGGGCCGCCCTCGGCAACATCCTCGCCGACGACGATCACGTTCTCGTCGTCGCGCATCGCCTCGGCCAGCGTCCGCGTGATCGCGCCCAGATAGGTGAGCTCGGTCATACCCGCTCCCGGCGCCGGCAAAGCCGACACCTCCGCTCTCTGTTGAGCTCCGTCAAGCCTACGCTCATGCGTACACGAGCTCGCCGGCCAGCTCGGGCGGCGGGTACGGGCTCTCGCTCGCAGCCGTGACCGCGCGGGCGACCTCCGCACGCGCCTCGGCCTCGATCACGGCCACGGGCGCCGTGTCGTCGAGGAGCCGCTGTAGACGAAGGATCGGATCGAGCGCCTGCCACTCGTCGGCGGCGAGCGCCTGGCGGTAGTTGGCAGGGTCGCCCTCGTAGTGCCCGCGCAGCCGGTGCGTGAGGCACTCGAGCAGGAACGGGCCGCCGCCGGCACGCGCCGCGTCGCGGAACGCGACCAGCTCGGCCCGGACCTCGAGCGCGTCGTTGCCGTCGACCGTCCGCCGCTCGATGCGGTACGGCGCGACGACGTCGGAGACGCGCTCGACGGGTGTGTGCGCAGAGCGGGGTGTGAACTCTGCGAAGCCGTTGTTCTCGCAGACGAGGATCACGGGCAGCCGCCACAGCGCGGCGAGGTTCACCGACTCGTTGAAGATGCCCGCCTGGACGGCGCCGTCGCCGAAGAACACGACGGCGACGGCATCGCTGCTTCGCCGGCGTGCCGCCAGCGCGCTGCCGAGGGCGAGCGGGACGTTGCCGCCGACGACACCCGTCGCCCCGAAGAAGCCGTGCTCGACGTCGACGAGGTGCATCGAGCCGCCGAGACCGCGGCACAGGCCGCCGTCTCGGCCCATCAGCTCGGCCATGACGCCGGCCATCGGCGCCCCCTTGGCAAGCGCATGCCCGTGCGCGCGATGGTTCGAATAGACGACGTCGTCGTCGCGGAGCGCACCGCACACGCCTGCGGCGACCGCCTCCTGCCCGATCGAGAGGTGCACAAGCCCGTGCACCTCGTTCGCACGTGTCAGCTCCGCGACCCGCTCCTCGAAGGCGCGGATCCGCCACATGCTGCGGAGAAGCTCGATCCTTTCGTCCGCTATGCCGTCACCGCCGACGAGCTCATAACCTCGCGGACGCCCGCGACGATCTTGTCCTCGTCGGGAAGCAGGTACTCCTCCATCGGCTCGCTGTACGGGATCGTCGCGTCGAGCGCGCACACGAGCTTGATCGGGGCGGTGAGCGCCGCGAACCCGTCCGAGGCGACGTCGGCGGCGATCACCGATGCCGCCGAGGCGTGGCGCGTCGACTGGTCGGCGACGACGAGCCGGCCGGTCTTCTCGACCGACTTGATCACCGTCGCCGTGTCGAGCGGCGCGAGTGTGCGCGGGTCGATCACCTCGGCGGAAACGCCCTCCTCCGCCAGCCGGTCGGCGGCGGCAAGTGCCTTGCCGAGCATCCAGCCGATCGCCACGATCGTCACGTCGCCGCCTTCGCGTACGACGTTCGCCTTGCCGAGCGGGACGACGTGCTCGCCTTCCGGCACCTCGCCGTGCTCGAGCGTCAGCAGGTAGTGGTGGAAGAAGACGACCGGGTTGTCGTCGCGGATCGCCGCGGTCATCAGGCCCTTCGCGTCCGCGGCGGTTGCGGGCACGGCCACCTTCAGCCCGGGCACGCCCATGAACATGCCGTAGATCGAGCCGGTGTGTTGCCCGGCCCAGCCGGCCGTGAACCCGTAGCCGGCCTTCAGGACGATCGGCACCTTGACCTGGCCGCCCGTCATGTAGTGAAAGCGCGGCGCCTCGTTCACGACCTGATCCATCGCGACGAGCATGAACTCCGCCATGTAGAGCTCGACGACGGGGCGGTAGCCGGCGAACGCCGCGCCGACCGCCATCCCGATCTCGGCGGTCTCGGAGATCGGCGTCACACGGACGCGATCCCCGCCGAACGCCTGTAGGAACGGGTCGTTCTCTGTGGTGGCGATGTTCTGACCGAAGTAGAGGACCGAGGAGTCGCGCTCCATCTCCTCACGGATCGCCTCCTCGATCGCGGCGATGTAGGGAAGCTCGCGTGCCATTCGCTTCGATCCTCCTAGGCGTAGACGTGGTCGACGGCTGCGGCGGCTGCGGGCGTCGGGCTCTCGAGCCCGAAGTCGACCGCGGCCTGCATCTCCTCGTGCACCTCCCCGGCGATGCCGTCCGCCTGCTCGGCGGTCAGCACGCCGTCGGTGACGAGGCGGGCACGGAACCGCGGCACGGGGTCGCCGCGCTTCGCCGCCTCGTACTCCTCGGCGTTCCCGAAGACGGTCACCGCCTCGTGCTCCGGGAAGTGCAGCGGGATCCCGGGCGGGGCGATGATGTTGCCGTGCGCCGAAAGGCGGTAGACGAGCGACTCGACGAGCGTCGGCCCGCCGCCCGAGCGCGCACGCTCGACTGCCGCTCCGACCGCGTCGTGCACGGCGAGCGGGTCGCCGCCGTCGACGGTGGTCGAGTCCATGCTGTACGCGCGCGCCTTGACCGCGAGCGGCTCGCCGGCGGCTGCGTTCGCGTCCTCCTGCTCGACGCGCGTGACGACGTTGTAGCTGTTGTTCTCCATCACGAAGACGATCGGCAGCTTCCAGAGCGAGGCGATGTTGAGCGACTCGTGGAACGCGCCTTGCTTCGACGCGCCGTCGCCGAAGAACGACAGCACGACACGTCCCTTGCCCTCGATCTGCGCCGCGTAGGCCGCGCCCGTCGCGTGCGGGATGCCCTGGCCGACGATGCCCGAGGTGCCGAGGAAGCCGACCGAGGCGTCGGTGAGGTGCATCGAGCCGCCGTAGCCGCCGCACAGGCCGGTCGAGCGCCCGTAGATCTCGGCCATCATCGCCTTCGGGTCGGTGCCGCGCACGATCGGATAGCCGTGGCAGCGATACGTCGTCAGGAGGTAGTCGTCCGGGCCGAGCGTCGAGAGCGCGCCGACGATCGACGCCTCGGCGCCGTCGGCGAGATGCGTGTGCCCGCGGATCACGCCCGGGTGGTCCTCGAACGTGCGCTTCACCCGCTCCTCGAACTCGCGGATCCGGAGCATCTGCGTGTACATCCAGACGAGCCGCTCGTTGTCCAGCTCAGCCATTCGCGGTCCTTTCCGGTTCGGAAACGAGTTGTGCCATCGTCGCGTCGTAGGCGCGGTCGTAGATCTGGTCGATCGGGAGGCTCCGGAGCTCCTCGGAGAGCACTTCGACACCCCATGGCCCGTCGTAGCCGAGCTCGCGGCACACGCGGACGTAGTCGCGGATCGGGAAATCGCCTTCACCAGGCAGCTTCCGGCGGTTGATCACCTCGTCGAGCCACTCCTCGGCGATCCCGTACGGGCCGTCGCTGAGCTCGACCCACGAGACGTACTGCCGCGGGATCCGGCGCAGGTCGTCGGGCGCCAGGTCGAGCTTGCCGAGGTGCCACGTGTCGATCGCGAGCCCGCCGTTCGGCGCGCCCGCGCCTTCGACGACCTCCAGGGCACGGTCGAGGGTGTTGACGACGGCGTCGTACGGCATGAACTCGTAGACGATCTTCGCGTCGATGCGCTGCGCCGCGTCGGCGCACAGCTCGCCGTAGGCCTCGACGAGCCGGGGCAGCTCGCACGGCGTGCCGGCGAGGTTCCCGACCTTGATGTGGTGCGCGGGCAGCACCTCCGCCGCCGAGAACAGAAGCTCGCGGGTCCGATCAGATGCCCGGCGCCGCTCGTCGTCCGCGTCGAGGAACCAGTCGCCCAGAAACTCGAGCTCGACATGCCGGAGCCCGTACTCGTCGAAGAGCGAGCGCATCTCCCCGAGCGTCTGGCCGTTCTCGAGCATGTGCTCGAGGTCTGTATGCCAGATCCCGATCCCGGAGAAGCCGACGCGGGCTGCGTGCGCGCAGCGATCGCGTAGCTCGAACAGGCTCCATTCGCGTCCGGTGTGCACCTCGACCGGACCGGAGACCGTCCAGTACAGGCCGATGATGTCGTGGTCCATGAATCCTCCCGCTACGTCGCGCAGCAGAGCGAACGCTAGGTGTTACATGCCGACCTTGGCAATGCCGATGATGCCGGATTGCTTGGCAATGCGTGCGCCGATCTCGACGTGCCGACCCCTCGTGAGTCTCACCGATGCACGCTTACGCTGGTATCGCCCTGATCGGGCTTCCGGCACCACGCTACGGCGCCACCATCACCTTGATCGTGGCGTCCTTGTCGCACTGAAGTTCGAACGCTGCGGGGAGCTCCTCGAGGCGGGCACGGTGGGTCACGAGGCGGGCGCCGGTCACTCGTCCCGTACCGAGCAGCTCGAGCGAATCCTCGAAGTCCTGCGGCGTCACCATGGCCCCGCCGACGACCGTCGCCTCCTTGTGGAGGAGAACCATGGGATCGATCGTGGCCTGCCCGTCGTACAGAGCGACGATCGTCACGGTGCCGCGCGGCCGGACAAGATCGATGGAGCGTTGGATCAGGGCCGGCGCTCCGGCGCACTCGAACACGAGGTCGAGCTCGCGAGCGCCGAGAGCATCACGAGCATCGTTCGCCTCAACGACCTGGACGCCGAGCTCGGAAGCGCGCTCGCGGCGGAGCGCCGAGAGGTCGTGACCGAGCACAGGGTCGACACCGCGTGCGCGAAGGACCTGCGCGACATAAAGCCCGATCGTCCCAAGGCCGAACACGAACGCCGACTGTCCTGCCATCGCACCCGAGCGACGGACGCAGTGAACAGCGACGGCGAGCGGCTCGACCGAGGCGCCCTCCTCCCACGAAAGCTGCTCCGGGAGGACGAAGAGATTGACTCCGAGACGCGCATTGGGAATTCGGAGTCGGTCGGCGAACGCGCCGGCGACGCCGAAGCCGATGCTCGTCTCGTGCATGTGCTCGCAGAGATGTCCAAGCCCTTCGCCACATCGGCGGCAGTCGCCGCAAGGCTGGATCGGGATACCGGTGACACGCGCCGCCGACGACGATCCCTTCCACCTCGCTCCCCGTTGCAATGACCTCGCCCGCGAACTCGTGCCCGAGCACCTGGCCCGGTTGGACCAGCGAGCCGTCGAGATAGACGTGCAGGTCCGAGCCGCAGATCCCGCAGGCCTTGACGTCGAGCACGACGTCGCGTTCGCCGAGGTCGGGTACCGGCGCCTCCTCGAGCTCGATCCTGCGAACGCCCTTGAAGACCCCGACGCGCACGTCGCGAGTCTAGTCGAGCCTACGAGCGATGCGCATTCGGGCTCTGGTCGCAGCGACTGCACCCTGTTACAGTCTTTCGCTCGGTGACAATGTCGACGGATCAAGTGGGTGTCTGTCACTTGCAACAGGTAAGGCCGAGTCCTGCGAACGCGTCGGCCGGGCCGTCTGCCCGTGGCGCGATCACCGACGGAGACCGCGATGGCCGGCCCGGGCCCGAGAGCCCGTGGAGCGCTGGCAGGTGGCCGGGATGACGACGAGCGAACGTCTCGACTCGTGGGGGTCGGTTCTCGCCACCACCCACGTTCCATTCGAGATCCGCGCAACGAACAACACGCCGCCGCTCTTCAACGGCACTGTCTCGCGATGTGTGTTCGGAGAGCTTGCGCTTCTGGACTGTCTTTGCACCCCATTCGCCGGCCACGGCAGTGGAACCCCTCCGGACGACATTCGGGGCGAGTTCGTCGGGCTTCAATGGGTCCGTCAGGGCGTCGAACGCGTCGGCCGAGGAGACGTGCTGACAATGACGGCGGGCGACCTCATACTCTGGGACGGCACGAAGCCGGCCGAAGTCGAGGTGCTCGAGCCGTTCTTCAAACGCACCTTGCTCCTGCCTCGCAAGCGCGTCCTCAATGAGTGTCCGCAGCTGGGCGATGCGGGCGCAATCCGCATCGGTTCTGACACGGGGTCGGCACGACTGCTCGTGCGTTACCTCAATGCCCTGGCCATCGAGCTGACGTCGCTGAGCCAGCTGGAGGCGAAAGTCGCGGTCAGGACGGTGTACGACCTGCTCGCCGAGGCTCTGCGGCCGGCGGCGCCGTCGAGCCGCGAGGCGCGCCGCACGGCTCTTCGGGCGTCCGTCAGGCGCTACATCCACGACAACCTGAGTGATCCGCGTCTGTCACCGCCCCGGATCGCCGCGGCCAACGCCATGTCCGTGCGCGCGCTCCATGCGCTCTTCGAGGAGACAGACGAGTCGGTTGCGCAGACCATTCGGCGGGAGCGCCTCCGACGTGCGTTCGACGATCTCACCGACTCTCTCGACGACTCCGTCCTGGACATTGCGCTGCGGTGGGGATTCTCCGACGCCGCACATTTCTCGCGTGTGTTCAAGCGGGAGTACGGCCTGAGCCCGAGCGATGTCCGAGAGGGCTCGCAGGATCGGTGCCGCCTGACATTGCATCGTGCACGGATTCCTAACGCCGCCCCGACGAGGCGCTATTACTGCGTTTGAGTGCGCGCCACCTCGCGAGGGGGACGCGTCAGGGCACGACCTGTGATCGTCGACACGGAAGTCTCTCTTTCGATCGTCGACCAGATGTTGTGAACCGCGCCGCTGCGTGCCGTGAACGCGCGCAAAAGCGCAGCTGGTTGGAACGACCGAAGTCTCGACTCAGAAAGGAGCCGTCCGTTGGCCACGACAGACACGGGTACGCTTCACGTTCTCGAAACGCGTCGCCTGCGAAGCGAGCCTCCCCACGCTCTCGGTCGCCCGTGGAAGACGAATCGTCTAACCGGAACGGACACTGACTTGCAGGCAAGACGGTTCGTCTCGAGCACGGTAACGACACGGCCCTGATCTATGCCTTCGAACAAGACGCACTGACGTGGGATATTTCCGGAAGCGTTTTGCCGAAGAGCCACGGCTCGGCACCGTACGACGCTGTCGAGGCTAGAGATTCGATCTTCTTCGTCGAGTACGTCGACGAGACCGCCAATACCGCAGTGACGCTCGTGATCGACTTTGACGGCGGGTGCGCACTCGTTGCCCGCCACGTCATCGTCGATATCGATGGCAACACGATCCCCCGTCTGACCGAGCCCGATTGGCGTCAGCTCGAACTACGGCAGGAGATCGTCACCGCCCGGATCTCTGGCAGCGATGACTCGACTCCGCTTCCCTATCTCACTGACGACCTCGTCGGGAAACGCTGGTACGCGGAGTACGCACCGGACATCATCGCCGAGCACATCTACATGAACCCTCGGCGTATCGCCTGGCAGGGCCTCGGCGATGACAAGTACGACTCCGGCGCCGAGTGCGATGTGGCTTCCCTCTGGAAGATGCGGCCGTCCGGACTGTACGTGCTGACGTGGGTCGAGGAGTTCCAGCCCGTTGGGGCATTGCTTCTGATGGACTATCAAGAGCTCCGCAATACCGGGACGCTGTACGGCGTCGACGAGGAGGGCATCGTCCACGAACTGTGTGGCGCGCGCCTCGGATTCCTCAGCGAGACGGAATACCCGAAGGGCTACGAGCCAGCCCACTGGTGATCTGCGCGGACGGATCTCTGGACCACGTCCATCGTCGGTAATCGAACGAGGAGAGGAACACGGTGGAAAGACTGCAGACGCGGGGAATCCGTCCGGAAGCTCCGTATGACCTGAGCACGCCATGGGCCGACTACCGCATCCCGTCGACAAAGGAACTCGCCGGCCGCGAGATCTCGCTCACGCTGGACGACGGATCGCAACTCGACATCGCCTTCGAAGCCGAGACGCTCGGTTGGTCCTGGAACCAGACCGACTCGTCCCACGAGGAACAAGTCGATGTTTCTTACGACGCCGTTGCATCCCGTGACGCCGTGTACTTCGTACAGGTTCTCCACGACGGTGGAACAGCGGCCACGTCGATCGCACTCAACCTGGGGACGGGCGGTGCCGTTCTCGTTCGGAACGATCTGGTCGAAGGCAGCGAGCGGACTGATCTCCAGCAGGACCTCTATGCCGGCGTCGTCACCGGATCGTCAGCTGCACTCCCCGAGCTCTCTGCCGAGCTGGTGGGTAAGAGGGCATATGCCGAATACGCCGACGGGCACACTGCGGAGCACATCTATGTGAATCCGCGGCGCTTCGCCTGGCAGGGACTCGGGAAGTTCGACTACTCCGGCTCCGAGTGCGATCACTCGACGACCTGGAAGCTCGATGACGGACTTTTCCTGTTGACCTGGGTCGAGGAGTGGCAAGCGGTGGGTGCTGTGCTCCTGATGGACTTCACCGCCTTGCGAAACGTAGGCGTCCTGTTCGGCAAGGACGACAGCGGTCTCGTTCATACGCTCTGCGGAGCGCGTCTCGCACTGTTGGGTGAGATCAACTATCCGGAGGGCTACGAGCTGGCAGGCGTCGCTGGTCCTTCGACAAGGAGGTAACACGCCCCATGGTTGAAAGAGCTCGCACGGGTAGGCGGGCGCGCCTCATCGTTCTGGGTGCGGCGCTGGTAGCAGCGCTCGCTCTTATCGCAGTGGGTGGTGCCGTTGCGAGGTCGGGAGCGGCCGCTACTTCCTCATCCGGTGGAACCGCGACCATCGCGCTCCAGGCTGGTGTCTCGATCAATTACATCTTCCCGGTGATGAGTTCGCAGTACGTGAACAGCGCGAACTTGGCCCCATTCCAGGACCTGATGTGGCGCTCGCTGTACTGGTGGGACGGGAGCCCGTACAAGGTGAACGCCCAACGCTCGCTGGCGAACCCACCTGTCTTCAAGAATCACGACAAGGACGTCGTGATCACCCTCAAGCGGAACTGGAAGTTCTCGAACGGAGAACGACTGTCTCCGAAGAATGTCGCGCTTTTCCTCGGAATGCTCCAGACGGATCGAACGAACTTCTGGATGTACCTCCCGGGCGCATTCCCGGACACGTTGGCCTCTGTGACCTACAACGACAGCGCTGACAGCTTCACGCTTCACCTCAAGAAGAGCGTGAACCCCATCTGGTTCTTGCAGAACCAGCTCACGATGATCTCGCCGCTTCCGACTGCCTGGGATCTGAAGGGGCAGGGCACGAAGGCGAAATGCGAGTCGGAGACTGCCAGCGTACAGACGAAGGAGTGCCCGCTCGTCTACAAGTATCTCGCCAAGCAGGCGGCGGACACGAGCACCTATGCGACGAATCCGCTCTGGCAGATCGTCGACGGGCCGTTCAAGATCAGCAAGTTCACCTCCGGGGGCACGTCCGCGACACTCGTTCCGAACACGGAATACTCGGGCTCGCCGAAGCCTCGGATCTCACAGCTCGTACTCGACGTCGCCACGTCCGACGCCGCCGAGTACAACCTCCTGAAGTCGCACGCCCTGACGATCGGATACGTGCCGTTCCAATCCGCGCCGGTGAAGCCTGCAGGAGCGGCTCTGCCACCTACCAATCCGGTCCTGGATACACGTTCGAACGTCCTATCGCGACGTGGTCCTACAACGATCTCTTCTGGAATTACAACAACCCGACATTCGGACCGCTCGTGCGGCAGCTGTACTTCCGTCAAGCGATGCAGTCGCTGATCGATCAGAAGGGCGACATAGCGGCGGCGCTCCGAGGCTACGGGCACGTCGACTTCGGGCCGAACCCACCGCAGCCGCCGAATCCATTCGAGACGGCGTATGAGCAGAGTCAGCCCTACGCCTTTAGCATCAGCGCCGCACGCAAGTACCTCGCGAAGAATGGCTGGAATGTCCCGACGAACGGAACGGCAACGTGCGTTCACGCCGGCACGGAGCCGGGAAGTGCGGCGAGGGGATCTCGCAGGGGGAGAAGATGCCGGAGATCAAGCTTCTCTACGCAACCGGGAGTACGGCGTGGCAGCTCGAGATGACGAGTCTCCAGTCCGCTGCGGATCAAGCAGGCATCAAGATCACCCCAGTCGAGACCCCCGAGTCGAACATGGCGCAGTACTTCGCGGGCTGCACCCCGAAGCAGAGCTCATGTCAGTGGCAGATGATGTATCTCGGTAGCCCGGAGACGGACACGTTCACGTTCTATCCCGAGACCGGGGTCGTTTTTCGGACGCATGCGATCTTCAACGTCTCGAACTACGCCGACCCCTACGTCATGTCGCTGTTCGATCAGATCTACACGAAGCCCGGCAATGCTGCTCTGAACACGTTGGACAATTACCTGACGAGGACAGCCGCTCTTCTCTGGGCACCTGTTCCCGACGGGCTCCTCTACGCAACCGATCCGAAACTGAAGGGCTTCTCTCCGAGCCCTATCGAGATCTTAGAACCCGAGAATTGGTACTTCACGAAGTAAGCTCTGGGCGGTGGGCTACGCCGCCATGCGAACGGCGGCTCACCGCGTTCGGGTGCTTGCTTCGAGCGGATCGGAATCGCGCTGTGACGGGGTATCTGGCGCGCCGCACGGCACAGGGTGTGTTGGTGATCGCCTTCGTCACTATCATCGTGTTCATCCTTCTCCACTAGCTACCGGGGGGAAAGGCACGGGCGATACTCGGGGCAAAGGCAAATCCGACAGAGATCGCTGAGTTAGAGCGGACGAATGATCTCGACAGACCGCTACCGATACAATACGCAGCGTGGATCGGCCGGCTACTACGCGGCGATCTCGGACAGTCGTACAACCAGAATGAGGCCGTTTCGACTCTCATCGCTCAGCGCCTTCTCAAGACGCTGATCCTGACCACGCTGTCGCTGCTGGTCTCTCTCCTGATCGGTCTGCCGCTGGGAATGCTGCAAGCGGTCAAGCGCAACCAGATCGTCGATCACGCCATCTAGGTGGTGAGACTTGCCGCTTATTCTGCGCCGATCTTCCTCGTCGGGTTCGTCGGCATCTGGCTGTTTGCAGTGAAGTGGCATGTCTTGCCTGCAGAAGCGCCACAGGGCACGTAGACGCTCGGCATACTCTCACACCAGAGCGGGCTCGTGCTCCCAGTGCTGGCGCTCGGGATAGGCTCGACGGCGGTCTTCAGCCGCTACATGCGCTCATAGACAGCTGAGAATCTCGTACAAGACTATGTCAGGCTCGCACATGACAAAGGCCTGAGCTCGACGGGAGTGATCTTACGGCAAGTAGCACGCAACGCGCTGGGACAGATCGCAACGCAACTTGGGCTCTTTCTCCAGGTGATCAAGGCGGGGGCGGTCATCGTAGAAAGCGTCTTCAACTATCACGGCATGGGCCTACTGTTCTGGAACGCAGCGGTTGCTCGTGACTACGCAACTGAGCTGGGCGTGTAGTGCTCGTGGTCGCGGTAGCCACGGTGTTCGGATCACTGTGCGCAGACATCGCATATGCCGTTCTCGATCCGCGGATCCGCTACGCAGGGAGCAAAGGGTGACAGGCGCGGGGGAACGTTCGTGAGGGCTGTGACATGACGTCAGTAGGCGGGGTAGGAGCTTCGATGGTTGGCGGAGAGCTGTCTGCCGCAGAGCACCTCGAGACACGGAACAGGGTTCGCATGAGAGACGCGTTCCTCGACAACCGCCTTGCGTTGACGGGCCTCGTGGCGTTCAGGAGAGATCGTCGCATTCTGCTTACTGGGGCCGCTCGTCTACCACACCGACCAGAAACACATCGACTTCAGCCAGGTCAGCCAGCCTCCGGATAGGGGCATGTCCTCGGCACAGATCAGTAGGGCTTCGACGTTCTAGGAAGCCTCATGGCCGGCGGCCAGACAACGCTGATCGTCTGCGTGTCAGCAGCATTTCTCGCAGCGTTCGCCGGAAGTCTCATAGGCGCCGTTTCCGGATAACTCGGAGGGGTGGTGGACGGGCTGATCATGAGGATCGTCGATGCCTTCTCTCGATAACGGGGCTCCTGGTAGTGATCGTCGTGGCAACGATCGTCACGCCGTCGCGTCTCAGCCTGACGCTGATGATCGGACTGCTGTCCTGGTTCGGCACAGCGAGGTTGGTACGCGGCGAAGCACTCCGGATCAGACGTCTCGAATACGTGGACGCGGCCAAGGTGGCTGGACTGTCGCGGTTCCGTACGATCCTGCGCCACGTGCTCCCGAACGCCGTCGGGGTGATCGTCGTGTCGACGACGTTTCAGGTGGCCGACGCGATTCTCCTACTGGCGAGTACTCGATTTTCTGGGTCTCGGAATACCTCCGCCGGCTGCAAGCTGGGGCGGGATGCTCTCGACGGGCTTGGAATACATCTACGACGGGTACTGGTGGCTGATCGTTCCCGCCGGGGCCTGCATCGTGCTGACAGTCACCGCGGTCAACTTCGTCGGCGACGGCCTGCGAGACGCCGCCGAGACACGGCTGCGTGATCGCTAGCAGCGGAAGGGAACGGCGTCGCGTGGCCACAAGTGACATCCGGGAAGGACAAGTCTTGGGCGGGCCGCTCAGGAGACCGTGCTCGAGGTCGACGACCTCCGCACGCAGATCCGCATGCGCAGGTCGATCGGTGACACCGGTAGACGGCGTCTCGCTAGCGGTCGCTCCCGGAGAGACCGTGGGCCTCGTCGGGGAGTCGGGCTGCGGCAAGTCGATGACCGCCACATCGATCATGCGCCTTCTTCCGCCGGGCGGACAGATTGTCGGCGGGGCGATCCGGCTCGCGGGACGCGATCTGACAGGGCTGCCGGACAAGGAGATGCGCAAGGTTCGTGGCAACGAGCTCGGGATGATCTTCCAGGACCCGATGACCTCACTGAACCCGACGAAGACCGTCGGCGAGCAGATCGCCGAAGTCGTACGCCTCCACCGGAACGCGACCAGGAAGGCTGCGGAGGCGCGAGCGGTCGAGGTACTCGATCTCGTGGGCGTGCCGAAGCCGTCCGAGCGACTGAAGGCCTATCCGCACCACTTGTCCGGAGGGCTCCGACAGCGGATCGTGATCGACGATTGCGCTGGCGTGCGAGCCGAAAGTGCTCATCGCGGATGAGCCGACCACCGCGCTCGACGTCACCGTGCAGGATCAGATCCTCGACCCTTCTCGCCGACCTCAAGGAGCGGCTGGGCATGGGAGGTGCTCCTGATCACGCACGACATGGGCGTGATCGCAGAGCAGGCCGACCGCGTGCTCGTGATGTATGCAGGGCAGATCGTCGAAGCCTGTGCGACGAGTGAGCTCTTTCTCGCGATGCGGCACCCATACACGCAGGCGCTCCTGGAGTCGATTCCAGAGCTTCACCAAGAGAGCGGTCGCACGCTGTACAGCATTCCCGGCCGACCGCCGAGCCTCTCGCAGGACTTTCACGAGTGCAGATTCGCGGATCGATGCCGCTATGCCCAACAGCAGTGTCGTGACGAAAGCCCCGAACTCCGCGGGGAGGCACCCCATCGGTATGCGTGCTTCTTCCCGGTGCGCGGCAGCACCGGCTCGAAGGGGGCGGCCGAGGTGCAATCCGACGCGATCACCCCGACCAACACGCTTCGGCCCGACGACGTGAAGCCCCGAACGCTTCTGAAACTCGTCGACGTCAACAAGGAGTTTGCGGTCACGAGGGGGTTTCTCCAGCGAAAGGTCGGCTCAGTGAAGGCGGTGTCGGGCGTCACCTTGGAGGTGGAAAGTGGCGAGACGTTCGGTTTGGTCGGCGAGTCGGGCTGTGGGAAGAGCACGCTCGCGCGGCTGATCGTGGCGTTGGAGACACCCGACTCAGGGGCTATCCACTTCGACGGCGAGGATCTCGCAAAACTTCGGGGCTCAGCTCTGCGCCGACGCCGGCGTGACCTTCAGCTCGTCTTCCAGGACCCGTATTCCTCACTCGACCCACGCATGCGCGTAAACTCGATCCTGCGAGAGCCACTCATCGCCCAGCACATCGGCACGCGGCGCGAGCAGAACAGGCGCGTTCGAGAACTCCTCGATCAGATCGGCCTGTCGCCGCTGGCGACTGAGCTCTACCCGCACGAATTCTCCGGTGGGCAGCGTCAACGCATCGCGCTCGCACGCGCGCTCACCGTCTCGCCACGGTTGGTCGTCGCGGACGAGCCGGTCTCCGCCCTCGATGTCTCGATCCAATCGCAAGTGCTGAATCTGATGAGGCGGCTCCAGACGGAGCACGATCTGACGTACATCATCATCTCCCACGATCTCCCCGCGGTCCGATACCTCGCCGACCGTGTCGGCGTGATGTACCTGGGCAAGCTCGTGGAGATCGGGCCAGTCGAAGAGGTCTACGAGCGACCGGCCCACCCGTACACCGTCGGTCTCCTGGAAGCGGTGCCTTCAACGGAGCGCGTGGGCAAGCGGCGCGACTCGAAGGTCTCGGTGCGCGGTGAGCTGCCGTCTGCCGCGAATCCGCCGTCTGGTTGTCGCTTTCGAACCCGGTGCCCTCGGGCAGAGGCGATCTGCGCCGAGAAGGAGCCTGTCCTGCGGCCGTTCAATGTCGCCGCGCATGAGGCGGCGTGCCATTTCCCCCTCCAGAGGCCACTCGCCTGACGGACTACGTCGTGTCGGGTCGCGTCAGTGCGATCGAGTCACGAAAGCCATCGCCTCGCCGGCGATCTGCGAGGACTGCTCGATCGGGACGATCGGCGTCGCAGTGAACCGCAGCCACGGCGTCCACGGCGAGCACGTGCGCTCGAGCGTCTCGGCGCTGTCGACCTCGACCAGGGCGAAACCGCCGCCACCGTTGGCGTAGCCGAAGAAACCCTTGAACTCGGCCCCGGCCGGCGGCTGCCATTGCGCAAATATGCCGAGCGACCGGCGCTGGCCCTCCTCGCTCGTGTCGATGAACTCCCAGCTGACATGGAACAGCATGGCCGCATCCTTCCCTCGTGGTTGGCGCGATTTCACGCCTCAGGAGCGCGCCGTCAAGGGGCACGTTGACCTCGATCCGAAGGCCGTTCGGGTCGGTGACGTAGAGCTGCCTGAACACTCCGGGCACCTCGTTCGGCACCGCGTCGACGCCGGCTGCCGCGAGCCGCGCCGCGAGCTCGTCGAGGCCTCGCCCGCGGATCGCGACGTGATCGACCGGGCCTGACGGACGCTCGAGGCCGAGAGCGGCGAGCGCCGCACCGTATTCCGCCCGGTCGGCGAGATGCAGGAACGGGCTCCCGTCGCTTCCCAGCCAGTAGCCGGCGAACGGGAACGGCGGCCGGTCGAGCACGTCGAGCCCGAGCAGGTCGCTGTAGAACGCGCGCGACCGCTCGAGGTCGTCCGTGAGGACGAGCACGTGATCGAGCGCGGACATGCGCGTCAGCCCGCCCTGCGCTCGTCGGCGAACGCGACCACGGGCTCGATCGCCGCGGGGTCGACGAGCGCGTCGGCGCTCACGACCTCGCTCGCGGCGACGCCGCTCAGGATGCGCTTCACCGGCAGCTCGAGCTTCTTGCCCGTCATCGTGCGTGGGATCGAGGGCAGCGCCACGATCGTGTCCGGAGCGTGCCGCGGAGAGAGCGCGCCGCGCAGCGTGTTGCGAATTCGTGCCCGCAGCTCGTCGTCTAGCTCGACACCGTCACGAAGCTGCACGAAGAGGACGAGCTCGTCGTCGGCCTCGAGGTGAACGACGAGGCTGTCGAGCACCTCGTCGAGCTCTTCGAGCACGTCGTAGAACTCGCCCGTCCCGAGCCGGACACCGCCGCGGTTCAGCGTCGCGTCGGAGCGGCCGGTGATCGTCGCGCTGCCGCGCTCGGTGAAGACGATCCAGTCGCCGTGCCGCCAGATGCCCGGGTAGTGGTCGAAGTACGCCGCGCGATACCTCTCGCCTGTCGGGTCGTTCCAGAAGCCGACCGCCATCGACGGCATCGGCTGCCGGATCACGAGCTCGCCGAGCTCGCCGACGACCTCGTTGCCGTCGGGGTCGAAGGCGGCCGAGTCGACGCCGAGACAGCGCGTCGCGAGCTCGCCGGCATACACGGGGACGAGCGGGTAGCCCTGGACGATGCCGGTGCAGATGTCGGTGCCGCCGCTGCCGTTCGAGAGGAGAACACCCGGGTCGAGCTGCTCGTAGAGCCACTCGAAGCCCTCGACCGGCAGCGGCGAGCCGGCGGTGGCGAGCGAACGCAGCGACGACAGGTCGAACTGCCGCCCCGGCTCGAGACCCTGCTTGCGGCACGCGAGGATGAACGCCGGCCCGAGCCCGAGCATCGTCGGACGGGTCTCCTCGACCATCTGCCACTGCAGCGATAGGTCGGGGTAGGTCGGGTTGCCGTCGATCATCACGATCGAAGCGCGGCGGATCAGCGTCGAGACGAGCGCGTTCCACATCATCCACGCGGTCGTCGAGAACCACTGCAGGCGGTCGCCGGGCCGGATGTCCCAGGAGAGGCCGTGGTTCTTGTGGTGCTCGATGAGGATGCCGCCGTGCCCGTGCACGATCGCCTTCGGCAGGCCGGTCGTGCCCGAAGAGAAGAGCACGTACAGCGGGTGGTCGAACGGCACCTGCTCGAAGCGAAGGGGCGCCGACTCTGCGAGAAGGGCATCCCACGAGATCGAGTCGGGCAGCGTGTCGTCGGCGCCGCCGCGGTACGGGACGTGGACGACCGCGCGCAGGCCCGGGAGGCGCGCACGCACCTCCGCCACCTGCTCGCGCCGGTCGACCTCCTTGTCGCCGAAGCGGTAGCCGGTGACCGCGAGCAGGACGACGGGCTCGAGCTGGCCGAGCCGGTCGACGACGCTGCGCACCCCGAACTCGGGCGGGCACGTCGCCCAGATCGCGCCAAGGCTCGCGGTCGCGAGGAACGCGACGAGCGTCTCCGGGATGTTCGGCAGGTACGCGACGACGCGATCACCCGGGCCGACGCCGAGACGCTCGAGCCCTGCTCGGCATGCAGCCACCTGCTCGCGCAGGTCGCCGAAGGTGAGCTCGATCGGCCCGCGCGTCTGCGAGCGGGCGACGACGGCGCTCGCCCCCGCGTCGCCGGTCTCCCCGAGCATGTGCTCGGCGAAGTTGAGCCGCGCGCCCGGGAACCACTCCGCGCCCGGCATCTCGCGATGCCCGAGCACGCGCTCGTACGGCACGCTCGAGCGGATCTCGAAGAAGTCCCAGAGCGAGGCCCAGAAGCCGTCCAGGTCGGAGATCGACCAGCGGCGGAGCGCCTCGTAGTCATCGAACGAATGCCCGCGGCCGCGCAGGTATTCGAGGTAGTGGGCGAGCACCGAGTTGCGGCGAAGCTCCTCGGTGGGCGTCCAGAGGACCTCCCCTTGCGTCGTCACGGGACGAGCACGGCGCGGCCGGTGATGTCGCCGGCGCGGAGACCGTCGAGCACGTCATTCACCTCGTCCAGCGGGTGCGTCTCGGTGCGCAGCGTGACGACGCCGCGTGCGTGCAGCTGCAGGAGCTCCCAGAGGTCGATCCAGCTGCCGACGAGGTTGCCTGCGATCTCCGTCTCGCCGACGACGAGCGCCACCGACGGGACGTCGATCGTGCCGCCGTAGCCGACCGTCGAGTACAGGCCGCGCCGCGCGGTCATCGCGAGCCCGGCGGCATGCGTGGCGTCGGTCGCGACGAAGTCGATCACCACGTCAGCCCCCGCGCCGTTGGATGCCTCGCGAACCGCGTCGGCGATGTCGGTCTGCTCGCCGAGCACCTCGTCGGCGCCGAGCTCGCGTGCGAGCGCCCGGCGGCGCTCGTCGGTGTCGATCGCGACGATGCGCCCGGCGCCGAGCGCGCGGACGACCTGGAGCGCGATGTGCCCGACGCCGCCGACCCCGATGATCGCCGTCGTGCTCCCTGGATCGAGCCGGGCGACGAGCTTCTTGACGGCGTGGTAGGCCGTGATGCCGGCGTCGGAGTGCGGCGCCACCTCGCTCGGCTCGACGCCGTCGGGCAGCTTGATCAGCGAGCGCTCGTCGACGAGCACGTAGTCGGCGAAGCCGCCGTCGCGGGTCAGGCCGGTGAACTGGTGGCGCTCGCAATGCATGTCGAGCGCGCGCCGGCACGGCACGCAGAGCCCGCAGCTCCACGCCGGGTAGACCAGCACCGCGTCGCCGGGAGCGACGGTGGTGACGCCGTCGCCGATCTCGTGCACCCATCCCGCGTTCTCGTGCCCGAGCACGCGCGGGACGTCGAAGCCGGCACCACCCATCAGCCCCTCGATCGCGTGCAGGTCGGTCGCGCAGACGCCGGCGCCGCCGACGCGGATCACGACCCCTCGCGCGTCGACGGGCTCCGGCTCGGGCCGCTCCACGAGCTCGAGCGGCTGGTGATAATCGTGGAGAAGCGCGGCCTTCAAGCGCTCGAGTCCAGGTGATCGGCAAGGCGGGTGGCGAGCGCCATGATCGTCAGCGAGGGGTTCACCGACATCGTCCGCGGGACGAGCGAGCCGTCTCCGACGTAGAGCCCCTTCACCTCGTGCGTCTCGGCATTCCCGTCGACGACCGACACTGCCGGGTCGTCGCCCATACGGCACGAGCCCTGGACGTGCGTCGAGGCGATGCCGCTCCACACCACCTGCTTCGCACCGGCCGCGAGCAGCACCTCGCGGCTGAACGCCAGCGAGTCTTCGAGGCGCTTCCTCTCCCGGTCGTTGAACTCGACGCCGAAGTGCTCGCCGTCCTCGCGGAGCTCCACGGTCGCGTTGTTCTCGTCGTTCACCATCGCGAGCAGGCCGACCCACCGCCGGTAGTGGCGCACCGCCTCGACGAGCGGCTCACCCCACATCGGGCCGTTCTCGTCCTCGAGCGCCGTCGCGAACCCGATCGGGTCCTGGATCGTCGATGCCTCGATCACGAAGCCGCCGTCCTCGTCGTGCTGGTGGTCCATGCAGTGCGCCGTGATCGGATAGGCGAGGTGCGCGTCCTGCGGCTCGTCGAAGAGGCCGCAGACGATCCGCACCGGATGCAGGCCGAGGTGGCGGCCCACGGCGCCGCGTAGGCCGGAGCGCATCAGCAGCTGCGGCGTGTTCAGCGCACCTCCTGCGACGACGACCGCTTCCGCCTCGACGACGTGCCGCCCGCCGGCTGCATCGGTGTACTCGACGCCGGTTGCCGTGCCACCGTCGACGAGCACGCGCTCGACGTTCGCGTTCGCGCGCAGGTCGAGGAGCCCGCGAGCCCACGCATGGTGGATGTAGGTGTTCTGCGTCGACTTGCCGGCGTTCGTCGGGCAGCCCTGGAGGCACGACCCGCAGCGCATGCAGTTCTCGTCCGTGTAGCTCGTCACCGACTCGAGCTGCGCGTCCAGGGCCTCGAAGCCCGGCTGCACCGTGTAGACGCTCTTCGTCCAGTCGCTCCGCTCGCGCACGCCGAGGCGCGACTCGACGCGGTCGTAGTAGGGAGCGAGATCTCCGACGGAAAACGGCTCGCCGCGCTCGTTCGTGAGGCCGGTCGCCTCGTGCCACTTCGCGACGTCCCGCTCGTGGGCGCGCAGCGCGACCTTCGTGTTGATCGTCGTCGTCCCGCCGACGCAGCGGCCGGCGAGGAACACGATGGGCGGGCCGTCCGGCCGGTGGCAGAAGCGGATCGGCCAGAAGAGCTGGTGGTTCGCCTTCGCCTCGAAGCGGGTGAAGTCGGCGGCGGTGTGATGGGGGCCGGTCTCGAGCAGCACGACGTCACGGCCGCGCTCGGCGAGCTCGCCGGCGATCACGCCGCCACCCGCCCCCGAGCCGACGATCACGACCTCGTGACGCTCCGTCATGCCACCCCGAGCCAGGAGAAGTCGCGGGCGAGCCGCCGCGCGAGCGGTGAGTTGAAGTCGATGTCCGCCCACGCGCCGGGCGCATCCCGGCCGGGCGCGACGAAGTCGCTGTAGTACGCCTCGATGGCGAGCGCGCGCACGAGCCCGAAGCCGGGCGTATGGGCGAGCGCGCCGAGATCGTCGGCTGCGTCGAGCTCCTCGATCGACGCGACGGCGAAGCCCCGCACCTCGGGCGGCATCCCGTCGAGGAGCGCCTCGACGTAGACCGTCGGGCCGACCGCCGCCGAGCCGGGCACGAACGCCTCACACAGCCGCTCGAGGGCCGCCCGCTGCTCGTCGCTAAGCACCATCGGCGGCCTCCATCGCGCGCTGGTCGCGCAGCAGATAGGCCGACTGGAGCCGCTCCGGATGGGCCTTCAGGTCGGCGGCGGTGCCGTCGTAGACGATCCTGCCGCCCTCGATCACATACGCGCTGCCCGCGATGCCGAGAGCCACGTGCACGAACTGCTCGATCAGCAGCACGCCGACGCCGTCTGCGGCGGCCGCCTCCAGGGCCGGGATCAGCCGCTTCACGACCACCGGCGCGAGCCCGAGCGAGAGCTCGTCGACGAGCATGAACTTCGGCCGCGACACGAGCGCCTGCGCGAGAACGACCATCTGCTGCTCGCCTCCGGACAGCGTGCGTGCGGTGGCGCCCCATCGCGTCTGCAGGTGAGGGAAGAGCTCGAGGGCGCGGGAGACCCCCTGCTTCGCGTCCTCGCGCGAGAGCGCGTACGTGGCAACCCGGATGTTGTCCTCGACGGTCAGCTCCGGCAGGAGCCGCCGGCCCTCCGGCACAACCGCGACGCCGGCCTTCCTGATCTGCTCCGGGCGTAGCTTGACGAGGCTCTTTCCGTCGATCGAGACGTCTCCCCCGCTCGCCCGCAGGACGCCACCGGCCGCGAGCACGAGCGTCGACTTGCCCGCCCCGTTCGGACCGAGCAGCGTCGTCACCGCGCCGGGCGCGATCTCGAGCGAGACGCCGTGCAGCACCTCGTGCCCGCCGCGGGCGACCCTCAGCTCGTCGATCCGGAGCGCCGACCCGTTTGCGCTCACAGCTCGGCGGCCTCCATGTCGTCATCCGTGTCCTCGGTGCCGAGGTAGGCACGCATCACGTGCTCGTCGCGCAGCACGTCCGCCGTCGGGCCGGAGGCGACGAGCCGGCCGAAGTCGATCACGGCCGTCGTCTGGCAGCAGGCCGAGACGAGGCTCATGTCGTGGTCGACGAGGATGACGAGTGCGCCGATCTGCTCGGGGATCTTCTGGATCACCTGCGACAGGTGCCCGGTCTCCTCGTCGGGGAGCCCGGCGGCGGGCTCGTCGAGCAGCACGATGCGTGGCTTGCCGACGACGGCGCGGGCCACCTCGACCAGGCGCCGCTCGCGCGCGCCGAGGCCGCCGACCCTCGCCCTCGGCGAGACGTCGAGCCCGACGAACTCGAGCGCGCCGAGCACGTCGGCATTCCTCGAGGCACGCGTCGCTCCCGAGTGCTCGTGGATCATCGCGACGTTGTCGAAGATCGAGAGCTTCTCGATCGCCATCTCGGTCTGGAAGGTGCGGCGAAGGCCCCAGCGGGCACGCCGGTAGTCCGCCATCTTCAGCAGGTTCTCGCCGAAGGCCGTGATCGAGCCGGTCGCCGGCCTGACGAAACCCGAGAGCACGTTGAAGAACGTCGTCTTGCCGGCGCCGTTCGGGCCGATCAGCCCACAGGTGCCGCCGGGGAACGTGACGCTCATGTCGTCGATCGGCGTCACGCCGGCGAACCGGACCGTGAGCCCCGTCACCTCGATCATCCGGCCGGCTCCTTCGTTCCGCCTGCCTTCCGGAACCCGCGGAGGATCAGCCGCCCGAGGTTCGCCATGTCCTTCGGGAACTGGTCGGCGAGCCCGCCCGGCGCGGTCAGCAGCACCTGCAACAGCCCGGCGCCGAAGATGATCAGCAGGTAGTTCGTATTGATGTTCAGCTGCGCCTGGAAGAGGAACGGCAGCAGCTGGTTGAAGACGCCGGCGACGATCGCCCCCCACATCGAGAAGATGCCGCCGATCAACGCGGTCGCTGCCAGCGTCAGCGAGTCCTGCGTCTGGAATGTGATCGCGCGCGGCACTCCGACCTGGGCGGCCAGCAGGCACCCGGCGACGCCCGTGACGAACGAGGCGAGTGCAAACGCCCAGAGCTTGTAGAGCGTGATGTTGACGCCGGCGGCGAGCGCGGCCGGCTCGCTCTCCCGGATCGACGCCCACGCACGCCCGGGCTTCGACGCGACGTGGGCGAGCGCGAGCAGGAAGAGGATCGCGGCGACGATCGCCGTGTAGCGGTAGAAGGCGACGTCGGCGACGGCCCACGACGGCCGCCGGACCGGCGGCGTCGAGGTCGTCAGCGCGCCGGCGCTGGAGGTCCCCTTGAAGCCGCCGCCGCCGTTCGGGAAGTCCGTCACCGAGAGCACGATCGTCACCGCGCCGGCGAACATCAGCGTGATCAGGGCGAGGTAGAGGCCCGAGAGCCGCAGCGCCGGCAGCCCGACGAGGACGCCGATCGCGCAGGTGATGATCCCGGTTGCGAGCAGAAGGAGCGGGAACGGCATCGAGGTCGCGTAGGCGAGCCGCGCACCGATCCAGCAACCGAGCGTCAGCAGCGCAACCTGGCCGAGCGAGATCATCCCGACACGGCCGTAGAGGATCCCGAAGCCGAGCGCGACGACCGAGTAGATGGCGACGCTCGTGAACGTCGTGATCCAGTCGGCGCCCGCGATGTGCGGCAGCGCGAGGATCGCGAAGAGGAAGAGTGCGAGCGCGATCCCCGCCCGGATCATCGTCCCGCGGTCGGTGGGCACGCGAAGCGTGCTCATGCGGCGCGTGAGATAGAGACGACGCGGTGGCGCGAGAGGAAGAGCAGCGCGACGATCGCGAGCACGAACGGCGCCGCCGACCGGTACGCGGAGATGCTCGAGTACGGCGTTGCCACCGACTGGGCGAGCCCCACGGCGATGCCCCCGAACATCGTCGCCCACAGCGAGCGGAGCCGACCGATCAGCGCGGCGGCGAGCGACGAGATGACGAGGAACGTCAGCGCGGAGTAGTCGAGCGACGTGAGAAGGTCGGGAAGGATCAGTCCGGCTGCACCGCATGCGAGCCCCGACCCGAACCAGGCCGCCGCCTCGACCGAGCGCACCGGGACGCCGAGCATGGCGGACGCTTCACGGTCGTTCGCGAGCGCGCGCATCGCCGTGCCGAGCTTCGTCACCCGCAGGAAGATGCTGACCGCCGCGGTGATCACGAGCGCGAGGACGAGCGAGATCACCTGCGTCAGGCTCACCACCGTGCCGGCGATCGTGTAGTGCACGTTGGTCGTGCCGAGCGGCAGGAAGCGCGCGAACGCGCCTCCTGCCGGGGCACGCCAGGACATCAGCCCGAGCAGGATCAGCGCCAGCCCGAGCGTCCCCATCATCTTCACGAGCGCGTCGCGTCGTGCGAAGGCGGGGCCGAAGATCATGCCGTAGGCGAGGTTGCACACCCCGCCGAACAGCACGCAGATCGTGTAGGCGAGCCAGTTCGGCCAGCCCGTGTGGTTGACGATGTAGTAGGCGATCAGGGCGCCGGCGGCTCCGATGGCCCCGAAGGCAAGGTTCAGCACGCCGGTCGCGCGGTAGAGCACGACCAGGCCGACGCCCGACAGCGCATAGACGCCGCCGAACGCCAGGCCGATGACGACGTAGACCTTGAGGAACTCCCAGTCCACGCCGAACAGGCTGAACGCGAGCACGTGGCTCATACGAAGACTCCGGTCGCCCTGATCGTCGTCATCGCTACTTCGTGTTCAGGTTGTACTGCTTCTCCCAGAGACGTGTCTGGGTGATGGACGGGTCGACTGCCTGGAACTTCGTGCAGCCGTTCCGCACGACGACGTTCTTGTTCTTGTAGTCGACGATGATGTTCGCGTTGTTCGGGATGTGGTAAGGCAGGTTCCCGACGTACCAGGGCTGGCACAGCATGTCGGTGTGCTGGTTCTTCAGCCCCTTGACCGCGATGTTGTACGAGGTCTTCGTGATCGCCCCCTTGATGGAAAGCAGCGCATTGGTCGCGAACTTCGCATCGAGGAAGCCCATCTGGGCGAAGGCCTGCGGCGCGATGCTCGGGGCGTACTTCTTGAGGATCGCGAACATCAGGGCCGAGTCGGGACCGACCTTCGGGTCGACGTTCGAGAACTCGTTGTCGATCCAGAGGTGACCGTCGAACGCGGGCGAGAACTGGCTCGCCATGAGCGTGTTCGCGATCGGAGTGGACGAGCCCCACAGCACCTTGTCGACGATCCCCTGTGCCTCGGCGGCCTTCAGGAACGCCGGTGCGGTGTCCGGGGTGAAGTCGATCAGGATGCCGCCGCCGTCACCGGCGAACTGGTACATCTGCAGCAGCTGCGACGTCGCGTCGGTGACCGGCAGATGCGTCGGGAAGATCTTGTAGGGGATGTTGTGAGCCTTCGCGACCAGCGCAGGACCACCGTCCGCATACGCGGAGATCGTGTCCGGCGAGGCGATCGCGACCTTCTTCGCACCCGCCGCGATCAGCGCCTGCACCGCCCCGACGTTCGAGTAGCGCGGGCCGGAGTTGACCTCGGCGAAGGACGGAGTCGAGTAGCACTCGGCCTGCACGCCTGCGCCGATCACGACGTAGCCGTGCGAGTGGTAGTACTTCCAGTTCGTGCCGCACTCGGCGAAGCTCGTGTTGCCCACGATGCCGACGGCCTTGTCGCTCTGGACCATCTTGCGGGCCAGTGCGGCCTCCTGCGCCGGGTTCAGCGCTTCGGTGTAGAGCGTGTACTTGACCGGGCGGCCGTTGATGCCGCCGTTGTCGTTGACGCAGTCGAAGTAGGCCTTCGCCGTCTTGCCGACCGTCGTGAAGTCGACGCCCGGAATGAGCATGTCGAGGCCGTCGATCTTGATCGGGGCACCCGTGGCCTTCTTGCCGTTGCCGAGACCGCAACCCTTCATCGCTGCGGACTTGGCGCCCGTGTGCGATGTCGCGGCGCTCGCGGCGAAGGCGGCGACCGCGACGCACGCGATCACGAGCCCGATCACCAGCACCAATCTCCGAACCGTCATTCAAGCCGTCCTTTCTGCTGCCGTTTGGGGGACCTCTGGGGGGTCGGCCATGCAACCGAAGCGGTGCTCGGCGCAGGGCGGCGGCCTGCACGCCGCCACAATGGCCGAGGCATCGTCCGGATGCAAGTTCCTCACGCCGTGAACTCCGGCGTCGGGTCGACGACCACGTCGAGAAGCAGCGGCTCGTCGCGCTCCTCGAGGGTCGGCACGATCTCGTCGAGCGTCGCGTCGAGCTCGTCGTGCGTCTCGATGCGCCGCGACGGGCAGCCGAAGCCGCGCGCGACTGCAGAGAGGTCGATCTCGCGGAAGGAGGGCCACGGGCCGGATTCGCCGTGCTGCTCCGCGAGCCGGTCCATGATCGCGTAGCCGCCGTTCGAGAGCACGACGAAGACGGCGCCGACGCGGTAGTGGGCCGCGCTCCACACGCCCTGGATGCCGTAGATGCTCGACCCGTCGCCGACGATCGCGACGATCGGGCGCTTCGGCTGCGCCATCTTCAGCCCGGTCGCTCCCGGGATCGCGAAGCCGAGCCCGCCCATCGCTGCGCTGAGATAGCCGAGCGGCTCGCGGGCGGGCAGGATCTCGTTGATGTGCGGGCGGTCGACGGGCGCCTCCTCGAGGACGACCGCGTTCCGCGGCAGCCGGGCGGCCAGCCCATGCAGAACGTCGAAGGAGGTGAGCCGCTCGCCGCGCGGCGGCTCGCTTCGCTGGGGGCGCTCGGGCAGCTCGCCCTCGCGCCGGGGCAGCACGTCGGCGACGGCGCGGCAGACGGCGGCGGGGTGGGCGAGGATCGCGAGCTCGGCCGGGCTGCGGTAGGCCTCTTCGGGATCGTCGGTGAGGATCGCCAGGCGCGTCCCGGGCTGGACGAACGGGCCGGGCGTGTAGAGCGTGACGCGGAACCCCGGCCCGCCGACGAGCAGCACGGCGTCGTACGGAGCGAGGTGCTCCCGCAGCCGGCTCCGCTCCGCGGGCAGGAAGCCGGCGAACCGCGGGTGATCCTGCGGGAAGCCGGCCCGCGCTTCGAAGGCAGCCTGGAAGACGGGGACGGCGAGGCGCTCTGCGAGCCCGACGAGCGCCGACCAGGTGTCCGGGTCGTCGGCGCCGGCGCCGACGACGATCGCGGGCGCGGACGCCGAGTCGAGGAAGCCGGCGAGCGCGGCGACCGAGTCGGGATGGGCGCCCTGCGCGCGCAGGACGCGCCCGGTCGCGGCCGCGGGCTCGCGCGTGTCGTCGGCCGGCTCCTCCCAGTCGCCCATCGGCACGATCACGAGCGCCGGCCCGCGCGAGGTGACCGCCGCGTGTGTGGCGCGCTCGAGCGCGGCCGGCACGTCCTGCGCCGACGCCGGCTGCTCGACGCGCACGGGGTACTCGCCGGCGAGGCCTGCGAGGCGCCCGGAGAGGAACGGCTCGTACGAGAGGTGACGGCGATCCTGCTGGCCGACGACGATCACGACCGGGGCGCGGTTGACGCGCGCTGTGGCGATCGCCCCGACCGCGTTGCCGAGCCCGGCGGTCGTGTGCAGAAGGGCAAGAGACGGCTCGCGGCGCCCGATCGCGTACCCGGTCGCGAGCCCGACAACCGAGCCCTCGTGCAGCGCGAGCACGAACTCGAGGTCGTCCGGCAGCCCGGAGAGGAACGGGATCTCGGTCGAGCCCGGGTTCGCGAACATCCGGGTGAGCCCGCGGCGGCGCAGGAGATCGAACGTCGCATCTCGTACCGTACGGCCGAAGCCGGGCATGTCGGCGGACGGGTCGTGGGATGTCGTCGGGCTGCTCAATGCTCGAAGAAGACGGTCTGGCGGTCGCCCTGGAGGTGGATGTCGTGGCGGAGGCCGCCGTCGTGGGCGGCCGCGACGAGCGTTGCGCGCTGGTCGGCGGAGAGTGCCGAAAGAACTGCGTCGGCAGCGTTAACCTCGACCTCGTCGGGGAAGTAGATGCGCGTGAGCTGGTGGCGCAGCAGCCCGCGCGCGAACACGTAGACGTCGAGCCGCGGCGCCTCGCTGCCAGTTGCCGGGGGCTTCGTGATCGTGAACGCGAAGCCCCCGTCGCCGTCCGTGCCGACCCGCCCCCAGCGACGACCGGCATGGTCCCACACCTCGATCAACCCGTCCGGGATCGGCTCGTCGACGCCGTCGAGGAGCCGTCCGGACAAACGCAGCGCACCCGGATCACCCGGGTCCACCAGCTCGTTCTCGACGCGACGCGTGAGCCCGATCGCGAAGTACGGCCCGACGGTCTGCGACGGCGTGCGCTGCGCCATCAGTGATCCTCCAGCGGCGTCACGCGCGACCCGCGACCGAGCACGATGTCCCAGCGGAAGGCGAGGGCCCAGTCGGGCGTCGTCGAGGCGAGGTCGAACTCGGAGACGAGCAGCGCGCGCGAGGCCGGGTCGCGCACCGAGTTGAAGATCGGGTCGTACGGGAACAGCGGGTCGCCGGGGAAGTACATCTGGGTGACGAGCCGCTCGGTGAAGGCGCGCCCGAACACGGAGAAGTGGATGTGGGCGGGCCGCCACGCGTTCTCGTGGTTGCCCCACGGGTAGGCGCCGGGCTTGATCGTCACGAACCGGTAGCGGCCGTCGTCATCGGTGAGACAGCGGCCCGCGCCGGTGAAGTTCGGGTCGAGCGGTGCCGGGTGCTGGTCGACGACATGGTGGTAGCGGCCGCAGGCGTTCGCCTGCCACACCTCGACGAGCGTGTTGCGAATCGGACGGCCGTCCTCGTCGAGCACGCGGCCGCTGACGACGATCCGCTCGCCGAGCGGCTCGCCCTCGTGCTGCCGGGTGAGATCGTGGTCGAGCGCGCCAACCGCTCCTTCGCCGTAGACCGGCCCGTCGGCCTGATGGAACTCCTCGGGCAGCGACACGAGCGGCAGCTTCGGCGCGCGCAGGCGCGTCGAGCGGTAGCCCGGGTAGTCGATCTGCACCTCCGGCCCGAAGCTCGGGTCATCCGGGAGGACGATCGGCGACTCGTCGCTCACACTCCCCCTCTCGTCTCCAGGGAACGGAGTGCCGCCAGCTCGGCCTCGGTCGGCACCTCTGTGATCGTCACGTCGTCGGCCACGGCGAGCGGCCAGCCGGTGGCCGCCTGCACACCCTCGACGGTGTTGCCGGGATGGACGTAGGTGAGCGTCAGCTCGCCGTTCCGCGGCTCGAGGATCCCGAGGTCGGTGACGACGACGCGCACGCGGTCGCCGCGGCTGGTCTTGAAGTCGAGCTTCGGCACGAACGCGCGCGGCGTCTGCCGCAGCATCACGAAGACGTCGGTGACCGACGTCGCGATCTCGGGCGCGCCGCCGCCGCCGGGAAGGCGCACGGTCGGCGTGGCGTACGGGCCGATCACCGTCGAATTGAGGTTGCCCTGCGGGTCGATCTGCGCCGCGCCGAGGAAGCCGACGCCGATGCGACCGCTCTGCAGCCAGTAGGCGAACATCTCCGGCACCGGGACGACCGCGTCAGCCGTCTCGGCGAGCTCGCCGTCGCCGATCGAGAGCGGGAGCTTCGTCGGCTTCGCACCGATCGTGCCGCTCTCGTAGACGAGCACGCAGCCAGGAGCATGCGTGCGGCGGGCGAGATTCGCGGCCAGGCTCGGCAGCCCGATGCCGACGAAGCACACGGAGCGCGACGTCAGCCGCCGCGACGCCGCGACCGCCATCATCTCGTCAGCGCTATAGCTCATACCCGCTCCCGGCGCCGGCAGAGCCGGCACCTCCGCTCCCTGCTGAGCTCCGTCGAGCCTACGCTCATGCTCGCACCGCTTCCTCGAGCACGTGCACCCGCATCCACTCGCTGAAGACGTCCCGGTCGCGGCTGATCGCGTCCCAGGCGACGTAGAACTCGTTGTCCCGCTCGTAGTAGCCGTGCGCATACGACGGCCGCGCGCCGCCGGGGGCGCAGGTGACGTGGTCGATCACCCAGGCGGGCAGGACGACGCCGCCGGGTCGCAGCTCGAGCTCGTCGACGATCTCCTCCACGGTGACGAGCGCGCGCTTTGACGCGAGCACCGCCTCCTTCTGCACGCCGGTGATGCCCCACAGCTGCACGTTCCCGTCGCGGTCGGCCTGCTGCGCGTGGACGATCGCGACGTCCGGCCGGTGCGCGGGCACTGCGGCGAGCTCTTCACCGGTGAACGGGCACGTGATCGAGGCGACCCGCGTGTGCTCGACCAGGTCGGTACCGAAGTAGCCCCTGAGGACGCCGAAGGGAATGCTCGCGGCGCCCGCCGCATAGGCGGCGGCCATCCCGGCGTGCGAGTGCTCCTCGATCTCGAGCGGCGCCGGCCACCCGTTCTCGACCGCATCGCGAAGCCGGTGCAGCGAGCCGACGCCCGGATTGCCGCCCCACGAGAATACGAGCTTGCGCGCGCAGCCCATCCCGATCATCTGGTCGTAGATCACGTCCGGGGTCATCCGGACGAGCGTCAGGTCGCGCCGACCCTGCCGGATCACCTCGTGGCCGGCAGCGTTCGGGATCAGGTGGGTGAAGCCCTCGAGGGCGACGACGTCTCCGTCGTGCACCAGGTCGGAGATCGCTTCGGCGAGCGAGACGATCGGCACTGGGGGCGACGTTAGGCGAGAATCGGTTCGGCTGTCAAGAACAGCGTTCCGACTATTGGAACATCAGCCGGATCCGAGACCGAGCAGCCGGACTGCGTTCTCCTTCAGCACGAGCGGCCTGACCTCGTCCTTGAAGGGCGCCTCGGCGAAGTCGGCGAGCCATCGGTCGGGCGTGATCAGCGGGAAGTCGGACCCGAAGAGCACCTTGTGCCGGAGCTGCGTGTTCGCGTACTGGACGAGCTGCGGCGGGAAGTACTTCGGCGACCAGCCCGAGAGGTCGATGAAGACGTTCTCCTTGTGCAGGCACACCGAGATCGCCTCGTCCTGCCAGGGGAACGACGGATGCGCGAGGACGATCCGGAGCTCGGGCAGGTCGGCGGCGACGTCGTCGAGGCAGAGCGGGTTCGAGTACTTGAGCCGTAGGCCTCCCCCGCCCGGCACGCCCGTGCCGATCCCCGAGTGGCCCGAGTGGAAGAGCGCGGGCAGCCCCGCCTCGGCGATCACCTCGTAGAGCGGATAGGCGGAGCGGTCCGATGGGAAGAACGCCTGCAGGTTCGGATGGAACTTGAAGCCGCGCACGTCGTGCTCGTCGATCAGCCGGCGCGCGCGCTCGACTGCGTCCGGCCGTGCCGGGTCGACGCTCGCGAACGGGATCAGCACGTCCGGGTACTCGCGGGCGGCGGCGGCGATCTCCTCGTTCGGGATCGGCGGGCGGCCGCTGCGCAGCTCCCAGTCGACGGTGAAGCACACGGCGGCGATGTTGCGCTCGCGGTAATAGCGGGCGACGTCGTCGACGGTCGGCAGCGCGTCGCCCTCGAACGGCGAGCGGAAGTAGCGTGCGGCGGCCTCGCGCAACTCGGCCGGCATCGGGTCACCGCCCGCCCGCGGCAGCTCCGCGTGCACGTGGATGTCGATCGCCCGGATCTTCTCGACGTCGATCATGGGCGATCCGTTCGAATATGTGAGACGAGTGACCGACAGTTCGACATGATGCTCATCGGGCGGTTATAACCCGCCCGAGGCTTCTGCGAAAGGAGAACGAGGTGACGAGCGTCTCAGCCGACGTCAAGGAGTACCGCCAGTTCATCGGCGGCGAGTGGGTCGCCGCGGACGCGACGTTCGAGGATCGCGACCCGTTCACCGGCGAGACCGTCGCCCTCGTGCCGGCCGGGACGCGCGCCGACGCCGAGCGCGCGATCGCCGCCGCAGCAGGTGCGTTCCCCGCCTGGTCGCAGTCGGTGCCGGCCGAGCGGCAGCGGATCTTCCTCAAGGCCGCCGACATCCTCGAGAGCCGCCTCGACGAGGTCGTCGCGCTGCTGGCGCGCGAGACGGGCGCGACGTTCGGGTTCGGCATGTTCCAGATGGGATTCGTACCGGGCCTGCTCCGTCAGGCGGCCGCGCTCGCCTACGCGCCGATCGGGCAGATCATCCCCTCCGACCATCCCGGGACGCTCGCGATGGGCATCCGCAAGCCGGTCGGCGTCGTCGGCGCGATCGCCCCGTGGAACGCCGCCCTGATCCTCTCCGCGCGCTCGATCGCTGCGCCGCTCGCCCTCGGCAACACGGTCGTGCTGAAGCCGTCGGAGCTCTCGCCGGTCGTCGGCGGGCTGCTCTGGGGCGAGATCTTCGCGGAAGCCGGGCTCCCCGCGGGCGTGCTGAACGTCGTCACGCACGCGCCCGGCGACGCGGCGCCGATCGGAGACGAGCTCGTCGAGAACCCGGCGGTCCGGCGCATCAACTTCACCGGCTCGACCGAGACCGGCCGGCGGCTCGCCGAGGCCGCGGGCCGGCAGCTGAAACGCGTCGTGCTCGAGCTCGGCGGCTACAACCCGCTGATCGTCCTCG
Source organism: uncultured Thermoleophilia bacterium (assembly GCA_963794375.1). Taxonomy (GTDB): domain Bacteria; phylum Actinomycetota; class Thermoleophilia; order Gaiellales; family Gaiellaceae; genus PALSA-600. The sequence goes on from CAWCDL010000007.1 coordinate 186,188, forward strand.
ACGATGCCGACCTCGACTACGCGGTGAACGCGTCCACCTTCGGCGCGTTCCTGCACCAGGGGCAGATCTGCATGTCGGCCCGCCGCATCTACGTCGAGCGTGGGATCGCCGACGAGTTCACGTCGCGTCTTGCCGAGAAGGCGAAGACGCTGAAGGCCGGCGACCCGAAGGAGCGCGACACGATCATCGGCCCGCTGATCAACGAGGCGGCGCTCTCGATGGTCTCCGCCCGGGTGAGCGATGCAGTCGCGAAGGGCGCGAAGGTGCTCGCCGGCGGCGCCGCCGATGGGCCTTGCTACCAGGCCACGGTGATCACCGACGTCCCTGCCGACTCCGACTTCGCGAAGTTCGAGACGTTCGGCCCGGTCGTCGCCGTCGAGGTCGTCGACTCCGCCGAGGCCGGCGTCGCGCGTGCGAACGAGACGTCGTACGGGCTCTCGGCCGGCATCCTCACCGCCGACACCGACCGCGGCTTCGCGCTTGCGCAACAGGTCGAGTCGGGGATCGTGCACGTCAACGACCAGCCGGTCGGCGACGAGCCTCAGATGCCGTTCGGCGGCGTCAAGGATTCCGGTTTCGGCCGCTTCGGCGGCCAGGCGGTGGTCGACGAGTTCACAGAGCTGCGCTGGATCACGGTCCAGGGCGGCGCCGGGCACCCGTTCCCCTTCTGACCCCTCCCCCCGCCTCACGAGGTGTCTGACACCTTTTAGGTGTCAGACACCTTTCGGGGTCTTCAGGCGCGCGCCCGCGCGTAGCCGATTCGCGCCGAGATCTCGGCAGCCGTCCGCTGCAGCGGCGTGACGAGCCGCGCGAGCAGCTCGTCGAAGGAGACCATCGAGCGGTGCACGGCGAGGTTGATCGCGGCTGCGACCTCGCCGTCCTGCGAGAAGACCGGCGCGGCGATCGAGCGCAGCCCGTATGCGAGCTCCTCGTTGTTCGTCGCGAGCCCGTCGCGGCGGACGCGCTCGAGCTCGGCGACAAGCTCCGACTTCGCCGTGAGCGTGTTCGGGCCGCGGCGATGGAACTCCGTCTGCCGCAGCACCTTGTCGAGCGCCTCGGCCGGTAGGTTCGCGAGCAGCACCTTCCCCATCGACGTGCAGTACGCGGGGAGCCGGGAGCCGATGTGGAGATTCAGGTCGATGTCGCGCTGACCCTGGCGCGACGTGCGGCAGCGCTCGATGTAGAGGATGTCCGGCCCGTCGAGGACGGCCATGTTGACCGTGTGGCCCGTCTCGTCGGAGAGCGCCTGCAGGTGCGGCACGGCGAGCTCGCGGAGGTCCATCGAGTTGATGGCGGAGAAGCCGAGGTCGAGGACGCGCGGCCCCAGCCGGTACTTGCGCGTCGGCGGGTCCTGCTGCAGGTAGCTGAGGGCGGCGAGCGTGGCGATGTAGCGGTGCGTGGTCGAGCGCGAGAGCCCGACCTCGCGCGCGAGGTCACTGACACCGAGGAGCGGCCGGCCCGAGCGGAACGCCGACAGGATCGCCAGACCACGCTCCAGCGACTGGGAATAGGAGCCGGGCCTGCCGTTCGCCTCCACCGGGCGTGTTCTACATGTTCGGACACGCGTCCGCTCAGGCGATGACGACGGCCTTCATCACCTCGTCGCGATGGGTCATGGCGTAGTCGATCGCCCGCGGCGCGTCGTCGAGCGGGAAGTCGTGCGTGACGAGGCGGGCTGCGACCGCGCGGCGACGCGAGACGAGATCGACCGCGGCGGCGAACTCGTCGGCCCGGCAGCAGCTCGTGCCGAGCAGGTCGACCTCCTTCAGCGGCAGGTCGCCGATGCGAAGCGGAGCGGGGTCGTTCGAGAGGCTGACGACGACGACCCGCCCGGCGGGAGCGACGAGCTCGACGGAGGTCTGGGTGAGCTCCGGAACGCCGGTCGCCTCGAACACGGCTTCGGGGCCGTCACCTCCCGCCCACTCGGCGACGGCGTCGCCGAGCCGGCCGCCGGAGGGCGGTGCGAGCACGTCGACGCCGAGCGCCTCGCCATGCTCGAGCCGGCTCGCGACGGTGTCGACGAGCAGCACGTCGGCGCCGCGATCGCTTGCGGCGAGCGCGAGCGCCTGACCGATCGGGCCGCCGCCGAGCACGACCACCCGCTCCCCGCTCTCGATGCGGCCGCGCACGACGGCGCGGACGGCGATCGAGACCGGCTCGATCAGGGCGGCGAGCGGCGCGTCGAGGTCGCCGACGGGGAACACCTGCTCGGCGGGCACGGTCAGCAGCTCCTGCAGCGCGCCGTCCTGGTGGACGCCGATCAGCGACAGCCGCACGCAGGCGTTCGGCCTGCCGATGCTGCACGGGTAGCAGCTCCCGCAGCCGTGCACCGGCCAGAGCGCGACGCGGGCGCCCTCGACGAGCTCGGTCGGGCAGCCGTCGCCGACGGCGACGATCGTCCCCGCGGCCTCGTGGCCCTGGATGCGCGGGTAGAGCGTCGACGGATCGTCGATCGTGCCGATGTCGCCGAGGAAGTAGTGGAAGTCGGAGCCGCAGAGCCCGACGGCCTCCGGCCGCACGAGCACCTCCCCCGGTCCCGGTGCGCCCGGCTCGGGTACGGCGGTCACCTCCATCACGCCGGGCCCACGGGTCACGGCTGCGCGCATGCTCGTCATCGACGTGATCGAATCAGCTTTGACTATCGGCATGCAATGTGGAGGGAGGCGAAGTGCGCGAGCCCGTGTTCACCGAGACCATGCAGATCTCGATCGTCGTCCGCGACATGGAGGCGTCGCTGCGAACGTTCGTCGAGGACTACGGCATCGGCCCGTGGGAGATCTACGAGTTCAATCCCACCACGATGACCGAGATGCTCGGCGAGGGCGGCGAGCCGACGGAGTTCCGGTTCAAGATCGCGGTGACGATGGTCGGGAGCGTGCAGTGGGAGCTCGTGCAGCCGCTCGAGGACCGGGGCATCTTCGCCGAGCACCTGCGCGAGCACGGCGAGGGCCTGCATCACGTCGCCGTCGGCGGTCGCCCGTATGCCGAGACGCTCGCGGCGATGGAGGCGAACGGCCGGCAGATGCTCCAGGGCGGCGTCTACAACGGCGTGCGCTTCGCGTACATGACGACGAACGACGACCTCGGCACCCTGACGGAGATCTTCGACTGGCCGGAGGGTCACACGCAGGAACCGGACGCCGTCTACCCGCCTTCGGGCTGAGAGGTGTCAGACACCTTGAAGGTGTCTGACACCCGTCCACGCTCCCGTAGGATCACGCCATGGCGAAGCCGAAGGCGCTGTGGTTCACCGACGACCCGAAGGCGTGCGAGTTGCTGGCGCAGGATCCTTTCGCACTGCTCGTCGGGTTCGCGATCGACCAGCAGGTCCCGGTGCAGAAGGCGTTCGCCGGTCCGTACGTGCTGAAGCAGCGCGAGGGGACGCTCGATCCACGCAAGCTCGCGAAGCGCGACCTGGCGGAGTCGTTCTCCGCGAAGCCGGCGATCCACCGCTTCCCCGGCTCGATGGCGAAGCGCGTCCAGGACCTCGCCGCGGTCGTCGCCGAGGACTACGGCGGGGATGCGTCGCGGATCTGGTCGGAGGCGAAGGACGCCGACGACCTGCGCAAACGGCTCGGCGCACTGCCAGGCTTCGGCCCGATGAAGGTGTACGCGATCGGCTCCGTCCTCGGCGGGCAGCTCGGCGTGAAGACGGCGAAGACGCTCGTGCCCGACCACGCCTGCCTCGGCAAGGTCAACTCGCCGGAGGATCTCGAGGCCTACCAGGCCGCGAA
>CAWCDL010000008.1:0-74941 GCA_963794375.1 uncultured Thermoleophilia bacterium
CCAGTGTTGTAGTGGATGCCAGTCGTCTTGGTGTAGGCGCAGTTGGTCTTGCTGGCGGCATCGCGGCGGAGGTACATCGAACCCTGACCTGCGTAGACGAGGCCTTCCGGTGAGCCGTCGCCGTGCAGAACTTCGGGTGAGCCGGTCGGGCGGGGGAACGGTGCTGCCGCACCCGAAACGGTGATCTTGCCCGAGTTGTAGAGCGTGTTGATCGAGTCGGCGACGCTGTCATCTGTTAGGTAAAGGGACGTGTCGAGTACATCATCGACTGAAAGACTCTGTCCAGCGCCACCCGGAAGGCGGAGCGGGCCGAACCAGTAGTCGTCTGCAGTTGTGTTCGTCACGATCATGTGTTCTCTGTTCCTTTGCGAAAAATGTGGGCGGGGTCTAGCTGGTCCAGCGGAGGTAGCAGGTACTGACAAATGTGCCGGCGTGGCCGTTGCTGTCCTGCGTCGAGTTCTGGAACCGAACACTCCCGTAGGTATTCGCGCTGATGGCGAGATCGGTCCAGTTGAGCACTCCACCCTGATGAGCCAGGTAGTTCATCGAGCCAAAGCTCGTGGGCGCAACGGCCGCGTTATTTGCTTCTTGAGTTGTCGTGTTGTTACCGGTATAGAAGCGTGCGTAGCAGCCATTCTGATTGTTTGACGTATCGACGCCGTCAACTTCCATCTTGCCTTGGAGTTTGAGTCCAGCCGTGTTGAACGCTCCCCACTGGAAGATGACACGCTGCGGAAGCACATCGCTCCAAGTCGTGCCGGATACGGAAACCGATCCGGAGTGGCAGAACCATGGAGCAGAGACCCACTTGCCGTACGTGGCGTCGTAGAGCAGCGCGACGAAGTCAAACGGCGACGAGCCGACCCGCACGAGGCCGATAGAGCCGTCGACGCCTGTCCCGAGGCCTGCGACCGTGGTCGCTACCGCCGCGCCAGAGCCTTGGCTCAGCGCCACCCAGCCTGTGTTGAGGTGGATACCTGTTGTCTTGGTGTAGACGCCGTAGCCGCCGGAGCCTGCCGAGCGATTGAGGTAGAGAGAACCCTGGCCGGCGTAGGTCAAGCCTTCTGGCGAGCCATTGCCGTGCAGAACTTCGGGCGACCCGGTCGGGCGCGGGAATGGCTGTGCCTCCGATGAGACGGTGATCTTGGCGGCTGCGGCAAGTGTGTTGATTGCGTCTGCCACACCGTCGTCGGTGAGGTAGAGCGAGGTGTCGCTCGTATCATCGACATAGAGAGACTGATTCACCCCGCCCGGAAGGTGGAGCGGGCCGAACCAGTAGTCCTGTGCTGTCTGATTGGTCGCGATCATCGTGTCGCCTGTTCTCCTTCACGGTCGCCAACGAAGCACACGAACGCGCAACGCACGGACGCGCCCGGTAAGTCGTCTCGCTCTCCCGCCCGCTCAAACGGAGGGGCGGAGCCGCGTGGGCGAGCCGCGAAATCCTCTCAACCGCTGCCGGTCTGGGCAATCCCTCAACCCAGTGCTTCCTGCCGCGCGTCCGCCTGTCGATCCCAGACAGGAATGCGCCGTCGCTTTGGGACCTCTGTGACGAGCCCGGTGTCCGACTGGTCCGATCGGCAGGCACCCGAATGAAACTTCACCTCGTGGGCCTACCGCACACCCAGACCACCCGAAAGGTTTCTGTGTGCGCGTTCACGCAGAAGATCATCAAGTTTTGCAAGATGATGAAGCCGCTCGGCTACGAGATCGTTCTCTACGCCGGCGAGGAAAACGACGCCCAGTGCGACGAGCTCGTCACGCTCGTCACGCGCGAAGAGCAGCGTGAGTGGTACGGCGAGTACGATCTCAACCTGATCCCGTTCCAGGCCACGTGGGCCAGTGCCGATCACACCTGGAAGACGTTCAACGCTCGCGCGATTGACGCGATCGGCAAGCGCGTCGAACCGTACGATCAGATCCTGATCACTGCCGGCAATGCGCAGCAGGCGATCTACCAGGCCTTCCCAGACCACATCGTCGCCGAATGGGCCGCGGGCTACGAGAGCGTCTTTGCCAGGTACGTCTGCTTCGAGTCTTACAGCTGGATGCACCACGTGTACGGCAGGCACCTCTCCTACAACCACGGCCGCTGGTACGACGCCGTGATCCCGAACTTCTTCGACCTCGACGAATGGGACTGGCCCAACGGCGAGAAGGACGGCTACCTCCTGTACATCGGCCGCATGATCCAAAACAAAGGCATCTGGGCCGCGGCAGCCATCGCCGACAAGCTCGGCAAGCACCTGGTCATGGCCGGCCCAGGCGTTACCGCATATGGAGAGGGCTGGGTCGAGGCGGACGCCCTCAAGATCGAAGGCGACCTCACCTACGCTGGCACCGTCGGTGGACGAGCCCGCGCCGACCTGATGCGCAAGGCAGACGCCGTCCTCGTCCCTACGCTTTACATCGAGCCGTTCGGAGCAGTCGCAGTCGAGGCGCAGCTCTGCGGCACCCCCGCAATCACTACCGACTGGGGCGCATTCCCCGAAACGGTCATCAACGGCGTCACCGGTTACCGCTTCCGCACGCTCAAAGAAGGTGTCGAAGCCGTCAAGAAATCAGCCGAACTCGACCCAACCGAGATCGCCAGACACGCACGCGCCACATACCAGCTATCGGCCATCGCCCCGCTCTACGACAACTGGCTCCAACGCCTCGACGGTCTCCACACCAACGGCTGGATGGGTATGAGCTGATATGGAGTGAAAGGGGGTTCACCATGCGGAGCGGATGTTGCATTTCGCCCGGTGTCGATGGCTGATGCGGGAGCAGCGTTTCTGCAACATCGGGACGGCCTGTGACGCTCTCGTGGCCTATGGCTGGGTCGTAAAGGTTGTGGGTGGATCTGCGTTTGGGTGTACGGATTCGGGCCTGAGATCGGCATATGTATGGTGGAGGGAGGTTCTCGCTCTCGGCTCGACCGCCGCGCGGTGCCAGTGGTGTCAGAGACCGGTTGAGTGGACACGCGAGCCTTCTCGTCCGTCGTGGCTGCCCGGCTCCTCCGCTGGCTCCGGCGATGATTGGCGAAGCGTGATGATTTGAGGTTGTTGCCGCCGCGGCTGTTGCCGCTCTCGTTTGAGCGGCGGCAGGCGGCGGTCGGGTTGTTGAGCGAGCTGGTGCTGGAGGAGGCTCGGGGGCGGCGGCCTCCGCGTACCGCCGGCGACCGTGGCGGGGTCGTCGTGCCGCTGCTGGTGCGTTCTCCGAAGCGGCGGGAGGTCGCGTGACGGGCGAGCGTTGCGGCTGGTCGTATGCGGTCGTTTCTGTTGGTCGTTTCATGTGGTCGTTCCACGAACGACCAGGTCGGCCCGGCTCAATGCCGCATCAACAGCGGGGTTCTGGGGGCGCGAGTGACGCGGACTACCTTCCCTATTTCCTCGATGCACGCTGTCCGGCCCTCGGCCGTCTGGATCGCCGCTATCGCGGCGCTCCCTGCTCACGCTCCCGTCCGGTCCATACGTCCTGTCGCGGATCCGCTGGGTGTGCCTGCTGCTGCCGGCACACCCAGCCGATGCGGTCGCCTTCCTCGATCGCCCCGCTCGGCGTCGGAGCTGCTGCTCGTATTCGTTCGTCGGTCCAGCGGGGTGTCACCTGTTCGCCTCGCGTGTTTCGCAGGCGGACGCTGCTGTCGTCGCTCATCGAGCCCACGCCAGACTCGGCTGCCCGGTCCGCATTCGCGCGTCGCGTCTCGTGATTGGAGCTCGTTCGAGCTACCGGCCGTCCCCTCCGCCGATCGCGCGTGGGTGTTCGTGTCGGCTTCAGGGGTGGCGGGGTGGGCGGCCGTGCGGGGCGCCCGGCGGGTCGATTTGCGGTTTTGGGGTTTGGATGGCTGAATGGACGCCCCGGCGACCTCGGGTAACGCTGAAGGAGGTGGTGTCGTCGTGATCAGGGTTTGTCTGTACACGCGGATCTCGACGGATGAGGAGAACCAGCCGACCTCGCTGCACTCACAGCGCGAGCGGCTGCAGGCGTTCTGCACGGCGCAGGAGGGCTGGCGTGTCGTCGCCCATCAGGAGGACCGCTCAACCGGGACGAAGCTCGACCGCCCAGGCCTCCAGGCAGCGCTCGACCTCGCCCGCAACGGTCAAGTGGACATGCTGCTCGTCTACCGCGTTGACCGCCTCAGTCGCAAAGTCCGCCAGCTTGCGCAGCTCGCCGAGGAGCTGGACAAGCTAGGCGTTGTGTTGCGCTCGGCGACGGAGCCGTTCGACACCGGGTCGGCGGCAGGGCGGATGATGCTGCAGATGCTCGGCGTCTTCGCCGAGTTCGAGCATGCGACGATCGTCGACCGCGTCACCGCTGGCATCGAACGCCGGGCGAAAGAGGGACGCTGGTACGCCGGCCGGCCGCCGTTCGGCTACACCTTCTCCGACCAGGAACGGCGGCTGATCCCCGATCCGGTGAAGGCGCCAGTCGTACAACGGATCTTCCGGCTCTACACGCGCGACCGGCTCGGCGCTGTCGAGATCGCCAAGAAGCTCCGGACGGAAGACGCACCGGCGCCCGCAGCTGGCTGGGGGCATCCCGGGATCCACTTCCTGCTCACCAACCCGACCTACACCGGCAAGGTGCGCTGGCGCGACCAGCTCTTCGACGCCATCCACGAACCGCTGATCGACCAAGAGACGTTCGAGCTAGCGCAGGCGATCCTTGCCGAGCGCGGCGAAGACATCTCCCGCCGCCGCGGCAACTCGAGCGAGTTCCTGCTCTCTGGCGTACTCCGCTGTGGTCGCTGTGGCAAGGCGTACGTCGGCATGAGCGCGCGAGGCAACGGCGGCCACTACACCTACTACGCCTGTTCGGGCAGGCAGAAGTACGGGCCGAAAGCCTGCGACAACGAGCGTCTGCCCGCCGGAAAGCTCGAACAAGCGGTCATCGACCAGCTCACGCGGCTCTACCGCGACACGGATCTCGTCGGAGACGTCCTCGCCGACGCCGAACGGGAAGCGCGCGAACGGCAGCCGGAGATCAAGCAGCAGCTCGCCGCGATCGAGGCCGAGATCAGCCGCAACGAGCAAGCCCTGGAGCGCTACTACCAGGCCTTCGAAGAAGGCAAGCTCTCACCCGAACGCTGCGAAGCCCGCCTTGCCCGGCTGCAGGCACGGCTCGACGACCTCCACGCTCAGCACGCCGAACTCTCCCTCTCGACCCCACACGACGGCACGTGTGGCCCCACGGCCGCCGACCTCGCAGCCGTCGCCGACCACCTCGACCAGCTCCTCACCGCGGGCGAACCGCGCAAAGCGAAAGCGCTGATCCGTGAGCTCGTCGCCGAACTCCGCGTCAACGGCAAAGCCGAGATCCAGCCCAGCTACTACCTCGCCACACCCGAGGTTTGCGCAACGTCCGAAAAAGTGGGCCGGGCAGGGATCGAACCTGCGACCTTGGGATTAAAAGTCCCCTGCTCTACCAACTGAGCTACCGGCCCCGGCGGCGGTCACGTTACAGATGGCCCGCGGTTGACGAGGCCGCGTCCGAGAGCGGACACTGACGGTCGTGAAGCTCGCCCTCGCCGCTCTCCTCGTCGTGCTCGCGGTGCTGGCCGGCGGCTGCGGCAAGTCGAAGCCGCCGTCGGCTGCCGACTGGGCCAACGGCGTCTGCTCGGCGGTCTCGGCCTGGACGACCTCGCTCGCCGACGCCACCGACACGCTGAAGAACGGGAACGTCACGAAGCAGAGCGTTCAGAGCGCCGCGAACGATGCGAAGGACGCCACCGACAAGCTGACGAAGGATCTGAAGAAGCTCGGCAAGCCGAACACCACCGCCGGCGCGCAGGCCCAGGAAACCGTCGATCAGCTCTCGACCGAGATCCAGAGCGGCATGGCGACGATTCAGGACGCGGTGAAGAACCTCTCGAGCGCCACGGGCGCCCTCACCGGCGTGACGACGGTCAGCACGACGCTGACGACGCTGCAGAGCGACATCACGAGCGCCTACCGCACGCTCTCGAAGCTCGATCCGGGCGGCGAGTTGCAGCAGGCGTTCCAGCAGGCGCCCGCCTGCGCGTCGTTCCGCAGCGCGAAGTAGCGGAGTACCCTGGCTTCATGGGCAAGGGCTACGCAGAGGGCAGCGCGGTCGAGGAGCGGCTCGCTGCGCTCGAGCGCGGCGACGATCCCGATGCGCCGCTCCCCTCCGGCCGGATCGCGGTGTACGGCTCGACCGAGGATCGGCCCGAGCAGCACTTCCTCGGCTGGCTCGGCGACGTCGACCCCGACGAGCTCTTCGCCGCCGGTGCCGCCTGGGGCCTGAAGACCGTGCGCCAGTCGCGTTAGCCGCTGCGCGTCAGCACGGGGCTCGTCAGCTTCGTCAGCTCGCCCGGGTTCACCTGGTTCACGAGCCGCACGTCGAGCGTGTAGCTCGGCCGGCCGAGCGTCGTCTTCGGCAAGGTCACCGTCTGTGCCGCAGCGCCGCCCTGGAGGGCGCCGCGCGTGGCGACGACCGGGCTGCCGTCGGGCGCGAGGAGCGTCGCGACGTACAGGCAGTCGCGGGCGCACGCGAGCTGGAACGAGACGGGCACGGACGAGACGACCGAGGTCGGGAAGACGAGGGTCGTCGCTGCGGCCGGGACGGCGACGCCGGGGCAGACGATCGCGCCGCGCTGCGCGAGCGCGGCGGTGTCGGCGACGGCCACGGCACCGCTCTTGTCCGTGCCGTCGGCGTCGACGAGACCGGTCGCCGCCGTTCCGGCGAGGTCGCTGTCGACGAGGCGGTCGATCACGATACCCGAGACGTTCGGCGAGCACGCGGCGCTCGAGATCGCCGCGGCGTACGACGACGGCGTCGTCGACACGACCCCGTCGAGGAGGAGGGGCGGCAGCGTGCCGCCGAGCGCGGCGGTCAGCGGTTTGAGCTGTGGCGTCGTCCAGAGCCCGGTGCCCGCGGCGGGTGCCGGGCGGAACGCGACGAGGTCGGCCCAGGGCTGCGCGCGACCCGTTGCCGCGAGGGCGCGCCCGAGTGCCGCCACGGTCGCCTTCGGCGCCAGCGACCCGTCGACGAGCGGCCCGACGGCGACTGCGGGTGCAACAGCGTGCACGGCGTCGCGCACCGCTTCCAGAGTCCCCGCGTACGCGGCCGCCGTCGCGGCGGTCGGCGACGGCACGAGGACGAGCTGCGCGATCGCCGGCACCTGCTGGGCAAGCGACGCCGCGTACTGCGCGAGCGCCGCCTGCGCGGCCGGGTCGGTCGACGGCGCGCCGTCGTTCAGCTCCACGAGCGCCTGCAGGCCGGCCGGCAGGCCGCCGAAGGCGGCGACCAGCCCCGGATCGGGCGCGGTGGTGCCGGTTGGCCAGGCGACTCCGATGCGGCCGAGCCGCAGGCCGAGCCGCTGTGCGATCGCGCCCTGACCGGGAGAGTCGAGAGCGGCGCCGACCGAGAAGGTGGGCAGCCCGGTGACGGTCGCCGCCGTGGTCGAGCGGGGTGCCGACCGCGCGGCGGCTGCGACCTTGACGATCGGCGGCGCGTCGAACGAGGAGCGGTTCCCGAGCCAGTCGGTCGCCTCGACGTGCACCGGGTAGACGCCGCTCGCCTTCGGCTGCCAGGAGACCGTCTGCCAGCCGCCGTCGAGCGACAGCCGCTTCGTCGGCCCAGCGGGCGTCGTCAACGTGACGGTGGACGGCTTCGAGAGCCAGAAGCGAACCTGGCCGACACCGGCCGTGTCGAGCTTGAAGGCCGGCGGCTCTTTCTCGTAGGCGGCGAAGCGCTTCGCGGCGTCGGCGAACCGCGGATCGCCCGCCGCCAGCTTGCGTAGCAGGGAGACGACGAAGACGTGGTAGTCGACCGGAGACGGGTCGCCGGCGAGAGAGTAGTCGGACCAGTAGCCGGTGTCGAAGCGCGGCAGGGTCACTGCGGCCGCGTTCTGCATGCGCGTCGCAAGGTGCGCCGCCGCGGTGTCACCCGTCGCCTGCGCATAAGCGGCGAGCGAGATCGTGGCCTGCAGCTGGGCGTTCAGCACCGGTAGGCGGCTGAACCCGTACAGCCGGATCCATGGCCCTGCGGGCACCGAGGTGAGGAGCGACCGCGGGATGACACGGTAGGCGGCGGCGGCTTCGCGCAGGTACGCCGCGCCGCGGTCGGTCACGAGTGAGGCTGCGCCCGCGAACGCCTGCGCGGCGACGGCCTGCGCCATCCCCGAGAGCCACGGTGCATGCCCGCCCCCGAAGGGGAAGTCGTACTCCCAGCCGATCCCGCCGCCGCGCTGGTAGACGCCGCGCTCGACGAGCGCGTCGGCGAGCTCACGTGCGCCGTCGGCATCGCCGGCCGCGACGCGCGCGTTCAATGCGCCGAAGTTCGCGAGCGGATGGAAGCGGAAGCAGTAGCCGGCGAAGTAGCGGTAGACGACGCCGTCTGCACCGACGAAGTCGGTCTTGTCGGCGGGCGCCCAGTGCTTGGAGAAATAGTCGTCGTTCGCCTGCAGCGCGCCGTACAGCTCGAGCGTGCGCGGCAGCGTGAGCGGCTCCCGGAACGACGCCGCCTCGGCGAGGGCGACCTGCACGTGATAGGCGCGCCCGTTCGGAAGCGTCCGTGCCAGATGCGCCGCGCGGGCAACCTCGGCGCGCGCGCTCGACGCCGTCGCGGCATCGATGCGCCCCGCCTTCTGCGCCCTGGCAAGCGCGGCGAGCGCCTGTTTCTCGAGCGGCATCAGCGACGTCGCAGGCGCGCTGCTCGACAGCACGAGCGCAGCCGCGAGAACGCCGAGCGCCGAGACCCCTCTCACGCTCCTCACCCAGGCAGTGTGGCGGAGATTTGTCGCGAAACCGTTAGCGGCCTCGTTCGCGCTCCCATTCGTCGAGCAGGCGGCCGACATGCCTGAGCTGTGCGTCGCCGAACTCCATCGCGCCGACGACGCGCCGCGCCTCGCCCGGATCGTCGTTCGCGATCGCTGCCTCGAGACGCTCCCGCTGCGGCGTGGGCTCGCGCAGCTGCCGGCGCAGCCAGCGCAGGAGCGAGACGCCGGTTGGCGTCGGCGTCACGGCTTCTCGACCCACGAGTCGGCGACGAAGCCGACCCGTTCGTAGAGCGCGAGCGCCCCGGTCGGGTTGGCTCGGTGGACCTTGAGGCCGACGAGTCGCGCACCGCGCTCTGCCGACGCGTGGAAGCCGGCGTAGACGAGCGCCGCTCCGAGCCCGCGTCCGCGCTCTGCCCTCGCGACCGCAATGTCCTTCAGCCAGCCTCGTCCGTCCACGGGACGCCAGTGGAGCGCACAGCCGACGAGCACACCGGCGCGCTCGGCGAGCAGCCACAGCTCCGGATCGAATTCGTCGTGGGCCGTCATCCAGCGCAGCCACTCGTCGTGCGTCCGCCGTTCATGAGAGTCGTCCCATGTGTACGCGTCGTCGAGCAGCGCCTTCACGGCGTGGGCGTCGCCGGCCCGGTAGGTGCGCACAGTGACGCCTCCCGGCCACTCCGGCTCGGGCAGCTCGCGCTCGAGCGAGGCCCACATCCGGACGACGTCGCGCGGCTCGGCGGGTCGAATCGGCACGGCGCAACGGTACTCTCAGAGCGCGCGCCCCCATCGTCTAGTGGCCTAGGACGCCGGCCTTTCACGCCGGTAGCGCGGGTTCGAATCCCGCTGGGGGTACTGCTTGAGCACCAGACATACTCGAGGCGCGACCTCCTGGCGGCGGCCGCGGCGGGAACGGCGGCGCTCGCGCTCCCGAGGTCGGTCTGGGCGGCGGCCGGCGCCGACCCCGGCTACGCGAAGTACCTCAGCCAGCCGTCGCTGAAGCCGCCGACGATGACGGTGAGCACGCTCACGACGCCCGCGCCCGGATACGTGTTCGTCGAGACCCTGACCGGGCCGGGCCAGCGGGGCCCGATGATCGTCGACAACCACGGCCAGATCGTGTGGTTCCGCCGGGTCAAGACCTTCGCGATCAACTTTCGCACGCAGGTCTACCGGAGCAAGCCCGTGCTCACGTGGTGGGAGGGGCAGGTGACGAAGATCGGGACGAGCGAGGGCGTCAACCTGATCGTCGACCAGAGCTACAAGACGATCAAGCGCGTCGCCGCGGGCAACGGCTACAAGGCCGACGTCCACGAGTTCCTGCTCACGCCGCAAGGCACCGCGCTGCTCACCGTGCACGCGGAGACGCAGGCCGACACGACGTCGGTCGGCGGCAAGCCCGGTGCGAACGTCCTCGATTCGATCGTCCAGGAGATCGACGTCGCGACCGGCAAGGTGCTGTTCGAGTGGCACAGCCTCGAGCACGTCCCGTTCACCGAGTCGTATGCGCCGCTCCTCGACCCGTACGACTACTTCCACGTCAACTCGATCGACGTCGACCTCGACGGCAACCTCGTCATCTCTGCGAAGAGCACGTCCGCCGTCTACAAGCTCGACCGGAAGACCGGCGAGATCCTGTGGCGGCTCGGCGGCCGGTTGAGCGACTTCCAGATCGCCCCGGGAGCCGGGTTCTTCTACCAGCACGACGCCCGGCCGCATCCCGACGGCACGCTGACGCTGTTCGACGACGGCACCGGCGACCCGTCGTATCCCTCGCGCGGGCTGCGGCTGAGGCTCGACGAGCAGACGAAGACGTGTGCGCTCGTCGCGGCCTATCCGCACCCGACCCCGGTCGTCGCCACCTCGATGGGCAACGCGCAGGACGTGCCGGGCGGCGGCATGATGGTCGGCTTCGGCGATCAGCCGTACGTGACCGAGTTCGGTCCGGCGGGGGACGTCCGCTTCGACGCCAAGTTCGACGGGAACGCCTGGAACTACCGCGCGTTCCGCGACGTCTGGGCCGGACACCCCGCCACCGTCCCCGTGCTCGCGGTCACGCGGGCGGGGCGCGACGCCGTCGTTCACGTCAGCTGGAACGGCGCGACCGAGGCCGCCTACTGGCGCGTCGAGGCGGGGCCGACCGTCGCGGCGCTGCGCCCGGTGCGGACCGTGCCGCGGGACGGCTTCGAGACGTCGATCCGGCTCACGGGCGTGCCGCTCGTCGTGCGCGTCAGCGGCCTCGACGGGTCACACCGCGTGCTCGGCACCTCGAAGCTGCACCGGCCCTACGTCTAGATCTAGTAGCCGATGCCGCCCGAGGTGGTCGTCGCCTCGCTCGTCGAGGAGCCGCCCTCACCGGGCACCTTCGTGACGACCTTGCCGCTCGTCGAGACGACGTGCCAGGTACCGGAGGGGTCCTTCACGCCCTGCCCCTTCGCCTGGCCCGGCTTGCGGTCGAGGTAGTAACGGTAGAGCGGCAACTTGTTGTAGGTGACCTGCAGGGCGCCGTTCGGCCGCTTGATCGTGCCGATCTTCGCCTGCGAGAGCCCCTTGCCGGCGACGGGCTTCGCCTTGCCCGTCACGAGCACCGGGAACCAGAAGTAGACGCAGTTGCCCGTGCACCTGAGCTTGCCGCTGCGCTCGCTCGAGACCGCGTAGAGCGTGAGGCCCTTGGCGTTGACGACGATCGGGCCGAGCTTCGAATCCTTGGCGGACTTGAGGATCGGGCCGGCGACTGCGAAGGCCGTGCCGACGCCGAGTGCGCCCGCGAGGACGAGCACGCCCAGACGAAGGATGGATCGCCGCCCCATGAAGTGTCGTATCGTAGGCGACCTTACAAAGCGACCGGTGCCAGAGCGGGCGGCCTCCCCGAGTCCTTAGGGACTTCTCAGGTTCCGCCACGATTCTCGTGCAGATCCGGCGAGAACCAACCGAACTGGAGCAGGCAAACGACATGAGACTTATCGGAGCGGGGCTCCCGCGCACGGCGACGCTGTCGCAGAAGGTCGCCCTCGAACTGCTGGGCGTCGGTCCCTGCTACCACATGGTCGACGTGCTCGGCGATCTGCGCCGCGTCCGTCAGTGGTCGGACGCGGTCGAGGGCAGGCCTGAGTGGGAAGAGATCTTCGCCGGGTACGCCTCGACCGTCGACTGGCCCGGCTCGTTCTTCTACCGCGAGCTTCGCGAGCTCTATCCGGACGCCAAGGTGCTGCTCAGCGTCCGGCCCGGCGAGGCGTGGGCGAAGAGCATGGGCGAGACGATCGTGCCGTTCCTCTACGGCGATTCGATGATGAACGACCTCTCGTCGGCGCGGGCCCGCGTGGACGACGAGTGGAACGCGTTCACGGCCCTGATGGACCGGATGTGGTCGCTGAGCGGCCTGCTCCCGGACCGCGGGGCGACCGATCCGGCGACGATGGCCCGCGAGATGGAGCG
This sequence comes from uncultured Thermoleophilia bacterium, assembly GCA_963794375.1. GTDB lineage: Bacteria > Actinomycetota > Thermoleophilia > Gaiellales > Gaiellaceae > PALSA-600. The sequence goes on from CAWCDL010000008.1 coordinate 12,155, forward strand.
CTACAACGCACAGGTACAGGACGACGTCGACGACGTCCTGGTCTGGTCGCCTGCCGACGGCTGGGAGCCGCTCTGCGAGCTGCTCGAGGTGCCCGTGCCCGACGTTCCGCTGCCGCGGGTGAACGACACTCGGATGTTCGAAGAGCGGATGATCGACTCGTCGCTCGCCGTGCTGAGCGCGTGGCGCGGCCAGGCCGCGCCCTCCGCGGCCGAATGAGCCTGCTCGTGCGCCGCCGGCGCGCGCCGGCGCCGGACCCCGGCCGCGACGCCCCGGCGCACGAGAGCACCGCACGCGAGGGCTGGCTCCTCGCCGTGTGTTGCGTGGCGCAGTTCCTGGTCATCCTCGACCTCAGCATCGTCAACGTCGCGCTCCCGGCGATCCAGGCGAGCCTCGGCTTCTCGTCGATCGATCTCCAGTGGGTTGTCGACGCGTACGCGATCGTGTTCGCCGGCTTCCTGATGGTGGGCGGGCGCGCGACCGATCGGTTCGGCCAGCGGCGCGCTCTCGTCGTCGCGCTCACGAGCTTCTCGATTGCCTCGCTGATCGGCGGGCTCGCCCCGACACAGAACGTCCTGATCGTCGCCCGGGCGCTGCAGGGGCTGAGCGGCGCGCTGATGGCGGCGGCGTCGCTGGCCGCAATCACTGCGACCTTCCCCGCCGGCCCGGCCAGGCACCGCGCCATCGGGCTCTGGAGCGCCATGAACGGCGCGGGCGGCGCCACCGGCGTGCTGCTCGGAGGCGTGCTCACCGACGCGTTCGGGTGGCGCTGGATCTTCCTGATCAACCCGCCGATCGGGATCGCCGCGGCCGTCGGCGCGTACCTGCTCCTCAGCGACGACAGTGCGCGCGGGCGCGAAGCAGGACGGGTCGATCTCGCGGGCGCGCTCACGCTCACCGGCGGCCTGATCGCGCTCGTCTACGGCATCGTCGCCGCCGGCTATCTGGGCTGGGGCGCCGCCGGGTCGCTCGTCCCGATCGCCGTCGGGATCGTGCTGCTCGCCGCCTTCCTGGTCATCGAGGCGCGGCTCGTCGCGGCACCGCTCGTGCCGCTGCGGGCGCTCACGCCGCAGCTCCGACGCGCGAACGGGGTCGTCCTTCTCTTCAGCGCCGCGCTCTTCCCGATGTGGTACGTGAGCTCGCTCTACCTGCAGCAGGTGCTGGCGCTCTCGCCGCTCGAGGCCGGCCTTTGCTTCCTGCCGATGGCGCTCACGATCATGTTCGCCGCCCGGCGGGCGGGCCGGCTCGTCGGCCTCTTCGGCGCCCGCGCGGTGCTCACCGGTGGGCTCGTGCTGATGGCGGGCGGACTCCTCCTGCTCGCCCGGATCGGGACGAGTGGCAGTGCCGTCTGGTACGTCGTCGTTCCCGGGGTCGTCGTCGCGCTCGGCATCGCCCTCTCGATCGTGCCGTCGACGATCGCCGCCACGCAAGGTGCGCGCCCCGAGCAGGCGGGGCTTGCATCAGGGCTCGTCAACACCTCCCGGCAGATCGGCGGCGCTCTCGGGATCGCCCTCCTCGTGTCGCTCGCCTCACAGCGGACGAGCGACCTGATCGGCCAGAACAAGGCTGTGCCGGACGCACTCACCGACGGCTTCCGGCTTGCGTACCTCGTCGGCGCCGGCCTCTGCCTCGTCGCCGCGCTCGTCGCGCGCTTCATGCTCTCGGCGCCCGCCGAGGCGCCTCGCCGCGCCTCGCGGTTCGCCGTGGTCGTCGCGGTCGTGCTCGCCGCCTTCGCCGTCGTCGACGCCGTGTTCGCCGGGTCACCCGGTGCGCCGATCGGCGCCTACACGACCGACGGCGCGTACACGTTCGCCTCGGCGCCCGCGCTGCATCCGCCGAAGATCCGCGTCGAGGCGGCGGCCGCCGCCGCAGCGCTCTCGCATGGCTATGTGATGACGGCGAACTTCTACGACCTCTCCAATCCGCCGCTCGTCGGCCAGAGCGGCCCGCTGATCCTCGACAAGCAGCTCCAGCCGGTCTGGTTCCGCCCGGTGCCGAATGACGTCGTCGCCTCGAACCTCAGCGTCCAGACCTACCACGGCGAGCCCGTGCTGGCGTGGTGGCAGGGCGTGATCACGAGCACCGGCGCGACCGAGAGTGGCGAGATCGTCGTCGTCGACCGCCACTACCGTACGGTCGCGACGGTGCAGGGCACCGGCGGGTGGATCCTGACGCTGCACGACCTCGAGATCCGCGGCGACGACATCTGGGTGACGGCGAACCGGAACGTGCCGATGAACCTGACCTCCTACGGCGGCGCCAACAACGGCGCGCTCGGCGACTCCGCGGTCCAGGAGTACAGCCTGAAGACCGGGAAGCTCCTCTACAGCTGGGACGCCTACGACCACATTCCACTGTCGGAGTCGCACGCGCTGCCGCCGACGAACGGCTTCCCGTGGGACGCCTACCACGTCAACTCGATCGACCTCGAGGGGAACGGGAAGCTGCTCGTGTCGATGCGCGACACGTGGGCCGCGTACCTGGTCGACCTCGCGACCGGGAAGATCGAGTGGACGCTCGGCGGCAAGGACTCGAGCTTCCGCTTCGCCGCGAACGCCGACTTCCAGTGGCAGCACGACGTCGTCGCCGGCCGCGGCGGCGACGTGACGCTCTTCGACGACCACTGCTGCCAGGTCACCGGCGCCGGCACCTACCTGTCGCCGGAGGGCCCGTCGCGCGGGCTCGTGCTGCATCTCGATCAGGCCGCGAAGACCGCGACGCTCGTACGCGAGTACCGGCACGACGACCCCGACCTGCATCCCGCCTACATGGGGAGCTTCCAGCAGATCGGCGACGGCAACGTCTTCGTCGGCTGGGGGGCCGAGCCGTACATCTCGGAGTACACGAGCGACGGGAGGGTCCTGCTCGACGGGCGCCTCCCGTCCCCCGATCTCACCTACCGGGCGCTTGTCGAGCCGTGGGTGGGCGAGCCGCACACGAAACCGCAGGCCGCCGCCCGCCTCGTTGCGGGCCGCGAGACCGTCTACGCGAGCTGGAACGGGTCGACGATGCTCGCCGGCTGGCGCGTGCTCGGCGGAGCGAGCGTCGCGCAGCTGCACCAGGTCGCGCACAGCGCCAAGCGTGGCTTCGAGACGGCGATCCGCCTGCCGGGACGCTATGCCGTGGTCGAGGTGGAGGCGCTGGACGCGGGGGGCACGACGCTCGCCGCCTCCGGGCCGGTCAGGCCACTTCCGTGAGCCGGCCTGTCTCGACGTCGTAGACGAAGCCGCGCACGCTGTCCTTGCGAGGGATGAACGGGCTTGCCTTGATCCGCGCGATCGACTCGCGGACGTCGCCGTCGAGGTCGCCGAACGCCTCGGCCTTCCAGCTCGGCCGCGATCCCGTCTCCGCCTCGAGCCGGTCGGCGAACTCGTCGTCCGAGAAGGTGAGCATGCCGCAGCCCGTGTGGTGGATCAGCACGATCTCCTTCGTCCCGAGGAGGTGCTGCGAGATCGAGAGCGAGCGGATCTCGTCGTCGGTGACGACGCCGCCGGCGTTGCGGATCACATGCGCGTCACCCTCCTCGAGCCCGAGCAGGCCGTACACGTTCAGCCGCGCGTCCATGCACGCGACCACCGCGACGCCCTTGGCGGGCGGCAGCGGCAGGTCGCCTCGGTCGAAGCTCTCGGCGTAACGGGCGGCGTTGGCGAACAGGTCGTCGGTCGCGGACATCGGCGGCTCCCTTTCCTGGTGGTTTCCCCGAGGCGCGACTATACAAAATGAAGTGACCTAGGCGTCCGATCCGGGCTGTCTCGTCGTGATCAGCTGGCCGGCGAAGAGCGCGACGACCGTGACCAGAGCGAGGAGAGCGAGCGAGGTCTTGAGCCCGTCGACGCGGGCGCTGCGATAGCTCGACATCGCGGCTTCGCGGCGGCGCGGCGGCACGTGCGCGTCGGTGAGTGCGGTCTCGAGCGACGTGTCCGAGACGAACGGCACGCCGTCGGCGAGCTGGACCGCGGCGCCCGACGACACGCGTTGTGGCACGGCGGGGTCGTGCGCGATCGCAGTCAGGAACGACGAGCTCAGGGTCGCGATCAGCAGCGATCCGGCGAGAGCGGTGCCGAGCGAGGCGCCGAGGTTGGTGACGGTGTTCTGGAGCCCGCCGACCTCCGGGCTCTCGTCGTCGGGCACCGACGAGACGGTGACGCTCCCGAGTTGTGAGGCGAGCATCCCGATGCCGGCGCCGATCAGGAGCATCGGGACGAGCACGATCTCCGGGCCTGACGTGGGCGAGAGCTTCCAGAGGAGCACGAGCGTCCCGGCCAGCAGGGCAAGCAACCCGAGCCGCACGATCCGCCGCGGCGACGCGTGTGGGAAGACGCGCGGGACGCCGACCGCTGTCAGGAGCAGCGTCACCGAGAGCGGCATCACCCGGATGCCCGTCGCGACCGCGCTCAGGCCGAGCGCGATCGACAGGTAGATCGGGACGACGAAGAAGATGCCTGCCTGAACGAGGTACTGGAAGAAGAACATGGTGAGGCCGCCGCGAAGCTTGCGGTTCGCGAGCATCGCCGGGCTGACGAGCACCTCGCGTCCCCGGCGGTCGCGCCGGTCCTGCCAGCGGAAGAAGAGCCAGAGCACGAGCCCGCCTGCGAGCACGAGCCACACGACGAGCGAGACCCCTCCGAGCGTCGATGCCCCGGGCTTCGCCTGCACCCAGCCCCAGGTGCCGGACTTGAGGACGCCGAAGACGACGAGGCCGAGGCCGGCGGCGGAGAGCACCGCCCCGACGACGTCGAGGTGCGGTCGGTGGTCGACCGGGTCTTCCGTCTGGCCCCGCGAGAGAACGAGGATCGCCGCGGCGATCGCCACCTCGCCGAAGAACACCCAGCGCCACGAGAGGTAGGTCGTCGCCAGCCCGCCGATCAGCGGGCCGACGGCAACGGCGATCGCGCCCGCGGCGGCGACGAGGCCGTAGGCATACGCGCGCCGCTCGCGGGGGAAGTTCGACGCGACGAGCGCAACGATCGCGGGCAGGATCAACGCCGCGCCAACCCCTTCGAGCAGTGACCAGCCGAGCAGGAGGACGGGCAGGCTCGTCGAGAGGGCGGTGGTCAGCGACCCGGCGGCGTAGATGACGAGACCGATCGCGAACGCGCGCCTCCGCCCGATCAGGCCGCCGATCTTCGCCCCGGTCAGCATCAGGCATGCCATCACGAGCGTGTAGGCCGTGATCGCCCCCTGGATGCCCGTCACGGTCGTGCCGACGTCGTGGGCGACGGTCGCGATCGACACGTTCATCACCGACGAGTCGAGCGTCATCAGGAACTGCGCTGCGGCGAGCGTCGAGAGCACGACGCCGAGGCCGGCGCTCGCCTGCTTCTTTCCAATCAGTGCAGCGTCCGGGTTCACCACCGATCTCGAGCCGCGGGAGCGGTTTGGTTGAATGTGTCGTCGAGGGCGGTTAGCTCAGCTGGGAGAGCACCTGCCTTACAAGCAGGGGGTCGGCGGTTCGAGCCCGTCACCGCCCACTCTCGGTTGCGTGGAACGCAGCGTGCGCCTCGTCGACGGTGTCGAAGAGATGCTTCGGCGCCACGTGGTCGAGAACGCCGAACCTGCGCAGCTCTCGCAGCACGTCGTCGCCCGCCTCGGCGATCGCGAGGACGATGCCGCGCTTTTCGAGCCCCTCCGCGACTTCGAGCAGGGTCGTCCCGCCCGTGTAGTCGACGTCGTCGATGGCATCGGCGACCAGGACGAACCAGCGTGGCGGGTCGGGGACGTTCACGAGACCGAGGACGTCCTCCGCCAGCCGGACCGAGTTCGCGTAGAAGATCCCGACCGGGAATCGATAGACGATCAGGCCCGGTTCGCTCCGGGTGCCCGGAATGGGCTTCTGCATCTTCGGCTTCCCGTCGGCCGTCCACGTCACGACGGCGTCGTGGGGCGTGTAGTGCCGCTTCACGTGGAGAGCGATCGACAGCAGGATCGCCAGGATGATCCCCTGCTCGACGCCGACCACGACCACGACGGCTGCGGTGATCGCGGCCACGACGAACTCGTCGCGGGCGAGGCCCCAGATCCGGCGCATCGCGACGATCTTCACGAGCTTGAGCCCGATCACGAACACGACGGACGCGAGGACCGCGTTGGGCATGTACTGGAGCGGCTTCGTGAGAAAGAGCAGCACCAGGACGACGACGGCTGCGGTCGTCAGCTGGGCCACCTGCGAGCGGCTCTTCGCCTGATCGACCATCTCGGTCTTCGTCGGGCTGCCGTTGACGACGAAGGTGCTGCTGAGCCCTGCGAGCAGATTCGCCACGCCCAGGCCGACCAGGTCGTCGTTCTCGACGAACTGCTCCTGGTAGCGCACCGCGTACGCCCGGGACGTTGCGGCGCTCTGCGCGAGGATCACGAGGAACATCGACACCGACACGGTGAAGAGCTTCCCTGCGTCGTCGAGGCCGACGCCGCTCGGGAAGCCGACGTGCGGAAGGCCACCGGGGACGTGCCCGAGCGTCGACACGCCGTGCGACTGGAGATCCGCGGCCCAGCTGACGGCGATCGCACCGACGACGGCCACGAGCCCGCCGGGAATGGCCGGAATGAACCGCTCGAAGAGGACGAGTGTTGCGATCACGCTCAGGGAGACCGCGAGCGTGGCGCCGGAGGTCTGGCCGACCTCCTTCAAGGTGTCCCAGAACTTGATCAGCGTGCCGCTGATCGCGCCGAGATCGACCTTCGGGGACGGCACTCCGAGCATCCCGGCGAGTTGCCCGAAAGCGACCTGAATCCCGACGCCGGTGAGAAAGCCGATGAGGACGGTGCGCGAGATGAAGTCGGCGAGGAAGCCGAGTCGCGCGACCCGGGCGAGGAGCAGCAGCCCACCGCAGATGAGTGCGCTGAGGCCGGCCAGGGCGACCCATTGGGGGGTGCCGGGCTGGAGGCCTGAGATGCCGAGCGCCGCGATGCCCGCGTACATGATCGCCGCCGTTGCCGAGTCCCCACCGACGACGAGGTGGCGAGACGAACCGAGCAGCCCGAATGCGAGAACCGGCAGGACGAGCGTGTAGAGGCCCGTGACGACCGGGGTTCCGGCGATCTTCGTGTACCCCATCACCTCCGGGATCGCCAGGGCCGCGAGCGTCACCCCGGCGATCACGTCCCGGGTCAACCACGAGCGGTCGTACGGGCGGATGCCGCCGAGAATCGACACGTAGCGTGGCTTCGCCGCGGCCTCGACCTGGCTCACGCCCTCGTCAGAGCCCCAGTTCGGCCTGGATCCGGCCGGTCTTCACCGCGTCCTGCAGGGCTGCAAAGTCGCGCTCGTTCTGGTCGGCGTACGTCTCGGCGAACGCCGCGATCGCCTGGTCGAAGCTGTCGGAGCTGCCGAGGTAGGAGGCGATCGCGACCCGGTCGCCGGAGCGCGCGTGCGCGCGAGCGAGTGTCCAGCCGCAGGCCCTCCCGTAGGCAGTTGCGCCCGGAGGCGCGGTTTGCTCGAACGCGAGCGAGCCCTTCCAGTCCTTGAGCTGGCGGACGTAGAAGTCGCGCTCGACGCCGTCGATGCCGGCCTTCGTGTGCTGCCAGCCGAGGAAGATGTCGCTGGAGGCCTGCATCAGCCGCTGCCCGGCGACGACGCGCTGTCCGCAGTTGCCGTATTCGCTCTTGCCGACGAACCGCTCGAGCACGGACTGTTGGGCCTCCTTGATCTGGAGGAACAGCGGGTCCACGTTGTCGATGCCGAGGAAGAGGGCGATCCAGGCGCGGGTGCCGACGCTGCCGACGCCGACGACCTTGCGGGCCAGGTCGACGAAGCGGAACTGCTCGAGCAGGTGGCGCCGGTCGGTCTCCAGCGTCCGCCGGTAGGAGCGGATGAGCGTGTGCATGTCGTCCTGGAGAGTCTCCCGCTCGCGCTCCGTCGGGAGAAGCTCGGCGATCGGCACGATCAGCGGCGGATCGCTGATGATGCGCGGCTCCCCGTCGACGAGCCGGGTCAGCTTCTCGAAGGAATGCATGCTGTCCTTCGTCCGCGACTTGTCGATGACGGCCTGGGCCTTCTTCAGGCTCTTCGGATCCACGCCGGCGGTGAACTCCGCGGCGAGCTGGTCGGCCGACAGTCGGGCATACCAGAGCTCGAGGTTGCCCATCGCAGCGAACGAGGACATCGCCTCGCGATAGATGCGGACGGTCTCGAGCACGATCTTGCGACGCTGGGCAGCCGAGAAGCCGTTCTCCCGCCCGCCGATCGCGAAGCTGGCCGCCAGCCGCTTCACATCCCACTCCCATGGGCCGGGAGCCGTCTCGTCGAAATCGTTGATGTCGAAGACGAGCGTCCGCTCCGGTGACCCGAACACCCCGAAGTTCGACAGGTGCGCGTCTCCGCACAGCTGCACGCGCAGGCCTGAATTCGGCGTTCGCGAGAGATCCTCGGCCATGATCAGCGCCCCGCCACGGTAGAAGGTGAACGGCGACGCGAGCATCCGCCCGTACCGGATCGGCACCAGCTCCGGCACCCGCGTCGTCGCCTGCTCTTCCAGCAGGGCGACGGGGTCACGCTCCGGCGGGAACTCGATCTGGGCCTGCGCCGAACGGACCACTTCCGCCCTCGCTGCCTTTCCGCGCGCCACCCGCTCGTCCCGCGTGAGATGCGGCACCGTGTTTGCCGCCGGCTTGCTCTGCACCGCCGCGGCCTCGGTCGTCTGAAACGGGTCCGCCATTCGTCGACTCCTTCCCGCCGCTCCGGCCGGCGGTCACGTTCCAGGACAAATGCCCGATCCACCCTACTCGCGCCGGATCGGCGCCGAAAGCCCGGCCGCGGCGCATAGGCTCTCTCCATGACCACGGAGCGTCGGCGGGTGGTGGTGACGGGACTCGGGATCGTTTGCCCGATCGGGAACTCGGTCGCCGCGGCCTGGGACGCCGTCGTCTCGGGCCGGAGCGGGGCGGCGCTGATCGAGCGCTTCGACGCAACGGAGTTCCCCGTGCGCTTTGCCTGCGAGGTGAAGGACTTCGATGTCAACGAGTTCGTCGAGACGAAGGCCGCGCGGCGGATGGATCGCTGCACGCATCTCGTCGTCGCCGCCGCCCGGCAGGCCGAGGACGACGCGGGCCTCGACGTCGCGGCGGTGGGCGAGCGAGCCGGCACCGCGATCGGGACGGCCCTCGGCGGGGTCGCGTCGTTCGAGCACACCGTCCTGCAACTGGCGAGCCGGGCGCCGGATCGGGTGAGCCCGTTTGCGATCGTCCAGACGCTTCCGAACCTGGCCGCCGGCTGGGTGTCGATCGAGCTGGGGACACGCGGGCCGCTGCTCTGCCAGAGCACCGCCTGCGCCGCGTCGAACATGGCGATCGGCGACGCGCTCGACTCGATCCGCCTCGGTCGCGCCGACGTCATGGTGTGCGGCGGGACGGAGGCGCCGGTGACCGCCACGTCCGTGGCCGGCTTTGCCGCGATGCGGGCCTTGTCGACGCGCAACGACGACCCGGCGACGGCATCGCGCCCGTTCGATCGCGACCGGGACGGGTTCGTGATCGCGGAGGCGGCCGCGGTGCTCGTGCTCGAGGAGCTCGAGCATGCGCGGGCACGCGGTGCGCGGATCTATGCCGAGCTCGCCGGCTACGGCGTCTCGTCGGATGCGAACCATGTGTCCGATCCTGATCCCGTGGGAACGAACGCGGGGCGCGCCGTGTCGATGGCCTTGAACGACGCCGGGCTCGAGCCGGCCGACATCGGCTACGTCAACGCGCACGGGACCTCGACCCCCGCAGGTGACGCTGCGGAGACGCGGGTGCTGAAACTCGTCTTCGGAGAGAGCCTGCCCGGCGGGCCGCTGATCTCGTCGACCAAGGGTGCGACCGGCCACACGCTCGGTGCCGCCGGTGCGGTCGAGGCGGTCTTCACGGTGCTCGCGCTGCATCACGGCGTGCTTCCGCCGACGATCAACCAGTTCGCGGCCGACCCGAGCTGCGATCTCGGCTACATCCCGAACGAGGCCCGGCGCCAGCAGGTCGACGCAGCCCTTTCGAACTCGTTCGGCTTCGGCGGCCACAACAGCGTCGTCGCGTTTCGCCGCCTGGCCGACTGAGCCTGCGCCGCGTCACACGATGCCGTGCTCGACGCGCGCCGCCCCGGCGGCGAAGCGCTCGACCGCGAACGGCGAGAGGTCGAACACGGGCGCGAGGCCGAGCGCGAGCCGCGCCAGGTGCTCGCCGACCACCGGGCCCTGCTGGAAGCCGTGCCCCGAGAAGCCGGTCGCATAGACGAGCCCGTCGATGCCGGGCGCCGCCCCGACGAGCGCGTTGCGATCGGGGCTCAGCTCGTACAGCCCGGAGAAGGAGGCGTGAAACGAGAGATCGGCGAGGGCGGGGAGGCGGTGGGCCGCGATCGGCGCGAGCTCTTCGAGCGACGGCTCCCGGCCGCCGACGGCGAGGCCCGCCCCCTCACGATGGAAGTAGAAGCCGGTCGAGAAGTCGATCGTCAGCGGCAGCGCCTCCGCGAAGCCCGGCGCCGTCTCGGTGAAGAACATGTGTCGCCGCTCGGGCTCGACCGGAAGCTCCAGCCCGGCCGACGCGGCGAGCTCGCGCGACCAGACCCCGGCCGCGAGCACGACCCGCTCGGTCGCGACGCGGCCGCGTGAGGTCTCGACGGCGGTCACGCGCCCGTGGTCGACGACGATCGCGAGAGCGGCACACGACTGGGCGATCGCCGCTCCACGCGCGGCGGCGCGTCGCGCATAGCCCTGTACGACGAGATCAGGCGTCACAGAGCCCGCGCGCGGGCAGAACGCCGAAGCGAGCAGGTCGTCGACGGCGAGCTGCGGCACGAATGCGAGCGGGTCGACGAACCGCGTGTCGACACCGAGTCGCTGCTGCAGCGCGAGCGCCTCGCCGAACAGCTCGACGTCTACGGGCGAGTCGAGCAGGAAGAGGTAGCCGTGGAGGCGCAGGTCGAGCTCCGCGCCGACCTCGTCGGGGAACCGCTCGAGCCGGGCAATCGCCTCCAGGCCGATGCGTGCGTTCAGCTCGTCGGAGAAGAGGGTGCGCACACCGCCGGCGCAATGGCCGGTCGAGCCGGCCGCCAGCGTCTCGCGCTCGATGAGAAGGGGCGAATCGCAGCCGAGCTCCGCCAGGTAATGAAGCGCGGCGGCTCCCATCACGCCGCCGCCGATCACGACCGCGTCACTCGTTTTCGGCAGCTCGGGCACCACTAGGATCGTACGATGCTGCGTAGCGATGCCGAGCTCGTCGCGGCGCTCCGGGCCGGCGACGAGGATGCTTTCCGCGAGCTCGTTCGCGAGTGGCATGCACCGCTCCTCCGGGTCGCCCGCATCTTCACGCCGAGCCGCGCCGTCGCCGAGGAGGTCGTACAGGAGACCTGGCTGCGCGTGCTCGGCGCGCTCGATCGCTTCGAGGGGCGCTCGTCGCTGAAGACGTGGGTGTTTCGCATCCTCGTCAACACGGCGAAGACACGGGCGCAGCGCGAAGGCCGTTCGCTGCCGTTCTCGGCGCTCCAGGATCCCGCCCGCGTCCCCGAGGCCGCTGTCGATCCCGAGCGGTTCTTCCCGCCCGACGACCCGTCGCACCCGGGCGGCTGGTCGGCGCCGCCGAGTGACCTGCCCGAGGAGCGGCTCCTTGCCGCCGAGACCCGCGGCCGCATCGCCGCCGCGATCGAGGCGCTGCCGCCGAGCCAGCGCGCCGTCATCTCGCTGCGTGACGTCGAGGGCTGGTCGAGCGACGAGGTTCGTAACGCGCTCGACCTCTCCGAGGTCAATCAACGAGTGCTGCTGCACCGCGCGCGCGCCAAGGTGCGCTCTGCGCTCGAGGACTACCTCCGATGATCGACGCCGAAGCCCTCAGCTGCCAGGAGCTCGTCGAGCTCGTCACCGACTACCTCGAGGATGCGCTCGACGTCGCCTCGCGGGCCGCCTTCGAGCGCCACATCGCGGGCTGCGCCGACTGTACGAGGTATCTCCGCCAGCTCGAGGCGACCGTGCGCGCGACCGGGCGCCTCACCCTCGACGATCTGGCTCCGGAAGCCGAAGAGGCGCTTCTGGAGGCATTTCGCGGCTGGGCGCGAAGGTCTTAACACCCACCTCAAAGCGACTCGCTACCTTCGATCGAGAGCCATCGCCCAGCTCTCGGAAACCGAGGAGGACCTATTCGTGCTGAAAGCCGCCCGCTTCCTGCTGCCCGCGCTCGTGGTCGCCACGGCCGCCGTCTTCGCCGGCACCGCCTCTGCCGCCGCGAAGATGCCGATCGGCTTCTACGACGACATCTCGTTCCGCTGGTCGACCACCCGGCTGCAGAACCTCGACCAGGCGGTCAACGCCGGCGCCTCCGTCATCCACACGACGGCGAGCTGGCCGGCGATCGCGCCGACGAAGCCGGCCGACGCGGCGAACGGCGACGACCCCGCCTACCACCTCAACGACCTCGACGAGCTCGTCAACAATGCGACGGTTCGCGGTGTACGGGTGATGATCGACATCAACGGCACGCCGAAGTGGGCAAACGGGGGGCTATCGCCGAACCACCTGCCGAAGAGCATGTCGACGCTGCAGACGTTCGCGAAGATGCTCGCGACCCGCTACAACGGGCGCAGCGGCCACGGCTCGGTGTCGCTGTACAGCGTCTGGAACGAGCCGAATCTCGGCCTCTTCCTGTTGCCGCAGTTCTCGGGCAAGAAGATCGTCGGCCCCGCCAACTACGCGAAGCTCTTCAAGGCCGCGTACGCGGGCATCAAGGCCGGCAACCCGCTCGCGAAGGTCGCGATCGGCGAGACGTCGGCCCGCGGGCGCGACAAGCCGCTCGGCGGCACGAGCGACTCGATCGCCCCCGGCACGTTCGCCCGGCTGCTCTCCGCCCAGAAGGGGCTGAAGTTCGACGCCTGGGCGCACCACCCGTACCCGACCTCTCCGAACCTGCCGCCGCTGCAGAAGGTGCGGTACCCGAACGTGACGCTCTCGACCCTGCCGCAGTTCGAGAAGGACCTGAAGAAGTGGTTCCACCGCGCCGTGCCGATCTGGATCACGGAGTACGGCCACGAGACGAAGCCCGGTGAGCCGCACGGCGTCACGAATTCCGTCCAGGCGAAGTACGCGAAGCAGGCGCTCCAGATCGCCGCGAAGGACCCGAACGTGCAGATGTTCATCTGGTTCACGTTCCGCGACTCCGCCGGCAACCCGTGGCAGAGCGGGCTCGAAGGGCCGTCGGGTGCGCCGAAGCCGTCGTACGCCGCGTTCAAGTCGGTGGCGACCTCGGTCGACGGGATCACGCAGAGCGTCCGCGCCGGAGCGACCGCGTCGGTGAAGCTCTACTTCCCGCTCCTCTACTCGGCTCAAGGCACCGGCGGGTCGATCGGCGCCACCTACTGGGTTAACGACCTCACGGCCGGGAAGGCGATCACGACCGGCCAGCCGGTGGCGACGCTCCAGGCCGACCAGTCGGCGACGATCCCGCTGGGGTTCACGCCGGTCAAGGGCCACACCTACTCGGTGCTTGTCCAGGCGAACGAGATCAACGGGCATACCGAGCAGGAGACCGCAAACCTGATCGGCTCCTGATCCTGCGGCGCTGCGGGTCTCCGTTCTAGGAGGCCCGCAGCAGCCGCAACGCGAGCGCGACAGCGCCGATCGCTGCCGCCACGCCGGCAGCCGCCACAGCGACACCCGACGCCGACGACACCGCCGCCGCGGCGAGCAGCAGGAAGCCGGCGAGCAGGGCCGCGACCACGAGCACGCCGGTCGTCGCCGCGCGGCGCAGCACGACGGCCCGCTCGGCGTGGATCCGTGCGTCCTCGCCCGCCGACCAGAATGCGAGCTCGGCCGCAAGCAGCAGGGCTGCGCCGACGACGGCCGCCCAGCCGTCGACGACGTGGTGGCCGGTGCGTGTCGCGACGTAGCCGCCGCCCGTTGCGGCGACCGCCCACGGCACGAGCAGCGGCACCCGGAACGCCACAGCGGCCGCCAGGAGCACGAGGCCGGCGCCGACGGCGCCCTCGGCCGCGAGCACGAGGTGCCCGGCGCCCCCGATCGTGTAGGCGCCCGCGCAGCCGAGCACGACGAGGGCGGCGGCTCCGGTCGCTAGCCGCGTGCGACCCGCGCGTAGCGACGGAATGCCCTCACCTCCTCGAGCGGCGCCTGGAGGTCCGTGCCCGGCTGCCACTCGGCCACCGCCACGCCCGACTCCTGCAGCCGGTGGCGGAGCGCGTCGCGCCGGAGCGTCCAGATGTCGTGGGCGACGCCGTCGAGCCCGCCGGGCCGCCGCGTGTACGGCACCGGCGTCACATCGAGCACCGCCAGGTCGTACCCTCGGGCGCGCAGGTCGAGCAGCGCGCCGACGCTTCGCTGGTCGAGGAGCGGCGAGAGCGCGATCACGAGCGCGCTCGGCGGCAGCGTGCGGCGCGGGATCACCTCGAGCTCGCGCCAGAAGTACGAGAGCACGATCTCCGTGTCGATCAGCGCATCGACGATCCGGTAGAGCTGCACGAGCCCGCTGCCCGGCACGAGCCACCTGAGGATCCCTCCGTAGGCGACGAGACCGACCCGGTCGCGCCGCCCGACATACGCGTCGGCGAGGGCGGCAGTCGCCCGCACGGCGAGCTCGAGCGTCCCGACGTCGCCGAGGCGTGCCTCCGCGAACGAGTCGACGAAGAGGACGACGTCCGTGTTCCGTTCCGGGTGGCTCTCGTTCACCCAGAGCTCGTCGCGTCGCGCACTGGCACGCCAGTTGACCCGCCGCACCGCGTCGCCGGGCGCCCAGGGGCGGACGTCGGCGAACTCGATCCCCTCGCCCTTGCGCCGCGAGACCTCGTTGCCTGCGTTCAGCTGCGTCTCGCGCGGCCTCAGCACCCGTCGCAGGACGTCCTCGCGCGGGTACACCCGCAGCGGCGGCGCCCCTGCGAAGGCGCCCTCCCACATGACGAGGCCGACGGCGTCGACGGCGCGGAGATGCAGCGGTGCGAGCGCATGCGCGCCCCAGCGCCGGGCCCGGACTCGCAGGCGGAGCTCGCGCTGCTCGCCACGTGCAAGCGTCACCGACACGGGGTTCTCGCCCTCGACGAGCTCGATGCCGTCCGGCAGCCGGAGGTAGACGTCGAGCCGGTCGATCCGTGAGTCGGCCGCAAGGGAGATCGTCGTCTCGAGCTCCGTGCCCTCGATCGTCCGCTCTTCCCCGAGCTCGACGTCGACCCGCAGGCGCGGCGCTGCGGCGAGCGCGAGGCCTGCGGCGAGCGCGAGCAGGAACGGGGCCGTGAGCGCGACGAGCTCGGGGCGGCCCGAGATGAGCGCCGCGAGAAGCCCGGCGGCCGAGAGGGCCGCGTAGCCGCCGAGCTTCGCGGTGGCGGCCCGGCTCACGCGCCGGGTGCCGCGAGATCCTCGGCGACGGGCGTCGGCACCGTGTCGAGCCGCTCCTGCACGACGTCCGCGGGTGAGATCCGCTGCACCCAGAGCTCGGGGCGCAGGGTCAGGCGGTGCGCGAGCGCCGGCACCGCGACCGCCTTGACGTCGTCGGGCGTGACGAAGTCACGACCGTGGAGGGCCGCGCGGCAGCGCGAGAGCTTCAGCAGCGCGAGCGAGCCGCGGGGCGAGGCGCCGACCTGGATCGAGCGTGACTCCCGCGTCGCGGCGACGATGTCGACCATGTAGAGGCCGACCGGCTCCGACACATGGACGCGCTCACACGCCCGCTGCATCTCGAGCAGTGTCGCCCGGTCGACGAGCGGCTCGAGCTCGAGCTCGTCGTGGCCGCGCTCCGCACGACGCAGGAGCACCTGCCACTCGTCCTCCCGCGCCGGGTAGCCCACGGACATGCGCAGCAGGAAACGGTCGAGCTGCGCCTCGGGGAGCGGGTAGGTCCCCTCGTACTCGATCGGGTTCTGGGTCGCGAGCACGAGGAAGGGCGGACCGAGCTTCCTCGTGCTGCCCTCGCTCGTCACCTGGCGCTCCTGCATCGCCTCGAGCAGCGCCGCCTGCGTCTTCGGCGGGGCGCGGTTGATCTCGTCGGCGAGCAGCAGGTTGGCGAAGATCGGGCCGGGACGGAACTCGAAGTCGGCCTCGCGCTGGTTGTAGACGGAGGAGCCGGTGACGTCCGACGGCATCAGGTCGGGCGTGAACTGGATGCGCGAGAAGTCGAGCGACGTCACCTGCGCGAAGGAGCGCGCCATCAGCGTCTTCGCGAGCCCGGGGTAGTCCTCGAGGAGCACGTGGCCGTCGGCGAGCACCCCGAGCAGCAGCAGCTCGAGCGCTTCGCGCTTGCCGATCACCGCCCGCTCGACCTCGTCGAGGACGCTGTTCGAGATCCGCCCGACCTCCGAGAGCTCCATGGGCGGGTATTACATCCGTTCCAGGTCGGTGACGAGCGCGCGGAGCTCCGACTCGGGGATCCCGGGCGCGAACTTGTCCTCCGGCGGCGGGCGGTCGGGGCGGAGGAGCTCCCACCAGCGGCCGAGTGTCTCCGGCGACGGGCGACGGCCCGCGCGCTCGAGGCGGCAGCGTGCGATCTCGCGCAGCTCGGGCAGCAGCTTCGTCTCCAGGTCGTGCGCCGTCGCGACGCCCAGGGTCACCTCGCGCTCGATGCGGGCGAGCTGATCCGGACGCGCCGGGCCCGGGTCGCCCGCGCGGGTGAGAGCGGCGGCGAACGGCGATCGCGGCCGGCGAGGGAGTGCGGCGCGCGCGGCGGCCACCACGACGCCCATCACGAGCGTGCCGACGACGATCACGTACACGTGCAGGGCGACCGAACGGAAGCCCGGCTCGGTCGTGATCACCAGCACGATCGCGACGGTCGCGACGGCGATCAGCACGCCGGTGTCGAGCAGGTGCGGCTTCACGCAGGCACCTCCAGGCCGTCGCGGATCGCGCGGAGCGCGGCGATCGCCTCGTGCTTCATCGGCGCGTCGATCTCGTGACGGCTGAACTTCGCCCGTTCGAAGAGCGCGGTCAAGCGGCTCACCGCATCGCGGTTCGAGCTCAGCTCGCCGAGCACGCGTCGCAGGTACTCGAGCGCGGTCTCGCTCGCGTCGCGGCCGATGCCGCTTCGTCCGAGCAGGCGCTCCATGCGCGCGTACGCGGCGATCACCGCCACGCGCGCGTCGGGCTCCGCCTCGAGATCGTCGATCGCCTCGCCGATCGAGAGCGCGAGCTCCTCGGCCACCGTCGGCCCGGCGGTCACGGGCGGCTCGAGCGGGGCGCGGCGGCGCCACGACCAGTACAGCAAGGCGCCTCCGGCGGCGAGCAGCGCCAGGGTCACCCAGAGCACCGGCCACTGGAAGGTCGGCGAGTACGGGGCGACGGCCGAGTGCTTGCCCTTGCCGCCGCCTGCGCCCGACGAGGGGCCGAGCAGGGTCGACAGGTTGGGGAGATGCCCGCTTCGTCGCAGCCAGGCGGCGGCGAGGCCGAGCAGCATGATCACGAAGAGGATCACGAGGCTGCGCGCCACCCGGGCCTGGAAGCTGCGCTGCCGGCGCTCGATGTTCCGCTGCTGGCTCAGATAGAGCCAGCCGGCGAACGGGATCATCAGCACGAAGAGGATCAGGAAGACGCTCACCGCCCAGCTGACGTAGCCGGGGGTCGGACGGCTCGCCGAGGTATGCCCGAACCCGCTCCTGCTCGCGAGCGCGACGATCGCGAGCAGGACGAGCAGCGCAAGGCCGGCCAGCGCGAGCCGCGTGGTCCGTGCGTCCCTGCCCGTGACCGGTTCCACCTCCCATTGAGACGTCGGGCAGCGCACGACCGTTAGGCTGGCGCCGTGGCGAGCCTCGAGGGGAAGCGGGCGATCGTGACCGGCGCGTCGAGCGGGATCGGCGCGGCGACGACGGAGGCGCTCCGGGCGGCGGGCGCCCGCGTCCACACCGGCTCGCGGCGCGAGGGCAACCTCGACGTCACCGACCGGGCATCCTGCGAGCGGTTCGTGGAGGAGGCGCTCGCCGAGCTTGGTGGCCTCGAGATCCTCGTCAACAACGCCGGCCTGTCTCGCGGGCGCGACCCGGTGTGGGACTCGCACGAGGAGGACGAGCGCGAGGTGATCGAGACGAACGTGCTCGGTCTGATGCGCATGACGCGGCTCTGCGTCCCGAGCCTGATCGAGAGCGGCGACGGGCACGTCGTCAACATCGGCTCCGTCGCGGGGATCTGGGCATACGCGAACGGATCCTCGTACGTCGCGTCGAAGTTCGCAGTGCACGGCTACAGCCGGGCGCTGCGCGAAGACCTGTTCGGAAAGCCGGTGCGCGTCTCGAACATCGCGGGCGGTCTCGTCGCGACCGACTTCTCGAAGGTGCGATTCAAGGGCGACGAGCAGAAGGCGGCAGCCGTGTACGCGAACGTCGGCCTCGGCGGGCCGCTCACCGCCGTCGACATCGCCGAGTGCATCCTCTTCGCGGTCACGCGTCCCCCGCACGTCTCGATCGACGAGATGCTGGTGCTCGCGCGCGCCCAGACGACGGGCATCAACGTCTACCGCGAGGGCTAGTCGTCAAGCGCGGCGTTCGAGGGTACGGACGTCGCTGACGCCGAGCACGAGCGCGGTCGGGACGATAACGAGCAGCGCTGCGCCGAGAAGCGTAGGCCGGGTGCCGACGGCCGCCGCGACGGGGCCGGCGACGGCGAAGCCGATCGGCATCAGCGCCCACGAGCCGAGCGCGTCGTACGCCGAGACCCGCGACAGGAGCTCGCGGGGGATCTCCTGCTGGTAGGTGGTGTCCCAGAGGACGCCGAAGATCTCCGAGCAAAAACCTGCGGCGAACGACGCGGCGACGATGACCGCGAGCGGTGCCGGGCCGGCGAGCGCGACCAGCGGCAGTGCGAACGCGAAGACGGCGAGTGTCGCCGTGAGCAGGATGCGCCTTGGCCGCCAGTTCAGCATCAGGAAGCCGCTCGCGATGTCCCCGACCGAGGTCGCGACGGCCATCGCGCCCCAGGCGAGCGCGCCGCCGAGAGCGCGCCGCGCAACCGTGGGGCCGAGCACGTTGAGGGTGCCGACGAACGCTGCGTTCACGATGCCGAACTGGATCACGATCGACCAGAGCCAGGTTCGGCTCCAGAAGTCCCGCCAGCCGGCCCGCAGCTCCTGCAGGATCGAGGTCGCGCCCGAGCGCTGTGGCGGGACGGCGTGCATGGCCGCGAGCGTCGCCGCGGCGATGCCGTAGCTCGCCGCGTCGATCGCAATCGCCCAGCCGGGGCTCGAGGCCGCGACGATCACGCTGCCGAGCGCGGCTCCGAAGAGGGTCGTCCCGTTCAGCGAGAGCCGAAGCGTCGCGTTTGCCTGTTGCAGCAGCTCGGCAGGCACCGTCTGCGGAACGATCCCGGTGCTCGCCGGGAAGAAGAACGCCGACGACGACCCGTTGACGATGGCGAGCAGGGTGAGCTCCCAGATCTGGGCCCGGCCGGAGAGGAGAAGCGCCGCGACCGTCGCCTGGCTGGCCCCGCTGATGAGATTCGAGGTGACCATCACAACGTGGCGCGGCAGGCGGTCTGCCCACACCCCGCCGTAGAGCAGCAGCACAACCACGGCGATCTGCCGCGCCGCCAGGACGATCCCGAGATCGGCGGTCGAGCCGGTGAGGTCGAGCACGCCGAACGTGAGGGCGATCGGCGCCATCGCGCTGCCGATCGCCGAGACGGTTCGGCCCGTAAAGAGGAGGGTGAACTCGCGCTCGCGGAGCGGCCCGGGCAGCCTCACTCGTCTTTGCGGGTGTCCCAGTAGCGGCGCAGGCCGTGCCAGGACTGCCAGAACGGAGCGACCGAGTCGTAGGTGTCTCCCTCCGCTCCGACATCGGCACGGGCGGCAGCCACGAACGTCTCGACGTCGAGGCCGTCGCGGACGCGGCGCGCCCACACGTCGAGCTCACGCTCGAGCCGGTCGAGATGCTCCGCGACGTCCTCGTGCACGCCGAAGTGGATCAGCGCCAGGCGCTCGGGGCGGCGGGACCGGATCGCCTCGACGGTCGCATGCCATGCCTCGACGTCGATGTCGGGAGGCGGCGACACGGGCAGCACGTAGTCCGAGCCGGGCAGCCGTACGCCGGCGGCGTCCCCGGCGAGCACAGTCCCGTCGCGCGCGTAGCTGACGTGATGCGACGCGTGGCCGACCGTAGGGAACGCCTCCCACCCGAGCACGGTGCCCGCTGCGATGCGCACGTTCGCCTCCGGCACCGCTGCGAGCTCGCCCCACAGCGGGTCGAACGCCTCGCCGTAGAGGCGTCGCGCCGAGCGCTCGAGACGCGAGGGATCGACGAGGTGGGGGGCGCCGGCCTCCGAAACCCAGACGGTCAGGTGCGGATGCGCACGAACGATCGGCCCGACCGCGCCTGCGTGGTCGAGATGGATGTGCGAGAGCAGCACGTGGCGCAGCTCGGCGAGGCTCGTCCCGCGCTCGGCGAGGCCGGCCTCGAGAGCCGGCAGGGTCGACGTCGGCCCGGTGTCGAACAGGGCCGGCCCATCGTCCGTCTCGACGAGATACGCGCCGATCGCCCGCGGTCGCGAGCCGAAACGAAGATCGATTGGGCGCAACGAATCCATAACGCCATCTTCGCAGGAGCAGTTCTACGCTCGATCCGTGGTGCGGTACGTCTCCGTCGTCCTGCTGGCGCTGGCGTTCGTCTCATCCGCTCGGGCACAGCTCGCACCTCCGACGCCGTTCCCGCTCACCGAAGCCGAGTTGATCCACTACCGCGCACATGACGGTGCGGTTCGGCCCGCGGTGCTGCTCGTCCCGGCGGGGTACCACGGCCAGCCGATCCCGCTCGTCATCTCGCCGCACGGACGCGGTGTCGACGAGCGCGAGAACGAGCTTCTCTGGGGCGACCTGCCGGGCGAGGGCGGCTTCGCGGTCATCAATCCCGCGGGGGAAGGCCGGCGTCTGCACTGGTACTCGTGGGGCGCGCCGGGCGAGATCTCCGACCTCGCGCGCATGCCGCAGATCGCCGAGCGCCACGGCGTGAACGTCGACCCGCACCGCATCTATGCGTTCGGCGGCTCGATGGGCGGCCAGGAGACGCTCCTGCTGATCGCGCGGCACCCTCATCTGCTCGCGGGCGCCGCGGCCTTCGACCCGGCCACCGACATGGCCCGCCGCTACGACGACTTCGCGCACCTCCCACACGGTGCCGTCCTGCAGCGGCTCGCGCGCGAGGAGATCGGCGGCACCCCGGCGCAGGTGCCGTGGGCGTATGCGCAGCGGAGCCCCGACCACTACGCAGACCCGATCGCCCGCTCCGGCGTGGCGCTGCAGCTCTACTGGAGCCCGCGCGACCGCATCATCCGCGACCAGCTCCGCGAGACGCAGGCTCTTGCGATCGACCTGCGCACCCACGGCGACGACCGGAGGCTGTGGGACTTCAGAGGCGACTGGCAGCACACGGCCGAGATGCAGCCGACGCGCCGGCTGCCGCGTGCGCTCGCCCGCTTCGGGCTGCTCCCGTGGGCCGACGCGCCGCAGATCCCGGCCAGGCCGGGGATCAGGCCGTCGGTCTGAGTGCGGCGTCGAGGTCGGCGAGCAGGTCGTCGGCCGACTCGATCCCGACCGAGAGCCGTACGAGCTCCGGCGGCGGGGCGAACGGCGCCCCGGCGGTCGAGGCGTGCGTCATCCGGGCGGGGTGCTCGATCAGGCTCTCGACGCCGCCGAGCGACTCGGCGAGCTGGAAGAGGTGCGTGCGCGCGACGAGCTCGAGGGCCTCGTGCTCGTCGTGGGCGAGGAACGAGACCATCGCCCCGAAGTCGCGCATTTGCGCCTTCGCGACCACGTGGCCGGGGTGGGAGGCGAGCCCCGGCCAGAAGACGCGCTCGACCCCCGGATGGCCTTCCAGGAACTCGGCGACGCGGCGCGCGTTCTCGCAGTGCTGGCGCATCCGGACGGCGAGCGTCTTCAGGCCGCGCAGCACGAGCCACGAATCGAACGGCCCCGGCACCGCCCCGAGCGACTTCTGCAGGAAGAACAGGCGCTCTGCGAGCGCTTCGTCGTTGCAGGCGACGAAGCCGCCGATGACGTCGCTGTGACCACCGAGGTACTTCGTCGTCGAGTGGACGACGGCGTCGGCACCGAGATCGAGCGGCAGCTGCAGGTACGGCGTCGCGAACGTGTTGTCGACGACGAGCCGCGCGCCGACCGCGTGGGCCGCCTCCGCCGCCTTGCGGATGTCGACGACGTTCAGCAGCGGGTTCGACGGCGTCTCGAGCCAGACGAGCTTCACGTCCGCGTCGAGATGGGCGGCGAGGTTGTCGTCCCACTCCGCCGCCGGCACGTAGGTGAAGCGGTAGCCCTTCGGCTCGTACACCTGCGAGGTCATCCGGTAGACGCCGCCGTAGACGTCGGCGATCAGGACGACGCGGTCGCCGGGGTCGACGAGGTGCATCAGCGTCGTCGTCGCGCCGATGCCGGAGCTGAAGGCAACGCCGTGGGCCGCGTTCTCGAGGCTCGCGAGCGCCACCTGGAGCGCGGTGCGCGTCGGGTTCGCGACCCGGGAGTAGTCGTATCCCTTGTGCTCGCCGACCGCCTCCTGGACGTACGTCGAGGTCTGGTAGATCGGCGTGATGATCGCGCCGGTGGCGGGGTCCGGGTCCTGCCCCGCGTGGATCGCGCGCGTCTCGAAGTCCATGACGCCTGACTCTAGAGGCTTGATGCGTATTGGGGTGTGCGTGGGGATGCGTCAGACCAAGCGGCTTGGACGGGACGGGCGCCGCGCGTAGCGGTGCCTACGGGCAAGCCCGGCCCGGCCGAGACGCGCCGCGTCTGGCGCACCAGCCACGTGCGCCAGCCAATACGCATCAAGCCTCTAGAGACTGGCGCCGAGCCAGCGGGCGAGTCGCCGGAGCGGCGCATCGAGCGAGACGGGCTTCACGCCGTCCTCCCACCACATGCCCTTCACATGCAGCTTCGCGGCCTTCCGGTCGTGGACGGGCTCGATCCGGCCGACGATCCGGTCACCGTGGAGGATCGGCAGCACGTAGTAGCCGTACTGCCGCTTCGCCGCTGGCACGTACATCTCGAGCCGGTAGAAGAATCCCCAGAGCGCTTCCGCGCGTGCTCGGTCGTGCACGAGCCGGTCGAACGGCGAGAGGAACGTCGTGCGCCGCCCGACCGGGCCGTCCTCGGCGTCGGGGTGGGCGACCAGGCGACCACGCTCCAGCTTCACGCCGAGTGAGCGGAAGCGCTTGTCCTCGAGGGCCTGCCGTGCCTCAGGCCAGCCGAGCTGCTCGGTCTCGGGGTACCAGCGCTCGGCGAGGTCCCAAAGCCGCTGCTTGCCGCGCCGGCCCACCACGGCCACCTCGCCGCGCGTATTCATCAGCCCCAGCATTAATCCCATCTTCCGCTCTCCCCACCAGCGGTGCGACTCGCGCCCGCTCGGCGCGTGATCCGCGATCTCGCGCGAGAGCAGCGGCCCACGCCGCTCGAGCTCGCGAAGGATGTGGCGCCGGTAGGCCGCGTTCTCCCTCAGGTGGGCGACGATGCGACGGTCGAGCGGGCGGTCGAGGCGTCGCATGCGCGCGCGAAGAAGCGGCAGGTCCTCGGCCGGCCAGAGAAAGGCGTTCCATTCCACGAGCTTGCGCTCGTCCCACAGCAGCCGGTCGAGCTCGGCAGGGTCGTAGCGCTCGCCGAGGCGGCTCCAGAGCACGAGGTGCTGTGGCGGTGCAACGGTGGAGATCGGATCGAGCTGGAGAAAGCCGAGCCGGCGCACGGTGTCGAGGACGCCCGTGGCCGAGCCGTCGAGTTGCTGCGCGCGAAGCGCGATGCGGCGCGCGCGGGCGACGTCGAGCTCAGGCAAGCTCGACCTGCTCGAGCCCGATCGTCCGCGCGAGGCGCGCGGCGGCGCGCTCGAGCTTCGCGGTGACGTTGCCGCGCACCTTCGGCTCCGGGGTGAACCGCCGCACGCGCAGCACGCCTTCGGCGCGGTCCGCCTTCAGGTCTGCACGGCCGAGGAGCCGGTCACCGGCGAGGAGCGGCAGCACGTAGTAGCCGTATTCCCGCTCGTGCTCGCGCTTGTATACCTCGATCACGTGCCGGAAGCCGAACACGCGCTGCAGGAGCGCCCGGTCCCAGACGAGGTTGTCGAACGGGCAGATGAGCACCGGCGGCGCCGGATCGCCGCCCAGCTCGGCGGCTGCGGGCACGTAGAAGGGCGCGCCGCCGTCGCCCGGGTCCACCTCGCGCAGCGCGCCCTCCTCGACGAGCGCGAGCAGGTGGTGGTGCAGCCGCGCCTTGCCGCCCGAGAGGCGCCAGTGCTCGCGGATCGCAGCCTCGGTGAGTGCGCCGCGTGCCCGGACGGCGAGCACGGCGAACGTGCGGAGTGTCTCGTCCTCGGTGGGCGTCGGCGCCTCGAGCTGCGCACGGGGGATCACGCGCTCGGCAAGGTCGTAGCGGCGCTGGAAGCTGCGCCGGCCGGCGATCACGAGGCGGCCGCTGTCCCAGAGCGCGTCGAGCACCATCTTCGCGGGCTTCCAGTTCCACATCCCGCCGCCGCCCCGGCCTGCGAAATCCGGTCCTTCGAAGTCGCGCGAGCCGAGCGGTCCCTCCGCACGGATGCGCTCGAGGATCGGCTCGACGAGCTCTGCGTGGTCACGCAGGGCTCGGTCGTGTGTGCCCCAGTGCCCGCCGCCGTCCATCACCCGGCGGAAATGTGGCCAGAGCTCGACGGGCAGCAGCGACGCCTCGTGCGCCCAGTACTCGAAGACGCGTCCCGCGCCGAGGAGTCGCGGCACCGCCTCGGGGTCGAAGGCGCCGATCCGCGCCGAGAGCGTCAGCCGGTGCGCGCGGTCGACGGTGGAGATCGAGTCGAGCTGCACGGCCGTCAGGCGCCGGATCGCGCCTTCCACGTCGTCGTCTCCCGCCCGGCGGAAGCGGCCCGCGTAGCCCTGGGCCGCGACGATCGTGCGCCTGATCGCCGCCGGGGTGGTCACGCGCCGCGAAGCGTCAGCGGGCGTGGGCGAGGTACTCCAGCAGGTCGGAGCGCGTGACGACGCCGACCGGGCGGCCGCCGTCCGCGACCACGACCGCATTCGTGCCCGCGGTGAGCGCGGTCACGATCTCGTCGATCGACGCGTCGGCTTCGACCGCCTGCAACGGCCCCTGCATCGCCTTCGCGACGTCCTCGTGCAGTGCATCCGGGTTCTTGAAGACGAGATCGAGCAGCGCCCGGTCCTGCAGCGAACCGATCACGTCGGCGAGCGTCGCCGCCTCGCCGCCGCGCACGACGGGGAGCTGCGAGATCGAGTAGCGCTCCATCACGTCGATCGCCTCCGCCACCTTCTGGTGGGCGGAGATCGTGACGAGCGACGGCGTCTCGCCGGGCTTCGCACCGACCAGCTCGCGCACCGACGGCGCGGGCGCGCTGCGCTCGAGGAAGCCGTGCTCGATCATCCAGTTGTCGTCGAGGAACTTCGAGAGATAGGAGCGACCCGAGTCCGGAAGGATCGCGACGACGCGCGAGTCGGGCCGAAGCCCGGCGGCATGGACGAGCGCGCCGGCGATCGTCGAGCCCGACGAGCCGCCGACGAGCAGCCCCTCTTCGCGCGCGAGCCGACGCGCCGCGAGGAACGAATCGCGATCCGAGACGCGGATCCACTCGTCGACGACCTTCAGGTCGATCGTCTCCGGCCAGGTGTCCTTGCCGATCCCCTCGACGAGGTACGGGTGCAGGTCCTCGTCCGACTCCGCCGTGTAGATCGAGCCCTCCGGGTCGACGCCGACGATGCGGACCTGCGGCGCGTGCTCCTTGAAGTAGCGGCCGACGCCGCTGATCGTGCCGCCGGTGCCGACGGAGATGACGAGCGCGTCGATCTCGCCGCCGGTCTGCTCGTAGAGCTCGGGGCCGGTCGTCAGGTAGTGCGCCTCGGGGTTCGCCATGTTCGAGTACTGGTCGGGCTTGAAGCCGCCCGGGATCTCCTCGGCGAGGCGCGAGGAGACCGAGTAGTACGACTCGGGCGAGTCGTGGTCGACTGCCGTCGGCGTGATCACGACCTCCGCGCCGTAGCCGCGCAGCATCGAGATCTTCTCCTGGCTCATCTTGTCGGGCATCACGAAGATGCAGCGGTAGCCCTTGCGCGCGGCCGCCATCGCGAGCCCGACGCCGGTGTTGCCCGAGGTCGGCTCGACGATCGTGCCGCCCGGCTTGAGCTTCCCGTCGCGCTCTGCCGCCTCGATCATCGCGAGCCCGATGCGGTCCTTGTTCGATCCACCCGGGTTCAGGAACTCGAGCTTCGCGACGATCTCGCCCGGGACGTCGCGGGAAATGCGGTCGAGGCGGACGATCGGCGTCCCGCCGACCAGGTCGAGGATCGTCGGATACCGGCGCTCCATCGCGGCGGAGCCTACCCGGGGAGGGCGGCGCCCTCGACCTGGGCGATCTCGGAGCTCCGGATCAGCACCGCGGTCGCGACGAACGCCACGACCGACACGCCGGCCATCACCCAGAACGCGCGCTGCGAGCCGGAGGTGAACGCCGCGGCGAACCCCTGCGACTTGACGACGGCGTCGAAGTGCGTGATCGACACGGACGAGGCGACGGCGACGCCGATTGCGCCGCCGATCTGCTGGGCGGTGTTGATGAGGCCCGAGGCAAGCCCAGCCTCGTGGTACTCGACACCGGCGAGTGCGGCGATCGAGACCGGGATGAACGTGAACGGCAGGGCGAAGCCAACGAGCAGGTACCCCGGCAGCAGGTCGGACGCGAACGATGCGTGCACCGGCACCTGCGCGTACCAGGCCATCCCGGCGGCCATTGCGGCGAAGCCTATGAGCATCACGATCTTCGCCCCGATCCGGGTCGTGAGCGCCTGGGCGACGCCAGCCCAGAGAACCGCCGTTCCGGCCGTGACCACGAAGGTGACGCCGGTCTTGAGCGCCGACCAGCCGAGCACGTTCTGCACGTAGAGGGTCAGGATGAAGAAGTTCGAGAACGTGATCGCGCCGAGCAGCAGCCCGGCGACGTTGGCGCCGGCGACGGTGCTGACGCGGAAGATGCGGAACGGCATCAGCGGGTCCTTCGCTCTCGACTCGATCACGAGGAACGCCGCGAGCAGCACGACGGCGATCGCGAGTCGCAGCAGCGTCCAGCTGGATGTCCAGCCGTGCGCGGGCGCGTTCGAGACGGCGTAGACGAGCAACCCGAGACCGGTCGTGACGGCAACCGCGCCTGCGGCGTCCACCGTCGACTCGCGCTCGACGCGGCTCTCACGGACGAACCGGGGGGCGAGCAGGAACGCTGTGACGCCGACCGGGACGTTGACGAAGAAGATCCACTCCCAGCCGAGGTACCTGGTCAGCACCCCGCCCGCGAGCACGCCGACGGCGGCGCCGGAGCCGCCCATCGCCCCCCAGATGCCGAGCGCCTTGTTGCGCTCCGCGCCCTCGTCGAAGGTGGTGGTGACGATCGAGAGCGCCGCGGGCGAGATGATCGCGGCGCCGAGACCCTGCACGGCCCGCGAGGCGACGAGGACGCCGGACGACCACGCCAGCCCGCAGAAGAACGAGGCGACCGTGAAGAGGACGACGCCGGTGAGGAACACCCGCCGCCGGCCGAGCAGGTCGGCCGCGCGGCCGCCGAGGAGCAGGAAGCCGCCGAACGTGATCGCGTAGGCGGTCACGACCCATTGCAGGTTGTCGCGCGAGAAATGCAGCGCCCGCCCGATCGACGGCAGTGCGACGTTGACGATCGAGACGTCGAGCACGGTCATGAAGAACGCGGCGCAGACGATCGCAAGAGCGATCCACCGCCGCGGGTCCGCCGTCGGGATGCCTTCGCTGCCTGCCAAGGTGCCCGACACCTTAAAGGGTCGCTACCTAGTGCCGGAAGTGGCGCTTGCCGGTGAGCACCATCGCAGCGCCTTTGTCGCGCACGGCGGCGATGACCTCGTCGTCGCGCTTCGAGCCACCCGGCTGGACGATCGCCGCGATCCCGGCGGCGAGTGCAAGCTCCGGGCCGTCGGCGAAGGGGAAGAAGGCGTCGCTTGCCAGCACGGCGCCCTCGACGTCGTGGTCGTGCTCCCGCGCCTTCTCGACCGCGATCCGCACCGCGTCCACGCGGCTCATCTGCCCGGCACCGATGCCGATCGTCTGCAGGTCGCGCGCGATCACGATCGCGTTCGACGAGACGTGCTTGCAGACGCGCCAGGCGAAGAGGAGGTCGGCCCACTGCTCCTCGGTCGGCTCGCCCACGGCGACCGTCATCTCCTCGCGGTAGTCGATGCCTGCGTCGCGCTCCTGGACGAGCAGGCCGCCGAGCACGCGCTTCAGGTCGAGCTCGCCCGGCGTGTCGGCACGCCGCTCCCGATCCCAGAGGATGCGCAGCCCCTTGCGGCCCCGCAGTGCCTCGAGCGCCGCGGCGCTGTAGCCGGGAGCGTGCAGCACCTCGACGAAATGCTCCGCGAGCCGTGCGCCGAGCCGGTCGCCGACCTCGCGGTTGAGCATCGCGACGCAGCCGAACGCCGACACCGGGTCGGCGGCCAGCGCGCGCTCCCACGCCTCCTCGATCGTGTCCGCGACGGCGACGCCGCACGGGTTCGCATGCTTGACGATCACCGCCGCGGGCAGGGTCAGCTCTCGCAGGATCCGGCGCGCCCCTTCGAGGTCGCCGAGGTTGTTGAACGACAGCTCCTTCCCGCCCAGCTGCTCGACCTCGGAGAGCAGGTGCCGGCGCATGCCGAGCTCGCGGTAGTACGCCGCTCCCTGGTGCGGGTTCTCGCCGTAGGAGAGGTCGGCGACCTTCGCGAACGACATCGTCAGCCGGTCGGGGAACGAGTCACCGCCGGCGAACCACGACGCGATCGCGGACTCGTAGGCGGCGGATGCCTCGAACGCCGCCCGTGCGAGCTCGCGGCGCGTCGCCGGCGTGACGGCTCCGCTTGCGCGCAGCTCCTCCAGCACGATCCCGTACTGGCGCGGCGACGAGACGGCGGCGACGTGCGCGAAGTTCTTCGCGGCGGCCCGCAACATCGAGGGGCCGCCCACGTCGATCATCTCGACCACCTCGTCGTCGCTCGCGCCGCGGCGTCCGGCGACCGACGAGAACGGGTAGAGGTTCACGCAGACGAGGTCGAACGGCTCGATCCCCTGCTCGGCGAGTGCCGCCCGGTCCTCCTCGAGCTCGCGGCGCGCCAGGATCCCGCCGTGGATGTGGGGATGGAGCGTCTTCACCCGGCCGCCGAGCATCTCCGGTGCGCCGGTCACGTCCTCGACCCGGGTCACCGGCAGCCCGAGCACCATCAGGTGCGAGGCGGTGCCGCCCGACGAGACGAGCTCCCAGCCGAGCTCGTGGAGGCCGCGCGCGAGCTCCTCGATCCCCGTCTTGTCGTAGACGGAGATCAGCGCGCGAGACACAGGTCCCTCACGACCTCGGGGAGGAGCCGATGCTCGGCCTCGTGGATCCGCTCGATGAGCGTCTCGCGCGGCTCGACGTCGACGGGCGCCTGGGCGAGCACCGCGCCCGTGTCGAGCCCCTCGTCGACGCGATGCACGGTCACGCCTGTCGTCTCGACCCCCGCCGCGAGCGCGTCGTCGATCGCGTGCGCCCCCGGGAAGTCGGGTAGGAGCGAGGGGTGGACGTTGACGATGCGGTCGGGGAACCGTCTCAGGAACGGCGGCGTGAGCAGGTGCATGTAACCGGCGAGAACGACGAGCTCGACCCCGTGCTCCTCGAGCCAGGTCGCCATCACCAGGTCGCGGTCCTCGCGGTCGGCGTGGCAGTCGAGCGAGAACGTCGCCGTCGGAATCGCCGCCTCGCGCGCCCGCACGAGCGCGTAGGCGTCCTTGCGGTTCGAGGCGACGGCGACGACCGGCAGCCCGCCGTCGATCAGCGCCTGCAGGTTCGTGCCGTCGCCGGAGACGAGCACCCCGATCACGTGATCCGTCCGATCACGAGCTCGCCCGGCGCGGGGTCGGCGACGATGGCGCACCAGCCGATCCCGAGATTGAAGACGCGCCGCAGCTCGTCTTCGTCGACGTGCCGCGCGAGCCAGCTGTAGACCGGCGGTCGCTCCCAGGCGTCCCAGTCGAGCTCGGCCGAACGTCCCGCCGGCAGGACGCGCTCCAGGTTGCCGAGGATCCCGCCGCCGGTGACGTGCGCGAAGCCCTTTGCCCGGCCCCGCAGCGACCGCGCGACATCGAGGTAGAGCCGTGTCGGCGCGAGCAGGTCGGGGCCGTCGTAGTCCTCCTCCTCCAGCACACGCCGGACCAGGGTGAAGCCGTTTGCGTGCACGCCCGCCGAGGCGAAGCCGACGACGGCGTCGCCGGCTGCGATCGTGCCTCCGTCGATCAGGTCGTCGCGATGGACGATGCCGACGCAGGTGCCGGCGAAGTCGAGCTCGCCCTCGGCGTAGATCCCGGGCAGCTCCGCCGTCTCGCCGCCGACGAGGGCCATGCCCGCCTCGCGGCACACCCCGGCGGCGCCCTCGACCAGCTCGGCGACCTCATCGAGATCGATCTCGTTCGCGGCGACGTAGTCGAGCAGCATCAGCGGCTCCGCCCCACAGGTGGCGACGTCGTTGGCGCAGTGCGCGGCGAGGTCGGCCCCGCAGTCGCGCAGCCTGCCGCGCCGCCGGGCGAGCACGAGCTTCGTGCCGACGCCGTCGGTCGAGGCGGCGAGCAGGCGCTCGCCGTCGAGCGGGTGCAGGCCGGCGAACGCCCCGAAGCCGGTCGCACCGGTCGACTCGACCGCGGCGCGCAGGCGCTCGACGACCGACCCGGCGGTCGCCAGCGAGACCCCTGCCGCCTCGTAGCTCCGTTCGCGTTCCAGGAGCGCCAGTCTAAGGCTAGGCGAAGCGCTCGGCGTTCAGCTCCGGCCGCCCTTCGGGCCCGCCGGGCAGGAAGCGGACGAGCGTCCCGCCGATCGAGACCGCGGTCTTGTCGTACGGCAGCGCGAGGAGGTCCGCGAGAGCCTGCGTCTTCGTGCCGGGGTCGTCGGCGCGCAGGACGAGCTCGGTGAGCCGAAGCTCGTCACTGCGGGCGAGCAACTCATCGATCCACTCGCGCGGCGGATGCACCTCGAGGCGGTAGCCCGCGTTCGTGGAGACGAAGGTGCGGCGGCCGCCGTGCTCCTGGATGCGGAGGCCGCGGTCGTTCGCCCGTTCGAGCAGTGCGAGGAACTCGTCGTCGTCGAGCGCCACACCGAGATGATCGACGCGGGGGATCCGCCAGTGGCCCGGCTGGATGACGACGTTGACCGCTCCGTGCTCGACCTCGGTGAGGCGCAGCTTGAACCCGTCGGCCGCCAGTTTCTCCCACGACACGCCGGGCTCGGCCGCGACCGCCTCCTCGCCGACGCGCCCGTACCGCGCGACGAGCTCGAACCCCAGCTTCCCCACGTAGCGCGCCTCGACGTCGCGGAGCTCCGAGGTGACCAGGTGGTAGTGAAAGAGGTGCACGTTGAAAGGCTCTCACAGGACGACGATCGTCGTCCTGGAGAAACCCTCTCTCTAGTCTTCAGTGGCGTGACGCCGTCGCTGATCTCACCCTGGAGCTTCGAGCCGCTTCAGATCGTCCCGACTGTCGTCGTCGCGACGCTGTACGTGCGCCGCTGCCAGACGCTCTCACGTCAGGGGCGACCCGTTCCCGGCTTCCGCAAGGCGATGTTCGCGACCGGGATCCTGCTCGTCGTCCTCGCGCTCAACTCGCCGATCGACTACCTCGGCGAGCACGACTTCTTCTTCATCCACATGACGCAGCACATCCTGCTCGGCGACCTGGCGCCGCTCTGCTTCCTGCTCGGCCTGACCGGGCCGATCCTGCGGCCGGTACTCGCGATCCCGGTCGTCGACCGGCTTCGTGTGCTCTCGCATCCGTTCCTGGCGCTGCCGATCTGGGCCGTCAACCTCTACCTGTGGCACGTGCCGTTCCTCTACGACGCAGCGCTTCACCACGACTCCGTGCACGCACTCGAGCACTTCTGCTTCTTCACGTTCGGCTGCCTGATGTGGGAGCCGGTGGTCGAGACGCTGCCGGCGCCGGTGTGGTTCGGCACCGGCATGAAGCTCGGCTACATCGCCGTCGTCCGCCTGGTCGAGACGATCCTCGGGAACGTCTTCATCTGGTCGTCCCACCAGTTCTACAGCGTCTACCGCCACCCGCCGCTCTGGGGGATCACGCCCGCGCACGATCTCAACCTCGGCGGCGTCGTGATGATGGCCGAGGGCTCGATTGTCACCCTCGCCGCGCTCGCCTGGCTCTTCCTGCGCCTCGCCGAGGAGTCGGACACGCGCCAGCGGCTGATCGAGCAGGGGCTCGACCCGACGCAGGTCGCCCGCGCCGTCAGGTACCGGCGCGCCGACTTGCTCCAGTAGCAGTCTCGAAGCGGTGCTTCGCGGCCGTCGACGGGAGGCGGGTCGGGTACTCGCGCGTCAGGCACGCGCGGCAAAGTGCGTCGGCGGGTCGGCGCGTCGCAGCCTGTAGCCCGTCGAGCGAGAGATAGGCGAGGCTCGTCGCTCCGATCGCCTCGCGTACCTCGTCGACCGTCGCGTGCGCGGCGATCATCTCATCGGGCGAGGCGAGGTCGATGCCGTAGTAGCAGGGGGAGACGATCGGCGGCGAGGAGACGCGCACGTGCACCTCGGCCGCACCGGCGTCGAACAGCATCTGCACGATCTGGCGGGTCGTCGAGCCGCGCACGATCGAGTCGTCGACGACGACGACGCGCTTGCCCGCGACCTCGGCGAGCGGGTTGAACTTCATGCGGATTCCCTGTTCGCGCATCCCCTGCTCCGGCTGGATGAATGTTCGGCCGACGTAGCGGTTCTTGATCAGGCCCTCGCTGAACGGGATGCCGGTGGCGCGCGCGAAGCCGATTGCCGCCGGGGTGCCGGAGTCGGGGATCGGCAACACGAGGTCGGCGTCGGCCGGTGCCTCCTCGGCCAGCCGCTCGCCCATCCGGACGCGCGCCCCGTGCACCTCGACTCCCGACAGCCGCGTGTCCGGCCGGGCGAGATAGAAGAACTCGAAGATGCAGAGCGCGCCGCGCTCTGCCGGCTCGACCGCCTGGATCGAGGTGACCCCCTGCTCGTCGGCGATCACGAGCTCGCCGGGCCGGATCTCGCGCTCGAACTCGGCGCCGACCAGGTCGAGCGCGCAGCTCTCCGACGCGACGACAGGGTCGTCGCCGAGCCGGCCGAGCGCAAGCGGACGGAAGCCGTGCCGGTCGCGGAACGCGAACAGGCGGCCCTCGGCGAGCCCGACGACCGTCGCGGCGCCGTCGAGGCGCGCCATCGTCGCGGTCAGTGCCTCCTGCAGCGGGCGCTCGTCGTCGGCGACGAGCGCCGCGATCACCTCGGAGTCCGAAGAGGAGGCGAGCTGTTTCCCGATCGCGCCGCGCAGCTCGTCGGCATTGACGAGGTTGCCGTTGTGCCCGATCGCGACCGTTCGCGTGCGCCCGTGATGGAGGAGCGGCTGCGAGTTCGCCCAGGCGTTGCCGCCGGTGGTCGAGTAGCGCGTGTGGCCGATCGCGAGCTCGCCTTCCAGGCCGTGCAGGCTGCGCTCGTCGAACACCTGGGCGACGAGGCCGAGATCGCGAAGCGCCGTCAGGCGTCCGTGCTCGCTGACGGCAATGCCGGCCGACTCCTGCCCGCGGTGCTGCAGTGCGTAGATGCCGAAGTACGTGAGCCGGGCCACGTCGCGGCCGGGCGCGCGAATCCCGAAGACGCCGCACATCTTCTAGCCCACCGTCCCGAGCTCGGCGACGTCGTCCCACGGGATCTCCGTCCCGGGCGCGACTGCGACGACGACGCCGTCGCCCTCGACCGTCTCCGCATCGCAGGGAAGCCCCGACCAGGCGGCGGCCTCGGCGAGCGCGAGCTCGACCCCGCCGTCGGAGACGTCGTGCGCGAGGGTGAAGAGGTGCGCGTGGCGCCAGGTGAAGGAGACGAGCCCGTGGCCGAAGCCGCGCACGAGCTGCACGCTGTCGCCGCGGCGCCAGCGCCCCGGGATGCGCGTCACGTCGCGGACGAGGCCGACGCAGCCGACGACGGGAGTGGGCGGGATGGGGCTGCCGCCGGTCTCGTTGTAGAGCGAGACGTTGCCGGAGACGACCGGGATGCCGAGCGACTCGGCGGCGCGGGCGATCCCCTCGATCGCCTGCTCGAGCTCCCAGGCGATCTCGGGCTTCTCGGGGTTGCCGAAGTTCAGGCAGTCGGTGAGCGCGAGCGGCTCGCCCCCGGCACAGGCGACGTTCAACGCCGCGTCGAGCACCGCGCGGAAGCCCGCCTCGACCGGGTTGCGGCAGCCGAGCGGCGGCCCGTCGAGGCTCACCGCGAGACCGCGCGTGCCGTCGAGTCTCAGCACCGCCGCGTCGAGGCCGGGCCGGCGCACCGTGCGTGAGCCGACGAGCTGGTCGTACTGCTCGTACACCCATTCCTTCGGCTCGCAGTTGACCGGCGCCGCCTCGGCGGGAGCGGTCGCCCGCTCCTGCACCTCCAGCTCGTAGCGAGGGCACGCCTCCGTGAGCAGGTGTGCCGGGATGCAGCCGACCGTCTCGTCGTCGACCAGCG
Organism: uncultured Thermoleophilia bacterium; assembly: GCA_963794375.1. Taxonomy (GTDB): domain Bacteria; phylum Actinomycetota; class Thermoleophilia; order Gaiellales; family Gaiellaceae; genus PALSA-600. Next base: position 46,550 of record CAWCDL010000008.1, read on the forward strand.
CGTGGAGCTCGCCGTGGCCGGTCACCTCGCCGATCACCGTGCACGGGAGCTCCCAGCGGTCGCACGCGGCGCGCACCTCGCCGAGCCGCTCGGGCTCGACCACAGCCACCATGCGCTCCTGTGACTCGGAGATCATGATCTCCCACGGCTCGAGCCCCGGCTCGCGGAGCGGGACGCGATCGAGGTGCACGTCGACGCCCATCCCGCCGCCCGCCATCTCGGAGAGTGACGAGGCGAGCCCCGCGGCGCCGCAGTCCTGAAGCGAGACGACGAGGCCGCGCTCGACGAGCTCGAGCGAGACCTCGATCAGCGCCTTGCCGCGGAACGGGTCGCCGATCTGCACCGAGGGGCGCTTCTCATCGGAGCCCTCGAGGTCCTGGGAGGCGAGCACGGAGGCGCCGCCGATGCCGTCGCGGCCGGTGGTCGCGCCGTAGAGGACGAGGAGGTTGCCGACCCCCTGGGCGCGCGCCGAGAGCACCCGCTCGGTGGGGAGCAACCCGACGCACATCGCGTTCACGAGCGGGTTCGCGGCGTAGGCGTCGTCGAAGGCGCACTCGCCGCCGACCGTCGGGACGCCGACGCAGTTTCCGTAGTGCGCGATCCCTGCGACCGCCTGGCGGAAATGCCAGTCGGGCTCGCCGAAGCGTAGGCCGTCGAGCAGGGCGATCGGCCGGGCGCCCATCGCGACGATGTCGCGGAGGATCCCGCCGACGCCGGTCGCCGCGCCCTGGAACGGCTCGACGGCCGACGGGTGGTTGTGCGACTCCACCTTGAACGCGGCAGCGAGGCCGTTGCCGAGATCGACCACGCCGGCGTTCTCGCCCGGCCCCTGCAGCACGCGCTCGCCGCTCGACGGGAGCCGGCGGAGCAGGCGCGCGGAATGCTTGTAGCCGCAGTGCTCGGACCAGAGGAGAGAGAAGACGGCCAGCTCGAAGTCGTTCGGCGTCCGCTCGAGCAGCTCGCAGATACGGTCGAACTCCCAGTCCGTGAGGCCGAGGCTGCGATGGAGCGGTTCCGCGACGGAGCTCAGGGGGTCAGTGTATCGGGGGCTCCCGATGACCCCTCGTCTACGCTCGGCTGCGTGATCGAGTTGCCCAGAGTCATCGACCTGCGCCGGGCGAGTCTGGAAGACGTCGACTGGCTCGTCGAGCTGTACGACGACCCGGGCGTCGAGCCCTATCTCCGCGGCAACCTTGCGCGTGACGCAGCGACGCTGCACGCCGAGGTGGAGCAATCCACGGCCGAGCCGCGCCGCGGCGGGCGGCTGATCGTGCTCGCGGACGGCGAGCGCGCAGGCGCGATGGGGTATCGCGAGGTGAGCGAGGCGCACGGCATCGTCCACGGCGAGGCGCTCGCGATCCATCCGGGCTTCCGCGGCCGCGGCATCGGCATCGAGGCGACCCGCCTCTTCCAGCGGTATCTCCTCGTAGAGCTCGGCTTCCACCGGCTCGAGGTCGCCTGCTACGGCTTCAACGAGCGCGCGATCGCGCACGCCGAGCGTGCCGGCTACGTCCGTGAGGGCGTGAAGCGAAAGGCGTACCTCCGCCACGGCGAGTGGCAGGACGCAGTGCAGTTCGCGCTCCTGCGGGAAGAGCTCGAGCAGCCGTAGGATTGGCGACATGACCGCCAGGTACCTGCACACGATGGTGCGGATCACGGATCCGCAACGAAGCCGAGACTTCTACGAGGCGCTGGGCTTCGAGTTCCGCCGGGAGATGGACATCGTCCGGAACGGCGAGAAGGAGGCGACGAACTACTTCTTCGGCACGCCCGGGCAAGAGGAGGAGCTCGAACTGACCTTCAACCACGACGGGCGCACCTACGACAACGGCACCGGCTACGGCCACATCGCGATCGGCGTCGACGATCTCGATGCGACGCTCGCGCGACTCGCCGAGCAGGGAATCGAGCCGGAACGCCCCCCGTATCAGGTGCGGGAGGGTGGGAACTTCCTCTGCTTCGTTCGCGACCCGGACGACTACCGGATCGAGATCATCGGCGGTCACTGAGCATCGCCGCGATCGCCGCGATCGCCGCGGGTTGAAACGGCCGGGGGGCCTGGGGCGTCGCGTCGGGGTTCGTGGCCCGTGCGTTTCGGAGAGACTCAGCCGGTGGACGTGCAGCCGACGCAGTTGGGCGACACCGAGCGGCTCGGGGACCTGCAGCGGCTCACCGATGCCGCGCTTGCGCACCTCGATCTCGACAACCTGCTCGAGGCCCTCGTCGAGCGAACGCGCGAGGCGCTCGGCGCCGACATCTGCGCGGTTCTCCTGCGCGAGGACGACCGACCCGAGCTGGCAGTCCGTGCGGTGGCCGGGGACGATGGGCAACTCGACCGCAGCGCCCGTTTCCCGATCGGGAGCGGGCTCGCCGGACGGGTCGCGGCCGAGGGGCGGCCGCTCCTGCTCGACGAGGTCGACGAGGCGAGGGGGCTCGAGCCGCCCGGGATCGCGGCGCTCGCCTCCGGGTTCGGCGTCCCCCTCGTGGCTCGGGGCATCGTGCTCGGCGTGCTCGTCGTCGGCACGCGCGCGCCGCGACGCTTCGACGAGGACGCCGTCGAGCTCCTCCGCCTGGCGGGGGACCGCCTGGCGGTGGCGATCGAGCACGCGCGGAGCTTCGAGGCCGAGCGCCGGGCGCGGGAGCGGCTCGAGCACCTGCAGACGGTCACCGACGCCGCTCTCGCGCACCTCGAGCTCGACGAGCTGCTCGCCGTGCTCCTGCCCAAGGTGCGGGCGATCCTGCGTGCAGACACCTGTGCGGTGCTCCTGCTCGACGAGGAGACCGACGAGCTCGTGGCGCGCGCGGCCCTCGGCATCGAGGAAGAGGTCGAGCAGGGCGTGCGCATCCCGGTCGGCCAGGGGTTCGCAGGGCGGGTAGCGGCCCAGCGGACGCCGATCGTGCTGGGCGACGTCGATCAGGCCCACGTCCTCAACCCGATCCTGCGTGAGAAGGGGCTCAAGTCGATGCTCGGCGTGCCGCTGCTCGTCCGCGGCGAGGCGATCGGCGTCCTGCACGTGGGCACGCTCGTCCATCGCGACTTCGACCGGCGCGACATCGAGTTGCTCCAGCTCGTCACCGCGCGCGTCGCGCTCGCGATCGAGCGAGCGCAGTTGCACGAGCAGGCGCTTTCGCTCGACCGTCTGAAGGCGAACTTCGTCGCCGTCGCCTCGCACGAGCTCAGGACGCCGGCAACGGCGGTCTACGGCGTCTTCGCGACACTCAACGGGCGCGGCGACAAGCTCTCGCCCGAGCTGCGCGAGGAGCTGATGCACGTCGGGCTCGAGCAGGCAGACCGGCTGCGCCGGCTGCTCGAGGAGCTGCTCGACCTCTCGCGGCTCGACACGCACGCGATCTCGCTCGAGCCCCGGCCGATCGTCCTGCGCAGCGTCGTCTCGGCGATCGTGCAGCAGGCCGTGTCGCCCGGAAGCGGCGTCGAGATCGAGATCCCCGACGACCTGGCGGTCGTCGTCGACCCGATCGTGCTCGACCGAGTGCTCTCGAACCTGCTGATCAACGCCGTGCGGTACGGCGAGCCGCCGATCGTCGTGGGCGTCGAGCGGCGCGGGCAGCAACTGCGGCTCGCGGTCGAGGACGGCGGCGAGGGCGTTCCGGAAGAGCTGCAGCCGCGGCTCTTCGAGCGGTTCGCCACCGGCGGCGGATCCGGAGGGAGCGGGCTCGGGCTGGCGATCGCCCGCGCCTATGCGCGCGCGCACGGAGGCGACGTGATCTACGAGCCGCGCAGCCGTGGCGGGCGCTTCGAGCTGATCGTGCCGACCGGCTGACGACGCCGTCTCGCGCGTGCATGCGATAGTCGAGCGCGTGGTGCTCTACGACAGCCCGGTCTCGGGCAACTGTTACAAGGTGCGGCTCCTGCTGGCCCGCCTCGGTCTCGAGGTCGAGCGCCGGACCGTCAGCGTCTCCGACCGCTCGAACCGGCCCGAGCTCCTCGGCGGGCTGAACCCCGCGCTTCGCGTCCCGACGATCGTGCTCGACGACGGCCGGGCGCTCGGCGAGTCCGGGGCGATCATGTGGTGGTTCGGCGAGGGCACCCAGTTCGTCCCGGCCGACCGGTTCGAGCGCGCCCAGATGTTCCAGTGGATGTTCTTCGAGCAGTACGACCACGAGCCCGCGATCGCGGTCGCACGCTTCCTGCTTGCGTACTCCGAGCGGCCGCGGGTCGACTTCGAGGGCCGCCTCGACGGACTGTTGGCCTCGGGCTACAAGGCGCTCGATGCGATGGAGGCGCACCTCGTCGACCGCGACTGGCTCGTCGGCGACAGGATGACTCTCGCGGACATCGCGCTCTATGCCTACACGCACGTCGCCGAGGAAGGCGAGTTCGACCTGGGCCGCTACGAGGCGATCCCTCGCTGGCTCGAACGCGTCGCGGCGCAGCCCGGCCACATCCCGATCGACGCCTAGAAGTTTCGGCCCGACTGTGGGCAATTCGTCGCGCTTTCGTTGCGAAGGCGTTCCCACACGTCACAGGTCGGTCCGTATCGTCGTTCGCATGCCAGCGACAGCCTCTTCGAGCGCCAACCCGAAGCCCATCCAGACGCCCTGGGGCGCGAGCCGTCTCGTCGAGCGTCTCGAGCTCAGGCAGCGGGCGGGCGACCGCCGCTTCTCGTCCGCCGTCGAGCTGCTCGAGACCGCGCGTGGGGACCGTCTCGTCCGCTTCGCCTACACGACCGACGGCATCGTCCGGCGTGGCCCGGTCACGCTCCGCGCGCGCGATGTCGATCTGCTCCGAGCCCGGCTCGAGGACGTGCCCGAGCTCGCGTCGTTCCTCGGCTGGGGAGGGCGCTAGACGGCTGCCGCGAGCGACAACCGAGCCGAGTCGACGAGCGAGCCGAGGATCAGCGCCCCGTCGGTCGAGCCGAGCAGCGGATCGACCGCGTGCTCCGGGTGGGGCATCAGGCCGAACACGTTTCCATCCGCGCTGCAGACGCCGGCAACGTTCGCGACAGCGCCGTTCGGGTTCCCACCCGGCGCGTAGCGAAGCGCGATCTGGCCCGCCGTCTCGAGCTCCGCCAGCAGCTCAGGGTCGGCGAACCAACAGCCGTCGCCGTGCTTCACGGGGATCGACAGCTCGCGCCCCGGCTCGCAGCGCGTCGTGAACGGGAGGTCGTGCCGCTCGACCGCGAGTGACACGTCGCGGCAGACGAAGCGAAGCGACTCGTTCGGTCGCAGTGCGCCCGGCAAGAGCCGTGCCTCGGTGAGGATCTGGAAGCCGTTGCAGATCCCGAGCACGAGGCCGCCGTCGGCGGCGAACCGGGTCACGGCAGCCATAATCGGCGAGAAGCGCGCGATCGCGCCGCAGCGGAGGTAGTCGCCGTACGAGAAGCCGCCGGGCAGCACCACGGCGGCTGTTCCGGCGGGCAGCTCCTCGTCCGTGTGCCAGACGCGCAGCGACTCGGCTCCGAGTCCCTCGAGTGCGCCCACGGCGTCGCGGTCGTCGTTCGACCCCGGGTACACGACAACCGGGATCAAGGGGCGAGGCTCGGGCTCGGTCATGCAGGCGCGGGCTCGTCGAGGTCGATCACGTAGCTCTCGATCAGCGGGTTCGCGAGCAGCTGCTCGCACATGCGCTCGAGCTGGGCGCGCGCTTCCTGCGGATCGTCGGTCGCGAGCTCGACGTCGACCACGCGGCCGACCCGTGCCTCGGCAACCTCGAAGCCGAGGTGGCGCAGCGAGCCCTCGACGGCCTGCCCCTGAGGATCGAGGATGCCCGGCTTCGGCCGGACGAGCACCGTCGCCTTCACCGCAGGACGATCGTCGGGTCGGCGAGATAGTCGTCGAACGAGCACGCAGTCAGCTGCTCGAACGCCTCGACGTAGCGGCCGCGCGTGCCTTCGACGACGTCGGCGGGTAGCTCGGGGCCGGGATACGTCTTGTCCCAGCCGAGCGACTCGCAGAAGTCGCGGACGAACTGCTTGTCGTAGGAGGAGGGCGTCGAGCCCGGCGAGTACTCGTCGGCCGGCCAGAAGCGGGAGGAGTCGGGAGTGAATGCCTCGTCGCCGAGCACGAGATTGGCGTCGCCGTCGAGCCCGAACTCGAGCTTCGTGTCGGCGAGGATGATCCCGCGCTCGCGCGCGTGCTCCGACGCGAACGCATACAGAGCGAGCGCCGTCGCCTCGACCTCGTCGAACCGCTCCTCCCCGATCAGCTCGACCGCCGCGGCGCGGTCGATGTTCTCGTCATGGCCCGTCTGGGCCTTGGTCGCGGGAGTGAAGATCGGATACGGCAGCTGTTGCGACTCGACGAGGCCTTCCGGCAGCCGGTGCCCGCAGACCGAGCCCGTGGCGCGGTAGTCCTTCCAGCCGGAGCCGGCGAGGTAGCCGCGCACGACGCATTCGATCGGCAGCATCTCGAGCCTGCGGCACTCGGTCGACCGTCCGTCGTCGCGCAGCGCGAGCAGATGGTTCGCGACGAGCTCCTCCGTGCGCGCGAACCAGAAGCCGGACAGGCCGGTCAGCACCCGTCCCTTGTCGGGGATCTCGGTCGGCAGGACGACGTCGAAGGTCGAGATGCGGTCGCTGGCGACGAGCAGCAGGCGGTCGTCGTCGAGTGCGTACAGCTCGCGGACCTTTCCGGAACCGACGTGCAGGGCGTCAGGCATGAACTGCTTCCTCCTTCGGGACGAGGCGGTCGAGACGGTCGAAGACGGAGTCGAGGTTCGCGACGGTCGCGTCGAGGTCGAACACGGCGCCGAGCGCCACTTCGTCGAGGATGGCGGTCAACTCGGGATCGGCACGGACGAGCTCGGCGAAGTCGCGTTCCTCGTCCCAGGCCCGCAGGGCGTTCCGCTGCACGAGCCGGTAGGCGTCGGCGCGGTCGAGCCCCGACTCGACCAGCGCGAGCAGCAGCCGGTGCGAGAAGAAGAGGCCGTGCGAGGCCCAGAGGTTGCGCTCCATGCGCTCCGGGTACACGACGAGGCCCTCGACGATCCACGCGAACCGGTCGAGCATGTAGTCGAGCGCCAGGAACGCGTCCGGCAGCACGATTCGCTCGGCCGAGGAGTGGGAGATGTCGCGCTCGTGCCAGAGCGCGACGTTCTCGAGCCCGACGCCGCACGCGCCGCGCACCACCCGGGCGAGCCCCGTGATGCGCTCGGCGACCTTCGGGTTCCGCTTGTGTGGCATCGCCGAAGAGCCCTTCATGCCGGCCGCGAACGGCTCCTCGACCTCGCGCACCTCCGTGCGCGCCAGGTGGCGGATCTCGGTCGCGAACCGGTCGAGCGACGAGGCGACGATCGCCAGCGTGGCGAGCAGCTCCGCGTGGCGGTCGCGGGCGATCACCTGCGTCGACACGGGCTCGGGCTCGAGGCCGAGCCGGTCGCAGGCGATGCGCTCGACGTCGGGGTCGAGCGACGCATACGTGCCGACCGTGCCCGAGAACTGCCCGACGCGGCAGCCCGCGAGCGCGCGATTCAGGCGGTCGCGGTCGCGGTCGAGCTCGAAGGCCCAACCGGCGAGCTTCCACCCGAACGTCGTCGGCTCCGCGTGGATGCCGTGCGAGCGGCCGATGCAGATCGTCGAGCGGTGTGCGCGCGCGAGTGTCGCCACGGCGCGAAGCGCCCGATCGAGGCCTGCGAGAAGCAGCTCTCCCGCGTCGCGGATCTGCAGCGCGAGCGCCGTGTCCAGGACGTCCGAGGAGGTGAGCCCGTAGTGAACCCAGCGGCCTTCCGGGCCGAGCTGCTCCTGGACGGCATCGACGAACGCAGCGAGATCGTGGTCGGTGCGCCGCTCGATCTCGGCCACCCGCTCCGGGGTCGGGGGCACGGCGGAGCCACGGACCGACCGCGCGTCCTCGGCGGGGACGGTGCCGAGCTCGGCCCAGGCGTCGAGCGCCGCGAGCTCGACTTCGAGCCAGCGCGCGAGCTTGCCCTCCTCCGACCAGATCCGGCTCATCTCCGGACGGCAGTAGCGGGCGATCACCCCGAACAGTGTAGAGCGGGGGTCAGTCGAAGAGCGCTAACGCACCAGCGCGAGGATGCGGGCGGCGAGCACCGCGGCGTTCTTCGCGTTGTCGACGCCGACGGTCGCGACGGGGACCCCGGGCGGCATCTGCACGATCGAGAGGAGGGCGTCGAGCCCGTCGAGGACCGACTTCGACGACCGGAGCGGCACCCCGATCACGGGCAGCTCGGTGTGCGCGGCGACCACCCCCGGCAGCGCCGCTGCGAGCCCGGCACCGCAGATGAGGACGCAGAGGCCGCGACCGGCCGCCGACTTCGCGTACTCCGCGACGGCGTCGGGCGTGCGGTGTGCCGAGCGGACTTCGAACTCCCAGCCGATCCCACGCGCGTCGAGCTCGTCCATCGCCGCCTGCATGCGCTCGCGGTCGGACTCCGAGCCGACGAGGATCCCGACGCGCGTGTCAGGCACCGGCCACCGCCGCGATGTCGCGCCTGCACCGGGCGCCGTCGAAGGCGACGAGGTCGACTGCCTGGTAGGCGCGGTCGCGTGCCTCGGCTATCGAGGTTCCGGTGGCCGTCACGGAGAGAATCCTGCCTCCATTCGTCACCACCGTGTCGCCGCGAACCGCCGTTCCGGCGTGGAAGACGAGCGCGCCCGCCGCCTCGGCCGCCTCGAGACCGCTGATCGGCGCGCCCGTGTAGCTCGAACTGGCCGGGTAATCCGGACCGGCGAGGACGACCGTGACGGCCGCGTCCGGTGTCAGCCCGGCAGGCTCCTCCGGCAGGTCGTGGTCGGTCGCCGCGACGAGCAGCTCGAGCAGGTCGGCGCGCAGCCGCGGCATCAGCACCTGCGTCTCGGGGTCACCGAAACGAGCATTGAACTCGAGCACCTTCGGCCCGCTCTCGGTCATCATCAGCCCGGCGAACAGGCAGCCGACGAACGGCGACCCGCGGCGGGCGAGCTCGTCGACGACCGGCTGGTGGACGTCGGCGACCAGCTCCCGGACGTCGCCGAGCCAAGGCACCGGCGAGGACGCGCCCATGCCGCCCGTGTTCGGGCCGGTGTCGCCGTCGCCGATCCGCTTGAAGTCCTGGGCGGCGCCGAGCGCGACCGCCCGGCGGCCGTCGACGAGCGCGAACAGCGAGATCTCGGGCCCATCGAGGAGCTCCTCGATCACGAGCTCGCTGCCGAACGCCTGCACCGCACGCAGCGCCTCGTCGAGCTCGTCGTGTGTCCGGCAGATGAACACCCCTTTTCCGGAGGCGAGGCCATCCGCCTTCACGACGCACGGCACACGCGCGACCGCGAGCGGCTCCGCGGTCGGCACGCCGGCCGCCCGGAGCACATCCTTCGCGAAGGCCTTCGACCCTTCGATCCGCGCTGCCTCGGCGCTCGGCCCGAATACCCTGATGCCGCTCTGGCGGAGGTGGTCGGAGAGGCCCGCCACGAGCGGCCCCTCGGGCCCGACCACGACGAGGCCGGCGTCGACGGTGAGCGCCAGGTCGAGCAGGCCGTCGGCGTCGTCGGCGCGCACCGGATGGCACGTGCCGAGGGCCGCGATCCCGGGGTTGCCGGGCGCGATGTGCAGCTCGTCGAGTCGCGGGCTCTGCGACAGACGCCAGGCGAGGGCGTGCTCGCGTGCGCCCGAACCGACAACGACCACGTTCACCGGGCGAGTCTACTCGGCGCTTCCGGCGATACTGCCGTCGTGGCCGCGCCGCCCTATTCGACCGCGAAGGTGCAGGTGGTGCGCGTTCCCGGCGGCGAGGACACGGACATCGTGGCCGTCGAGGAGCCGCTCGAGATCAGGATCGGGGGCCGCCCTGTCGCGGTGACCATGCGCACGCCCGGCCACGACGAGGAGCTGGCGCTCGGCTTTGCGCTCTCGGAGGGACTGCGACCCGAGAGCGCCCGGCTCGCCGACGACCTCGCGGCGAACACGATCGAGCTCGTCGCGCCGGGATTCGACCCCGACCGCCTCGCGCGCAGCTTCTACACGTCGTCGTCGTGCGGCGTCTGCGGCAAGGGGGCGCTCGAAGCAGTCGCCGTTGAGGCGCCGCGCGTCGAGAGCGCGCTCAGGGTGCCGGCAGCGCTTCTCGCCGGCCTGCCGGATCGCCTACGCCGCGGCCAGGCGGCGTTCGAGGCGACGGGCGGGCTGCACGCGACCGGCCTCTTCGACGCGGCCGGGGAGCTGCTCTGTCTCCGCGAGGACGTCGGGCGGCACAACGCGATGGACAAGGTCGTCGGCTGGGCGTTCGGTGAGGGGTTGCTGCCGCTCGAGCAGCACGTCCTCTGCGTCAGCGGGCGCCTGTCGTTCGAGCTCGTCCAGAAGGCGTCCGTCGCCGGCTGCCCGATCCTCGTCGCGGTCGGTGCCCCGTCGTCGCTCGCCGTCGAGCTGGGCCGGGACCGCGGCGTCACCCTCTGCGGCTTCGTGCGCGCGGGCCGGCTCAACGTCTACACGGAGCCGTGGCGTCTAGAGATCTGACCGGCGTCCTGCTGGTCGGCGGCGCGAGCAGGCGCTTCGGCTCGCCGAAGGCGCTCGCGCTGCTCGACGGGGAGACGCTCGCCGATCGTGGGCGGCGCGTGCTCGCCGCAGCCTGCGACGAGGTGCTCGTCGTCGGCAAGGCGGGCGAGCTGCCATTCGAGGTGCTCGACGACGGTGCCGACGTCCGCGCGCCGATCGCCGGCGTGGTCGCTGCCCTACGGGCGGCCCGGCACGAGGTCTGCGTCTGCCTGCCGGTCGACTGCCCGTGGGTGACGCCGGAGACGCTCCGGCGTCTCGGCGAGGCGTGCCGCGACGTCGCGGTGCCGCAGACCGGCCCGCTGCCGGGCGCGTGGGCGAGGAGCGCGCTGCCCGTGCTGGAGGCGCGGATTGCCGCCGGCGGCCCGCTCGCGCTGTATCGAGCCTACGACGAGCTCGACGTTGTCACCGTTCACGTCGACCCGGCCGAGCTGGCCGACGTCGACACGCCGGCCGAGCTCAGCGGCGCTTGACCTCGCGCTCCGCCTCGCGTCGCTGCTCGTCGAGGCGCGCCCACCGCTGCTCGTCCGGGTCGGATGCCTTGCCGCGCAGCACGACCCAGGCGAGCACGGAGGCGATCACGACCGGCACGACGATCGACGCGGTGATGAGCGCCTGGGTCCAGGTGCTCCCCGTGTAGCCGAGGAGGCTCACACGAGCACACGATCGCGCGAGGCGCCGACGCCGACCAGCTCGATCGGCACCTCGAGCGCGTGCGCGACGAACTCCACGTACTCGCCGGCCGCCGCCGGCAGGTCGCCGAGGCACGAGGTCGCGTCGAGCGGCTCGGCCCAGCCGGGGAGCGTCTCCCAGACCGGCTCCGAGTGATGGAAGTCGGACTGGTGGGCCGGGAAGTGCTCGGTCTCCGACCCGTCGGGCAGGCGGTAGCGCACGCACACGGGCAGCTCCGCGAAGGTCGAGAGCACGTCGAGCTTCGTCAGGGCGAGCGAAGTGATCCCGTTCACCCGGACGGCGTAGCGAAGCGCGACGAGGTCGAGCCAGCCGCAACGGCGCTCGCGGCCGGTGACCGTGCCGAACTCGCCGCCGAGCTCGCGCAGCTCTGCCTGCTGCGGGCCTGCGATCTCGGACGGGAACGGCCCTTCGCCGACGCGCGTCACGTACGCCTTCGACACCCCGAGCACGCGGTCTATGCGGGTCGGTCCGATCCCGATGCCGGTGGCGGCCCCCGAGGCGATCGGGTTCGACGACGTGACGAACGGATACGTCCCGTGGTCGAGGTCGAGCATCGTCGCCTGCGCCCCCTCGAAGAGGACGCGCTCGCCGGCGCGCAGCGCCTCGTCGACGAGCAGCGAGACGTCGCCGACGTACGGGGCGAGCCGCTCGGCGTAGCCGGCATACCGCGACCAGACCTCTTCGAGATCGAAGGGCTCTGCCTCGTAGATCCGCTCCAGCCAGAGGTTCTTCTCGGCGAGCGCGATCTCGATCTTCGCGCGCAGGATCTTCGGGTCGAGCACGTCCTGGACGCGGATGCCGATGCGCGAGGCCTTGTCCGCGTATGCCGGCCCTATCCCCCGTCGCGTCGTGCCGATCTGCAGCTTGCCCAGACGGCGCTCCGACGCCTGGTCGATCGTCAGATGCCACGGCATGATCAGGTGCGCGTTGCCCGAGAGGACGACGATCGACGGGTCGATCCCCCGCTCGGCAAGCAGGTCGACCTCGTCCACGAACACCTGCGGATCGACGACGCACCCGGCGCCGATCACCGACCGCGTGCCGGAGACGACACCGCTCGGCATCTGTCGCAGCTTCCACGTCTCGCCGTCGACGACGATCGTGTGCCCGGCATTGGGCCCGCCCTGGTAGCGGCACACGACATCCGATTCCTGGGCGAGCAGGTCGACGATCTTGCCCTTGCCCTCGTCTCCCCACTGCGCGCCGACCACGACGGTCGCTGGCACGTCTGCTGATTCTAGTGCGCCAGGCTGCCGCCGGCCGCGCGCACCGCGAGCGCCGCGAGCAGCGCGACCGCGAACGAGCTCGGTGGGCCGATCACCCACCCGCGCACGATCCCGAAGAGCGTGCGGGTGCGCACGGCGTGGCGGCCGCGGGCGGCGCCTGCGCCGGTCATCGCGCCCACGAGCGCCTGGTTGAGCGAGGTGAAGTAGCCGAACGAGACGGCGACCAGGATGACGATCGCCTGCACGAGCTGTGCGGTCGTCGCGGTGGCGCGGTCGACCTCCACGATGTCGAAGGCGACCCGGTCGAGGAGCCGGCGTCCGGTCAGGAGGACGCCGGCGGCGATGCCGACCCCACACAAGGCACCGGCGGCATGTGCGCCGAGCACGCCAGGCCCGACGAGTGCGCCGCTTGCGAGGGCGACGTCGTTCGCACCCATCGCGAACGAGGCGGCGCAGCCCACGAGCACGAGCGCGCCCCCGACCCGCTTGACGCCCGCGAGCGTGCGACCCCCGACGTAGCCGACCGCGGCCGCTGCGGGAGGTGCCGCCGCCCAGATGACCGCGAGGATCGCGATCGTGTGCCAGTGCACGCCGACGCGTGCACCGATGGCGACGCCGGCGACCGAGCCGACGAGGATCTGGATCGTCGAGGTCGGGATCCGTGCGCGGTTGTAGAGCGCCGTGATGCCGAACGCCACCGAGACGACGACGATCTCGCCGAGGCGGGTCGGGGTGGCGTCGATCAACTCGAGGCCGACCGTGTGCGCGACCTTGCCGGACGCGAGCGCCGCGCCCGCCAGGGCGAGCGGCGCCATCAGTGCCAGCGCCGCCGAAGCCCGGATTGCCCCGAGCGCGTAGGGCATCCCCATGCACGCTCCCGTGTAGTGCGACCCGATCGACCAGGCGAACGAGAACGCCAGGACGACGAGGACGATCGTCACACGGCGCGGGCGAGGCCGCGGGCGACGCGGCGGACGACGATCCGGTGGCCGCGACGGCAGGACGTGAAGCCGACGTCGGCGTCGGGGCGCAGCGTGCCGTGCACCACGCACGTGCCGTCGGCCAACGACGCGCCGACGGCCAGGCAGGCCTCGCACGGTTCGTCGAAGGATGTCGCCTCCGGGCCGACCCACACGTGCTGCCGTTCGAGCGCCACCGTCAGGACGTCATGTCAGTTGCAGTTGCCTCGAGTCGTGGTGGGAGAGGTTGGGCGGCCGCTCGATGCGGCGCAGCACGATCTCGTGGCCGGAGCGGCAGCGCACGGAGGCGGCGGTTGCCTCGGCGCCGATCGAGCCACGGACGCTCGCGCGCATCAACGCCTCGGCGAAGAGGACGCCTTCGACGCGCGCCTGCTCGAGGCACGGCTCACACAGGCAGGCGTACGTCGTCGCCGACGGGGCGATCCAGACGATCGTCGCCGTCATGATCCGGCCGCCAGGTCGGCGAACTTCGCGTAGCGCTTCTGGAACGCCAGCTTCTCGGTGCCGGTGCCGCCGTTCCGGTGCTTGGACAGGATCAACTCGGCGATCCCCGCCGAGTCGGTCTCCTCCGGGTTGTAGTACTCGTCGCGGTAGACGAACATCACGAGGTCGGCATCCTGCTCGATCGAGCCGGACTCTCTCAGATCCGAGAGGATCGGGCGCTTGTCATGGCGCTGCTCGACCGCGCGCGAGAGCTGCGAGAGGGCGATGATCGGGATGTCGAGGTCGCGCGCCAGCACCTTGAGGGACCGCGAGATCTGCGAGACCTCCTGCACGCGGTTCTCGGCCGTCGTGCCGCTCGTCATCAGCTGGAGGTAGTCGACGATCACGAGCCCGAGGCCCTGCTCGCGCATCTTCAGCCGCCGGAGCTTCGACCGGATCTCCATCATCGTGATCGAGCCGGTGTCGTCGACGTAGATCGGCGCCTTCGCGAGCTTGTCGCAGGCCGCAGTCAGACGCGGCCAGTCGTCGGCCTGCAGCTTGCCGGTGCGCAGGCGCTGCGACTCGACCTTCCCTTCCGAGCACATCAGCCGCTGCGTCACTTCCGCCTTCGACATCTCGAGCGTGAAGAGCGCGACCGGCGTCGACTTTCGTACCGCCACGTTCGCGGCCATGCAGAGGGCGAGCGCCGACTTCCCCATCGACGGCCGCGCGGCGATGATCACCAGGTTGCCGGGCTGGAAGCCGGAGGTGAGGCGGTCGAGGTCGCGGAACCCGGACGGCGTGCCCGTGATGTCCTCGCCCGCTTCGTAGAGCTTGGTGATCGTCTCGAAGGAGTCCTTGAGCAGGTCGTCGATGTGGGCGAACTCGGTCGAGACCCGCTGCTGCGAGAGATCGAACACGATCTGCTCGGCCCGGTCCACGAGCTCGACGGTCTCGCCGGGGCGGTCGAAGCCGAGCCGCGCGATGTCGTTGCCGGCGCGGATCAGGCCGCGCAGGGTCGCCATCTCGCCGACGATGCGCCCGTAGTGGGAGGCGTTCGACGCGGCAGGCACCAGGGCGGCGAGCTCGTGCACGCGGTCGGAGCCGCCGGCCGCCTCGAGCGTCCCGGCGCGGTCGAGCTCGTCGACGACCGTGATCGCGTCGACCGGCTCGCCCTTGGCGTAGAGGGCGAGGATCGCCCGGAAGATGTGGCCGTGGCTCTCGCGGTAGAAGTCCGCGGCGCTCAGCGCGGTCGATTCGGTGACCGCCCCGATCGCCAACGGCGAGAGCATCATCGCGCCGAGGACGGACTCCTCTGCGTCGAGGTTCTGCGGTGGGACCGGGGCGGTCGCCAGTGCCTGGGCAGGCGTGGCCATGCGGGGGGTAGCAGACCGCGGATCGCCCTCGCCCGCAAGGGTGTGGACAGGGCCTGGGCGGGTGGTGTGAGGCGGCTTCATGCAGGGAGAAAGGAACGTATGTTCGTGTGATTGTAGTGGACGAAACGCCCGCACTTTGCGGAGACTTCGCGCCAAGATCCACACCTCGCGCCGCGCGTGTGGAGAACTTCTGGGGATGACTGTCCACAGACCCGTGGAGAGCCTGTGGACATCCCTCGTTCGAGTGGGGCTAGACCTGGCCCCGGGCTCTAGATCTGATCGGCGTCGGCCGGCTCGACGTCGGCCTCGGCGGCCTCGGCCTCCTCGGCGTCGTCCGCCTCGGCGACGGCGGCTTCTGCTGCCGCCTGCTCGCCCTCGACAACCTCCGCCTCGGCGGCGCTCGCCGCCGCCTCCGCCGCCTCGAGCTCGGCGAGCTCGCTGTCCGGCGGCAGCTCCTCGCCCTCGGGGGCGACGACGAGGCGGAGCTCGGCAACCACCTCGGGGAAGACCTCGAACGGCACGGTGTAGCGGCCGATCCGCTTGATCGTCGGCATCTCGAGCTTGCGCCGGTCGACGCGCAGCTTGTCGACCTCCCACAGCCGGTCGGCGACGTTTGTCGGGGTGACCGAGCCGAACAGGGCGCCGGTCGGGCCGGCGTTGACGTCGAACCGCAGCTCGAGCTTCTCGATCCGCGCTGCGATCGCCCGGGCCTCGTCGACCGTCTTCGCCTCGTGCCGGGCCCTCTGCGCGTCGCGCCGCTCGAGCTCGCGCAGGATGCCGGGTGTCGCCGGCTCGGCGAGGCCGCGCGGCAGGAGGAAGTTACGCGCGTAGCCGCGGGCGACGTTCACCACCTCGCCGCGCAGGCCGAGCTTGTCGACGTCCTGGGTGAGAACGACGTTCATGGCCTTACTTGTCCGCGACGTACGGGAGCAGGGCGATCTCGCGGGCCCGCTTCACGGCGACGGCCACCTGGCGCTGGTGGCGCCGGCAGGCGCCGCTGATGCGGCGGGAGCGGATCTTGCCCTTCTCCGAGACGTAGCGCCGGAGCTCGTTGACGTTCTTGTAGTCGACCTCGTCGACCTTCGACTTGCAGAAGAAGCAGCTCTTGCGCCGCCCGGGGCTGGGGGCGCTGCGCTTCCTCGATCCACGTTCGCTCTTTGGTGCTGCCACTCGCGTCTCCTTAGAAGGGAATGTCGTCGTCGGCGCCCTGGAAGTCGGCGTCGGGGCCCGCGGCCGCGCCGGCCGGGACGAACTGGTTGCCGCCGTCTCCACCACCGCCGTCGCGGCCGCCCAGGAACTGGACCGAGTCGGCGATGATCTCGACTGCCTGGCGCTTGGTGCCGTCCTGCGCATCCCACTCACGCCATTCGAGTCTCCCGTCGATCGCGACCGGGCGGCCCTTGGACAGGTACTGCGCACAGCTCTCGCCCTGGTTGCCCCAGACGGTGATGTCGAAGTAGTTCGGCTTCTCGGTCCACTGGCCGGTCGTGTTGTCCTTGCGCCGCGTGTTGACGGCGATGCGCAGGCTGCAGACTGACATTCCGGACGGGGTCGAGCGGAGCTCGGGGTCGCGCGTCAGGTTGCCGACCAGCACGACGCGGTTGATGTTGGCCATGGTTCTCGCTCCTCTCCTACGGGTCGATCCAGGCTACTCGGAAGCCGCGTCGCTGTCATCGGACGAATTGGCATCGGACGAATTGGCATCGGTCGATCCGGCCTTGCCCGAATCTGCCCTGCTTGCATCGACGCTGACCGGAGCGGGCGCGCTCACCGGCACCTGCGCGGGCGCCTTGGTGTGCGTCGAGCCCTTCACGCGGCGGTAGGCGCCGTAGCGCACCACCCCGTCCGTGATCTTGAGCACGCGGGTGATCTCCGCAAGCGTCTCGGGCGTGGTGGAGAAGAGGAGCAGGTGGTAGACCGCCTCGCCCTTGTGGTCGATCTCGTACGCGAGGCGCCGCCTGCCCCACGGCTCGTGGCCGTCCCAGCTGCCCTTCGACGCGTCGACCGCGTCGCGGATGCGCTGGATGATCTCGTTGGCCCGCTCCTCGGCGAGGTCGGGGTCCAGCAGCAGCATGATCTCGTAGTCGTTCACAGGCCCGAATTCCTCCTTCTCATGGACTGAATCGGCTCCACCTCCTGGACGCCGCTTCGGGTGACGGCGCGACGGGCGGGGCGAGAAGCGGGCGTACTGTAGCAGCGTCTAGGATCGGCTTCGTGAAGCGCATCTTCGCCCTCGTGCTCGGCGGCCTCGGCCTCGGAGCCCTGCTGCGGCGCCGCTCCCGGCCGGCGCCGGAGCCGTCCCCCGCGGACGATCTGCGCGCGAAGCTCGCCGAGGCAAAGGTGGTGCCCCCCGAGCCCGCCGCATCGGAGCCTCCCGCAACAGAGCCCGAGGTCGAGGCCGCGCCGGGGCCGGAGACCGAGCAGGAGCCCGTCTCGGAGGACGTGACCGACCGCCGGGCCGCGGTGTACGACCGCGCGCGCCAGGCCGTCAACGAACTGCGCGGCGAGCTAGATCAGAGCGAGTAGCGCGGCACGCTCGGCGTCGGTGAGCCCGCGCAGCGGGCCACGGACGTCCTCGTTCAACGGCACGCCGCGTGCCCGCACGACCGCCTTCAGGGCGGCATGCCGCGGGAAGCGGTCCACCGTCGCGCGCAGCTCGCCCGCGGCGGTCGAGTCGCCGCTCGCCACGGCTTCGGCGACCACTTCGGGGAACGCCGACGCAAGCCCCGACACGCAACCGGCGGCGCCGGCCGCGAGGCCTTGTCCGATCAGCGCCTCCGCGCCGATGAAGACGTCGAGCCCGTCGAGCAGGTACGGCTCGACCTTCTCGAACGGGGCGTCGCTCACCTTCAGGCCCGCGACGTTGTCGGCCTGCTCGCGGAGACGCTCGATCACGGCCACGGGGATCGCGTAGCCGGAGGCCTTCTCGAGCTCGTAGACGTAGAAGGGGCAAGGCGCGCAGGCGCGCGCGGCGGCGAGGAAGTGTGCAAGGAGCGCCGCCTCGTCGACCTGGTAGTAGGGCGGCGCGATCACCGCGACACCGGCGGCGCCGGTCTCCGCCGCATGCGCGGCGAGCGCGGCGGTGTCGGCCGTCGTCTGCGCGCCGCAGTGGGCGAGAACCTCGACGGGCGAGACGGGGACTGTGCTAGACAGGAGTTCCTTGCGCTCGGAAAGCGAGAAGGAGACGCCCTCGCCGGTCGTCCCGAGCAGGAGGATCCCGTCGACGCCTCGCGATGCGAGGTACGCCAGGTACGGCGGGACCGCCTCGAGGTCGAGCTCGGTACCGCCAGGCTTCAGCGGGGTGAGAGCGGCTGCGATCGTCCTGGCCATTGCCTCGATGCTAGTCGCACCCGCTGCGCATGCCTCCGACCTGATCGGTCTCGGCGCCACGGCAGCCCGCCTCGAGGTGCACGGCGGGATCGCGCTCGCGAGCTTCCGCGAGGACGGGGCCGAGCGGCACGTGCTCGTGTGGGGGGCGATCGACGCACGGACGCCCATGGATGACCTCCCGCAGGTTCGCTTCTCGCACGACTACTCCGGCGGGTTGAAGCTCGCGCATCGGGCATTGTGGAAGCACTTCGTCGACCAGTGCCGGCCGTACGATGGGCCGCCGCTCGCCTATCTCGTCGCCGCGTGCAAGGCGCCCGACGGGAGCTACTGGGCGCTCCAGAGCTGGCAGCGCAACCTGCCCCACCGTGGCGTTGCGCCGGCCACCGGCGCCGAGGCGGCGAGCGACCTGCGCATCTCGCACTGGCGCGGCCCGCTCGCCGAGGTCCAGCTGTACGCCGACTGGGCCTTCGGCGGGCGCGCGCACGACATCTTCGGGCGACTCGCCTACGACGGCGCCCCGGTGCACGGCTTCCACACGACGGCGGCCGGTGCACCCACGGACTCGTTCGGCCGTAGCCTCTACATCGACACCTACGACTCGGCCTACGGGCCGGGCTGGAAGCGCGAGACGTCGATCGTCTTCCGCAAGCCGGGCGGCGACTTCTGTTACTCGTTCTGGCCGACGCACGACGTGTCGCTGCCGGGCCGGCCCGCGCGCCCGGCCGGGAACGGCACGCGGTACCGGATCAGCGTCGTCGGCCCCGGCGTGACGCCGGACGTCGTCGCCGAGGTCGCCGACCCCGGCCCGTACAACGCCGGTGTCGAGCGGCAGCGCGATGCGCTCTTCACGCGGATCACCGCGGGCGACGGCTTCTGCGCCACGCAGCGTTAACCGCGGTTAATCGCTCGGTACCGAATCATTTGGTACCGTACGGTTCATGACTTCCGAATCCCAGCCCGTCGCCGCCCCTGCGGTCGACCCGGACCACATCCCCCGGCAGGTGTGGATCATCTCGGCCGTCGCGATGCTCGGCGCCGTCATGTCGATCCTGGACACGACGATCGTCAACGTCGCGCTCGCGACCCTCGGCAAGGAGCTGCATTCGAGCCTCGCGACGATCCAGTGGGTCGTGACCGGCTACATGCTCGCCCTCGCCGCTGTGATCCCCGTCACCGGCTGGGCCTCGCGCCGGTTCGGGGCCAAGCGCGTCTTCCTGCTCTCTCTGACCCTCTTCACGCTCGGCTCACTGCTCTGCGGCCTCGCGACCACGGACACGGAGCTGATTCTCTTTCGGGTGCTTCAGGGGCTCGGCGGCGGCATGATCATGCCGCTCGCCCAGATCATCATGGCCGGGGCTGCCGGCCCGAAGCGGATGGGCCGGGTGATGGCCCTGGTGGCGGTGCCGATGATGCTGGCGCCGACCCTCGGCCCGCTCCTTGGCGGCGCGATCATCGAGGGGCTGAGCTGGCACTGGATCTTCTACGTGAACATCTTCGTCGGCGCCGTCGCGATCCCGCTCGCGATCAAGCTGCTGCCGACGGAGGCAGGGGAGAAGACCGACACGCTCGATTTCGTCGGCCTTGCCTTGATGTCGACAGGCCTCGTGGCGGTCACCTACGGCCTCGCCGAGGCGGGCACCTACGGCTCGTTCGGCAGCGCACACGTCTGGGTGCCCGCGGTCGCGGGCGTGCTCCTCATCGCCGCCTTCGCGTTCCGCGCGCTGCACGTCGCGAACCCTCTGCTCGACCTGCGCCTCTACCGCAGCCGACACTTCTCGGCCGCGTCGATCGTGATGTTCGCTCTGGGTGCCGCGGTCTTCGGGGCGATGATCCTGATGCCCCTGTACTGGCAGGAGCTGCGCGGCTTCAGCGTGATCCAGACCGGTCTCCTGACCGGCCCGCAGGGGCTGGGCATGGCACTCGCGATGCCGGTGGCCGCGAGGATGACCGATCGCTACGGCGGCGGCCCGGTTGCACTGGTCGGAGTGCTCTCGACCGCCGTGATGACGATTCCCTTCGCCCTGATCGGAGCGCACACGAGCGTCGCCTATCTCTGCGTCGTGATGGTGCTGCGCGGGGCAGCCATGGGCGCCAGCTTCATGCCGGCAATGACGGCCGCGTTCGCGGCTCTCGACCGCACTGAGGTCAGCCACGCCACGCCGCAGCTGAACGTGCTGAACCGGGTCGGCGGCTCGATCGGGACGACGATCCTTGCCGTCGTGCTGGCCAATGCGGCACGCGGCGCCCACACGGAGGCCGCCGCGGCGCAGGCCTACGGCACCGCCTTCTGGTGGTCGGTCGGGATGGCACTGGCCGCTGTCGTCCCCTGCGTCGTCCTGATGCGTGCAGAGGCCGATGCCCGCAAGGCTGCGAGGGTGGCCGGAGCCGAGGATCCCGATCGCATCGCGCTGGACTCCGGCGCCGTCGCGGAGGCTCTGGCGTGAGCGCGGCGACGCCACGCGCAGCATCGAGCCCGATCCACGACCCGTCGACTCCGACCGGCCGACTCGGGCTGGCGTTCAAGCGGGCCATGGTCGCCGTGCGAAGGCTCCGCGGTCGCGAGACGCACCGGCCCGGCCAGATCAGCTACGCCCAGTACGGGCTCCTGTTCGGTCTGGCCGGGAAGAGCGAGCGCTCCGCCCGCGAGCTCGCCGACCAGGTCGATCTCTCACCGGCGACCGTCACCGAGATGCTCGAGCACCTCGAGGCCGCCGGGCTCGTCAAGCGGGCCCGCTCGGACGAAGACCGCCGCGTCGTGCTGTCCGTCCTGACCGAACGCGGCGCGAAGGTCGTCGCCGAGCGACAGGCGCAGATGGAGCCGCGCTGGCGGGCGGCGCTCGCGGAGTTCTCCGACACCGAGCTCGACGCCGCAGCGCGAGTCCTCGACAGCCTCGCGGACTACTTCGACGCACTGCTCGATCACAGCGCCGGCGGCTGAGCCTCCGTTTCGTCAGCGGCGTCCGGGCCTCTCGTAACACTCGGAAGCCCCTCGACGGAAAGGAACGGCGATGTCTGCGGCATTGCGGCCCGAGCGTCGACCGGCGCGCCCCTCGCGCCTTGTCGTGCTCGTGTGTGCTCTTCTCGTGGCGGCGTCGGTTGCAGCCTCTGCTGCGTCCGCTGGAACGATCTGGTCCGGGAGTGGCACCGGATCGACCTCGGTGCCCGACAACGGGGCCGGGGGGACGCCCCAGTTCTCCTACAGCTACCACACCTCGTGCTGCGCATCGGGCAGCTGGCAGTTCTCGACCGTCGCGGCGACCGGCGGGTCGGTCGTTGTCACGTGGACGTACTCCGGCTTCAACGCGTACTACTTCGTGTACGCGGCCATCGACGCATTCGTCACCCACAGCGGCAGCACGTCGACGACCTCGCTCGTGAACGCCGGCCCGGCGGTCTGCTGCTCGGCCCCCTCGGCAGGCTTCACCTACTCGGGAACGACGACGTTCCAGGTGCACGCGGGGGACACCTACGGCTTCGACATGAGCGGGAGCAACTCCGACTCGAACGGCACGCTTCAGGGCACGCTGACCCTGGCGGTGACAGTGGTCGAGCCGCAGACGGATCGGAGCGGCTACTGCGCCGCTGCAGGCGACTACAACGGTGTCACGGGTGCGCCGATCGCACCGGGCACGTTCCTGGATCTCGTCACCGGCCAACCGGATGCCGACCCGGCCTACAGCGGTGCGACGCCCGCCATCTACGTCGCCGGCTCAGGTATCACCTGCGCCCCGCCGCCCGCCGGCTATGTCCTGACCGGCACGCACGGGATCAACCCCTACTACGCACCCCCGGCGTCGTGACCCGGCGCCGACCGCGCGACGCACGAGTGTGACGGAGCGGCCCCGGAGTCGAACCGAGCCAGCGTGGGGCTACCACGCCTGACGGGTTTTGAAGACGATGCTCGGGTCCAGGCCGATGAGGCGGGTTTGCGGGCGATCGTGCTGTGGTGGAGGCAGGTGCGCGACTGCCTGCGCGACTGTCCAACGACGCCGATTACTGCGTAGTTGGTGCGTGGTAGCTGCGTAGCGTTGAGGGGGAGGTCGGCGCCCGAATCTAAAGAAATATTGGGACGCGATATATCACCTTTAGACGTCCAGTTCCTCCGCGCTAACGTGGGTTCGTGGCCAAGTTCGAGGAGGAGGGTGCGGACATGGGCGTGTGCGAGGCGCCGTTGACTGGGGATCTGGCGGCGCTCTATCTGGGGCAGTTGATGTCTGCGGCGAACGAAGGCGGTGTTGATTCCGCGCGTTTGGCTGCGGATGCTCGGTTGGCGCAGAGGGGCGATCGCTTGGCGTTGCGGCGGCTCCGCACCCGTGGTCTCATCGTGCGACCGGTTTCGGTGGTGCGTCCGGTCGTACGTTCTTCTCGGCCGAGGCGGTCGTGTCGGTCGGTGCGGCGGGCGCGGTCGCCGGGTCGAGGTCGACCGGCACCGTCTCGCAGCCCGGGGTCGTGTGCTGGTCGTGAACGGCAGCTAGTTCGTTTCGAGGGTTCGCCTCGTCGGGCTGGGTGGTTGCGTTGAGCCAGCGGGTCGACGGGGTGGTTGTTGATCCGGTGGTCGAGATGCCGCTGGAGGCGTTGCGGCCTTGGCCGTTGAATCCGCGGTCGATTCGCCCGGACAGGTTGGAGGATCTGATGGCGGCGATGGAGGCCGAGCGCGAGATGTTGCGGGCGAAGCCGCTGTGGGCGCTCCCGGACGGGGTGGTCTTTGCCGGCAACCAGCGTCTTGCCGCGGCGAAGGCGCTCGGGTGGGTGACGCTGCCGGTCGCGGTCGTGCATGGCCTGACCGACGCGCAGCTGAAGACCTGGGCGCTTCTCGATAACAACACGTTTGGCCGCTGGAACGAGCCCGAGCTGGCCGAGCTCCTGGCTGGGATGCTGGAGGAGGGAATCGATGCCTCGTTGACCGGGTTCGCGACGCGTGAGCTCGATGCGATCCTCAGCACGCTCGCGCCTGCCGGTGATCCCGAAGAGATCCCGCCGGCCCCTGCCGAGCCTGCGACTCGGCTGGGTGATCTGTGCGAACTCGGCGCGCACCGGCTCCTCTGTGGTGACAGCACCGATCCGGCAACGCTTACTCGGGTGCTGGCGGGCGAGGAGGTAGCAGCTCTGGTGACTGACTTCCCGTGGGGTGTCGACTACCACGGCAAGACAGCTGAATCGCTAACGATCCAAAACGACAGCCCGCAGGGTCTCCCTGAGTTTCTCGAGGCGGGATTCGCAGCGCTCGACCAGGTACTCGACGACGACGTCCCTTTCTACCTGTTCGTGCCCTCAGGGCCGGCCGGAACGGAGTTCCTCGATGCGCTGCGCCAGGTGGGGTGGCGTCACCGGCAGACGTTGATCTGGTGCAAGGACGTGTTCGTGCTCGGCCATAGCGACTACCACCAAAAGCACGAATCGATCCTCTACGGGTTCACGCGGGGCAGCGGGCGTGTGGGGCGGGGAACAGGTCGCGGCTGGCACGGCGGCAACAATCAGGCGTCGGTGCTGTTCTGTGACCGGCCGAAGCGCTCGCCGGACCACCCGACTTCAAAGCCGGTTGAGCTGTTGGCGACGTTGGTCCGTAATTCGACGCGGCGGGGTGGGCTGGTGCTTGATCCGTTCGCGGGGTCGGGGTCGACGTTGCTGGCCTGCGAGCTGACAGGCCGACGCTGCGCGGCGGTCGAGCTCGAGCCGCGCTACGCCGATGTGATCCGCAATCGCTACCTGGAGTTCGTCGATGGCGACCGGTGAACATGGCCGGGTCGACCGCGAGGCCGCCTTCCAGTACTGGGCGTCGCTCCCGCACGACCGCCGCTCCTACGCCACGGTCGCGGCGGAGTTCGAGATCAGCCCGCGGACGGTCGAGCGCTACGCCCGCGACGGCGGCTGGAAGACCCGGCTCGGCCAGATCCGGGCGGCCGCAGCCGAGGAAGCCGACCGAAGGCTCGGCCGCGACCAGGCCCGTCAGCTGGCCGATTTCCAGCAGCTGATCGAAGCGAGCTGCGTCACCTACGCCCGACAGCTCGCGAGTGGGGACGTACGTATCACTGCCTCCGACTTCGTCGGCCTGATCAAAGTCACCCTGCTCCTCCAGGGCGCCCCAACAAGCCGAGTCGAAACGCTCACCGAGAGTGATGACTGGACGCGGCTGCGCGGCACGATCCTCGACGCGCTTGCCCAGTTCCCCGAGGCGAAGCTCGCGCTCGCCGACGCCCTCGACCAGGCCCCTGAGACGGAGAGCTCGCTTGGGTAGCTTCGCGAACGATCTTCGCTTAGCCCTTGACCCGGCGAGGCTGCTCGGCACCGTGGGCTTGCACGCGGATGCCTGGCAGGAAGAGCTCTTACGGAAGCGCCCCCAGCGGGCTCTTCTCTGCTGCTGCCGGCAGGCCGGCAAGTCGACGACTGCCGCGGCGGCAGCGGTCCACGAGGCCCTCTACAGCCCAGGTTCGACGGTGCTGATGCTTGCCCCCAGCCAGCGACAATCGTCGGAGCTGCTGCGCAAGGTGCGGCCGTTTCTCTACCAGGTCGACGGCGCGACCTCGACACGGCTGAACGCCGAATCGTCAATCCTTCTCGAGCTCCGGAACGGGTCGCGGATCATCTCGTTGCCGGCCCGCGAGGACACCATCCGTGGCTACTCATCAGTCGCCCTGCTGATTCTCGACGAGGCAGCGTGGGTCGCCGATGAGCTGTACCAGGCGGTCCGCCCGATGCTCGCCGTCTCCCAGGGCCGTCTGATGGCTCTCTCGACCCCGCACGGACAGCGAGGCTGGTTCTACAGCGCCTGGAGCGGCTCGGGGGAGTGGCATCGGACGAAGGTTCCCGCCTCCGAATGCGCCCGCATCCCGGCCGAGTTCC
Source organism: uncultured Thermoleophilia bacterium (assembly GCA_963794375.1). GTDB lineage: Bacteria > Actinomycetota > Thermoleophilia > Gaiellales > Gaiellaceae > PALSA-600. The sequence continues at coordinate 71,858 of CAWCDL010000008.1, forward strand.
TGGCCGATGAGCGACGGGCGATGTCCGCCTCGTTCTTCGCCAGCGAATACGAGTGCGAGTTCACCGACGCCGTCGACTCCGTCTTCTATGGACACGACATCAAAGCCGCGATCGACCCAACCCTGACCCCGCTCTACCCAGGAGGCTGGTAATGGCAGCTGAACCGTTTCACCTGATCGGCATCGACCCCGGACAGTCCCACGATCCGACTGCGCTCGCTCTGATCGAGTGGGAGCCAGGCAAGGAGTGCGTCTACCGGGTGCGGGGTCTGCACCGGTTCCCGCTCGGCACTCCGTACACCGAACTCCCTGGGGCCCTGAAAGTGCGACTCGCGGAGGAGCCGCTCGTCGGCCGGGTCGCGCTCGCGATCGACGCCACCGGCGTCGGCGCCCCTGTCATCGACCAATTCCGCAAGGAGCTCCCGAACATCCCGCTCTACGCGATCACGATCACCGGCGGCACCGCCGTCACCGGCATCCCATCCAGCCCGCATGTCCCGAAACGGGACCTGATTAGCACTGCCAGCGTCATCTTCGAACAGCGACGGATCTGCATCGCTGCCAGCATGCGCGACACCGAGACACTCACCGACGAGCTGTTCTCCTACCGCCGCATAACCAGTGACCGGGGCACCGACACCTACAGCGGAGCATCAGGCTGCCACGACGACCTCGTTCTCGCCCTCAGCCTTGCGCTCTGGACAGCCGAGAACAAACACCTCAGGCCACGCCACCCATACCAGCGCAACGCCCACGTGTTCTCACTTCTCAGCCAACGTCTGCCGACGGCCCTCGAGCGGATCGGTTCATTTCCGGGCGTCGGATAATCGGCTGAAACGAGATCCCGTCCGCAGGCTGCGAGCGTGCGCAGCCTGCGGACGGAACTCGCTATGCGGCGAGGCGCTTCCTGGCTTTTTGAACGGACGGAAGCGCGGCCTTGGTCTTTGCGAGCACGCGGGCTCGCACATCGACCGAAGCTGGCTTCGCTCCGATCGTGATCTCCTCGCCCGTTGCTGGGTTTCTGCCCTGACGCGCCTTGGTCGCTGGCTTGACGCGCACGGTGAGCTGCACAAGGTTGCCGATCTTGACCTTCTCGGCGTTTCCGATCTCGCCAAGCACGACATCTTCGAGCGCTTGGATCGCGCCTTTGGCCTGGGCACGCGACAGCCCGGTCCGCTCGGCTACCGCGTCGGCCAGCTGGCTTTGAGTAAGAGGCATTTCATCTCCTTGGATTGGTGGCGGCGAGATTCAAGCGGTATCTGCGGACGGCGGACCGCCAGCTGGCCGTCGTGAACGCTCAGTCGGGAGGGCGCTTCACCTGAACGATCAGCCGACCGACACCCGAGGTCAGAAGAGGCTGCACGTCGCGGACGATTCCCGACCAACCGGCTATCTCGAGTTCATCGCCGATCTCGTAGGCGTCCTCAACGCTGAGCTGCCCTGTCGCGATCACCTCGCTGCCACGACGAAGCTCATAGGCGTACTCACGCAAGCCACCACCGTATTTCGGTCAACGGATAGACCCTGCTGTACGTGTACGCCCAGGCCGCGCGGGCCTGGTCACCGCAGCGGGCTGACGCGACCTTCGCGATCTTCGGCCCGGCCAGCGGGGCTCGCGAGGCGGCTAGCCGGCGGCGAGTGTCCAGCCGCGCGGCTTCATCGTGGCGGTGTCGGCGGTGGCGGTGCCGGCGGCGTTGGGGTCGGCGGGGCGGAACGCGGCTGGCGATCAGGAGGGCGAGGAGGCCGATCAGCCCGCAGGCGATGCAGACGCCGGCTGGAGTGAGTGTGTTGAGGAAGGTGCCGCTGACGATCATCGCGATCCCGATTGCACCGATGTTGGCGGAGCCGAGCGCGGAGAAGGTGCGTGCGCGGATGTGGTCGGGTGTCCAGCGCTGGTAGATGAGGGTGGCCGCGATGCTTCGGGTGTTGGCGGCGAAGCCGCCGATGCTGAACAGCACGACGACGGCGCCGACGACTGGGACGACGCCGCAGAGGCCGATCGCGACGGCGACGAGGGCGCAGCCGAACATCAGTCGGCGGCGTTCGGACAAGGAGTCCCCTTGGCGGCGGATGACGCGGCCAGCGACAAAGCCGCCGAGCGCCCAGCCAGCGACCGCGATCCCGTAGGCACGGGAACCGCCACCCATGTCGACAAACAAGGGATATTCGGCGACGTTGATCATCCCGGTTCCCAACAACCCGACACTGGTCGCAAGCAAGGTCAGTCGCAGCGCTGGAAGCGACCAGGCAAACCGGAATCCCGCCCAGGTTCCGCCGTCAGGCGCCAAACCTGCGCTGACCGCGAAAGCCACCACCAACACCGCCGCAACCCAGGTGCCGGAATGATCGCTGCGGTTATAGACGACCGCCACCAACGCGACATAGGCAGCGATCGACCCGGTCATCGAGATCAACCGCGCCCCCGACAGCAGTAACACCTGCCGGTGATAGGCCTCAAGCTGCTGCCAACGCCCGCTCATCCCGACCATCAACCGACCCTAACGCGCACCCAGGCCACCTGTTTTCGCCGGCGTCGTGCCAAGAGAATCTGCCGACGGTCAGTCGGATGTGTTCAGAGTGGCCAGCCTGGCCGCGCGGTAAGCGTCGTCTGCTCGCCTCTCTCTCCGGCGCTGACGATGTCGCCCGTGCTGAACAGGACTCTCTTTCAGCGCTGCACGCCACACCGCTTCACTAGCTGCGGTGGACGACCTCGCCATCCGCCACGACGCCAACCTCCCTGGCCATTGTTCGCAAGTGACGCCTGAGCGATCGCTAGGGTCGGGGGCAAGTGACGGCTGGTGGTTCCTCAATTCCCGCGGTGCATCGGCTGCTTGCCGTGTGGGCGTCAGCGAAGCCTGACGGCCGGTTCGCGGAGATGGGAACGGCCTTCGGGGCAGGAGCGCGAGCGATCGTGGAGGCAATGGGGCCGAACGCGACGTTCGTGACGGTTGAGGTCGATTCGGATCGCTACGAGCGGGCCGTCGCTGAACTGGCCGACACCCGCGCGGAGGTCGTTCACGGACGCTGGCAAGACGTTCTTCCTCCGCGAGGCCCGTTCGATTTGATCTTCCAAGACGGCGGCATC
>CAWCDL010000009.1:0-226424 GCA_963794375.1 uncultured Thermoleophilia bacterium
TGACTCGCGCGGGCGCGACGGTCGACGTCGGGCCGGATCCTTCTAGGACTTGCGAGCGGTCGCCTTGCCGCCCTTCCGCCCCGCCGCCTTCTTCTGAGCGGTCGTCCCGCCCTGTGACGAGCTCGACGAGCCGGAGTGCGACTTCTTGCCACCGTGTCTCGAGGCGTCGGGCGAGTTCGCGATCCGCGCGGCCCGCTCCTTCGACATGCCCTTTTCCTTCAGGGCCTCGTACTGCTTCTCGTTCTTCACGTGTGCGGACTTGCCCGGCATGGCCGTCTCCTTTCGAGTTGCCTGCCGTTCGATGCCCGCTGGACCGAGGCGCAAACCGCCGACCGTCGCCCCAGCGATGGCACTCAACCCTGACCGGGCCGGTGCCGATAGCTGCACCATGCGGGCCTTCTTCTCGGTCGCACCGGTCATCTTTGCCACGGTCGTGGTGCTCGCGCTCCTCGACTGGCTCCTGCTCGCGCGCTGACGCGACGTCGGCTGGAGGGCTACGCGCGCGGTCGCGAGTAGCCGACCGGGGCGAACGCGGTCCGGGTAGGCGGCTGCTTCGCAGCCCGGCCGAGCAATCCGCCCGCGACGATCGCCGCCGAGCTCAGGAGCGCCAGCCAGATGCCCCAGCCGAGTGAGAGCGAGAAGAACGGGACCGAGGGGCGGTCGACCATCCGGAACAGCACGAAGAGGAGCGCGAGCGCCCCGACGGCTGCGACCTGCCCACCGTCGACCTCGAGCGGCTTCTCGATCTCCGCCAACCACATGAGCGCGCCGATGAACGCGAGCGCCGCGAGGGTCAGCAGTACGACGCTGACGGTCTTGAGAAGCTGATGTGCACTGACCGTGGCGACCTGATGGCCGGCGACGCTCGTGAACGACGTGCCGACGGAGTTCGCCTCCGCCTGGAGAGTGGCGTTTCCGTACCGCTGTGCCGCGTCGTTCAACGCTGCCTGCGCGTACGCGGCACCGCCGCTCGTGATCGCTACCGAGTACCAGGGCAGGAAGATCGAGACGGCGAGCACCGCCGCGCCGGCGACCGCGACCACCCGGCCGAGCTTGGGATTCCCACTCATCGGCCTCTTCATCGGCCGGTGGTTCCGTAGCCTTTAGCCGGCCTGCCTGTTGGCCTCCGCCCCCGTCATGCGTCCCGGACGACGCAGCGCATGCCGATGTGACTCATGCCTGTGTCGATCATCTGCGGTCGCCGCGCGGCTGGGCGGTAGCGGAGGCAGTAGCTGTCGGCGCAGAGGTACGAGCCGCCCTTCACGACCTTCCGCGGGATCCTGAACTGCGGCTGCGCCGGGTCGTAGCTCGCCTCCTCCGGGACTCGCGGCGACTCGGCCGGGACGCAGCACGGCTGGGCGACAGCCGAGGGGTGGCGGTCCGCATACCAATCGCACGTCCACTCCCAGACGTTCCCCGCCATGTCGTGGAGCCCGAAGCCGTTCGCAGGGAAGGAGCCGACCGGCGCGCGCATCCCATAGCCGTCTTCGGCGCGCCAGGGAAAGTCGCCGTGCCAGTAGTTCGCGAGCCGCTCGCCCGGCCGTTCCGGGTCGTTGCCCCACACGTAGGTCGTGCCGTCGAGGCCGCCGCGCGCGGCGTACTCCCACTCCGCCTCGGTCGGCAGCGCCTTCCCGGCCCACGCCGCGTACGCATCGGCGTCCTCGTAGGCGACGTGGACGACCGGGTCGTCCTCACGGCCGTCCAGGGAGCTCCCCGGCCCGTCGGGCTGCTTCCAGCACGCGCCCGGCGTCCACGTCCACCACTGGTTGATGTGCCGCAGGTCGACGGGGCCGGGTGTTCGCGTGAAGACGAGCGAGCCCGGAACGAGGTTCTCGGCGGGCGCCCCGGGAAAATCGGCGGGATCGAGCGGCCGCTCGGCCACCGTGACGTAGCCGGTGCCATCGACGAACCCGGCGTACTCGCGGTTCGTCACCTGGTACGGGGCGATCCAGAAGCCGTCCACCACGACGTCGCGAACGGGGGCCTCCTCCGGGTAGTGGCGGCTGGATCCCATCCGAAAGGTTCCGGATGGGATCCAGCGCATCTCCTGCGTCAATGGCCCGACGTGAGCGCCGCCTCGAGCTTCTCGACCACCTGGTCGATCGTGAAGCTCGCCGCCCTCTGCCGCGGCGGGAATTCCCTGAAGGTCGCCAGGAACTGCGTCATCAACGCCGTCGCGGCGAGCGCAAGGTAGTCGTTGTCCGCAAACCAGTCCCAGTACGTGTTCGACGTGATATCCGCCCGCTCGAATGGATCGGTGCGGAGATTGAAGATCTTTGGAACGCGCAGCGCCACGAACGGCTCGAACCAGATCTGGAGCGTCCCCTGGACGCGCTGCTCCATGAAGACGACCTTCCAGTTGTCGAAGCGGAGCGCGAGCACATCGCCGTCGTCGGAGAAGTACACCATTCCCGGACGAGGGCTCTTGTCCACCTCCCCGGTCAGGTACGGCAGGAGGTTGTAGCCGTCGATGTGCACCTTGTAGGTCGTGTCGCCGATCGTGTGACCGGCCTTGAGCTTCTCGACGACCTCCGGGTCGCCCGCGGCAGCGACGAACGTCGGCAGCCAGTCGTGATGCTGGACGATCCCGTTCGAGACGACCCCTGCCGGGATCTTCCCCGGCCACCGCACCACCTCGGGCACGCGGAACGCCCCTTCCCAGTTCGTGTTCTTCTCGCTGCGGAACGGCGTCATGCCGCCGTCCGGCCACGTATTCATGTGCGGCCCGTTGTCGGTCGAATAGACGACGATCGTATTCTCGGCGATCCCCAGCTCGTCGAGGAGATCGAGCAGCTCGCCGACGTGCTTGTCGTGGTCGATCATCGTGTCGTGGTACGGCGACTGCCACCGGCCCGCCTGCCCGACGCTTTCCGGCTTGGTGTGGGTCCGGAAATGCATGTGCGTCGTGTTCATCCAGACGAAGAACGGTGTGCCGTCGTCGTGCTGGCGCTTGATGAAGTCCTTCGCGGCGGCGACGGTCTCGTCGTCGATCGTCTCCATCCGCTTCTTCGTCAGCGGCCCGGTGTCCTCGATGCGCTGCTTGCCGACCGGGCCGAAGCGCGCATCCTCGGTCGGGTCGTCGGCGTCGGTGGCCCAGGAGTGGATGACGCCGCGCGGTGCGAACCGCTCGCGGAAGTTGGGGAAGTCGTCGGCCGGCGGGTAGTTGGGGAGCTCCGGCTCCTCCTCGGCGTTCAGGTGGTAGAGGTTGCCGAAGAACTCGTCGAAGCCGTGCACGGTGGGCAGGTACTTGTTCAGGTCTCCCAGGTGGTTCTTGCCGAACTGCCCCGTGGCGTATCCGAGCGGCTTCAGCAATTCGGCGATCGTCGGATCCTCCGCCTGCAGGCCGACGTCTGCGCCGGGCATGCCGACCTTGCTCAGTCCTGTCCGGAAGACGCTCTGGCCGGTGATGAACGACGCTCGGCCTGCTGTGCAGCTCTGCTCACCGTACGAGTCGGTGAAGCGCATGCCCTCGTCGGCGATCCGGTCGATGTTCGGTGTCCGATAGCCCATCAGCCCGTCGCTGTAACAGCTGAGGTTCGTGATGCCGATGTCATCACCCCAGATCACGAGGATGTTCGGCTGCTCGCTGGTCGCCAATTCGTGCTCCCTTCCGCGTGCCTGTCGGTTAAGCCGCAGGCCGCGAACATACACGCCGGGTTTGGATTGCGGCCGACGAGGAACGCCGGTCATGTGGAGCTGACCGAGCAGCACCGGGCGATCCTGAAGGCGATCGGCGTCGACGGGGCGCCGCTGAACGATCTCGGCCGCCATCGGGCACGAGAGTTCGACGATCTGCGCCATGCCGGGCTGATCGTCTTCTGGGCGGCTGACGCCGCGCGTCCGCTGGAGGCGTTCGGGTGCCTGCGGAGCGGATCCTGGTGCCTCACGCAGGCCGGGCTGCGCGCGGCAGGGCTGAACCCTGGGTTGAGGCTCGTGGACGGGGCGTGATGGCGGATCCGAGCGTCGACAAGGTGGCCCGCAACAACGCCGCATTTCGCGACGCGAACGACGAGATCGCGGCTGTCGCCGTCGAGCAGGGGCTCGACGACGGCCGGGGTGTCCCGTTCATCTGCGAGTGCTCCGATCCGGGCTGCTCGAAGGTCGTCTCCCTCACGCTCGCCGCCTACCGCCATGTCCGCGACAACCCGCGGCAGTTCGTTCATGCGCCGGGCCACGAGGAGAAGATCGCCGGTGCCGTCAAGCTGGTCGAGGATCACACTCACTACGTCGTGATCGAGAAGGTCGGTCGCGCGGGCGAGATCGTCGAGCGGCTCGCACGCGACCCCATGGAGGGGTAGCCTCGTGTCGATGAGCGAGCCGCAACGCCGGAAGGCGGCGAACGAGGTCGTGTTCCGCGAGGTGAACGAGCGGATCGAGGGCTTGCAGCGTCATTTCGCGCTCACCGAGCAGGAGCCGCTCCAGCTCGTGTGCGAGTGCGACCGGCTCGGCTGCGTCGAGAAGCTGAGCGTGACGCTCGACGAGTACGAGCGCGTCCGAGGTGATGGAGCGTGCTTCATTGTCGCCACCGGCCACGAGGATCCCCAGGTCGAGGACGTCGTCGACACGCGCGGGGGCTACGTGATCGTGCGCAAGAACCTCGGCGAGCCGCGCGACATCGCCGAGAGCACCGACCCCCGCCCCTAGCCGTCGCGGCCCCAGAACGAGCCCTCGTGGTCGCGCTCCTTCGGCGCCCGCGTGGGACCCGGCTCTCGGCCGACCTGGATGCGAAGCGTGTCGATCTCGTGGTGCAGCTCCTTGCGCCGCGCAGAGAGCGCGCGTTCGCGTTCGGCTGCGGCCTCGTTGTGGAACGCGTTCAACCGGTCGTGCAGGCGCCGCCGCTCCGCCGACACGAGGCGCTCCTCTTCCTCGAGCTCTTCGAGCCGGGCGACGATCTCGGCGAATTCGGGGCTTCCCTCCGCGGCCATGGTCTCGTCCGGAAAGTGTTCCACTCGCGGAGGCGGGTGGACTGGATTCTCGGGGGACGCTTAGGTGCGGCCGCCGCGCGAGGGACGGTCGTCGCGGCCGGCGCACTCCGGGCAGAAGAACCCAAGCTCGGGCTTTGCACCCGAACGCGGGTCGTCGACCCGGTAGGCGAGCCACCCGCGCCAGAAGGGGTCGCTGACGCGGCCGCACTCGGCGCAGACCGCACGGGGAAGGTCTGCGCTCGCCTGGGGGCGGTTGGGCTCGGGCATCGCCATGGCTCTCATCGAAGCCCGTCACCGGCCTGCGCTCGCCGCCCGATGGGTTAGCTATCGCCCGCCGCAGGGCGTGCCTCGAACGAGTGATGGCGATCGTGCCTAAAGAACCTGCGTGATCCCGCCGATAGCTGTGCTCCGAGGTCGAAACTGCGGAGGAAGAAGATGACATCGACCGCCACGTTGTTCGACGAGCCGCAGCCCGCGGCGACGTCGCTCACACAGGCCATGATCGAGCACCTCGACGAGCAGACGCTCACTGCGCTCCTGGTCACACGCTTTCGCGCGTTCATCGGTGACGGCTATCCGGTGAACGAGGCACTCCTCGCCGCCGTCGGCGCGCTCCACGCCGTCTAGAAACGAGTGAGGGGAGGGCTCTCGCCCTCCCCTCACGTTCCTGCGACTACGGTGTCCCGGCCTACGCGCTCTTGACGAGCTTCTTCGGCGGGACGATCACCTTGAGCGTCGTCGTCTTGCCGCCCACGACCTTGTAGATCGTGACCGGGTTCGACGTGACGTCGCCGTTCGCGTTGAACGACACGTTGCCCAGGATGCTGTTCTTCAGGTTGATCTTGAAGACCTGCTTCGCGACATCGCTGCGCGTGCCGTTCGACTGTGCGATCGCGGCGATCATCGCCTCGGCTGCCTGAGCGGCATAGACCGAGTAGGGATCCGGGGCCTTGTGATCGGCCTTCGTGAAGGCCGAGACGAACGCCTTGCCGGCACCCTTCAGCTCGGAGTTCGGCAGACCGGCCACCGACACCGTCATGTTGTTCGCCGCCGAACCGGCCTCCTGGATCACGGCCGAGACGGGGGTGAAGCCGTCAGGAGCCATGATCTTGACGCCCGGAGCTCCTGCGGCGATGTCCTTGATCAGCTTGCCGCCGTTCTCGCAGATCAGGCCGCCGAGGAACACGGCCTGTGCGCCCGACGCCTTGATCTTGACGGCGAGCGCCTCGTACGAGGTCGCCTTCGCATCGAACGCGGTGAACCCGACGACCTTGATGCCGAGCTTCCCGGCCGCGTTCTTCACGTTCGTTGCGACGCCGAGGCCGTAGGCCTCCTTGTCGTTCAGGACGAACAGCTTCTTGACGCCGAGGCTCTGTGCGAGCAGAGCGTCAGCTGCACCCTGATAGTCGTCCGCCGCCACGACGCGCGCGTAGTTGCGCTTGCCGGTCGGGTAGTACTTCCCGGGCTCGCCGGCCGCCGTCCCCGGACCGGGGTGCGTCAGGCCGACATACGTGTTCGCCGGGCTGATCATCGCGATCGGTCCGTTCGGGGCGCGGTTCAGGACCGGGATCATGATCTCGGCTGCGCCGGAGTTGAACGTGCCGACGACGCCGACGACGCTCGAGTCCTGTGCGTAGGCGTTTGCGTTCGCCGAGACCTTGCCCGAATCCCACTTGCCCGCCTGGGCCGTGGAGTCGTCGCAGCTCTGGTAGGCGAGCGTGTACTTGCCTGCCTTCCAGCCGTGCTGCTTGAAGATGTACGCGATTGCCCGCGTCATCTGCTGGGTCTGCGTGCGGCCGGAGCCCTGCAACGGCAGGTCAGAGGCCACCAGCAGGTTCCCGCTCGGGTTCTGGATCGCCGAGCACGACGACGCCGGCAGCGGCGTGGCGCCGCTCGTCCGGGCGATCGCCCCGCTCACCATCGTCGCGAGCGCGACGACTGCGATCAGCGCGGACGCTGCCGCGCCCACGTAGATGCGCTTTTTCACTCGTCCTCCTGTCTGGGGGGTCAGGGGAATTCCGCAAGAGCATAGAGAGGGAAGGCACGATCGCCAACCTCTTGGCGCACGGCGCGCGCCCTCCGACCGCAGCGTTAGCCTCCGCTTAATGAGCGTGCGGCCGCTCGTCCTCTGCGCTGACGACGACGAGGACATCCTCGCCCTGGTGGCGCTCCGGCTCGAGCGGGCCGGGTACGAGGTGGCATGCGTGGGCGACGGGGAGGCGGCTGTGGCGCTCGCCGCCGAGCGGCGGCCCGATGCGGTCGTCCTCGACGTGATGCTGCCCCGGAGGAGCGGGATCGAGGTGCTCGCCGAGCTTCGCTCGCACCCCGGGCTCACGGGCATGAAGGTGCTCCTGCTCTCGGCGCGGGTGCAGGAAGGGGACGTCGCGCGTGGTCTCGGCGCCGGTGCCGATGCGTTTCTCGCCAAGCCCTTCAGGGCGACCGAGCTCGTCGAGCGGATCGGGCAGCTTCTTGCGGCGTAGCCGTTCTCAGACCCGGTAGCGGTAGCCGAAGCCGCGTACGGTCTCGATCGGCACCTCGGCCGGGGAATCCGGGTCCAGCTTTCGGCGCAGGTAACCGACGTAGAGCTTCACCTGGTCGCCCGACACGCCGTAGGGGTCGCCCCACACAAGCTCGAGCAGCTGGTCGCGTGACAGGACCTGCCCCGGATTGCGGACGAATGCGGCGAGTAGCTTGAACTCGAGCGGCGTGAGCTGGACCGGCCGTCCGCGGACGCTCACGCGGCGCTGGCCGAAGTCGATCTCTACGAAGTCGTCGCCGTATGTCTCGACGACCTCGGTCTTGCCGCCCGTCCGTCGCAGAAGTGCCTGCACGCGCGCCAGAAGCTCCTGCCGACCGAACGGCTTCGCGACGTAGTCGTCGGCGCCGGCGGTGAGCCCGCGCACCTTCTCGAGCTCCTGCGTCCTTGCGGTGAGCATCAGCACCGGGGCATCCGACAGGTCGCGGATGCGCTCGAGGGTCTGGTAGCCGTCGAGCTCCGGCATGGCGACGTCGAGGATCACGAGCGCCGGCGGGGCGGCATGGAACTGGCGCAGGGCCGCGCGGCCGTCGGCCGCCTCGTCGACGGTGAAGCCGGCACGCTCGAGCAGCTCCCGCAGAAGGATGCGGATGTCGTCGTCGTCGTCGACGACGAGCACTTTCGCCCCGGACACGGTCATACGTCGTTCATACGGGCCGGAGCCTCGAATACCTGCGGGCGGCCACCATCGTCAGTCGGTGGGCAAGGTGTTGATCTACGAGCCGCACGACGACGTCGCCGCGCTGCTCGAGGTCGCCCTGCGACGCCTCGGCCACGAACCGGTCCTCCTTCAGGGCCGCATCACGACGGCAGCCGGGCTCGACGCGGCGGTGATCGAGCCCGGCGACGCCGCCGGGCGGGCCGCCGCTTCTGAGCTCGCGGCCCGCGGAGTGCCACTCGTCTTCGCGAGCATCTACGGCCCGAGCCGCGACCTGCTCGCGCTCGAGCCCGTCGCGTGGCTCGTCAAGCCGTTTCCCCTGCGGGCGTTCGAGGCCGCGCTCGGTGCCGCACTGGGCATCCTCCTTCCGAGCTAAGGGAAACCCGCAGTACCGCCGATATCTCCGCCGTGGTGCGGCGGCTGACCGATGGTGGGCGCCCCTTCCTGCTGGTCGCGGGCCTGGTCGCCGCGCTCACGCCGGCCGTCGTGCACGTCGCGATCGGCCACATCACCGTCGGCTTCTCGTCGCCTCTGCACTTCTACGCCGTCTCCTTCAGCGCCCTCTCGGCGGCCGTCGCCTCGGTCGCCTTGACGTGGTTCGGAGCAAAACGCCATGACACGAGGACGATGGTCGTCGGGACCGCGTTCGCTGCGATGGCGAGCCTCCTCGCGCTGCACGGGCTCGCGACGCCGGGCATTCTCGTCGGCTCGAACGGCGTCGTCGAGATCACGGGCGGCGTGACGCTTCCGGTGGGCGGCGTGATTCTCGCGGCCTCGGTGCTGCCACTGCCGCGTGTTCTTCGTAGTCGCGTGCCGTTCTTCGCCGTCGAGGCGTTCCTGATCGCGGTCGTGCTCGGGCTCGGCCTGTCGGCGCTCCTCCGGCCCGGCCTCGTGCCGGCGATCCCCGAGCCGGGGAGCCCCGAGGCCGACGCGCTGCTCGCCGTTGGTCTCGTCGCGTATGGGATCGTCGGGGTGCGCGCATTCCGGACCTTCCTGCTCACGCATCGGTTCCTCGATCTGCTCGTCGTCGTCGGGGTCGCCTGGCTTGCGACCGCGCTCGTCCCGGCGCTGACGATGGGCTGGGAGTACCTCGGCTGGTGGATCGGGCACGAGGTCGAGCTCGCCGGGATCCTGCTCGTCGGCATTGCCGTCGCGATCGATCTTGCGAAAGCCGCTCAGGCGAGGCCGCTCGCCGGCGACCTGTCGGGGCCGGAGCTCGTCCGGGCGGAGCAGATCTTTCTCGGCTCCCAGGTCCGCGCCCTCACGGTGACGCTCGCCGAGAAGGACACCTACACCGAGCAGCACACGCGCCGGGTCGCCCTGCTCGCCGTGCAGGTCGGCGAGCGGCTCGGTTTGTCGAAGGGCAGGCTGCGCACGCTCGCGATCGGCGCGCTCGTTCACGACATCGGCAAGCTCGGCGTGCCTGATGCGATCCTGCGGAAGCCGGGTCCCCTCGACGACGCGGAGTACGCCGTGATCAAGGGGCATCCGGAGGGCGGGCACAAGCTCCTCGGCGAGCTCGGGGGCTTCTCGTCGGGCGTGCGGCGGCTCGTGCTCGACCATCACGAGCGGCTCGACGGCAAGGGGTACCCGCAGGGGCTCGCCGGCGAGGAGATCGACCTCGACACGCGCATCCTTACCGCCTGCGACGTCTACGACGCGTTGATCACGCGGCGTGTCTACCGCGCGGCCTGGTCGCCCGACGACGCGATCGCGTTTCTTCGGAGCGAGATCGGCACCGCCTTCGACGAGCGAGTCGTCGAGGCGCTCGAGCACGTGACCGGGGGCGAGGCAGCTTCGGCGCCGCTCGCCCCCGGCTACGCGCAGGTCGCAGTGGCGCGCTGACTACCCCCAGGCCGAGCCGCCGCCACCGCTGTCGGTCGTCGTGCCCGACGTGGTCGACGTGCCGGCGCCGCCGGACGAGCTTGCAGCCTTCTTGACGAGCCCGCCGCTCGTGTTGACGACGTACCAGGAGCCGTCTTTGCCCTGACCCTCGAATTCGCCGGCCTTGCTGTCCGCCTTGAACCGGTAGAGCGGGTAGCGGGCGTAGGTGACCTGGCGCATGCCGTGCGCCGCCTTGATCGTCCCGAGGAGAGACGCCTTTACTCCCGTCCCGGCGACCGGCTTCGCCGACGTCTTGACGAGCAATGCGGGCCAGAAGGCGAGGCACTGCCCGGTGCACGTGCTGTGGCCCTTGGTGTCGGGCGTGTACCGGTACAGGGTGCGCCCGCTCGAGTCGACGAGCACGGTGCCGAGGCTCGCGCTCTTCGCGGCCAAGACTGTGGCCTTCGAACCGGCCGAAGCCGTCGTTGCCAGTGCTGCCCCCGTACCCGCCGCCGCGACGAGGACGAGCGGAAGGACGATGCGGATCACGCTCTTCATCTCGCTCCTTTCAATTGCTCGAATCGGTCGGAGGAGATACGGGGTGACAACGCGCGTGGATTGGTCGAGCGAGGTGGCCCGCTCGGGCATCAAGCGCTGCGCCATACGACCTATCTGGCGGATCTGACGCAGGCCGTGATGGCCTGCGAAGCGAACGTCCTTGCCGCGGCCATCGCGCCCGGGAGCGGCGAGACGCCGTTCCGGTGAAAGACGTAGGCGTCCAGCCGGACGTTCGCAAAGAGCTTCGTCAGGAAGGGCTTGCGGCCCTTGGTGAGAATCGACGTCGTCACGACGGGTCTCGGGTTCTTGCCTGACATGACCACCAAGGCGACGACGTTCGGATCCTGATCGACGCCATACGAGAAGGCCGTGGACCGAACACCAGTCTTGTCGGGCAGACCGCCACGAAGCTGAAGACAAGCGGAGAGCTTGGCCGTCTTCAGCGGAGGCCCGGTCGCCGCGGAGGAGACGTTCGTGCCGACAACCGCAAGCAGAGAGACCGCTCCGACGCGGCGCATGCGCTGGCCCCAGTCCACGAACGGAACATAGTCGCGTTCGGTCTAGCTGACCATGAGTGTCTGGATGGAAAACACAAAACCCCGCCTGAGCGGGGGTTTTCTGGAGCTGCGGGACTAGGATTCGAACCTAGACTACCTGATCCAGAGTCAGGCGTCCTACCATTAGACGATCCCGCAGGGCTCCGGCATTGTAGCCGGGGTCGTCGGCTACAACTCGAGCCGGTAGAGCGGGACGAGCCGCTTCTCTGCCTCGGTGTCGATGTGCGCCAGCACCTCGACGTACGGCTCGAGGCCCGAGCCGCGCAGCTTCGCCTTCAACAGGCTGTCGACCTGGTAGATGCCCGACGAGTTGTTCATCCTGATCGAGATGCGGATCGGCTTGTCGTCGCCGTCCGTGATCTCGACCTCCTCGATCGCTGCCGCCGAGAGGGAGTGGATGCCCACCCGGCCGCGCTCGAAGGCGATCCGCGAACGCCCCTGTTCCATGTCGAGCGCATCGGCGACGCGCAGGATGCCTGCCTCGAGCGTGAGCGGCTCGCCGTCGGAGCGATGACTGATGATCCCCTGCAGCACCTCGGAGCAGACGACCGTCAACTCGGGCTCCTCGTAGATCCCCGCAAGCAGCTCGCGCAGCTTCGGCTCGGCGAGGAAGAGGCTGAAGTCCTCGTGGCCGTGGCGGTGCACCGACATGCCGATGCAGTGGGTGAGGGCCGTCAGGCCGACGACGACCTCTGCGTCGTCACGGGTCATGCCGTAGTCGCGCACCATCGCCGGCTCGACGCCGTGCTTCGTCAGCTGGCGCAGGAGCTTCAGGGCGATGTTCGTGACGATCTGGATGTGCACCCACGAGTGATCGTTGATCTCCATCCGCGCCACCGCGTTGACGTTCGCGACGTGCCACCACGCCTTGAGCTGCGTGTCCTTGTTGACACGGTCGACGACTGTGCGCAGCTTCCGGTTCGCGCGCACGGGAACGCGGATCCGCATCTGCTGCACGGCCTCGGCCGGCGTCATGCGCGTCTCGCGCTCCGCCTCGGCCGAGACGGGCTGGTCGATCCGCTCCTCGGTCTCTCGGTCGATGCTCACTTGTCGGCGAACGCGGCGCCGGACGGGACCTCGGAGGGCTCGTGCAGCGTCTTCAACCGGAAGTACAGGCACGTCAACGTCGCTGCGATGAACGGTGCGAACACCGTGTTCGAGATCACGTTCGACAGGTAGCGGGCGAGCTCACCGTTCAGCCCGTGGAGGATGAGCGCGAGGACGATGCCCGCGATGAATTCGATCACGAATGTGACGACGATCACGCCGAATACCGTCCACCCGTACCCCTTCACGAGCTCGCGGCTGCGGCCGAAGGACTCCATCACCCCGCGCTTCTCGAGGATGATCGCCGGGATCACAACGCTCCAGATCGTCAGCAGGTAGAGCCCCGGCACGATTACCAGCACGAACCCGATCGCGATCGCGACGCCGGCGAGCAGGCCGGCCCCGATCACCGGCCCGAGGCGCGGCCAGACGCGCGCGATCGTCTCCGACAACGTCAGGTCGGCGCGCCCGTCTCGGACGTCTGCGACCGCCTCGACGAGCGCGGACTGCAGCAGGAAGACGCCCGCGACCGACACGACTGCCCCGGCCAGGGCACCGAGGAGACCGGCGACGAACGCGAGCAGGAGCGCGATCAGCGAGATGACGAGGTACGTGACGAACGCGATCGGCAGCAGGTGCCGCCAGAACCGCTTATAGATCGCCCAGCCTTCGCCAATCGGATCCCCGACCTGCACGGCGCGAGCCTACTACTACGCCGCTTGTTCGGCCCAGTCGCCGTACAGCGAGAGATA
The DNA here is from genome assembly GCA_963794375.1 of uncultured Thermoleophilia bacterium. Lineage (GTDB taxonomy): Bacteria > Actinomycetota > Thermoleophilia > Gaiellales > Gaiellaceae > PALSA-600. The sequence continues at coordinate 12,858 of CAWCDL010000009.1, forward strand.
GCGGCCGCCGAGTGCGAGCAGCTCGGAGTGCGTTCCCTGCTCGGCGACGAGGCCGTGCTCCAGCACGACGATCAGATCAGCGTCGCGGATCGTCGACAGGCGGTGGGCGATCACGAACGCCGTGCGCCCGGCGAGCAGGTGCCGGAGTGCCTCCTCGATCTGCCGCTCGGTGCCGATGTCGACGGAGCTCGTCGCCTCGTCGAGGATGAGAATGCGCGGGTCGGCGAGCAGAGCCCGTGCGAAAGCGACGAGCTGGCGCTGCCCGAGCGAGAGCCGCGAGCCGCGCTCGCCGACCTGGGTCTCGTAGCCGTGCTCGAGCCCCGCGACGAGCGGCTCGGCTCCGACGGCGCGGATCGCCGCCGCCACGTCGTCGTCGCCGGCGTCCGGGCGCCCGAAGCGCACGTTGTCGGCGAGTGTGCCCGCGAACAGGAAGCCCTCCTGCGGGACGATGCCGAGCTGGCTCCGGAGCGAGGCCTGCGTGACCGTCCGTAGGTCGACGCCGTCGATCGTGATCCGGCCGGCGGTCGGGTCGTAGAAGCGGGCGAGCAGCTTCGCGATCGTCGACTTTCCGGCCCCCGTGTGACCGACGAGCGCCACCGTCGTCCCGGCCGGCACCTCCAGATCGATTCCGTGCAGCACCTCGGGCCCGCGGCCGTACGCGAACTGCACCTGCTCGAACGCCACCGCCCCTTCGATCCGCTCGAGACGGGACGCCCCCGGCTCGTCGAGGACCTCCGGCTCCTCGTCGAGGACGTCGGTGATCTTGTCGAGCGCCGCGACGGCCGAGAGGAACGTGTTGTAGAGCTGCGAGAGCTGCTGGACCGGGTCGAAGAAGTTCGTCAGGTACCCGAGGAAGGCGACAAGCGTGCCGATCGTGACGTCGCCGTTGAACGCGAGCCAGCCCCCGTAGCCGAGCACGACCGCCGTCGCCGCCGACGAGAGGAAGTCGACGACCGGGAAGTAGAGCCCGTTCAGGACGACGGTCTCCATGTTTGCGACGCGGTACCGGTCGCCGACCGCGCGGAAGTTCTCGGCCGCCGCCGGCTCGCGCGTGAACGACTGCAGCACCCGCATGCCGGCGATGTCCTCGGCAAGGGTCGCGGTGACGAGGCCGAGCGTCTCGCGGACGCGCCGATACGCGCGCCCGGAGCGCTTTCGGAACCAGGCCGTGGCGAGTGCGAGCGGCGGCAGGATCGTCAGCGTCGCCAACGCGAGCCGCCAGTCGAGGAAGAACAGCAGGATCACCGAGCCGCCTAGCACGAGCGTGTTCTGGATCAGCGACGTGAAGCCGTCGGTGACGAGCTGGTCGAGTGCCTCGACGTCGTTCGTCAGCCTGCTGATGATCACGCCGGCCCGGTTCCGTTCGTAGAACCCGAGCGAGAGCCGTTGCAGATGGCGAAAGAGATGGCTGCGCAGGTCGGCCAGCATGCGCTCGCCCACCCAGCCGGTCGTGTAGGTCTGCGAGTAGCTGAAGACGACGCCGAGGACGCCTGCGAGGACGAACGCGGCGACGATCGGGACAAGAGTCGAGGTGCGCCCGTGGCGAACCTCATCGACGGCGCGCCCGACGAGGAGCGGCGGTGCGAGCGTGGCCGCCGTCGCCGCGAGCAGCGACGCGACGGCGAGGGCCGTGCGCCCGCGGTACGGGCGTGCGAGCCGGTAGAGGGTCGTCAGGCGCTGCTTCGTGCGCGCCCACGACCAGTCGTCGACTTGCGGGCGCCCGCCCTTCATCAGGTGTGACCCGGCCTGGTGGACCTGCATCAGGCGGCGTCCTCGCTGAACACACGCTCGAGCGTCCCGTGCTCCAGGATCTCGCGGTAGACGGCCGACGCGCGGGCCGCCTCCTCGTGCGTCCCGTGCACCTGAACGCGGCCCTGCTCGAGCACGACCACCTCGTCGGCGAGCGCAATCGTGGACAGGCGGTGGGCGATGATGATCGTCGTGCGGCCGCGCATCGCCTCGCGCAGGCCCTCGCGGATGCGCGCCTCCGTGCTCGCGTCGACCGACGCGGTCGCGTCGTCGAGCACGAGGATGCGCGGATCGACGACCAGCGCCCGCGCGATCGCGACCCGCTGGCGCTGGCCGCCCGAGAGCGTGATCCCGCGCTCGCCGATCACCGTGTCGTAGCCGTCGGGGAGGGCGGCGACGAAGTCGTGAGCCTGCGCGAGCCTGGCGGCGCGCTTGACGTCGTCGTCGGTCGCGTCGGGACGCCCGAACGCGATGTTCTCGCGGACGGTGGCGGAGAACAGGAACGGGTCCTGTGCGATCACGCCGATCTCGCGACGGAGCGATGCGAGCGTCAGGTCGCGCACGTCCACGCCGTCGACTGTCACCCGGCCGCGCTGAACGTCGTAAAAGCGCGGCACGAGCGAGGCGAGCGTCGTCTTGCCGGCTCCGGTATGGCCGACGAGCGCCACCACGCGTCCCGCGGCGAGCTCGAGCTCGACCTCGCGCAGCACCGGCCGTGCCTCGTCGTAGCCGAAGGTGACGTTCTCGAAGACGATGCGGCCGGGCCCCGGCGGGAGCGTCACGGCATCCGGCGCATCGGCGACCTCCTCGTGCTCATCGATCACCTGGAAGATCCGCTCGCCGGACGCCGTCGCGCGCTGCGCCTGCCCGATCCACATCCCGAGTGCGCGCAGCGGCACCACGAGCATGGCGAGGTAGAAGTTGAAGCGCACGAAGCTCGCCACCGACAACGTCCCCGCGGCGACCATGCGCCCGCCGACGAGCAGGATCGCGGCCTGGCCGAACAACGGCAGGAAGGACAGCAGCGGGAGGTACAGCGCCCGCTGGCGGTTCGCCTGCACCGAGAGATCGAAGACCGCCTCCGAGCGCCGCTCGAACTTCGCCTGCTCAGCCTCCTCCTGCGCGAACGACTTGACGACGTGGACTCCGACGATGTTCTCCTCCGTCACGGTTGCGACGTCGGCGAGCTTCTGCTGCACGTCGCGCAGGAGCGGGTGCGCGACGTGGCTGTAGCGGTACGCGACGACGACCAGGAACGGAGCGACCGCGAGCGACACCACCGCGAGCTTCCACGAGACGAGGAAGACGACGATGCCGACGCCGAGCACAGTGAAGACGTGCTGGAAGAAGAAGATCAGGCCGTAGCCGAGGAAGAAGCGGACGGCCTGCAGGTCGACGGTCGCGCGGCTCATCAGCTGGCCGGTCTGGTGCCGGTCGTAGAAGCCGAACGAGAGGCGGAGCAGCTTGGCGTAGACGCCCGTCCGCAGGTCGAGCTCGACGCCCAGCGCCTGCTTGCCCGCAATCAGACGGCGCCCGGCCATCATGAGTGCGCGTGCGACGCCGAGCACGAGGATCGCCGCCACGAGCCGTGGGATCTCCGAGCGATCATGGTCGTTCAGGGCGCCGGCGACCGACCCGGCCAGGTAGACGGCGGCCAGCGCGGCCGCCTGCGAGCCGATCGCGAGCACGACCGAGACGGAGAGCGACCCTCGGTAGGGGCCGAGAAAGCCGAGCAGCCGGATGAAGGTCGTGCGATACCGCGGCGTGTCGGCCATCAGTCGAGGGTAGCCAGCGTCTCTACGACGAGAGCGACCGCGTCCGCGACCCGCGCACGATTGGCCGGGTCGTTCAGCCACGCCGACGCGCCCGACGGGTGCGGCAGCGGCACGACGACCGCGTCGTGCGCCTCGTAGCGTCGGCCGACGCTCTCGGACACGCTGCCCGAGCCGAGGATGCTCCGAATCGCGAGCCCCCCGACCGGGACGACGAGGCGCGGTCGCAGCAGGCGCAGCTCCTCGTCGCGCCAGTGCTCGCAGAGCCGCCGCTCAGCCGGGGTCGGCGTGCGGTCGCCCCGGCCCGAGGGCGCCCGTCCCGGGTAGCAGCGCGTGACCGCCGCGCAGTAGAACGTGGCGTAGAACTGCTCCTCGTCGAGCTCGAGCCAGCGGCGTAACGTGGCGCCCGCGCGCCCCCGCCAGGGGCGCCGCTCCTCGCCCTCGACGATGCCCGGCGCCTGACCGAAGAGGTACGCGCGCTGGCCGGCCCCCGGCGCGATGACGGGCAGCGACTCGAGCGGGTGGCCGGCAAGGGCGCACGCCCGGCAGACGGCCTGGTCGCGCTTGAGGCCGGCGAGCGTTCGCCGCCGCGTCACGCGGCGCGGACGACCACGAACCAGCGGCCTGCGTGCAGCACGTGGCCGTTCAGCTCGGCTGCGAGCGACTCCGGCTCGAAGACCCGCTTGTAGACCTGCCACCGCGAGTCGTCCTGCAGGCGGCGCTCCTCCCAGCGCTCGAGCGGCTCGTCTGCGTCGCCGGGCCGGCTCGCCATCACGATCAGCTCCGCCGCGACTCGGTGCGCCTCGGCCAGGAAGCGGAGCCGGTCCGCTTCCTCGAGATGGCAGTAGAAGTAGCTCGTGAAGAGACGCTCGAACGTCCCGTCCTCGAACGGCAGCTCGAGCGCATCACCGGTGACGAACGTGGCGGCCGGGATGCGCTCGCGGGCGATCGCGAGCATCCGCTCGCTCTGGTCGAGCCCGGTCACGTCGCCGGGCAGGTGCTGGGTGATGAAGCCGGTCCCGCAGGCGACGTCGAGCGTCGCGGCGGGCGGGAGCGATCCCAGCGCGCGGGCAACCTCGGCGAGCTCGTCTTCCCAGCCTGGCCTCGACCGGTCGCTGTACAGGCCGAGCCCGAGCCACCAGTCGTCGTACTCGGAGGCCCGGGTGTCGTAGTACTCCTTCACGTCCTCGTAGAGTAGGCATCGTGCTGCCGCTCGAGTCGGTTCCGAACTTCAGCGAGGGCCGCGACGGGGCGACGATCGATGCCATCGGCGCTGCGCTCGGCGCGGAGTCGCGGCTCCTCGACGTTCACTCCGACGCCGATCACAACCGCACGGTCTACACGCTCGTCGGCTCCGAGGACGAGCTCGCCTCCGCGCTGCTCGCCGGCATCGCGGTCGCGGTCGAGCGGATCGACCTTGGTCCTCACGACGGTGCGCATCCGCGTATCGGGGCCGCGGATGTTGTGCCGATCGTGCCGCTCCGGCCGGGCGATCTCGAGCGTGCCGCGGTGTGTGCGCGCGACATCGGTGCGCGGATCGGCAGCGAGCTCGGGCTCCCGGTCTTCCTCTATGCCCCTCCAGAGCGCGGCCCCGCCTTCTACCGGCGGGGCGGGCCTGCGGGACTCCAGCAACGGATCGACGACGGCGAGCTGACGCCCGACTTCGGCCCGCGGCGCCTGCACGAGACGGGGGGCGGGGTGATTCTCGGCGCTCGGAAGCCGCTGGTTGCGTTCAACGTCAACCTGCGCGGCGACCTGTCGACCGCGCGCGAGGTCGCCGCGGTCGTCCGCGAGCGCGGCGGCGGCTTCCCGGGCGTCCGCGCGCTCGGTCTCGACCTGCCCCGCGCAGGTCTCGTCCAGGTGTCGATGAACGTGGAGGACTGGGAGGCCGCGCCGCTGCACGGCATCGTCGAGCGGATCGCCGCGGAGGCCGAGGCGCGCGGGGCGGAGCTTGTCGGCTCCGAGCTCGTCGGCCTGATGCCCGCCGGCGCGGCCGCGGCGGCCGCCGGCGCGGTGCTGCGGATCGACGGATTCGACGCCTCGCGGCTGCTGGAGCTTCGGCTCCTCGACGGGGAGTAGAAGCGGTCTACGATCACGGCGTGACGCAGACCCGCTCGTTGACGGGCGACGACCTCACGCTCGAGGACGTATGGGCGGTCGCGGTCGACGGCGCGGCGCCCGCGCCGCTGTCGGAGTCGGCACGCGAGCAGATGCGCGCCGCGCGCCGCGTCGTCGAACAGGTCGCGCACGGCGCCCACGAGCACACCTACGGCGTCAACACCGGCTTCGGGCGGTTCGTCTCGAAACAGATCCCCGAGGAGCTGACCGAGGAGCTGCAGCTTCGCCTCCTGCGCTCGCACGCATGCGGCGTCGGGGAGCCGTATCCCGACGCGGTCGTGCGCGCCGCCATGCTGCTGCGCGCGAACGCCCTCGCGAAGGGCAACTCCGGCGCGCGGGTCGAGACGGTTGAGCTCCTGCTCGCCTGCGTCGCCCACGGCGTGTTGCCGCACGTGCCCGCACGGGGCTCGGTCGGCGCCTCAGGCGACCTCGCACCGCTCGCGCACCTGGCATTGCCGCTCGTCGGCGAAGGGCGTGCGTTCTACGAGGGCGAGCTCATCGACGGCGGCGACGCGCTTGCCCGTGCAGGTCTCGAGCCGGTACGGCTCGTTGCCAAGGAGGGGCTGTCGCTGATCAACGGCACGCAGTTCATGGCCGCTCAGGCTGCGCTCGCGCTCGTTCGCGCGCGCCGGCTCGCGCAGGCGGCGGACTGCGCCTGCTCGCTCTCGCTCGAGGCGCTTCAGGGCTCGCGGAACTCGTTCCTGCCTCAGGTGCACGCGCTGCGCCCGCTCCGGGGACAGGCCGCGGCGGCCCGGAACGTGCTGCGACTGCTCGACGGGTCCGCGATCATCGAGTCGCACCGCTGGTGCGACAAGGTTCAGGACGCCTATTCGCTGCGCTGCGCCCCACAGGTGCACGGCGCATCGCGCGACCTCCTCGACTACGTCGAGTACACGGTCACCACCGAGCTCAACTCCGCGACGGACAACCCGCTCGTGCTCGTCGACGAAGGCGTGCTCGTGTCGGCAGGCAACTTCCACGGCCAGCCGCTCGCGTTCTCGCTCGACGCCCTTGCGATGGCCGTCTCGGAGCTCGCGAGCATCTCCGAGCGGCGGGTCGAGCGGCTCGTCAACCCGAATCTGAGCGACGGCCTGCCGGCGTTCCTGACCACCGACGGCGGCCTCAACTCGGGGTTCATGATCCCGCAGTACGTGGCGGCGTCGCTCGTCTCCGAGAACAAGTCGCTGTGCCATCCGGCGTCCGTCGACTCGATCCCGACGAGCGCCGGCCAGGAGGATCACGTCTCGATGGGGAACGCGGCCGGCCTGAAGGCGTGGCAGGTGGTCGCGAACTCGGAGCGTGCGCTCGCGATCGAGCTGCTCGCGGCGGCGCAGGCCGTCGAGTTCCTCGCCCCGCTCGAGCCGGGCCGCGGTGCGCGGGCGACGTACGAGCTCGTGCGCTCTCTCTCGCCGCGCCTGCGCGACGACCGGTCGCTGGGCTCCGACATCGAGGCGGTCGCCGACGCGATCCGCGACGGGTCGCTCCAGGCCGCCGTCGAGGCGGAGGTGGGGGAGCTCGAATGAAGACGCCGCGCCTCCTGAACTGGCCCGTCGAGGAGACGAAGCCCATCAAGCATCCCTACCGGGACACGATGATCGTCTACGGGGCGCTCGCAATCGTGATCGTCGTGATCGCCGCGGCGACAGGAAGTGACGTGGGCAAGGCGGTGGTGATCGCGGCACTGTTCTACGTGGCGGCGACGGCGTGGAGCCTCGCGTCGTGGCGTCGTCGGCTCAGGAAGCGCCGTTCCGCGGATGCGGCGGCACAAGGAGGTGTAGAGGAATGACAGCTGTCCCGACCCTCTCCCGGCTGGTCGACGAGCTCTGCGGCGATCTCTCGCAGATCCGGGCGCCGCGCGGCACCGAGCTGAACGCCCGTTCATGGCTCACCGAGGCGCCGTTGCGGATGCTGCTGAACAACCTCGACCGCGAGGTTGCAGAACGGCCCGAGGATCTGGTCGTCTACGGGGGCAGCGGCCGCGCAGCGCGATCGCACGGGGCCCTGAAGGCGATCGTGCATGCGCTTCTCGAGCTGGGCGACGACGAGACGCTGCTCGTCCAGTCCGGCAAGCCGGTGGCGGTCTTCCGCACGACGACCGACGCGCCGCGCGTTCTCATCGCCAACTCGCTGCTCGTCCCGCGCTGGGCGACCTGGGACGAGTTCCGGCGCCTCGAGGCGGAGGGTCTGACGATGTTCGGCCAGATGACTGCCGGCTCGTGGATCTACATCGGCACGCAGGGGATCCTCCAGGGCACCTACCAGACCTTCGCGGCGGCCGGGCGCAAGCACTTCGGCTCGGGCTCGCTGGCGGGCCGCACGATCCTCACTGCGGGGCTCGGCGGCATGGGTGGCGCGCAGCCGCTCGCCGGAACGCTTGCGGGCGCGGCCATCCTCTGCGTCGAGGTCGATCCCTCGCGCATCGAGCGCAGGCTCGAGCTGCGCTACCTCGACGAGGCGACCGAGTCGCTCGACGACGCCGTGGCGCGCGTGCGAGTTGCGGCCGCTGAGGGCCGCGCCCTCTCGGTCGGGTTGCTCGGCAATGCGGCCGACGTCGTTCCGGAGCTCGCACGGCGAGGTGAGCATTTCGACCTCGTCACGGACCAGACGGCGGCGCACGATCCGCTCACCGGGTACGTGCCGCAGGGCCTCTCGATCGACGAGGCGGACACGCTGCGCGCAGGCGACCCCGAGGAGTACCTGCGGCGCGCCCGGATCTCGATCGCGCGCCACGTCGAAGGGCTGCTCGAGTTCGTCCGGGCAGGGAGCTATGTTTTCGATTATGGCAACAACCTGCGAGGTGAGGCCCAGGCGGCAGGCGTAACGGACGCGTTCACATACCCGGGCTTCGTCCCGGCCTATATCCGGCCGCTCTTCTGCCGCGGCATCGGCCCCTTCCGCTGGGCGGCCCTCTCCGGCGACCCGGCCGACATCGCGGCGATCGACGAGATGCTGCGCGGGCTCTTCCCCGACGACGACCTGCTCCAGCAGTGGCTGACGCTGGCGCCGGAGAAGATCGCGTTCCAGGGGCTGCCGGCCCGCATCTGCTGGCTCGGCTACGGCGACCGGGCGCGCGCGGGCCTTGCGATCAACGAGCTCGTCCGCTCGGGCAGCGTGCGGGCGCCGATCGTGATCGGGCGCGACCATCTCGACGCCGGGTCGGTCGCCTCGCCCTACCGCGAGACCGAGGCGATGCGCGACGGCTCAGACGCGATCGCCGACTGGCCGATCCTGAACGCGCTCGTCAACGTCGCCGCCGGGGCGACGTGGGTGAGCGTCCACCACGGCGGTGGCGTCGGCATCGGCAACTCGATCCACGCCGGCATGGTCGTCGTGGCCGACGGCACCGACGAGGCGGCGGCCCGTCTCGAGCGGGTGCTCACGACCGACCCCGGCATGGGCGTCGTGCGCCACCTCGATGCGGGGTACCCCGAGGCGGCGGCAGCGGCGGCCGAGCAAGGCCTCTCGACGCCGGGCCGGTCATGACACGGCTGCTCGTCCGCGACCTCGCACAGGTCGTCACCCCGGCCGCAGCCGGCCCCCTGCGCGGCGAGGCGCTTCGCGAGCTGCGCGTGCTCGAGGAGGCGTACGTGCTCTGCGACGGCGGGCGCATCGAGCAGATCGGGCGCATGCGCCATCTCGGCCGGCTCGGCGACGTCGAGGAGCTCGACGGCCGTGGCCTGATCGCACTGCCGGGCCTCGTCGACTGCCACACGCATCCCGCGTTCGGCGGCGACCGCGTCGAGGACTTCGCCCTGCGCGCAGGCGGCGCGACGTACGAGGAGCTCCACGCCGCAGGGGGCGGGATCCTCTCGACCGTGCGGGTGACCCGTGGGCTCGACGCCGACGCCCTCCGGACGAGCGTCGAGCAGCACGCCCGCTGGATGCTCGAGCACGGCACGACCACGTGGGAGGGCAAATCCGGGTACGGGCTCGACCGCGACACCGAGCTCGCCTCGCTCGACGCCGTTCGTGCTGCCGGCGGCTCGCCGACCTGGCTGGGCGCGCACGCCGTCCCGCCCGAGTACGACGGGCCGGATGCCTATCTCGACTTCGCGCTCGATCAGGTGCTTCCCGGCGCCGCGCCGAAGGCCGATGCCGCCGACGTCTTTCTCGAGCGCGGCGCGTTCGACGCCGATCGGTCGCGCCGCTACCTCGAGGCCTGCCGCGCGGCCGGTCTCGCGTTGCGTCTCCACGCCGACCAGTTCACCGAGAGCGGGGCGATCCCGCTGGCCGTCGAGCTGGGGGCGCGGTCCGTCGATCATCTGGAGGCGACGGGGCCGGGCGGCGTTGCGACACTCGGGGCCAGCGACGTGGCCGCAGTGCTCCTGCCGGCGAGCGCCCTCTTCCTCGACCGGCCGATGCCACCCGGGAGGGCGCTCGTCGATGCCGGAGCGATCGTCGCGCTCGCGACCGACTTCAACCCCGGCAGCGCGTACACGACGAGCCTGCCGCTCGTCTGCACGCTCGCCTGCACGCAGCTGCACCTGACGCCCGAGGAGGCGCTCGCAGCGGTGACCGTCAATGCGGCTCACGTCCTCGGGCACTCCGACCGCGGCCGCATCGCACCGGGGCTGCGTGCCGACCTGACGCTGCTCGACGTGCCCGACTGGCGCTACCTGGCCTACCGGCTCGCCGGCGACATCGTCGCCGCGGTGGTCGTCGAGGGGGCACCGGCGCTGCAGCGCTAACCTGCGTTTGTGCCCACTCGCAAGCAGCGCCGCCGGCGCGAGAAGGACTTCCGTCACGACGTCCGCGTCTTCGAGGTCGACGAGGAGGGCAACGAGGTCCCGATCTCGGAGCTTCGGACGCAGGAGCCTGCGAAGTCGAAGGCGCAGCCGGCGAACGGGAAGGCCGCTGGGCGCCGCGGCGGCGGCTCGTCCCGGGCGGCGCGCGAGGTTCCGCCTCCGTCGTGGCAGCGTGCCCTGCGCCGCGGCGGGCTGATGGGCGGCGGCATGCTGCTTCTCTTCGTCTTCGTCCTGCACGGCGGCAGCATCGTGCAGCGGGTGTCGATCGGCATCTTCTACGCGATCGCGTTCATCCCGCTCACGTACTTCGTCGATCGCACGGCCTATCGCAGCTACCAGCGCCGGCTCGAGCGCGACGCAGGCCCCCCGAAGAAGAAGAGCTAGACCGCGTCGCCGCGATAGTGGCCGTCGCCGGGCCACGGGGCGAGCACGAGCAGCAGCCGTGCGCCTCCCTCGCTGCGCAGCGAATGCCGCTCGTCGGGCTCGAATCGCACGAGCGTGCCGCGGCCGCCCGACTCGGCGCTCTCGCCTGCCTCGACGACGACCTCGCCGTCGAGCACGACGACCCAGGCGTGCTCCTTCACCTGATGGTCGCCGAGCGACTGGCCTGGATCGAGCGCGATCAGCACGGCGCGCGAGTCGCCGCCCGAGTGGAGGACGGTCGGCGTACGCACGCCGTCCGGTGCGTCGATCGAGAGGAGATCCCAGCGCTGCACGGACAGGAACGTTTACCACGCTGCCCGGGACTAAACTCCATCGCCCCGATGCCTCTCGTCGTCGACACGTTCGTCATGGGCCCGTTTCAGTCGAACTGCTACGTCGTGCGGGCCGAACGCGGGTCTGCCGAGGCGGCCGTCGTCGATCCGGGCGACGACCCGACGTCGCTTCGCCTCGACCTCGCCCGGATGGGCGCCCGTACCGGCGGGATCCTCGTCACGCACACCGACGTCGACCATGTGGGCGGCGTGGCGGCGCTCGCCGACGGCACAGGCGCGGAGGTCTGGGCGCCGGCGGGCGAGGCGGAAGCGCTTCGGAACGGCGAGACGCGCGGCGGCTACCGTGTCGGGCCGCACGACCCTGCTCACACCGTTGCCGGCGGAGACGAGGTCGACGTGGCCGGACTGAGGTTCGAGGTGGTTGACGTCCCGGGGCATTCGGCAGGCCACGTCGCCTTCCACTGCGCCGGCGAGCTCTTCTCGGGCGACGTGCTCTTCGCCGGCTCGGTCGGCCGCTACGACCTGCCCGGCGGCGACTGGGACACGCTGCTCGACTCGATCCGGAGCCTCCTCGACCGCTTCCCGCCCGAGACGGTCGTCTGGCCGGGGCACGGGTCGCCGACGACGCTCGGGCACGAGCTCGCTTCGAACCCGTTCCTGGCCGATCTGCGCGCCGAACGGCCGGCATGAGCTCGAGGTTCCAGGCGCCGAGGGGGACGCACGACGTGCTCCCCGCCGACACCGCGTGGTGGCACGTGCTGCGGACGATGGAGGAGGTCGCACGGCTTTACGGCTGGCGGCGCATCCAGACGCCCGGGTTCGAGGACACCGGCCTCTTTGCGCGCACCGCCGGCGCGGCGTCGGACGTCGTCAACAAGGAGATGTACACGTTCACCGATCGCAGCGACCGCTCGCTGACGTTGCGGCCGGAGGGCACAGCGCCGATCTGCCGCGCGTACCTCGAGCACGGGATGCAACGTGAGCCGCAGCCGGTGAAGGCCTACACGATCGGGCCGATGTATCGCTACGGCGCCCCGGGCCGGGGCCGCTACCGCGAGCACTACCAGCTGTCGGTCGAGGCGATCGGCTCGGCCGATCCCGCGATCGATGCCGAGTTGCTGCAGCTCTACGTCGACCTGCTCGGCCGTCTCGGCGTCACCCAGTGGGAGCTGCATCTCAACTCGATCGGCGACCCTGCCTGTCGGCCGCAGTACGTCGAGCGGCTGAACGCCTGGCTCGACGAGCACGCCGACGTCCTCGACGAGGAGGCTCGGCACAAGCGCGCGACGAGCCCGCTGCAGGTGTTCGACGTGAAGACGCCTTCCGTGCGGGCCGCGCTCGAGGATGCGCCGAAGATCGGCGAGTCGCTCTGCGCCGAGTGCCGCGAGCACTACGACACCGTGCGCCGGCACCTCGATGCTCACGGCGTCCCGTACGTCCTCGACCCGGTGCTCGTGCGCGGGCTCGACTACTACTCACGCACGACGTTCGAGTTCATCGGCCCGGACGAGAACGCCAACTCGACGATCTGCGGCGGCGGCCGCTACGACGGCCTCGTCGAGCAGATCGGCGGGCCGCCGACGCCTGCCATCGGCTTCGGCGCCGGCATCGAGCGGCTCCTGCTCGCGCTCGAGAACGAGAGCGTCGCGGTGCCGCAGGTCGCGCTCGACGCGTTTGTCGCCGCCGAGCCCGGGGCGGGCCGGGATCGCGTGCTCGCGACGGTCGCCGCCCTGCGCGCCGCGGGGCTCTCCACCGACACGGACTATGCGGGCCGCTCGCTCAAAGGACAGCTCACGCAGGCCGGCCGGACCGGCGCGGGGGCGGTGGTGATCGTCGGTGAGGCCGAGGCCAGGATCCGGCGCGCCGGGCGCGACGACGTGACGGTGGCGCTCGACGACGTCGTCGCTACGCTCCGGCCGTGAGCTGGCGCGATCTCTATTGCGGCGAGCCTCGTCCCGAGCGCATCGGCGAGCGGTTGACCGTGGCCGGCTGGGCGGACACCCGGCGCGACCACGGCGGCCTCGTCTTCGTCGACCTGCGCGACCACACCGGGAAGCTTCAGCTCGTCATCAATCCCGAGCGCGCTCCTGCCGCGGCCGAGGTGGCGCACGAGGTGCGCAACGAGTTCGTCCTGCAAGCGGAGGGCGAGCTCGTCGCGCGGGCGCCCGAAGCGGTGAACCCGAACCTGCCGACCGGCGGCGTCGAGTTGCAGGTCGAGACCCTGCGCATCCTCTCGCGCTCGACACCCTTGCCGTTCCAGCTCGACGAGGAGAACGTCGAGGAGACGACTCGCCTCCGCTACCGCTGGCTCGACATGCGGCGGGAGCGGATGCAGTACAACCTGCGCCTCTCGCACACCGCGATCGCTGCGATCCGGCGCACCATGGACGAGCAGGGGTTCGTCGACGTCTGGACGCCCGCGATGACCCGCGGCACACCCGAAGGCGCCCGTGACTTCCTGACGCCCGTGCGTCTCCAGCCCGGGAAGTTCTTCGCACTCGCCCAGTCGCCGCAGCTCTTCAAGCAGCTCTGCATGGTGGGCGGGATCGACCGCTACTACCAGATCGCGACGTGCTGGCGCGACGAGGATCTGCGGGCCGATCGCCAGTTCGAGTTCCGCCAGCTCGACCTCGAGCTGGCCTTCGCCGAGCAGCACGAGGTGCTCGAAGTGATGGAGGCGGCGGTCGCCTCGGCCTTCGAGGCAGTGGGGCGAACTGCGCCGCCAAGGCCGTTCCCGCAGCTCACCTACGACGACGCGATGGCGCGGTTCGGCTCCGACAAGCCCGACCTGCGCTTCGGGATGGAGATCCAGGACGCGACCGAGGTGACGCGCGGCTCCGAGTTCGGCGTGTTCGCGTCGGCGCCCGCCGTCCGCTACATCGTCGCGCCGAAGGCGTTCTCCCGCGCCGAGCTCTCGCGGCTCGAGGAGCTCGCGAAGGAGTGGGGGGCGAAGGGGCTCGCCTACCTCGTCCACGACGAGAGCGGCGAGGTGCGCTCGCCGATCGCGAAGTTCCTCTCCGAGCGCGAGCTCGCGGCGTTCGCCAGCGAGCCCGGCTCGACGGCGCTCTTCGGGGCAGGGCCGGAGACGGCGGTCGCACGGGTGCTCGGCCTGCTGCGCCTGCACCTGGGGCGGGAGCTCGAGCTCATCGATGCGGGGAAGGACCTCTTCCACTGGGTCGTCGGCTTCCCGCTCTTCGAGCAGGACGAGGAGACCGGCGCCTGGACGTTCATGCACCACCCGTTCACGGCGCCGGCGCCCGGCGAGGAGGTGTGGGACGAGTCGAGCCCCGTCGGCATCCACGGCCAGCACTACGACCTGGTCTGGAACGGCGTGGAGCTCGGCTCCGGCTCGATCCGCGTCCACGACGTGGCCCTCCAGCAGAAGGTGTTCCGCACCATGGGCCTCTCCGCCGAGGAGGCGCAGGCGAAGTTCGGCTACCTGCTCGAGGCGCTCGCGATGGGCGCGCCGCCGCACGGCGGGTTCGCGATGGGGATCGAGCGCTTCGTGGCACTGCTCGCGGGCGAGCCGGACATCCGCCAGATCGTGGCGTTCCCGAAGGTCTCGAGCGGCTCCGACCCGCTCACCGGTGCGCCGACTGCGATGCCCGCCGCGGTGCTCGCCGAGCTCGGCATCGCGGCGCTGCCGCAAGAGTAGGCCGACTCAGAGGGCATACTCGTCGCGATGCCGGCACGCCGCGGAGCCCGGTTCCTGCTCGAGATGGCGTTCCTGGCCGCGCTTGCCGCGGGGCTCGCGTTCGCACGGCTCGACCCGGCCGAGATCATCGGGCTGATGCTGCTCGGCTGGCTGCTCGTCGCCGGGGTCGAGTGGGCCTCCTGGCGGACACGGCCGCACTTCGCGAGCGGGCTGCCGCCCCGCTACGTCGTGCCGCTCGCGGAGCTGCCGCCGCCGCTGCCGCTCGAGCAGGTGGCGATCGGCTACCCCGAGGCCTCCCGAGACGAGGCGCCGACCTGGGTCGCGACGCCGGCCCTCCGCGCCGAGATGCTCGGCGAGACGGTCGGCGAGGCCACCTCCGGCGCCTGGCCCGTCGCCGGCCCGGCGCTCGCAGCGCAGAGTCTCGAGCCGCGTGGGGTCGACGCGGACCCTGTGCTCGACCTCGACCCCGACGAGCTCCCCGAGCCCGATTCGTGGACGGTGGTCGAGCTGCCGCCCGCTGCGCCGGAGCCGGCGCCCCTCCCCGCCGCGGCCGTGGCGACGCCGGCGCCTCCTCCTCGGCCGGCCGCTCCCCCGGCCGGCCCGTTGCGGCTCGCGCGCTATAGCTTCGATCCGCTCGACGCCCCGTCGCGGCGGCGGTTCGGGCGGACGCGCCCGGGCAGCGGTCCCGGGCTCGACGTCCCTGCGCGGCCGACCGGCCCTCGCCGCCTTCCCGGCCGGGAGCACTGACGGCGACCCGCGCCTTCGTCGTCCCCTGCGTCGTCCTGCTTGCGGCGGTGGCGGCGCTCGCGGTGCGCGCACAGCTCGACGGCAGCTCCTCGAGCGGGCCGCAGGCCGTGGGCTCGTTCACCGCTCTCGCAGGCGCGGCCGGCGAGGGGGAGATCGGACATCGCACTGCGTGCGGCGGTGTCCTGACCCCGGACACCGAGGGGATCGCGCATCCGACGCTCCCTTGCGGCGCGCGGATCTTCCTCACGCTCGACGGCAAGACGGTGCTCGCGCAGGTCGTCGACCGCGGTCCGTACCGCGGCGGCCGCCAGTTCGACCTGACGCCGGCGCTCGCGCGACGGCTCGGCCTGCACGGCGTGCAGCTCGTGCACTGGTCCTACGCCCGTACGTCTTCGTAGCGGCTACTGTGCGAGCAGTGCTCGACGCCGTTCGCGCACCGCGTATCCATGTAGAACCAACACCATGTGAAAGGGAGCCCGCGTCGGGAATAGGCGCTTTGCGTCCGACGTCCCGCACGGCACCCACCTGGCTTGCCAGGTTCACACGGACGTGGAGCACGGCGGCGTCGGAGCACTACTTTTCCTGTCATGCGTGAGCTCCTCGGAGACTCGGCACGCGGCGCGGACTGGGCGGTCGTCCGGCTGCAGGTCGACGGCGACGTGATTGTCGAAGCGGACGCCGACGGCGTCGACGGCGACCTGCGCGGGCTGACGCTGCTCGAGGCTGCGGCCGTCGGCGGCGAGACGCTGCCGGTCGACGCGCTGGCGAATGCGATCGGGCCGGAGCTCGCCGCCCCACGCGACCCCGAGCGTGCCGCCGTGGCGATGAGCGGGGGTGTCGACAGCGCGGTCGCCCTGCTCGAGTCGGGCCCCGCGGCGGTCGGCGTGACGCTTCGCCTCTGGCTCGATCCGGAAGGCCCCGACAGCGAGCGCGCCTGCTGCTCTCCGAGCGCCGTCATCGAGGCGCGGCGGCTGTGCCACTCGCTCGGGCTGCCCCATGCGACGCTCGACCTGCGCGAGGAGTTCCGGCGCGCCGTCGTCGCGCCGTTCGTCCGCGGCTACGCGCGCGGCGAGACGCCCAACCCGTGCATTCGCTGCAACGGCGGCTTCCGCTTCGCCGAGCTGCTTGCGTTCGCGCGGAGGATCGGTGCCGGCCGTCTCGTCACCGGCCACTATGCGCGGATCGCCGAGCGCGACGGGCGGCTGCTGCTCGCGCGGGCCTGCGACGAGGCGAAGGACCAGAGCTACATGCTGGCTCGCCTCGATCCGCGTGTGCTCTCGCGGGTTGCCTTCCCGCTCGGCGACCGGACGAAGGCGGAGACGCGCGCTCGGGCCGCGGCCGCCGGCCTGGCCGCCGCTGCACGGCCGGAGAGCCAGGAGGCGTGCTTCCTCGCCGGCGGCGACTACCGCGACTTCCTCGAGCGGAGCGGGCTCGCGACCGAGCCGGGCGCGGTTGTCGACGAGACGGGTGCGCGCCTCGGCGGCCACGACGGCTACTGGCGGTTCACCGCCGGCCAGCGCCGCGGCCTTCGCGTCGCCTCGCCGGAGCCGCTCTACGCGCTTGCGACCGTCCCGGCGACGAACACGGTCGTGGTCGGGCCGCGCCGGGCGCTCGCCCGGACCCACGTCTCCGTCCGCGGCCGGCTCCACGTGCCCGTCGCGCGTGGAGAGGCGAAGCTGCGCTACCGCTCGCCCGCGGTCGGAGCAGCGGTCGAGCCTGCCTCCACGGGCTTTCGCCTGACGCTCGAGGAGCCCGCCTACGGCGTCGCCAGGGGCCAGGCGGCCGTTCTGTACGACGACGACGGCCTCGTGGTCGGTTCCGGGCTGATCACCTCAGCTACCGGTTAGGGTTCCAGGCGTGATCGTCGCCTTCTCCTTTGGAGATCTTGCGAAGCTCGCGCTGTCGGTGTTTCTCGTCGCGCTCGGGCTCGGGCTCGGCTGGGCATTTCTGCGGTTGGCCGTCACCTTCGACCGCCTTTCTTCGTTGATCCGTGGGACGGAACGTGAGGTTCTGCCCGTCATCAACAAGGTCGGTGGATCGGTGGACCGTGTGAATGCCCAGCTGGACAAGCTCGACACAGCGACCACGAGCGCCGTCGACGCCGTCGAGGCGGTCGACGAGGCCGTGCGTACCGTCAGTTATGCCGTCAAGCGCCCCGTGCAGAAGGCGGCCGGTTTCACCGCCGGCTTCTCGCACGGAGTCTCCTCGCTGCGAGCGCGCCGCAACTGGCGTGCGGCGGTCGACGAGGCGAAGGAGGCGGCGGCGCGGCGCGAGCGGGATCTCGAAGAGGAGCTCAAGGCGACGCATGATTGACGAGATCACGCTGACGATCCCGCGGCTGCCCGCCGCGCACCGAGTCGCGCATCTCGTGCTGGGCGGCGTGGCGACACGGCTCGAGCTCACCCTGGAGACGCTCGAGGACCTCGAGCTCGCGATCGACGCGGTGCTCGACCGCGTCGGGCCGGGCGCTTCCGACACCGTGACGGTGCGGCTGCGCCTCGCCGACGACTCACTGGAGACGGTGATCGGCCCACTCGCGCGACCCGTCCTCGACGAGATCGAGCTGGAGCCCGACGACGCTCTCGGGCTGCGCCGCGTTCTCGACGGCACCGTCGACGACGTGCACGTCGACGGCGACCGGGTGCGGCTGACGAAGACGGTGCAGACCGTTGGCTGAGAACGACAAGATCCTTCTGCGCCGCTATCACGAGGAGGGCGACCTCCAGGCGCGCGAGCAGCTGATCGAGCAGTACATGGCGCTCGTCCGGTCGCTCGCCCGCCGCTACAGCCATCGCGGCGAGCAGTTCGACGACCTCGTCCAGATCGGCTCGATCGGGCTGATCAAGGCGATCGACCGCTTCGACGTCGACCGCGGCGTCGAGCTGACCACGTACGCGACGCCGAACATCATCGGAGAGATCAAGCGGCACTTCCGCGACCGCGGCTGGGCGGTGCGCGTGCCACGCGGCCTGCAGGAGCTGAACGTGAGGCTCTCCAAGCTCGTCGACCAGCTGACCGTCCAGCTGCACCGTTCGCCGACGGTTCCCGAGCTCGCGAAAGCGGCCGGCGTCGAGGAAGAAGAGGTGCTCGAGGCGCTCGAATCAGGGCGCGCGTACTCGTCGCTCTCGCTCTCGACGGGCGGCGGGACCGAGGACGGCGAGGAGATCGACCCCCTCGAGTCGCTCGGCGAGATCGAGCACGCCTACGAGGTGTCAGAGGACCGCGTCGTTCTCGCACCCGGCTTCAAGGTGCTCGACGACCGCGAGCGCACGATCCTGCATCTCCGCTTCTTCGAGGGGCTGACGCAGTCGCAGATCGCCGAGCACGTCGGGATCTCCCAGATGCACGTCTCGCGGCTCATCCGCCGCGCGCTCGAGAAGATCCGCGAGGAGATCGCCGCCGACGAGCTCGATCCGGACCGCGCTGCGTGACGGCGAACGTCCGCGCCTTCGGCACTCCGGGCGGACGCCCGCTCGTCTTCTGGCACGCGCTCGGCCCTGATGCCTCCAGCGAGTACTTCGGGGACGTCGCCCGGATCCTCGCGACCCACGGCTTCGACGTCTACGGGATCGACGGCCCGGGCTTCGGCGCCTCGCCGCTCCTCGAGCCCGAGGAGTACCGGCTCGATGCACTCGCTCGGCGGCTCTGGTCGACGGTGGACGGGCTCGAGCTCGCGCGGCCCGTGCTCGCCGGGCACTCGTGGGGCGGCGCGATCGCCGTGACGGCCGCCGCGCAGCGCCCTGCCGAGGTGAGCGCGCTCGTGCTCTTCGACAGCGGCCACATCGACTATCGGGATCTCGACGACGTCGATCCCGACAAGCCGGTCGACGTCTGGATCGCGGAGGTGCGGGCGCGGCCGGACCCGCGCGACGCCGAAGCGCGTGCGTACGCGATGCGCGGGCTGACAGACCCCGTCAGCCAGGCGTGGCCGGTCCTCGCCGAGCACAGGATCCCGACCCTGCTGCTGCTCGCGACCGTCGAGCCGCACGTCGAGGTCAACCGCGCGCACGTCGGCCGCTTCGAGGAGGCCGTCCCGCACGCCGAGGTTCGCTGGGTCGACGGAGCCGGCCACGGGATCGTGCAGGACGTCGGGCCGCCGCTCGGAGACGAGCTTGCCGCCTGGCTCGCCGAGCCGGGTTCCTGAAGCCCGCTCCGTAGACTGTCGGCCGTGGCGATGACGACCGGCGAGCTGCGCGAGGCGTTCCAGCGCTTCTTCGAGGAGCGCGGGCACCTGCGCGTGCCCGGCCACTCGCTCGTCCCGCCTGCCGAGGACGTCTCGACACTTTTCATCGCGGCCGGCATGCAACAGTTCAAGCCGTACTTCCTGCGCACGAAGGAGCCGCCGGCCGACCGCGTGGTCAGCGTCCAGCCGTGCCTGCGGGCAGGAGGTAAGGGCTTCGAGGGTATCGAGGAGATCGGCCGCACCGACCGCCACGGCTCGTTCTTCGAGATGCTCGGCAACTTCTCGTTCGGGGACTACTTCAAGGACGAAGCGGTCGACTACGCCTGGGACTTCGTCACGAAGGTGATGGGTCTTCCGTCGGAGCGTCTCTGGGCGACCGTCCACGAGGGCGATCCCGTGCTCGGCCTCGACGAGGACACGATCGCGATCGCTGCGTGGGAGCGGGTCGGAATCCCGGTGGAACGGATCGTGCGGCTTGGCAAGGACAACTTCTGGCAGGCGGGAGAGACCGGCCCGTGCGGCCCGTGCTCGGAGATCTTCTACGACCGCGGCGAGCAGCACGCCTGCGGCGACCCCGTCTGCGGGCCGGGGCACTGCGACCGCTACATGGAGATCTACAACCTCGTCTTCATGGAGTACGACCTTCGGCCGGGCAACGTCCTCGAGCGTCTGCCGGGGCAGAACGTGGATACCGGTCTCGGGCTGGAGCGCACGGCGTGCGTCCTGCAAGGAGTCGACTCGATCTTCGACACCGACGGATTCCGGCTGATCATGGAGTGGGTGGCGCAGGAGTCGGGTGTGCCGTATCACGAGAGCGAGCAGTCGCAGCGCGCGCATCGGATCCTCGCCGACCACGGCAGGGCGGTCAGCTTCCTGATTGCCGAGGGTGTCGAGCCGTCGAACGAGGGCCGGGGCTACATCTGCCGTCGGCTACTGCGCCGGGCGATCGTCCAGGCGAACAGGATCGGCCTGCACGGTCTTCACCGGCTCCCGGCGATCGTCATCGAGCAGATGGGCGATGCGTACCCGCTCCTTCGGGAGCAGGCCGACGAGATCGAGCGCATCGTTCGCGCCGAGGACGAGCGTTTCTCGGAGACGCTCGCCCGCGGCATGAAGGTGTTCGACGAGCTCGCGGATCGCGACTCGATCGACGCGCAGAGCGCGTTCACGTTGGCCGCGACGTACGGCTTCCCGATCGAGCTGACCGAGGAGCTCGCAGAGGAGCGTGGCCAGGCGGTCGACGTCGACGGCTTCCGCAGCCTCATGGAGGAGCACCGCGAGATCTCGCGGGCCGGTGGGGAGAAGAGCGATCTGCAGCGGGCCGCCGAGTTCGCGTCGGGCGCGGGGTTCCAGTCCGACTTCGTCGGCTACGCGAAGATCGACGTGCTGACGCAGCTCGGAGCGATCGAGGACCTGGGCGACGGCACATTCCTCGCCAAGCTGCGCGAGTCGCCGTTCTATGCCGAGAGCGGCGGCCAGGTGACGGACGGCGGCGAGCTCCTCCAAGAGGAGTCGGGCGCCGTGGCGGTGTCTGCGCGCGGCGTACAAGATCGGCGACGACCAGGCGCTCATTTTCGAGGGCGCCGGCTTCGCGGCGGGCGACCGCGTCCGTGCGATCGTCAACTGGTCGCAGCGGTTCCCGACGATGGCGAACCACACCGCGACCCACCTGCTGCACCAGGCGCTGCGGGACGTCCTCGGCGACCACGTGAAGCAGGCCGGCTCGGCCGTGCGCCCCGACAAGCTGCGCTTCGACTTCACCCATGCGCAAAAGTTGTCGACGGACGAGCTTGCGAAGGTCGAGCGGATCGTGAACGAGAAGGTGTTCGAGGCGATCCCGGTGCGCACGTACGTGACGCCGATCGAGGAGGCGCGCAAGCTCGGCGCGATGATGCTCTTCGGCGAGAAGTACGGCGAGGAGGTGCGGGTCGTGGAGATCGGCGGCTACTCACGCGAGCTCTGCGGCGGCACGCACGTCCGCTCGACCGCCGAGATCGGGCCGTTCGTCGTCCTCGGCGAGCAGTCGGTCGGCTCGGGCGCACGGCGCATCGAGGCGGCCACGTCGGGAGCGGCCTGGAGCATCCTCGAAGGGCGCTCCCGCGAGCTCGCAGACGTGCAGGCCGAGCTCGAGCGCGTGCGCCGCGAGGCACGCAAGCCGAAGGCGGAGGAGACAGGGCCCGACATCGTCTGGCAGGACCGGCAGGGGCGGGTGCTCGTCGCCGAGGTGAAGGGGGCCCGCGGCAGCGCCCTGCGCGACCTCTCGGACCAGCTACGGCAGCGCGAGGGTGCAGACGCCGTCGTCCTTGCGTCGGCCGACGACGGCAAGGTCGCCCTGGTCGTGAACCTGGACAACGACCTCGCAGAGCTGGACGCCGTCCGGATCGTGCGTGAGCTCGGCCCGATCATCGGCGGCGGCGGCGGGGGACGCCCGACGCTGGCGGAGGCGGGCGGGCGCAATGTCGACTCGATCCGCGAGGCGCTCGAGGCGGGCCGGGACAAGCTCGCGGCCAAGCTCGCTTGAAGATCCTCGCACTCGACTACGGCTCTGCGCGCACGGGCGTCGCGGTCTCCGACCCGACCGGCACCCTCGCCCGGCCGCTCGGCGTGGTCGAGCGGGTGGCGTCGGACGATGGGTTTGCGAAGCTCCTCGCGATGATTGCGGCCGAGGAGCCCGAGGTGGTCGTCGTCGGCCTGCCGCTGACGCTGCGCGGCGAGCACGGCGAGCAGGCCCGCGAGACGACGGCGTTCGCCGAACGGCTGCGCGAGAGCGTGGCCGTCCCGGTGGAGTCGTTCGACGAGCGGTTCACGTCCGTGCTCGCCGGCGGCGACGACGCGCGCGCGGCGGCCTACCTTCTGTCGGGGTACCTGGAGTGGCGGGCGAGCCGCACCTGAGGCGCGAGCACCGGCGGCCGTCGCGCGGCCGGATCCTCCTGCGCCGGGCCGTCGCGGTTGTCGCGGTCGGCCTCGCCGTCGGCGTCGGAGTGTGGGCGGTGCTCGCCGCGCTGCCCCACGTGAAGGATGCGGTCGAGCAGCAGACGACCGTAGCCCTGCCTCCGCCGCCGAAGCCGTTCCGCGTCATCTTCCCGGAGGGCTTCACGCGGGCGCAGATGGCCGATCGCGTCCAGGCGGTCGCGAAGATCGCCGAGCACAAGTCCGGCAAGCCGGTGAAGCTCTCGCGGGTCACCTACGCCGCCGGCTCCCGGACCGGCACGGTGTCGTGCTTCACGCCCAAGAAGCGCGCGAACCTCGAGGGCTTCCTGTTCCCTGCGACCTACGACTTCCTTAAGACGACGACGTCGAAGCAGCTCGTCGCGGCCCAGCTGAGGGCGTTCTGCTTCGACTGGCATTCCGTCGACCTCGCCTACGCGAAGTCGAAGAACCTGACGCCCTACGACGTGCTGATCATTGCGTCGATGGTCGAGAAGGAGGCGGTCGCACCTGCCGAGCGTCCGCTCGTGGCCGCGGTGATCTACAACCGTCTCCACCTGCACATGCCGCTGCAGATCGACGCGACCCTCCGCTACGGGCTGCACATCCCGCCGACGAGGTCGATCACCGAGTCGGAGCTTGCAAGCAAGAGCCCGTACAACACGCGCCACACGCTGGGGTTGCCGCCGACGCCGATCGCGAACCCGGGGCTGGCGTCGATCCGGGCCGCGGCGCACCCGGCGAAGGTCGACTACCTCTACTACGTCCGCAAGCCGGACAAGGTGCACCACTTCTTCACGGCGAGCGCGACCGCGTTCCAGCAGTACGAGTGCCAGCACGGGTACGGCTGTTGACCGCCCACGTCGCGCTCCTCGGCCATCCGGTCGCGCACTCGCTCTCGCCGCTCATGCAGAATGCCGCCTTCGCGGCCGCAGGGCTCGATTGGGACTACGCCGCGTTCGACGTCGACGACCCCGTGGCCGCGGTCGGGGCGCTGGGGACGCTCGGCTTCGCCGGCGCGAACGTGACCATTCCCCACAAGCAGGCGGTCGTCGCCGCGTGTGACGAGGCGGAGGGCGAGGCGGTGAACACGCTCGTCTTCCGCGACGGCCGCGTGCTCGGCTTCAACACCGACAAGGAGATTCTCGCCGGCATCGAGGCGCACCGCGCCTGCGTGATCGGCGCGGGGGGCGCCGCGCTCGCGCTCGCCCCGGCGCTTCCCGCCGACACGCGCGTCTACACCCGCTCTGGCACCTGGCCGCCCGATGCGAGCGGTTGCGACCTCGTCGTCAACGCGACCCCGGTGAAGGACGAGGTGCTCGTCGAGCTCGAGCCGGGGACGACCGTCGTCGACCTCGCGTACGGGACGGGCGAGACGGCGCTCGTCGCCGCGGCGCGCGCCGCCGGCTGCCCGGTGGTCGACGGTCTCGAGGCGCTCGTGCGCCAGGGCGCGGCGAGCTTCCGGCTCTGGACGGGCGTCGAGCCGCCGATCGAGACGATGCGCGCGTCTCTAGGCTTGGCAA
Organism: uncultured Thermoleophilia bacterium; assembly: GCA_963794375.1. GTDB lineage: Bacteria > Actinomycetota > Thermoleophilia > Gaiellales > Gaiellaceae > PALSA-600. The sequence continues at coordinate 36,994 of CAWCDL010000009.1, forward strand.
CGTGAGCCTCCGTCTTGCCACCGCGGGCGAATCGCACGGTCCTGCCCTCGTCGCCATCCTCACCGGCCTCCCGGCCGGGCTCGAGCTCGACCGCGAGGCGATCGACGCCGACCTGAAGCGCCGCCAGGAGGGCTACGGCCGCTCGCCGCGGCAGCAGATCGAGCAGGATCGCGTCACCGTCCTCGCCGGCCTCCGCCACGGGCGCACGCTCGGCACGCCGCTCGCGCTGCTCGTCGAGAACCGGGACCACAAGAACTGGACGTGGGGGATGGCGCCCTGGCCGCCCGAGGGCGAGCCCGCCGGGAAGGGGACGAAGCCCGTCACCTTGCCGCGCCCGGGTCACGCCGACCTCGCCGGCGTCCAGAAGTACGCCCACGACGACGTCCGAAACGCGCTCGAGCGCGCGTCGGCCAGGCACACCGCGGTGCACGTCGCCGCCGGCGCGGTGGCGAAGGCGCTGCTCGGCACGATCGGGATCGAGGTACACGGCGAGACCGTCGACGAGGCGACGCTGCGCGAGAACGTCGATGCTGCGCGGAAGGAGCGCGACACGGTCGGCGGCATCGTCGAGGTACGCGCGACCGGCGTCCCGCCCGGCCTCGGCACCTACGCAGCCAAGGAGGACCGGCTCGACGCCCGGCTGGCGTTCGCGCTGATGGGTATCCAGGCCGTGAAGGGCGTCGAGATCGGCGACGGCTTCGCGCTGGCTGGCCTGCGCGGGTCGGAGGCTCACGACGAGATCGCGCCCGATCGGCGCCGCACCTCGAACCGGGCCGGCGGGATCGAGGCGGGCATCTCGAACGGCGAGCAGATCGTCGTGCGCGCGGCGATGAAGCCGCTGCCCACGCTGATGAAGCCGCTCAAGTCGGTCGATCTCGAGACGGGCGAGCCGGCGGCCGCGCTCGTCGAGCGCTCCGACGTCGCGGCCGTGGAGGCGCTTGCGGTTGTCGCCGAGGCGGCGGTCGCCTGGGAGCTCGCCGTGCTGGCGCTCGACAAGTTCGGCGGCGACGCGATCGGCGACGTCGTCGCCGCCCACCGGTCATATCTCGACCGCATCCGATGGCACTGAACGCGCTCGACCGCCACCTCGCCCTGGTCGGGTTCATGGGGGCGGGGAAGACGACGCTGGCGCCGGTGCTCGGCGAGCTTCTCGGGCGTCGCGCCGTCGACGTCGACGACGATCTCGGCGTCGATATCCCGGCGCTCTTCGCGCAGGGGGAAGAGGCATTTCGCGCGGTCGAAGAGCCACGCACCTGCGAGCTGCTGGCCGGGCGCGAGCCGGCCGTCCTGGCCCTCGGTGGCGGCTCGATCAAGTCCGAGGCGATCCGCGACGCACTCGCGCGCTACGCGTTCACCGTTCACGTCGACGTGGGGGTTGAGATCGCGTGGGAGCGCGTTCGCCGGAGCGACCGACCGCTTGCCAAGGACGAGGCCACGTTCCGCCGGCTGAACGACGAGCGCCGTCCCCTGTACGGCGGCGTCGCCGACGCAAGCGCCGATGACCCCGACGGGATCATCCTCGCAGCAGGCGGCATCCACCACGAGCTCGGCGCACTCGACCGGCTGGGCGAGCTCGTGCCGGGCGACGGGGCTGTGGCGCTCGTGGCCGACACGACCGTGATGGGCATCCACGGCCCGCGCGCCCAGGAGGCGCTCGGCGACCGACTCGTCTCGACGCACGAGCTCCCACCGGGCGAGCCCGCCAAGCAGGCGCACGTGCTCGAGCGGCTGTGGGGCGACCTGACCCTGGACCGATCGGGCACGGTCGTCGGGCTCGGCGGCGGTGCGCTCACCGACGTCGCCGGCTTCGCTGCGGCCACGTACCTGCGCGGCGTCCCGTGGGTCGCGGTGCCGACGACGCTCGTCGGCCAGGTCGACGCGGGGATCGGCGGCAAGACCGCAATCGACATCCCGAAGGGCAAGAACCTCGTCGGCGCGTTCCACTGGCCGGCGCGTGTCGTGATCGACGAAGCCTTGCTCGAGACGCTCCCGGAGCGTGAGCGGCGGCAGGGCATGGCGGAGCTCGTGAAGACGCAGTTGCTCGCCGGTCGGGACCTCGACGTGCGCGGTGCGGCCGCGTACAAGGCGGCGATCTGCCTGCGTGACCCGCACGACCGGGCCGTGCGCCGGTTCCTGAACCTCGGCCACACCTTCGCGCACGCGCTCGAGGCGGCCGCCGACTTCGATCTGCCACACGGCGAGGCGGTCGCCCTCGGGTTGCTCGCGGCGCTCGAGCTGTCGGGCCGCGACCCGGCGCCGGTCGTCGCAGCGCTCGACCCGAAGCCCGTCAGCGTCGACCCGGAGCGCGCGTGGCAGGCGCTCCTGCGCGACAAGAAGCGCGAACGGGGCGAGATCGTGCTCGTGCTGCTCGGAGACGACGGTCCCGTCGTCGAGCCGCGCAACGCCGACGTGGTGCGCGCAGCTCTGGAAACGCTCATAGTCTGACGCCGGGAGGCTCTCGCAGGATGACGTTCATCGATCCGGGTGCGATCAGCGAGTGCGATGCAAGGACGCAGGGAACGTCGATAGCAGGGCTATCGATGCGACCGAGGACGCGGCAGCGCGCCGCCGAGCGCGGCCGGGCGATCCTGCGCTCATTCTGTGAGAGCCTCTAGCCATGCAGGTCCTTGTCCTCAACGGTGCCAATCTCGACGTCCTCGGCCGGCGCGACCCGAAGATCTACGGCGGGGTGACGCTGAACGAGCTCGAGAGCAAGATCTACTCGTGGGCGCATGCCCGCGACGTCACCGTCCGCTGCCGCCAGACGAACAGCGAGGGCGAGTTCATCGGATGGATCCACGACGCGTACGACCATGTCGACGCGGTGATCGTCAACCCCGGCGCGTGGACGCACTACAGCTGGGCGATCCACGACGCGCTCGAGCTGCTCGAGGTGCCGATCGTCGAGGTGCACCTGTCGGACATCGGGTCGCGCGAGGAGTGGCGGAGGTTCAGCGTCGTCGCCGAGCTCGCCGCCCACCGCGTGATCGGCAAGGGGCCGGACGGGTACCGTGAGGCGCTCGAATTCCTCGTCGGAAAGGCGGAGCAATGACCAAGCTGAAACGGCTCGGCGAGCTGCTCGACGCGCCGCTGCTCGTCACGAACCTGACGAATGTCTTCTACCTGACGGGATTCGACTCGTCGAACGCCGCGTTGCTCGTGCAGCCCGGCGGGGAGACGACGCTCTACACCGATTTTCGCTATGTCGAGACGGCGCGAGACGTGAAGGGCGTCGACGTGCAGCTCGCACGGCGCACGCTCATGGCCGACGTCGGCGAGCGCCTCACCGGGCGGGTGCAGTTCGAGGCCGACGTGCTGCCGTATCTCGAATGGCAGCGCCTCTCGGCAGGCAAGGCAAAGCTCGAGCCCACGAGCGGGATCGTCGATGCGCTGCGCGCTGTCAAGGACGGCGAGGAGATCGCGGCGCTCACGCGCGCCGCCCGCGTTGCCGATCGAGCGCTCGAGGCGCTCACGGCCGAGACGTGGGTGGGCCGTTCCGAGCGCGAGATCGCCTGGCGGCTGAGGGAGCTCTGCCACGCGCACGGCGCCGACGACCAGGCGTTCGACTCGATCATCGCCTCGGGCGCGAACGGCGCGCTTCCGCACGCGCATCCGACCGACCAGATCATCGATCGCGGGACGCTGGTCACGGTCGACTGGGGCGCGAAGGTCGACGGGTACTTCAGCGACTGCACGCGTACGTTCTCGACCGGCGGCCTTTCCGACAAGCTGCGCGAGATCTACGAGGTGTGCCTCGCCGCGCAGAAGCTCGCGTGCGAGGGCGTCAAGGCGGGGATGACGGGGGTCGAGGCGGACGCGATCGCCCGGGAGCCGATCGAGGCTGCGGGCTACGGCGCCAATTTCGGTCACGGCCTCGGTCACGGCGTCGGCCTCGCCGTGCACGAGGCGCCGCGGCTCTCGACCGAGTCGACGGACGTGCTCGAGCCCGGCAACATCGTCACGATCGAGCCGGGCATCTACCTGCCGGGGGTCGGCGGCGTCCGGATCGAGGATCTCGCCGTTGTCCGCGAGGACGGGGTTGAGCTGCTGACGGCCTTCCCGAAGGAACTGATCGAGGTCCGGTAGTTCGCTACCCTCCTGCGCCGATGGCTGAGGTCGTCTCCACCAACCAGTTCCGCAACGGCATGCACATCGAGCTCGACGGCCAGACGTGGCGGATCGTCGAGTTCCAGCACGTGAAGCCCGGCAAGGGCGGCGCGTTCGTGCGCACGAAGCTGAAGTCGCTGAGCGCCGGCTCGGTGGTCGACCGCACGTTCCGCGCCGGCGAGAAGTTCCCGCGCGTCCGCACCGAGCAGAAGAACATGCAGTACCTCTACGACTCCGGCGACGAGGTCGTCTTCATGGACGAGGAGACCTACGAGCAGCTGTCGATGCCGCACTCGATGCTGGAGGACGAGCTGCCGTTCATGCAGCCGTCGTCGTCGGTGCAGGTGATGTTCGTCGGCGGGAACCCATCGGGCATCGACCTGCCCGCCTCCGTCGTCCTCGAGGTGACCGATACGGAGCCGGGTGTGAAGGGCGACACCGTCTCGAACGTGACGAAGCCCGCGACGCTCGAGACCGGCGCGGTCGTCCAGGTGCCGCTGTTCGTGAACGTCGGCGAGAAGATCAAGGTCGACCCGCGCGAGAAGCGCTACATCCAGCGCGCCTGACTCGCGCCAACTTCAAGGCGCTCTGCGAGTTTGTCGCTAATCCTGCACGCCTGATCCGAGTCGGTGCCGACGCAGATAGGCGTCGAGTAGGTGCCGCGGAACGAGGCCCGGGCGGATCCCGCACGCCACCGTGTGCAGCTCGCCCTCACGGATCAAGGCGCGAACGGCGTCCTCGGAGCAGCCGAGCTCGACGGCGACCTCGCGAACTGTCAGGGGTGCGGGCCACTCCATTCCCGAAGTATGGCTGGTGCGGAGGAACGAGCCGCACCGTCGAGAACACGAATCGTCATGCCGTCGGATCATGTGGGGGAAGCCATAGAGACCCGTCGTGCCGAGCTGCACGGGGCGTTCGGGAACGACGCGTTCGGACGGATCGCGGAGAAGGCGGCGAGGTTCTTCGGTACGCCGCAGTACATCGTCGGTCAGACGATCGCGGTCCTCGCCTGGGTGCTGATCAACTCCACGCAGCTGCATCTCGGGTTCGCGTGGGACGTCTATCCGTTCATCGCCCTGAACCTGCTCTTCTCGCTTCAGGCCGCGTACGCGGCGCCGCTGATCCTGCTCGCGCAGACACGCCAGGCCGACCGGGACAAGCTCCACGCCGATCGAGTCGACAAGAACCACGCCCGGATAGAACGGGCCGCGAAGGCCGAGACCGACAAGCTCCTCGAGCTGCTCCAGGCGAATACCGGCCTCACCCAGCAGGACAAGGAGCTGACCGAGGAGATCGCCGCCCTGACCAGGCAGATCCACGCGCTTCTCACGAAGCCGTCGGCGTGACGATCTAACGCCGCACCGCCTCCGGCAGCACCGCGTACCACGGCAGCAGCCAGAGGGAGACGGGCATCCACACCGCGGCGACTCTGCCCTCGCGCAGGAGCGCCGGGATGCAGAGCGCGAACGCGACGATCACGCCGGTGGCGACCCGGCCCGACGCGAGGTAGTTCACGTACGTCGGCTTCGGCAGCAGCGCAACGAGCAGCAGCACGTTCGCGGCGAGCAGGCAGAGCTCGAGCGTCAGGCGGCGTGACGACCACCACACGAGTGCGACGGCCAGAAGCCCGGGGAGGACGACGGCGAGCAGCTGCTGGACGTCGTAGTCGGTCCACGGCCACTGCCGCACGAGACCGAGGAACGGCACCGGCTCGAGCCTCGCCTGGGCGGGTGCGCCGAGGCTGCCCAGCCAGACGGCGAGCCCGGCCTTCAGCGCCACGTACGGCAGGAGCGAGATCGCGAGCATCAGCCCTCCGTCGCGGCGTCGCCGCTCCTTCAGGACGAGCCACAGCCCGAGGACGACGGGAAAGACGAGCGTCGTCTCGCGCGTGACGCCTGCCAGCCCGAAGAGCACTGCAGCGAGCAGGAGCCGGCGCGGCCACGCGAGCAGTGCGAGCGCGACGAGCGCGTACGCGAGCGGCTCGGCGAGGTCGTGGGAGACGGCATTGAAGATCCCGGGATAGGCGCCGACGATCGCCCCATACCACGGCGGCGCTCCCATCCGTGCAAGCACGGCCGCGAGGGCGAAGGTCACCGCACCCACGGCGGCGATTCCGAGCAGCAGCAGGGCCCACGGCAGGGCGCTCACCTTTCCCACCGCCAGCACGCGGGCGACGAGCGGATAGAGGGGACGGCCGTAGCGATAGCCGGCGTTGTCGAGGTACGGGCGGGCGCCGGTCGGGTCGGCCGCGATGAAGAAGAAGAACTGCCCGTCGTAGCCAACGGTGTTGCCGGCCGTCGGCAGGATCCCGGCGATCGCGGCGCTGTGGCCGGGCCGCCCCTGGAAGGTCGCGCTCACATATGCGAGCGACCTCACCGGGTGGTGCTTCGCATACCACGCGGCCCAGAGCCCGTAGCAGAGGACGACGGCGAGGGAGACCGCCAGCGGGGTCTGGAGCTTCCGGCGCACGGCACCGAACTCTCGCATCTTCGTTGCCCGGCGGTAAGGTCTCCACCCGGATGCCGCGTCTCGTCGACACCACGATCCGCGTGCTCAGCCAGGAGCCGCTCGCCGGGCTGATGCCGACGGCCGACCTGCTCCGGCTCGCCGAGATCCTCGACGGGGCCGGGTTCGCCTACCTCGAGGTGTCCGGGGGCGGCGTCTTCGACACCGCGGTCCGGCGCGGCGTCGAGAGCCCGTGGGAGCGCATCCGCGCGCTGAAGTTGCGGACGACGACACCGCTCGCGCTCGCGTTGCGCGGCCGCTTCCTCGTCGGCTCGCGGCCGGTCGACGACAGCCTTGCCGAGCGGTTCGTCGCAAGCGCGGCCCAGAGCGGCATCGACGTCTTTCGCCTGCACGACCCGCTGAACGACGTCGACAACCTGCGCGCCGCAGGCAGTGCGATCGTCGCGGCGGGCAAGGAGTTCGAGGCCGGCCTCCTGTACGGGAGCGGCCAGCACGAGGCGCTCGTCGAGGCAGCGCGCCGGCTCCCCGAGCTCGGCGCGTCACGGCTCCTGCTCAACGACCCCGCGGCGCTCCTGCAGCCGCACCGGGCGAGCGAGCTCGTCTCGGAGCTCCGCGAGGTGTCGGGGCTGCCGGTGGGCCTCTACGCCCAGGGCGCGGGGGGAAACGGGCTCGCAAACGCGATCGAGGCGGCACGGGCGGGCGCCGACGTGATCGCGGCCGCCGTGTACCCGATCGCGCTCACGATGCACCGCGTCTCGGCGGAAGCGCTCGCCCAGGCGCTCGGCGGCCTCGGCCTTGCCACCGGCGTCGATCTCAGCCGGCTCTGGGCGGCCGCCGACCTCGTCGACGAGCACATCGGCGACGAGCCTGTCGCACCCGTGCCGCCGCGGATCGCGGTTCGCGCCGCCGAGCAGAAGCTTCCGGTCGGGCTCGTCAGCGCCCTCGACCAGCAGCTCCGTTCCCGCGCGTCCGGAGACAGGCTCGACGAGGTGCTCGACGAGGTGGCTCGCGTGCGCGAGGAGGTCGGGTCGCCACCGCTCGCCGCGCCGATCGGCCAGATCGTGGCCTCGCAGGCGCTCCTCAACGTGCTGACGGCGAATCGCTACTCGACGATGATCGACGAGGTTCGCGACCTCGTCCAGGGCCGGTTCGGGCGCACGCCGGCCCCGGCCGACACGGCCCTGCGCCGCGCTGTCGAGCTCTTCGGCAACGGTGACGCCGACGACGAGGTCGACCTTGACGAGCTGCGCGCCGAGGCGGAGGGTCTTGCCTCGAGCGAGGAGGAGCTGCTCCTGCTCGCCCTGTTCGGCGAGGAGGCGGAGCCGCTTCTGCGCTCCGTCCGCGAGCGCTCCGGCGGAGAGGACTCACTGGCTGCAGGCGGCGTCGACCAGGCGCGCGCCGAGCGGATCCGCGAGGTCGTGCGGATCGTGCAGGAGTCGGGCGTGGGGGAGATCACGATCGAGGAGGACGGCATGCGCGTCTCGGTACGCCGCACCGCCGAGCCGCCGCCCGGCGCGGCGGTCCCGTCCGCCCCGGCCGGGCCGCTCCCGGAGCCCGAGCTGCCGCCGGCGCGGCCCCCCGACGACTCGCTCGTCCGCGTCGAGAGCCCGATGGTCGGCACGTTCTACCGGTCACCGGCGCCCGAATCCGCGGCGTTCGTCGAGGAGGGCGACGCCGTCGCGGTCGGCCAGACGTTGTGCATCCTCGAGGCGATGAAGCTGATGAACGAGGTCAAGTCCGACGTCGAGGCGGTCGTGCGCCGGATCCATGTCGGAAACGCCGAGCCGGTCGAGTACGGCCAGCTCCTCTTCGAGCTCGAGCCGGTCAGCGGGCCGCCGATCCTCTGATGTTCGGGCGGGTGCTCGTCGCCAACCGGGGCGAGATCGCCGTCCGGGTGATCCGTGCGCTGCACGAGCTCGGGATCGAGGCGGTGGCGATCTACTCGACCGCCGACCGTGACGCCATGCACGTGCGCCTCGCCGACCATGCCGTGTGCGTCGGGCCGCCGACGGCCTCCGAGAGCTACCTGAGCATCCCGAGCGTCGTCGCGGCCGCCGTCACGACCGGCTGCGAGGCCGTGCATCCCGGTTACGGCTTCCTGGCCGAGAACCCGGCGTTCGTCACGGCGTGCGTCGACAACGACCTCGTCTTCGTCGGGCCGCCCGCGGACGTGATGGCGACGATGGGCGACAAGATCTCCGCCAAGCAGGCGATGCGCGCTGCCTCGGTGCCGACCGTCCCGGGCACGGAGGGAGCGACGAACGTCGCGGCCGCACGCGCGGCGGCCGAGGAGATCGGCTTCCCGATCCTGCTCAAGGCGACTGCGGGCGGGGGCGGCAAGGGGATGCGGCTCGTCTCGTCGCCGGCCGACCTCGAGGACGCGTTCGGGATGGCGGCCTCCGAGGCGGAGGCGGCGTTCGGCGACCCGACGATGTACGTCGAGAAGGCGCTCGTGCCGGCCCGCCACGTCGAGATCCAGGTGCTCTGCGACGCCGAGGGCGGCGTGCTGACGCTCGGCGAGCGCGAATGCTCGATCCAGCGCCGCCACCAGAAGCTGATCGAGGAGTCGCCCAGCGCGGCGCTCACGCCGGCACTCCGCGAGCAGATGGAGGAGGCGGCCGAGCGTGCGTGTCGCGCCGTCGGCTACCGCAACGCCGGCACGTTCGAGTTCCTGCTGGGGCCGGACTCGAGCTTCTACTTCATCGAGCTGAACGCGCGCCTCCAGGTCGAGCATCCGGTGACGGAGCTCTGCACGGGGATCGACATCGTCCGTGAGCAGTTGCGCGTCGCCGCCGGCGAGCCCCTCTGCGCGACCGGCCGGGCGCCGAGGCGCGGGCATGCGATCGAGATCCGCGTCAACGCGGAGGACCCGGAGCACGACTTCCGGCCTGCACCCGGTCGTGTCGCGCACTTCGAGCCCCCGCAGGGGCCGGGCGTGCGGACCGACACGTTCATCGAGTCGGGCGCCCTGATCTCGCCGTTCTACGACTCGATGGTCGCGAAGGTGATCGTCTGGGACTCGGACCGCCCCGCGGCGATCGCGCGCGCCGAGCGGGCGCTCGGAGAGCTGGTCGTCGAGGGCGTCCCGACCACCCGCGACGTCGCGCTGCAGGTGCTCGCGAGCGAGCCGTTCCGGAGCGGGGTGTACTCGACCTCGACGCTCGAGGCGCTGCGGGCCGCGGTATGACCGTCTCGCGGCGTCAGGCGCGCCGGCAAGCGCTTTTCCTGCTCTACCAGTGGGATCTCTCGGGCCAGGCGATCGGCTCGCAGTACGCGGGCGAGATCGACGTCTGGGCGCGCGGCATCGCCGAGTCGGTCGCGGGTCGGGCCGAGGAGCTCGACGCGCGCATCACCGCGGCCTCGGAAGGATGGACGGCCGATCGCCTCGGCGCGGTCGAGCGCAGCGCGCTTCGCGTGGCCGTCCACGAGCTCGAGACACGGGAGGTGCCGGCGGAGGTGGCAATCAACGAGGCAGTCGCGTTCACGAAGCGCTATGCATCAGAGGACGGGGCGAGACTTGTCAACGGCATCCTGGGTCGAATCCAACGGGAGGCGGCATGACGGCGGACGAATCGCTGCAGAAGGTGGACGAGTTGCTCGCGCGGCTGGAGTCCGCGCGGACGAGGCTCGAGGAGACCGAGGACCCGGACCGGGCGATCGAGATCCTGCAGGAGCTCGCGGAGCTCGCCAAGGACGTGGAGGGCGAGCTGCAGCGCGCCCGGCGTGCCGCGGAGACCGAGGCTGCGACCCCGAGGCCGCATCCGGATGCTCCCGCGGACTGAGGAGCTGCGAGAGCTCGTCGAGGGGTATTTCGCCGGGCTCGCATTCACACCCGAGCTCGAGCCGCTGGAGGCCTCCATGCGCGACGCGCTGGGCGGCAAGCGGGTGCGGCCGGTCCTCTGCCTCGCGACCGGCGACGCGGTCGGGGCCGACGTCGAGGGGCTGCTGCCGGCGGCGGCGGCCGTCGAGCTCGTCCACTCGTTCTCCCTCGTGCACGACGACCTGCCCGCGCTCGACAACGACCGGGAGCGGCGCGGTGCGCCTTCCGTCTGGGCCGCGCACGGCGAGGCGACCGCGATCCTCGCCGGAGACGCCTTGCTCGGGGAGGCCCTGCGTCTGGCGCTCACCTACCGGACGCCCGATGTCGCGCGGGAGCTCGTGCTTGCGACGCAGCGCATGATCGGCGGGCAGCAGCTCGATCTCGAGGGAGGCGTCGAGCTCGAGCGCCTCCATGCGCTCAAGACGGGCGCGCTCTTTGGCGCCTCGATCATGTGCGGCCTCTGGGCGGCCGGCGTCCCGGCTGCTGAGCATGCGCCCTGGCGGGCGTTCGCCGCCGACGTCGGCCTGCTCTTCCAGGTCGTCGACGACGTGCTCGACGGAGACGGCTACGTGGCCGCGATCGGCGAGGACGGAGCACGCTCGCTCGCGGCCGACGTCGCCGACCGCGCACGTGCCCGGCTCGGCGAGGTCGAGGGCGATACCGAGGTGCTGCTCTCGATCGTCGACGACCTCGCCGTCCGCACGACGTGAAGCGCCTGCAGGTCGGCGCACTCGAAGAGCGGGACTTCCGTCGTGTCTTCGCGAGCACGACCATCTCGGCGGCCGGCGACGGTGTCGCAGCGATCGCGCTCGTCTTCGCCGTCCTCGAGATCTCGAACAACTCGGCGACCGCGGTCGGCGTCGTGCTCGCGTGCCGTCAGGCTGCGGCTGCCGTCGTGACGCTCGCCGCCGGAGTCATCTCCGACCGTGTGCCGCGCCACGTCGTCCTGATCGTCATCGCGGTCGTGCAGGCGGTCGTGCAGGGCGTCGTGGCAGCGCTGATCATCGGCGGGTCGGCGACGGTGGGGGCGCTCGCAGGGCTCGCGGTCGTCTACGGGCTCGCCGACGGCTTCGAGATCCCCGCCTCACAGGGCCTGATCCCGCTCGTCGTCAGCGAGGAGCGGCTGCAGGAGGCGAACGCCCTGCTCGGGCTGAGCCGCTCGATCCTCGGGTTCGCCGCCCCAATCCTTGGTGGTCTCCTTGTCGCCGCCGGCAGCCCGGGCGGAGCGATCGCGATCGACTCGGTCAGTTTCGCGGTCGCGGCCGCGCTGCTCGCAGGCGTTCACCTGCCGGCCCGTGCCGACGTCATGACGGTTGAGCCGTTCCTGCGCGAGTTCCGGCAGGGATGGCACGAGTTTCGGCGCCAGGACTGGATCTGGACGACGATCGTCTTCTTCGGGCTGGCGAACTTCGCGTTCCAGGCGCGTAACGTGCTCGCTCCGATCGTCATGAAGCAGCACTACAACGGGGCGAGCACGTACGGCATCTTCCTCGCTTCCTTCGGCCTCGGCCTGATCGTCGGCGGCGTCGTCGCCCTGCGGTGGCGCCCGACGCGGATCCTGCTCGTCTCGTGCCTCGCCTCGACGCCGCTCTCGTTCAGCACCATCGCGCTCGCCTTCCTCGTGCCGGCGCCGATCCTGTACGCGCTGCAGGCGATCGCCGGCGTCGGGCTCGCGGTGCATCTCGCCCTCTGGTTCACCGTCTTCCAGCAGGAGGTCCCGGAGCATGCGCGCTCGCGCGTCAGCTCGTACGACTCGCTCGGCTCGTTCGTGCTCGTGCCGGTCGGGCTGGCGGTCGCCGGCCCGGTCGCCGGTGCGATCGGGATCACGGCCACGCTGCTCGCCTCGGCGGCGACGATGCTTGTCACGAAGGCGATCGTCGTGTCGCGCCCGAGCGTCTGGGCGATCAGGAGGCGCGCGGTGCCCGCCGTGGCGCCGGCATGAAGAAGCGTCTTGACGTGCTGCTCGTCGAGCGTGGGCTCGCGGAGTCGCGCACGCAGGCGCAGGCGCTCGTCATGGCGGGCCTCGTTCCCGGCCACTCGAAGCCGGGCGAGCAGCTCGCCGAGGACGTGCCTCTCGCGGTCACGCAGCCGCCGCCGTACGTCTCGCGGGCCGGCCACAAGCTCGCGAACGCGCTCGACGCGTTCGGCATCTCCGTCGCCGGCCTCGACGCGATCGACGTCGGCGCCTCGACCGGGGGCTTCACCGACGTGCTGCTCCAGCGCGGTGCCGCCCGGGTGATCGCCCTCGACGTCGGCTACGGGCAGCTGCACGCCCGGTTGCGGGCCGATCCCCGGGTGACGGTCCTCGAGCGGGTGAACGCACGCTCGGTGACCGAGCTCCCGTTCGCGCCGCAGCTCGCGACCTGCGACGTCTCGTTCATCTCTGTGCGGGTCGCTCTGCCCCCGGTTCTCGCGCTGTGCGCCGCCGGCTGGCGCGCGTTCGTACTGGTGAAGCCGCAGTTCGAGGCGGGCCGCGCCGAGGTGCCGAAGGGTGTGGTGCGGGACCCGGCCGTGCAGCGCCGCGTCGTGCGCGAAGTCGCCGAGGCGCTCGCCGCGACCGGGGCCGAGGCTCTCGGAGTCGTAGACTCAGGACTGCCGGGACCCAAGGGAAACCGTGAGTTCGTCCTCCACCTCGCCCACCGAGACCATGCCGTCCTCCCTGCCGACCTCGACCGGTGGATCGCCGATGCCGTCGGTTAGCCGTGCCGCCGTGATCGCGTCGAGCTCGGCGGACGGCGCGACCGACCGGCTCGCCGCGGTGGCGGCGGCCCACGGGGTGCAACTCGTCGACGACGGCGGCCAGGCGGACATCGCGATCGTGCTCGGCGGCGACGGGACGATGCTCCGGGGGCTCCGGCACTACCTCGGCAGCGGCGTGCCGGTGATCGGCGTCAACTACGGCCGGGTCGGGTTCCTGACGTCGATGCGGGCCGAGGAGCTCGAGGTCGGTCTCGCGCGGGTGTTCGCGGGCGACTACCGGACCGTCGCGCTGAGCACGCTCGAGGTGCGCGCCGGCGGCAAGACGTCGGTGGCGGTGAACGACGTCGTCGTCGCGGGCGGGACGCTCGGCCGCATGGTCGAGCTCGGGTACGCGATCGGCGGCGAGGAGCTCGGCACACAGCCGTGCGACGGCCTGATCTGCGCGACCCCGACCGGGTCGACTGCGTACAACCTCTCGAACAACGGCCCCGTGCTCGTGTGGGGGATCGACGCGCTCGTGCTGACGTTCGTCGCGCCGCATGCGCTCCATGTCCGTCCGCTCGTCGTCCCGCGCGGCCCCGACGTGATCGTCACCAACCTGACGCCGGACCTGACGGCCGGGGTGCTCGTCGACGGCCAGGAAGTCGGCCGCCTCGAGCCCGGCGACCGCGCCTCGATCCGCATCGGCGAGCAGCAGAGCCTCCTCGCGACCCTGCCGGAGGCCACGTTCTTCACGCGCTACGCCGCCACCTTCGGCCGCTGAGCGGCCCGTCGGCCCCTGTCAGGAAAGGCCCATCGATACCGACGGGCCGCGCGCCTACGATGGCGGGGCGTGCTGCGCTCCCTCCGAATCGAGAACCTCGTCCTGATCCGCGAGGCGGAGCTCGTCCTCGCGCCCGGGCTGAACGCGATCACCGGCGAGACGGGAGCGGGGAAGACCATCCTCACGAACGCGATCGGCCTGCTCCTCGGCGGGCGCGGCGACGCGTCGCTGATCGGTGCAGCCGGCAGCGAGGCGTATGTCGAGGCCGAGTTCGACCGGGTCGACGACGAGCTGCTCGGCGCGCTGGCCGACCTGCGCCCGGAGGGCGAAGAGGGCCTCGTCGTCGCGCGTCGCATCTTCGCCGACGGCCGCACCCGCGCGTACGCCTGGGGACGCAGCGCCGCCCGCGAGGACGTCGCGGCGGTCACCGAGTCTCTGATCGCGATGAGCGGCCAGTTCGAGCAGCGCCGCCTCGCCCGCCCCGGTCATCAGCGGGATCTCCTCGACGCGTTCGCGGGCGCGGACACAGGCGCCGCGCGTACCGCGTGGCGCGAGCTGCAGGCCGCGCGCCGCCTTCACGACGAGCTGACGAGCGGTGCCGACGCCGCCCGGGCGCGGCTCGACGAGCTCGCCGCGCTCGTCGAGGACACCGACGGCCTCGAGCCGGGGAGAGAGGACGACCTGCGGATCGAACGGGAGCGGCTCCGCCACCTGGAGGAGCTTGCCGCGGGAGCGGCCGCCGCGATCGAGGCACTGTCGACCGACGACGGCGCCGGGGCGGCCGAGCTGACCGCCGTCGCCGAGCGGGCGATCGCGCCGCTCGAGCACCTCGCGCCGGAGCTCGTGCAGGCCGGCGAGGCGCTGAGATCGGTCGAGCTGCAGCTCCGGGAGACGACCTCCGAGCTGCGCGCGTTCCTGCACGGTCTGGAGGCCGAGCCTGGACGCCTGGAGCAGGTCGAGGGCGAGCTGGAGCGGCTGAGCGACCTGAAGCGCCGCCACCGGGCGCAGACGCTGCCGGAGCTGCTCGAGCGCGCAGCAGACGCTCACAGCGAGCTGGCCGCGCTCGACGGCGGCCACGACCCTGTCGCCGGGGCGGCGGCGAGGCTCGCGGAGGCCGAGTCGGCGGTCACCTCGCTGCACGGCGAGCTGCGGGAGACCCGCGCCCGTGCCGCTGAGCCGTTCGCCGCCGCGGTCGCCTCGGAGCTCGCCGGGGTCGGCCTCGGGGAGGGGGAGTTCCAGGTCGTCCTCGCCGATCGCGAGCCCGGGCCGACGGGCGCCGACGAGGTCGCGTTCCTGATCCGGCCGAACGCCGGCCTCCCGTTCGGTCCCGTCGCCGAGACGGCCTCCGGCGGCGAGCTCTCGCGCGTCGCGCTCGCGATCGCGGCCGTGGCGGGCGGCGAGACGATGGTGTTCGACGAGATCGACGCAGGTATCGGCGGCACGACCGCGCACGCCGTCGCCGGCACGCTGCGCCGGCTCGCCGAGCGCGCCCAGGTGGTGACGATCACCCACCTGCCACAGATCGCCACCGTCGCCGACCTGCACCTGGCGGTCGAGAAGGTTCCGGGCGACCCGACCCACACGCGCATCCGGGCACTCGACGACGCCGAGCGCCGCGACGAGCTCGAGCGCATGCTGGGCGGCGCTCAGTTCATCGCTTCCCTGCAGGCGTGAGAGAGGCGTCGCTCGAGCTGCTGGCGGCCCGGGCGGATGTCTGGAGCTTCCTCGCCGAGCCGTACCACCTTGCCGACTGGTGGCCCGGCATCACCGGTGTCGAGCCGGACCGGCGAGGTCTCGCCCCCGGCGCCCGCTGGAAGATCCTGACGACGAAGCACAACGTGCTCGCCGGCCGGCGGCCGGTCGAGACGATGCTGCTCGTGCGCGAGGTCGACCCCTTCGAGCGCCTCTCGTTCCACGTGCTCGCCCCGAAGCTCGACGCAGAGGTTCGCCTCCGCTCGACCGCGCCCGACCGCACGCTGGTCAAGGTGCGAACGAGCCGCGGCGACCCCGAGCGCGCGGTGCGGCGGCTGTACGACCTCGTCCAGACGGCGGCCGCCATGTAGGCAGGCCGTCCTCCGCGGCCCGTACGATCGTCGGCGATGGCAGGGACGGGGTCGAGCGCGGCGGCGGCGCTGCTAGGATGGAGTTCCGTGAGTCGCCTCACGGCATCGCGCTGCCTGACCGCCTTCGGCGCGCGAGGCCGACCCTGATGGCGAAGTTCGTGTTCGTGACCGGCGGCGTCGTTTCGTCGCTCGGCAAGGGAATCACGGCCGCGTCGCTCGGCCGCCTGTTGAAGGCGCGCGGACTGAAGGTGCAGGTCCAGAAGTTCGACCCGTACATCAACGTCGATCCCGGGACGATGAGCCCGTTCCAGCACGGCGAGGTGTTCGTCACCGAGGACGGCGCCGAGACCGATCTCGACATCGGCCACTACGAGCGGTTCATCGACGAGAACCTCTCGCGCGCCGCGAACCACACCGCGGGAGCCGTCTGGGACCGCGTGCTGCGCAAGGAGCGCAAGGGCGAGTACCTCGGCTCGACGGTGCAGGTGATCCCGCACATCACGAACGAGATCAAGTCGCGCATCCGCTCCGTCGCCGAGGCGACCGACACGGACGTGGTGATCACCGAGATCGGCGGCACGGTCGGTGACATCGAGTCGCAGCCGTTCCTCGAGGCGATCCGCCAGTTCCGACGTGAGGCCGGGCCGGACAACGTCATCTACCTCCACGTGACGCTCGTCCCGTACATCGAGACCGCCGGAGAGCTGAAGACGAAGCCGACGCAGCACTCGGTCAACGAGCTGCGCCGCATCGGCATTCACCCGGACATCCTCGTCTGCCGCTCGACGGAGCCGCTGCAGCGCGACATCCGCGACAAGATCGCCCTCTTCGCCGACGTCGACGTCGACGCCGTGATCACGAATTCGGACGTCTCCGACGTCTACCTCGTGCCGCTCGATCTCCGCGAGCAGGGGCTTGACGAGCTCGTGTGCCGCAAGCTCGGCATCGACGCGCCCGAGCCCGACATGGCCGACTGGGAGGAGCTGACCGAGCGGATCCGCGAGCGCCGCGAGACGATCGAGATCGCCCTCGTGGGCAAGTACGTCAAGCTCCACGACGCGTACCTGTCGGTGCACGAGGCGCTCAAGCACGCCGGGATCGCGAACGGCTGCCGCGTCCACGTCCGCTGGGTCGACGCCGAGGACATGACGCTCGAGGAGGCGCGGGCCGAGCTGGCCGGCGTCGACGGCGTGCTCGTCCCCGGCGGCTTCGGCTCGCGCGGCTGGGAGGGGAAGATCCTCGCCTGCCGCGTCGCGCGCGAGGACGAGATCCCGTACCTCGGCATCTGTCTCGGCATGCACGTCGCCGTGTCTGAGTTCGCGCGCCACGTGTGCGGCCTCGACGGCGCCAACTCGACCGAGATGGATCCCGAGACGCCGTTCCCGGTGATCGACCTCCTGCCCGAGCAGAAGGAGATCGAGGATCTCGGCGGCACGATGCGCCTCGGCGCGCAGGCCGTCGAGCTGCACGAGGGCACGCGCACGCGCGAGGTGTACGGCGGCGAGCCGGTGATCGCCGAGCGGCACCGTCATCGCTACGAGGTGAACAACGCCTTCCGGCAGCAGCTCGTCGACGCCGGCCTCGTCGTCAGCGGCACCTTCCAGGAGGGCCGCCTGGTGGAGATCGTCGAGCTGCAGGACCACCCGTGGTTCGTCGCCTCGCAGTTCCACCCGGAGTTCAAGTCGCGGCCCACACGGCCCGCACCGCTCTTCCGCGAGTTCGTCACCGCCGCCCTCGACCGCGCGCGCTCGAGAGCACACGTCGAAGTCGCGTAGGGTCCAGCCTCGTGCCGTCCGAGGTCCTGGACCTCTTCACCCAGCTTGCCGCCGTCCCGAGCCCGCCGGGCGAGGAGCGGGCGGTCGCCGATCTCGTCGTCGCATATCTACGGGACTGCGGGCTTGCAGTCGACGAGGACGACTGCGGCCCTTCGATCGGCTCCACGATGGGCAACCTGCTCGCCCGTCTGCCGGGGACGGTCGAGGGAGAGCCCCTGCTCTTCTGCGCGCATCTCGACACGGTGCCGCCCACCGCCGCGATCGAGCCGGTCGTCGAGGACGGCTTCGTCCGCAACGCCGCCGGGACGATCCTCGGCGCCGACGACAAGGCCGCCGTCGCGGCGATGCTCGAGGCGACGCGCCGGGTCCTCGCCGAGTCGCGGCCGCACGCCGGCATCGAGCTCCTGTTCACGCCCAAGGAGGAGGTTGGGCTCGTCGGCGCGTCGGCGTTCGACGACTCGCGCCTCGAGGCCGGTGTCGGCTACGTCTACGACCAGGCGGCGCCGATCGGCACGATCATCCTCGGTGCGCCTCATTCGGAGACCCTCGAGGTGACCTTCCACGGGCGCGCTGCGCACTCGGGCATGCACCCCGACGACGGGAGGTCGGCGATCCTCGCGGCGGCGCGGGCGATCTCCGAGCTTCGCCTCGGGCGGGTCGACGAGGACTCGACCGCGAATGTCGGCACGATCACCGGCGGCACCGCCACGAACATCATCCCCGAGTGGTGCTCCTTCGTCGGGGAGGCACGCTCGCACGACGAGCGGAAGCTGGCCGACCTCGTCCAGGAGATGCAGGACGCGATCACCTTCGCTGCCTCGGTTGCCGAGTGCGACGTCGAGACAATCATCCGCAAGAGCTACCGCGGCTACCGGTTCACGAAGTCGGACCGCGCGATCACGCTCGCGGCCGAAGCGCTCACCCGGTGCGGCCACGAGGTCGTCTACGAGCGTTCCGGGGGCGCCGCCGACGCGAACGTCTTCAACAACCGCGGCTTGCAGATCGTGAACCTCGCGAACGGGATGACCGACATCCACACGCCGGACGAGCGGATCGCGGTCGACGATCTCGACGCGATGGTCGAGGTGACACTCGCGCTCGTCGACGCAGCGCGCCGTTAGGACGGGCCGCGCGACTGCGCGCCGAAGCACGAGTGCGCCGCCGTCGACGATTCGACCACGAGTGCGCGCTCGTAGGCGTAGAAGGGCGCCACGAGCCCCGCGTCGATCCGGAAGCGGGCCGCGTCGCGGGTGAAGCTCTGCCCGGTCACGCAGCCGAAGCCGACCGCGCCACCGTCGTAGTGGACCTCGCGGACGACCTCGCGGCCGGTCGTGCCGCTGCGCACGAAGACGAGCAGGGCCGCTCCGGCCGACGACGGCGCCGTCGGGGCGGGCGCATCCGGCCAGGCAAAGCCGAGCGCTCGGTCGATCGCCTGCGGCTGCGTGTCGGTGGGGAAGACGTACACCCGTGACCACGGGAAGGCGAGCAGCTTGTCGAGCTCGACGACCTTGCCCGGCCGAGTGCCGGCGAGGGAACGCGACAGGCTGTCGGCGGCAGTGAGGTTCGAGCGGTCCCCGGGTGCGGCCGTCGCGAGCGCCGAGGCGACTGTCAGCGCCAGCACGGCCGTCGCGACCCCTGCGGCGAGACGCGGCCTGATCGTCGGGAAGGCCCGCCTGCGGGCGAGGGCGGGCACCCCGACGAACGCGCCGGCGGCGAAGGCGAAGCCGAACAGCAGATCGACGACGTAGTGGTTGCCGGTGTACACGACCGCGAAGCCCATCGCGATCGGGTACAGCGCGGCAACGACGATGATCGGCCACCGGAACCGCGACCGTCGGACGTACGCCGCGACGAACAGGAACATGAGCATCGCGTAGCCGGCGTGGAGCGACGGGATCGCCGCGTACGGGTTGTGGAGGAGCAGACCGGTCCCGCCCGGGACCTTGCTGCCCGAGCCGTCGGTCGAGATCAGCGCGACCGGCCGGATCACGCCGGCGCGGGACGCCGCCCACGGCGGCGCCGCCGGGAAGACGAGGAACGTCAGTGCACCGGCGAACGAGAGGGCGAGATACGTCCTGACGAAGCGCCGGAAGAATGCCGTGTCCTTCAGCCAGAAGAAGAACGCGAGCGCCGGCGGCACGATGAAGTGGATCGAGCTGAAGACGATGAGCACGTGGTCGTAGAAGCGCAGGTGACCGGTCCACAGCCAGTGCTGGAGCTCGACCGTCGGAAGATGCCCGCCGAAGAGCGCTTCCTCGAGACGGATCTGCGGCCGGTAGTAGGGGTGAGGGCGCAGGAGGTGCGCCACGCCGCGGAGCTCCTCGTAGAGCAGGATCAGGAGCAGGAACGGTAGGAAGTCGCGCACATACCGGCGCGCACGCCCGAGGACGAGTGCGGCGGCGAGTGGCGCGAGCAGGAACCGCTCCGGCGTCAACGGAAGCCCGAAGACCGCGATCTCCACCGCGACGGCAACGATGAACACCCCGACGGCGACCGTCTCCCGGCGTGAGTGCCACGGGAGCATCGGCTTCTCGCTCAGCCCGCCTGCCGAGTCCATCACGCGGTTTCTACCGGAGTATCGTGGCATGCTGCGGGTCGAGGTGATGGAGGAGCGCAGACTCGGGCCGGTCGTCGGGCTCGGCACGTGGCAAACCTTCGACCGGGACCACATGCTTGCACGTCGGGTCGTCGACGCGGCGCTCGCTGCCGGGACGCGTGTCTTCGACAGCTCGCCGATGTACGGGCAGGCGGAGCGGTCGCTCGGAAGGGCGCTCGCAGAACGGCGAGCCGAGGTCACGGTCGCGACGAAGATCTGGGCCCCGCACGTCGACGAGGGTCGTCGGCAGTTCGAGGAGCAGCTGTCGTTCTTCGACGGCCGGGTCGACGTCGAGCAGATCCACAATCTCGTCGCGTGGCAGGAGCACCTGCCCTGGCTGCTCGAGGAGCAGGCCGCGGGCCGGATCGGGCAGCTCGGCGTCACGCACTACGCCGAGTCGGCGTTCGGCGAGCTGTGCGAGGCGCTTCGTACCGGCAGCTTCCAGGTCGTCCAGCTTCCCTACAACCCGTGGGAGCGCGGCTGTGAGCGCGAGCTCTTGCCGCTCGCGGCGGAGCTCGGCGTGGGGGTGATCGTGATGCGGCCTCTGGGTGGATCCGGGGACGATTCCCGCCGTCGTCTCGAGCTCGAGGACACCACCCGTGAGGCGCTGGGGGTCTCGTCCTGGGGCGAGGCGCTTCTGCGCTGGGCGCTCGCCGATGAGCGGGTGGATGTCGTGATTCCGGCGACGGCACGGCCCGCGCGCGCGGAGGAGAACGCGCGCGCCGGCGACGGGAGCACGCTGACCCCGGAGCAGCGCGCGCTCGTGGAGGGGCTCGCTAGTAGTACTGGCCGTCGGTCCGGATCCGGCTGAGCAGCTCGCCGCCTGCGAGGTAGCGCCGGAGGTTCTCGGCGAACAGCCTGACGATCCGCTCGTTCTCGTGAATCGAGAGGGCCGCCGTATGCGGGCTGACGATGACGTTCTCGAGCTCCCAGAGCGGGCTTTCCGGTGGCAGCGGCTCCGTCTCGAACACGTCGAGCGCCGCCCCCGTGATGCGGCCGCTGCGGAGGGCGTCGATGAGCGCCTCCTCGTCGACCACCTGGCCGCGACCGACATTCACGAGCACAGCCTCCGGCCCGAGTGCCTCGATCGTGCTGCGGGAGACGAGCCCTGCCGTCTCCTCGGTGAGCGGAAGCGTGACCACGATCGCGTCGGCCCGCGCGGCCAGCTCGTCGAGTCGCTCGGGCGGGTGCATCTCGTCGACGTGGGGTGCGGGCTGAGCACTGCGGCGGACGCCGATGACGCGCATGCCGAACGCGGCCCCGAGCCGCGCGACCTCCTGCCCGATCTCGCCGACTCCGACGACGAGCAGCGTCTGCCCTCGAAGCTCCGGCAACGGGTAGTGGGGCCAGGAGCGCTCGCGCCGGTCGGCGAGCAGCCGTGGCAGGCCTTTCCGGAGCGCGAGGAGAGCGAACAGGCTCCACTCGGCGAGCGGCGTCGCGTGCACGCCGGCCGAGCTCGAGAAGCGCACCCGCTCGAGCTCCTCGGTGGAGAGCTCGGCCGCCCGCACCTGCTGCCCGGCGCCGGCGTAGAGGCACTGCACGAAACGCAGGCCGGGCGCGATCCGAACGGCCCAGGCGAGCTGCGCCGGCTCCTCCCGCGGGAAGCCGTAGAGCACCTCGGCTCCGGCCACGAGCTCCGCGAGTCGCTCCTCCTGCGCGGGCGTGCGCGTGAACTCCGGGTCGCCACGGTGGTCGCTGGGGTAGAGCGGTGGCGGCAGGAGCTCCGGCTCGAAGTGCACCTCGAGGCGGTCGTCGACGGCGCGCAGCTCCTCGACGAGCTCCGGCTCGATGGAGGACGTGATCACGACCGGGACGCGACCCATCCCGGCGTTCTACTGGAATGATCCGGCCCGTGGGCGGGGAACGACTCTTCACGGGGAAGGTGTTCGACGTGGTGCGGGAGGACGGCAAGGACGTCGTCGTGCACGCGCCCGCCGTGGCGATCGTCGCGCTCGACGTTGGGGACCGCGTCGTGCTCGTGCGGCAACCCAGGGCGGGTGCGCGGCGCCGGCTGCTCGAGCTGCCCGCCGGGATCCTCGAGGACGGGGAGGAGCCGCTCGCCGGGGCCCGGCGGGAGCTGCACGAGGAGACCGGTCTCCGCGGCGGGCACTGGCACCTGCTCACGTCGTTCTTCACCACGCCGGGGTTCAGCGACGAGCTGATGCACGTCTACCTCGCCTCGGGCCTCGACGAGGGCGAGCCCGATCCGGACGACGACGAGGAGCTGGAGATCGTCCGCGTCGCCCTGGGGGACGTACCGCAGCTCCTCGAGACGGTCGAGGACGCGAAGACACTGGTCGGCCTGCTCCTGCTCCTGCGACGGTAGGCTTCCGCGCGGCATGCGGATCGGTGTCGCGAAAGAGATCAAGCCGGACGAGTATCGGATCGCGCTCACTCCTGCCGGGGCGCTCGAGCTGATCAACGCGGGGCACGAGGTGCTGATCGAGACGGGCGCCGGCCTGGGCAGCGCGTTCGGCGACGACGCGTTCGAGCGCGTAGGGGCGCGCATCGCCTCGGTCGACGACGTCTGGGGGCGCTCCGACATGGTTCTCAAGGTGAAGGAGCCGATCGAGCCGGAGTACCGGCGGCTCCGTGACGGCCTCATCCTGTTCACGTACCTGCACATCGCCGCCGACGAGCCGCTCACGCGTGCGCTGATCGACTCGGGCATCACCGCGGTTGCATACGAGACCGTCGAGGTGGGCCGCACACTGCCGCTGCTGGCGCCGATGTCGGAGGTTGCCGGGCGGCTCGCGCCGCAGGCGGGCGCCTACTTCCTCGAGAAGCCGGTCGGCGGCCGCGGGTTGCTGCTGGGCGGCATCCCCGGTGTCGCGCCGGGCAAGGTCGTGATCGTGGGCGGCGGCGTCGTCGGATACAACGCAGCCGTGATCGCGCTCGGGCTCGGTGCGCAGGTGACGATTCTCGAGCGCTCGATCGACCGGATGCGCCACCTCGAGGAGGTGCTCTCGGGGCGCGTCACGCTCTTGATGAGCTCCAGCCTCCAGGTCGCCGCCTCGGTCGAGGAGGCGGACCTCGTCGTCGGCGCTGTTCTCATCCCCGGCGCGCTCGCACCGAAGCTCGTGACCCGCGAGATGATCTCGACGATGAAGGAGGGCGCGGTCGTCGTCGACGTGGCGATCGACCAGGGCGGCTGCTTCGAGACCTCACGGGCGACGACGCATGCCGAGCCTGTGTACGTCGTCGACGGCGTCACCCATTACTGCGTCGCGAACATGCCGGGCGCCGTGCCCGTCACCTCGACACGCGCCCTCACCAATGCGACTCTGCCGTACGTGGAATCGATCGCGAACAAGGGCCTCGCGGTGGCCGTGGCCGAGGATCCGGCGCTCGCCAAGGGCGTCAACGTCGCCCGCGGGAAGGTGACCTACGAGGCCGTCGCGCAGGCGCACGGGCTCGAGCACACGCCGCTCGCCGGCGTGCTCTGAGCAACCGCTAGGCCGACGTCGGCTTTTTCTTCTTCGGAGACGGGCTCACCTTCACCACGACCCACGTCACTCCGGCCGCGAGCGCGATCACGGAGGCGATGAAAACGACGAGGCCGATCAGGCCGAGGACGGTCTCCATGGGGAGAGGATAGCCACCGGAGTACGATGCGTCGTGTGCCCCGTGCCTGCGTGATCGTGCTCGATGCCGTCGGTGCCGGAGCGCTTCCGGACGCCGAGGAGTTCGGCGATGTCGGCTCGGACACACTCGGAAACGTGGCGCGGGCGGTCGGCGGACTCGATCTGCCGACGCTCGAGGCGCTCGGCCTCGGCAACGTCGAGCCGCTCGAGGGCTGCGCACCGCAGCCCGGCGCGCCCGCGGTTGCCGGGCGTCTGCTCGAGCGTTCGAAGGGCAAGGACACGACGACGGGCCACTGGGAGCTGATGGGCATCGTGACGCCGCAGGCGATGCCGACGTACCCGTTTGGCTTCCCCGACGAGGTGATCGACCCGTTCATGAACCGCACCGGCCGCGGCGTGCTCGGCAACCGGCCGGCGAGCGGCACCGAGATCATCCAGGAGCTCGGCGAGGAGCACCAGCGGACCGGGAAGTGGATCGTCTACACGAGCGCCGATTCGGTCTTCCAGATCGCGGCGCACGAGGAGACGGTGCCGCTGGAGGAGCTCTACGACGCGTGCCGCGTCGCGCGCGAGATCCTCACCGGGAAGCACGCCGTCGGGCGCGTGATTGCGCGACCGTTCGTCGGCGAGCCCGGCTCGTACGAGCGAACCCCGAACCGGCACGACTTCTCGCTCGAGCCGAAGCGCCCGAACTACCTCTCGCTCGTCCGCCAGGCGGGCCACAAGGTCTACGGCGTCGGGAAGATCCCCGACATCTTCGCCCACCAGGACATCGACGAGGAGCTGCCCACCAGGTCGAACGTCGAGGGCATCCAGAAGACCGAGGAGCTGCTGCGGACGATCGACGACGGCTTCGTGTTCGTGAACCTCGTCGAGACCGACATGCTCTGGGGTCACCGCAACGACCCGGTCAACTTCCACCGCTGCCTGCAGGACTTCGACCGGCGCCTGCCCGACCTGCTCGACGCGCTGCAGCCGAACGACCTGCTGATCATCACCTCCGATCACGGCTGTGACCCGACGACGCCGTCGACGGACCACTCGCGCGAGCACGCCCTTCTGCTCCTCTACGTCGAGGGGCGAAACGCCGCCGGGCAGATCCACGAGGGTGAGTTCGGCGACGTCGGTGCGACGGTGAACGCGTGGCTCGGCAGGACGGCGGTGCCGCGCGGCGTGCCCGGCTCGCCCATCGTCGAGCCTTGACCAGGCGGCTCGACGACCCTCAGGTCGTGCGTGAGCAGTACGCGACCGAGGACAACCTGCGCGCCCGGGCTGCGCTCTGGCGCGAAATCGACGGGCCCGATGCGAAGGCAGAGCTCTGGCAGGCGCTCGTCGGCGTGTCGCCCCGACGAGTTCTGGAGGTCGGAGGCGGCGACGGCTGGCTCTCTGCGCGTCTACGCGACGAGCTCGGCTGCGAGGTGATCATGGTCGACCAGTCCGAGCGCATGGTCGAGCTCGCGGCTGCACGCGGTCTCGACGCACGCCTCGGCGACGTCCAGGAGCTTCCGTTCCGCGACGGCTCGTTCGACACTGCGGTTGCCGCGTGGATGCTCTACCACGTCCAGGACATCGATCGCGGGCTCGGCGAGCTCGCGCGCGTCCTCGCGCCCGGCGGCCACCTGGTCGCGCTCACGAACTCGAGGCGTCACTGCCAGGAGCTCTTTGACCTGATCGCGTACCCGCAGGAGCGACGGGAATGGGTGTTCAGCGCCGAGAACGGCGAGCAGGAGCTGAGGCGGCACTTCGCGTCCGTCCAGCGCCGAGACCTCGTCGCGGCCGCCACCGTTCGCGACCGCGAGACGCTCGTCCGCTATCAGGAATCGATGAGCATCGACACCCGGCCGGTCCCGGAGGACATCCCTCTCCCGTTCCGCGTGCACGCACGGAGCGTCATCCTCGTGGCCGCGAAATGATCCGGCCGGCCGAGCTCATCCGGCGTAAGCGGGACGGCGAAGAGCTCGGCGACGACGAGCTGGCCGAGCTGATCCTCGGCTACGCGCGCGGGGAAGTACCCGACTACCAGCTCGCGGCTTTCTGCATGGCGGTCTACTTCCGCGGCCTCTCGCCGCGAGAGACGTACGTGCTGACCGACGCGATGATCCGCAGCGGCGAGACGATCGACATGAGCGCTGCGCTCGGACGCAAGGTGGTCGACAAGCACTCGACCGGTGGCGTCGGCGACAAGACGTCGCTCGCAGTCGGCCCGATCGTCGCCGCGTGCGGCGTGCCGCTCGGGAAGATGAGCGGCCGCGGGCTCGGGCACACGGGCGGCACGCTCGACAAGCTCGAGTCGATCCCGGGCTACCGCGTCGACCTGACCCTCGACGAGCTCGTCGCCCAGGTGCGCGACGTCGGTATGGCGATCGTCGGGCAGACCGGCGACCTCGTCCCGGCCGACAAGCTGCTCTATGCGCTGCGCGACGTGACGGCCACCGTCGACCAGCTGTCGCTCATCGCCGCGTCGATCATGTCGAAGAAGCTCGCCGCCGGCGCGCAGGCGATCGTGCTCGACGTCAAGGTCGGCGACGGGGCCTTCATGCGCACGCTCGACGAGGCACGCCGCCTCGCCGAGACGATGATCTCGCTCGGCTGGGAGGCGGGCCGCGAGGTCGTCTGCCTGCTCACCGACATGGATCAGCCGCTCGGAGCCGCCGTCGGGAACGCTCTCGAAGTCCGGGAGGCACTCGACACCGTGCGCGGGCACGGGCCGGCCGACTTCACCGAGCTCGTGCTCGACGCCTGCGCCAAGCTGCTCGCGCTCTCCGACCTGGGGATCGACGAGGCGGAGGGCCGGCGCCGCGCAGAGGCCGCCGTCGCGGACGGCGCGGCCGAGGCGATGTGGCGGCGGTGGATCGAAGCTCAGGGCGGCAACGCCGACGAGTCGGCGCTGCCCGAGGCGCCGGTCCGGCGCGAAGTCGCCGCGCCACGTGCCGGCGTCGTGCGCGGCCTGAGCGCCATCGCCGTGGGGACGGCCGCCGTCCACCTCGGTGCGGGTCGGCGCACGAAGGACGATTCGATCGACCATGCGGTCGGGATCGTGTGCCGCGCCAAGCGCGGCGACCGGGTCGAGGCGGGGGAGGTGCTCGCCGAGGTGCACGCGCGCACCGAGGAGGCCGCCGACCAGGGTGCACGAGACGTGCTCGCGGCATACGAGCTCGGCGACGATGCCCCGGAGGAGCGTCCGCTGCTGCTCGAGGTCGTCTCATGACACCCCCGAGGTTCACCGGCGTGTCGCCGGTCCTCCTCGTCGCCGATCTCCAGCGGTCGATCGCCTTCTATCGGGATGGGCTCGGGTTCGGCTGCGAGACGTTCGGTGACCCTCCGAACTTCGCCGTCGTCAAGCGCGACGACGCGATCCTGCTTCTCGCGTACGCCGCCGACTCCGAACGGCTGGTGCCGAACTGGCACATCGTCGAGAAGACCTGGAACGCATACGTCAGGGTGGAGGAGGTCGACGCGCTCTACGCCGAGGTGCAGGCTCGCGGGACGGAGATCGACTACGGCATCTACGACGCCCCGCACGGTTTCCGGGAGTTCGGCGTCACCGATCCCGACGGGTACGACATCGCGTTCGGTCAGCCGCTCTGAACCGACTACGGTGATGCGGTGCCCGAGCTGCCTGAGGTGGAGAGCGTCCGGCAGCGGCTGGCGCCCGCGCTCGAGGGACGAACGCTCGCGCGCGTCGAGATCGTCGACACGCGGCTGACGCGGCCGCTCGATCCGGCTGTCGTTGCTGCCGAGCTGACCGGCGAGCGCGTGGCCGAGGTCGACCGCCGCGGCAAGTATCTGATCCTTCGCTTCGACACAGGCCGGGCACTGCTCGTGCATCTGCGGATGACCGGGTCGTTCCTGCTCGGCTCTGCAACGGACGATGCTCATCGCCGCGCGCTCGTCGAGCTCGACGACGGCTCGGCGCTCGCCTATCGCGACGTGCGGCGGTTCGGCACGTGGCTCCTGCTCGAGCCCGACGAGGTGCAGGCATACGTCGATGCGCGGGTCGGCCGCGAGCCGCTCGCCGATGCGTATCGGGCGAAGCATCTCGCCGAGTCGCTGGCAGGGCGCCGAGCGCCGGTGAAAGCCGCGCTGCTCGATCAGCGCACCGTGGCGGGCGTAGGGAACATCTATGCGGACGAGGCGCTGTGGCGGGCGCGGATCCATCCGCTGACCTCGGCGCAGTCGCTCGACGCAGACGAGGTGGCGGCGCTGTACCGCGGTGTGCGGGCGGCGCTGCGCGCCGGCATCCGGAGACAGGGCTCGACGCTCCGCGACTATCGCCTGCCCGACGGCGCGCAGGGCGCCGCGCAGCACGAGTTCAAGGTGTACGGCCGGGGCGGCGAGCCGTGCGACCGATGCGGCACGCCCATCGACAAGATCCGCGTCGCCGGCCGCGGTACGTGGTACTGCCCCTCGTGCCAGGTGCGCCACGCGTGACCCCGGGGTCTGACGCGGGTCCGACGCGGGTCTGACCCCAGCGGTTCGCGGGACACGTCCGGCCGGGCGGGTTGGCCGGCGTGGGCCTATCCTGCGCGGACGGGATGCCGCGATCCCGCCCCTTGCAACGGACTCCCGTGATCCTGTCGCACTTCCGGCACGCTTCCGTCACGGTTTAGAGGTGGGGCGACTCTGACGCGCGTCTGACCCGGGTCTGACCCCGTGCGTCCCTAGACTGGCCGGAGAGATGGCCGCGCGCACGTACAAGACCGACGCGATCGTGCTTCGGTCGATGCGGTACTCGGAGGCCGACCGGATCCTGCACCTCTACAGCGAGGCGCGCGGGCGGATCGGCGCGATCGCGAAGGGCGTCCGCAAGACGACGTCGCGCTTCGGCGCGCGGCTCGAGCCGCTCTCGCACGTCCAGCTGCTGCTGCACGAGGGGAGCGGCGAGCTGCAGACGATCACCGGCGTCGAGCTCCTCAACTCGCACCACGCGAGCCGCGAGGATCCCTACCGCCTCAACGTCGGCCTGATCGGCGCCGAGGCGATGCTGCGCCTCAACGGCGAGCCGGAGAGAAACGAGCGCGCGTTCGCGGCCCTCGCCCGCTTCCTCGACGTGCTCGACGAGACGCCCGCGCTCGAGAGCCGCCCGGCACTCGACCCGCTCGTGCTCGCGTTCCAGCTGAAGCTCCTCTGGCTCGCCGGCTACCTGCCGCACCTGACCGGCTGCGTCGAATGCGGCGCGGTCGACGGGCTGGCGGCGTTCTCGCCGCGCGCCGGCGGCGCCGTCTGCGCCGACCACGCGGCGGGCGCGCTCCGGCTCTCGCCCGACAGCATCGCCGGGATCGAGCTCCTGCTCTCGACTCCGCTCTCCGACGCCCCGAACGCGGGCCTCTCCGACCGCGGTTGCCGTGACGCGCTCGCAGTCGTGACGTCGTCGTACGAGGAGCACGGAGGCTTCCGGCTCCGCACGCTCTCCGCATGAGGCGAGTAATCGCCGACGGTCTCGAGCTCGACGACGACAGGGCCCGCACCGACCGCGTCGAGGTGCACCGCTTCCTCTCGGAGGAGAGCTACTGGGCGGCCGGCCGCCCGCGCGAGACCGTCGACCGCCTGATCGACACCGCCGCGCGCGTCGTCGGCCTGTACGACGGCGACCGCCAGATCGGCTTCTGCCGCGCGGCCTCCGACGGCACCTCGTTCGTCTACCTCGCCGACGTGTACGTCCTGCCCGAGTACCGCGGCCGCGGGCTCGGCGAGGAGCTCGTCCGCGAGATGGTGGAGAACGGCGAGCTCGCGAGCCTGCGCTGGATCCTCCACACGAGCGACATGCATCCGCTCTATCGCAAGTTCGGCTTCGGCGACCCGAGCCCGAAGGTGATGGAGCGCACGCCGCCCGCGTAGACTCGCACCGTGGGCGAGACCGACCTCCAGCTTCTTCGCGCCTCCGGCGTCGAATCGACGTTCGCCGCCGGTCAGACGCTGATCGAGCGCGGCCAGCCGGGCAGCGGTGTCTTTCTCGTCCTCGAGGGCGATGTCGTCGTCGAGGCGCCCGAAGGAACGCGTGAGCTCGGCCCTGGAGCCGTGATCGGCGAGCGCGCGCTCCTTGCCGCCGACGGCACCCGCACCGCACGCGTCCGCGCGGTGACCGAGGTCAGGGTCGTCGCCGTGAAGCGCGAGGTGTTCGACGAGCTGTGCGCCGGCGACGCCGGCTTCGCCGAGCGGATCGCAGCGGCGTCCGTCTAGGAGAGCCGCTCGACGAGCCAGGCGAGCGACACCGGATAGCGGTGACCCTGGCCGCCGTGGCCCCCATCGACGAGCTCGAACCGCAGGTGCTCCTCCGGGAGGCCGGCCGCGAGCAGCGCGCCGCGGAGCGCCACCGCAGCGAGGTCGAGGAAGTACTCGTCTCCGCGGCCCGCCTCCACCCACGCGCCGCGCAATGACGACACCGCATCCCGATGCTCCGCCGCCAGCCGCACGGGGTCGTGCGCGAGCCACGCGGCGAACCGCTCCTCGTCGACCGCGCCGGTCTCGAGGTCGAACGGCAGCGTGCCGTCGCCGAACGCGCTCGCACACGCCGTCAGCTCCACGACGAGCGCGTCGTCGCGCGAGCGCAGACCGTCGAACGACGCCCAGAACTCCTCCGGCGAGCTGTCGCGCAGAGCCCGTGCCGCCGGCGCGAACCCGTGCGCGAGGGTCACCTCGAACAGCGCATCGGCGGCATGTGCGGCGAACGCCTGGAAGAGATCCGGCCGCTCGAGCGCGTGGACGATCGCGCCGTACCCGCCGGACGACTTCCCCTGCAGCCCGCGCAGCCCACTTGTCGGATAGCGATCGTCGACGAACGGAACGACTTCGTCGCAGAGGTAGTCGCCGACCGAGCCGATCCACTGGCCGCCGCCGAGCTCCGTCCAGCCGTCGACCAGCGCGACGACGCAGGGCGGGTCGAGCGCGTCGATCGCCTCCGGATACGACTGCTCGAAGGGCGTCACGTTGAACCACGACTGCGCGCTCCGCATGTGAGCGTGCAGGATGTACACGGTCGGATAGGTGCCCGAGCGGTCGGCCGGTGCCCGGACGAAGAGCGGACGGCCGCCGAGCTCGTGCCGCTCCCAGGTCACGACAAGCGGTCGGACAGGAGCGCCTTCGCCCCCTCGATCGGGATCCGCTCCTGCTCCAGCGTGTCGCGATCGCGAAGAGTCACAGTCCCGTCGACGAGCGTCTGCTCGTCGATCGTCAGTGCCCACGGTGTCCCGATCTCGTCCTGGCGGCGGTAGCGCTTCCCGATCGCCGCCGCGTCGTCGTACTCCGACGACATCACACGCCGCAGCTCCTCGTACAGCGGCCGTGCCTTCTCGACCAGCGCCGAGTCCTTGCCGATCAGGGGCAGGACGGCAACCTTCACCGGCGCGAGACGGGGATGCAGGCGAAGGACGGTGCGCGGCCGGCCGGCGACCTCCTCCTCGTCGTAGGAGTCGCAGAGGAACGCGAGCATGAAGCGGTCGACACCGCCGGCGGGCTCGATCACGTGCGGCACGTAGCGCTCCTCGTGGCCGACCCACTCGAGCGTGGTCCCGGAGTGCTCGGCGTGCTGGCGCAGGTCGTAGTCGCCGCGGTTCGCGATCCCTTCGAGCTCGAGCCAGCCGATCGGGAACAGGTACTCGATGTCGCTGGTGGCGCTCGAGTAGTGCGACAGCTCGCCGGCATCGTGGGCGCGCACGCGGAGATGCGACTCGCGCAGGCCCAGCGAGAGATGCCAGCGGCGCCGCTCCTCGATCCAGTAGCGGTGCCACTCGGCAGCTTCGGCCGGCGGCACGAAGAACTCCATCTCCATCTGCTCGAACTCGCGCAGCCGGAAGATGAAGTTGCCGGGCGTGATCTCGTTGCGGAAGCTCTTGCCGATCTGGGCGATGCCGAACGGCGGCTTCACACGCAGCGACGAGGTGACGTTCTTGAAGTTGACGAAGATGCCCTGCGCAGTCTCGGGGCGCAGGTAGGCGGCCGATGCGGAGTCGCGGACAGGCCCGATGTGGGTCTCGAACATCAGGTTGAACTCGCGCGCCTCGGTGAGGTCGCACTGGGCGTCCTCGCCGGGATGCTTCGACGGGCGCTTGCCGCAGTGGGCGTGCTCGAGATCGTCGGCGCGGAAGCGGAGCTTGCAGGTGCGGCAGTCGACGAGCGGGTCGGAGAAGCCGCCGACGTGCCCGGAGGCGACCCACACCTGCGGGTTGAGGATGATCGCGGAGTCGAGCGCCACCATGTCGTCGCGCTCCTGGATCATCGAGCGCTGCCACTCGCCCTTGATGTTCCCCTTGAGGAGCACCCCGTAGTGGCCGTAGTCGTAGGCGGAGCCGAGGCCGCCGTAGATGTCGGACGACGGGTAGACGAAGCCGCGGCGGCGGCACAGGGCGGCCACCTTCTCGACGGTCGCCGCGCCTTCGAACTGCTCGAGCTGCTCAGAGGCCATTGGCCCCTGAACGTACCTCACCAGTCCTTCGGCTCGCCGTCCCAGTAGGGAACGTGCTCGACCCGCCCCATCACGCCAAGCCCGCGCCACGACACCTTCTGGGAGCGCGGGTAGTAACACATGTCGTTCGGGCGCCTCGTGCCGTAGATGAGCATCACGCAGCCGTCGTCGCCGGCGCGGAACCAGTGCGAGACGCCCGTGCCGGGCGGCCTCGCGACGAGGTGACCGGGACGCAGCGCGTGCTCCTCGCGCTCGGCGCCACGCTCCTCGCGGAGCGGCGACGGCCAGAGGTGAAGAGTCGCCGAGCCCTCGAGGATGACGAAGATCTCCTCCTCCTCGGAGTGGCAGTGGGGGACGGCGCCGGTCTTGCGCGGCTCGATGCGCTCCCAGTGGAGACCGGCGAGCACGGAGCGCTCGCGGGTTGCGAGCGGGGCGGTGAAGCCTTTCTCGCCCCAATGCTCGAGCTCGACCTCGTCGACGTTGACGATGTTGTCGGGGCGAGGTGCCGGCTCGCCGAGCTCGAGCGGCCCGAGCTGCGCCTCGATCTCCCACGGGTCGTCGTCGCGGCCCGCCACCCAGGGCCAGCCGAGTCGGATTGCGCGCGAGCGCGGGAGCCAACCGAGCTCGGTCGGGTGGCGCGTGCCGAAGACGAGAAACTCGAGCCCTTCGGGCCCGGCGACGAACGTGTGCTCGTGCTCATCCGGGCGATGGATGATGCAGTCGCGCGGCCGCACCTCGTGCGCGGCATCGTCCTGCCAGGCGAGCCCGCCGCCTCCGAGCACGTAGTAGAGCTCCTCCGATGCACCGTGAGAGTGGGGCGGCGTCGGCTGCTTGCCGGGCGCGACACGGACCCGGTTGACGCCGACGCCGACGGTCCCGGCGGCGGCGCCGAGCCGCTGCCAGGCAGCGTCCATCTCGCCTTTCGCGGAGCGGTGCGCCTCCACGTCGTCCCAGTGGGCGAGGCCCATGCCGGGACCCTACTAGGCTTCCCGCGTGACCCCGGTCGAGCTGCACATGATCTCCGACGCCACCGGCGAGACCGCACAGCGTCTCGTCCAGGCACTCGAGGCGCAGTTCCCCGAGCAGGAGTTCCTCGAGATCCGCCATCCGCGGGTCGAGACCGCCGTCGACCTGCGGCTCGCCGTCGAGCGGATGAAGGGCCGGCCCGCGGTCGTCGTGTACACGCTCGTCGAGCCCGAGCTGCGCGAGACGATGCGCCAGCTCTGCCGGAAGGCGAAGCTTCACTACTGCGATCTGCTCGGCCATCCGATCGACGCGATCGCGCGCGTGTCGGGCCAGGCGGCGCGCATGACCCCCGGCGCGCGGCCGCCGCTCAACGACGCGTACTTCCGGCGCATGTCGGCGATCGAGTTCGCGGTCAAGTTCGACGACGGCGTCGGCGCCGGCCTGCACGACGCGGACATCGTCCTGGTGGGCGTGTCGCGGACCTCGAAGACGCCGCTCTCGATCTACCTCGGCTTTCTCGGGTACAAGGCGGCGAACGTCCCGCTCGTGAAGGGGATCGATCCGCCGCCCGAGCTCTATCGGATCGACGCGACGAAGATCGTCGGGCTGACGATCGACGCGAGCCGGCTCTCGGAGATCCGCGGCGAGCGGATCCGGTGGATGCGCGGCGATCCGCGCTACGCCGACCTGGGCGAGATCTACGACGAGCTCGAGTACGCCGAGCGGATCCACCGGCGGCTCGGGTGCCCGGTGATCGAGGTGAGCGAGCTCTCGATCGAGGAGATCTCGCTGCGGATCGTGCGGCTCGTCACGGAGCGGCGGGCCGAGGCGAGCGCCTCGTGAAGGGGAAGCCGCACGTCCCGGCCTGGCGCTGGGGCACCTGGTACGCGGCCCTCGGCCTGGCGCTCGTCATCTTCTACGGGATCGGCACGCCGATCTGGTTCGGGCTGCGCGCGGCCGCGTGGACGGCCGAGTTCCAGGCCCGGCGCCGGGGGCCCTCATCCTGAGAGGTTCTCACGCACCACCATCGGGGGAAGTCCGGATGCGCTGATCCCACAGGATCGGTTCACTCGGGTGCATGAGCGATACATTCGATTTCGACATGGCGAACACATTTGTCTATGACTTCGACGAGCCGGCCGAGGGTGGCCGTGAGCTCCTGGGCGGCAAGGGGATCGGGCTGGCGGAGATGACGCAGATGGGCATCCCCGTGCCCGCCGGCTTCACGATCACGACTGATGCCTGCCGCGCCTACATGCGCGAGGGCGACCTGCCGCAGGGGCTGGCAGAGGAAGTGGAAAGCCACATCGCGCGCCTCGAGGCGCGGACCGGGAAGGAGTTCGGCTCTGCCGACGACCCGCTTCTGGTCTCGGTGCGCTCGGGTGCTGCGATCTCGATGCCCGGGATGATGGACACGATCCTCAACCTGGGTCTGAACGACGAGGCTGCGGCCGGGCAGGCTGCGCGGACCGGGAACGAGCGGTTCGCCTACGACTCCTACCGGCGGCTGATCCAGATGTTCGGCGAGACGGCCGAGGGGATCGACGGTCACCTGTTCGAGACCGCGCTCGCGGACCTGAAGCGCAAACGGGGCGTCCAGCTCGACACGGAGCTCGACGCGAAGGATCTCCAGGAGCTGGTCGCGACCTTCAAGAAGATCTACGAGCAGCACGTCGGGAGCGAGTTCCCGACGGATGCGCGCGAGCAGCTTTTGCGCTCGGTCGCAGCGGTGTTCCGGTCGTGGGGGAACCCGCGCGCGCAGGTGTACCGGCAGACGCAGGGGATCCCGGACGACCTCGGCACGGCGGTCAACGTGGTGCAGATGGTGTTCGGGAACAAGGGCGGCAAGTCGGGCACGGGCGTCGCGTTCACGCGCAACCCGTCGACCGGCGAGACCGGGCTGTACGGCGAGTTCCTGATCGATGCGCAGGGCGAGGACGTGGTGGCCGGGATCCGGACGCCGCAGCCGCTCGAGGCGATGCGCGACGTGCTCCCGGACGCGTTCGAGCAGCTCGTCGAGACGATGCATCGGCTCGAGGAGCACTACCGCGACATGCAGGACGTCGAGTTCACCGTTGAGGACGAGCGGCTGTACATGCTGCAGACCCGCTCGGCGAAGCGCACCGCTGCGGCGGCGCTGCACGCGGCGGTCGGCATGGTCGAGGAAGGTCTGATCTCTCGCGACGAGGCGGTCGGCCGCATCGACCCATCGCAGCTCGACCAGCTGCTTCACCCGATGATCGATCCGTCCGCAGCGCTCGAGTCGGCGGCGAAGGGGCTCAACGCCTCGCCCGGTGCGGCAAGCGGCGCGATCGTCTTCGACGCCGATACCGCGGTCGAGCGCGCGAAGTCGGGGCCTGTCATCCTGGTGCGCTTCGAGACGACGCCGGACGACATCCACGGCATGATCGCCTCCCAGGGGATCCTGACCGTGCACGGTGGGATGACGTCGCATGCCGCGGTCGTCGCCCGCGGGATGGGCAAGCCTTGCGTCGCGGGCTGCGACGAGCTATCGCTCGGCGGCGGGAAGATGACGCTCGCCGGCCATGCGCTCGCCGAGGGCGATGTGATCACGATCGACGGCGGCACGGGCCGCGTGTTCATCGGTGAGGTGCCGCTCGTCGCGCCGCAGCTGAACGAGGATTTCGAGACGGTCCTCGGCTGGGCGGACGAGTTCCGCCGGCTCGGGGTGTGGGCGAACGCCGACAACCCGGAGGACGCCGTCAGGGCGCGCGAGTTCGGGGCGGAGGGAGTCGGCCTCTGCCGGACAGAGCACATGTTCTTCGGCGAGGAGCGGCTGCCCGTCGTCCAGGAGATGATCCTGGCCGACAGCGTTGCCGGACGGCAGGCGGCGCTGGACCGGCTGCTGCCCTTCCAGCAGGCCGATTTCGAGGGGATCTTCGAGGCGATGGCCGGCCTGCCGGTTGTGATCCGGCTGCTCGACCCGCCGCTGCACGAGTTCCTGCCGGCCGAGTCGGAGGCGACCGACGAGAAGATGCGCCGGCGGATCCGCTCGCTGCACGAGCAGAACCCGATGCTGGGAACGCGCGGCTGCCGGCTCGGCATCCAGTTCCCGGAGATCTACGAGATGCAGGTTCGCGCGATCGCACGTGCCGCAAGCGCGGTCGAGAAGCGGACGGGGCAGGCTCCTCAGGTCGAGGTGATGCACCCGCTCGTCGGCTTCCGCGCGGAGCTGCGCAGGCTGCGCGAGTTGACCGAGCGGGTCTGGGCCGAGGAGGCTCCGGGGCTCGCACACCGGGTCGGCACGATGATCGAGGTTCCCAGGGCGGCGCTGCGGGCGGACGAGATCGCCGAGGAGGCGGACTTCTTCTCCTTCGGCACCAACGACCTCACCCAGATGACGCTCGCCTTCTCACGCGACGACGCCGAGGGCAAGTTCCTGACGACCTACCTGCACGAGGGCGTGCTCGAGCGCAACCCGTTCGAGACGATCGATGTGGACGGCGTGGGCGACCTGATGCGGATCGCCGTCGAGCGCGGACGCAGCAGCAAGCCGGAGATCAAGCTCGGCATCTGCGGCGAGCACGGCGGCGACCCGAAGTCGATCGCCTTCTGCCACGAGATCGGGCTCGACTACGTCAGCTGCTCACCGTTCCGCGTCCCCCTCGCCCGCCTCGCCGCCGCCCAGTCGGCGCTGAAGGAATCGGGCCGGGGCTCGTACGTCACGGCCGGTGGCTGAGCGCTAGGTGTAGTTCCGGACCTTGAGGTAGGCCAGCACGATCGCGATCGCGCTGACGGCAACCGCCGACATGATGGTGTAGGCGGTCGAGCGCGGGAACGAGAGCATCAGGAACATCAGCGCGATCCCGCCGATCAGCCCGCCGACGTGGCCGCCGACGGAGATGTACGTCGAGAACGCGAAGCTGATGACGAGGTTCAGGACGATCAGCCCCAGGACCTGGCCGCCCGTCGCGATGTGCCGCTTCCGCTCGAGGACGAACAGCGCGCCGAGCACGCCGAAGATCGCTCCGGACGCGCCGACCGTCGGCTGGTTGGGGGTCCAGATGAGCGCGCCCGCCGCGCCCGCAAGGCCGGAGACGAGGTAGAGGAGCAGGAACCGCCACCGGCCGATGACGTGCTCGAGGATCGTGCCGACGTAGTAGAGCGAGTACATGTTCATCGCGATGTGCAGGAAGTTGGCGTGCAGGAACATCGACGTGAACAGGCGCCACCACTCGCCGTGCGCAACTCCGGCGGGCGTGCCGTTGCTGTATTGCAGCGACGCGAACAGCGCGCCGTGAACGAAGATCGTGTTGTTGGTGAACGTCGTGCCGCTGCCGATCGCGAGCTCGACCACGACAACGCTGACGTTGACGGCGATCAGGAAGAGCGTCATCGCGTTCGGCCGGGTGCTGCCGCGGCCGGTGACGGCCCGCGTGACCTTCTGCACGCCCTGCGGCTTCCCCGAGTGCTCGGGACAACGCAGCCCGACGGGCGCAGGCGTCATGCACTCGTAACAGATCGGACGACCGCATTCCGAGCACGAGAGCCCGGTCTCGCGGTCGGGGTGGCGGTAGCAGTAGCGGGGAGGAGCCTCCATGCGCGCGGCTAGCGTATCGGCGTGCGGGTCGACGTCGCGTTTACGCCGGGCGAGCATGCGGCTGCCCACGTCGGCATCGTCGTCGACGTCATCCGTGCGACGTCCTCGATCGCGCAGGCGCTCGCGGCCGGGTACGAGCGGGTGCTCTGCTGTGCCGAGATCGACGACGCGCGCGCGCTGCGCGCCGAGCTCGGCGACGGTGCGGTCGTCGGCGGAGAGCGCAACGCCGTGGTCGTCGACGGCTTCGACGTCGGCGCGTCGCCGCGGGAGTTCGCAGCCGGGCCGAAGGCACCGACGCTGATCCTGACGACGACGAACGGCACGCGGGCGATCCTCACCGCAGCCGAGCGCTGCGACATGGTGCTGCTCGGCTCGCTCCTCTCGCTGACCGCCGTCGCGGACGCCGCCCGCGCGGAGGGTGGCGACATCGCGATCGTCTGCTCCGGCTTCAAGGGCGATTTCGCGCTCGACGACGCGTACTGCGCCGGCCGGCTCGTCGACGCGCTCGGCGGGGAGCCGACCGACGCTGCAATCGCGGCGTCCGTGCTTGCACGGGCGTGGCCGACGGCGCTCGACGGGCTGAACGCGCGCACGTACGGGCCGCCGGGCCTGGAGGCGGACATCGAGCACTGTGCGCAGGTCGATCTGCTCGCCACCGTGCCGCGATTCGCAAGGATGGTGGGAGCGGCGGCGGAGATCGTCGCGTGACCGATGCCAAAGGGGGTCGAACGATGAGTGAAGCTGTCACGCTGTTCGGGCAGGAGCACGTCCGGCGCTACCGGGAGACCGGGGGTGAGGTGGGCCACATCTGGAAGGAAGGCTCGACGGTGCTGCTCCTGACGACGACCGGGCGCAAGACCGGAGCCGAGACGACGACGCCGCTCATCTACGCGAGCGACGGCGACAAGTACGTGATCATCGCCTCGAAAGGCGGGGCGCCCGACGATCCCGGCTGGTACCGCAACCTCGTGAAGACACCCGAGGTCGAGCTTCAGGTGCTCGACGACGTCTTCCACGCCCGTGCGCGCACCGCCGAGGGCGCAGAGCGGGATCGGCTCTGGGCGAAGGCGAACGAGGTGTGGCCGCACTACGCCGAGTACCAGGAGAAGACGGACCGCGAGATCCCGGTCGTCGTGCTCGAGCGAATCTAGACCATCTAGTCTCGCGGGTCGGCGAGGCGGAGCCCGCCCACGCGCGCGCCCGGTGCGACCGCGTGGAAGGCGGGCACGATCTCGCTCGTCACGAGCCCGCTCGCGGCCGTGCACTCGTCGACGATCTCGAACCAGCGCCGGGCCTCTTCCGGGCGGTCGATCACGGTCGTGACGACAGGCACGTTGCGGCGGACCCTGAGCAGGCGGTCGCCGTGCGGGGCGTGGTCGCCCGAGTACCCCCAGACACCGCGGACGGCTGTCGCCCCCGCGGCGCCGGCGGCGCGCAGCCTGGAGACGAGCGCGAGGTGCTGCGGCCGTCCGTCGTGGCGTGCCTGCTCGCTGCCGTAGACGGTCAGCTTCTGCCACCGGTCGAGGCCGGCGGTGTCGGTGGGGGCGATGCTCGGCGGCCTCGAGAGCAGCTCACCGTCGCGCTTGCACACGGCGACCTGCTCGAGGAGCACGATCGGGTCACGCGCAAGCTCCTCGAGCCCTGCGAGCGCCTCCGCAGCCGCGTCGCCCGGACCGATGCTCACGACAGCCGCCGGGACGGCCTCGTTTCGCACGAGGAACCGGGCCCGCCGGCGGAGCCCGTGCTCGGTCCCGTCGACGCCGATCAGGACGGTCGCGCCCGTGAAGCCGTGCGCGCGGAGGTGATCGACGACGGCAACGAACGCGGGACGGCCGCGCACCCGCTCGTCGCGTCCGAGCTGAACCGTCAGCTTCGTTGCGCCCCGGCCGTCGTCGACGCCGTCCGCGCCGTCGACGAGACGCGCCCGCTCGAGCGTGACGAGGCCCCCTTCGACGAGCTCCGTCACCTCCGGCAGGATCGCCTCGATCGCATCCGGGCGGTCGATCGCGACCGCGACCAGAGGCAGATCCTCGGACAAGCTCAGGAACCGGTCGGTGCGGAGCGTCTGCTTGACGCCGAAGCCCTCGGCGGCGCGCAGCAGCAGCGACGCATGGAGTGATTGCCGCGCGAAGACGTCGATCAGCGCATCCGAGAGCAGGTGGCGCCCGATCCTGTCGGACTCGCCGAAGTAGACGGTCAGCTTCAGGCAGTCCCCGGTCACAGCGCTCCTCCGACGAGCCAGCCGGCCAGCGCGGCTGCGAGACCTGCCGCGAGCGGCAGGGCGAGGTTCGCGAAGGCAAGCCTACTCTCGCCCTCCTCGGCAAGCCGTTCCGCCTCGAGCATCCAGGTCGAGAACGTGGTGAACGAGCCGAGCAGGCCGGTGCCGAGGACGAGCAGCTCGTTCCCCGTCACCGACAGGCCGGTCAGGAGGCCGAGGCAGAACGAGCCGATGAGGTTCACGGCGAGCGTCCCCAGCGGGAAGGCGCTGTTTGCCCGCGCCTGGACGAGCCCGTCGAGGTGGAACCGAAGCAGCGAGCCGGCGGCTCCCATTGCAGCGACGAGAAGCCAGGCGGTCACGCTCATAGAAGCCGTGCCCTTCGCGAGAGCGCCGAGGCGAGGTGGCAGCCGACGAATCCGGCCGCCAGGCTGGCCGCGCCGTAGGCCGCGGCCGTCCAGGCGTGATGGTGGTGGACCAGCTGCAGCAGCTCGAGCTGGAAGGTCGAGAACGTCGTCAGGGCGCCGCAGAGCCCGGTGCCGAGCAGCGGGCGCCGGAACGTCGAGGGCGGCAGCCGCTCCTGGAGCCGCGTGACGAAGAATCCGAGCAGGAGGGTCCCGGCGACGTTCACGCAGAAGGTCGGCCACGGCCAGCCGTGCCCGTCCCAGGGGAAGCGGCGCTCGAGGCCTGCGCGCGCGAGCGCCCCGAGCACGCCGCCCGCGGCGATCGCGAGAGAGAGCTGCAGTCGTCCGGCGCGGTGGGGCATGGGCTCCTCCTGGTGGTCTTCTACTGTTCGTAGAGGCCATCAGCGACCTGCGTGCCGGTCGCGGTTCAGGCGAGCCTCATCGCCTTGCAGAGGATTCTATCGGCTCGCCGACCGATGAGCTTGACGCCGATCGGCGGTCTTGCTGGTCGACGAGAGACGAAGGAGGAGCCGTGAAGGTGGTCGTGTCGGAGTTCGTGACGTTGGACGGAGTGATGGAGGATCCGGGCGGGGGAGAGAGCCTCGACCGGGGTGCTACTTGACCTTGATTGTCTTTGCGAGGACCGTCTTGCCGGCCACGGTCCACGTGAATTTCGTGCGCTGTGCCAGAGTCTTCGTCGCAACCTCGAGTGAGTCATCTGTCGAGGAATCCCAGTCGAAGCCGTCGAGCGTCCCGGTGAGGCACCGTTTCTTCTTGGCCGCGGTCAGATAGCAGACCTTGTACGGCTGCTTGATCCCGAGCGGCGATGCCCGCAGCTCGAGTTCCACTCGTCCCAGGAGGCTCTCGCGAGTGACCGTCACGCTGTACCGGATCGTCGGCATCGGAACGACGAGCGTTGCGAGCTCGCTGTATCCGTTGGCGCACGCTGGGTCATAGTCGGACGTGTCGTCACGCCAGCAGGCTTCGAAGTTCGGGCTAGCGTCAAGAAGGACGTAGTAGGTGCCCGGGTCGAGCTGCCGGTCGCTGAGCCAGTGACCGGCCTGAATCTCGTCGTCGGTCATCACGTCGGTGTCGACGATGTTCTCCTGAAGGAAGCTGCCGTCTGTGGCCCTGTCGGGCTTGTTCGCGAAGTAGACGGCAACCTGATCGGCGTTCGGTGCGGAGAACGTAACGTCCGGATGACGGTTTTGAACGATCACTTTCGTGAGCGTCGGGGCGACAGCGACCGTCGCCGAAGCGGTCGCCGCGAACGCCAAGGTCAGTAACACAGCCGTCACGATCTTCATCGTGCCTCCCGCTTCATCCCATCGACCGCCTACAGCCTCGCGTCAGGAAACGCCTTGTCAAGGGAAATTGCCGCGGATTTGACAGGGGAACGTCTGTTCGTGTAGAACATACGTTCCCGTGCTTGCTGCAGTCGTCATCCCGGCTTTCGACCTCCGGGCTGCACTGCGTCTTCGGCCGCGGCTCCAGAGCGCCCCGGCGGCGCTTGCGCCCCTGCCCGGGAAGGAGCAGCTGGTCGGCTCCGTGACGGGGGCGGCGGAGGCGAAGGGCGTGCGGCCGGGGATGCGGCTGGGGGAGGCGCTCGCGATGTGCCCGGAGCTCGTGCTCGTCGAGCAGGACCCGGCCACGGCCGAGCAGGCGTGGGAGGAGATCCTGCGGCGGCTCGAGGATGCGGGCTTCGCGGTGGAGCCGGTCGAGCCGGGCCTCTGCTACTTCGACGCGAAGGGGGTCGAGCGACTCTACGGCGGGCTCGAGCCTGCGCTGAAGCGCGCGCTCGCGGCGGTGGGCACGGCCTGGGAGCCGCGGGTCGGCGCCGCCGAGCGGCGGTTCGCGGCGCTCGCGGCGGCGAACGTCGCGCGGCCGGGGCAGGCGCTGATCGTCTCCGACGACCGCGCCCGCTCGTTCCTCGCCCCGCTGCCGCTCCAGCTGTTGCCGCTCGAGCGCGAGCGCTACGAGGAGCTGGAAGAGCTCGGAGTACGGACGATCGGACAGCTTGCCGGGCTTCCGGGCAACGCCGTCGCCGAACGGTTGGGGCCGGCCGGACGGCGTGCCTGGAGCCTGGCGAGGGGGGAGGAGCATGGGCGGATCGCCCCGCGCAAGCCTGCGACGGCGATCCACGAGACACTCGAGTTCCCGGAGGCGGTCGGCAACGAGCTGACGCTCCGGCGAGGGCTCGGAGTGCTGCTCGACCGGCTGCTCGCCCGGCCGGAACGCGCGGGGCGGCCGCCGAGGAAGCTCGCGGTGTGGGCGCGGCTCGTCGGCGGCGCCTCGTGGCGCCGGACGGTCACCCTGCGCGAGCCGACGACCGACCCGGCACGGCTGCGGGCGGCGCTCGGGGCGAAGCTGCAGGAGCTGCCCGCGCCGGCGCTCAAGCTGCGGCTCGAGGTGGGCGAGCTCGCCGAGCACACGGGCGAGCAGCTCGAGCTGATCGGCGTCGAGGGGGAGGCGGGCCGTGCGCGGCTCCGCGAAGGTCTGCGCCAGGTGCGTGCCGCCGTCGGTGCAGGCGGAGTCTCGACGGTCGTGGAGGTCGCACCATGGTCGCGCATACCCGAAGCGCGCGCGCTGCTCGTGCCGCGCGACGACTGAACCAGCCCCGGCCGGTACTCGTCGAGGCGCATGCCGACGGATTGCCGCGCCGCGTCAACAGGCAGGACGTCGCCGTGGTCCGGGAGGAGTGGCGCGTCGTCGACCGGTGGTGGACCGACGAGCCCGTCCACCGCCGCTACTTCGACATCGTGCTCGAGACCGGCGAGCACACCGTCGTCTACCACGACGACGACACAGGATCGAACGGCACGGGCTCGTGGTTCACCCAGCGGGCGTGACGTTCCCGAGAGCCTGGTCGGCGAGCCCGCTCCAGCGGGCGGCATGCGCAGGCGGCACGACCACCCACTGCTTGAACGGCCGGCCCTTGCCGGATGGGTCGAAGAGATGAGCGCCCGCAAGCTCCAGTGCGGCTGCGAGCGCCGTGGGATCGTCGAGCTTGAAGACCATTGCCTCTTCGGCCGCTACGTAGCCGGCCACCAGCTTGCCGTCGCGCTTCACCGTCGGCATGCCCATCATCTTGGCCCGCTCGATCCCGGGGTGACGGGCAGCGAGGTCGTCGCAGATCTCCTCGTAGCGCTCGACGCTCCCGGCCACACGGCGATCCTATGAGCTACGTCGAGCTGCACGCGCACTCGGCGTACTCGTTCCTCGACGGCGCCTCGCTTCCGGAGGAGATGGCCGCGCGCGCCGCCGAGCTCGGCTACGAGGCGCTCGCGCTCACCGACCACGACGGCGTCAGCGGCTCGCTCGAGTTCGCGCACGCAGCCAAGCATCTCGGTGTGCGCCCGATCACGGGCGCCGAGGTCACCCTCGCGGGCGGCGCGCACGTGACGCTCCTGTGCGAGGACCGCACCGGCTACGCGAACCTGTGCCGGATCCTCACCGACGCGCACGCCGGCACCCGCGTGCCGGGGCGCGAGCGCGAGCTGCTGCCGGCCGCGACGACGATCGAGACGCTCGAGCAACACGCCGCCGGGCTCGTGTGCCTCTCCGGCTGCGCCCGCCACGGGCTCGCGACGCTCGACCCGAAGGCGACGGAGCGGCTCGCCCGTACGTTCGCGGGCGCGTTCTACGTCGAGCTGCAGCGGCCGTACGAGCGCGGGGATGCCCGCCGCAACGCCACGCTCACCGGCCTCGCGGAGACGCTGCGCGTCCCCACCGTCGCCACCGGCGACGTGCACGTCCACCATCCCCGCCGCGCACGGCTGCAGGACGTGCTCGTCGCGATCCGCAACCGGACGACCCTCGACGGCTGCGAGCGCGAGCGGCGCGGCAACCACGAATCGGTGCTGCTCAGCCCGGCCGAGGCGGCCGAGCGGCTCCCGGCCGGCGCAGCCGCCCGCTCCCGCGAGGTCGCCGAGCGGTGCGCATTCGACCTGACCCAGGAGCTCGGCTACCGCTACCCCGACTTCTCCGACGGCGTCGATCCCGCCGACGTGCAGCTGCGCGAGATCTGCGTCCGCGCCTTCGCGGAGCGCTACGCCGACGCGAACGGCCACAAGCGGCAGGCCCGTGAGCGGCTCGACGACGAGCTCGCGCTGATCGCCCGGCTTGGGCTCTCGGGCTTCTTCCTGCTCCACTGGGAGGTGCTCGAGCTCGCCCGCGAGTGCGCGCTCGAGGCGCGCGGCCCCGGCAGCCCGAGGCACGCGCTGCCGCCCGGCCGTGGGCGCGGCTCGAGCGTCGGCTCGATCGTCTGCTACCTGACCGGCCTCTCGCACGTCGACCCGGTCGGGGCCGGGTTGTCGCTCGGTCGCTTCATCAACGACGAGATGGTCGCTGTGCCCGACATCGACCTCGACTTCCCGCGCGACATCCGCGAGCTCCTGATCGTGCGCGTCACCGAGCGCTACGGCCGCGAG
This sequence comes from uncultured Thermoleophilia bacterium, assembly GCA_963794375.1. Classification (GTDB taxonomy): domain Bacteria; phylum Actinomycetota; class Thermoleophilia; order Gaiellales; family Gaiellaceae; genus PALSA-600. Next base: position 81,845 of record CAWCDL010000009.1, read on the forward strand.
CACGCTGCGCTCGTCGCGAGCTTCGCCACCTATCGCAGCCGAGGGGCGATCCGCGATGTCGGCAAGGCGCTCGGGCTGCCGTCTGCCGAGCTCGAGCGGCTCACGCGCGTCACCGACGGCTGGGACGCGACCCTCGTCGGCGACGAGCTCGCCGGGGTGCCCGGCACACACACCGGGTCGCGCTGGGCGGCGTTCCGCGAGCTGACCCGCGAGATCGCCGGCCTGCCGCGCCACCTCAGCCAGCACCCGGGCGGGATGGTGATCTCGACTCGGCCGCTCGTCGACCTCGTCCCCGTGCAGCCGGCCGCGATGGCCGGCCGGCAGATCTGCCAGTGGGACAAGGACAGCTGCGGCGACGCCGGGTTCCTGAAGATCGACCTGCTCGGGCTCGGGATGCTCTCGGCGGTCGAGGACGTCGTCGACCGGGTCGCCCGGCATCGCGGCGAGGTGATCGACCTGTCGCGGATCCCGCTCGACGACCCGGCCGTCTACGAGGAGATCCAGCGTGCGGACACCGTCGGCGTGTTCCAGATCGAGAGCCGCGCCCAGATGCAGAGCCTCCTGCAGACGCATCCCGAGAACCTCGACGACCTCACCGTGCAGGTCGCGCTCGTGCGTCCGGGGCCGATCCAGGGGAAGGCCGTCCACCCGTACGTGAAGCACCGGCAGGCAAAGCGCGACGATCCGTCCTTCGAGCCGCCGGTCGAGCACGAGTCGCTGCGCGAGCCGCTCCGCGACACGCTCGGGGTCGTTGTCTTCCAGGACCAGGTGCTCGACGTCGCAATGGCTGCCGCGGGCTTCTCGATCGGCGAGGCGGAAGGGCTGCGGCGTGCGATGAGCAGGAAGCGCAGCGAGGAGGCGATCGAGAGCTTCCGCCCGCGGTTCGTCGAGGGCTGCCTCGGCAACGGGATCGACGAGCCGACCGCCCAGACGATCTACGACAAGCTCGTCGGCTTTGCCGGCTTCGGCTTCCCGAAGTCGCATGCCGCCGCCTTCGCGCTGCTCGCCTACCAGTCGGCGTGGCTTCGCCGCACCTACCCGTCCGAGTTCCTCTGCGCGCTCCTCAACGCGCAGCCGATGGGCTTCTACCCGCCCTCGTCACTCGTGCGCGACGCCCAGCGGCGCGGGGTGGAGGTCCGTCCGCCGCACGTCAACCGCTCCGAGCCGAAGTGCACGATCGAGGACGAGGCAGCGGTGCGGATCGGGATCGGCTACGTCAACTCCGTCGGCGAGGAGGAGGCGACGACGATCGCAGCCGGGCAGCCGTATGGCGACGTCGGCGACCTCGCACGGCGGGCGACCGTGAAGCGCGATGCGCTCGAGGCGCTCGTCGCCGCCGGCGCCTGCGACGAGTGGGGGGCGCGCCGGCAGCTCCTCTGGCGGCTCGGTGTCACCGTTCGCGGCGAGGCGGCCGCGGGCGGAAGCCGCCAGCTCGCGCTGCCGCTCGAGCCGACCGCCGAGATCCCAGAGCTGCCGTCTCAGACCGCCTGGGAGCGGATGCTCGCCGACTACCGGCACACCTCGATCTCGGTCGGCATCCACCCGCTCGAGCTCCTGCGCCCGCACCTTCCTGCCGGTGTTGCGACGAGCGCGGAACTGGGGGAGCTTCCGCACGGCTCGCAGATCGAGGTCGCGGGCATGGCGGTGGCGAGGCAGCGCCCGTCGACCGCGAACGGCATCGTCTTCATGCTGCTCGAGGACGAGCACGGCCAGGCGAACCTGATCATCCCGCCCCAGGTCTACGAGGCCCATCGCGCGATCGTGCGGGGCGAGCCGCTCCTGCTCGCCCGCGGCCGTCTCGAGCGTGTCGGGCGGAACGTCAACCTGCTCGTCGCGAGCGTCGCCTCGCTCGGGCCGCTCGCCCGCCGCGCCGCGAACGAAGCCGAAGTGACGAGCTCGCTGCCTCGTGCCCACCACTTCGGGCACCGGTAGCTGGATTTCGTTCAGGGTGCGGTGTCGGCGCCGCTGCGCTGGTCCATCGGGCCCGGGTGGTGGGAGAGGTTGTAGGCCGAGTTCACGAGGCCGACGTGCGTGAAGGCCTGCGGGAAGTTGCCGAGCAGGCGCTTCTCGTCGGGGTCGTACTCCTCCGAGAGGAGACCGAGATCGTTGCGAAGCGAAAGCAGCCGCTCGAACAGCACCTCCGCGTCGGCACGGCGCCCGGCCAGCTGCAGCGCATCGACGAGCCAGAACGAGCAGGGCAGGAAGACACCCTCGCCGCCGGTGAGTCCGTCGACCTCGTTTCGCTCCTGTGTCCGGTAACGCTCGACGAAGCCGTCGCGCGTCAGGTGCTTCTCGATCGCGTCGATCGTCCCGAGCACCCGCGGGTCGGCGCCCGGAAGGAAGCCGACGAGCGGGATCAGCAGCGTCGCAGCGTCGAGCTCGTCCGTGCCGTAGGACTGCGTGAAGGAGTTCAGGCCGGTGTGGAAGCCCTCGCGGCACACCTCCTCGTGCACGTCGGCGCGCAACCGGCGCCAGCGCTCCACCGGCCCCGAGAGCCCGAGCGACTCAACCGTCTGCACCGCGCGGTCGAACGCGACCCACGCAAGCACCTTCGAGTGCGTGAAGTGCCGTCGCGGGCCGCGAACCTCCCAGATCCCCTCGTCCGGCTGGTCCCAGGCGCCCTCCAGGAACTCGATCAGGTTGCGCTGCATGGACCAGGCGTGGTCGTCGGGGTCGAGGCCGTGGACGCGCGCCTGGTGGAGCATGTCCGTCACCTCGCCGTACACGTCGAGCTGGAACTGCTCATGCGCGGCATTCCCGATCCGCACCGGCGCCGAGCCGGCATAGCCCGGCAGCCACGGGAGCTCGCTCTCGGCGATCCGCCGCTGGCCCCCGACGCCGTAGAGGATCTGGACTCGTTCCGGGTCACCCGCGACCGAGCGCAGCAGCCAGTCGCGCCAGGCCCGCGCCTCGGCGATGAAGCCGGCGTTCATCAGCGCGTAGAGCGTGAACGTCGCGTCGCGCAGCCAGCAGTAGCGGTAGTCCCAGTTGCGCCCACCCCCGATGCGCTCGGGCAGCGACGTCGTCGGCGCGGCGATGATGCCGCCCGTCGGCTGATAGGTGAGCGCCTTGAGCACGAGGAGCGACGTGCGAACCGGCTCCGCGTGGTCACCCTCGTACGAGCAGTCGCCCATCCACGAGCGCCAGAAGGTCTCCGTGTCGACGAGCGCCTGCTCGGGATCGACGGCATCGGGTCGGCGCTCGTGGGACGGGAACCACGTCAGGACGAAGGGGACGCGGTCGCCCGCGCCGACGACGAACTCCGCCGTGTGGGTCATCCCTTCCGGCTCGAGCAGGACCGGCGTTCGCAGCAGAAGACCGTCGGGGCCGCCGATCGCGACGAGCGAGCGCGAGTCGAGCCGCATCACCCACGGCACGACCAGGCCGTAGTCGAAGCGAATAACGAGCTCGGTGCGCATCGGCACGCGTCCCTCGAGCCCCTCGACGATGCGAACGATGTCGGGCTTCGTCTCGCGCGGCGGCATGAAGTCGATCACGCGCACGCGGCCCTCCGGCGTCTGCCACTCCGACTCGAGCACGAGCGTGTCCTCGCGATAGCAGCGTGTGGTGGCAGGCCCGCCTGCGGCCGGCGCGAGCAGCCAGCGGCCGTGCTCGCGGCCGCCGAGTAGCGCGCCGAAGCACGAGCTGGAATCGAAGCGCGGGAACGGCAGCCAGTCCACCGACCCCGAGCGCCCGACGAGCGCGGCCGTCTGGAGGTCACCGACGAGCGCGTAGTCCTCGATCCGCTCCGCCATCAGCGGTTCTCGAGCTCGAGCGCGAACGGCTGCAGCCGCTTCTCGACGCCGCGCTGGAAGGAACGAAGGTAGGGGTCGGGATCGTCGAGCGTCGCCGCGTAGTTGTCGCGCATGTCCGCCAGTATCTCCGTCCCGGTCTCGACCGAATCAACGTAGTCGCCGTACAGCTCCTCGGCGTCGGAGCGCTCGGCACGGTTGTAGGCCGCGAGGCGGCTGTGCACCTCGTCGATCACGTCGCGATGCTCGCGCGCGAAGAGCTCGAGCTGCGCGTCGACGATGGCCGCGAAGGGGTCACGGCGGAACATCAGACGAGCTCGCGGTAGAGCTCGAGGTGTGCCCGCGCGGATGCCTCCCACGTCAACTCGCGCCGCGCCCGCTCCGCGCCCGCGCGCGCAGCGGCAAGCGCGTCCGGGTCGCCGAGGAGCTCACCGGCGGCGGCCGTGAGGGCGTCGACGTCGCCCGCGGGGACGACTCTGCCCGCGCCGAAGGCCTGCACGGTCTCGCCGAGCCCGGCGACGTCGTAGACGACCGCGGGCACGCCGGCGCCGAGCGCCTGCAGGAGCGCGCCCGACTGGTCGAGCTCGGCGCGATAGGGAAAGAGCGCGACCGTCGTCTCGGCGAGCGCCCGGTCGATCTCGGCGTGCGAGAGGTACCCGAGTCGCCACTCCGTCCGCTCCGCCGCCTGCAGGCCGTCGAGCGGCATCGCAGGGTCGCCGGCGACGAGCAGGCGCGCGCCGGGCAGCCGGCGTGTCGCCTCGATCGCGTCCTGGAGGCCCTTGTACGGGCGGATGACGCCGAGCGCGAGGAGCGTTGCGCCGTCGTCGGCGCGCCGGGCGGCGCTCGGGTAGACGGGATGCGGGATCACGCGGGCGTCGATGCCGACCTCGGCGAGCGCCGTGCGGCCGCGCGAGCTGTGCACGACGACGCGGTCGAACTTCCGCAGCAGGCGCTCCCAGAGATCGCGGCGCGAGGCGGTGCGGCGCGGCAGCAGATCGTGCGCCGTGAAGACGCTCGGGGCGCGGAAGCGGAGCTTTGCGTCGGCCTGCGGCAGCGCGAGCCACTGGAGGTGAAGCACGTCGGGCTTCGCGAGCGCCAGGGATCCCATCACCCCGATGTGCTCGACCGCCTTCAGCGGCAGCCGGGCGCGGCTGCGCTGGAAGAGCCGCGAGGAGGCAGGGTAGTAGCGCTCGTGCCGTCGGTAGCCGTCCGGCGCCGGTACCTCGCCGAAGCGGAAGCGCGACGTCGCCAGTTCGACCTCGACGCCCTCGCGGGCGAGCGCCGCGGCCAGCTCGTGGTCGTACCACGGCGTGAACGCAGGCGGGTCGGCAAGAAGGACGCGCACGGAAGTAGCGTAGAGCCGCGTGCTGATCCGGACCTGGAACCTCTTTCACGGCAACACCGTCCCGCCGGGGCGCACGGCGCACCTCGACGAGATGCTCGCGCGCGGTGCCGACGGCGCCGACGTCCTCTGCGCGCAGGAGGTCCCCGCCTGGGCCCTCGACCGCTTCACGTGCGCGAGGCTCGCCGCCCGGCCGGGGATCGGGCCGCTGCCGATCCCGCGCGAGGCGGGACGGCTGCTGACGAGCATCGACAACGGTCTCCTGCGCTCGGCGTTCGCCGGTCAGGGAAACGCGATCCTGCTCGCGCCCCGGCACGAGCTCCTGTCGGCCGAGGATCTGGTCCTCAATCCGCGCCGCTTCCGCGATGCCAATGCGCTCCGGCTCCGCCTCGGTCCCTTGCCGCGGCTGGCGTGGGCGCACGAGCGGCGGGTCGTGCAGGCTGCGCGTCTGCGCACGCCGGTGGGGCAGACGCTGCTCGTTGCGAACGCGCACTGCACGAGCTACGCGGCCGACACGCGGCTCGCCGAGGCGGAGCTGCTGCGGGCCGCATGGTTCGCGCGCTCGACGGCCGCGCCCGAAGACGTGGTCGTGCTCGCCGGCGACTTCAACCTCACGTTCGACGGCTCCACGGCGATGCGTGAGCTCTGCTCCGAAGCATGGGGCTTCTCGCCGGCCGGTCCGGGCATCGATCACGTGCTCGTGCACGGCGCGACCGCCTCGGAGCTCCGCGTGCTGCCCGACGAGTGGCGCCGGCACGACGGGGGTCTCCTGTCGGATCATGCGCCGGTGGAGGTCGAGCTCGCATGACCTGGGCGGAGGCTCGCGCGCGCTTCCCCGTCTTCGACCGGCATGCCTACCTGAACGCCGGGACGAACGGGCCGCTCGCGCGTACGACGCTCGCCGCGATCGCCGAGCTGAGGGAGTGGGAGGGAGAGCACGGGCGCACCGGCCGCGCGTACTTCGACGCGATGCTCGAGCGCCGTGAGCGGGTCCGCGCGCTGATCGCCGCGGAGGTGCACGCCGACGTCGACGACGTCGCGCTCACCGAGTCGACGACCCAGGGGGTGCACGTCGTGGTGCTCGGCCTCGGCGTCGGCCCCGGCGACGAGATCGTCACGACCGACTCGGAGCACTTCGGCCTCGCCGGGCCGCTCGCCGCCTCCGGCGCGTCGCTCGCGATCGCGCCCGTCCGCGGCGTTTCGCCAGACGACCTCTTCGACGTCATCCGCAGCCGGGTTACTCCTCGCACACGGCTGATCGCCCTCTCGGCGGTCTCGTGGCTCGACGGCAGCATCTTCCCGTGGCGCGAGCTGCGCGAGGCGACCGGCGTGCCGGTGCTCGTCGACGGCGCCCAGTCGGCGGGCGCGGTCCCGGTCGACGTGGCCGGCGCCGACTTCTACACGGTGAGCGGCCAGAAATGGCTTTGCGGTCCCGAGCTGAGCGGCGCGCTGGTCGTGCCCGACGCCGCCTCGCTCGTCCCGCGCCTCGCGGGCTATCCCGGTGCCGAGAGCTACGACGTCGCCGCGGGAACCTGGGAGCCGAAGGCCGGCGCCCGTCGCTTCGACCCGAGCTTCGGCGCGGCGAGCTCGCTGGCCGGCTTCGAGGCGGCACTCACCGATCTGCCGGCGGGGCGATACGAGCGGGCAGCCGAGCTCGCGGGCCGCTGCCGTGCCCTCCTGCTCGAGCACGGTCACGACGTGGTGACCGCACCGGGCCAGGCGACGCTCGTCTCCTGGCGGCAGCCCGGGGACACCGCTGCGTCCGTCGCCTCGCTGTACGAGCAGGGCGTCGTCGTCCGCGAGCTGCCGGGCACGGGCCTCCTCCGCGCCTCGGTCGGCTGGTGGAACGACGAGAGCGACCTCGAGCGGCTCGTCGCCGGGATCGCCGAGCTTTAGCCGGGGAGCCCGAGCTCGGCGGCGATCGGCTGCAGCGCCGCGACGACGTTCGCGATGTGCTCGTCGAGCTCGATCTCGAGCAGCTCGGCGCCCGCGTACACGTCTTCGCGCGAGACCCCTGCGGCGAACGACGGCTGCTTCAGCTTCTTGCGCACCGACCTCGGCTCGAGCCCTTCGAGTCCGGTCGGGCGCACGAGGCCGCACGCATGCACGAACCCGGAGAGCTCGTCGCAGGCGAACAGCGCGCGCTTGAGGAGCGTGTCGCGCTCGAGCGCGAGATGGTTCGCGTGTGAGAGGACGGCCTCGATCAGCTCCTCGGGGTAGCCGGCTTCGCGCAGGATCGGCGCGCCGTCCTGCGGATGCTTGTCGAGCGTGGGATGCATCTCGTAGTCGAAGTCGTGCAGCAGCGCGGCTGCCCGCCAGAGCTCCTCGTCCTCGCCGAACCGCCGGGCATACGAGGCGGTCGAGGCTTCGACAGCGAGCGCGTGGCGGAGAAGTGCCTCGCTTTTCGTGTACTGGGTGAGCGTCTCCCAGGCGGCGGCGCGTGTCGGCTCCACGGCCGACTATCCTAGTGCGGCCGTGTCCACGACCCTTGCGAGACCGCTCGCCGAAGCGTTCGTGATCGAGGGCGGGCACCCGCTGACCGGGCGTGTGCGCGCCTCCGGCAACAAGAACGGCGCTTTGCCGATCCTCGCCGCCTGCCTCCTCACGGAGGAGCCGGTGCTGCTCGAGAACGTTCCGCGCATCCGCGACGTCCAGACGATGCTCGAGCTGCTCACGCACCTCGGCGCCGAGGCCGAGTGGACGGGCCCGAACGCGGTCCGCGTCCACGCCGCCGACGTCCAGCACGAGGTCGACCAGCGACTCGCGAGCCGGATCCGTGCTTCGTTCCTGCTCGCCGGGCCGCTGCTCTCGCGCCTCGGCCGGGTGAGCGTCCCCCCGCCGGGCGGCGACGTGATCGGTCGCCGCCGCCTCGATCCACACATCCACGCCTTTGCGGAGCTCGGCGCGTCGGTCGAGATCGGCGACCGCTACGAGATCGCAGGCTCACTGGAGGGTGCACACGTCCACCTCGACGAGGCGTCTGTCATGGGCACCGAGAACGCCGTGATGGCGGCGACGCTCGCTCCGGGGCCGACGACGATCTCCAACGCGGCGTGCGAGCCGCACGTCCAGGATCTCTGCCGCTTCCTCGTCTCGCTCGGCGCCGAGATCGAGGGAATCGGCTCGAACGTCCTCCAGATCAACGGTGTCGACGAGCTGACCGGTGGCATGCACGCGATCGGGCCGGACCACATCGAGATCGGCAGCTTCATCGGCATGGCCGCCGTCACCGGCGGCGACCTGACGATCGACGGCATTGTCGAGGACGACCTCTGGCCGATCGTGCCGGCGTTCGAGCGCCTCGGCGTGCACCTGGAGCTCGGCGGCGACGCCGTCCGCGTCCCGCCCGGCCAGCGGCTCGCCGTCCGCGACGACCTCGGCGGCGCGATCCCGAAGATCGAGGACGGGCCGTGGCCTGCATTCCCGGCCGACCTGACCTCGATCGCGATCGCCGTCGCAACTCAGGCGCAGGGGACGATCCTGGTCTTCGAGAAGATGTTCGAGAACCGGCTGTTCTTCACCGACAAGCTCGTCTCGATGGGCGCGCGCATCATCCTCTGCGACCCGCATCGGGTGATCGTCGACGGGCCGGTCCGGCTGTATGGCCAGCGCATGTCGAGCCCCGATATCAGGGCCGGGATGGCGATGGTGATCGCGGCGCTGTGCGCCGAAGGCACCTCGACGATCGGCGACGCCTACCAGATCGACAAGGGCTACGAGCGCATCGACGAGCGGCTGCGCGAGCTCGGGGCGCAGATCCGGCGCGTCGAAATCGGCTCGGCGTAACCGACCCGTTACCCTCACAGCTCCATGAGTGAGACGCGCAGCGAAGCCCGCATCACGCCGGCCGCCGAAGGTGCGGCGGCCGTCGAGACCGGGCTGCCCGTCCTCGACCACCTGGTTGCCGAGCTGGCAACGACCGGGCGCTTCCGCGTCTCACTCGAGGTCGCGCCGGGAAGCGCGGACGAGGCCGTTGCCGCCGCGGGGCGCGCGTTCGGCCGCGCCGTCGCCGCGCGTCTCGACGAGCGCGTCGCGGGCGCCGGCTGGGCGATGCTGCCCGCGGACGAGGCGCTCGCGCTCGTCGCGCTCGAGCGTGTCGACGAGGGCAGGCTGGTGACGAACGTCGACTTCTCCGACGAGCGGGTGGGAGGCGTCGCGACCGACGTCGCGGTGCGCTTCCTCGAGGAGCTCGCGCTCGCGGCCCGCCTCAACCTGCACGTGCGACTGGTCGAGGGCACGGACCCGCAGCACGTCCTGACCGCGATCTTCAAGGCAGTCGGCGCCTCGCTCGGCCAGGCGCTTCAACCCGTCCCCAGCTCACCCGAGGAGGCACCGTGACCAAAGAGGCCGTGCGCACCGAGGCCGCCCCAGCACCGTTCCAGGGCGCCCCGTACTCGCAGGCGATCAAGGCGAACGGCTTCGTGTTCGTCTCCGGCCAGCTTGCCCTGCATCCCGGCGACAAGGAGATCGCGATCGACGGCATCGGGCCGCAGACCGAGCAGGCTCTCGCGAACCTCCAGGCGATCCTCGAGGCGGCGGGCAGCTCACTCGACCGCATCGTCAAGACGACGGTCTTCCTGCAGGACCTGGCGGACTTCCCCGGGATGAACGAGGTGTACGCCGCCCGTGTCGGGAGCACGCCCCCGGCACGCTCCACCGTCGAGGTCGCCAAGCTGCCCTCGGGCGCGCTTGTCGAGATCGAGGCGATCGCCCTCGCCTGACCAGGTCGAGAGCTACATCCGCTCGCTTCGCCTCGACGCCTACGCGGTTGGCGGAGCGGTGCGCGACGCGCTGCTCGGCCGCGACGCGAAGGACACGGACTTCCTCGTCCCCGGCGTCGATATCGATGGGCTGCGGGCCAAGCTCGCCCCACACGGCCGCACCGAGGAGCTCGTCGTCGCGGGGCGGCCCGTCGGCGTGCGCTTCTTTCCACGCGATCGGGCCGTGCGGCGCCGTGCGCCTGCGGGGATCGAGCTCGCGCCGCCGCGGCGCGAAGTCTCGACCGGTCCCGGGCGTCACGACTTCGATATCGTCGTCGACCCGTCCGCGTCGGTGGAAGACGACCTGAAGCGCCGCGACTTCACGATCAACGCGATGGCGCGCCGTCTCTCGGACGGGAAGCTCATCGATCCGCTCGGGGGGCGGGCCGATCTCGAGCAGCGCATCCTGCGGGCGGTCTCGCCCCGGAGCTTCGCCGAGGACCCGCTGCGTCTCGTGCGCGGGCTGCGCTTCGTCTCGCAGCTCGATTTCGATCCCGACCCTGCCACGCTGAAGCAGATGCGGCGGGACGCGCCCGCGGTCGTGCACGTCTCCGGCGAGCGCATCGGCGGGGGTCTCGCGGCCGACGGGCGCGGCGAGCTCTCGAAGCTGCTCGAAGGAGAGCATCCGGCGAAGGCTCTCCGGCTCGCCCGCGACACGGGCGTGCTCGTGCAGGTGCTGCCGGAGTTCGGGCCGGCGATCGGGTTTGCCCAGGAGAGCCGTCACCACGCGCTGACCGTCGACGAGCACACGTTCGAGGTCGTGCAGGCGGCGGCGAACCTCGGCCTGCCACTGCGGATCCGGCTCGCGGCGCTCTTCCACGACCTCGGCAAGCCTCAGGTCGCCTGGCGCGGGACCGACGGCCGCCTCCACTACTACGCGAAGCCGGGCCGTTCGGCGCACAGCCACGAGCAGGTGAGTGCGCGCATTGCGTCCGAGGCGCTGTCACGTCTCCGCTACCCGACCGCGCTGCGGACGCGCGTGACGCGCATCGTGCGCGGGCACATGCTCGACCCGGGCCGCGGTGGCGAGGTGCGAGCCCGCCGGCTGCTCGCGCGGTACGGCGACGAGCTCCTGCTCGATCTGCTCGATCACAAGCACGCCGACCTGCTTGGCAAGGGTGGGGCCCCGGTCGACGAGGATCTGAAGAGGCTCGCGCGCTTCCGCAAGCTCGTGCTCGAGCAGCGGCGCTTCCCGCACCGGATCGGCGACCTCGCCGTCGACGGCAACGACCTGATCCGCCTCGGCTACCGGCCCGGGCCGGCGATCGGCGCGGAGCTGCGGGCGCTGCTCGAGGAGGTGCTTGCCGAGCCCGAGCTGAACACCCGCGATGCGTTGCTCGTGCGCGCGCAGGAGGCGCTCGCGTGATCCACTGGGACGAGCCGGGCTTCGTTGTCGCGTTCACGACGCGCGTCGGCGGCGTGAGCAGCGGCATCTACGCCTCGCTCAACCTCGGCGTGGGTACGGGCGACGACCCGGAGCTCGTCGAGGAAAACCGCCGTCTCGCCTGCGAGCAGCTCGATCTCGACGCGACCGTCCTCGCGCTCAACCGCCAGGTGCACTCGCCCACGGTCCATCGGGCCCATCCGGGCGACCGCGGTCAGCCGGGAGACGGGCTCTGGAGCGACGAGCCCGGCGTGCCGATGCTCGCACTGTCGGCGGACTGCCTGCCGATCGCGCTCGCACGGAGGTCGGGCGGCCGTGCGCTCGCCGTCGTGCATGCCGGCTGGCGCGGCCTGTCGGAGGGCGTGGTGGCGGCAGGGGTCGCAGCGCTCGGCGGGGGAGAGATCGCTGCAGTGGTCGGGCCGGCGATCGGCCCGTGCTGCTACGAGGTCGGGCCGGAGGTGTCCAGGCTCTTCGACGCGGACCTGACCGTCGACCGGCATCTGAACCTGTGGGAGGCCGCCGAGCGGACGCTGCGCGCTGCAGGGGTGGCCGAGGTCGAGCGCGTCGACCTGTGCACGCACTGCCGGCCCGAGTTCTTCTTCTCGCACCGGCGCAGTGGCCGGGAGCGTGGCCTTCAGGGGGTGATCGGTGCCGTCGCCGGCTGAGATCCGCGCACGGCTCGATGCGATCCGCGCCCAGGTGGGCCCCGGTGTGACGGTGGTCGCCGCCACGAAGTACGTCGCGCTCGCCGAGATGGCGACGCTCGTCGAGGCCGGCGTGGAGGTGGTCGGCGAGAACCGTGCCCAGGACCTCGAGGCGAAGCACGCCGTCTACGGCGACGCGTTCCGCTGGCACTTCATCGGCCAGCTGCAGTCGAACAAGGTGAAGGTCGTGAACCGCATCTGCGAGCTTGTGCATTCGCTCGACTCCGAGTCGGCTGCGCGCCGGCTCGAGATCCCAGCGCTTCTGCAGGTCAACCTCGCCGCCGAAGGCTCCAAGGCAGGCATCACGCCGGACGAGATCGCTTCGTTTCTCGGCTACGACGTGATCGGGCTGTCGACGATGCCCCCGGCGGCGGCGACCCCGGAAGAGTCTCGGCCATGGTTCCGCCGACTGGGCGAGCTGGCCGCCGAGCATGGGCTGGTCGAGCTCTCGATGGGCACGACGCAGGACTACGCCGTGGCGGCCGAGGAGGGCGCCACATACGTTCGCGTCGGCTCGATCTTGTTTCGGCGTTAGCATTTGGATATGGGAATGGGTGATCTGTGGAGCCGGACGCTCGTGTACTTCGGCATCGCCGAGGAGGACGACGACTGGGACGACGAGGACGGGCTCGCCGCCGAGGAGAGCCTCGAGCAGAGCTACCGCGAGCGGCCGAACGTGCGGCGGCTCACGCCTCGGCGCGGCCGGCACCACTACGACGACTGGACCGAGTCGGAGGCCGACGTGCAGCCGACGGCTTCCGGGCGAAGCGCGCGTGTTCGCGAGATGCGCCCGCAGATCGAGGCGGTGCCGAACCCGTCGAGCGTGCGCGTCCATCTCGTGCTGCCGCGGAGCTTCAACGACGCGCAGCAGATCGCCGACAAGTTCAAGCAGGGGATTCCTGTCATCCTGAATCTGCAGGGAGCCGACAGCGAGCTCTCGAAGCGGCTGATCGACTTCACGAGCGGGCTGACCTACGCCCTGAACGGCGGGATGCAGCGCGTGGCGGACAAGGTCTTCCTGCTGACGCCCCGCAACGTCGAGGTGAGCGCCGAGCAGCGCGCGCAGATCCTCGAGCGCGGCGGCTTCTTCAACCAGGCCTGAGTCGGCCGCACAGGACGTCGTCGGCGGCTCTCATTCCGCTGCGCAGCGCGCCTTCCATCAACGCATGCCACTCGCCGGCGGTGTGCTCGCCCGCGAAGGCGAGCGGGCCGACAGGGCGTGCGAGCGCCTCGTCGTCGACCGGGGACGACAGCGTTCGCGCCGAGTAGGCCCCGCCGGGCCACGTTACGAGGAGCGGCTCCGCGTCGGCGTAGGCGAGATCGGGGCGGAGGCGGCGCACAGCCTCTGCCCAGACCGCCGGCCCGTCGGCCACCTGCAGGCGCTCGAGTGCCGCAGCGGTGCCGGCGAACGACGACGCGACCGGCAGGGCCGTGCCGCCGGGGCCACGCTGCGTCCACGTCCAGAAGCGGTCGGGCACCGACAGCGTCTGGCTCGGCGGCGCGCCGTGGGCGAGGGGCAGGAAGAGCTTCGCCGCGTGCCCGTAGCGCACGGCCGCGAGCGCGGCGTGCTTCCAGTCGGGCAAGGGCGGGTCGAACTCGATCGCGAGCGCGCCGGTCGCCGGCATCGCGATGACGCACGCATCTGCAGAGAGCCCGCCGATCCTCACGCCGCTCTCGTCCCACGAGACGCGGTGCACGGGTTCGCTCAGCCATACGCGCCCGCCGAGCGAGCGGGCAAGCGTCCGCGCGATCAGGTCGTTGCCGCCGGCCACGCCGTGGCTTGCGAACGGGCCGAATCCGGCCGCGCCGTCGGCCAGCACCGCGGCCGGCTGGTCGTCAGGCTCGTAGGCCGTCGAGACCGCGACCCGGCACTCGATCGCCTCGCGCGGGCCGGGCGCCGGGACGAGGCGGAGCAGCGCGTCCGAGATCGAGCCGGCCGACGCGCCCCCGAGCGACGCTGCAGCTTCCCGCACCTGGCCGGCCGTCGTGGCGACACCGCCGACCGGATCCCGCTCGCCGTAGAGCGTTCCCTTCTCGTAGAGTTCGAGGCCGAGTCGCCGGACGGTGGCCGTCAGCGCCTCGTAGCCCGGCAGGACGAACTCGGCACCCAGCTCGACGACCGAGCCGTCGTCGAGCGCGTACGACCGGACGCGACCCCCGACCCGGTCGAGTGCCTCCAGCACCGTTACCTCGACATCGGCGGCGGCAAGCGCCTCGGCCGCGGCGAGCCCGGCGAGCCCGGCGCCGATGACGACGCAGGTACTAGTCGCGCTCGCGCGCGGCAAGGTACGTGCGGTTGAACTTGTAGGGGAGCTTGTCCTTCTCCGCGTACACGCCGTTCGTGAACGCGCGCGACCGCACTCCCTTTTGCACGCGCTCGCAGACCTCGTAGTCCTGACGCGCGACCAGCTCCGAGAAGTCGACCGTCTCGCTCGGGTCGAAGCCGGGCTCGTCGATCACCTCGGGCCGGAAGAGGTAGTCGGTGACGACGGTCGTGTGCTGCGCGTCACGTGGATACATCCGCGTGGCGACGACGACGGTGCCGGTGAGGTCGATGAACATGTTCGGGAAGACGCTCGCGCCGTACATCGAGCTTGCCGCGTGCTCGTCGAGGCCCGGCATGACCGGGATCGTCGTCGTGCCGTCCCGCGTGTAGCCGGCCCCGCCGCCGACGATCGACACGCCCCAGTCGCCCGGCTCACGCCAATCCTCGGTCACAAGCCCCTTGCCGAACGTCGGAGCGACGGCGACGAGCTCGGGATGCACCGTCGGGCAGTGGAGGCACTCGTTGTAGTTCTCGATCAGGATCTTCCAGTTCGCGGCGACCTCGCTCACGGTTTGCCGCGCCGTTCGCAGCTCGTCCATCCGCCAGCGCTCGTACTGGAGCGGCTTGTCGGTCTGCGCGTCGAGCGACTCGAGCAGGGTGAGCTGGGGCTCGTCGGCGAGGTTGACGAACACGTAGCCCTGCCAGACGTCGACATGCGCCCGCCAGAGGCCGAGCTGCGAGCGGTCGAGCTCGTCCTTGCCGACGAGCGGGGTGCCGATCAGCTTGCCGTCGTAGGAGTAGCTCCAGGCGTGGTACGGGCACTTGATCGCGCCTTTCGCGTGCCCGTGCGTCTCGGGGTCGCAGAGCCGCGAGCCGCGGTGACGGCAGACGTTGTAGAAGGCCCGCAGCTCGCCGTCCTTCCCGCGCACGACGAGCAGGCTCTCGCCGGCGACGTCGACCGAGACGAAATCGCCCGGCTCGGGCGCCTCGTCGGCGCGGCCGACGTAGAACCACTCGCGGAAGAAGATGCGCTCGCGCTCGAGCTCGAACACGTCCTGCGCGTGGTAGTCGCGGCCCGGAAGCGTCGTGCGAACGTGACCCATTCGCGTCAAAGCATACAAAAGCGCTTGACACATCGTGCTACGTCGGTTTGCATTGTGCGATCCGACGAAGGAGGCTCCGAGCGTGCACCCGCGCGAGCGCAGGTCGACCAGACGGCATTTCCTCTTTTCCTCGGCAGGCTCTATCGCTGCGCTCTCGGGCGCCGACGCCCTTCTCCGCGCCGCGGAGGCGTTCGGCGCGCCCGCCGGCGCGCCGATCGGCCCGGGCGGGATCCCGCTCGCGCGCCGCAAGTTCCCGGTCACCCTCCCGATCTACTCGGGCAACGAGCCGATCTCGAGCGGCAAGAGCCCGGAGAAGGGGCCGCTGAACGTCTTCACGTGGTCCGACTACATCAACCCCGCAGTGGTCAAGAGCTTCCAGAAGGACACCGGTGTGAAGCTCAAGATCACGACCTTCGAGAACGAGGAGGAGGCGCTCGCGAAGCTCACCTCGGGGCAGGCGAGCTTCGACGTCTGGTTCGCGACTGTCGACTACCTCTCGCGCGCCGTCGCGGGGAAGCTGATCCAGCCGGTCAACCATTCCTACCTGGCGAACCTGAAGAACGTCTGGCCGTCGCTGCAGAGCCCGTTCTACGACGTGCACTCGCGTTATTCGGTGCCGTACACCGTCTACACGACGGGCATCGCCTACCGGAAGGACAAGGTCAAGCCGCCGCCGACGGGCTACAAGGCGTTCTGGCAGGCGAAGAAGTACTCCGGCAAGGTGGCGATCCTCGACGATCAGCGCGAGGCGCTCGCGATGGCGCTCCTGCATCGCGGCATCGGCGACGTGAACACCGAGGACCCGAAGCTCGTGAACGCAGCCGCTTCCGACCTCAAGCAGCTGACGTCGCTCGTCAACGTCAAGACCAACGTCACCGAGTACACCGACGTCCCGACCGGGGAGGTGTGGCTCGGTCAGGCGTGGTCGGGCGACATGGCGGGCGCGATCAACTACATGCCGAAGGGCGTCCCCGTGAGCGTCGTCGACTACTGGCGGCCCTCGAGCGGCGCCGTCATCGGGAGCGACATGATCACGATCCTGCGCGGCGCCAAGAACCCGGTTCTCGCGCATCACTTCCTCAATTACCTGCTCGACTCGAAACACGGGATCGCGAACTTCTCGTGGCTCGGCTACATGCCGCCGCTGAATGCGATCAACCCCGCGAAGGTGATCGCGCAGGGCTACATCCCGAAGAACCTCGGCTCGACGGTGGTCAGCCAGGCCGACTTCGACAGCGGCGTCAGCCTGCTGCCGCTGACGGCGCAGGGCCAGGCGGTGTGGCAGAACGCCTGGTCGAGCTTCAAGGCCGGGTAGCCAACCGGACGGATGCGGCGACTCTTCTGGCCCAGCTTCGCGTTCCCGGGCGCGATCTGGCTCGTCCTGCTCTTCCTCGTCCCGACCTACGCCGTGCTCGCGGTGGCGTTCGGGACGACCGACCCGATCTTCAACAACCCGGTGCCCGTGTGGAACCCGCTGCACTGGCAGTTCGACACGATGCGCGACGTGCTGCGCCAGCTGCGGCCGGGCCAGCCGTTCTGGATCGTGTTCGTGCGCACGTTCGTCTACGTCGGCGTATCGCTCGCCGGGTGCCTCGCGATCGGCTATCCGGTCGCCTACTACCTCTCACGCCATGCGCGGCGCACGAAGACGCTGCTGCTCGTGCTGCTGATCGTCCCGTTCTGGGTCAGCTACCTGATGCGCATGCTCGCGTGGGTCGGGCTGCTGCTCCCGGACGGGCTCGTCAACCGTGTTCTGATCGACCTCGGGATCCTTTCGCAGCCCTACGGCTGGCTCGACGGGCAGGCGTCGTCGGTGATCCTCGCGCTGATCTACGGCTACGTGCCCTACCTGATCCTGCCGCTCTACGCGACCCTGGATCGGATCGAGACCCATGTGCTCGAGGCGGGCCGTGACCTCGGCGCGAGCCCGTTCTCGACGTTCCTGCACGTCACGCTGCCGCTCTCGAAGCACGGCATCATGGCGGCGAGCGTGCTGATCGCACTGCCGATGTTCGGCGACTACTACACGAACGACGTCATCTCGGGCTCGCCGCGCACGACGATGATCGGGAACGAGATCAACCTCTTCTTCCAGGGCGGCCCGCAGCGGACGGTCGGTGCCTCGCTCGTGATCGTGCTCTCGGCGGTCCTCGCGATCCTCATGTCGTACTACCTGTGGGTGACCGTGCGCGCGTCGCGGACGGAGGCGACGGCGTGAGAAAGGTGCGCGACTGGTGGGCGAATCCTTGGGGGCAGCCGCGCTTCCTCGGCGTGGTCACGTGGGCGTACATGGTGTGGTCGATCGTGCCGGTCGGGATCGCGATCCTCTTCTCGTTCAACGACGGCCGCTCACGCAGCGTCTGGCAGGGCTTCTCGTTCCGCTGGTACTGGGGCGACCCGAACCAGTCGGTCCTGCACGATCCGGCGCTGCGCGGGGCACTCGAGCAGAGCTTGAAGCTCGCCGGCCTCGACATGCTGATCGCGGTGCCGCTGGGCGTGGGCCTCGCGATCGGCCTGACGCGCTGGCAGGGATTCGGTGCGCGTCCCGTCAACTTCCTGATGCTGTTCCCGCTCGTCACGCCCGAGATCGTCATGGCGGTGTCGCTGCTCCTCGTCTTCGTGACGCTGTACAAGATCCCGCTCGGGACGACGGCGCAGGTGCTCGGCCAGGTGACGTTCTCGATCTCGTACGTCGTGCTCGTCGTGCGCAGCCGGCTGCTCTCGATCGGGCCCGAGTACGAGGAGGCGGCGCGCGACCTCGGCGCGTCCGCGGTCGGCGCGCTTCGCCTGGTGTTGCTGCCGCTGCTCGCGCCTGCGATCTTCGCGTCGCTGATGGTCGTGTTTGCGCTCTCGATCGACGACTTCGTCGTCACCGACTACCTGTCGTCGAACTCGTCGACGCAGACGGTCCCGATCAAGATCTACTCCGGCGTGCGCGGGACGACGACGCCGGCGCTGAACGCCGTCGCGACGGTCCTCGTGCTGGCGACGCTGCTCGCGGTGACGTTCGCCGGGCTCGTCTACCGGCGGATCAACGCCGCCCAGGGCGGCGAGAAGGGAACCGGGCTGCGCGAGATCGCAGCGCTCGACGTATGACGGCGGTCGACGGCCACATCGAGCTGCAGGAGCTGCGGAAGAGCTTCACGGACGTCGCGGCCGTCGACGGCATCGACCTGCAGATCGAAGCGGGCGAGTTCTTCTCGCTTCTCGGCCCGTCGGGCTGCGGCAAGACGACGACGCTGCGGCTGATCGCGGGCTTCGAACGGCCCGACTCCGGCCGGATCCTGCTCGACGGCATCGACATGGCGGCGACGCCGCCGCATCGCCGGAAGGTGAACACTGTCTTCCAGAGCTACGCGCTCTTCCCGCACCTCGACGTCTTCGACAACGTCGCCTTCGGCCTGCGACGCCATCGCGTCAAGCGCGAGGAGATCCGCACGCGCGTCGACGGGATTCTCGAGGCGGTGCGGCTCGGCGGGCTGGGCCACCGGCGGCCGGCGCAGCTCTCGGGCGGGCAGCAGCAGCGCGTCGCGCTGGCGCGGGCGCTCGTGCTCAGCCCGTCGGTCCTGCTGCTCGACGAGCCGCTCGGGGCGCTCGACGCGAAGCTGCGCAAGGCGCTTCAGATCGAGCTGAAGTCGATCCAGGAGCAGTTCGGGATCACGTTCGTCTACGTCACACACGACCAGGAAGAGGCGCTGACGATGTCCGACCGTATCGCCGTGATGTCGAACGGCCACGTCGAGCAGATCGCGACCCCGGCCGAGATGTACGAGGAGCCGCACACCGAGTTCGTGGCGGACTTCCTCGGCGTCTCGAACCTGATGACGGTCCTCGTCGAGGGCGGCGGGAGCGACGCCTGCAACGTCCGGCTCGGCGAGTTCACGCTGCGTGCCCATCGCGGCGAGGTCACGGCCCGCGGCGAACGTCGCATCGTCATCCGGCCCGAGCGGATCCGCATCGAGCCGTACGAGGCGCCGGGCGAGAATCGGGTGCCCGGGATGATCGAGCGCGTCGTCTATCTCGGCTCGTCCGAGCAGCTCGTGATCCGGCTCGCCACAGGCGACGTCGTGCACGCGCTGGTCGTCAACGACGGCACGCTCCGGGAGCTCGCGCAGGGGACGGCCGTGCAGGCGCATCTGCCAGCGGAGGCTCTTCGAGTCCTGGCAAGCTGACGTCGCTACGCTGAACACAACTCGAGGGCAGGCAGGGGGTATGCCCGTGAGAAGAATCATCCTGCTCGTCTCGGTGGCGGCGCTCGCCGTTGCGGCAGTCGGTCACGCGTCCGCGTCGAAGAGCGTGACGATCTCCGCGAAGAAGGTGTCGGGCCTCGGCACCGTGCTCGTCGACGCCAAGGGCCGGACGCTCTACATGTTCGTCCCCGACAAGCAGAAGCGCGTGACGTGCGTCAAGGACTGCGCCGTCGCCTGGCCGCCGGTGAAGGTCGCCAAGGGCCAGAAGATCGTCGGCACGAACGGCGTGCAGGCGAAGCTCCTCGGCAGCGACCCGAACCCGGCGGGTGGTCGCGTCGTCACGTACAACCACTGGCCTCTGTACTCGTACGTCGCCGACACCAAGTCCGGTCAGGCGACCGGCCAGGCGCTCGACGCGAACGGAGGGCTCTGGTACGTGCTCGCGACCTCGGGAAAGATCGTCAAGACGAAGATGCACTGACGAAGCGTGCGTCCAGCCCGACCGCGCCGTCCCGCCGCACGAGCAGCGGGTTGATCTCGAGCTCGATGAGCTCGGGGTGCGCGGCGGCGAAGCGCGAGAACGCGGCGATCGCGGCCGCCGCCGCCTGCACGTCGAGCGGCGGTGCGCCGCGCGCGCCGTCGAGGAGCGGTGCGCTGCGGAGCGAGCGCAGCAGCCGCTCCGCGCCCGCCTCGTCGACCGGCGCGAGCGCGACGGCGGTGTCGCGAAGAAGCTCCGCATGCACGCCTCCCGCCCCGACGACGACAACGGGGCCGAAGCGTGCGTCCCAGCGGGCGCCGACAAGGAGCTCGAGCCCGGCTGCCGTGTCCTCGGCGGTCTCGACCGAGTAGGCGGCCGCGTCGAGTTTCCCGAGGGCTGCTCGAAGGGCCTCGTCGTCCTCGAGGCCGATGACGACGCCGCCCGCATCGGACTTGTGCAGCGCGCCGAGCGCCTTCAGCACGACCGGGTAGCCGACCTCGCGGGCGGCGGCGAGCGCGTCCTCGTGGTCGTGCACCGTCACCGCCCGCCCGAACGGGACGCCTGCGCCCGCAAGTGCCTCGCGGGCCGCCGTGTAGTCGGTCGCGCCGAGGGGGTCGGTGGCGGGAGGGGGCTCGGGGAGCGCTCCGGGCGCCTCCTTGTCGCGCAGCAGCGCCCCGAGCGCGGCGACCGCCGACTCGACAAGGCGATACACGGGCACGTCCTCGGCGAGGAGCGCGCGGGCCGGCGGCGCGTCCCAGTGCATCGTGTGCGCGACGAGCGGGGTGCCGGTGTCGGCGATCGCGGCCGCGATGCCGTCCGCGGCCGCGAGCTCCCGCGCACGGAGCTCGTCGGAGACCGAGCTGTAGCCGCCGAAGTACGAGGTGAACAGGACAGCGTCGAGCTCGTCGGCCTCGAGCAGGATGCGCGTCGTGCGCGCGAAGCTGAGCTGATCCTGCTCGCCGGCCCCGGCGAGATCGACGGGGTTCGCGGTCGCGGCGGTGTGCGGCAGAACCGCCCGCAGCTTCTCCTGGGTAACAGCGCTCAGCACGGGGAGCTCGAAGCCGGACTGGCCGAGCAGGTCGCAGGCGACGGCGCCGTAGCCGCCGCCGTCGCCGACGATGCCCACGCGGCGCCCGCGCGGACGGTGGCGCGAGAGGAGGGCACGCAGCGTCACGACGAGCTCGTGCGGCGTCTCGACGCGATGGATACCGGCGGCCCTGCACGCCGCGTCGACGACGTCGAGGTCGCTGGTCAGAGAGCCGGTGTGAGATCGCGCAGCGCGTATCGCTCCTGCAGTCCTGCCGACGGTGAGCAGCACGACCGGCTTGCCGGTCGCGCGCGCCGCCTCGGCGAACGCGCGGCCGTCGCGGAAGTCCTCGCAGTAGATCCCGATCGCGCGTGTCCCCTCGTGCTCGCCAAGCGCCGACACGAGCTCCGTGATGCCGAGGTCGGCCTGGTTGCCGACGGAAACGAGACGCGAGTAGCCGAGGCCGACGTCGGCGAGCAGCAGCCCGATCTCGAGCGCAATGTTGCCGCTCTGCGAGAGGAAGCCGATCGGCCCACCCGGCAGGTCGCTCCAGGCGAGCTGCAGCTCGGAGGCGGCGTCGTAGATGCCGAGGCAGTTCGGGCCGACCATCACAGCCCCCGCCGCGCGCACCCGCTCGACGATCGCCCGTTCGCGCGCGGCGCCCTCCGGGCCGAGCTCGCCGAAGCCGGCCGCGATCGCGATGAGTGCCTTCGCGCCTGCGGCGAGCGACTCGTCGACTGCCTCCTCGAGCCCGTGCGCCGGCACGCTCAGCACGACGAGCTCCGGTACCTCGGGCAGCTCCGCCAGCGACCTGTGGACGGGTAGGCCGAAGAGCTCGCCGCCGCTCCGCCCGACGAGCAGCACGCTGCGCCGGTGTACTCCGCGCGCTGCGTCGCGCGCGAACCAGTGGCCCCACTTGTCCGGGTCTGCGGAGACGCCGACGATCGCTACCGACCGCGGCTCGAACAGCGGGCGCAGGTCCCTGGTCATCGCTTTCCGACGGTGCGGCCGGCGCGCTCGGGGCGGGGGAGGACCGCATGAGCGTCGCGCAGCCGCACCGCGGCCTGGAGCACCGGGCCGTCGGCGGGCGCCGCCCGGCCGGCCCGGGTGTCGACGTGGAGCAGCATCTGCTCGGCGGTGGCGAGCGGATCGTCCTCGTCGTCGCGGTAGAGCGTGTGGAAGACGTGGAGGCGCTTCTCGTCGGCGTCGAGCACCTGCGTCGTCACGTGCACGCGATCGCCCGCCTCGAGCTGGCGCAGGTGGGAAAGGTGCGTCTCGACGGTGAAATAGCTGCCGCCTGCCTCGAGGTGCGCGGCGCCGATGCCGAGCCGGCCGAGCAGGCCGTCGGTCGCGTCGGCGAAGAGCTGCAGGTAGCGGCTCTCGTGGACGTGGCCGTTGTAGTCGACCCAGTCGGCGGGCACGCGGGCGCGGTGGACGGGCAGCGGCCCCTCGTCGGCGGCAGTGGGGCCGCCGAGCAGCGTGCGCTCCCATGCCGCGAGCTCGGCGCCGGCGCCCTCGTCCTGGGCGCGGAGCGCCTGCAGGATGCCCACGAGCGCATCGTCGCGGGCCCGCTCGAGCTCGCGGACCGTCCGGCCCCCGGCCTGCTCGTCCGACTGCTCGGTAACGCGGTCGACGAGCTCGTCCGTCAGCTCGGGCACGTCGGTCAGCTTGCTCCACGGCCACGCGAGCGCCGGCCCGAACTGGGCCATGAAGTGCCGCATGCCCGCCTCGCCGCCGGCGATGCGATACGTGAGGAACGTGCCCATCACGGCCCAGCGGAGGCCGGCGCCGAAGCGGATCGCGTCGTCGATCTCCTCGACGCTTGCGACGTCGTCGGCGACGAGCCAAAGTGCCTCGCGCCACAGCGCCTCGAGCAGGCGGTCGGCGATGAAGCCGTCGATCTCCGTCCGCACGACGAGCGGCCGCATGCCGACGGCTCGATACGCGGCCGCCGCGCGCTCGACCGTCTGCGGCGCCGTGTGCTCGCCCGCGCACAGCTCGACGAGGGGCAGCAGGTAGACCGGGTTGAAGGGGTGGCCGACGACGAGCCGCTCCGGCCGCTCGAGGCCGCGCTGCAGGTCGCTCGGGCGCAGGCCGGAGGTGGAGGAGCAGAGGAGTGCGTCGGCCGACATCGCCCGGTCGGCGGCGGCGAGGAGCTCCCGCTTCAGCTCGAGCCGCTCGGGAGCCGACTCCTGCACGAGCGCCGCGCCGTCGACGGCCTCGTCGACCGAGCCGACGAGCTCCACGGCCCCCTCCGGCGGCAGCGGGGCGAGCGTGAGGCGCTCGTAGGCGTGGCGCGCATTCGCGAGCACGTCGGCGAGCCCGGCCTCCGAGCCCGGTGCCGGGTCGTAGACGCGAACATCGACGCCGTTCAAGGCGAAGCGCGCCGCCCAGCCGGCGCCGATCACGCCGCCGCCGAGCAGGCCGACGGACGACGGGCGGTCGCTCATCCGCAGCGCAGCGCGAGCCGCTCGCGCACCTCGCCGGCGCCGAGCACGCGCACGTTCATCCCTTCGAGGATCGCCACGGCGCGCTCGACAAGCTCCGCGTTCGTCGCCAGGTGGCCGCGCGACAGGTACAGGTTGTCCTCGAGGCCGACGCGCACGTTGCCGCCGACGAGCGGGGCGAGGGCGACGAAAGGCAGCTGCATGCGGCCGATCGAGAAGGTCGAGAAGACCGCCCCGGCCGGCAGCCGGTTGACCATTGCAAGAAGCGTCCCCGGGTCGTCGGGGGCGCCGTACGGGATGCCCGTGCAGAGCTGGATCAGCGGCGGCGGCTCGATCAGGCCGTCCGCGATCAGCTCGTGCACCTGGACGAGGTGGCCCGTGTCGAAGACCTCGAGCTCGGGCCGCACGCCGAGCTCGCGGATCCGGGCGGCCATCGCCCGCAGCATCGACGGCGTGTTGACCATCACGTAGTCGCCGCCCGCCGCGAAGTTCATCGTGCCGCAGTCGAGCGTGCAGATCTCCGGCCGCAGCTCCTCGATGTGCGCAAGCCGCTCGGCGGCGCCCGCCATGTCGGTGCCGTCGGGATTCGGCGGCAGCGGTGCGTCCTCGCCGCCGAGGACGAGGTCGCCGCCCATGCCGGCCGTCAGGTTGAGGACGACGTCGACGTCGGCGGCGCGGATCCGCTCGACGACGGCCCGGTAGAGGGCGGGGTCGCGGGAGCCGCGGCCGGTCTCCGGGTGGCGGACGTGGATGTGGACGACGGCCGCGCCGGCCCGGGCGGCATCCAGGGCAGAGTCGGCGATCTCGTCGGGCGTCACGGGGACGAGGGCGCTCCGGCCGGCGGTGTCGCCGGCGCCCGTGACCGCGCACGTGACGAAGACCTCCCAGTTCATGCGGGTGCGGGATGCGAACGAGGCGTGCACATGGCGCGAAGACGCACAGTACGAGCGGCGCCGCATCCCCGTCAAGCGGCCACCCGGTCCCGTTGACCGCCCGCACGGCCCCGGTCTAGAGTGCGCCATGCTCGCAGAAGGTTCGCACTATGCAACGCCGCTGGCCGAGACGGCCCATGCGTTCGCCCGCGACGTCATGCGGCCGGTCGCCCTCGCCTACGACGAGAGCGAGGAGTACCCGCTCGACGAGCTGCGCGCCGCCGCCCGGCTCGGGCTGACCTGCTACGACCTGCCGACCGCCTACGGCGGCGGCGGCGTCGAGGGCCTGCGCGAGCGCTGCGCGGTGATCGAGGAGCTTTCGTGGGGTGACTCGCCGATCGCGTGGGTGATCGGCCAGGGCGGCTTCTTCGCCGGGCCGGTGCTGGCGCTCGGCTCGGACGAGCAGAAGGAGCGCTACCTGCCGCAGCTCTCCTCCCAGGACCCACCCGCCTGCTCGGTGGCGATCACCGAGCCCGCCCACGGCTCCGATTCGGCGGCGATCGAGACGCAGGCGCGCAGGGTCGACGGGGGTTACGTGATCGACGGCCACAAGACGTTCATCGGCAACGGCCACATCGCGGATGTCTGCGTGGTATTCGCCACCGTCGAGCCCGGCAGCCGCTCGCGAGGGATCACCGCGTTCGTCGTCGAGCGCGACGATCCCGGCTTCGTGCGCGGGCCGCGACTGCACAAGATGGGCAGCCGCTGCTTCCCGGCGAGCGAGGTGCGGTTCGAGGAGTGCTTCGTGCCCGACGAGCGCCGGCTCGGCGCCGAGGGCGAGGGCTTCAGCGGCCTGATGCACGTGTTCGACGTCGCCCGGGTGCAGCTTGCCGCCAGCACGCTCGGGCTCGGGCGGGCGGCGCTCGAGCTCGCGGTGGAGCACGCGAAGGAGCGCGAGGCGTTCGGGCAGCCGATCCATCGCTTCCAGGCGGTCTCGTTCCGGCTTGCCGACGCCAAGCTGAGGCTCGACCAGGCGCGCCTGATGACGCTGCACGCCGCCGACCTCGCCGACGCGGGCCGCCCGTTTTCGACCGAGGCCGCGATGGCGAAGCTCGCCGCCTCGGAGGCCTCGGGCGCCGCCACGTGGGCCGCCGTCCAGACCCTCGGCGGCGCCGGGTACATCCGCGACTCGCTCGCCCAGAAGTGGTTCCGCGACGCGAAGCTCGACGAGATCTGGGACGGGACGAGCGACATCATGCGCCTGCTGATCGCCCGCAGCCTGTTCGCCTGAGCGACATGCGCGACGCTCGCTACGACGTCCTCTTCGAGCCGGTCGAGCTCGGCCCGGTGACGGCGCGGAACCGGTTCTTCCAGGTGCCGCACTGCAACGGCATGGGTCATCGCGACCCGACGGCCCACGCGGTGATGCGCGGCGTCAAGGCGGAGGGCGGCTGGGCGGTCGTGTGCACGGAGGAGGTCGAGATCCACCCGACCTCCGACGTCGGCGGCTTCGTCGAGGGCCGCCTGTGGGACGACGCCGACATCCCGGCGCACGAGCGCCTCGTCTCGGAGGTGCACGCGCACGGCTCGCTCGCCGGCATCGAGCTGGTGCACAACGGCATGAGCATCGGCAACCTCTACTCGCGCATCCCGCCCGCCGGTCCCTCGCACCTGCCGGTGACGGTGGTCGAGCCGATCCAGGCCCGGCGGATGACCCTCGAGGACATCCGCGACCTCCGCCGCCGCCACCGTCAGGCGGTGCGCCGCTCGCTGCAGGCGGGCTACGACGTCGTGTACGTCTACGCCGCGCACGGGCTGACGACACTCCAGCACTTCCTCTCGCCGCGCTGGAACGACCGCACCGACGAGTACGGGGGCTCGCTCGAGAACCGGGCGCGCCTCCTGCGGGAGGTGCTCGAGGAGACGCGTGAGGAGTGCGCGGGTCGCGCCGCCGTCGCCTGCCGGCTCGTCGTCGACGAGCTCCAGGGCGAGGCCGGCATCCGCAAGGGCGAGACGGAGGAGCTGCTCGGGCTCCTCGGCGAGCTCCCGGACGTCTGGGACTTCATGGTCGGCTTCTGGGAGGACGACTCGGTCACCTCGCGGTTCGGGCACGAGGCGTGGACCGAAGAGCACTTCCGCGGCCTCAAGCAGCTCACGACGAAGCCGGTTGTGGGCGTCGGCTGGTTCACCTCGCCCGACACGATGGTGCGCCTGATCGGAAGCGGTGTCCTCGACCTGATCGGCGCGGCGCGCCCGTCGATCGCCGACCCGTTCCTGCCGGTGAAGGTCGAGGAGGGCCGGCTCGAGGAGATCCGCGAGTGCATCGGCTGCAACGTGTGCGTCACCGGCGACTGGACGGCGACGCCGATTCGCTGCACCCAGAACCCATCGATGGGCGAGGAGTGGCGACGCGGCTGGCACCCCGAGCGCATCCGCGCGCGCGGCTCGGAGGCGAAGGTGCTCGTCGTCGGCGCGGGCCCCGCGGGCCTCGAGGCGGCGATGATGCTCGGCCGCCGCGGCTACGAGGTCGTGCTCGCCGAGGCCTCGCGCGAGCTCGGCGGACGCGTCCGGCACGAGGCGCGCCTGCCCGGGCACGCGGCGTGGATCCGCGTCGCCGACTACCGGCGCTCGCAGCTCGACCGTCTGACGAGTGTCGAGCAGGCGCTCGAGAGCACGGTCACCGCGGACGAGCTGCTCGGCTACGGCTTCGAGCACGTCGCGATCGCGACCGGCTCGCGCTGGCGGCGCGACGGCGTCGGGCGCCGGCACGGCCGGCCGCTCGAGCTCGGAGGTGTCGAGACGCTGACGCCCGACGATCTCTTCGCCGGCGCCCGCCCGAGCGGCGAGCGGGTCGTCCTGTTCGACGACGACCACTACTACCTCGGGGGCGCGCTCGCGGAGCTGCTCGCGCTCGAGGGCTTCCAGGTGACGCTCGTCACCCCGGCCGCGCTCGTCTCGGAATGGACGGTGAACACGATGGAGCACGCACGCATCCACGGGCGCCTGCTCGAGCGCGGCGTCCTGCTCGAGACCGGCCAGGCCCTGCTCGCCGCCGGGAGCGGGTCGGCGCGGCTCGGCTGCGTCTACACAGCGCGGGAGCGCGAGCTGCCGTGCGACGGGCTCGTGCTCGTCACGGCGCGCCTGCCGCTCGACGCGCTCGCGGTCGAGCTCGAGGCGCGGCGCTCCGAGTGGGGCGGAGCAGGGCTGCAGTCCGTGCAGGCGATCGGCGATGCCTTCGCTCCCGGGACGATCGCCTCCGCGGTCTGGGACGGCCGCCGCTTCGCGGAGGAGCTCGACGGCGACTCGCCGGGGGATGCGGTGCCGTTCCGCCGCGAGGTGGTGGCGCTCGCCCAGATGCCCGTTCACACTGTGCAACGATGACTCGGATGCTGCAGACGCCGGAAACGGCCGGCCGGTCGAAGACGATCCAGTCGGTCGACAGGGCCGCGGCGCTCCTGAAGGCGATCGCCGACGCGAGACGCCCACCGACGGTCGTCGAGCTGGCGGAGGCCTGCGGGCTCAACCGGTCGACTGCGTGGCGGCTGCTCGCCACTCTCGATGCGCACGGGCTGATCGAGCGCGACCCGGTGAGCCAGCGCTACAGCCTCGGCTACGCGTTCCTGCGCATCGCCGCCGGCGCCGAGGTCGACCCGCTTGTCCGCCGCGCCCGCCCCGTCCTGGAGCAGCTCGCCCGCGACACGCGTGAGACGACGAACCTTGCGGTCGCCAAGCGCTTCAACCTCGTGTACGTCGACCAGGTCGAGCCGCCGCAGATCATGGCGCCGAACTGGTACGGGCGACCGGTGCCGCTCCACGCGACCTCGACCGGCAAGGCCTACCTGGCCTACCTGAGCCCGGACGAGCGGCTCGCCGCGCTTCCCGGGCAGCTCGAGCGATTCACGAAGACGACGATCACCGACCGCGACAGGCTGTTGGCCGAGCTCGACACGGTGCGCCGGAACGGCTTCGCCGTCTGCGTCGGCGAGCTCGAGGAGTCGCTCTTCGGCGCCTCGGCGCCCGTGCTCTCGGAGCAGGGTCGCCCGGTGGCGGTCGTCAGCGTCTGGGGCCTCGAGCACCGGCTGCCGGCCGATCGCCTTCCGCAGGTCGGGCGGCGGGCGCTCGCTGCCGCGGGCGAGCTCAAGGGCCTCCTTCGGTGAGCCTGCTCGACGTCGAGCGCCACGGCGAGGTCTGCGTGCTCCGGCTCCAGCGGCCGGAGAAGCTGAACGCCCTCTCGAGCGCCCTCGAGCTCGCTCTCGGCGACGCGCTCGACGGCGCAGACGTCACCGGCAGCGCCGCAGTCGTCTTCACCGGCAGCGGGCGAGCGTTCTCGGCCGGCGCTGACGTGAGCGAGCTCGCCGATCGCGACCCGGAGGCGATCGCGCGCTACTACCGCGAGAGCGGGGGCGTGTACGAGCGGATCGCCGCCCTCGAGCAGCCGACACTGAGCGCGATCCACGGCTACTGCCTCGGCGGCGGCCTCGAGCTCGCGCTCGCGACCGACTTCCGCATCGCCGACGAGACTGCGCTCCTCGGGTTCCCCGAGGTCGGGATCGGGATCCTCCCGAGCTCCGGCGGCACCGTCCGCGCGGCGCGATTGCTCGGCACCGCCCGGGCGAAGGAGCTGATCCTGCTCGGCGGACGCGTCGACGCCCGGCGCGCGCTCGCGGTGGGGCTCCTCACCGAGGTCGTCGCGGGCGGCGCCGCACTCGACCGTGCGCTCGAGCTCGCACAGGCGCTCGCGGCGCTGCCGCGGCTCGCCGTCTCGGTCGCCAAGCAGGCGATCGACGCGGCGCCCGACTCGTCGCGCGAGGCGGGCATCCTCCTCGAGCGGCTTGCCTACGGCCTTCTCGCCCAGACCACCGCGGCGCGTGAGTTGGGCGGCGGATAATGCTCCACAAGAAGGAGATCGAGATTCGCTGGCGCGACCTGGACGCCTACGGGCACGTCAACCACATCGTCTTCCTGACCTACCTCGAGGAGGCCCGCGACGAGTGGCTCGGCAGCAGCCTCGGCGATCCCGCGCTCGTCTGGAACTACGTCGTCGCCCGCGTCGAGATCGACTATCGCCGCGAGCTGACCCTCGCCGACGACGTGGTCGTCGCGACGTGCGAGCTGGAGCGGATCGGCACCTCGAGCGTCCGTACGCACGAGAGCGTCCTGACCCGGGACGGCGAGCTCGCCGCCGAGGGGCGCGCGGTGCTCGTCGCCCGCGATCAGGAGACCGGGCGCTCGCGCCCGCTCACCCCCGAGGAGCGGACGGCGTTCGAGTCGGTCGCCGCCGCCTAGACACGTAGGAAAAGACCCGATTCCAACGAAGGGTGCGCCATGGTGCTCGACGCCCTGACGCAAGTCGAGTTGTTCATCAACGTCTTCGTCGGCGTCTACATCCTGGCGATCTTTGCGTACATCATCGCGTCGATCGTCCGGCTGCCGTATTCGCTGCGGCCGGTCGAGAGCTTCCTGCGCGACCTGTGTGAGCCGTATCTGCGCCTGTGGCGGCGGATCCTGCCGCTCCAGGCCGGGCCGCTCGACTTCTCGCCGATGGTCGCCGTGATCGGGCTGATCGTGCTCGAGCAAATCGTCATTCGTGTGCTCGATCAGTTCCATTGAGCAAGAGAGGAGGGGAGATGCAGTATTCACCGGTCGAACTGAGGCACGTGACGGTCAGGCGCTCGCTCTTCGGGTACCGGCGTGCCGACGTCGACGAGCTGATCGCCGACGCCGCCACGAGCTACGAGGAGGTGTGGGCCGAGCGCGGCGAGCTCTCCGACAAGCTCGAGGACGTCTCGTCGAGTCTCGAGGAGGTGAAGCAGCGGGAGACGCTGCTCGCGACCACCCTCGTCGCCGCCGAGAAGGCCGCCGCCGAGGCGGTCGAGTCGGCGAAGCGCCAGGCGGAGGTGATCGTCGCCGAGGCCCACCAGGAGGGACGGTCGATCATGCGCTCGGCGCTCGCGGAGCGCGACCGGCTCTTCTCCGAGTCGCGCCGGGTCGAGGCGCTCTTGCGTGCAGCGCTCGGGATCGTCGAGGAGTCGCAGGCGCTCGGCACGAGTGGCGACTCGACGCACTGGCCCCGGCACGAGGACACCCGCGAGTTCGACATGGCCGAGCTTCAGGCCGAGCTGCAGCGGGAGGCCGACGAGGCCGCGGCGCCGGAAGAGAGTCGCGGCTTCAGCTGGGGATAGGAGGATCTAAGCTGAAGGCGTGAGCTCCCGCCTCAGCCTGCGCGTGTCACCCGGAGCGTCGCGCACCGCGATCGTCGGCCGTCACGGGCCGGGGTGGAAGCTGCGCGTCGCTGCTGCGCCCGAGGACGGGAAGGCGAACGCGGCGGTCGTGCGCCTGCTCGCAGACGTGCTCGGCATCTCCGAGCGCGACGTCGAGATCGTCTCCGGGCACACCTCCCGCGACAAGACGGTCGCACTGACCGGGATCGACACCGACGAGATCGAACGGCGCCTCGCGCTGGCGAGCGGGACGGGAAAGGACAGCACGTGACCGACATCGACACCACCTCTATCCGCTCGAGGCTCGAGGACGAGCGCTCGCGGCTCGCGGGCGCGGCGGAGCTCCTGGACCACGAGAGCTCCGGCACGATGGAGGACGAGCTCGGCGAGCTCGCCGACGGGTCGAGCGACAATCACCTCGGCGACCTCGCGTCGGCGATGTACGACCGCGAGCTCGACGAGGGCCTCGAGGACGGCGTCAAGGCGTCGATCGTCGAGATCGATGCCGCGCTCGGGCGAATCGACGACGGGACCTACGGGATCTGCGAGGTGTGCGGCAAGCCGATCGGTGCCGCGCGCCTCGAGGCGCTTCCGTGGGCACGCCTCTGCATCGACGACCAGCGGCGGCAGTGACCGATCCGGCTCCGGACGTCCGGGTCGGCTCGACGACCGATGGGCTGACGCCCGTCTCGGTGGCGGAGCGCTCGCTCGCGGCCGGTGTCTCGCAGTGGGTCGGGCTGCTCGCGATCGCGTCGGCGGCGATCCTCGCCGACCAGGTGACGAAGCACATCGTCCGCTCGACGCTCGCCGTCGATGGGTCGGAGCACGTGATCGGGCCGCTCTCGCTTCATCGCGTCCAGAACTCGGGGATCGCCTTCGGGTTCTTCTCGAGCGCGACGGCGGTCGTCACGCTCGTCACCGCCGCGGCAATCGTGTGGATGCTTGTCTTCTTCGCGCGTTCCGGCTCCCGTCACCCCGTGCTGCCGGCGGCGTTCGGCCTGCTGATCGGCGGCAGCCTGTCGAACCTGTTCGACCGCGTGCGCTTCGGCCACGTCACGGACTTCATCGACATCCACTGGTGGGGGCTCCGGATTTTCAACCTCGCCGACAGCTTCATCGTCATCGGCGTCGTCATCCTGTTGATCGCGCTCTTCGTCGCCGACCGCCCACCGCGGCCACGGCGGCGGACACTCGACGTCGCCGCGCGATGAGCGGGTATTGATCGTCCCGCCGGAGGCCGCCGGCGAGCGCCTCGACCGTTTCCTCGCCGGCCGGCTCGGCTCGCGTGCAGCTGCTGAGCGCGCGATCGAGGGCGGCGCGCTCGTCGACGGGATCGCGCGTGCGAAGAGCCACCGGCTCGCCGGCGGCGAGGACGTCTCGGTGCCCGACCTGCCCGCCGCGACACCTGGGCCTCCGCCCGCCGCGCCGCCGATCGTTCACGAGGACGAGCATCTGCTGGTGGTCGACAAGCCGGCCGGCCTCGTCGTGCATCCCGGCGCGGGGCACGCCGGCGACACGCTGGTCGACGCCCTGCGGGGGCAGATCGCGGGCGGCGATCCGGAGCGTCCCGGGATCGTGCACCGGCTCGACCGCGACACGTCGGGCCTGCTCGTCGTCGCACGGAGCGACGAGGCGTTCGAGCGGCTCTCGGACCTCGTCCGGGAGCGGGCACTCGAGCGTCGCTACCTGGCGCTGGTGCACGGGAGGCCGCGGTCGCGCAGTGGGCGAATCGAGGCGCCGATCGGCCGCGACCGCGGCGATCCGACCCGCGTCTCGCTCGACACCGATTCGCCGCGCGAGGCCGCGACGCTGTTCGAAGTCGCCGAGCTTCGCCAGAGCCATGCGCTCCTCGCCGTGCGGCTCGAGACGGGGCGGATGCACCAGATCCGCGTCCACCTCGCGGCGATCGACCTGCCGGTCGTCGGCGACCCGGTCTACGGCATCCCCGACCCGGCGCTTGGCCGCCAGTTCCTGCACGCCTCCGAGCTCGCCTTCACGCACCCGTTCACCGGCGAGGAGCTGAGGCTCTCCTCGGAGCTCCCGCCGGAGCTTCAGGCGTATCTCGACGACGTCGCCTGATCGCTACCATTGACGCGATCTCGTCCCCGATCCGGTGGGGACGCCCACGGCGGAGGGTGGCCGGCTCGTTCCGGCTTCCGCCACGGCCCACCGGCGCAGTCCAACTTCAACCCGTGGAAAGGGGCACACCATGCCCGTTGTCAGCATGAAAGAGCTGCTGGAGGCCGGCGTTCACTTCGGTCACCAGACGCGGCGCTGGAACCCGAAAATGAAGCGGTTCATCTTCTCCGAGCGCGGCGGCATCTATCTGATCGACCTCCAGCAGACCCAGCAGCTGCTCGACGACGCCTACAACTTTGCGCGCGCCGTGTCGGAGCGGGGAGGCTCAGTGCTGTTCGTCGGCACGAAGAAGCAGGCGCAGGACGCGGTGCGCGACCAGGCGTCGCGCGTCGGGATGCCGTACGTCAACCATCGGTGGCTCGGCGGTCTCCTCACCAACTGGCGCACCATCTCCGACCGCATCCAGCGCCTGCACGAGCTGCGCGCGCTGAAGACCGAGTCGCAGCTCGACCTCCTCCCCGCCAAGGAGCGGATCTCGATGGAGGCCGAGCTCGAGAAGCTCGAGGCGAACCTCGGCGGCGTTGCCGACATGCGGCGCCAGCCCGACGCCGTGTTCATCGTCGACCTCCGCAAGGAGCAGCTGGCGGTGCGCGAGGCGCAGCGCCTCGGCCTGCCGGTGATCGCCCTCGTCGACACGAACTGCGACCCCGACGAGGCCGACTACGTGATCCCCGGCAACGACGACGCGATCCGCTCGTGCAGCCTCATCGTCAAGGCGATCGCCGACGGCATCGAGGCGGGCAGGCAGAAGGTGACGCCTGCCGAGCTCGCTCCCGAGCCGGAGCCGGAGCCGGCCGTCGAGGAGACGCCGGCCCCCGAGCCTGCTGCACCGGCGGCGGAGGCGGCTCCTGCGCCCGAGCCCGAGGCCGCTCCGGCCCCCGAGGCTCCTGCGCCCACCGAGGGGGCCGCGGAATGACCGACATCACGGCCGCGATGGTCAAGGAGCTCCGCGACGCGACGAGCGCCGGGATGATGGACTGCAAGCGCGCGCTCCAGGAGACGGACGGCGACTTCGACGAGGCCGTCAAGCTGCTGCGCGAGAAGGGCATGGCCTCGGCCGCGAAGCGAGCCGACCGCGCGACGAGCGAGGGCAAGGTGGGAGTGATCGTCGGGGACGATGTCGGTGCGATCGCGGCCGTCGGCTGCGAGACCGAGCCCGTCTCCAACAACGACGATTTCCTCGCGTACGCCGAGAAGGTGCTGCGCACGGTGCTCGCGGGCGGCGAGGCCTCCGACCACGAGGCCGAGCGCGTCGAGCTGGCGGCGCGTCTGGGCGAGAACATCCAGGTCATCGGCGCGAAGCGCATGGAGACGGCCGACGGCGGGACGCTGTCGTTCTACGTGCACGCGCCGGCGAACAAGGTCGGTGCGCTCGTCAACACGAAGGGCGGGGACGCCGCCGAGGCGCGCAGCCTCGCGTTGCACCTCACGTTCGCGCGGCCGACGTACGGGACGCGCGACGAGGTGCCGCAGGAGCTCGTTGACGCGGAGCGCGAGATCCTCTCGAACTCCGAGGAGGTGCTCTCGAAGCCCGAGAACGTGCGGGAGAAGATCGTCGAGGGCCAGCTCCAGAAGCGTTTCTATGGCGAGTCGGTCCTGCTCGAGCAGACCTGGTACAAGCCCGAGGAGTCGACCGGCACCGTCTCGAAGTACCTGTCGGAGCGGGGAATCGAGCTGCTCGACTGGGCCTGGTTCTCCGTCTCGTAGTGGGCTTCAGCCGCGTCCTGCTCAAGCTCTCGGGCGAGGCCCTCATGGGCTCGCGCGAGTTCGGCCTCGATCCGGCGACGATCGACGCGCTCGCACACGAGCTGGTCGACGTGCGCGCGAACGGGCTCGAGATCGCGCTCGTGATCGGCGGCGGCAACATCTACCGCGGGATGGCCGCAGCCGACCACGGCATCGACCGGGCGACCGGCGACTACATGGGGATGCTCGCGACCGTGCTGAACGCGCTGGCCGTGCAGGAAGCGCTCGAGCGCCAGGGCGCGGACACGCGCGTTCAGTCGGCGATCGCGGTGCAGGAGGTCGCGGAGCCCTACATCCGGCGGCGTGCGGTGCGCCATCTCGAGAAGGGCCGCGTGGTGATCTTCGCCGCCGGCACCGGCAACCCGTTCTTCACGACCGATACGGCCGCGGCGTTGCGGGCGCTCGAGATCGGCGCCGAGGCGATCCTGATGGCGAAGAACGGGGTGGAGGGCGTGCTCGACGGCGACCCGCGTACGGACCCGAACGCGACCCTGATCCCGGAGCTGACGCATCTGCAGGCGATCGAGCGAGGCTTGAAGGTGATGGACACCACGGCCCTGTCGCTCTGCATGGACAACAACCTTCCGATTCACGTGTTCGAGCTCGCACCCGGTAACGTCGCACGCGTGGCCGCAGGCGAGCGGGTCGGCACGGTCATCTCGAGCCCCGAAGGAGAGACACGATGACGATGATCGAGGACTTCATCGGCGACGCCGGCGATCGGATGGCGAAGTCCGTCGACGCGACGCACGAGCACTTCAACTCGGTCCGCACCGGACGCGCGACGCCCGCGCTCCTCGACCGCATCACGATCGACTACTACGGCACGCCCACGCCGCTGAAGAACCTCGCGACGATCAACGCTCCCGAGCCGCGCATGCTCACGATCCAGCCGTTCGACCCATCCTCGATCAAGCAGATCGAGAAGACGATCCAGGAGTCCGACCTCGGGCTCCAGCCGTCGAACGACGGCAAGCTGATCCGCCTGCCGATCCCGCAGCTGACCGAGGAGCGGCGCAAGGAGCTCGTGAAGGTTGTCCGGCACATGGCCGAGGAGGGTCGCGTCGCCGTGCGGAATGTCCGCCGCGATGCGATCAAGCACCTCGAGGAGCTCGTCAAGAACGGGGACGTCGGCGACGACGAGGAGCGGGCGGCGGAGGGCCGCGTGCAGAAGCTCACCGACGAGAACATCGCGAAGATCGACGACCTGCTGAAGCGCAAAGAAGCCGAGATCATGGAGGTCTGAGGGACCTCCATGAACCTTCTTTCCCGTCTCCGCACCCTGACCCGGGTCCGGCCCGCCCGCGAGCCGGAGCTGCCGGAGGTCGCGCAGTCGGTCGCGATCATCATGGACGGCAACCGCCGCTGGGCGAAGCGCCGCGGGCTGCCGGCGGCGGCGGGCCATCGCGCGGGAGCGAAGCTCGTGCGCAGGATCGTCGAGGCATCGATCGATCTCGGCATTCACGACCTCGCGATCTTCTCGTTCTCGACCGAGAACTGGTCGCGCTCCCAGGACGAGGTCGATGCGCTGATGGTGATCTTCGCGGAGACGATCGAGCGGGAGCTGCCCGACCTCGTCGAGCAGGGAGTGCGGGTCCGGTTCATCGGACGGCGCGACCGGGCCCCGGACGAGGTTCGCCGCCGGATGGATGCGATGGAGGACCGGACGGCGCTGAACACGCGCCTCAACCTGTGGGTCGCGTTCGACTACGGAGGCCGTGCGGAGCTCGTCGAGGCAACGCGGCGGATCGTCGAGAGCGGCGTCGACCCTACCGAGATCGACGAGAACGTCTTCAAGGCAAACCTGTATGCCCCCGAGCTGCCCGATCCCGACCTGCTGATCCGCACGAGCGGCGAGTTGCGGATCTCGAACTTCCTGCTCTGGCAGCTCGCCTACACGGAGCTCGTCTTCGTCGACAAGCTCTGGCCCGACTTCGACGAGCGCGACTTGCGTAGCGCGCTCGCCGACTACGCCTCGCGCCGCCGGCGATTCGGCGGCAGATGAGCAACGCCGTCTCGCGGATCGTCTTCGCGGTCATCCTGATCCCGATCGTCCTCGGCGCGGTTCACCTGGGCGGCTGGTGGCTGTTCGCGTTCGCCGCGCTGGCGGCTTTGATCTCGATCCACGAGTACACGGTCCTGGTGCGCGGCCTCGGGCCGCTCGCGCTCGCGAGCTACGTCGGGAGCGCCCTGGCCTTACTCGGCGCCGAGCGCTCGGGAATCGACTGGATGCTCGGTGGCGCGCTCGTGACGCTCGTGTTGGCGTTCCTGCTCAAGGCGATCTCGGACGTCCGCACCGCAGCGACGGCGGCGATCAGCAGCACGCTCCTCGGCAGCATCTGGATCGGCTGCGGCCTGGGTTTCCTGATCCTGATCCGCGCGCTGCCGGCCCACGCCGAGCTCGCGATGTACACGGTGCTGATCGCCGTGTGGGCGGGCGACACCTTTGCGTATGCCGGCGGCCGCCTGCTCGGCCGCCACAAGATGGCCCCGCGCACCTCGCCCGGCAAGACGTGGGAGGGCTTTGTCTTCGGCACCGCCGCGACGGTGTTCGTCACCTTCGTCGCGCTCTACAAGCAGCACTTCCTCTCGATCCCGCAGTCGATCGTGCTGGGCGTGGTACTCGCCGTCGCCGCGCCGCTCGGAGACCTGTTCGAGTCGCTCCTCAAGCGCGATGCGGGAGTGAAGGACAGCGGCTCGATCCTCGGCGGCCACGGCGGCGTCCTCGACCGACTCGACGCGTTCCTGTTCGCGGCGCCGGCCGCGTACTTCGCGATCCTCGCGTTTCTGACGTAACCGACTCTTGGTCAGCAGTCGTGAGCGGGGAAGTGCCCGGAAGGCAGAAGCGTGTGACACACGATCGCTGCGTGCAGGTCCGCGTTTACCGC
Organism: uncultured Thermoleophilia bacterium; assembly: GCA_963794375.1. GTDB lineage: Bacteria > Actinomycetota > Thermoleophilia > Gaiellales > Gaiellaceae > PALSA-600. Next base: position 119,164 of record CAWCDL010000009.1, read on the forward strand.
ACCGGCGAGGTCGGCCCCCGTCAGGTTCGCTCCTCGAAAGCGAGCATGCGTGAGTGTTGCGCCAGCCAGATCGGCACCGCTGATGTCGGCACCGGCCAGATTCGCACCGGCGAGGTTCGCCGAGTGAAGGTCGGCGCCGGCAAGGTCGGCGTGTGCGAAGTCTGCGGTTGTCAGAGTTGCGTTCGACAAGTCGATGTTCGCAAGGTGGGCGCCAACGCACTTGGCAGATGCCCCTGGGTGGCACGACGTTGAAGTCGTCTTCTTCCTCAGCAGGGTCGGCAGGACGAAGATCAAGACGAACGCGATCAGGATCAGCGGCAGAAAGCGACGAAAGTTCGGCGGCACCCTGCGAACATACGCGCTTCGAGCTGACGACGGCATGTGAGATTCCCGAGCCGGCGCAGGCGAGAGGGCCTCGACAAGTGCCGCCGAACAGGGACTGCCGCACGTTCAGGGTGTATCGCTGGACGCTCGCGTAGGCCGTGAGTCGTCAATCATCGACTCAGGCGGACGATGGTCATGGGGTGAACGCGACCGAGGAGCTCGGGCTCGTGCTCTCACCGCCCGTGCAGTCTGGAACCTGTAGCCGTCCCTCGAGAAGCTGCGCTCGTCCGCGGGTCGCATCGGGCTGACGGAGCAGTCGCTCAAGGATCCGAGGGAGCCGCGCCCGCTCCGATGGACTGTGTGCGCGGGCGATCGCGTGCCAGATGCCGAGATAACTGCTCGCATACAGCCCTGATAGGCGGCGCTCGACGCGCAGCCACTGCCTCGCCAATCGTGGCCGTTCGGGATGCGCTCGGAGCGCCTTGACTTGCGCGAGTCGGCGTGCGGTTGAGGCGCGAATGTCGCGCGCGACGGCGACGGCTCCTTGCGCGGTTCCGATCGAGTGGCGGCCGTCGAACAGAAGCGCGCCCGAGCAGACCCTGCTGACGCCGACCCTCCACGCGTGCCCATCCGGCCGCTCGCTTCCTGACGCCGCAATCCTCGCCACGGAGATAAGACACGCCAGCACGACGCCGACCAGCACCGCAACCCGCCTCAACATCGGAACTCTCGTCTCCCCTCTCAAATTGGTCTCGTACGACATGCGCCTTGTTCGCGGCATCGTCGCCCGCTCCGCGGGTTGAGGGAATACGACGATCGTCGTATCTTGCGATCGTGGCGAAGCTCACCACGACCGATCTCCGGGGCGTGCTCGACGTTCTCTACGACATCGGCTCGCTAACTTCGGCTGAGCCGTTTCCGCTGCCGGTGCTCAATCGCCTCGACACTCTCCTCGGCGCGCACACGACCGGGTACGGCGAGTTCTCGATCGAGAACGGCGGCCGCAGCTACACCGTCCAGAGCCTCGTCAAGAACCGCAGCGAGCCCGCCTGGCTTACCGAGACGGTCGCGCGGTGGTGGCACCAGGACCCGATCACATGTCGTGTCCATGCCCGCGCGGTCGAGCCGATAGCGGTCTCGGATCGGGTGAGCCGGCCGGCGTTTCACCGCCTCGAGTTTTTCGAGCACGTCTACCACCCGTTCGGAACCGCCGATTACGTTCGCCTCTTCCTGCCCGCGCCGAATGCAATGTCCCGCTTCTTCTTCTTCGACCAGGGACACTGGGGCCTCAGGCGACGTGAGCGTGAACTTCTCCAACTGCTCCGTCCCCACCTTGCGCTCTGGCGTAGCCGGTGGAGCGCCACCGCCTCTCCGGCCGTGAAAGGGCTCACCGTGCGAGAGCGGGAAGTCCTCCAGGCAGTCGCAAACGGCGCAACCAACCGCGAGATCGCACAGCAGCTCTGGATCTCCCCACATACCGTCAGAACGCACCTCGAGCACATCTTCGAAAAGCTCGACGTCCGCACACGCACCGAAGCCACAGCACTCCTCCGCAACACCGGCTCATCGAGAACCGAACTCTCTGCCGAACCTCCCTTCGACACCGCCGAGTAACCGGCCCCGCGGCGTCGGTCCCGGCAACGCCGGCCCACTCAGGACTCAAGACACTCAGGAGGTGTCTGACACCTCGCCGGCCCGTCGATTCAGGAACAGACACGCCAGTCGCTCGCCAACTGCCGAGCGGTGCTCGAGGCAGCGGGAGAAACGCTGGAGGACGTCGTCGAGATCGGCGTGCTCCTTGCCGACCCGACGGACTTCGGAGGTATGAACAACGAGTACGCGACCTGGTTCCCAGCCGAGCCGCCGACACGCTACGTCGGAGGCCTGATCCAAACGGAGGCATGTGCCGGATGCACCGCCCCGCCGACGGCGGCGAGAAGCTCACCACCCACTGTGTCGAGGTCGATCGCCTCGCGGAGCCGCGTCGTGAACGCGGCGACTATGGCTTCGGCGTCGTAGCGGGAGCGGTTGAAGCGGCGGTCTACGAGCCGCTGCACCCGCTTTCGCAGCGGGTTGAACAATGCTGCTGCGGCCAGGGTCGAGGCGGCGACGGCGACCGGCGAGGAGAACGGCAGTACGTCGGTGGCGAGGACGACGATCCCCAGGAACACGCCGACCAGTAGCCCGGTGATGATCACATAGGAGAGGGTGCGGCTGATCAGCCGGTCGATCTCGTAGAGGCGGTACTTGAGAATCCCGACCCCGAGCCCGATCGGCAGGGCGACGATGCCGAGAAACCCGACGGAACCCACGACATGGAGGACGGGCACGCTGCTGTTGTTGATCGAGATGGCGAGTACGAGGCCGCCGATCGAGATCGCGCCGCCGCTCAGCAGCCACTTCAGCTGCTGGCGATACTCGCCCGTCGAGCGCCGGTAGGCGGCAATCTGCCGGCCGACACAGGCAACGCAGAACGCGACATAGACGACAGCCATGACGCCCTTGACGGCCGGCGAGCCGCCGTCGGTCGACACCAGCGCTCCGTTCGAGTCCACCTGGATGTGCCGGGCGGCGATTCCGCTCACGTCCTGCCAGATGGACGTTGCGACGAAGGCTGCGCAGACCGCCAGGTACGCCGAGAACACGCGTCGCCAGCGTTGTGACAAGCGGCCGTCCGGGAAGAGCCCGATCGGCAGCGGCAACAACAGGAGCAGCCAGATCCACCACGCTCCGAGAAAGGCGCCGGCCCTGGCGAGCGGCAGGTTGCGGTGACCGAGCCGATAGTGGAGGAGGGCGTAGGTTCCGCCGTCGTCCGACAGAAGGAACGCAAGCGTCAGCGCGAGAAGAATCCAGCCGATCGGATTACGCGATTGGCGCCGCGCGACAACGTAGCCGACGATCCCAAAAGGAAGAACGATCCACCCCTGCGAGAGACCGTGCCTGACCAGATCCAGCGGCACTTCGATCGCGATCAGGAGCGCCACGACGACGCCGAGCACCAACGCACTCCGCGGCGACGCAAGTCGGAACCGCCCAGGAGCGATTCCCGGCTGCGTGCTCAGGTTCGCGTCGACAGCGATCCCGTCAATCTAGAGGCTGATGCGTCCCGAGAACGTTACGAGGCCGCCGCGCGAGCGGCTCGGCCCGGGAATAGGATGAGACAGTGAGTAAGCACGCCATCGTCGCGCTGTACGTGCTTGCTCTCGTAGCCGTCGTGGTAGGCGTCGATGTCCTGTTCTTCAGGCACCACGTCTGGGCACGATTGCTGGCAAACGTCGGCATCGTGCTTGTGTTTGCGGCGTTCTATCTCAGGTTCCGGCCCGCACTGGGAGGGAAGTGACGCCTCCCGTGCAGCCCAACCGGCTCTGACACCCTTGAAGGTGTCAGACACCCTTTCGGGCTGTCGCTCGCGCCCGTCGACCGGTCAGCAGTGGAACGAGCCGCTTCCCGATCCGCCGCCGCCGAGGACGGGGCCGGAGAACGTGCCGCTGTGGAGCCCGGCGGCCAGGGTGACCTTGGCCGGCAGGAGGCTGTAGCGCTTCCCGGGCGTCTGCCAGGAGACGATCTGGCTCGCGTGCGTCCCGGGCTTCGGAGGCTTCACGTCGATGCCGAGATACGCGTATTTCGGCTTTTCGCTCCCCAGCGTGATCGCTCCGATGTTGACCGTGAAGTAGCCCTGTTCGACGGCGCACTGGCCGCCCGTGAAATGAAACGTCTTGCCGCCGATCTTGGCGGTCGCGGTTGCCGGCCCACAGAACGTCCGCACCGTCGATTCTCCTACGGTGCGCACGCCGGGGGTGCAACTCATTCGCGCCGTCGCGACCGAGGCGGTGATCCCGACGACAGCTACAGCCGCAGCGACGAGAGCTGCCAGGGTGATCCGGGCGGTCGAACTCATAGGGCGATCCTACGTCGGGCCAAGGCACACTGTTTCGGATGACCCGCGTCGCCCTGCTCGGAGCCACCGGCTCGATCGGCCGCCAGGCGCTCGAGGTGATCGCCGCCAACCCGCAGCTCGAGCTGGTTGCCGCGACCTCGGGCTCGACGCCGATCGACGGCCTGGCGCCGCTGACCCAGGTGGGCGGCGACCCGACGGACCTCCTCGAACGGGCCGAGCCCGACGTCGTCCTGAACGCCACCCTCGGCTTCGCCGGGCTGACGGCGACCATGTGGGCGCTCGAGCGCGGCGTGACGCTCGCCCTCGCGAACAAGGAGAGCCTCGTCGCCGCCGGCGACCTCGCGCTCGCTGCCCGTAGCCGGGGCGGCGGCGCGCTGATCCCGGTCGACAGCGAGCACTCGGCCCTCTACCAGTGCGCGCTCGCCGGCGAGCCCGAGGCGCTCGTCGTGACGGCGAGCGGAGGGCCGTTCCGCGGCCGCACGCGAGCCGAGCTCGCCGACGTGACGCCCGCCGAGGCACTCGCGCATCCGACCTGGAACATGGGCGCGAAGATCACCATCGACTCGGCGACGCTTGCCAACAAGGGCCTCGAAGTGATCGAGGCGCACTTCCTCTTCGGGCTGCCGTACGACCGCATCGAGGTCGTCGTGCACCCGACGTCGATCGTGCACGGGGTCGTGCGCTTCCGCGACGGTGCCGCCGTCGCGCACCTCGGCTACCCGGACATGCGCGTCCCGATCTCCTATGCGCTCACCTATCCCGACCGCGCCGCGACACCGATCCCGCCGCTCGACCTGACCGCCGGCCCGCTCGAGTTCTTCGAGCCGGACACGGAGACGTTCCGGATGCTCGCACTGGCGCGCGAGGCAGGCGAGCGCGGCGGGACGTTCCCATGCGCGTTCAACGCTGCGAACGAGGTCGCGGTGGCGGCGTTCCTCGAGGGGCGAATCGGCTTCCTCGACGTCGACGGGCTTGTCGCCGATGTGCTCGGTCGCGTCGACGGCGCCCCGGCGCGCGACCTCGACGAGCTGCGCGAGGCGGATAGGCAGGCCCGCGAGCTCGTGGGTGCGATATGGGCCTAGCCGCGGCGATCGTCGGACTGACGCTGCTCGTGCTGATCCATGAGGCGGGGCACTTCTTCGCCGCGCGCGCGGTCGGCATGACGCCGCGCAAGTTCTACCTCGGCTTCGGGCCGCCGATCGTCAAGAAGACCCGCGGGCTCGTCGAGTACGGGATCGGCAGCCTGCCGCTCGGCGGCTACGTGAAGATCCCCGGGATGAACCGGCCGTCGCCCGGTGACCTCGGGGCGGGGCTCGTAGCCGAGGTCCGGCTCCGGCACCACGACGAGCTCCAGCGCCTCGACGACGCGCTGGCCGCCGACGATGAGGCTGCGGCCAAGGAGGCTCTGGCCGCGCTCCCCGAGAGCGTGCGCGAATCGCGCACCGCCCGCGAGCTCGCCTGGTCGCTCGAGCCCGACGCCTACTGGCGGCAGGCGACCTGGCGGCGGCTCGTCGCGATCGGTGCCGGCCCGGCGGTGAACCTCGTCTTCGCGCTCGTGCTCTTCGCGGCGCTCTTCCTCGTGGCGACGATTCACGACACGAACGTCGTGGGGGAGGCCCTCAAGGGCGAGCCCGCCAAGGCCGCCGGCATTCACGCGGGCGACCGGGTGATCGCCGTGGCGGGCCGTCCCGTCAAGCCCAAGAACATCCCCGACGCGATCCAGGCGACCGCCGGGCGGCCGTTCCGAATCACCGTCGAGCGTGACGGGAAGCAGGTGGTGCTCGGCCCGCTGAGCGCTCGCCCGATCGACGGCCGCTACCGCATCGGGATCGCGATCGAGCAGCGCACGGGCGCGGGCGAGTCGCTCCCCGCAGCCGCGCGGGACTCGCTCAGCCTCACCTGGCAGGTCACCTCCGACACGGTCACAGGGCTTGCCCACCTGGCGTCCGGCCGCGATACGAACCAGGTCTCGAGCTCGGTGGGGATCGTGCGCGTCTCGGCGCAGGCCTGGCGGGCCGGGCTGCGCGACTTCCTCTTCGTACTGGGCCTGATCAGCCTCGCGCTCGGCCTGCTCAACCTGTTGCCCGTCCTGCCGCTCGACGGGGGCCACATCGTGATGGCGCTGGTCGAGAAGCTCCGTGGGCGCACGTTCACACAGGCGGTCTACGTCCGCTACAGCGTCGTCGGGCTGTCGCTCTTCGCGGTGCTGATGTACTTCGGCCTGCGCAACGACCTGTTCGGCGGCGGCGGCTGAGTCTCTAAGCTGGATCCGTGGCCAGCGAGCGCTCGGTAACCGTCGGCGGCGTCCGCATCGGCGGCGGCGCCCCCGTCGTCGTCCAGTCGATGACGACCACCAAGACGCACGACGTGCCGGCGACGACCGCCCAGATCGCGGCCCTCGCAAGTGCGGGCTGCGAGATCGTGCGGGTGGCGGTGCCCAAGACCGAGGACGCCGAGGCGCTTTCGAAGATCGTCCGCTTCTCGCCTGTCCCGATCATCGCCGACATCCACTTCAACGCCAGCCTGGCGCTGAAGGCGATCGACCAGGGCGTGGCGGCCGTGCGGATCAACCCGGGCAACATCGGCGGCGCCGACAAGGTGGCCGAGGTCGTCCGCGCGGCGAAGGCGAAGGGCATCCCGATGCGGATCGGCGCCAACTCGGGCTCGCTGCCCAGGCATCTCGAGGACCTCGCGCACCGCGACCAGGCCGAGGCGCTCGTCGAGGCGGCGCTCGAGGAGGTGCGCCTGCTCGAGTCGCTCGACTACTACGACTTCAAGATCTCCGTCAAGTCGAGCCACGTGCCGACGATGATCCGCGCGTACCGCTCGCTGTCCGAGAAGGTTCCCTACCCGCTGCACCTCGGCGTCACCGAGGCCGGCACGGTCTTCGGCGGCTCGATCAAGAGTGCCGTCGGCATCGGCACGCTGCTGGCCGAGGGGATCGGCGACACGATCCGCGTGTCGCTCTCGGCCGACCCGATCGAGGAGCCGAAGACCGCGTACGAGATCCTGAAGGCGCTCGGCCTGCGCGAGCGCGGGCCCGTGATGATCGCCTGCCCTTCCTGCGGGCGCGACAACGTCGGCGTCCACACGCTCGCCGAGGAGGTGGAGGCCCGCCTCGCGTCATACGAGCAGGCCTTCGAGGTCGCCGTGCTCGGCTGCGCAGTGAACGGGCCGGGGGAGAGCGGCGACGCCGACTTCGGCATCGCCGGCGGCCGCGACGTCGGCTTCATCTACGCGCACGGGCGGGTGCTCAAGAAGGTGTCCTCCGACATCCTCGTCGACGAGCTCTTCCACGAGATCGACCGGTGGATCGCCGAGGGCATGTTCCGGCCGAAGCGGCTCAAGATGGCGAAGCCGGCGGCCCTCGCGATGGCCGAAGCCTCGGCGATCCCGCTGGATGGCTGATCGGGGAATGCTGTCGTTGCGGGGAGGGCGTGCGCCAAGCCGGGTGGACGGCTCGACCGGTGGCAAGGCCGGTTGGCCTTGGTGCCGGGCGAGACGGGTGCCCTGCGCCGTGCGCAGGCCCCCAACCGCGACGGCATTCGATTCCCCGATCGGCCATCCACGGTAGGTTCAAGGCCTCGCGATGATCGCCCGGGCTTCACAGCTCTTCCTACCCACGCTGCGCGACGCGCCGGCCGACGCCGAGGCGGTCAGCCACAAGCTGCTCGTCCGCGGCGGCTTCATCCGCCAGGTGAGCGCCGGCCTGTGGACGTTCATGCCGCTCGGCTGGAGGGTGCACCAGAAGGTCGTGCAGATCATCCGCGAGGAGATGGACGCGATCGGTGCGCAGGAGATGCTGATGCCGGTGCTGACGCCTGCCGAGCTCTGGGAGCAGACCGGGCGCATCGGGATCCCCGAGATCTTTCGCCTCGAGGACCGCACCGGGCGCAAGTTCGTCCTCCCGGTCACGCACGAGGAGACGGCGACGTTCCACGGCCGCGAGATCCAGTCGTACAAGGAGCTGCCGCAGCTCTGGTACCACTTCCAGACCAAGGATCGCGACGAGCCGAGGCCCCGCGGCGGCCTCCTGCGTGTCCGCGAGTTCATCATGAAGGACGCCTACTCGTTCGACCGCGACGAGGAGAGCGCGTTCGCGTCGTTCGAGAAGAATCGCCTGGCCTACCACCGCATCTTCGAGCGGTGCGGCGTCGAGGCGCACGAGGTGAGGGCCGAGAGCGGGATCATGGGCGGCGAGCTCACCTTCGACTTCCTGGCGCCGTCCGGGTCGGGTGAGAACACCCTCGTCCGGTGCGAGCGCGGCGACTACGCGGCCGACGCCGAGATCGCCCGCGGCATTCCGCGCGCACCGTCACTCCCGCCGACGCTTGCCGCGCCGGACGAGGTCGAGACGCCAGGAGTGACGACCTGCGAGGCGCTCGCGGCGTTCCTCGGCATCGACCTCGCAGCCACGTCGAAGGCGATGCCGGTGACGACCGAGGACGGGCGCGTCGTGCTCGCACTGATCCGCGGCGACGATCGGCTGTCGGAGTCGAAGCTCCTCTCGGCTCTGAAGATCGGGTCGCGCCCGTCGACCGACGACGAGATCCGCACCGCGTTCGCTGCCTCGGGCGGCTCCCTCGGACCGGTCGGGTTCGCCGGCGAGGTGATCGCCGACGAGACGCTGCGTGACGGCCAGTTCGTTGCCGGGGCGAATCGGGACGGGTGGCACCTGCGCGGCGTCGAGGCCGGACGCGACTACCAGCCGCGGTTCGCCGACCTCCGGGAGCCCGTCGAGGGCGACCGGTGCCCGGAGTGCGGCGGCGCCTTGACGTTCCAAACGTCGATCGAGGTCGGTCATATCTTCTACTTCGCCGACAAGTACAGCTCGCCCCTCGGCGCGACGTTCCTCGACGAGGACGGCAGGGAGAAGCCGCTTCTCGGCGGCAGCTACGGGATCGGGCCGGGGCGCGTCCTCGCGGCGGTCGTCGAGCAGGGCCACGACGACAACGGCATCTGCTGGCCTGCTTCCCTATCGCCATACGATATACATGTGGTCGCGTTGACCGGCGCCGAAGAGATCGCGGAGCAGGCCGCCGAGGCATACAGCGCGGCGGGCCTCGACGTGCTCCTCGACGACCGCGATCTGCGGCCCGGCGAGAAGTTCGCCGATGCCGACCTGATCGGCATCCCGGTGCGGGTGACGGCCGGCCGGAAGAGCCTCGAGGACGGGGCGGTCGACGTCCGCGAGCGGGCGACCGGCGAGGAGCGACGTGTGAACGTTGCCGATCTGGGCAAGAACACCTGATATGGCCAGAAGACGCAGATACGCAGCGGAGCCGTTCGGTGGCGCGGTGGAACGGCTCATGGACGAGACCGGGCTCACCTATCGCGCGCTCGCAGCGAAGACGAGCCTCTCCGCCGGCTACCTGAACCATCTCGTGCACGGGAACCGGCCGGTCCCGTCGAACGACGTGATCGAGACGTTGGCAGGCGCGCTGGACGTCGAGCCCGAGCATTTCCGCGAGTACCGCCTTCGTGTGATCACGGAGCGGCTCGAGGAGCTGCCCGACCTCGTCGACCGGCTTTACCGTCGCTTGGCCGTCTGAACAGGCCCTTAACCAACCCGGAACGAGCGATCCCGTCTGACCTAGTAGCACGGTGGGGTCCCGGCAAGCGACCACTGGGGGGTTAGGGGCCCCACCGAGCACCCTTTCCGCCGTCTCGCTTCGCATACGGTTTGCGCCGTGGAGATCGGCGTCTACACGTTCGCCGAGCTCGACGGCCGGCCCGGGGCGACGCGGATGCGGGAGCTCCTCGAAGAGGTCGAGCTGGCCGAGCAGGTCGGGCTCGACGTCTTCGGCCTCGGCGAGCACCACCGCGCCGACTTCCTCGTCTCGACGCCGGCCGTGGCGCTTGCCGCCGCCGCGGCGCGCACCGAGCGGATCCGCCTCACGAGCGCAGTCAGCGTGCTCAGCTCCGACGACCCGGTGCGGGTGTTCCAGGAGTTCGCAACGGTCGACCTGATCTCCGCCGGACGGGCGGAGATCATGGCGGGCCGCGGCTCGTTCATCGAGTCGTTCCCGCTCTTCGGCTACGACCTTCGCGAGTACGACGCTCTCTTCGCCGAGAAGCTCGACCTGCTGCTCGCGCTGCGCGACTCGGAGGTGGTCACGTGGTCGGGCGGGCACCGGGCGCCGATCGACGGGCTCGGCGTCTATCCGCGTCCCGTCCAGCAGCCACTGCCGGTGTGGGTGGCGGTGGGTGGCACACCGGAGTCGGCCGCGCGCGCCGGGATGCTGGGGCTGCCGATGGCACTCGGGATCATCGGCGGCGAAACCGAGCGGTTCGTGCCGTTCGCCGAGATCCACCGCCGCGCGGCCGCCGCTGCGGGGCACGGGCCGCTCGGCCTGAGCATCAACTCGCACACCTACGTCGGCGACCCGGACGACTTCTTCCCCGGGTACGCGGCGATGATGACGCGCATCGGTCGCGAGCGCGGCTGGCCGCCGCTGCAGCGGCCGAGCTTCGACGCGCTGCGCACGCTGCGCGGCGCGCTCGTCGTCGGGAGCGTCGACGAGGTGGTCGAGAAGATCCTCTACCAGCACGGCCACTTCGGCCACACGCGGTTCCTCGCCCAGACGAGCGTCGGCTCGCTGCAGCACGACAAGGTGCTGCGCTCGATCGAGCTGCTCGGCACCGAGGTGGCGCCGCGGGTGCGGGCGGCTCTCGGCTGATGCGCGCGGCAGTGCTGACGGCGCCCGGCCGCCCGCTCGAGCGGGTGGAGCTCCCGGACCCGGAGCCCGGGCCGGGCCAGGTCCTGCTGAGGGTGCGCGCCTGCGGGGTCTGCCGCACCGACCTGCACGTGCGCGACGGGGAGCTCGCGGAGCCGAAGCTGCCGCTCGTTCTCGGCCATCAGATCGTCGGGACGGTCGTCGAGGGCGGCGGCGTCTTCGCCGGCGGCGCGCGAGTCGGGGTGCCGTGGCTCGGCTGGACGTGCGGCGAGTGCCGCTTCTGCCGGAGCGGCCGCGAGAACCTGTGCGAGCGGGCGCTCTTCACGGGCTACACCCTCGACGGCGGCTACGCCGAGCTGGCCGTCGCCGACGCCCGCTACTGCTTCCCGCTTCCCGACGGGCCTTCCGACACCGCGCTCGCGCCGCTTCTCTGTGCGGGCCTGATCGGCTTCCGCGCGCTTCGGTTCACGGGGGATGCCGAGCGGGTCGGCCTGTACGGCTTCGGCGCCTCGGCGCACATCGTCGCGCAGCTCGCGCGCGCCGAGGGCCGGCGCGTGTTCGCCTTCACCCGCGCGGGCGACGAGCCGGCCCAGTCGCTCGCGCTCGAGCTCGGCGCGGAGTGGGCGGGGGCCTCCGGCGAGCGGCCGGAGGAGCTCGATGCGGCGATCATCTTCGCCCCCGCCGGCGAGCTCGTCCCGCAGGCACTTGCAGCAGTCGGGTCGGGCGGCGTCGTCGTGTGCGCCGGCATCCACATGAGCGACATCCCTGCCTTCCCGTACGAGCTTCTCTGGCGGGAGCGGCAGCTCAGGTCGGTCGCGAACCTGACGCGCGCCGACGGCGACGGCCTCTTCGCCGCGCTCCGCGAGCATCCCGTGCGCACCGAGGTGGAGGTCCATCCGCTCGAGGAGGCAGAGCAGGTGCTCGCACGGCTCCGGGCGGGCGAGGTGCGAGGAGCCGCGGTGCTGCAGATCAGCCGGGCTGCAGGCCCTGCTGCCAGGTGACGGCGAACGAGCGGCCGTCGGCGGAGACGGCTCCCGGAACGGCGCCGACGCCCGGGCCGAGCGGGTCGCTGTCGCCGAGCAGGCGTCCCTGGCCACCGCCTGTGATCAGCTCGATCGGCGTCGCGACCCACGTCGCGTCGGTGAGTGTGCCCGGATGGGCGTTCCCTGTGGCGGCGATGTTGGTGAACGTGACGCCCCGGAAGTTCGTGAGCGCGATCGGCGTGCAGCTCGAAGCGCTCTGACAGCTGGCGGGTGCCTCGGCGATCCATTCGGCCGACGAGACGTCGAGCTGCTGGCTGAGCGTCAGCACGTGTGAGAAGCGCGTGCCATGCGTCAGGTCGTGGAGGCTGAGAACGACCTTCTGCCCGTCGACCGCGACGCCGGCGGTGATGCGGTCGCCCGGATGCACCTTCAGGCCGATGCGCACCGACGAGGCAGGGACGATCTCCCACCAGGCGTAGTAGGTCGGCGCCGTGCCCTGGCCGCTGCACTCGGCGGCCGTGCCGAGCTGCTCGAGCGCCGTCGAGTCGCCGCTGTAGCCGCCGAGACCGACCCAGAAGGCGACGGCATCGGAGCGCGACGAGGTGCAGGTGACGCGGGGCACGACCCAGGTGCCCGTCGCGTTCGCGAACGAGAGCGACTTCCCGTCGGGCGCGATCGCCGCGTAGCCGGCCCAGTTCGAGCTGACGAGCGGAGGGGCGTCTGTCCTGGCGGCGGCGGCGCTACCTGCGAGCGCCGCGGCGGCGACGATCGCCGTCGCCATCGCAAGGGAGTGCCTGCCCATGAGCGGGACGGTATGTCGGGAAACGAAGGGCACGTGAAGAATCCGCGGGGTAGTGGTAGCAACGTTGCGGGCGACGAGGCTCGAAACCCGCCGCCCTATCGGGAATGATTGCGGCATGCCCGGCCCCCCGATCACGAGCCGCTGGTCGTTCCTGATCGACACGCGCTACGTCGACTTTCGGCGGCTCCTCTGGGCACGGCTCGGCTCGACGCTCGGCACGTGGGCGGCGTTCTTCGCGCTCAACGTGGCGGTGTACAACCGTACGCACTCGGCGGTCTGGGTCAGCGCGCTCCTGATTGCGGAATTTCTGCCGAGCGCTGTGCTGAGTCTCACGATCGGGCCGATCGTCGACCGGAGCCCGCGGCAGAAGCTGATGATCATCTCCGACATCGGCGGCGTGCTCGTCTTCTGCATCATGCCGTTCGCCGAATCCGCACTGCAGATCTGCATCCTGGCGGGGTTCGCAGGCTGCGCAGCGGCGCTCTTCCGGCCGGGCGCGTACAGCGGGGTGCCCAACCTGGTCCGCATCGACCATCTTGCCGATGCGAACTCGCTGCTCCAGGGTGCCGAGAACCTGACGCGCGTCCTGGCGCCCTTCGTCGGCGGCGCGATTCTCTCGTTCAGCAACGCGACAACCGTCTACGCGCTGAACGCTGCGAGCTTCGCGTTCTCGGCGTACCTGCTCGTGCGACTCGGTTCGGGAAAGCTCGAAAGCCCGCCGGACACGGTGGCGCCGAAGAGCCACTGGCACGAGGTCGCCGAGGGGCTCAAGCGCATACGCGGCGACCGGGTGCTTCGGGTGATCTTCAGCGTCTGGGCCGTCGGTACATTCGCGTTCGGCGCCCAGAACGTGTCGGAGGTGCTGCTGGCGAAGAACTCCAACGGCTACGGCAGCGGCACGATCGGTTTTGCCGTCTTCGTCGCGGCGAGCGGAGTGGGCATCGTGGCCGGCAACCTGATCGCCCCGGTGATCGTTCGCCGGTTCGGGGCCTACTGGGGGTACGTGCTCGCGTTCGCCGTGCTCTCTGTAGGTATCGCCGCGTGCGCGGTCAGCCCCGGGGTCGAGATCGGATCCATCGGCGCCGTCATCTACGGGATCGGCAACGGCGTCGGCCTCGTGTGCAATGTCACGCTCATCCAGGAGGCAGTCGAGGACAGAATGCGGGGCCGCATCTTCGCGTTCCTCGGCACGCTCGTGCAGATCTCGCTCCTTGTCGGGATGGTCGTCTCCGGGCCGTTCACAGATCGCTACGGGCCACGGTGGACGTGGGCTGCTTGCTCCGTCATCCTCGCCCTCGCCGCGCTCAACGCGGTCCGGGTGACGCTGCGCGAGCGCCGCCGATTCGCGGACGCGCCGGCCTGACGATGCTCGAGCTGCGCCCGAACTGCGAGCTGTGTGACATCGACCTTCCGCCCGATGCGCAGAACGCGCGCGTCTGCACCTACGAGTGCACGTTCTGCGCCGAATGCGTCCAGAACATGCTCCACGACGTGTGCCCGAACTGCGGCGGCGGCTTCGAGCCGCGACCGGTGCGGCCGATCCGCGCCTGGCGGCCGACGACCGGCCTCGTCAACGACCCGGCAGGCACGAAGCGGCGCCATACGAAGTACACCCGCGAGGAGCTCGAGGCGTTCTCGGCGAGCCTGCGTGACATCCCGCCGAGCGAGCGGTGACGTACATCGTCTTCAGTCGGCTCAAGGGCGACGACTGGCGTGTCGTCGGCGAGGTGAAGCGCCGTCCGGGCCTGCCCGCGAGGCGGTCGCGGGCGCAAGCTGTCCGCGACGTGCTCGGCCGGGAGCCGGGGGCCGGCGAGACGTTCGCCGTGCTCGCGAAGAGCGAGTGGCGGAACGCCCTCGAGAGCTGAGCAGCCGACCCGAAACTACTGATGCCGGATCACCGCACCGGCGGGACGATGACGGCGATGACGATGATCGACGATCTTCGACGCTGTCACGGCTTCACGGTCGACACCGACACCGGCCACCTCGGCTCGGTGCTCCACGTCTACGAGCCGCGGCCGGGTCAGCTCGAGCTCCACGTCTCGACGCCGGACGGCATCGTCGTCATTCCGGTCAGCGCCGTGCGCCATTTCGACGCGCACGAGCAACGGATCGCGGTGGTGCTGCCCGTGGGCTCGGCGGCGGGTCCCGCGGTTTCCTGAACACGCGACTACACCGCCATTACGAATGAGGTCGATGATCGGCCCGTGCGCTCGCGACGCGCCTGCCTCGCTCTCGCCGCAGCAGTGCTCGTGGCGGTCACCGGCTGTGGCGCGGGCAACGACCACAAGCTCGCCGCTCCGTTCCGCAAGGGTGACCTGAAGGAAGCAGGGGGGTGGGCTGTGCTCGAGCTCGGACCGCACGGAACCGTGCTGCGGTTCGTTCCGCACACCTCCTTCGGGATCGGGCTCACGCTCCGGAACCGCTCGAAGAAGCAGATCACGGTTCTTGGCGTGCAGGCGATCGACCCGCCGGGCGGCCTCGTGCAGCAGCGGGGAACAAGGCTCGTCGCCTGGAACCCGCCTCCGTGCACCGGGAGCCACTCCTGTCCCGCGCTCGGTTTCCTACGCGCACCGTACGACAGTCGGCACGCGAAGCCGCTGTCCGTCGCGCCCGGCAGGCAGGTGGCGGTGCAGCTGAACTTCGCCGTTGCAGGCTGCGCGCGTGTCCCGGCGGCCACGCCGGGCGCCGCCCGGCAGATTGCCGTTTCCTACACGACTGCCTCGGGCGGGACGCAGTCGCAGGTGCTCTCGCTCGGTGGCTCGCGGTTGCGATTGCGAATGCCGTCGGCGCGCGACTGCGCCCCACGGCCGAAGAGCACGATCGCCGTCGAGGGCCCGTACGCCGCCGGATCGGACTGGACGATCCCCACGAGCAGCGGTGACAGCTGCACGATCGCGCGCAGCGGCGGGCTCACGTTCTCGAGCCGGCTGTACGAGGCGCCGAAGGATCCGGCGGTGAGGATCGTGATTCGCCTGCCTCGCTACGCGGGCGTCGGCCTCTACCGGACCGTCGGCCGACCGGCCGCGTCTCGCGGCAGCGCCCTCGTGGCGGCCGACGTCGGGGTCGGGATCCACGGCCGGCAGACGTTCAGGTCGCGCACCGCGGTCGTCACCGTCCGGCGGGTGACGCCCTCGTCGATCCGGGGGCGCTTCCATGCCACGATCGTGGGCTACCGGCACGAGACGTTCCGCGCGTTCGGCGCATGGGCATGCCGGGTCTTGGCCGCCGCGGTCGCAGCACCGCCGAGGGTCGTCCCCTGGCTCAACGAGCATCCTGTCAAGGCTCCTGCGCACGTGCCGCTTGCCGCGCCCTGCAAGGCGCGCGACCTTCGTGCGCACCTGTCCCTGCAGGGCGCGACGGGCTCACTGGTGGGAGGCGTGCGCCTCGTCAACGCAGGCGCTCGGACGTGCTCGCTCGTGGGGTGGCCGACGGTGAGCTTCGCGGGAGCCGCTGCGTCCCGCGAGAGGTGGCGGGTGAAGAGGCTCGCCGCGTCACCCTCACCGCCGGACGCGATCGCGGATCCCCTCGGATCGCTCCGCGCGCTTCGGCCGGGAAAGGCGGCCGCGACGGCGATCTTCTGGTCGAACTGGTGCGGGCCGGGGTCGACGCCGGCCGGCTCGCCGGGCGCGCCGCCGGCGAAGATGAGCCTCGGGCTCGTCGGCGGAACGACGATCGAGATCCCGCTGGCGCATGCACCGAGATGCGACCAGCCGAGCGTTCCGTCGACGGTTTCGGTCGGTCCGTTCACGCCGGCGCCGCGATACCTCCCCGCGAGCTCCCGGCTGCCCCTGAAGGCGGTCGTCGTCGGAAGGCGCGCCATCAGCGTGAAGCCGGGTCTGCGTGCGCTTCCCGTGCGGCGCGGCGAGCAGTTTCGCTACGAGGTCGCCGTGACGAACACCGGCTCGAAGCCATTCCGCTTCGCATCCACGAGCTGCCCGACCTACCTCGAGCAACTCGACGACGCTCCCGCGCAGGCCTACGTCCTGAACTGCCGCCCGGCCGGCGCGATCGCAGCGCACGGGGCGGTTCTGTTCGCGATGCAGATCGACATCCCGGCGAAGGCGCGGGCTGGGAACAACAGCCTCACGTGGGAGCTGGCGCCGCGAACCTACGAGCCTCCGTTCAGCTCCGCGGCACTGTGGGTCGCGCCCTGAGCCTTCACGGCTCGGGTATAAGGCTTCGTGTGAGCACGGCAGCCCTCGTCATCGCGAGCGTCTCTGCGTTTCTCACCGCTGTGATCGTGCTCGCCGCATTCGTCTGGGCGGCTCGGAAGGACGGCGAGTACGACCAGGCTGAGCAGCGACGCCTCGGGATCCGGCGAAAGACGCGCCTCGGCCGCTAGACCGTCAAGACGCGAGGCGCCGGCGAGTCCGGCCGCTCGCTGCTCGCTCGGCCATGTCCCGAAGAGCCGCCATCGCCGCTTCATGATGACGACCGCCCAAGGCACGTAGACCCGACGCGGCGAGGTCGATGTCGTCCAGGGTTGCGTCGGGAACGGCATCCAGCCAGCGCTGCAGCCACCGGGCCGCCGCACGACTGTGCCGGCGTGCGTCCTTCTGAGCGATCAAGGCTGTGAGCTCGAGCAGGTCGACAAGCGTCGGCCGCGGGATCTCCGTCCGGAGCGTCATCTCGGCAACCAGGAGATTGCCGCGCTCGACTGCCCGTTGAAAGAGTGCTCTCGGATGGCCCTGCGCGGTGATCTCTGCGTCCTCCCGCGGGGCCGGCCGGACAGCGTGGCGCGAGCCTACATGCCCGCGATCCCTGCCGGCGGAGGTGTCTCACCTACAGTCGGGGCAGGCAGGTCGTGCCGCGGGCGGAACGCACGCCTCGACGTCTTCCGATCATGTCTCCTCGCTCGCGAGGCGCGAGACCGCATCGTTGCTAGCCTGAGGCCGTCGCGGGGCGTGGCGCAGCCTGGTTAGCGCGCTAGTCTGGGGGACTAGAGGTCCCGAGTTCGAATCTCGGCGCCCCGACTCGAAAAGGCCGCATTTGCGGCCCTTTTCATGAGAGACGGATAAGTCTCGTAGTTCGCGCGGTTACAGAACGGGCACACTCGGCGTAGCTTCCAGGTCGTGACGCCGCGTCTCGCGAGCCTCCGTGTCGCCCATAGCGCTCGGTGCACCAAAGCCGGCAAGACAACGCTTGAGAGCATCAAGGGGTGCTCGTGCCCGAGCGGCCCGAGCTACTACACGTTCTACCGCGACCGATCCGGCCGCACGATCAAGGGCTCGCGGATCAAGAATCGGCGCGTAGCCGACGCGGGGCTGCGTGAACTGCAGGTGGAGATCGACAAGGGCCGCATCGGCTTGGTCGAAGAGCGACGAAGCATCACGTTCCCAGCGTGGGTGGATGAGTACGAGACCATCCTCGAAAGGCGTGTCCGCACGGGCGACTTGAAAGCCGAGACCCTTCGCTCCTATGACGACACTCTCCGCCGCCTAGCGATCCCGGCAATCGGCCACGTGGAGGTCAGAGCGATCGGCATGGGGGAGTTGCGACGATTCGACGACACGATCGGCCCTGTTTCCCCGAGTTCCCGGCTTAAGCACTTCCGACAACTGAGCGCTTGTCTGTCTACCGCCGTCGACGAGGAGTACGCCGAGCGGAACCCAATCACGATCTATCGGCGCAAATACCTCCGGGGCACCCGAATGCCGAAACAGGGATCGGTCGCGTTCACAGATTCGGAGCTCGCTGGGCTATGGCAAGCGATGAAGGATGTCGAACCTGTTTACCGCCACACGTGTCGCTTCGCCATCGCGACGGGGCTTCGCCAAGGCGAACTGATCGCCCTTGACTGGACGGACGTGAATCTGCTCGAAGGGGAGGTGCGCGTCCGACATACGTGGAACCCGACCGACGGACTCACAACTCCCAAGGACCGCGACGAACGAATCGTCGAGCTCACCGCGCCGGCGATGACCGTCCTCAGCGATTGGATGCAGCGACCCGAAAGTCGCCCGCACGACGGAGGACCGGTCTTCCGAGCGCCGCGGGGCGGGCGTCTGAACAACAGCTACCTCCGCAAGATCCTCGATCAAGCAATGGCGCGTGCTGGAATCCCGAAGCGGAATCAGGATGGCATCCGAAGAGACTTCCATTCCCTGCGACGAACGTTCACGCGTCGGATGCTCGAGCAAGGCATCCACCCACAGTGGGTTTGAACCTCTCCGGGAAAGTTGCAGGCTCCAGTCCTTGAGAGGATGGAGTCATGTCAAGCAGATCGAAGAGGTACGCGCCGGAGGTCCGTGAGCGCGCGGTGCGGCTGGTGTTGGAGCATCAGCACGAGCACGAGTCGCAGTGGGCGGCGATCGTGTCGGTCGCCGCGAAGATCGGCTGCACGGCGGAGACGCGGCGGAGCTGGGTGCGGCGGGCGGAGGTCGATGAGGGTCGCCGGCCGGGGCTGACGAGCGATGAGCGGGCCAAGCTCAAGGAGCTCGAGCGGGAGAATCGCGAGCTTCGCCGGGCGAACGAGATCTTGAAGTCGGCGTCGCTTTTCTTCGCGACCGAGCTCGACGGTCGAACGCGGAGGTGAGCGCCTACATCGATCAGCACCGTGATCGTTTCGGGGTCGAGCCGATCTGCGACGTGTTGCAGTTCGCCCCGCGCACCTACTACGCGGCCAGGTCGCGGCCGCCGTCGGCGCGATCGATACGTGACGCGGAGCTGAAGCCAGAGATCGTCCGGGTGCACCGCGACACCTTCGGTGTCTACGGTGTTGACAAGGTGTGGGCGCAGCTCAACAGGGAGGGCGTCCGGGTCGCTCGCTGCACCGTCGCCCATGAGCGGACCAGCAGAATGATCACGCCCTGTGGCCCGAGGGCGGCCATCATCTTGTGCGGGAAGTCGTTGGGCGCATCCCGGTAGCGGATGGTCGCGGCCCAGCTATCGACCTGGACACAGCGCCCGCAGGTTGCGTTAGCGATTCGGGCAGTTCCGCCTTGCCAGCCGTGCGCATGCGGCAGCAGCGCTGGCGGTGTCATTGCGAGAACCGAAAGGAGCACGGCGATCATTGTGAAGAGTACGGCCTGCGCATTCCAACAGGTCCCTCGTTCGGGAAGCGCTGGATTTGCAAGTCCCGCTAGACGAAACGCCCTCGCCGCTCTCGATCGTCCTCAGTTTCAGCGGTGGCTCGTCAGCTGATCTGCACTCGCAGGCTGCGACGAAGCGTCGTGGGGTTGAGCCGGAGGAGCTCGTAGCCGCTCGCAGACCGGCTGGGTGGTGCGATCACGGTGGCGACCCAGATCGCAGCTGGAGTGGCAGCGATGGCGTCGCCGATACCGGGCAGTTGCGTGCGGCCGGTGCGCCGGCCACTGGCGGGGTCGAAGCGATTCAAGGTGGTCTGTGAGCGACTGTGGACGGTCAATGCCCAGAGTGCGCCGGCGCCAGCGGCAAGGTCGTGTTGGAAGCCGCCGAGTCGAAGCGGGCCGGTGGGGAGGGCGTGGATCCGGCCGTCTTTCTCATTCACGCGGATGATCATCCCGGTCGGTTGGGGGAGCCAGACGGAGCCGGCGCCGGTTGTGAGATCGCCGAGCTGTGCTCGTACAACGCGCCGGACGTCGCCGCCGCGGTCGATGTGGATCAGCCATTGGTTGGTTGAGATCCAGCAGCCGCTGCTGTCGGCGGCCATCCGCCCTCCTCCCGGGATCGTCCAGGTACGCGTGAGCTTTCCGGCAAGGGTGAAGCGCGCGATGCGGGTTGGGCCGGCCGAGCCGAGCAATGCCCAGACGCTCCCGGCGCCGGCAGCGACGTACTGGACGGAGGTGCCCTGCTTCCGCCAGAGCAACTTGGTCCGGCGGGTTCGGGTGTCGAGCCGGGTCAGAGTTCCCCACGTGTAGCCGTTCTCGACGCTTGCGATCCAGGCGGCGCCGCCGGCGAGCGCGACGCTGAGGGGATAGGGCGCTCCCGCCAGCGTTGGCGCTGCGAGTGTTCGTCCAGTCCTGGCATCAAGTTCGCGGATGCCGGGTTCGCCCACGAACCAGACCCGGCTGCCGGAGGCGGCAAGGTCGATGAAGTCGCCGCCCGCATACGCCTGCTGACAGAGGGTAAGGATGACGAGGGCGGCTGGCGAGCACGACGGCGGCAAAACGTGCTCTCTGTCCAACCGGCATGCTCAGTCCTCGGGGGATGGTGGCCCGACGAGGTAGTCGATCCGAACAGGGCCGGCGGGGCCGCTCTGCTTAACGAGGTGCAGCCGCGAGACCGCGGCCGGCATCGGGCACCACTCCTGCGACTCGGTGCAGGCGACCAGGCCGTCCGCGGGGCGGCAGCGGAGCGCCGGGTCGTTCTGGTCTCTTGTGGAGAAACGCACGCTGGCGAGGTGCGGGATCGTGGCTTCGCCGTAGGCACGGACTCCGACGGGGGCTGTCAGCCTCGAGAGCAGGATGACCCCGCGAGGCTCGCGCAGCCGGAAATGCAGCTCCGCGGGCCCGGGACCAGGGGAAACGTGCGGCTCGTCGAAGAACGCACAGCCGCCGCATGCCTCGGTGAGGGCGCAGCGTTCATCGTGAGAAGCATCGCCACGGCGGCGAGTCCAGCAAGTGCGACAGCTGGTCTGCCGTTGGCGCTCACCAGACGCTGACTGCGACGTCGCGGGTATGAGGGGCGACAGAGACGTCCATCCAGCGTTGGAGCGTGTCCGTCAACTCGGTGACGACGCCGCTCACGCGCGACGTGGTGACGACGAGCCCGCCGGCGGTCGCGAGGTCGAACGATCCGTGCGGGACGCGGACGCGTCGCAGCACCTTGCGGGTTGTCGATGTCGATGGCCTCGAGGGTGGAGCCGTGATCGCTAGCGATGAACGCACGCGGATGGGCAAACAGGCCGAAGGCGATGTGCTGTGGGCCGGGGCCTGCGGGAACCTTGGTGACAAGGCGACCGGTTTCTGCGTTGAGCACCGAAACGTAGGGTGAGGTCGCGGAGCAGACCCAAACCGTCTGGCTATCAGGGGCGAAGGCAAGGTCGTCTGCCGGGACGGGCGAGTGGATGCGTCCGATCACGCGCGGCCTGTTTACCCTCAAGGTGTCGAGGACCACGATTGTGTCCGCTCGCTCTCCGAGGGCGATCCAGGCGCGGCGGAGGTTCGGGCTGACGGCGACCGAGTGCGGGTTGGCGCCGACATGGATTCGGTCGACAACGCGGCGTCTGGCCAGTTCGATCACCGACAACTCGCCAGTCGTCGCGTCGGTGACGTAGACCCATTCGCCGTCCGGTGTGATCGCAGCGACTTGCGGCGACCCGAACCCGCGCAGCACCGCGAGGACCTTCAGCGTCCGCCAGTCGAGCAGTGTCACCCTGCCCGTCGGGCTGACAACGACGGCCACGCCCTTCGGGTCGGTCACGATCGTCTCCGGATCGCGCAGGTGCACCCGACGGAGCACTCTCCCACCGGGCATGGAGACTGCGAGTACCTCGTTTTCGCCCGCGGCCGTGACAAGGGCCACCGGCGTTCCGCCGGTCGGGCGGCCTAGCGCGGGAGCTGCCTCGTGCGCAGTAACGACGCACAGCAGGGCGGCGACGACGAGAAGGCGAGCCGGCAGTGACATCATCGTCTCTACGCCCAAACCCGCCGAGCAGGTCCCGCAGGCGCGGCCAGTCAGCGGGAGCTGTCGTCTAGCGGGTGGCGAGCGCGGCAACTCGGCTTGCGGGCGGCAGCTGGAGAAGAATCTTGTCCCGGGAGTTCGCGGCGGTGACGGTGAGGATGTGGACGCCTGAGCCTGAAGCGACTGCGAGGGTCAGTCGTGTGTTCCAGGCGTCGAGCGCCTCGATGTGTACCGGAGCGGTGCGGCGGCCGGCCTCGACCAGGCTGTCGTTGCGGGTGACGCGGTAGATGCGCACGGTCGCGGCTCCAGGGGTTCTCGGGTTCATTGCGACGGCGAGCTTGCCGTCGATCCAGCCGATGCCGGCGACGGTCTCGCGCGGGAAGGTCGCTGGTCTCGCCGAAATGCGGCCGGCGATCCGGACGGCGTGGGTGGTTGCGACGGCCAGGTCGTCGTGGCTGTTCGGGCTGAAGGCGAGGAAGGTCGCGTAGCGGGCGGCTGGGGTGGAGACGATCGTGTGGGTGTTGTGGGCGAGGTCGTAAATGACCGGGCGGCCGCCGGCGGCGACGTAGGCGAGCGCCAACGAGTCGTTGCGCCAGGACGGTGCGGTCGTCCGCACGGCTGGATCGAGCAGCCGGTCGTGGCTGCCGTTCCCCTCGACCACGTACAGCCGGAGTCTCTTGCCTGTCCGGATGATGTAGGCGATGCGCAACCCATCGGGAGCCCAGCTGATCGCCACGACGCTGCCTGGTGTCGGATCCGACCAGGCGCGGTGGCCGTCGGGTGCCATGGCAACGAGTGCTCGGCCGATCCCTGCGGCGACGTATTGCGCGCGGGGCGAGAGGGCGGCCGCGGTGACCGGCAACCCCTGCAGCCGCAGCCCGCTCGCGGTCGACAGCCAGAGGCGGCCGTCGATGGTGGCGGCGATGCCACGGGCGCCGCGGGGAACCGCGAGCTGCGACACCGAGGGGACGCTTCGCTTCTGTGGCGGGTGCGGCGACTGCCCGAAGCTCACGTGAAGCGCGCCGGCGGCAGCCAGCGCCCCGGCCGAGACGCCGAGCAGTGCGACCGCTGCCGCCAGCGCGAACGCGGCCGCACGGGCGGGTCGATGGCGCGACGCCGAGGGCGCGAGAGCATCGAGCGCCCGTGCCAGAGCATGCTCCGTCACCTCGCCCTCCGGTTCCGGCAGCTGCGCGAACAGCTCGTCGAGCCGCGACTCAGTGTCGCTCGACACGCTGGTCCTCGAAGGACTCGCGCAGCTGCTCGAGCGAGCGGGCGAGCCGCGAGTTGACCGTCCCGACCGGCAGATCGAGCGCCCCGGCGATCTGCTTCGGCGTCATGCCGACCCCGTAGCGCAGCACCACGACCAGGCGTCGCTCGAGCGACAGACACTCGACCGTGGCCAGCAGACCGCGGTCGCCGGCGCGATGGTCCGGCTCGAACACCGCTGGCTCGACACCGTCCTCAGCGGCGAGGCGACGTTCGGCGCGGAGTAGGTCGACGCAGCGGTTGGCGACGATCCGGTGCAGCCAGGGGCCGAACGGCCGACGCTCGTCGAAGCGATCGAGCGCCGCGAACGCACGCTCGAATGCGTCCGCGGCGACATCGTCCGCGAGCGCTCGCCTGCCCGTGACCGCCAACGCGACCCGCCATGCGGACGGCCAGTAGCGGCGAAAGAGCGCCGCCGCCGCATCGCGGTCACCGCGCCGTGCCGCCACCACGAGATCCCTGTCGCTTCGCTCACGCACGCCTCCCAGTTTCATACGCACAGACGAGCTCGACGCGTCCCGACTTCCGCACACGCGCGACCGTGAGCGCTGCGGGCGTTTCGGAGCCGACCGCCGCCGGCTCAGCTGACGACCGTGAGCGCGGGTGCCCGCCGGTCGTTGAGCGGAATCAAGCTCCCGCGGCGACCGCGCCAACAAGTCCCGCAATAGAGCACGTAGACGTAGCGGCCCGGCCTGAGCCGCGGAACTCGAAAGGAGACGCGAACCGTGTTCCGGTGGCGCACGTTCAGAACAGCAACGAGGTGGTACCGGGCGCTGCGGGGCGGCCCCACGCTTGTCGAGGGGCAGATGGCCGCCGCGACGTTTCGCAGCTTGCAGTGATGCAGCGGCGGCGCGTCGTTGGCGGCAACCAGGTACAGCGGCAGCAGCGCATACATGCGTCTACCGGCCCCGGCCTGGACACGCACGAGCGCGCCGTCATGCACCGTCGCCGGTCGCGACCAGTCAAGGAACGGCCCCGCACCGGCCGGCGTCGCGGACACGAGCGCCCCCAACGAGACCAGCAGACATAGTCGCCTCACCAGCGACAAGTACGGCTGCGTGAACCAAGGAGGTCCCCACTTGTGGCCCGTGCTATTGGACGTTGATGGTGAGGTGGGCGGCGCCGTCCGGGAGCATGACGCCGACCGGTGCTTCGTTGGGGACATAGACGCGCCAGCGCCCGGCACGTGGGAAGCGTCCGCGTCCCTGCCAGTGGGTGTCGCTCAGTCGGGTGAGCTGGATTTCCAGGCCGTCGCGGTGGACGTGGGAATCCGGACTGCTCACATCGCCGGTGAAGGTGCCGACGACATGGAGCATCTCCTGTCCAGGTGCGACGGCGATCAGGCGCAGATTCCACCGCAACGCGGTCCCGCTCTGGACCACGAAGGTGACCTGCTGGCCCACCCGCGGGCGGCTTGTGCTTGCCTTGATCGAAACGTCGATCTTCGCCGACGCGACGCTGCACAGCACCGCCGATACGAGAAGACCGATCACCAGGAACGGCCGCACGCCCGGTCCTACACCAAAGCGGCGGGGCAGGTTCCGTGAGGAGTGCGCCATCGTCAGCCTTTAGTGGATCGAGCTGACGATGCAGGCATCGTGGGATGAGTTCGCGACCTGGTCGCGATGAAGCAGCGTGCCCTCCTGGTTGAGGATGCAGAGGCTACCGCCGCCGAGCGCCGGTGTGACGACTCTCCCGTCGGCGTACTGGACGTTGTAGGAGCCTTCCGGCACCCGTGTCAGCGACAGCCGGCGGCCGTCGAGGCTGTGCCGGCGAAGCGTGCCGCTGAGGCCGCTGGTCACAAACGCAGTCGTGTCGTCGAACGTGATGTGCTGCGGCGGCGCATCCGCCGGCAAACGCGCAACGATCCGTCCCTCGGCACTGTAGATCAGGATGCCGCGGCTGGCGCCGGCGCTCACCCAGACGTGGTTGCCGTCCGGCGCCCACGCGACGTCGTGCGCAAGAAACGGAGGGCGAAGACGGCCGAGAAGTCGAGGTCGCGCCGGCACCGACACATCGACGAGCGCGATCTGCTCCGCCTTAGGCCCAAGCGCCGTCCAGACCCGCGTCCCGGCACGGTTGACGCTCGCGTGCCGGGCCAGCGCACCAACCGGCTCGCGCGCGAGCACGGTCCCAGTGCGCACATCGATCGCGACCAGCTCGCCCCGTTCGGCATCGGTCACAAAGGCATGACGGCCATCCGGATGCCCGGCCGTGTAGCGAGGCTCGCCAAAGCCATCAAGGACATGCGTGATCCTCCGCGTCCGACCGTCGATCAGGCTGACCCGCCCGACCTCCGAGTGCGCGACCACGGCCGTGTTGCCGACCGTCTCGATACTCCGCGGATAGGCCACAGTCGGGATGTGACCGACGATCGCTCCGCTCGCCAGATCGACAGCCACCAAGCGCGACTCAAGGTCGGCGGTTGCCAGCACGACCCGGCGCGAGTCGACGGCGGCGCTCGCCTGACGGTTTGCGGCCAGCGCAGCCGAAGCGACGGCAATCAGAAAGCCTCGACGATCCACGACTCTTCCCATACGGCTGTCGCGGCCAGAGAGGTCCCGCACGACTGGGACTAGAAGACGCCGCCGAGGAGGCTCTTGGTTTGTTGGGTTCGGTCTTGTTGGAGACCGACGCGGGGGTCGAGAAGGGCGTAAAGGAGGTCGACGATCAGGTTGCCGACGATGACGATGGCGGTGATGGCGACGACGATCGCGAGGTCGATGTGGAGGTCGAGGGTTGTACTGGCGCCGCCGAGTTCGTTGACGGCGAAGTTGGCGAGGCCGCCGATGTTGTAGGCGGATTCGATGTAGATGAGTACACCGATCGCGGTGCCGATCTCCATGCCGACCATGGTCAGGACGCGGAGGCTGGCGCTGGGGAGGACGTGTCGTTGGAGGACGCGGGTTTCGGAGGCGCCTTTGGCGCGGGCGGTGCGGACGAAGTCTTCGTGGATCGTCTCGGCGACGCTGGCGCGGATCATGCGGGTGTAGAGGGCGAGGAAGAGCAGCGCGAAGGTGATCCAGGGCAGGATTAGGTGGGTTGCCCAGTCGAGGGGGCCGCCGCATGGCTGGTAGCCGGGCGGCGTGAACTGCCCGGCTGGGTGGCGGATGAACGTGCAGTAGCCGCGGGTTGGGAGCCAGTGGACGCCCCCGCCGGCGCTTCTCAGGATCAGGGCGAGCATCATCGGATGGGTACAGACCAGCAGGAGCGTGATGAGGGAGATGAGGCGGTCTGCCCAGGAGCCGATCCGGCTGCCGGCGATTGCGCCGAGTGGGAGCGCGAGTAGCACGACGAGGAGTGCGCCGCCGAGCAGGATCGACATCGTGGCCCTGAACTGCGGTGCGACGGTGACCGAGCCGAGCTCGACGACGCGGCCGTCTTGGATCGTCGATTCGTGTCCGAGGTCGCCGCGGGCGAGCTGGCCGAGGTAATCGAAGAAGAGGCCGACCTTCGATCGGTCGAGGAAGAACAGGTGCTTCACCATCTCGATCTGCTGCGGCGTTGCGGTGGCGCCGTGGGCGACGTCGGGGAAGAACACCGCCACCGGTGGCTGTTTCTCGATCGCGAAGTAGAGGGCGAAGGTGATCGCGATCATCAGCAGCAGGACGAGGAGCCCGCGGAGGGTGCGGACGAGCAGGAAGCGGGCGATTCTCAGCGGACTGTCCTTGGCTCGAGGGCACGGCGGAGCGCTTCTGAGAAGCGGTTGAACGAGATGACCGTGAGCACGATCGTTGTCATCGGGATGATTGTCTGCCAGGGCGTGTAGATCTGGCTGTTGTATGTCTGTGGGTTGAAGATCGTTCCCCAGACGGTTGCGAGCATCGCCCCGAGCGTCGGGGTCGAGACCTGGACGCCGACGCCGAGGAAGCTCAGGCCGACCTCGATCAGGATGTTCGTGCCGATCGCGACCCCGGCCCAGACCAGCAAGGTGGGAGCGAGGTGCGGGACGATGTGTCGGCGGATGATGCGGAGGTTCGAGGCGCCGACCATGTGTGCGGCCTCGACGAACTCGGCGTTTCTGAGGCTGAGTACCTGGGCGCGGATGAGCCTGGTCGGGTAGAAGGCGGTGAAGAGCCCGATCAGGACGGCTTCGGCGGGTGCGCCTGCGGGCACGACCCAGCTCCAGCCGACCGAACGGAACTCGCCGATCAGGTAGCGGTTGGCGAACAGCAGGAAGAGCAGCAGCGGGAAGGCCATGATCGTGTCGGTGAACAGCGACACGGCAGCGTCGATCAAGCCGCCGAAGTAGCCGGCGAGCGTGCCAGTTGG
The DNA here is from genome assembly GCA_963794375.1 of uncultured Thermoleophilia bacterium. Classification (GTDB taxonomy): domain Bacteria; phylum Actinomycetota; class Thermoleophilia; order Gaiellales; family Gaiellaceae; genus PALSA-600. The sequence goes on from CAWCDL010000009.1 coordinate 146,932, forward strand.
GACCGCGATCAGCAGGGCGATCAGCATTGCTGCGATTGCGATCTCGAGCGAGGTGCGGAGCCCGTCGAGCAGCCGGATCAGCTCGTCGCGGCCGAGCGGCCCGTCTGCGCCGAGGACGAATAGCGTTGTTGGTGTCGCCTTCGGCGCGGGCAGCAGGTTGCCGTAGTCGTCGAAGGGCGGGTTCTTTGGGGTCGGTACGTGTGTCCAGGGGCCGACGGCCCGCTGCGTCTGGCTTGCTGCATAGAGGAACGGCTCGTCGCCGTTGTGCCCGACCAGCCTCGAGACGGCCGCTCCGCCAAGGAGTGCGAGCACGACAAGAGCGAGGACTGCGCAGAGCGAGACGAACCCCCAGCTGTCGCGTCGTAGCCGACGCCAGACGATCCGCCACGGGCCGTGCTCTGCCGTGGGTGGGTCTGATGCACGTTCGTCCGACCCGGCGCGACCCCGCATCGTTTGAGTCTACGAGTGCACTAAGCGTGCTACGGCAAGGTTTCGGTTGCCGGGTTTGAGAGGGTGAACGCGGGCCCCCATACGGCCGGAAAATACTTTCTGCTCTTCACGTGAGTCACTGGATCCGTTTCGACGATCGTGTGTGCCATCCAGTGGTCGAAGATCTGGGTGACGACGTTGTTTCCGGTCGCGCCCGGTGAGAAGCAAAACCTCACCGCGTCGCTGTAGAACGCGCGGTAGGCGTCAGGAATGACCTTTGAGCCGCGATAGGTCCAGCAGTTGCCGTTTGTTGTCGCTGGGGCTCCAAGCTGACGCCGTACCTGTTTCGGAGTCGTTCATAGGCAACACCCAGATTCATCTGTCCGTAACCGAGTTGCTGTTCGGCGGAGGCCCGAATGGTCTGTGTCTGCTGTCCGCTCGTCGAGGAGTTGCCGGCGGCGGCGAGCCAATAGATCAGCCCTGCGGCGACGACGAGTCCCGCGACGGTCGCAGCCAGCAGCGCGAGCCGACGTCTTGCACGGGGGCCAACACCACGAATGGGCAATCGCGGACGGCGCATGGCGCAAGGGAAGCCGACGCGCCTAACGCTGCCGTCAATCGTGCCTAACTAGTCGGTAAAAGGGAGAGTCGGAACAATGCTCCGCCGTCGGGAGGTCGGTCGATGCTGACGCTTCCGTTGTGGGCGTCTGCGACTTGTTGGACGATCGCGAGCCCGAGGCCTGCGCCGGGTGTGCCGCGGGCTTTGATCGATCGATAGAAGCGGTTGAAGACAAGCGGTGCGTCTTCGGGGGCGATGCCGGGGCCGTGATCGCGGACCTGAACCACGCCCTCTCGGACGGACACGTCGACGGTCTCTCCTGGCGGGCTCCACTTGCGCGCGTTGTCGAGCAGGTTGTCGACCGCCCGCTCGACCCGCTCCGGTACCCCGAGCACTGTCGATGGCTCGAGATCTGCGCGAAACGCCACTGTTCGGGCTCGCTTGGCCGCCCGGTCGACCGCCAAGCGAACGAGCAGGTCGAGCCGGAACTCGGTCGGCTGGATGTCAAGCTCCTCGCCGTGTGCCAACTCGACCAGTTCGCTGACGAGCGTCGTCATCGACTCCAGCTCGTCCTCGACGTCGTCGACGAGCTCTCGTCGCTCATCTGACCTGAGTCCGTTTGGGTGAGCGAGCAGCCCGACATTCGCCCTCAGTGAGGCAAGGGGTGTGCGCAACTCGTGCGATGCGTCGGCCACGAGCTGTTTCTGGGTTTCGACCGACTGTTCGAGGGTCGCGAGCAGGGCGTCGAGTTGGGTCGAAAGGCGGCTGATCTCATCCCGACCTCGCTGTCCGGTGCGCGCGGTCAGGTCTCCCGATTCGGCGATCCGCTCCGTCGTTTCGGTGAGGCGACGCAGCGGCGCGATCGCCCGTCCTGAGAGGAGCGCCCCGAGCAACGCGGAAACGCCGATGCCGCCGAAACACGCGAAGACGAGCACCCAGCGCAGGTGAGAAAGACTTCGATCGATGTCAGCCAGCGACCGCGTGATCGTGATCAACGGATGCGTCCCACGAATCGTCAGCTGACGCGTCGGCACCCCGTTCTCCTTCACTGTCCGGAAACGGAAAGCGCCGGCAGCCGCGGCATTGTTCGGCAAGACGAGGATCATGTGCGCCGAACGCGCACTCGACGCACTGTGCACAACGATCGACCCCGTCGACTCCGGGGTCCACTCCGGGAGCTCCTTGATGACGAGATGTCCGCCGGTCGTGTCGACCGTCACCTGGCTGGTGCGATCAAGCGTGAGGCTCGAGGACAGCTCCCTGTCAGCCTGCCGGAGCAGGTCGTGCCGGTAGGAGTAATAGACGGCAACTGACGCACTAATGAGCGCGATCGCCGCTGCGAGGGTCGCCAGTACCGTCAGACGCGACCGGAACGTCATCGATCCCTCAACATGAAACCGACACCACGCACCGTCTGGATCAGACGCGTCTCACCGTCAGCCTCGAGCTTCCGCCGCAGATGGCTCACCACCATGTCGAGTGAGTTCGACGACAGCGACCCGTCATACCCCCACACGCGCTCATAGATCGTCGCGCGGCTCAGCACCTGCCGCGGATGACGCAGCAAGAACTCCAGGAGAGAGAACTCCATCCGGCTCAACTGGATCTCGCGCGAGCCCCGATGCGCATCGCGGGTCAAAAGGTCAAGTTCGAGATCGCCAAACGCGACCGTCTCCCCGCCTCGGCCGGCGCGTCGGAGAAGAGCACGCAAGCGCGCAACCAGCTCTTCGTTGGCGAACGGCTTGACCAGATAGTCGTCAGCTCCTGCCTCCAGACCGGCCACACGATCACGCACCGCATAACGGGCGGTCAACATCAACACCGGCAACTGGTCACCCGCCGCACGCAGCCGCTCGCACACCTCGATCCCGTCGCTGCCAGGCATCATCACGTCGAGAACAACCGCGTCGAAGCTCCCTCCCCTCAGGCGCTCCAAAGCCTCGTTGCCATCCTCGGCGACCTCGACAGCGAAGCCGTTCGCCACGAGCACACGCCTCAGCGCCTTCCGCAGCGCAGCGTCGTCGTCAACAACCAGAATCGCCACAGCTGAAGTCTGGTCATTGTCTCTAAACGAAGCCTAATCGGTCTCCCCGATCGAACCCTTACGCCAGGGCTTCGGAATGACGTCTGACGGGAGGGGAGTGTCCGACGATCTGTGTAGGCATGGATCGAAAGGAGATCCATGTCAACGACAATCCCAAGCAGGTTGGACGAGTCCAGGGATCCTTCCGCCGCCGGCGCGGAGCGGAGCGAGCCCGGAGGGCGAGCGAAGCGAGGCGGTGGCGGCGGGCGCCGGGTCGGGAGGCCCGAGCTCGCTGACGAGCTGAAGGCGCTGCTGCCGGACGAGCTGCTCGACGAGTTGCTCGCCGGGGCTCGGACGCGAGGAGGAGATCACTGGTCCGGGAGGGCTGCTCTCGCAACTGACCAAGCGGCTGGTGGAGCGGGCTCTCGAGGTCGAGCTGACCGACCACCTCGGCTACGAGCCGCATCAGGAGCCGCCCGGCGGGGCCGGCAACACGCGGAACGGGTCGACGCCGAAGACGCTTGTCACCGAGCAGGGCGAGGTGCGGATCGAGACGCCTCGAGACAGGAAGGGGACGTTCGAGCCGCAGATCGTCAGGAAGCGACAGCGCCGCTTCGAGGGCTTCGACGACAAGATCCTCGCCCTCTACAGTCGTGGTCTCTCGACCCGGGATATCGAGGCGCACCTGGCCGAGATCTACGGGGTCAAGCGTCGGCCGCGACCTGATCAGCCGGGTGACGACGCGGTCATGGACGACGCAGAGCTGGCAGACCCGGCCGCTTGATGACGTCTACCCGGTCGTGTTTCTCGACGCACTCGTGCTGAAGGTCCGTGACGGCGGCTCGGTACAGCGCAAGGCCTGCTACCTCGCCTGGCGATCACGATGGACGGCGAGCGCGAGGTGCTCGGCATGTGGTTCCAGGACACAGAGGGCGCCAAGTTCTGGATGCAGGTGCTGAGCGAGCTGAAGACGCGGCGTCCGCGACATCCTGATCTGCTGCGTCGACGGGCTGAAGGCTTCCCGAGGCGATCGAGGCCGTTACCCGGCCACGACCGTCCAGACCTGATCGTGCATCTGATCCGGCAGAGCCTCCGCTACGTTCCTCGCTGCCAATACGACCAGGTCGTCAAAGACTTCCGGCCGATCTACACCGCCGTCAACGCCGACGCCGCCCTGGCCGCGCTCGAAGCGTTCGAGGACACGTGGGGTAGCGAGATCCCGGTGATCGGCCAGGCCTGGCGCACCAGCTGGGAGTACATCACCCCGTTCCTCGCTTTCGAGCCAGAGGTACGCTGTGTTGTCTACACGACAAACGCAATCGAGGCGTTGAACCGGCAGCTCCGCAAAGCGATCAAGACAAGGGCAGCTTCCTCAGCGAGGACGCTGCCCGCAAGCTCGTCTACCTCGCGATCGAAAACGCCGCGCCTCAATGGACACGGACGCGCGGCTGGACGAAGGCGCTACTCGCGTTCAAGATCGAGTTCGGAGATCGACTGCCCGAATAACCCCGTCAACCACGCTACACAGAAAATCGGACGCCCTCCGCCGAGGCCTAGTTGCCGTCGCCGGAGCCGCTCATCGCACAACCATGGGCCAGTTCCGGCGCACTGTCACGTCTTCGGCCTTTACGACGGCCTGAAAGACGAGCTTCTTCCTTCGCGGGACGGTGAGAAGCACGTTGTCTTCGCCCCCGATCGCCGCGCACCAGTGGTCGTAACCCTTCCTGAGCGAGACGTAGCCGAGCCCTGCAACTCGAGTGGCGCCCATCAGGATCTGGAGATGAGTCGTTGACGCGACCGATTTCCCCGCGGCCGTCGTGATCCTCACGCAATAGCCCCACTGCCAGCCGGGTTCATTGCGGGGGTACGGGTTGTGGTTTGACGCGGTCAGCGTTACGCGGATTCGACCCGGGCTCTTCCTTTCGGATGCGGCCGCCCCAGCGACGACCGTCAGCGCGATAACGACGATCACGACAATCCGACGCAACCCATGGGGATCCTAGTCCCTTGCAAATCCGGTTCGCCGATCCCTCCAGCAAGGACGGCGACTTCGACTGCGCCAGTGTCCTCGCTCACCTGGCAGGGTCACACTACGGGGCACAGCGCTGCGTCCAGACGCCGCACTTAGTCCGCTGTTATCGGCGCAACTGTAAAGGCCTAGAAGCGCACGGTTGAGCCGAAACGCCTCAACTGAGCCATCGCTGCAGGAGCTCCTGAGGTTACTAGAGGTCCCGAGTTCGAATCTCGGCGCCCCGACTCGAAAAGGCCGCGTTTTGCGGTCTCTTCGCGGGCGCCCGAACGTCTCGGCAGAGGGCGGGGCCAAGGGCATCGCAAGCGCCGGGCCATATCGCTCCGTAGCGCCTACGCGCTCGATTCGCCGCCGGCCGCGCGCTCTCATGCGCACCTCAGACGGAGCAGGCACGATCGGGCGCGCGTGCCTGCCCTCACTTCGCAGCAGCGTCGGCGCCGAGCCGCGCGACGCAGCCGGGCACGCAGCTCGGCTCCTGCTCCTCGCCGCCGTTCTGCTCGCTGTTGTGGTGGGTGTCGCCGCCGTGGTGCGAGCGAGCACATCAGGCGGTGCTCGTCGCGGCCGGCCGGCGTCGAAGAGGCGGGAGGCGGGCGCGCTCCCTGCTGCGCCGCGCCTTCATCCGCCCGGGCCGATACCCGGCTATCTCCTCATCGCCGATCGCGGCAACAACCGCATGTTGCTGGTGGACAGTGCGAAGCGGATCCACTGGAGCTATCCGGGCGTTGTCAGCCCTGCGATGCCGTTTGTCTTCGACGACGACACGTTCTTCGGGCCGCTTCACGACCGGATCATTTCGAACCAAGAGGATCAGGACACCATCCAGATCATCTCGTTCCCCGGCCGTCGCGTGCTCTGGCGGTACGGACACGTGAACGTGAAGAGCGGCGCGCCTGGCTACCTGAACACTCCCGACGACGCCTACCTCCTCCCGAATCACCTCATTTCGGTTGCCGACGCCTACAACTGCCGCGTCCTCTTCATCTCGCCGGGCCACCACGTGATTCGGCAGTACGGAACGACCGGAGTCTGCCGCCACGATCCGCCCCGATATCTCGGCGCCGTGAACGGCGCCACACCGCTGGCAGACGGCGGGACGCTCGTCAGCGAGATCGCGGGCTCGTGGATCGACGACATCGGCCCGACCGGCCGGCTTCGCTGGACGGTGCAGGCGCCCGTTCGCTACCCGTCGGACCCGCAGCTACTCGCGCCGAACCGAATCCTTCTTGCCGACTACTCGAGCCCGGGCGCCGCGATCATCATGACCCGCACGGGCCGGGTTCTCTGGCGCTACGGTCCGACGAGCGGGCCTGGAGCTCTCAACCATCCCTCACTCGCAATGCGTATCGCGCCGGGCCTGGTCGCGATCAACGACGACTATCGCGACCGCGTCGTGATCGTCAACATCCACACGAACCGCATCGTTTGGCAGTTCGGCCACACCGATACGCCCGGCCGAAGCGGCGGCTACCTCAAGACTCCGGACGGACTCGATCTCCTGACAACGAAGGACGCGCAGGCGTCGCCGCGTCTTGTCCGGCTGTTGCTGGACACTCGCCGGTGACCACGCAATGCCATCGCGTGGCGGCCCAGTTCGTGCGGTGAGCACGATCGAACGCTGCGTACCGTGCGGGTGCGCCGGCCTTTCGGGTCATTTGAACGGCACCGTCACAGGGCCCGTTAGTCGACGGTACACGGCGAAGAAATCGCGGTCGTCGGGGACGAGGTACCGGGTGCTCGGCTGTTGATAGTTCGGGACGATCTTGTCGGGGAGAAGGCCGCGGTGGTGGGAGTAGGTGATGAGCGTCGGCCATTCGGGGTTGATGTCCAGTTGCATGGCTCGGACGGCGCCGGCGCGCTGCAGGATGTGGGCGAGCGTGACAACGGTCTGGTCGTCGGCCGCGGCGTAGATCAGGTTCCCGTGCCGGTCGATGCCCGCGCCTGTCCGCCAGACGCGTACTGCGTTGCCGAGCGTGAAGCCCCAGCGGGTGCTGTTGTCGAGCGTAGGGTTGAGCCGACCGTGGTCGACGATCAGCGGGAGGCTCTGGCGGGCAAACGCGATGGTTCGCCCTGCGACGGGGCCTCCCGTCCAGGTCTTCACGTCGACGCGTCCGTCGCGGTAGGCGATCAGCGTTGCCAGGCCGTCCTTCAAGGGCTCGTATTGCCTCCCGCCGATTGACGAGCCGTTCGCGCCGTCGCGGTAGATGAAGCCGCCGTTGAAGGTCGCGAGCAGGCGCCAGCGCTGGTCGCTCGGGATCGACATCGGGCCGCGAGCGGGTGCGGTCGGCGGCTCGTAGCGGCCGGGGTAGAAGGCGAGCGCCGTGCGCGTGTGGTCGAACCAGGCGACATAGGCGACGATCCGCGGATAGTCGAGCTCGGTGCGGAAGGTCGTGACAAGCACGGGCGGTCTCCCGTCGACGACCGGGCCGGTGCTTTGCCACACGCCTTCTCCGGGGAGCGGATTCGGAAAGACGAGCCGCACACGCTGCGGCGTCTCGATGGCCATGCTCGCATGGTGAGACGTGGCCTTGGGAATTGCCACGCCTACGGTCGGAAGCGTCGCAAGTTGCGGGCCGCCCTTCTTCGGGGCCTTCCACGTGTAGTAGTAGTGCTCGGCCGTGTCGACGAGCCAGTTGCCGTGGTGGCTGCGAAGCCATTCGACGCTTCGGGGCCAAAGCGGCAGGCTCGAGGGCTGGAGCATCGCCGTCGTGTACGAGTAGATCGCCGGGGAAAGCAGCACCAGCAAGACTGCCAGCGCGACGGCTACGCGCCGGCGCCCGCGGCGACGGTGACGACGCTGCGAAAAGGTGAGGTTCGCCGAGGCCATCGCAGGGTTGATAGTCGGCGAGCGTGAAAGACCGATGAGTCGCCAGGTCAGGCTACGCGGTCGGCCTGGCCGGCGAACTCGACAGAGCGAATCTCCATTTCCCAGATGGTTTCCGCTGCCAGGTGGCGTCTGGCGCAATAACCCATCCGAAGCGTCCGCCGGCGAGCTCGCCACCTCGCGGAGGGGCTCGTTCGCCCTCGTCGATCAACCGCCGGCGTGTGAGGCAGTCCGAGCCGGTGCCGTTCAAGGTTGTCGTCATCGTGGTTCCTCCTTCGTTGAGTGATTCTCAAGTGCTGCAGGCAGTTCTACGTCCGCCGTCGCCAAGAGGGGGCGATGCGACCGCCAAGGTTCGGCCAGGAACCGCTGTGGATCTGCTCGGAGTTGGGATCAGCGCTCGGTTGGGTAACGCACGGTGGCATCGATGCCGCGACCAGGGCCTTCGCGCAGCTCGATCTCACCGCCGTCAAGCTCGACGAGCCGCTTTGCGATCGCGAGACCAAGGCCCGAGCCGTGACTCTTACCCGACGTCCAGAAGCGGTCGAGTGCTCGGCGGCGCTCCTCCGGCGGTAGCCCTGGACCCTCGTCGATGACGTGAAGCTCAGGTCCCGCTGCGAATACCGTCACGACAGAGGCGTGAGGTGCCGCATCGATGGCGTTCGCGAGCAGGTTGTCGAGGATCTGCTCCACGCGCCCGCGTCCCGCGCGGACGATGCCGCCGTCGGCGCGCGTCACAAGCGTGAGCCCATGCTCCTCCGCGAGCGGTCGCCAGAGCTCGGCGCGATGATCGACGAGGTCCGGAAGAAAGATGTCCTCGGCCGGCTCGGGGGCCGCATCGGCCCGGGCGAGCGCAAGCAGGTCGTCGACGAGTCGCGAGAGCCGGTCGACCTCGAGCAGGCCCGCCTCCGCGTCGCCGTTCTCGAGGCGCAGCTTGAGCGCCGTCAGGGGCGTCCTCAGCTCGTGTGACGCGTCTGCAACGAACGCCGCCTGCGAGGACAGGAGAGCCTGAAGCTTCGCAGTAGTCCGGTTGAGCTCCGCCGCGAGCCTCCGCACCTCCGGCGGCCCGGCGCTCTCCGGCGCTCGTGCGTCGAGGGATCCCGCTCCGACGAGTACCGCGGTTTCCTCGACCCGTCGCAGTGGGTCGCCGAAGGAGCGGGCCAGTACAACGCCGATCGCAGCGGCGCCGGCCAGGATCGCGAGGGCGACGACGAGCAGCGTCACACGGTCCCGCCGGATGCGTGCGTCGACAGTCGACATCGGGTAGGTGATGCGGACAGCCCCGAAGATGGCGCCACCCGAGGCCACCGGCACTGCGACGTAGAGCAGCCGCTCGTGCAGCGTCTTCGAGTAGCGGATGCCGGATGCGTTCTGACCCTTGAGCGCGGTCGCGATTTCGGGGCGCGACCCGAAGCTGCGCTCGCCGCTGAAGAGAGGTGCGGAGTCGGCGATGCTCAGGCCGTGCCGATTGACGACGACGACGCGCCCGTGGGTCGTGGTGCCGTAGCGCTTCACGGCAGGTGTCAGACCGGGGCTGCGTCTACCGAACTGGAGCTGATCCTCGGCCAGTGATGCGATGACGTACGCGTCGCGCTGGACTCTTGCCTCGAGATCTTGCCGCTGCGTGCGTGCGTCGACGAAGGCAAGGGGGACTTCGAGCGTGATGAGGATGACCGCCGTGAGGACGAGGTAGCTCGCGAGGAGACGGCGCGTCACGTCGGCTGCAGGCGCAACCCGATGCCGCGGACGGTCTCGATCATCTCGGGACGTTGCAGCTTGCGGCGTAGTGCGGCGACGTGGACGTCGATCGTCTTCGACGATCCGTACCAGGTCGTGTGCCAGATCTCGCGCAGGATCTGGTCACGTGTGACCACCGCGCCGGCATTGCGCACAAGGAGGGTAAGGAGGTCGAACTCCTTTGCCGTGAGGGAGATCTCCTCACCGTCGACGAGGGCGCGGTGCGCGCGCAGGTCGATCCTGATCGACCCGGCGGCGATCTCCATGCTCTCGACGCTCTCGCCGTGCCCGTCGGTGCGCCTCGTCACCGCTCGCATCCGGGCGATCAGCTCACGCAGCCCGAACGGCTTGACCAGATAGTCGTCGGCGCCGAGCTCGAGACCGACGACTCGGTCAACCTCTTCTCCGCGTGCGGAGACGACGATGATCGGAACGGTCGAGCGTGCACGAAGCTCGCGGCAGATCGTGAGCCCGTCCATGTCCGGGAGCCTCAGATCGAGCAGGACGAACTCGGGCGCCTCAGCCGCGAGCGCTTCCGCACCGGTTGCGGCTCGCTCCACCGAAAAGCCTTCGCGGCGGAGCCCCTCAACCAGCGGCTCGGCGATCGAGTCGTCGTCCTCGACCAGCAGGACGTTCATGACAAGACGGTCGCCGGAGCGGGAAACCCCTGCCTCCGCGGATTTACCGATTCTTTGCCGACCCTTACGGGTACGCCCGCCCGGGCTTCGCCCAGCCGCTCGTAGCCTCGGCGTCATGAGACGCATCCATGCACTCCTCATCTCCGCCGCGGTGGCGTTCTCGGTCGCCGCGGGAACCTTCGCCGCACTGCGAACGACGCAGCTCGGCGCATCCTCGGCGCCGCCCATCAGCCCGACGGCCATTGCGCGACAGACGTTGGAGCTGCGTCGCTCTCAGGCGGCCCTCGAACGGGCGCTTCGCCGGCGGCCGCCGACGCTTCCGCGACTCCCGAGATTGGTCCCGACCCCGACTCCGATCCCCAGCCCGACGCCGGCGACTCCGACCTTCACTCCCGTCGTGACGACGGTCGCGTCCGCTCCCGTCGTCCGCACCTCGAGCTCGCCGGCCGCCGGACGCTCCGAGAAGGACTCCCGGGGAGACGGTGGGTCCTACGATGACTAGCGCCCCCCTCGTCAGGCTCTATGCCCTCGTTGCTGCGGTGCTCGTGTTCTTCGTCGCCTGGGCCGTCGTGGCGGCGCACCCCTGGCAGCCCCGTCGAATCACTGCCGCCGACCGGCAGGTCACCGCTCTCGCAGAGCTGAGGAGTCGCGTTCGACTCGAGTCGCTCCAGGTCCAGAGAATCGTCGACCGCCGGTTCGCCGCCTATGCGGGCGCACTCCCCGAGCGGGAGCGCACGATCGCACTGCTGCGCGCGCTCAACGCGCGGCAGGCCGCACGGATCCCGTCACCGCCGTCTGTGACCCCTGCGGCCGTCTTGCCGCCTGTCGTCGTCTCGTCGCCCGCTGTCTCGACCACCCATACGTCGTGATCGACCGGCACGAGTTCGCTGCGATGGGCACGTCCGTGGAGCTTCTTGTCGAAGTGGACGAGCCCGGCGCCGCGCAGAAAGCCTTCGCGGCGGTCGAGGCAGAGTTCGAGCGCCTCGAGCAGATGATGTCGCGATTTCGCGCCGACTCGGAGCTTTCGCGCCTCAACGAGGCCGGTGAGCTCGAAGTGTCGGGCGACCTGGCCGAGGTCGTGACGCTCGCCGTCGAGGCACGCACACGGACGCACGGCCGCTTCGACCCGACGGTTCACGACGCGCTTGTCCACGCGGGCTACGATCGCACGTTCGCGGAGCTGCAACCCGACGCCGATCCCGCCCACGAGCCCAACAGCTGCGGCGGCCTGGTCGACGTGAAAGGCCGGCGGGTCCGGGTCGAGCCCGGCTTCCGCCTCGACCTCGGAGGTGTCGGCAAGGGGTTTGCGGCAGAGCGTGGGGCGGAGCGCCTCGCACTCGCTGGGCCGTCGCTCGTCAGTGCGGGTGGTGACATTGCGGTGCGCGGCCTGCCCGAGGTTGGCTACTGGGCGATCGCCGTCGAGGACGGCCCAACGATCGGACTGACACGGGGTGGGTTGGCGACATCGGGCAGCGACCGGCGTCGCTGGCGGCGCGGAGGTGTCGAGCGTCACCATCTGATCGACCCCACAACGGGAGAACCCGCCATAACCGATCTTCTCCGCGTGACCGCCGTCGGCGTCGATGCCGTCGATGCCGAGATCCTCGCGAAGGTCCTCTTTCTCGGCGGACGCGTGGAGGCCGAGGCATCCGGTATCCCCGCAGTGCTCGTGACGGATCGCGGTGAAACGGTTCTCGTGGGCGGGATCGCGTGAGCCACCACGACCCGACGTTCTGGCTGCTCGCACGGTCGGCCGGACTGACGGCCTACGTCCTTCTCGCGGCGTCCGTCCTTGCCGGGCTCACGCTCAGAACGCGCCCGAGCCGCCGTCTGAGGGCGCCGCTCGTCGCCGAGGCGCATAAGACCCTCGCCCTGGCGAGCCTCGCTGTGGTCGGGCTGCACGGGGCCGCCCTCGTGCTCGACGGCACCGTGCACGTGACACCGGCTGCCCTGGTCGTGCCGGGTCTCGTCGGCTACAGGCCCGCCGCCGTCGCGGCCGGAGTCGTGGCAGCCTGGCTCCTGGCGGTGATCACCGTGTCTTTTTGGCTGCGCGCACGGCTCGGAGTGCGCCTGTGGAGGCGGCTGCACAAAGCGACCTACCTTCTCTTTGTCCTTGCCGCGATCCACGGCCTCACTGCGGGCACCGACTCGTCGCAGCCCTGGAGTCAGGCCCTCTATCTCGGCCTGCCGTTTCTCGTGACGTTCGCCGCGTCGTGGCGCATTCTCACGACGACCGGCACGCGCTCCGCCGACGCCCGAGCCTGAACGTGGGAGGGACCGAATCCGAGCGAATCCTTCTCCCGCTCTTTGCCAACCTCGCAGTACCACTTCTCCCATGACAGCCACCACCCATACTCAAGTCTCCCGCCGCACGGCACTGGCTCTCGCTGCGGCCCTCATCGCCACGGCGGCAACCGCCGTCGCCGCCGTCGGTGGCCTACAGCACAGGCCGAGTCCGGCGGTCACGCCCGGCGTACCCCAGGTCAGTTTCGCCCAGCCGGCCGTGACGGCCGCTCCCACGTCGGAGACCGACGCGTCATGAGACGCGTGTTTGCCGCGATCCTTGCCGCCTGGTCGACGCTCGCGATCGTCGCCGTCCTCGCCTGGTCGCAGCCCGCACCGACCACGGCCGTGACTGCGGCTGGGGGTGTGCCGATGACCATTGTCGTCCAGAGCAAGAACGGGTCGCGCCGGCTTGCGCATGTCATCGTCCTGCCACCAGGCACCGCCGCGGTTGCATCCACGCACTCATCCAAGACGACGGGCGCCACTCAGGCGACGACGTCGAGCGCGCGGTGTCGTCGTAGCGGCCTCGTCCGTGCGGCCTGTCGTCAGCACGAGGACTTCGTGACCGCGGTTCCGGTCGCCTGGTTCGTCGCCCGGTCTGCCGGTCTCGTCGCGTTCGGGCTCCTCACGCTCTCGATGTGGCTCGGGCTCGCAATGAGCACGCGCATTCTCGGGATGCGACGGCAGAAGGCGGTCCTCGGATGGCATCGGACGCTCGTCTGGACGGCGCTGTCGATGGTCGGGCTACACGTCCTCGCGCTGCTCGCCGATCCGACCATCCACTTCGGGCTCGCCGCAGTCCTCGTGCCGTTCGCCGCGCCCTGGCATCCCGGCGCGGTGGCCGCCGGCGTGGTCACGGGCTGGCTGATGCTGATGCTCGCGGTGTCCTTCCGTCTGCGGCGGTGGATCGGACAGCGGGGTTGGCGCCGGCTCCACTACGCGAGCTTCGCGGCCTTCGTCCTTGCTCTCGGTCACTCCCTCGTCGCCGGCACGGATCTCCACGGCCTCGGCGGCCAGCTGCTCCTCGCCTTCTCGCTCGGACCGGTGCTCTGGTTCGTCTTCCTCCGCCTGCTCTCCCCGCGGGCGAAGCGCGCCGTTTCGCCCGCCTGACGAGCGAGACGGCGCGCGGAAACGCCGGCCGATTCCTTCCGAAACGCTTGCCTGTGCCTGTCCCGGTCTTGGGTGTGGCTCTCCTAGCCTGGCAACAACCAGCTTGACCAATCCGAGAAAGGAGCACCACCATGGCCCGCTACCGCATCACCCTCGATCGCTCGGTCTGCAGCGGCTTCGGCTCCTGCGTCGACACCTCTCCGGCGGTCTTCAGGCTCGACGACTCCGGACTCGCAACAACCATGGTCGCCGAGACCGACGACCCGGCCGTGCTTGCCGCAGCCGATGCGTGCCCGATGGGTGCGATCCTCGTCGAAGAGCTGGCACTGACATGACTCCTCTCGTCCTGATCGCGGGAGCCGGACTTGCCGGCTCCCGCGTCGCAGAGTCGCTCCGCGCCTTCGGCTTCGAAGGGCGCATCGTCCTCGCCGGCGAGGAGCCGCACACACCGTACGAGCGGCCCGCGCTCTCGAAGGAGTTGCTCGCGGGTGCGCGTGACGACGTGGCGCTCCGCCCCGACGCATTCTGGGCCGACCGGGGCATCGAGCTTCTGACCGGCCAGAGGGTCGGCGATCTCGACCCGGCACGTCGCCTGGCGCGCGTCGGCAATGACCTGGTCGCCTGGAACGCGCTGGTCCTGGCAACAGGAGCTCAGGCACGGGCTCTGCCGGGCCCGCCCGGGGTGTACACGCTCCGCACACTCGACGATGCGCGCCAACTGGCGTCGGCCGTCGACGAGACGACCCGGGTGGTCGTCGTCGGTGCGGGCTTCATCGGCGCGGAGGTCGCGTCCACGCTTCTCCCGAAGGTCGCCTCAGTGACGATCGTCGAACCGCTCCCAGCACCGCTCGTCCGAGTGCTCGGAGCCGAGGTCGGAGCGCTGCTCGCTCGGACCTACCGCGCGTGCGGCGCCGTTCTCCACCTCGGCACGGGCGTCGCCCGCTTCCACGGAGACGAACGAGTGCGCGCAGTCGAGCTCGACGACGGAACGCTCGTGCCCGCCGATGTCGTCGTCGTCGGGATCGGCGCGATTCCGACTTCGCCCTTCGGCGGGGCGATCGACGTGGACGAGCACGGCCGGAGCGAGTTCGAGGCGGTGTACGCCTGCGGCGACGTCGCCGCGTGGTGGCGGCCTTCCCTCGGCCGGAGGCTGCGGGTCGAGCACTGGACCGCGGCTGCCGGACAGGCGAGAGCCGTGGCAGCGGCGATTACGGGGGCACCCGTCGCCTACGACGACGCACCGTACTTCTGGTCGGATCAGTTCGGTCTGCGTCTCCAGCACCTGGGGCACGCAGAGGCGTGGCAGTCGGTACTCGTGGACGGCGACGAGCGGTCGTTCACGGCCCGCTACCTGGACGCCGACGGCCGGGTGCTCGCCGGGCTGGCGGTCAACCGGCCGCACGACCTGCCGACTCTGCGGAGCGAGCTCGCCGCCATGGTCCCGTCCGACCATGCGGTGAGCGTGGGCAAGACCCGCGCCGGGAGTCGGTAAACGCACCGATGCCGCCGGGCCGGGCCACCCGTAGAAATCGACGGGAGGGACGGCATGGCGACTCATCCGACTCCAAGCCGACGCGAGCTGCTCGTCCTTGCGGCGGCACTGGCCGGCACCACTCTGACTGCGGCCGCTGCCGTAGCCGGTCTGACACGCCATCCTGTGGCGCCTGTGCAGACCGTGCCAACGGTCCAGCAACAACAGCCGTCTTCACGCACGCCGGTCGAGCCGGCTGACCTGGGTGGCTGATGCGCAACGTCTGGGCCACCCTGTCGTCGGTCTGGCTGCTCTTCGCAGTGCTGGCGGTTCTCGCATGGACTCGCCAGCAGCCGGCGCCAACCCAGTCTCCTGTGGTCGTCGTCAAGGGCAAGAACGGGACGCAGCTGATCACGCCCGCGACGACGGCAAGCAGCCACGCGACGACCCGGACCTCGCCGGTCCCGGCCGGATGATCGCCGCGACCTCCACCTCCGTGCCGATCGCATGGCTCGTGGCCAGAGCGGCGGGTCTCACAGCGCTCGCGCTACTCAGCTGCTCGATCTGGCTCGGCCTTGCCATGAGCGTCCGCCTGTTTCCCCCTCAGCGCCAGAAGGCGGTCCTGGGCTGGCACCAGAGTCTTATGTGGTGCGGTCTCGCAGCCGTCGGCTTGCACGGCGTTGCGCTCCTGCTCGACCCCGTGATGCATTTCACGGTGCCGGTCGTGCTCGTGCCGGGGCTGGCGCCGTGGCGGCCGCTCGCGGTGGCGGCCGGGATCGTCGCAGCCTGGTTGATGCTCGCCCTCGCCGGCTCGTTCCACTTCCGCCGACGCCTGACGCAACGTCGCTGGCGACTTCTCCACTACCTTGCCTTCGCGGCCTTCGCGGGCGCGCTCGGCCACGGCCTGACCGCAGGAACGGACCTCCGCGGAACGACCGGGCTGCTCGTCGCAGGTGGGCTGATCGCTCCTGCGCTGTGGCTGATCTGGATTCGGATCCTCGTCCCGCGACTGCCACCGGTGGCTCGACGTCCGATCGACGCGTCATGAGCCGCATCCTGGACAACACCACGTTCGGTGCCCTGGGTACGCAGTGCACCGTGTCGGTCTCGGTCTCCGCGCTCGAGTTGCCACGTGGTCGTCGCGCCGCCGCGGCAGCGCGCGCTGAGATCGCGGCCTGCGAGCGTGCGCTTTCGCGGTTCAACGGAGACAGCGACCTGAGCCGCGCGAATGCGGGCGCCGGCGACTGGGTTGCGGTGGACGAACGGCTCGTCGATGCGTTGACGATCGCCCTCGAGCTGCGCGCCGCGACGGACGGTCGTTGCGACCCGGCGCTTCTGCCGGTGCTCATCGCGGCAGGCTACGACCGTTCTTTCGAGCTCCTCGACGGTCGCCCTCTCGAACAGATGATCGAACGCCCTCACGGCGCCGTCGAGGTCGACGAGGCGGAGAGTCGGATACGTCTCGCGGCCGGCACGGCGATCGACCTCGGCGCAACGGCCAAGGGTTGGATCGCCGGGCGAGCGCTCTCGGCCGCGCGTCACGCATGGCCGACCCTCCCCGGTGCATCGGTCGATCTTGGCGGTGACATAGCCGTCGTGGGTACGCCGCCTGACGGAAGCCTGTGGCTCATCGACGTGGAGGACCCGCGCTCTCCGGCCAAGTCGCTCGCAACCATCCGGCTCGCGAAGGGTGGCGTCGCAACCTCCGGCCCCGCGCATCGCCGATTCGGGCCGGACGGATCCCTTCATCATCTGCTCGACCCAGGAACGTGCGCGCCGGCCCTCGAGGGCCCCCTCGCTGCAACTGTGGTCGCTGCGGACCCGGCCGCGGCCGACGCGCACGCGACAGCTCTCGCGATCACGCCCGTCGAGAAGGCAAGGGCGTACGTCGCTGCCCGTCCGGAACTCGGCGCACTCATCGTGTTGCCCGATGGGACAGCGCTCGTGTACGGAGATCTGGATGTCGCCCACTCGCCGAAGAAGGTGGCAGCTTGAGGTCCCGTCTCCAGCTCGCGGCAGGGGCGCTGATCGCGATCGTGCTTACGGGGTGCGGTGGCGCGTCAAGCAGCAACGATTCGGCACCGGCCTTCATCAAGCGGGTGACTGTCGAGTTCTCGCGCGCACAGGCGGGACGTCTCTGGGACCAACTCGTCCCGGCAGAGCAGGCCGTCGTTCCGCGAACTCTTTACGTGCGTTGTGCCCGGAACGGCTTCCGGGTGCGCAGTTTCAAGGTGCTCGAGAAGTACGACGAACCGGTTTCCGTCCTGGCTCACGAGCTGCCTGCGACGGCGGTCTCGGTTCAGGTCACCTCGGACGACGGCGTCACGACCGCGACGATGCACGCCGTGCGCGTCGACGGCGGCTGGCGGTGGGTGCTGTCGCCGACCGACCTCACCGCCCTGCGTGCGGGTCGCTGCCCGTAAGCGGCTCGACCGGCGAACGGTTCGAACTCCAAGCGGGGGCGGGAGAAGCCTTACAAGCGCCGGCTGACTCAGGTTCGGGTCGGTCTGCCCCGCCACGGAAGGTGTGGGCGAGGGAGGTGACCTTCCAGCCATAGGGTCGCGAGCGCCGCGCGTGGGAGGTTGAGCGCCCCTTCGTGCATCAGATACCGCGCCTCCCATCGTGGGTTGAACTTCTCGTTGAAGCGGTAGAGCCGTTCGATCTGGAAGAACGAGTCGGCGAGCTGGAGGCCTCGCCTCAGAACCCGCTCTGCTACCCCGTCTGGGCTGTGGAGCAGACGGGCGAAGGCTGCAAAGTTCAACGAGATCTCATCGATCCCCTGCTCGCGGAACGCCTCGATCGTCTTGACGATCATGAACTCGGTCAATCCGTTCGGCGCTGCTGGGTCTCGACGCATCATCGAGAGCGACAGGCCTCGACGTTTGGCGGTGGGGACGAGGTGCAGCAGGCCCCGCAAGTTCCCTTTCGCGTCGTGGGCAAGAACGACAAACGTGTCTTCATGTTCGGCCAGCCCTGCGTCGAGAGCCATCGAAAAGCCGCGTTCCTGCGCTTCCCCCAACCAACGCGTCGCCGCCGTCATAGCAACGGCAACCTCCTGCGCCGGGAGGTTGCCGACGGGTGAAGCGAGACAGCTGTAGCCGGCCTTCTCGAGGCGACTAACCGATTGGCGAACCTTCCGGATTGCTCGGCCGTCGAGCGAGAACGACGACGTTTCGACGATCGCTTCGTCGCCCAGGTAGAGGCTGTGCAGACCCAGCTGCTTGAACAGTGGCCGCGCATTCGCACTGACCCCGACCGCGGCGATACGCAGGCCACGCTGCTCGGCGAACGCCGCCACCTTTGCCAACAGCTTCGGCAAAGCATCCTCTGGCCCGACCGGATCCCCCGAGATGACGAGCACTCCGCCTTCCACCCGATAGCCGACAAAGGCGCGACGGTCGTCGGAAAAGAGATAGTGCTTGTCGGAACGCAGCTTGAAATAGGCCAGAGTGTCACTCCCGTGCTCACGCACGAGCTCGCGCGCCAAGAGGCGGGCCCGAGGGTCTGGAAGATCGCGGGGCGCAGCCAGCGGCCGAAAGACCAGATAGGCGGCTGCAGACAGCGCGGCCACTCCGAGAAGCCCGACCGCCAGGTCGAGACGGCCGAACTCATCGTGGAACGACAGCGGCCCTCTCTGCCACAGAAGAAGATCCCCAGTCTCCCGGACAAGCGTCGGAACGGAGGCATCTGAGGCGGCAACCGAAACCACGACGAGCGACAAGAGCAACGCCGCCAGAACCACGAGCGGAGCCCGCAAGAGTGCTGCCCGGCGTCCGATCGGCTCGTGCTCCACATAGAACGAGCTTCGCCCCCACCAAAGCACACCCGCGACGACGAAGTAGCCCATCGCCTCCTCGACAGCCAGACCTCGCAGAAGATCGAACACGCTCAGCGCAACGAGGAGCGCGATCGCGAGGTGGAGCGCCCGCCGGCGCCGGCGTGCCAGGTAGTACGCGCAGATGAGGAGCACGGCGGCAACGGGTATCGCGAGTTCGTGGAAGACGCGCAGCTGCTGTATGACCTTCGCGTTCGCAAGCAGGTGGCCGCGCCAGTGAACATCCGGCGACAGGGCTGCGTTGAGCTCGGCCAACGCGATCGCAGCGCAGCCAAGCGCCGCGATCACCGGGAGGGGATCAGCGCGACGGAAGGCTCGGAGCGGGACCGGATGACGATGAAGGCCCAGGCGCCAAGCAGCGGTATCTCGACGGCGAGAGGTGAGGTCGCGCCAGTCCTTGGCAATCAGCCACAGGCCGGCGAGCGCCGCGAATACCGCGGCGAAGCCCGTGTGCATGAGCCCGGAGAGCACGCCCACTCCAAGCGCTCCCAGGACGATGAATCCCAGATGCCAGTCGTGCCAGCGAAGACCCAGGAAATACACCCGCGGGCCGAGCTCGTGCTGCTCCACCCTGAAGCGCCACCAATGTTGTCCGCTCCGCCGACCCATTCACGCGCTCCTTTACACCGCTCGAGTGCGGCTCCGTCGACCACAACTTCGCCACGCGTGCCCGCGCACCACGTTGGCGAAACAGCAGTCAGCGAGCCGCCCCTACGGGCGTTTCGCACAGACTTTCGCCGCTGTTGGAACATCGAGGCATCCGCGTCGATCCGGATTCGACGAGGCAAAGCCCGTCGACAGGTGGCGGGTCGGTTGCCATTACTGACTGCGTGGGCGAACGACGATCGGGAGCTCGCCACCTGTAGGCCTTCGGCCGCTCGCCGTAGCTCTCAGGCACGACGATGTCTTGCAGGGCTCAGGGAACTCAAAGAGTTCTCTCATGCCGGTCCAATCTGCGTCGGCTTTCCTCAGAGGGAGACGCCAACACCGACTGGAGACGACGATGAGACGTAATGACGTAGCGCGGCGACAGGACAACCCGATGCCCCGGCCACTGCGGATCCTCGCGAGGCTCGGCCTGTTCGATGAGGTCGACCATCGAGCGCCCGCGCCGCCGCTTCGGCACAACTTCGAGAAACGCCGTCGGCTCACACACGCCGCTTGAGCGGCCCTCAGACCCGAGCATGCCGCCTTAGCGCTTCCGCAGGAAGCGGTTCGGATGCTCCTGTCGACTCACGCAAGCTGGTGGACGAGTGCGTCCTTGAGCGTTGCGAGCGCCGGGATGCGTCCGGCGAACACGACCCGGTCGTCGATCGCGAGCGCCGGGGTGGCCATCACGCCGAGGGCTGCGATTGCGGCATAGTCGGTGACCTTCTCGACCTGCTCGCTGCGTCCGAGCTCCTGCAGCGCCTCGGTGGTCAGCGTTGTCAGCCGCTCACAGTTGGCGCAGCCGCTGCCGAGCACTTTGACGGTATGCATGACGTGTCTCCTTTCTAGATGACGGCGTTGAAGAGGAAGCCGATTGCGACGATGCCGCCGGAGACGATCGCGACGTAGATCGCGAGCAGCTTCGGCTTCAGCACCCGGCGGAGCAGGATCATCTCGGGCAGCGAAAGCGCGACGATGCTCATCATCAGGGCAAGCGCGGTGCCCATCGCCATCCCCTTCGCGTGTAGGGCTGCGATCAGCGGCAGGGCGCCGGCGGCGTTGGAGTAGAAGGGCAGGCCGAGGATGACAGCGATCGGCACGGCGAGTGGATTGTCGGGGCCGGCGACGTGGGTGAAGAAGTTGGTCGGCACCCAGCCGTGGATGACGGCGCCGAGCGCGATCCCCACGAGCAGGTAGGGCCAGACCTTGCCGACGATCGTCTTGACTTCCTCGACCCCGAGTTCGACGCGCTCCGACCAGGTCGGCAGCTCCTCGGCGCCGGCGGCGAGCGGCGCGACTGCGGCCGCTTCCAGGATCATCGGTTCGATGTGGCGCTCGAGTCGCATCCGGCCGAGGACGAAGCCGGCGACGATCGCGAGCAACAGGCCGAAGCCGATGTAGAGCGCAGCGATCTCGAAGCCAAACATCCCATAGAGGAGGACGACCGCGACTTCGTTCACCAAGGGGCTCGCGATCAGGAAGCTGAGCGTGACCCCGAGCGGGATCCCGACCGCGACGAAGCCGATGAACGCCGGCACCGCGCTGCAGGAGCAGAACGGCGTCGCGACGCCAAGGCCCGCCGCGAGCACGTTGCCGACCCCTTCACGTTTGCCGCCGAGCAGGGCACGAGTGCGCTCGATCGAGAGGAAGCTACGGAGGACGCGGACGATGAAGATGATTCCGACGAGCAGCAGCAGGATCTTCGTCGTGTCGAAGAAGAAGAAGTGGACAGCGTCTGCGTAATGCGTTCCGCGCGGGAGCGAGGCGAGGTCGTACACCGCCCAGTTCCAGAACGGTCCCAGCGCCAGGTAGAGGCCGGCGGCAATGGCTACCGTCGCGGCGAGCGCGAGCGGGACGCGGAACGAGCGTGCACGGCCCGTGATGGCGATCGTGCTCATGCTCACGCCGCTCGCTTTCCAGCCGGTAGCGATCCCGCGAGATTGGCGAGCGCTTCCCGGTCGAGCTCGACCTCGAGCCTGCGCCCAACCTTCTCGCAGCGGACAAGCCCGGCGTCGCGCAGCACTTTCAGGTGATGCGAGAGCAGCGGCGCCGACAGGTCGAAGCGCCGCCGCAGATCGCACGCGCACGCACCCTCCCGGGCGAGCTCGTCGACGAGCGCGAGCCGCATCGGCTCAGCAAGGGCGCGCAGGACGTCGAGGCGCGAGGGTAACGGCCTGACGGCGGGCTGACTCGGGACTGAGGGCTGTTCAATGTTCATTGAAGGTTCAACCTTCATTGAAGAGTCCGCAGGTCTGAACCGCGTCCGGCGGATCCGTGAACGCGACGCGTAGAAACCACGCACCGACGCCCCGCGGCCAGCTGCCTCGTCGGCCGGACGAAGTCGCTTCGGGCCTTTCATAGTCGTCGATATGATCCCCTGCGTGATTTGGCTCGCGCTCGCGAGCATCACGTTTGTGCACCGCCTCAGGTCCTGAGCGTGCCCCGTAACATCAGAATCGTCGTTACCGGCCTCTGCGTCACCGGTGTCGTACTCGCTTGCTATGCGAGGGTCCAGGGCGCCGCGGCTGCCGACAGCGCTCGCACCCGCCATGCCGCGCCCGCCGTTTCGGCGGCGATGATCCACGTGACCGTGAGTTCGCCGACGCACAAGCCGAAGGTGAACGTTCCTTGGCCGGTCAAGGTCACCGTCACCGACGCAAAGGGCAAACCGGTCGCTGCGACACTGACGATGCGCGTGCTCTTCGCCGGCCAGCCCGTCGGCAAGATCGACAACGGAGCTGTCTACCACTTCGTCGGCATCTGGAAGGAACGCAAAGGCAACGAGATCACGTGGCCGGCCTCATCGAAAGGAGCGCCGCTTACGCTCCAGTTCATCGTCAAAGCGGAAGGCGTCACGGTCCGCAAGAACTGGGCGATCACCGTGACCTGACGGCGAAGACGTGATGTGCGAGCTCCCTCGGATGGGCGCTGTCTCAAGCGCATCAGCCGGGGGAGCGGCGAAGGGACGGCGTGGCGCGGAGAATCGACCAGCAGGTGCGAGCGGCCGGTCGAACCCGGGTCAAGGCTCAAGACCGGCCGCTACCCCCAGCTGTCAACGAGAGAGGGAGGACGCGCTGACATCGCTCACTCTGCCGCGGCCTGATGAGAACCGGCTGGGACCACCCCAAGAGGCAGCTAAGAATGGGTCGATCATGCCTCGCCCGGCGCAACCGATGGTCGTGCGCTGACCCACGGACAAGGGAAGGTTCGTCCTGCTGGACGCGCTCGTGCGAGCTCGGCGCCCTCAGAAGCAACAGGCCGTGTCGCTCGTTTCACCCACAGTGTGGAACTAGAGCCGGACTTCGATCAGCCGCAGGTCGTCTACGCGCACCATTCGGCGGCAACGCCGCCCACGACCTCGCGGACGCGCTCGAGCGAAGTGAGACTGACCCACTCGACGTCGGCGTGGGCTCCTTCGCCTGCCGGCCCGAACACGACTGTCGGGATGCCGGCCTCCGCGAAGAGCGCGGCGTCCGTCCAGAACAGCGCGCCCGCATAGTCGCCTGCGTCGGCGACACCGCGAACGAGCTCGGCGAACCGGGAGTCGGGGTGGGGGGTGAGCGGGTCCCGGCTCGCGATGATCCGCACCGCGGCGTTCCCAGCGATCGCACCCAGCTCTTCTTCGACCTGCTCGACGGTCTCGCCGGGGATCGTGCGGCGCTCGCCGGTGAGCACGCAGCCCGCGGGGAAGCTCGAGAGCTCCTGGCCTCCGCTGATCAACGACGCGTGGAGCGACGCCGGCCCGACGAGGGGGTGAGCAGGTCCCGCTTGGAGTCGCTCGTCCAGATCTGCGAGCGCGACCAGGATCGGGCCCATCTTTGCGATTGCGTCCTCACCGAGGTCGGGCCGCGAGCCGTGCGCCGCGATGCCCTCGGTCTCGAGCTCGAAGCCGACGAAGCCCCGATGGGCGATCGCAACCCGAAGGTCGGTAGGCTCGACGACGATCGCGGCGTCGGCGCGTACATGTTCGACCACCGCCTCGGTTCCGATCGAGGCGAGCTCTTCGTCGGCGACCAGAGTGACGATGACATCACCGCGTAACCCCTCTGCCTCGGTCACCGCGAACATGATCGCCGCCAGCGCGCCCTTCATGTCATACGCGCCGCGGCCGTAGAGTCGGTCGTTCTCGACCCGTGCCTCGAACGGCGCCTCCATGCCTGCGACGCCGACGGTGTCGAGATGTCCGTTCAGAAGCAGCGAGCGACCGCCGCCAGAGCCGCGCTTCGTGGCGACAACGCTCGGGCGGGTGTCGCCGAGCACCTCGACCTCGAGCCCCCGCGCCGTGCACCAGTCGGCGACGAACGACGCAATCTCCCGCTCGCCGGCTCCACCCGGCACGAGCGCCGGATTGACGGAGTCGATCGCCACGAGTGCTGCCGCGAGCTCACCGAGAGAGGACGGCACGAAGCTGGATTCTCCCTTCACTCCGGCGATGGTTTGCAAAGTTGAACATACGGGTAGTCTCACGTGATGAGCGGCTTCACTCGGATCAGGCAGTGGCTTGCGCGGGAGGGTCGCGAGGTCAGGGCGGAGGCCGAGGGCGAGGAGCCCGTCGCGACACCTCCGAGCGGAGGTTTCGGTGTACCTGAGCGCGAAACGTCGACCAACGCCCAGATGCAGGGCGCGAGCGACGAGCCCTGGCCGGGCAATCGCTGACGCTCGTTCGCCTCAGCTCGCCTGCGACTCCACCGTGACGCCCGCTTCGAGGTCGGCCCCACGCATCGGGGCTCCGGCAGCTGTGTAGGCCTCCGGCGCGTCCAGGGTCTCGGCTTCGAGCAGGGCGTGGGCAAGACTCCCGAGTTGCTCACGGTGCTCCGTGAGCAACTCCGTGACCTCGGCGTACGCGTCGTCGACGATCCGGCGGACCTCCTCGTCGATCAGCCACTGGGTTTGAGCCGACGCCTCGCCGGCGCCGGTGAGCAGCGGCCCCTGGCCGTCGCGGGGGATGAGAGTCCTCGGGCCGAGCTTCTCGCTCATCCCCCAGCGGCCGACCATCTGGCGGGCAATCTCCGTCAGCTGCTCGAGGTCCGACTCGGCGCCGGTGGTGATGCTTCCATAGACGATCTCCTCTGCGACGCGGCCTCCCAGCGAGACCTTGATCTTCGCCTCGAGCTCTTCGCGGGAATAGGAAACGCGGTCGCCGTCCGGCGTCGAGAGCGTGACCCCGAGCGCCTGACCGCGGGGAATGATCGAGACCTTGCGCACCGGGTCCGCTTCGGGAGTGAGCATCCCCACCAGCGCGTGGCCCGACTCGTGGAAGGCGGTGCGCTCGCGATCCTCCGAGCCGAGAACGATCCCGCGTGGTGCGCCGAGCAGGATCTTCTCCAGCGAGTCGGTGAAATCGGCCATGCCGACCTTCTCGTGGTCCCGCCGGGCCGCGAGCAGCGCCGCCTCGTTGGCGAGGTTGGCGAGATCGGCACCGACCATCCCCGGCGTCGTCGAGGCAACCGCGTCGAGGTCGACGTCGTCGGCGAGCGGCATCGACCGCGTATGCACCTGGAGGATCCTGAGTCGGCCGCTCTTGTCGGGCGGCTGCACCGCCACCCGCCGGTCGAAGCGGCCCGGGCGGAGCAGGGCGGGGTCGAGGATCTCGGGTCGGTTGGTTGCGCCGATGACGACCACTGCCTGCGTCGACTCGAAGCCGTCCATCTCCGTCAGGATCTGGTCGAGGGTCTGCTCGCGCTCGTCGTTGGCGCCGGTGATGCCGGCCGACCCCTGGCGAGAGCGTCCGACGGCGTCGAGCTCGTCGATGAAGATGATCGACGGCGCAGAGGCCTTCGCCTTCGCAAACAGGTCGCGCACGCGCGCGGCACCGACGCCGACGATCGCCTCGATGAACTCCGAGGCGGCGATCGAGAAGAATGCCGCCTGCGCCTCTCCGGCCACCGCCCTGGCGACGAGCGTCTTCCCGGTGCCGGGTTGCCCGTACAGAAGGACGCCGTGCGGGATCCGCGCCCCGAGGCGCACGTAGCGGTCGGGCGTCTTGAGGAAGTCGACGATCTCCGCGAGCTCCGCCTTCGCCTCGTCGATGCCGGCGACGTCGTCGAACGTCACGCGGATCGTGGCCGGGTCGACACGCCGCGCCTGGGAGCGGCCGAAGGTGCCCAGACCGCCCAGGCCCCCGGCACCCGACTGCGACCGGCGCATGAGGAACCAGAACAGGCCGACGAGCAGAAGGGTCGGACCGAACCCGAGCAGCACCTCGGTGAGGACCGATGTCCCGGGATTCGGGTTCTTCGCATTCACCTCGACGCCCTTGGCCTCCAGCTGGGCGGTGAGCGCCGCGTTGTCCCAGAACGTCGGAACCTGCGTGGAGAAGAGAGTCGTCGCCTTGGCCTTGCTGCCCGCTGGGTAGACGACCTTGCGCGTGAACGTCCCGGTGATCGTGTCGCTCTTCGACGAGATCGATTCGACGCGCCCGGCCTTGAGCTGCTGGAGAAAGTAGGGGCTGAACGGAACCTTCACCCGCGACTGCCCGCGCGATTGCGACATCACCACCGAGAAGACGTTGATCACGAGGAGGACGGCCACGACGATCCAGAAGCCACGCGACCTGTGTGGCGGGCTCGGTTTGTGCTCCTCGGGCATGCCTCGGCCGTCGGGCGCCGGCGCCACCCGCCAGCGGCCTTTGTCCTGCGGCATCGGCGCCGGCGGCACCGCCTTGTTGGTGTCGTCCACTGTGGCTACCCGAACGTCCTCCGCGCCCCGCCCGAAGAAGACTATCCCCAGACGTCGTCGGTCAGCCA
Organism: uncultured Thermoleophilia bacterium; assembly: GCA_963794375.1. Classification (GTDB taxonomy): domain Bacteria; phylum Actinomycetota; class Thermoleophilia; order Gaiellales; family Gaiellaceae; genus PALSA-600. The sequence goes on from CAWCDL010000009.1 coordinate 173,261, forward strand.
CGCGCAGCTAGCGTGCGACTGTGGCAGCCGACTGGCCCGCGCTTTCGTATGAGGAGTGGGGTGAGACCTGCGACACGCTGCACGCTCACACGCAGGTGCTCGGGAAGCTGGCTGTGAGGCTTGCTCCGCCGGAGCCTCAGCTTCAGCATGCGGCGTTGCGGCTGACCGCTCGGGGCTGGGAGACGCTGCCGTTGCCGTGTCCCAACGGCACGGGGGTCTTCTCGGTCACGCTCGACCTCCGGACGCACGAAGCGGTGGTCGAGCACAGCGCCGGCCGTGTCGAGCGGATCGCGCTTGCCCCGGATCGGTCGGTCGGCGAGGTGACGCGTGCCGTGTTGGCGGCGGTTCGCGACCTTGCCGGCCCGGTCGCGATCGATCCCACGCCGCAGGAGACGCCCTGGGCGACGCCGCTCGACGAGGACGAGGAGCATGCGACCTACGACGAGCGGCAGGTCAGCGACTACTTCCAGGCCGCGACGCGCGCTGCGCTTGTGCTGGCCGAGCTCCGCGCTCCCTACCGTGGCCGATCGACGCCGGTCAACGCGTGGTGGGGATCGTTCGATCTCGCCGTGAGCCTCTTCTCCGGCCGTCCGGCCGATCCCCCGTCGCGGGACTTCATCATGCGCAACGCGATGGATGCGCAGGAAGTTGCCGTCGGCTGGTGGCCCGGCGATGCGCGTCATCCGACGGCCGCGTTCTACGCCTACGCCCATCCTGCGCCCGAGGGATTCTCGGCCGCCACCCTCATGCCGCGGGGCGCCCGGTGGAGCTCGGAGCTCGGCGAGTACATCCTCGAGTGGGACGAAGTGCGCACGAGCGAGGATCCCCACGCGTACGCACTCGAGTTCGTCGAGTCCGCCGTTCGTCACGCGTGCACGATCTGCAAATGGGACCCCGCCCTGGCGGCGAGCGCCGACGGGACCGTGCCGCCGGTCGTCCGGACCTCGGGCTGACGGGATGGCACGCGCGCCGAGCCCTGAGGAGCTTCGCTCGACCTACAACAACTCGTTCGCCAGCGGCGCCGAAGAGCGCCGGCTGATCGGCGCCGTGGCCTTCGCGGGGACCTTCGCAGTGACACGGACGATCACGCACGCGATCCGCGCGGGGAGGGGGCCGTTCCGCAACATCACCCCCGGCGGCCGCCACATCCACCACATGACCTTCGGCATCTGCGGCCTGATCGCCGTCGGCTATGCGTGGTTGAACGAGGTGGGGCTCGGGAGCACCGGCAACGTCGCGGCATCGCGCGCGAGCGCCGCCGTCTACGGCGCCGGCTCGGCACTGACGCTGGACGAGTTCGCGCTTTGGCTGAACCTGCAGGACGACTACTGGACGCAACAGGGACGGGAGTCGATCGACGCCGTCGTCGCGTTCGGGTCACTTCTCACGATCGCGGCCACAGGGCACCGCCTGGCACGAGAGCTCGCACACCTCGGCGCTCGGCTGCTGCGTGAGTCACCGCCGGCCTAGAGGCTTGATGACAGCGATCAACGAGGCCGACGAGGAGCGGTCAGCCAACCGGCATCGCGCTCAGGCGCGTTGACGCCGTGCTCACCGGCGCATTCCCAGGCCAGGATCTCCTGGATCAGCCGTCCTGCGCTGGGAGAGTTGTCCGGGTTGAACAGCGTTCGGACTGCCGTTCCGAGATGCGTGCCCGCTACTTCACAGCCTGCCGAGCGGACGTGCCACCGACGATCGCCCGACAGGAACGCCTCGACCTCGACCCCGTCGAACATGAACTTGCCAACCTCTCCCAGGCGCTCCGCCATGGTTCTTAGTTCATGTATCGACTCTTAGCGACCGAGCATGAGGACCGATTCGACCGAACGGGACCTCGCCGGCCTTCAGCGCTGTGCGACGCGGCGATCGTCGTGGCGGTCGTGATGGTGATGGCGTAGATCGACCCAGCGGTGTTGGGCAGGGACGGTGGCGACGCCTGCCGCAAGTCCGACGATCAACGCTGCTGCGAGCGTGTAGCCACGCCGGGACGCTCCCCGTACCTCTCGACGCGTGGCGGAGCCGAGCTCTTCGAGGCTGCCGGCCAGGGCGCGCTTGAGATAGACGAGGACGTGAATGCCGATGAGCACGAGCCAGATGACGGAGGTCGGGACCGTGGAGGCGGCGGGCGATCTGCAGCGCGTGCCCATGCAGGATGCCCATGGCGACGCCGCTGCCAAAGAGGATGACGGTGGCGAGAACAAGCAGTGGCGCGAGCGAGCGCATCGCCAGTTGTGGCGGACCGTGCGCCACATACGCGCGGCTGCGCGTGTAGTAGCGAGCAAAACGCCAGCCCGTGCTTCCCAACTTCAACAACACGAGCGGGATCAACAGAAGACCCACGAAGACGTGCAGCGACATGAATGCGTGGACGCCGAGAACGATCGTCGCCAACTCGAGAAGGATCGGAACAAGCAGGAGCACCCCGACCGCGGCAGTCAGTCGCTCATTCCCGTCCGGGTTCAGTCGCCTTCGCACGCCCGCTTATTCTTGAGGATTCCCGCCTGCCTGGGATGCAGTCTCGACGATGCAGAGGTTCGCAAGTCCTTGGTGAGCTCAAAGCGCCGCTCCAATCTGCGGCGGAGGCTATGGTCGCGCCACGATGCCGCAACACCACGCGCCCAGGGTCGTGCTGTCGACCGAAGAACTAGGCGAGTCACCGCTCTTCCCCACGATCGCGATCCTCGGCGCCGCGGCACTGTATGCAACGTTGCCGACGCGCTTCGTCGTCGGGTCGTCGGCGGGGGTCTTCTCGGCTGCGCGGTGGCTCGTCCCCGCGCTCACGGCGATTCTGCTCATGGTGCTTCTGCTGAGCGTTCCTCACAGCCGCCTGGCCCGACTGTTCGATCTCTCCACGCACCGGCTCCGCGTCGGCCGGCGGATCGGCGTGCTTACCGTCACCGGGATCATCAGTGCCGCGAACGGCGCCTCAATCGTCTGGCTCGTCCATCTGCTCGTCAACGGCGCACAGACGGAGGCGAGCCAACTCCTTCGCGCCGGCATCCACATGTGGTGCCTGAACGTCATCGTCTTCGCACTCTGGTTCTGGGAGCTCGACTCCGGTGGCCCGCGGGCGCGGCTCGACGCACGACCCGCCGACCGTGACTTCATGTTCCCTCAGCAGCTGCAGCCCGAGCCCGAGTGGGCGACCTGGCGTCCACTCTTCCTCGACTACGTCTACCTGTCGTTCACCAACGCGACGGCGTTCAGCCCGACGGACGCCATGCCGTTCAGCCGCTGGGCGAAGATGCTGATGCTGGTCGAGTCGGCGGCGAGCCTGCTCCTCGCGATCATGGTCGTCGCCCGCGCGGTGAACATCCTCAGGTAGATCGTTCAGCCGCCGATTCCGTGCTGAATCGCGGTCACCCAGGGCCCGGCGCTCTGCACGGCGGCGACCGCGAGCGCGCCACCCGTGACGACGGCGAAAGTGACTGCCGAGCGGCGGAGCAGGTGACCCGGCGCGCGCCGGCCGGTCATCCAGTCGGCAAGGGCAAAGCGCCGCAGCTTGGGCAGATGCGCAGCAGCGTGCACACCCACCAGGACGAGAAAGAGCGCGAAGCTCGCCCCGTGCACGGCGCGGAAGAACTGGGCGTGCGGCCCGGCGAGGATCAGTCCGACTCCGCTGCCGAGCAGCGCCGCCGTCGAGCCGACAAGCAGCGGGGCGATCGCGCGCAGAAACGAACGTGGGGGCCCCTCGCGTCTATAGGCAGGCGCGCGGGTGTAGTAGCGAAGCATCCGCCACCCGGTCGACACGAGCTTCAGCAAGACGACTGGGATGAGTGCGACGCCGATCGCGATGTGCAGTGGCAAGGTCCGCTGCAGGCCGAGCATCAGCGTTCCCAGCTCGGCAAGCGTCCCGACCAGAAGCACGGCACCGAGCAACGCCGTCAGGCGACGGTTGCCGCTCGGCCCACCGGGCAGGCGAGCCGCGAGGCGATCGAGGACACGAGGTGAGAGCGTCATCGCCACGCAGTCTCGGCGTCCAAGGTGAGACAGCGGTGAGCCGAACCTGTGCAACAGCTGAGGCGGGCATGCGGGTTTCCACCGAGTCGCTGTCGGGCTGCGCTCCGATGGAGCCGCGCACCGGGGCGCGGAAGCTTGGGGGGTGAGCGGACGAACGGCCACTCGGCTTCCGCGAGGCCGCGCCGCGGCCGACCACCCGCGCGACCACGTCGCCCTGCGCAGCCACACCGCCGCAGAGCGCAGGCGTCTCTCGAAGCTCATGCGGATCCGGGAGCTCGTCCTCGGCTTCCAGGACGGGCTGCTCGTCCCTCTCGGAGTCGTGACCGGGTTGGCGGGCGCGGCAGTCGGGACGACCGCGGTCATCGTCGGCGGTATCGCCGAGGCGGCCGCCGGATCACTCGCGATGGGAACAGGGGCGTACCTCTCGAGCCAGGCCGAGAACCAGCTGATCGCGAGCGAGATTGCCGACCAGGAGGCCGAGGTTGTCGATCATCGTGAGCTCGAGCAGCTGGAGCTGCAGGTCCTGCTCCAGGAGGAGGGGTTGTCCGAGGCCGACGCGCGCATTGCCAGTGAAGCGATCGGCCACTCGATCAAGACGCTCGTCAAGACCAAGATCGAGAAGGAGCTCGGCCTTCCCTTCTACGACACGGAGACCGCCCGAGGAGACGCGCTCGTCGTCGGCGCCTCCTACGGGGTCGCTGCGGTCGTGCCGCTCTGGCCGTACTTCTTCTTCGAGATGCACCTCGCGATGGTGCTCTCGCTGGTCTCGACCGGGTGTGCGCTGTTCGCCCTCGGCGTCGTCAAGGGCCGGGTCGCCCGGCAGTCGCTCCTGCGCAGCGGGCTACAGGTGGTCGTCGTCGGTGGCCTCTCCGCAGGCATCGGGTACCTGATCGGCGGGCTCGGGCCGCGCCTCTTCTGACGCTTCGCGCCGACGACGCACGACGTCGGCCGCCGCGTTCTTGCGAAGGGCGAGGAAGACTGCATGCTGAACGGGGTCACGGCACGGCGAAGGCTGCAAACGTCGGACGACCCACCTCAGACCTCCTAAGATCCGTGGTTCCTCGGTATTTCGCACGAACATGCAGCCTGGTAGTTATCTAGCTGACACGTCTTCTGGGGAGAGTCACATGACACATCAGCACGTCGACCTGGGGCCGCTCTCACGTCGGGCGCGGCGAGAGAGCGTGAGCCCGCGGCGAGGACCCGGTGTACCGCGCGTCGATTCCCGGCACCACGTCGAGGAGTTGCGGCATGCCGTGGGGCACGGCTGGCGGCATGACCCGCACACGGGACGGCCACTGCACGGGGAGGACGAGGCGGTCGAGACCCTGTCGGAGCTCGAGCTGCAGCGAGAGCTCACGATCGCGGCTCTGACCACGAGCCGGAACGACCGCTTCGAGCGTCTGCTCGCCGAGCAGAAGCGTCGCCGTCCCCGCCCGCGGCCTCGGTGGAAGCGGATGCTGCTCAGCTTCGCGACACCGACCGACGGCGACTGAGCCGAAGGCGGTGATCGAGGCCCGGCGGGTGTGCCGGGCCTATGCCCAAGCGGCACCGCGGACGCGCCGCTGCCTGAGTATTCGGTCGACCGGCCGCCAAACGTGCGGACAACCGCCGTCGCTCTCCGGCGTACCCTGGACGCGTGAAGAGGCTGGCTTCGTGGTCGACGGGCCATCGGGCCTTGATGGCGGGCATCTGGCTGGCCGCGCTCGTCGCGTCGCTCGGCGTCTGGCTGGGTGCCGGGAGCCGCTACGCGAACGACTTCCACCTGCCACGCAGCGACTCACAGCGTGCGCGCGACCTGCTGCACGCGGGCTTTCCGACACAGTCGGGCGACCAGAATCAGATCGTCTTCCGCACGCGACGCGGGACGCTGCTCGATCCGCGCTCTCGTCGGCAGGTGAACGCGCTGGTCCGCCGGCTCGAACGCTTGCCGGGTGTAACGGTGCTGGCAACCCCGTACGCAGCGCGTCCCGCCGCGCTGTCGCGAGACAGGACGATCGGCTACGCGACATTCGTGCTGGGACGGTCCGGCTCGCGTGCGCTGCACCGCGTCGAGGACACCGCGAGGGCCGCTCGTACGCGGAGCCTCGAGGTGGAGCTCGGCGGACCGTCGATCGAGCAGGCCCAGCAGACGTCGATCGGCTCGAGCATGGTCGTCGGCCTCTGCGCCGCGGTGGTCGTGCTCCTCCTCAGCTTCGGCTCGCTGCTCGCGATGGGGCTGCCGCTCGTGACGGCCCTCGCCGGGCTCGGCGCGGGGATCGGGCTCGTCGCGCTCGTCAGCCGCGCCGTAGTCACTCCGACGTTCTCCGAGGAGCTCGCGTTGATGATCGGGCTCGGGGTGGGGGTGGACTACGCGCTCTTCATCGTCACCCGCTACCGCGAGGCGTATCGAGCGAACGGGCACGACATCAGGGACGCGGTCGGCGTCTCGCTCGACACGTCCGGGCGTGCGGTGATCTTCGCGGGCTTGACCGTGGTCGTCTCCCTGCTCGGCATGTGCGCCCTCCGCATCAGCTTCCTCTACGGCCTCGCGCTCACCTCCTCGCTCGCGGTGCTCCTCGTCCTCGTTGCGTCGTTGACGCTCCTGCCCGCGCTGATCGGCTCCGCGGGGCACCGGATCGGCCGTGTCGGCCCGCTCGCCCGCCGCCTCGCGCGCCCGGATCGCACCGGCGCCTGGGAGCGATGGATCAATGCGATCCAGCGTCACCCCTGGTGGGCGGCGGGCGTCGCCGCGGCGATCATGCTCGTTCTCGCGGCGCCCGTGATCGGGCTTCGGCTCGGCGACACCGATGCGGGCAACGACCCGCGCTCGTCGACGACCCGGCGTGCGTACGACCTGCTGGCCCAGGGCTTCGGCCCCGGCTTCAACGGCCCGCTTCTCGTCGCGGCGCAGCTGCCGCGGCGCGGTGACGACAGCGTGCTCGTCAAGATCGCCGCCGCGGTCCGGTCGACGCCGGACGTGGCGGCGGTGAGCCGCCCGCGAGTGAGCCCGAACGGGACGGTGGGCGTTCTCACGGTCGTCCCGGCGTCCCCACCGCAGAGCGCCCGCACGTCGGCGCTCGTCTCGACCCTCCGCCGCACGGTCATCCCGCCGCTCGCCCGGACAGCGGGCGCGGCCGTCTACGTCGGCGGGTTCACGGCCGTGCAGATCGACTTCGCACACGTCATCGCGTCGAAGCTGTGGCTGTTCGTCCTCGCGGTGACGCTCGTCTCGGCCGTCTTCCTGCTCGTCGTCTTCCGCTCGCTGCTGATCCCGCTGCAGGCGGCGCTCATGAACCTGCTCTCGATCGGCGCCTCCCTCGGCATCGTGGTCGCCGTCTTCCAGTGGGGCTGGTTCGGCGGCGCGCTCGGCACCTCCGCAGGGCCGATCCAGCCCTTCCTGCCGGTGATGGTCTTCGCGATCGTCTTCGGCCTCTCGATGGACTACGAGATCTTCCTTGTCTCCCGCATCCACGAGGCCTGGGTGCACGGTGCGTCGAGCAGCGAAGCGGTTCGGCTCGGGCTCATCCGCAGCGCCCGCGTCGTCACCGCCGCGGCGGCGGTCATGGTCGCCGTCTTCGCGAGCTTCATGCTCGCGGGCGACCAGACGATCAAGCCGTTCGGCCTGGGTCTTGCAAGCGCCGTGCTGCTCGACGCCGTCGTGGTTCGCTGTCTGTTCCTGCCGGCGCTGTTCGAGATCCTCGGCCGCGCCACCTGGTGGTTCCCCACGACGCTCGACCGCCGCCTGCCGAAGCTTGCGATCGAGCCGCCTGACGAGGTGCTGCCGCGGCCGCCCAAGCGCCCGGTGGCGGGGGCCGTCTGAATCTGCATCCACCGGCGCTGTGCGCCGCCGACGACGAGCAGCGCAGTGCCCACGCCGACGGCCGCTCCGCCGAGAACGTCGCTCAGCCAGTGCACCTGAAGATATGTCCGGCTCCACGCCATCCCGGCGACGCCGATCGCGGCGAGCGCCCACCAACGACGCCGCCGGGCGCCGGGTGCAGCGAAGAGCAGGACGGCGGCGGCGCACGTCACGCCGGCATAGGCGGCATGGCCCGACGGGAACGAGAAGCCGCCGGCGTGCACGAGCCCGCCGGGCGGGCGCGGGCGTCCGGCGAGCGACTTGAGAGCCGCGGTGACGAGCGGGGCGAGGCATTCGGCGAGGACGAACGCCAGGAGCGCGAGCCGGCGCCTCGCAACCACCAGCGCGGCACCGACGACGCCGATCGCGACGAGGCTGCCCGGGAAGCGGCCGAGCCAGTTGAGCGCGAGAGCGATGTCGGTGAGCGAACGCGTCCGGATGTCGAGCATCGCCTCCGACCAGCTGCGGTCGACCCCCAGGGGCCCCGAGGGCACGAATGCCGCCGCGACGACGACCAGGGCGACCAGAGCCGCACCGGCCCAGGCTGCCCGAATCCGACGGCGAGCGAGCATCAGCCGCGGACGACGAGCACCGAGCACGGCGCGTCATAGGCGACACGCTCCGAGACGCTCCCGAGCGCCTCGACGCCGTGCGACCCGCGGCTGCCGACGATGAGCAGGTCGGCGTCGTGCGACGCCTCGACGAGCGCGAAGACCGGAGGCTCCGCGACCGTGGTCACGCCCACCTCGCCCAGCCGGGTGTGGTCGACGATCCTGCCGGCGAGCGACGTGACGACCTCGAGCGAGCTGTTGAGGCGCTGCGTCAGCTCCCGGGCGGCGGTGAGCGCGAGGTCGGCGTCGGGCGATCCGTCATGGCCGACGACGATCGCCTGCGGAAAGGATGCCGGATCACAAGGGCGGGCGACGAGCACCGAGCAGGTCGCCTTGTGGAGCAGCTCGCCGGCCGCGCCGCCGAGCAGGATGTCGCCGGTACGTCGGTGGTCGGGACTGCCGAACGCGACCAGCGTGGCGTCGAAGTCGCGCAGCTCCGCGAGGAGGGCGGAGGTGACGAAGCCGTCGATCCGGCGCCGCGCCGCGCGGTCGTCGAAGAGCGCGACCGCCTCGTCGAGTGCCTCATCGGCATCGCCGGTGTCGGTGGCCGAGGCGAAATGCACGACGCCCACCGCGTCGATCGGCGCCTCCGGCGATGAGAGCTGGGCGACCTGACGGCAGGCCTCGAGCCCGCTCTCGCTGCCGTCGATGACGACGAGCATCCGGCGGAACACGTTCTCGCTCACGTAGGTTCCTCGACGCTCTGGGTTCCGCGGCCCGGGACGAAGCGGTCGTCGGCCACCGCCAGCCAGCCGATCGCGAGGAGCGAGCCGACCACCGCAGGTCCGATGACCGCCGGCCCGGGTAGAGCGAGTGAGAAGAAGCTGCGCGTGGACGGCACGAGCAACACGAGCACGTAGGCGGCAAGGAGCAGCAGGCACAGCGTCGAGACGGCGGCACCGCGCAGTCGTCCCGACACCTCGAGCGCAAGGATCAGGTACAGGCCGACCACGACGAGCACGGTGACCGCGATCGTGCGCGCCTGGACCAGCTCGAGGCCGAGGACATTGAGCCCGAAGACGTAGCTCGACAGCACTCCGAGCCCCGCGGCCGTCCCGGCCGGCACCGCGAATCGGCCCAACTCACGAACGAACCCCTCGGAGCTGAAGCGGCCGCTGCTCGGTGCGAGCGCCAGGAAGAAGCCAGGGATGCCGATCGTCAGCGTCGCGGCGAGCGTGAGCTGGCGCGGGAGCAGCGGGTAGGCGGTCGGCGTCAGCCCGATCGACAGCACGAGGAACGCCGCGAACGCCGACTTCGTGACGAAGAGCTTGGCGACGCGCTGGACGTTGCGCAGGATCTTGCGCCCCTCGGCAACCATTGCCGGAACGGCGGCGAACTCTCCCGAGACGAGCACCACGTCGGCGACGGCGCGCGCCATCTGCGTTCCCGAGCCCTGCGCGATTGCGAGGCGCGCGGCCTTCAGTGCCGGCACGTCGTTGACGCCGTCGCCGACCATCGCCACATAGCGTCCCTCCTCATGCAGGCACTCGACCACCCGGCGCTTGTCCTGCGGCGAGATGCGGCCGAAGACCGCCGTGTCGAGGACGATCCGGCGCAGCTCCACGGGATCATCCGGCAACGAGCTTGCGTCGACCGCCGGCCCGTCGATCCCTGCGTCCCGAGCGATCGAGGCGACCGTCTCCGGCCGGTCGCCCGAGAGCACCTTCAGCTCGACCCCCTGCGAGGCGAACCACTCGACCGTCGAGCGCGCGTCCGCGCGCAGCCGCTCGGCCAGGAGCACGAGCCCGCGTGCCACGGGCGCCGTCTGCTCGAGGTCGGCGGCCGTCCCGAATGCCAGCACGCGACGGCCTGCAGCCGCGGCCCACGCAGCATCTTGCCCGAGCTCGCCGAGGTCAAAGTGCTCCGGCGCCCCCAGGACGTAGCCGACACCGCCGATCCGCTGTGCGCTGAACCGGCGCCGCGACGAGAACGGCACCTGCTCGTCGACGGGCGCAGGCTCGGCAGGGTACGCCTCGGCGATCGCCTCGATTGTCCCGTTCCGCAGCGACGAGGACGCCGCGTACACCCCTAGCTCGTCGGCGAGCGTGGCCGGGCCGACGACATCGACGACGCGCAGCGACGCCTCCGTGAGCGTTCCGGTCTTGTCGAGCAAGACCACGTCGACGGACGCGAGCGACTCGATCGCGTTCAGCTGCTGGGCAAGAGCGCCCCGGTGGGCCATGCGCAGCGCCGCGACCGCGTAGGTGAGGCTCGCGAGCAGGATCAGGCCCTCGGGGATGAGCGTGACCACGGCGGCGACGGTCGTCGGCACGGCGGTCGAGAGCGGCGCGTTCCGGTGCCAGAGCGCGTAGCCGAGGATCGCGCCGAGGGGCACCATGACGGCGACGAGGATGAGGAGCAGCCGGTTGAGGGCACGCTCGAGCGGGGATCGGGGGTGCCGAAACGAGCGTGCCTCGCCGGTCAGCCGCTCGGCGTAGCTCTCCGCCCCGACGGCGGTGACGGTGTAGGTCGCGATCCCCTCGACGACGAACGAGCCCGAGCGCACCTCGTCGCCGACCGTGCGAGCAACGGGGTCGGACTCCCCGGTCAGGATCGACTCGTCGATGCGCAGCGACTCGGCGGCGTCGACGAAGCCGTCGGCAACGACCTGGTCGCCCGGACCAACCCGCACGAGATCGTCGACCACGACCTCGCCAACCGGCACGAGGCGGGCAGTTCCCTCGCGGATCACGGTCGCCTGCGGCGCGACGAGAGCGCTCAGCCGGTCGAGCGCACGCTTCGCGCGCACCTCTTGCAGCGTCCCGATCCCGGCGTTCGCGACGAGAACGCCCATGAAGAGCGCGTCCTGCCAGTCCCCGAACGCCAGCGTCGCCACACCGGCGACCGCCAGGATCAGGTTGAAGACCGTGAGGACGTTGCCCCGGACGATGCTCGCGTACGAGCGGCTCGACGGCGCAGGCTCTGGGGGCCGGGCCGCGAGACGACGCGCAGCATCCGCCTCGGTCAGCCCCGATTGCCGGAGGCGGTCACTCTCCACGACAGGCGCTTCGGCTCCCACGGGTCCCCCTCCACGGTCTTAGGAGATTCATCGTCTCCTCGTAGGAGGACCCTAGACGCAGGACCGAGGCTCAGGTCACCGGCAGGGCAAACGCACGAAAGGAGCTGCCATGCAGACCTCGACCCTCCTCGGCACCATGCCCCTCTCCGACGAGACCGTCCTCGTCGTCGACGACGATCGCGCCGTCTGCACGATGATGGCACTCGCCGTCGAGCTTGGCGGGCGGCAGGCGCTGCAGGCGGGAAGCGCGCGCGAAGCGCTCGAGCTACTCCGGGGTCACGAGGTAGCGCTCGTCGTCACCGACGTCCACATGCCGCACGCGACCGGTCTCGACTTGCTCGCCGCCCTGTCGGCGACGATCGCCCCGCCGCCCGTCCTCGTCGTCACCGGCCAGCCGGACCCGGGAACGACGCGCACTGCCCGGCTCCTCGGTGCGTTGAAGGTGATCGCCAAGCCGTTCGGGCTGGAGGAGCTCGGCCGCGAGATCGAGGCCGCGCTCTCGGGCCGCGTCGAGCGCGTGCTGGTCGACGCCCGTCTCGGCTGACGACGCCCCTCGTAGTTCCCCCGGATGCGAGGGCCGCGCGTGGGGCGGACGATTCGCGCACACAATCGCGAAAGGACCGTCGTGAACGAGCTGGTGATCGTCGGACGCGGAGGCGAGGGAGTGGTGCTCGCCTCGCAGGTCCTCGCGGACACGTTTGCGCGCGCGGGCGCCTTCGTCCAGGCGTTCCCCGAGTTCACGGCAGAGCGGCGCGGCGCGCCGATCTCCGCGTTCGTGCGCTGGGACGATGCGGGGCCGATCCGGCGCCGCTACAAGATCGGAGCGTGCGACGTCCTCGCCGTCCTCTCACCGGGGCCGCCGGATGCTGCCTTGCTCCGCCGGGTCCGGAGCAACGGCCTCGTCGTGGCAAACCACGCGGCGCGACTGGCGATCCGCGGGCCGTTCAGGGTCGCGCGCGTCCCGGCGGCGGGCATTGCCCGCGAGCACGGGATCCTCTCGCCCGAGGGCCGGCCGATGGGGAACACCGCCGTGCTCGGCGCGTGCGTACGGCTTCTCTTGCCGGACGGCCTGCCCCGGCTCGAAGAGGCGATCGCTGCGCGCATGGCTCGCCCGGAGGCGAACATCGCCGCGGCCCGCGACGGGTACAGCCACTGCACGGCGCAGCGTGCAAGGGACGGCGACATCTGCATCGCCCCGATCGCCGAGACGAGTGCACCGCTCCCGCCGACGCCGCAGTTCGCCGTCAGCAGCACCGACTCGCGCGGCCGCAACACCGGCCTCTGGGCGCTGGAGCAGCCGGTGTTCGGGGACGCCTGTACCGCCTGCGCGCTCTGCGCGCTCTTCTGCCCGGAGGCGGCCATGACCCGGAAGGACGGGACGATGGTCGTCGACTTCCGCTACTGCAAAGGCTGCGGCATCTGCGAGACGGTCTGCCCGGTCCGCAACGCCATCCGGCTCGCGAAGGTGGCGGCATGACCGGGCCGCTCCCGGCCGGGCGCACCGTCATGACCGCGAACGACGCCGCGGCGATCGCAGTCGTGCTCGCCCGCGTGCAGGCGATCGGGTGCTACCCGATCACGCCGCAGACGCTGATCGTCGAGCGACTGGCCGAGCTCGTTGCGGAGCGTGCCGACGTCGAGTTCACCTGCCTCGAGAGCGAGCATTCGATGTTCGGCTATGTGATCGGCGCGGCGCGGACGGGAGTAAGGACGTTCACCGCAACCTCGTCGCAGGGGCTCCTGTATGCACACGAGCAGTTGCACCGCGCCTCGCGCGAGCGCATCCCGCTCGTCGCCGTCAACGTCAACCGCGCCGTTTTCGCACCCTGGAGCATCGAGCCTGACCTGAGCGACAGCATGAGCCAGCGCGACACGGGCTGGATCCAGCTCTACTGCTCGTCGGCGCAGGAGGTGCTCGACAGCATCCTTTGTGCGTATCGCATCGCGGAGTCCGTGCTCCTGCCGGTGCTCGTCTGCGCCGAGGGATTCCTGCTCTCGCACACCGCTGAGCTCGTGGACGTGCCCGACGAGCAGACGGCGGCCGGGTTCGTCGGCCGGCTCGCTTCCCCCGAGGAATGGGTGCTCGATCCGCGGCGCCGGCGCCTTTTCTCGGCGCTGCCCGCGCCTGCGGAGTACTACGCCTTCCAGCGAGACGTCGCTACGGCCCTCGACGATGCCCGCAACGTCGTCGCCGACGTCGCCCGGGAGTTCGGCCGGGTCTTCTCCCGCGAGAAGGTGGCGGCGCTCGAGCTGAGCGGCAACCCGTCGGCCACGACCGCCCTCGTGACGATCGGCACCGCCGCCGAGACGGCGCGCGAGCTGCTGGACGAGGACGACGACCTCCTGATCGTCCGCGTCCACACGTTCAGGCCTTTCCCCGCCGTCGAGCTCTCGACCGCTCTGGCGGGCGTCACCAGGGTCGCGGTCTTCGACCGCGCGGCCGCATTCGGCTCGTTCGGCCCGCTGGCGAGCGACGTGCGGTCGCTCCGCCTGCCGGACGCCGAGCCGCCCGTCGCTGCCGTCGGGGGCCTCGGCGGGGTAGACGTGACGCCGTCGACGCTGCGCTTCGTGATCGAGAGAGCGCGCGCGGCGTCGGGCTCCGATGCGCCGCTCTACATCCCGGTGGGCGTCTGAGGTGCCTGCCTGGCTCGACGAGATCGTCACCGAGGAGCCGCGCCTCCTTCCGGGCCACGCCGCCTGCGCCGGCTGCGGGCCTGCGATCAACGTGCGTCACCTGCTCGGCGCGCTCACAGTCGCCGCTCCGGACGCGGAGATCGTGCTCGTCGTGCCGGCTTCGTGCTGGACGATCGTCGCCGGCACGTTCCCGACGAACGCGTTCGACGCCGCCGTCCACCTCACCCCCTTTGCGAGCGCCCCGGCCGAGGCTGCCGGGATCCGGTCGGCACTCCGCCTCCGCGGCGCCGGTCGGACGCTCGTGGTCGTGTGGGGCGGTGACGGCTCGACCTCCGACATCGGCTTCTCGGGCGTCTCGGCTGCGGCCGACCGCAACGACGACGTCATCTACGTCCTGAACGACAACGAGGCGTACATGAACACAGGCGTCCAGAGATCGAGCTCGACTCCCGAGGGCGCCTGGACGACGACGACCCCGGTGACTGCGCCGAGGGTCGGCTCGAAGAAGGATCTGCTCCGGATCATGGCGGCGCACGGCGTGCCCTATGTCGCGACCCTCGCGGCCGGCTCGGCGCCGATGCTGCGCGACTTCCGCGCCAAGGTTGCACGGGCGGCAGAGGTCGAGGGATTCCGGTTCCTGCACGTTCTCGGCGCATGCCCGCCCGGGTGGCGGCACGCGACCTCCGAGACGACCGAGATCGAGCGACTGGCGGTCGAGACCCACTACTTCCCGCTTGTCGCCTGCGATCACGGCAGCTGGGCAATCACCTTCGCACCGAAGCGCCCGCTGCCGGTGGAGGCGTTCCTCTCGACCCAGGGCCGCTTCGCGCACCTGACAGCCGACCAGACGGCCTCGATCCAGCGCCACGTGGACGAGCGCTGGGAGGCACTCGTCCACCTGGCGAACACCGCCTGAGCGCGGCTCAGCTGCGGGCTGCCGGCCGTGCGCGCCGCTTCGCGGGCGCGTGCCGGATGGTGACCCCGGCGCTCGGGTACAGGATCGTCTCCTGCCCGTCTTCCCAGCGCACGCGGAAATGCTCGTGCCCAGGTGCGCCGAGAATCTCCTCGACCACGCCGCTACGGCCCGGCTTGGCAACGGCGGCGGGGGAGACGGTGACGATGTCACCCTCCCGGATCTGGTCGAGCGCGCTCTTCATCTTCGACCTCCTCGCTGTCGCGGATTCAGATCTTTGTGATCGCCACTGTCGTCGGCTTGGTCGTCACGGCGCGAGGTGCATGGACCTCGAGGACGCCCTTGTCGAATGCAGCACGGATCTCGTTGGTCACGGCGTCGGGGGGCAGCGCGAAGCGTCGCTCGAACTTCCGCTCGAGGCGCTCGTGGAGCGTGAACTCCCGTGTCTTGCGCTCCTCGATCTTCTCCCGCTCGCCCTTGATGGCGAGCATGTGGTCCGTGACCTCGATCGTCAGCTCCCGCTCGTCGAATCCCGGCACCTCGAGCTCGACGACGAACTCCTCGTCGGTCTCGTAGACGTCGGCGGCCGGGACCAGCCCGGGGGCGAATCCGAGCTCGGCGGCCATCCGTCGCATGCGGCGCTCGACAGAATCGAGCTCCGCGAACGGCGCCCACTTGACGATGGGCATCTCGTCCTCCTTCCCTTGCTGGAGCGTTCGCGGCCATACTCCACCCGGCGGCGCGCGGCGTCATCGGTGGATCTACAGAGAGGCCGCGAGCGAGCCGAGGCGGGGCGGCGGCTCCGGCGGCGAAAGATCGATCGCCGGAGTCAGGTCGAGCGCCTCCGCGGCCGCCGTGTAGACGTCTTCGCCGGCGAAGGAGTACTGGCTGTCGAAGTCGACGGCCGCGTTCAACTCGATCACGACGAGCGAGCCGTCGGGCGCAGGCATCAGGTCGACGCCGACGAGATCGGCTCCGGCGACGAGTGCAGCCGTCGCGGCCAGCTCGCGGGCC
Source organism: uncultured Thermoleophilia bacterium (assembly GCA_963794375.1). Classification (GTDB taxonomy): domain Bacteria; phylum Actinomycetota; class Thermoleophilia; order Gaiellales; family Gaiellaceae; genus PALSA-600. The sequence goes on from CAWCDL010000009.1 coordinate 189,253, forward strand.
GCGTCCGGCGGCACGACGCTCGTGGAGGAGCCACCTAACGAGATGTTCGTGCGCCACTCACCCGGTGCCGCGATGCGCTCGATCGCCCCGACCACACGCCCGCCGGCGACGAGCACACGCAGGTCGCGACCCTCGTTCGGCACGAGCTCCTGGCGCAGCAGCCCGTGGCGCGTGAACCACGTCGTCCCGGTCGCGCCCGTCAGGTACCGGTCGACGTCGGCCTGGTCGCGGCAGAGTGCGACGCCCGCGCCCCAGCTCCCGAACCGCGGCTTGAGGACGAACGGATAGGGAGGGCCGAGCTGGGCGGCGGACCGCACGTGGGTCGTCGCCGGGTGCGGCAGCTGGGCCGCGGCCAGCAGGCGGGCGGTGCGGAGCTTGTCGTGCGCGGCGAGGAGGGCCGAGGCCGGGTTCACGACCTCGATGCCGCGCCGCTCGAGCCGGAGCACCGCGAGGAGTCCCGGCTCGACCCCGTCCAGGGAGGGGCGAATGTCGAGGCGTGCAACGGCGAGGTCGGTGCGCCGCAGCGTCGCAAGCGCCTCGGCTGCGGTGACGAGCCGAGCGTCGACGCCGAGCGCGCGCCACCGCTCGACGAGGCTGACGGTGCCGTCGTTCGCGCTCGTGCCGATGACTCCGACCCGCACTGTCGATCCTCCTCCTGACAACGCAATGCTCCCGCTGGATCGGGCGAGCGGCATCCGTGGAAGGCCGCGGGTGGCAGGCGAACGGCCGGAGCCGGCCGTAGGGTGGAGACGTGCGGTCCCCTTCGCCAGAAGGGCGTGCGCTCGCCGTTCTGTGCGGCGTGCTGTTCCTGACGTTCCTCGACACAACGGTCGTGTCGGTGGCGCTCGGCGACGTTCAGTCGAGCCTGCATGCAGGCGTGACCGACCTGCAGTGGGTGGTCAACGCGTACGCGCTCATGTTCGCGAGCCTGATGCTCACCGCCGGCACGCTGGGCGACCGCTTCGGGCGCAAGCGGCTGATGCTCGGGGGAGTGGTGCTCTTCGGCGGCGCCTCGCTCCTGGGCGCATTCGCCGCCGACACGGACAGCCTGATCGCCGCCCGCGCCCTGATGGGGATCGGCGCCGCTGCGTCCGAGCCCGGGACGCTCTCGGTGCTGCGCCACCTCTACCCGGAGCGCCGGGCCAGGGCCCGTGCGCTCGGCATCTGGGCGGCCGTGGGCGGTGTCGCGCTCGCCGCCGGCCCGGTCATCGGCGGTGCGCTCGTCGGCGCGGCGGGGTGGCAGGGAGTCTTCTGGTTCAACGCCTTCGCCGCCGCGTGCCTCGTGCCGCTCTGCATCGTCTTCGTCCCCGAGAGCTCCGATCCCCAGCCGTCGAAGCTCGACCTGCCCGGGCTCGTGCTCGGCGCGGTCGCGCTCGGAGCGGTGGCCTTCGCGATCATCGAGGGCGAGACGTCGGGGTTCACGACGTCGTGGGTGCTGGCGCTGTTCGCGGTCGCGACGGCCGCCACTGCGGTCTTTGTGGTCGTCGAGTTGCGCTCACCGGCGCCGATGCTCGACCTGCGCTTCTTCCGCGTGCCCGCCTTCAGCGGCGCGCTCGTGGTCTCGTTCGCCTCCTACTTCGGGATCTTCTCGATCTTCTTCTTCACCGCCCTGTACCTCGCGGAGGTGGTCGGCTATTCCGGCTACCGGATCGCCGCGACGTTCGCTCCCATGGCGGGGGCCCTGATCGTCGGCTCCCTGCTCGCCGGCCGCTGGGTGGCGCGGTACGGCCCGCGCTGGCCGATGACGGCAGGCTGTCTGATCGCCGGAGGAGGGATCCTGTTGACCAAGCACTTCCTGCCGGCGCACCCCGCCTTCACGAGCCTGTCCGTGAGTCTCTTGCTCGCGGGGTTCGGCTTCGGAGTCGCAGTCGTCCCGGTGACGTCGTCCGTGCTGACGATCGTGCCCGCGGAGAACTCGGGTATGGCGGCGTCGGCCACGAACACCGCACGGCAGCTCGGCGCCGTATTCGGAGTCGCCGTCCTCGGCGCGCTCGTCAACGCCCATCTCACCTCGGACCTCGGCGACCGCCTGCGGGCGCTCGGGATCCCGCCGACGTTCCAGTCGATCGTGATCACCGCGGTCGAGACGGGCACGATCCCCAGCGGGGGCCACGCCCCGGTATCGGCCAACGGCTACGGGGCGATCGTCCAGAAGGTGATCGGGGCCGCCTACGGCGCGTTCCACGCCGGCCTCGAGACGGCGCTGCTCGCCTCGGCAGCGCTGATGCTCGCCGCCGGCGTCCTGAGCGCGTTCGCCAACGCCGGCCGCGCCGACTGACCCCGCCGCTAGCCGACGCGGACGAGCTGCAGGTGGCGATGGCCGCGCGGCGTCATGACGTCGACGGTCTCGCCGAGGCGGTGGCCGATCAGGGCCCGGCCGACCGGTGACTCGGCGGACAGGCGCCCGAGTGAGGGGTTCGCCTCGGTGGGCGAGACGAGCGTGAAGGCGCTCTCGAGGCCGGTGTCGAGATCGAGGAGCTCCGTCCACGAGCCGACCTGGACCTCCGGCTCGACGCCGATGGGCCGCTGCGATTTCATCACAGCCATGGTTGCGAGCCCCGGGAGAGGTGTCATCCGGGGAAGCCCGCAGCGAGGCCAAAAAACCACTCTTGTCGCGGGGTCGGCGCTGCGCGATGATCGAGGCGACCCCCCGCATGCGGCGACTCCTTCTCGGCCTGATCCTGCTCGTGCTGCCGGCGCTGCCCGCGAGCGGCGCTACGAGCACGCCCGCGGCCGTCTCGATCTTCTACTACCCCTGGTACGGGACGGTCGCGACCGACGGCAGCTACCTCCACTGGTCCCAGAACGGGCATGTCCCGCCCGACGACATCGCGGCCGCGTACTACCCGGCCGAGGGCGTCTACTCCTCGGCCGACGCGCACGTCGTCGCAACGCAGATGGACGAGATCCGCAGCGCCGGTGTCGATCAGATCGTCGTCTCGTGGTGGGGGCGGGGATCGCCAGAGGACGCGCGGCTCGCGGGCGTCGCCGCAGCAGCAAGGCACGACGGGCTCGCGGTCGCGGTGCACATCGAGCCGTACACGGGCCGCACTGTCGCCGGCATCGTCACCGACATCGCGTACCTCGAGCACCTCGGCATCGGGACCTTCTACGTCTACCGCCCGTTCGACTTCCCGGTGTCGGCCTGGGCGGCCGACCGGACCCAGCTGCATGCCGGTGGTGCCGTCCTCTACGCCGAGACGCCGCTCGTCGGCTCGGCCGCCGCCGCAGGCTTCGACGGCGTCTACACCTACGACATCGTCACCTACGGCGGCCACATATTCGGGCGCCTGTGTGCGGAGGCCCATCACATGCACCTGCTCTGCGCGCCGTCGGTCGGGCCCGGCTACGACGCACGCCGCGCGACCGGCGACCCACGCGTGAAGCCGCGGCGCGACGGCACCACCTACGACGCCATGTGGCGCGCGGCCATCGCTGCGCACCCGGACGGCGTCACGATCACCTCCTTCAACGAGTGGCACGAGGGGACGCAGATCGAGCCGGCGGCCTCGCAGCCGCGTCACGGTGCCTACCGGTACGGCACCTACGACGGCGCCTGGGGCCTGCACGGGACGGCCGCCGAGACCGCCTACCTCGTGCGCACGAGCTACTGGGCGAACGTGTTCCGGAACACCTCGTCCCCGCAGCTGAAGACCCGGCGCTCCTAAAGACTTGCCTCGGCGAGGCCCGGAAGGCGGGCGTTGCCACGCCCGTATCCTGTCGAGTGTGATCGGTCGGAGTCAGGTCCCGAATGCCCTTACGATCGGCCGGCTTGCGCTGATCCCCGTCTATGCGGCGTTGATCCTGACTGCGGACGGCGGGCACTCGTGGCCTGCCGCGATCGTGTTCGGCGTCGCCGGGGTCACGGATCAGATCGACGGCTTCCTCGCACGTCGCTGGAACGTCGAGTCGGCGTTCGGGAAGATCGCCGATCCACTGGCCGACCGGTTGATGATCGACACCGCGGTGATCCTCCTGCTCGCCGAGGGGCGGCTGCCCTGGCTTGCGCTCGTCATCCCTGCCCGTGATCTCATCGCGCTCGTCGGCACCCCGCTCGTGATCGGACGGGGATACGAGTTTCAGGTCAACATGCTTGGCAAGACTGCAACCTGGTTGCTGTACGCCTCGCTCGGCTTCGTGATGGTGACGTCCAAGGGGACGGACTGGCCGCTCTGGATCTTCTGGGCGGGGCTGGCGCTCGCCGTCGTCTCCCTGCTCGAGTACGCACTCAAGGCGCGGCGCGAGGTGTTCGCGGCATGAAGGCGGTCGTGATGGCGGGCGGCGAGGGCACGCGCCTGCGCCCGCTGACGTCGAACCAGCCGAAGCCGATGGTCCCGATCGTCGGCAAGCCCTGTCTCGAGCACATCCTCGAGCTCCTGCGCTCGCACGGCTTCCGCGAGGTGGTCGTCACGGTCGCGTTCCTGCCGCAGGCGATCCGCTCGTACTTCGGCGACGGCGAGAACCTCGGCATCGACATCCAGTATTCGGTCGAGGAGAGCCCGCTCGGCACGGCCGGCTCGGTGCGGCACGCGTCGGAGCGACTCGACGACACGGTGCTCGTGATCTCCGGCGACGCGCTCTGTGACATCGATCTGAACGAGATCGTCACGTTCCACCGCGAGAAGGGAGCCGCGGTGACGATCGGCCTCAAGTCGGTCGACAACCCGCTCGAGTTCGGGATCGTCGTCACGGACGAGGAAGGCCGGGTCGAGCGCTTCCTCGAGAAGCCGTCGTGGGGGCAGGTCTTCTCCGACACGATCAACACCGGGATCTACGTCCTCGAGCCGGAGGTGCTCCGCCACGTCCCGACCGACCGCCCGTTCGACTTCTCGACGGAGCTCTTCCCGCTGCTCCTCGAGATGGGCCGGCCGATCTACGGCTGCGTGTGCGACGGCTACTGGCAGGACATCGGCAACCTCGACCAGTACCGACAGGCGAACTTCGACGCGCTCGACGGCAAGGTCGACCTCGCGATCTCCGGGATGCGGATCCGGGGCGACATCTGGGTTGGAGAGGGCGTCGAGATCGATGATCTCGAAGGCGTCGAAGGCCCGGCGTTCATCGGCAACTACACCGCGATCTCGCCTGAGTCGTCGGTCGGCCCGTACACGGTGCTCGGGCCCGTGACGACGCTGCGCGAGCGCGCGCGCCTCTCGCGCACGGTGGTCGACTCGTCTTGCTACATCGGCCGCAGCGCCGTCATCGAGGGCGCCGTGCTCGGCCGCAACTGCGACATCAGGCCGCACGCACGCATTCATGAGGGCGTCGCGATCGGCGACCAGGTGACGATCGGCGACCAGGCCGTGATCTACCCCGGCGTTCGCATCTACCCGTACAAGGAGGTCGAGTACGGCGCCCAGGTGCATGAGAGCCTGATCTGGGAGTCGCGCGGCGTGACGCGCGTCTTTCAGCAGGACGGCGTTGCCGGGCTCGTGAATGTCGACCTGACGCCCGAGGTGGCGCTGCGCTTCGGTGCCGCCCTCGGCACGGCGCTGCCGCGCGGCGCGCGGGTCGTCGCGAGCCGCGAGAGCGCGGCCGCCTACCGGATGATCAAGCGCGCGCTCATCTCGGGCCTCAACTCGACGGGAGTGGGGGTGGCCGACCTGCGCACGCTCCCGGCGCCGGTCGGCAAGCATCTCCTGAAGACGCAGGGGTACGACGCGGCGTTCCATGTCGGCGCCTCGACCACCGATCCGGAGGCGGTGCAGATCCGGCTCTTCGAACGGCCCGGGATCACGCTCTCGAGCGGCATGCAGAAGGAGGTCGAGAAGCACTTCACCCGGCAGGAGCTGCGGCGCGTGCCGTTCGGCGACGTCGGCTCGATCGCCTACCCGGCGCGCGCGCGGGAGAGTTACGCGAACGACCTGCTCGCCGACCTCGACGCCCGCGTGATCCGCGATCGCGGTTTCCGCATCGTCGTCGACTACGGCTACTCGGCCGGCAGCTTCGTGCTGCCGCTCGTGCTTGGGCCGCTCGGGGTCGAGGCGGTGACCGCCCACGCCTTCGAGTCGGACTCCGGGGCGGCGCGCGTGCGCCTCTCGCAGACCGTCGACCAGGCGCAGCGGCTCGTCGAAGCCGTCGGCGCCGACTTCGGCGCGGTCTTCGACCGCTCCGCGGAGCGCATCTTCCTGATCGACGAGCGGGGCCGCGAGGTGCGACCGGATCAGGGCCTGCTTCTCTACCTCAGCCTGCTGCCGACGGCGGTCGGCGCGAAGGTGGTCGTCCCGATCACGGCGACGAGCCAGATCGAGGAGGTGGTCGGCGACCGCTTCGACGTCGTGCGGACGCCCGCGACGCTCGCGGCCCTCACCGAGGCGGCGTCCCACGACGGCGTCGTCTTCGCAGGCGCGCCGGGCGGAGGCTACGTCTTCCCGCGCTTCCTGCCCGCCTACGACGCGATCGCGTCGCTGTGCAAGCTCCTCGAGCTGCTGGCGCCCGTGGGGCGGCCGCTGTCGGAGCTCGTCGCGGAGCTGCCGCGGCCCACGCTGATCCATCGCCAGCTGCAGTGCCCGTGGGCACTCAAGGGCACCGTCATGCGAGTCCTGAACGAGCGCTTCGCCGACGCCAACGTCGACCTGCGCGACGGGATCAAGATCTTCGACGAACGGGGGTGGGTGCAGGTGCTCCCGGATGCGGACGAGCCGCTCGTCCACCTCTATGCCGAGGGCGAGTCGCCCGAGGCCTCGCGCGATCTCGAGTCCGAGCTCCGCCTGCTCGTCAGCGATCTGATCGAGCGGGAGGAGATCGGCACCCAAGCGTGAACTGAACTAAACCCTTAACCTGAGGTTGACGGTTTCGACCCGCTCTGCTGAAATCAGCTCGACAGCCCCGACGAAAGGCGGCATGCGTGGAACCGCTCCCCGAGCTCGGCTCGCTCTCGGACGAGGAACTGAAAGCCCTGATCGACGATCTCGAGCGTGAGGAGCGCGAGGTCAGCTACCGGCGGCGCCTGCTGCACGGGAAGATCGACATCCTGCGCGCCGAGCTCGTCGTGCGCCTGCAGTCGTCCGGGGGCCGCAGCGTTCTCGAGCAGGTCGACGTCGACCGGCTGACGGCGATCCTGATGGGGAAGGCCTCGCCGCCGGCCTGACCGGCGAGGGGAGCCCCGCTGTGAGTCACGTCGTCTATTGCGCGGAGTGCGGGTTCCAGAACCCGGAGAGCGCGAACTACTGCGCGCGCTGCGGGGCGCTCCTGCAGAAGGGCGAGCCGGCGGTCGAGACGACCCAGGCGCTCACCGCCGAGGAGGTCGGCGACCTCGGCGGCGTCGACGAGCTGGGGCTCGAGGGCCCGGCGCTCGTCGTGCGCGCCGGGGGCGGCAGGGCGGGGGAGAGCTTCCGGCCCGCCGGGCCCCGTACGCGCATCGGGCGCAGCCCGGAATGCGACATCTTCCTCGACGACGTCACGGTCTCACGCGATCACGCCGTCCTCGTCGAGGAGGACGGCAAGTTCTACGTCGAGGACCAGAGCTCCCTCAACGGCACGTTCGTCAACCGCCGTCGCATCGACCGGGTGCCGCTCGAGGAGGGCGACGAGCTGCAGGTCGGCAAGTACCGGATGACCTTCATCGCATGACGAGCGCGCTGCCCATCGAGAGCGGCCGCCTGCTGCGGATCGGCGAGGTCGTGCGCCGCCTGCGCGACGAGTTCCCCGACATCTCGATCTCGAAGATCCGCTACCTCGAGGACGAGGGCCTCCTGACGCCGCGCCGGACGCAGGGCGGGTACCGGCTGTTCAGCGAGAACGACCTCGAGCGCCTGCAGACGATCCTGCGTCTCCAGCGCGACGAGTTCCTGCCGCTGCGGGTGATCAAGGAGGAGCTCGACGCGCCGGCGGCGCGCGAGCGCCAGCGGCGCCGGCCGACCGCGCTCGGCGCGGAGGAGGAGTCGGTCGGCCTCGACGAGCTCGTGGAGCGCGCCGGCATCACCACGGATCTCGCGAAGGAGCTCGAGGAGTACGGTCTGCTGGCGCCGCACGGCTCGGGCGCCGACAAGCGCTACGCCGAATCGGACATCGACGTCGCCGCGGCCTGCGCCCAGTTGACGCGCTACGGCGTCGCGCCGAGGAACCTGCGGACCGTTCCGCACGGCGACGGGCCGGCAGGCGTCGCTGATCGAGCAGCTCGTCGCGCCGGCGTTGCGGTCGCGCAACCCCGAGCGGCGCGCGCAGGGGCTCGCGGATCTGCAACAGCTCGCGGCGCTCGCCGGGGAGCTGTCCTCGCTCCTCTTCTGGCGCGACCTGAGAGACTTGGCCCAGTGAAGGACACCGGGCAGTGACGGCCCTCGACCTGCGCTCGCTCGTCCGCGAGGTCCAGGACTTCCCGACGCCCGGCGTGGGCTTCAAGGACGTGACGCCGCTGCTGGCCAACGCGACCGCGCTCCGGCAGACGGTGGACGAGCTCGCCGACTGGGTGCAGGGCCGCGACGCCGATCTCGTGCTCGGCGCCGAGGCACGGGGCTTCTGGGTCGGCGCTGCGATCGCGGCTGCGGCGGGCGTCGGCTTCGTGCCGGCCCGTCGCCCCGGCAAGCTGCCGCCGGAGACGGTCAGCGCCCGCTACGTGCTCGAATACGGCGAGAACGCGCTCGAGCTGCACCCGGAGCTGATCCCGAAAGGGGCGCGCGTCGTCATCCACGACGACGTCCTCGCAACCGGTGGCACTGTCGAGGCGATCTGCGGGCTCGTGGAGCAGCTGGGCGGCATCGTCGTCGGGGCGTGCTTCATCATCGAGCTGACGTTCCTCGGCGGCCGCGAGCGCCTCGAGGGAACCGACCTCTTCGCGCTCATCACCTACTAGTCGTCGTCCGATACATGGGGTAGAGAATCCCCATGTACGACGCTCTGACCACCACGTACACGCTGTCGTGCCCCGTGCACGGAGAGACCCGCGTGCGGCTGTCGCGCTTCCGCTCGCTCGAGCAGCTGCCGGGCGCCGCGAGCCCGACGGTCTTCCGGATCGAGTTCGCGTGCGGCTGCGGCGGCGTGCACCCGGGTCTCGTCACGCACGACGAGCTCGACTGGGCGCCGCTCGGTCTCGGCGACACGACGGCATTCGTGAACCTGATGACGTCGCACGTGGAGGCGATCGGCTCGGAGCTCGGCGAGCTGGCGGCGACCCGCATCAAGTCGGGCACGTGGCCGTGGAGCTTCTTCTGCTGGCCGGAGGAGCGGCCTCGCCCCGTGTACCCGTCGGCGTTCCGGCTGCTCGCGCCGTCACTCGACGACGACCGCGTGGGTGTCGCCGTCCGCTGTCCCGCCTGCGGCCGGGTCTCGGTCAATCTCGTCTCGCACGCTCACGTCGACGTCCCGTTCGTGAACGACCGCGAGATCGGGGTGGTTGGTCATCTGTTCGCCGACGATGCGACGGCGACCGTCGAGGCGTTCTGCGCGGAGCTCCGGTCGGAGTCCTTCGACGCGCGGCGCCTCGGGCTTGAGTGACGGGTTCACCCCCGCCAGGGATCAGCAATCGGAGTTGAACGGCCGATCACCCCAGCATGATGAGTGTTGCGCCGTCCGGCAACGAGCGAGGCCCGAGGCTTCTCCTCGTCCACTGCGCAGCTCTCGACACGACGCGTCCCAGCGCACTCGTCCGCCTGGAAGCGGCGATTGGCAAGGAGCTCGCGCGGCTGCTCGTCTACGCGCTCGTCGGCCGTCAGGGCCGGCGCGGCTCGTCTTCGCCGTAGACCCGCACGTAGAGGAAGATCACGAAGCCGGCGACGGCGCCGATGATGAACATCGTGCTGCTCGGGTAGCCGACCGCGCGCCCGCCGACCCAGATGAAGACGGCGAAGAAGAGCGCCCAGAGGAACGAGACGACACCGTGGTCGACCGATGGGAAGCGAAAATGCATCGGCCGGATCCTAACGGTCGAGGTGTCAGGGCGTGGTCACGGCGAACGTCCGCGTGTCGACGAGCACCCGCGTCCTGCCGCCGTTCGCCTCGATGCGCAGCTTCCCGCCCACGAGCGCGAGGTGAGCTGTCGAGACCCAGGGCTTTGTCCAGTCGACCGGCAGCCCGACGCAGACCGCGGTGCGGCTCGCCGTGTCCAGCGCATGGACGAACGGATAGTTGTCCTGCTGCTGGTAGAGCGTGTAGACCCAGCGTCCGCCGGGCGAGGTGGCACGGGCGACCGGCGATCCGGCCATCACCCAACCTGCCTGACGCTTGTCGGCGATCACGCCGGGCAGCAGCCGGCCTGCACCGAGGTCGTACGCCTGCACCTGGTAGCGCGTTCCGCCGGAGCCGACGATGTGATGGATGAGATACAAGACGTCGCCCCGGGGCGAGAGCGCGTCGACGCCGTAGTCGCCGCGGAGCGCGATCCGCCGGGTCACGGCCAGCGACCGGGTGTCGAGCACGGTGAACCGCGAGTGGGGGCGAAGCCGTCCGTCCGCCTCGACGTTGTCGCTCAGCACGAGCGTCCGCCCGTCGGCGCTCAGGCCGGCGAGGTCGCCGCGATACGTCGCGAGCTGCACGCCCCAGCCGCCGGCGAGCGTCGCCGTCGCGGTCACATGGCCACGCACGAGCTTGCGGACGGTCGTCCCGGATGCCGTGCGCCGAACGACGTACCGGTCCGCGCCCGAACGGAGTGTCGCGGCCTGGAGAGCGGGGAGGTCGGGCCCCACCGGCCACGCGGCGCGGGCGGCGACGAGCGCGGCGCCCAGAGCGACGGCTGACACGAGAACGGTGCGGCGGCGAGGCATGCGAGTCCCTTCGACGTTGACGGCGGTCCTACACCCGCGGCACCCCTCAGGTTCCGGTGAGCCGCCGGGCGATGCCGACGGCCGTCGTCCGGTCGAGCCGAGGCCCCTCCAACCTGAAGGTGATCGGGCCGGACTGCCAGACGAGCACGTTCCCCGCGAGCCGCGCAGGCGCGGCCGGGAACCTGACCATGTGGGGGGCGCCGGTGATCCAGAGCGCCGGCAGCTTGTTCAGGGTGAACCACGACGCATGTGTCGCGCTGGCGCCGAGCTCCTTGGCGACGACCGGCACGGGGCCGGTGCGGAGCTCGGAGAGGAGGGTCGGCCCCGGGAGCACGAACGAGACGACGCCGTCTCGCAGGTGGGGCGCGGCGGACCGTGCGTTCGGCGTCAGGGCGGCGGGCCGGCCGAGCGCCGCCTGGGCGGCCGCCCGAGTCACGACCGGCCCCAGGCCGGCGTCGAGCGGCCGACGGGGCACGCGCGGCAGCGTGTCGACCCGCTCGACCGCGACGCCGCCGAGATGAAGCACGCGAAGCACCGCACTCCGCGCCGCCGGCACGGCAAGCGTGACCGTGACGGCGGTGAGCACAGCGAGAGCGACCGCCACCGCGAAGCGGCGGCGACGCGGGCGCTCGGCGAGCCGAAGCTCGAGTGCCGGCGTCTCCGGCCACCGGACGCTCGCGGCGAGCGCCCGCAGCTCGCGCTCGAGCTCAGTCATGGATCGTCCTCAGGTGCTCGAGCGCACGCGCGGTGCGCGACTTGACCGTGCCGAGACGCACGCCGAGGGCCGAGGCGGTCTCGGCCTCCGAGAGCTCGAGCAGGTAGCGGCAGGTGAGGACGAGCCGCGCGTCGTCCGGCAGCGACCACAGCTCGCGAAGGAGGCGGCCCCGCTCGTCGGCCGCGACGGTCAGATCCTCGGGAGACAGGGCCGTGTCGCCCGAGGAGGTCGCCGTCGCACGCTCGAGGAGACGCGACCGACGGCCGAGGCTCCTCCTCCTGTTCCGCGCCTCGTTCGCGACGATCCGGAGCAGCCACGGTCGAAACGGCTCGCCGGTCCGGAAGCGGGGGAGGGCGCGCCATGCCTTGACGAGCGCCTCCTGCGCCGCGTCCTCCGCCTCCGTCGCACTGCCCGTGATCACGACTGCGAGCCTGAACGCAACCTCCCGGTGGCCGTCGACGAGCGACTCGAAGGCGTGCGCATCGCCGCGCTGCGCCCGCAGCGCGAGCTCGCGCTCGCCGGGTGGCCGGCCCTCCACCGTGGCATTACACCGCCGGGCCGGGGGAGGTTCCAGGGACGAAGCGGGACCAAAAAAAATTCACCGAGCCGGTGGCGCTTTCGTCCACCGTCCCCGCAAACCTTGGGCCTTGCGGCCTACTGGTCCCCGGGAGCGGCTTCGACCTACTGGCGCTCCGTGCTCGGTGCAAGAGGAAACCTAGAGCCCTCGCCCGGCCGGCGCAAGGGAAGCGTGGAGACGTTTCCCGCAATTTGCGCCGACTTCTGCACACACGGCATTCGATTGCCGTCTCTGCCGCATGCTCGAAAGGGGTCGGACCAGAAATTCACCGAGCCGGTGGCGCTTTCGTCCACCGTCCCCGCAAACCCTCGGCCTTGCGACCTACCGGTCCCCGGGAGCGGCTTCGACCTACTCGCGCTCCGTGCTCGGTGCAGGAGTGAAGCTACTGGGCGCAAGGAGGCGGTTCAAGGCCGCGCCGGCGCGATTTCGCCGCAATTTGCGCGCTCGGCACTGTCCACATTTCCACGACTGCTTCCCGCTCCTGTGGACAACCCGTCGGCCCGGGGAGGGATCGCCGCCCGGCGTGCTCTTCGCGGGCTGATCTTTGCCAACTCGACATAACACAGCTTCTCGTGCACGGCCGAAGGAGTTTGGAGAGAGGCCAAATCGGCTAGATGGAGCCTCGTTGACGCCCGAGGCGGACATCCTCCTGCTCGGCGGCGAAGAGCTGCGGCGCCTCGTCGAGGCGTGCGAGGAGCGCGGCAGCATGCTGCAGTCCGACCTGAACGAGCTCCTCGAGCCGCTCGGCCTCGACGAGCTCGAGCTCGACGCCGTGCGCCGCGAGCTCGAGACGCGCGGAATCGACCTCGTCGACGACCTCGCCGAGGACGGCCCGCACCGGCGGCCGGAGCCGCCGTCTGTGCCGGAGACGACGACGGATGCGCTGCAGCTCTTCCTGCGCGAGGCGGGCCGCCACGCGCTCCTGACGGCCGCCCAGGAAGTCGAGCTGGCGAAGCGGATCGAGCGTGGCGACCGGGAGGCCAAGGCGCGCATGATCGAGGCGAACCTGCGCCTGGTCGTCTCGATCGCGAAGAACTACCGCAACCAGGGCCTGCCGTTCCTCGACCTGATCCAGGAGGGCACGCTCGGCCTGATTCGCGCGGTCGAGAAGTTCGACTGGCGGCGGGGCTACAAGTTCTCGACGTACGCGACCTGGTGGATCCGGCAGGCGGTCGCCCGCGCGCTCGCCGACAAGTCGCGGACGATCCGGATGCCCGTGCACATCGTCGAGCGCCTGCAAAAGATGGGCCGCGCCGAGCGGTATCTCTGGACGCAACTCGGACGCGAGCCGACCCTCGAGGAGATCGCGGACGAGGCGAACCTCCCGTTGAGCCAGGCGCGCGAGGTGCGCGCCGCCGCCAGAGCCTCGAGCTCGCTCGACGCGCCGATCGGCGACGGCGAGGACGCGCTGGTCGGCGACTTCGTCGCCGGCAGCGACCCTCTCCCCGACGAGCTCGTCGAGGTCTCGCTGCGCGCCCAGGCGCTGTCGGACTCGCTGGCCGCCCTCCCGGAGCGCGACCGGATGGTGGTCGTCCTCCGCTACGGGCTCGTCGACGCGGAGCCGAAGACGCTCGAGGAGATCGGCCGCCGCCTCGGGCTGACGCGCGAGCGCGTCCGCCAGATCGAGTTAGAGGCGCTCAAGCGCCTCGCCGGGCTGCACGAGATGGCAGCCGTCGCCTACTCGTAGATCACACTAGGAGCGCAGGTAGAGCTGCAGGCCGGGCGCGACCGTGCGCAGCTCCTTGAGCGCGCGAGTCTCCAGCTGCCGGACCCGCTCGCGCGTGATGCCCATCTCCTGGCCGACCTCCTCGAGCGTCTGCGGCGGGCGGCCGTCGAGCCCGAAGCGGCGGAGGACGACGTGCTTCATGCGGGGATTGAGTCGGTCGATCGCCTCCGCGAGCTCCACGGTGCGCGCATTCGCGGCGGTGGCGCCGTCGGGCGACTCCGACTTCTCGTCCTCGATCAGGTCGCCGACCATGCTCTCGCCGTCGCCGACCGGGGTCTCGAGCGACACGGGGTCCTCGATCAGCTCGAAGAGCTCCTGAACACGCTCCTCGGGGAAGCCGGAGTCGGTGGCGATCTCGGCGGTCGACGGGTCGCGGTTCAGCTTCTGCGCGAGCTGCCGGCGCGACCGCTGCACCCGCCGTACCTGCTCGGCCACGTGGACCGGCAGGCGGATCGTGCGGCCCTGGTCGGCGAGGGCGCGGCTCACCGACTGGCGGATCCACCACGTGGCGTAGGTCGAAAGCTTGTAGCCCATCCGGTAGTCGAACTTCTCGACCGCGCGGATCAGCCCCAGGTTGCCCTCCTGGATCAGGTCGAGCAGCGGGACGCCGGCCTTCGTGTAGCGGCGTGTGATCGACATCACGAGCCGCAGGTTGCACTCGATCAGCCGCCGCTTGGCCGCCTCGTCGCCCAGGTCCTTGCGCCGTGCGAGCTCCCGCTCCTCGCCGGCAGTGAGCAGGCGACCGTCGCCGATCTGGCGGACGTAGAGCTTCAGAGGGTCGGCCGACTGGAGGCGCTCGTCGTCGGAGAGGACTGCGTTCTCGGGCTCCTCCTCGTCGGGCGGCAGAAGCCCGAGGGGCGGCTCCGGCTCGCTCTCGAGCGGGTCCAGGATGGGCTCTTCCACTCCCCCCGTATCGGCAGCAGGAGCAGCCGCCTTGAGATGTAAAAAGTTCGCAAGAACTGCCGACAAATAGGGTGGTCGACCAGTCTGTGTCTGCAAGGACTTCTGACTGACATGTGTGGCATCGCGGGATACAGCCTTCGCTCGCGCTCCGGCGTCGGACGCACGCTGGCCGCGCAGGCACTGCTCGCCGCGATCGCCGAGCGCGGCGCCGACGCCGTCGGCTATGCGTACCGCAGCCCCGGCGAGACCTACGCGACCGTCGTGAAACAGCGGACGCCCGCGTCAGAACTCCTCGATCGAGTGTCTGTGCCCGACACCGCCACGCAGCTGCTCGTGCATGTTCGCGACTACACCAAGGGGCATCCGTCGATCGCCGCTAACAACCACCCCGTGCGACACGGGCCGGTGATCGGGATCCACAACGGGATCATCACGAACGACGACGAGCTGCTCGCCCCCCACTCCTGCTCCCGCTCCGAGCCGCGGATGACCGTCGACTCGGAGGCGATCTTCGCTCTCGCCGCCCATTCGCGGAACGACGCGCGCGCCCTCGAGCACCTGCGCGGGGCGATGGCGACGGCGTGGGTCGACGAGCGCGAGCCCGAGGTCGTCTACCTCGCCCGCGGCAGCGGCCGCCCACTCTGGCTCGGTGAGGGACGTGACTGTGTCTTCTTCGCCTCCACGAAGCTCGCGCTCGAGATCGTGGAGCGGTACGCAGGTGTGCGCCTCCGCAAGCGCGAGGTGCGCGAGGGCACGTGGCTCGCGCTCAAGGACGGCGCCGTGCACCGCCGCGAGCGCTTCCGTCCCGATCTCGAGTACGAGGAAGACGATCCTCTGCCGGCCGTGCGTGCGCCCGGCGAGGGTGCGTTCTGCCTGACCCGTCTCGCCGCGCTCGCGGCGACCCTGTAGCGGCTACGCCGGCAGCACGAGCGAGAAGCGGGCTCCCTGTCCCACTTCCGTCTCGAGCTCGAGCCGGCCGCCGAGCGCGGTCGACAGCTCGCGGGCGATCGCGAGGCCGAGCCCCGTGCCGCCGTTCCCACGGCCCGACTCGAACGGCCGGAAGAGCCGTTCGCGCGCCTCGCGCGGGATGCCCGGCCCGTTGTCCTCCACGGTCACGCGCACCGAGCCGTTCTGCTTGGCGAGGCCGAGCGAGATGCGTCCGCCGTCGGGCGTCGCCTGGAATGCGTTCGAGAGCAGGTTGCCGACGATCTGGAGGACGCGGTCGCCGTCGGAGACGATGACCGGCTCGGTCCCCACGTCCTGCCGGAACTCGATCGCACGCCGCTGTGCCTCGTCGCGGTAGCGCTCGTAGGCCTGGTCGAGGAGCTGCGCCATGTCGACCTCCTCGGCGGTGACGGTGAAGCGGTGCGCATCGAGCTTCGCGAGGTCGAGGATGTCGCCGACGAGGCGCTCGAGCCGCTGCGTCTCGGCCTCGACGGTCGCGAGCGACTGGGCGGCGAGCTCCGGGTCGGTGACGACGCCCTCGAGGAGCGCGGAGACGTGGCCGCGGATCGCGGTCAGCGGCGTGCGCAGCTCGTGCGAGACGGACATCAGGAAGTTACGCTCGAGCTCCTCGACCTCCGCGAGCCGCGCCGCCATCTCCCCGAACCGCTCGCTCAGGTGCCCGAGCTCGCCCGGCGCCCGCCGCGGCACCGAGACGTCGTAGTTGCCTCTCGCGACCGCATCGGCGGCATCGGAGAGCTGCAGGACCGGCCGCACGATCCGCCGTGAGAGGTACCACGAGAGCGCCGCGGCGCCCAGCAGACCGAGCAGGCCCGCCACCGCGAGGCGCGCGAGCAGGTCGTTGACGCTCGAGCTCACGTCCGTCTTCGGCGTGGCGACGACGATGCCGGCGATGGTGGCGTTGCCGGTCACGATCGGGTTGATCACCGCGTAGTAGCGGCGCTTCTGCCCTGGTGGCGTGAGCTCGAACGAGAGCGACTTGCCGGAGTGCCAGTCGATCGGGACCGACGGCAGCCGCGTCAGGCCGGTGATCGCCGCCTTCTGGCCGGGAAAGAGCTGCTTCGGCCCGACGCGGTAGATCTTGTCGCCGGTCGCGAGCTCGAGCGCCTGCCGGGCGTACTGCGTCGGCGCCCGGCGGTCGGTCTGGTTGCCGTAGCCGTTGTTGATCGAGGTCGCGTAGATCTGGGCGATCCCGTGCGCCTCGCGCGTGAGCTTTCGGTATGCCTGGTTGCGCGCGAAGTCCTGGAAGAGTCGGATCGCGATGAGTGCCGTGATCGCCCCGGCGAGGATGATCCCCGCCAGGAAGACGAGCGGCAGCCGTACCCGGAGCGACCGGAACGCCAACATGGCCGGCTACGTCTTCGCCGTGTCCCTCTTGGCGTCCTTCGCGGGCGACACCTTGTAGCCGACGCCCCACACGGTGACGATCGGCGATGCGTCGCCGAGCTTGCGCCGCAACTGGCGCACATGGACGTCGACCGTCCGCGTGTCGCCGGCGAACGTGTACCCCCAGACGCGCTCGAGCAGCTGGTCGCGCGTGAGCACGAGGCCGCGGTGGTCGAGCAGCTCCCAGAGCAGGTCGAACTCCTTCGGGGCGAGCTGGATCTCCTCCGCGCCGACGCGCACCTCGCGGCGGCCGGCGTCGATGTGCAGGTCGCCGTGGTCGATCGTCTCGGTCACGAGCTCGCGGCGCTCGGGCGCCGAGCGCCGCAGGATCGACTTGACCCGCGCGACGAGCTCACGGGGATTGAACGGCTTCGTGAGGTAGTCGTCGGCGCCGACCTCGAGCCCGATGATCTTGTCGACGTCCTCGTCGCGCGCGGTCAACATCAGGATCGGCACGTCGCTCGTCTGCCGGACGCGCTTGCAGACCTCGATCCCGTCGATGTCGGGCAGCATCAGGTCGAGCACGATCAGGCCGGGCATCTCGCGGGCGACCTGGTTGAGCGCCTCCCCCCCGCTCGCCGCCGTCCGCACGCCGTAGCCGGCGTTCTTCAGGTACAGCGCGACGAACGAGGCGATCGAGCTCTCGTCCTCGACCACCAGGATGGTCGGGGTGGCCGCGCTCACGGCTGCGCCGTCGTGGTCGCCGTCGACTGGTCGCCGAACGTGACCGACCAGTACTGCGTGCCCAGCGGGAAGAACGGGACGATCTGCCACTTCCCGTCGTCGACGGCGTATGTGCCCGTCGTCGCCGCCGAGGGGTCGCCGGCCAGACGCGCGACGCCGACGCCGACGGCGGTCAGGTCGATGCCGCTGCCCTTGAACGTCAGCTTGTACAGCCCGCCGGTGACGCGGAAGCTGAGCTCGTGGCCGACGTAGGTGGTCAGCTTCCCGTAGTCGGTGTCTATGACGACCGGCTTCTTGTTCTGGCCGCTGACGAAGATGTTCTTGTCGCTCCCGTCCGGATCGAGGACCTTGAGCGTGCCGTCGTCCATCTGGCCCCAGAGCGCGCCGCGCGCCGGCTTGACCGGCGTCCCGATCGACACCGTGCCGTTCACGCCCTGCAGCTCGAGGACACCGTCACCGGTGGCGCGCGGAGCCGCGACCGCCGCAGGGACGACGATCAGACCGCAGAGCAGGGCAAGCAAGGGCCGACGCATGGCAGAGAAATCCTTCCTGCACGAATTATGCCGCCCGTGATCGAAACGTTAGGAGTTTTCGCAGGGTAGGTTCCTGCAGTGGAAGACCTCACGAGCTTCGGGCTTCGCGTCCTCCTGGTCTCCGGCGGGCTCTCCGCCGCACTGATCGGGTCGAAGGCGATCGCGCGCACCTCGATCCCGCCCGCGGCCCTCTTCCTCGCGGCTGCCGCCGTCGCGTCGGACATCTGGCCGGCGCTTGGGCTCTCGATCGCCACGGTCGAGAAGATCGGCACGGTTGCGCTGATCGTGATCCTCTTCGACGGCGGTGCCTCGATCGGCTGGCGGCGCTTCCGGGCGGCGGTCGGGCCGATCGCCACTCTCGGCATCTTCGGCACGTTCGCCACCGCGGCGCTCGTCGCCGTGTTCGCCCGCGAGGTGCTCGGCCTCGGCTGGACGGAATCGGGGCTCCTCGGGGCGGCGATCGCCCCGACCGACCCCGCCGTGATGTTCTCGGTGCTCGGCGAGCACGAGATCGAGGGCCGCACCGACACGATTCTGGAGGGCGAGTCGGGCGCGAACGACCCCGTCGGGATCGCGCTGATGATCGGCCTGATCGAGCTCGCGACCTCGCACGGCTCGTTCTGGGTCGTCGTCCGCATCTTCGCCGAGCAGATGTCGATCGGGCTGGCGATCGGTGTCGCGGGTGGGCTGCTCGGGCGGATCCTCGCTGCCCGCATCGATCTCCCCTCCGCCGGCCTGCACACCGTGCGCACACTCGCGCTGAGCGGTGTGGTCTACGGTTTGGCGGCGGTCGCGCACGGCTCGGGTTTCCTGGCCGTGTTCGTCGCGGGGCTTCTCGTCGGTGACGTGCACGGGCGCTACAGCGAAGAGACCGAGTCGTTCATGGAGGGCCTGTCGACACTCGCCGAGATCGTCGTCTTCGTCGCGCTCGGATTGACGGTGGGGCTGTCGCAGATCGACGGCTCGCGGTGGCTCGAAGGCGTCGCCGCGGCTGCATTCCTCGCTCTCGTCGCGCGTCCCCTCGTGGTCGGCACCCTACTCACCCCCACGTCGCTCGACCGCGGCGAGCGGCTGTTCGTCATGTGGGGCGGCCTCAAGGGCGCAGTGCCAATCCTGCTCGCCGCGTTCGCCGTCGCCCACCACGTCGACCACGCCACCCGGCTGTACGAGCTCGTGTTCGTCGTGGTGCTGATCTCGGTCGTCGTGCAGGGTGGCACGATCGCCCGGGCAGCCCGCCGCTTCGGCGTCGAGAGCGGATAGATCTAGAGCCGCTCGACAACGCCGGCGATCGCCATCCCGAAGCCGACGCACATCGAGGCGATGCCGTAACGCGCACCGCGCCGCTCGAGCTCGGAGAGCAGCGTCGCGGTGATCCGTGCGCCGGTCGCGCCGAGTGGGTGCCCGAGCGAGATGCCGCCGCCGTTCGGGTTCAGGTCGTCGAGGCGCTCCTCGAGGTGAAGGTCGGCCACCGTCTGGAGGATCACCGAGGCGAACGCCTCGTTCACCTCGATCACCGCCATGTCGTCGAGCGTCAGCCCCGCACGGCGGAGGGCGCGCTCCATCGCCTCGGGGTTCCCGTGGAGCATCCGTGTCGGATCGACGCCGGCGAGGCCGAACGAGACGAAGCGGCCGCGTGGCTCGAGCCCCAGCCGGTCGAGCGCCTGCTCGCTCGCGACGAGCACAGCCGCGGCGCCGTCGACGATCTGGGAC
Source organism: uncultured Thermoleophilia bacterium (assembly GCA_963794375.1). Classification (GTDB taxonomy): domain Bacteria; phylum Actinomycetota; class Thermoleophilia; order Gaiellales; family Gaiellaceae; genus PALSA-600. The sequence goes on from CAWCDL010000009.1 coordinate 209,147, forward strand.
GAGTTCCCGGCCGTGACGACGCCGTCGTCGCGGAACGCCGGCTTGAGCGCGCCGAGCGCCTCGAGCGACGTGTCGCGGCGAACCGCCTCGTCGACACGAAACGTCCCGTCCGCCAGCTCGATCGGCACGAGCTCGCGGACGAAGCGCCCCTCGTCGGTCGCAGCCGCGGCACGTCGGTGCGACTCGAGCGAGTAGGCGTCGAGTGCCTCGCGCGAGAGGTTCCACTCGGCGGCGAGCAACTCCGCGGACGTGCCTTGCATGACGATCTCGTGCCGCGAGGTGACCTCCTCGGACAGCGAGCCGCCGTTCGAGCCCATCGGGACGCGCGTCATGCTCTCGACGCCCGCCGAGACGACGAGGTCGAGCTGCTCTGCAAGGACGGCGGCGGCGGCGTTGAAGTTCGTCTGCATCGAGGAACCGCACTGACGGTCGACCGTCGTCGCGGCGACCGTCACCGGCCAGCCTGCGGCGAGCACGGCCATCCGCCCGACGTTCCAGCCCTGCTCGCCGATCTGGGTGACGCAGCCCATCTGGACGTCCTCGATCTCTGCGGGGTCGAGGGCGTGGCGGCCGACAAGCCCGTTCAGCACCTGGGCGGCGAGGTCGTCGCCGCGAACCCCCGCGAGGGCGCCGTTCCGCCGTCCGATGGGCGAACGCACCGCATCGACGATGTACGCGGTCATCGACCGGAATGTACTCAGTAGAGTCACGCTGTGGCTGCGACCGTGACCGACCATCCACTCCGCATCGGCGGCGAGCCCGTCGAGACCGGAGAGTGGTTCGAGGTTCGCTCGCCCTATTCCGGCGACGTCGTCGCACGCGTTGCGAAGGGCGGCGCCGCCGAGGCGCGCCGCGCTCTCGATGCTGCCGCGGAGGTATTCGCCGAGCCGCTTCCCGCGCACGAGCGAGCGCGCATTCTCGACACGGTGGCGCGCCTGCTCACCGAGCGTCGCGAGGAGGCCGCGCAGATCATCTGTGCCGAGGCCGGCAAGCCGATCAAGACGGCACGTGTCGAGGCCGAGCGGGCCGTCTCGACGTTCACGTTCGCCGCGGTCGAGGCGCGCAAGCTCGCGGGCGAGGTGGTGCCGATGGATGCGTCGCCTGCCGGCGCAGGCAAGCTCGGCTTCACCCTGCGCTTGCCGATCGGCATTGTCGGCGCGATCTCGCCGTTCAACTTCCCGCTCAACCTCGTCGCGCACAAGGTCGCCCCCGCGCTGGCCGCCGGCTGCCCCGTCGTGCTGAAACCGGCGTCGTCGACGCCCCTCTCGGCGCTCTTCCTCGCAAGCCTCGAGGAAGAGGCCGGGCTGCCCCCGGGCTGGCTGAACGTCGTTGCCGGCTCCGCGTCCGCGATCGGCGACGAGCTGGTCGACGACGAGCGCGTGCGGCTGATCACCTTCACCGGCTCGGGCGACGTCGGCTGGGGGCTGGCCGAGCGCGCCGCGCGAAAGCGGGTCAAGCTCGAGCTCGGGAACGCGACTCCCGCGATCGTCTGCGCCGACGCGCCCGCCGGCGCCGCTGCGAAGCTCGCGGCGAACGGCTTCTCGTTCGCCGGCCAGAGCTGCATCTCCGTCCAGCGCGTGTTCGTTCTGGCGGATGCCTGGGACGCGTTCGTGCCCGAGTTCGTCGCGACCGTCGGGGGGCTCGTCGTCGGGGACCCCGCGGACGAGGCGACCGACGTCGGCCCGCTGATCAGCGGCGGCGACCGCGATCGCGTGCTCGAATGGGTCGGCGAATCGTCGGGCAAGCTGCTCGCGGGCGGCACCACGACGGACGACGGGCTCGTGCGGCCGACGGTGATCGCAGGCGCCGCGCCCACCGACAAGGTGCAGTGCGAGGAGGTGTTCGGCCCCGTCGTCACGCTCACCCGCGTCTCGAGCCTCGACGAGGCGATCGACGGCGCGAACGCAACCCGCTACGGGCTGCAGGCGGCGATCTTCTCGAGCGACGTCCGCGCCTGCCTCGACGCGGCGCAGCGACTCGAGTTCGGCGGCGTGACCGTGAACGAGGCGCCGACGTTCCGGGCCGACCAGATGCCGTACGGCGGCATCAAGGCCTCTGGCAACACGAAGGAAGGCCCGGCCTGGTCGGTGCGCGAGATGACCGAGGAGCGCCTCGTCGTGCTGCAGCTGTAGCGCGTTCGGGCGCCGTACTGGACCGCTCGCTAGACTCGCCGCATGGCCGAGGGTGTGACGCCGCGCCGGCCCCATCCGGGGGCTCTCCGGCGGGAACGGCGCATGCTTCTCAAGGCGCGCGAGGAGGCGCTCCGCGACATGGGCGGCCTGCTCGTCGAGATGTACAGGCGCGGCAGCTTCCGCGACGACCTGCTCTCCGAGCGTGCGGCGGTCGTCGTCGGCATCGATGCTCGGCTAGCCGAGATCGACGACCTTCTGCATGTGCGCCGTCGGGTGCCGCGGTGTGAGTGCGGGGCGCCGGTGCTGCGAGGGTCGCGGTTCTGCCCGAGCTGCGGGCGAGAGCTCGCCGCCGACCGGACGACCGTGACGCCCGGCGAGGCGACGGTCGTCGAGCGCAGCCCGCAGGGCTGAGCGGGACCGACGCTTGGCCGAGCTGCACCAGAGCGAGCGGGCGAAGGCGGTGACGGCAACCGACGGGACGTGCCCTCGCTGCGGGTCGGCGCGCGAGCCGGACGACCGCTTCTGCCTCGACTGCGGCTTCGAGCTGCCGATCGTGACCGGCCGGCTCGCCGCACTCCGGCGAGGCTGGATCCGCCGACTCGGCTGGTACCCGGGTGACTGGGCATGGGCTGCGCTGCTCGCGCTCCTGGTCGCGGGTGTGGGCGCCGCCGCCGCGGTCGTCGTCTCCGAGCGCCGCGCGCCGCCGACGGCCGAGGTGGTCTTCCGGGCGCCCGCGACCGTCCCGGTCGCCTCGCCGACACCCGTCACCACGCCGGCGACCACGAGCGCCACGCGCACCTCGCAGCTTCCCACGCCTCCCGAGCCCGGCCGGAACGGCCACCTCACCTGGCCGGGGAACGAGAACGGCTGGACGGTGGTCCTCACGTCGTATCCGAAGACCACCGGCCGCGCCGCCGCCCTCTCCACCGCTTCGAGCGCGGCGAAGGGGCTCACGGGTGTCGGCATCCTCGACTCGAGCGGCTTCTCGAGTCTCCAGCCCGGCTACCTGGTCGTCTTCGCCGGCGTCTATGCGAGCCAAAGTGACGCCGAAGCCGCCGTCCCCACCGCCCGTCAGGCGGGGTTCCGGGGCGCCTACACCCGCCAGATCGCCCGCTAGCAGCGGCACGTGTAGAAGTGGATCCAGCGGGTAGACCCGTTCTCGACGGTCATTCAGCCGTTGGCTAAACGGAAAACATTTGTAACATGCCCCGGAAGGGTGTTAGAGTCCTCGCCGGGACACCACCCGAAACAAGGGTTTTCCGGTTCTCAAAGGGCTAAACGGAGATTCGAGGAGAACGAAAACGGGGCGAATGGACGAACGAATCCTCCAGATCCAGCATTGTATGTATCAGTACTCTCGAGCGATCTATCGCTCGATCCGTGACCTGATCGACCCCTACGTGGACGGCGGGACCAGACTCGAGTACCGCAGAGAGGTGCTCGCCGCCTGTGAGGGCACGATGGAGCGGCTCGCCCAGGATCCGCACTATTTTGCGAAGCCGGACAAGGCGCTCTTCCAGGACATCCGCCGCTTCTTCCCGATCACCGTGCAGGCGCAGGTGGCCTGGGCGGTGTCGCAGGGCGTCGATGCGGCGGTCGGATTCGTCGAGGAGCAGATCGAGGCCGGTGCGTTCGACGGTGGCATCGCACGCTGCCGGGCAACGACGCGCAAGGGGAAGGCGTGCCAGCGCACGCCGCTGCCGGACCGCGACTACTGCCCGTCGCACCAGCATCTCGAGCGGGCGAAAGCCGCAGCGTAGATCTCCAGAGCTGACCCGAGCCTGGTTCGCCCGCCGGACCAGGCTCGCGACCGTTGTGGGATAAGCTCGAGTTCTCCCCCGTGAGTCACGACACCGACAAGCTGATCCGCCAGCTCTCGCTGGTTGCCTTTCTGATGGCGGAACGGCGACCGCTGACCGCGCGCGACATCAAGTCGAACGTCGAGGGCTATCAGGAGATGAGCGACGAGGCGTTCGCGCGCCGCTTCTACTCGGATCGCGCCGAGCTCGTCGCCCTCGGCGTGCCGCTCGACTCGCAGCGCGACGAGTTCACGGGCGAGGAGCTCTACACGCTGCGCGCCGAGCGCTATTTCCTGCCGGAGCTCGAGCTGGACGACGAGGAGCTCGCGGCGCTCCAGACGTGCTTCTACCTCCTCGAAGGGCGCTTCGCGTACGCGGAGCCGTTGCGCCTCGCGCTCCAGAACCTGGCGCTCGGCCGCTCGGCCGGTGCGCTCGCCGCCGCGCCCACGGGCACGGCAGTGCGGGTCGAGGTGCGCGATCCCGACTATTCCCCGGAGCTTCAGGGCCGGCTCGGCAAGCTCGAAGGCGCGATCTCGAAGCAGCGCACCGTGCGCTTCCGCTACTGGTCGATCTATCGCGACGAGGAGGTGGAGCGCACCCTGAATCCGTACGCGCTGCTCCCCGAGAACGGCTCCTGGTACGTGATCGGCCACGATCTCGACCGCGACGACATCCGCACCTTCCGGGTCTCACGCATCCGCTCCGACATCCGCTTCGCGACACGGCGCGAGCGCGACTTCCGGCTGCCCGCCGACTTCGACGTCGAGCGCTACCGCGGCAGGACCGAGTGGCAGTTCGGCGAGATCGTCGGCGAGGCGCAGGTCGAGGTCGCGCCCGACACCGCCTGGTGGGTCGAGCGCGCGTACGCCGGCGAGCGCAACCGCGTCGACGGCGACGTGTTCACGACGGAGTACGCGTCGACCTCGCTGCTCGCCCGGTGGATCCTGCGCCAGGACGGCCGCGCCATCCCGCTGCAGCCGTCGGAGCTGCGCCGCCTGGTGGTCGAAGGCGCACGCGCCGCCCGCGCGGCGCACGAAGGAGCCCCGCCGACGCCGGCCGCCGTCGAGCCCGCCGGCGTCGTCGACCCGATCGCCGATCGTCCGGCCGGCCCCGTCGCGCCCGAGCGCTTCGGCGTTCTCCAGTCCCTGCTCGCGTACCTCCTCACAGCGTGCGGCGAGGAGCGCGAGGCGCGCATCCCGGCGCGCGGTCTCTCCGAGCGTTTCTCGATCCCTGAGGCCGAGCTCGAGGAGCATCTATCGCTGCTGAATCTCGTCAACTTCGGCGGTGGGTGCTATGCGGTGTACGCGGAGCTCGTCGGCGACGAGGTGCATGTCGACAAGGAGCTCTTCGGCGACACGTTCCGCCGGCCGCCGCGTCTCACGCCGCTCGAGGCGCGGGCGATCCGGCTTGCGCTCGAGTTCGTCGGGCCAATGGTCGCCGCCGGCGCCCATTCGCCGCTCGACCGCGTCCGCGCCAAGCTCGAGGAGACGTTCGGCGTGTTCGAGCTGACGCAGACCCCCACTCCGCAGACCGGTGCCGAGGAGGGTCTCGTCGATTCGCTGACGCAGGCGATCGACGACCACCGCCTCGTCGAGATCGAGTACCTGAAGCCCGAGGAGCAGGAGGTCGTGACTCGCGTCGTCGAGCCGTACTCGATCGAGAGGCGGCTGCCTCACTGGTACGTCCACACCTGGGACCGTGACCGCGACCAGCCGCGCTCGTACCGCCTCGATCGCATGCGCCGGGCGAAGCTGCTGCGCAAGTCGTTCCGGCCGCGTGAGGGCTTCGACCCGTCCGAGCTGCGCGGCGCGACCGTGGCACGCATCTGGTACTCGCCGGCGGTCGCACGGTGGGAAATCGAGAAGGGCGCCCGCCCGCTCGTCGACGGCGCCGCCATCGCAGACAAATCGGTCGGCAGCGCCGACTGGCTCGTCGGCGAGGTCGTCTCCTACCGCGGCGAGGCGATCGTGCTCGAGCCGCAACACCTGCGCGCCCAGGTCGCGGCGCGCGCCCGCGAGCTCGCCAACGAGCTCCGCCCCTCGCGCGCCAAAGCCTGAGCCATCTTCAGGCGTGAGGATGCTCACGCAGGCCAGTCTCACAGCAATCCTGGCCTAGCGGCAGTCGGTTTCATGGCTGAAACTCGAAGTCCCAGATTCTCGTTTGAGCACAATGCGCTAAAGGGAGGCGGGTCATGTCGAAGTCGAAACTCATACTCGTGGTAGCTGTTGCTGCGACTCTCGGCACCCCGCTGGTGTCGGCCTCGGGAGCGTTCGGTTCACCAACGGCGCGTAGCAAAGCGACTACTCCGGCTTTCTCGGACTTCAAGCGCTTCCTGCGAGACACCCAGCACGACCGAACTTACACGATCTGGGCGACAGCAAACCCAAGGGATCTCGCCCGCTGGCGCACGTTCCGCAACGGCTTGCTGGCGCTCGGTAACGGTACGGCGAACCAGGTCCCAGCCGTTCCGAAAATGACAACGCCGTTTGGCCGCGAACTTGCCGACGTTGGTGTTCTGTACCTCGACGGCACGAGCGGCGAGCCGGGACCCAATGGAGGTAACGGAGCGCCGTAATCGGGTACGGGACACTCGGGTCCGAATCTACCCTCGGCTCAGGCGTCATTGCAGAACTCAATGTCATTCTCGCCGCGGTGGTGGTGTCCGGTGACTGGCGGAGACTTGGTCGGCGGCGGCTGACTCGATTCCGAATGTCGACTCTCGTCTGACTTTCCAGCGTTGTGTCGCCGCCGCCGACCGAGACCGTCGAGCGTGACCTGATAGGAGCGTGGCCGTAGGCCTCGATTGAGGTCTGTCCGCTCGCCGGTCGCCCCCAACGGCTTGGAGGCGAGACCGATGATCGTGATCGGACTGGACGTGCACAAGCAGTCGGTGACCGCTGTCGCCGTCGATGAGGCAGGACGGCCGCTCGAGGAGAAGTTGATCCTGGTCGGCAGCGACGAGCTACCCGCCTGGGCTGCCGGGCTCGACGATGAGCGGCTGTGGGCAGTTGAGGACTGCCGGCAGCTCACCCGCTGGCTGGAACGCCAGCTCCTCAGCGTCGGCGAAGACGTCGTACGGGTGCCGCCGAAGCTGACCGTCCCGGAACGCCGCGCCGGGCGGACGCGCGGCAAGTCGGACCCGATCGACGCCTTGGCGATCGCCCGGGCGGCGATCCGCGAGCCTGGCCTCTCGAGACCGCGGCCGGATGAGCGTGTCTACCGGGAGATCAAGCTGCTGGTCGATCACCGCGACGATCTCGTCGATCAGCGCCGACGCATCCAGCAGCGTGTGCGTTGGCATCTCTTTCAGCTCGACCCGACCTACCAGGTGCCGTTGCGGATGCTTGGCCGCTCCTCCCACCTCGAACGCGTCGCGCGTTGGCTTGCCCGCCAAGACCAAGAGCTGCAGGTGCGGCTCGCGCGCGAGCTCGTCAACAGCTGCCGGCAGTTGAACCGACAGATCGCGGAGCTCGACCTGCAACTCGAACAACGAGTTAGAGAGACGGCACCGCGTCTGCTCGAGCTGCCCGGCTGCGCCGCTGTCACCGCGGCGAAGCTGCTCGCCGAGATCGGCCCCGTCGACCGCTTCCGCACAGACGCGCAGCTCGCCCGCCACGGCGGGGTTGCACCGCTCGAGGCCAGCTCAGGAAAGAGCCAACGCCACAGGTTGGACCGTGGCGGCAACCGCCAGCTGAACGCCGCCCTGTACCGGATCGCGATCACCCAGGCCCGCTACCACCCACCAGCGCGTGACTACCTGGAGCGGAAACGAGCCGAAGGCAAAAGCCGACGCGAAGCACTCCGCTGCCTCAAACGACTCCTCGTCCGCGTCGTCTTCAACACCCTGAAAGCATCACCCGCCTTGACATAGGAGCAACGCTGGCCCAGGCGAGGGCGGTCTCCCTATTGCGTCTTTGAAGGGGCGATATGGTCAGCGCGTTGAGACCGGTCGAGGTTCGGACAGCGGCTGCAGATGAGGTGCCAAAGGTGGCGGCCGCGTTCGCGGACGCGTTCGTCGACGACCCTGTGTTCAGGTTCCTTCGGCCAGGTCGTCTGCGGCCGGAGGCACAGCTACGAACGATGTTCGTGGTTGAGCTGGAGCTGTACGTGCTGCGAAACGGGGGCACCGTGTGGACGACTCCCGGGTACGACGGCGCCGTGGCCGTGCTGCCACCTGGCGCTTCGGAGATGCCGAGGTCGATGACGGGGAAGGAGGCGCTCCAGTGGGTGCGGGCGTTCAGAACCAGATTGCCTCGTGCGAGCAGGGTGCAGCGGGCGATGGAGAAGCGACACCCAGATGAGCCGCACTTCTACGTCCGAACGGTCGGGGTGCGCACCGCCTTGCAGGGACAGGGCGTGGGATCGATGCTCCTGCAGCCGACCCTGGAGGGAGCCGACTCGGCTGGCCTACCGACGTACATCGAGGCCAGTACCGAGCGAAGCGCAGCGCTCTACGAGCGGCTCGGTTTTCGGCACATCGGCGTGTTTGAACTGCCAGGCGACGGGCCGCCGGTTTGGCCGATGCGCAGGCCGGCCGCAGGGGCCGACGTCGGCTCCGACGGCTGACAAGCGCCGCGGTTCAGGGGTCATCCCCGAACGCAGGCGCAGCCAAGCGGTTTGTTACCTAGGGGTCGTCAAATCCCCGGGACGTGCAAGTGCTTCTCGCCGTCCGCGCCAAGCTGCCACCGGATGGAGGTCTGCCCGTCGCCGTACGTGACGTACGCGGCGCGCTCGGCAAGGAACTCGAAGTAATGCGAGTCCGGCGCTGGTCGCCACTGGATCATTTCCCAGAAGAGCTCATCGAGCTTTCGCCGCAACTCCTCGTCCTCGAGTACCTCGGCGCGACCGGCGAACTTGAACTCCGGCGAGTTCTCCTTCGCCGTGATCGGCGCGTGCACATAGACGCGCGCGTCACGTAGCAAGTCGCGCGCCTTCAGTGAACCCGGAATCATGTTCGAGAGAAGGTGCCCGTCGATGATGTATGCCTCGACCGGCGTGATCCGCGGCGAGCCGTCCTTCGTAAGGGTGCCGACAAGGACGAACTGGAACTTCTCGATCAACTCGCGTCCGCGCTCAACGATCCGCGGCGCCGCCTGCTCGAGCTCGGCCCATGTGAGCGGTTCTGCTCTCCCTGCCACCCTGGAAGCGTTACATGATCCGCTCGCCCCATGGTCGGCGTCAGGGTTCTTCCGCACACTCGCGCAGACGAGGGGTGCGTAGATTGTTGTCGTGCTGAGAGGGCGCTGCGCGTGCAATGCCGTTGAGTTCGAGGTCTCGGACGAGTTCGTCGTCGCGTACAACTGCCACTGCTCGAACTGCCGTGCGACGACCGGCTCCGCGTTCTTGCCTTGGGGCGAAATCGAGCCTGAGAAGCTAACGGTGACGAAGGGTGCAGGCTCGTCGCTCGTGGAGGGCGATCCTGATGCGAGCCACGCCGTGCGCTGCGCGGAGTGCTTCTCGCTGCTGTATTGGACGGGCTACGAAGGCAAGATCCGCGTGCCGTATGGATCACTGATTGACGAGCCGACACTCAAGCCGACGGCGCACATGTTCGTTGGTTCGAAGGCTCCGTGGTACGAGATCCTGGACGACCTTCCCCAGTACGACGAGTCCCCCTGGTCCTGATCGGCGAGTAACCCGCGGTGCCTTCCGGCGCCAGTGCGGAACACTCGCGCAGCCGAGTTTCTCTTGCGAATGTCGGATGACAGGCTGAGCGCCCGGCAAGCCCGGGCGAAACCGAGCCGGCCGAACTCCTCGGGGCAGGGGCCGCGCGAGCGTACTGTCACCCCGCTGTTACCGGACCGCGGGTATCTGTTAAGCATGCGCGGCCTTTCACGTACAGCTGCCTCTGTCCTTGCCGCCGGGGTGCTCGTGATGCTCGGGGCAGGCTGCGGTGGCGGTCGATCCGCAGCAAAGCTCGCGACGGACTCGACGCGGAGTCAGCAGGCACGTGGTCTGGTCGCCTTCGCCTCCTGTATGCGCTCCCATGGCGTGCCGAGCTTCCCGGACCCAAGCAGCAGCGGAGGAATCCCCAAGCCAGCCGTTGTGAGCGCGTTCCAGGCGGTCAGCAAGACTCAGGGCGACACAGCCCAGAACGCCTGCAATCACCTGCTTCCGAGCGGCGGGCTCAGCGGGCAACGCGTCCAAACGATCACCCCCCAGGATCAACAGGACTACCTCAGAGCAGCGGCCTGCATGCGCTCGCACGGTTTCCCCAGCTTCCCCGACCCCACGTTCCGGAACAACGAGGCCCACGTCAACATGCCATCGAGCATCAACCAGAACTCAGCCCAGTTCACGACCGCGGCGACGATTTGCACCAAGCTGATCCCGGCGGGTCTTCCTGGCAGCCATCGCACGTAGCTACGACTCACATCAGCGGCACTCATACCCAACACGATTCTGTCGCAGGCGCCGCCCGCGTCATCCGCGAACGTAAGAGCCGTTCAGACGTCATTTCGCAACACTCGCGCAGGCCACTGTCGTCTCGATTCGCGTTCCGCCGTCGGCAGCGCTGCAACGAACGTTCCTACTCGGGGTATCTGGCTTCCGTTTCGCCTGTGGCGTGCATGTTCCAGAGCAGGTCGGCGAGGCGGTCGGGGTCGACGGTTGGCCCCCAGCGCCGCCCTGTCCCGGCAGCTATGGCTGCCTCGGACCAGGCGTGGAAGGCGCTGTTTTCGATGACGGCGCCGATGTAGAGCATCCCGACGTAGACGCCCTTGTCGGATACTTCGGCGTGGAGCGACTGTAGGTAGTTGCGTTGTGCGGCCTGCGCGGGTCCGGAGCCGCTCATGTTTGGCAGGCCGTGCAGGGTGCTGGCCCCTTGTGCGGTCAGGATCGCGCCCGAGCGGTGCTTGATCATCTGTGGCAGGAACTGCTGCACGAGAGCGACGAACGAGTAGAAGATCAGCGGCATGAAGTCGCGCGCCCGCTCTGGCGTTAGTTCCGCCGCCGTGACGAATCCTGCGCTGGGTGTAGGCGCGTAGTAGAAGGAGTCGAGTTGTCCGACGGCGGCACGAATCTGTTCCGCCAGCGAGGGGACGGCATCGGTGTCGGCGAGATCGGCAGTGATCACGTGGGCGCTCGCACCGCTAGCGGCCAGGTCCTCAGCGAATGTGTCGAGCGCTTTCCGGTCGCGGGCCACGAGGACGACCTCGTAGCCCTCGCGCGCGTACCGGCGGGCAACCGCTTGGCCGAGCCCCGGTCCCGCGCCGAACACACCAATCGACCTCGGCACGACCCACCTCCAAGTCGCAAAAGGTTCCAACGCGCGCGCCGGTCACCATCGCCCAGCGACGAGCGGACCGCGAAAACTACCCGGCGAAGCCACTCGCGTGAACCCATACCTCGACCGACCGCTGGCATCGAACCGCCGTTCGAGCTCCGTCGTCGGGGGGCATTGCTGACCGCTGGCCCAGGCCACTCGCGATGCCGTACTCACCGGCGCAGTCCTTCGTATCCCATCGGTGGGCGCACCGGTAGCGTGCTCTGAGATGGCTGCCGTTCGGGACTTTGCCGACGAAATCGAGGGCTATGCGTACCTCCCGCGTATGTTCGACAAGGCGCGCGCGCGGCTGAGCGGCGACACCGATGCGCCGTCGTTCGGCTGCCCGCTCGACCACACCTGCTTGGCGCGGCTCCGGGTCTACCCAGAAGACGTGCTCGAGCTCGTCAGCGGCAACGGCGATGACGACCGGGCGATCCTCGCCGGTCTACGTGAGCACGGCATTCCTCCGGCAACGGAGGCGTGGTTCGACGCGCGCGCCACCGAGGACGAGCTTCTGACGGGGGTCTACCTCAAGGTTCGCCCGCGCGAACTGCTCGAAGAGCTGCGCGCACGACCGGGTCAGCGCGTGGTCGCTGTCGAGGAGGGCGAAGCGTTGTTCTTCCTCGGCGACCTTCAGATGCGGATCGTCCGCTCCGGCGAGGTAGTGCGCGTGCCACCGGAGTTGCCCGCTCGGATTGAGAACATCGGCCAGCCGCCACTGCGCCTCCACTGGCTGATCGGCGACCCCGGCACGTCACCGGGGAATTCGCCGTAGCGGCCACCCGCGCTCATGTGACCCCGAACACCGGTGCAGCCGACTATTGCTCGTCGTCAGCGTCGAGCGCGATCGCTCCGCCCGAGGCTGAAGGAACCGGGCGTCGCGGCTCGCGTACTCCGATGTCAGGCGGCTGCTTTTTCAGGCCAAGCCATTGCAACAGGCGACTCAACATGCTCAGGACCGTAGCACCGGTCCGGCGTCATTCCGGGACACTCGCCCGGGCGAGGGGCTAAGTTCGTGAACAACTCTGGCCCCACCGAGCGATGCTAGAAGTACCGGATCAGCGGTGAGGACGGCGAACTGGTTGTCCCTGACGCGCGCGCGTGGCGTGAGTGGCTCGTCCGCAACCACGCCGATTGGGCGGGCGTCATGCTTGTACTGGCGAAGAAGGGCACGACCTCGCCGACGAGCCTCACCTACGACCAGGCCCTCGAGGAGGCGATCTGTTTCGGGTGGATCGACGGTCAGGTTCGCCGCCGCGACGAGCAAACGTACCTTCAGCGTTTCACCCCGAGGCGGGCACGGAGCCGCTGGTCGAAGCGCAACACGACACTCGCCGAGCAGCTGATCAGCGAGGGCAGGATGCAGGCTTCGGGAATCGCCGAGGTCGAGCGCGCAAAGGGCGACGGGCGTTGGGATGCTGCCTACGTCGGCCCCGCGACGGCCCGCGTGCCCGAAGACCTGGCAGCTGCGCTTGCGGCTGAACCGAAGGCGAAGACGATGTTCCGACGGCTCACGAGCCAGAATCGCTACGCGATTCTGCATCGCATCGAGGCGGTGAAGCGCCCCGAGACTCGTGCCCGCAAGATCTCGGAGTTCGTGGCGATGCTGGCGCGCGGTGAGACGGTACATCCGCAGACGCGGAGGAACAAAGACCAACCATGATCCGGGCCTCGGCGCGAGCGTCCTAGAGGTCATCCCGGAACGCCGGCGAGGCGGTGGTGGATACTCGCCCGATGGCACGGTTCGTGCTCGTACATGGAGGCTGGCACGGCGGCTGGTGCTTCCGCCGGCTCGCCAAGGAGCTTGCGGATCGCGGCCATGACGTCGCAACGCCCGACTTGCCGTGTGAGGAAGTCGGCCTAACCCCGCTCGACTATGCCCGCGTCGTCGGGCGAGAGCCGGACGCGGTCGTAGTCGGCCATTCGCTCGGCGGGTTCACGATCCCCCACGTCGAGGCTCGCGCTCGCGTCTATCTCGCGGCGCTTCCGCCGCTGACCCGCAGCGAGATAGACGAGTCGTTTGCAGATGGGTTCGGCGGAACGGTGCGCGACACTCTGAACCGCTCCTACTGGCCCGACGCAGACACCGCCGCAGCGCGGATGTACCCCGACTGCACGCGTGTCCAGTCCGACTGGGCCTTCGCGCAACTCCGACGCCAGGCGCGGCTCGAGCCGATCCCCGCACCGTTCGGGGCGGGCGACGTCGTCATCGCCACTCTGCGCGATGCCGCCATCGACCCCGGCTGGCAACTTCGCACGGCGAGCGCGCACGGAGCACGTGTGATCGAGCTCGACTCGGGCCACTCGCCCTTCCTGACGCAGCCAGACGAGCTCGCAGACGTACTCAGCTCGCTTGCCTGACCGTTCAGGCCGACGACGGCGCCGCGACCACTTTCATTCGGCAAATCGCCGCGACCACCGCCCCTGAAACTCCGTGGCACGCTGGAGCTTCTCGCCGCGGTAGAAGCGGCGGCTCCACCACGAGTCGGGAGCCGCGAGCGCGAAGGCGCCGTACCAGAGCAGGGGGAAGATCAGACAGAGCCCGGCGAGCAGGATCGTCCAGCGTCCCTTCAACATCGTCACGATCGCCGCAGGAAGGAGCGACAGGAGCAAAGCGAGCCCGGTCAGCTCGGCATCGTGCACGCCGTAGATCCTACGAACACGACGGATACAGCATCGTTAGCTCTCCGTTGAGCCGCCCTCGAGGTCGATGAGCCGCTCATGTGAGCGGCTTCTCCATCCAGTGGCGGGTGAAGGCGCTTCGAGTGAACGGAGCGACTTCCAGGTAGCCGGCAGATCGAAACAATCGCAGTGCTTCAGGTTGCTGATCGCCGGTGGTCAAACGGACGCGTCGGTAGCCGAGCCGTCGCGCATGCATCTCCAGCTCCGCTAGCAGTGCGCGGCCAATGCCGCGACCTCTCGCCGATGCGTCGAGGAAGATGCGCCTGATCTCGGCCGTTTCGCCGTCGACACCCTTCAGACCGCCGCAGCCGACGGGATGGCCGGCCGAGTACGCGACGACCCAGATGCCCGTCGGTAGCGCCAGTTCCGAGGGCTCAGCGCTCGCGGACCGGCTGGGCTCCCACCCGGCGTAGCGCGACGCGATCTCGGTGAAGAACGCCTGTTGAAGGAGGAGCGACGTCGGGGAATCGGCCGGCTCGACCACCAGAGTCAACTCGGCACCCCCGCCCATGCCCGTAACCGTTACCACACCCTACGGCTGTACACGACACATTGTCCCAGCGCCGCCGTCGGGCGATATTCCGTCCGCCGTCTCGATGCATTGATCGAGGCGTTCCATCAGAACACGTACATCGCCAACCGGCCGGAGAGGGCGTCCGATTTTCTGTGTAGGCGTGGTTGACGGGGTTATTCGGGCAGTCGGTCTCCGAACTGGATCTTGAACGCGAGTAGCGCCTTCGTCCAGCCGCGCGTCCGTGTCCATTGAGGCGCGGCGTTTTGGATCGCGAGGTAGACGAGCTTGCGGGCGGCGTCCTCGCTGGGGAAGCTGCCCTTGGTCTTGATCGCTTTGCGGAGCTGCCGGTTCAACGCCTCGATTGCGTTTGTCGTGTAGACAACACGGCGTACCTCTGGCTCGAAAGCGAGGAACGGGGTGATGTACTCCCAGCTGGTGCGCCAGGCCTGGCCGATCACCGGGATCTGGCTACCCCACTTGTCCTCGAACGCTTCGAGCGCGGCCAGGGCGGCGTCGGCGTTGACGGCGGTGTAGATCGGCCGGAGGTCTTTGACGACCTGGTCGTATTGGCGGCGAGGGACGTAGCGGAGGCTCTGCCGGATCAGATGCACGATGCAGGTCTGGACGGTCGTGGCCGGGTAGACGGCCTCGATCGCCTCGGGGAAGCCCTTCAGCCCGTCGACGCAGCAGATCAGGATGTCGCGGACGCCGCGGGTCTTCAGCTCGCTCAGCACCTGCATCCAGAACTTGGCGCCCTCTGTGTCCTGGAACCACATGCCGAGCACCTCACGCTCGCCGTCCATCGTGATCGCCAGGGCGAGGTAGCAGGCCTTGCGCTGTACCGAGCCGCCGTCGCGGACCTTCAGCACGAGTGCGTCGAGAAACACGACCGGGTAGACGTCATCAAGCGGCCGGGTCTGCCAGGCCCGGGCGTCGTCCATGACCGCGTCGGTCACCCGGCTGATCAGGTCGCGGCCGACGCTGACCCCGTAGATCTCGGCGAGGTGCGCCTCGATGTCCCGGGTCGAGAGGCCACGACTGTAGAGGGCGAGGATCTTGTCGTCGAAGCCTTCGAAGCGGCGCTGTCGCTTCCTGACGATCTGCGGCTCGAACGTCCCCTTCCTGTCTCGAGGCGTGTCGATCCGCACCTCGCCCTGCTCGGTGACAAGCGTCTTCGGCGTCGACCCGTTGCGAGTGTTGCCGGCCCCGCCGGGCGGCTCCTGGTGCGGCTCGTAGCCGAGGTGGTCGGTCAACTCAACCTCGAGAGCCCGCTCCACCAGCCGCTTGGTCAGTTGCGAGAGCAGCCCTCCCGGCCCAGTGATCTCCTCCTCGCTGCGTGCCCCGGCGAGCAACTCGTCGAGCAGCTCGTCCGGCAGCAGCGCCTTCAGCTCCTCAGCGAGCTCGGGCCTCCCGACCCGGCGCCCGCCGCCACCGCCTCGCCTCGCTCGCCCTCCGGGCTCGCTCCGCTCCGCGCCGGCGGCGGAAGGATCCGTGGACTCGTCCAACCTGCTTGGGATTGTCTGAACCGCTCCGGGAAAGTTGCAGGCTCCAAGCCTTGAGAGGATGGAGTCATGTCAAGCACATCGAAGAGGTATTCGCCGGAGGTTCGTGAGCGTGCGGTGCGGATGGTGTTCGAGCATGAGCACGCGCACGCCTCGCAGTGGGCCGCGATCGTGTCGTTCGCGGCGAAGATCGGTTGTACGCCCGAGACGCTGCGTAGCTGGGTGCGCCGCGCTGAGGTCGACGAGGGCCGCCGGCCGGGCGTGAGCTCGGACGAGCGGGTGCGGCTGAGGGAGCTCGAGCGGGAGAACCGTGAGCTGCGCAGGGCGAACGAGATCTTGAAGTCGGCGTCGCTTTTCTTCGCGGCCGAGCTCGACGGTCGAACGCGGAGGTGAGCGCCTACATCGATGAGCACCGTGGTCGTTTCGGGGTCGAGCCGATCTGCAGCGTGTTGCAGTTCGCCCCGCGCACCTACTACGCGATCAAGGCGAGGCCACCCTCGGCGCGAGCGCTGCGTGACGCAGAGTTGAAGCCGCTGATCGCGCGGGT
Source organism: uncultured Thermoleophilia bacterium (assembly GCA_963794375.1). Taxonomy (GTDB): domain Bacteria; phylum Actinomycetota; class Thermoleophilia; order Gaiellales; family Gaiellaceae; genus PALSA-600. The sequence continues at coordinate 225,590 of CAWCDL010000009.1, forward strand.
GCACCGCGACAACTTCGGTGTGTACGGCGTCGACAAGGTCTGGGCGCAACTCAACCGCGAAAGCGTCCGGGTCGCTCGTTGCACCGTCGCCCGGCTGATGCGCGATTTGGGGCTGCGTGGCGTCATTCGGGGCAAGCCGAAGCTCACGACGGTCGCCAGGCGATGCAGCGGACAGGCCGCGGGATCTCGTCGATCGACGCTTCAGCGCCGGCGCGCCGAACCGGCTCTGGGTGGCCGACCTGACCTATGTCCGTACCTGGACGGGATTTGTCTATGTCGCCTTCATCACTGATGTCTACTCACGGATGATCGTCGGTTGGCAAGCCTCCCGCTCGCTGCGCTCCGACCTCGCCCTCGACGCGTTGGAGCAGGCGATCTGGGCCCGGTCTGAGCGTGGGCAGCGGCTCGACGAGCTTGTCCATCATTCGGACAGGGGCGTGCAATATCTCGCGATTCGCTACACCGAACGCCTCGCCGAGACCGGCGCGGTCAACTCGGTCGGGCTCGAAAGGCGACTCGTATGACAATGCGCTCGCCGAGACGATCATCGGGCTCTACAAGGCCGAGCTCGTCCGCAACCGCGGCCCCTGGCGCGGCCTCGACGACCTCGAGTACGCCACGCTCGAATGGGTCGACTGGTTCAACCACCGCCGCCTCTTCGAAGCCCACGGCCACATCCCGCCGGCCGAGTTCGAAGAGCTGCACTACCGTCAGAAAGCCTCAGGCCGACAGGCCGAGACTCAAACCAAACAGCCTGCATGAAACCCGGAGCGGTTCAGTCGTTGACATGGATCTCCTTTCGATCCATGCCTACACAGATCGTCGGACACTCCCC
>CAWCDL010000010.1:0-1104988 GCA_963794375.1 uncultured Thermoleophilia bacterium
TCTGCTTCAGCGTGAAGTGCATGTTCGTGCGTAGGTCGTAGACCCACAGCTCCTCGTCCAGGGCGTCTCTGCACGCGGGCTTGCGCTCGAAGAAGAGAACGTTCGCCTTCACGCCCTGCGCGTAGAAGATCCCGGTTGGCAGTCGCAGCAGGGTGTGGACGTCGCACTCGTGCAGCAGCTTGCGCCGTAGGTCTCGCCGGCGCCGCCCTCGAAAAGCACGTTGTCGGGTACGACGATCGCGGCGCGGCCGCCTGCTTGCAGCAGCGTCTTGACGTGCTGGAGGAAGTTCAGCTGCTTGTTCGAGGTCGACGCCCAGAAGTCGTCGCGCACGATGACAAGGTCCTCGCGCTCGGCGTCGCCCTCCTCGTTCACGAACGTCATCGAGGACTTCTTGCCGAACGGCGGGTTCGTGAGCACCATGTCGTAGCGATCGCCCGGGATCGGCCTTGAGCGCGTCATCGACCACGATCGGGCTCGGCGCGTCCTCGGCGCCGATCCCATGCAGCAGCAGGTTCATCACGCACAGCCGCGCGGTGTTGTCGACGATCTCCCACCCTGAAGCGCGTCGAAGCGCAGGTGCTCCTCTCGTCGCGGTCGAGGTAGGGGTAGTTCGCGAGATGTACTCGTGTGCGGCCAGCAGGAAGCCGCCGGTGCCGCAGGCCGGGTCGCAGATCGTCATGCCCGGCTCGGGCCGCATCACCTCGACGATCGCTCGGATCAACGGCCGCGGCGTGAAGTACTGGCCCGCGCCCGACTTGATGTCCTCCGCGTTCCTCTCCAGCAGCCCCTCGTAGGCGTCGCCCTTGACGTCGGCGTCGAGCGTCATCCAGCTCTCCCGGTCGATCAGATCGACGATCAGCCGCCGCAGCTTCGCCGGGTCCTGGATGCGGTTCTGCGCCTTCCGGAAGACCACGCCAAGCATTCCTGGCATGGCGGCCGAGCTCGTCAGCATGTGCCGGTAGTGCACCTCGAGCTCGTCGCCGTCGCGCTCGAGCAGACTCGGCCAGTCGAGTCCCTCCGGGATGAACGCCTGGCGGTCGAACGGCGGCTGCGTCTGCTCGTCCGCCATCTTCAGGAACAGCAGGTAGGTGAGCTGCTCGAGGTAGTCGCCGTACGAGAGCCCGTCGTCGCGGAGGACGTTGCAGTAGTTCCAGAGCCGCTGGACGAGACCGTTCTGCGTGGTCATTCGGGCCCCTTCGCGTCGACCGCGCGGCTTGTCAACTGCCGCTCGGTTGGCCGCGATTCGCCCGAGCAGGACCGAGGCCGGGTCGTCGGACGGGGCCTGAGGAACGAGCTGCCACTGAAGGCCTGGTCAAGAATCGAACGGCGAAGCGAGCGGACGGGACGTTGCCCGAGTCGACCGCGGCAGTCGATCGCGTCGACCAGCGAGAGCTGGACCTCGACTTCGGCGACGATCCGGCGCTGGTCCTCGAGCGAGGGAACGGGAATCTGCACCGCTCGTGAGCTGTCGGGAGTTGAACCGTTTGCGGCACGTTCGTAACCATCGGCCGTGGCGCAGATCCTTCGTCTCTAGCCAGTAGAGCAGGTAAGCGTGAGTCAGCAGGCTCTCCGATGGACACCAGGCCCATCGTATTGATGGTCGAACGCGGCGGGCCCACGAAGGCATCCGCTTCTTGTTGGTCCGCGATGGCCCCACCTCGCTTTGGGAAGATGACCGTCGCCAGCGGCCTCATTTCAACTTGAATCGGCTAACGGTCTCCGCGGCGAGATGGTTCGCGCGCCAGCTCATTTCGATGCGCCCTCGCCGCATCAGTCCCCAACCTTGACGAATGGAACATCGCCCTCCAAGTCGCCGCCGACCCTTTAGTGTCTGCCCGCTCACGATCTGAGCGCATCGGCTACCGACTAATCGGAGACACCTCTGCGAACGCGGACCAAACGGACGAGTCTCCGTAGCGCCGCAGAGGCGCTGTTTCGCCAGCGCGAGCGAGTGTCCGCGCCTTCGAGCCGCGAGAGCTGCTCCTCGATCGCCGCCACGATCCGGCGCTGCTCGCCTTGCGGCGCGACGCGGACAAGCAACCTGCGTAGATCGTCCTGTGCCGCCGTTCACGGCGTAGCTCCACCGCGCTGACACGGCTGGAAGAGCGCTGCGGCCCGAGCGACAGTAGGTAGTAGCATGAGGTAGCGCGGATCGATGCCGGACGCCGCCGAATGCGCGTGAAGTCCTGCTGATATCCCCGCCACCGAGCTGCCGCCGGAACGATCGCCACTCTCCCGAGGTTCCGCGCCTCGACACCAGCACGATCACCTCCCACGAAGGACGGACCGGGCGTTCGACGCGAGCTCTAGCGCCGTCGGTGTAGACTTCGATGTCGATGCACCACTCTGCGAACGTTCTGACCTTGACGTAGCGCGGACGCCATCCCAGACATGCTGCTTCGGCATCAGGATCCCGTCGCGATGGGCCGTCGCGATCACTCGAGCTCGTCGAGTGCGCATTCAGCCCAACCGGGCGGCAGTCGTCACGCCGCCAGCGCCTCGGTCAGCTCATCGAGCAGCGGGTCGAGCTCGTCGCCGAACAGCTTGTACGCCTTGCCGAGTCCGCCGTGCTCGGCGAACGGCGGGTCCATGAGATCGTCGGCGGCTGATCACCGAGCGACGCGGCGATCGTGTCGCGGATCCGCTCGAGCCAGGCGAGCTGCTCGGCCGTGAACTCCGTCCCGCGTTCTCCTGCTGGAGCAGCCAGGCGTGGTAGCGCTCGCGCAACGCGCTCGGGGAACGGGACGAGCTCGTCCTCCTGTCGAGCGCGAAGCGGACGAGCGAGACGAGGTCGGTCAGGACGTGCCGGCCGGAGCCGTCGGACCTTCGAGCGGTCGAGCGCCTCGTAGGCCTGCCAGAGCCGCTCCGGCGTCCACTGGCGCGGCGGCTTCGCGATCGCGTTCGCGAGCTCCTTGATCTCTTGAAGGTGAGCCGCTGCGCGTACGGGCGGCGAGTAGAGGATCTGGAGGGCGGCGATCTCGTCGCTGGTTCTCCTCGATGAACTGCTCGGAACGACTCGACGGTCTCGCGCGCGCGGTCGGTCGCGTCCCGCGAGTAGCCGGCGGCGATCAGCTCGTCGGCCGAGACCTCGTCGATCATCTGCTCGTAGGAGCGGCGGAGCTCGACGAGCCGCTGCGCGCAGCTCCGGGTTCGTCGCGAGCGGCGCGACGGCCGCGTCGAGGAGCTGCTGCGTCGCGGCGGCGATCTCGTCGGCGTCGGGCTCGTCTATGCCGTGGCCTCTGGGCGGCTTCGAGCTGGCGGTCGGGGTCGAGCGCGGCGACGATGCCGCGCGCGAGGTCGCTGCAGGCTCATGCCGGCGAGCTGCTTCGAGCTCCTCGCGGTCGTCGCTTCGTCAGCCGCCGGTCGAGGCGGGCGATCCGGCCGGCGATCGTCGAGAGCACCTCCGGGTCGCGGTTGCCGAACGAGATCCGCTTAAGAGCTTGTCGAGCGAGACCGTCGGCTTGCGGTCGAGCGGCAGCGTGTCGGCGAGGTCGGTCTCGGTCACGCCGACGGCGTCGACGATCACGAACCGGTCCTTCGCTGGCGCGTCCGGCGTGACCGGCTGGAAGTCGGCGGCGTCGATGACGCGGACGCCGCGGCCCTTCATCTGCTCGAAGAACGTGCGGCTCTTGACCGAGCGCATGAAGAAGACGCACTCGAGCGGCTTCACGTCGGTGCCGGTGGCGATCATGTCGACGGTCACCGCGATCCGCGGGTTGTACGAGTTGCGGAACGAGGCGATCAGCTCGTCGGGCTTCCGGCCGGTCGACTTGTAGGTGATCTTGGCGGCGAACTCGTCGCCCTTGCCGAACTCCTCGCGGACGATCTGGACGATGTCGTCGGCGTGCGAGTCGTCCTTGGCGAAGATCAGCGTCTTCGGCACCTCGGTGCGGCCGGGGAAGATCTCGGTGAAGAGCCGGTCGCGGAACGTCTCGATGCACGGTGCGGATCTGGTCCTCGGCGACGACGGCGCGGTCGAGCGCCTCGGCGCCGTAGCTGACGTCCTCGTCGAGCTGCTCCCAGCGCAGCGCGCGCGTCTGGCGGTCGCGGAAGCCGGTGACGAGGCCGGCCTCGACGGTGCTGCCGCGCTCGGTGATCTCGGTGCGGATCCGGTAGACGTCGAAGTCGACGTTGACCTGCGTCGGCGACCGCCTGCTCGTGGCGCGTACTCCATCACGAGGTTCTGGTTGAAGAAGCCGAACGCCTGCTTGTTCGGCGTCGCCGTCAGGCCGATCGTGAAGGCGTCGAAGTAGTCGAGCACCTGCCGCCAGAGCCCGTAGATCGAGCGGTGGCACTCGTCGACGATCACGACGTCGAACGTCTCGGGCGGGACCGCCGGGTTGTAGTCGACCGGCGACCGGCTCGTCCGGCAGCGACCTCGTAGGCGGACTCCTCGTCGAGCTCCTCGGTCGAGCTCCGCCTCGCCCCTCAGCGTCGAGTAGAGCCGCTGGATCGTCGAGATCGTGACTCGCGCGACCGGGTCGATCGCGTTCGAGGCGAGGTGCTGGACGTTGTAGAGCTCGGTGAACTTGCGGCCCGTCGTCCGGGATCGTGAAGGCCTGGAACTCCTTCAGCGTCTGCCGCCCGAGGTTCGCGCGGTCGACGAGGAAGAGGATCCGCGTCGCGTCGGCGTAGCTTGATCAGGCGGTAGGCGACGTTCGCGGCCGTGTAGGTCTTGCCGGAGCCGGTCGCCATCTGGATCAGCGCGCGCGGGCGGCTCTCGGCGAGCGACACCTCGAGGTTGCGGATCGCCTCGACCTGCGCCGGCCAGAGGCCGGTCGTGTCGAGCTCGGGGAGCAGCTGAAGGCGGTGGCGCAGCGTCGGAGCCTCGTGCTCGTCGAAGTACGTCGCCGACCCAGCCGCGAGCGTCTCGGGCCGGTGGAACGCGAAGACGTCGCGCGTGCGCGCGTCGGGATCGAGCCCGTTCTTGAACCGCGTCTCGGCGCCGGTCGACATGTACGTGAACGGCAGCGGCTCGATCGGCACCTCGAGGTCGTCGGGCATGCCTTCGGCGTAGTCGTCGCGCTGCGGCTCGACGTTCGAGAGGATCGTCCCCTCGGCCTTCGCCTCGAGAACGCCGAGCGGCTTCGCGGTCGACGAAGAGGAGGTAATCGGCCCGGCCATGGCCGGGCGCGAGCACGAACTCGCGTACGGCGACACCCCGAGCTGCGGAGAGATTCACGGCATCCGCGTCCTGCACAACCCAGCCAGCGAGCGCGAGCATTCGATCGATCGCCATCCGCGCGCGGGCTTCGCGCGCGAGGTAGTCCTCGGCCGCCGGAGACGTGTTCCCGGTAGACACTTGCAGCACTCTAGAGAGGTGTAGTCGTCCCAGCCAAGGCGCAGCCCACGAGAGCGCGCGACACCGAGGTCGAGATCGCCGCCGATGGAGGCGCGGCCCGCAGACGCCGATAGGCGGGTGTCGCCTCTGCCGTCGGATGTGCCATCGGATCTGGCGTCGGATCTGGCATCCGGTCCGGACCGGATCCCCCACGTGCTGCAAAGCCGCCGCACATCCGCCGTTTCCAGCCTCGGTTGTGCTCGCGACAAGGTGGTGGAAGGTCGTGACGGCGCCGGCGCCGCGGCGAGGGCGGCGAAACCTAGGCGGCGAGAGGAGAGGCGATCCAGCCGAGCCGCTCGAGGTGGTCGAGCGCTAGATCGACCTGTTCGCGCGTGAACTGACGCTTCCGATGACTCCACGCCCAAACGGCGTCCACGATCCGCTCCCGATCGGTGAGACCCTCTTCGGTCGCGAGCCAGTGCACGGTCGAGAGAAGCTCTAGCCCGTACGGCGTCTCGAATCCTTCGACCAGGCCGGCGACACGGTCGAATCGCTCCTGCGTCGCCGCCTTCGCGGACAAGAATCGCTCCGCCTCGTCGGCAGCACCGGGCACAAGCTCGAGCACCGTGTCGGGAGAGTCGCCTTCGCCGCCATAGCCCGTGATCAGATGACCGTCAACGTCGAGGAGCACGTGACGGAGGTTCTCCGCGAACGGCCCGTACCAAGCCTTCGCGAATCGAAGTTGTAGTGGCTCGCCAGACGCTTGCAGGAAATACATGAGCTTGTGCACCTCGAGCAGACTCATCGTCGGATCGAGGAGCCCGCGTAGATAGCGCGACATCAAGGCGACGAGCGCTGCCCGTCCGGCGGTCATCGGCGGCTTCGCCGTTCTGGTTGGCGCCGAGGCGGGGCGCCCGGCGGGCTCGTACACCACCACGTCCACCTCGGGAACGTCGGTCACGGCTCGCTCGATCAGTGGCTTCACTTCGGCCCAGTCGAGGCCGCCCAAGCCGCTGCCAAGCGGCGGGACGGCGATCGACTTGATCTCGCGCGCCTTGATCTCGGCGACGAGAGCATCGAGGCCTGCCTCGATGTGTTCGATTCGGCTCTTGCCGCGCCAATGCACCTTCGTTGGGAAGTTGATGATGTAGCGGGGGTTGGTCAGTTCGCCGGTGTCGAAGACGAACATGCGGCCTGGCTTGATCTCGTTGCGTTCGCAGGCGGCTGCGTAGGCCTTGAAGTTGGCCGGATAGGCGCGCTTGAATTGCAGCGCGATCCCACGGCCCATCACACCGACACAATTGACGGTGTTGACCAACGCTTCTGCGTCGGCGTTGAGTATGTCTCCCCGTGCGTAGCGAATCACGTTGCGCTCCCTGAAGCCTTCTAGTAGTACCAATCTGGCCGGACGATGACCGGCGGGGCGTGGGCGGCCCCGGCAAGGATGCCAGCCACCTGGTCGGCGATCGCCTGGGAGTGGACACCGATCGACGACACGAGTCGCCATGGGACGATCTCGTGCACGAGGAATTCAGCCTGCTTCGCTTCCTTGACGTCACGCGCGCCCCAATCGCGTGCCGCGACAGCAGCCCAGTCGATCTCCGAGAGATCTCCGAGCGAGTTGCGAAACTCGGTGTAGTAGGCGCCGGCGTTCGACAGCGAGAACGCCCATGGTTGCGGCTGCGCGTCGGCCCAGGCGACTGCCTCGCGCATGTCAGCCTCGAGATGGATGATCGGACCTTGCCCACCTCGGTATGTCAGCTCCGGATGGTTTGCCCTGTACAGCAGGTACAGCATGATTGAGCGAGGGCAGAAGTAGAACGGCACGTACTCGCCGACGAACGTCGCGGGGTGGCAAGTGACCCGCAGCTCTTGAAGTCGGCGAAGCTTGATCGCGCTCATCCCGACCGTGACCGCCGGCCCACCCGCAGCGGCCATGATCGCGTCGGAGCGAAGCTCATCGTCGGCGACGACACGCGCGAGGTTGTCGACGTGAGTGATGTGGTAGATCGGAGGCCGGGCTGGGACGCTCACGTGACCATTCTGGGCCAACGCAGTAGTCAACAATTCGATCCTCGACCGCTCAGGCGCGATCTGGCCGGCCCGACCCACACCGAGGACTGAGGAACGAGGTGCTCAGGTCCACCGCGCCACGCCGCGATACCGTTCTTGGAGGTGAACCGGATCGTGATCTACACGGATGGCGCCTGCTCTGGCAACGGCCGTGGTGATGCACGGGGAGGCTGGGCGGCGATACTCGTCCACGCGTCGAAAGAGCGAGAGCTATCGGGGGCGGAGTCGGATGCGACGAACCAGCGGATGGAGCTTCGGGCCGCGATAGAAGGTCTGAAAGCTCTCACTGCGCCCTGCCACGTGACCCTCTACTCTGACTCGGCGTACGTCGTGAACTGCTTCCGGGATCGTTGGTACGAAGCGTGGCGACTGAACGACTGGCGAAACAAGAAGAAGCAACCAATCGCGAACCGCGAGCTCTGGGAGGAACTGCTCGAACTCGTTGAGGCCCGCGGACACATCGTCGACTTCAGGAAGGTCGTCGGTCACGCGGACAAGCTCGGTCGGAGCTCGGACAGCCACGAGTCATACAACCAGCGCTGCGATGCGCTGGCAGTAGCGGCGATCGCTGCCGGTTAGTGCTACCGGTCGGCCGTACGGCGGGTAAGCCGGCGCCACGCGTTCGCGTATCGAACGCGTGATCGTGGAGCATTTATGGAGCCGAGCGGGGGCAAGCAGTGGCAATCGCTGGCAAATGCGCCAGGCCCGAAAACGGCTCAAACAAGCCAATCCGCAACCCTCGGCAACCCACGGCAACGGTTCTAGACCGCATGGTAAGGAGGGGGTCGACGGTTCGAGTCCGTCAGAGGGCTTTTCATAAGTGCTGCTGATCAGCTGTTTTCGTTGTCCGCTGAGGCGACGAGAACGAGCTCGGCGTCCACCGAGCGTCCACGCGCCGCTGATCCCTCCCTCCGAGGGCGCCTGGAATCGCTGTTGCTGAGCGCGTTTCCGCGGCTTGCGGTCGACGTCCACGCAGCGTCCACCGCCCGCTCGAGCGCGAGCGCGTCCATCAGCGCGACCGCGTGTTCGCGGCTGTCGTGGGCGAGGTGGCTCGCGGCAAGCAACGCGCCTCGACTCTACGCCCCTCCGGCAAGCGAGCTCTAGCGAGAAACAGAGATACGAAAACGCGGCCCTGGCCTTGCGGTCTACGAAGCGGCCATGCTCGTCACCGCGCCAGTCCTTCGCCCGCCGCGCGCACGGCGCGGACAGCCCCGGCAGTCGCGACTATCGTCGCGACCAGCATCAGGATCGCGATGACAAGCAGAGTGGGCGCTAGCGGCGACGCGGCGGTCGAACGAGTCGGGACGCCCGCTAGAGCCCACGGAGCAGACCGCGCAAGCGCGGCCCACCAGACCGCCGTTGCCGCAGTCATCGCGACCATCGACAGCGCGACCGCTGCCCCGAGCACCGCCTGGAACCGCAACACCGTCGTGGAAAGCTCGAGTCTCCGCGCGATCCTGACTCCCGCCACCGTCCACGCGGCAAGGCAACCAATCAGAACCAGCGACCAGAGAACCCAGACGGTCGCGTAGGCCGCGTCGTGCCCGTTCCGCTGAGCGCCGTTCAACTGATGCGCCCAGGCGATGACCGCGATCGACAGCGGGACTGCCGCAACCGTCAACCCCAACGCAACGTGCAACGGGCGCACGTGACGCCAACCCCCGGCTCGCAGGAACCGAAGCAGACTCGGCAATGTGGCCGCCACCCCCGCCATGACGAGCACGCTGCCGATCGCTGCCGCGACGGCGAGCGCGTCGAATGCATGCGCCGGCAATGCCTGATCCGCGCTTGGCGTCACCGCCTGCCAGTGCTCCGAGAACTTCTGTACGCCGACGCCTGCAACCACAAAGAGCGCCCAGGCACAGAGCACGACCAGAGTCCCTCCGCGCATCCGCTCCGGCGGCGTTCCGTCGCCGGCCAGACCCGCCCCGCGCAAACGCTCACCCGCAGCCGCCAGCGCGACGTCTGCACGCACTCGCCAAGGCACGCGGCCGCTATTTGTCTCGAGGATCAGCGCCTCGAGCTCGTCGCCGTAGCGAGCGCGCCAGCCGGCCGGATACAGCCGCAGCAACCGCTTGCTCGTCCCCTCCGGATTCACGAGAACACTCCCGCCAGAACAACACGCGGCGCTCCCGCACCGGCAAGCCGGGCGCTGCCCTCCTCGACGATCGCCCGCAACTCCGTAAGCGTCTGTTCGAGAACACGGGCACCTGCGGCAGTCAACCGATATGGACGCCTCCGCCCCGACGCACCGACCGGCTCGATCAAACCCCGCTCCTCGAGGCGTGCAATCGCCCCGTACAGGGTTCCCGGTCCGAGTGTCACGCCGGCGAAGCTCTCAATGTCCTGAAGTAGTGCGTATCCATGTTTCGACCCCGAGGCCAGACTGGTCAGGATCAGCACCGGCGGATCGTTCGAACGACCCGTCTCCCCCGTGAACTTCTTCCGATTAGCCATGCCCTCATGTTACTACGTCGAACGTATTACGCAACACGTATGGATCGGGCCTTCAAATTGAACACCTGACCTTCTGGAAGCCTCCTCGATCGAAGAACAGATCGAGCAATCAGAGCGAGTTGACCACCTCGTGTTAGAGAGGGCGAACCCGAAGGCCCGTTTCCGGCGAAGAGGCTACGGCGCTTGCGTCGCAGTATCCTGAGTTGACGTTGCTGACCGAGCCCGCGCATCGAGAGGCGTTCGTTGCGCTACGGGCCGGGCGCGACGGGATCCCCGGAGTGCAGATGCAGCTCGCATCGGAGGCGTTGCGCGCCTGGGGGAGGAGAACGACCTGAACCCCGAAGACCTCACACTCAAACCCGAAGATCTCGGAATGCGGATCACCATCCTCGCAAGCGGGCCGGTCACCGAGACGAGCGTCCCCGATTGCGACTTCGCGGTGCCGTTCGCGTGGTCAGCGGCGGGAAGGGTGCGGCAGTGTTGACCGAGCCGCTCCCGGCCGGGACGCCGGGAGCCTCGATTCCGGCGGTCGTCGCCGATTCGTTGTCGAGGCGGTTCGGGTCGGTGCTTGCTGTCGACTCGCTTTCGTTCGCGCTCACACCGGGCACGATCACCGGTTTCCTCGGCCCGAACGGCGCCGGCAAGACGACAACACTGCGGATGCTGCTCGGGCTCGCCAAGCCGACCGCCGGAAACGCGCTCATCTTCGGCAGCCCTTACGTCGCGGTCGATGAGCCGGCGTTGCGGGTCGGAGCGGTGCTCGAGTCGACCGACTTCCATCCGGGCCGCTCCGGCCGCGACCACCTCCGGACTTTGAGCCGTGCGGTCCGACTGCCGGACTCGCGTGTGGACGAGGTGCTGCGCCTCGTCGAGCTCGACGGCGCAGCTCACCGTCGCGTCAAGGGGTACTCGCTCGGGATGCGGCAGCGGCTGGGGCTCGCGGCCGCATTGCTCGGCGATCCCGAGCTGTTGATCCTCGACGAGCCGGCGAACGGCCTTGATCCCGAAGGTGTGCGTTGGCTGCGCGACTTCCTGCGCTCCTTCGCGGCAGGCAAGAAGACAGTGCTGATCTCCAGCCATGTCCTGGCCGAGGTCGCGCAGACCGTCGATCAGGTACTGATCATCAACCGCGGCAAGCTCGTCGTCGAAACGTCGCTGGAACAGCTGACCGCCCGTGTCGGCGGATCGGTTCGCGTCCGTACCCCTGAACGAACGAAGTTGCAGGAGGCCCTGGTGCGCGAGCGGATTGAGACGACGACCGTGAACGAACAGGGACTGCTCGTGCACGACGTCAGCAGCGAGAAGGTCGGCGATGTCGCTTTCGCGGCAGGCGTCCCGATCCATGAACTCGTCGCCGAAGGCTCGTCGCTTGAAGACATCTTCCTCGAGCTGACCACGGAGCCGCAGAAATGATCGCCCAGGTTCGGGCCGAGTTGCTGAAGATCCGCACGACCCGCACCACCATCGGGATCGTGCTCGGAATGGTCGCGCTGATCCTTCTCTTCTCGCTGCTCTCGGGGCTGCTCACGAAAGCGCCGAGCCTCACGAGCACAGAGGATCAACGCGGGCTGCTGAGCGTCGGCAGCCTTGCCGGCGTCTTCTCGGCACTCGCGGGAATCATGCTCGTGACAAGCGAGTACCGCCACGGCACGATCCGCCCGACGTTTCTCTTCACGCCGAAACGCTCACGCGTCGTCGATGCGAAGCTCGCAGCCGGCCTGCTCGCCGGCATGCTGTTCGGCATCGTCGGCGAAGGGCTCGGCTTCGCGATCGGCTACGCCTGTCTCGCCGGCCGCAATATCGACTACGCGTTGAACGGCGCCCAGACGACGCTGCTCGTGCTGGGAACGCTCGCCGGGGTGGCGCTCTGGGGCGCACTCGGAGTCGGCATCGGCATGGCCGTCCGCAACCAAGTCGGAGCGATCATCGGCCTGCTCGCGTGGGGCTTCGTCGCCGAAAACCTCCTGTTCGCGTTCGTGCCGTCCGTCGGCCGCTTTGCACCCGCCCACGCCGGGGATGCCTTTATCGGACTCACGAGCAAGCACCTCCTCCCCGCAGCGGCCGGGGGCGCCACCCTGCTCGCCTGGACGATCGCGTTCGCGATCGCCGCCACCGCCCTCGCCGCACGCCGCGACGTCACCTAGCCTGGCCGTCGACGACATGGCACGACAACGAACCCGCAGGCGTGCGCACATACTCTTGACCAGTCTCATCGCCTCTTTTGGCCTACCTAAAGGGGTCCGAGCCACCCTCCATAGCCCAGGCGAAGGGACACTTGCGCAAGCGGGGGTCATTCCTCTCGGTTCATCGTGCCGCGGGTTTCGGGCGGTCCCTGTCTCGACGGACGCTTGTCGGCTGGCTCAGCTGATGTTGGCCGCCAAGTCCTGATAAGGAGGGACGAGTGTTTCCCAGCGCGCCTCGACCTCATCGGGTTCACGGCCAGCGAGGTACGCGGCGAGGTTTTCGGCGTGGATCTGCCACCCGGCGCCGTAGAACGCGATCTTGTCCAGGGGCATGCCCTTGACCTCGATGACGAAGATCGTCTGGTCGCCGTCGGCGGTCAGCGTGATTTCCCAGACCGCGTCGAACGGCGGCACACCCTGACCTCGGCGGTAGGACTCATCGGTTTCCCTGGTCGTCACCAATAGGCGCTGAGGGGCCTCGCACGCCTCCACCTGACCTGTGCGCTCTCCCGCGTCGGCGATCTGCACACGGAACTCGCCCCCCTCAGAAAGCTCGCCGTCCACCTCGCCGAACCAGCGGGCGAGCCGGTCCGGATCCGTGACTGCCGACCAGAGGTCGTCAATGTCGGTGGCGTAGCGCTCTTCGATCCGGGCGACGCCTGCGCCGTCTGCTGATCGCAAGCTGCCGAGAATGCGGGTGTCCGGACTCGTGTTGCTGGTCATGTCGCGCTCCTTCGTTCGCGTTTTCCTCGCGCCACCTCGGTATGCAGGGCGTCCAATCGCTGCTCCCACAGAGACCGGTAGCGGCCAAGCCACTGATCTAGCTCTGCGAGCGGTGCGGGGCGAAGAGTGTAAACCCGCCGCTGCGCCTCCTGACGGGCCTCGACCAGCCCCGCTTCCCTCAACACCCGCAGGTGGCGCGAGACGCCCGGACGAGCGATCGGCAGCAACGCCGCCAACTCACCCGCGGTCGCCGGGCCGCGGGCCAGCGCCTCCAATACCGTCCTCCGGCTCTCGTCGGCAACCGCCCGCAGAACAGCTTCCATACCGCAAGCGTACCAAGACGGTTACGTAACCGTCAAGGTACCTATACAGCATTGAGTTCGGCGCCCCAGGGGTCATTCCGGGAGGCGCACGACAGGGTGGCTGCGCGAAGACGCGCGCTAGGGTCGGTGGGCAGCAGATGATCGACGCCGAGGCGCTTACCGGGATCCAGCAGAAGAGCTACGAGCGAGCGGCTGCGGCTCTCCGCAGTTCCTGGCCGCCCGAGTCAGCGATGGGGGCCGAGCAGCTCGTCGGTTTCCTGACCGAGCACCACTACTGCGTGCTGGCGACCGTGACGCCGAAGGGTCTGCCGCAGGCGCGCCCTGTTGCCTTCACCGTGCTTGGCTCCTCGTTTTGGTTCGCGACAGTTGAGGGTGCTCGTCTGCGCAACGTCGAGCGAACGCCGTGGGTGTCTCTGGTTGTGACCGAAGGCGACCGCGGTGGCCACCGGGTCGTCGTCGTCGACGGCCCCGTTACGGTCCATGACAGCTGTGACGAGCAGTTGCTCGTCGCCTGGGAGGAGCGGCACGCGTCCCGAGCCGAATGGGCAGCGGCATGGTTTGAGGTCCGACCAACGCGGCTCTTCTCGTACGCCGCTGAGAGCTGACACCGCTCAGGCTCAGGTCTCGAATCTCGAACACTCGCCCACGCAAGTGGCGGCTACCGAGTCGCTAGCACGACACGGCCAACGCGTCAGGTCGGTTGGCGCTTCGCGAGAACTGGTTCGGCTCCGGCTGTTTGCGCAGCCCGGGTTTCACGGGGACCGTGATCTGCCCCCGAATTTCTGGGGTCCGGGTTCTGGAGTCAGGCGGCGTTGTGGGTTCGGAAGTAGCGGTCCTCGTACTCGGTTGGGGTGAGCATGCCAAGGGCTGAGTGCCGTCGTCGGCTGTTGTGGAAGAGTTCGATGTAGTCGTGGATCGCTGAGGCGAGCTCGATGCGGGCCTTCCACGATTTGCGGTTGAGCAGCTCGACCTGCATGCGGCCCCAGAACGCTTCGACGACGGCGTTGTCGTAGGGGCATCCGATCGCTCCGATCGACGGCGCGAGGCCTGCCTCGCGGACCTTCTGGCTGAAGCTCCAAGAGGTGAATTGAACGCCGCGGTCGCTGTGAATGACCAGGCCTCCCGCTGGATCGCGTCGGCGGGTCGCCAACCCGAGGGCGTTTGTCACCAGCACCGTGGTCTGGGTCGAGTCGATCGACCAGCCGACTACGCGGCGCGAGAACGCGTCGAGGACGACACAGCAGTAGATCTTCCCCTCACGCGTGGGGTGCTCGGTGATGGCGGTCATCCATAACTCGTCGGGCGCCGTGCGCGCGAAGGCGCGACGCACCAGGTCAGGGCCGTCGACCCGGCCGACGCGGGCGCTCCGCGGCAGCCGCCGGTTGGGCAGGCCTTTGATGCCGAGCTCGCGCATGATCGCGGCGACGGCGTTGTGGCCGGCGCCGTGATGCGATGTGCGCCGTAGACGCCTGCCGAGTCGCGGTGGACCTCGGTGATCTGGCCCGAGAGGAAGATCCGCCGAAGCGCTCTTGGCGAGGTCGGGCGGCTGCGCCAGGCGTAGTAGCCGGACTCGGTGACGCCGAGGAAGTGAACCGCTCCGGGAAAGTTGCAGGCTCCAGTCCTTGAGAGGATGGAGTCATGTCAAGACACATCGAAGAGGTACGCGCCGGAGGTCCGTGAGCGCGCGGTGCGGCTGGTGTTGGAGCATCAGCACGAGCACGAGTCGCAGTGGGCGGCGATCGTGTCGGTCGCGGCGAAGATCGGCTGCACGTCGGAGACGCTGCGGAGCTGGGTGCGGCGGGCGGAGGTCGATGAGGGTCGCCGGCCGGGGCTGACGAGTGATGAGCGGGCCAAGCTCAGGGAGCTCGAGCGGGAGAATCGCGAGCTTCGCCGGGCGAACGAGATCTTGAAGTCGGCGTCGCTTTTCTTCGCGACCGAGCTCGACGGTCGAACGCGGAGGTGAGCGCCTTCATCGATCAGCACCGTGATCGTTTCGGGGTCGAGCCGATCTGCAACGTGTTGCAGTTCGCCCCGCGCACCTACTACGCGGCCAAGGTCGCGGCCGCCGTCGGCGCGATCGATACGTGACGCGGAGCTGAAGCCAGAGATCGTCCGGGTGCACCGCGACAACTTCGGTGTCTACGGCGTCGACAAGGTGTGGGCGCAGCTCAACCGGGAGGGCGTCCGGGTCGCCCGCTGCATCGTCGCCCGGTTGATGCGCGAGCTCGGGCTGCGTGGCGTCGTACGCGGCAAGCCGAAGTACACGACGGTCCTGGCGACGCGGCTGACCGGCCGCGGGATCTCGTCGACCGCCGCTTCAAAGCCGGCGCGCCGAACCGGCTCTGGGTCGCCGACCTGACCTACGTCCGCACCTGGTCGGGGTTCGTCTACGTCGCGTTCATCACCGACGTCTACTCGCGGATGATCGTCGGCTGGCAGGCCTCCCGGTCGCTGCGCTCCGATCTCGCTCTCGACGCCTTGGAGCAGGCGATCTGGGCCCGGTCCGGGCGCGGTCGCCGGCTCGACGAGCTGGTCCATCACTCCGACCGGGGCGTTCAATATCTCGCGATTCGCTACACCGAACGGCTCGCCGAGACCGGCGCCGTCAACTCGGTCGGGTCGAAGGGCGACTCGTACGACAACGCCCTCGCCGAGACGATCATCGGGCTCTACAAGGCCGAGCTCGTCCGCAACCGCGGCCCCTGGCGCGGCCTCGACGACCTCGAGTTCGCCACGCTCGAATGGGTCGACTGGTTCAACCACCGCCGCCTCTTCGAAGCCCACGGGCACATGCCACCGGCCGAGTTCGAAGAGCTGCACTACCGACAGAACGACTCAGCCCGCGGGGCTGAGACTCAAACCAAACAGCCTGCATGAAACCCGGAGCGGTTCAGAGCGCTCTCTAGATGTAGTTCCTGAGCAGGTTGGGCTGACCGCCTGGCCGGGAGGGAACTCGTAGACGCTGAGCCCGGTGCGGGCCGCCCCGAGCGGCCGCCCCGACGCGGGTGCTGTTGCGCCGGAAGCCGTCAGGCAGCTGTGGACGCGGATCGCATGCGATCGCGGCGAGGTTCGGTCGCCCGGGTCGGGTTATCACTCGTGGAGTCCTTTCGTGACTTGATCTCTGAGACTCGCGCGGCGTCCGAAAATCATCGCAGCGGGTTCAGTCCTGCACCGACCCTCGAATTCGGGCCGTCACTGTCTCGACGGACACTCCCTCGCTTGCCCCTACTTGCCGAGAATGCTGGATGGTAAGGAGGAGGTCGACGGTTCGAGTACGTCAGAGGGCTGCTTCCCTGTTTAGCCCGCTTTAGCCGCGTTTCTGTTGTCGGCGCAGGCAGTGTTTCTCTTGTTCGACGTCTCGGCCGGTGGCGAAGCGGCGTGTTCCGCGGCAGGCTTCCGCAGGAGCGAGTGTGGGAGTCGATTCGTTCGAGATCCATCTGCTTGGGCCTGTGAGGGTGGTGCGGGCGGGGCGCGAGCTCGCCGTCGGTGGGCGGCGTCAGCGGGGGCTGCTTGCGTTGCTGGTGCTGGAGCGGGGCCGCCCGGTGTCGACGGAGAGACTGGCGGACGAGCTCTGGCAGGGAAGGCCGCCCGCTGGGTTTGAGACGACGTTGCGCTCGTATGTGTCGCGGCTTCGCGGGGTGTTGGGAGATTCGGCGTCGCTGATCGGCGGCGGCGCGGCTTACTCGCTCGAGGTGCGGTCGGATGCGGTCGACAGCGTCCGGTTCGAGCGGCTTGCTGAAGGAGGCGCGGGAGGCCGTCGGCAGGGGCGCCGTCATGCGCGCGGTCGAGCGGTCGCGGGCGGCGTTGTCGCTCTGGCAAGGAGAGGCGCTGGCGGACGTCGCCGATGACGGCGCCGGTCTGCTGCGTCTGGAGGCAGAACGGCTCGAGGAGCTGCGCCTCGCTGCGCTCGAGCTGCGGATCGGGGCCGAGCTCGAGCTAGGCCCGGCCGAGGGGTTGGTCGAAGAGCTCGAGACGCTTGCGCGAGCGCACCCGTATCGGGAGCGGTTCTGGCGGCTGCTGATGCTGGCGCTGTATCGGGTGGAGCGGCAGGCGGACGCGCTGGCGGCTTATCAGCGTGCGCGATCGGTGCTGGTCGAAGAGCTGGGACTGGAGCCAAGTGAACAGCTGCGGGAGCTCGAGCAGGCGATCCTGCGGCAGGAGGTGCCGCCGCCGCGGCAACCGCAGCTGCGGCACAACCTGCCGTCGTCGGCGACGAGCTTCGTCGGCCGCGCCGCCGAGCTGGCGGAAGTGGAAACGCTGCTCGTCGAGGGCCGGCTGGTGACGCTGACAGGGGTGGGTGGCGTCGGGAAGACACGGCTCGCGCTCGAGACGGCGTCGCGGCTACTGCCCGACTTCGCCGACGGCGTCTTCTGGTGCGACCTCAGCGCGCTCAGCGAGCCGGCGCTCGTGCCTCGTGCCGTCGCGCGTGCCTTCGACGTTCGCGAGCAGGCGGCGACCAGTCTGCTCGAGAACCTGGCCGCGCGGCTACGCGAGGCGGAGGTGCTGCTTCTGCTGGACAACTGCGAGCATCTGCGCCACGCCTGCGCCGAGCTCGCGCAAGCGCTGCTCACAGCGTGCCCGCGGCTGCGGCTCCTCGCGACCAGTCGTGAGCCGCTCGGCGCCGTCGGCGAGACCGACTACCCGGTACCGCCGCTCAGCGTCGCGAGGCGCCGCTGGAGAGCCCGGGGAGTTTCTCGCCTCGGATGCCGTCTCGCTCTTCCTTACCCGCGCACGGGCGGCACGGCCCCACCTCGTCGCCGACGATGCTGCGCTCGAAGCGGCGGGGCGGATCTGTGCAGAGCTGGACGGGCTGCCGCTCGCGATCGAGCTGGCCGCGGCGCGCGCGAAAGCGTTGTCATTCCCGGAGATCGAGGCGCGGCTTGCCGACCGGTTCCGCTTCCTCGTCTCCTGGCGGCGGCTGACGCCCGCGCGCCACCAGACGCTGCGCGAGGCTATGGACTGGAGCTACCAGTTACTCGCCCCCGAGGAGCAGTCGCTGCTGCCACGGCTCGCGGTCTTCAGCGGCGGCTTCACGCTCGAGGCCGCGGCCGCGGTCTGTCTCGACGGCGACGCGGAGCGCGCGCTCGAATTGGTCGGCCGCTTGGTCGATGCGTCGCTCGTCGTTCCCAAGCAGCACGACAGTGTCACGCGCTACCGGCTGTTGGAGACGGTGCGCCAGTACGCGCGCGAGCGGATCGGCGACCAGAGCGAGGAGGCGCGGACGGAGCGGCGGCTGGCGCAGTACATGCTCGGCCTCATCGAGCGAACGCAATCGGCCCAGCAGTCGGCGTTGCAGGAATGGGTGGCAGAGCTCGAGCCAGAGCGCGGGAATCTGCGCGCCGCGCTCACCTGGAGCCGGGACGCGGGCGAGCCCGAGTGGCTGCTCCGGCTGGTCGAGCGGCGTCTGGCGCTTCTGGTGGGTGAACGGCGACCTCGACGAAGGCAGCACGTGGCTCGAGACGGCGCTCGAGCGGGATCGCGAGGAGCGATCCGGCGCTGCGTGCCGAGGCGCTCGAGGGGGCCGCCGGGCTCGCATGGGCTAAGGGAGACCTCGAACGTGCGCGCGAACACGCGGAGGCCGCGCTGCCACTCTTTACCACTGCCGGGGATCGTCGCGGCGAGCAGGCGGCGCTGATCGTGCTCGGCCTCGTCGGCGCTCGCGCGCCACGAGTATGCGCGCGCACGATCGCTGTTCGAGCGCAGCCGGCGGCTCGCCGAGCAATACGGCCCCAGACCGACTCTCGCAGTCACGTACCACAACCTCGCCTCCGTCTCCTACGGCGAGCGCGATCTCGACGGTGCAGCACGCATGTACCGGCAGGCGCGCGGGCTGTTCGAGCAGGACGGCGACGCTTACGGCGCTGCATTGAGCGACCTATATCTTGGTCTGATTGCCGTCGAGGCCAGCCGCCACGAAGACGCGGCCGTCCGCCTCCGCGAGGCCCTGCCGGTCTTCCGACGCATGCACTTCACGCAGTACGCCTCGCAGTGCATCGGCGGGATCGCTGCCGTCGTGCTGGCACGCGAGCAGCCGCAGGAGGCGACGCGGCTGTTCGCGGCGGCAAGCGCGCTCCGAAGTCGTTCCGGGATCGCGCCGACTGTCGTCACAGTCTGGGAGCGCGAGCAAACAGCCGCACGCTCGAGCCTGGGCGAAGCCTCCTACGCAACCGCCTGGGCGGAAGGGCTCGCGCTGCACGAAGAGGAAGCACTCGACCGCGCTCAGCTCGCCATCTCCGGCTGACGGGTTGCAACGAAACTGCAACGCAGGCGCGTGATGCTGGCCTTCTATGACCGGCGACCTCGAGACTCGAGCGCTCGCGCAGGCGCTCGCCGAGCCGCGAGCGAGGTTCGTCGACGCACTAATCCGAGCCGACACCGAGGCGCTCGCGGCGCTCTACACCACAGACGCAACACTGCTTGCCGCCCGCCGCCGCCCCGATCACTGGCCGCGACGCGATCAGGCGCTTCTGGCAGGCCGGCCTCGACTCCGGCATCGTCGCGATCCGGCTCGACGCGGCCAGACTCGACCATGACTCCCGGCTCGCCTACGAGCTCGGCAGCTACGAGCTCCGGCTCGAACCGACCGCCTCCAAGACGATCGTCGACCGCGGCAACTACGTGCTCGTGCACTCGCGACAGGACGACGGCAGCTGGCGCCGCAGCGTCGAGATCTTCACCCCCGCCGCCCTGCCCACCTGACCCCACTCGCGCCTGCAACGTTTTTGCAACGCACCTCCGTCACCCTCAGCAAGAGTCGGTCAATCCAGTCCCGAGGAGGACGCAGTGAAACGCATCGCCCTTGCCATCGCGCTTACCGTCGCTTGCTCCCTCGCCGCCGCCGCCTCGCTGTCGGCGCGCGCAGCCTCGACGAGCTCGTCACCGTGCACGCCGAAGAAAGCCACGCTCAACGGCCAGACGATCTATTACTTGTGCGGGCCGGCGACCGCCACGCTGAGCGTGGGCGGAAAGGCCTACACCTTCCGCAACGGCTACTGCAAGATGCACAAGGGCACCGGGGAGCTCGAGCTTTTTCTCGGCACGCTCGCACCGACGCTCAAGCGCAACGGCGGCAAACCCATTTTCAACATGACCGCGTTCAACCACGCCGGGGGAACGGTGAGTGCTGACTACGCGGGGAAGCAGCTCGTCAACGGTGTGATGAGCGTCACAGGGAATCCTCCGAACCAGGGATCGTTCAAGACGATCACCACGAAGATCACCGGCACCTGGAACTGCCACAACGTCATCGCCCGGGTGGCGTAAGCCTGCTCGCACCTGCAACGTTTGCAACGCGCCTCCGTCACCGTCTGGTGGACACCCATTCAATCTGGAGGGAGCACGAGCCAATTGTCATCGCGATGGAGTTCGCGGAACCCGAAGCCGGCGTAGAAAGCAGCTGTTGCGCCGAGGTCGCGCGAAGGCAGGTTAGGCACTGCGCGATCGGTCATGCATCCAACCTAGTGAGCTAGTGACACGTCGGAGGCGTTGCTGTCGCCCAGAACGGCTCAGCTCGTTCCCGGGCACTTGCGCACCGCAGAGCCCCTTCGACTGGTCCTTTCAACTCGCTCAGGCGTCTGTGAGCACTGGCCGCACCCGAGGGCGGGCGTCTCTTCTTGATTCACGTTCCGCCCCCTGCGAGGCATCCGGGGACGCTCGCCTTGCGGGCGCGGCTATGACTTCAGCATCCTGCTGCCGGGACGCCAGGGGTCGTGCTCATGCGCGAGCCAGACGAGCTCAGGCTCGAGCGCCCGCACACGCAACTGGCCTTCTGTTCGCGGTTCGTCGAGCTCGGCGTGCCGGACGGCGACGTCGCCGCCGATCACGACCGGACGCTCGGCCGTTTCGACGACGACGACCTGCATGCCGCGCGAGTGGCCTGGTGCGGGGATGAGGCGGAGGCCCGGCAGCAACTCGAGCACGCCGTCGACCTCCTGGTAGGTCACGCCAGGCGCATCCACCCACTCAGGGATCGTGTAGTCCACGGTGCGGGCGTCCTCGAGCTCCTGCCGCTGAACGTAGATCGGGCATCCGGCGAACAGGTGGTTGCCGCCGCAGTGGTCGAAGTGCAGGTGGGTGTTGACCACGATGTCGATGGCGGCGAGGTCGAAATCCTGCTCGGTGAGCGGCATCAGCTGGGGATCCATGTCTTCGACTTCCGGACGCAGCTCCGTAATGCCGGTATCGACCAGCACTCGGGCTTCCGGATGGTCGATGACGTGCACGTAGACCGGCCAGCGCTCGCCCTCGACGAGCAGCTCGGCCACGAGCAGCGGTGTGATCGTAGGCGGCGCTTTCACTAGATCGACCTTCTACCGCCGTACGACTCTCGCCGCGAGGGAAAGTCATCGCTTCCCTGTCGGGCGACCTCACCAGGCGGCGGGCATCGAACCGCCGTTCGCGCACCCTCGGTCAGGGTGTCCTTCTGAACTCGACGTACGGCCACAGTAGGCACCGCACCACGAACGAGCAGGCGTGCGCACATACTTTGGATCAGTCTCACCAGCTCTTTTCGCTCAGTTGAGCAATCTGTGCGGCTGAGGCGAAAGGACTCGCTCAGGCGCGCTGCTTCATCCTGACCCTCCGGTGCGTTCTCGCTCCGGGCTGATGATGAACCGCTCGACCGCGATGCTGATCGCATTCGAGCGGATCGACTCGTAGAGATCGAAGTCGTGGTGGCCGCCGGGTAGCTCGAAGTACTCGGCCGAGTGGCTCGAGCCGGCGCGCATTCGCTCGACGAATGCTCGCGCGTGCGACGGCGTGACCCGCAGGTCGTTCTCACCGTGGATCACCAGAATCGGTGGCGGTGGCCGCTCCGGCATGAGATCGCCGTAGTAGCCGTACCGGCCGACGATGCCGGCGATCCCGTTCGCGCCGGCGTTGACCGCATCGACCGACAGGTAGGCGCCGGCCGAACTGCCGACCAGAAAGATCCGATCCGGATCGCCGCCGTATTCGTGCGCGTGCGATCGCACCCACTCGATCGCGGCCAGTACGTCGGCGATCTGCTCCTCGTAGCCGACGTGTGGGCGCAGGCGGTAGTTGGCGCTCGCGCAGACCATGCCCTGGCTGACCAGGTGACCGATCAGCGGTCTGGCCTCGCGGCCTTTGTTGGCCGAGTAGAAGCCACCACCGTGGAAGTGCAGCACCATCGGTACGCCGGCCGGCCGGTCGCGGCGGTGGTAGACGTCGAGGTTGCGGCGCCGACCCTCGCCATACGAGAGGTTGCGGACCCGTACCACATCGCGCCGGAACGCCGGCAGTGGCGCCCTCAGAATCCGACGCCACGGCCGACGCACCGGCTTCGGATTGAGCAGCGCAGCGTCAGCCCGAAGGGACCGCCGGACGACCACCGCAAGCGCAAGGAAGACGATGAGCGCCGCGACACCGACGAGAACGCCGCCCACGGAATCAAGATCACCTTGGACCAGTGCAAGCGCAGTCGATGCGATCAGCAGGTAGGCGGCGAGGAACGGCAGCTCATTGAGCACCAACGCCGGGACTCGCACGGCGCGGCCGAGCCGTCCCCACGAGGTGAGGGCGCACGCGGTGGCCCACCCGACCAAGACGACCGGGACCAGCAGACCGATCGGCATCAGGCGCTGCCTCGAACAAACGACCGGGATCGGATCGGCGGCCCTGGCACCCGCGTCTGATCGACCGTACCAACGCACCGCGGGCTCCGGCGTCGAGGTGACCCCCAGAAATCGCGCGTCATCCGCGGCCCGACCTGGCGATCACCAGGTGAAGGCGAGCGTCCTCCGGTCGGACAATGAACGGGCAGACGTGCGCACATACTCTCGACATCCAGTTCTACCGCCTCTACAAGCCGCTCTGAGGCACCGACGAAGCTGCCTTCGCATGCCGACCGCCGGCTCGCCGAATTGACTGCGATGTGAACCGCTCCGGGAAGTTGCAAGGGCTGCTCGTCCGGCGTGCCTCATACTCCGCGACGATGTCCCGCCGGGAATCAGATGGATGTCGGAGAGTTCTCACCCGGACCGGCGCGGGATCGCGGGGCCGCATGAGCGAGGAGGCGGGAGTGCGCTAGCCTCGGCATATGCGGGAACGGTTCGCGTTCACGTTGCACGGCGTCATCTACCGGCTCATTCTCGGCGCGATTGTCTTGGCGATCGTCATCCCAGCGGGCGCCACTGGCTACCGACCAATGTGGCCGTTCGCGCTCATGGCCATCGCGGTCGTGATCGTCGGAATCATGGTGGCGCACCGCCCGCGCCTTCGCGCCTGGTTGCGTAGCCGATAAGCGGCGGCGTTAGAAGCAACCAATGCGCCGGTATCCCGGAATGAGCCTGACCGAGAGGAGAACACCCGCTCAGCGGCACAGGCGGATCTAGCATGAACTCGTGCAGTACGTCTGGCTGACCATCATCGCCCTGAGCCTCGTGCCGGTGGCAGTCGTGGGCTTCATGCTCAACCCACTCGTCTTCTGGGCTCTCGGCCCGGAGGCTTGGCGAGACCGGCTGATCCGCCTCCATCCCTACCGCTGGTGGTTCGCCTTGTCCCTTGCCGTCTTCGGCACCGCCACGACGGTGTACGCAGCCAGATACGGGTAGCAAACGTCACCACGCTCGGGTAGCGAGATTCCTGCCGGGCGCTTCCCACCCCGAATCTCCCGGCTTGCTGAGCTGACCGGTTACCCCATCTCCACTGAGATCGTTCCCGACGCGGGCTCCAAGGACCGC
Source organism: uncultured Thermoleophilia bacterium (assembly GCA_963794375.1). Classification (GTDB taxonomy): domain Bacteria; phylum Actinomycetota; class Thermoleophilia; order Gaiellales; family Gaiellaceae; genus PALSA-600. The sequence goes on from CAWCDL010000010.1 coordinate 23,741, forward strand.
CGTGCACACCGCACCACGCACGGGCAGCCGTGCGCACATACTTTGGACCAGTCTCACCGACTCTTCGACACCTGAGCTGCCGCGTCGCGAAGCCGACCCAGTGTCTCAGCGGCTCAGCGGCTCAGGCGTCTGCGCCGGTCTGACCTACGTCGTCAGACCGCGTACGAGGAACGCAGCGCCGAGTGTGAGGAGTACTCCGAGCGGCACCCAGCTAGCCGTGATGCCGGCGGCGATCGCCACCGCGAGGCACAGGCACGCGAAGGCGAGGTAGCGCGTTCGGGCGGAGATGCGGCGCACGTCAGTTCACCTTTGGGTCGCCGTGGCCGCTTCCGTGCTCTGCGTAGAACAGACGCCCGGCGATGAATGCGGCTGCCATCAGTCCGAGCATGGCGCCCCATGGCCAGAGCGTGGTGCCGGTCGCCCACGCAATCGTGTAGGCAATGGCCACGGCGATGCTCATGATCCGCCCGACTAAGGCTTGGACCTTGAGGCGCTCGTGGGCTTGGCGCTCGTCGAGGTCGCGGCGGATCAGCGCGCCCGTGTCCGTGTCGCGTCCGCCAAGGACGAAGAAGGCGACGACCACAACGATCGGGATCGGCAGGACATACGCGACGCCCGACCATCCATGTGTTGCACCGCCGACCGCCAGTGCGGCCACGGAGACGACGGCCAGGATCGCTGGCGCGTGCAGGCGCCTCGGTACGAATTGCTTCATTGGTTGACCTCCTCATCGGTCGGCTCGAACAGCTGCTCTAAGGGAGCCTCGAACAGCCTGGCGATCCGGAACGCCAGCGGCAGCGACGGCAGGTAGCGGCCGCTCTCGATCGAGATCACGGTCTGACGCGACACGTCGAGTGCTGCCGCGAGTTCGGCCTGCGTCATGCCGCTCTCGCGGCGCTGCTCGCGGATTCGGTTCTTCACGATGTCAAGGTAGCTTGACATCACATTTCATGTCAAGCTACCTTTACGTAGCCAAGACTGGCAGCCAGCACCGCCGACCGCACCGCACGCCGAACCGGCAGGCGTGCGCACATACTCTCGACCAGTCTCACCAGCTCTTTTTGCTCAGCTGAGCCTTCTGTGAGCTTGCGCGCTCATTCCCGGTCAGTGACGCGCGCTCCGCGCACGCAGATGACCGCAAGCCCAACGGCAAACACGAGCGCCGCACAGATTCCGCCGCTGAGATCGCTCGGCGGGAGCGCGGGCCACGTCCATGGCGTATGCCAGCCCTCGTTCAGCGCCTCCTCCGCCACGGCCAGATACGCCAGCGGGCCGATCCAGGAGAGTGAACCTCCAATTGCGACGGCAGAGAGCAAGCCGATGCCAGCGATTCCGAAGACGTTCCGGAGGAGTGCCACGGTGCCGCCGAGAAGATCCGCGCCCGCGGCTCCGGCGAGGAGTGAAGCGAACGCCGCGACGGTCAGTCCGACGGCGGCGCCAAGGCGCAGGTACGGAAGCCATGTTCCAGTGACCCGCTCGGACTCACCGAACGGGCTGCGGGTCGTGACCGCGACGATTGCCGCTGCAGCCGCCTCGACGATCAGCGGGACCTGGAGCGAGCGGTGGCCGCCGGGCCAGCGGAGCGCGCCCTGGAAGACGGCACCGCAAGCCACCATCACGATCAGGGCTGTAGGGACACGGCGGCTGAAGAGGTGCAACCGCACCAGGCGCGTGATGGCGGCCCACGTTCGCGGGCAGCTCGACGGATGGACCGGCGCATCCGCGGTGGTGTCTCGAACTCCGGTCATCGTCACGGCAATTCGTTCAGGGTCAGACGACCCGATCGGAGGGCTGGGAGGTGGGCTGTGAGCCATGCCTGTTGCGCCGCGCCAGACTGTGAGGCGAAGCGCTTGGCCGCCGCGTAGATTCGGGAGCCGTGCGGTCCTGGGATTCCGCCGTTACTTCCGATCGTCACCGACGGCGTGGGCCTGAGCAGCCGCGGCTGCGCGGCGAACGGCACCCCAACCCTGTTGAGAAGGGCCGCGAGGACCGCCTGCTGGGCGGGACTCCCTCCACGAGGTCCAGCGCCTACGAATGCATGGAGGAACAGGAACCTGAGCTGGTCGTCGAGCGGCGCGCTTCCTGCGGCACGGAAGTCCAGGTTGCCTAAGGCGAGTCCGAAGGCCGGACGGCTCGCGACGATGTTGACGGTCTCGTACTGCGAGGGTCCGCCGTAGCTCGTGGCGACCTGGGTGACGCGCACCGGTGCGCCGGGCAAGTGGTCCACCTCGCGGAGCACAGGGTCGAGCGCCGCCGTGATTCCGGGAAGGTAGGAGCGGTAGGCGGGATGGAGACAGACCGGGATCGCCTCGCCACTGCAGACGGGCATGTAGGGGATCGCACGGTTGCTCGCCCCGCCGTCCAGCGTAGGGATCACCACCCCGTGGGCCTCCAGGCGCGCGGTGTCGAGCAGCCCGATGCCGGCCCCTGCCATCGCGAGCCCAGCCAGCGTCACCACGGCGGCCAACCATGCTCGTCGCAGTCCACCGGCCGAGATGCGAAGGCCCAGCGTGCCGAGGGCAGCCGCCGACAGTCCGCCAAGCGCGATCACTCGAGCGATGGAGAGGTCGGGCAGGAACGGGTAGAAGACGCCGGAGCCGTAGCCGAGCCCGCCTTGGCCGCTCGCCGGCAGGATCGACCATGCGCCAACGCGGCCGCTGAACCCGACACGCGACGACAGCAAGAGCGAGACGAAGGCACCGAACGCCGCCACCGGGGCGACGAAGCGGCCAGGAAGGACTGCCCCGGCCACGTACCCGGCCGTGCTGAACAGGAGCACGCCCGCGGCCATGGCAATGACAGGCCACCACGGTGGGCGACCCCAGCTCACCCGCCCGGCGACGGCGGCGTAGAGCGCGCCGACGAGCGCGACGTAGCCGGCAAGCGCCCAAGCGGTCGTCGCCAGCCAAGTCACGACGTGCCCTGCCCACCGGGAACGGGCCGTCGTCGAGATGAGCTCGGCCGTGTCGCGGCGCCCGTCCCTTGACCCCATCCAGGCGGCTGCACCGGCGACGAAGGGCCCGAAGTCGATCAAGGGATGGCCTTGGCCGATGGGGTTGGCGATCTGCGTACTCCACAGGGGCGCCTGGCCGAGAGCGGCGCGATAGGAGGTGAGCCAGAACGCGAAGGTGATAACCGGCAGAAGCCACGGCATCATGTTTCGCCGCAGCTCGATCCAGAGCAGGCGCCCGGGCAGCGAGCGACTGCGCTTGACTCGTGGCGGGAGCGAGGTGACGGGGGTCGCGAACCCGGTCATGACCGCGCCCCGGCGAGCACCGCGCTGTAGCCGCGCTCGAGCCCCGAGTCGCCTGCGCCGCTGCCCTCGCCCCGAATCCGTAGCTCCTCGGGCGAGCCGAGGAAGACGATCCTCCCCCTGTCCATGAGCGCCACCTCGCTACACGCCGCGCCGACGTCCTCGACGAGGTGGGTGCTCACCACGACCGTCGCTCGTTCCCGGAAGCCGCGCAGCAGTTCGCGAATGCTCACCCGCTGCTCCGGGTCAAGTCCCACCGTCGGCTCGTCGAGGAGCAGCAGCTCGGGCTCGTTCACGATCGCCTGCGCGATGCCGACTCGGCGCAGCATCCCGCCCGACAGCGTGCGCAGCTTTGCCCGGGTCCGGTCGCCGAGGCCAACCCGCTCCACCGCCGCCGCCACCGCGCGGGGCACCCGGGCGGCGGGCATGTCCTTCAGCAGGGCGAAGTACTCGACGAACTCGGCGACGGTGAAGCCCGGGTAGTAGCCGAGGTTCTGCGGCAGGTACCCGAGTCGACGCCTGATCTCCCTGCGCTCGTCAAAGGCGCGAGGATCGCGGTCGAGCAGCCGCAGGCTGCCCGACGTCGGCGGGATCACTGTCGCCATCATCCGGAGCAGGGAGGTCTTGCCGGCGCCATTTGGCCCGAGGAGGCCCAAGACCCCCGGGCCGGCTTCGAGGTCCACTCCGGACACCGCCTGGTTGCGGCCGAAACGCCGGGTCAGGTCTGTGATCTCGATGTTCACTGCATTTCCTCTCAGGATCCGGTGGATGAGGCTGCGCGCGACACATTTCGCGTCGCAACACCGACGGTAGAGAGACACTCCGTCCACCGCCTCGCGCGCAAGCGCCGTCTTTCGCCTGCCACCGGACGGTGAGTTTCGTCGCTTTCTCACCCTCAGGGGTGAGGCCGAAGATCGTCTGTCGGCGCGAGGCGGCGCGCCCCGGTGACGACCACAATGGAGTCGTGGATGTCCCGAACCTGAGCCGGTTGCTCGCCGACGCGCGTCGTCTCCTCTCCGGTCGCGCCGGCCAGGTCGCCCTCATCGCCGTGCTCGCCCTGTCGACGGCCGTCGAGGTCGGCCTCCTTCGAAATCCCGGAGGAGGAGCACGCGGGAGGGACATGGCGGTCGTCCTGGCACCGTTTGCGGTCTTGCCACTCGTGCTGTCGCCGTGGTGGCCGTCGCTTGCAGCGGTGCTGGCCACGCTGGTGACGGTGGCCCTTCTGACGGTGCATGACACTCCGCTGACGATCGCCCCCTTCGGCGTACTGCTCGTGCTGATCGTCCGGCTCGTGATCCGCCGCGGTCTGCTCTTTGCTTTCCCGCTGCTCGTCCCGTTCGCCGTCAATACGGTGGCGCCACTCGACGGTGCCGGCCCCGGCCTGACTAGCGCGCTCCCGCTGCTCTTCCTGCTCTCCGCGCTCGTCGTCGGCGAGTCGATGCGCAAACGCAGGCTCGCGGTCGCTGCGCTTGACGCAACCCAGGAGGCGATGGCAGAAAGCGCGCGGGTGCGGACGGTGATGGAAGAGCGCGCACGCATCGCCCGCGAGCTCCACGACATCGTCGCCCACCATCTCTCGGTTATCACCGTCGAGAGCGAGGCAGCACGACTTACCTCGCCGGGACTCTCGACGGATGCGGCCGGCCGATTCGAGGCGATTGCCGGTACCGCGCGGGAGGCACTCACCGAGACACGCCGGTTGCTCGGGGTCCTTCGCGAAGACAGCGCAGCCGAAGCCGAGCGAACACCGCAGCCCGGACTCGGCGAACTCGACGCCCTGATCGATCAGGCACAAGCGACAGGGACATCGATCCGGCTCGTGCGACAAGGGACGATCGCCCACTTGCCGCTAAGCGTCGATCTGGCGGCCTACCGCATCGTCCAAGAGGCGCTGACGAATGCGCGACGCCACGCCCCGGGAGCGAGCGTCGATGTGGAGGTCTCCTACCGCGAGCGCGCGCTCCACCTGCACGTCAGGGACTACGGCCCCGGCCGAGCCAACGGTGCCCCGGTCGAGGGCCACGGACTTATGGGCATGCGCGAACGAGCAATGCTCGCAGGAGGCACCTTCTCCGCCGGCCCGGGCGAAAGCGGTGGCTTCGAAGTACTCGCGACGCTCCCCATCGCGGAGACCGCGCCGTGATCCGCGCCCTCATCGCCGACGACCAACAGGCGATTCGCGCGGGCTTCGCCGCGCTGCTTGAGACGCAAGGCGATATCACCGTCATCGCAACCGCGGCCGACGGCGAAGAAGCAGTCAGGCGAAGCGAAGAGCACCAGCCCGACGTTGTGCTGATGGATATCCGCATGCCTGTGCTCGACGGCATCGCAGCAACCCGCCGGATCTGCGCCGCCGCCGCTGAAACAGGTCCGCGCGTTCTCGTCCTGACGACCTTCGACCTCGACGAGTACGTCTACGAAGCGCTCCAGGCAGGCGCCAGCGGCTTCCTCCTCAAAGACGTCCCGCCTGAGACGCTATTCGAAGCGGTGCGCGTCGTAGCCGCCGGAGACGCCCTGCTCGCACCCACAGTCACGCGCCGGCTGATCGCCGAGTTCGCACGTCTCCGCCCACCACAGCGCACACGTCCAGAAGACCTCGACGCGCTCACCCGGCGCGAGCTCGAGATCCTGGCGCTCATCGCAGCCGGACTGTCGAACAAAGAGATCGCCAACCGCCTCGTACTCAGCAACGAGACCGTGAAAACGCATGTCAGCCACATCTTGGGCAAGCTCGTGCTCCGCGACCGAGCCCAAGCCGTCGTCGCCGCATACGAATCCGGCCTCGTCGTCCCCGGCGCCTGACCGCACAGCGGCGCTCGACCCCACGAGAGAGGTGCTCTACAGCGCCTCCTGGCGCGCATCGGTATGGAGCATTTATGGAGCAGAGCGGACGCAACCGGCGACAACGGAGAGCAAATCCTCCAGTCGCGACGAGCGGCTTAGACAAGCCGAATCCGTTGCCCCTGACCGCCATTAATTGCGCGCATGGTAAGGAGGGGGTCGACGGTTCGAGTCCGTCAGAGGGCTTTGCATCGTTCCTGCTGATCAGCTGTTTTCGTTGTCGGCTGAGGCGACAAGAATGAGCGTCGGCGTCCACCGAGCGTCCACGCGCCGCTGATTCCTCGGTCGAGGACGCCGCGAACTGCTGTTGCTGAGCGCGTTTGCGGGTCTTCCGTTCGACGTCCACGCAGCGTCCACGGCCCGCTCGAGCGTGAGCGCGTCCATCAGCGTGACCGCGTGCTCGCGGCTGTCGTGGGCGAGGTGGCCGTAGTGGCGGTCGATCATCGCGATGCTCGAGCCGATGAAGCGCGAGACCGCGAACACCGGTACGCCGGCGCGCAGCGCGAACGTCGCGTAGGTGTGGCGCAAGTCGTAGAGCCCGCGGACCGGCTCGATGCCGGCCTTGATCTGCGCCGGCCGCCAGTGCTTGCGTCCGAAGATCCGGAAGTCGATCCTGCCGCCACGCCCGTTCGGAAACAAGAATCGGGTTGGCTGACGCCGGCAGCCGGTCGAGCGCCTCGACCGCCTTCGCCTGCAGTGGCACCGCGCGCGTGCTCAGCCGCGTCTTGGTGCTTGATCTTGCCGTTGGCGAACGCCCGCCGCACGTAGATGACACCGGCTTTCGCGGTCGACGTCGTGCTGCTCGAGGCCGAACAACTCCGACGGCCGAAGCCCAGTCGCGGCACCGAAGATCACCATCGGACCGTAGACCCGTCCGAGATGAGCGGCGACAGCCTCGACGTGTGCCCACGACTCGAACGGCCGCTTCTCCCTCGGCCGCCGCTGCGGATTCGGAACACCCACCCCTCTTCACCGGATTGAACTCGAGCAGCCCCCACGCGACCGCCCGATTGAGCACCTGCCGGAGCGCCTTCTGAGCCTCCGCTCGACTCGCGAAGCCGCCCACCTGCGGCCGCAACAACGCACGCCCCTCCACCCGATAGCGGTACGCCCACAGCGGCTGACCGTCGACGCTCTTCGCCTTCAACTTGAACACCTGTCCTTGCTGGATCATCACGAGCCTCCTCGATCGAACAACGGATCGAGGAATCTCGCGCAGGCCACCTCTCAGCTGGAGAGGTGGTCCGTCGCGCTCAACGGTCGGGTGCGTCGGGGGATTGACGGCTTGGCCGAGAGTTGTATTATCCGATTCTCTAGATGGCTAGTTATTTGAGATCAGTGCAGTGATCGAGTTCCACCTGGACGGAAGGTCCGGTGTGCCGGCGTACCTGCAGCTCGTCCAGCAGGTGCGGCAGGCGATCCGGTTGGGGATCTTGCGACCGGGCGATCAGTTGCCGACGGTGAAGGAGGTCGTCACCCGGTTGACGATCAACCCGAACACTGTCTTGCACGCCTACCGGCAACTCGATCTCGAGGGGTTGATCGAGGGACGGCGAGGCGTCGGCACGTTCGTTTCCGCGAATCCGGCTCCGCCACCCCCCGATGACCTCAAAGGACTTCGTTCTGGGATCGAGCGTTGGGTCGGGCGGGCACGCGCGGCAGGTCTCGACGATGAGGGGATCGCCGCATTGGTTGCCGAAGCGGTGCGGCCGTCGGCGGTTTCGAGGGTCGCGTGAACGACACCGTCGCGATTCGCATCGCTGGTCTGGGCAAGCGCTACGGTTCGCAGTGGGCGCTGCGCGACTGCACGCTCGAGATCCCGTCCGGGTCGGTGACCGCGCTCGTCGGGCCAAACGGCGCCGGTAAGACCACTCTGCTGCATATTGTGATCGGACTCGTCGAGCCGACGACCGGTGTCGTCGAGGTGTTCGGACGCTCACCGAGACGTGACGCGAAGGAGGTGCTGCCGCAGCTCGGGTTCGTCGCGCAGGACCACCCGCTGCACCGCAACCTGACGATCGCTGAGACGCTCACCTACGGACGCAAGCTCAACCCGAGCTGGAACCAACAGCTCGCTGCCTCACGGATCGAGCGGCTCGGCCTTTCCATGAAACAGAAGGTCGGTCAGCTCTCCGGCGGCCAGCAGGCACAGGTGGCGCTGACGCTCGCGCTCGCCAAGCAGCCAAGCCTGTTGCTGCTCGATGAGCCGGTGGCATCGCTCGACCCGCTCGCGCGTCGCGAGTTCCTGAACGCAGTGATGGAAGTTGTCGTCGATCAGGGGGTCACGGTCGTTCTGTCTTCCCACATCGTTGCCGAGCTCGAGCGCGTCTGCGATCACTTGGTCACGCTCGCCCACGGGGACACGCAGCTGAACGGGTCGATCTCGGAGATCGTCGCGAGTCACCGGCTGCTGACCGGTCCGCGTAGCGACGCCGCGAGCGTCGCGCGCGTGCACGACGTCGTCCGCGAGAGCCACACCGAACGGCAGACGACCCTGCTCGTCCGCGCCAACGGGCACGTCTACGACAGCTGCTGGGAACAGCACGAGGTCGACCTCGAGGAGATCGTGCTCGCCTACCTCGGCTACCAACCCGGCGACGGGGCGTCGGCAGCGTCGGGCCTTGAGGCGGTGCGGTCGTGACCTGGGTCAGCTGGCGTCTGCAGCGAACCGAAACGCTGATCGCGCTCGGCATCCTCGCCCTGCTGGTTGCGCTGCTTGTCCCGACAGGCATCCAGATGGCAAACGCCTATCACCAGGACGGGCTCGCGGCTTGCCTCTCCATGAATCCGAGCAAGCCGGTGCTCTGCGGGAACGAGCTTGGCAACTTCCAGCAGCGCTTCCAGGCCCTCACCACGCTCGCCAACTGGTTCACGCTCATCCCCGGGCTGATCGGGGTCATGCTCGCGGCGCCGTTCATCTTCGACCTCGAGAACGGCACCTACCGGCTCGCCTGGACGCAAAGCATCACCCGCGGCCGCTGGCTGCTCGGCAAGCTCGGGCTGCCGGTCGTCGCCGCGGTCCTCGCCGCCGGCGCGCTGACCCTGCTCTTCACCTGGTGGCGCACACCCAACGTCCACATCAACGGCCACCTCGACACCGGCAACTACGACACCACCGGCACCGTCGTCATCGGCTACACCCTCTTCGCGCTCGCACTCGCCCTCGCCCTCGGCGCGATCTGGCGGCGCGCCGCCGCGTCGCTCACCGTCGCCTTCGTCGGCTACTTCGCCGTGCGCATCTTCGTCGACTACGCGCTACGAGACCACCTCGTCGCACCGCTGAAGGCAACCTACAAAGGCGCCCAGCAGCCGAGCTTCCTCTACAACGCGCACGTCATCAGCTCCAACGCCACCATCAACGGCAAGCAGATCATGAGCATGCACGGTGGCGGCGGCTTCCTCGGCGGCCATGTTCAGGCGGTCGCACCCGGGATCAGCAAGGCGATCTTCCACGTCGTCTACCAACCCGAAAGCCACTTCTGGCCGCTCCAACTCACCGAAACCGGCCTCTTCGCAGGAACCGCCGCCATCCTGATCCTGTTCGCAGCATGGTGGACCAAACACCGAACAGCCTGACCCAGACGTCGCTCGCGAAGAGCGGCGTCTGTTCTACAGAGGTGGTTCCGCACTCGAATGGATTAGGACACGCGACGAGCGCCGGGGCGGGCTCCCGATCGGCGCCCCGTGGACGCGAGGTGCGCGCGGAGATTGGTGATGACATCGGCCAGCCCGCGTTCGAAGGAGTCGAACTCGCGCCACGACATCTGGGCGAAGAGCGCGCGCGCCAGCGTTCGATGGTCGCGCTTGAGCTTGCCCGTAAGCCTCTCCCCTTCGACAGTGAGAGTTACCAGCGTCGCGCGCCGATCGCTCGGGTGCGGCTCCCGCGTGACGAGGCCGCCCGCGGCGAGCGCGTCCACGAGCCCGGTGATCGCCCGCGGTGTCACCTTGAGCGTGTCGGCGAGGACGCGCTGGGTCACCGGCCCGCGCTGACCCAACTCCCAAAGCAGATGAGTGCGCGGGCCAGATGCGACGAGGTCTCCCCGCAGGGCGCGCAGGTGCTCCGCGGGAGGCGTGGATCAGCGCGGGCGGAGCGCCGGTCGCCTCGTCGTTTCGGCGGTTGCCCGGTAGGTCTGCCGATACTTCGCCGGCGGGACGCCGTAGGTCTGGCGGAAGTGGCGGCGGAAGCCGGAGGTATTCGGCAAGCCGACGCGGCGGGCGATGTCTTCGATGCCGTCGCTGCTGGTCTCGAGGATCGCGCGACTCGCATCGAGGCGCTCCCGCAGGATCCAGTCGCCCGGGCTGCTGCCCGTTGCGGCCGCAAAGCGGCGGCTGAACTGGCGCGGTGAGAGGTGGACGCGCGCGGCGACCCGCTCGAGCGTGAGCCGCTGGTCGAGGCTGCGACGAATATGGGCAATCGCCTCGACGATGGCCGCGTCGGTGACAGCGGGCACGACCACGCGTTCGACGAACTGCGCTTGACCGCCGTCGCGGTGGGCGGCGACGACCATGCGCCGCGCGAGCCGGTTCGCGACCTCGACACCGTGGTCGCTGCGCACGAGGTGCAGGCACAGATCGATCCCGGCAGCGGTGCCGGCGGAAGTGAGGATCTCCCCCTGGTCGACATAAAGCACGTCCGGCGTCACCGCAACGTGGGGATACCGGCGCGCGAGCAGCGGTGCGTGTCGCCAGTGCGTGGTAGCGGTCCTGCCGTCAAGCAGCCCTGCCCCTGCAAGCGTGAAGGCGCCGGTACAGATCGAGACGATCCGAGCCCCACGCGCGTGCGCTTTGCGCAGCGCGGAGGCGAGACCCTTCGACGGGTCGCCGGACAGATCCGGGCAGCCCGGCACGATCACGGTGTCGGCGGACGCGAGCCTCGCAAGCCCGTAAGGAGCGACAAGATCGAACGAGCCCAGCGTTCGCAACTGCCCCGGCTGTTCGGCGCAGACGTCGAACTCGTACCACCACCGCGCCTCAAGTTCCGGCCGCTCGAGCCCGAACACCTCGACCGCGATCGCCAGCTCGAACGGCGACAACCCGTCGTAGACAAGTGCGGCCACACGATGACGGCGACCTGCAGTCGAAGACCGCATAATGGCGTGATCGTATCGGAAGACGACGATCAAGTCGGTGGCGACCGCGGCGCCCGACGGCAACACTCGTCGCAGATGCTCGACCTTCGCCCCAACTGCGAACTCTGCGACACCGACCTGCCCCCGAGCGCTCTCGACGCGCGCATCTGCACCTACGAATGCACGTTCTGCGGCGACTGCGTCGATCGCGTCCTACAGAACGTCTGCCCCAACTGCGGCGGCGGCTTCACCCCACGCCCAATCCGGCCCCAACACGCGTGGCGGCCAACGTCGGCCTCGCCCACGACCCGCCGGCGACGGCCCGCCGCCACACCCGACATAGCCTCGACGAGATCCGCGCACTGACTGCACGGCTACACACCACACCGCCACATGCACGCTGACACGCCCACTCGGCAGGTGATCCGCATCCCGGACGCACCGGAGTCGCCGTACTACAGCCAGGCGATCCGGGTCGGCAACATCATCCACGTCGCAGGCACCACCGGCGCCGACCCCGCAACCGGCGACTACGGTGCGACGGTCGCCGAGCAGGCCCGACAGGCGCTCGTCAACTGCCAGGCGATCCTCCGCGCCGCCGGGGCCGAGCTCTCGAACGTGGTCGATGTCCACCAGCTGCTCCTCAACCCCGAGGACGCGGACGGAGTCAACGAGGTCTGGCTGGAGTTCTTTCCCTCCGACCCACCTGCCCGCTGCGTCAGCAAGCTCGGCGTCGACCGCCCTCCAATCCTCATCTCGCTGAAGATGACCGCCGTCCTCGGCTAAGCAAGGCACGTCCGGCGCACAGAAGTCTCCGGATCCTCCAGAGCCGAACCTCAGACACCCCTCATGGAGCGCCGCCGGCCCCAACCCGACGGTCGCACCGACCCGTCCGAAGGAGAACCCATGCAGACACTCGACCAGACCCGCATCGAGGCATTCGCCGGCCAGATCGCCACCGAGATCGGCGCCGCCTTGAACGCCGCGCTCGTCACCGTAGGCGACCGGCTCGGCCTCTACCGCGCGATGGCCGACGCCCAGCCCGTCGGCGCCGCAGAGCTCGCCACGCGCACCGACACGCACGAACGCTACGTGCGCGAATGGCTGAACGCCCAGGCCGCAGGCGGCTTCGTCACCTACAACCCCGACGAGGACACCTACACGCTCCCCGCCGAGCATGCATTCGTCCTCGCCGACGAGACAAGCCCGGTCGCGATGGCCGGGATCTTCCAGGCCGCGACCGCCGTCATGGACGGCCGCACACGCGTCGCCGAGCGCTTCCGCACCGGCGAGGGCGTCGGCTGGCACGAGCACCACGACGACCTCTTCCACGGCACCGAGCGCGCCTTCGGTGCCAACTACCGCATGCACCTCGTGCAGGAATGGCTTCCCGCGCTCACGGGCGTGGTCGAGAAGCTCGAACGCGGCGCCAGCGTCGCCGACGTCGGCTGCGGCCACGGCGCCTCGACGATCCTCATGGCGCAGGCGTTCCCGACCTCGACCTTCACCGGCATCGACGCCCATCCCGAGTCGATCGCCACCGCCCGAACCCGCGCACAGGAGGCGGGCGTCGCCGACCGCGTGCGCTTCGAGGTCGCAGACGCCACCTCCTACGACGGGAGCGATTACGACCTGGTCGCCTTCTTCGACGCGCTCCACGACCTCGGCGACCCGGTCGCCGCAGCACAGCACGCCCGCGCGGCGCTAGCCGACGACGGCTCCTGCATGATCGTCGAGCCGTTCGCCGGCGACCGGATCGAGGACAACCTCAACCCCGTCGGGCGCATGTACTACGGCTTCTCCGCGCTCGTCTGCACGCCGGGGTCGCTCTCGCAGTACGGCCGCGCCGCTCTCGGGACCCAGGCAGGCGAGGCTCGCCTGCGCGACGTGCTGGTCACAGGCGGCTTCGGCTCTGTTCGCCGTGCTGCCGTGACGCCGCTCAACCTGGTACTCGAGGCCCGCGCATGAACGACCGCAACCTCATGCTCATGTATCCGCACCTCACGTTCGAGGAGAACCGGCGCGAACTCGAACGCGAGCGGGAACTGCGGCGCCAGATCCGCGACGCGCAACTGGAGGCGCGGCAGCGAGCGAAGTCGTCGCGGGCCTCGCCTCTGTCACGCCTCCGCCAGGCGCTCAAGCCAAGTGGCATTTGCTTTCGCCCACCGCATCGCACACACAACAGAACGGAGAACACACCTGCGAGCGGCCCCTGAACACCCCGATCAGTCGACGGCCGACGCTGTCACCTAACCGGAGGACAAATCGTGGAGCACTTATGGAGCAGCGGGCGCAACCGATGGCAACCGGTGGCAAACGCATCAACCGCGCACGCCGTGGGTCGATCACCGCGATGCTCGAGCCGATGAAGCCCCGCATGCTCGCGCGCCGAGCGCCAAAAGGTGCGCGTAGAGTCCTTCGGTGGGCGCGGTGCCGTGCAGGAGCCTTGGGGCTTCGGGGATCGAGGTCTCGACGTTGGCGCTTGGCTCCTGGCGCACGTACGAACGGATCTCGCGTGAGCAGGGCGTGGCTGTGATGCGGGCGGCACGGGAGTGCGGCGTGACCTTTCTCGACGACGCGCGCTACAACGACGAGACCGGAACGGCGCCAATCCCAACCGGCTACTCCGAGGTCGTTTTCGGCGAGCTGTTCCGGGCGGCCGGCTGGAAGCGCGATGAGGTAGTGGTTGCGAACAAGCTCTGGTGGGAGTTCTGGCCGGAGCAGTCCGCGCAGGCCGAGCTGGACGAGTCGCTCGGCCGGATGGGCTTCGACCACATCGACGTCGTGTACTCGTGGACAGCGCCGGATGGTCCTTCGGTCGAGGAGATCGTCGGCTCGGTCGGCGGTCTCATCGAGTCGGGAAAGGTGCGCGCCTGGGGTACCGGTAACTGGAAGCCGGCCGACCATGCGGCTGCGGCTGAGATCGCGAGAGCCGAGGGGGTGCCTCCGCCGTGCGTGGCCCAGCTTCCCTACAACCTCGCGTTGCGTGCCCACGTAGAAGGGCCTGAGGCGGTCGGCGCGCTTGATGCTTCGGGTGCCGCCGTCGTCGCGTCGTTCGTTCTGAACGGCGGCGTTCTGACCGGCAAGTACACCAACGCGTCCTGGTCAGGGCGGATGGCGGACGAGCTCGACGACCCGGATTTGCAGCCGTTTCTCGAGGCTGCCCGGTCGCTGGGAGAGCTCGCCGCAAGTGTGGGTACCAGCTCCGCAGCGCTCGCGATCGCGTTCGCTCTGGCGAACCCGCGCGTGGCGACCGTGCTCGTCGGCGCGACCAGTCCCGAGCAGGTGACCGAGAACGCTCGAGCCATCGCGCTCCTCGAGCACCTCGAGCCGGCCACCCTCGCCGAGCTCCGGGCAATCACCTGAGCCGGTGTGGGAGCGCCAGGCGCGAGAAGTCAGGCCGCGGCGAGATCGTCGACGAACATCTTCGCCGCCGCGATGAACGAGAAGCCGCTGTTCTCGAGAACCGGCCGCGACATCTGGCCGGCCTGCACCGTCAGCGCCGGTGTGCCGCGCTCGACCGCGAGGTCCCAGCGGGCGCGGATCATCGCGCGGTAGACGCCCCTTCCGCGCGCCTCGGCGAGAACCCCGGCGGCAAAAAGGTTGATCCCATAGTTCCCGAGCACCGCGGCCGCAGTACCGACCACCTTTCCGTCGAGTGAGGCATTGAACTGCCGCAACGGGTTGCCGTTCGTCGTGTACTCGGCGAACCGCTGGGCGCGATTGCCGTCCATCTCCACGGCAGCCTCAGCGCCCATCTCGAACGCCTCCACGGTCACATGATCCGAGGCCGCGAGGTCGTCGATCGTCTCGACCAGGCGGATGGTCACGCCGTCCGAGCTCTTGCCCGACGGAGGCTCGACAAGCGCCATCGCGTTCTCCACCAGCTCGAAACCGGGCGTCTCCTCGTGGACGACTCCACGCTGCTCGAGCTCCGGCCCGAGCCAGTCGTAGGCGGGCTCGACCCACCAGACGAGACGATCCGCGTCTTCGGCCCGGCCGACCTCGCGCGCCTCCGCCACCGCCGCGTCAACATCGGCTACCTCGACGTTGGTCGGCTCGACGACCTTGGCGATCGGATACGTGTGAAAACAGACGGTTACGTGCTCGCCGTCGACCCGCTTCCAACCGAACGGGAGCAGCAACTCCTGAAAAGGATGCAACGCCTGCCGCCGCACATCCGCCGGAATCTCCACCGGCCAACTCTAATGGGAGGGAACGCCTTCAGCCAACACCGCGGCGTCCAATGAGGACCGGCAGCGTTCGCTTCTCCCGGTAGCCGCCTTGGTGTACACCGGTCCAGGGTCGACTGCATCCAGGGCGCGATGCCGGCGCGGCTTGAATTCGGGTTGAGCGGAACGCGATACTTGAGAGGTGGCCGGGGTTGGGGCGCGATGAGGGCGATCGGGGTGCACGAGCTTTCCCGCGTGCAATGAGCCCGCCTGTCGCAATCATCACGGGCGCGTCCCAGGGCATTGGCGCCGGGCTCGTCGCCGGTTTCCGGGGCGCGGGTTATGCAGTCGTCGGAGTCGCACTGTCGTCCCCGCCGGCCCAGCAAGACGAGAACGACTTCGTCCTGCTGACGGGCGACGTCGCAGATGCGCAAACCGCGCGGCGCGCAGTCGACGTGGCTCGCGAGCGGTTCGGGCGGATCGACACGCTGATCAACAACGCCGGCATCTACATCGGCAAGCCGTTCACGGAGTACACGTTCGATGAGTACGAGGCGATCACGGCCGTGAATCTCACCGGCTTCTTCCACTTCACCCAGCTGGCGATCGCGGAGATGGTCGCTCAGGGCAGCGGGCACGTCGTCAACATCTCCACGAGCCTGGTCGACAACGCGGACAGCACGAGGCCGTCGGCGCTGCCTGCTCTCACCAAGGGAGGGCTCGTCGCGGCCAGCCGTTCGCTTGCGATCGAATACGCGTCGCGCGGCGTCCGCGTCAACGCGGTCTCGCTCGGAGTCGTCAAGACACCCGCCCACGACCCCGCGTCCTACGACGGGCTCGAGGCCCTCCACCCGCTGGGGCGCGTCGGCGAAGTCAGCGACGTCGTCGACGCGATCCTCTATCTCGAGCGAGCGACGTTCGTAACCGGCGAGACGCTGCACGTTGACGGCGGCCAGGCGGCCGGCCGCTAGAGCCAATCGACATCACCCGACCGGAAGGAGCTGAACAATGCGCTCGGACATCACCCCCGGCGGCACATTCCCCGACTACGAGCTGCCCGACCAAGATCGCGTCACTCGCACGCTGAGCGAGATCCAGGGCGACGATCCGCTGATCCTGACACTTGCGCGCGGCAACTACTGCCCGAAAGAGCACCAACAGCACCTCGAGCTCGCCGCCAACTATCCGAAGATCGCCGTGTCCTACACCAAGGTCGCCACGATATCGACCGACACCCACCACTCAAGCCAGGAGTTCCGTGCGTCGGTCGGTGCCCAGTGGCCGTTCCTCGAGGATCCGGATCGGATCGTCCAGAAGGACCTCGACATTCAGGAGTACACCGACACCGAGCACAACCCGATGATCCCGCACACGCTCGTGCTCAAGCCCGGGCTTGTGATCCACAGGATCTACAACGGCTACTGGTTCTGGGGACGACCGTCGTTCGGGGATCTCTGGCGCGACCTGCGTGACGTGTCGAGCGAGATCCGCCCCGACTGGGACCTGGCAGCCCCCGGCCTGCACGAACGATGGGATGCCGGCGACCTCGCGCCGTTCCATGGTTGGAACAAGCAGCTCGTCCGAACCGCAGAGCGACCGGACGCCTACTGAATGGAGGCGCGAATGGATATCGAGGGCCGCCGTCGGCCGACCGGAGACTGACATGACCGATCGCAGACGAACGCCGGTGTGCGAGTTGCTGGGGATCGAGCTCCCGATCGTCGAGGCGCCGCTGTCTGCAGATCCTCGCCTCCCCGCCGCTGTGTCGAATGCAGGCGGCCTCGGCACCCTGGGGCTGGGATGGGCCGATGATGCCGGAGCCGTGGTTCGGGAAACGGCAGCCCTTACAGACCGGCCGTTTGCCGGCAACTTCGTTCTCGCCTTCGATCAGCATCGTCGAATCGATCAGGCCCTCACCGCGGGGCTGCGGATCGTGTCGCTCTTCTGGGGCGACTCCCACGACTATGTCGAGTTGGTGCATGACGGCGGAGGGCTTGTCATGCACACGGTCGGCAGCGTCGAGGAAGCGCGGCGCGCGGTCGGATGTGGCGTGGACATCATCGTCGCGCAGGGTTGGGAGGCCGGCGGGCACGTCTGGAGCGGCGTCGCAACGCTCCCGCTGGTTCCGGCGGTCGTCGACGCCGTGGCACCGGTGCCGGTGATTGCCGCTGGCGGGATCGGAGATGCCCGAGGAGTCGCGGCCGTCCTCGCCCTCGGCGCACAGGCTGCCTTGCTCGGGACCCGTTTTCTCCTAGCCGACGAAATGCCGATCCACGATGAGTACCGGCGTCGTCTGGTCGAAGCGACCGAGACCGAAGCCGTTTGGTACCCCAACCTCTACGAGGTGGGGTGGCCCGACGCCTCGCACCGTGCCATCCACAACTCGACGGCCGAGATGTGGGAGGCCGCGGGCCGTCCGGCACCGGGCCGTCGACCGAGAGAGGGCGAGGTGATCGCGCACTTCGCTTCCGGTGAACCGATCGTTCGCTACGAACCGGCGCCGCCGATGGTCGGAACGACCGGTGAGATCGAACCGCTCTCGCTGTGGGCCGGACAGAGCGTCGCGCTCGCCAAACGGACACAGCCGGCTGCGGAAATCGTGACCGAACTCGTCGCGATGGTGCCGGAGACAGCGACATCCCTCGAGCACGTCCGCCGAGAAGGTGAATGAGGAGGTTTCGGTCATGACGACCGCCATGATCGGCACTGGCGGGATCGGATCGGTCATCGCCCGCAGACTCGCCTCCGGCGGCGAGACCCTGCGGCTCTCGAGCGCCGACCGTGAGTCCGCACGAACGCTGGCGAGAGGTATCGGTCGAGCCGCAGTCCTCGCCGTCGACAACCATGACGCGTTGCGGAACGCCGATGCCGTCGTTCTCGCGCTGCGGTTTACGGCGCTCAAGGGCGTCATAGACGAGATCACCGACTCACTACGCGACAAGCTCGTGGTCGTTCCCAGCAACCCAGTCGGCCTCGACGCGCAGGGAAAGGTCTTTCGTCTCCTGCCGGAGGAGCAATCCTCTGGCGAGGTCGTGGCCGGATGGCTGCCGGCGGGGGCGCGCTTGGCCATGGCGTTCGGGACCCTGTCGGCTGGCCTCTTCGAGTCCTCGAGCAGCCGGTCACCGGAGCCGGCGGTCCTCTTCTATGCGACCGACGACGGTCGTGCCGGCGAGGAAGTCGAGCGGCTGATCCGAACGGCCGGCTTCGAGCCGGTCAAGATCGGCGGGCTCGAACAGTCGGGCCGACTCGAGGTGGGCGGTGACCTTCACGATCTCGTAGTCGGCCCCGCAGAGGCACGCTCGTTGATCGCGGGGCCCTGATCGCCTTGCCGCCCGGGCGGGCGCCGTCGAGCCGTCGCCGGGATGTTCAGTCGGACTTGATCGGTGGCCAGTCGGCGGGCCACCAGTCTCCCTGTGGATCGGTCGTTTGCCCGACCTCGATGATGTAGCCGTCGGGATCTCGGATGTAGCAACGGATCTCATACTCGTGTTGCTTCG
This sequence comes from uncultured Thermoleophilia bacterium, assembly GCA_963794375.1. GTDB lineage: Bacteria > Actinomycetota > Thermoleophilia > Gaiellales > Gaiellaceae > PALSA-600. The sequence continues at coordinate 42,573 of CAWCDL010000010.1, forward strand.
GCGGCGTCAGGAACTGCGCACCCCGGGCGCTCCATTCCGCGTACACGGCGTGGATGTCGTCGACCCGGATATTGAGGAAGCTACTGACCCGGTCGGGATCTCTCGGGGTCTCGAGCGTGACTGTGGGCTTGTCGTCGGTGGGACCTCCGCCGACGTTGATGATGATGAACGTGTTGGCGAGCGCGATGTTGGTCGGCTCTGGGCCGAAGACCACCGTGCCGCCGAGCACCTCCGTGTAGAAGCGCCGTGAGCGCTCGACGTCATCGGAGACGATGAAGTGCGTCACTATCATTCGTGTTGCGGGCTGTGTGGGCTCGGCCACTGGCACCTCCACTCGCTGGAGCTCGTTCCCCGCTCGTCGGGGCGGGGTAGTTGGGCGGCGGTCGGGATGGTCTCGGCGACCCTACCAAGGACGTCCTCCCGGTCATGGTGACCCTATGGACCTGCGCCAGGCCCGGTCTTGGGGGCTTTGCCGAGGTACCTCCCGCAGGCGGTCGACGCCGTCTCGTACTCCGGCGACTTCGGATCAATCCCGCTACCGGGGCGGATCCGGATCGCCTGACCGCCGGGCGGAGGGTCGGGGAAGCTCGGCGCGCCGTGCGAGCGCATGCAGGTTGAGAACGCGAGCGTTCGCCGGCGTGCCTGTGCCTGTTCCGCCGGGCTCAGAGCAACAGGCCCGCTCGTCGGCAACTCCCCCTCGCAAGCCTGCACGGCGCGCCCGAGCTCCGGCGAGCGGGGATCGATGCCCCCGGCTGTGACCGCCGACATCGAGAATTGCCCTTGCGCGTTCGGGTCGGGAAAGCTCGCCTCGCCGTGCGAGCGGAGACAGGCGGCGAACTTCGTCATCTGCGCGACACTGCCGCGCACGAGCGCGTACGCGGCTCTGTCTGCGCTGTTCGCGCCTGCGCCGGCCGACGTTCCACCGCCGGCGATGACCGGCGAGGCGTCGCCTACCGCCCCGCGCTGATCCGCGCCGCTCCGGGTTGTCGTCGTGCCGATCGCTGCCACTCCGGGGGTTGCTGCGCCACCGCAGGCGGAGGGAAGCAGAACCACGCCGGCAAGCCCAACGAACGCAACCATCAGCCTCATGAGGGCCCGGGCTCCACCCTCAGCCGCCGGGGACCGTGGCCGGCGTGGTCGTGGGAGGACCGCCCGGCGGGGGACCGCCCGGCGGGATGTTCGTGACCGAGATGTTTCCCGGCGGGCCCCAGCCGTTGATCCACCACGCCGGTGCGCCGATCTGCTTGCCGCACAGCTTGTTCGCCCTGATGAAGAACGGGCTGTTCGTGTCGATGCCTCGCAGGTTTGTTCTGTCCCCTGTCGGGTCGGGGTAGTCGGGAACCCCGTTGGCGCGCATGCAGGCGGCGTACTTCACCCCGGTGGCGTCGCTGGAGGGCGCGGGCGGGGCCGGGTGCTCGGCCTTCAGGGCGTTGCTGGCGGCAGCGAGGTACTGGTTGCAGGGGGCGGTGCCTCCGTGGACTTCGTTGGACAGGGTCGCCGGGGCTGAGAGCGGGATGGTGATGTTGATCCCGTAGTGGTTGTCGACGGTCGGGTCGGTCTGGTTGGGATCGCCGTGGCCGCGCATGCAGGCGGCCCACTCGACCAGGAAGCTTGTCGCGTTCTTCCCGGTCGCGGTCGTGGAGCTGCCATTGCCGCCGCTCGTTCCCGTGGCCGTCGTTGGGGTGCTCGTCGCTGGGATGTTCGCGACCGGCGGCGCCTTCGAGCCGCCGCAGCCGGCGAGCGCGATGGCGGTCGCGGCCAGGAGCGCGAGGCCGCCGGATCTCCGGCAGCTCGTCGTCATGTTCACCTCTCGCCGAAGCCGCATGCGAGAGCAGCCTAGGAAGCTGCGTGTAACAGTCCCGTGACGAGAGTTGTTACCTGGCTGTCACCTGCGGCGTGCCATCGTGAAGGCCGGACCGACAAGCGCAGTGGGCCGACGCATGCAGGCATTGGTGATGATGGGCGAGACGTGAGAGTGCTGGTAGCCGAAGACGACGAGGTGCTCGCGAAGGCGGTGGCGGTCGGCTTGCGACGGGAAGGGATGGCCGTCGATGTCGCCCTCGACGGCGACGACGCCCGCAGCCGCCTGGCGGTCACCGACTACGACGTGGTCGTGCTCGACCGTGACCTGCCCGGCACCCACGGCGACGAGATCTGCCGAGCCCTGGTCGCGGATAGATCGGCGAGCCGCGTGCTGATGCTGACCGCCGCGAGCTCCGTCAAAGACCGCGTCGAAGGGCTCGGGTTGGGCGCCGACGATTATCTGCCGAAGCCGTTCGAGTTCGCCGAGCTGGTCGCACGCATCCGCGCGGTGGCTCGACGGCCGGCCGTGCCGCCGGCCGATCTGGCATACGGGAACCTCAGCCTCGATCCCGTCGGGCGGGTCGCTTTTCGCGGAGGCTTGCGGCTGGAGCTCAGCCGCAATGAGCTCGCTGTCCTCGAGTGCTTGCTGGCCGCGGAGGGCAATCCGGTCTCCGCCGAGGAGCTGATCAAACGGGTGTGGGACGACGACATCGACCCGTTCACCGCCACCGTCAAGACGACGATCAGCCGGCTGCGGGCGAAACTCGGTGAGCCACAGCTGATCGAAACGGTCCGCGAAAGCGGCTACCGCATCGGAGGACCGTGATGCGACTGTTCGACTTCCGGCTCCCAGCACGCTCTCGGCTGCGACTGCCGCGGCGCACCGCCCGGCTCCGGCTCACGGTCCTCTACAGCGGCCTCTTCCTTCTGTCCGGCATCGCCTTGGTCGCCACCACGTTCGTCCTCTTCGAACGAGCGACGGCGTTGTCGACGCCAAAGCTCCCGAATGTCCCGCACACGCCCGCCATTCAGCCTCTGCCATCGAAGCCTCAGCTACCAGGGGCTCTCTTCCTGCTGGCGCAGGCCCAGCATCAGGTCACGCAGGACCAGAACCAGCTGAAGCACTTGCCTCTGGGTGCGGCGGGTGGCGGAGGACCACGGCCCTCTCTCGTATCCCCGGTCCTGGTACGCGACGAGCACCAGCTAACACAGGACCAGCACCGGTTGGCCCAGGCTGCCCGACAGGTCGCGCAAGCCGTGCATCAAGTAGAACAGGCAGGGACGGCTCAAGCCGCGCAGCGCGCGTCCGATTCGCACCAGCTTCTGGTCGACTCGGGGATCGCGCTCGCCGCGGTGGCCGTCTTCGCCGTCCTCGTCGGCTGGCTCGTCGCCGGCAGGATGCTGCGCCCCATCCGGACGATCACCCGCGCCGCCCGCAGGATCTCCTCGACCCGTCTCCACGAACGCCTCGGACTCGACGGCCCCGACGACGAGCTCAAGGAACTCGGCGACACCCTCGACGACCTCCTCGCGCGCCTCGAGGCCGCCTTCGAGGCACAGCGGCGCTTCGTCGCAAACGCCTCCCACGAGCTCCGCACGCCCCTCACCCGCGAGCGCACCCTGGTACAGGTCGCCCTCGGCGGCCACTGCACGCCCGATGAGTGGCGATCGACCGGCCAGGAACTGCTCGCCTCCAACCGGGAGCAAGAGATGCTCATCGACGCCCTGCTCACTCTGGCGAGCAGCGAAAGCGGACTCGACCAGCAGGAGCGAACCGACCTCGCAGAGATCAGCCGGACGGTCCTGACGCGCCCCGGCCCCGACCGTCTCGGATTGCACATCGAGACCGCCCTCCACCCCGCGCCACTTGACGGCGACCCCAGACTCATCGAACGCCTCGTCGCCAACCTCGTCGACAACGCCATCGGCCACAACCTCGCCGACGGAAGCGTTCAGATCTCTACGGACACGACCGACGGGCAAGCTGTCCTCACCGTGACCAACAGCGGGCCGATCATCCCGCCCGGCCAAATCGAGCGTCTCTTCCAGCCCTTCCAGCGTCTCGACCCGCGCCGCGTGCAGCATAGGAATGGGCACGGTCTCGGCCTTTCCATCGTCCGGGCGATCGCCGCCGCCCACGGCGCCACGATCAGCGCCCAACCCCTACCCCAAGGAGGGCTCTCTCTCAGCCTCGCCTTCCCGCCGCCCACGCTCCGGTTACCCGATCAGCGAACGAGTCATGGGGCTTCTATGGAGCCGAGAGAGCGCAACCGTCGGCAACCGATTGCAAATCGGTTGCGCTTTCGCTCTCAGGGCTGACGACTGCTGGCTCTTGCGGCGTCCGCCGACGCCCATGAGGCGAACTCGCACACGCGGTCGAGAAGCTTGATGCCTGCTCAGACGGTTCGCAGGGCGACGGTGGGCGGCATCCGGGATGCTCGGACGGCTGGCGCCAGGCCGGCCAACGCGCCGATCAGGATGGCCGAGGCGATGCCGCCCGACCACGCCTCGGCGGGGATCACGACGGCCCACCCCTTCGAGCTCGCGTACGCGGCCGTTGCGACGGCTCCGGCGAGGACGCCGACGGCACCGCCGATGAGGGCGAGGAGGATCGACTCGGCGAGGAACTGCATGCGGATCTGGCCCCTGGTCGCGCCGAGGGCGCGGCGAAGACCTATCTCCGAACGTCGTTCAAGGACGGAGATGATCATGATGTTGGCCACGCCGACGGCTCCCACGATCAGTGCCACAGCCCCGAGCCCGAGGAAGAGGCTGTTGAATGCACCCGCCGCTGCGGCCCGGGCGGTGAGCACCTCGGATGGCTGGCTAACGGCCGCCTCGTACGGTGCTTCAGGATCAGCGGTTTGCGCCAGCAGCGACTGCACCGCCGCCTCGTGGCCGGTGACGGCCCGCACGTAGATCGCGCTCGGCGGTCCGGCTTCTTGCCGACCGTGGACGATGCTGGCATAGCCGAGGTAGGTCCGGGCAGCTGGATACCCGATCAGGGCGCTGACGTCGATGTCGGGTACGAGCGGCGAAGGTTGAAGAATGCCCGCCACGTCGAACCACTGACCGCCCAGCCAGATCCGCTCACCGGGATAGACCCGGTCGATGCCGAGCTGTTGCGCGGCGACCGCACCGAGCACCACGACGGGCTCGCGGGCAGTGCCCGCGTTGAGCCAGGCCCCGCGGGCAATGCCCGTGCCGAGCACCGCCGGCAGGCTGAGGCTGGCGGCTTGAACCTCGAGGCCGCCGCTCTCCGCGACCGGGATCGCGGAGCTCCGGTAGACGTTCTCGTTCTCCATCAGGGCGGTGTGTGCCACCTGTTGGACGTCGTTCAGGAGCGTGATCCGCGCCGGCGCCTCGCGGGGCAGCTGGGCCGGCCCGCCGGTAAGGCTCTGTCCGGGCTCGACGGTCAGCAGGTTTGTGCCCAGCTGGTTGATCTCGGCGATCAGTCCGGCCTGCGAGGAGGAGGACAGGCCGAGGACACCGACGATCGCTGCCGTTCCGATCGCGATCCCGAGCGCCGAGAGCGCGGCGCGCACGGGCCGGGCGCGCAGCCCCACGCCCGCGACGCGAAGCCAGTCCGTCAACTCCAGACGCCCGCCGTCGACGCTCATCCTGTCTCGGGCCTCGCGGTGTCGGAGACCACCTGTCCGTCCAGCATGCGAATCTGCCGCGGCATCTGACCGGCGAGGCCCGCCTCGTGGGTGATCATGAGGATGGTGCCTCCGGCGGCGTTGAGCTCCCGGATGAGCTCGATGATCGACGCACCCGTGGCGCTGTCGAGGTTCCCGGTCGGCTCGTCGGCGAGGACGATCGCCGGCCGCCCGACGAGGGCCCGGGCGATCGCCACGCGCTGCCGTTCCCCACCCGAGAGCTTCGTGGGCCTGAAGCCGGCGCGCTCGGAGAGGCCGACCCGCTCAAGTACCTCGTCCGCGCGCCTGTACCGCTCTCCCGCGCGGACGCCGGCGTACAGGAGCCCGTCGGCGACGTTCTCGCGCACGGTGGCGTGTTCGGCAAGGAAGAACTGCTGGAAGACGAATCCAACCTCCCGAGCTCGCAGCTGCGACAGGTCGCGATCGCAGAGCTGCGCCGCGTCGACGCCGCCGATCCGGACGACGCCGCTGCTCGGCCGCTCGAGCGTCCCAATGATGTGCAGAAGCGTGGACTTGCCTGACCCGGACGGGCCGACGATCGCCACCAGCTCGCCCCGGCGGACGGAGAACGAAACTCCCCGGAGGGCGGTCACCGGCGGCTCCTCACCGTAGACCTTGCTCACCCCCGCCAGCTCGAGCACCGGCTCGCCGCTCATGACGACGGCACCACCACCCGATCGCCGACGCGCAGGTCGCCCTCGACCTGCACCCGCCCGCCCGCGGTGTCGAACAGGCCGAGCTTCACTGCGACCGACTCGAGTTGTCCGTGGATGCCGACGACCTCGACGGCGAAACCGCCGCCGGAGCGCCCGACGATCGCGGTCACCGGGACGTTGAGCGCGTCATTCACGCCCCTCGTCGTGATGCTCACCTGAACCGGGGCCCGGTCGAGCCCGCGTGCCTGTCCCCGGTGGTCGAGGCTGATGTAGGCGGGGATGGTTGCACCACCGGTGCCGGCGTCGTGTTGCCCTGTGGGGAACTGGGCAACCCGCCCCAACCGGTCCACTTGTCCCGTCACCGACGTGTTGTCCGGCAGTGTGATCCGGGCACGGTCGCCTTTCTTCACCTCGTCCTGCTGCGACGGGTCGAGGGCCAACACCACCTCGAGCGTCTCGGAGGTGGCAGACAGGACCGGTGCGCCCGCCTGGGCCAATGCGCCGAGCTCCGCGCTCACGACGGCGATCCGCACCGGCTCGGGCAGGGACACCGCCCGGCCGAGACCCAGTGATCCCGTCTGATCCTCGCCCAGCTTCGCCTGTAGCTTCCCCAACGCGGATGCCGTCGCCGCATTGAAGGAGCCCGAGCTCGGGTCGAGCTGCGCACGGGTTGCGTACCCGAGATCGACCAGATTGGCGTTCAGCTCGGCGACATCGGGCCCGCTGTCGCCCTCCGCCAGGGACCGGTACGCCGGCGTCGAGCCGCACAAGAGCACCACCGGCTTGTTGTTCACCCGATAGAGCACGCCGCCGCAGTCGACCCGGTCGCCGCCGTTGGGGAGCTTCGTGTACGTCCCTCTGGCACGGTTGAACACCGCGTACGGCGAGCCGTCCCGCCCACCCCGATAGGTCAGGATCCCGGATTGGGAGATCTCGTCCGAAAGGCTTCCCCGTTCGACCGTCGCCGTCCTCACCGACGACTCCTGAGCGCCCGCGGTCGCCTGCTTCGCACCGGACATGGCAACCACAACGGCGGTCGCGGCCGCGACGACCAGTACGGCGAGGCCGGCCAGCAGCCGCGCCTTCCGCATCACCGGCCTCCCGTCACGCCTGCCGCCCTCGCGAAGTCGTCGCATTTCTGCATCGCTGCGTGCAGAGCGCTCATCCCGGCCGGGGTTGCGGTGGAGGGGATTCGGTTGGTATCGACAAGCGGCCCACGCGGAGTGGGATCCGGGAAGTCGGGCACGCCGTTGCCGCGTATGCACCGGGCGAACGCGAGGCCCGCCGACCTCTGCGAAGGCGTCACCTTGGCGCCTGTGAACCCAGGCGGCTCGAGGTTCCTGCACGCGCCAAGGGCCGTCCCGAACGTTGCGGTGCTCGTGTCCACCGATGAGCCGTTCGCGACCGCATCGATCGTCAACCGGCCCGACGCGTCCGGGTCCGGGAACCCGCTCACGCCGTTGTTGCGCATGCACTCGGCGAACTTCACCGCCTTATCCCGGGCGGCGGCGGTGCGGTCGCCGCCGCTGGTGCCGGTGCCGCCCGACGCGTTCCCACAGCCTGCGACGATCAGGGCGATCATGGCAAGAGCGGCCAGGAGTCGCAGTGTCCCGGTCACGTTTTCCCTCCGGTGTGAGTGCTGCATCCCGTGCCCGATCTAGGGTCGGCGTCCAGTGGCGCGCAGCCGTCGTCGATGGCTACGAGGCGCAGTCAGAGGCGGCAAGGTCGGCTCCCCCAGGCCCGGCGTGGCCCGTCGACCGGAGATGCGGTCGACCATCGCGGCGGCCGCCATGAGACCCGCCCCAATACGGTCGTAGCCGGGCTCCCCCAACACGACCCCGGTGATCGTCGTCCGCTTGCCGCGGATCGAGCGGATGGCCCGGAAGGCGAAGCAGCTACCGGCCGCGTCGTCCGAGCCGGTCTTGACGCCGACGAACCCGTTCTGCCCGAGCAATCGGTTGGTGTTGTGCACGGTGCCGGCAACCGGCAGCCACACGCTCGGCGTGGCGACGATGCTCGCGAGCTCCGGCAGGCGCATGGCCCGTACGACAATCCGCACCTGATCGACGGCGGTCGACACCGTCGCGTCGTCGTAGCCGCTCGGGTCGGTGTAGCGCGTGTGGATCATGCCCAACGACCGGGCCGTCGCATTCATCCGGGCGACAAACCGGTCTGCCGAGCCCGCGTCCCAGCGCGCCAGGACCGCAGCGATGTTGTTCGCCGACGGCAGCAGCAGCGCCTGCAGCGCCTGCAGTTCGGTCAACTGCTCTCCGGCGGCTATCGACACGACAGATTCGTCCCGTTCTCGCCGGCGGTCGGTGTCGGCGACATCGGCCGCGGTGAGCGTGATCGTCGGACCGTCCTCGTCGAGCCGCAGCGGGTGGTCGCGGAGCACGAGATAGGCCGTCATCACCTTCGCGACGCTCGCGATCGGGGCCGGATGCTGGTTCGGGCCGGCCTGGATCTGCGATTGTCCGATTTGGACAGCGGCCTGCCCGTATTCCGGCCATGTCGCGCTCGGCAGCGCCCTGCCGAGCGCGCTGTGGCGCTCACTCGGGAGCCTGTCGGTGAGTGGTGTGGCCGGCGAGAGCGAGGACGTCAGCAACTGGTGGCCGAGGACTGCCGCGATCGTGGCGAAGGCGACCAGAAGGACGCCGACAAGGCTCCCTGGAACCCGGCGGGTCCTTGTTCGTGCTGGTTCGCTGTAGGTCATGCCTGCAGTCTGGGAGGTGCCGCGTTGCCAGCGCGTATGCGGTTTTCGATACGCCGACGAAACACGCCAGCTCGTAGCATCCGAAGCGTGCGTGTGTTGCTCGTAGAGGACGAGGCGTATATGGCGGAGGCGATCCGCGACGGCCTACGTCTGGAGGCGATCGCGGCGGACATCGCCGGTGACGGCGACACCGCGTTGGAGCTCCTGGGCGTCTACTCCTACGACATCGCCGTCCTCGACCGGGACATCCCCGGGCCTTCAGGTGACGAGATTGCCGAACGCATCGTCGCCTCCGGCAGCGGCATGCCGATCCTCATGCTGACCGCTGCCGACCGTCTTGACGACAAGGCCAGCGGGTTCGGGCTCGGCGCTGACGACTACCTCACGAAGCCGTTCGAGCTTCGAGAGCTCGTGCTCCGGCTCAGGGCGCTCGACCGTAGGCGCGCCCACAACAGGCCTCCGGTGCGAGAGATCGCCGGCCTCCGGCTGGACCCCTTCCGCCGCGAGGTCTATCGCGACGGCCGCTACGTCGCGCTGACCAGGAAGCAGTTCGCGGTGCTTGAAGTCCTCGTCGCCGCCGAAGGCGGCATCGTCAGCGCCGAGGGCCTCCTGGCGCGGGCATGGGACGAGAACGCCGACCCGTATACGAACGCCCCGCGCATCACGGTATCGGCGCTGCGCAAACGTCTCGGCGAGCCCTGGATCATCGCCACCGTGCCGGGCGTCGGGTACCGCATCGACACCGAGCGCGAGGGAGAAGCGCGTGCATAGACCCCCTGGGTTGAGCGCACGCCTGAAGCTCACCCTCAGCTACGCCGGCTTCCTCATGCTCGCCGGCGTCCTGATGCTCGCGGCCGTCTGGGTGGTCGTCCTGCGCTACATACCCAACGGTGTGCTCTCCCATATGCATCCCTCGTGGTGGTTCCTCTTCGACCGCTCGGACCCTCTGCACGGCTTCGGCTCGATCGCGGCCATCGTGTTGGCGTTCCTGCTGGTATTCGGTCTCGTGGGAGGCTGGTTTCTCGCCGGTCGCATGCTCGCTCCGCTGGCTCGCATCACCGACGCCACACGCGCCGCCGCCAACGGATCCCTCTCCCACCGGATCCAGCTGGATGGCCGAAGAGATGAGTTCCGCGAACTCGCCGACGCCTTCGACACCATGCTCGCCCGACTCGAGGCACACGTCGCCGAACAGCAGCGATTCGCCGCCAACGCCTCCCACGAGCTGCGCACGCCGCTGGCGGTCACGCAGACGCTGCTCGACGTTGCCCGCAACGATCCGAGCCGTGGGAACGGCGAGCTCGTCGACCGTCTCCACGCCGTCAACGCGCGGGCAATCGGCCTCACCGAGGCACTGCTCCAGCTCAGCCGTGCCGATCAACGGTCCTTCACCCCAGAACGCGTCGACCTCTCCCTCATAGCCGAAGAAGCGACCGAAACCCTCCTCCCGCTCGCAGAACGACGCGGCCTCACCGTCGAGACCTCCGGCGAGATCACCCCGGCCGTCGGCTCACCCGCGCTGCTGCTGCAGATGGCCACGAACCTCGTCCACAACGCGATCGTCCACAACCTGCCCGAACATGGCACCGTCTGGGTCACCACGAGCGTTCACCCGCAGAGCGCGGCGCTCACCGTCGAGAACACCGGCGAAAAGCTCAACCCGCAATTGGTGGACACGCTTACCGAGCCGTTTCAACGCGGCGGCAAACGCATCCGCACCGAACACGCAGACGTCGGCGTCGGCGTCGGCCTGGGCCTGGCCATCGTCAAGAGCATCACCCAGGCACACGACGGAACCCTCACCCTCACCGCCCGGGACTCGGGAGGGCTACGCGCGACGGTGCACCTGCCCACCGCACCGGAGAGCCGATCGTCGGACTCAGGGATGGAGCATTCGTGGAGCAGAGCGGGCGAAAACGGAGGCAACTAGCCGCCACAGCACCAGCGCCACGGAGCTGATCTGCACCCGGACACGCTCGCGGCCGTACCATCGCGAGATGCCTCGCGCAGACCGGGCATCTCGTGTCATCGCCGCCTCGCCCGACGATGTCTACGCCGCGCTCGTCGACGCCGAAGCGCTGGCGAGGTGGCTACCGCCTGCCGGCATGACCGGCAGGTTCGAACGGTTCGACGCGCGCCCCGGCGGGTCGTATCGTCTCGTCTTGAGCTACACGGACACCTCCGCGTCACGGGGAAAGAGCACCGCGGATACCGACATCGTCGAGTCCCGCTTCATCGACCTCGTCCCCGGCGCACGGGTCGTGCAGGCAGTCGACTTCGTCTCCGACGACGCCGCATACGCCGGCACGATGACGATGACCTGGGAGGTCTCCGCCGTGGACGAAGGAACGCGCGTCGACATCGTCGTCGACGACGTCCCGGACGGGATCTCCGCGGATGATCACGCAGCGGGGCTGGCCTCCTCGCTCACGAACCTCGCCGAGTACCTGCACGGATAGCCCCGAGCACATGACCCGGTGACGAGCACCATCTCGATCCAACCCGACGAGCATTCCGTGGGCACGTTGCTCTCGGTCAACGTCGGCATGCCGAAGGACGTCCCCTGGCAGGGAAAGACGGTCTTCACGGGCGTCTTCAAGGACCCGGTCACCGGCCCTTGCCGGGTGCGGCAGCTGAACGCCGACGGCGACGGCCAGGGCGACCGGGCCGGGCACGGCGGCGAGCAGCGCGCCGTCTTCGTCTACCAGATCGACTCGTACCGCTACTGGGAGCGCGAGCTCGGGCGGGACGACTTCGTCCACGGCCAGTTCGGCGAGAACTTCACGATCGACGGCCTGAACGACGACGAGGTCTGCATCGGCGACCGATACCGCATCGGCAGCGCGCTCTTCGAGGTCACGCAGCCGCGCGTCACCTGCTACCGGGTCGGGATCCGCATGAACGACCCGCGCATCCCCGCGCTGCTCGTCTCACACCACCGACCCGGCTTCTACTTCCGCGTCCTGGAAGAAGGCGACGTCGAGGCCGGAGACGAGATCCTGAGGGTCGCCGCCGGGCCGGAGCAGATGACGGTCGCCGAGATCGACGCGCTTCTGTACCTCCCCGGCCATCCGCGCCAGCAGCTGCTGCGCGCGCTGCGTGTCCCCGCCCTCAGCCCCGGTTGGCAGGCCTCGTTCCGCGCCCTCCTTGATCGGGAGCCGGGAAGCGGCAATCCCGGTCTCGGCGATGCCGGCCCCCCACCCGCGTGGCCCGGGTTCCGCCGTCTGACCGCGACGGCGATCGAGCGCGAGAGCGACTCCGTCATCTCGATTCGGCTCGAAGATCCCGACGGCGCCCCGCTGCCGGCGGCACGTCCCGGCCAGTACCTGACCGTTCGCATCCCTGAGAGCGACGGCGGCAGGTCGGTGCTCCGCAACTACTCCCTGTCCGGGCCACCGGGCGCCGACTACTACCGCATCACCGTCAAGCTCGAGCAGGGCGGCGTCGCCGGCGGCTATCTGCACGAACGGCTCGCCGTCGGCGACCGGCTCGAGATCGCCGCACCGCGCGGCACCTTCATCCTCGACGAGACGGATGCCCCGGTTCTCCTGATCAGCGCCGGGATCGGCGCCACTCCCGTCCTCGCCATGCTCCACACGCTCGCAGCGGAGCACTCTGACCGAGAGGTCTGGTGGCTCCACGGCGCCCGCTCGAGCCGCGAGCACCCGTTCGCTGCCGAGGCGCGCGCGCTCCTCGCGCTGCTACCGCACGCTCACGTCCAGGTCTTCTACAGCCGCCCCGGCCCCGAAGACACCCAGGGCCGCGACTACGACCGCGCGGGCCGCCTGACGGCGCCGGTCCTCGCCGAGCTCGAGCCGCCGGGCGACGCCGAGGCATACATCTGCGGGCCGGCGCCGTTCATGGACGAGGCCAGTGCCGGCCTGACCGCGATCGGCCTCGACCCCGCCGATGTGCACACCGAGCCGTTCGGCCCCGCCGCGTCGATCACGCCGGGCATCGCCGCGGTGCCGGCGCGGGCGCCCCACGCACCGCCCGGCGCACCGGGAGCCGGTCCGACGATCGAGTTCGCCCGCAGCAACCTCGCCGTCCCGTGGAGCGGCGACTTCGCCAGCCTCCTCGAGCTCGCCGAGGCCTGCGACGTCCCCGTTCGCTGGTCCTGCCGCACCGGGGTGTGCCACACCTGCGAGAGCGCCCTGATCGCCGGCACCGTCGACTACGACCCGGACCCGGTCGAGCCGCCGGCCGACGGGAGCGCGCTCATCTGCTGCTCGCGACCGCACGAGAACCTGGTCCTCGATCTCTGAGAGTCAGCCCTTGGGCACCGGCGCCGTCACGGCTCGGTGAAGGGCGTGAAGGGCGCCGACGTAGATCTCCGAGAACGTGGGGAACGGCTGGATCGTGTCGCGGAGCACGTCGAGCGGCACCTGCGCGCGGATCGCAAGCGTGGCCTGCTGCAGCCACTCTCCCGCCTCGGGCCCGAGCGCGTAGGCCCCGGTGAGCCGCGTCCCGTCGCTGAGCAGGGTCAGGAAGCCGACGCTGTCCGCGTACGCGCGGGAGTACGTCTCGGTCTTCGCGATCTCCCGAAGCGGCACGGTCCCGCTGAACGGCGCCTCGGTGGCGCCGACGGACGCCGCCGCCGGGTCGGTGTAGACGACGCGCGGGACTGCGTCGTAGCTCGCCTCACGGCGCTCCCCGAGGATGTTCGCGGCGACGACCTCGCCCTGGTACTTGCCGACGTGCGTCAGCTGCCAGATCCCGGTGATGTCACCGACCGCCCACAGACGCTCGCCGGCCCGAAGCTGCGTGTCGACCGGGACTCCGTGCGCTTCCGGCGTGATGCCGACCGTCTCGAGCCCTAGCCCCTCGACGCGCGGCCGGCGGCCCGTCGCCACCAGCAGACGGTCGCCTCGCAGCTCGTCTCCCTCGTCGAGCACGAGCACGAACTCGTCGCCGTCGCGGCGCGCGGCCGTCGCCCTGGCGTTCACGTGGAGCTCGATCCCGTCGCGATGCAGCACCTCGCCCAGGGCATCGCCGAGCGGCGCCGGCTCGCGCGGCAGCACGTGCGCGCCGCCCTCGACGACGGCGACCTCGCCGCCGAGACGGCGGACGGCCTGCGCCAGCTCGACCCCGACCGGCCCGCCCCCGAGCACGAGCAGCCTGCGCGGGACCTCCTTCATGCCGGTCGCCTCGCGGTTCGTCCAGACGCCGTCGAGCTCGCGCAGCCCCGGCACGGGGGGCACGAACGGATCGGCGCCGTTCGCGAGGACGACGTGCTCGGCCGTGTAGCGGCGGCCGTCTACTTCGACGGCGCCGGTCCCGGCAAGCGCACCGTGCCCGCGGATCAGCTCGATCCCCTGCTCGGCGAGCCAGCGCTCCTGCCCGGCGTCCGAGTAGCTCGAGACCATGAAGTCGCGCCAGGCAAGCGCGGCCTCGACGTCGACCGTCGCCGGCGCGGCTGCGTCGTTCGCGGCGTGCGCCGCCTCGCCGGGGCGCAGGAGCGTCTTCGACGGGATGCAGGCCCAGTACGAGCACTCGCCGCCGACGAGCTCGCGCTCGACGAGCGCGACGCGCAGGCCGCCCTCGGCGAGCGCCCCGGCACAGTGCTCGCCGGGTGAGCCGCCGCCGATCACGATCACGTCGTAGTCGCTCATTCCGGGAGCTCCGTTCCGGCCTGCTCCGCCGCCATGTAGGCCGCGTACCAGTCCGGCCAGCTCTCGTCGTACTCGCCGCCGTGGCGCTTCTCGTGCTCGCCGTGCGCCGCGGCCGCACGGCGAAGCGCCTGTGCGAGATCGCCCGCCGTGCCGAAGGACGTCGCCGCGGGATCGATCCTGCCCGGGAGGCGCGTCGTGACCTCCTGGAGGAGCCAGAGGTTGCCGTCCGGATCGAGAAACGTCGCGAACGATCCATACGTGCCGTGCTCCGGCGCCGGGCCTGCGGCCCGGCCGCCCGCGCCCGGCTCGAACCTGGCGCCCTTCCCCTCCTCGTGGAAGACCTCTCCGACCTCGACACCGCGGTCGAGGAGCTTCCTTCGCGCAGCGTCGATGTCGGACACGATCAGGTACAGACCGTCGACCGACCCTGGCGCTGCCGACGTCATCTTCGTGCCGAACTGGATCGAGCAACCGGAGCCCGGCGGGGTGAGCTGGACGATCCGAAAGCCGTTGTCGAAGGACGCGTCGGCGTCGAGCCGCCAACCGAGGTTCCCGTAGAACTCCTTCGCGCGATCGACGTCAGACACCGGGATCACGACGACCTCGAGCTTCAGATCGACCGTTGCTGCGGCGGGGCCCTCAGCCGCGAGCTGATCGTCAGTCTGGGCATTGCTCATCTCGACCTCCCGAGTGCGGCTTTCTACTGGAGTGACAACCCGAATAAGTACACGTTCTCGTTGTCAGTCGAGCACGCGGCGGCGGAAGCCGCGCATGCCGAGCCAGGTGAGCGCGAGGAAGAAGAGCACGAGCACGCCGAGGCTCGCGGGCCAGGGCATGTGCTGCAGGTCCGGCGTGATCGCCGCGCGCAGCCCTTCGCTGATGTAGACGAGCGGGTTGGCGAGCGTCACCACCTGGAGCCAGCGGATGTTCGCCAACGACGCCCAGGGGTAGTAGATGCAGCCGAGGAAGGTGATCGGAAGCAGGATCAGCGAGAAGATCAGGGGCACCTGGCGTGGGTCCCAGCTCGTGCCGATGGTGAGCCCGAGCGCCCCGGCGGCGAGGCACGCGACGACGAGCACCGCGAGAAGCAGCGGCACATCGACGTTCGTGTGGACGTGGCTGGACGGGAAGTAGAGGACCATCGGGAACACGAGCGCTGCCGCAAGCAGGCTCTGCATTGCTCCGAAGAGGATCTTCTCGAAGGCGACGAGGTTGGTCGGGAGGGGCGCCATCACGCGGTCCTCGATCTCGCGGGTGCGGTTGAACTCGTTCACGAGCGGCAGCGCGACCGCCTGAATGCCCTGGAAGAGGATCGCGACAGCGACAAGCCCCGGGAGCAGGATCGTCCCGAAGCTGGCGCTCCCAGGCCCGTGAATGCCGGCGCCGATGCGCGGAAAGACGTAGAGGAAGACGAAGACGAAGAGCAACGGCTGCATCACCGCCCGCAAGATGAATTGCTTGAACTCCCTTCGCAGCACGCGGAAGTCGCGGAGGAGGAGCCCCCAGAAGGCAGCCCGGTAGGTGGCTGCGCGAGCCCGGTCGGCGCGCCGGGAGGCAGGCGCTCCCTGCACGAGATCCGGGGTGGTGTCAGTCACGCAGCGCTCGCCCGGTGAGCTGGATGAAGACGGTCTCGAGCGTCGGCTCGGCCAGAGCGAGGTCCGTCATGCCGAAACGGATCGCGGTCTCGACGACGCGGGGCAACGATCCCTGGCGAGCGGCCAGGTAGACGAGGACCTTGCCGTCGAAGACGTCTGCCCGGTCGACGCCGGGCAGCCCCGAGATCGCCCCGGCCGCAGCCGCGTGATCTCCTGCGAGCGCCAGGGTGACGACCGTCTCGACGCCGACGTGGCTCTTGAGCTCCTCCGGGGTCCCCATCACGAGGAGCTCGCCGTGGTCGATGATCGCAAGGCGCCGGCAGAGCCGGTCCGCCTCGTCCATGTTGTGCGTCGTCAGGATGATCGTCGTCCCCTGTGCGTGGAGCTCGCCGAGCAGGTCCCAGAGGGCGATCCGGCTCTGCGGGTCGAGACCCGACGTCGGCTCGTCGAGGAACAAGAGCTCCGGCCGGTGGGCGATCGCGCGCGCGACCTGCAGCCGCTGCGCCATGCCGCCGGAGAGAGCGTCGACGGATGCCTCGGCCCGATCCGTCAGGCGAAAGGTCGTGAGCAGCTCGGCTGCCCGCGCCTTGGCGTCCCGTCGCCCCAGCCCGAAGTAGCGGCAGTGATAGAAGAGGTTCTCGGCGACGGTGCAGCTCCGGTCGAGCGTGTTGAACTGTGGGACGACGCCGACGCGGCCACGGGCGGCAGGCGGATCCGACTGGACGTCCACCCCTCCGACCCAGACACGGCCGGAAGTCGGGATCACCCGGGTCGTGCACATGCCGACGGTCGTCGTCTTGCCGGCGCCGTTGGGGCCGAGCAGCCCGAAGATCTCGCCTTCCCCCACCTCGAGGTCGATCCCCCGCACGGCGTCGACCACCGGAGGCCCCTGGTAGCGCTTGCTCAGGCCTTCGACGACGAGCGCAGATCCCATGGCCGGCAAGCTTGCCCCCTCCTCACGGTCGACTCCCGGCTTCCCGGAGTCGAGTAGGCGGAGGATAGCGTCGCCGGTTCCCTGCTAAAGCCGGCTAGAGGCTTGAGCCGGGACTCCAAGCTCGTACGCGTTCTCGCCATGGAGCGCTTCGTCGAGGTCGAGCTCGGCCTCGGCGCCGACGTGAACGGTCGTGACCGTGTCGATGACGCGGAGCATGACGTAGGTGAAGACGAACGCGTAGGCGGAGCAGCCGATGCCGGCGGCGAGCTCCTTGCCGAAAAAAGCGCCCGAGCCGTGGATCAGCCCTTGCGCCCCGTTCGGGTTGATCGCGGTGCCGGCGAAGACGCCGAGCAGCACGATGCCGAGGAGGCCGCCCATCCCGTGGACGCCCCAGACGTCCAGGGCGTCGTCCCAGCGCATGCGCGTCTTCAGCTGGATTGCGAGGTAGCAGACGAGGCCGGCGGTGATCCCGATCACCACCGAGGCCCAGATCGGCACATAGCCGGCGGCCGGGGTGATCGTCGCGAGCCCCGCAACCGCTCCGGTCAGGAGCCCGACGAAGTGAGGCTTCTTCCCGAACCACCACTCGACGAACAGCCAGGTCGTGGCGGCGAAGGACGCCGCGAGATCGGTGTTGAGGAAGGCGAGTGAGGTGATGTTGTCGACCTTGAGCTCGCTGCCCGCGTTGAACCCGTACCAGCCGAACCAGAGTAGACCGGTGCCGAGCGCGATGAACGGGATGTTGTGAGGCGAGTCGACGAATCGGCGCTTGCCGACGTAGAGGACCGAGGCGAGCGCGGCCCAGCCTGCGCTCGCGTGCACGACGATCCCCCCCGCGAAGTCGCGCACTCCCCACTGCTCGAGCATGCCGCCGCCCCAGATCATGTGGACGAACGGGTAGTAGACGGCCAGCTGCCAGACGACGAGGAAGATCAGGTACGCCTTGAACGACACGCGGTTCGTGAACGCACCGGTGATGAGCGCCGGCGTGATGATCGCGAACATCATCTGGTAGGCGATCAGCACGACGAGCGGGATGTGCGACGGCTGGTAGATGGAGTTGACGCCGACATGGCGCAGGAAGGCGAGATGGAAGTCCCCGTAGATCCCGCCGCTCCCGCCGCTGAAGCAAAGTGAATAGCCGACGAGCCACCAAAGGACGGTGGTGATGCCCATCGAGGCGAAGCTCTGGATCATGATCGAGAGGGTGCTGCCGCGCCCGACGAGTCCGCCGTAGAAGAAGGCGAGCCCCGGCGTCATCAACATCACGAGGCTCGCGGCCAGCAGCATGAACCCCGTGTTCGCGCCGTTGATCACGATCTCGACCCGATCTCGATCCGCATTGCGACCAGGATCGACTGCCCGTTTCGTCCGGTCATCCGGGAATTTCGCACCGGCACGTGGGAAACCACCGATCAGGGCCGTGGCCCGGTGCATCTCTGGGAAAGGGACGCCGTAGGAAGGTCGGTACTTTCGCCACACGGCGCTCAGGGAGTCCGACGATGCCGCCTGAACTGCGGCGGTGGATCGTGGCAGGACGCAGGAGTGTTTCTCTCGATGGAGGCGCCATGGCAGCTGCCGCGGGCTCGAGAAGGAAGGTCTTCAGCCGACCGCGGCGCGGATTCCCCGACGTCAAACGTCGGAGGAGGGAGTTGGCAACATGAAGAGATACAAGGGCATCCTCGCCGCGACCGTGCTGATCGTCGGCCTGGTCTCGCTGGCGCTTGCCGGCGGCGGTTGGGGACGCGGATCGGCTTCCGCCGCGCCGTTCAAGGTGGCCTGGATCTATGTCGGGCCTCACAACGACGGTGGCTGGTCCCAGGCGCACGACCAGGGTCGGCTGTACGTCCAGAAGATGCTGGGCGGCAAGGTGCAGACGACATACAAGGAGAACATCGCCGTCGGCTCGCAGTTCAACCAGACGGTCGCGGGCCTGTCGGCGCAGGGCTACAAGCTGATCTTCGCGACGTCGTACGGCTACATCACGCCGGCGATCGCGAAGAAGTACCCGAACATCCTGTTCGAGCAGGCGACGGGAACACTCGTGACAAAGAACGTCGCCGAGTACTTCGGTCGCGCCGAGGACACGGTGTTCCTCTCCGGGATGGCGGCGGGCGCCGCCACCAAGACCGGCAAGATCGGCTACGTCGTCGCCTATCCGATCCCCGAGGTGATCCGGCACGCGAACGCGTTCGCACTCGGTGCGCAGTACACGCACCCGGGAGCGACCGTGAGGCTCGTCTGGACGCACTCGTGGTTCAACCCGGCGGCGGAGAAGAAGGCCGCCCAGAGCCTGGTGGCGTCCGGGTGTGACGTGATCGGCCAGAATGTCGACTCGCCGGCGGCCGGGCAGTACGCCGAGACGGCGAAGGTCCCGTGGGTCGGCTACGACTCGAACGCGCAGAAGTTCGCGCCCAAGTCATGGCTGACAGCCGCGGTCTACAACTGGGGCCCCTACTACCTGAAGCGGGTCCAGGCCGCGATGAACGGCACGTGGAAGCCCGCCTTCTATTACGGGACGATCAAGGACGGCTTCACCACGCTTGCTCCCTACGGGCCGAGCGTCACGTCGAAGACGAAGATCGCGATCGCCTCGATGGAGACGAAGCTCGAGAACGGGACGTTCTTCGAGTTCACCGGGCCGCTCTACGACCAGGCCGGCAAGCTGCGCGTCCCGAAGGACGTGCGCATGCAGGTCCTGACGGGCGGCACGAACAGCCTCTACGGGATGAACTGGCTCGTGAAGGGCGTCATCGGAAGCGCCAAGGGCTAACCGCCGCTGTGAGGGGGCGCCGCCGGCGCCCCCTCACCGGCCCTGACCCGGCCGCAGCCTCCGCCGCGCCATGAGAGCACCCTCGCGTATCAGCTTCGAGCGGAGACTCCGCAGGCCGCGCGGCCTCCTCGTGGCCGTGCCGGTGGGCTCCGTCGTCTTTGCGTTCCTCATCGTCGCGGTCGTGCTCGTCGCGACCGGGCACGATCCGCTGACCACCTATAAGCAGCTGTTCGATGCCGCCTTCGTCCAGAAAGGGGCGATCGATCAGACGCTGATCGCCGCCACCCCGCTCGCGTTCACCGGGCTCGCGGCGGCGGCGGCATTCCGAATGAAGCTCTACAACATCGGCGCCGAGGGGCAGATGTACATCGGCGCGATCGCGGCGGCCGCAGCCGGCCTCTACTTCGGACGCTCGGGCGACCCGTCGGCATTCGTGATCGCCGCGATGGTCGTCGCCGGCTGCGCGGGAGGGCTCGCCTGGGGGCTCATCCCCGGGATCCTGCGCGCGTTCTTCAAGACCAACGAGATCCTCACCTCGCTGCTTCTCAACTACGTGGCGGGGTACCTCCTCACGTACCTGATCTTCGAGAGCGAGTCCTACTGGCGGCAGACGAAGGGCTTCAACGCGACTGTCTTCCCCACCGGGAAGCCTCTGCCGTCATCGGCGGTCTGGCCCGGCTGGACGATCGACGTCCAGGGCGGGATCGTGGTGCCGCTGGGAGCGGGCCTGGCGGTCCTCACCGCGCTGATCGTGTGGCTCATCTATTCGCGAACGCGATTCGGCGTCGAGGCGCAGGTGCTCGGAGACTCCGAGCGTGCCGCCCGGTATGCCGGCGTCCGCGTACGCCGGAAGATCATCGCGGTCATGGCGCTCTCGGGCGCGATCGCCGGCCTCGGAGGCGCGAGCCAGGTCGGCGACTTCAGTCATTCACTCGACGGCGACCCGAACGGCCTCCAGAAGCAGGGTTTCGGCTACACGGGCATCGTGGTGGCGGCACTCGGCCGCTACAACCCGTTCGCCGTCGTCCTGATCGCCTTCCTGATGGGCGGTCTCGAGAACGCCGGGAACACGCTGCAGGGGCCGACGTTCCCGGCAGGGCTCGTCGGCGTGATTCAGGGGATCATCCTCTTCTGCGCGCTCGGCGGCGAGGTGCTGACCCGCTATCGCGTGCACGTCGTCCGGCCGCACAAGCCGGCGACGACCGCTGCGAGACCGGAGCCGGCGAAATGAACAACTCGCTCCTCGTCGTCCTGATCGCCTCGGGCATCGCCTACGGCACACCGTTGCTGTTCGCCTCGCTCGGCGAGTTGCTCGCCGAGCGATCGGGCGTGCTCAACCTCGGAGTCGAAGGGATGATGCTCGTCGGCGCCGTGATCGGGTTCTGGACCGTCCAGCGCGTCCACGCCGACTCACCTCTCTCCCTTGCCATCGCGATCCTGATCGCAGCGATCGCGGGCACCGCGATGGCGGCGATCCACGCGTTCCTCGTGATCACGCTGCGGGCGAGCCAGATCGTCTCGGGCCTTGCTCTGACCATCTTCGCCGGCGCCGCCGGGCTGTCGTCGTACCTCGGCAACGAGCTCAACGTCGCCGACCAGCCCGCGCGCCACAGCTTCCAGCCGCTGCTGCCCGCAGGCCTGCAGAAGCTCCCGATCGTCGGGCCGATCCTGTTCGGGCAGAACATCCTCGTCTACCTCTCGTGGGTATGCGTCGCCGTCGTCGGCCTCTATCTCTCGCGCACGCGGCCCGGCCTGAACCTCCGTGCCGTCGGTGAGTCCCCGGCCGCCGCGGACACGATGGGCATCAACGTCACCGCCTACCGCTACGCGCACACGCTCGTCGGTGGGACGTTCGCCGGGGTCGCAGGCGCCACGATCACCCTGGCGATCACGCCTCAGTGGGTCGACGGGATCACCGGCGGCGCCGGCTGGATCGCGATCGCGCTCGTCATCTTCGCCTTCTGGCGCCCGGAGCTCTGCCTCGTCGGCGCCTACTTCTTCGGTGCGATGCAGGCGCTCGCACCCGAGCTCCAGGCACGGAACATCCAGCTCGGCCCGACCGTCCTCTGGTCGAACGCCCTCCCGTACGTGATGACGATCGTCGTCCTCGTGTTCGTCTCGTCGGGCACGGCGCGCCGCCGGCTCGGGGCTCCCGCCGCACTCGGCACCCCGTACATCCGCGAGGAGCACTAGCGTGGCGACCCCGACTCCGGCCGTGTCGATGCGCGGGATCACGAAGCGCTTCCCGGGCGTCGTCGCGAACGACGGCGTCGACTTCGAGGCGGCCCCCGGCGAGGTCCACGCGCTCCTCGGCGAGAACGGCGCCGGCAAGACGACGCTGTCGCTGATCCTGACCGGCCTCTATCGCCCCGACGAGGGCGAGATCCGGCTCTTCGGCGAGCCAGTCGCGTTTACCTCGCCGCGGGAGGCGCTCGATGCCGGCGTCAGCATGGTGCATCAGCACTTCCGCCTCGTCGACCGGTTCACGGTCGCCGAGAACCTGATCCTCGGCGACCGGCGCGGCGCCGGCAGCCACTTCCAGATCGACCCGCGCGCGGTCGAAGGCCAGGTGCGCGAGCTGGGCGAGCGCTACCAGCTCACGGTCGACCCGCGGGCGCACGTCTGGCAGCTCTCGGTGGGAGAGCAGCAGCGGGTCGCGATCCTGAACGCGCTCTACCAGAACGCCCGCGTGCTCCTGCTCGACGAGCCGACGGCCGTGCTCACCCCCGACGAAGCCGACCGGCTGTTCGTGACCCTTCGCCAGATGGCGGCCGAGGGCCGGACGGTCGTCTTCATCTCGCACAAGCTGCACGAGGTCACAGCGGTCTCCGATCGCGTCACCGTGCTGCGCGCCGGGCGGACGATCGCGAGCGTCACGACTGCGGAGGCCACGCCGCAGTCACTCGCCGCGCTCATGATCGGCCACCAGCTCGAGGCCGTCACCAGGGAGCCGCACGTGATCGCCGACCCGGCGCCGATCCTCGCGATCGACGGCCTGTGCGCCGACAACGATCGCGGCCTCGTGGCGCTGAGAGACGTCTCGCTCTCGATCAGCCCGGGCGAGATCGTCGCCGTCGCAGGCGTGGCAGGGAACGGCCAGCGCGAGCTGGCGGAGACGATCACCGGGCTGCGCCCCCCGACCCGCGGCTCCATCTCGGTCGGCGGCAAGCCGCTCGGGAACGGCGATCCGCGCGACGCCGTCGACGCCGGCGTCCGCTACATCCCGGAGGACAGGCTCGGGACCGGCCTCTCCCCCGGGCTGTCGGTCTCGATCAACCTCGCCCTGCGCGGGTTCCAGCGCTACTGCCTCGGGCCGTTCCTGAGCCTGCGCCGGATGCACGCCGGCGCCGAGCAGGCGATCGACCGTTTCGACATCAAGGCGGCCGATCCCGAGATCGAAGTGGAGACCCTGTCGGGCGGGAACCTGCAAAAGGTCGTGATCGCGCGCGAGTTCTCGGAGGCGATGAAGGTCCTCGTCGCCGCGTCGCCGACGCGCGGACTCGATGTGTCGGCGGTCGAGTCCGTCCACGGCCACCTCCTCGCCGCCGCGGAGAGCGGCGCCGCAGTGCTCCTGATCAGCGAGGACCTCGACGAGATCCTCGCGCTCGCCGATCGAGTCGTCGTGATGTACGAGGGACGGCTCTCCACCGTCGAGCGCCGCGACGACGTGGACGAGATCGGCTTGCGGATGGCCGGGGTGTCGCCGGCTCCCGCCGACGACACCGTCCAGACCTAGCCGCTCACGCCACGATCGTCGTGCCGGTCTCGCCGGCGAGCGCCCGTTCGACGTTCGCCGGGTCGGTGATCACGGCCCGCATCCCGCCGTGCTCGAGGAACGCGACGACGGCCTCGATCTTCGGGGCCATGCTCCCGGCGGCGAAGTGGCAGCCCTCCGCGAGCCGTTCCTTCGCCTCGGCGAGCGTCATCCGGTCGATCCACTGCTGCTCCGGCGTGCCGAAGTCGAGGGCGACCTTCTCGATCGCGGTCGTGATCACGAAGAGCTCGGCCCCGATCTCGGTCGCGAGCAGCGAGCTCGCGTGATCCTTGTCGATCACGGCCGCGACACCCACCAGGTTGCCGTCCTCGCCCACGACCACGGGAATGCCGCCGCCGCCGACGGTGACGACGACAAACCCCCGGTCGACGAGTGCGCGAACGGCCTCGACCTCGACGATGCGCCGGGGCACGGGCGAGGCGACGACACGCCGCCAGCCGCGACCGGCGTCCTCGACGACGCTCCAGCCGTCCTCGTCCCGGCGCCGCATCGCCGTCGGCTCGTCCATGAACGAGCCGATCGGCTTCGTCGGATGCGTGAACGCCGGGTCGTCGAGCCCCACGACGCACTGCGTGATCACCGAGACGGCGTGTCGGTTCATCCCGAGGCGCTCGAAGTCGTTCTCGAGGTTCTGCGCCAGGGCATAGCCGATCGCGCCCTGGCTGTCCGCGCCGCACACATCGAGCGGCACCTCGTGCAGCTCGTGCGCGGCGAGCTCCGACCGGCGGAGGATGAACCCCACCTGGGGGCCGTTGCCGTGGCCGATCGCGACATCCCAGCCGTCACGGATCATCGAGGCGATGTGCCAGCACGTCTCGCCCGCGGCGATGTACTGGTCACGAACCGTCTGATGCTGCTTGTCCTTGATCAGCGAGTTGCCGCCGATCGCGACCACCGCGCGCCTGGCCATCACATGCCCCGATAGCCGCCCATGGTGAGTGCCATGAGCGCCTTGCCGGTGTGCATGCGGTTCTCCGCCTCGTCCCAGACGACGGAGTGCGGGCCGTCCATCACCGCGTCGGTCACCTCACGGCCGCGGTCGGCCGGAAGACAGTGCAGGTAGAGCGCGTCGGGCGAAGCGAGCGCCAGCTTCTGCTCGTCGCAGATCCATTCGGCGTAGGCGCCGGACTCGGCAAGGGCCTTCGACCCGTCCGCGAACGCGTCCAGACGGCCCCACGACTTGGGGTACACGGCGTCGGCGCCGGCGAATGCCTCTTCCATCGAGTCGGCGAACGTGATCGTCGCGCCCGCCTCGGCGGCGGCCGCCTGCGCGCGCTCCATGACCTCCGGCATCAGCTCGAAGCCGGGCGGATGCGCCAGGACGACGTTGATCCCGAAGCGCGGGAACAGCGTCGCGACACCCTGCGGCACGGAGAGCGGCCGCGCGTACGACGGGGCGTAGGCCCACGTCATCGCGACGGTCAGACCGCGGAGGTTCTCACCGCGGTGCTCGCGCAGGGTCATGAGGTCGGCGATCGTCTGTGTCGGGTGATCGACGTCGCACTGGAGGTTGATCAACGGGATCTCGGCCCACTCCGCAATCTCGCGCATCCAGCGGTTGCCCTCGTAGGGAGCGAGGTCGTGGCGGATGGCGATGCCCTCGCCGAAGCGCGACAGCGTCAACGCGGTGTCCTTCGGACTCTCCCCGTGCGAGACCTGCGTCTTGTCCGAGTCGAGGTAGATCGCATGGCCGCCGAGCTGCGTCATGCCCGTCTCGAAGGCGTTGCGGGTCCGCGTCGACTTGTCGAGGAACAGCATGTAGAGCGTCTTGTCCGCCAGCAGATGCTGGGGCTCACCGCGCCGGCGCGCGTCCTTCAGCTCGGCGGCAACCGCGAGCACCTCTTCCAGCTCCGCGACCGACCAGTCGATCGTCTCGATGTAATCGCGGCCGGCCAACGTGGCCCGGTCGACTGCGACTGTCGTGCTCATGACTCCCTCGCTTTCATCAACTTCTGTTGACCGACGCCGAGCCCGAGGTACTCCGGGATCGCCTTCTGGCCCGGGACGTCGGGAACGGGTGCGGGTGGACGGAATGCCTGCTCGACGCCGAGCCCGGCCAGATCGTCGGGACGGACGGGCACACGCCGGATCGGCCGGCCCGTCGCCGCGCGAAGCGCGGAGACGACGGCCGGCGTGACGGCGATCGTCGCGAGCTCCCCGATCCCCTTGACGCCGTACGGCGCGTCGGGCTCGGGCACCTCGACGAAGCGGCACACGATCGGCGGTACGTCGAGGATCGTCGGGACGTGGTAGTCGGTGAACGAGGCGTTCCGGATCACGCCGCGATCGAGCCGGATCTCCTCTGTCAGCGCGAGCCCGAGACCCATTGCCGCCCCGCCTTCGATCTGCCCTTCCGCCCCGCGCGGGTTGATGACACGTCCCGCATCCTGCGCCGCCGCAATCTGCACGACGCGGACGAGGCCGAGCTCCTCGTCGACCTCGACCACGGCACGGATCGCCGCGAACGAGAACGCCACGTGGGGGCTTCCCTGCCCCTGGGCGTCGAGGCCGGTGGTCGGGCGGTGGTGGTAGGTGAACGTGCGGGTGACCGGCTCGGCAGGGTCGTGGCCGTCGAGCGCGCTCTTGATCGCGCGACAGGCTCCGAGCACCGCGCCTCCCGTCATCGTCGTCTGCCTCGACGCCGAGGTGGACCCGGCCGACCCGAAGTCGGTCGAGGCGGGCTCGAACACCACCTCCTCGACGCCGAGCTCGGTGCGCACGATCTGCGCGAGGACGGTCCACAGGCCCTGGCCGTAGTCGACCGCGGCCGTGCGGACGACCGCGACAGGCCCATCCGCTCCGGGCCGGAGCGTCACGGTGGCCTCGGCCGCGTCGTCGAAGCCCTCGCTATAGCCGATGTTCTTGAAGCCGAGCGCGAAGCCGACCCCGCGGCGCAGCGACTCACCGCGGCTGACATTGCCGGCGCCGCCCGGATAGGCGATCGGGTCGCGGCCGACCGCGGGCTCCTCGGCGGGCAGGGGGATCGCCAGGCACGCGTCGATCACCTCGCGCACCGGCGCGCTCCCCTCGAGCACCTGCCCGGTCGGCAGCACGGAGCCGCGCCGCAGGATGTTGCGCCGCCGAAGCTCGACCGGGTCGAGGCCGAGCTTCTCCGCGAGCAGGTCGATCGCCGACTCGTACGCAAAGCAGACCTGGGGCGCGCCGAACCCGCGCATCGCGCCGCAGGGCGGGTTGTTCGTGTAGACGACCGTCCCCTCGATGCGGACGCTCGGCACCTCGTACGGCCCGACGGCGAAGGTCGCCGCGTTGCCGACGACGGGTGGCGACGACGAGGCGTAGGCGCCGCCGTCCAGCAGAAGCCTGACGTCGGCGGCGACGAGACGGCCGTCACGCCTCGCGCCAAAGCGGATCCACGTGCGCGACGGATGACGGTGGACATGCCCGTGGAACGACTCGCCGCGGCCGTACGCGATCCTCACCGGGCGGCCCGTGCGCTGAGCGAGCAGGCAGGCGTGGATCTGCATGTGGATGTCCTCGCGCGACCCGAAGGCGCCGCCGACGCCGGCGAGCGTCACCCTCAGCTTCTCCTCGGGGAGGCCGAGGCACGGCGCGATCTGCTGCCGATCGACGTGCAGCCACTGCGTCGCGGCGTACAGGTCGATGCTGCCGTCGGCGGCCGGGACGGCGAGACCGCCTTCGGGGCCGAGCGCGGCCTGGTCCTGCATCCCCGTCTCGTAGAGGCCCTCGACCCACACGTCTGCCTCGGCGGCATCAAAGTCGCCGTGGACGATGTGCACGTGCCGGAGGACGTTGCCGAACTCGTGGACGAGCGGCGCCGCGGAGTCGAGCGCCTGCTCCATGTCGGTCACCGCCGGAAGCTCCTCGTACTCGACGACGACGGCCTCGGCGGCGCGGCGCGCCTGCTCCGGCGTCTCTGCGGCGACGACCGCAACCGGCTCGCCGGCATAGCGCACGATCTCGGCGGCGAGGACGGGCTGGTCCGCGAACTCGAGCCCGAAGGTGGTCGCCGCAGGCAGATCGGCGGCGGTCAGGACGCAGACCACGCCGTCGCAGGCCGCCGCGGCCGACGTGTCGATGCGGCGGATTCGCGCCGAGGCAAATGGACTGCGAACGGTGGCGCCGGCGAGCATGCCGTCGGCGCACAGATCCGTCGCGTACGCGTACTCGCCGGTGACCTTCGGCACGCCCTCCACCCGCTGGACGCTCTGCCCGACACCGCCCTCGGTCGTCGCAACCGAGCTCATGGCGCCGTCGCCTCGGCGAGGTGGACCGCCTCGACGATCTTCTCGTAGCCGGTGCAACGGCAGAGGTTGCCCGCGAGCGCCTCGCGGATCTGCCGGTCACTCGGATGCGACTCGCGCTCCAGGAGATCCAGGGTCGCGATGACGAGACCCGGGGTACAGAAGCCACATTGAACCGCCCCGGCGGCGAGGAACGCCCGCTGGACCGGATGGAGGCTCTCGCCGTCGCCGATGCCCTCGATCGTCCGGACGCTGCGGCCGTCGAGCTGCGCCGCCGGCACGAGACAGGCGCACACGAGCTCGCCGTCGAGCCACACCGAGCACGAGCCGCACTCGCCTTCCTCGCAAGCGTTCTTCGAGCCGTGCAGGCCGAGGTCCTCACGCAGCAGCGTCAGGAGGCTCGTCTCCGGCGGCGCATGCAGCTCGTGCTCGCTGCCGTTCACGTGCAGCCGGATCAGCATCGGCCGGCCCTCCAGTCGTCGTATGTCCAGGCGAGCGTGCGCCGGGCGAGCACCTCGATCGCCCGGCGCCGGTACCGGGCCGTGCCGCGCAGATCGTCGATCGGCTGCGCAGCACGCGCGGCGAGTAGGCCGAACTCGCCCGACGTCTCCTCGGCGAGCGGCTGCGCCGGGTCGCTCCAGGGAACGGCCTCGGCGGCGTACGCCTCGGCCGCCGTCGCCCGCAGCACCGTCGGCCCGACCGACCCGAGCGCGAGCCGCACCGTCCGGTTCGCGACGTCGAGCTGCAGCGCGACGGATGCGATCGCGATCACCATCGCGTTCCGAGTCCCCACCTTCGCGAACGACCCCGGGCCGTCCGCGGCCGCCCATTCCACGCCCACGATCAGCTCGTCGGGACGGAGGGCGGTTCGTTTCGGGCCGACGAGGTACTCGTCCCAATGAAGACGACGCTTCCCCTGCTCGCTCGCGAGCAGGATGTCTGCGTCGTAGGCCGCCAACACGGTGAGGCCGTCGCCCGCGGGCGAGGCGGTACCGACGTTGCCGCCGAGCGTCGCCCGCCGCCGGATCTGCGGCGAGCCGACGGCGCGGGCCGCCTCGACGAGTGGGCGAAACGCGGCGAGCTCACCCGCGATCCGGGCGAACGTCACTCCGGCGCCGACGAACACGTGCCCGTCGTCGCGGTACCACTGCTGCAGCTCCTCGACGCGCGACACGTCGAGGAGCGCCGAGGGGTGGAGCGCACCCGAGTTGATCGCCACCATCACGTCGGTCCCGCCCGCCACCGCGAGCGCATCCGGCGCCGCCCGCTTCTGCGCAACGGCCTCTTCGAGGCTCCGGGGGAGGAGCGCGGTCGTCACACCGCCACCGTCGCGAACGTGTCGATCATCGCCGCCACGTCGTCGCCGAGCGGATAGAGGATCGGGCAGGTGCACCCGGCCTCGACGTACTCCTGCACCTTCGCGCGGCATTCGTCGGGAGTGCCAGAAGCGGTGATCAGCTGGACGACCTCGTCGGGCACGAGACCCATCGCGCGCTCGATCTGTTCCGGGGTCGCGGGCCAGGTCAGGACGGCCCCGATCTCCGCGAGCAAGGACTCGTCGACGCCGCTCGCCTTCATGATGTGCGGCTGCTGACCGAGGTACTGCGCAACGAGCTCACGGGCCCGGTCGAGCGCAAGCGCGCGGTCGTCGTCGAGCGAGCAGACGACGAGCTGCGGCCGGTCGACGTCCTCGAGCGTGCGGCCGGAGCGGGCCGCGCCGATCTCGAGGTGCTCCATCGCCTCGCGGTTGTAGGCGGGCCCGACGAGGTAGTTGAGGAGGACACCGTCGCCGATCTCGCCGGCGAGCTCCATCATCTTCATCGCCGTCGCACCGATGTAGATCGGCACGTGCTTAGGCGAGCGGTCGCCGTGGACGATGTCGATCTCGACGTCGTCGAGGTGGACGAACTCGCCGTCGTAGCTGACGCGCTCCATGGCGAGCAGGCGGCGGGTCGCCTCGACGGTCTCGCGCATGCATTGCAGCGTCCTTCGTCGATGGATCCCGACCTTCGCGGCCAGCGGGTCCCACCACGCGCCGAGCCCGAGCTTCACCCGGCCGGGCGCAAGATCGTCGAGCGTCGAGAACGTCGCGGCGAGGAGCCCGACGTTGCGCGTCCAGGTGTTGACGACGCCGCTGCCGATCCCGATCCGGTCGGTCACAGCCGCATACGCCGCGAGTGGCACGGTTGCCTCCCGCACGAGCCTGCTCTCGGCCTGCCAGACCGCCTCGAACCCCGCGTTCTCGGCGAGCTGCGCGTAGTGCATGCCTTCGCGAATCGGGTGCTTGTCCTGGAGATAGAGGGCTATGCGGTCCATGCGGGTTCTCCCTTTGGAGTGAATGGATGCGGCCCGATCGAGTCGAGGCGACGCCACAACCGGCGTGCCTCCTTCGCGGCCGAGGCGGAAAGCTCGTCCTGATCGATGCGCACGAGCCGTCGGTCCCGAACGACCCACTCGCCTCCGACCATCACGTCGCGCACGTGCCTGGACGAGAGGCCGAAGACCCAGTGGCCCGCAAAGCTCGACGCGTCGAGCGGCGCGGGCGCCGGGTAGTCGAGGACGAGCAGGTCGGCGGGCGCGCCGACGTCGAGCGTGCCGAGCAGCGGCTCGCCGAAGAGGCGCGCGGCGACCCGAGCGGACTCGGCGAGCCGGGCGAGCGGCCACTCTGCGGCAGCGCCGAGGTCGTCCTCGCGCAGCCGGAAGTACGCCGCGTGGGACTCCTCGAACATGTCGGAGCCGATGCCGTCGGTGCCGAGCGCGACGTGCGCGCCGAGCTCCATGACCGCTGCTCGCCCGACCGAGTTGTTCATGTTCGAGCGCGCGTTGTGGGCGACCGAGGCGCCGGCGGCGGCCACGAGCTCGAGCTCCTTGCGGTCGAGATGGACGCCGTGGGCGAGCAGCGTGCGGTCGTCGAGCGCGTGCATGCGCTCGAGTCGCTCGACGACGCGAAGGCGGTCGCGCGCAAGAGCATCGGTCTCGTCCGCCTCGTCCTCGGCGACGTGGACGTGGATCCCGACGCCGAAGTCGGCCGCAGCGGTCGCGCAGGCGGCGAGTGTCTCGTCGGAAAGCGTGAAGGAGGCGTGGGCTCCGATCAGCGCGCGCAGAAGCTGCGGCCGCTCCCGCCGGACGCGCTCGGCAAAGCGGCGGTTCTCCCCCACTCCCGCGGCGGCCGGGCCGGTCCCGTCGCGGTCGCTCGTCTCGTAACAGAGCACCGAGCGCACGCCGAGCGAGCCGAGCGCCTCGGCGATCACGTCGAGGGAGCCGTCGATCGCGTTCGGCGAGGCGTGGTGGTCGACCAGCGTCGTCGTTCCGGAGAGGAGCGCCTCCATCCCGCCGACGAGCGCGGAGGCGCGGGTCGAGTCGTGGTCGAGCGCGCGGTCCAGACGCCACCAGACGCGCTGCAGGATCTCCACGAAGCTCGTGGGTGGCTCGAGCCGGTAGGGCATGCCGCGTGCGAGCGCCGAGTAGAGGTGCGTATGGGCACAGGTGAGGCCCGGGACGACGAGACGGCCGCCGGTATCGAGCCGCCGGCCTGTCCCGGGACCGGCAATGCGGCCGGCGTCGACCCACAGATCGCCGTCGGCGATACGAACCGGATCGAACGACGTGACGATCATGCGTGCGCTTTCACAAGGTGCGGTACTGCGGCATGCGCCGCCGGCGAGTCGCTCATCGGCAACCGCGTGCGGCGGATCCCGTCGTAGCTCTCGAGTGCCGCTGCGACGGCGGCGGCGGTCGGTACGAGCGCCGCCTCTCCGATCCCCTTCGCGCCGTACGGCCCCTCGGGCTGCGGCTCCTCGACGAGGATGCACTCGACCGGCGGCATCCCGGTCGGCGGGATGATGTGAAGCGACTTGAGGGTCTCGTTCTGCGGCACGCCTCCCACGACCACGAGCTCCTCCGAGAGCGCCTGCCCGAGCCCCATGTGGACGGCGCCTTCGATCTGACCCTCGATGAGCGTCGGGTTGATCGCGTGGCCGACGTCGTGCGCCGCGATCACCTTCTCGAGCCGGCCTTCGTCGTCGAGGATCACGACCTGTGTCCCCCAGGCATACGCGAAATGGGTGACCGGCTCGTCGGCGTCGTTCGGCGTCGTCCAGTCGATCTTCACCTCGCCGACGAACTCCTCTCCCGCAAGCGCTTCGAGCGGGCGCCGCTCGAGTGCGACCTTCAACTTTGCCGCGGCCGCGATGACCGCGTTGCCGCCGAGGACGGTCGAGCGCGACGCCGTCGTCTGGCCGGTGTCGAGCTCGCGCTCCGTGTCGACGAGCACCCGGATCCGGGCGGGGGGCAGGTCGAGCTCCTCGCACGCGATCTGGCGCAGGATGGTGTGGACGCCCTGCCCCATCTCCGTCCACGAGTGGTAGAGCGACACCGTCGCGTCGGGCTCGACGCGCAGGATGACGCGGCCGTACTCGATCACGCCGTTCCCGACGCCCGTGTTCTTGACCGCGCAGGCGATGCCCGCGTAGCGCGCGCCGCGATACGCGTCGCGGACGGAGAGCAGCGTCTTCTTCAGCCCGACGCCGGGCCCGAGCTTCTGGCCCGTCCCGAAGCGGTCGCCGGTATCGAGTGCGTTTCGCCAGCGCATCTCCCAGCCGTCGATCCCCACCTCGCGGGCGAGCAGGTCGAGCACGCCTTCGACGGCGAAGTTCGACTGGTTGACGCCGAAGCCGCGCATGGCGCCGCACGGCGGGTTGTTCGTGTAGACCGCCTTCGCCTCGACGTCGACGTCGGGTACCCGGTACGCGCCGCAGGCATGGCCGGCCGCGCGCTCGAGGACTTTCGCGCCGACGCTCGCGTAGGCGCCGCTGTCCCCGACGATGCGGGCTCTCAGCGCCGTCAGATGACCGTCCCGATCGCAGCCGACGGTGTAGTCGAGCCACATCGCGTGCCGCTTCGCGTGGAAGCGCAGGCTCTCGGCACGTGCCAGCGCCAGCCGGACCGGCCGGCCCGTGCGCAGCGCGAGGAGCGCCGCGTGCGCCTGCACGTTCAGGTCCTCCTTGGCACCGAAGGCGCCGCCGGCCGAGACCTGCGTCACGCGCACCTGCCCCTCCGGCAGGCCGAGGAAGCCCGCGATCTGGCGCCGGTCCTCCCAGACGCCCTGCCCCTGCGAGAAGACGTGCAGCGTCCCGTCCGGCTCCGGGACTGCGAGCGCGGCCTCCGGCTCGAGGAACGCATGCTCGATGAACTGCGTCCGAAACTCGCGCCGGACGACGTGATACGACACCGCCAGTGCCGCGTCGGCGTCTCCGTGGCGCACGACCGACGTCGACAGGACGGTGGCGCGCTCGTCGAACGGGCTCGTGACCGGCTCGAGCGGCTCGTACTCGACCTCGACGAGCCCGGCCGCGACGCGCGCGGCGTGCCGCGTCTCCGCCGCGACCGCCGCGAGGACGTCGCCGACGTACGCGACCTCCTCGCCCACGGCCACGAACTGGCGCCAGTCCTTCGTCAGCGACCCTTGCGCCCGCTCGCCCGGCACGTCGGCCGCAGTGACCACGGAGACGACACCGGGATGCGCGAGCGCACGGGACGTGTCGATCCGCACCACGCGGGCGCGCGGATGGGCGGAGAAGCACAGCGCCCCGTGAAGCAGGCCGTCCGCCTCGATGTCGGCGACGTACGCCTTGTCGCCGAGGGCGAGCCCGGCCCCGTCGTAGCGCGCGCTCCGCGCTCCGACGCGGCCGCTCGTCTCCGGAGCGGGCGGCGGCATGCCCCGCCTCGCCGCGGCGACGAGCTCGACGGCGTCGATGACCTTCACGTACCCGGTGCAGCGGCACAGATTCCCGAGCAGCGCGTGTGCGACCTCGTCCCGCCTCGGCTCGGGGTGGCGCGAGAGAAACGCCTCTCCCTTCATCACGATGCCCGGCGAGCAGAAGCCGCACTGCGATGCACCCGCTGCGACGAAGCAGTCGGCCCAGAGCCGCCGCGTCTCCGGCGTCAGGCCCTCCTGCGTGACGACCGCCTTGCCCTCGATACGCGTCGCACGCTGCGCGCACGAGACGGCGGCGTGCCCGTCGACCATGACGGTGCACGCCCCGCACGAGCCCTCGGGCGCACAGCCGTCCTTGACGGAGTGGATGCCGAGCCGCTCGCGCAGGACCTCGAGCAGGCTCTCGTCCTCCCGCGGCTCGGCGGAGACCTCGACGCCGTTGAGGGTGAAGCGCATCGCTACTCGGCCGCCCCCAGCACGAGCGCGAGCAGCGACATGCGCAGCACGACGCCGTTGAACGCCTCTTGCCAGTAGCGGGCGTGGCGTGTTTCGTCCACGTCCGAGGGCAGCTCGTCCATCCGCGGCAGGCTGTGCAGGATGATCGAGCTCGTCTTCGCCTTCTGGGCGAGCAGCTCGCGGGTCACCTGATACGTCCTCGGCGTCGTCGCCACCGCAGTGTCGGCGCGCTCGACGCGAGAGCGCTCGTAGTCGGCCTGGACGACGGGCTCCATGTAGATGACGTCGCAGTCGGAGATGACCTCCTCGGTCGACGAGGCCTCGATGTACCTGACGTTGCGGCTGTCCAGCTCGAGCTTGAAGTCCGGGCGGAGCGCCATCTCGGGCGGCCCCACGACGTAGGCCTTGGCATCGAACTGCGAGAGCGCGTAGAGGATCGAGTGCATCGTCCGCATACGCATGTCGCCGACGAGCAGGTAGGTCAGCCCGTCGAGAGTGCCGAGCTCCTTCTTGATCGTGTAGAGGTCGGTGAGGACCTGCGTCGGGTGCTCGCCCCAGCCGTCGCCGCAGTTGATGACAGGCACCGAGGCCCAGTGCGCTGCCTCTGCGGGAGCACCCTGCTCGAAGTGGCGCATTGCGATGACGTCCCCGTAGAACTCGAGCATGTGCACGGTGTCCTTCATCGACTCCTGGTAGAAGTCGCCGGCCCGCGTGTTCTTGACGTCGGCGAAGCCGAGCACGTGGCCGCCGAGCCGGTGCATGGCAGCCTCGGTCGACATTCGAGTGCGCGTCGACGGCTGGTAGAACGCCGTCAGCAGCGTCTTGTGCTGGAGCAGGTCGGTGTTGCGGCGAGAGCGCGCGATCGGCGCGAGGTCGTCACAGACTTCGAAAACGCGCTCGAAGTCAGACCGTTCGAACTCCTTGAGCGACAGGATGTCGCGTCCGAGGAAGCTCCTCATCTCTTACTCCCTTCTGGTTGGTGGCGGACCGGTCGATGCCGGTGAAGAGCACGCCGACCCGTTCTCCGTCGCCGACGCGCCCCGACTCGCGGAGCGCGATCAGCCCGGCGAGCCCGGACGAGCCGGTGGCATCGACCGCGATCCCGGTTGCGACACGAGCGACCTCGTTCGCGTCGGCGAGCACTTCTTCGCCGACGACGACAGGCTCGCCGCCGGTCGCGAGCATCCCCTCGACCACCGCGAGCCAGTCGTAGGTCTCGTCGTCGAGAATGCCGTGCGCGATGCTTCTCGGTGTCGTCTCCCACGGCCACATGAACTCGTGGCGGTGTCGGGCGGCGTACGCGATCCCTGCCGGATACCCGCGTGCGGCGACGGCGTCGTAGGCCCGGCGAAGCGGCCAGGCGCTCTCGGTCTGGACGGTGTCGACACGCGGAGCGCGCCGGACCGCCCGTAGCGCCTGCGCCTCTCTCAGGCCTTCGAGGCAGGCACTCGCGAGCGCGCCGCCTCCGACCTGGACGACCAGGCGGTCGAGCTCGACACCCGAGGAGGCGATCTCCCACGCGAGGGTCTCGCCTCCTTCGACGGCGAGGCCGTTCAGGTTGCCCTGACAGGTGAACGCGAGAGCGCCGTTCGAGATTGCGTCCTCGAGCGCGGTGACGGTCGGGTCGCCCGGCTCGCCCTCGTGGCGCGGGCACGTGATCACCTGCGCGCCGAGCTCCTCGAGGCGACCCTCGACCACGGGGTCGGCGTCGACCGGCACGAACACGCGCAGGCGGCGGTCGTCCGCGGCGGCGACCACCGCTGCGGCGAGCGCCGCGTTGCCGCAGCTCGCGATCGCGAGCTCGCGGGCGCGCCCGTCAGGCGCGAGACCCGTTCGCTCGACGACGTTCAGCCAGACGAGCACCCCGAACAGGTGCCGAGCCTTGTGCGACCCCGACACGTTGCCGGTCTCGTCCTTGACCCAGACGCCGCCGGCCGCCGGGAAGCCGAGCCGGTCGCTCAGCTCGTCGCTGCGCGCGAACGGCGTGACGCGGAAGCCGTGGCCCTCGACCTCTGCGACGCGATCGTCGAGATCGGTGACGAGGCGGACGAACTGCGCGTCGGTGAGACCTCGCGCCCTGCCGACGTGGTAGGCGTGGAGGATGTCCCTGTAGGTGACGAACGGGCTCGCGTCGCCCTCGGCAGCCGGGAACACGAGTCGCGCGGATTCGAGTTGGCGGCGGAGGACGTGGTCGACGTCGTCCCCATCGCGAGCATTGCGGCAGCGGAACGGATACGGGTCGGCCGGATCGGCTTCGAGGCCGCAGCCTGCGCACACGAGCCGGCTTGCCGGCGTCATCAGAGCCGCTCCAGCACGCCCGTGCGCGCGTTGAACTCGTCGATCGCAGCGTCCCATTCCACCGTGCGGGCACGCATCTCCTCCCAGAACCGCCGGCGGCGCCGGGCCTGGAAGTCGGCGATCGAGACGCCCTGCTGCTCGACCCAGGTGTAGTAGCCGAGGTTGAAGATCCGCTCCCGCTCCTCATGCCCGAGCTCACGCAGGTGATCGGTCGTCGCGCCGAGCAGGTGCTCGCCGAAGACCTCGGCGGCGGCGACCTCGTCGAACCCGTCGGGGAAGTACCGCTCGAGCGCGAGTTCGCGCTCGCTGTGGTACATCGACGCTCCGTCGGTGGCGACCGTCACGACGGCGTCCTCTGGCCCGTAGCCGTAGAACTTCGCAGTCTTGATCGCACCGAGAATGTTGCAGATGCTCGACAGCCCGAACGACGGCAGCTGCGCGAGCACCGCGTCGGGCACGCCGCGCCGGTGCGCGAGATGGTCTCGCCCCACCTCGGTCCCGAAGAGGACGCCGAGCCGGTCGGTCGCCCGGTCGGAGACGGCGAGCGCGACGTCGGTGTTCAGCACGTTGTGGATCAGCGGGATGTGCTTGTCGCCAATCCCCTGGATGTTGTGCTCGCCGAAGCCGTTCGCCAGCATCGTCGGGCACTCGAGCGCCTCGGCCGCGACGATCAGCGTGCCGAGCTGCTCCTTGAGGTAGTCGCCGGCGGCGATCGTCCCGGCCGAGCCGGTGGCCGACACGAAGGCGCGCAGCCGCAGCGACGGGTCGGAGGCGGCGAGCTGCTCGTACACGCACGCAAGCGCCCGGCCGGTCGCCAGGTAATGGACGAGGTAGTTCCCGAACTCGGCGAACTGGTTGAAGATGACGTTGCGTGGGTCGAGCGCCAGCTCGTGGCAGCGGTCGTAGATCTCCTTCACGTTGCTCTCGGTCCCGGGCGTCTTCACGATGTCGTCCCCGTCGACCACCCAATGCTCGAGCCAGGCGAAGCGCTCCCTGCTCATCCCCTCGGGCAGGACGGCGACGCCGCGGCAGCCCATCAGGCGCGAGATCGCAACCCCGCCGCGGCAGTAGTTGCCGGTCGACGGCCAGACGGCGCGGTCACGGGTGGGGTCGAACTCGCCGCTCACGACGCGGGGAGCAAGGCAGCCGTACGCCGCCAGGACCTTGTGCGCCTCGATCAGCGGGAACCGGTCGCCGAGCACGACGACGATCGGCGCCTCGACGCCGGTCAGCTCCTTCGGAAGCACGACGTGCTCCGGCACGGAGGCGAGGTTGCGGCGGGTCGCGTCGTTGAACCAGTGGACGCGGAACAGGTTGAGCGGGCTCGCCTCGTCCGGGCCGACGCCCTCGAGGCGGTCGCGCACGTGGCGGGGGACGAGCGTGGGATCGGCGAGCTCGGCGAACCGCGGCAGGGCGATCCCGGCGCTACGGAAGCGGTCGACCGCTCGCTCGAGAACCTCCTCCGACCCGGTCTCGCCTGCCTGTGTCGCGACGTCGCTCAGCACAACCGCCTCCCTTGTGTCGATCGATTCAGCGTAAGAACCGCACCTTCGGCTTACCTCGGGGCTTCGACCGACTCGCGATCAGGGGAATGCCGTTGCCCGGCCGATGCGGGCTCGTCGGTCTCGAGCGGCACGAGCTCGAAGCGCTCGACGTCGACGAGGCCGTGGTCGGTGAGCTTGAGGGCCGGGATCACCGACAGGGCCAGGAACGCCAGCAGCTGGAACGGGTGCGGGATGCCGACGCCGAGACCCTCGACCGCAACCGCCAGGCGCCGGCTTGCCTCCAGGACCTCGGCGAGCGGCCGGTCGGAGAGCAGGCCCGCGACCGGCAAGGGGAGCTCGGCCAGCACCGAATCCGCGTCTGCGACCACGAGCCCGCCGCCCAGCGCGGCGAGACGCCGGACGGCGCGGCACATTGCCTCGTCGTCGACGCCGACGACGACCACGTTGTGGGCGTCGTGGCCCACGCTCGAGGCGAGCGCGCCCTCGCGCAGGCCGAAGCCGTGGACGAAGGCGGTCGCTCGGCGCCCTGTCTCCAGGTGGCGCTCGATCACGGCGATCTTCGCGAGGTCGTGCTCCGGGTCGGCGATCGCCTCGCCGTCGATCACGAGCGGCTCGGCGACGAGCGCCTCGGTGACGATCTGACCGGCGACGAGGCCGATCACCCGCACGTTGCCGCCGTGCCACGGGATCCGGAAGTCGTCCGGGTCGGGCCCCGTCACGCGAACCGTATGACGCGCCCACTCGGGGACCGGAACCGGGGGGATCGCAGGGACGGGACGGCCCGTCTTCAGCACCAGCTCCGGGACGAAGCTCTCCAGCTCACCGAGGACGAGCACGTCGGCCTCCCGGCCTGGCGCGATCGCCCCGTGGGTCGCAAGGCCGTGGTACAGCGCGGGGCTGAGCGTCGCCATTACGATCGCGTCCTCCGGCGCCACGCCGCAGGCGACGGCGTCGCGAACGAGCGCGTTCACGTGCCCATCCGCCGCGATGTGCTCCGGCTCGCGATCGTCGGTGCAGAACGCGATTCGCGCCGGCCCGTACTCACGGGCAAGCGGGATCAGGCTGCGAAGGTTCCGGGCGGCCGATGCCTCGCGGATCAGGAGCCACAGGCCCGCGCGCAGGCGCTCACGGCCCTCGTCCTCCGTCACCGCCTCGTGATCGGACGCGATGCCGGCGGCCGCGTACGCCTGCAGCCGCTTGCCGGCGAGACCGGGCGCGTGGCCGTCCACGTGCCCCGCCAGCCCGAGCTTGGCGAGCTCGCCCGAGTCGCCGGCGACGACGCCGGGGAAGTTCATCATCTCGGCGATCCCGAGCACGCGGCTCCGCCGCAGCAATCCCTCGAGGTCTCCGAGCGTCAACGCCCTCCGTGGTGACTCGAAGCGGGATGCCGGAACACACGACGGCGCCATGAAGTAGACGTCGAGCGGCAGCGACCGGCACACGTCGAGGAGCCAGTGCACGCCGTCCGTCCCGAGGACGTTCGCGATCTCGTGCGGGTCGGCCACGACGGCGGTCGTGCCGAGAGGCAGCACGAGCCGCGCGAACTCGTCGACCATCAGCTTGGACGACTCGAGATGCATGTGGGCGTCGATGAAGCCCGGGACGAGATACCGGCCGGAGACGTCCAGCCGCGTGACGGCCGCGTCGTAGGCGCCCAGCCCGGCGATCACGCCGTCGACGACCGCGACGTCCACGTCCAGCCACTCGCGCGTGAACACCGAGAGCACCCGGCCGCCGTGAAGGACCAGATCGGCAGGCTCGTCTCCTCGGGCAACGGCGAGCCGCCGCGCAAGGGCGCCGGCGGAGGTCGGCCGGATGTCGCCTGTCGGCACACGTCGATGATCTGTGTCGCCACTCGGCCGGGCATCGGACAAAACCCGTAGGACGTCGGGCGCTCCTCCCCGATGATCGACGGGCACGGCCGCCGCACCATGGGCTCATGGCGACGGTGACGCACTACGCGCGTCCGGGCTCGATCGCCGGGGCGCTGAGGCTGCTCGAGCGCCCGACCGCGGTCGCCCTCGCCGGCGGCACGCGGCTCATCCCGACGCGTGGAGGCGAGCCGGTCGAGGTGGTCGATCTTCAGGCGCTCGGCCTGACTCGAATCGAGCCTGTCTCCCCTGCCTCGATCCGGATCGGGGCGATGGTGACACTGCAGCAGCTGGCAGAGGCGCCGGCGGCACCCGGAGTCGTCCGGGAGGCGGCACGCCGCGAGCTGCCGAGCACGCTCAGGGCCCAGGCGACAATCGGCGGCGCGATCGCCTCGGCGGACGCGGAGAGCGAGCTGCTCGCGACGCTCCTCGTGCACCGAGCCGTGCTGCACGTCGCGGGGCCGGGGCAGACGGAGGAGACGATCGCCCTCGAAGGCCTCTTCACTGCGCTCCCACGGCTACGCGGCCGGATCATCACCTCGATCACGATCGCCACCGACGGCAGAAGCGCCGTCGCCCGCACCGGACGCACGCGTGCCGACCGTCCGATCGTGGCCGTCGCCGCCCGCATCGCGCCGGGTGCGGAGCCGCTGCTCGCGGCGAGCGGCGTGGCCCCCACTCCGATCCTCCTCGAGCCGGGCGTGGAGCTCCGGCCTCCGGCCGACTTCCGCGGGTCGGCCGACTACCGGCGCGCCCTGGTCGAGATCCTCGGCCGCCGTGCGCTCGAGGGCGCGACGTGAACGTGTCGCTGATCCTCAACGGCGCTCAGTGCGCGGTCGAGTGCCCTCCCGGCGAGACGCTCCTCTCGCTCCTGCGCCGTGAGGGCTGCTTCAGCGCCCGCTTCGGCTCCGAGACCGGGGAGACCGGCGCCGCGGCCGTCCTGATCGACGGCAACCTCGTCTCGGCAGAAGTCGTGCTCGCCGCACAGGTGGACGGTCATGAGGTGACGACCGTGGAGTCGCTCGACACGGGCACCGAGCTGCACCCGATCCAGACGGCATTCGTCGAGACCGGCGCATTGCAGTCCGGTTACTCGGCGGGCGCGATGATCCTCGCAGCCAAGGCCCTACTCGATCGCGACCCGGATCCGTCGGAGGCCGACATCCGAGATGCCCTCTCGGGCATCCTCGATCGCGAGAGCGGCTACGCGAAGGTCGTGGCCGCCGTCCTGCGCGCGGCCGCGAGGCTGCGCGGAGACGAGCCGCCGCCGTGCGAGCCGCTCCTCGTGCCGCGGCTGACCGCCACCGGCGGCGAAC
The DNA here is from genome assembly GCA_963794375.1 of uncultured Thermoleophilia bacterium. GTDB lineage: Bacteria > Actinomycetota > Thermoleophilia > Gaiellales > Gaiellaceae > PALSA-600. The sequence continues at coordinate 83,478 of CAWCDL010000010.1, forward strand.
GAGGCATCGTGCCACGACCGCCGGCTGCCGTTCCGCTCGTCGTGCCCTCGCCGGAGGCGATCCCGCGAGCGGTCGTCGGCACGCCGGCGCGCAAAGTGGACGCGATGCGGCTCGTCAGGGGGAAGCCCGTGTTCGCCGACGACGTCGAGCTCCGAGGGCTGCTGCACGCGAAGGTGCTGCGCAGCCCCCACACCCACGCCCGCATCGTCGCGATCGACGACACGAAGGCGCGGGCGCTCCCCGGGGTGCGGGCCGTCCTCCACTTCGGGAACACGCCACGGGTCAAGTACGCGTCCGGCGGGCAGACCTGGCCGAACCCGTATCCGTGGGACCAGGTCAGCTTCGACGACATGGTCCGCCATGTCGGCGACCGGGTCGCGGCCGTCGCCGCCGACACCGTCGAGCTGGCCGAGCGGGCGTGCCGGCTGATCGAGGTCACGTACGAGCCGCTCCCGTCCGTGCTCGACGAGAACGACGCCGGCGTCGAGGGAGCGCCGGTCGTCCACGACGAGAGCGACAGCATCGGCATCCCGGATGCGGGCCGAAACCTTGCCGCGCACATCGAAGGGGCGACGGTGGCAGACATGGACGACGCGCTTGCCCGCGCGCCGCACGTGTTCGAGCATCGCTACCGGGTGCACCAGGTGCAGGCCTGCCCGATCGAGACTCACGTCACGCTCGGCTGGCTCGACGAGGACGACCGGCTCGTGCTGCGGTCGTCGACGCAGGTGCCGTTCCACGTGCGCCGCATGCTGGCACCGCTCCTGGGTCTCCCCGTAAAGCAGATCCGCGTGATCAAGCCGCGGATCGGCGGCGGATTCGGCGCCAAGCAGGAGATGCTGATCGAGGACATCGTCGGCCATCTCGTGCTCGCCACCCGGCGGCCCGTCCGGCTCGAGCTGACCCGCGAGGAAGAGCTGATCGCCTCGCGGACCCGGCACGCGCAGACGCTCACGTTCCGGACCGGCGTCGACGCGGACGGCCGCCTGCTCGCGCAGGACCTCCATGTCGTCGCCAACACCGGCCCCTACGGCGCGCATGCCTTCACCGTCCAGTCGGTCACCGGGCTGCGCGGCCTCTCCGCCTACAACTGCCCCGCCAAGCGCTACACGTGCGACGTCCGCTACACGAACCGCCCGGTCGCGGGCGCGTTCCGCGGCTACGGCGCCCCGCAGGCGCATTTCGCGCTCGAGTGCCATATGGAGGACATCGCGCGCGCGCTCGACCTCGACCCGATCGAGTTCCGGCGCGCGAACTGGGTCGGGCTCGGCGACCCGCTCGACATCGCCCTACGGCTCGGCGAGCGCGGCGCCGCGGACGAGATCGCCCCCGGGGACATGCCGCGGATCTCGAGCTGCGGCACCGAGGAATGCGTCGCCCAGGCGCTGCAGGCAGTCGGCTGGCAGCGCCGTGACGATCCCGACTGGAAGCGCCCGCCCGAGCGGCCGAACATCCGGCGAGGGATCGGCTTCGCCTTCTGCATGCACGGCACCGGCATCCCACTTGTCGACATGGGCTCGGCATCGATCAAGATGAACGACGACGGCTCCTTCAACCTCCTCGTCGGCGCCACCGACCTCGGCACCGGCGCCGACACCGTGCTCGCCCAGATCGCCGCAGAGGTGCTCGGGGTGCAGACCGGAGACATCCTCGTCTACTCCTCCGACACCGATCTGACGCCGTTCGACACCGGGGCGTATGCGTCGAGCACGACCTACATCTCCGGCACCGCGGTCAAGAAGGCGGCGGAGGCGGCGCGGGCGCGAATCGTCGCCCGGGCGGCGCGGCTTCTGGGTGCCGATCCGTCACTCGTGACCCTTCGCGACCGGCGCGCGTGGTCGGCCGGCGGCGAATCGGTCACGCTGGAGGACGTCGCCCTGAACTCTCTCCACACCGAGGACCAGGAGCAGATCATCGGCACTGCCTCGCACTTCTCCGCCGACTCGCCCTCTCCGTTCGCCGCGCAGCTCGCGGCGGTCGAGGTGGACGTCGAGACCGGCGAGATCGCCGTCGAGCGCCTGGTCATGGCCGTCGACTGCGGCGTCGCGATCAACCCGACGACCGCCAGCGGACAGGTCGAAGGCGGCATGATCCAGGCACTCGGCTACGCCCTGACGGAGGAGATCGCGCTCGACGAGACCGGGCATCCGCTCAACGCGCGGATCGGCCCGTACTGGATCTTCCGGGCCGACGACGTGCCACCCATGGACGTCATCCTCGTCGAGACGGTCGAGTCGACCGGGCCGTTCGGTGCCAAGGCGGTCGGCGAGATCCCGATCGACGGCGTCGCCCCGGCCGTGCGCAACGCCGTCCTCGACGCGACCGGCGTCGCGATCGACGCGCTCCCGCTCACCCCGGAGCGGGTGTGGCAGGCGCTGCACGCCGCCGCGGTCGTCTCATGACCGACCCTGCCGACTCCCTGTCGCTGCTGCGCGAGATCGTCGCCGCCGTCGACTCCGGCGATCCGGTCGTCCTCGCGACGGTCGTCGAGACGGGGCACGCGACGCCGACGCACGGAGGCGCGAAGATGCTGGTCTACGCGGACGGCCGAAGCTCCGGGACGGTCGGCGGTGGAGCCGTCGAGGCCGTCGTCACTGCCGATGCCCTCGAGGCGATCGAGGCAGGCCAGGGACGGCTGACCCACTACGACCTGGAGCGGCTCGGCATGTGCCCGGGCGAGCTCACCGTCTACCTGGAGCCGCACCTGCCGCCACCGACCGTGCTCGTCGTCGGCTGCGGTCACATCGGGCGCGCCGTCGTCGAGCTGGCTCACTGGATCGGCTTTCGGGTCGTCGCCGTCGACGACCGCGCGGAGCTGGTCACGAGAAAGCTGCTCCCCGATGCCGACGAGCTCTTCGCCGGCCCACTCGCCGAGACGCTCGGGCGCATGCGGTTCACGGAGCGGACACACGCCGTCGTGACGACGCGAAACACGGACATCGATCTCGAGGTCCTGCCGCTGCTGCTTGCGACGCCGGTCGGCTCGATCGGCGTTCTCGGCAGCCGGCGCCGCTGGGAGAGGACGAGGACGGCGCTTCTCGCCGGCACGACGACGGCCGAGCAGCTCGAGCGCGTGAAGACGCCGATCGGGCTCGACCTCGGCGCCCGCACGCCACGCGAGATCGCGCTGTCGATCCTCGCCGAGCTCCTCGCGCTGCGCCCACGGCCGTGAGCGGCCGGTTCGACGACGTGCTTGTCGTCGTTCGCGGCGGCGGCGACCTCGCGACCGGTGCCGCCTGGCGCCTCAAGCGGATCGGGATCCCCGTCGTCGTGTGCGAGCTCGAGCAGCCGCTGACGGTGCGCCGGGCGGTCGCGTTCTCCTCGGCAGTCCTCGACGGGGCGGTCGAGATCGAAGACGTGCGCGCGGTCCTGACGAGCCTCGACGATGCAGAGGCTGTCGCCCATACCGACGACGTCCCGGTCGTGATCTCGCCCGGGCTGCCGAAAGTCGGGGCCGAGGTCGTCGTGGACGCACGCATGGCCAAGCGACCGCTCGACACGACGATCGACGATGCCCCGTTCGTCGTCGGGCTCGGCCCCGGCTTCGTCGCCGGCGTGAACTGCCACGCGGTCGTCGAGACGATGCGCGGGCCCCGGCTCGGCCGCGTCATCTGGAGCGGCGCCGCGGAGCCCAACACGGGCAGGCCCGGCGAGGTCGCGGGTCACGGCTCGGAGCGCGTCCTGCGCGCGCCGGCCGACGGGCCCGTCTCCTGGGTGGTGCGGATCGGGGCGCCGGTCGAGGCCGAAGAGGCTCTCGGCAGCGTGCAGTCCGCCACGGTCCGGGCTCCCTTTCCCGGCGTCGTCCGCGGGCTGATCGCCGAGGGGACGGTCGTGAGCCGCGGGCTCAAGATCGGCGACGTCGACCCGCGCCCCGACGCCTCCTGGGACGAGCTCTCCGACAAGGCGCTCGCCGTCGGCGGCGGCGTGGTCGAGGCCGTCCTGACGTCCCTGCGTCTCGCGTGAGTGCGGGAGCCTCGCGCGCGTGTGACATCGTGCCGGTGAGATGAAGGATCCCGGCCGGCGATGAGCCCGAGCTTCACGATCGCGCGGATCGCGGGGATCCGGATCGGCGTCAACTGGAGCTGGCTGATCGTGTTCGCGCTGATCCTCTGGACGCTCGAGAGCACCGTCTTCCCGGAGTCGAACCCCGGTCTCTCGACGGCGACCTACGTCGCCATGGCGCTGGCGGCGGCGATCCTGTTCTTCTTGTCGTTGCTCTTGCACGAGCTCGGCCATGCGCTGCAGGCGAAGCGCGACGGGGTCGAGATCGAGGGCATCACGCTCTGGCTCTTCGGCGGAGTCGCCCGCTTCAAGGGCATGTTCCCGTCGGCAGGCGCGGAGCTCCGGATCGCGATCGCGGGGCCGCTCGTCTCGCTGGTGCTTGCCGGGGTGTTCGTCGGCGTTGCGGTCATCGGCGGCCTCGGGAGCGCAGTCGACGGAGTTGCGGCGTGGCTGGGATACATCAACCTGATCCTGCTCGCCTTCAACATGCTGCCGGCGCTGCCGCTCGACGGGGGCCGCGTCTTCCGTTCTCTGCTCTGGCTGCGCAGCGGCAACTTCACCCGGGCGACCCGGATCGCAGCCGATGTCGGGCGGGGCTTCGGCTTCCTTCTGATCGGGCTCGGGATCGTGCTCTTCATCCTCCAGGGGGCGTGGAGCGGCGCTTGGCTCGCCTTCGTGGGCTGGTTCCTCCTCAACGCGGCCGCCGCGGAGGGTCGCTACGGGCTCTTGCGCGACGCGTTCGGCGACCTCCGCGTCCGCGACCTGATGATTCGCGAACCGCAGTCGGTTGCGGCCGACTGGTCGCTCGCCGACTTCATGGACGGTGTCGCCCATCTCCATCACTTCACCGTCTATCCCGTCGTCGACGACAACCGCGTCGTGGGGCTGCTCGCGTTCGCGGCGGTCGCGCGCGTACCGCGAGGCGAATGGGAGACCACTCGCGTGGCGAACTGCATGCTGCCGATCGACGAAGCAACGACCGTCCGTGAGGACGAGCCGCTCCTCGACGCAGTCGGCGACCTCCAGCAAGGACAGCTCGACAGGGCGCTCGTGCTCGCCGGCGATCAGGTGGTCGGGCTGCTCTCGCTCACCGACGTCGGCAGGCTCATCGCGCAGCACCGGCGATGAGCTCGTCCCCCGCGGCCGCGGGCCTGCGTGTCGGCGTGCTCGCGCCGATCGCGTGGCGGGTGCCGCCGCGCCACTACGGGCCCTGGGAGCAGTTCGCGTCGCTCCTGACCGAGGGCCTGGTCGACCGCGGCGTCGACGTGACACTGTTCGCAACGGCGGACTCGATCACACGAGCGCGTCTGGTCGGCACGGCGCCGACGGGATACGCGGAGGACCCGGCCCTGGACGCGAAGGTCTGGGAGGCACTGCACATCGCAGCTGCGTTCGAGCGGGCCGACGAGTTCGACCTGATCCACAACGGCTTCGACTTCCTGCCGCTCAGCTACAGCCGGCTGGTCGACACGCCGGTCGTGACGACGATCCACGGCTTCTCCTCGGAACGGATCGTGCCCGTCTTCGAGCGGTACAACGACGTGGGCCACTACGTCGCGATCAGCGACGCCGACCGCCACGAGCGACTGCGCTACGCGGCGACGATCCATCACGGGATCGACATGCACGCGTTCGAGCTCGGCTCGGGCGAAGGCGGCTACCTTCTGTTCTTCGGAAGGATTCATCCGGACAAGGGCACGGCGGAGGCGATCGACGTCGCCGAACGCGCCGGCCTCCCACTGATCGTCGCCGGGATCGTCCAGGACCAGGGGTACTTCGATCGACTCGTCGCGCCACGCGTGGACGGCGAGCGCGTCCGCTACATCGGCTCGGTCGGCCCCGATCTCCGCGGCGACCTGCTCGGCGGAGCGCTTGCGCTGCTCCACCTCGTCGACTTCGACGAGCCGTTCGGGTTCAGCGTCGTCGAGGCGATGGCGTGCGGGACACCGGTGATCGCGTCACGCCGAGGCTCGATGCCGGAGATCGTCCGCAAGGGTGAGAGCGGCTTCCTCGTCTCGTCGACAGAGGAGGCGGTCTCCGCGGTCCACGCGTCCCGCGCGCTCGACAGAGCGGCGGTGCGGGCGTCGGTCGAACAGCGCTTCGACGTGGCCCGGATGGTCGACGACTATCTGCGCCTGTACCGGGAGATCCTGGGACGGGATCGCCCGTGAGCGCCTCAGCGTCGGGCCAGGCGGCGCCCGCTCTCGGTGTTGGGCGGCGTGTAGTTGAGCTCGAAGTGGTGGTAGAGCGCGGACTCGTCGGCCTGCGACAGCTCCTCGCCGTGCAGCTCGATGTTCGGCGCGGACTTGACCTGCTCTCTACTCACCGGCACCCGCAGGTCGTCCGGCCCCACCGTGATCCCGCCGAGCGGCACGAACGTGAGATGGCGCCCGATGAACCCTTCCTTGACGGTCCCGAACTGCGGCTCGTCGTTCTCAACGTCGACGTAGACGTCCTCGAGCTTCCCGATCTTCTCTCCGTCACGATCGAGCAAGCTCTTGCCGCGCCAGTCGGCGACGTTGTACTCGGCGTCGTGCTGGTGGTCGCTCATGGTCTTCCCATCCTCTCGAAGCGCCTAGAGACGGCGTCTGCGCCTGGTTCCAAAGTAGCCGCCGGACGCAAGCACGGACCAAATCATCCGGAGGGTCAGGTGCCCTGAGCGGCCGCAAGCGGCGCGAACCAGCGCCTCTCGAACGCGACGGACATCCAGATCGAGGCTTCGAAGAGAAGGGCGAGCGGGATCGTCTCGACGATCGTCGTCACCGGATCGACACCGGGGAGAGCGACTCCGACGCAGGCGACGATCATGTACCCGATCCTGCGGTTGCGACGGAGCTTTTGCGAGCTGAGCGCCCTCACGCGGACGAGCCCGAGGACGACGATCGGCAGCTCGAAGACGGCGCCGCAGGCTGCGAGGACGAGCACGGCGAACGAGATGAAGTCTCCCGCCCGGATCTGCACGTCGTAGACCGAGTTGTCGTAGTTGGTGAGGAAGTGCAGCGCAGCCGGAAGGGCGATTGCGTAACCGAAGGCCGCGCCCGCGAGCATCAGCAGGGCGGCAAAGATCGTGAAGCCGGCGATCCCGTGCTGCGTCTTCGGGGTGAGAGCCGGGGCGAGGAAGCTCCACAGCTGCCAGAGGACGATGGGCAGGGCGAGCGCGAAGCCGACAGCGACGCTGACCTTCAGGGATGTCGTGAACGGCTCGGCGATCCCGAAGGTGACGAGCCGGCGATGGTTGGCAGGGAGCTGATCGGTCAGCAGCTCGATCACGCGACGGTGAAACGTGAAGGCGACGATCGTGGCGAGGAGGATCGCTCCGCCCGCGACGAAGATGCGCGAGCGGAGCTCCTCGAGATGGCCGACGAGCTCGACCTCTTCACCATGGGTCAGCCGACGAGGCAGGCGCATCCCCTGCTACTCGGCCTCTGAGACGACCACGACGGGCGTTTCGATCTGCTCGTGCGGCAGCTCGAGTGCGGACTCGTCGAAGCCGCGAATCTCCTTGTGCTCGCCCGAGACCGACTCCTTGAACTCACGCATTCCCTTGCCGAGCCCGCGGCCCATCTCGGGCAACCTCTTCGGGCCGAAGATGACGAGCGCGACGAGGGCCAGCAGGATGAGCTCGGGCATTCCGATGAAGCCGGGCATGAAGGCTCCTTTCGTGTGATTGAGACGGAAGGCCGGGACGGTGAACACCGTCCCGGCCGATTCGATTCGGTCAGCCGACGATGAAGCCGGTGCTCTTGACCACGGTCAGGATCTGCGCCTTGGTCTTCGGTGCCTGGAACGCCGACGGCGCGCCGGGCTTTCCGTTCAGGTCGCGGATCCAGCCGGCGTGCCGCGCCTCGACCGCGAGGATCGAGCCGGCGGCGCCGAGGATCTTCTTCGACCTGATGTTGCCGGCCTGGCCGAGATACGCAGCCACGCCGGTGTCCTCGAGGACCTCGGCGGTTGCCATGAACTTCGCCAGGTCCGTGTTCGTGCCCTTGAAGTCGAACTTCGGCGACTTCACCGCGGCGCTGCCGAGGGCGCCTTTCAGGAACGCGACGTGCTCGGCCTCGTGCTTTGCGACGACGCGCGCGAACGCGCCGACCTTGCCGGAGAACCTGCCGTCATGGACGGCTCCCGCGTAGAACGCCGCTTCGAGGTACTCGAGCGTCAACGCAAAGTTCAGGATCGCCACGTCGCCGGGCGCCGTGCCGGCGCTCGCGAGCGCCGGAAGAGCACCTGCGAATGCACCACCTGCGGCGAGGGCGCCGGCGCCGATGCCTGCCTTCTTCAGAAACGCGGCGCGAGTCGCGCCGTCGACCTTCACCGCAGCGTCACGGATCGCGCCGTCGACATCCAGCTCTTCAAGACGAGGAAGAGACATGCAAACCCCTTCTGCAGCCGCTTCGGGAACTGGGCGAACGTCGGTGTTGCGACGGCTGCACACTCACTTCGCAGCGCGGGCGAATCCGGTTCGGTCGACAGGGAGCGTCCCCCGGCCGTGCTACCGTGCCTCCGTGGTCGCCATTCGGCGGCCGGAGATTCAGCTTCTCGTTCCTCCTGTCTGCAGGCGATTCGAGTCTCTCGCATCTCGAACCCAGCACGACAAGGAAGGAACATCACATGACTACGTCATTCACCGCGCTCGGTGTGAGCACGGCTGTGACCGGGGCGCTCACGCGGCTCGGCATCCAGTCGCCGTTCGCCATCCAGGCGCTCGTCTTGCCCGACGCCCTCGCCGGCATCGACGTCCTCGCGGCGTCGCCGACAGGGTCGGGCAAGACACTCGCATTCGGTATCCCGATGATCGAGCGCACCGCAGGCGGCAACGGCCGCCCCGGCGCGCTCGTCCTCGTCCCCACACGCGAGCTTGCCTCGCAGATCGTCGACGAGCTGCAGCCCCTTGCGAAGGCACGCAACCTGCGGATCGCGGCTGTCTACGGCGGCACGTCGGTCACCGGCCAGGCGAAGCGGGCGCAGGGCGCCCAGGTGCTCGTCGCCACGCCCGGCCGCCTGCACGACCTGCTCGAGCGGAGGCTCGTCTCGCTCCGTTCGGTGCGCGTGCTCGTCCTCGACGAGGCGGATCGCATGCTCGACATGGGCTTCCGCCCGCAGGTCGACCGCATTCTCGCGGAGCTGCCGCAGAATCGCCAGACGATGCTGTTCTCGGCCACTCTCGACGGCCAGGTCGCCGACCTGGCGCGCTCCTACACGGTCAACGCCTCGCGCTTCACGACCGGCGCGCAAGTCGAGACCGCGCCGGGCGACGTCGGGCACGAGTTCGTCGCCGTGACCGCGGACGACAAGCTCGACCGGCTCGCCGAGCAGCTCCGCCGCGCACGCGGGCTCGCGGTCGTCTTCGTCCGCACGAAGCACGGCGCGGACAAGCTCGCGCGCAAGCTCGTGCGCACGCACGACCTACGGGCGGCGGTGCTCCACGGGAACATGTCGCAGAACGCCCGCGAGCGCTCGCTCTTGCACTTCGGGTCGGGCCGCGTCTCCACGTTGATCGCCACCGACGTCGCCGCACGCGGCCTCGACGTCGACGACATCACGCACGTCATCAACTTCGATCCCCCGCGCACCCCCGACGACTACGTCCATCGTGTTGGCCGGACGGGCCGCGCCGGCCGTAGCGGCACCGGGGTGACGCTGGTGCTCCCCGAGCAGCGTCTCGACGTGAGCAAGCTCGCGAACGCCCTCGGGCACGAGCAGGCGTTCGAAGCTTCGGGCATCGAGGTCCCGAAGGCGCCGGCGCGAGGGCCGGCGAGAGCGCCGAGGCGTCGCAGGCGCTAACGATGCTCGCTCGCCGGAACGAGCTGCGGAACGTCGCGATCATCGCGCACGTCGATCACGGCAAGACGACGCTCGTCGACGCCATGCTCTGGCAGTCGGGGTCCTTTCGCGAGAACCAGGACGTCGCGGAGCGCGTCATGGACTCGATGGACCTCGAGCGCGAGAAGGGGATCACGATCCTCGCCAAGAACACTGCGGTCTCCCTCGGCGGCACGAAGATCAACATCGTCGACACCCCGGGCCACGCCGACTTCGGCGGCGAGGTCGAGCGCGCGCTGACGATGGTCGACGGCGTGCTCCTCCTGGTCGATGCGTCGGAGGGACCCCTGCCGCAGACGAGATTCGTCTTGCGCAAGGCACTCGAACGGAAACTGCCCGTCGTCCTCGTGATCAACAAGGTCGACCGCAGCGACGCCCGGCCCGCCGAGGTCGTGAACGAGGTGTACGAGCTCTTCCTCGATCTCGATGCGGACAGCTCCCAGATCGAGTTCCCGATCGTCTACGCGAACGCGCGCGCGGGCCGCGCCGGGCGTGACCCGGACGAGCTCGCGCCCGACCTCGGGCCGCTGTTCGAGACGCTGCTCGCCGCGATTCCGGCACCAGGCTACGACCCGGAGCATCCGCTGCAGGCGCTCGTCACCAACCTCGATGCGAGCCCCTATGTCGGCCGCCTCGCGCTGCTGCGGATCCACCACGGGACGTTGCGCAAGGGCGCTGCGATCGCGTGGTGCCGCGCCGACGGCACGATCGAGCGCGCACGCGTGACCGAGCTCTACATCACGGAGGCGCTCGACCGCGTTCCGGCCGAGTCCGCCGGCCCCGGCGAGATCGTCGCGCTCGCCGGCCTGCCGGACGTGACGATCGGCGAGACGATCGCCGATCCCGACGACCCGCGCCCGCTGCCGGTGACGACGGTCGACGAGCCGAGCCTGTCGGTGACGGTCGGCATCAACACGAGCCCGCTCGCCGGCACGGAGGGCACACGGCTGACGGCGAGCCAGGTGAAGGAGCGCCTCGAAGCGGAGCTCGTCGGCAACGTCTCGCTCCGCGTGCTGCCGACGGCACGCCCGGATGCCTGGGAGGTGCAGGGACGCGGCGAGCTTCAACTCGCGATCCTGATCGAGCTGATGCGCCGCGAGGGCTTCGAGCTGACAGCGGGCAAGCCCGACGTGCTGACGAAGGAGGTCGACGGGAAGCGCTTCGAGCCCGTCGAGCGCGTGGCGATCGACATCCCGGAGGAGTTCGTCGGCGTCGTCACGCAGCTGCTCGCGCTCCGCAAGGGGCGGCTTCAGCAGATGGTCAACCACGGGAGCGGCTGGGCGCGCATGGAGTACCTCGTCCCCGCCCGCGGGCTGATCGGCTTCCGCACGGAGTTCCTGACCGAGTCCCGCGGCACCGGCGTGCTGCACCACGTCTTCGAGGCGTGGGAGCCGTGGCACGGCGAGCTGCGCACGCGGCCGACCGGCAGCCTCGTGGCCGACCGGCGTGGGCGGGCGACCTCGTACGCGATCCTCAATCTTCAGGAGCGCGGTTCGCTCTTCATCTCACCCGGCGACGAGCTGTACGAAGGGATGATCGTCGGGGAGAACTCGCGCGACAACGACCTCGACGTAAATGCATCGAAGCCGAAGAAGCTGACGAACGTTCGGGCTGCCTCGGCGGAGGAGCTCGTCCGCCTGATCCCGCCGCGGCCCCTGTCGCTCGAACAGGCGCTCGAGTTCATCCGCGACGACGAGGCGGTCGAAGTCACCCCGCACTCGATCCGCCTCAGGAAGGTCGAGCTGTCCGCCTCGAAGCGGCAGACGATCGCGTCACGCGCCAAGCGCGACCGCCAGACTTAGATCGGGTCACCAGCGGACGGGCTCGGCGGCCAGGGAGGCCACCTCGCCGTGCTGGTCGACAGAGACCACGAGTCGCTGCTCCGCACGCCCTTGCGCAAACCACCGCAACACGAAGTACAACCGATGCCGGCGGACGATCACCGCCTGAATCCCGCTCCGGGTCTCCACGCGGAAGCCCTGCGCGGCACGGCGCTCCAGGTACGCGTCGAGCGCCGCCGACCGCGCATCGGCTGCCTGGGCCCCCGTCATCGCTCGAGCGCCGTCCCCAGCTCGCCGCCCGCGAGAACGCTGATCGCGCAGTCTCCGACGTGCAGAACGAGCTGGTTGCCACTCCGCCAGAAGCCGCGCTCGAATTCGTCCGGCCTGATGACGAACCCGTTCTCGCGCGACCCGACATGGAAGAACAGCGTCTCGACGGCCGAGACGTCGGCGCGCAGGAGAACCTCCTGCAGGCGCTCGTCGAGCTCGCCGCGGTCGAGCCGCCCGGAGAGGACTCCGGAGATGAACGGCGTGCCGTCCGCACCGGAGAAGAGAACGAGAACGCGACGGCCGATCAAGCTCAACAACGCCTCCAGCGCCTGCTCGTAACCGAGCTCCACCGCGCCGCCGAGGTCGCCGCGTTCGAACCGCGTCAACCGGCGTCTTCTCCCGCGTCTGCTTCCGCAGCGTCGATCGACGGGTCTCCCTCGTTACGGCGCTCCGCGGCGCGCGCATCCTTCTTCGCCTGCTTCATCTCGCGCTTCTCGCGCAGAGCCTGCTCGCGCGCACGCTTGAGGACGGACTGTGGGCTGCGCCGACCCATCAGTGACGCCCCCGCATCCTCGCCCGACCCGCCGCATGGAGCGGCAGAACCGAGACGTTCATCGCGCGCGCTTCGTCCACCTCGTCGTCGGTGCGCTCGAAGCTCACGCGCGTACCCCGGCAGCGATCGCCCATCGGCGGCTCGCCTGCCGCGAAGCCGTCCTGATCGACGCGCAGGCGCTCACCGTCGTCCGTCCGGATGAAGCCGTGGCGCTTCGCCGGATTGAACCAGAGCATCGTCCCCTCCACGGCCGCTCCTTTCAGGCGGCGAAGCCGCGGGCACACGCCCGCGGCTCACGCACGCGACTAGACGGCGACGACGCTCTTCGCCTCGGGGCCTTTCGCCCCGTCGACCGCGTCGAACTGCACCTGCGCGCCCTCGGCGAGGGACTTGAAGCCCTCCCCGACGATCGACGAGTGGTGGACGAACACGTCCTTGCCACCGTCAGCAGGGGTGATGAAGCCATACCCCTTCGCGTCGTTGAACCACTTGACGGTTCCGGTTGCCATATACAAAACACCTCCTCCACCACGGAAGAACGGGCAGGGGAAGCGCACACCGCGCAACCAGTACTCGCTCAGCTATCGCCCCGCACGGTAGCACGGGAGCGGCGTGCCGTCCGTCCGTCAGGCGCGGGCGAGCTGCTCGTCGATCCAGGCGGAGGCGATGCTCGGGTCCTCTCCCCGCGACAGCGCGATCTCGGAGGCGAGGAGGTCCTTGGCGCGCCGCACGAGGTCGCGTTCGCTCGGAGAAAGCGTCGGTCGCTGCGCGCCGTCGCTGACGACTTCGGCGAGACCGACCGCCGTCCCCAACTTGGCGCGCGCGGTGCGCTGCCGCTTCAGCCAGGGATCGGAGTCGAGTGTCGAGTCGGAGCGCAGGACGACGCGCAGGTGGGCGATCTCGTCTGCGTCGGCGAGTGGCCGCAAGAGCTCCTCCGCGCGGTCGAGCGGAAGCTCGACCGAAAGCCCGTGCGAAAGGGCGAGCACGATCACCTCTTGCTGCTCGCCTTGAACGTCTCGAACCTCGCGCGCGGTGATCGGCCCTGCGCCGTGGGCGCCGTAGACCACCATGTCGCCGATCGCCAGTTCCATCCATCCACACCGTAGTGGACGTGCAGCGCCCCGGTCGAGGCGTATCGTCTCCGCACCCGACTTCCACGCAGTCATCGAAGGGAACTCACATGCCGCTGGTCCACGAATGCGCCCACGAAGGCTGCGGTCTCCTCACCATGAGCGTCTACTGCCTCGAGCACGAGCAGGCGGCCGAGCACTTCGTCGATGCCGCGCTGCTCGATGCGGCGTCCTCGGCCGCGGACAACGCCCGCGACACCGAGGAGCCTTAGAATTCAGGCTCAGCGGACTTTCGCGAAGCGGTGCACGGCTTCGAGCAGCTCTGCGGCCTTCGCCCCGGCCTCGGCCGGGTCTCCCGACGCGAGCGCTCCGGCGACACAGTGATTGACGTGCTCGTCGAGGATCACGAAGGCGAGGCTCTCGAGCGCAGTCGAGACTGCACCGATCTGCGTGAGGATGTCTATGCAGTAGCGGTCGTCGGCGACCATGCGCTCGATCCCGCGCACCTGGCCTTCGATCCGATGCAGGCGCTTGGCCAGCGCACCCTTCTGCTCGTGGTAGCCATGATGGGCGTGCTCGGCGGCGGTGCCGGTCATTCGACTCCTTCCCGTGTACTGCGGAACCGTCGGAGCCGCAGGCTGTTGCTGACGACGAAGATGCTCGAGACGGCCATCGCCCCGGCGGCGATCATCGGGTTGAGCAGGCCGGAGACCGCGAGCGGGATCGCCGCGACGTTGTAGGCGAAGGCCCAGAAGAGGTTGCCCTTGATCGTGGCGAGCGTGCGGCGGGCGAGGCGGATCGCATCCACCGCGGCACGCAGGTCGCCGGAGACGAGAGTCAGGTCGGAGGCTTCGATCGCGACGTCGGTCCCCGTGCCGATCGCAAGCCCGAGGTCGGCCTGCGCGAGCGCGGGCGCGTCGTTCACACCGTCGCCCACCATCGCCACCGCTGCGCCCGCCTCCTGCAGCCGTGCCACCTCTTCCGCCTTGTCGGAAGGCATGACCTCGGCGCGCACATGCTCGATCCCGACCCGTTCGGCGATCGCGCGCGCGGCGCGCTCGTTGTCACCCGTGAGCAGTACCGGCTGCAGCCCGAGCGCCTTCAATTCGCGAACCGCCTCCTGCGACGAGGGCTTGAGCGTGTCCGCAAGCGCGAGTAGGCCGTGCAGTTGCCCGTCCCACGCTGCAGCGACGACCGTCTGTCCTTCGGCTTCCGCCTTCGCCTGCCAGGCCCGCGCCGAGGCAGGCAGCCCGACTCCCCACTCGGCGAGGAACGACGGCCTCCCGACGAGTACGGCGTGGCCGTCGACGAGCGCCTCGACACCGAGACCGGCGTGGTTGCGGAACTCCCCGGCGCGCGAGATCGTCGGGGCGGCGGCGGCGATCGCCTGCGCGAGCGGATGCTCGGAGGCGGACTCGGCCGTCCCGGCGAGCCGCAGCAGCTCCTCACGGCCTCCGTCGAGCGGCAGCGTGTCGACGAGCCGCATGCGGCCCTCGGTGATGGTGCCGGTCTTGTCGAGGACGATGGTCGTGATTCGCTGCGTCTGCTCGAGCACCTCGGGCCCCTTGATCACGATCCCGAGTTGCGCACCGCGGCCCGTGCCCACCATCAGCGCCGTGGGCGTGGCGAGACCCATCGCGCACGGGCAGGCGATGATCAGGACCGCGACGGCAGCCGTGAACGCCGCCGATGCGCTCGCGCCGGCGAGCAGCCAGCCCGCAAGTGTCATCAGCGAGATCGCGATCACGATCGGCACGAAGATTGCGGAGATGCGGTCGGCGAGCCGCTGCACCGATGCCTTCCCGGCCTGTGCCTCCTCGACCAGGCGTGCGATCTGGGCGAGCGCCGTTTCCGCGCCCACTTTGCCTGCGCGGACGACCAGGTGCCCCCAGGTGTTGATCGTTCCGCCGGCGAGCTCGCTGCCGGGGCCGACGTCGACCGGAATCGGCTCGCCGGTCAGCATCGACTGGTCGATCGCCGAGCCGCCCTCGACCACGGCGCCGTCGGTGGCGATCTTCTCTCCCGGCCGAACGACGAACAGATCCCCCACTTCGAGCCGCTCGACCGGCACGAGCACCTCCGCCCCGTCCCGGAGCACGCGGGCCTCCTTGGCGCCGAGCTCGAGCAGCCCGCGGATCGCGGCGCCGGAGCGGCGCTTCGCGCGCTGCTCGAAGAACCGGCCGAGCAGGATCAGCGCGGTGATCACGGCGGCGGCCTCGTAGTACGTGTCCGCGTCGATGCCGGCCAGCAGGACGACCGTCGACCACGTCCACGCGGCGAGCGTGCCGAGCGAGACGAGCGTGTCCATCGTCGCCGCGCCGTGGCGTGCGTTCAGCAGCGCCGCCCGATGGAATTGCGCGCCGCTCCAGAAGACGACCGGCGTCGCGAGCAGGAGCGAGACCCACTCCCAGCCCGCGAACCGCAACGGCGGCACCATCCCCATGAGCACGAGTGGCAGCGACGACACAAGCGCGACGACCAGCGCTACCGGCGCTTCATCGCGCACTTGCTCGTGCCCGCCGGCCTCCTTCGGCTGCGCGTGGTAGCCGATCCTCTCGACCGCCTCGGCCAGCAGCGCCGGCTCGACCTGCGCGGGGTCGTAGGTGACCGTCGCGGTCTCGGTCGCGAAGTTGACGGTCGCCTCGACACCGTCGAGCCGGTTCAGGGTGCGCTCGATCCGCGCCGCGCAGGAGGCGCAGCTCATGCCGTCGAGCGCGAGCGTCGTCCGCTCGCGCTCGACGCTGCGGGGTGCGGTGACGGCGGGCATCACTCGGCGACGGCCTGGTGGCCGGCCGCGCCGACGTCGAAACGGGGGACGCTGAAGCTGATCCGACTCACACCTCATATATACCCCGTCAGGGTATTCTGGTGCTGCGTAGAACACCGCAGCGTGCACCCGGCCCTCCCCGAGGACATCTCGATGGCAGCGGCGTAGCCTCGAGAGGTCCCGATCCGGAGGCGAGACGTGCACGCACGGCCGTATCTCGTGTTCTTCATGGCGCCTGCGCTCGCCTACGTGGCCGTGTTGCTGCTGCTCGCGGTCTTCGTCGTGCAGCCGCTGCCGATGCTCGGCTGGATCGGGCTCGGCACCGCAGCGACGATCGTGATCCTGGTCGCCGGAGCCGCGTCAGCCCTCCTGCCACGCTCGCGAACGAACGCCGCGCGGGGCCAGGACCACCCGGGCGATGCGTCGTCGCTCCTCGTCGTCGTCGACACGCGGTGCGACACTGCGGAGCTCTGTCGGGCAGTGCAACGCTCGATCGGCGGTGACACGGTTGAAGTGCTCGTCCTGGCGCCTGTCCTCGCCTCGCCGTTGCACTTCCTCACCGAGGACGAATCGGCTGAACGCGAGCTCGTCCACGCGCGGCTGACCGAAATCGTGCATGGACTGACACGCCTCGGCGTCGCCGCCCATGGACGGCTCGGGGACGACGATCCGCTACCGGCGATCGGTGATGCTCTCGTCGAGTTCCCTGCCCGCGAGATCCTGCTCGCCATGCCCGAGAACGCAGACCCGAACTGGGTCGAGTACGACCTCGAACGGAGAGCCCGGGACGCCTACGGTGCCCGCGTCTCCCATCTGACGGTGCGCGGCGCGGGCTCGACCCGTACGTCGAGCGCGCACGCCCACACCTGATCGCCCTCTCATTGCGCCGGCGCCGCCGGCTGCGCCCGCATCGGCTCAGGAGTCGTCGCGCGCCGGAAGGATCGGATGATCGGTGGGATAGACGCCGACGGCGAACCCGTAGACGGTCTCGCCCGACCGCGGCAGCCGATCGAACTCCGCGACGAGCTCGGCCATGCGATCCCAGAACGCCGACGCCTGGGCCGGCGAGATGCGAGCGTGCCGGATGAACCCCCAGAGCGCGCCGTCCCGAAAGGCGGCGGCCGACTCGCGCGCAGCCACCTCGAAGTCGTTGAAATCCCGGGGCGGCTCGTCGCCGTCCGGGCTCTGCTCGAGGGCGACGTAGAAGAGCCGTGCCGTGCGGCCGTAGAACCGCTCCTCGATCGCCCGCACCCGCCGTGTCCTGACCACCCGCACGAGTCCCGCCTCGGCGAGCACCTTCACGTGGTGGGCGACGGTGCTCTTCGGCCGCCCGAGCGCGACCGCCAACTCGGTCACGGTCGCCGCACGCTCGTGGAGGAGGCCCAGGATCGTGGTGCGGAGGGGGTTGCCGATCGCCTTCACCTGCGACGGCCGGGTGAGGGCGATGCGATCGGCGAGCTCGTAGTCGGGGGAAGACGGGTTGCGCGCCATGACCCGAACAGGCTAACATTGCCGAACGTTCCATTTACTTGGATCGATAATTCGAGGAGGACAGGGATGACGGAGGTCGTGCTGTACCACCATGTCCAGGGGCTGACCGAGGGGGTGCGGTCGTTCGCCGACGAGCTGCGGCAGGCGGGGCACGGCGTGCAGACACCCGACCTGTTCGACGGGCGCACGTTCGAGACGATCGACGAGGGCATGAAGTTTGCGCGCGAGGTGGGATTCGGCGCACTGGCCGCCCGCGGCGTGGCCGCGGCCGAGGAGATCGACCCCGACGTCGTCTACGCAGGCTTCTCGTTCGGGGTCGTCGTCGCCCAGCAGCTCGCACAGACCCGGCAGGGCGCCCGCGGCGCTCTCCTCATCTCCTCCTGCCTCCCGGTCTCGGAATTCGGAGACGCGTGGCCTGCGTCCGTCCCGGTGCAGGTGCACGGGAAGGAGGCCGATCCGTTCTTCGCCGAGGACATCGAGGCGGCGCGCGCCCTCGTCGACTCGACCGATCAGGCCGAGCTGTTTCTTTACCCGGGAGGGGAGCACCTCTTCGCCGACTCGTCGCTACCGGACTACGACGCCGGCGCGGCGGCATTGCTCGTCGGTCGCGTGCTGGCGTTCCTCCTCGCGATCGCAGCCGGCGAGAGGCGCTGATCCTTCCCGAACTCGGCGGGCTCCCGGTCGCTGAAGCTGTCAGCCCGCATTCGCCGGCAGGAGACGATCGGCTCGGCCCGCGCTTCACCCGCCGGGGGAGCGACGCGTCGGGCGCCCCCGTCACCGGGGGCGCCCGACGATCAGTCGTTCAGGGCAGGTAATACATCGGGTTCGGGAGCTTGTACGTCTGATCCGCGAACCCGCCGTTCAGGTCGCTGTACTGGTCGCCGAAGTTGGCGACGATGTCGTAGCCGAGCGACTCGATGTGCTGCCGCGTGAGCGACTTGTACTGCGTCGTCGTGCAGTTGGGAGCGCAGCTCGAGAGCCACGGCTTCGACTGGTCCTTCAGATAGAGATGGTCGGCATCCGGCTTCGCGTAGCCGTCCTTCGCCAGGTTGTCCGCCGTCGCCGCGCGCTGCGACTCCGGCCGCCCGGTGAGGAAGAACACCGCGTAGCCGTGGTGGGCGGCGTCGGCCGCCACCGCGGGCATGCCCGGGACGGGCGGGAAGACCTCCGCGTTGACGAAGGCCCCGTTCGTTGTCGAGCTGTAGACGAAGTTCGAGTAGATCTCGTAGCTGTAGGTGTTCAGCGTCGTGTCGTCGACGTCGAACACGATCGCCTGGCGGCCACCGTTCCCTCTGAACGCGTGCAGATCGAGGTACTTCGTCGCGATGCCCTCGATCTGCGACATCTCGCTCACGTACGCGCTCGTCGGCGAGTAGGTGTGGAGCATCGTCGTGCCGGCGACCGGGTCGGGCGTCGAGGTAACGGTGTCGCCGTAGTAGGCCTTGATGGCCGTCTTCACCTGGTCGATGTTCTGGATCTGGTCCGCGCTCGTCGGGTTGGCGGGCGGCGGCGGCACGGCATCGCTCGACGCAACTGCGCCGGCAACCGTGAGCACGAGAACGGCGGCGAGCACCGCAAGCGCAAGAACGGACGCACGCGCCAGACGGCCGCGACGCAGCCCCTTGGTGGAGTCGATCACGATCGAACCCCCTCCCTGTCGATATCGAAACCTCTATACCCTGGCACACCGCGAAGCGCCCCACGCGGAGAACCGTCGCTAACCCATCGACACCTCGGCCCGGAGCTCGTCGGAGAGGTTCAGGCCGCTGACGACGACGCCGACGTCGCCCGCCGGGACCGAGTCCGGCTCGGCGAGGAACCCGGCGAGTGCGGCGGCGCCGGCGCCTTCCGGCATCGTCCCGACAACCTGGTCGAGCAGGCGCATCGACGACCGTAGCTCTCCTTCGTCGACGACGAGGACGTCGTGGAGAAGCGACAGGCAGAGCCCGAACGCCGGCTCGACGAGCCGGTCGTCGGCGAGCCCGTCGGCGATCGTCTCGCCCGGGCGGGAGGGCGGCTCGGGGCGGTCGTGGAACCGGGCCGAGAGCCTCGAGCACGCGCGCACCTGCACGCCGACCACCGCCGTGCCGCCGGCGCTGCGGGCCGCACCCAGCGCGATCCCGGCGGCCAGCGCGCCGCAGGCGACGGGCGCAAGCACGGCGGCAAGCCCGTGGTCGGCGAGCGCCTCGCCGAGCGTCGCGATGCCGTCCAGCTGCGCCTGCGAGCCGCCGTCCTCGAAGTAGGGCCAACCACGCTCCTCGGCGATCCTCCGGGCGACGGCCACGGCCTCGTCGAGATCGGCGCCTGCCCGCTGCACGTCCGCGCCGAGCGCGACGAGCCGCGCGTGCTTCGCAGTCGAGATGCCCTCCGGGACGACGACCTCCGCACCAAGCCCGTGACGCCGCGCCGCCCAGGCGACCGCGGCGGCGAAGTTGCCCGTGCTGGCCGCCACCACGCCCGGCTCGCCGGCCGCCGCAAGCGCCGCGCAGTGGCTTGCCGCTCCGCGCCACTTGAACGACCCGAGCGGGCCGAGATCCTCGCGCACCAGCCAGACGCGTCGGTTCGCGCGGTCGAGCGCCGGCGCACGCTCGAGCCGCGGCGCGGGATCGACCGCCTCGACCCCCCTCACGGCTCGGGTATCCCGAGCTCCGCCTGGAGCGCCGCACCGGCTGCGAGGAGGTCCCACTCGGCGCCGGGACTGCCGATCAGCGAGACCCCGACCGGCAGCCCGGTCCGTCTGCCCACCCCCACCGGGAGCGCGACCACCGGGAAGCCGGTCCAGTCCCAGTTGTAGGTGAGCGAGATCTCGTCGTAGTCCGTGAACGCCTCGTCGTAGCCGTCACCGCGGACTCGGGCGACCTTCGGCACCGTCGGCTCGAGGATCGCATCGAGCGAGCGCTCCACCACCCAGTCCAGCCAGGCGTAGGTCGCCTCCTGGCGCCGCGCCTGCGTCGCGGCGTACTGCTCGGCGCTCAGAGCGCAGCGCTCGCCGTGCTCCAGGAAGCCGCGGATCGACGGCCGATAGAGCTCGCGCCTGTCGTCGAAGCGACGGTGGTAGACGAGCATCTCCGAGCACATCACGTCGACGAACTCCGGCCCGGGCTCCGGCGCGGGCGCGTCGCCCGCCTCGACGATCTCCGTTCCGAGCGTGCGAAGCGAGGCGACCGCGGCGTCGAGCCCGTCGGCGACGTCAGGGTCGAGCTCGCCGATGAGCGGCGAGAGGGCGACGCGGCGCAACGGCCGGCGCGCCTGCGGAGCAGCGACACCGGCCATCGCGGCGAGCAACGGCTCGCAGTCGGCCACCGACCGTGCCATCGGCCCGGCGTGGTCGAACGTCGTTCCCAGCGGCACAATGCCGCGCAGCGAGACCGCGCCTCGCGTCGGCTTCACCGTCGAGGTGCCGCACATCGCCGAGGGGATGCGCAGCGAGCCGGCCGTGTCCGTGCCGGTCGCGGCCGGCACGGTGCGCGAGGCGAGCGCGGCCGCCGAGCCCCCACTCGAGCCGCCCGGCGAGCGGTCGAGCGCCCACGGGTTCCCGACCTGGTCGGTCGTCCCGCCCGCCGCGAACTCGTGGGTGTGCACATGGCCGAGCAGGACCATGCCCTCGGCGGCAAGCGCGGCCCAGACGTCGCAGTCGCGCGCGGGGATCTCGTGCAGCACGCGACTCGACGCGGTCAACGGCTTGCCGGCCACGCCGTAGAGATCCTTCAGCGCGAGCGGTATCCCGCACAGCGCCGGCGCGCCGCCTTGGGAGAGGCGGTCGTCGGCCCGTGCAGCCGCCACCAGCGCGTCCTCCTCGTACACCCGCACCCAGGCGTTGACCGAGCCGGGGTCGCCGTCGAACGAATGGACGCCGTCACGCTCGTGGATCCGCGCAAGGCACGCCTCGACGAGCTCGCGCGAGGACAGCGAGCGGCCCGCAAGTGCAGCGGCGGCGTCCAGCACCCCGAGGTCCGCCGGGTTGCTCACGCGCCGATCCTCTCAATTAGAGTGCAACGCCGTGGCAGCCCCGGCACCTCCGGCAAAGAAGCGGGCGGGCATCGCCGGCGTGAGCTGGAAGACGATCGCCCTCGTCGTGCTCGGCCTCTACATCCTCCTCCTCGTGATCGTCAACTCGGAGCGGGTGAAGCTCGACTTCGTCCTCTTCCACGCGAACACGAGCGTCTTCTTCCTCGTCCTGCTGAGCTTCCTGCTCGGAGCAGGGGTGATGTGGCTGATCCCGCACCTGCACCGGAAGCCCCGCGCGGGAGAGAAAGGCTGAGTCGCATGCCGATCCACGTCAACGTCGACAACTTCACGCGCGCCGAGAGCGACCGCATGTTCTCGTCCGTCGCTGCGCAGGCGGGCGGGGTGAACCGCATCAATCACAATCGCACCCCGACGCCCGTCGACAAGCAGCCGGTGATCCGCATGAACCGCGACACGCTCTACAGCGCGGCGATCGTCGACATCGCCGAGGGTGCCAGGCTGACGATCCCGGACTCCGGGCAGCGGTACGTCTCGGTGATGGTCGTCAACCAGGACCACTACATCAATCGCGTCTTCCACGACGCCGGCGACTACGACCTGACCGCCGACGAGTTCGACACGCCGTGGGTCGCAGTCGCGGCGCGCGTGCTCGTCGATCCTGGTGACGAGGCCGACGTCGCAGCCGTCAACGCACTCCAGGACGGCTTCGCGCTCGAGGCCGCCTCCACAAGGCCGTTCGAGGTGCCCGACTACGACACGGCGAGCCTCGACGCGACCCGCCAGGCGCTGCTCGAGCTCGCACGCGGCCTCAGCGGCTTCGACCATGCCTTCGGCTCGAGGAGCGACGTGAACCCCGTTCGGCACCTGCTCGCGACCGCGGCGGGCTGGGGCGGGCTTCCGGACGAGGAGGCCCGGTACATCGGCGTCGAGCCGAACCTCCCGGTCGGCGAGTACGAGCTGACGGTCAGGGATGTGCCGGTCGACGGGTTCTGGTCGATCTCGGTCTACAACCGGGACGGGTACTTCGAGCCGAACGAGCGCGGCAGCTACAGCGTCAACAACCTCACCGCCGATCGAAACGACGACGGCTCGGTCACCGTGCACTTCGGCGGCAACGACGACCGCCCCAATCTGATCCCGATCGTGGACGGCTGGAACTACACCGTGCGCCTCTACCGCCCGCGGCAGGAGGTGCTCGACGGCTCGTGGGCGTTCCCCGCGATCGAGCCCGCCTGAGGCACGTCAGGCGACGGCCGAGGTGAAGAGCGGGCTCGACGTCGGCTGCGGCGAGCCCCCCGCAGGCTCGAGCGTCACGCCGACGCGATCGCCCTTCGCAACCGGGGTGCGGAGATGGATGGTCGTCGTCGTCGACCCGCCCGCGAAGAGGCCGGCCGGCTTCGCCGCCGCACCCCTGATCACCCAGAGCTCATAGGTCCGTCCGCGAGGAGCCGCGGAAAGCCCGGAGACGACGAGCGCAGCCTCGCCCCGCCGTCCGACGACGACCGATCCTTGCGCTCCGGCCAGCGGCAGCGCCTGCAGCTGACCGGGTGACGATAGCTCGGAATGCAGGTGTGCGACCCACACGCCGAGGGCTATCGCAACGCACGCGGCGACTGCGGCGACGGCGACCGCAGCCGTCGCCCAGCGGGGACGGAGCGGCACGACACGGCCCCCTTCGGCGCGCACGGCCGACGTGATCCGGCCGCGGAGCTCCGGCGGCGGCGACGCCGGCGGGACGGCGTAGGCGAGCTCGGCCGCCGTCCCCGAGAACGCCGCCACCGCCTCCTGGCAGCGCGGGCAGGAGGCGAGGTGCTGCTCGAACGCACGCTCCTCCTCCGGGTCGAGAGCGTCCAGCGCGTACGAGGCGGCGAGATCGTGGATCAGCTCGTCTTCCATGCTTCCTCCGTGGCCGCCTGGTCGATGAGCTCGCGAAGGCCGCGCAGCCCGGCGAACATCTGGCTCTTGATCGTCCCGAGCGGTCGGCCGAGACGGCCGGCGAGCTCCGACTGCGTGAAGCCACCGTAGTAGGCGAGCTCGAGCACCTCGCGCTGCTGGTCGGGCAACCGGGCCAGCCCGGCCCGGACGCGCTCACGCTCGAGCCGCAGCCAGACCTCCTCCGCGGCCGAGGCCTGCGGGACCTCCGCCCCGCCCTCCGGCAGAGGGTCCGCCCGGCGACGCTGCTCCCGACGCACGAGATCGACTGCCCGCCTGTGCACGAGGGTCATGATCCATGCGGCTGCCTTCGCGCGCTCGGGCATGAAGCGCCCCGCGCCCCGCCAGATCGCGAGGAACGCCTCCTGGACGACGTCCTCGGCGAGAGCCTGATCGCGAACGACGCGGCGGGCGAGCGCGAATGCCGGCCCGCCGTAGCGGTCGTACAGCTCCGTCAGCGCCGACTCGTCGCCGCGCGCGACCAGCGCGACGACCGCCTCGTCGGAGAGATGCGCAAGATCGCGCGGCACGGGGAGATCCTGCCCCATCACAGAAGCGATTCGCACGGGCGCCCGATCCGGTTCGAAGCTCTGACGAAGCTCGTGGGGCGGATTCGGCGCGCCGGCCGCTGATCCGCGGATCGGCCCGCGGCGTATCCTCGTCGTGTGCTCGAAAGCGACGATGCCGCGGCGGTCGAGGCGGTGGCGCGCGGCGACGCCGACGCGCTCGAGGCGCTCTACCGCCGCTACGGGCGGCTCGCCTACAGCATCGCGTACCGGATCACCGGCGATCGCACGATCGCCGAGGAATGCACGCAGGACACATTCGTGGCGCTCTGGCGTCACGCGGCGCAGTTCGACCCGGCACGCGGGAAGCTCTCCACCTGGCTCTTCACGGTCTCGCGAAACGCCGCCATTCGCGCGCTGCGTCGCCGCCGCCCGTTCGTCGAGCTCGACGAGCAGCTCGAGCCCGGCTCCGACGAGCCTGCGCCGGATGAGGTGGTTGCCGCCGCCGACGAGGCCGAGCTCGTCGCCGAGGCGATGACGCTACTTCCGCCTGCGCAGCTCGAAGTCGTGCAGCTCGCATACTTCGACGGGCTGTCGCAGACCGAGATCGCGGCGCGCCTCGACCTTCCGCTCGGCACCGTGAAGGGCCGGCTACGCCTGGCGCTCGATCGGCTCCGCACGGCACTCGACCAGGATGACGTCGCAACAGGGAGGCGGAGATGAGCGGCGACGAGCTGCACGATCAGGAGCTCGAGCAGGCGTTCGCGGCGCTGGACGAGCGGCTGCCACGCGTCGCACCGAGGCCCGACCTGTTCGACGACATCCGGCGGCGCATCACGATCGACGCCGAGCCGGCTCCGCCCGCAGTCGTAAGCCGGCGGCGGCGGCGCAGGCGGCCACTCGCCGCCGGGCTCGCGATCGGCTTCGCCGCCGCCGCGGCCGTGGTGCTCGCGATCGTGCTCACGGGCCGCTCGCCGGGCCCCGACGCCCGCGGGGTCGTCACCGCGCACGGCTCCTCCGGTGCCCACGGGAGTGTCGCCGTCTTCCACGAGCAGACGGCCGGCGGGTACGTCGTCCTCCACCTCCGCGGCCTTGCCGCGGCGGCGCCCGGGACGCACTACACGGTCTGGGTGCTCCGCAGACGCGCGACACAGATGACGCCCATCGGGAGCTTCTCGGACGGGAGCCGGGCGACGTTCGAGCTGCCCCTCCCCGGGCCCGGGACGTACAGGGCACTCGACATCTCGCTCCAGCGCAACAACGCCTCTCCGGTTCACTCCCGGACGAGCGTGGCCGGCGCCGTCCTGGGCTGAGCGGATCGACTCGAGTGATCCGGCCGGCGACCTGGTGGCTACCAGGTGCGTCACGGTCGAATCCAACGGAGGTCTCCATGAAGCGTTTCGCAATCCTTGTCTGCCTGCTCGCCGGTCTGTCGGCCCTCGCGCTCGCCGGTGCCCGCGCCCGGGCGGGCGCCGCGGCGCCGGCCGCGCACTCGAAGAACATCGTCCAGACCGCGGTCGCGGCCGGTGAGTTCAAGACGCTCGTGTCACTGGTTCAGAAGACCGGCCTCGCGCACGCGCTCTCGACGGCGAAGCTCACCGTGTTCGCACCCACCGACGCGGCCTTCGCAAAAGTCCCGAAGACGACGTTGAACGCGCTCGCGGCCGATCCGACGAAGCTCAAGGCCGTGCTGCTCTACCACGTGGTCAAGGGCAGGGTCCTCGCGAGCCAGGTCGTGAAGCTCGCCTCGGCACCGACCCTCGAGGGCCAGTCGGTGAGCATCCACGTCCGCAACGGGAAGGTGTACGTCAACACTGCGCAGGTCACGAAGGCGGACGTGCTCGCCTCGAACGGCGTCATCCACGTGATCAACAAGGTGCTGCTCCCGCCGAAGATGTAATGGCGCGATCGGCGATGATCTCCCGCGAGGCAGCCGCCGGACGCCGAACCGTTCCCGACGGCGCGACGAATGACGGGAAGCCCTATGAAGCAAGGTCAAAGGACGTGAGTCACAGTTCGACGTCGCCGAGCCCGGCCGATCGCACGGTCGGGCTCGTCGTCCTGGAGACCGGCGCCGAGATGCGGACGACGGGTCGGCGCGGCACGACGAGCGTCGTGTGCGTGAACGGCGGGCAAGCCGCGCCGGTCCCGGGCACCTGGAGTGCGTCCCTTGAGTGGCTCGTGCGCACGGTCGCGCCGCTCTGCCCCACCGTCTCGTTCTCCGAGGTGCGCTACCGGGTCAAGTCGTGGCGGGCGCTCGACCTCTGCGTCGAGGACACGAGGGCCGCGGTCGCCGAGACGGGCGCCGAGCGCACGCTGCTGCTCGGCTTCTCGATGGGCGGCGCGGTCGCCGTGCGAACCGCCGACGCGTCGGGGGTCGAGGGCGTGCTCGGCCTCGCGCCGTGGCTTCCCGACCGGCTCGAGCTCGACGCCTTGCGGGGCAAGCGCCTCGACGTGCTGCACGGCTCGCTCGACCGCCCGCTCCCCGGCATCCCCGGCGTCAGCCCCGCGAGCTCCCGCCGCGGCTTCGAGCGGGCGCGACAGGCCGGCGCCCACGGGAGCTACCGGCTGATCCCGGGTGCGCTGCACGGGATCGCGATACGCGCACGCACCGGGCTCGTCCCGCTGCCTCGCGCCCGTTCATGGGCGGCGCTCGTCGCCGCGACGATCGGCGAATGGGCCGCGGCATGAGCGTAGGCTCGACGGAGCTCATCAAAGAGCGGAGGCGCCGGCTGGGCCGGCGCCGGGAGCGGGTATGACGGCGGCCGTGGGCACCGTGCGTCCCGCGACGAGCCGCGCAAGTCAGGTGGTGACGCTCGTCGCGGTCCTCGTGCCGCCGATCGGGATCCTCTCGGCGGCCGGCCTGCTCTGGGGCGTCGCCTTCCACTGGACCGACGTGGCGATCATGGCGGCGTTCTACGTCGCCTGCGCCTTCGGGACGACGATCGGCTTCCACCGCTACTTCACGCACAAAGGATTCGAGGCGACCGCGCCGGTCAAGGCGACTCTGGCGATCCTCGGCTGCATGACCATGCAGGGCCCGCTCATCCAGTGGGTGACCGACCATCGCAAGCATCACGCCCTGTCCGACCAGCCGGGCGACCCGCACTCGCCGCACGTCGGTCACGGCGACGGCGCTCTCGGCGCGGCCAGAGGGTTCGTGCACGCCCACGTCGGCTGGCTGTTCACGAACCTCGGCATGGAGGAGGGCGTCGCCTACGGGAAGGATCTCTACGGAGATCCGCTCGTCGTGTGGATCGACCGCCTCTATCTGCTCTGGGTCGTGCTGACGCTCGGGCTGCCGTTCGCGCTCGGCTGGGCGATCGGCGGGAGCTGGGAGCGCGGAGTCGAGGCGATGGTCTGGGGCGGCCTGATCCGGATCTTCCTCTACCAGCACGCGACGTTCTCGGTGAACTCGATCTGCCACATGTTCGGCCGGCAGGAGTACCGCTCGCGCGACGAGGCGCGGAACAACTGGGTCGTCGCGCTGCTCGTCTTCGGCGAGGGCTGGCACAACAACCACCACGCGTTCCCGGCGTCGGCGAGACACGGGCTCGGCCGTTTCCAGCTCGATCCGTCGTGGTGGGTGATCCGGGCGCTCGAGCGGCTCGGGCTCGTGCACAACGTGCGCGTGCCGTCGGCCCGCCAGCTCGAGCGCAGGCGCATCCAGGAGCCCGCCTGATGCGCGTCGCCGTCGTCGGCAGCGGCGTCGCCGGCCTCGGCGCCGCCTACGCCCTCGCACAGACGCACGACGTGGAGGTCCTCGAGTCCGAGCCGCGCGCGGGCGGTCACGCCAACACGCTGCTCGTCGACGGGCTCCCGCTCGACACGGGGTTCCTGGTGCACAACGAGCGCAACTACCCGCTGCTCGTGCGCCTCTTCCGCGAGCTCGGCGTCGCGACGCAGCAGACGTCGATGTCGTTCTCGGTCAGCTGCTCGCACTGCGGGCTCGAGTACTCCGGCCGACACCCGTTCGCCCAGCTCCGGAACGCGGCCAGCACCCACTTCTACGGGCTGCTCTGGGAGATCGGCCGCTGGCTGCGCACTGCGCGGCGCTCGCTGGACGAGCAGGACGTCGAAGGGTGGTCGCTCGAGCGCTACCTCGACGAGAACCGCTACACGGACCGCTTCCGCCGGCACTTCCTCGTCCCGCTGACATCGGCGCTGTGGTCGACCGCACCCGGCCGCGCGCTCGAGTTCCCCGCGGCCTACGCCATCCGCTTCTTCGACAACCACGGGATGCTCGGCTTCCGACGCTTCGACTGGCGAAGCGTCGCGGGCGGCAGTCGCACCTACGTCGACGCGATCGCTGCCCGGCTGGGCGGCATCCGCACCGGGACGCCGGTACGCAGCATCCGCCGCTCGGCCGACGCCGTGCTCGTTCGCACCGACGACGACGTGCCGCGCGCCTTCGACGGCGTCGTCGTCGCCACACACGCCGACCAGGCGCTTCGGCTGCTCGAGGACGCCGACGGCGACGAGCGGCGCGTGCTCGGCGCATTCGCCTACACGCCGAACGACGCGGTGCTGCACACAGACTCGAGCCTCCTCCCACGCACGGCGAGCGCCCGCGCGTCGTGGAACTACCGGCTGGACGGCGACCGCCGGCCGACGGTGACCTACTGGCTCAACAGCCTGCAGCGCCTTGACACCGAGACCGACTACCTGCTCACCCTGAACGACGACGTCGCCGAGGAGCACGTCCGCGCACGGATCCCCTACCGGCATCCGCTGTTCACGGTCGACACGATCGCCGCGCAGGCTGAGCTCTCGTCGCTCACCCGCGGGCGCACCGCCTTCGCCGGCGCGTACCACGGCAACGGCTTTCACGAGGACGGGCTCGCGTCGGGCATCCGCGCGGCGGCGGCGCTGGGAGCACGCTGGTGAACTCGGCGGTCTACGAAGGCACGCTGATGCACGTGCGGCACATGCCGCGCAGAAATCTCTTCCGGTACCCGGTCGCGTACTGGCTGCTCGATCTCGACGAGCTGCCCGAGCTCGAGTCGCGCTTCCGGCCTTTCGCCGTGAACCGCCGCGGCATCGTCTCCGTGCGAGACCGCGATCACTTCGACGGCGACGCCACGCCGCTCAAGGATGCGGTCGTCCGCGCCGCGGGCGAGCAGGGAATCGAGCGCGTGCTCGCGCTGACCCAGCCGCGCGTGCTCGGGTTCGTCTTCAACCCGGTCTCGTTCTACTGGTGCTACCGGGGCGACGGCTCGCTCGCCTGCATGGTCGCCGAGCTCAACAACACGTTCGGCGAGAGGATGACGGAAGCCCTTCCCGGCGACTCGCTCGTCTACGAGCACGAGAAGCGGCTCCACGTCTCTCCGTTCATGAGCCTCGACCAGCGCTACCGCTACACCTTCTCGGAGCCGTCCGAGCGGCTGTTCGCACGGATCGAGGTGCACGAGCGGGGGACGATGCCGCTGCAGGCCGTGCTCGCGTTACGCCGACGCGAGCTCTCGCGCGCGACCGTGGCCCGCTTTCTCCTCCGCTACCCGTTGATGCCGCTCCAGATCGTCGCGCTGATCCACTGGCAGGCGCTGCGCCTCTTTCTCAAGCGGGTCCCCTTCCACCAGAAGCCGCCGTTCGAGCCCGGCCGGGGATCGGCGCGCACGTGACGGCAGGCACGCTGCGCACCCCGCCCTCCGCACGGCTCCCGCTCACCGACCGTGTGGCGATGCCGCTGCTCCGGCGCCTCCTGCGCGACCTCGAGGGCGGGACACTCGTAGTCTCGCTTCCCGACGGCCGCGAGGCGAGCTTCGGCAGCGGGCCGCCGGTGCGTCTCGCGATCGACGACGCGAGCCTCTTCCACCGGCTCGCCACCCGCCCGCGCCTGGGGCTCGGCGAGAGCTACCAGGCCGGCGAGTGGCGCTCGGACGACCTGCCGGTGCTGCTCGAGTTGCTGATCCGAAACGCCGGCCGCGCCGCCGCGCGCCACCCACGGCTGGATGCGTTCACAGCATCGCGTCCCAGGCTCAACCGTCGCACCGGCCTCCTTGCCGCACGCCGCAACATCGCCTACCACTACGACCTCGGCAACGACCTCTTCCGGCTCTTCCTCGACGAGACGATGACGTACTCGTGCGCGATCTTCGAGGACGCCGGCGAGCCGCTCGCCGAGGCGCAACGGCGCAAGCTCCGCCGCGTGTGCGAGCGGCTCTCGCTCGGCCCCGGCGACCACGTGCTCGAGATCGGCTGCGGCTGGGGCTCGTTTGCGCTGACCGCCGCCGGCGAGTACGGCGCTCGCGTCACCGGCATCACGCTCTCCGCGGAGCAGGCGTCACTCGCGCGGGAGCGGGTCGACGAGGCGGGCCTCGGCGGCCTGGTCGAGATTCGCCTTCAGGACTTCCGTGAGGTTCGCGGCCGGTTCACAAAGGTCGCGTCGATCGAGATGCTGGAGGCCGTCGGCGAGCGCCTGCTGGCGCCGTTCTTCTCCAAGGTGACCGACGTTCTCGAGCCCGGCGGCCTCGCCTGCATCCAGTCGATCCTCGTCCCCGACGAGCGCTACGCTCGTTACCGCGCGACGCCCGACTGGATCGAGCGCTACGTCTTCCCGGGTTGCCTGATCCCGTCGCTCGGGGCGATCGCCGGGGCGGCGGGCGGGCTCGAGCTCGTCGAGCTGGAGCAGATCGGCGGCCACTACGCGGAGACGCTCGCCTGCTGGCGCACGCGCTTCCTCGCACGCCTCGACGAGGTGCGTGTGCTCGGGTACGACGAGCGCTTCGTCCGGACCTGGGACTTCTACCTCGCTGCGTGCGAGGCGCTCTTCCGCGCCGGGCTCATGCGGGACGCGCAACTGGTGCTGCAGAGATGACTGTCGTCGACCGCGTCGTCTCGGCCGACGTCCTGCCCGAGTGGCTCATCCGGCAGGGAATCCGCGCGAACCTCGCGGCCCGGCTCCAGCGTGAGCGGCGGCGCGGGCCTGCCGCCAAGGCGGCGTTCCTCGAGGGCCTCGGCGCCTCTCCGATCGCACTCGTCCCGGCGCGACCGAACGAGCAGCACTACGAGGTGCCGCCGGAGTTCTTCGAGCTCGTGCTCGGCCCGCGGTTGAAATACAGCTCCTGCTACTGGCCGGACGGCGTGCGGACGCTCGGCGAGGCGGAGGAGGCGATGCTCGCGCTGACCTGCGAGCGCGCCGGCATCGAGGACGGGCAGGCGATCCTCGATCTCGGCTGCGGCTGGGGGTCGTTCACGCTCTACGCGGCGGAGCGCTACCCGGCGTCGCGCATCACCGCCGTCTCGAACTCCGCACTGCAGAGGCGATGGATCGAGGCGCGCGCACCGGCGAACGTCGAGGTCGTGACGGCGGACGTGAACGAGCTCCGGCTCGACCGACGCTTCGACCGCGTCGTGTCGATCGAGATGTTCGAGCACATGCGCAACTACGAGGCGCTGATGACGCTGATCGCGTCGCTGCTCGAGCCGGACGGCTCGCTGTTCGTCCATCTCTTCTGCCATCGGGACCTCGCCTACTCGTACGACACCGGCTGGATGGCACGGCGGTTCTTCACCGGCGGCACGATGCCGTCCGTCGACCTCCTCCCCCGCTTCGGCGGCGACCTGCACCAAGTCGGGCAGTGGCTCGTCGACGGAACGCACTACGCTCGGACCGCGGAGGCGTGGGTCGACCGCTTGCACGCCAACGAGCAGGAGATCGCGACGCGGTTCGGACGCAGCTTCCTCGCCGACTGGCGCGTCTTCTTCCTGGCCTGCGCCGAGCTCTGGGGTTACCGCAACGGGACCGAGTGGCTCGTCGCCCACTACCGCTTCCAACGCTGAGAACGGCGATCGTCCTCTTCACCCGCGACCTGCGGGTGCACGACAACCCGGCCCTGACTGCGGCTGTGGCTGCGGCCGGGCACGTGGTACCGCTCTTCGTGCTCGATGACGCGGTGCTCGGCCCGGTTGCAGCGCCGAACCGGCTCGCGTTTCTCGGCGAGGCCCTGCACGATCTGTCGGCGTCGTGCGCAGGCGCTCTTGTGGTCCGTCGCGGCGAGACCGTGGCGGAGCTCGTACGGCTCGCCCGCGAGGTCGATGCACCGGCAGTATTCCTCGCCGAGGACGCGAGCGCCTTCGCGCAGCGGCGCGCGCGGCGCCTCGCAGAGCACCTGGAGGTTCGGAGCTTCCCGTCGACCTCGATCGTCGGCATCGATGCCGTCCGCACGACAGCCGGAAGCAGCTACCGGATCTTCACTCCGTACTTCCACGCCTGGCTGCGGGAACCCCGACGCGCGACCCTCGACCCGCCGCGGATCTTCCCACCTGCCGGTCTCGAGCCCGGCGGTCTTCCCGATCTCGGCACTGGCACGTCGCCCGATCGTGCGCGCGGCGGCGAGCGCGAGGGACGGCGCAGGCTGCGCCGGTTCGTGGGCACGGGCATGGCGGGATATACCGAGTGCGCCGACGATCTCGCCGCCGATGCGACCTCCAGGCTGAGCCCGTACCTCCACTTCGGGTGCATCTCGCCGCTCGAGCTCGAACGGAGCGTCTCAGCATCGCCGGCGCTCGTGCGACAGCTCGCCTGGCGCGACTTCTTTCTCCAGCTGCTCGAGGCGGTCCCGGAGACCGCCCACCGTGACCTACGGCCACGGCGGGCGCCGTGGCGGGACGATCCGGAGGCGCTCGAGGCGTGGAAGGAAGGCCGCACCGGCTACCCGATCGTCGACGCAGGCATGCGGCAGCTCCGGCGGGAAGGGTGGCTGCCGAACCGCGCCCGCCTCATCGTCGCGTCGTTCCTGACGAAGACACTGGGCATCGACTGGCGCTCGGGCGCAGTGCACTTCGCCGAGCTGCTCGTGGACGCCGACGTGGCGAGCAACACCGGGAACTGGCAGTGGGCCGCCGGCACCGGTGCCGATCCGCGCAGGAACCGGATCCTCAACCCGCTTCGGCAGGCGGCGCGCTTCGACCCGCACGGCGACTACGTCCGTCGTCACGTCCCGGAGCTCGCGGGCATCCCGGGGCCGTCGGTGCACACGCCGTGGGAGCTCGCCGGCGTCGACGGCTATCCGCGCCCCATCGTCGACCATGCCGATGCGGCAAAGCGGTTCCGGGCAGTGTGACCCGGCCGGATCCAGTGGGCCGACGCAGGCAGGCTGACTCCATGGATGCTAGTATCGGTAGCACCATGATGACGGTGTCGATCGACCGCTCGGACGCGGCGCTCCTGCACGACCAGGTCGCCGGTGAGATCCGCCGCGCGATCGCCGACGGCGAGGCGAAGCCCGGCGAGCGGCTCCCCGCCGCGCGCGACCTTGCAGCGGTGCTGGGCGTGAACACGAACACCGTGCTGCGCGCGCTACGGCTGCTGCGCGACGAGGGGCTGCTCGAGTTCCAGCGCGGCCGCCACATCACCGTCGCGGGCGGCGCGGGCCCGCGAAGCGTGGTGCTCGCGAAGGCGCAGGAACTGCTGGGCGTCGCCCGTCGCGAGGGCTATCGCCGGGACGAGCTCGTGAAGCTGATCGAGAGCCTGCCCTGATGCTGCTCGTCGAATCCGAGCCCGTCGAACAGCTCGAGCCGGAGGCGTCGATCGAGGAGGCGCGCGCCCGCGGGCGTCGGCGGCGCAGGGCCATTGCCGCGGTCTTCGCGGTCGTCGCCGCCGGCGTCGGCGTCGCGTTCGGGATCGGCCGGCTCGGCGCAGGCGGTTCGCCAGCGGTGGCGCAGTCGCCTCCCGGCGGTGTCTTCGTCGACACGAAGGCGTTCGCCGGCCACGGCGTTCTGGCGTTCGTCTCGCGCGGGCGCCTCTTCGTCCTCGACGGGTCGACGGGGAAGGTGACCGCCGTCACACCGCCGGGGCAGAAGGCGAGCGAGCCGGAGCTCTCGCCGAACGGGGCATGGCTTACCTACACGGTCGGCGCACGGGTCGGGCTCGCCCGCGCCGACGGGCGCTCGGGCCGGATCGTCGGGACAGGGGACGCGCGCTTCTTGCCGGACGGACGGTTGCTGCTCGGTCACTCCATCTACCGCATCGGCTCGAGCGGGCCGACCCGCGTCGCCGCGGCGCCGAAGGGCAGCGTCGCCTGGTCGGCCGACGGCAGCAGGTTCGCATTCCTCTCCCGCAGCATCGTCCACGGCCGCAACGGCGCTTTCCGCGGAGTCGAGCGGCTCCAGGTCGCGAGCTCGCTCACGGGCGCGCGCACCACGTGGCTCTCTCACCCGATCTCGTTCACGCGCAGCGCAGGGTTCGCCGGCTATGCGATCAACGGCTTCGTCGTCCTCCCGCACGGGCAAGGGCTCCTGTACTGGATCGACCCGATGCAATCGGCCTCCCTCGCTGCCGACGGCCAGAGCGTCTACGAGCTCCGGACGCCCGGAGCGCAGCCGGTGAAGCTGGGCGTCACCGTCGGCGAGACGATCTCGGTCGGCCCTGCCGGACGGCTCGCGCTCGGCGCCGGCGGGAACCGCTACGCCTGGGTGACGAAGAGCGTCGAGACGTGCAGCACGGCGAGCGCGCGTTGCGCACCGCTTCGTGCGGGCGGCAAGCTGACACTCGATCCCGCGTGGTCACCCGACGGGACGCTCGCGTTCGTCGAAGCGGTCGCACAGCCGACCGCCGGCACATTCGACCAGCCGGCGATCGCCCGCTGGTATGCGACCCGCAACCTCTGGCTCCTGCGCCCGGGGACATCCACGCCGGCGAGGATCGCCGGGACGCAGGGCGCGGCAACGCCGACGTGGTCATCGAACGGCAAGAGCATCCTCTACGTGTCGAGCGACGCGCTCTGGCTGATCCCCCACCCCGGCGCCAAGCCCGAGCGGATCGCCGCCCCGCTCTTCCCGCGGCGCGCCTGGCCGTCCGACTACGGGCGGGTCGACTGGGCCGACCAGTTCGCCTGGTCCGTTTCTAATGGAACTGGCGCTTGAGCAGCACGAGCCCGACGGCGATCGCGAGGAAGACGAGACCCGTGAGGATGCTCCTCCGGTAGCCGAGGCCTGCCCGGCGGCTCGCGACGAGCGCGTAGACCGCGATCACCCCCGCCCCGGCCAGCTTCGCCGCGTAGAACCCGGTGCCGAGACTGAGCGGGCCGAAGACGCCGAGCATGAGAAGCGCGACGGGTGGGACGGCCGCGACGAGACTCCATGCGGTGCCGGCGAGCACGTCACGGATCTCGGAAGAGCTCGGCTGCTTGCCGGTGCCGATCATCGTTCCGAGGTAGTAGGCGTAGAACTCGGCCAGCACGAGCGCGAAGAGTGCGCCGAAGACCGTGGAGACAATGCTTGCGTCGGAAACGCGCTTCCCTTCGAGGGCCAGGATCAGTGCGAGGACGACGATCTCGATGTAGAGCCCGTGCGTCGCCTGCTTGCTCGCGAGCGGCGAGTCGTACCAGCGACGCCGCCCATGCTCCGCGGGCGGCGAGACGGCGGTCGAAGTGTCCTGAGCGGGCACGACCGCTCCAGGTTCGCTGATGACCCCGCCTCTCCTGGCCCCCCGGAGCCTCGGTCAGTCGGCTTCGCCCGCCGGCACGACGAGCACGGGGCACGGCGCGTGGTGCACGACCTTCTGGCTGACGGAGCCGAGCAGGAAGCTCTTGAAGCCGCCCAGCCCGCGCGTGCCCACGACGATCAGCGCCGCCCCTTTCGCCTGGCCGAGCAACACCGACGCAGCGTCGCCCTCCTCGACGACCACCTCGCACTGCACGTCCGGAGCCTTCTCGGCGGCGGTCTTTGCGGCTTCCGCCGCCACGTCGCGCGCGCGGTCGCGGAAGCTGTCGAAGACCTCGGTGTCGACCGGGGCAAAGCCTCCGCCGTAGACCGTCGACGGCACCTCCCACGCGGCGACGACCCGCAGCGGCTCACCCCGGACGCGCGCCTCGTCGGCCGCGACCTCGAGCGCGGCCTCGGCGTTGGCGGAGCCGTCGACTCCCACGACGATCATCTGGACCTCCTCGACTCGACGAGCCATACCGTAGACGCCGCGGGTCGGTCAGGCGGTCCGCTCCTGGTCGGCGACGAGCCTCGCCGCGACGGACGCAGGCAGGTCGCCCGCTTCGTGGGCGGCGAAGGCGTCGGCGGGGCGACGCTGCGGAATGGCCAGGCCGATCAGCGCGCCGACCGCTAGCGCTGCGGCACAGGAAGCGAACGCAACGGTGAAGCCGTGGGAGGACGCATAGCCGTCGGCGCCGACGGTCGAGGCGAGGATCGACGCGGTCGCCGAGCCGCCGAACGCGCCGCCGACAGTCCGCGTCACGGTGTTCATGCCGGTCGCGATGCCGGTCTCCGCCGGACCGACATTCTCGATGATCAGATTGACCATCGCCGCGAACGCGAGCCCGATGCCGGCACCGAGGAGCGTCGCCGCGAGGTAGACCTCCCAACGCGAGCCGCGCGCGAACGCCAGCATCGTGTACGACGTCATGGTGAGGAGCGCGCCCGCGATCAAGGGCGGCTTCGAGCCAAAACGCCGTTCCAGACGGCCGGTCTGGGCACCGAAGACGAGCATCGCGATCGTTGTCGGGAGCAGGAACAGCCCGGCGCCGGTGACGGAGGAGCCGAACCCATAGCCGGCCCGGGCGGGCGTCTCGACGAGCTCTGGCACGAGGATGAACGACGAGTACATCCCGAAGCCGAGCAGGAAGGCGACCGCGTTCGTCGTCCAGACGCCGCGGATCCGCATCATGCGCATGTCGACGAGCGGCTGCGACGACCGCGTCTCGCTCCACACCCAGGCGACGAGGAGGGCGAGGCCGAGCGCGAAGAGCCCGAGCGTTCGCGCGGTGAGCCAGTGCCACGTCGGGCTCTCGCTCACGGCGACGAGCACACACGCGAGCCCGAGTGACATCAGCGCGGCTCCGACCCAGTTGACGCGCCCCGGCACACGGACCGGCGACTCCGGAACGACCAGATAAACCGCGATCGTCGCCGGCACGAGCACGATCAGGGGCAACCAGAAGAGGAAGTGGTAGGAGAGCCGGTCGACGATGGGGCCTGCGAGCACCACACCCGCCCCGCCACCGACGCCGAGGAGCGCGGACATCAGGCCGATCGCACCGGCGACGCGTTCGCGCGGGAACTCGTCGCGGATGATCCCGAAGGCGAGCGGGAAGATCCCACCGGCGGCTCCCTGGGCGACGCGGCCGATGAGCATCACCGTCAGCGAGCCTGCAACCGCCGAGACCGCCGTCCCGATGCAGAAGACGACGAGAACGATCACGAGCAGCCGCTCCTTCCCGTGCATGTCGCCCAGCCGCCCGATCAACGGCGTCGCGATCGACGCACTCAGAAGGTAGGCCGTCAACACCCAGCTGACGGAGTTCACCGAGGTGTGCAGAGCGTGCTGGATGTCGGGGAGCGCGGGCGCGACGAGCGACTGCACGAGCGCATACGCGATGCCCGCCACCGCGAGCAGCACGAATGTCACCTGGAAGTGCGGACGACGGCCTGCCGTCACGTCGCTCGTGGCAGGCCCCATGCAGTCAGGCTACCGGCGGAGTGCCGTAGTTCTCCTCGGTGACGTGATCGAGCCACGTCGCGGCGTTCCCCTGATCGTCGACCTCGACGATCGCGACGTGCGCCATGAATCGATCGGGCGCTGCACCGTGCCAGTGCTCCTCGCCGGGCTCGAAGAAGACGCGGTCGCCGGCGCGGATCGCCTCGACAGGACCGCCCCGCCGCTGGCAGCGTCCGACCCCTTCGAGCACGAAGATCGTCTGCCCGTTCGGGTGGGTGTGCCAGGCGGTCCTCGCACCCGGCGTGAAGTGCACCCAGCTTGCGCTGACGTGCGACGAGCCTTCGGGGGCCGCAACGGCGTCGATGAAGACGGAGCCCGTGAACCAGTCGCTAGGGCCCGCCACGGTGGCGGAGCCTGTCCTCGTGATCTGCATGTGCAGCCTCCTCGTCGTGTGTGCCGATCCAGCTCGCGAGCAGGCTCAGTGCCTGCTCCGAACGCGAGCCAGGATCGGCGGTGTAGACGAACATCGTCAGGCCCGGGTCCGCGACGAGCTCCATGGCCTCGAACGTCAGGTCGAGATCGCCGACGAGGGGATGCGCGAAGCGCTTTCGACCCGTCTCGTGCCGGTGCACGTCGTGCGCGGCCCACAGCGTCCCGAAGAGCTCGCTCCGCATCGACAACTCGCCGACGAGATCGGAGAGGCCGCGGTCATACGGGTCGCGGCCGGCTTCTGCCCGCAGGACGGCGACGGCGTCGGTGGCCACCTTCTCCCAGTCCAGGTAGAAGGCCGGCGCCCGTGGATCGAGGAACACGAAGCGGGCGGTGTTGGGCGGCCCGTTCGCGCTCTCGAAATGGCCGGAGTAGAGGGCGCGCCCGAGCTCGTTGGCGGCGATGATGTCGAGGCGGCCGTTACGAACGAATGCGGGCACGCCTGCCATTGCATCGAGCAGGTGCCGCACGGTCGGCCGGATCTGCTCACGGACACGCCTTCGCGCTCGGCGCGCCGGCCCTTGAGCAGCGCGGACAAGGTCGAAGAGGTGCGCGCGCTCGGTCTCGTCCAGCTGCAGGGCGCGCGCCAGCGCGTCGAGCACCGCCTCCGAGGCACCGCCCGCGTTGCCCCGCTCGAGCCGCGTGTAGTAGTCGACGCTGACGCCCGCGAGGAGTGCGACCTCCTCCCGCCGGAGCCCCGGCACGCGACGCGGTCCGCGGCCGAACGTCGGCAGGCCCGCCTGGTCGGGCGTGAGCCTCGATCGCCTCGAGGTCAGGAACTCGCGAATCTCGCTCCGCGCGTCGATTCGGCGAGCCTAGCCAGCGCCGCCATCGTTGTGAGAGGCCCTGTCGGTACCTGGATCGACCGGGCCGGGCACCGGGGCTCGGTCCGTGCTTCACTCGACCTTCGATGACGCACGCGAGAGGAGACACGGTGGAAAAGCGCATGCTGGGCACACTCGAGGTGTCGGCGCTCGGGCTCGGCTGCATGGGGATGAGCCAGAGCTACCTGCCGATCCCCGACGAGGGCGAGATGATCGCGCTCGTCCGCACCGCGGTCGAGCGCGGAGTCACGTTCTTCGACACGGCGCAGATCTACGGGCCGCTCACGAACGAGCGCCTCGTCGGCAAGGCGCTCGCACCCGTCCGCGACCAGGTCGTGATCGCGACGAAGTTCGGCTTCGCCTTCGACGGCGACCGGGCCGTCGGCGGCGTCGACAGCGCACCGGCGAGCATCCGCCGCGCGGTCGAGGGCTCGCTCGAGCGCCTCGGGGTCGAGACGATCGATCTCCTCTATCAACATCGCGTCGACCCGAACGTGCCGATCGAGGACGTCGCCGGGACGGTGAAGGAGCTGATCGGCGAAGGCAAGGTCCGCCACTTCGGGCTCTCGGAGGCCGGCGTCCAGACGATCCGCCGCGCCCACGCAGTCCAGCGGGTGACCGCGCTCCAGAGCGAGTACTCGCTGTGGTGGCGGGAGCCGGAGGACGCGATCATGCCGACGCTCGAGGAGCTCGGCATCGGCTTCGTGCCGTTCAGCCCTCTCGGCAAGGGCTTCCTCACCGGCGCCATCGACGACAAGACGACGTTCGAGGACGGCGACTTCCGCATGACCGTCCCGAGGTTCGACGCCGAGGCGCGGGCCGCGAACCGCTCGATCGTCGACCTGATCGCCGCCATCGCCGAACGGGAAGGGGCGACGCCCGCCCAGGTCGCACTTGCCTGGGTGCTCGCACAGCGGCCTTGGGCCGTGCCGATCCCGGGCACGACGAAGCTCCACCGCCTCGAGGAGAACATCGCTGCGGCAGAGCTGCAGCTCTCACCCGACGACCTGCGGGAGCTCGACGAAGGCTCTTCGGCGGTCGCCTTCGAAGGCGACCGCTACTCGGAGGCGAACCAGCGGTTCATCGATCGCTAGACACCGTGCGCGCCGTCAGGCGCGGAGGTAGGCTGCGAGCGTAAAAAGACCCCCAAATTCAAGCACCGAGAAAGGCAGGCAGAGACCGCATGCTGCTCGCAACAGGCTTCCTCACATTCCTCTGGACGTTGATCGTCATCTTCTTCATGGTCGTGTACTTCATGATGCTGTTCACGGTCATCATCGACGTCTTCCGCCGCCACGACGCGTCAGGTGGCAAGAAGGCGCTCTGGTTGATCTTCCTGCTCGTGTTCCCGGTGGTCGCGCTCATCGCGTACCTGATCACGAACGGCGACAACATCTCCCATCGCCAGGCGGAGAGCGCAAAGCAGGCGCAGACCGACTTCGACTCATACGTCCGCAGCGTCAGCGGCGGCTCGGCCGAACAGATCGCGAAGGCGAAGGAACTGCTCGACAGTGGTGCGATCTCGCAGGCCGAGTTCGATCAGCTCAAGGCCAAGGCGCTCGCGTAGCGGCCTGACGGGCGATCGCGCCGGTTCCGCGCCGTGACGGAGCGGGCCGGGCTGCTCGCGCGTGCGGTCTCGCAAATGGAAAGGCTGCGCGTCCGGCTCGACCGGGCGCGCAGCCGCGTGCCGGTGCTCGACGCGGCGGTGGACGTGGTCGAGCAGGACGCCGACATCGGCGGTGGCATCCTCGCCGGCGCACTCGCATACCGGCTCTTCCTCTTCATGCTCCCGCTCGGATTCTTGTTCGTCGCCATCCTCGGCCTCGGCGCCCGCATCACAGGCTCGACGCCCCGCACGGTCGGACGGGATCTCGGCTTCGTCGGGATCGTCACGCACGAGGTCGCGGCGACCGCCGACAACTCCTCGAGCGTCTGGGTCGCGGCTACCGCGGTCGTCGTGGTCGGCTACGCGACGACCGTTCTCTACCGCGCGGTGCGGGTCGTGCATGCGCTCGCCTGGGAGCACTCGGCGGGGTCGGCGCGAACGGGCCGCCGCTCGCTTCGGCTGTTCGCGCTCGGGCTCGCGACGCAGGTCGCGCTCTCGTCGGTCGTGAGCCTCGCGCACGCCTCGTCGTTCCCGCTCACCGTGCTCGAGACCCTGGCGACGATCGCGGCGCTCGGCGCCTCGTGGCTCGGTATCTCGCTCGTGATGCCGCACGGCAGGTCCGGTTGGATCGATCTCCTACCGGGGGCTCTCCTCTACGGCGTAGGGCTGCTCGCGATCCACATCTTCAACGTCTATCTCCTCGACTTCATCCACCGCTCGAGATCGAACACCTACGGGACGCTCGGCGCGGCCGCAGCGATCCTCCTCAGCCTGTTCTTCATCGGCCGCTTGATCGTCGGCACCGCCGTCCTCAACGCGACGCTCTTCGAGCGCCGGCATCGAGACCACCCGCCGGCGGTCACAGGGTGAGCAGATGAGCGAGGGGATGTTGCCGCCGTGGCTGCCGGGGCCGGGCTACCGCATCTTCTCTTCGCCGTCAGGCGCACCTCGCTTCCGACGCGCGACGGACGTGCTGGTGCTCCTGCCGTCGCTGATCGGGCTCGTCATCCTGGTGCTCGCCTACCCGCCGGGCCGCTTCGAGCGGACGCTCGAGTCGCTGCTCGCGAGCATCCCGCCGTGGATCTCCCCGGTCGCGAACCTCCTCTACGACGTGCTTGGCGCTGCGGCGGTCGCCGGCGTCCTGGCGGCGCTCGCGGCGCGGCGCGTCGTCGTCCTCGGCCAGGCTGCGTCGTCGCTCCTGTTCGCGCTGCTCGTCGCGCTGGGCGCCGCCCGCCTGGCGCTCGGCAGCTGGCCCGACGTCGGCAGGGCGCTCACCGGCGGCTCGGGCGCACCCGACTTCCCCGGCGTCCGCCTCGCCGCTGCGGCGACCGTGCTGCTCGCGATCAGCCCGCATCTCGTCCAGCCGCTCCAGCGCACCGGCCGCTGGCTGCTCGCGCTCGGGCTCATCGGCGCACTCGTCGCGGACGGCGTCTCGCCGGGCGGCAACCTGGCAGGGATCCTGATCGCGGTCATCGCCGCTGCCGGCACCCGTCTCGCATTCGGCACATCCGCGGGCAGGCCGACGCTCGACGACGTGAACGCGTCGCTCGCCCAGCTCCGCATCACGCCGTCGCGCCTCGAGATCGACGGCCGCAAGCTCGCAGGGATCGTCGTCTTCTCCGGTGCGGACGAGCAGGGGCGCGAGCTTGTCGTGCGGGTGCACGGGCGGGACGCCTACGACAACCAGCTGCTCGAGAAGCTGTGGCGCACGCTCTGGTATCAGGACGGCGGCCCGAGGCTGCGCCTCAGCCGCGGCCAGGCCGTCGAGCACGAGGCGTTCGTGACGCTGCTCGCGCGGGCGAACGGCGTGGCGACGCAGGAGGTGGTGCGGGCGGCCACGACGACGCGCGGCGACGCCGTGATCGTGCTGCGGGGCAGCGCGCGCGCCCTTGGGACGCTACCGCCGGCCGAGCTCGACGCCGGCGTCGCCCGCCGCTCATGGGGCGCGCTCGAGCTCCTGCACGCCGCCAACATCGCCCACCGCCACCTCGACGTCTCGACCGTCGCCCTCGTCGGCGACGACGTGGGCTTCGTCGAGCTCGGCTGGTCGACGGCCGCCCCACGCCCCGACCAACTGATGACCGATCGCGCGCAACTGCTCGTCACGACGGCAACGCTGCTCGGCACCACCGTCGCCCTCGCCACAGCGCTCGAGCTGCTCGGGCGCGAGGGCCTCGCCTCACTCCTCCCGTACCTGCAGACCGCCGCGCTCGAAGACGATCTCCGCCGCACGACGAAGAGCGCCCGCATCGACGTCGACGTGCTGCGGCTGGAGGCGGCTGCACTCGTCGGCGAAGCGGAGCCCGGGCTCGTCCGGCTGCGGCGCGTGACGTGGCGGTCGCTGATCCAGGCCGGGCTGCTGATCCTGGCGGCGTTCGCCGTGCTCTCGTTCGGCACCGGCATCGACTACGACGCGTTCTTCCGCGGCCTCGGCGACGCCACGTGGGGCTGGATCGCGGTCGGTGCGGTCGTCGCGCAGACGCCACGCTTCACGCAGGCGGTCGCGACGCTCGGCTCGGTGGCCGCGAACCTCCGCTTCGGCCCGGTCTACGCGATGCAGCTCGCGACCGGGTACATGAACCTCGCCCTGCCGTCGATGGCCGGGCGGCTCGCGATCAACATCCGCTTCTTCCAGCGGCAGGGGATCACCGCCGCCGCCGCGATCACCTCGGGCGCGATCGACTCGTTCGCCTCCACCGTCGTGCAGGCAGTGCTCCTGGCGCTGCTCCTGATCTTCAGCGAGTCGACGCTCGACCTCCACCTCGAGGCTCCCTCGAGCCGCGTGCTCGTCCTGATCGCGGTCGTCGCCGCGCTGATCGTGCTCGCGATCGCAGCCGCCGCGCTCGTGCCGCGTATCCGAAACGCCATCCTCGGCAGGGTGCGCGCGTGGTGGCCGGAGGTGCGCACCGCGCTCGCCGCATTGCGCTCGTCGAACAAGCTCGTGCTCCTCCTGGCCGGGACGCTCGCGACGGAGGTGCTGTTCGCGGTCACTCTCGGCCTCTTTGCACTCGGCCTCGGGACGCGCATCGGCCTGAC
Source organism: uncultured Thermoleophilia bacterium (assembly GCA_963794375.1). Classification (GTDB taxonomy): domain Bacteria; phylum Actinomycetota; class Thermoleophilia; order Gaiellales; family Gaiellaceae; genus PALSA-600. The sequence goes on from CAWCDL010000010.1 coordinate 126,987, forward strand.
CGATCTTCTCGTCATCAACCTCAGCATCTCGCTCTTCTCCTCGCTGATCCCGGTCCCGGGCGGGATCGGCGTCACCGAGCTCGGGTTGACGGTGGGCCTGTCGAGCGCCGGCATGTCGGAGGAGGCGGCCCTCGCAACGGCGCTCCTCTACCGGATCGCGGTCTTCTACGTGCCGCCGATCTGGGGCTTCCTGGCGCTACGGTGGCTGCAACGCAACCAGTACCTGTGACGCCAGCTTCCGGCCATCCGTACGTCTCGACAGGCGCACTGCCGCCCACCGAGCGCGTGCGGGCACTCGTCACCGCGGCGTACGACCGCTACCGGGGGAACACGCGCGGAGAGACCTCGAAGGTGTACCCGGCTCTGGCCCGCGTGGAGCCGGGGCTCTTCGGCATCTGCGTCGCGGGAACCGACGGCTCGCTCTACGGCGCCGGCGACGCGAAGGTCGAGTTCACGATCATGAGCGTCGCGAAGCCGTTCGTCTTCGCTTTGGTCTGCTCGGTCCTGGGGCCGGCCGAGCTGCGCCGCCGCGTCGGCGTCAATGCGACCGGGCTGCCGTTCAACTCGCTCACCGCTGTCGAGCGGAGCGCCGACGGGCGGACGAACCCGATGGTGAACCCGGGCGCGATCGCGACGACGAGCCTCGTGCCCGGCACGGGCCTCGAGGAGAGGTGGGAGTTCGTCCGGGACGGGCTGTCGCGCTTCGCCGGCCGCGACCTGTCGCTCGACGAGGAGGTCTTCGAGTCGGCGACTGCGACAAACCATCGCAACCGCGCGATCGCCAGGTTGCTCGAGGCCGTCGGCGCCCTCGATGCCGATCCCGAGGAGACCGTCGAGCTCTACACGCGGCTCTGCTCGCTGAGCGTCACCGCGACCGACCTGGCCCTGATGGCCGCCTCGCTGGCCGACGGCGGCGTCAACCCGGTCAGCCGCGAGCGCGTCGTCGACCAGGCGAGCTGCCGTCACACGCTCGCGGTGATGGCGAGCGCGGGGCTGTACGAGACGTCGGGCGACTGGCTCTACGAGGTCGGCCTGCCCGGCAAGAGCGGCATCGGCGGAGGCATCGTCACCGTCTCGCCGGGCAAGGGCGGGCTCGGGACCTTCGCCCCGCTGCTCGACCGGGCAGGGAACAGCGTCAAGGGCTGCCTGGCGGCGACGTTCCTCGCGCAACGGCTCGGGCTCGACCTGTTCGCGTCCGAGCCCTACGCGCCGTCCCCGCCGACACGATAGGTTCACGGGACATCGACCCCAGACGAGGCGGCGGCGGCCGTTGCCTCGCTTGACGAGCCGCGGGCTGCCCGCGGAAAGGAGCAGGCAACGTGCCCGGGCCTTCGGCCGACACGATCAGCGCCCTGATGCCGGAGCTGCAGGCCGACCTGTCGCGGCTCGTGGCGATCCCTTCCATCTCCGCACCGAAGTACCCGGCGGAGACACACGCCGTGCTCGCCGAGGCCTATGACGAGGTCGCGCGGCTCTTCGCCGGCGCCGGCGTCACGATCCTCGACCCACTCGTGTTGCCCGACACGGCGCCCGCGCTGATCGGCGAGATCCCGGCGCCCCCCGGGGCGCCGACGGTGCTCCTCTACAGCCACTACGACGTCGTGCCCGTCGGCGACGAGTCGAAGTGGGAGTCGCCGCCGTTTCAGGCGACCGAGCGCGAGGATCCATCCTACGGCCCTGCGATCTACGGACGCGGGACCGCCGACACGAAGTCGAACATCCTGATGCACGTCGGAGCGCTGCGCGCCTGGGAGGGCCGGCCGCCCGTGGGCATCAAGGTCGTGATCGAAGGCATGGAGGAGGTCGGGAGCGACTTCAGCGTCTACCCGCCGAAGCAGCCCGAGTTGTTCGCCGCCGACGCGATGGTGATCGGCGACATGGGCAGCTTCCGCCCCGGCGAGCCGACGTTGACCGTCGCGCTCCGCGGCATGGCGATGATCACGGTCGAGGCGCGCACGCTCGCCGGCCCCAAGCACAGCGGCCAGTTCGGCGGCGCAGCTCCGGACGCGCTGGTCGCCCTGCTGCACGCGATCGCAGCGCTGCACGACGAGCACGGCGACGTCGCGATCCCTGGGCTCAAGCGTGAGCCGTGGACGGGCGCCTCGTACACCGACGAGGAGTTCCGCGAGCTCGCCGAGATCGAGCCCGGCCTACCGTTCATGGGCACCGGCGGCCTCGGCGAGCGGCTGTGGACCGGCCCGGCGCTGACGGTCACCGGCATGGACGTGCTTCCAGTCGACCGCGCGGTCAACGCCGTCGTGCCGTACGCGCGCGCGAAGCTCAGCCTGCGCGTCCATCCCGAGCAGGACCCGGTCGAGGCGCAGGCGATGCTGATCGAGCGCCTCGAGTCTCTGCGGCCGTTCGGCGTCGCGCTGACAGTCCACGCGAACGAGACCGGACAGGGCTACGCGGCCGCCACCTCCGGGCCGGCATACGACGCAGCCCGGAAGGCGCTCTCGAGCGCCTGGGGCGGCGAGACCGTGAGCTTCGCGTCGGGCGGGTCGATCCCGCTCGTCAGCGCGCTCCAGCAAGCCGTTCCGAATGCCGAGATGCTGTTGCTCGGGACAACTGACGGGTTCGCCAACATCCACGCCCCCAACGAGCGCGTCATCGTCGACGAGTTCGAGAAGGCGACCAGCGCAGTGGCGCAGTTCTTCGGGCTGTACGCCGGCGCGAAGGAGGCCTAGCAGTCGTGACCACACCCGCCGCCCCGCCCGCGGACGCTGCCGCCGGCCACACCTTCCTCGAGCGGATGCTCGACGGGATCGAGCGTCTCGGCAACAAGATGCCCGACCCGGCGATCCTCTTCCTGATCCTTTGCGGCGCCGTGATCGTGATCTCGCAGGTGCTGTTCTGGTTCAACCTCCAGGCGACCTACGAGGTCGTGAAGCCGCCGCCGATCCCGACAGAGGAGACGTATTTCGGCGGCTCGACGCAGCCGACGGACGTCGGCCCGACCGAGCCGGCCTCGAAGGGCGAGTACCACGTCGTCACGGAGACGGCGAAGGTGAAGGGGCTGCTTCAGGGCGACGGCGTCCGCTTCCTCTTCACGTCGTTCGTCTCGAACTTCCGCAACTTCGCCGCGGTCGCGATCATCCTGGTGGTGATGATCGGCGTCGGGCTGGCCGAGTCGGTCGGGCTGATAGCCGCCCTGATACGCAAGCTGGTCGGCGTCTCCTCACGCGGGACGCTGACCTTCATCATCGTGCTGCTCGGGATCCTCTCGAGCGTCGCCTCCGATGCCGGCTACCTCGTGCTGATCCCGCTGGGCGGAGCGGCGTTCAAGAGCGTCGGGCGAAACCCACTGGCGGGGATAGCCGCGGCGTTTGCCGGCGTGGCCGCCGGCTTCGGCATCAACTTCCTGATCACGCCGCTCGACGGCATCCTGACCGAGATCACGAACGACGCTGCGGGCAGCGGGACGCACCACATCGACCTGGCGGCGAACCTCTACTTCGGGATCGGATCGACGGTCTTCGTCGCCTTCGTGCTGACGTTCGTCACCGCGTGGCTCGTCGAGGGCCGCCTCGGCGAGTGGAACCCGGCCGAGGCCGGCGACGGCATCCAGACCGCCGACGACGCGCCCGAGGTCTCCCCGGAGGACGAATCGCGCGGTTTGCGCTACGCGCTGTGGGCGACGGCTGCGGTGATCGCCGCGATCGTGCTGCTGACGGTCATTCCGGGTGCGCCGCTCCGGAACCCGGACACGGGCGCGATCATCGGCAACTCGCCGTTCATGGACAGCCTGATCGTGCTGATCATGCTCATCTTCTTCGCCGCCGGGCTCGCGTTCGGGCGCGGCGCGAAGACGATCGGCGGCAGCGACGACGTGATCAAGACGATCGTCAAGTCGTGGTCGGGCCTGGCGGGGCTGCTCTTCCTCTTCCTGCTGATCGCGCAGTTCATCGCCTACTTCAACTACAGCAACATCGCCGAGGTGCTGGCGGTGAAGCTCGGCGACGTGCTCGAGCGGATCAACGTGGGAGACGTCTGGCTGCTGATCGGTGTGATCATCATCACCGCGATCGTCAACCTGATCATCCCGCAGGCGATCGCCAAGTGGGCGCTGCTGGCGCCGATCTTCATCCCGCTCTTCACGCGCCTCGGCGTCGCTCCGCAGACGGTGCTCGCGGCCTACCGGGTTGGCGACTCGCCGTCGAACGTGATCACGCCGCTGATGGCGTACTTCCCGCTCATCGTCATCTTCGCGCAGCGCTACAAGAAGGACACCGGGATCGGGACCGTCGTGTCGCTGATGCTGCCCTACGTCGTCATCCTCTCGATCGCCTGGACGCTGTTCTTCGTCGCCTGGTATCTGCTCGGCATCCCGCTCGGCCCCGGATCGCCCGTCCATCTGTGAGTACGCAGGCCGGTCCGGCCGGCCACCCGAGATGAGCCATACGACGATCACGTTCCTCGTGCTGGCAGCGGTCGTGGTCGTCTTCGTCCTCGACCGCTTCCCGGTGGCGGTGGTGGCGGTCGGCACCGCGCTCGCGCTGTGGGCGACGGGCGTGCTCGACCTGCACACCGCGCTGTCCGGGTTCGGCGACCCGACGGTGCTCTTCATCGCGTCGCTCTTCGTCGTCAGCGAGAGCCTCGACGCGACGGGGATCACCGCATGGGCCGGGCAGATGCTCGTCGCGAGGGTCGGCGAGAGCCGGACGCGGCTGCTCGTCTTCATGATCCTCCTCGTCGCGTCCCTCACGGCCTTGATCAGCGTCAACGGCGCGGTCGCGGCGCTGCTGCCGGTGATGGTCGTGACGGCCGTGCGCCTCCGGCGCCCGGCGTCGCAGCTCCTGCTGCCGCTCGCCTTCGGCGCCCATGCCGGCTCGCTGCTGGCGCTGACCGGCTCGCCGGTGAACGTCGTCGCCTCCGAGTACTCGAAAGACCACGGTGCCGGCAGCTTCGGCTACTTCTCCTTCGCGCTCGTCGGTCTCCCGCTCGTCGCCGGGACGATCGTGGTGATCGTTCTCTTCGGCGAGCGGCTTCTCCCTCACCGCAGCGCGAAGAAGATCTCGAAGGACTTCTCCGACCACGCCCGCGTCCTTGTCGAGGACTATGGCCTCACGGAGGACGCCGAGCTCCTGACGCGCAGCTCGGGCGTGGCCGAGGTGGTGATCCCGCCCCGGTCAGAGCTGATCGGCGACGTCGCGTTCCCCGGGATGGTGACCGAGAGCGGCGACCTCGTCGTCAGGGCAGTTCAACGGAAGGGCGAGCGGCTCTCGGGCGAGACGGTGCTGGCCGTCGGCGACACGCTGCTCCTGGAGGGCACGTGGGGCGCGCTCGAGGAGCACCTCGACGACCCGGGCGTCCTCGTCGTCGACGAGCCGCTGCTCGTGCGCCGGCAGGCGGTGCCGCTCGGCCCGGGCGCCAAAAGGACGCTCGCGATCGTCGGCGTGATGGTCGTGCTCCTCGCGACGAACGCGGTGCCGCCCGCGGTCGCAGGCCTCCTCGCCGCGGGCGCCTTGATCGTCGGCGGCGTCCTCTCGATCGAGGGTGCCTACCGGGGCATCTCGTGGACGACGGTGATCCTGGTCGGCGGGATGCTCCCACTCTCGACAGCGATGACCGAGACCGGCGCTGCCGCGAAGCTGGCCGACGGGCTCGTACGGATCGTCGGGGACGCCGGGCCGCACGCTCTGCTGCTCGGGCTGTTTCTGCTCACGGCAGTGCTCGGTCAGCTGATCAGCAACATGGCGACGGCGCTGATCATCTTCCCCGTGGCACTGTCGGCCGCGCACGACCTCTCGATCTCCCCGCGGCCGGCGCTCATGTGCGTCACCGTGGCCGCCGCCGCCGCGCTGCTGACGCCGGTGGCGACGCCTGCGAACCTGATGGTGATGGAGCCCGGCGACTACCGATTCGGCGACTACTGGAAGCTCGGGCTTCCTCTGCTCGTCCTCTACGCGGCCGGGAGCATCCTGCTCGTGCCCGTGATCTGGTCGTTCTAGAAGCCGAGCTCGATCTCGGCCGGCAGGACCTGCGGATCGCGCTCGCCGGCGAGCTCGTGACGTGCCCGCGCGTCGAAGTAGGCGTACGCGGTCGTGAGCGCGAGGAACGGCATCGTCACCGAATAGACGATCCCCGCGACGACGTTGACGAGCCAGAACGGCATGCTCGTCGCGAAGAGCAGCGCGACACCGACGAGGGGGCCGGTGACGAGCACGACCGCGCCGCCGAGCACGATCAGGAACGACACCTTCAGCCAGCGGCGGCGGACGAGCACCCAGCTGCGCCGGAGAGCTCCGAGCGCCGACACGTCCTCGAGCTCGATCACCGGCGCGACGAGTGCCCAACGGCCGGCGAGCCAGACCGCGACCGGGATGGCGTAGATCGACCCGGCGAGAAGCGAGACGGCGAGCGTGGCGACGAGCAGCGCGCCGAAGAGCGGGATGAGACGGCCGATGGCAAGACGGTAGGCGCGCACGGGGCCGACCGGGCGGCCCGCGTCGAGCTCGACGAGCGCGTGCGCAGTCACCGCCTGCACGACGCCGAGGCCGAGCAGCGTCAACGCCGTCCCGATCGCGAGCACGAGGAACGCCGCGACACCGCTCCCTTGACCCGTCGTCTCGACGCCGAGGATGCCGGTCCCGTGGAGCACGAGGGCCTGGAGGAGCGAGACGAGGAGCGTGATCGGGATCAGCGCGAGGCCGATCGGGACGAAGAGACCGATGTGCCCCACGTACATCCGGGCGGAAGCCGACAGGATCTGGCCGGTCGCCCGCCGGCTCGCGACGCGGAGCGGCGCGGTGGGACGCCACGTCGCGCGGGCGATCGCGACGAGCACGAGCAACGCGAGCAGCCCGAGCGCGGCCGCGAACGCCAGCGGGCGGTGCACGAACTTCACGAGCGCGGCGGAGCCGCCTCCGATGCCGCTGCAGAAGAAGCTCGTCGCGCCCGGGCCGAACACGGTCGCGCTCGGGACGACGTAGCTGCGCGCGCGCCAGGTCTGCGACCAGCGGATCGGCTCCGTCCACTGCTCCTTCAGGTTCGGGCCGGTCGGCCCGTTGAAGAACGCCGGCTGCAGCTCGCCCCAGCGCCCCTGGAACGCGATCCACGGGTCGGCCTCCTTCGCCGCGGCAGCGTCGCTCGGGATCGTGTGCACGACCGGAAGCACGTCGTAGGTCGGGCCACGCGTGTCGTCGCAGCCGACGCCGGCGGAGGCCGAGGCGCCCAGGTAGAGCGCCTCGCCGTAGAAGTTGGCATGCGAGCCGGCCGCCGGCCGCACCACGGGATGGGTGCCGTCGACGAGCTCGAGCTTGTCGCTTCCCCACTCCGCGCGCTCGGCCCCCTCGTGCTGGCTGTAGCCCACGTCGACCGGCTTGGTTGCGAGCGCCTGCGCGGCGTTCGACGCGTCGAAGTCGAGCTGGATCATCTCCCAGTCGCCCTCGTGGAGGTTGTTCCAGTCGTTGAAGACGTAGAAGAGCCAGTACTGGAGCGCGAGCTTGCCTGGATACCCCGGGTCGGTGGCGACGTGCGCGTACACCGTCGGCTCGTGGCCCGGCGTCAGCCGTCTCTGCCAATCCAGAAAGCCGCACCCCGGCGAGAGGGCGTTGCCGGGGAAGTCGAGGTGGTACTCGTACAGCCCTTTCGCGAGCTCCTTGGCCGTCGGCCCGATCCCCACCAGGTCGTTCCCCCATGGGCCGCGGAGCGCGACGGTCGGCTCGCCGAAGAGCAGGTTGACGTCGATCGGCACATACGGCTCCCCCGCACCGCAGTCGCCGCGGTAGGCGACGAGCCGAACGACGGGGGCATAGCGCGCCGCGAGGGCCTGCTCGTCGGAGGTCGCGGCCGACGCGTGCGGGACGAGGAGCAGCGCCGCAGCGGCGCCGAGCAACGGGAGCGCCGCGCGAAGAAAGAGCCGGGGGAAGGGACGCGCGCGGATCGCGCCAATCTACCGTCGCCCGCAGACGCCGACCTCGATTGCATGCAACCGCCGAAGCCGGATATCGTCACCGAATGCCGCGCGGGGACAGCGCCCAGACCGTCAAGGCGACGCTCGGCCTCCGGCAGTTGCTCTTCGACGGCGAGATCCGGCCGGGTGAGCGCCTCGTCGAGCTGGCGCTCGTCGAGCGGATCGGCGTCTCGCGCACCCCGCTCCGACTCGCGCTGACGACGCTCGAGCACGAAGGCCTGATCGAGTCGCTGCCCGGCGGCGGGTTCACCGTCAGGGAGTTCACGCTCGGGGAGATCGACGACGCGATCGAGTTGCGCGGCGTCCTCGAGGGAACCGCGGCGCGCTTTGCGGCCGAGCGGCTCGAGTCGGTCGAGGAGCTGGCGGAGCTGCACGAGACGGCAGTGCTCCTCGACGAGGTCGTCGCCGATGCGTCCGCGGAGGCGATGGTCTCGTACGTCGAGCTGAACGAGACGTTCCACGCCCAGCTCGTCGCGCTTGCGAAGAGCGAGGTCGTCACACGCGCGATCGGCCGCGCCCAGGCGGTCCCGTTCGCCTCACCCGGAGCGCTCGTGCCGTCGCTGGCCGACCATCCCGAGTGGCAGGCGAGCCTTGTCGTCGCCCAGCACCAGCACCGCACCCTGCTCGAGGCGATCGCCCGGCGCCAGGGCGCGCGCGCCGACCAGATCGCGCGCGAGCACGCGCGCCTCTCGCGCCGCAACCTCGACCTCGTGCTCGCGCGGCGCGACATCCTCGACGGCCTGCCGGGCGCGCCGCTCCTCAACGTCGACAGCTGACCGCGCGCGCCACGGGAGTGCCGTGACGCGCGCGGTGAGGGATCAGCCGCCGCGCGAGGTGCGCCAGCCGGTCGCGTACTCGAGCCGCGCGACCTTCGCGTAGGGGACCGGGCTGACGACCACCCGGACGTCCTTCTGCCGGTGCGGCTGTACCGCGGTCTTCCTGGTGCCGCCGTCCGGCTCACCCCAGACGACCCGCAGCTCGGTGCCGGGCTCGATCTCCGGGTCGACGGTCGCGAGCGAGAGACAGTGCTTCTCGTTCGCGCTGTACCCCGTGAAGAGCGAGAGCCCGACGACGTTCCCGTCGGCGTCGATCACGGAGTCGAAGTTCGACGACCCGTAGTTCGCGTTCGGGACGTCGAAGAACTGGTAGCCCTCGCCCTCCGGCGCGAAGAGCGAGGAGGCGAGCACCTCGGTGATGTCGTCGTTCGACCACTCGAGCGTCACCTTCTTGCGCTGCGCCTCCGGGTCGACCTGCTCGAGGGCGCTGCGGCCGATGAAGTCGTGGTCGAACTTCACCATGTGCCCGTAGCCGAGCTCGTACGGATTCAGGTAGTAGTCCTCGATGTCGTCCGAGACGAAGCTACCCGCCAGCGCGTTGACGGCCTCGTAGCTCGCCGCCGGGAGCCACTCGCGGTATGCGCGCAGCTCCTCGCCCGAGTAGATCGCGGGCAGCGGCGAGGGGATCCACCCCGACTCGAGCGTGTTGGACGAGTACGCGCGCGACCCGACCGCCTCGATGCCCAGTTCCTTACCCGCCTCGAGGATCGTCTCGCGGATCAGGTCGTAGTCCTCGTACGGCCCCCAGAGCTCGAGGCCGGGCGCACCCGCCATGCCGTGGCGGAGCGTCCGAACCTGCTTGCCCGCAATGGTCATGAACCCCATGCGGAAGAACTTCACGTCCTCGATCGGGCCGCCGTTGACCTTCTCGAGGACCTGCCAGGCGTTCGGCCCCTGCACCTGGAACCGCCACAGCTTGCGGGTCACCGGCTTGCCCATCGGCCGCATCGGCGAGCGGTCGTCGAGCTCGACCTCGACGTCGTAACCCCCCGTGTCGGCGTGGAAGCGCAGCCAGTTCGACGCAGGTGCGCGCCCGACGAACGTGAACGACTCCTCCTCCTCGCGGAAGAGGATGCCGTCGCCGATCACGAAGCCGGCCGGCGTCGTCGGCACGTACTGCTTCGCCATCCCGACCGGGAAGCTCGCCGTGCTGTTGATCGCGGTCGCGGTGATCAGCTCGATCGCGCCGGGGCCGCGCAGCATGAGATTGACCATGTGGTGCGACTGGTCGTAGAGGACGACCGTCTCGCGCCACGCGCGCTGCTCGCGCCGCCAGTTCGTGAACTCGGCGGCGACGACCGGGTAGACGTACGCCCCGATCTGCGAGTTGCGCAGCAGCTCGACCGGGTCGTTCGCGTCGATGATCTGCTGGAGGTTCGTCGGTGTCATGGGGCTCCTCCCGGGAAGTGGGCTCTAGATGGTTGGCTTGCTGTCCGGCGGCGGCGTCGCATACGTGAACCAGCTCTCGGGCATCGCCGTCCGCCACGCCTGGCCGCGGCTGCGCTCCTCGAGCGTCCACGTCACCGGCGGCCAGTCGGGCGACAGGATCAGCCGGCCGTCGCTGATCACCTCGATGCGGTTGCCGCCGGGCTCGAAGACGTAAAGGAAGAAGGTCTGCTGCACGGCGTGCTTCGCCGGGCCGGCCTCGATGTGCACGTCCTCGTCGAGGAAGACGTCGGCGGCGCGGAGGACGTACTCGCGGGCGTCGACGGCGAACGCGACATGGTGCAGGCGGCCGGCGAGCCCGTCCGGGTCGTTGCGGCCGTAGGCGAGGTCGTACGACTTCGGCGTCACGTGGAGCCACGAGCCGAGGTGGCGGCCGTCGTCGTCGAGCACCTGCTCGCTGACCCGGAAGCCCAGGTGGTCGACCATGTAGGCGCTGTTCTCGCCGATGTCGCGGCACCACACGTTGACGTGGTCGAGCCGCCTGACCGCCGCGCCGCGAGTGGTCATCTTCTGCGGCTGGTTCTTCAGCGACGGCACGAGGTCGCCGGCCGGCTCGTAGTAGGCGCTCTCGTAGTAGATCTGCATCAGGTGGCCGTCCGGGTCGGTGAAGCGATACGTCCGGCCGTGGCCGGCAGCACCGTCGACCCAGCCCTGCCCGCGGCCTGACGCCTCGACCGCGGCCACCCGCCGCTCGAGCGCCGCGTCGCTCGTCGCGCGCCAGGAGATGGCGCCGACACCCGAGTGCCCGGCGGCCGTGAGCTGCAGAGAGGCCCGCTCGTAGTCGCCCCACGCGCGGAGGTACGCCGAATCCCCCTGCCGCTCGACCTCGTCCATGCCGAGCACCTCGACGAAGAAGCGCCGCGACGATTCGAAGTCGGGTGTGAGGAGCTCGACCCGGCCGAGGTGCGCGACGTCGTAGACCGGCTCGACGCCCGTCATACCCGCTTCCGGCGCCGACGAAGCCGGCGCCCTCGCTCCCCGATGAGCTCCGTCGAGCCTACGCTCATTCCCGGGCGGCCCGCTCCTCGTACCACGCGTGCGTCCCGGTCAGGTCGTTGAAGGTGAAGAGGTGGAAGCTCGCGATGCCGTAGCGGGGCTCGCCGACCCGCGGCCGAAGCTGGTCGAAGAAGCGATTCGCCGAGTTGGCGGGGCTCCGGAAGAGCTGCGTGATCCCGTGCTGCTTGCGCAGGAAGCGGAGCGACGGCCCGACGCCGATGCGTGTCGCGATCTCCAGCAGGCGCGTACGCTCGATCGGGCCGACGGCGCCGAGGTACACGGGAAGCTTGATCCCCCGGCCGCGCACCCCATCGAGCCACGCGAGCAGCGCCTTCGTGTCGAAGCAGAGCTGCGTGACGAGATAGTCGGCGACCTTCGCCTTCTCGTCGAGCGCCGCCTCGAGCACCTCCGGCGCGATCAGCGGGTGCCCCTCGGGGTAGGAGCCGATCCCGATCGTCCGGGGACGGCGCGGGTGGGCGACGAGGACGTCCAGCAGCTCGCCGGCCGCGGTGAACGGCCCGAGGGGCTCGGGCGCGTCGCCGCCGATCACGAACAGGTCGTCGATCCCGGCCGCCGCAGTGCGCTCGAGCACCTCGGTCAGGTGCTCCTCGCTGCGCACCATGCGCGCGGCGACGTGGAGCGTGACGGTGTGCCCCGCCCCCCGCGCGCGCTCTGCGACCTCGACGGAGCGGTCGATCCCGTGCTTCGGCGAGGTCGTCACGGTGAGGTGAACGGGAGTGCCGAGCTCCTGCGCCTGCTCCGGCCCCTTGCCGAAGGGAAGGATCTCGTAGCGCGGCCCGGCGGGCGTCGACACCTCCGCCCCCGAGTCGGGTTGGTCGCGCAGGCCGGTCGTCATCGCGCGAGATCATTGCACACAATCCGAGGCCCGGCACAACCCGTTGCCCGCAACCGCGGGGGACGGCGGCGCCTTTTGCACGCAACCGCCGACCGCCCGCGCTATCGTCAGCGATCGTCCCGACGACCGAAGGAGCCGCGGTGCCCGAGGACTCACCGAAGCCCGTCTCCGAGCGGGCGCGCGCCCTGCTGCAGGGCGCCTTCGACACGCACGTCCACATCTCGCCCGACGTCGTGCCGCGGAAGATCGACGACCTGACGCTGGCGGAGCGCTTCGCCGAGCTCGGCATGGCGGGGTTCCTGCTCAAGTCGCACTACACCTCGACCGCGGAGCGCGCGGCGGTCGTCGGCGCCGCCGCCCCCGAGGGCGTGCGTGTCCTCGGCGCGATCGCTCTGAACCGCGCCGTCGGCGGGATGAACCCGGTCGCGGTCGAGATCGCCGCCCGCGAGGGAGCTCGGACGGTCTGGCTGCCGACGGTCGACTCCGTGAACGAGAGCGGCGAGGAGACGCAGTTCCCGCCCGGCGCCAAGGTGCCGGTGTGGATGGAGCTGCAGCGCGAGCTCCGAGCCGCCGGGATCGCAATCGAGCCGGTGCCGGTCGTCGACGACGAGGGCTCCGTGCTGCCCGAGACGCGTGCGGTGCTGCGGACGATCGCGCGGCACGGCCTGCTGCTCGCGACCGGGCACCTCGCGCGCGACGAGATCTTCAGCGTCGTCGATGCGGCGCTCCAGGAAGGCGTGCGCGACATCGTTGTCACGCATCCCGACTTCCCGTCGCAGAGCCTGTCGTTCGACGATCAGCGCGCGCTGGCGGAGCGGGGTGCGCTGCTCGAAAGGTGCTTCACGACGCCGCACACCGGCAAGACGACCTGGGAGCACGTCTTCGCTGCCATCCGCGCCACCGGGGTCGAGCATTCGGTGCTGTCGACGGACCTGGGCCAGACGGCGAACCCGCCGGTCGAGGACGGCCTCGGCCTGATGGTCGACAGGCTGCTCGCCGCGGGCTTCGACGAGGAGGAGATAGACGTGATGGCTGTGCGGAACACACGACGCGTGGCGGGAGTGGAAGCATGAGCCGGCGGCTGCTCGTGATCGGTGCGCACTCGGCCGACTTCGTCTGGCGCGCCGGCGGCGCGATCGCCGTCGGGACCGCTGCGGGCGGAGTCGCGCGCGTGATCGCGCTCTCGTACGGCGAGCGAGGCGAGTCGGGCGAGCTCTGGAAGGAGCCCGGGCAGACCGTCGAGCGCGTGAAGGAGATCCGCCACGGCGAGGCAGAGCGGGCGGCAGTTGGGCTCGGAGCAGAGTTCCGCTGCCTCGACCTCGGCGACTACCCGCTCGAGATCGACGCTGCTGCCCTGCAGCGGATCGCGGACGAGATCCGCGAGTTCGGGCCGGATGTGCTCGTCACGCACACGACCGTCGACCCTTTCAACCCGGATCACGGGATCGCCGGCGCCGCCGTCGACCGCGCCCGGTCGCTCGCGGCCGGCGCGGGCGTGCCGAGCGCCTTCGCCACCGTCACGCCCCCCGAGCTCTTCCTGTTCGAGCCACACCAGCCCGAGCTCTGCGGCTTCGTCCCCACCACGTTCGTCGACATCACGCCCGTGCACGAGCAGAAGCTCGCGGCGATGGCCGAGATGAAGGCGCAGGCCTACCTGCAGACGTACTACGCCGAGCGGGCCGCGCATCGCGGGAACCACGCGCGGCGCGCATCGGGCCGGAGCGAGGTCCGCTACGCGGAGGCGTTCCAGCGGATGATCCCGCAGGTGGTCGATCAACTGTGACCGCATGGGAGGAGCTCGCCGCTCTCGGCTCGGCGACGGTCTACGAGGCGGCGGGACGGCAGGGGCTCGTCGATGCGTCGTTCGTGCAGATCGTGCCCGGCTCACGGGTCGCCGGCCCGGCGCGCACGGTGTCTTGCGGCCAGGACGACAACCTGATGGTGCACGCCGTGATGGCGTCGATCGAGCCGGGCGACGTCGTCGTCCTGACGATGCCCGAGCCGCGCGCGGTCGCCCTCGTCGGCGAGCTCCTGGCGACGCAGGCGATCGGCCGCAGAGCGGCCGCGCTGCTCGTCGATGCGTCCGTGCGGGATGTGGAGGAGCTGCGCGAGCTCGGCCTGCCGATCTGGGCGCGCTGGGTGCGCATCCGCGGCGCGACGAAGACCATGCCCGGGGCGATCGACGAGCCGGTCGAGGTCGGTTCGTGCCTCATCGAGCCGGGCGACGCCGTCGTGCTCGACGCCGACGGCGCGGCCGTCGTGCCGCGCGCGCGAATTAACGAGGTGCTCGAGGCGTCGCGGGCGCGGGCGGAGAAGGAGCGCGTCAAGCGGGCAAAGCTCGCGGACGGCTCGCTCTCGTACGACCTGGACGGATTGCGCGCTCTCGTCGAGGGCTCCTGAAGGTGCGTCATACTCGCACCGTGAAGCTCGCCGGTCTCGCCGTCCTCTTCGCAGCAGGCGCGCTGCTGGCCGGCACCGCGTTCGCCGACACGACCACCACGACGGAGACGACCACCGAGACGACGACCATCACCCAGCCGGCTCAGACGGTCACGACCATCTCGACCGTGACGGTGCACGAGACGACGACCGAGCAGACCGTCCCGACTTCCCCGGAGACGACGACGAGCGAGCCGGCGTCGAGCACGAGCTCCACGCCGACCTGGGCCTGGGTGCTGATCGGGGCGCTCGTTCTGGCGCTCGTCGCCGCGCTCGCAATGCTGCTCGCCCGGCGCGGAGGCGGCGCCGCGGTCGCGCCGCAGGAGCGCCGGCGGCGCCTCGACGTGGCAATCGCAAGCTGGGCGGGGCAGGGCTGGGCGCTCGAGCACCAGACCGGCGACTCGGCTGTGCTCCGGCGCGGCGCGGAGCAGATGCTCGTGACCGTCGACGACGCCGGCCAGATCGGCACGCGCCCGCTCTCGAGCCACGAGCAGTAGCGAGAGTCAGCCGAGGGCAGCGAGCCGTTCGAGGCTCGGCGCGGGCCAGAGCTGCTTGAGGTCGTAGAACGCCTCGAACGCGGGCACGCCTTCCGGCAGCGTCAACCACGGCAGCTTCGAGCGGGTGTAGATGTGGACGTCGGGCGCGACAGCGGACGGATCGTCGAGCGTGCCGCCACGGACGAACCAGATACGTGGGTGGCCGTAGGTGCTGAAGACCGCCACTTCGCAGCGCGGGCACCGATGGATCGTCTGCGGGGCGCCGTCGTCACGCGGGGCGTCGACCGGCGTCGGGATCTCAGCGAGCAACTCGACCCGGTCGCTCTCGATCAGCAGGTTGATCACGAACGCGCCTCCGGTCTGGCACTGGCAGTTCAGGCAATGGCAGCAGTGGACGATCAGCGGCGCGGAGTCGAGCCTGTAGCGCACCGCGCGGCAGGCGCAGCCGCCGGTCATGCCGGCCTCCCGGCGCGCACGAGCAGATCGAGTGCGATCCGCTCGCCGTCGGGCGTCTCGACGGGGCGCTCGACGACCGACGCACGCTCGACAGCAAGGCCGGTGCCGTCGAGATCGGCAACGACGTCTCCGGGGGAATAGAGGACGCCGGCGTCCTTCGGCCCGCCGTAGCCGTGCTCCAGGTTGCTCCTGTCGTGGGCGACCACGAGCAGCGTGCCGCCCGGCGCGACCGCCTCGCCTGCGGCGCGCAGCACGGGCCGCCGCTCACCGGCCGACAGCTGGAGATAGAACGAGAGCACGAGGTCGAAGCGACGCCCTGCCCGGTAGGAGAGCAGGTCGGCCTCCACCCACTCCGCCTCGACGCCGCGGTGCGCGGCGAGCTCGTGCGCCTTGGCGAGTGCCACTCCGGCGAAGTCGACGCCGGTCACAGACCAGCCGCGCTCGGCGAGCCAGACGGCGTTGCGCCCCTCCCCGCAGGCAAGGTCGAGCGCGGTCCCGGGCTCGAGCGCCTCGGCCTCGGAGACGAGGAAGCGATTCGCCTGTGCGGTCCACAGCAGCTCGCGGCCCGCGTAGCGCCGGTTCCACTCATCGCGCCAGGACGAGGAGGACATGCCGCTACTCGACCGTCGCCCGGACGAGGACGGCGCCGTGCAGGTCGCCGAGATCGATCGTGCCGGAGCTCGACGCCGTGACGACGGCCGAGCCGACGACGACGCGCCCGAGATGCTCGCCGGCGGGCAGGCGCAGCCGCAGGCGAGCGTGCGCGTGGGCGGGCAGCATGAGGCTGCCCTCGATCGTCGAGCCGTGCCGATCGAGCGTGTAGCTGACCCGCCCGAAGCTCGTCGGCGCGTTGCGCACGTCGATCTCCTGCCCGTCGCCGAGCCAGGCGGGCGGCGTCGAGAACGCGAGGTCGAGCCCGGCGGGCGCGCCCAGCGGCCCACGCCGCTCGTGGATGAGCAGCTCGTGCAGCGTCTCGAGGTACGACGCGTTCGCGCCCGAGTTCGGCGGCATGAACATCGACCGGTCGAAGGCGCCGTCGACCGGTAGCACCGAGACGGCCTCGCCGGAGACATACGTGCCCGCCGTCATACCGACGGCGAGCATCCCATAGAGGCTGAGGTCGAGCTGGTCCGGCTGGTCGTTGTCCGCGAGGAAGCGCGACATGCTGAGCCCGTAGACCTGCGCCAGGCCGGCGCCCGACGCGTTGCCGTAGACGGTGCGTGCGTACGTACGGGGCACCCCCAAGAGCCGCGATCCGTGCTCGAGGAGATAGCGGATGATCCCGCGGGCGGTGCTCGAGTGGGCCGGGAACCAGCCGGAGGCGAACGCGTACGGCATCACGAGGTTCCAGTACGAACCGTCCTTGGTCGCGGTGATGCGGCCGAACGGAAGCTGCTTCGTGGACAGCTGGTCGGGCACGAAGAGCGAGCCGTCGTGCAACCGCTTCGACGCGCGCGCGACCGCCGGACGCAATGCCTGATCGATGCTCGCCGCGAGCGCACCGGCGCGATCGGCGTCGGCCGGATAGCCGTTCGACTTCCACACGCGGCCGATCGCGAGCAGCCCCTCGATCGCCTCGACCTGACCGGGGACGCTGTCGACGTCGTGGTTCTCGAGATCCGTGGAGAGCGGCTCGGGCATCAGCCGGCCCTTCGCCGGACCGGTCCTCAGCTGGCGCGATGCGATGCGGGCGACGAGCCGCTCGAGCTCGGGAGTGTCTGCGTGGAGGAACGCTCGATCCTTGGTCAGCCGGTAATAGGTGGCGGCGGTGATGAGGATGTGCGCAGCCCGGAACGCCGTGAACCGCCACGGGCGTAGCTGCATCCGCTGAAGCGAGAGCTGAAGGATCGACTTCGCGACCGAGCTGAAGCCGTACTCCGCAGCGACCTCGGCGGCGTCGAGCGACTCCGCGTAGGAGAGCTCCTCGTAGGCGTTGCCGATGCTGTAGCGCCAGCCGTACGCGATCAGCTGCGTGAGGATGCCGAGCTGTGCGTCCGTCACCTGCTGCTCCGGGACCGAGAACGTCGCACCAGAGGCGAGCTTCGCCTCCCAGAACTTGACGACTGTCGCGCGCGCCACGGCGTACGAGGCGGCGGTCGCATGCAGATATGTCGCGTCGGAGGGTGCGTTCAGCCATTCGGCGTAGATCGTCTGCCGCTCGCCGGCCGGGACCGTGTAGCGCACGACTCCGTCGACGAACTCGGCGCCGTCTGACACGATCAGCCGCGCCTGCCCGCCGAGCGCGAGGCGATCGGGCGCCGAGTGCGCGAGCCGGCGCCAAGGAACGAGCCGCACGATCGCATCCTTGGTCGACTGCCGGGCGTCGACCACGAGCTTCACGAAGCTGATCACCGATCGTGCGCCGTACACGCCGTATGCCCGCCCGACGAACGACTCCTGCGTGTACCGGACGCCGGCTGCGTCGACGTAGGCGGTCTGGAGGATCGGCAGGTAGCCCTGCGCGAGCCGCGCCGGGCGCAGCCGTGACGTGCAGGACCCGTAACGCTCGCTCCCGGAGCCGACATACACCGACAGCGACGGGCCACCGACGCGACGCGTCACGATCTCGCTCCCGTCGGCCACGTGCAGCGCGAAGACCGTCGAGCCGTACGACGTGAACGGAAACGAGAACGGCACGTAGTAGGAGCCGGTCGACGTCAGCGGCCTGCCCTGCCACTGCATCCCCTGCGTCAGCGGCGTGAGGTAGCGGCGCGCGGCGGCGTACGACGGCCCGCCGCTCGCGTGCAGGAGCTTGCTGCCCCACAGGTCGCGGCCCGACTCGACGGCCTGCTCGACCGACGACGTGTATGCCGGCGTCGCCTCGCGCGGCGCGCACGCACCGGTCTCCGCCGGGCTCGCGCGACCGGCGGTGCCGCCGACGACGGCGATCGCCGCCACCGCCGCGATCGTCATTCCCACCCCCCGCATCGGTCGGCCAGTATCGCCGCTCGCGGGGCCGCGCCGCCAGTCAGCCGATCTGGAGCGCAGGCAGCTGCACCCGGCGCGCGCACGACAGGTCGAGCCCGCGGGCCGAGCCGCGGGCGACGAACCTGTCGACGATCGAGGGCAGGCAGCCCTCGTCGAGCACGCCGTGCGCCGCACCCGGCACGACGACGAGGCGCCCCTCCGGAAAGGCGTGCCGCCAGCCGTGCAGGTTCGCGGGCGGATCGAGCGGGTCGGCCGACCCGGCCAGGAGCAGGACCGGCACGTCGGTCGGAACGATCGTGCCACTCCCCTGAGGGACGCGCCCGCGCGGCACGACGCGGCACGCCCGGGCGAAGAGCCGCGCCCTCGCGACGACCGATGCGGCCAGGTAGCTACCGCGCGCCGCCGCCGCGGTCGCCGCCGGGTCGGACGCAGCCCACGGCTCCGAGCAGAGCACCACCCACACCATCGCCAGGCGCGCCCGCGCGTCCAGGTCGGTGCCGAGGCCTTCCGAGTACGCCCGGGCGAGCGCCGTGTAGTCGCCGTGCGCCGCGGCGTGCAGGACGTAAGGGATCGTCGCGGCGCCCGCCGTCGTCTCCGACAGCGACGCGATCGTCGAGGCGACGTCGTCTGCGCGGAGCACGATCGTCCCCGTCTCGGTGGTCACGCGCCGCGGGCCGTGCGCGAGCAACTGCGTCAGCTCGCGTCGAGGCGACGAGTCGGAGCGGCGGCACGCGGGAAGCGCGGCGCAGCGGGCGAGCACGGCGTCGAGCGCGTGCTCGGCGTTCCGCGCCTCGGCCTCGAAGACGTGGACGCCAGGCAGAGAGGCCCCGTCGAGGACGGCCGTCCGGACCGCATCCGGGTGTTGCCGGAGCATGGCCTGGGCGAGCGTCGCCCCGTACGACGCGCCGACAAGGTCGATCCGCCCGTAGCCGAGGGCGCGCCGGACCGCGTCGAGATCGTCGGCGGCGACCGCCGTCGTCGAGAGCTCCGGCCTGCCGCCCACGCGGGCGAAGCACCGGCGGAGGTAGGTGGTGACGGCGGCCGCATCGGCAGCACGCACGTGCTCGTCCGGGCAGGCGAGCGGCGCCGAGCCGCCCGTCCCGCGCTGGTCGACGAACACGAGGTCGCGATGACGCTCGACCTCGGCGAGGATGCTGCTCACCTCCGCCGCCGCCCCGGTCGCCGCGCCGCCTGGCCCACCCTCGAGGAAGAACAGCGCGCCGGCTGCGGGGCGCGTCGTCGCCCGGAGGACGGCGAGCCGAAGGAAGATCTGGGCCCCGTGCGGATCATCCGGGTCCTCGGGAACCGCGACACGTCCGCACCAGGCGCCGAGGCCGCCAGCGAGGCTGCAGCGGGCAAAGACGGGTGAGCCGCTCGGCGGCCGCCAGGGATGCGGCCGGACTGCCAGCCACAGCAAAAGGGCGAGCAGGGCGGCGATCGCGAGCAACAGCCAGCGGAGCGACGGCCCGCGCCGGTGCCGGTGCCGGTGCGCACCCCACTCGCGGCCGGACGGTGTGATCGACGGTGAGCCCATGGTTCGAGCGTGCAGCTCGCTCGGTTAGTGTCGCTCAGCAGTGGTCCCGACGACGTCCCTGGCCGCCGACGAGGAGGTGCCCGGACGGCCGTTCACCCGGCTCGAGCGCACCCTCGCCGACCTGGAGACCCTCGAACGCATGCGAGCGGCGGTACGTCGCCGCCTGCGCGCCGGGCGGGCTGCCGGGACGTGGGAGGACAACGGCGACCGGCACCGGCTCGTGGCGCCGACGCCGAGCCTGCTCCTCGAGCACGGCCCCGTCGCCGCGGTCGGCTTCTTCGGTCAAGCACGCAGCGATGTCGACCACGAGCCGATCGTCCGGCTCGAAGACGAGCTGCTCGCGCGAGCGCGGTCGTTCCCGGCACTCGTCTCCTACCACAACGTCCGCTTCACGGGGGGCCAGTGGGGAAACCTCGTCACATTCCTCGACGCGCGCGGCGCCCGCGAGGTCGGCGGCGACCCGACCCACCGCGAGGCCCTTGCTCGCACGGCAGCGCACTACCACTCGGTGCGGCTCCACCGGCTGCACCTCGCCGACGGCCCGAGCGGCACCCTCCGGGCCGAGCTCGTCGAAACCCTCCTGCTCGACTTCGACTGCTCGCCTCCGTGGCGCGGCCTGCGCCCCGCGCCCGGCGCGGCCGACGCCGTCTAAGCTCGGCCCATGATCCGGGTGTGCGTCGCGGGAAGCACGGGCTGGACGGGCAGCGCGGTGGCTGCGGCGGTCGAGGCGGCCGACGACCTCGAGCTTGTCGCCGGCGTGTCGCGCTCGAGCGCCTACCACACCGTCGCCGACGCACTCAACGCAGCGCCTGCCGACGTCGTCGTCGATTTCACGCACGCCGCGGTCGTGAAGACGAACGTGCTCCAGGCGCTCGATCGCGGCGTCGGCGTCGTGATCGGCTCGAGCGGGCTCACCGGCGAGGACTACGACGAGATCGCGGCCCGCGCCGAGTCGCAGGGCGTCGGCGTGGTCGCCGCCGGCAACTTCTCGATCACGGCGGCGCTCCTGCTCCGTTTCGCGGGCGAGGCTGCGGGCCGATTCGGCTCGTGGGAGGTGATCGACTACGCGAGCGCGAAGAAGCCGGATGCGCCGAGCGGCACGGCGCGAGAGCTGGCGGAGCGGCTCGACGGGCTCGGCCGACGGCCGTCCCTGGCGGTGCCGATCGACCAGGTCCACGGCAGGCCTGAGGCGCGCGGAGCAACCGTCGGCGGCACCCAGGTGCACTCGCTGCGGCTGCCGAGCTTCACCGTGTCGACCGAGATCGTCTTCGCCGCTGGCGGGGAGCGCCTGTCGCTGCGGCACGACGCGGGCGAGAGCGCCGCGCCGTACGTCGCCGGCACGCTGCTCGCTGTGCGCGCCGTGCCAAGCCTGGTGGGTCTCGTGCGGGGGCTCGACCGGCTGCTCTGATGCGTCTCCTCGCGAGCCTCACGACGGTCGCGATCGCGGCGGCCGGGTTCCATTCCACCGTGCGCCCGCTCTCGGCCGGGCAGCGACAGGCCGTCGTCGGCGCGCACGAGTGGCACGCAGGCTGCCCCGTCTCGCTCTCCGACCTGCGAGTGCTGACCGTCACCTACCACGGCTTCGACGGGCAGACACACACCGGCCAGCTGCTCGTGAATCGCGCCGCCGTGACACCGCTGCGGGCCGTCTTCGGCCGGCTCTTCGAGCTCGGCTTCCCGATCCACCACATGTCGTTCACCGATACCTACAGCCCGGTGAAGGGACAGCCCGCCGACGGTGACGTGACGGCGTCGTTCGAGTGCCGGCAGGCGTCCGCGTCTCCGTGCAACGGGCTCGCGAACACCGGCACCGGCAGCTGGTCGGAGCATGCTTACGGCGAGGCGGTCGATCTGAACCCGGTTGAGAACCCGTACGTCGGCTGCGGCATGACGCGCGACAAGACGGCGCTCTCCTACCTCGACCGCACCCGCGTGCGCCGGGGCATGGTCACGCCGGCCGTCGTCGCTGCGTTCCGCGACGCGGGCTGGGGCTGGGGCGGCTCGTGGACAGGCTCGACGAAGGACTACATGCACTTCTCCGCGACCGGCCACTGATCGATGAGCGAGCTGCTCGAGCTGCTCGACTGGAAGCGGCGGGTCTTCGCGCTCTACGCCGTCGTGCGCTCCGAGGGCGACCCGATCGTCGCCTGGCGCCGCTGGCGCGACGTGCGCGCAGAGCTCTACGCAGCGCATCCGCAGTCACCGAAGGTCGGCGCCCTGCCGCGCTACTTCGACTACGACCCGGATCTCCGCACGTTTGCCGAGGTCGTCGCGTGCGAGCCCGCCTCGCTGCGGATCCGGGGCAGCGCCGGCAGCGAGATCGCGTTCACCCGGTTCGCGCAAGCCCGGTTCGCGCTCCTCGGTGAGACGCGGGAGCTCGAGCTGTACTGGCTCGACGCGTACGGCGGCGGCATCTTCCTGCCGTTCGGCGACCTGACGAACGGCAGCGAGACGTACGGCGCCGGCCGCTACCTGCTCGACACCGTGAAGGGCGCCGATCTCGGCGGGGAGGGCGGCCTCGTGCTCGACTTCAACTTTGCGTTCAACCCGTCCTGCGCATACGCGGACCACTGGGCCTGCCCACTCGTACCGCCCGCGAACCGGTTGCCGGTCTGCATCGCAGGCGGCGAGCTCACACCGCTCTAGAGGATCTTCGACAGGAACTGCTTCGTGCGCTCGTGCTCGGGCGCCTCGAAGAAGTGCTCCGGCGTGCCCTCCTCGATGATCACGCCGCCGTCCATCATCACGACACGATCGGCGGCGACCTTCGCGAAGCCCATCTCGTGCGTGACGACGATCATCGTCATGCCGACGTGCGCGAGCTCCTCCATCACCGACAGCACCTCGCCCGTCACCTCCGGGTCGAGCGCGCTCGTCGGCTCGTCGAAGAGGATCAGTGCCGGGTTCATCGCCAGCGAGCGCGCGATCGCAACCCGCTGCTGCTGGCCGCCCGAGAGCTTGCCGGGATAGGTGTCGCACTTGTCCTCGAGCCCCACCCGGCGGAGCAGGTTGAGAGCCGTCCCGCGCGCCTCCTTCTCCGGGACGCCGAGGACGTGCACCGGCGCCTCGATCACGTT
Source organism: uncultured Thermoleophilia bacterium (assembly GCA_963794375.1). Classification (GTDB taxonomy): domain Bacteria; phylum Actinomycetota; class Thermoleophilia; order Gaiellales; family Gaiellaceae; genus PALSA-600. The sequence goes on from CAWCDL010000010.1 coordinate 149,967, forward strand.
CTCGAGCGCGGTCTTGTGCGGGAACAGGTTGAAGCGCTGGAACACCATCCCGATCTGCGTCCGCTGCCGAGCGATGCTCTTCTCGGTGTCCTCGCGCAGCTTGCCGTTCACCTCGCGATAGCCGATCAGGTGCCCGTTCACCGTGATCCGCCCGCCGTCGATCTTCTCGAGGTGGTTGATGCAGCGGATGAAGGTGGTCTTCCCGGAGCCGGAGGCGCCGATGATGCAGACGGTCTCGCCCTTCTCGACCGAAAGCGACACGCCCTTTAGCACCTCGAGCCGGCCGAAGCGCTTGTGCACCTCTACGGCGTCCATGACGACCTCGCTCATCGCCGGATCAGCCCCGCTGCCGGCGAGCTCCAGACGGCCTCGACCCGCTCACGGAACGTCAGCCGGTCGCCGCGCTCGCTCGCTGCCAGCTTCCGCTCGATCGCCGCCTGGATCACGGTCCAGATGCTCGTCAGGACGAGGTACCAGAACGCGACCGCGACGAAGTACTCGGGCAGGAACGTATTCGAGTAATGGATCTCGGCGTCCGAGAACATCTCGTAGACGCCGATCGTGAACACGAGCGACGTCGTCTTGAGCATGTTGTTGAACTCGTTGCCGAGCGGCGGGACGATCACCCGCGCCGCCTGGGGCAGGATGATGCGCCGCATCGCCAGGCCGTAGCGCATGCCCAGCGACTTCGCAGCCTCCATCTGCCCGGAGTCGATCGAGTCGATGCCGGCGCGGATGATCTCCCGCATGTACGCGCCCTCGTTGATGCCGAGGGCGAGGATGCCCGCGACGATGGCGCCGTCGAGGCTGAACAGCCCGAGGTTCAGGCTGTTCGGGACGAGCGTGAACCCGAGCATCAGGTTCGCGCCGTAGTAGATGAAGAAGATCTGGACGAGCAGCGGTGTGCCGCGGAAGACGAGCACGTAGAGACCGGACAGCCACCGGAGCGGCGGGATCTTCGACGAGCGCATCAGCGCCGCGAAGAGACCGAGGACCACGCCGAGCACCTGCGAGATGACCGCGATGTAGACGGTCGTGTACATCGCCCGGAAGAAGACGTGGTCCGGCCGGAAGATCCGGGCCCAGATGACGTGCCAGTCGAACGCGGCGAGCATCGAATCGCTACTTGAGCAGGCTTACCGCGTTGGTCATCCCCCACTTCGCCACGATCTTCTTCATCTGGCCGTTGGCATAGAGGGCGTTGATCGCCTTCTGAGTCGCTGCGCCGAGCGGGTCGCCCTTGCGCGTCGCGATCCCGATCGCGATCGGGCTGATCGGCGCACCGCCGATCGCGAACGACTTGTCGCGGTCGACGTAGTAGACCGCGACCGGCGAGTCGCCGAAGTACGCGTCGACGCGACCTGCCTTCAGAGCCGCCGCGGCATCCGTGTCTTTCGGGAACGTCTTGATGTCGATCGCCTTCTTGCCGGCCTTCGTGAGCTTCGTCGACTCGGCTGCGAGGAAGTCGCGGTCCGTCGTGCCGGACTCGACCGAGACACTCTTGCCGGCGAGGTCGGCGAGCTTCGCGATGTGCAGCGGGTTGCCTTTCTTGACCATGATCGACTGCCCGACCTTCAGATAGTCGGTGAAGTTCACCTGCGTCCGGCGCTGAGCCGTGTCGTTCATGCCGCTGATGATCGCATCGCACTTCTTCGTCTTCAGCGCGGCGATGATCGAGTCGAACGTCGTGTTCTTGAACGACGCCTTGACGCCCATCTGCGCCGCGACGCCGTTCGCGATGTCGATGTCGGAACCAACGAACGTCGTCCCGTTCAGGGACTCCTCGGGCGGGTAGGTGGCGTCGGTGCAGAAGACGATCTTGCCGGACGACTTGATCGCCGGCGGGGGCGTCACCGCGGCCGCCGCGACGGCGGCGACGACGCCGAGGGCCGCGATCGACGCGATCGCGGCGAGGGCGAGCTTGCGCATGGTTTTCCTTTCGTCGTTGTCCATCGGGGGGCGGTCGAGCCGGCGCAAGCATTCCACGGCCGCGCCGGCCTCGGAGAGGCGGGGCGACGACCGTAACCGTGGCCTAAAACTCGGTCATCACCCCGGATGCACGTCCTGCCAGGCGAGCTGGATCTCGTCCGCGTTCTGCTCCCAGCTCTGGATGTGCACGTCCGGCGAGGTGAACGTGTGCCGATTGCCGACGTCGAGCACCTTCGCGAGCGACTTGTCCTTGATCTCCGAGGACTTGATGGTCGCGTCCGCATTCCCGTAGTAGAAGAGGTTCACCATCTGGACGGCGGCGGCGTGATCGATGAACGACTCGACGTACCGGTGCGCGTGGTAGTAGCTCTTCGTCTCCGCGCCGAGCATGAAGCCCCGCACCCAGGCGAGCTTCCCCTGCCGCGGCTCCATGAACGCGACCTTCAGCCCGGCGTTGCGCATGTTCACGTAGGAGTCCTGCCAGCCGTAGGCGATCCAGACCTGACCGGCGCGAAAGGCGGGCTGCATGTCGTGGTACTCGCTCTTCCAGTAGAGCCTGGTGAGTGGCTTCTGCCGGAGCAGCGCGTTCTTCGACCTCGTCACCTGGGCGGGCGTCTGGGCGTCGATCCTCGGCAGGCCGAGATAGAGGCCGGCCACGTCGAAGTTGGTCTGGGCGTCATCCCAGAGGGCGATCCTGCTCCTGTAACTCGCGTTCCAGAGCAGCTCCCATCCCTTCGCGTCCGCAGAGCCGACCTTGTCGGTGCGGTAGAGGATGCTCCCGAAGCTCCAGTCCCACGGGATCAGGTACTGCTTGCCGTCGAGACGACCGCGCTTCGCCAGGGCCGGGTCGAGGTTCTTGAAGCTCGGGAGGAGACTCGTGTCCCACGGCTGCACGAGCCCCGCGTCGACATAGTCGCGCACGTTCTCGACGCCCGGATGCATCAGATCGAACGGAGCGCCGGAGCGCGCTCTGTCGAGCGCCTGGGCGTCGCTGAGGATCGGCGTGTAGGTGAGCCGCTTCGCGCCGAATGCGGTCGTGTACTCCTTGCCGGCGAGCAGGCCGTAGGTCTGCGCCTTCGTGCCCGAAGCCTCGAAGCCGGGCCACTCGAGAATCGCGAGCGTGCCGGGCTCGCTCGCGAGCGGCGGGCGCGAGTCGCCGACGGCCAGCGGCCTGGCGGCGGCGGTCGCGGCACGACCGCCGAGCAGCACTCCCCCGCCGAGCGCCGCCGCCCCCGCGAGGAAGGTCCGGCGATCGATCGCGTCCATCCGGAACCACCTTATTCACCACAAGGCGAGCCCGCCTCGGCGCGGGGCCGTAGATTCACAGCGTGAACGAACCCCTAATGCGGGCCTCCGACGAGGATCGCGAGCGCGCCGCCGCGGAGATCCGCGAGCACTACGCGCAGGGCCGCCTCGACGGCGACGAGCTCTCGCAGCGGCTCGAGCAAGCGTACGGCGCCCGGACGGTCGCTGAGCTCCAGGAGCTCCGCGCCGACCTGCCGGCGCTGCCGACGGCATCGCCTCCGGCGAGGGCAGAGCACGCGGCGCAGCGCGCGGAGCTGACGCGGATGCTCGTCCAGCGGACGGGAGCGGCGCTCGTGCCGTTTCTCGTCTGCACGCTCATCTGGCTCTTCTCGGGTGCAAATGGGTCGTTCTGGCCCGCCTGGACGCTGCTGATCGCGGCCGTCCCGCTCGTGCGCGACGGCTGGCGCCTCTACGGCCCTGCGCCGGACCTCGACGCGGTGCACCGCGAGCTCGAGGAGCGGCGCCGGCGCGAGCGCTAGATGATGGATTCCGAGCGGACGAAGGCCCGCACCGGCTCGAGATCCTGCGGCGCCGCGTCGTCGGCGCCGGTGAACGGGACGAGGGCCCGCACCGCCTCGTACGCCGCGCCGGTCCCCCGCCCGAGCGGTCGCGCCGCGCGCAGGTCGACCGCCTGACAGGCGAGCACGAGCTCGACCGCGGCGAGCCGTTCGCCGAGCTCGACCTGCTCGGCGAGACGCCTCGCTGCAAGCGGCGCGAACGTGCCGTGATCCTCGATCCCCTCGTGGTGGGTGGAGCTGCCCGCGTCGACCGACACCGGAGCCGTGAGCAGACGCGCCTCGCCCGCGAGTGCGAGCAGGACGACGCCGAACTCGCTCAGCGCCGGCGCCGCAAGGCCGGGCCGCTCGGCGAGGCCCTCCGGCAGGCCGCTGAAGGAGCTCTGCAGCAGCTTCAGCGAGCGCTCCGCGGCACAGGTCAACACCGGCGCGAGCGCGATGCGGACCAGGTCCAGCGCGGCCGCGAGCGCCAGCACGTCGAACGAGGCCGCCGGAACGATCCGCCCCCCGGTCACGAGCGGATTTCCCTGGTGCGCGTTCAGCTCGAGCCCGAGCCTTGCGCGCGCATACGCGAGCGCATCGCGCGCCGCCCCGTGCACCTGCGGGAGGCAGCGGAAGCTGAGCGGGTCCTGCAGGTTGCGCGCGGCACCTTCGTCCAAGAGATAGCTGCCCTCGAGCAGCGCGCGGAGCCGCTCTGCGGTCGAGACGGCGCCGGGGTCGGGCCGCGCCGCCGCAGCAGCCGGGTCGAGCGGCGCGACGCTCCCCGCGAACGCCTCGAGGTCGAGCGCACCCGCGACGTCCAGCGTGTCGAGCAATCGCCCGGCGTCGGCGAGCGCAAGCGCTGCGAGCGCCGTCGAGAAGGCGTTCGAGCTGATCAGGGCGAGCGCTTCGCCGGCAGCCAGCGGCAGATCGCCGAGCGCGCCGTGCGCGAGATCGGCGAGCGGAGCGACGTCGCCCATGCCGATCGAGCCGTAAAGCCGGATCGAGGGCGCCGGGCCGTCGAGGGCCGCCGCGAGAGCCCGCCCGAGCTCGGGGCGCGCGCCTGCCCAGCCGGCGGCGAGATGGTTCGCCGTCAGGAGCACTGCAGCTCGGGCGACGTCGTCGGCCACCGTCGGTCCCGAGCCGACGCGGTGGTCGAGCAGCATGCGCCGGTTGAACGCCGCCGCTTCGTCGCCAGGGCGGAAGCGCTTTCGCGCCCCAACCCCGGTCGTCAGCCCGTACACCTCACGGCCTTCGGCCCGCGCCTGCTCGACGACCTCGCGCGCCGCGCGCATCTGCTCGAGCACCGAGGTGTCGAGCTCCGCTCCCTCTCCGCCGCGTGCCACGCGCAGCACGTCCTCGAGGGTGAGGTCGTGCCCCGTCAGGACGACAGTCACGCGCTCCCCACGTTGATCCAGATCGCCTTCAGGTCGGAGTACTTCTCCAGCGCGTGCATCGACTTGTCACGACCGAAGCCCGACTGCTTGAAGCCGCCGAACGGCGACGACAGATCGCCGGCATCGAAGCAGTTGACCCAGACGACGCCGGCACGGATCGCACGAGCAAGCCGGTGCGCTCGGGAGACATCGCTCGTCCAGACCCCGGCGGCGAGGCCGTACACGGTGTCGTTCGCGATCCGCACCGCATCCGCCTCGTCGCGGAACGAGATCGCCGAGAGCACCGGGCCGAAGATCTCCTCGCGGGCGATGCGCATGTCGTTTGAGACGGCGTCGAAGATCGTCGGCTCGACGAAGTAGCCGCCGCTCTCGACGCGCGCGCGGCTGCCGCCGAGGTGCAGCGTCGCACCCTCCTCGCGACCCGTCTCGATGTAGCCGAGCACGCGCTCGAGCTGGACATCGTCGACGAGCGCCCCCATCTTCGTCTTCGGGTCGAGCGGATCGCCGGGCTGGATCGACTCGGCGACCGCAACGACGCGCTCGAGCAGGTCGTCCTTCAGCGACTCGTGCACGAGGAGTCGCGAGCCGGCGTTGCACACCTCGCCCTGGTTGTAGAAGACGCCCCAGGCGACGGCCTCCGCTGCCGCGTCGAGATCCGCGCAATCCGGCATCACGATGTGCGGAGACTTGCCTCCGCACTCGAGCGCGAGTCGCTTCATGTTCGACTCGCCCGAGTAGCGCAGGAAGTACTTGCCGACATCGGACGAGCCCGTGAACGCGACGAGGTCGACGTCCATATGGCGCCCGATCGCCTGGCCGGCCGTCTCGCCGAAGCCCGGCACGACCTGGAGCACGCCCTGGGGCAGCCCCGCCTCGCTCGCAAGCTCGGCGAGCCGCAGTGCCGTCAGCGGCGACTGCTCGGCGGGCTTGAGCACGACGCTGTTGCCGGCGGCGAGCGCCGGGCCGACCTTCCAGGCCGCCATCATCAGCGGGAAGTTCCACGGCACGACCGCTCCGACGACACCAACCGGTTCGCGCACGATCATCGTCACCATCGACGGGTCGGTTGGAGCGATCTCGTCGTAGACCTTGTCGATCGCCTCGGCGTAGTACGCGATCGTCTCGGCGGAGAGGGGCAGATCGACGCCCCGCGAGTCGCGGATCGGCTTCCCGGTGTCGAGCGTCTCGGTGAGCGCCAGTTCGTCACGATGCTCGTCGATCAGCTCGGCGAGGCGCCGGAGCACGCGCTTGCGCTCTCTCGGCGCCGAGCGCGACCAGGCTCCCGACTCGAAGGCGCGCCGCGCTCCCGCGACCGCGCGGTCGACGTCCTCGGCGTCGCAGGCCGCGACGGCGGCGAGCGTCTCACCCGTGGCCGGATTGACGCAGTCGAACGTCGCGCCCGAGGCGGCGTCGACGTACTCGCCGTCGACGAATGCCTGCGTGCGCAGGCGAAGCTGGGCGCGGTCGGCGGTGAAGCTCATGAGACCCTCCTGTCGGCGGCGGGGTTGCGAGAAGAGACGCGGACGCTACTACGCCGATTCGGCGATCTCGTCGAGGTACGTCATCGACACGCGGCAGAGCGCGCCCTGGCCGTCCTCCTCGTAGTACCCCATCCGCCAGAGCGGCGGCGAGTAGCAGTGGATCGACGATGCCGGCGGGCCGCCGGCGTGCCGCATCCCGTGGATGTAGGCGCCGTCGAACACGAAGCTCTCGCCGGTCGACCTGATTCGGCTCGCGTGCTCGAGCCCCGACGTCGTGATCCGGAAGCGATCCTCGACGAGCGCACCGACGCAGACGTAGACACCGCCCGAGGAGAGGTCGTGGTCGTGATAACCGGTCTTCTGGTCGTCCATCCAACAGATCAGCCAGATGTCGACGTGGTTGTCGCGGTAGAGCTGGGTGTAGTAACGCTTGCCCGGGTCATGCAGGACATGCCGCTCCCAGACGCCGGGCGTCCGCCCGATCAGCGCGGCGAGCTCGGCGAGCTCGGGACGTTCAAGGTCGCGGTCACCGGGCAGGTGCTCGGCGATCCACTCACGTGTTGCTTGCACTCAGCAGGACCTCCGGGTTGCGGTGACAGATGAAATCCGTCACAGCTTCTCCGAAGCCGCGGACGGCTGCAAGAGTCGTCCGCGGGTCGAGGATCGGCGCATCGCTCCCGAAGACGAGCGTCTCGCCCCCGAGCGACGCAAGGCAGTGCTCGATCGCCCGGTTTCCGTAGGAGGCCACGTCGAGGAAGATCGTCGGGCGCTGGGCGCGCCGCACGTCGAAGCCGCGCGAGCGCAGCCGCTCGAGCTGAAACGGCGCGCCGCCGGCGAGTACCGCGAAGAGAACGCGCAGCGTCGGCCAGCGGTCGATGCCGTGTGCGAGCCACGCTGCGTAGCCCGCCTGCATCTCCGCGGTGTAACCGACCACCGCCTGCCACCACGGCGGGGCACCGGGCGGCACCGGCGAAAGCCCGGGGTGCACGAAGAGCAGCTCACCGCGCCGCTCGAGCTCGTCGAGGACAGGTGCGAGCGGGAGGAGGTCGCCCAGCTCCCGGGCGCCGACGCAGACGCCGGCGAACCCGTCCCTCGGGCGGTCGGCCGCGAGCGGTCGCAACCGGCCGCCGGAGGCGGCGGCGAGCGCTGCGACGCCGTCGTGGTAGGAGGCAAGGAGCGGCTCGGCCTCGGCGGGTGGAAGCTCGCCGATTCCCAGCGTGGGCTGCAGCGACACGACGGCAACGTCGATCCCGTCGCGGTCGAGCTCCGCCAGGCAGCGGTCCGGCCCGTACGCATCCGCGGGGATCGGGTAGTCGCCGTCGGCGAGGTGGAGCGTCCAACCCTCGACGCACGGCGGCTTCGTGCGCAGCCGGAGCGCGGCGAGAAGCTCTTCCGGCCATAGGTGGCGGTGGACGTCGTAGGTCATCCGACGCGGTGGGCCTCGAGCCGGTCGAAGTCGGGAACAACGCCGAGCCCGGGCCCGGGCGGAGGCGCGATCGTCCCGTCTTCGCCGACCTCGAGCGGCGCCGGCAGCAGCCAGTCGCGTCGAGCCGGGGTCAGCGCCGGCGGGTCGAGCGGCACCTCGAGGAACGGCGTCGTCGATACGGCGAGGGCGACGTGCAGGTTCGCAAGCAACCCGTAGCCGTTCGACCAGGTGTGCGGCGACCACGTCCTGCCGAGGAGGTCGGCCAGCGCGGCGAGCCGCCGGACGCCGCCGATGCCGCCCGTGAGCACGCAATCGCACTGGAGGACATCGACGCACCCGCGAAGCAGGAGGTCGCGTGCCTCGTGCGCCTCGCGTACCATCTCCCCCGCTGCGATCCGAAGCCCGGTCAGGCGGCGAAGGGCACGGTATCCGTCGAAGTCGTCTGTCGGCAGAGGCTCCTCGAGCCAGTACACGCCGAGCGTCTCGAGCTCGCGCGCGCACGCCGCCGCGGTCGCGACGTCCCAGCGCAACGTCCGGTCGCCCGCCATCCGCCAGCCCTGGTTCGCATCGACCATCACCTCGAGCTGCGGCGCCGCCAGCCGCACCGCGGCCACCACCTCGAGGTCGTCGCGCCACGCGGATGCGTCGAGGCGGATCTTCACCGCACGGAGGCCCGCCTCACGCAGGGCGAGGCAGCGGGCGACCCGCTCGTCCGGCGCGGCACGCTCGGCGCCCGAGGCGTACGCGAGGATCCGCTCCGAGCGCCCGCCGAGCAGCCGGTGGCACGGCACGTCGAGGGCGCGACCGAGCAGGTCCCACACCGCCACTTCGACCGTCCACGGCCGGCCGCCGTGGAAGTCGACGGTCTCGCACAGCTCGCGCACCACCTCTGTCCGCGAGGGATCGAGGCCGACGAGCAGCCGGCCCAGGAGCTCCTCGTCTGGCAGCGCATCCCCGCTCGCGTAGCCCTCGACGCCGTCGTCGCTGCGCACGACGACGAGCGTCGCATCCTGGTGGGTGCGCGGCTCGGGGTCCCAGGCCGCCTTCAGCGGCGGGTCGAGCGGGAACCGGTACAGGCGGGTCTCGACGGCGGCGATCCGCACTCAGTCGCCGCCGTAGAACGGGCTCTGCAGCGAGTCGCGGCGATCGACGAGCGACCGGACCGCCTCGGGGTCGCGCCCCTCGACGGCGACGCGGAGCGCCTTCAGCATCCCCTCCCGCGCCGCGAGCCGAAGCGCGGTCTCGTCGTCGGCGGCGGCGTCGACCCAGACGGCGGCCAGCACGACGAGCTCCTGCGTCGCCTCGACGAGGCCCTCGGCCACCGCATCGAGCACGCCCTGGGCGATCCCGAGCTGCGCGGCGCCCCACGTCAGGGTCTGGTGGCGGTCTTCGACCGCAGTTGCCTTGTTCATCATCAGCGTCGGGGGCAGGACCGGCTCGTAGCTCTGCTGGTCCGGCCCGACGACGACGAGCACCGGCGTATGCCCGGGACTCGGGTGGGCGAGCATGCTCACCGCCGCGGCGGCGGTCGGGCTGCCGCGGCGGGCGAGCACGACGTTCAGGTGCGCGCCGTTCGGGCTGCGGCCGCCGAAGCCCTCGCCGATGCGCCCGTCGAGCGCCTCCAGGTTCATTGGAGCTCCAGCACGATTCGCGCAGCGTCGCCGCCGCGGAGCAGCTCGAAGGCGCGGTCGATCTCGTCCAGGGGGAGGCGGTGCGAGATCAGGCGGTCGAGCGGCAGGCGGCCACGGCGGTAGAGCTCGAGGATGTGCGGGAAATCGCGCTCCGGATACGACGAGCCGTAGAGCGAGCCGAGGACGCGCCGCTCCTTGCGTGGGATCGAGAGCGCAGGCAGCTGCACGACGGCGTCCTCCCGCGGGATGCCGATCAGCACCGCGGCGCCTCGCGTGCGTGTGGACAGGAACGCCGCCGTCATCGCCTCGGGACGCCCGGTCGCCTCGATGGCGTAGTCGACACCGCCGCCAGAGGCTTCGACCACAGCGCCGGCGGTCGCCTCGGGCGAGCCGGCCCAGAGCACGCCGTCCGTCGCGCCGAGGTCGCGGGCGACGTCGAGCTTCGACGGATTCGTGTCGACCGCGATGATCGCGCCCGCGCCCGCGGCAACGGCGCCGAGGAGCGCCGACAGCCCGACACCACCGCAGCCGACAATCGCGACCCGGTCGCCGGGGCGCACGCCGGCCGTGCGCCAGACCGCCCCGACGCCGGTCGAGATCGCGCAGCCGACGAGCCCGGCGATCCCGAACGGCACGTCGTGCGGGATCGGCACGCACGAGCGCTCGGGCACGACGGTCGCCTCGGCGAACGACGAGATGAACGAGTAGTGGTGGACGGGCTCGCCGTCGCGCGAGAGTCGCGTCGTCCCGTCCATCAGCCCGCCCGCACCCATCGCGGGCCAGGCCGTGGAGCAGAGATGGCGGAGCCCGCGCAGGCATTCCGAGCACTCGCCGCAGGAGGGCGCCCACGAGAGGGCAACGTGATCGCCGGGGCGGACGCGCGTCACGCGGGGCCCGACGGCCTCGACGACGCCGGCGCCTTCGTGCCCGAGCACGGCCGGACAGGGCGTCTCCGCCGTGCCGTCGATCGGCGTTCTGGTCGGAGTGGCAGACGCCGCTCGCATGCAGGCGCACGAGCACCTCGCCCTCGCGTGGATCGGCGAGGTCGAGCTCGACGACGTGGTGCGGGCCGTTCGTCCGTTCGAGCACCGCGGCGCGGATCTTCATGCCGGCGCTGCCTCCGGTGCATGCTGAAGCGAGCGCAGCTCGTCGATCGGGATGTGACAGCGCAGCAGGTGCTGCGACTCGACCTCCTGCAGCGGGGGCTCCGTCTGCTCGCAGATCGCACCGAGCTTGCGCGGACAGCGCGTGTGGAACACGCATCCCGACGGCGGGTCGGCGGCGCTCGGGATCTCGCTGCCGAGCCTGATGCGCTCGCGACCGCCGCCGTCGATCGTCGGCACCGCCGAGAGCAGCGCCTCGGTGTAGGGATGGTGCGGGCCGTCGAAGACGACCTCCGCCGGCCCGAGCTCCATCAGCCGGCCGAGGTACAGCACCGCGATGCGGTCGGAGACGTAGCGGACGACGCCAAGGTCGTGCGAGATGAAGAGGTAGGCGACACCTGCCTGTGCCTGCAGCTCGACGAGCAGGTTGAGGATCGCCGCCTGCACCGAGACGTCGAGAGCCGACGTGGGCTCGTCGCAGACGACGAGCTTCGGGTCACCGGCGAACGCTCGCGCAATCGCGAGCCGCTGCTTGAGGCCACCCGAGAGCTGCCCGGCGTCGCCGAGGTGTAGCGATCGGCGAGCCGCACCGAGCTCATCAGCTCGAGCATCCGCTGCTCGGCGGCAGCACCCGAGAGCCCGGCGAGCTTCCGGAGCGTGCGAAGGAGGATGCGGCGAACCGTGTGACGCCGGTTGAGCGCCGCGTCGGGGTTCTGGAACACGATCTGGAGGTCGCGGATCTCCTCCGCGCTGCGGCGGGCGAGCCGCCGATTCAGGTCCCGACCGTCGAGCGTCACCGTTCCGTCGGTGGGCTCCGTGATCCCGAGCAGCGCGCGGGCCAGCGTCGTCTTTCCGCTGCCGGACTCGCCGACGAGCCCGAGCGTCTCGCCGGGCCAGACCGCCGCCGAGACGTCGGCCAGCGCGTGGATCGAGTGCCCGTGCTGCTGGAACACCTTCCCGAGCCGGTCGAAGCGCAGAAGCGGCTCGCGCTCTCTGTCGATGATCGGAAGCGCGAGTGTCGCAGCCTCCTCGCGCGGGAGCGTCTGCGCCCGCTCGTGGAAGTGGCAGCGACTGACGTGCGTCGCTCCGAGATCATGCAGCGGCGGCTCCTCACGGTGGCAGATCTCCTCGGCCAGGCCGCAGCGGGAGGCGAACACGCAGCCGGGAAGCTCTTGCCCGAGCGCCGGCAGAAAGCCTGCGATCGTGTCGAGCCGGCCGTGGTCCTTGCGCCGTCCGCCGCGCGGGATGCAGCGCAGCAGGCCGACCGTGTACGGGTGGCGCGGGTCCTGCAGCACTGCGTCGACCGAGCCCTCCTCGACGAGACGGCCTGCATACAGGACGCCGACCCGGGCGCACATCTTCGCGATCACGCCGAGGTTGTGGCTGATGAAGAGGACGCTCGTGCTGCAGCTGCGCCTGGAGCCCCGCGACGAGGTCGAGCACCTCCGCCTCGACCGTCGCGTCGAGCCCGGTCGTCGGCTCGTCGAGGATCAGCAGCGCCGGGTCCTTCGCGAGCGCCATGGCGATCACGACGCGCTGCTGCATGCCTCCGGAGAGCTGGTGCGGATAGCGATTCAGCACCGAGCCCGGATCGGCGATCTGCACCAGCGCGAGCGCCTCGCGCGCCCGGTCCATCGCCTGGGCGCGGCCGACGCCGCGTACCGTGAAGACCTCCGCGACCTGGCGGCCGATGCGGATCGACGGGTTCAGCGCCGTGCCCGGGTTCTGGTAGACCATCGAGACGTCGTTCGCGCGGAGGCTCCGCAACTCACTCCGTGACCGCGCAAGCACGTCGCGACCGTCGATCGAGATGCGCCCGCCGCTGACGCGGCCGTTGCGGGGCAGGTACTGGACAACCGCCAGGGCAGCGGTCGACTTGCCGCAGCCCGACTCGCCGACGAGACCGTAGGTCTCGCCCGCGCTCGACGTTGAGGGTCACTCCGCGCAACACTTGCCGGTCTTGACCGCGGACGCGGTAGACGACGTCGAGCTCCTCGAGCTCGAGCGCATGCACCGCCGTGTGGGCATGCGTGAGCACGGCGCCCGCCTCGCTCATCTATCGACCACCTGCTGCAGCCCGTCGGCGATCAGGTTCACCGCGACGACGAGGCTCGCGATTGCGAGGCCCGGGAAGAGCACCGTCCACTCGTAGTTCGACGCGTTCAGCAGTGTGTAGTTGTCGGCGATCTGCAGCGACCAGTCGGGCGACGGCGGCTGGACGCCGAAGCCGAGGAACGTCAGCCCGGCGACGGCGAAGATCGCGTACCCGAGGCGGACCGTCGCCTCGACGACGATCGGCCCGATCACGTTCGGGAGGATCTCGACGAACATCACGTACGGCGCCCGCTCGCCGCGCAGCTTCGCCGCCTGGACGTACTCGAGCTGACGCTCGCCGAGCACGGCGGCGCGCACCGTCCGGCCGACGATCGGAGCGAACACGATGCCGATCACCGCGATCAGAGTCCAGCGCGAGTGGCCCAACGCCGCGAGTGCCGTGACGGCAATCACGATCAGCGGCAGCGCGAGAAACGCGTCGATGATCCTGCCTAGGCCCTCGTCGACGAGACCGCCGAAGTAGCCCATCACGAGCCCGATCGTCGCACCGCCGATGATCCCGATCAGGGTCGCGAGCGGAGCCACCTCGAGCGTGTCCCGTGCACCGGCGAGCACCCGGGAGAGCACGTCCCGGCCGAGCTGGTCGGTGCCGAGCCAGTGGCCGTGCCCTGGCGCGAGCAGGACGTTCGCCGACTGCTCAAGAGGGTCGTGCGGCGTGAAGTGCGATCCGGTGATCGCCCAGAAGATCCACCAGAGCACGATCACGTTGCCTGTGACGAAGGTCGGCGAGCGAAGCAGCAGCCGTACCGTGTCGAGCCGGACGAACCGGCGCTCGGTGCCCGCCCCGGGGGTCACGGCCACGGTCGCGCTCACTCGGCCCCTCCGTAGCGGATCCGGGGGTTGAGAACCGAGTACAGGATGTCCGCGATCAGTGTTGCGACGAGGTAGACGACGCCGACGATCATCACGCCACTCTGAAGCATCGTGTAGTCCTTGTTCTCGGCGGCGACGTAGATGCGCTGGCCGATCCCGTTGTAGTTGAACAGCTTCTCGATCACGAGCAGGCCGCCGATCAGGTAGCCGGTCTGCGTCGCGACGACGGCGATCGTCGGCAGGAGCGCATTACGCAGGACGTGCGCTCCGATCACCCGCCTCGATCCGAGACCCTTCAGGTATGCCGTGCGCGCGTAGTCGGCGTCGAGCGCCTCGATCATCCCGGCGCGCGTGATCCGCGCGATGTAGCCGAACAGCACCGCTACGAGCGCGAAGCTCGGCAGCAGCAGGTGCTGGACCTGCGTAAAGAAGCTTGCGCCTTCCGGCGCGGCGGCTCCGACGGGGAGCCACTTGAGAACGATCCCGAACACGACGATGAAGACGATCGCCGTCACGAATTCGGGAATCGACGTCAGCGAAAGCCCGACGATCGTGATCAGCCGGTCGGTCGCGCGCCCGCGGCGGAGCGCCGCAACGACGCCGCCGAGAATCGAGATCGGAACGACGAGCACGAATGCGAGCGCCGCGAGCTTGAGGGAGTTCACGAGCGAGGGCCCAAGCAGGCTCGAGACCGGCACGTTGTACTGCAGCGACTGTCCCAGATCTCCCCTCACGAAGTGGCTGATCCAGGTCCAGTACTGCGTGACGAGCGGCTTGTCGACGCCGTGCTGGTGATTGTAGAGCGCGACATCATGACGGCTTGCGAACGGCCCGAGGATGTTGCGGCCCAGGTTCCCCGGCAGGAGCTGCGACGCCGCGAAGACGATCACGCTCAGCAGGAACAGCGTGATCAGAGCGAGACCGAAGCGCTTGAGGAGGAACCGGTACATAGATCCGTTCGATGCGATGGGCGCCGGGCCGCGTCGCGGCCCGGCGCCCATGTCACCTCACGAGAGCGATGTCTTGCCGAGTGACTGCGTCCCGATCGCGTCGCAGACGAAGCCCTTGACCTTCTTCGAGCCTGCCTGCGTCCACCTGAAGAAGTACGGGAAGATGTACGGGGTGTCGTGCAGCATCTGCCGCTCGATGACCCCGGCGTATTTCCGCTGGTCCTTGAGCGACACGGCCGCCTGGTAGTTGGCGATCGCCTTGTCGACCGTCTTGTTCGCGTAGTCCGCCTCGTTCCAGACGCCGCCCGAGTGAACCGCGGCGGTGAGGAAGACGTCCGGGACGGCGCGATGGCCGTAGTCGGTGATGTCCATTGGACTGTTCAGCCAGGGAGTCGTGCCGCGGCCCGTTGCCCCGCCCGAGTACGTGCCGCCGTAGTAGGCGTCCGAGGTAATGATGTTGAGCTTGATGTCGACCCCGATCTTTTTCGCGTTCGCGGCGAGGAGCTGTGCGAGCTGCGGGATCTCCACGTACTTCTCGGTGGTCAACGTGACGGAGAAGCCGCGTGCGTAGCCGGCCTGTGCGAGCAGCTTCTTTGCCGCCGCAAGGTCCTGATGCCGCTGCGGGACCGTCTTGTCGGTCGAGGGGAAGACCGGTGCGAACGGCGAGTCGTTGCCGACGTCGCCGAAGCCGCCGAGCAACTGCTTGACGGCCGCGTTGCGGTCGAAGGCCAGAGCGAGTGCCTGGCGGACGCGATAGTCCTTGAGCGGCTTCGCGGCCGCGGCCGTCTGCGTGAGCATTGCGATCTGCCGGTGCGGAGACCCTTTGGTCGAGAAGATCTGGAGGTTCGAGTTGTTGAAGAGCGGCCGGTCGGCCGAGTAGTTGATCTGGCTGACCAGATCGACCTGACCGCCGAGGAGCGCGGCGTCGACCGCCCCGTTGTCGCTGTAGTACGTGACGTCGACGCCGTCGAGCAGCGCCTTGCCGGCCCACCAGTTCGGGTTGCGGTCGAATTTCGCGCCGACGCCGGGCGTGTAGGACGTCATGATGAACGGCCCGGTCGTCTGCGGAGTCTTCGAGAACGTCCCCATCTGGTAGTTCGCGGGCAGGATGATCGCCTGGTAGGTCGTGTTGCTCGTCAGGTACGGGAAGTGGCCGGTGGGCACCTGCAGGTAGAAGACGACGGTGTAGTCGCCGACCGCCTTGATCCCGCCGGGGCCGAGCACGCCCTTGAAGGCCGACAGCGCCGACGAGCCGCCGTTCGGGTCGCTGAGGCGCTTGTACGTCGCCACGACGTCGGCCGCCGTGAGCGACTGTCCGTTCGCGAACTTGACGCCCTTGCGGATGTTGAACGCCCACTGCGTTCCGTCGGCGTTCGACTTCCAGCTCGTCGCGAGCTCTGGCCCCAAGACGAGATTCTGATGCGATCGCGTCAGGAACTCGCCACAGATGCTGCCGGTCGCGAGCGTGCCGTGGTCGGCAAACGCCGACGGCTCGAGATCACGGGCCGGGCCCGGAATGATGGCGAGACGCAACCGTCCGCCCGCCTGACCGACCGCGGTCGCCGCCTGGGCGAGCGGCGTGGCGCCGAACGCGCGCAGGAACGTGCCGATCGCGCCGACCGAGAGGCCGGCGATCGTCGCCCGCTGGATGAATGCCAGCCGGTCCAGCTCGCCGTCGACGAACTCGTCGATGACGTTCCCCTCGATTGGTCCCGCCAGTCGGCGGAGCTCGTCCGCCTCCCTCATGCTTCTGCGGTCCATGAACCGCCTCCCTTCACGTCAGGACGTCTGAGCGCGTAGCGGGAACACCGAGGCGCACGCAGGGCGGCTCGTCTCGCAGCCGTCCCCAGGATGGATCGGCGTCCCATCGAGTGGCCCTTTATGACACGGGTTTCCCGCCTGGTCAAGTCGAGCGTTCGCAATGTGGACCAGCGTCTCGACAGCGGACATTGCGAGGCGATAGGGTCGGCGGTCGTGAACGTCACCTCGACCAGCGTCGACGCGGCGGGATCGTCCGCTCGGACCACGTCGACGGGCGTCAATGCGACACTGCGAATCCTCGACCTGCTGGCGGCGCGAGGCCCGCTCCAGCTCTCGGAGCTCGCCCGCGAGTTGCCCGTGGCGAAGAGCACGATTCACCGTATCTGTTCGGTGCTCGTCGACCGGGCCTGGGCGATCCGCGACGAGCATGGCCGCTTCCAGCTCGGCATCCGCGCGCTCGCGCTCTCGACGGCGGCGAGCGAGCTGCCGATCGTGATGGCGTTCCGGACGGTCGCCGCCGACCTGCTCACGCGCCACAACGAGACGGTGTGCCTCGCGGTACTCGACGGCGACGAGTCCGTCTATCTCGCGGTCGAGGAGACGTCGCACCCGGTGCGGCTCGTCACCGGCGTGGGGAGCCGCACCCCCGCATTCGCGTCCGCCAGCGGGCGCGTCATCCTCTCCGCGCGCTCACCGAGCGTGATCGATGCGAGCTTCGGTGGCCGGCCGCTCGTGACGCCGACGGGCCGGCGTCTGAACGGGGTGGCCGAACTGCGAACGATCCTCGACGACGTGCGCCGCAGCGGCCGCGCCGAGAACGACGGCGAGACGGCGGTCGGGCTCTACGCTGCGTCCGTGCCCATTCAGAACGCCGCCGGGACGGTGATCGCAGCGCTGACGATGTGCATCCCGACCTCGCGCCTGTCGCCGGCACGCCGCGGGTCGCTGCTGGACGACCTTGCTGCGGCAGGACGCCGCCTCTCGGAGCTCGTCGCCTGGCTGCCCTCGTACGACGCGCGCCGGCCCGGCGTCGCTCCTGTTTAGACCTCGGACACGTTCTTCGGCGTGAGGTGGAGCGCGTCGTCGTCGTACGGGTGCGCCGCGGCGACGTCCTCGTCGAGCTCGATCCCGAGCCCCGGCTCGGTCGACGGGATCACGTAGCCGTCCTCGAACCGGATCGGCGTCTTCAGGATCTCGGCGTGGAAGCCGCCCCAGTCGCGGATCCCCTCGAGGATCAGGAGGTTGGGGGTGCACGCGGCGAGCTGAATGTTCGCCGCACCGAGGACCGGGCCGGAGTAGAGGTGCGGCGCGACCTGGGCGTAGTGGGCCTCGGCCATGCCCGCGATCTTCTTGGCCTCGAGCAGCCCGCCGACGCGGCCGAGGTTCATCTGCAGGATCGATGCCGCGCCGGTCTCGAGCACACGCGCGAACTCGTACTTGGTGGTCAGCCGCTCGCCGGTCGCGATCGGGATCGTCGTCGAATGCGCAACTCTCGCCATCTCCTCCGGCAACTCCGGCGGCGTCGGCTCCTCGAACCAGAGCGGGTCGTACTGCTCCAGGCGACGGGCGAGGCGGATCGCACCCGATGTCGTGAACTGGCCGTGCGTGCCGAACAGGATGTCGGCCCGATCGCCGACTGCCTCGCGCACGGCGCGCACGTACCGCTCCGAGAGCGCGAGTGCCTCGAGGTCGGGCTGGCGAGGGTCGAGTGTCGTGTAGGCCCCGGCCGGGTCGAACTTGACCGCCGTGAACCCCTTGGCGACATACGCCGCTGCGCGCTCGGCTCCGAGCTCCGGGTCGACATACACATCCGTTGCGTCCCCCGCCTCCGGATAGAGGTAGGTATAGGCGCGGATCCGCTCTCGGACGCGGCCGCCGAGCAGGTCGTGCACCGGCCGGCCCACCGCCTTGCCGATCAGGTCCCAGCACGCGAGCTCGATGCCGCTGAGCACGCCGAGGAGTGAGATGTCGGGCCTGAGCGAATAGCCGCGCCCGTACACGTCGCGCCAGAGCGCCTCGATCCGGAACGGATCGGCGCCGACGACATGGCGCTCGCAGACGTCCTCGATCATGCGCGCGACCGTGTGCGCGCCGAACGTCGCCGCATAGACCTCGCCGACGCCGACGATCCCGTCGTCCGTCGTCAGCTGGACGAAGACGAAGTACCGCCCACCGAAGTGAGGCGGTGGATTGCCGACGACCCAGGTTCGGAACGCCGCGATGCGCACCGCAGCACCCTAACGGTCAGGCGTCGCCGACGACCCGCAACGCCACGTCGACGACGAGCACGCCGCCCTTGCGGAACCGGCGCGGCTCCGCGAGCGCGAGCTCGAGCCCGCCGTGGCCGCAGACGAGGACGGGCCGGCCGGCGAGCTCGCGGACGAGCGCGGCGCCGGCGCTGAGCTGGAGCTCCTCCCCCAGCTCGTCGCGCAGCTCCGGCTCGAGCCCGCGGGCTGCCGCGATCGGCAGCACGGTCTCGACACATCGCCGGTAGGGGCTCGTGTAGACGGCGTCGATCGGGAAGCGCTCGAGCCGTCCGACGAGCTCACCGGCCTGGCGCCAGCCCTTCGCGTCGAGCGGCCGCTCGCGGTCGTCGCCGGTCCAGGCCGTACGGTCGCCCGCCCGGCCGTGCCGCACCATGAGCATCAGGCGCCGAGCGTGTCGGCTGCAAGCTTCGTGCCCTCGACGCGGGCGCGGATCTTCGCGAATGCCGTCTCGCGCGCGGTCGACACGTCGTCGGCGAACGGCGAGAAGCCGCAGTCGTCGGTCGTCCCGAGCCGGTCGAGCGGCAGATGCCGCGCCGCGAGTAGGACCCGGTCGCGCACGACCTCCGCGGTCTCGACCTCCGGATCGAGCGGGTCGACGACGCCGACGAACACACGCTGATCCGGCTTTGCGCTTGCCGCCACGATCGCGAGCACGGCCTCCGGGTCGGCCTCGCCGGCGAGCTCGAGGAAGAACGCGCCCGCGTGGTGGTCGAACAGCGTCGGCAGCAGGCCCGCATAATCGACGTCGGCGCTGTGCGTCGAGTCGTGGTCGCCGCCGGGGCACGTGTGTACGCCGATGCGGCTCCGCTCGTCGTCGGAGAAGCGGTCGAGGACGGCGTTGTTCAGCTCGACGAAGCTGCGCAGCAGGCCGCCCGACGGGTCGAGCTTGAGCGACAGCCGCCCTTCGGTGAAGTCGATCTGCACCGAGCCCGCGCCGGCGGCGAAGCAGCTCCTGATGTCGGCCTCGGCCTCGTCGACGAGGTCGGCGAGGAACGCGTCGCGCGAGTAGCCGTCGATCCCGTCGGCCGGGTAGAGCAGGCTCAGCGCCGAGGCCGAGATCACGGCCTGCTTCAGCGGCCGCGACGCGAACGGCCGCGCCGCCTCGACGTAGGAGCCCGCATAGGTGCGGAAGCGGAACGGCCCCGCCGTCAGCACCGGCAGCCGGCGCGTGTGGCCGTCGGCGAACGGGATCACGACGCCGTCCGCGGCCAGCGTCTCGAGGCCTGCGACCGGATAGGTCGCAAAGCTCGGCTTGCGCTGCTCGCCGTCGGTGATCACCGGCGACCCGGTCGCCTCGAGCTCGGCGATCGTGCTGCGGACCGCGTCGTCCTCGAGGGCGGCGAGCTCCTCGCCGCCGACGCCCGACTGGAGCGCGGCGACGAGCTCGGCGGGACGCGGGATGCT
This sequence comes from uncultured Thermoleophilia bacterium, assembly GCA_963794375.1. Classification (GTDB taxonomy): domain Bacteria; phylum Actinomycetota; class Thermoleophilia; order Gaiellales; family Gaiellaceae; genus PALSA-600. The sequence goes on from CAWCDL010000010.1 coordinate 170,043, forward strand.
GCCGATCGGCTCGGTCGGGATGCCCATGACCGTGGACTCTACGGGGTCCTCACCAGTCGCGCAGCTTCCAGATCTCGGGCTCCATCGCGCCCTCGTCGCCGACCTCCGCGAAGATCGCGACCGCTTCCTTGACCCGGGCAACCGCCTCGTCGTGCCGCCCGGCCTGGTGGAGGAGGTCGGCGGCGTTGTTCGCGAGCGCGGCCTCGCGGTGACGGTCGCCGATCGTCGCGCACAGCGCGCACGCTGCCTCGACGCGCTGCAGTGCCTCGTCGACGAGCCCCTGCTCGCCCTCGACGAGCGCGAGGTTGTTGAGGGCGGCGATGCGCGCGACGACGTCGTCCCCCGCTTCCGCGAGCGCGAGGCTCCGCTCGAGCTCCGTCAGCGCAGCGGTGCCGTCGCCGAGCCGGGCGGCGAGCATCCCGAGGATGTTGTGCGCCTGCGCCTCGGCCGGCACGTCTCCCGCTTCGCGGGCGAGTGCGAGGGCCGCGGCGGCAAGCTCGGCCGCGTCGGCATCGCGCCCGAGCCGCTGGGCCGTAAGGCTCCGGTCGGCGGTGATGCGCGCGCGGAGCTCGGGCTCGCCGTCCCCCACCAGCGCGAGTGCCTCGGCGAACGACGCCTCCGCGAGCTCCCAGTCGCCACGGCGATCGTGGACGAGGCCGATCCGGTGCTCGAGCACGGCGCGATCGCCGTCGGTCGCGAACGCGGCGCCCGCCTCGTAGCTCGCGAGCGCATCTCCGTAGCGACCCTGCAGCGTCTGCACGTCGCCGATCGATCGCCGCAGCCGCACCGCATCGGGATGGCCGAGGCCGAGCGCAGCCTGGAGGTGCGCAAGCGCCTCGGCATTCGCGTGCAGCGCCCGCGCCTGCTCCCCGGCAAGCGCGTACCACTCGGCGGCCTCGTCGTCGCGCCCGGCGAGGCGAAGGTGCTGTGCGACCGCGGCAGCCGCCCCGCCCACGCGGGCTCGGGCGGCGAGGGCGTCGGCGGCGCGTGCGTGCAGGAGCCGGCGGCGCCCCACACCGACGTTCTCGTAGGCAACGCGCCGCGCCTGCTCGTGCCGGAAATCGTAGGTCTCCTCTCCCCCTTCGGCCAGGATCCCGCGCGCACACAGCTCCTCGAGTGCGGAGACGACCTCCTCGTCGGCACGCCCGGCGACGGAGCGCACGGTGTCGGGGTCGAACTCGCGGCCGAGCACCGCCGCGGCTGCGGTGACCTGCGCACCAACCTCCGACGCGCCGGCAAGGCGGGCCTCGAGCAGCTCGCGCACGCCGGCGGGCAGCTCCCACCCCTCGACCCCGGCGTCCAGATACTCGGCGACGAAGAACGGGACGCCCTGCGTCTCCTCGAAAAGGCGGTCGACGACGTCTGCAGGCGCCCCGGCGGCGGCGGCCATCTGGCCGACATCGGCCCGGCCGAGGCGGTCGAGCCGGATCGTCGAGCCGAGTCCTTCCCGCTGGGCCTCCGCCAGGACGCGCCGCGCGGGATGAGCGGCGGGCGTCTCCTCGGGACGCCAGGTGACGACGACGAGGAGCGGCCGGCCGCGCAGCCGCCGCGCGAGGTAGGCGAGCACGTCCAGCGATGCGGCGTCGGCCCAGTGCGCGTCGTCGACGAGCACAAGGGCCGGCTCCGGCCCGCGTGTCGCCTCGTCGAGCGCCGCCGCGAGCCCGTCGAAGAACCGGGCCTGGGCCCCAGGCCCGTCGAGCGACTCGGCCGCGGCCGGGCCAAACGACGGGACGAGCCGCGCAGCCTCGGCGCGGGCGCTCTCGTCGAGCCGAGCCGCGTCGCCGTCGCGCAGCGCACCGCGGAGGAGCTCGATCAGCGTGCCGTAGGCCAGGTCGCGCTCGTGCTCGAACGCCCGCACGCCGACCGCAACGGCGCCCCCGCCGCGGGCCCACGTGAGCAACTCGTCGGCGAGCCGCGTCTTGCCGATCCCGAGCTCGCCCTCGAGCACGAGCAGGCGACCGTCGGGGCCCACGCCTCGGTAGGCGTCACCCGCCGCGGCCCATTCGCGCTCCCGGCCGACCAGCGGTCGTGGCCCGAGGGGCTCGAGCACCGGCGTCGGCACGGGCGACGCGGCGACACGGCCGTCGCGTATCGCATGGTAGAGCTCGGTCGTCGACTCGAGCGGCGCCACGCCGAGCTCGCGGTGAAGCGTCCGCACGCACTCGCGGTACTGCTCGAGCGCGACCGCGCGCTCGCCGACCCGCGCCGAGAGCCCCATCAGGCGGTAATGAGCGGGCTCATGAAGCGGATCGAGCTGCAGCCTTCGGCGGGCGTGCTCGAGCGCGCCGGACGGATCGCCCTGCGCATCCAGCCGGTCGACGAGCCGATCGAGGACCGCGCCCAGCTCACGGGCGATCCTCCCGGACTGCAGCGACTGCCAGTCGTCGAAGGCGACGCTGTCCCGGAGCCCGAACCCCGCGAGCAGCTCACCGCGGTAGAGCCGGGCCGCCTCGGCGAGCGGGCCGGCCTCGTCTCGGGCGGCGAGCTCACGGAAACGGGCGACGTCGAAGCGGACGTCGGCCGGGTCGAGCGCAACCGTCTCGCCCACGACGAGGACGTGCGCTCCGGCGAGCGCGTGGCGAAGCGTCGAGAGCGTTCGACGAAGAGCCGCGCGTGCACGCTCCGGCTCGATCTCGGGCCAGAGGAGCGCGGCGAGAGTGTCACGGCGATGTGCGCCTCCCTCGAGCGCCAGGAACGCGAGCAGCGCAACCGCCTTGCGCGTGTCGACCGCGAGCGGCTCCCCGTCGACCTCCACCACGGGTGAGCCGAGCAGGTCGAGCCGCAGCGTCACGTCGCCGATCCTACGCAACGAAGGTCTCCGGCACAGGAGTTTCGTAACGGTTCCGTCTCCCCCCTGGACGCGGCGCCGGCAGCCCGTAACGATTGCCGGACGGCCGTGGCGTACAACGATCACAAGATGAGCGTCCTGACCCAGTCGATCACGCGCGTGATCCGCTTCCGGAGCCGCACGGGCGACCCGGCCGCCGTCGTCGACGAGAGCGCCGCCGTCCCTGCGGAGGCCGAGGCGCGGCCGGTCGAGATCGCGCCCAACGACCCGCTTGTCGCCTACCTGCAGGGTGCGCCCGGCGTTGTCGACGTCCGGTCGCTCGACCTGGAGTCGCCGGCGGTGACCGCGCTCCGCGAGGCGGGCGTCGAGCTCGTCGTGCCCCTCGTCAGTCAGGGCGAGCTCGTCGGCGTCGTCAACCTCGGGCCGCGTCTCTCGGATCAGGCGTATTCGACCGACGACCGGAAGCTGCTGGTCTCCCTCGCCGCGCAGGCCGCGCCGGCATTGCAGGTCGCGCAGCTCGTCCGGCGGCAGGCGGCCGAGGCGCGCACGCGGGAGCGCATCGAGCAGGAGCTGCGCGTCGCAACGCTGATCCAGCAGAACTTCCTGCCGAAGGAGCTGCCGAACCTCCCCGGGTGGCACGTCTCCGCCTACTACCGGCCTGCGCGCGAGGTCGGAGGCGACTTCTACGACTTCATCGAGCTCGGCGACGGGCTCGTCGGCGTCGTGATCGGCGACGTGACGGACAAGGGCGTGCCAGCGGCGATGGTGATGGCGGCGACGCGCAGCGTGCTCCGAGCGTCGGCGCAACGCATGGTCGACCCTGGCGCCGTGCTTTCGCGCGTCAACGAGCTGATGTGCCCGGACATGCCGCCGAAGATGTTCGTGACCTGCCTCTACGGCGTGATCGACCCGACGACCGGGCGCTTCCGTTTCGCGAACGCGGGCCACAACCTGCCGTACGTCCGCACGACGAGCGGCACGATCGAGCTGCGCGCCACCGGGATGCCGCTCGGTCTTCTGCCGGGGATCGAGTATGAGGAGACCGAGGCCGTGCTCGAGCCCGGCCAGGTGATGCTCCTGCACTCCGACGGTGTCGCCGAGGCCCACGCGGGGAACCGCGAGATGTTCGGGTTCCCGCGGCTGATGGACGTCGTCGGCAGCCGCCGCGGGAGCGGCGAGGTGATCGACCGCGTCCTCACGGAGCTCGGCCGCTTCACGCCGCCCGACGGCGAGCAGGAGGACGACATCACGCTCGTCGCGCTCCGCCGGCTCGGCGACGGCCTCCAGGCGGCTGGGCCGGAGCTCGACCTGACCTTCTCGATCCCGAGCGCGCGCGGCAACGAGCGGCTCGCAATGGACCGCGTGACCGAGGCCGTCGCGCCGCTCGGGCTCGACCCCCGCCGCCTCGAGCAGCTGAAGACGGCCGTCTCGGAGGCCGCGATGAATGCGATCGAGCACGGCAACGGCTCCGATCCCGAGGTGCCCGTCGACCTCCGCGTGCACGTCGGCGACGGCTCGCTCTGCGTCGCGATCACCGACCGCGGCGGCAGCGACGCGCTCCCGAAGCCGGAGACGCCCGATCTCGAGGCGAAGCTCGACGGCCGACAGAAGACGCGCGGCTGGGGCCTCTTCCTGATCCGGAACATGGTCGACGACGTCCGCGAGTCGAGCATCGGCGACCTTCACACGATCGAGCTCGTCCTCGACCTGGAAGGAGACGACGATGCCGGCGACTGAGTTCGCAGTCGACGTGCTGCGCGACGCCGACACGGCGGTGCTGCTGCTCGCGGGCGACATCAGCGGCGGCGCAGAGATGCCGATGCTGGACGCCTTTCACACGACCGGTGAGACGGGTGTCGTCATCCTCGACTTCGCCGACGTCGAGTACATCAACTCGACCGGCATCGCCCTGATCGTCGGCCTGCTCGCCGAGGCGCGGAAACAGGGTCGCCAAGTCCAGGCACGCGGGCTTGCCGAGCACTACCGGGAGATCTTCCGGATCACCCGGCTCTCCGACTTCATGACCATCCTCGACGAGGGAAGGTGAAGGCATGAACCAGCAAGCCGTCTCGATGAGCGTGCGGCACGCCGAGGGCGCGACGAGCGTGATCGAGATCCGCGGCGACGTCACTGCGGCGTCGGAGGAACCGTTGATGGAGGCGTACACGACCGCGTCGGAGAACGGCGCCCGCGCGGTGCTGCTCGACTTCTCGGGCCTCGAGTACATGAACTCGGGCGGGATCGGGCTGCTGGTGACGCTGCTCGTCCGCGCGAACAGACTGAAGCAGCGCCTGCTCGCCTGCGGCCTTTCGGACCACTACCGCCAGATCCTCGAGCTGACGAGGCTCGACGAGGCGATCTCGATCTACGCGACCGAGGCAGATGCGCTCGCCGCGGTCGGCGCCTGAGAAACGGAGGACGAGATGAGCGAAGGAACCAAGCCGCGCGACGCGGCCAACTGGGCACGTCCGAGTGGCCCGCTCGCGGCGTCGAACGTCCCGAGCGGCGCGCTCGACACGGTCGGCGGCAAGCAGGTGCTCTCCCCGATCCAGGGCTTCGGGCAGATGTGGCAGAAGACGTACAAGGTGTCGCTCGGCAGCGCGCCCGTGACGCCGCAGCAGGTGATCGCAGTGTGGAAGGACGAGTTCCCGCTCTTCTGGCCCGCGGGCAACGAGTTCTACGCCCCTCTGACCGGGATCGCGCCCGGCGAGGTGGCGCTGCTCGAGGCGGCGGTCGGCGGCGGGTTGAAGCTCTCGACCGGCGTGCTCGTGATCTACGCGGACGACGAGTCGTTCACGTTCATGACCCCGCAGGGCCACATGTTCGCGGGCTGGATCACCTTCAGCGCCTTCGAGGAGGACGGCGCCACCTGCGCGCAGGCCGAGGTGCTGATGCGCGCCCAGGACCCACTGACCGAGCTGGGGCTCACCTTCGGCGGCCACCGCAAGGAGGACGTGTTCTGGGCGGAGACGATGCGCGGCCTCGCCCGGCGCTTCGATGTCGACGCCGAGCCGGTGACGAACGTCGTCTGCGTGGAGCGTCGCCGCCAGTGGTCGCGCGTCGGGAACGTGCGCCACTCGAGCGCGTTCCGCTCAGGCCTGCACACCGCGACCGCGCCGTTCCGCAAGCGCAGCGCGAGTTAGCCTCGGGGGGATGGCGGACGCGGTCGTCGTCGGTTCCGGCCCGAACGGCCTGACGGCGGCGATCGCGCTCGCCCGCGCCGGCGTCTCGGTGCACGTGATCGAGCGGGCCGACCGGATCGGGGGCGGCATGCGTACCGAGGAGCTGACGCTGCCGGGCTTTCACCACGACGTCTGCTCTGCGATCCATCCGCTCGCGGTGGCCTCGCCGTTCCTGCGCGGAGTGCCGCTCGCCGAGCACGGCGTCGAGTGGATCGAGCCGCCGGCGGCGCTCGCGCACCCCTTCGACGACGGCACGGCCGCGCTGCTCGAGCGGTCGCCCGCGGCGACCGGTGCGACTCTGGGACGGGACGGACGCGCCTGGGCGCGTCACGTCGGCCCGCTCGCGCGTGACGTGGAGCCGCTGCTCGAGGACCTGCTCGGCCCGCCGCGGGTGCCGCGGCACCCGCTGGTGCTCGCGCGCTTCGGGCTGCAGGCGGGCCTGCCCGCGAGCTCGTTCGCACGCACCGCGTTCCGCGGCGAGCGTGCGCGCGGGTTCTTCGCCGGGATGGCCGCGCACTCGATGTTGCCGCTCTCGCAGCCCGCGACCGCCGGCTACGGGCTCGTGCTCGCTCTCCTCGGGCACGCGGTCGGCTGGCCGCTCGTGCGCGGCGGCTCGCAACAGCTCGCCGAGGGGCTCGCGTCGTACCTCCGTGCCCTCGACGGGACGATCGAGACGGGGCGTCAGGTCGACTCGCTGGCGGAGCTCGACGGCGCACCCGTGGTGCTGCTCGACACGGGGCCGCGCGAGCTCGTCCGTCTTGCGGGGCCGCGACTCGGCGGCATCTACCGCCGGGGCCTCGAGCGGTTCCGCTACGGCCCGGGGGTGTTCAAGCTCGACTGGGCGCTCGACGCGCCGATCCCTTGGCGCGCGGAGGAGTGCGCGCGGGCCGCGACGGTGCATCTCGGCGGCACGCTCGAGCAGATCGCGGCGTCCGAGCGCGCGCCGTCACACGGCGCGACCGCCGCCGTCCCGTTCGTGCTGCTCGCCCAGCAGAGCCTCTTCGACCCGACGCGCGCGCCCGAGGGGCGCCACACCGCGTGGGCGTACTGCCACGTCCCGAACGGCTCGACCGCCGACCTGACCGACCGGATCGAGCGGCAAGTCGAGCGCTTCGCCCCGGGCTTCCGCGAACGCATCCTTGCCCGCTCGGCGCTCGGGCCTGCCTGGTTCGAGCAGCACAACCCGAACTACGTGGGCGGGGACATCAACGGCGGCGCAGGCGACCTGTTGCAGATCCTTGCCCGGCCGGTCGCGCGCATCTCGCCGTACTCGACACCGCTGCCCGGCGTCTTTCTCTGCTCGTCCTCGACGCCGCCGGGTGGCGGGGTGCACGGCATGTGCGGCTACCACGCGGCGCAGGCCGCCCTCCGGCACCTCGAGCGAGCCTCGTGACTGCGCGGTCGGCAAGGCTCGCGGCCGGCATCGCGTGCGGGCTGCTCGCGACGGCGTGCGTCGTGCTGACGGCCGTGACGCGCAACCCCTGGGCCACGAACGACGGGCGCGAGGCAATCGAGATCGACGCCGTCGAGGCCGGCCTCCGCGAGGCCGTCGACCGCGCGGTGGCGCCGGCACATCTCACCGTCTGGCTCCGAGGCACACCGTGACGCGCCGGCAGACTGCGCTCGGGCTCGGCGGCCTCGTCGTCGTCCTGTTCCTCGCCGGCGCCCCGCTCAGCCACCTCGCCCACACCGGGGCCGGCGGCTGGCTGATCGACCCGCTGGGCCTCGCCTTCACGCCGATCGGGCTGCTCGTCGCCGTCAAGCGCCCGCACAACCCGATCGGCTGGACGCTGCTCGCGGCCGGGCTCTTCGCGCAGCTCGACGCCACCATGTCCCTGTACGTCGTCGCGGCCTACCACGAGCATCACGCACTGCCCCTGCGCTCGGTAGCGCTGCTGCTGCAGCCGAGCTGGGCCCCCGCGATCGTGCTGTTCGGGGTCGCGGTCCAGCTCTTCCCGGCCGGCGCCGTCCCAGCCGGCCGCTGGGCAGCCGTGTTCTGGGCGTACACGGCATTCGGAGCGGCCTGGGTTGTCTCGGCGCTCGCGATCACCTCCTGGGTGCTCGTGCACGGACGCGTACGCGTCGGGACGGGCGGCGACCTCCTCCAGCTCGATCATCCCACCGGCGCCTACGCCTTCTGGGGGGTGCTCCAGAACGTCTTCTTCCTCGCGCTGGGCCTGATGGTCGTGGCGTGGCTCGTCCGGGAGCTGCCGGGTTACCGCAGCGCGACCGGCGAGCACCGGCAGCAGCTGAAGTGGCTGATGGGCGGCACCCTCGTGGCAGCGATCGGCGGCTTCCTGGTGATCTCCCTGTCGTCTGCCTCCGGCGTCCTCGGCGTCGTCGGCAACATCGGCATCCTCGGCGTCGCCGCCCTGCCCGTGAGCCTGGGCATCGCGGTGCTGAAGTTCCGGCTCTACGAGATCGACCGCCTGGTCAGCCGCACGATCACCTACGCGCTCGTGACCGCGAGCCTCATCACCGTGTTCCTCGGCCTCATCGTGTTGACGACGCATGTGCTCCCCTTCTCCTCGCCCGTCGGCGTCGCCGCCTCGACGCTCGCGGCCGCGGCGCTGTTCAACCCGCTGCGCGTGCGCGTGCAGCGCGTCGTCGACCGCCGCTTCAACCGCGCCCGCTACTCGGCTCAGCTGACCGTCGAGGAGCTCGGGCTGCGGCTCCGCGACGCACTCGACGTCGAGGCGGTCGAGGCCGGGCTGACCGACGCGATCGCGAGCGCATTCGAGCCCTCCTCCGTCGCGGTGTGGACCAGGTGAAGTCGATCGTCCTGCTCGGTGGAGTGATCGCCCTCGTCGCGACGCACGTCGTGTTGACCGCCGTCTCGGGCGACGTGCACCAGTCGTTCGACGGGATGCTCTTCGTCGTCGTCACATCGTTCGCCGGGGTGGGCTTCGTGGTCTCTCGCCGTGTAGCGACGAACCCGATCGGCTGGCTGCTCCTCGGCGCTTCGTTCATGTTCGCCCTGGGCGGCGTCGGCGGCGCCTGGTCGGTGCTCGACTTCCGGGAGCACGGCGGGAGGCTTCCTCTAGGTCATCTCGCGATCGTGTTCCAGCCGTCATGGACGCTCGGAATGGTCTTCGTCCTGCTCGCGGTCGCGCTCTTCCCCGACGGCACCGCGCCGTCGCGGACGTGGCGGATCGCCCTCCGCGTGTACCTCGGCTTCGGGCTCTGGTTCTACGGGATGTACACGTTCTCGCAGATCGTCTTGCACGTGTCGCAGCACACACAGGTGAACACCGTCGGCGACTACGTCGGACCCGAACGCGGGCTCGCGAATGTCACATCCGCCGCCGCGTGGGTCGTCTCGACGGCTCTCTTCGGCTTCTGGATCGCGTTCATCGTCCGGCAGGCCCGCGCCTGGCGCTCGGCGACGGGCGAGCGCCGCGAGCAGTTGAAGTGGCTGATGAGCTGCGGGGCGGTCACGATCGTCTCGATCGTCGTCGTCGTACTCACCAACGAGGAGAGCAACCTTCGCGCCGTCACCGACGTCGCCGCCATCGGGATCGCAGCACTGCCGCTGGGGATCGGGGTCGCAATCCTCAAGTATCGGCTCTACGACGTCGATCGGCTCGTCAGCCGCACGATCTCCTACCTCCTCCTCACCGGCCTGCTCGTCGCGGTCTTCGGCGGGATCGTCGTGCTCGCGACCGACGTGCTCCCCTTCTCGTCGCCGGTCGGCGTCGCCGCTTCGACACTCGCGGCGGCTGCGCTCTTCAACCCACTACGCCGGCGCGTGCAGGATCTCGTCGACCGCCGCTTCAACCGAGCCCGCTACGACGCCCAGGCGACGCTCGATGCGTTTGCCCGCCGGCTGCGCGGCGCGGTCGAGCCGGACGCGGTCGAGCTCGGGCTGATCGAGACGATGGTCGCGGCCGTCGAGCCGGCCCACGCGAGCATCTGGGTCAGGCGGGCCGGGTGACGAGCTCGCGGAAGAGCCTGTCGAGCTCGGCGCCGGGCTCGCCGCATAGCCCCGTATGCACACGCGACGGCTGGATGATCGTGCTCGCGGGCGCGACGAGCCAGTGAAAACGGGCGGTCGAGTCGAGCGAGGCGATCGGGCCGGCGGTGGAGTCGCCGGCCGCGATGCGCACGAGCGCGTCGAGGTGCGAGCGGACGAGCGCGAGGTCGAGCTCGGGCCAGAGGGCGAGCGCGCGCCGCTCGTCGAGGGCGACGCGCGCGGCGAGAAACTGCAGCGGCCGGCAGAAGACGACGACGCCGACGTTGATCCGCTCGCCCCGCTCGACCTGCGGCACGAGCCGGTAGGTCGCGTACGAAAACGTCTCAGCCACGAGCCCGCTCGGCCTCCTCGACGAAGCCGCGCGGCGGCGCGAGCCTCGCGCGAAGGTAGTCGACATACGCGGACGGGTCGTCGCCGTCGAGAAAGGCGGACGGCAGGTGCTCGACCACCGCGCGAAGGAGCTCGTCGGTCACGGTCGGCGCCAGCCTCGCATCGGCGTCGGCGATCGAGCCCGCGTACGGCAGCAGCACGTGATCGCGAACCTGCGGAAAGCGCCCGTGCTCGAACCCCGGCTCGGGCGGGGCATGGTGCCAGTAGAGCGCGGCGCCGTGGTCGATCAGCCAGAGCCGCCCGTGCCACCAGAGCAGGTTGGGGTTCTGCGGCATGCGGTCGACGTTCGTGACGAGCGCGTCGAACCAGACCACGTCGGCCGCGAGGACGGGGTCGGGCGCCGGCCCCGCGGCCGGCGAGAAGGTGAGCGACCCGGGCAGGAAGTCGACGCCGAGGTTCAGGCCCGCGCTCGCGACGAGGAGATCCTGGATCTCGGGGTCGGGCTCCGCCCGCCCGAGCTCCGGGTCGAGCTGGACGAGCACGAGCTCGGGGACCGGCAGCCCGAGCGCCCGCGCGAGCTCACCCGCCACCACCTCGGCGGCGAGCGCCTTGCGTCCCTGGCCGGCGCCGCGGAACTTGAGCACGTAGAGGCCGTCGTCGTCGGCCTCGACCAGGGCAGGCAGCGACCCGCCCTCCCGCAGGGGCGTGACGTAGCGCGTGGCGGCGACGGTGCGCATCGCTCCCGTCGCTACGCCCGCGCGGCGTCGCCCGCAATGTCCGCGAGCGCGGACAACCCCGCCTTGAGCCCGGCGAGCTCGCCCGGCGCGATGCGTCGTGCCAGCTCCGCGTCGACCGACTCGACGCCGCGGCGCACGGCGGCGGCGGCCGCGTGTCCCCGCGGGGTCAGCTCGACCGCCAGCCGGCGCCGGTCGGCTGCATCGACGTGACGCTCGAGGAAGCCGCGGAGGACCAGAGTGTCGAGGAGCTGGCTCGCCGCCTGCTTGCTGACACGGAGCTCGCGGATCAGGTCGCCGAGCGAGCCGCCGTGGTTGGCCATCCCACCGAGGACGAAGGGGCCGTTCCGCGGCAGGTCGTCGATCCCGTCCGCATGCAGCTCGCTTGCGATCGCCGCCGAGTACGCCCCGCGCGCGGCACGGATCAGCGCGGGGATGACGGCCGCATCGTCCTCGGCAAGGGGCATGCCCCAAGGCTAATCGTCAATCTCCTTGACTGTCAAGTCACAGGAACATCGAGTACGCGACCTCGTACTTCGCGACCGAGGCGCGCCGTCCCGGTGTCTCGTCGACCGGCATCGCGCTGAGGACCGCGTCGCCGCGCGCGTAGTCGTCCTCCGAGTCGAAGAAGAGCACGACGACTGCGTTCCCGGCGTCGGCGTCGTGAAGCACGACGAGCCCCTTCGCCGGCACGTCCGGCGGCGGGCCGTCGCCCGACCGCATCTGCTCGAGCATCCCGGCCATCCGTTCCCCGTCGACGCCCTCGAAGGAGACGACCCGTGCAACTGCCATCTTGTGCCTCCTGACTCGATTACGGCGGAGAGCCTACGCCTCTCGCACCGCCGGGGAAAGCCGCCGGTGGGGTCAGGGGCCGATGGTCGTGACGGTGACGGTCACCGGGACGGTCACCGTGTCGGTGTTCGTCACGGTCTCGGTGTTCGTGACCGTCTGCGTGACCGTCTGCGTCTCGGTCTGGGTGTTCGTGACGGTCTGTGAGTTCGTCACCGTCTGGCCGTTCGTGACCGTCTGCGTGCGGGTCTCGATCGCGGTGGTCGGCTTGTACTGGATCACCGCCACCGTCCGGGTCTCGCCGGAGACGCTGACGAACCGCGTCCGAACGACGGGGACGCGCTTGACGACCTTCTGGCGGATCGTCTGCACCTTGCCCTTCGTCGTGATCTCCAGCGTGCGGAACGACGTCTGCGTCTGGAGCACCGTCCGGGGCTGCGAGACGACGCGCACCTTCCGCACCACCGGAACGAGCTTGCGAACGACCTTCCCGTTCTCGTGGACGGTCGTCACGCGGTTGACGGTCTCGACGTAGGTCTGGACGGCGGCGCTGTCGACGCCTCCCTTCGCGGCGGAGAGGCGATCGGCGGCCAGCAGGCCGGCGCCGAGGATCAACCCGAGCAGGAGCACACCGGCGCCGACGCGAACGACGTTGGACGCCCTGTTCGACCACCACCAGCGCCAGAACGCGAGCTCACGCCAGTGCTCACGGAACACGCGATACCACCCCTTCAGAAATTCGCCGCATCTCCCGACATCTAAACCGATGAGAAGCCTCCATGCCTGCCTCATTGGTCTAGCAGCGCTCCTGGTCGGAGGGGCAGGTACCGCGACGGTCGCCGTGCTGCTCACGCCCCTGATCGCTTTGGCCTGCAGCCTGCTCGTGCCCGCCGCGCACACCGAGCCGGGCCGTCTCGAGCGCTGAGCGGCGCAAGCCGCCGCTTCGGGTCGGTCGCCGCCCCACCAATGTCCAGGGCAGGCCCGGTACCCGCGCTGGTTGAGTTCCCGCCATGCACGCAGTGGGGGAGCTGCGGTCACTTCGGAACGTCCGGACGCTCCGGCCGATCCGGGTCCTGCTCGTCGGGCGGGACACCCGCTACCTGCGCGCGGTCGACTTCCTGCTCTGCTCCCGCGGCTACGAGACCCGGCGGATCGTGCGCGCCGGCAGCCTGGGCCGGGAAGCGGTGCAGTTCCACGCGGACGTCGTGGTCGTCGAGGCGGGCCGCGACTTCGACGCCGTCGCCCGGCAGGCGGGCGAGCTGACCGCGAAGGTCCCCGAGATCGGGGTGGTCGTGGCCCTCGAGCGCCGGCCGCCGGCCGACGGGGAGCGGCTCAGGTTCGTGGGGAAGTGGGCGCCGTTCGAGACGCTGGCCGAGGCGATCGAGCGCGTCTGGGCCGAGCTCCCGGCCCGGCGGCCGCGTCGCGAGCTGCAGCGCTAGAAAACCACCCGTAGGGCGCTCAACCGCGCGGTTCCGGCTGCCGATACGGCTTCACGGTGGGCATGTCCAGCCATGCAGATCTGCTCGTCTCGACGGCGGTCGACGACGGGCGCCTCGACCCCGAGACGTGCAACCGCGTCGCGAACGCGTTCGCAGAAGCCTCGGCGGCGGCTCCTGCCGATGCGGCGTTCAGCCTGTACGTGCTTGCGAGCTCGCGCCCGCGGATCCTCGCGTTGCCGCCGACCGTCGCGATCGAGGTGCAGCTGCAGCTGCTTGCCGGTCTCGGGCCCGTGGCGGACGTGTCGCTCTGGCAGCCGATGCTCCCCGGGCTCCCGGAAGTCGTGGCGAGCGTCGGCCCGTCCGCGAGAACCCGTGGGTTCCGCGCGCTCGCGGCCGCGACCGTCGCCGGCAAGCCGCCTGCCGGCAGCCGCTCGCGGATCCAGGCCGTGCCGGTCGAGCGCTTCGGGACGCCGGTGGCCGCGCTCGTCGCACGGCCACTGCCCGACGACCGCGAGCGCGCAACGTCCTTCCTGCTCGAGTGCGCTGCGACGCTCGCGCCGCTGCTCGAGCGCGAGGCGCTGCTCGCGCGCAGCGCACAGCGCGACCAGGAACTGCACGCGGCCGGCGAGCGCCGGCTGCGCCGGCTCGGCTTCGACCTTCACGACGGGCCGCTGCAGGACCTCGCTGCGCTCTCGGCCGACCTCCACCTCGCGAGACGGCAGGTCGGCGGCGTGCTCGACGCACCGCTCCGCACGATCGTCCTCGGCCGATTCGACGATCTCGCCGCACGGCTGGGCGAGATCGACGAGGCGCTGCGCGAGATCTCGCACTCGCTCGAGTCGTCGAGCGTCGTCGACCGCTCGCTGCCCGAGATCCTCGGTCGCGAGGTGACGGCGTTCGACCGCCGGATGGGGATCGAGACGCGCTTCACGGTCAACGGCCTGTTCGACGACCTGACGGCGTCGCAGCGCATCGCCCTCTTCCGGATCGCACAGGAGGCGCTCACCAACGTGCGCGACCACACCGACGCCACCGAGGTCACCGTCAGGCTCGAGCGCCTGGTCGACGGGACGAGACTCGTCGTCGCCGACAATGGCGGCGGGTTCGACGTCGCTCAGACGGTCGTCGTCGCGGCCCGGCGGGGACGGCTCGGGCTCGTCGGGATGAACGAGCGCGTTCGACTCCTCGGCGGCACGTTCACCCTGGACAGCCGGCCGAGCGCCGGCACCGAGCTGACGGTCGTGTTGCCGCACTGGCAGCCGGCGACCGCCGCGACCGGCCTCGACTGAGGCCTACAGGCTAGTCGTGGTCGTGCTCGTAGAGCGGGCTCTCGACGAGACCCTGGCGGTACGCGAACCGCGCCGCCTCCGTGCGGTTGGCCACGCCGAGCTTGCGGTAGATGTTCGTCAGGTGGAACTTCACGGTCTGCTCGGCGATCCAGAGCTCCTTGCCGATCTGCTCGTTCGGCAGCCCGCGGGCGAGCGCCTCGAGGATCACCGTCTCACGCTCGGTCAGGCCCGCCGCCTTCGCGGCGCTCGTGCCCGACTCCTCGGGCATCCCGAACGCCGTGTAGACCGTCCCGTCCACTGCCTGTCGGAGCGCGGCCGGTAGGTCGACCGGGTTCACGCTCTTGACGATGTAGGCGCTCGCACCTCGCTTCAGGACGGTCTCGATCAGCTTCTCGTCGGTCGACGCCGAGAGGATCACGACCTTCACGTTCGCGTGGCGCTTCTTGATCTGGTCGAGGCACTGGAGGCCGTCCATGCCCGGCATGCGGAGGTCGAGCACGACGAGGTCGGGCTCCGTCCGCGCGACGATCGGGAGGACGCGTTCACCGCTCTGAGCCTCGCCGACGATCTCGAAGCCGCCGTCTTCCTCGAGGGCGCGCTTGATCGAGTCGAGGATCAGGCGGTGGTCGTCCGCAACTACGACCTTCAGCATGATTCCCTCCGCTTCGCGTTCCGGAGCGCCGATCCTGCCACAGCTCCGAGCTCCGACGATGCCCGTGCGCCTCCAAGAGGGTTTCTACGGTCGCCGGACCGGGCGCGGGTTTCTACGATCGAGGGAGCCGATGACGCGCAGCGCACATGCACACCGCAGCACGCGCGGGCTCCGTCTCGCCGGGCTCGGCGCCGCCGTGCTCGCGCTCCATCTGCTCGGCTGGGGGCTCTTTCTCGGCTTCGCGTCACGCGACCCGGCGCTCGCCGGGCTCGGCGCGCTCGCCTACACGTTCGGCCTCCGTCACGCGTTCGACGCCGACCACATCGCGGCGATCGACAACACGACGCGCAAGCTGATCCAGGACGGGAAGCGGCCGGTCGGCGTCGGCTTCTTCTTCTCCCTCGGCCATTCGACCGTCGTGCTCGGGCTCGTGACCGCGCTCGCGGTCGCCGCAGGGCCGGTCGACGGCCGCCTGCCGGGGCTCCAGCGCTACGGCGGCGTCGTCGGCACGAGCGTGTCCGGCGTGTTCCTGCTCGTGATCGGGCTGCTCAACCTGCTCGTGCTGCTGGACATCGTGCGCATGCTCCGCGATCACCGGCACGACGCGGCAGAGCTCGACGAGCGCCTGCTCGACCGCGGCGCCATGAGTCGACTCTTCCTGCGCCGGATCGGCGGCCGGATCGACGCGAGTTGGAAGATCTACCCGGTCGGCGTGCTGTTCGGCCTGGGGTTCGACACCGCGACCGAGATCGGCCTGCTCGCCCTTGCGGCGGGCGTGGCGACCGAGCACGTGCCCCTCCTTGCCGTGCTCTCGCTGCCGCTCCTCTTCGCCGCCGGGATGAGCCTGATGGACACCGTCGACGGCGCGTTCATGAGCCACGCCTACGGCTGGGCCCTCTCGAACCCGGCCCGGCGCGTCTACTACAACCTGACCGTGACGAGCCTCTCCGTCGCGGTCGCGCTGGCCCTCGGCGCGGCCGAGCTCTTGCAGGTCGCCACGTCGAGCTTCGCCGTCGACCTGAGCAAGGTCGGCTACGCCGTCGTCGCCCTCTTCGCGGCGACCTGGGCGGCGTCCGCCATCCTCTGGCGGACGTCTTCGCGATTCGGACTTGCCGAGGGCCGCCGGTCCGCCTAAGGTGTCGGCACGCACGCGGCGCCGATGCCGCGGCGAAGGCAATGAGGCCTCAGGACTCCTTCGGGAGACCTGGGGCCTTTTTTCGTGGGCGGAAACAAGGAGAGGACGCATGCTTTATCCCCATTGGCTGAACCCGGGAGACAACGCCTGGCAGATGACCGCGGCGACTCTTGTCGGACTGATGAGCGTCCCGGGGCTCGTCGTGCTCTACGGCGGCGTCATGCAGAAGCGCTGGTCGGTGAACAGCATGATGCTCGCGTTCATCGCGTTCGCACTCGTGCTCGTGATGTGGGTGCTGTACGGCTACAAGATGGGCTTCGGCAGCCCGATCCACCTGGCCGGCGGCAAGGACGGCTTCTTCAGCAACTTCCTCGGCAAGCCGGGGCCGGTGCTGAACCACAAGGAGCTGCAAGGGCAGGGGAACATCCCGAACGTCGGAAAGGTCGACTTCCCGCAGTCGACACTCGTGTACTTCCAGCTCGTGTTCGCGGCGATCACGCCGATCCTGATGCTGGGGTCGGTGCTCGGCCGCGTGAACTTCAAGGCGTGGATCCCGTTCGTCGTCCTGTGGGCGACGTGCGTCTACACGATCAACGCCTTTCTCATCTGGGGCGGCGGTTGGTTCGCGAAGCAGGGCGCTGTCGACTTCTCCGGCGGGTACGTCATCCACCTCGCCGCCGGTGTCTCCGGCTTCGTCGCCGCCTGGGTGATCGGCCCGAGGCTCGCACGCGACCGTGAGATCGACGCGCCGAACAACCTCGCGATGGTCGCGGTCGGTGCCGGGCTCCTCTGGCTCGGCTGGAACGGCTTCAACGGCGGTGACCCGTACAACGCCGGTGCGGACGCGGCCTCGGCCGTGCTCAACACGAACATCTGCACCGCGGTCGCGTTCCTCGTGTGGGTCTGCTGGGACTACTTCACGGGTCGCAAGCCGTCGCTGATCGGCAGCGTCAACGGCATGATCGTGGGCCTCGTGGCGATCACGCCGGCGGCGGGCTTCGTGAACGGGTACGGCGCGATCGCGATCGGCGTCATCGCCTCCTCGCTCGTGTACCTCGCCTACAACTACCTGGCGCTGCTGCGTCCGTTCCGCGCCGTCGACGACACGCTCGGCGTCGTCTACACGCACGGCTTCGCCGGCCTGATCGGCGGCCTCCTCACCGGTCTGCTGGCCGACTCGGCCATGCAGATCACGCCGGGCGTCTCGGTCACCGGCGGCCTGCACCTCCTCAAGTGGCAGCTGCTGACGGCGCTCTGGGTGATCATCTTCTCGGGGATCGCCACCTTCGTGCTCCTGAAGCTGGTCGGTGTGTTCGTGCCGCTCCGGATGAGCGAGGAGGACATGGAGATGGGCGACCTGGCGGTGCACGGGCACGAGGTGTACCCGTCCGACATCCCGTCCCTCGCGTACCCGTCGGGCATCCCGGCGAACGCGACGGCGGCGATCGCGGGGCAGGAGGCCCCGGGACCGGCCTAGTCCATGACGAAGATCCTCGTCTCCTACGACGGGACCGACGCGGACCGCGACGCGCTCGAGCTCGGCCGGCTGCTTGCCGCTGCGGGCGCGTCGCTCGCGCTCGCGTACGTCCGCCATGCCCACGAGGCGGAGAGCGGCCGCGAACGGCTCGCGGAGAACGAGGCGGAGGCGCTCCTGAAAGGGGGCGCCTCCGCCCTCGGCGATGCCGAGCTGCCCACCCACGTCGTCCTCTCGGGCTCGACCTCGGAGGGCCTGCGGAGCCTCGCGCTCGACACGCAGGCCGACGTGATCGTGTTCGGCTCCGAGTACCGCACGGCGCGGGCGCACGTCGATCCGCAGGCCTCGGCCCGGCGCCTGATCGACGGCGGCCCCGTCGCCGTCGCGCTCGCGCCGGCCGGCTTCGCCGAGGAGCCCAAGCACACGGTCGAGACGATCGTGGCGATCACCGAGGACGGCGACACGGCGGCGGCGGAGACCGCCGAGACGCTCGCCTCGCGCTTCGGAGCCGCGGTCGCGCGGCACCCGAACCGCGACGCGGCCGACCTGCTCGTCGTCGCCTCCAAGCCGGGGGTCGGCCCCGGCCGCGTGACGATCAGCGCGGCGGCCGAGTACGTGATCGAGCTCGCCACCTGCCCGGTGCTCGTCCTGCCGCGCGGGGTCGCAATCGCGTTCGACGGAGCGGCCTGACGCATGCCCGCCGAGGCGAGCCGCTTCGACCACAAGCTCGGCCGGCGGGATCGCCGTCTCTTCGTCGTCCTCGCGTGCGCCGCCGCCATCGGAGGCCCGGCGGCGGCGCTCGCGCTGGACGGCTCGTCCTCTCCGCCGGCCGACGGCTGCGCGCGGGTGATCCGCCCGGGCTTCATGGGCGGGGTCACCGTCCGCGACTGCAGTCGGCGCTATCCGAGCTCGGCGAGCAGGTCGGCGACCGAGTCGACGATGCGCGACGGCCGGTAGGGGAAGCGCTCCGCCTCCTCGCGCGTCGTCGAGCCGGTGAGCACGAGCACGGTGTGCATCCCCGCCTCGAGGCCGGCGACGACGTCGGTGTCCATCCGGTCGCCGACCATCGCCGTCGTCTCCGAATGGGCGTCGATGGCGTTCAGCGCCGAGCGCATCATCAGCGGGTTCGGCTTGCCGACGAAGTACGGAGCCACGCCGGTCGCCCGGCTGATCAGCGCGGCGACCGACCCGGTCGCCGGCAGCGGCCCGTCGGGCGTCGGACCGGTCGGGTCGGGGTTGGTAGCGATGAATCTGGCGCCGGCGACGATCAGCCTGATCGCCTGCGCGATGCGCTCGAAGCTGTACGTGCGCGTCTCGCCGAGCACGACGTAGTCGGGTTTGCGCTCGGTGAGCGTGTAGCCGGCATCGTGGAGCGCTGTCGTCAGGCCCGCCTCGCCGATCGCGAAGGCCGTGCCGCCGGGACGCTGCTGCTCGAGGAAGCGTGCGGTCGCGAGCGCAGAGGTCCAGATCGCGTCTTCGGGGAGGTCGATGCCGCTCGCGGCGAGCCGCGCGGCGAGATCGCGACGCGTGTAGATCGAGTTGTTCGTCAGGACGAGGAACGGGATCCCCCGCTCACTCAGCCTGCCGACGAAGCGGTCGGCGCCCGGGATCGCGTGCTCCTCGTGTACGAGCACGCCGTCCATGTCCATGAGCCAGGAGTTGATCTCGCGGCGCTTCACCGCCGCATCGTCGCAGAGTGCTAGGCAGGAGCGGCGAACCGGCCGCGGGCGCTGCGGCGGACGCGCCCCTCGGCGACCGCGGCGCGCAGCGCCTCGCCGAAGCGGCCCGGCCCCCAGCGCCGTGCACCGGCGAGCCGGGCGAGCTCGGCCCGGCTCGCCTCGCCGTGCTCGGAGAGCACCCGGGCGAGCGTCTCGATCTCGCGCTCGCGCAGCCGCGAGTCGCCGATGCCGCGCGAGCGGAGCGACGTGCCGAGCATGCCGGGGGAATAGTACGAGGAGGTCGAGCTCGGCCCGGGCCGGTAGCGCGATGCCGCCCGTTGCGGCGCGCGGTCGGGCCGCCTGGCTTCGCCGTCGTCCTCCGTCTCATCCGCGTCCTCGGCCGTGAGCGGCGCGGCGACATCCTCGAGCTGCTGCTGCTCGGCCTTCACGCCCAGGAACAGCTCGGCCAGGCCGCCGAGCGCCATCACCACGGCACCGACCCAGAACGCGATCGCGACGTGGCTGCGCAGGCCGGAGTTGATGAGGTGCCCGAAGAGCAGCGGGCCGGTGATGCCGCCGGCGGCGGTGCCGATCGCGTAGAAGAAGGCGATCGCGAGCGCACGCGTCTCCATCGGGAAGATCTCGCTCGCCGTCAGGTAGGCGGCACTCGCGCCCGCGGACGCGAGGAAGAAGGTCAGCATGATCAGCCCCTCGAGCGCCCACGGCGACGTCAGCGCATGACCCGCGAAGAGCACCGCCGTCACCGCCGCGACGACCGCCGAGCCGAGGTAGGTGCCGACGATCATCGGCTTGCGGCCCACGGTGTCGAAGAAGTGGCCGAGGAGGAGCGGGCCTGCGAAGTTCGCGAGCGCGAACACGATCAGGAAGACGGGCACGTAGCCCGACGACACGCCGTAGAACGTCGTGAAGAGCGTGCCGAGGTTGAAGGTGACGCCGTTGTAGAGGAACGCCTGGCCGACGAAGAGCGCGAGCGCGAGGATCGCGCGCTTGGGATAGCGCTTGAAGCCGACGGCCGCGATCTCGCGAAACGGGATCGCCTTGCGCTGGCGGACCTCCAGCGTGTCCTCGGGCTCGTCGAGCTTCTCCCCCGTCTCGGACTCGACGTCGCGCTCGATCTCGCCGACGATCTTCTCGGCCTCGTCGTCCCGGCCGTGGATGAAGAGCCAGCGCGGGCTCTCGGGCACATGGCGGCGGACGAGGAGCACGCCGAGGCCGAGCACGACGCCGAGGCCGAACGCGATGCGCCAGCCGACGTCCGCCGGGAAGAGGGACTCGTCGAGCAGCAGGATCGCGGCCGCCGAGCCCGCCGCGGAGCCGATCCAGTAGGACCCGTTGATCATCAGGTCGACGCGGCCGCGCACCCGCGCCGGGATCAGCTCGTCGATCGCGGAGTTGATCGCCGCGTACTCGCCGCCGATGCCCGCACCGGTGAAGAAGCGGGCGATGTACAGGTACCAGGCGCTGAAGGCAAAGGCCGTCGCGCCGGTGGCGACGATGTAGAGACCCAGCGTGAGGAGGAACAGCTTCTTGCGCCCGAAGCGATCGGTCAGCTGGCCGAAGAAGAGCGCTCCGACGCATGCGCCGCCGACGTACACGGCCGCCGCGGTGCCGACCTGAGCGGCGTTCAGCGCGATGCCGCTTCCGTGCTCCGTCATCCGAGGCGCGATCGAGCCGACGATCGTCACCTCGAGCCCGTCGAGGATCCAGACCGTGCCCAGGCCGATTACGACCAGCCAGTGGAACTTCACCCACGGCAGCCGGTCGAGCCGTGACGGGATGTTCGTCTCGATCGTGCCGGTCTGGACGTTCCCCACGGCGGGAGAACGCCCGACCGGCCGGATCGGTTACGCGCTCAGGTCAGTTCGGTTGCGGGACGATGCGAATGTAGGGCTTCGGCGACTCCCACTCGCCGAACAGCTCCTTCGCCTCGTCGTCGGAGACCGAGCCGGAGATGATCACCTTGTCGCCCTGCTGCCATTGCGCCGGCGTCGCGACCTTGTGGTTCGCGGTCAGCTGCAACGAGTCGATCACCCGCAGCACCTCGTCGAAGTTGCGGCCGGTCGTCATCGGGTAGACGAGGATCAGCTTCACCTTCTTGTCCGGCCCGATCACGAACACGTTGCGCACCGTCTGGTTGAGCGCCGGCGTCCGCTCGGCGGGATCGCCTGAGACATCCGCCGGCAGCATCCCGTACAGCTTCGAGACGTTGAAATCGGAGTCGCCGATGATCGGGTAGTTCGGCCGCGTCCCCTGCGTCTGCTCGATGTCGTCCGCCCACAGCTCGTGCTTGTCGATCGGGTCGACCGAAAGGCCGATCACCTTGACGCCGCGGCGGTCGAACTCCGGCTTGATCGATGCCATGTAGCCAAGCTCGGTCGTGCAGACCGGCGTGAAGTCCTTCGGATGCGAGAACAGGACCGCCCACGAGTCGCCGATCCACTCGTGGAAGCTGATCGGCCCCTCCGTCGTCTGAGCCTCGAAATCGGGAGCCGTGTCGCCGAGCGCCAATGCCATCTCTCTCCTCCTGGGATTTGGCGCAAGGATAGGGATCGAGACCCAGTTGGCGTAGAGTTGCGGCCGATGTCAGAGCATCTCGAGCGCCTCGGCGCCGGCATCGACGCGCTGCCGGCCCCGCCGGCTGCGATGGGCGCCTACCTCGAGAAGGTGCGCAGCGCGTGCGGTGACCGTCACGGACGCCGAGGTCGAGGCGCTGAAGGAGGACGGCATCGCGGAGGACGTGATCTTCGAGCAGACGGTCGCCGTCGCGGTCCGCGAGGGCCTGCGCCGGCTCGCAGCCGCAGACCGGGTGATTGGATGATCCGCCTCGCGTGCGTCGACCACGGCCACGCGCCGCCCGAGGCGGAGATGCTGCAGATGATCCGGGAGCGCTCGGGCCGCGAGCCTCTCGGCGTGATCAAGACGCTCTTCTACCGGCCCGAGCTCTTCGGCGACCCGTTCTCGGAGGAGCTCGACGTGGTGATGCGAGGCCCCTCCGACTGGACCGCGGGCGAGCGCGAGCTCTTTGCCGGCTTCACGTCGTTACTGAACCAATGCCTGTTTTGAGCAGGCTCCCACGGCGCGGTCGCGTCGTACGCACTCGGTGAGGATCTCTGGCATGCGGTGGAGGCCGACTGGCGGACCGCGCCCGTCTCCCCGCAGATCGCCGCGACGTTCCTCTTCCTCGAGAAGCTGACGCTTCGCCCCGACGAGCTGACGCCGGCCGACGCGGAGGCGGTCTACGCGGCCGGTGTCTCGCGGCAGGCCCTTCGCGACGCGGCCGGCGTCTGCGGGATGTTCTCGATGATCGTCCGGCTCGCGGACTCACTCGGCTGGGACGTGCCGGAGTGGGAGACGCTGCTCGGCCGCGCCGGGGCGATGCACGACGGCGGCTACTCGTTCAGCGCCATGCGCAAGCGCTAGGGGCTACACGTCCCATTCGCCGGCGAGGAGCCTCGGCACGAGGTCGTCCAGAAGGCGCAGCGTCATGCCCCAGAGCACCCGGTCGCCGACCGGGATGCCGTCGACGAGGAGCCCGTCGGGCCAGCGCGCGTTCGTGAACAGGAGCTCCCGCCGGAGCGCCGGGTCGCACAGCTCCGCAACCGCCGGCGTCAGCACCTCGACCACCTCGCGAGTGTTGATGTCCCAGTTGACGACGGGCGGGATCCGGCCGAGGAACGCATGCACGTCGAGGTTCGTCGGGCCGCTGCGGACCGGCTCGAGCTCACCGAGCACCTCGACGTCGGCGGCGCTCAGACCGATCTCCTCGTGCGCCTCCCGCAGCGCCGTCGCGAGGAGGTCCTCGTCGCGCTCGTCGTGCCGGCCGCCCGGGAAGGCGAGCTGGCCGCCATGGTGACCGTGATCGGTGCGGACGATCAGGACGAGCCGCAGCTCGCCGTCCCCGTCCCGGAAGACAGGTGCGAGGACGGCGGCGAGGCCCGCTACCCCCAGGAGGCCTCCGTCATCGGGCGCAACGCCGTCTCGAGGATCCTGAAGCGCCGCGGCCGCTCGAGCGCGAAGACGACGACCTCCGCCACGTCGTCGGCGGTCATCATCCCGGGCAGGACGTCGGGCGACCGCCCGCGGCCGTCGTCGAGCGCGAAGTCCGTCGCGACTCCGCCCGGGCAGATGTTCGTGCAGCGGATCCCGTGCTCGCGCAGCTCACCGTCGAGCGCGCGTGTCAGCCCGACCTGGCCGAACTTCGACGCGCAGTAGACCGCCTCGCCCGGGAAGCCACGGCGGCCCGCCTCCGACGCGAGGGTGACGACATCCCCCTCGCGGCCGAGCATGTGCGGCAGTGCGGCCCGGATCGCGTAGACGGTGCCCTTGAGGTTCACGTCGAGCATCTCGTCGAGGTGCTCGCGCGAGAGGTCGAGGAACGGCCCGTAGGCGCCGACGCCGGCGTTCGGGATGACGATGTCGATCCCGCCGAACCGCTCGGCGGTCGCGTCGCAAAGCGCGACGAGGGCGTCGAGATCGCGCACGTCGCACGGCCGGGCGACGACGCGCTCGAGGCCGAGGTCGTCACCGCTCCGCGAGGCGAGGCCGAGGTTCGCCCCTCGGTCGTGCAGCTGTCGCGCAAGCGCAGCACCAATGCCGCGGCTTGCGCCGGTGATCACTGCCGTCTTTCCCTCCAGGCTGATGCTCATGTGCTCTCCAGTGGTCGCAGGGTCGGGTACAGCTCGCGGTAGCGGGCATAGCCCGCCTCGTAGTCCCAGGTGGGCTCGATCGTCTCGCGCACGCGGACACAGCGGGCGACGGCCTCCTCCGCGTCGGGGAAGACACCCGCCCGCACGCCGGCGAGGAGCGCCGCGCCGAAGGCAGAGCCCTGCTCCGACTCGGTCAGCTCGAGCGGCAGCCCGAGCACGGAGGCGACGATCGAGAGCCAGAGACCGCTGCGAGCACCGCCGCCCGAGACGCGGCCGGCCTCGGGCCGGGCGCCGAGCTCGCGGAGGAGCTCAAGTGAGTCGCGCAGGCCGAAGGCGACGCCCTCGAGCATTGCCCGCCACAGGGCGCCGCGGTCGTGGCGGAGCGACAGCCCGACGAACGCGCCACGGGCGGCCGGGTCGGGGTAGGGCGTCCGCTCGCCCGCGAGGTACGGCGCAAAGAGGAGGCCTTCCGCCCCCGGCAGCCACGCCGCCGCCTCGGCGTCGAGCGTCTGCAGCTCGGCCTGCAAGGCGTGCCGCAGCCACGCGGCGGAGCCTGCGGCGCTGAGCATCACGCCCATCGCGTGCCAGGTATCGGGCAGCGCGTGGCAGAAGACATGGACGCGCGCCTCGGCGTCCGCCGCGTAGGCCGGCAGCGCGGAGAAGACGACCCCGGAGGTGCCGAGCACGACCGAGACGCGACCGGGCCGCGCCACGCCGACGCCGAGCGCGGCAGCCGCCTGGTCACCGGCGCCGGCGATCTCGGTCGACTCGGAGACGGGCGGCAGCCACTCGAGCGGCAGCTCGAGCGCCGCGCAGACCTCCTCCGACCACGACCGCCTCGAGACGTCGAAGAGGAGCGTCCCGGATGCGTCGGCGGCGTCGATCGCCCGCTCGCCCGTCAGCCGGTAGCGGACGTAGTCCTTCGGGAGGAGCACGTGCCGGATGCGCGCGTAGACCTCGGGCTCGTGGCGCCGGAGCCAGAGGAGCTTCGGTGCGGTGAAGCCGGGCAGCGCCCGGTTGCCGGTCAGCTCGATCAGCCGCTCGAGGCCGACGAGCTGTTCGATCTCCGCGCATTCCGCGGCCGTCCGCTGGTCGTTCCAGAGGATCGCGGGGCGCAGCACCTCGCCGTGCTCCCCGAGGACGACGAGGCCGTGCATCTGGCCCGAGAGCCCGAGCGGGCCGTCCGGCAGGCGCCCAAGCACGTCCTGCGCCGCACGCCACCACAGCTCGGGGTCCTGCTCAGCCCAGCCGGGATGCGGGGTCGAGAGCGGGTACTCCGACGAGGCGGTGTCGAGAACGCGCCCCTCCTCGTCGATCGCGACGGCCTTGACGCCGGTCGTGCCGACGTCGAGGCCGATCAGTACGGTCACGCGCCGAGGGCGCCGTAGACGAGCTCGTAGGCGCGGACGGCGTCCTTCGCCTGCTGCGCCTCGCGGAGAGCTGCGTCGTCGATCTTCGCGGCCACGCCGTCGATGAACCGCCACTGGAGCACGGAGCGCTTGACCGCCCCGACCGCGTCCTCGGTATAGGGGTAGAGGTCGAAGCCGAGCCGCTCCCCGTTGTCGCCGTACCCGGCACGGCGGAGCTCGATCGCGAGCTCGAGCGTCTCCATGAACGCGGTTGCGCCGACCATGTTGTCGTCGTCGAAGGTGCCCCAACCGGAGTTCGCATGCTGATGCCCGAGCAGGCCCTCGGCGTCGAGAAGCGCCGCGTACTCGGCCAGGTTCTCGCCGTTCATGATCAGGTGCTGCCAGTCCATGTTCACGAGCAGGTTGTCGATCCCCTGGAGGCGCAACTTGTGGATGACGTGCAGCGTCATGCCCATGTTGCGCATCAGGATCTTCATCGCTGGCTCGGAGTTCTTGTGCTCGAGGAACACGGTCACGCCCTTGCCGGCCGCATACGAGGCCGACTCGCCGACGCCGTCGATGAACCGCGCCCACGACTCCTTGTACGGGCTCTGGAACGGGTAGTTGTAGCCCTCGATCCCCGGCCAGATGATCACGTGCGCCCCGACCTCGGCGGCGAGGTCGATCGCCTCCCTCGTCAGGCGCAGCGCCTCGTTGCGGGTCGCGTCGTCGGGGGAGCAGAACGCCCCCTTCCCGAAGCGGGGGTCGAGGTGGAGGCCGCTCGCGACGCAGTAGATGCCGTGGCCGTCCAGGGCCGCCTGAACCTCCTCGAGGTTGGCCCGCGAGAGCTCCTGCGGGTAATGAAACTCGTAGTCGTCCATCAAGTCCCCGAGGCCCGCGACGGCCGTCCGCACCTTCTCGGCCGTCGAGATGCCCGACAGCTCAGGCTTGTAGCCGCCCGGGTTGAACCGGGTCGCCATGCCTCCGAATGCCCAGATACCCAGCGACGTCTTCATGTCGCGAGCCTACCGCCCGTTGCGCCTTCATGAAGACTCAACTTGACGCGGGGCGCGGAATCGGGGAACTTGACAGCTCACTGGCCCCCCGTCAGCGACAAAGGAGACGATTTTGAGGAAGTTTGTGAGCAGGTCTTTGATCCTGCTTTCACTCATGGCTGCGGGCGTTGCGATCTTCGTCGCGACCTCCGCCACCGCGAGCACCAAGCACAAGACCGCCAGCATCCAGGTCTGCGTCCTGCTGCCGGACACGAAGTCGTCCGTCCGCTGGGTCCAGTTCGATGCGCCCGACTTCAAGGCGGCATTCAAGAAGGCCGGCGTCTCGGCGTCGATCACGAACGCGCTCAATGACCCGCTGAAGCAGAAGGCGCAGGCACAGGCGTGCCTGGCGGCCGGCGCCAAGGTGGTCGTCGAGACCGCACTCGACAACGGCTCCGCCGCGTCGATCGAGAAGCTCTTCACCTCGAAGGGCGGCAAGGCGATCGACTACGACCGCCAGGTCACGGGCGGCTCGGCGTCGGTCTACGTCACGTT
The DNA here is from genome assembly GCA_963794375.1 of uncultured Thermoleophilia bacterium. GTDB lineage: Bacteria > Actinomycetota > Thermoleophilia > Gaiellales > Gaiellaceae > PALSA-600. The sequence continues at coordinate 197,052 of CAWCDL010000010.1, forward strand.
CGACGGCAAGGCCGTCGGCGCGGCGCAGGCGAAGGGCGTCATCGCCGGCATGAAGGCGAACGGGACGTACAAGGGCGGCGTGGTCGCCGAGCTGTGGGGTGGCCAGACCGACCAGAACGCGTTCTGGTTCAAGAGCGGCAACGACGCCGTCTTCAACCCGCTCTTCAAGAGCGGCCCAATCAAGAAGGGCCCGCAGCAGTTCGTCCCCGACTGGGACGCGAACAACGCCGCGACCATCTTCAACCAGATGCTGGTCAAGACGAACAACAACATCCAGGGCGTGCTGGCGGCGAACGACAACATCGCCGGCGCAGTTGTCGCTGACCTGAAGGCGAAGGGCCTCAAGCCGCTTCCGCTCTCCGGTCAGGACGCGACCGTCCAGGGTGTCCAGTACATCATCTCCGGCTGGCAGACCGGCACGGTCTACAAGTACGTGCCGAACGAGACTGCTGCTGCCGCGGCAGCAGCGATCGCGCTGCTGAACGGCAAGACGCCGAAGTCAAACGGGTTCCGGGCGAACGGCTCGAAGAAGGAGCCGACACTCGCGCTACCGGTCATCTGGATCAACAAGTCGAACTACACGCGGCTCTTCACGGACAAGTTCCTGAAGAAGAGCGACGTCTGCGTGGGTGCCTTCAAGCAGTACTGCAAGTAGCATTTCGCAGCATCAGTAGTGGAGGCGCCCACGGGGCGCCTCCACTACGCTCTCCCTCGGACCTCAGTCGAATGAGCGACACACCACTTCTTCAGCTCCGGAACATCACGAAGTCGTTCGGGTCGGTGCAGGCACTCACCGACGTCGACTTCGAGGTGAACGAGGGCGAGATCATGGCGCTCGTCGGCGACAACGGCGCCGGCAAGTCGACGCTGATCAAGTGCATCGCCGGCACGCACTCCGCGGACAGCGGTCAGATCCTGTTCGAGGGCCGCGAGGTGCACATCCACGGCCCGAAGGATGCGGCAGACCTCGGGATCGAGGTCGTCTACCAGGATCTCGCGCTCTGCGACAACCTCGACGTCGTCCAGAACATGTATCTCGGCCGCGAGGTGAACCGACTCCAGGTGCTGAACGAGGCGCCGATGGAGCAGCACACCCAGGAGACGCTGGCATCGCTCGCGGTGACGACCATCTCCTCGGTGCGGCAGCCGGTCGCAACCCTCTCCGGCGGCCAGCGGCAGTCGGTTGCCGTCGCCCGCGCAGTGATGTGGAACTCGAAGCTCGTCATCCTCGACGAGCCGACGGCGGCGCTCGGCGTCGCGCAGACCGAGCAGGTCCTCGCCCTGGTGCGCCGCCTGGGCGAGCAGGGACTGGGCGTGATCCTGATCTCGCACAACCTCCACGACGTCTTCGAGACGGCCGACCGCATCACCGTGCTCCGCCTCGGCCGCGACGTCGGTATCTTCGACCGCCGCCAGACGACGCAGCAGGAGGTCGTGGCGGCGATCACGGCCGGCACGCCGACCAAGGTTTCCGGCATCGCCGAGACAGGAGCCGCGCCGGTTTGACCACCGCCGACGTCGTCGGGCCGGACCGCACCGAGCTCCCGCCCCCGGAAGAGGAGACCACCGGTTGGCTCGCGGACGTCTGGCAGCGCGCCTGGCTGAACATCCGCACGGGCAACCTCGGCCCGCTGCCGATCATCGTCGGCGAGATCGCCGTCGTCATCATCTTCGGGTTCGCGGCGACGAACTTCTTCACCGCCACCAACTTCGTCAACCTGATCACGGAGACCGCGGGCACGACGATGCTCGCCTACGGCGTCGTCTTCGTGCTGCTCCTGGGCGAGATCGACCTGTCGATCGGGTACATCGCCGGCATCGGCGCGCTCATCGTGGCGGAGCTGACGCTCCCGGGCAGCGGGCACGAGTTGAACGGCCTCCTGGCGATGCTGATCGCGGTGCTCGCGTGCGCTGTGATCGGGGCGGCCCAGGGCTCGATCGTCGCCTTCGTCGGCGTGCCGTCATTCGTGGTCACGCTCGCGGGCTTCCTGATCTGGCAGGGCGTGATCCTGAACAAGCTCGAGCAGCGCGGGACGATCATCATCCAGGACCGCTGGATCAACTACACCGACAGCTACCTCTTCTCACCCCTCGGCGGCTGGCTGATCGCCCTGATCGTGACCCTGCTGTATCCGCTCAGCCTGCTCTACAAGATGGTGGTCGCGCGGGGGACGAAGATCGCGCAGCAGAGCCTGCTCGGCTCGATCCTGAAGACGGCCGGGATCGGCATCGCCGCTTTCGGGACGGTCGCGATCTGCAACCACGGCAAGGTGATCGACACGCCGCTCGGCCTGCCGCTCGCCGGCGTCCTGATGATCGTCTTCTTCATCGGCCTGACCTTCCTCGCCAAGTGGACGACGTTCGGCCGCCACGTCTACGCGGTCGGAGGCAGCGCCGAGGCCGCCCGCCGCGCAGGCATCAACGTGCCGCGCATCCGCGTGCTCGTGTTCGCGCTCTCGGGTGCGATGGCCGCCGTCGGCGGCATCGTCTTCGCGGCTCAGGTGAACTCGGTCGCGCTCACGTTCCCGCCGGGGAACCTGCTGCTGAACGCGATCGCCTCGGCCGTGATCGGTGGCGTCAGCCTCTTCGGCGGCCGCGGCGAGGTGCGGGGCGCGCTCCTCGGCGCCGTGCTCATCGGGACGCTTCAGAACGGCCTGAACACCCTGAACGTGTCGAACGGCTGGATCTACATCGTCACCGGCCTCGTGCTCCTCGGCGCCGTCACGCTCGACACGTTCGCCGTGCGGCTGCAGATGCGCTCCGGCCGCTGACGGTCGGCCTCCTCCATCCGGGCGAGATGGGCGCCGCGGTCGGCGCGACGCTCCGCGCGCGCGGCGAGACCGTCCTCTGGGCGTCGGCCGGTCGCAGCGCCGCGACGCGCGACCGGGCTGCGCGAGCCGACCTCTCCGACGCGGGCGACGTCGCCGAGCTCTGCCGCCGCTGTGACGTCCTGATCTCGGTGTGCCCGCCGCATGCCGCACTCGACGTCGCGCGGTCGATCGCCGGGTTCCAAGGGATCTACGTCGACGCAAATGCGGTCTCGCCGAAGACGGCTCGCACGATCGGCGGCCTGGTCGAGCGGTTCGTCGACGGCGGCATCGTCGGGCCACCGCCCAACGAGCGAGGCACGACCCGGCTCTACCTCGCGGGAGTCGACGCGCACGAGGCAGCCGACCTCTTTGCCGGGACGACGCTCGACGCCAGAGTCGTGTCGGAGGTTCCCGGCGCCGCGTCGGCGCTGAAGCTGGCGTACGCGAGCTGGACGAAGGGCAACTCCGCCCTGCTGCTCGCGGCGCAGGCGCTCGCCCGGGCCGAGGGCGTGGAGGAGCCGCTGCTCGAGGAGTGGCGGCTGTCGCTGCCCGAGCTTCTCGACCGGTCGCCGGGCGCAGCGCGCTCGGCCCTCGACAAGGGCTGGCGCTGGGTCGGCGAGATGGACGAGATCGCGTCGAGCTACGCCGCCGCCGGGCTCCCGGACGGCTTTCATCACGCCGCTGCGGAGATCTTCCGCCGAGCCTCGCAAGCCGGACGCGCCGACGCCGTAGTCGACGCGATTCGCGACGCGGGCGACCGGCCTACCGACACGCGGTGAAGACGTCGGTTCGACTCCCGGTTGCCTTCACGGTTAGACGCGCGACATGCCAGGTGGGATACGAGCCATTACGCGGTCGAGCGGCCGCGGGATACGTGCAAGATCGAGTGCCTCCACGAGGAGAACGGCGTACCGCTGCTTGCGGTTCCACATGAAGCCGTGCAGCTGTTCCTCGAGCGGCCGCGCACGGTGCGCAGGCTGCTTCTGGTAGGTGCGGAACGCGCGCAGCTCGCCTTGCTCCGCAAGCACCTGCTCCATCCCGTCCGGCCCGACCGCGCGTGTCAGCTCATCCTCGAGATCGCGCGTGCAGGCGTAAAACCCGACGCGCTCGAGCTCTCCACGGTCGGCGCAACCCAGTGCGCGCAGGAAATGCCGCTCCTCGCCGACGTCGTAGAGACCCGCCATCGGGATGTCGCCGTATTGCGGCAGGAGACGCGGCAGGTTCCCAAAGCCGCCCATCGGCACGACGGCGATGCCCTCGGCCTGGAGGTCGCGGCCTCGTCGGCGCGCAAGCGTCTCGACGGCCAGGCGGTCGCTCGTGCCCTCGACGAGCACCACTCCGCCTCCCGGCGCGCTGTCGAGACGCAGGATCGTCTCCTCGATCTCCTCACCGCGGCCGGGTGCGAAGTCGCGGTTGACGCCGACGCGCCGGAAGCCGGCTTTCTCCAGTACGCGAAGCGAAGCGACGTTGTCAGAGGCCGCCCGGGCATAGAGCGGACGCTCGGTGAGCTCGGCAAGCAGAAGCTGGAGCGCCGCGCTCGCGATGCCTTTGCCCCAGTACGCTCGGTCGACCCAGTAGGTGACCTCGGACTCGCCGTCGACTCGGAACGACGCGATCGTCCCGGCGACTGCTCCATCGACGTCGATGACGTGGTTGGAGACGCTCGGGTCCGCCCGCACGCGCGACATCCGGTCGAGAAACGCGCGGCGATCGGTCTGATCCTCGGCCGTGAAGGCGGCCATCCGGATCGACTCCGGGTCTGTCACCTGCAGATAGACGGCGTCGAGGTCCCCGTCCTCGATCGGCCTCAGAGAGATGTTCATCTCGGCGATCTCGGAAATGCCGGCCGAGGACGGTGCCGACACTGACGGCTATCGCCTACGGCGGCGACGTGCGAGCGCATTCCGCGCGATCGAGGCAGGTGTCGCGCACCTGGCGACGGAGGATCCTGACCCCGTCGGGGATGCGTGGAGCCTGCCAGACGAGTGCTGCGCGTCCCTGGAGGTCTGAGGCCTCCAGGTACGGAACCGTCAAGCCGACCCGGCTCGCTCCCCACACCTGTAAGCCGTTGCCTGCGAACTGCGTGGTGGGTCGCATCGTCAGGTGCCTGACGCGCAGGTAGAGCGTGTTGCCGGCAATCTCGGACCCGTCGGAGTCTCCGATCTCGACACCGGATCCGGTCGGGCCGTCGGACTCGTCGAGCGCGAGGCGGTTGTTGTCGAAAACGTACGACCCTCTCGCATCCGCGAGGATCGCGCCCTGGAGACCGGTTCCCTTCTCCTCGTGATCGTCGATCGCGAGGTTGTTGCCCCAGTTCCTGATCGCCCCGGCGAAGTCGTCGGCTCTGATGTCGCCATCCACGGGGAACATCGCGAGCCCGGAGCCGCCGACGTCATGGATCGTGAACCCCCACCAGCGGACATCGTCGGTCGAGTAGACCAGGATCCCGTAGTCCTTGGGGTTTGAGACATCGCCACCGTAGATCCGGAGATTGGAATCGTTCGTCAGCTGCACTGCAGCGTCGGCATCCGGCCCGCCCGTGAACGAGACGCCGGAGAGATCGATCTCCGCGGGCGAGCTGAGGCGGATGTTCTCGATCCCGAAACCCCCGCTGACCGTGAACGGCGACCTCGCCTCGACCAGGTCCCCCGGGCGCAGACGGAAGAGCGCGCGGGCCAACTGCCGAGGGCTCGACACCTCGACGACGCGGGCCGCGGCGAAGCTCCGCTGCCTGGTGTACGCCGTGGCCTGCTCGTATGCCCCTGCCGAGTCGGAGTGGCCAAGTGGAGCGATCGCCGCAGCAACCGCCACTGCAGCCAGCCCGGCCAAGATCACCAGACGAGCACGTGCCCTTCCCCCCACGCGCCTCCAAACCATCGAGACCCCCATTGTAAGCTCGCCTCGCGATCAAGTCAGGGCGGTGTCTGACACCTCGACGATGTCCGACACCAGCGCGGCTGGAGGACGCCTACGCGCGCGGCGCGTACTCCACGCCGGCGAATGGCCAGTCCGACTCGAGCCACTCGCTCACGGCGTGCCAAAGGGGGGTGTCCAGGTGTGCGTGGCTCTCCCGCACCCACGAGAGTGCACAGGCGTCGTTGTCGCCGTCGCGTAGCGGGTAGATGTAGACGCACCCGATCACGTCGCGGCCGGCAGGATCGAGCACCGTGTACGTGAACCCCGTCCGGGTGCGGAAGTCGTCGGCGTGGCGCTGCAGGTCCGCGCGGTTCTCGTCCCGCGTCATCTCTCGGGGCCAGGAGCCGTCGGGATACCCGGGCGTCGCCGCGATGTGCTCCATCGACGACGTCCACGCGTCATAGTCCAGCTCGTTGTGCTCGGGCCCGAGCGGCTCGAGGACGAACTCGGGAGTCTCGAGACGGAGCGGCACGACGAAGTCGGGCGGGACGAACTCGGCCACGCAACCGATCGTAGAGCCTCGGCCCAAAACGAGCCGGAAAATCAGGTCGGCTGCTGGAGCTCGAGCAGCAGGTTGCGAAGCACGGCGAAGCGTTTCGAGCCGAGCCGCTGCTCCCAGGCGACTTCGATCTCGGCGACCGCGTCGCGGATCACGCCGACGGCGGCGAGGGTGTCGCCGCCGCCCACGGCCTGCCGGCGCGTCCGTCGGGTGAGGTGAACTCGACCCTCAAGATGTGCTGTACGTGAGTGGCCCGTGTCGAGGGGAAAGGAATCACCGTCTGATCTGCTCGGCGAGCTCGAACGCCTCGGATACCTCGTGCGCGAGCCAGATCCGGACGACCGCCGATCCAAACGGATCGTTCTCACGAAGCGGGGCGTCTCCGCCGACGCCGTCGCGTTCGCCCAAGACAGCTGCCCCGCCGACAGGACCTGGCAACCCATCCACTGGGCCGACCTCTATGGCGACTAGACCCCTCTCAACGACCGACGAGGCATACGTCCCGATCGGCATGCAGGAGCCGATCCTCCGCCACGACCGCCACGAGATCAGCCTCCTCGTCGCAAGCGAGAACCTCAGCCTCACCTACGCGAGCCGCCCCGCGGGCGAACGCGTGACCCACCCACACTCTCACCAGCACACCGAGGCGTTCTACGTCCTCGAAGGCGAACTCACCTTCGAGGTCGGACCCGAGCGCGAAACGATCACCATCGGGGCCGGCGGATTCGTCGCCGCACCACCCGGCCTCGCACACTCGTACGGCACCGCCGGCAACCACCCAGCCCGCTGGATCATCATCCACGCCCGCGACGGCGGCTTCGCCGCGTTCATGCGTGGCATCCGCGACGGGGTCGAGGTCGAGTGGGACACCGCGCCGGCCCCTCCTCGGGGCGGCCTCCCCGCAGACCACACGATCGTCGATCGCCCCTCGTCCGAGCAGCCTCAGCCGATGTAGCTCTTCGCCGCTGCGAGCGCCGTGCGCGCGGCTGCGATCCCGGCCGCGCGGCCCTCGTCGACGGACGGCGGCACGTCGGTGCCGGCGGCGAGCCCGAGGCCGGCGAGCTGCGTTGCCCGGCCGGCATACGAGCGGCCCGTGACCGAGCGAAGCGCCTCGTCAGCCGCCCAGGCGAACGCACTGTCCTCGGACACGCCCCCAGGCGACGCGGGCGTCGCGGCGAGCGGCGTCCAGCGCGTCCCGAGCACCCAGCGGCCGTCGCGCCGGACGCGCAACTGCCCATTGTCGAGCTGGACGAGGCCCGGAACGAGCGGCAGCCCGTCGGCGGCGTAGGCGGCCGCCCCGCGATCCGACGACTGCCCCTGGAAGGCGAGGTAGCGGATCATCGAGATCGGCCGCGGCGCCTGCGAGTCGCGTTTCGCCCCCCAGGTCGCGATCGCGGCATCGGCGAGGGCGCCGTTGAGCGCGAATGAGACTCGAACATCGTGCGCGAGCCGAGCGGCGGCATTGCCGCGCTCCGGCAACGCGTTCACGAGCTCGTTCCAGCCGAGCGGCGAGGGATCGCCCGCTGCAGCCGGCGCCGTGCCCGCGGTCGCGCGGATCGTCGCGAGCGCCGCCTGCTGGTAGACGCGCTCGTTGGGGAGGCCGACGGCCGCGACGTGCGGCACGGCGACCCGCCCGAGGCCGCTCACCGCGCTCCACTGGGCGCCCGTGAACGTCTGGATCGACGCCGGCACGAAGCCTGCGCCGTGCGCGGCGACGGTCGAAAGCGCGAGCGGTTGCCAGAACGTCGGGTCGTGCACCGTCGAGCCCGCCTGGGAGACGACGAGCGGCCCGTTCTGCGGCAGGTAGCTCGTGTCGACGTAACGGAGTCGCTCGAGCGAGCCGTCGGCGCGCCCGAAGGCGATTGCGGCTGCGCCGATCCGGTTCCCGAGAGCGGCGGGCGAGTCACCCGAGCTCGTCGTGAAGCCGGGCGAGTAGCAAAGCGAGCGCAGCCGGTTCGTCAGGAGGGCGAACGTGCGGTCGAGGTTCGCGCCGTACGAGATCCGCCAGACGAGGAGGCGGTAGGCGGCATAGCTGATCGCCGCCTCGCGCGAGGCCTGCACGTCGGTCGTCGCCGTCGCGCGGTCGACGCCGAAGTACTGGCGCGCGCCGGGCGTGTACGCCGCCCAGGCGTCCCACATCGCCGCCGACAGGTGGAAGAGGTCCCGAGCCTGAACCGGCTCCGACAATCCCGACAGGCGGAGCGCCTCGACCGCAGTCGAGGTCCAGGCGCGCGCGACGGACCGCCCATGCAGGATGGGGGCGCAGCCGGTGACCGCGAACGTCCGCGACGAGTCGGTCACCGTGCGCGGGACGAGCGGCGGCAGCACAGGAACCACCTGGTCGGCCGCGACGTTGTCGAGCCGTCGCACGCCGCCGCCGGGAAAGCGCACGATGATCTCCTTCGCCGACGTCGCGTTGCCGAGCCCGAAGTGGACGCGCGGATCCTCCGACGACAGGTAGCTGCTTCCCGCCTGAACGGAGCCGACGAGCTGACTGCCGTCGGGCAGCACGACGGTGACGGAGGCACCCGGCGTAAACGTCGTCAGCCGAACGTCGAGCCAGTGCCCGCTGGTGCCGTTCGGCCGAAGCAGCGCGAGCTTGCCGCCGATCGTGTTGACGGCGATCTCGATGCGTCCGTCGTTGTCGACGTCGGCCGCGGCGACGCCGCGTCCGTTCAGCTTCAGCCCCTTGCCGAGAACGCGCGTCAGGTCGCCGTAGGTCCCGTCGCTGCGCGGGCCGAGGACGCGGACGGGCTCGGCGTCGGCCGACACGCTCGTGACGGGGATCGCCCCCGAGGCGAGAACGAGGTCGGGCTTGCCCGAGTTCGCGAGGTCTGCCCACGTCACGCCCCAGCCGGCAAAGCCGCTGCCGAGCGCGGGCAGGAACGCGCTGCGGTCGCCCGCGAAGCGCGTGCCGACAGGCTTGTAGACCGCCGAGGCCTCGTTGCGTGAGTTGGTGACGAAGATGCCGCCGTCGCGAGTCGCGATCCCCATCCCTGCATACGGGTCGGCGACGCCCTCGGCCGCACCGCGCTCCTCGAACCGGAAACCGAGGCCTTCGGGATCGGCCTTCACGCCGCCCGGCCACGGGACATTCTCGTACAGCTGGTTCGGGTCCTCGTCGTTCGCGACGTACAGGTCGGGCCGTCCGTCGTGGTTGTAGTCGAGGAACGTCGCGCCGAGCCCGTGGCTTGGCTGCGCCGACTCGAGCCCGGCCTGGATGCCGACCTCACGGAAGTGAGCGCGCCCGCCGGAGCCGTTGCCCTCGTTCAGGTACAGCAGGTCGCGCACGCCGGCGAGGTTCGTGGGGAAGCCGGCGAGGCTCCCAGGCACCGGCTCGTTCGGGTCGCTGTAGCCGGCGATGAAGATGTCCGGGCGGCCGTCGCCGTTGACGTCGGCGATCGCGGCGCCGGTGTACCAGCCGGTCGCGGTGAGCCCCGCCGCCTGCGCCCCCTCGGTGAACGTCCCGTTGCCGTTGTTCCAGAGCAGGTCGATGCCGGTCGTGGTGGTGACGACGAGATCCGAGCGCCCGTCCCCGTTCAGGTCGCCGGCGACGCAGCCGTCGCCCTGCACCTGCAGGCCCGCACCCGAGCCGGCGGTCACGTTCTCGAAGCGGCCGTGGACGTTGTGGAAGAGCTGGTTGCGTGGCAGCCCGCCGGCGGCGTCCCAGCGGTCGGTGTCGGAGCTCGAGTACGAGTTGACGGCGTAGAGATCGAGCCACCCGTCGTTGTCGTAGTCGATCCAGCAGACTCCGCCGCCCATCATCGCGCGGTAGTCGCTCGAGGGGCCGTAGCGGAACGCGCCCTGGCGAAAGTCGAGCCCGACCGACGCGGCGACGTCCGTGAGCCGCAGCGGCCCCGGCGAGGGCGCCGTCGGCAGCTTCTCCGGCGGCTCCTGCGGCGCCGGCGCGCCGCGGACGCGCCAGTGGTTCCCGACCTGGTCGAGCTGGTAGGTATGCCCGCTCGTCTGCGCGACCGCGAACGGTGGGTCCTGGTCGCCGCCGGGTGCGAGCTTCAGGGACAGGTCGGTGGCCGTGCTGACGTGCTCGCTCGCGATCAGATCGTGGGCGATCAGCTCGGCGGTGTGACGGTCGAGCTGCGTCTGCACTCCCGACGAATGCAGGATCGAGATCGGCGGCAGGGCGCCGGCGGGAACGGCGCGGTAGGCGGTCGCGTCGGCGGGTGTGCCTGCGATCACGATCGTCGCCGCGAAGGCGGCGGCCACCACCGGAGCGGCGAACAGCACAAGCCTCCGGTCGAGTGGGACGGGCACGGCGCGCAGCGCCGTCATCGCGAAGCACACGATCGCGAGCGAGCCGAGGAGCGCGACCTTGCTTGCGAACTCCGTCGTCGTCGCGGCGATCATCACGGAGGCCAGCAACCCGAGCGTGATCGCGTAGACGAGCCGCGCGCGCGGGCTGCGCGGCGCCGTCTTCGGGTCGGTGATCATGAAGAAGAGGAAGACGAGCACCTCCGGCGAGGTGACGAGCACCCACCAGAAGTGGAAGCCGGTGATCGGACCGAGGTGCCAGCGCGCAAGCATCACGTGACCGGACGCGGCGAGGACGGCGATCCCGACCGCGAACGAGATCCAGAAGCCGATCGCGATCCGCAGCAGCTTGAGGCGGCCGAGGATCGTGAAGCCGCCCGCCAGGATCACGCAGAGGGCGAGCAGGAGCCAGGGCGACATCGGCCCCCACCAGAAGTCGAGCGGGTCGGCGCGCGTCCGCCCGAGCACGAGGAAGGTCACGAGCAGCCCGAAGTTGGACGGGTTGAAGATGTGCTCGCCCTTCCACACGATCACGTACTTGGAGAGCAGCGAGATCGCGGCGGTGCCGGCGAAGATCCACCACCCGTTCATCGACCACCAGTCGCCGTGCTCGGTGCCGGGGACGCGCAGGACGAACGCGACCCCGTTCCCGGTGAGGAGGGCGCTCGCCGGCCACATGAGGACGCGCTTCTGGAAGAAGGCGATCGAGAACTCGAGCAGGCCCGCCGTGACGAGCGCGACGAGGATCTGGGCGATCGACAGACGGAAGTGGAAGCCGACCTGGCCGATCACCTGCAGGGACGTGATCGTGGCGGCGAGATGCAGCCGGGGGTCGCGCAGCTTCGGCAGCAGCACGGGGTAGGGCGTCCCCCGGATCACGACCGCCGTCATTCGTGGCAATGGTGCCAGACCCCCGGCCCGAATCACAGCGCGTTTGCAGGCTTAAAGGCCTCTTAGTGCGCAATCTCCCAGATATGCCCTCCCGGGTCGCGGAAGCTCGCGGTGCGGATCCCCCATGGCCGGTCGGTCGGCCCGTTCAGGAGCTCGACGCCGTGCTCCCCGAGCCGCCCGCAGGTCGCGTCGACGTCGTCGACGTCCAGCGTGAACTGGAAGCGGACGCCCGCGCCGGGGTCGGCGACCGGCGCCGGCCCGACGAGCCCGGGCGCCTCGCTCACCCGCAGCAGGTTGATCATCGTGCCGCCGAACATGAACACCGCGGAGGCGTCGTCCTCGTAGTGCACCGGCAGGTCGAAGACGTTTTGGTAGAAGCGCTTCGCCGCCTCGAGGTCCTCCTGGAACAACGTCACTGCTGCGATCGGCCCCGGCCACTCGCTCATCGCGCCTCCTCTTCGGTGTCGTGCATAGGATCGGGGAATGAGACTCGACCGCGCCCGGGAAATCATCGACGACGTCGTTGCGAATGCGCCGGGCCCGGTGTCGGTGTTCGTCGCAGACCAGCACGGAGAGCTCGTCTGCGCGGCGACGATGGACGGCGCGGCCCACGACACGCGGCTGAACGCGCAGCGCAAGGCGTACACCGCCGCCCGCAGCGATGCGCGAACGACGCGCGAGCTCGCCGAGAAGGTGCGCGACGACCCCGTCGAGCGCGCGAGCTTCGATCCGTTCTTCACGTTCTTTCTCGGCGGAGTGGCCGTCTTCGACGGCGACCGTCGAATCGGCGCCGTCGGCGTCAGCGGCCTGCCGGGCGACGACGACGAGCGCCTCGCGCTCGCAGCTATCGACCGGTCTGCGGGACACTGAAGACGTCGGTCAGAGCGAGACCGGCGAGCTCGTCGTCGCCGAGCGATGCAGCGCCTCGATCGCGCGCGCCTGGCCGACCGCATCGTCCCGACCGAGTAGCGGCTCACCCTCGCCTCGGATCGCAGCACTCAGGTTCTCCAGCTCGAGCCGGTAGGAGTCCTCGGGCTCGATCTCGATCCGCTCGATGCCGTGCTCGCGGCGTAGCTCGATCCCCGGCTGGAGGCAGTGCCACGGGTCGTCGACGAAGAGCGAGGCCTCGCTCCCGACGAGCTCGAGCTCGTCGCGGTTCGTCAGTGCGGTGCCGCAGTCGATCGTGGCGATCACGCCGCCCGGGCAGCGCAGCGTGCCCGTGAAGACCCAGTCGGTGCCGCTCGGGCCGAACCAGGCCTCACCGAAGACCCGCTCGGGCTCACCGCCGAAGAGACGCGAGGCCGAGACGTTGTAACAGCCGACGTCCATCAGGGCGCCCCCCTCGAACTCGGGCTGAAGTCGGATGTTGTCGGCGTCGTAGAGCGAGTAGCTGAAGATCGAGCGCACCAGGCGCAGCTCGCCGATCGTGCCCTCGGCGACGAGCTCGACGAGCTTCGCGGTCTGCGGGTTGTGCCGCCACATGAACGCCTCCATCAGGAGGCACCCGCTGCGGTCGGCGACGTCGAATGCGTGAGCGACCGCGGCGGGGTCGCGCGCAAGCGGCTTCTCGCAGAGCACGTGCTTGCCCGCCTTGAGCGCCCGCTCGGCCCACGGGAGGTGAAGGGTGTTCGGCAGTGAGATGTAGACCGCCTCGATCTCGGGGTCGGCGAGCAGGTCCTCGTAGGAGCCGTAGGCGACCGGGATCCCCCACTCCTGCGCGTACGCCTCTGCGCGTGCGAGGTCGCGACTCGCAACCGCGCGCAGGTCGACCGCGGGCGAGGCCTGCGCGCCCGGGATCACCTTCCGATTGATGTCGGCGGTCGAGACGATCCCCCAGGCGACGGGTTTCATGGCCGTACTATCGCTTACGCATCGAGCACGAGCGTCGCCTTGCCGCCGCGATGCTCGAATGCGTCGTCGAAGCCGTCGAGAGGGACGCGCAGCGAGACGAACGACTCGAGCACGTCCTGCCAGCGGCCACGCGCACGGTCGAGCGCCGCGACCGCCGCCGTCCAGTCCTCCCGATGGGCGTTGACACTGCCGAAGACAGCGCGGTTCCCGAGCACGAAGTCGAGCGAGAGCACACGGCCGTCGAGCTCGACGGCCTGTTCGCGCCCGTCGATCCCGATCAGGCAGGCGACACCGTTCCGATCGAGGAGCCCGAGCGCATCGGCGGCAAGCTGCGCATTGCCGGCCCCCTCGACGACCAGGTCAAAGCGTCCGAGATCGGAGAGCGCGCCGGCGGCGCTTGCGAGGTAGCGAGCTCCGAGCGCCTCGACCAGCGGCGCCTCGTCCTCGAGCGATGCAACCGTCACATCGACACCGTCGAGGCGCAGCAGCAGCGTCGTGAGCATGCCCACGGCGCCGGCGCCGAGAACGAGCGCGCGCTCGAGCTTCCACGGCTGGCGCCCGCCGACCGCGCGTGCGTGCCGGAGCGCACGGGTGCAGATCGACGTCGGCTCGGCGAGCACGCCCAGCCGGTCGAGCGCGCGCGGGACGCGGACGAGCCGCGACGCGTCCTCGGCGACGAGCTCGCATGCGAAGCCGTCCAGCCGCGTGATGCCGCGCTCGCTGTAGTCGCCCGTCAGGCACGAGTCGGGCGAGTCCTCGACGCACGCGAGGCAGCGGCCGCACGAGCGTCGCACGGTCGCGGTGACGAGCTCGCCGCGCTCGAACCCCTCGCCGTCGCGCTCGACGGCCGCGAGCACCTCGTGGCCGAGCACAAGCGCGCGGCCGTCGCCGGGGCCGACGCCGAACTGGCCGTGCGCGATCTCGCGGTCGGTACCGCACACCCCCACCTCGAGCACGCGCAGCAGCACCTCGCCCGGGCCGGGCTGCGGCGCGGGCACGTCCTCGACGCGCGCCGAGCCGGCGACGCCTGGGTCGATCACGAGCGCCTGCATCGTGCAAGCTTCGCACGATGGAAGCCGAGATCCTCATCGACGTCCGCGCACAGCTCGGCGAGGGGCCGCGCTGGGATGCGCCTCGGCGCCGTCTCCTCTGGGTCGACATCGAGGGACGGGCACTGCACGCCTGGGACGGGAGCGATGACCTCGCGTTCCCGTGCGGGGCCCGCGTCGGCGCCGCCGCCCCGACCGAGACCGTCGAGGTGCTCGTCGCCCTCGCCGACAGGCTCGCCTTCGTCGACGCCGACGGCGGCCTGCAGGACGCGGCCCCCTTCCCGCACGGCGCGGAGCTGCGCATGAACGACGGCACCTGCGATCCGGACGGACGCTTCTGGGTCGGGAGCATGCGCCTCGACGAGAGCCCCTGCGACGCCGCTCTCTATCGCTACGACGGCCGCGAGCTCGTCACCGTGCTCACCGAGATCAGCCTCTCGAACGGGATCGGCTGGTCGCCGGACGCCTCTCTCATGTACTACGTCGACTCGCCGACGCAGCGGATCGACGTCTTCGACTACGACGGTGAGCTCGCGGGCCGCCGCCCGTTCGTGACGATCGACCGCGCCGACGGGGTGCCGGATGGGCTCGCCGTCGATGACGAGGGCGGCGTCTGGCTCGCTCTCTGGGGTGGTCGCGCGGTACGCCGCTACGACCCGGCCGGGCGTCTCGAGGCGACGATCGACGTCCCTGCGGAGAACGTGACGGCGTGCTGCTTCGGAGGTGCAGACGGGCGCACGATGTTCATCACGACCGCTGCCCCGGACGGTCGCGTCTACGTCGCCGCGCCCGGCGTCGCGGGCCCGGCGGCGACCCCGTTTCGCAGCACGGCGCCCTCGGACGCCGAGCCGACGAGCGCCCGGTAGCGGCCGAAGACACCGAAGCCGTAGGGCAGCTCGGGCACCCGCCACTCCGCGAGCCGCCGCGCGAGCTCCTCCGCGGGCAGATCGACCTCGAGCGTGCCCGCGTCGACGTCGATGGCGATCTCGTCGCCGTCGCGCACCGCCGCGAGCGGGCCGCCGCGCGCCGCCTCGGGCGCGACGTGGCCGACCATCAGCCCGCGGGTCGCACCGGAGAAGCGCCCGTCGGTGACGAGCGCAACGGACTCGCCGAGCCCGGCGCCGACGACCGACGAGGTGACGCTCAGCATCTCCCGCATGCCCGGGCCGCCTGCGGGGCCTTCGTAGCGCACGACGAGCACGTCGCCGGCCTGCACGGCGCCCGAGCGGACCGCCTCGACGCACGCCTCCTCGCTCTCGAAGACGCGCGCCGGCCCGCGCTGTGAGCGCCGCCCGCTGACGAGCTTCACGACGGCGCCTTCGGGAGCGAGGTTCCCGCGCAGGACGTGCAGCGCGCTCGTCTGCTTGTACGGCGACTCGAGTCGGTAGAGCACCTCGCCGTCCGGCTCGGCCGAGCCTGCGGCCGCATCGGCGAGTGTGCGGCCGTCGACGGTCGGGGCGGCGCCGTCGACGAGACCTCCGCGCACGAGCTCCGCAAGGAGAGTCGCTGTCCCGCCCGCCCGGTGGAGCTCCTCGGCGACGTGACGGCCCGACGGCGCCAGGCTCGCGAGCACCGGCACGCGATCGCCCGCCTCCGCGAGCTCGTCGAGGGTCAGCTCGACGCCCCCTTCGTGCGCAATCGCCAGCAGGTGCAGGAGGCCGTTCGTCGAGCCGCCGGTGGCGGCGATCCCGGCCATCGCGTTCAGGAGCGCGCGCCGGTCGAGGAACGTCCGCGCAGTCGGCGGCAGCCCCACCGCCAACTTGCCTGCACGCGCGGCGGCCGCCCCCTTCGTCCGCAGGTCGTCCGCGGGCACGAGCCCATCGCCGACCACCGCGATCCCCAGGCAGTCGAGCGCGACCGCCATCGTGTTCGCCGTGAAGTGGCCCGCGCACGTGCCCGGCCCGGGGCATGCAAGACGCTCGAGCTCATCCAGCTCGTCGCGGGTGACGAGGCCCCGCTCCTCGCCGCCGACTGCCTCCCAGACGTCCTGGATCGTGACGGTCTTGTTCCGCCACCTACCCGCTCTCATCGGCCCGCTGTGGAGCACGACCGCCGGCTTGTCGAGCCGCGCGAGCGCCATCAGGGCCGCCGGCACCGTCTTGTCGCAGCCGACGATGCACACGAGCGCGTCGAAGTCGTGCGCATGCGTGACGAGCTCGATCGAGTCGGCGATCACCTCGCGCGAGATCAGCGAGGCGCGCATCCCGGGCGTCCCCTGCGACTGGTTGTCGGAGACGGCGATCGTGTTGAACGGAAGCGGCACGCCGCCTGCGGCAGCGACACCGTTCGCCGCGTACTCCGACAGCTCGAGCTGGTTGACGTTGCAGGGCATCGTTCCGGTCCAGGTCGAGGCGATGCCGACGACCGGGCCGTCGAGCCGGTCGGGATCGACGCCGATCGCGCGGAAGTGGGCGCGCGCGCCCGCACGCGACGCCCCGCTGCGAAGCGCGGCACGCGCGGCACGGCGGCGCTCGTCGGTCGACCCGCTCACACATCGATCCTCTCATTTAGGGTCCAGGCATGACCAACGCGACGATGACCACCAACCACGGCACGATCGAGATCGAGCTCTACGACGAGGCCGCCCCGGTCACGGTCGGGAACTTCAAGAAGCTCGCTGGTGACGGCTTCTACGACGGCATCATCTTCCACCGGGTGATCCCGGATTTCATGATCCAGGGCGGCGACCCGACCGGCACCGGCTCGGGCGGCCCCGGATACCAGTTCGAGGACGAGCAGAACGAGCACTCCGTCGAGCGCGGCGTGCTCGCGATGGCGAACGCCGGCCCGAACACGAACGGATCGCAGTTCTTCATCGTCACCGCAGAGGCGTGCCCCTGGCTCAACGGCAAGCACACCGTCTTCGGGCGCGTGACGTCCGGGATGGACGTCGTCGACGCGATCTCGCAGGTCGACACCGGCCCCGGCGACCGTCCGCGCGAGGAGGTACGCATCGAATCGGTCGCTCTGGGGTAAGACGGAGGGAATGAGCGACGAACTCAAGACGATCAATTGCCCGCATTGCAAGAAGGCGTTCGAGGGCGACCTGCTTGCGGGCATCGCCGAGCGCTACCGGGGCTTCAAGTGCCCCCACTGCCGGCTGTTCGTGCCGGCGAGCCGAAGCGGTGTCTGACACCTTCGAGGTGTCAGACACCACGCACGGCTAGACGCAGTCGCGGAGCCCCTGCGCCTCGGGCAGGGACTCGAGCTTCTTCAGCGTGTTGTTCTCGATCTGCCGGATGCGCTCGCGCGTGACGCCGAACGCCTTGCCGACCTCCTCGAGCGTGCACGGCTGCCCGCCGGTGAGGCCGAAGCGAAGCTCGATCACCTGACGCTCGCGCTCGGGCAGCGCGTTCAGCGCGTTCTCGATGTCGGAACGGCGCAGCGTCAGCGACGCGGCCTCGTCGGGCGTCTCGATGTTCTCGTCCTCGACGAAGTCGCCGAGCTCGGAGTCCTCCTCCTCGCCGATCGGCTTCTCCAGCGACACGGGGTGCTGCGCCATCCTCAGGATCTCGCGCACCTCCTCGGTCGTCATCTCGAGCTCCTCGGCGATCTCCTCCGGCTTCGGCTCGCGGCCCAGCCGCTGCACGAGCTGGCGCTCGATGTGCACGACCTTGTTCAGCTTCTCGACCATGTGCACCGGGATGCGGATGGTGCGCGCCTTGTCGGCGATCGCGCGCGTCACGGCCTGACGGATCCACCACGTCGCGTAGGTGGAGAACTTGTAGCCCTTGCGGTAGTCGAACTTCTCGACGGCGCGGATCAGGCCGAGCGAGCCTTCCTGGATCAGGTCGAGGAACGAGAGCCCGCGACCGAGGTAGCCCTTGGCGATCGAGACGACGAGACGGAGGTTCGCCTCGATCATCTGCGTCTTCGCCGACATGTCGCCGCGCTCGATCCGCTTCGCCAGATAGACCTCCTGGTCGGCGGTGAGCAGCGGCACCTTGCCGATCTCGCGCAGATAGAGACGCAGCGAGTCGAGCGACGGCTCGACGGTGAGGTCGAGCTTCGGTGCGCCCTTCACCTCTTCCTCGACGAGCGGCTGCTCGTGCGGAAGGCGCTTGTGCTCCTCGCCCTCGACGAGCTCGATGCCGCGGTCGATCAGGTACGTCGTGAAGTCCTCGACTTGCTCCTTCGTGAGCTCGATCTCCTCGATCCCCTTGACGATCTCGTCGTAGGTGAGGAAGCCTTTCTCTTGCCCCGAAGCGACGAGCTTCTGGAGTTCTTCGACGTCGGGGAGAGCAATGTCGACAGTGAGCACCTGAGCATGACCTCCGGCTTCGCGTGGCTGACGGGGGAACAAACCGAACCGCACGAGCCGGCCCTGCACTGCTCCGGCTCACCCTCTGACGCGGCGCACAATACATCAGCAGAGAGCCGAAACGACACGAATTTTCTACGTCCTCGTCAACTCCTTCCCGATGGCCTCGTGATCTACCCTGCCGGGATGGTCTCCACCATCGCGGCGCCGCCCTCGGCGTCGCTCCTGACGGCCGCCGGACAGGTGCCGCTTGCAATCTCGTCCTGGTGCTGGGCCGGCCGCTGCGGCGCACCCATCGCCGCCAGCAAGGGCGTCGCGGTCGTGCGCGTCGGCGAGACGGTTCGAGTCGAGCTGAAGTTCGTCCCGCGGTCGGCGAAGCTTGCCGTCGGCGGCCTGCCGACGGCCCTCGTGCGGAGCGGCAGCGAGCTCTCCTGGACGGTTCGCCGCGGCGGCGGCGTCGCGATCCGGGTCACCTCGCCGCGCGGCTGGATCTCGTACGTGTGCCGCGTCCGGCTGCGCTAGCAGCCGCCCGTCGAGACCACATCCTTCGCATGCCTGAGCGCCTCGCGGACGGGCGCCTCCGGGACGCCGTAGCCTCCGGTCGCGCCGATGCGCGCCGCGAACACGGTCGCGCGCACCGCGCCCGCGGCGTCGACCGCCGGGCCGCCCGAGTTGCCGTGGCGGATCAGCCCGGAAAGCGCGGTCACCTCGCGCAGCGATCCGTGCTCGAGCACGTCGGCGGTGTTGCCGAGCCGGCCTGCGCGGGCGTCGAACGGCCCGTTCTCGGGGAAGCCGAGGATCGCCACCGACGTGCCCTGGCCCGGGCCGGCCAGCGGCAACGCCGGCGCATCGAGGCCGGGCACGCGGAGCACGGCGACGTCCTCGTTGCGGTCGACGACGAGCGCCACCGCCGTGTGTCCCTGGGCGCGGATCCCGTGCGCGCCGGCGACGACGTGCGCGGCGGTGACGACGACGTGCGGGGCGGCGACCCAGCCGGAGCCCTCCACCCCGAGCCCGCAGGCAACCGCGGTGATCCGCACCACCGAGGCCTCTGCGTGACGCACGGCAGGGGTCGCGAGCACCCTGCGATCGGGAGCCGCGAGCGGCGGCGTCGGCCCGGTGATCGACGGGAACGGGTCGACGCGGGCGAACGCGCGCAGCACGGTTCGCGGGGGCACGATCCGGTTCAGCTCCTGGACGATCCGCGAGGCGCGCACATCGTTCTGGATCTGCGGCCGGCCCGGAAGCTGCAGCGCGACGGCCGCGACGACCCAGACGAACGCAAGGCCGAGCGCCGCGCCGACGACGAGGCCACCGATCGAGTCGAGCACGCGCAGCGGCGGGATCACGCGCAGGGAGCCGCGGGCGACCGTGCCCGCCATCGAGGCAACCGCCTGCAGCACCATGGCGCCGACCACCGCGCCGACGAGCGCAGCGAGCGGCGTGTACGGGGAGCTCGAGCCGCGGTGCAGGAACTGCGGCGCGACGCGAGAGCCGATGTAGGCGCCGGCGACAAGGCCGCCCAGCGAGAGCGCCGAGGCGACGAGGCCGCGCCGCCAGCCCGCGAGCGCCGACAGCGCCGCCACGGCGAGCGCAATCCAGTCGGCGCGGGCCATGCCGGTGAGGGTAGTCCCACCGGCGGCGATAGCTTTCGCGTCCGTGCGTGTCTCCGTCGCCTTCACTCCCGCGGACATCCCCGAGGTGCCGCTCGCGATCGCGGTCGACGTGCTCCGCGCCACCTCGACGATCTGCGCCGCACTCGCGGCCGGTTTCTCGTCCGTCGACTGCGTCGCCGAGATCGACGATGCGCTCGCACGTCGCGCCGCTGGCGTCCTGCTCGCAGGCGAGCGGGACTGTGTGCGCATCGAGGGCTTCGACCTGGGGAACTCGCCGGCAGAGGTCGCCGCGGAACCGCGCTTCGGACGGCTCGTCCTCTCGACGACGAACGGCACGAGGCTCCTGGTGGCGGCCGCCGATCGCAGCGAGCGCGTGCTGGTCGGCTCGCTCGCGAACCTCGGCGCGGTCGCCGCGGCGGTGCGCGCGCTCGCGCCCGAGTGCGTTGCGATTCTCTGCGCGGGGGTCGAAGGTGCGTTCGCGCTCGACGACGCCTACTGCGCCGGGAGGCTCGTCGAGGAGCTGGGCGGCGAGCGATCGGACAGCGCGGTCGCCGCGGCGGCGCTCGTCTCGCACGGGCCCGAGGCGCTCGCCCGCAGCTCGAGCGCCGAGAACCTGCGACGCGCCGGCCTCGGAGAGGACGTTGCCTGGTGCGCCGCCGAGGATCGGTTCGACGTCGTCCCGACCGTCGTCGCGCGCGGGCACCGATTCGTGCAGGTCGCTACACTGCCGCCCGAACCGGGGGCGTAGTTCAGTTGGTTAGAACGCCGGCCTGTCACGCCGGAGGTCGCGGGTTCGAGTCCCGTCGCTCCCGCTCGAGAAGTACCCGCAGACGCAGCTTCTGACGTTGTCTACTGAGGCTCGAAATCTGCGGTCGAAACAGATCGCTGCCTGCGATGGAAAGCCGGTCGCGTACAACGCGGGATCGGGTCACTTGTTTCCGGAGCTCGCCACACGCGCGGCGGCGAAGCCCTCGCCGCTGACGAACGACCCGGCGGTTTCTCGTAGCGGCAGGTCGCGCAGCCGCCAGCTCAGGCCGAACGCGCCTAGCATGACCAGGGCGGCGGTGAGGAAGACCGGGTGGAGTGCGGCAGCATACGCCGCGACGTACGCCGCATGAATCAGCGGCGGGAGATGATGCACTGCAGCCGGGCTCCCGTGCGCCGGCGGATGCACGCCGCGCGGCAAGCTCCGGGCGAGCTCGTGACCGAGCCGGTTCGTGAAGATCGCGCCGAAGACGGAGACACCGATCGAGCCGCCGATCTGGCGCGCAAGCGACGAGCCGGAGGTGGCGACGCCGAGCAACCGGTAGTCAACGGCGTTCTGGGCTGCAAGCACGAGCACCTGCATCGTCAGCCCGAGCCCGAGGCCGAGGATGAGCAGGTACAGGGCCGCCTCACGCGTCGGCGTCGAAACGCCGAGCCGCGAAAGGAGGTAGAGCGCGCCGGCCGCAAGGGCCGTGCCGAGGATCGGGAACGGGCGGTAACGGCCGAAGCGCGAGATCAGGAGGCCGCTCGCGATCCCGGTCACGAGCACACCGAGCATCATCGGCGTCAGCAGAAGCCCCGACTCGGTCGGGCTGTGACCCTTGACGACCTGCAGGTAGAGCGGCACGAACGTGACCGAGCCGAAGAGCGCGAACCCGATGACAAAGCCGATCGCACTCGTCGTCCGGAAGGTCTCGTTGCGGAAGAGCTCGAGCGGCAGGATCGGATCCGCCGCACGCGACTCGACAAACGGGAACAGCGCAAGCAACGCGACGCCGACGACGATCGCCGCAAGCATCCCCGGCGCATCCCACGGGTAGGTCGTGCCGCCCAGGCTGGTGTAGAGGATGATCCCCGACAGTCCGGCGGCGAGAGCGACCGTGCCGAGGTAGTCGATCTTGTGCCGCTCGGTCGCTTGCCGGGAACGGAAGGCAACCGAGATCACCGCGAGCGCGACGGCGCCGAGCGGGAGGTTGATGTAGAAGATCCACCGCCAGGAGAGGTTGTCGACGAAGAAGCCCCCGAGCAGCGGCCCTGCGACGGTCGAGACCCCGAACACCCCTCCGAACAGGCCCTGGTAGCGGCCGCGATCGCGCGGCGCGACGAGGTCGCCGACGACGGCCATCGTCACCACGATCAAGCCGCCGCCGCCCAACCCCTGCACGGCGCGGAACGCGATCAGCTGCGACATGCTCTGCGCCACCCCGCACAGAGCCGAGCCGATCAGGAAGAGCACGAGCGCGACCTGCAGGACCCGCTTGCGCCCGTACAGATCGCCGAGCTTGCCGTAGAGCGGCGCGACCACGGTGGATGCCAGCAGGTATCCCGTCACCACCCAGGAGAGGTGCTGCAGGCCGCCGAGATCGCCGACGATCGTCGGCAGCGCCGTCGACACGATCGTCTGGTCGAGCGACGCGATGAACAGAACGAGGAGCAGCGCGCCGAAGATCAGCCGCCGCCGCGACGCAGCCGGCTCAGTCATCGAGCTCGCCGCCTCGCATGGACGCAGCGAGCGCCTGGCGGGCGAAGATCTGCTGCGCGGTGATCGTCCGCTCCGGGCGCGAGCGCCCGAAGAAGCTGATCGTCCAGTGGAAGAGCGCGCTGACCCGGTTCTTGAAGCCCGTCAGGAAGGTGAGGTGAACCACGAGCCAGAACAGCCAGCCGACGAACCCCGAGACGCGGGCGCTGCGGCGCTCGCCGATCGCGTAATAGCGAGACACGGCGGCGAGGCTGCCGAGATCGCGGTACCGAAGCGGCCGCGGCTCCGCGTCGCCGCCGAGGCGCCGTCGAATCTCGCGTGCGGCGTGGCGTCCGGACTGGATCGCCACCTCTGCAAGCCCCGGGAGGCGGTCGAGCGCCATCAGGTCGCCGACCACGAAGACCTCGGGATGCCCGGGCAGCGTGCAGTCGGGCGCTACGGGGACCTGGCCGGTTCGAGTCGGCTCCGCACCCGCCTGCTCGGCGAGCATCGTCCCGAGCGGCGAGGCTTGCACGCCGGCCGACCAGATCTTCGTCATCGCGGCGAGGCGCTCGACACCTCCGCTGGTCGTCAGCTCGACGCCTGCGGCGTCCATTCCCGTGACCAGCGTCCCGGACATGATCTCGACGCCCATCTGCTCGAGCTTCGCGGCTGCTCGCCTCGCGAGCCGCTCGTCGAAGCTCGGCAGGATCCGCGAAGCTGCATCGACGAGGACGATGCGTGCAGCCGCGGTGTCGACGCGCCTGAAGTTGGACGGCAGGCTGTTGCGCGAGAGCTCGGCGATCTGGCCGACCATCTCCACGCCCGTCGGCCCGCCGCCGACGACGACGAACGTCAGCCATGCGGCGCGCCGCGTCGGGTCCTCTTCGAGCTCGGCGAGCTCGAAGGCGCCGAAGATCCGGCCACGCACCTCGAGCGCGTCGTCGATCGTCTTCATGCCCGGTGCGTGGAGGGCGAACTCGTTGCGACCGAAGTACGACTGCGCCGCGCCCGCGGCGACGATCAGGGTGTCGTACGAAACCTCCCACGTCCGGTCGAGAAGGCTGCACTCGACGACGCGGCGCTCGAGGTCGACGCCGCCGACGTCGGCGAGGACGACCTCCGCGTTGCGCTGGCGGCGGAGGACGTCCCGGAGCGGCGGCGCGATGTTCCCCTGCGACAGGACGCCCGTCGCCACCTGGTAGAGCAGCGGCTGGAAGAGGTGATGCGCCTGCCGGTCGACGAGCGTCACGTCGACGGGCGCGCGGCGCAAGGCCTTCGCGGCGGCGAGGCCGCCGAAGCCGCCGCCGACGATCACGACCCGATGGCGAGCCGTCATCGGTTCAGCCGTGCCTTGACGTGCAGCGTCGCCGGCGGACGGATCATGCCGAGCCGACCGCTGCTCATGCCGAGCTCTCGCTCGTCGAGGGTCGTCGTCGCCTCGATCTCGAGCGCGTGGTCGTCGAGCTCCCGCACGGTTGCAGCGAACTCCAGCTGCACGACCGCTCCTGCCGCCTCGAGGTGGCCGACGACGTGCAGGATTCCGCCGGTCACTTCGTGGACGCGGGTCGACGTGAAGCGCACCTGCGGGTGCTCGGCGACGTGGAAGAAGTCGGTCGAGCGCAGGTGCTTGTCGCGGGTCGCATGCCCGGTGTCGAGGCTGTCGGCGTCGATCGCGAACTCGATCGTGGCGCCGCCGGGGCCGACCTCGTACGAGCCGTCGAACCGGTCGAAGCGCCCATGAACGGTCACCAGGCCCCAGAACGTCTTGACGGCGAACTCGACCGCCGTCGCGTCAGGATCGACGGTCCAGTGCGTCGTCCTCTGTTCGATCAGTGTGGTGGTCATCGCTCCTCCTTCGTGGCTGTGCGAGGAACGCTGGCCGACGCCGCTGCCAAACCCCTGCCAGACCCAACCGCCTCGCTGCCACGATGCGTGGTAGACGGCGGGGTACATGGGGGACGACCAGCAGCTCGAAGCGTTCCGTCCCGGAGCGCAGACCACTTCCTCGGCGAGATCGCGGATGCGCTACGGAAAGCGGGGCGTTCTGCTCCTGCTGGCCGGGGCGTCGCTCTACCTCTTGCTCCCGAGCCTGCTCGCCGTATTCGGGTCGTGGCGGTCACTCTCGCACCTCGACTGGCCGTTCGCCGTCCTCGTCCTCGCCTGTGAGGTCGTCAGCTACGTCTGGCTCTGGCAGCTCGACCGGATCGCGCTCCGCACGACGGCGTGGTTTGCGGTCGCGACGGCACAGCTGAGCGGAAACCTGGCCGGGCGCATCCTCCCCGGCGGCGGCGCCACCGCCGCCGCGCTCTCCGCCTCGTTGCTCCACGACGCCGGCGCCGAGACGGGCGATGCCGTCGCCGCATTCGGGGCGTCCACGGCGCTCCAGCTCGCGACGACCGCAGCGTTGCCGGTGCTCGCCCTCCCGGCAATCCTCGGCGGCGCACCTGTCAACCACAGCCTCGCCACAGCCGCGTACCTCGGCGCGGCCCTGTTCGTCCTTCTGGTCGTCGCCGGAGCGGCCGTGCTGATTACGGACAGGCCGCTCGAGCTCGCCGGGAACGCGCTCGAGTGGCTTCTGAACGTGACCATCAGGCGCCGACGCCGCGTGAGCGGCGTCGCTCGCGAGCTGCTCGAGGCGCGCAACTTCATCCGGACCACGCTCGGCACGCGCGCGAACGCGGCGGTACTCGCTGCCGCCGGGAACACCGTCTTCGACTACCTCGCGCTGCTCGCAGCGCTCCGTGCCGTCGGCGCCGAGCCTCAGCCGTCGCTCGTTCTGCTCGCCTACGTCGCCGCGGAGCTGCTCGCCCTCCTTCCCTTGACGCCGGGCGGCCTCGGCTTCGTCGAAGCTGGTCTCGTCGGGACACTCACGCTCGCGGGCGTCTCCGGACACGACGCGCTGGCCGCGACGCTCCTCTACCGGATCGCCTCGTACTGGCTGCCGCTCCCCGCAGGAGCCGTCGCGTATGTGCTGTTCCGCCGGCGCTACGGCGCCGGGCGGGGTTGAGAGACCGCGACGGGCACGCACGGAGCCGGCGAGCGTGGTCGCCGGCTCCGTGGACGGGGGGTCGTGCAGATCGACTGTCAATGTGACGGCTGCGGAGTCGTCTTCGTCGACGTCCGAGGCGGCGCGAATGTCTTCTTCGCCTTCCGCTCGAGCAGCTTCTCGCCGCTGACGGCAACGACGAGCTCGGTGACTCCGGTGACGAGTGCAAACGCTGCGATCAATGCGAGGACGGCAAGTGCACCCGCACCCGGCTTCGCGAAGATCACGATCCCGAAGACGATCGACACGAGTCCCGTCAGGACCATCGACGCGGTGTCGCGTCCGTCCAGCGGAAGCCGGAACGACGCGGCGACGGCGAGAATCCCGAGCGCAACGGCGTAGGCGCCGATCACATACAGCAGCGCGAGCGCCGAGATGCCGGGCCAGGCAAAGACCAGGACGCCGACGGTGATCCCGAGCAGGCCCCTGAGGATCAGCCACCCGCGCTCCTCCTTGCCCTGCGAGGTGAACGCGGCGCCGAGCTCGACGATGCCCGTGGCGAGCGTATAGGCGCCGAAGACGATCGTGAGCGCGAAGACACTGATGCCGGGCCAGGCGAGAATCATCACGCCGACGGCGGCGGATGCCAGGCCGTGCAGGCCGAGCGCCCAGCGCATCTTCGTGACCTGCGTCCGCATGTTCTTGGCGGCGCGGTCGAACATCGTTTCCATCTCCTACCTCCGTTCTCTAGCTGGCATTTGCACCGCGAACCATGCGCGGTGTCGATGCCAGGCCGCTGCCACGGCCGCGTTCCGTGCTGCCACGAGCGACCGCCGCTGCTCGCGCTATCGCCTGCTCGGCGCGGCCGCCGCCCGCGTCGAGCGCGGACGTCTCGGGCGGTGGCTGCGGCGTAGCGTCCACCGCGGCGCGCGCCGGCCGCCGCGGCAAGGTCGAGTTGCCGCGGCGCCGAATGCTACGCATCGAGAGCTTGCGTCACGGCGGGATCGCCCCGGCCCGTCGCGTCAGCGTGGATAGCCTTCGTCAGGTCGAGGATCTGGCGCGAGAGCTCGAGCAGCTCGTCATTCTGCCTGTCCTCTTCCTTCACGGTCTGCCATTGCTGGTCGGCGATCGCCTGCCGCCTCGCGTCGGCCCTGTTCTGGCTGATCATCACGAAGGTCGAGAGGAAGATCGCCTCGAGCGAGACGATCATCGTCAGCAAGCCGTACGGGTACTTCTCGACGCCGAACCCGATCCAGCATGCGAACCAGGCGATGTGGATGTAGACGAACCCCATCGAACCCGCAAACGCCGTGATCCGGTCTGCGATCCGGTTCTGGATGCTCTGCGCCCGTTCTTGCGCATGCCGGGCGAGCACCGGGTTCGGCTCGAGCGATAGGTGAGAGGCGGGTTCGATCATGCCGCCAGCACCATCAGCACCGGTTGCCGCGCGTTGCCACCGCCAGCACGATCCCACGTCGGTGCGTCAGGAGCGCCGAGCACCGGCGCGCCGAAGGCATCAGTCCGCTCCTTTATGGCAGCCGCCTTCTTCCGTGCTTCGTTCTCAGTGTGCGCCACGCGAGCTGCCGCTTGCCGGCGCGGACCATCAGCGCTCCGACGCACATCGCGACAAGTGCGGTCACGAGAGCCGGGTTGATCGTGTGCATTTCTCTCTCCTCCCTCTAGCCCAACTTCGTGGGTAGTTCGGCGGCCCACTTTTCGAGTTCGTTCCGGGCTGCGGTGACGCGCTTCCTTGCTGTCTGGGAGGAGGCGTTAGTGGAGTTGCGCGCCTGCGCGAGACGCTCGCCGACGGCGATCCGGCGGCTGCGCACCTCACCGATCGTCGCCTCGGCCTGCTCGCGTGCCTTCCACGCCTTCGCGGCAACGCTCGTCTGGAGGCGCTCGAGGTAGGTGTCCCAGCTCGCGAGCTCCGCCTCGACTGCCGCAGCGAACGTCACCCAGTCGTCGGAGGTGTCTGCCTGCACCGAGCACTCGGCGATGTCGAGCCTCGTCTTCAGCTGCGCGAGCTTCTCCTCGACCTCATCGGAAGCCTCCTGTCGGAGGGCAGCGCGGACGGCTGCCTCCGCCTGTTCCAGTGCGTCGAGGTGACGCCAGACCCGCGGCGCGCGAGCCTGCGCGCGCCCCCGCAGCCGGTCGATCCGGCGGCGAATCTCGTCGAGCTGGTCGTCGATGGTGGTTGTGGTCATGTCGAGCCTCCTCTTCTGTTCTCTGACAGGCGAAGGCTCGTGCGCGCCGCTGCCAATGCTCTGCCAGGCGCGGCGGTGGTTCTGCCAGCTCAGGCGAGCGCGGCGATCTCCTCGAGCCCGTGCAGCGCGGCCGTAGCCGGGCTGCCGGCAAGCGCGAGGAAGAGGCTCTCGCGCGCCTGGTGCGGTCGCTCCTGCTGCGACCAGTCGATCACCTGGCGATAGAGTCGCTCTGCGCGGTCGACATCCTCGGCGGCCACCGCGATACGCGCGAGCTGCACATGGGCGTGGGCCGCGACCAACGGCGCTTCGGCGGCCTCGGCGGCGGAGAGCGCTTGCCGCTGGAGCTTCTCGGCCTCGCGCAGATCTCCGCTCACGAGCGCGTCCGTCCCGAGACCGGCAAGGGCGAACGCCGCGTGGTCGCCGAACCCGACGCGACTGGCGAGCTCGAGCGCGCGACCGTATGCCTCGACCGCGCTCGCGCGGTCCTGCCGTCGCTCCGCGACCCACGCCTCGAGCAGGAGCGCGGGCACGATGAACGCGTCGTAGCCGATCGCCTCGGAGTGACTGCGCGCGGCCGCCGCCATCGCGGCGACGGTAGAGACCTCGCCGGCGTGTGCGGCGCCAATCGCACGGACGAGACTGCCCAACGCGATGCCCCAGCCGTCTGCGGCCGCCTCGAACGCGTCGGCCGCACCTTGCGCCGTCGCGGCCGCGCGTTCGACGTCTCCGGCCTGTGCGACGGCGAGCGCGAGCATCAGGTGCGCGAACCCCAGCTGCCACGGCGGAGCGGCGGTCGCGGCAAGCGAGACCGCGCTTTCGCCGGCCGCGAGCGCGCCGCTCAGATCCAGCTCCTCGGTTGCGAGGTAGCACAGGTCGGCGAGCTGCTCGATCCGCAGTTCGACGGGAGCATCGTCGGTCGTGACGGACAGCGTGCGATCGATGAAGCGCCGTCCCTCGGAGATGCGGTCGGCGAGCGCGAAGTACCAGCCCAACGTTCCGAGCCGAACGGCGACGGCACCGTCTCGCACATCGAGCGCATACGCGAGCGCAGCCCAGAGATTGTCGTTCTCCAACTCGAGGCGGCTCCGCCAGCGCAGCCACTCGGGCCCGCGTAGCCCGACTCGCGCCTCGTCGGCCAATGCCGCGAAGTACTGGGCGTGCGCCCCGCGGGTCGCTGCGAGCCCGCCGCTGTCGGCGAGGCGCTCGAGCACGTATTCGCGGACGGTGTCGAGCATGTCGTAGCGTGCGGCGCCGCCCACGAACGAGGCGGACACGATCGACTTGTCGACGAGGGCGGAAACGAGGTACGTCACGGTCGCCTCGTTGAGGTCGTGCGTCGCTGCGACCACGGCGAGCGACGCGAGGGACGCGCCGCCGCGGTGGACGGCGAGTTGCTGGAGCAGCGCCTTCTCGTCTCCGTGCAAGAGGTCATAGCTCCATTCCACGAGCTCTTGCAGTGCTGTGCGGTTCGGGTCGGATTCGGGGCTGTCGCGCAGGAGTGCGGCGCGCCGCTCGAGGAGCGAGACGAGCTCCGCGAGCCCGAGCACGTTCACACGCGCGGCGGCGAGCTCGATCGCGAGCGGGAGACCATCCACGCGCCGCGCGATTTCCGCGGCGAGCGCAGATGCCTCGTCGTCCGCCTCGAATCCGGGCCGCGCTGCGCCGGCACGTTCGAGAAAGAGCTCGACCGCTGCGACGCCGAGCGGCGCGACGGGAAGCCGGACTTCGCTCGCGACGTGAAGCGCCTCTCGACTCGTCGCCAGGATCCGCACCTGGGAACACTCGGCGAGGAGCGTCGAGGCGATCCGCCTTGCCTCCTCGAGCACGTGCTCGCACGCGTCGAGAACGACCAGCGCTACCGCATCTCGCAGCCGTGAAGTCACGCGCGCGAGCGGATCGGAGCCCCGAACCTCGGCAGCGTGTGCGAGGAGCCGGACCGCGTCATCCGAGCTGCCCGCGCGCGCGAAGTCGACCAGCCAGATGCCGTCCGGGCACTCGTGCTCGAGCGAGCGCGCCGTCTCGACGGCGAGCCGGCTCTTCCCCACGCCCGGAGGGCCGCTGAGCGTCACGAGGCGGTGCTCATGCAGCAAGCCGGAAACCTGGGCGAGCTCGTCCTCGCGGCCGACGAAGGACGTCGAAGGCGCCGGCAGATTGCCACGGCGCCTGCGGTCGACCGGGGAGGCGGCGATCGCCGGGTCGTGCGCGAGGATGGCCTCCTGTAGCCGACGGAGCTCGGGCCCCGGCTCGAGCCCGAGCTCGTCGGCGAGCACGCGGCGCGCCTCCTGGAAGGTCTCGAGGGCGTCAGCCTGTCGGCCGCTGCGGTAGAGGGCCAGCATCAGCTGTCCCCAGAGCCGCTCCCGGAAGGGGTTGCCCACGAGCGCCGAACGGAGCGCCGGCGTGAGCTCGCGATGCTCGCCGAGCGCAAGCCTGACCTCGAAGTCCTCCTCGAACGCGTCGACGCGGAGCGTCTCGAGCCGGCGTGCTTCGGCGCTGAACCACGTCGTACCGGTCAGACCCTGCAGCGCCGATCCGCGCCAGAGTGCAAGCGCCGACGCGACCGCGTCCGCCGCAGCAGGGGCGTCGCCGTCGCGCAGCGCGGAGCGCGTCTCCGCGAGCAGCTCCTCAAACCGTACGGCATCGACGCGTGCGTCCTTGAGCGCGTACCCGTCGGCGCTGCCGACGATCGACTCCTCTCCGAGCGCGGCGCGGAGGCGGGCGATGTGATGGTGGAGCGCGTTTCGCGGGGCCGCCGGGAGCTCCTCGCCCCACAGGCCGTCGACGAGCGCGTCGACGTCGACCACGCGACCCTGCCGGAGCGCGAGCATCGCCAGCAAGGCCTGGCGCTTCGAGCCGCCCACGTCCGCGGGCGTCCCGCCCGCGCGAACGTCGAACGGGCCGAGAAGCCGGATTTCCAGCAGCTCCTGCATAGGCGACTTGCCTCCTCGGACGAGTCTCGCACGGTCGAACGCTGGCATCCAGCGTCCGGGCGTTGGCACTGGGTTGGCATCGCCCCGACGCAGGCTCCTGTCGACCCAACGAAGGAGAGAACAGTGAGCCCGTCCGAGACCGACGACACCTCGAACCAGAAGCCTCAGATCGGCCGGCGCGAGATCGGAGCGCTCTTGTTGCTTCTGGCGATCAACTGGACGCTCGTCCTCCTCTTCTACTCGGCGGCCACGCGGCCGCGCGTCGCGATTCCGTACTCACCCACCTTTCTGGCGCAGGTCCGGGCCGGCAACGTCTCGACGGTCACTGCGCAGGACGCCGCGATCCAGGGGGCGCTCAAGGACGCAATTCGCTACCCAGCGGGCGACAAGAACGCCAGGCGGACGACCGAATTCTCGACTCGGGTGCCGGACTTCGCCGACACGAAGGCGCTCGACACGCTGCTGCAGAAAGAGGGCGTCGTGGTCACGGCGAAGGCGCCGCCGGGACGCCGTGGTGGGAGACGCTGCTCGCCGGTTTCGGCCCCACAATCCTGTTCTTCGGGCTCTGGTACCTGGTCATGCGGCAGTCCGGCAGCGGCAGCATGTTCTCCTTCGGCAAGACAAAGGCGAAGAAGTACGAACCGACGACCGAACGTGTCACCTTCGCGGACGTCGCCGGGATCGACGAGGCGAAGGACGAGCTGGCCGAGATCGTCGACTTTCTCCGCGACCCGGACAAGTACCGCAAGCTCGGCGCCCACATCCCGCGCGGCGTTCTGCTCACAGGCTCTCCGGGCACCGGCAAGACGCTGCTCGCGCGGGCCGTCGCAGGCGAGGCCGGCGTGCCGTTCTTCTCCATGTCGGCCTCCGAGTTCGTCGAGATGATCGTCGGCGTCGGCGCCTCGCGCGTCCGCGACCTGTTCAAGCAGGCGAAGGAGGCCGCGCCCGTCGATCGTCTTCATCGACGAGATCGACGCGATCGGCCGCTCCCGCGGCTCCGGCGCGTTCAGCGGCGCCAACGACGAGCGCGAGCAGACGCTGAACCAGATCCTGACCGAGATGGACGGCTTCGACGCCTCGACGGGCGTCATCGTCCTCGCTGCGACCAACCGACCCGACGTGCTCGACCCGGCGCTGCTGCGGCCGGGCCGCTTCGACCGGCGCGTGCCGGTCCAGGCGCCCGACAAGGACGGGCCGCGAGCAGATCCTGCGCGTCCACACGCGGGACGTCCCGCTCGCCCAGGACGTCGACCTCGACGCGCTCGCCGCGACGACGGCCGGCATGGTCGGCGCAGACCTCGCCAACCTCGCCAACGAGGCCGCGCTGCTCGCCGCGCGCCGCACACACGAGCAGGTGACGATGGCCGACTTCACGCGACGCGCTCGAGAAGATCGAGCTCGGCGCCGCACGCAAGCTGTTGCTCACCCCGGCCGACAAGCACCGCACCGCCTACCACGAGGCCGGCCACGCTCTCGTCGGGATGCTCACCCCCGGCGCCGACCCCGTCAGGAAGATCTCGATCATCCCGCGCACGATGAGCCTCGGCGTCACCATCTCGGCGCCCGGCAGCGACCGCTTCAACTACGACAAGCAGAGCCTGCTCGCCCACATCAAGGTCGCGACCGGCGGCCGCGCGGCCGAGGAGGTCGTCTACGGCGACGAGACGACCGGCGCCGAGTCCGACATCCGCCAGGCGACCCAGCTCTCCCGCAACATGGTCGGACGCTTCGGCATGAGCGACGCGATCGGCTTCCTCTCCGTCCTGCCGCAGGACGGAGACGGCTCCGCCCTGATGCCCGGCGTCTCAGAGGTCTCCGAGCGGACCAGGCAACGGATCGACGACGAGATGCGGCGCATCGTCGGTGAGGCGCACGACGAGGCAGTGCAGCTGCTCAGCGACAACCGCGAGCGGCTCGAGTCGCTCGCCGAGGCGCTCTTCCAGGCGGAGACGCTCGACGGGCCGGAGGCGTACGCCGCAGCAGGGCTCGCGACTGCGCCCGAGGCACCGGAGCCGGCAGAGCTCGCGACCGCCGGCGCGGCGTAGGAGGATCAGGATGCTGCCTGCTCTCCGACGGACTCCACCCAAGACGGTTCCCCATCGTCAACGTCGCCCTGATCGCGGCGAACTTCGCGCGTCTGGATCCTCTACGAGCTCCCGCACCTGGACTCGGCGGTCTACCACGCCTCGTTCTACCCGTGCACCGTCGACAACGCCTGCCGGGGCCCCGAGCCGTGGGGGATCAGCTGGTTCACGGCGATGTTCATGCACGGCAGCTGGGGCCACATCCTCGGGAACATGCTCTTCCTCGCCATCTTCGGCAAGAACGTCGAGGATGCGTTCGGGCATCTCCGCTACCTCGCCCTCTACGTCGCAGGCGGCTTCGCCGCGGCGATGACCCAGGCCGCGGTCACGCTGCTCTTCGGCACGGCATCCGCCGGACGCGTTCCCACTCTCGGCGCCAGCGGCGCGATCGCCGCTGTGCTCGGCGCCTTCATCGTCCTCTACCCGACCGCACGGATCCGGACACTCGTGCTCGTCTTCTTCGTCCAGATCCCGGCCTGGGTCTTCCTCGGCGGCTGGTTCCTCTACCAGCTCGTCGAAGCAAACTTCGGCCTCTCCTCGGCCTCGGCGAACGGAGGCGGCGTCGCCTTCTTCGCCCACGTCGGCGGCTTCGTCTTCGGCGCCGTCGCCACGCGGGCCTTACTCAGCGCCGGACGAGTCGTGCCCCAGAGCACGCCGGGACGCACCGCCCTCGCGTCGCTCTGAGATGCAGACGCAGCCCCCCAGAGACGCCACCTCCGACCGTGACCTCACCGTCCGCGTGGCGAAGGCGACCGCCGCCGCGCTCGCTATCGCGGCGCTCGCGTTCGGACTGTGGAAGGTGCGAGCCGTCATCATCCTCCTGCTCCTCGCGCTCACTCTCGCGGCGGCCATCCGGCCCGGTGTCGAGTGGCTCCGCCGGCGCCACGTTCCCGAAGCGATCGCGATCCTCCTCTTCTTCGTCCTGACCGGCAGCGCAGTCGGCCTCTTCATCTGGCTCGCGGTGCCGCCGGCACTGCACCAGATCGGACACGCCCTTCTCGGCAACGAGCTGGATGGCTCGAGCGGAGCCCGCGAGCGCGTCCTCCTCTGGCTCCAGCACCACCTGAACCAGCTCCCAACGGGAACGCAGCTCGTCCACCCGATCGCCACCTACGGTCACAAGGCGACAGATGCGGTCGTCGCGATCTTCTTCACGCTTGCCGCCACCTGGTACCTGGTCTCCGAGCACGACTCGCTGATCAGGCTCCTCACCTCGCTCGCACCGGAGTCGCAACGCGACCAGGCCCGTGACACCTACCTGGAGATCGATCGCCGCCTCGGTGCGTACACGCGCCTTCGCTTCCTGATGGTCTTCGCGGTCGGGGCGGTAATGGCCGTCGGCTTCTACGTCATCGGCCTCGACTACTGGCTGCTCGTCGGCGCGTTCATCGGCGTGGTCGAGATCGTCCCGCTCATCGGGC
Source organism: uncultured Thermoleophilia bacterium (assembly GCA_963794375.1). Taxonomy (GTDB): domain Bacteria; phylum Actinomycetota; class Thermoleophilia; order Gaiellales; family Gaiellaceae; genus PALSA-600. The sequence continues at coordinate 231,282 of CAWCDL010000010.1, forward strand.
CTCTGTTCGGCGCGTTGCTCGTCCTGGCCGTCGGCCTGCCGCAGTCCCTGCACGTCGCGGCACTCGCCCTGCTCTGGCTGTATGTGGTCCGCCTGTTCCAGGACTACGTCGTCAACCCACACCTCGCCGTGCAGACGGTCGGGCTCTCACCATTGGTCACGCTCGTCTCCGTCGCAGTCGTCGGGATCCTCTTCGGCGGCTTCGCCGTCATCCTGGCCGTGCCGGTCACCTCCGCTGTTGCGTCGCTCATCGACGTCCTCGTGCTGGGTCACGAGCCGCCCACCGCAAGGCCTCGCCGCTCGCTCCGGCTGCCTCGCTCCGAATGATCCGCTCCGGCCGGCATGCCGTTGATCCGCCACGGCGACCCATGCTCTTCTTGAACCCGAGGTCCGGCGGCGGCAAGGCGACGCGCGCCGGCCTCGCTGAGCGGGCACGCGAGCGCGGCATCGATGTGGTCGTCCTGCACCCGGACGACGACCTCTCAGCGCTCGTCGACGACGCGGTGGCGCGCGGCGCCGACGCGCTCGGCGCCGCAGGCGGCGACGGGTCACTCGCCGTCGTGGCCGCAGCCGCACTGGCGCACGGACTTCCGTTCATCTGCGTTCCCGCCGGCACCCGCAACCACTTCGCGCTCGACGTCGGTGTCGATCGGGGGGATCTCGTCGGCTCGCTCGAGGCCTTCACCGACGGCGTCGAGCGTCGGATCGACGTAGCGGAGGTGAACGGCCGCCCCTTCCTCAACAACGTGTCACTCGGGATCTACGGCGACGCCGTTCGGCAGCCGACCTACCGTGACGCCAAGGCGCAAACGCTGCTGGAGACGGCCGCGCACGTGCTCGGGCCGAGTGCCGCTGCGGTCGACCTGAAGCTCATCGACAACCAGGGCCGCGCACATCTCAACCCCGCGGTCGTGCTCGTTTCGAACAACCCCTACTCGCTCGAACCTCCGCATGCACCCGGCACGCGCCCGACACTCGACGGCGGGGAGCTCGGCGTCCTCGTGCTCGACGCGCCCCACTTCGGGCATAGCGTGGGGCACACATGGACCGCGACGCGGCTCGAGCTCATAGGCCCCGCACCCGTGCACGCCGGAATCGACGGCGAGGCGGTGGATCTCACCCCACCGCTCCAGTTCGCCATTCGCCCGCGCGCCCTCCGCGTCCGGCTGCGCCGGCCGTAGAGACGACGAAGCCCGCCGGCCTCACGGGCAGACGGGCTTCGACCAGCGGCGAGCGGCGCGGCCGTCAGGGCACGTGGAGCTTCTCCTTCAGCTTTCCCACGCGCTCGTCGACGCCGGCGTGCAGCTCGGCCTTGCGCTGCTCGCGCACGACCCGCCGCGCTTCGCGCGCCGCGGCGTCAGCGGCCTCCTCGGCCGCCTCCAGCTCGCCCATAACCTCGGCGACCGGCCGGCGGGTCATCTCGCCGCCCAGCATGTCCATCTCGGCATCGATCACCTCGACCACCGGCTCTTCGACATCCGGGATCACGGCCGTCGATCCCGTGGGGATCGCCTGGCCGAGAACCGTCAGCGCCTCATCGGATGTCACCTCGCCATCGCCGTCAAATGCGCCGCCCATCATCGCGCCGGCGCCCCAGCCGAGACACCCGCGCCTCATGCCCCAGGGGGAGTGGATGGATCGCGGTCAGCGTGGATGCGCTGCCCGTGAGTCATGGCGAGCGCGAGCTCGCCTGCGAGGACGAACTGGTATACGACGACGGCTGCACAGCCGGCGACAGCGAACGCGAGAGCGTGAGATGCGATCGCCCACCCGACACCCCAGCCTGCGAGAACGCCGCAGACGGGAGACAACAGGTGAACCGAGGCGGGCGCGCGGTATTCGACCTGCTCACCGCTCCGCCACGTCTCTCTCACTCCGCGGAAGGCGACCGCGGCGGCGACCGTCTGGCCGGCTAGGACTCCGCCGACATAGCAGAGTGCGCCGAGCGCGTCTGGCAGTCCGTGGTAGGTGATCGTCAGGTACGCCGTGGCCAGGACGACGAGACTGAATCCAAAGGCCCGTGCCTCGGAGGCGACCGAGTTCTTGAGCGCAAGCCGATAGCGGCCAGGCGAAGCCGCGTCTGCCGTTCCGGCGGCGCCGGCAAGCCCACCATCCTGCGACTTGAGCGCGTCGCTCCCACGGAGCCGGCCGGTGCCCGTCGTGAACTTCACCCCTGCTCGTACGTTCGCACTACGGGCTATCTGGACGCGGCGCGCCCATACGAAACGTGCACGGGCGCCGGGAACGGCGAAGGACATCGGGGTCGACGGTGTGAACGCCAGGTCTCGAGCCGTTGGAAAAGCGTGCCTGCGGGAACGTGGTTCGGATGAACATCCGGCCCGCGCTCTCCGTCGTGTCGATGGCCTCGGCGAGTGCCTGCCGGGCGATCTCCGCTAGGACGCGAATCGCGCTTGGCGGCTCCACGCGAATGCGCGCGGTGCTCGCACTCGCGGCGGTCCTCGCCCTGAGCGGAGCCGACGTTGCCACTGTGGGGGCATCTGCGACCCAGCTCCGGCACGCCCTGGGCATCAACAACACGGACATCGGGCTGTTGATCGCAGCGAGTTCGCTCGTCGCGGCGCTGGCAAGCATCCCCTTCGGCATCCTCGCCGACCTCGTTCCGCGCACGCCGGTACTCGGCGGTGCAATCGCATTCTGGGGTGCGGCGATGATCTGGAGCGCCTCCGTCTCGGGCTTCTCCGAGCTCTTGGTCGCACGCGTCTTTCTCGGAGCGGTGACGGCGGCGGCGGGACCGATGGTCGCTTCCCTGGTCGGCGACTACTTCCCGGCGAACGAGCGCGGACGAATCTACGGATACGTGCTCGCAGGCGAGTTGGTCGGGACGGGCTTCGGGTTCGCGGTCACGGGCGACGTGGCCGCGCTCTCGTGGCGGGCGGCGTTCGTCGTACTCGCCCTCCCGGCGTTCTTCGTTGCCTGGCTCGTGTTCCGCCTGCCTGAACCTGCGCGAGGCGGCGCTGCGCCCCTTCCGATCGACTACCCACGCGACGGTGTGCAGTTCCAGCCGGACGATGGGCCGACGGACGCGCAGCTGCTCGCCCAGAAACGCGGAATCGTCGGCGATCGGTCGCTCGCTCTCGGGTCCAACTTCCACCATCTCAACGTGATCGCGGCGACCCGGTACGTGTTGCGTGTGCGCACCAATCTCATCCTGATCGCGGCCAGTGCGTGCGGATACTACTTCCTGGCCGGCGTGCAGACCTTCGGGATCGAGTTCGCCGAGGGGCGGTACCGGATCGACCAGGGCCTCGCGAATGTGCTGCTCCTCGTCGTCGGGGGCGGAGCAGTGGCGGGCGTTCTCGCAGGCGGGAGCGTGGGCGACGCGCTGGTACGCCGCGGGATACTGAACGGCAGGATCCTGACGAGCGCCGGCGCTGCGACGGCGACCGCGGCGCTCTTCGTTCCGCCCCTGTTCACCCGCGACGCGTTCACGGCGCTTCCGTATCTGATGGCGGCAGCCTTCGCGCTCTCCGCGCAGAACCCCCCGCTCGACGCCGCTCGGCTCGACATCATGCCGGCCCGCCTCTGGGGCCGCGCCGAGTCGATCAGGACGCTGCTCAGATCGGTCGCGCAAGCGGCCGCTCCCCTCCTCTTCGGCGCGGTGTCCGACTACGTCTTCGGCGGGGGATCTTCCGGCCTTCGCTGGACCTTCGTCGTCATGCTCGTCCCGCTCGGCGGCAGCGCGACGCTCGTGTTCCTCGCGGCACGCACCTACCCGGGCGATGTCGCTACGGCTGCCGTCGCGGCCGGGCGATAGGTCTCCGGGCCGATCGCGGCTCGCCGGGCCCGTCTCGGCGACGCGTGGAGAGGGCGTTGCCCTCTCCACGCCTATTCACCAGTCTGCGAGCTGGTGGTCGCCGTCCCTGTCAGAGGATCCGCTTGAGCGGGTTGCTGACGACGATGAACGGCGAGAGTGTCGCGTCCACGCAACCCTTCGCAGCGAGGTTGCCCGCGAACGACTTGCAGCCGCCGCCGGGGGTGATGTCCCGGTAGGGGGCCGACGCTCTCGCACGTCCGTACCAGACGCCCGTGCCGAGATGCAGGGTGGCGCGATACGAGCCGTCGGCCTTCGTCCTCACGGTGACCCGCGGCCGGTTGAGCGCGAGCCTCGTCGAGTGGCCGGCAAAGAGCTGCACCTTCACGCCGCCGAGGGGCTTGTTCACGGCGGTAACCGAGCCGGACAAGGACACCCACTGCGGGTGGTTGACGACCTTGCTCACCTTCATCGTCACCTGCGTCTTGAGCGGCACGGCGGCTGCGACGCCGACGCTGGAGCTCGTGTCGAACGACTGACCATCGGCGGCGCTCGGGTCGTAGACGGCGCGCCAGATGTACGTGCCACGGGCCTGCGGGTTGATGAACATCCTCACCAGGCTGAGGTCGACCTCGCTGACGCTCAGGCCGGTATGGCCCGCACACCAGCGCAGCGTGTAAGCCGCGCTTGCCGGCATGCTCGAGCTCGTGGTCTGCTTGTCGACGTAGATCGGGAACGTGACGGTCGCGTTTCCGGTGGCCTGGTTCGCCTTGAGGACCCAGATTGCGGCGTGCGTCTCGCCGGCGGCTGCACACCCGGTGTCCGGCTGAGACGTGAGGGGAATGACGCTCAACTGGCCGTTGAGGGTGATCCGACTGCCATCCGACTGCTTGAGGAAGACAGTCGCCTTGCCGACGTTGTTCCCGATCGCACCGAGGCCGCCGGTCGCGCGATATCCGGCGGGCACGTACACCGTCGTCCGGTAGGTGTCCGGAGCCTGAATCGTGACGATGGACACATTTCCAGCTTTCCCGACGTTTGCAGCCGGGTCGGACACGATCAGCCGCCCGGCGGTCGGAGCCGATGCTGCCGCAAGTGACGCCATAAGAGCTGCTGCCAACCCGAATATCGCCAAGCCGGCAGCGAGAACACCGGTCAATGCTCCGCGCGTGTTGTGGGTGCGAGCCATGGTCATTTTCCTCCACTTCTCGTGTTCCAGTTGCTGCTGCCCGATGCCGGTCGGTGAGGTCCGTGTCGCCCGCTGCGTCGGATCGCGCCCCCTCGCAGGGCCGACTCTTGCGGCAGTCGCGAAAGGCGCGTACACGCGGAAGTCGCTTCGGTGCGTGGAGCACGACCTCGTGCTCGACACAACACCGTTGACAAGCCCGGCCGACGCCGGTTGCTCGGGCCGCCGATGGGTCGTAAAACCGGCCATGCTCTGGATCTGCTCGCTCGCCGCCGAGCCCAAACCAGCGGCAACACGCTTCCGCCGAGGACGCGACGAGCACCACCGACGAGCTGTCAGCCGGGTCTTCGACGTCGGTGACTCAGGGTGCGTGGGCAGGGTTAGGCGTCTGCCGCACGCGGGCACCTTGACACGCGATGCCTGGTAGCTACCAGCCGCAGCTTGCGTTCCTGGCGCAGCCGGAGGATGTGGCCGCGCTGGAGATCCGCATCAACTTCGGCGTCTTCGCGGGTCGTGCAGCGACCCCGGCGGAACTCGACCACCTCGCAGAGTGGCTTCTGGATGAGGTGGGCGAGGTGACAATCATCGCCGAGGAGCGGCACGAAGTTGATGCGAACGTGGAGGCCTCGGTGCTTCAAGTGCGGGTCAGGTTGACGGACGCAACGATCCCGAGCGACAAGCGGCAACGCGACGCGCTCGCCCGACGTGTCCTCGACCGGGCCGACCACTGGGCGCGACTCTGCGTGGCCGAGCGCCACGCGGAGATCGCGGAGTGATCGGCCGGCGCTTGCAGCGTCGACCGTCAGGATGCAGCCGACTGTCCGGCCAGCTTCAGGAGCATGTCGCGAGCATGCTCCTCGTCGTCGAGGTTGGCGCGTAGCTCCGCCAGTTCCTCGCGATAGCCGAGCGCTTCGCCGAACGCGAGCAGCGACGTGTAGGAGGCGATCTCCCAGTGCTCGGCGCGGAGCGCGGTGGCCGTGTGGAAGGCGTCGCCGAGGCCAACACCGACGATCGAGCCCGCGAGCTTGTCGTGCTGGTCGACGGCGCTTTCGAACGAGCGCGAGAGGTTCGCCGTGGGGGCGACCTCCATCCGTCGGAATGCCGTCTCCACGCGTTCGACGTGCAGTCGTGTCTGGACGAGGTGCTCGGCCAGCGCTGCCTGCAGCGCCATGTCACCGCACGCGTCGATCAGGTCCTGCAGGACGGCGCCTGCGAGCCGACGCTCGACGTGCAGGATCTCGCCGAGGAGAAGTACGACCAGGTCGCGCGGATTGGAGATCTTGCCGACGATCACACCGCCTTGTGCTCGAGGAGGGTTGCGGCGCGGTCCGCGAGAGCCATGATCACGAGCGCAGGGTTGGCCGCCCCCTCGGTCGGCAGCACCGACCCGTCGACGATGAAGAGGTTGTCGATCCCCCAGACGCGGTGGTTTCGGTCGACGACGGAGTCGTCGGGAGTGAAGCCCATACGCGCGCCGCCGACGAGGTGGGCGTGCCGGTCGATCGTCAGCGTCTCCTGCGCGCCGGCCCCGTCCCAGATCTCGTGAAGGGTCTTCGTGGCAAAGGCGAGGATCGCGTCGTCGTTCTCGCAGTGGCTGTAGTTGAAGTGCGCAACCGGCATGCCGTGCTCATCGGTCGCGTCTGCAAGGGTGACGCGGTTTTCCGGCAGCGGCATGAACTCCGCGAGGATCCCGAGCACGGTCCAGTGGTTGTAGTCGCGCATGTACTCCCGTAGGGCCTGGCCCCAGTGGCCTTCGGCGAGAACGTGTTCCGCCCACCCGATCGGGAGCGGCGAGACGGTCTGGATCGAGAAGCCGCGTGCGAAGCCTCGGCGGTCGTCGGTCTCGTAGAACTGCTCGGAGGAGACTTCGGGGGGCGGCGCCTTGTACATCCGCAGCAGCTCCGGAAAACGCGCCGCCATCTGCGTCGCCCCTTGCACCATCACGTAGCGACCGACCTGATCGGCGTTGTTGCCGAGCCCGTGGGGCTGGCCCGGGCCGGCCGAGTTGAGCAGGAGCCGCGGCGTCTCGATTGCATAGCCGCAGACGGCGACCGCCGCGGCGCGTTGGAAGCGCTCGCGACCGTCGGCGACATAGGTGACGCCCCGCACGCTTCGGCCGGTCTCGTCGAGCTCGACCTGCGTCACCATGGAGCCGGCGCGTATCTCGCATCCGTGCTCGATGGCGTCGGGGACGTGGGTGATCAGCGGTGAGGCCTTCGCGTTCACCTTGCATCCTTCGAGACAGAAGCCGCGGTAGATGCAGTGAGGCCGGTTCCCGAAGACGCCGTTGGTGATCGAGACCGGGCCGACCTTCATGACGATGCCGTGCTTACGGGCGCCCTCCCAGGCGACCGAGGCGGCGCCCGAGATCGGGTGAGGGCCGTGTGGGTAGTCGTGCGGATCGCCCCAGGGCCAGCGCTCTCCCGCCACCGGTAACTCGCGCTCGACGCGCTCGAACGACGGCTTCAGATCCCAGTAGGAGATGGGCCAGTCGACTGCGACCCCGTCCCGTGAGCGAACCTCGAAGTCGGATGGATGGAACCGTGGGACGTAGCCGGCGAAGTGGGTCATCGAGCCGCCGACGCCGACCCCCGAGTTGTTCTTGCCCATCTGGATCGGGTTGCTGCCGGAGACCACACGCTCCTCGGTCCAGTAGAGGCCGGCGGAGCCCTTCTCGTCGCTGACCCAGTCGCGGTCGGGGTCCCAGAACGGCCCCTTCTCGAGCACGACGACCCGCCACCCCTTGCGCGCGAGGCGTTGAGCGAGCACCCCACCGCCCGCACCCGCCCCGACGACGACGAGGTCAACGACGTCGGCGTCCCGGTACCGGGCCATGCGATCGAGGTTCTGGACGCCTCGCTTGTGCCGGTCGAGCAGGAAGGCCGAGTCGTTGTCGGTCGGCATCGCCAGCGAGCCCTTCGGCGTCATCAGTCGAGACCTCGCCTTCGCGTATCTGCAACGGGGTCGTAATGGACGCTCTCGGGTGTCTCCCACGACTCCTGCTCGCCGAGATGCGGTGCGCCGAACGCGGCGTAGCCGCGCGGATAGGCAGGCCCGCCGAAGCCGATCTCGTTCCAGGCGTACGGATGCGAGTAGAACGCCTGCGCGACGTAGCGCATCACGACGGAGAACGCGCGCCCAACGTTGATCGTGTCCCACACGCCCCCGTGCAGATCGGCTGCGGAGAAGCGATGGACGACCCCGACCTGGGTCTCAAGTGTCGCCGCCGCATAGCTCTCGAAGCCTTGCGCACGCGCCTCGTCGTCGAGCCCGCGCGCAAGCAGCCGCCACAACTCGCCGTCGTCCGGAAGATCGTAGAACCGCCAGCCGTCTCGCTTCCCCGACTGAAGCTTCTCGTCGACGTAGGCGAGCACCGGCACGCGCGGCTCGGAGTCCTGCGCCGTCACGACATCGCAGAACGCCTTCAGCGCCTCCGCCTCGAACTCGTCGAAGTACACGATCGGGGGCACGTTCGCGACCCGGTCGAGAACGATCCGCCGGGTCGCCTCGTCCCAGTGATCGATCTGCGTGAGAACGTCGTGGTGCGGGTAGCGCCCGACCATCTGCGGCGTGATGCCGCGCACCTGCCGGGGCAGGCCGTGCGGGTCTGCGTGTGCCTCGTCGAGGCTCACACCGGCTAGCGCTCCCGCTTGACGATTGAGGCGGCGAGCCCGAGCCCGCCGACGAGGCAGAGCGAGCCGGGCGCGAGAAGGGGCGGCCCCATGATCAGGTTGTAGTGCGCCTCCCGGAAGCCGCCGGGCCGTTTGCGGATGCCCTGGATGTGCGTGACGATGCCGGCGACGCCGTCCAGGAGGTACAGGGCCGAGATGGCCGGGAGCACGGTTCTCGCGGCCTTCTCGGACACGAACCCTGCCGCGCCGGCAGCCGTCAGCGGCGGCGTCAGCAGCAGCGGCGTCCACATCCACTTGTCGCCGAATGACGCCTTGTAGTGCTCGAAGTAGATCTCGAGCCCAAGACCCGGCGCGGACAGCGCGATCGTCGCGGCAAGCAGCTTCTGCACGCGTCCGGCCGCGATGTTCTCGAGGACGCGCCTGATCATGCGGCCCACCGCTCTGCCTCGGCGCGCTTCAGCTCGACCCCATGTCCGGGTCGCGAACGATCCGGAACGAGTGCGCCTTCGACCGGCTCGAGCGCGCCGTCGAAGAGCATCGACTCGATGCGCACGTGGTCGTGGAAGTACTCGAGATGGCGCAGGCGGTCGACGCCGCAGAACGCGTGGGCCGCGAGCTGCGGGGCGCAGTGCGCCGACAGGTCGAGACTGTGGGCGGCCGCGAGCCCGTTCACGCGCTGCACGCCGGAGAAGCCTCCGCATCGGGTGACGTCGGCCTGCAGGCAGTCGACGGATCCGATCAGGTTGCGAAAGTCGCCCGGCACGTAGGCGTACTCGCCCGCGGCAACGTCGAGGGTCGACTGCTCGCGAATCAGGCGGAGCCCTGCCGTGTCGGCCGAGGAAACCGGCTCCTCGAACCAGCGCACGTCCCAGTCGGACTCGTAACGTCGCGCCCAGCGGAGCGCCTCCTTGACCGGAAAGGCCCCGTTCGCATCGACGTAGAGCTCGGCGTCGTCGATCGCCTCCCGCGCAGCGTCGAGGCGCGCAGGGTCAGCGGCAGGATCCCGGCCGACCTTCATCTTCACGCGCGGGATCCCCTGCTCGACCCAACTCCCCAGCTGCTCCGAGATCCGGTCGAGGCCGTAGGAGCAGAATCCTCCGCTGCCGTAGACCGGGACACGGTCATGGCAGGCCGGCAGGAGCGAGACAACCGGCACATCGAGCAGCCGCGCGTGCAGGTCCCAGAGCGCGATGTCGACTGCCGACAGCGCACACCACGCGATTCCGGGACGGCCGATGTTGCGCAGCGCGGCGCCGCAGTCGAGCCAGATCGCCCCGAGCTCGTCGGTCGACCGGCCGCGCACCACCCCGGCGAGCGTGTCGTCGATCACATGTGCCGCCGCCTCGGCGGCGTAGGTCCAGCCGAGCCCGCGCCTCGGGCCGGAGCGGGCCTCGACGAGCACGACGGTGGTCGAATCCCACTCGATCGTCCCGTCGGACTCCGGTGCGTCCGTCGGGATCGTGAGGCATGAGACCGAGAGCTCCTCAATCGTGCTCATCGGCCGGGCAGGAACTCGAGGGCCTTCTGTTTGAACGACTCGCTCATGATCCCGCGCGCGTTCGGATCGCCCTTGCGCAACGCATGCATCAAGTGCTTCGCCTGCTCGACAGTGATGTGCGGCGGCAGCGGCGGGACGTTCGGGTCGACGACCGCGTCGATCACGAACGGACGATCGGCAGAGAACGCTTCGTCCCACGCTGCGTCGATCTCGTCCGGGCTCTCGATACGGACACCGTCGAGGCCGATCAGTTTCGCGAAGTCCGCGTAGCGGACGTCGGGTATTCGCTGCGTCATCGGGTTCTTCGGATCGCCCTCCATCGCGCGCTGCTCCCAGGTGACCTGGTTCAGGTCCTGGTTGTTCAGAACGAGGACGACGAGTCTGGGATCCTGCCACCGGTCGCAGTACTTGGCCGCCGTGATCAACTCGGCCATCCCGTTCATCTGCATCGCCCCGTCACCGACGAGCGCAATCGCGGGGCGCCCCGGGTATGCGAACTTCGCTGCGATCGCGTACGGCACCCCGGGCCCCATCGTCGCCAGCGTCCCCGAGAGGGAGGCCATGTGCGACGGCTTCAATCTCACGTCGCGCGCGTACCAGTTCGCCGACGAGCCCGAATCGGAGCTGACGATCGCATCGTCCGGTAGATACGCGTTCAGCTCCCAGAAGAGCCGCTGCGGGTTGATCGGGTCGGCGTCCTGCATCGCCCGGTCCTCCATCAGCCGCCACCAGTCGGCCACCTCCTCTTCGATCCGCGAGCGCCACGACCTCTCCGACGCATGCTCGAGAAGCGGCAGCAACTCCTCCAGCGTCGACCTCGCATCCCCGACGAGCCCGAGCTCCATCGGATAGCGGATGTTCAGCATCCGTCCGTCGATGTCGATCTGAACGCCACGCGCCTTGCCCGGCTCGGGCAGGAACTCCGAATACGGAAACGACGAGCCGACCATCAAGAACGTGTCGCACTCGTTCATGAGCGTCCAGCTCGGCTTTGTGCCGAGGAGCCCGATCGAACCGGTGCAGTACGGAAGCGAGTCGTCGAGCGCAGCCTTCCCGAGCAACGCCTTGGCGACGCCCGCGCCGAGCTTCTCCGCCACCTGCTCGACTTGCTCGTGCGCACCGAGCGCGCCCTGTCCGATCAGGATCGCGACCTTCTCGCCCGCGTTCAGGATCTCGGCCGCCTGTTTCAGGTCATCCCGCTCGGGGACGATCCGCGGACGGCGCCAGCCGGGCGACGAGTGGATCGTCCCGTGCTTTTCCGGCGGATTCGGCACCGCGTCCTCCTCCGCAAGATCATTCGGGATGATCAAACAGGTGACAGCGCGCTGGTCGAGCGCGATCCGGTGCGCGCGGTCGACGAGATGCCTGATCTGGGCAGGGTCTGTCGCCATGTGCACGTACTCGTGCGCAACGTCCTTGAACAGCACCTGCAGGTCGACCTCCTGCTGATAGTTGCCGCCGAGCGCCATCTGCGACTGCTGCCCGACGATCGCCAGCACCGGTTTGTGATCCAGCGACGCGTCATAGAGGCCGTTGAGCAGGTGGATCGCGCCCGGGCCCGAGGTGGCCAGGCAGACGCCGACCTCGCCCGTCCATTTCGCGTGGGCGCACGCCATGAACGCCGCCATCTCCTCGTGCCTGACCTGCACGAATTCGAGCTTGTCCCTGAATCGCTCGAGCGCGCCGACGATCGCGTTGATCCCGTCCCCGGGATAGCCGTAGATGCGCCGGACGCCGTTCTCGTAGAGGCGTTCAAGGAGAAAGTCTGCGGTCGTCTGCCCCATCGGATCATCCCTCTCGTCGACAGTTCTCCCGGCCCACCTACCCGTCCTCGCGACCGGTGACACATCCACATACGGGGCGGCCATTCGCCGCGCGCGAGTGAGTGATCGGGGCTGAGCCTCAGCTGTCTGCGGTTGCGCAAGCGGCGTTGATCAGGGCGAGATGGCTGAGCGCCTGGGGCGTGTTCCCGAGGAGCTCGCCCGATGCTGGGTCGATCTGCTCCGACCAGAGGCCGACGTCGCTCGCGGCCGGCACCAGCGCGTCGATCAGCACTGCCGCGTCGTCGAGACGGCCGAGCCGGGCAAGCGCTTCCGCCTCCCAGAACCCGCAGGCGACGAAGCAGTTCTCCTGCGCAGCTTGGCCGCTGTATCGATACAGGTGCGGTCCGGCGCCGAGCTCGGAGCGGACGGCGGCGAGCGTCGATTCGATCCGCCCCCGTCCCGCCGGGTAGCCGAGCCGCGCCGCGACGGCCAGGCTGGCGTCGAGATCGTCCGTCCCCGCGTAGAACGTGTATGCCTCGCGACGCTCCGACCAGCACTCGCGCTCCACGTAGCTGTGAATCGCTTCCCGCTCCCGCCGCCAGCGCGTGGTGTGCTGCGCCGGGACCTGCCCACGCTCTGCAAGCTCGATGGCGCGGTCGAGAGCCGCCCAGCAGCTCATCTTCGAGATCGTGTAGGGCTGGTGCTGATGCAGCTCCCAGATACCGGCGTCGTCGTGCCGCCAGAGGTCGCAGACGAGTTGCGCGGCATCGGCGAGCCGGGACCCGGTCGTTGCGTCGAGGGCATGGCCGCGATCGACGTAGTGCATCGTCGCACCGAGGAAATCGCCGAAGTTCCCGAGCTGGAGCTGTCCTGCCGCCCCGTTGCCGACTCGGACCGGGGCGCTACCGCACCAGCCCTGCAGGTCGAGGGTCTGCTCGGCGGGCTGCGCACTACCCTCCAAGGTGTAGAAGGGCTGCATCCGCGGATGGGTGCGGGCGGTGGCACCGAGCAGCCAGCCGTAGCTCGCATGGGCCTGCTCGAGCAAACCCAGGTTGAGGAGCGCGTCGAGCGTGAACGACATGTCGCGCAACCAGCAGAAGCGGTAGTCGTAGTTGCGTTTGCCGCCGATCTGCTCAGGCAGCGAGGTCGTCGCAGCGGCGAAGATCCCGCCGGTCGGCGCATCCGCGAGCAGTTCGAGCGCCAGCGCGCTGCGCACGACAGCTTCCTGCCACGGCCCGTCATACGTGATGCGGGCCGCGAAGCGGCTCCAGTCGCGGACTGTGCCGTCGATGCGCTCCTCGACACTGGCGCGCCGCACCAACACACGCGGGCCGTCGCCGACGTCAAGCAGCGCGAGCAGCGCACGAGCACCCGCCTCGAGAACAAAGCACCCCGACACGGTCCCGTCGCCGAGAATCACGTCTCCCGCATCCCACGCAGAAAGGACGAGCGTGTGACCGGTCGGCGCGGTCAGGCAGACCGCTTCGCCGGCCCGGCTCACGACAGCATGCGCCGAGCCGTACTCGAACCTCGGCGAGAGCTCCCAGCGGAGGGCGACCGAGCCTGACAGGCACTCGACTCGTCGGGCCAGCTCCCGCCAGGGAAGTTGTGTGCCGTTGTCGAGATTGAGCGAATCCGTCACCCGCACCGAACCGTCTGCGGTCACGAACGTCGTCTCGAGGACATTACTGTCGGGGAGATAGCGCCGTTCATTCGTCGACGGCGCCACCGGCATCAAGGAAAACTGCCCCCCTCGCACCGGATCGAGCAACGCCGCGAAGACGCTCGGGGAGCCTATTGATGGGCTGCACAGCCAGTCGATCGAGCCGTTGCGGCCGACCAGCGCCGCCGCCCGCCGGTCGCCGATCACCGCGTACTCGGCAATCGGTTTGAATCCGCCCTCCACACATGCTCTCTTTACAGGATCGGCTGTTTCAAATCGCGCGGCTGGAGGGATGGTCGCTCTATGGGCGACGTGGTGGTCATCACAGGAGCCTCCGGTGGGATCGGCCGGGCGACCGTGCGACGCTTCGCACAGGAGGGCGCTTCGATCGCGTTGATCGCACGAGGTCGGGCCGGCCTGGAGGCGGCGGCCCGCGAGGTCGAGGAAGCCGGCGGCCGGGCGCTCGTTCTCCCGCTCGACGTCTCCGTCGCGGAGGCCGTCGACGCCGCAGCCAGTAGCGCCGAGGAGGCGTTTGGCCCGATCGACATCTGGGTGAACGACGCAATGGTCACCGTCTACGCCGAGTTCATGGACATCGAGCCCGACGAGTTCCGCCGCGCCACCGATGTGACCTACCACGGCATGGTCTGGGGCACACGTGCCGCCCTGAAGCGAATGCTCCCCCGTGACCGAGGAACGATCGTGCAGGTCTGCTCGGCGATGTCCTACCGCGGCATCCCCCTCCAGTCGCCGTATTGCGGCGCGAAGGCAGCCTGCAAGAACTTCACCGAGTCGATCCTTACCGAGCTCGTCCACAAGAAGAGCAACGTCAAGGTTTCGATGGTGATGCTCCCCGGCGTGAACACCACGCAGTTCACCTGGGGACGCACGAAGCTGCCGAAGCAGACAATGCCCGTACCGCCGATCTACCAGCCCGAGGTCGCGGCCGAGGCGATTCACTGGATCGCCCACACCGACCGCCGCCAGATCTACGTCGGCGTTCCGACGGTGATGAACGTGCTCGGCGAGCGCGTCGCGCCATGGCTGCTCGACATCTATCTCGGCAAGACCGGCTTCGGTTCACAGGAGACCGACCAGCCCCTCGACCCCCAGGGCCATGACAACCTCTTCGACCCGATCGACGAGGACCGTGGTGCGCACGGGCCGTTCGACGAGCTCGCGCACGCTCACTCTCCCCAGACGTGGCTCTCGCGCCACCGAGGAGCGATCGGCGGGGCGCTCGCCGGCGCCGCTGCGCTCGGCTTCGCTGCGACGCACCGTCCGTGAACCGCCTCGCACTCGGCGCCGTCGCAGGCGCTGCCGGCTCGGCAGCCTGGGCGGCCACCGAGCCCCTGCTCGAGCGAGCGTTCTCCACGACCTACTCGGATGTGCGTCTCGTCGGCCGCTTGGTCAGCCCGGGCCGGCTCTGGCCTCTCACCGGTCTTGCCGCGCACACGGCGCTCGGCGCAGGGCTAGGAGCCACGCTCGCGCTGACGGGACAGACAAGCGTTGGCCACGCGTTCCTTGCCATGCAGGTCGAGAACGCCGTCACGTGGCCCGGCATGGCGCTCGTCGATCGCACACATCCGGACACCCAAAGCGGCCGTTGGCCGAGACTGCTCACGAGCAGGCGTGTCTTCGCCCAGAACGCTGCGACCCGGGTCGTGTTCGCGCTTTGCTTTGCCTGGTGTGCGACGAGGCTCGCCGAACAGGGCTGAAAGGCCCGGCGGGGGGGCGACCCGAGAGCCGAGCGTGGTGCGGCTCCTTCCTCGATGAGTCCGGGGCCTGTTTCCCGCAGGAGAGCCTTGGGTACGTGTCCTCCGGGAGATGATGCGCCCGCCGCGCCACTGGCCGCTGCTGCCCTTGTGCGGGCTCACTCTCGTGCTCGCGGGGTGCGGGAAGCAACAGGACGCGCTCGCACCCGCGAGTCACTCGGCGAAGGACATCGCGAGCCTCTTCTGGTGGATGATGGGCGCAGCCTGGCTGGGCCTCGGCCTCGTCGTTCTGTTGATGCTGATTGCCTGGCGCCGGGCGCACACCCATCCCGAGCACGAGGCAAAGCAGGGCGAGCGCCTCGGCTATCGCATCGTGATCGGGGCCGGCATCGTCATGCCCATCGCCCTGATCGCGACCCTGTTCGTGATCTCGGACATCTTCGTGATCCAGACGACCGAGGCGCCCGCCCGGGATGCGACGAAGGTGACGATCGAGGTGATCGGGCACCAGTGGTGGTGGGAGGTGCGCTACCCCGGGACGACTGCGGTCACCGCGAACGAGATCCACATCCCTGCGAACACGCCGGTGCGCGTGAACGTCCGCACCGCCGATGTGATTCACAGTTTCTGGGTCCCGCGCCTGAACCGGACGATCGATGCGATTCCCGGCAAGACGAACTCGATCGAGTTGTTCGCCGACGCTCCCGGCCGGTATCGGGGGCAGTGCGACGAGTTCTGTGGGCTCCAGCACGCACATATGGCGCTCTACGTCTACGCGGATCCGCCGAAGGTGTTCCGGCGCTGGCTGCAGAACGCCGCGAAGCCGGCACGCACCCCGACCGATGCGCTCTCGAGGCAGGGCGCACAGGTCTTCGCGAGCGCCTCGTGTGCGAGCTGCCACTCGATCCGCGGCACGTCGGCATCCGGCTACGTGGGGCCCGACCTCACCCATCTTGCGAGCCGCACCACACTCGCCGCCTTGACGATCCCCAACGACGCCAGCCACCTCGCGCACTGGATCGTCGACTCGCAGGACGTGAAACCGGGGAACCAGATGCCGGACATGCGGCTGTCGCCGAAGAAGCTCCGGGCGCTCGTCTCCTACCTCGAGGGACTGAAGTAGATGGCGATCGCAACCCCGCCGACTGCGCGCGCCGCCGAACACATCGATTTGCTCGACACGATGTGGAAGGGCAGCCCTGGGGTGCTCGGCTGGCTGACGACGACCGACCACAAGCGGATCGGAATCCTCTACTTCTGGACGACGCTCGTCTTCTTCGGCGCGGGCGGCTTCGAGGCGCTTGCCGTGCGGACACAGCTCGCCCGGCCGAACGAGCACCTCGTCTCGCCGAGCACCTACGACGAGCTTTTCACGATGCACGGGATCACGATGATCTTCTTCTTCATCATCCCGATGACGACGGGCGCGTTCGGCAACTACCTCCTGCCGCTGATGCTCGGCGCGCGCGACATGGCGTTCCCGCGGATGAACGCGCTTTCGTACTGGATCTTCCTCGGATCGGGGATCTTCCTCTACACGAGTCTCTTCCTCGGCATGGCGCCGAATGCCGGCTGGTTCGACTACGTGCCGCTCGCCAGCAAGCTCTATGACCCGGGGCGAAACATCGACTTCTATTGCCTCGGGCTCATCTTCAACGGCCTGGCATCGACGCTCACGGCTGCGCAATTCATCACCACGATCTTCAAGTCCCGGGCACCCGGAATGTCGTTCAACCGGATGCCGCTCTTCTGCTTCGCGATTCTCGCTGCGTCGGCGGGGCTCTTGTTTGCGCTGCCGCTGCTCACGGCCGACACGATCTTCCTCTTCCTCGACCGCAATGTGGGGACGCACTTCTATGACGTCTCTGCCGGCGGGTCTGCTTTTCTGTGGCAGCACCTCTTCTGGATGTTCGGCCACCCCGAGGTGTACATCCTGATCGTTCCGGCGTTCGGGATCGCGACCGAGATCATCCCGGCGTTCACCCAGAGGCGTGTGACCGCGTTCCCGCTCGTCGCGATCGCCGAGCTGCTCGTCGTCTTCATCGGCTTCGGCGTCTGGGCGCACCACATGTTCGCCACCGGCATGCCGACGATCACGGCCGTCTTCTTCGCCGGGGCGACGGCCGCGGTGATCATCCCGAGCACGATCCAGGTGTTCGCCTGGTGCATGACGATGATCCTCGGTACCGCTCAGTTCAGAACGCCTCTGCTCTTCATCGCGGGCTTCATCTTCATGTTCGTCATGGGCGGCCTCTCGGGGATCATGTTCGTCGCGATCCCGTTCGACCAGCAGGTCACCGACACGTACTTCGTGATCGCCCACTTCCACTACATCATCTTCGGAGCGGCCGTCTTCCCGATCTTCGGCGGCATGTACTACTGGTTTCCGAAGGTCACCGGCAGGATGTACTTCGAGCGCCCCGGCCAGATCAGCTTCTGGATCCTCTTCGTCGGGACGAACCTGCTCTTTTTCCCGATGCACATCGTCGGCCTGCTCGGCATGCCGCGCCGCCAGTACACCTACCCGAGCGGCCTCGGCTGGACGGCCTACAACCTCGCAGAGACAATCGGCGGCTACATCACGCTGTGCGGCATCCTGGTGCTGCTCGGGAACCTCGTCTGGAGCTTCCGCAAGGGGCCGCCCGCCGGCCCCGATCCGTGGCATGGGGCGACCCTCGAGTGGACGACGAGCTCGCCGCCGCCGCCGTACAACTACGCCGTCATCCCCAAGGTGTCGAGCGCATACCCGAACTGGGACGAGACGGACCGCGCCGAAGACCGCGAGAAGCTCGCGCAGGGGATCCTCGTCCTACAGGACGGGCACCAGCAGACCGCGGTGACGCCAGTCGACGGGACCCTCGACGAGATCGTGGAGATGCCGCACGGCTCGCCGTGGCCGATCCTGCTCGCCCTGACCATCCTGCTCGTGTTCCTGGCGCTCGTGCTCGGGAGGTACGGCGTCGCCGGGGTGCTCGCCGTCGGCTCCGTCGCAGCACTCTTCGGTTGGCACTCGAAGGAGCCGCAGGAGTGAGGCTCGAGGCGACACCGGGGCCGAACGGAGGGTCGGGGTGACCGACTACATCGCCGGAGGGCGGCATGTCGGCGACGTCCCGCACACGACTGCGGCGACGGGCGGGCCGGCCGTCGCGCGCGCCGTCGCGCGCCGCACGACACGACCCGCAGCCTGGTGGGGGATGGTGATGCTGATCTCGAGCGAAGGCGTGCTGTTCGCCGCCTTCATCGGCACGTTCTTCTACCTGCGCTTCAACGACCCCCGGTGGCCGCCCGCCGGCGATCCGGAGCCGAAGGTCGTCGTTCCGCTCCTTCTCGTCGCGCTGCTCACGACAACGGGCGCGGTGATGCAGCTCGCCTGGCGTGCCGCACGCAAGGGCCGCCTCGCGGCGACACGGCTGCTGCTACTCGGCGCCGTCGTCGTGCAGATCGGATACCTGATCTACGAGGTACACGACTACAAGGGTCAGCTACACGTGATGCCGATCGGGACTGACGCGTACAGCTCGATTCATTACGTGCTGCTCGGCGCCGATCACGCGCACGTGTTGGTCGGCATCCTGCTCAACCTGTGGCTGTTGTCGAAGCTCGCTCGAGGCATCACCACGTATCGAGCGAACGCGCTGCAGGCGATCACGTGGTACTGGTTCTTCGTCATCGTCGCGACCTGGCTGACGGCTCTCGCCCTGGCCTCGGCAGCGCTCGGATGAGCATGCGTCGTCTCGCCGTCCTGCAGTGGGTCGCCCTGCTCGCGGGTGCCGTCACCTGGTTCACAGCTCATCTCGTGAGCATCGGGATCACGCAGGCAGAGTGCAACGCCGCCGGGGCGCGCTGGCAGCTGTCGAATACGGCTTGGGAGGGGACCGCGATCGGCATCTCCGCGACGCTTGTATTGATCGCAGAGGTGTGCGCGATCGTCGTCTTCGCCCGGACACGCGGCACGGAGTTCGGCGACGGGCCGCCTCAGGCGGGGCCGGGAGGCGAGCGGAAGCCGAGCCGCATCCACTTCTTCAGCGCCGCCTCCATCGCCACGAACGCGATCTTCCTGATGATCATCGTTCTGTCCGGCACCGCCGATCTCGTCGACATCGCGTGCAGGCAGTCGTGAAGCGTCTCCTGCCCCTGCCCCTGCTCGTGATCGCGCTCGTCTCTGCAAGTCCATCACCGGCCGCGACGAAGGAGGGGCCGCCCGTCGCGCGGGGGCAGCACCTCTTCGGGCAGTTCTGCGCCGCCTGCCACGGAATGAACGGTGACGGCGTCCTCGAGCCGCACACGATCGGCGCCGGCCCGGGACGCGAGCAGACGCAGCAGCGTGCGGTCGCCCCGTCGCTGCGCGGCGTCGGAGCGCTCGCAGCGGACTTCTATCTCCGCACCGGCTACATGCCGTTGCAGCACCTGGGGCTGCAGCCGCGCCGTTCCCGCGTGCTTCTCGGGGACGACCAGATCAAGGCGCTCGTCGCCTACGTCGCGTCGCTCGGCAATGGGCCGACGATCCCGACGCCTCACCCGCAGCGCGGAAGCGTAAGTCTCGGCCAGAAGCTCTTCACGGATCACTGTGCCGGCTGCCACCAGATCGCCGCGGAAGGCGGCTATGTGACGGGTGCGGTCGCGCCCCCGCTCGAGGACGCGACGGCAACGCAGATCGCCGAGGCCGTCCGCATCGGGCCGTATGTGATGCCTCGCTTCTCGACGAAGGCGATCACGCCGCATCAGCTCGACTCGATCGTCGCCTACGTCGAGTATGCCAAGCACCCCGACGACCCGGGTGGCTGGGCGCTCGGCCACCTCGGTCCTGTGCCGGAGGGCCTCGTCACGTGGTTCATCGCGGGGATCGCTCTGATCTTCACCTGCATGCTGGTCGGAAAGCGGCTCGACCGTGGGTAAGGTCAAGGACGCTCTCGTCTCGGCGCTCGTGCTCATGCTCGGGCTCGGGCGCCCGAAGCTGAGCGAGCGCGAGCGGATCGTTCCGGAAGAGCCCGCCCGCCCTGGCTGGGAGCTACTGGCCGTGGGCCTCTTTGCTCTGGGCACGCTGTCGGCGATCGCGTTTCCGCTCCTCTACGGGTTCGCCGACGAGTTGCCGCGACCGACCCAGTTGATGGGCCTCTCGATCGGCCTCGCGTTGGTGTTGATCGGCATGGCGCTCGTCGTCACCGGCAGGCACCTCGTCGCGACAGAGGAGATCGAAGACGACTACCCCGCGCACGAGCATCCCGAGGAGCAGGAGATGCTCGTGCAGGTGGTCGAGGAGAGTGGAAGCCGCCTGACCCGCAAGCGGCTCTTCATGCTGTCGATCGGCGGCGCGGCCGGCGCGCTCGGAGTCGCACTCGTGACGCCAATCGTCTCGCTCGGGCCGGTGTTCCGGATCGCGCCGTTCTTTGCCACTCCCTGGCGCCGCGGGCGCCGCCTCGTCGACGAGAACGGAAAGGTGTGGAAGGCGAGCGATATCCAGGAGGACGACTTCTATACGGCGTTCCCGGAAGGGGCCGACAAGGAAGAGCTGGCCGCGCCGATCGTGCTGGTGCGCCTTCCGAGAGACCAGTTGCACCTGCCGCCGCAGCTCACGAATTACCCCGCCGACGGGATCGTTGCCTACTCGAAGATCTGCACGCATGCGGGCTGTGCGATCTCTCTCTACCGCGCGCCGCTCTTCGCACAGGACGAGCCGGCACCGGCGCTCGTCTGCCCTTGCCACTACTCGACGTTCGACCCGGGCAACGGCGGGACCGTGGTCTTCGGGCCGGCCGGTCGGAAACTGCCGATGCTGCCACTGGAGATCGACCGCGCCGGGCAGCTCCGCGCCGCAGGCACCTTCGACGAGGCAGTCGGACCGTCGTTCTGGGGCATCCGCTCACGGAAGCCGACCGCATGATCCGGAAGGCGATCCGCTCCCTCGATCAGAGAACCGGCAGCGCGCCGCTGCTCCGAAAGGCGCTCCGGTACCTCTTCCCTGACCACTGGTCGTTTCTCCTCGGCGAGATCGCTCTCTACGCGTTCGTCGTGCTCGTCGTCACGGGCACCTACCTCGCGCTCTTCTACACCGACTCGACCAAGGAGGTCACCTACCACGGGCCCTACGCCCCGCTCCAGGGTCACGAGATGAGCGAGGCCTATCGTTCCGTGCTCGACATATCGACGAGCGTACGTGCAGGTCTCCTGATCCGGCAGACTCATCACTGGGCTGCAAACGTCTTCCTTGCTGCGATCTTCCTGCACCTGCTGCGCATCTTCTTCACCGGCGCGTATCGCAAGCCACGCGAGATCACATACGTCCTCGGCCTCACGATCTTGATCGTCTCGTTGCTCGAGGGCTATATGGGCTACTCCCTCGTCGACGACCTCCTTTCGGGAATGGGGCTCGCAATTGGGTACGCAGTCGCGATCTCGATCCCGTTCGTCGGCGGCAATCTCGGAGAGTTGATCTGGAGCGGGCCTTTCCCCGGCACCGACGCGTTCTTCTCGCGGATGTACATCGCCCACGTGTTCATCGTTCCGGCGCTGATCGGAATGTTGCTCGTGGCGCACCTCGGTCTCGTGATGCTGAAGCACCACACGCAGTTCAAGCGGGACCCGCGCCAGAGCGAGCGGAAGCTCGTCGGCGTGCCCACGTTCCCCGGCCAGGCGCCCCGTTCTCTCGGCCTGTTCTTCGTCACAGCGGGCGTTCTCTTTCTGCTCGGGGGCCTCGCCCAGATCAACCCGATCTGGCTATGGGGCCCCTACCACACCTACCTCTCGACCAACGGAGCGCAGCCCGACTGGTACCTGGGATGGCTCATCGGCGGCCTCCGCCTCGTTCCCGGATTCGACGTGACCGTCGGCAACTACACGCTTGTCCCGAACCCATTCTGGGGCGGTGCGCTGTTCCCCAGCGTCGTCTTCGGGTTCCTCTTCGCATGGCCGTTCCTCGAGCGCCGCTTCATAACGCACGACTACGGCTATCACAACCTCCTCGACCGTCCGCGCGACGCACCGATCCGTACAGCGATCGGTGTTGGCATGTTCACCTGGGTGACGATGGTGTTCATCGCGGGCGGGATCGACCGCGTCACGGTGATGTTCGATCTGAGCTACACCTCGGCGATCCAGGTGTTCCGCTTCGCGATCTGGATCGTGCCGTTCATAGCCGGGCTCGCTTCTTACCGAGTGTGCATCGAACTGCAGGCGGGAGAGCAGGCGGAGCGCTCGCGGAGGTTGGCCGAGCGCCGTGCGAGGGCAATGATCGACTCCTAGCCGATGCTGACCATTCTGCAGGAGAAGCTCGCCGAAGCACACGGCCTGGGGATCGTCGCGACCGAGGTCGCCTCGCGGATTGCGAACCTGACCGGCGAGCTCGCCGGCGGCCGCGAGCTGGAGACGATGCGCGAGGAGTCCGAGGAGACGCGGGCGCGTTGCCTGCGCGCCGAGGAACACTTGCCGCCCGAGCTCGCCGATGAGATGCGAGCACACACAGCGACGGCTCACGAAAAGGGGGTCGACCTGATCGGGGCGTGGTTCAAAGCCGGCACCGACCGGCTGCGCGCCTGGACGTTCCTGGCCATGGTCGAGGCGGCCGAGGTGGCGGCATGGATCGTGGTCGAGGCGCTCGCCGCACGCACGGACGACAGCGAGATCTCCGACCTCGCGAGGTGGGCCCTCCCCGTGCAGCGCCGCCACCTTGCGACCGCATTCGAGAGCCTGGCCGCTCTCACGTCCGGCCTCGACCCCGTCGACCCCCGTCGGGATTGAGTTCTGTGCGGATCGACGACCCAAGCCTCCAGAGCTCTGGAGACGGTCGCAGCTCTCGCTCGTCGGGACGCAGAGCATCGTACGGATCGAGCGAGAGAGACTTGAGCCTGAGGGACTCGCGCTCGAGGGTGTCGAGAAGATCGGCTCGAAGGTCCTTCTCGTCCGGCCTGAGCTCCCGAAGGAACTGCACGCTGCCGATGATGGCGGTCAACGGCGTTGCCAGACGATGGCGCGTCAGCCGCCTGTAGTCAGCAAGCGCACGCCGATACTCAGCCTCGCGAAACCGCGCGGCATCCTCCGCGAGCTCGAGCCCGCGCACAACACGCTCGCTCGCGGCGAGAAGCAGAACGAGCACGACGAGCAGACTCGCGTCGAGGGCGAGACCGACTGCATCCGCGCCCCGTGACGTGAATGCATCGACGAAGCGATCCACACCGCGAACGACGAAGAAGAAGGCCAGGACGACGAACCACAGCGCGTGGCGCCGAACGCCCCAGACGCTTCGCAGGACCATCACAGCGAGCACGATCTCCGCGGTCCCGATCGTCGCGTCGAGCGCCAATCTCATGAGCCAAAGACACGGTTCGACACTCCAGGAAGAGTTACATCGGTCTGTTATCTAGCGTGTGTCCCGTCGTAAGCCGGCGATCAAGAGACTCCGGGGTGTTCGCGAAGCCGGCGATCGCGTCGCTGCCCGATCCGGGCGCCTCATCCGGCCGGCCACCGTGTTCTCGAAACTGCTCGACGAGCATCGCCAGGTGAGTTCGCTCGTCCATCTTCTCCTTGATGCCGCTCGACACGAGCCGGCGGTTGACCGGCCAGGCCGTGAAGTAGCCGAGGATCATCCCGATCTGCATCATCAGCCAGTAGCCCGGGGCGTCGGCATCGAGCGGCGGTTTGAAGAGCACGAAATGGGCGATCGCCATCCAGCCGAAGAGCCCCACCTGGAAGGAGACGATCGAGAGCGTGTCCGCCGTCATCGCCTGCCAGATGCCGGCGAGCTTCCCGACGTTCCGGCGCGTCGGGACGATCGTGAAGTACTGGAACACGACTCCGAACGTCCAGGCGAGCGCGAAGTCGGCGATCACCTCCCAGCCGTACGTGCCGCTGATCCCCAGGGTCGGCGCCGCGAGAAGGGCAAAGAGCATCCATTCGCCGCCAATGTCGCCAAGCGTGCAGCCGGCGCCGCAGTGCGAGACGGCGTTTCCGATGTGCCACCGGCTCAGGTCGGAGGGTGCGGTCGACTCACCCTGCCGCCTCAACTCGTCCGGGTCGGCACCCTCCCGAGCCAGTCGCCGCGCTCTCTGCTGTTCCAGGTCACGGGCGCTCTTTCGCGCGCTGCGGAAATACGCCCATAGCCAGACGGGCCCCCAGTAAAGAGCGGTGATCGGGTGGACGAGATTCATCACCGGCATGTGCTGGCGGTGGCCGAGCAGGAACTCGTCCGCCAGGATCACGGACGCGCTCGCAACCCCGAGCCCGATCGCGAGCCAGCTCAGTACGATCAGCCAGTGCGGTTCCATCCGTCGCCTCTCGTCGCCCTCCTCGATATGCGGCAGACGACGGCGTTCGAAACCAGCCGGCGCGTGACACCCACGCCTGCATGGGAAAACGCGTCGCCGATGCCCGAGCGGGTTACTTGCTGAGCGTCGCCGGCGGCTTGAGGGTGCCGGCGATGATCTTCGCCTTGTAGGCGTTCATGAGAGCGATCCACGACTTCGGCACGGACGGGTTGATCCGACCGACGCCGACACCGTTGTTCTTCACGTTCAGCAGCAGGTCGCTGCCGCCGTGGAACATGCCGTCGGCCGACTGCGTGACCGCGTCGTAGACACCGACGTCGGTCTTCTTGACCGCGCTCGTCAGGATCCGCTTCGCATCGTTGTACTCGTCCGCGTCAACGCCGATCCCCCACAGCTTCGCTGCGTCGGCCGCCTTGAGAACACCGAGGCCACAGCCGCCGGCGACCTGGAAGAGCACCTTCACACCCTCGCCGATCTCGTTCTGGGCCACAGGCTGGCACTTGTTGGGATCATCGAAATTGTTCGAGTACTGCACGACCGTCGTCGTTCCGGGGACAGCCTTCGCAGCGCAGTACCTGTAACCAGCGATGTACGAGTCGACCGGCGGGATCTTGATACCGCCGACCGCACCGATCTTCGTACCGCCGAGCTTCTGCGTCATCTTCGCCGCAAGAACACCGACCAGACAGCCGGCCTCCTGCGTCGCATACGTCAAACCCTCGACGTTCTTGCCACCACCCGCATCCTTGTAGGAATCGTCGGTGATCGCAAAATCGACGTTCGGGAACTTCTTCGAATAGATCTTCATCGTCGGCGCGAGCAGATAGCCCGCAGCAACCACGACCTTCGCACCCTGGCGAATCGCCTGGTTGAAGTTCGGGTTGTAGTCGCTCGCCGAATGCGAGATCAACGGGATAGCCGTACCACCGACCTTCTTCACGGCCCGATTGAGCCCCTTGAGCTGGTTCTTGTTGAACCCATTGTCATTGAAACCTGCGATATCGCTCACCAGCGCAGCCTTGAAGTGCCCGCCACTGTTTGGGTTGGTCGGCAAAACGGTCGTTGTGGTGGTCGTCGCCGCCGACTTGCCGCCGCCGCAGCCTGCCGAGAATGCGACGAGAACTGCGGCGAGCGGAATCGCAAGCAGGCTCCGGTCAAGCCGAGCGGGGCATTTCATTTGCGTCATCTCCTGATCGGGTTGCGAACTCGCGACCGGGCTCCACCGAGAGATCTCCGTCGAGCCTGCCGGTTCGTCCGGCGTTGGCGGCAACCGTGGCCGCGAGCTCGGCCGAGGCTTCGGCCCGGGGGATTGCTCCGGCGCGTGAGGCCGTCTCGCAGATGCTCCGGAGGGCGGCCAGTACGGCCCCGGTCACGCGAGGGTCTCCGGCGGAGTAACGGGCGATTTCGACCAGGGACTCGAGGTACTCCTCGAACTCGCGGCGTCGGACGACCAGGGTCAGCGACCGCCCCGGGCAGTGCCGGACAACAGGCGGCATGGGCCGGGCGGAGAGCGTCACGAGGATCGAGCGGACGTAGCCGACGCAGGTGAACGCGGTCGTGGGGTCATTGATCCCGGGCGACATGGCCTTCACCGCCGTGTCGACGAGCTGCCGGAGCCCGAAGGCCACGTCCTGTTCGAGATCACGCTCCCGCGCGATGAGAAACGCCTTGCGGATGCGGTCGGCGTACTCGTCCGCATACCGCGCCGGCCAGATGGCGGCGAGGCCCTCCTCGCCGCTGACGAAGTCACCAGGTCGCACAAGAACCTCCGCGCGCGCGACTTCGTCGCCGAGTGCGTCGGAGAGAGTCTCGACCTCGATCAGACGGACATAGCCCGGCCCGGACGGCCGCACGAGTCCGGGCTTCTCTGCCGGAGGAGAGTCCGCCTCCTCGCGGGGCGCGCCCGTGTCGGACGGGAAGAGGACGTCCAATCGCTTCAGTGTCCTCGCGGCGATATTGCCCGTGAGATATGAGACCTGGATCAGTTGCGAGACGTGGTGGATGAACACGATCAGAAGCGCAACGGCCGCGATCGCGAGGACCGAGGCGCCCGAAACGCCGAGCCGCGGCACGAACGAGCCATCGACCGAGCGGAGGACGAGGATCGAAAAGGCAAAGATCCCGACGTACGAGCCGACGGTCGCCTGAGTAAGCCGATCGCCGAAGAAGGTCCGAAGCATTCGCGGACTGAACTGGCTCGACGCGAGCTGTAGGACGACGATTGTGATCGAGAACGTCAGCCCCGCGACGGTGATGAGCGATCCGGAGATCACGGAGAGAACTGTCCGTGCAGCCGAAGCGTCGCCCGCGAAGAGCGGGCCTCCTCCGGCGTGTGTTCTCTTGTCCACCTCCACGAGGGCCACGGCGAGCGCGCCGTAGGCCGCAGCGATCATGACGGGGATGAACCAGAGCCCCCCGAGCAGATCGAGCAGCGGGCCGCGAAACCGTTTCACGGCCTGCCAATCCGATTCGCCTCGAACGGTTCGGCGGTCGTAACTCTCATACTCCCCTTGATCCCCGCTCGCTTGGCATTTACTCCTGAGCTCCGAGGTCAGGCTCGGCTGGCTGCCTCGCCCGCCTCGCGGATGTGCACGACCGGCGGTGGTGCGATCGTGTTGCTGTTGACCCACCACCGGGCTCGCAGGTTCTGTCTGCAGCTCCGTTTCGCGTTGCACCCTGCGGGTACTGGAATCCTGTGAAGCTGTGCCACGCCCTCGCACCTTCTGCACGGCTCGCCCTCTGCGTGGCCCTCGGCACGGCGGTCGTCGGAGCAGTCTGTCCGCCCAAGCAGGCGAATGCCGCTGCTCCGGTCTGCGCGACTCCACGTCTCGTCGTCTGGCTGGGACGGGGGAGCGGCGCGGCCGGTAGCACCTACTACAACCTCGAGTTCACAAATCTCTCCGGCCACACGTGCACACTCCGCGGCTATCCGGGTGTCTCGGCCGTGACCCTTGTCGGTCGCAGGATCGGAGAGGCGGCCTCGCGAGCGAATTCGACGACGCGGTCGGTCGAGCTCGCAGAGGGTGCGACCGCCTCCGCCGTGCTGCGTGTGGTCGTGGCGGAGAACTACCCCGTCGACCGATGCCACCCGACGATCGCAGCGGGGCTGCGCGTCTACCCGCCGGGTGACCAGGTCTCGAAGATCGTTCCGTTTGCCTTCCGCGCCTGCCGTGCGCCGAGCGCCCCCGTCCTCAGCATCAAACCGGTCACGAGCGCCACGGACTGAGCCCGCGACTGCGGTGGCACGCAGCCGCCGAAGCTCGCGTTGTGAGAGGCCGTTCCAGCGGCGATGATCTCCTGAGCCGATGACCGGACACATGTGGAACGCGCCGCAGGCGGGGATCTTCGCCCTCGGCACCGCCGCGCACGCCTACCTCGAGCTCGACCTCGACCCGGGACGGTCCGGGCGGGAGCTCGTCGCCGAGCTGGGGTCGCTGCGCGAGCCGCGGACGACGATGGGCGGCATCAACCTGGTCGTCGGCTTCAGGCCCGAGCTCTGGGCGGCCGCCGCTCCCGGCGACACACCGGCCGGCCTTGCAGGGTTCGACGATCCGGTCGTCGGGCCTGACGGGTTCGCGATGCCGGCGACCCAGCACGACGCCGTGCTCTGGCTGTCGGGAAGCGCGTACGACGTCGTCTTCGACGCAGCGCGATCGGCGATCGCCGATCTGCGCGGCCTCGCGACCGTCGCCGAGGAGACGTCGAGCTGGCCGTACCGGCACGACCTCGATCTCACCGGGTTCATCGACGGCACCGAGAACCCGACCCTGGCGGAGGCACCCGAGCTCGTCCTCGTCCCCGCCGGGACGGCCGGCGGCGGGGGGACGGTGCTGCTTCTCCAGAAGTGGGCACACGACTCGGCGGCATGGGAGTCGCTTCCGGTCGACGAGCAGGAGCTCGTGATCGGGCGGCGGAAGCCCGACAGCGTCGAGCTCGACCCCAAGCCCGCGGACTCGCACGTCGCGAGCACCGATCAGGACACGTTCGGGAAGATCTTCCGTCGCAACATGCCCTACGGGACGGTCACAGACCACGGAACGATGTTTGTCGGGTTCTGCCGCGAGCAGGGCCCGCTCGCCGCGATGCTCGAGAGCATGAGCGGGACCACGACCGGGACGCGCGACGCCCTGACGCGCTTTACGAGCCCCGTGACGGGCGCGTACTACTTCGTCCCGTCGATTCCGTCGCTGCTCTCGATCTCGTAACGGACCCGATTCAAGTTCAGCTGCCTCTCTGCCGATCCCACTAGCACGGTCGCCGAGAGCCGGCCGTCAGAGAGAGCATGCAGCGCAAAGAGACACAAAGCACCCCGCCGGGGCCGTCGGCCGCGTTGGTGCCGCCGAAGCCCGAGCTGTCGCCGACGCGCGTCGCCGTCTTCGTGGCGGTGATCGCCGGCCTCGCCTTCGGCGGCTGGCAGCTCGTCAGCCGAGGGACGCCGGCCGCGGACGCGAAGTCGAGCGCGACGCCGGTCTATGCGCCCTACGTCGACGTGACGCAGACGCCGACCTATCCGTTCCAGCTGCCGTCTGCCAACCCGGTCTCGAGCGTCTACCTCGCGTTCATCGTCAGCGACCGCTCCCAGCCGTGTAACCCGTCCTGGGGCGGCTACTACACGCCCGACCAGGCCGAGCAGACCCTCGACCTCGACGCTCGCGCTGCACAGCTTCGCAAGGAGGGCGGCAACGTGATGGTGTCCTTCGGCGGCCGCGACAACACCGAGCTCGCTGTCGCCTGCACCGACGAGGGCAAGCTCGCCGACGCCTACAAGTCGACACTCGAGCGCTACCACGCCTCGACGATCGACCTCGACCTCGAAGGCGCGACCCTCGACGACCAGGCGGCGAACGTCCGCCGGGCGAAGGCGATCTCGGCGATCCAGCGGGCGCTGGCGGCGCGGCACACGCCGCTGCGCGTCTGGCTGACGCTGCCGGTCTCGAGCCGAGGGTTGACGTCGGTCGGAGTGGCTGCAGTGCAGTCGATGCTCGCCGCGCATGTGCAGCTTGCGGGCGTCAACGCGATGGCAATGGACTTCGGCACGGACGAGAGCGCGCCGGGAGCGATGATCGGCACGGTCGAGCGCTCGCTCGATGCCACCCAGGCTCAGGTCGCGTCGCTCTGGCGCCGCGCCGGCCTCCCCAGTAGCGCCGCTTCCGCCTGGGGCCATGTGGGCGTGACCGTGATGCTCGGAGTCAACGACACGCCCGTCGAGCAGCTCACCACCGCCGACGCTCAGACACTCGCCGGCTTCGTGAATCGTCACGGGATCCCGCGACTCTCCGTCTGGTCGCTCAATCGCGACTCCGCGTGCGGCGGTGCGTTCGCGCGCACCGGCATCGTCTCCAACACCTGCAGCGGCGTCCTGCAGAAGCCTCTCCAGTTCACCCAGATCTTCGGCAACTTGAAGGGCACGAGGACGGCGAGTGGCGACAACGGCTCCCCGGCACCGCAGCAGACCTCGACGCGAGTGATCGACGACCCGGCCAAGAGCCCGTACCCGGTGTGGCGGGCGACCGCCGCGTACGGCGCCGGCTACAAGGTCGTCTGGCAGCACGTGATCTACCAGGCGAACTGGTGGAGCCAGGGCACGCCGCCCGACGCCGGGGGCGACGGTTCGACGAGCGGGCCGTGGCAGCCGATCGGCCCGGTTCCCCCCGGGAGCCACGCGCCGAAGCTGCAGCTGCTCGTCCCGGGCATGTTCAAGCCCTGGTCGCCGGGCGCCGTCTACCACCAGGGCGACCGGGTCAGCTTCGACGGGCTCCCCTACCAGGCGCGCTGGTACACGCAGGGCGACCAGCCGCTCGACGACCTGCCCTCCGATCCCGGCACGCCGTGGCAGCCCCTCTTCAAGTTCCCTGGTGAGCCCACCGCCGTGAGCACAGGAACGGTGGGTCACTGATGATCTCCCCTGTCCGGGCCCGCGAGGAGAACGGCGTGCGCCGCCAGTGGGGCGCCGACCAGCAGAAGGATCCGATCCCCGCCGTGCCGCGGATCGCCGGCGACTGGTCGATGGCGTTCGGCCGCGCGGCCGTCGTCGTCACCGTCGCGATGTGGGTCGCGCTCGTCGTCACCGTGCTGAACAGCCAGGTGCTCGAGGGCGTGTCGGGTCATGCAAGCCTCATCGAGACGATCGGCTTCCTGACCGCGGTGAGCGTGCTCGCCGCGTCCGCGGTCGCGTATCTCTTCGCCCGCCTCGGCTTCTACTACCGCGCGCGGCTTCACCGGCGGATCCCGAGGGCGATGGTCGACGAGTTCTTCGCGGAGACCCGCCCGACGGTGACCGCGCTCGTCCCCTCCTACCAGGAGGAGCCGGGCGTGATCCTGATGACCTTGCTCTCGACCGCCCTCCAGGAGTACCCGGACCTGCGCGTCGTGCTGCTCATCGACGACCCGCCGAACCCGCAGTACGCCGGCCCGCGGCGGCTACTCGACAGCGCGCTCTCGCTCCCGGGCGAGGTCGAGCGGCTGCTGTCAGAGCCGCGCCGCCGCTGCGACGCGGCGCTCGAGCTGTTCGAGGCGACCGCCGACATGGATGCGCCGACGACCGCCGAAGGCGTGCTCGCGCTCACCGACGAGTACGAGTACGCGGCCGGTTGGGTCCGCGCGCTCGCCGACGGCTACCAGGTCTCGGATCACAACGAGCGCTTCTTCGCGACGCACGTGCTCGGCCAGCTCGCCTCGGATCTCGCACTGACGGCCAAGGCGTTGCACGCGGCGGCCGAGGACGATCCGGCGAGGCTCCCTGCCGAGCGCATGCACCAGCTCTACCGCCGCCTCGCCTGGACGTTCCGGGCGGAGATCTCGAGCTTCCAGCGCAAGCGGTACACGTCGCTGTCCGCGGAGCCGAACAAGGCGATGAACCTCAACAGCTACATCGGCCTGATGGGCGGCACGTACCGCGAGGCGCTGACCCCGGCCGGCCTGAATCTCGTGCCCGCACCCACCGAGGAGGCGGACCTCGTCGTGCCGGACTCCGACTACGTGCTCACGATCGACGCCGACAGCGTGATCATGCCGGAGTACTGCCTGCGGCTCGTCTATCTCCTCGAGCGCGAGGAGCACAGCCGCGTCGCGGTTGCCCAGTCCCCGTACAGCGCCTTCCCCGGCGCTGCCACGCGGATCGAGCGGATCGCAGGCGCCACCACCGACCTGCAGCACATGATCCATCAGGGGATGACGTACCACTCCGCCTCGTTCTGGGTCGGGGCGAACGCGATCCTGCGCAAGAGCGCGCTCGATGACATCGAGCAGATCGAGTACAAGGGCGAATTCGCGATCCGCCGCTTCATCTCGGATCGCACCGTGATCGAGGACACCGAGTCGACGATCGACCTCGCTGCGCACGGCTGGACGCTGCACAACTACCCCGAGCGCCTCGCCTACAGCGCGACGCCGCCCGACTTCGGCTCGCTGTGCATCCAGCGTCACCGCTGGGCGAACGGCGGGCTGCTGATCCTTCCGAATCTCTGGCGCGCGATGCGCGCCCGTCGCAAGCGTGGCGAGCGCACGAGCATCGGCGAGATGCTGCTGCGCCTCAACTACATGGCGTCGATCTGCTGGAGCTCGCTGTTCGTGCTCTGCCTGATCGTGATCCCGTTCAACGGGCATCTCATCTCGCCGCTCACCTACGGCGTCGCCGCCCCGTACTTCGTCGCGATGGCCGTCGATCTGCACTACTGCGGCTACAAGCGGCTCGACGCGGCGCGCATCTACGGCTTCAACCTGCTGCTCCTGCCGGTGAACCTCGCGGGCAGCCTCAGCTCGGTCGTCCAGGCACTGACCGGCGCGAAGGGCAAGTTCCTGCGGACGCCGAAGGTGCGTAATCGCACCGTTCCCGCATTCGTCTACGTCGCCCTCCCCTACGTCCTCGTCGGCTACTCGGCGTACACGTTCAAGGTCGCCTGGCAGCACAGCCTCTGGGCGAACGCCGTCTTCGCGGCGGTGAACGCGGCGCTCGGGACGTACGCGATCGTCGCGTTCATCGGGATCCGCCACTCGCTCGTCGACATCTGGGCGAATGTCGTCTCGTGGCTCTACAAGCCCCAGAAGTTCACGCCGACGCCCGCCCGGAGCGTGGCCGCGGCGACCGCGGCACTCGGCGACGAGGTCGGCGACTGGGCGTTCGTGCTGTACATGGGCTTCCCCGATCGCCGCCGGCGCGCGCGCTACGTGGCCGACCTTTCCGAGCCGGATCGCTCGTCGCTCGTCCTGCCGGTCACCCCGCCGCCGGCTCCCGGCGACGAGATCGTGTTGAACGTGACGCCCTGGCGCGGCCCTACAGAAGCGAACTGAGCAGCCGAAGAATCAGAAGACGCGCCAGCTCTGGCGCGAGAGGAAGAACCCGTGCCCGCTCGCGTTCGTGCACGTGAGGCCCGAGAACCGCGAGACGCAGATGATCCCGTCGCGCAGGAACTGGTGCCCGTACGCGAGCACGCGCGACCGGGGGTCGATCGCCGTGTCGCCGTGGCAGACGAGAATCGTCGCGCCCGTTCGCTCCACCTGCAGCGAGTCGCCGTAGTCGAGCGGGCAGCTGGAGGGGCGCTTCGGCTCGGGTCGCAGGCGGCTGCGGATGTCGCAGCGCACGGTCGGCGCCGCGGCGCCGTCCAGCCCGGACGAGAAGACGCAGCCGATGTTCCCGGTCGGCGTCCGGAACTCTCGGATGACCGCCTTGCCGGTGCGCGCAGCGGCCGGCGCGACGGTGGCCACGGCCAGGAGCATCGACACGAGGACCAGCCGCCGCAGCATGCGGCCAACTCTATGCCCGGGAGCGGACCGACCCCGCGCGCCCGGCCCGCGCATCCCTCAGACGTTCACGTTCACCGTCAGCGGACGGTACGTCGGCGCGGTCACCGACACCGGCTTGACGCCTGCGACGGCGGCGGGCAGCGTCAGGCTCGCCACGCCGGAGGCGCCGGTCTTCGCCTTCGCGCCCGCGACCGCGACGGTCGCACCGGGAACGGCGTCGCCCGCATCGGTCACCTTGACGGTCACAACGTGCTTCGTGACGACGCCCTTCTTGTTCTTCACCGCCTTCACCGAGACCGCCGCGGCAAGCACCGGCAGGATCCGGGCGTGGAAGAGGCCCGGCGCCGCCGCAGCCCCGCTGCCGCCGGCAGGACGCATGTCGACGAGCAGGTCGAGCGGGCCAAGTCGCCCGTCGCCGCCGATGCGCTGCAGCTGTGAGACGTGCATCGTGATCCTCTGCAGCGGCTCGAACCGCGTCACTGCCATGTTCGAGCGCGTAACCACGAGGCCGGGATTGCCCGCCTCGTCACCCCACATCACCCAGATGCGCCCGTCGAGGCTCGTCGCGACGGCAAGTGCCTCCGGGGTGACGGTGGACACCTTCCCCACCGCGACGCTGCCGCCGCCGTAGCGAAAGACGCGCACGGCATGACCGTCGGGGGTGTACGCGCCGAAGACACCGGGGCCCGCGTCGCGGCCGGCGATCACCACGCCGTTGCGATGCTGCCCGGACAGCTTCTGCACCGCCCCGAGCGTCGGAGCAACCGCGCGGACGTACTCCCCACCCGACCCTGCGTTCGAGCTCCAGCTCGCCACGACTTCGTGCGTGGACGCGTCGAATGCGGTGTTGACCATGCCGGCGAAGTTGTCGCTGCTGTCGGTGACGAGCTGCGTCGGCGAGCCCTGGCCGAGCCCCTGCTGGACGACGACCCCGCCGGCCTGGGGTGCGGTGAGGACGGGCGTGCCGCCGGTCTGCTGGAGGGTCATGTCGGACGCGTAGGCGAGGTTCTCGTCGGTACCGCTGCCGACCGCGGCGGGGGCGCTCCAGGTCGCGCCGCCGTCGGACGAGGAGATCGCCCAGATGTCGGCGACCTGCTGCTGCGGCGACTGGGCGCCGAAGACGGCGACGAGCGAGCCGTTCGGCAGTGCGGTGAGCCCCGGGCGACTGACCTTCCACCCGCTCAGCGCCGTCGTCGCAGCGCCCGGTGCGCCGGAGGCGGAGATCGTGCGACTCGTCAGGCCGCTCGGCGTGCCGCCGCCGACCGGCGTCGTCTGGTACAGGAGATGAAGCGTGCCGTTGGCCGTGCGCACCATCCCGAAGCTGGGAATCGGGCTCGCACCGTACGAGTTGACGCGCGCGAGCGACGGCGTGGGCGACGCGCCGGCCAGCGCCGCCGCCGCGCCGAGCGCCGGCAGCACCGCTGCGAGGACAAGGCCGGCCCTGCGGCGCCGGGCCCTCGAGGTGGAGCTGGTCGTACGGCGCAAACGGTGCATCGGGTCTCCCTTCGCTCGGGCACGGGCCTCAACTCGAAGCTACAAGCGGCGAGTGGGAACCGAAATCCCGGGAAACCCCACGAAATGAGCGCGGCTTCCCGGCTCAGCAGCCGCCGGAGCGGCTCGCTTCGAGGAGGCGCGCGAACGGCACCGCGGCCTCTTCGGCGATCGCGCGCACCGCCTCCGCACGCCCTTCGAACTCACAGAGGACGACCTCGTCCTCGTGCATCAGGATCGCGCCGAGGTAGCGGACGGTGCTCCCGGCGGCCGCCGCGTCGATCCGCCGCCCCAGCGCCGCGACGTCGCCCTCCTCTACTCCGGGCCAGAAGCACTCGGCCACGAACCGCGTGCCACTCATGCCGGCAAGCGTAGATCGGGCCCGGCGGAGGGAAAGAATGGAAAACCTTACGGAATCGGCGCCGTGGCCTCGTCGAGCGCGCGCGCGAGCTGGGCACGCCTGGCGATCCCGAGCTTCCGGTAGGTGCGCTTGAGGTTCGCCTCGACGGTGTTGATGCTGACGAAGACGCGATCGGCGATCGCCCTGTTCGTCAGGCCCGCCGCCGCGAGCTCGGCGATCCGCCGCTCCGTCGCGGTCAGCCGGGTGGGCGCCCTGCGTGTCGCCACACGCTCGAGCTCGTCCCGGGCTCGACCGGCGAAGACTGATGCGTCGACCGAGTCGAAC
Source organism: uncultured Thermoleophilia bacterium (assembly GCA_963794375.1). Classification (GTDB taxonomy): domain Bacteria; phylum Actinomycetota; class Thermoleophilia; order Gaiellales; family Gaiellaceae; genus PALSA-600. The sequence continues at coordinate 266,685 of CAWCDL010000010.1, forward strand.
AACGACGCCGCCTCCTCGAGCGCGAGCCGTGCCAGGCGCTTCTCCTTGCGGCGGCGCCGAACCTCGCCGAGGCAGAGCAGCGTCCGGCCGCGCTCGAACGGCATCTCGAGAGCCGCATGCTCGTCGAGGGCGCGCTCAAGCTCTGCCGCGCCCGCGTCGAGATCTCCGAGCGCCGCGCAGAGGAGCCCGCGGCACCGCGCTGCGACGGCGCGGATCCAGGGTCGCGGAATGCGCGCCGCGCGCCGCTCGAGCCCTGCGACGAGCCGCTCGGCACGATCGAGCCGCCCGAGCCGGATCGCCGCCTCCGCCTGGTCGGCGTGGAAGCGGAACGGCGCAGGCTCCTCCCAGGCCGTGACGGCCTCCTCCGCGAGCGAGAACCGGCGATCGGCTTCGTCGAGCTCGCCGCGGCTGAAAGCGACGAAACCCAGCAACGCATGGGTCTGGGCGCGGAGGACGAAGGCGGGCTCCTTCGACACGCCGTCGATCCAGGCGAGCGATCGCTCGGCCAGCGCCTCGGCCTCGTCCAGCCGCCCGCTCTGCGCGACGACGAGGCCGAGCGCGTAGCGGGAGACGCACGCCATCGGCTCCTGCTCGATCTGATCGGCGAGCGCGAGCGCATCGCGCGCGAGCGCCTCGGCCTCGGCCGGACGCCCCCACCAGAGCTCGATCAACGCGAGGTAGACGAGCTCGGACTGGCGCTCGGGCTCGTTGCCGCGCTCGGCTGCGCGGGCGATCAGATCGAGGTGACGCTCACGCGCCGTCGCGAAGTCGTCGAAGTACATGGGCCAGCGCGGGCCGACCGAGCTGATTGTCCACGTCTCGGCGCGTCTCTGACCGCGGAGGCTGCTCTCGATCAGGTCGTGGGCCGCGGTCTCGCCGGTGCACAGCAGCGCGAACGCGAGCTGCTGCTGGGCGAACGAGTACAGTCCCGGCTGCTCGTCCTCGGCGACGAGGTCGAGCACCGCCCGGCTGTGCCGGATGACGAGCGGTAGGTCGAGATGCGAGATCCACGCCCGCCGTGCGTGCGCCTCGGCGGCGAGCGCCGGATCATCGACGTCTGCGATCGCCTCGTCAATGAGCGCCGCCCCGCGGGCCTGGTCGCCGGCGGCGGTCACGATCGCCCCGAGATCGATCAACGCACGCGTCCGGTCGTCGCCGCGCGGGGCGTCGGCGCAGGCCGTCTCGAAAGCCTCGAGGGCAGCCGTGAGGTCCCCGGCGGAGTAGACGAGATTGCCGTACGCGACGCGCCGGCGAAGCCGCGCCGGGAGGTCGTCTTCGGGCGTGCAGCGCAGCGCGAGCTCGGCCAGCTCGGCCGCCGCGTCGGGAGCGCCGCGCCCTGCGGCGCGGCGCGCCGCAACGTCGAGCTCGGCCGCGGTCTCGGGATCCGGCCCGGCCGAGCCGAGCGCGAGGTGGCGTGCCCGGGACTCATCGTCCGTCACGCGCGTGGCGAGGCGCCGGTGGACCGCGCGCCGGTCGGCGGCGGGAGCGGCATCGTGGAGCGCCGTCGCATACAGGGGATGCGAGAAGGCAACCCGCCCGCCCGCGTCGATCCGGACGATCCCCGCTCGCTCCGCCGGCTCAAGCGCCTCCTCGTCGACGAGCGACGTCGTCGCCGTTCCGAGGCAGGCGAGCTTGAGGAGCTCCGACCCGGTGTGCTCGGGCAGGCGCCGGAGCCGGCCAAGGAGCAGCTGCTCGAGGTCCTTCGGGACCGGTAGGGCGTCGACCCCCGCCGGCCGGCCGAGGCGATCGAGCTCCCGCGCGATCTCGAGGGCATAGAGCGGGTTGCCGCCGCACTCGGCGACGAGCCGGACGAGCGTCGGCCGCGCAGGCGCCCACCCCAGCTCCGCCTGGAGGATCGCGTGCACGGACGCGAGGCTCAGCGGCGCGAGCCCGATCTCGGACCGCCGCTCCGCCGGCATCGAGTCGAGAAACGTCCGTGGGCGAGCTGACCCGTGGTCGAGCCGCAGCGAGACGACGGCGACGATAGGCGCCGTCTCGAGCCGTCGCAGGGCGAAGGCGAGTGCAGACGACGACGCCTTGTCGAGCCACTGCACGTCGTCGACGCCGATCACGACGGGCGCGGATCCTGCGAGGGCGCGAAAGACCGAGAGCAGCCCGGTTCCGACGAGGCGAGCGTCGATCCCTCCCGCTCCCGCCTCGCGCCGCAGGAGCGCCACCTCGAGCGCCTGCCGCTGCACCTCGGGAAGGTCGAGCAGCCGGGCTGGAGGCACGCCTTCGAGGAGATCTGCGAGCCCTGCGTACGAGAGCCGCGCCTCCGCGGCGGTCGCCCGCGTCGAGAGCACGACGTGACCCGCCTCGCGTGCGAGCGACCCCGCGCAGCGCCAGAGCGTCGTCTTCCCCATTCCCGCGGGCCCGGTCAGAGAGCACGCAGTGAGCCCGTCCGGAAGTCGGCCGACCACGTAGGCGAGCAGCTCGAGCTCAAGCCGGCGGCCGACCACTCCCGTCCGCTCCACGGCTTGAACGTTGCCAGAGCGCCGGGGCGCCCGCATCCCTCGTTCGTGCGGGCGCGGTCAGAGCCGGTCGAGCAGATCCGCGACCGCGTCGACGACGGCGTGTGGCCGATGGCGCTCCGGCACGCGGTCGAGATCGACCGCCCCAGTGATGCCGCTGCGCACGAGCACGGTCTGCGAGCCGCCCATCAGCCCGAGGCGGATGTCCATCTCGAGGTCGTCGCCGATCACGGCGAGCGACTCGGTCGGGAAGCCGAAGTGGGTGCGCAGCTCGGCCACCGCGACGCGCGACGGCTTGCCGATCACCTTCGGCCTCGCGCCGGTGACCTTCGCGATCGCGGCGGCCACCATCGCGCCTCGGCTGAAGATGATCCCGTTCGCGCCCGCATAGCCGCGCACGTAGCTGCCCGTGAGGAGGGGCGCAGCGCGCGTGACGGCGCGGGCGGCGCGCTCGATCGACTCGAGATCGACTTCGTCGACGTGCGTGACGAGCACCACCTCCGCGTCCTCGCCCGTCGTCAGCGGGACGCCGGCCGAGGCGAGGCGCTCGTGGATCGCCTCCGTCCCGAAGAGCAGTACCCGTTGCCCCGGGTGCGTGCGGGCCAGGTAGGTGAGACCGCTCTCGACCGGCGTCAGCACCTCGCCCGGAGCGATCGGCAGGCCGTCCTCGGCGAGCCCGCGCGCGATCACGTCGGCGGCGACGTGGCTCCCGTTCGTAAAGAGCACGAACGGCCTGCCGGACGCGCGAATCCGCTCCAGCACGTCGACCGCACCCGGTTGCGGCCTGCCGCGCCCATCCGGCCCGCGGTGGACGAGCGTCCCGTCGACGTCGAAGACGAAGCCGCGGACGGCGTCGAGCCGGAGCCCGTCAGGAGGCACGCCGCCACTCCACCGTGTCGCCGCCGCGGCGCAGCGAGAAGCTCGTGATCGACGGCCGGCGCGCGAGCTCGGCGAGCAGCGTCACGACCGGTGCGCGGCCCGGCCTTGCGGACGGTAGCGGCCGCGGCCCGGAGCGCGCGGCGACCATCGCGTCCACCTGCTCGGCGGGCATCGTCAGCCGGAGCAGCAGCTCCTCCTCGGAGATGCGGCTTCCGAACCGCTCCCGCGCGCCGTCGAGCGAGATCGGCCGCAGCTCGCGCAGTGCCGCCGTCTGCGGCCGCGCGAGCACCCGGTCGGCGACGTCGGGGTCGACCGGCGCGGGCGCGTCGCCGTAGTGACCGAGGAAGTAGCGGATCGTCTCGTCCGAGACGTTCGCCCAACGCTCGCCGTCGATCACGTGGCGCGCCGCCTGGCTCGCGATGAACTGAGACACCGGCGTGACGATGATCGGGTAGCCCATCTCCGCGCGGACACGCGTCACCTCGTCGAGCACCGCGTCGAAGAGCTCGGGACGGCCGAGCTCGGCGAGCATGCGCTGCGTCGTCGTCACCATCCCGCCCGGCAGCTGATGGCGGTAGTAGAGGGCGTCGAACTCCTGCGGCTCGCCTGCCGGCAGCCCTTTCGCCCGCGCCACCTCGTCGAAGTGGTGCGCCACGGCCGCCTGCGCCTCGAGATCGAGCTCGTGCCCGAAGCCGGCCGCCTCGAGGTTGATCGCCGTATTCACCGTCTCCGGCTGCGAGGTGCCGCGCGAGAGCGGGCCGTTCGCCGTGTGCACGGCGTGGAAGCCGGCCCGCACCCCGTCGAGATAGACGAGCGGCGCAAGCCCGATCGTGCAGTGGCTGTGCAGCTCCACCGGACGGTCGCCCGCGGCGGCGAGGAAGTGCGGCGCGAGCTCGCGTACCGCGTCGGGCGTCAGCAGGCCGCCCGGGTCCTTCAGATACAGCCGGTCGAGGTCGCGGCAGTCGGCGAGCGCGGCGGCACGCTCCGCGTAGTAGGCGTGCGTGTGCACCTCGCTGATCGAGTAGGTGAGCCCGATCACCACCTCGGAGAGGCCCTCCCGCCGCGCGAGCGCGGCGAGCCGTTTCAGGCGCTCGGGATCGTTCGCCGGGTCGGCGATCTGCATCCGCTGGACGCCGTTCCGGGCGACGAGGCGGAACGCGAGCGCGATCACGTCCTCCTCGGCGGGCGCCCACGAGATGAAGCGCATGCCCGTCGTGATGATCCCGAGCGGCGTGCGCGGCATCGCCTCGCTGACGAGGCGCAGCCGCTCCCACGGGTCCTCGCGATGGAAGCGCACCGAGACGGCGAGATGGGTGCTCGAGGTGAAGTCGAGCGCGTGGTAGCCGACGCGGTCGATCGTCGGCGCGATCGCGAGCACATCGGGCGTCGTGAGCCCCGTCGCGCTCCAGAGGCTCTGGTTCCCGTCGCGGACGGTCGTGTCGATGAACTCGACGGTGCGAGTCATGCCGGCCGTACGCGGAAGAGCGGCTGGCCGTACTCGACCGGGTGCGCGTTCTCGGGACACACCTCGACGATCGTCCCGGCTACCCCTGCGGGAACGGAGTTCATCATCTTCATCACCTCGATGATGCAGACGACCGTGTGCGGCTCGACGCTCGCGCCGACCTCGACGAACGGCGGCGCCCCGGGAGCAGGCGCGCGGTAGAAGGTGCCGATCATCGGCGCCTCGATCGCGACGAGGCCGTCGTGGGGAGATGCGGAAGCCGGCTGCGCCGCAGGCTCGAGTGCCGGGCCGGCCGCGAGCGGCAACCCGGCAGCCGGGCCGCGCGAGACGTGCAGCGAGAAGCCTTCCGTCTCGATGCGCAGCTCCTCGAGCGGCGACTCGTCGATCAGCCGCAGGATCTCGCGGACGTCGTCGTCGGAGAGCGCCATCTACCGGCCCCGGGCTCCGAATGTCTGCATGACGAGCGACATCGCGTCGGCGGGCGGCGGCGTATGAAGGCGCGTCATCGCCGTCACGGGCCGCGACTGCAGGACGTAGAGACTGCCCTCGCGGTCGATCGCCCACTCGACGTCCTGGTGTGAGCCGAAGTGGCGCTCGATCAGCCGGCCGAGGTCGACGAGCGACACGAGCGCCCCGGCGTCGAGGCACGCGGTCTCGCGGAGCCCGGGCGGCACGTCGACGCGAACCGCGCCCCGGCCCCGTGGATCCGGGACGTACTGCACGTCCTTGGCGTGAATGTGCTGACGCACGACCTCGCGCGTCACCTTGCTGACGAGAAAGTCGTCGGGCGTCACCTCGCCGCCGACGACCGCGAGCCCGAGGCCCCACGAGGCGTTGACGGCGACCATGCTCGGATCTCCGCTCACCGGGTTGCACGTGAAGAGGACGCCGGACACGACGGCGTCGACCATCAGCTGCACCGTCACCCCCATCGCCGCGTCCGGTGCGTCGGCGAGCCGCGCGCGGTAGCTCAACGCCGGCGCGCTGTAGAGGCTGACCCAGCAGTCGCGCACCGCGTCGCAGACGTGCTCCACGCCCCGCACCCAGAGGTAGGTGTCCTGCTGCCCGGCGAACGTCGCCTCCTCGGAGTCCTCGCCGATCGCGCTCGAGCGCACGGCCACCGGGGCATCGTCTCCGAGTCGCGCATAGTGCGACGCGATCTCGTCGCGCACCGCCTCGGGCATCGGCGCGAAGCGCATCGCCTCACCGATCGCATGCGACGCCGCTCCGAGCGAGTCGACGTCGCCGGCGGTGACGCGCGCGACGGCGTCGGCGACCGTGCGCTCGAGACCGGCCTCGGCGAGAAACGCACGGAACGCGCCGGCCGAGAGCCCGAACCCCGGCGGAACCTCGATGCCGGCACTGAGGAGCTCGCCGAGCGCGGCGCTCTTGCCGCCGTAGAGGACGGCGTCGCCGGCGCGGAGCCCGGCAAGCGGGCGCGCGGTCCCGGTCTCAGTCATCCAGCACCGTGACGACACCTGCGGCGCCGTCGACGCGGACGCGCTGTCCTGTGCGGATCACCGCGGTCGCACGGCCGGTGCCGACGACGGCGGGCAGGCCGTATTCGCGGCACACGATCGCCGCGTGCGACATGACGCCGCCGACGTCGGTGACCGTCGCGAGGATCTTGGTGAAGATCGGCGCCCACGCTGGCGACGTGCTGCCGCAGACGAGGATCTCGCCCTCGCGGACCTCCCGCAGCTCCTCGGGCGACCGCACGACCCGCGCGGGCCCTTCGACGATCCCGGGCGAGGCCGGCGCGCCGTTCAGCGTCGACCCGCCGTCCTGCTGACGCGCCCACTCGCGCACCCGGTCGGTCGTGACGCCCCAGAGCATGATCGTCATCGGGTCGGTGATCGCCTCGGGCGTCATGCCGAGCGCAGGCGGAGGCGTCCACGCGCCGAGCCGCGCGAGCAGCTCCTTGCGGCGCGCGACGATCGGCGGCCAGTGCTGGGGCCCGAGCGCCCGCCCGCCGGTTGCCCACGTGAGCACGAGCTCGTCGAGGGCCGTGAAGACCTCGTAGCGGCTCAGCTGGAAGACGTCCTCACGATCCTCGAGGAAGCCGTTTCGGGCAAGCAGCCCGCCGAACTCGCGGATGCGGTTCCACCAGCGGGTGAGAAACCAGTAGTCGCAGAAGAACTTGTGCTCCTCGACGTACGGGAAGACGGCGCGCGAGAGCGCGAGCAGGTCGTCGAAGGGACCGCGCGCCGCCTCGTCGAGCAGGCCGCGGTACTCCTCGGCAAGCCGGTCGCGCTCGCGCCGCACTTCCTCGGTCGGCAGCTCGATCTGCTCGCCCGCCTTCAGCGCGGCGACATGCCCGACGAGCGCTGCGTACGGGATGCTCGGATCGTCGAGCCAGCTGCCGAAGTAGTGATACAGGCCGTCGCCGGTCGCCATATTGAACCAGGGGTCCTTGACCTGCTCGAGCTCGGCGAGCCAGGCGCGCCCGGCATCGCTCTCCTCGAGCGCCTCGTCGATCTCGGCGGGCGTGCGGCCCTCGACGAACGCGGCGTCGACACCCGTCTCGACCGCGATCCGCGCGAGCCGGCGAAGCTCGGCGTCCGGGCGGAAGAGGAGCACGTCGATGCCGGCGACCATCTGGGCGATGTGCTGGTCGGGGATGTCCGGTAGCTGTGCCTTGCAGTACTCGACGAACGTCGCATACGCCCCGTAGCCGAGCAGCAGAAACTCGAAGTGGTGCTGCCACATCAGGTCGCCGAGGCGGAGCACGCGGCCGTACGCGTCGAGCACCTCGTAGAACGACGTGTTGCGGTCGTCTCCGAATGCGACCTCGTCGGACTCGTATTCGGGGAGATCGGGGACTTCAAGCTCGAGGAGCTCCTGGATCAGCGCCTCCATCTTCACCCGCCACTTGCCGTACAGCTCGCCCCAGTTCTCGAAGTAGTAGCCGGCGCGGCGCTGGAAGAACTCGGCGCGCTCGGCGATCTTTGCCGGGTCGGTGACCGGGTTGCCCGAGATGTAGATGTACCCGTTGACGCAGCGGTAGTCGATGCCCATCGCCGGCGGCACCGCGAAGACGCGGTTCTGCCACGAGCCGACCGCCTGGTACGGCGCATCGATGCAGATCACGTCGAAGGCCGGCATCGGCAGCGGGAAGTGCATCGAGTTCCAGAACCAGAAACGGCTCTCGTCGGTGTCGCGACGCCGCTCATCGAAGAGCGCGTAGTAGGGGTACATCTCCTCCCAGCCCTCGCAGCCGGGCGGGGTGGCGATCTCGTACGGGCTGGGGAATGCACTCGTCGACATCGATCTCTCCTCTGACTCTCGCGCTTTGCATGCAACCCTACGCTGTGACGTGATAGGAACGAAGCCGTGCTAGCGATCCGGCAGGAGACGCTCGGCGGCCCCGAGGTGCTTGAGCTCGTCGAGGTCGAGCGGCCCGAGCCGCGCCCGACCGAGGTGCTCGTGCGCGTCGCGGCGGCGGGCGTGAACCCGGTCGACTGGAAGACGCGCGCCGGCGGCGCGTTCCTCGGGCAGCCGCCGTTCACCGTCGGCTGGGACGTCGCCGGGGTCGTCGAGGCGCTCGGCCGCGGCGTCACGCGCTTCGCGCCGGGCGACCGCGTCTTCGGCATGCCGCGCTTCCCGGCGGAGGCGGCCGCCTACGCGGAGTACGTCACCTCGCCGTCGCGCCAGCTCGCGCGGATCCCGGACGGGCTCTCGGACGTCGAGGCGGCCGCGCTGCCGCTCGCCGGGCTGACCGCCTGGCAGGCGCTCGTCGAGACCGCGGACGTGAGGCCGGGGAAGCGCGTCTTGATCCTCGGCGCGGCCGGCGGCGTCGGGCACCTGGCGGTGCAGATCGCGAAGGCGCGCGGCGCGTACGTCATCGGCACGGCGAGCGCAGGCAAGCACGCGTTCCTCGCCGAGCTCGGCGCCGACGAGGCAGTCGACTACCGGAACGAGGCGGTCGAGGAGCGTGTCCGCGACGCAGACGTCCTCCTCGACCTCGTCGGAGGGGACGGCACCGCAGCAGCACTGTCTGCGCTGCGCGACGATGGCCTCGCGGTGATTGTGCCGTCCTCGGCGGGGCTCGACGCACTGCGCGAGCACGCACGCGGACGGGTGCGGGTGACGGGCATCCTCGTCGAGCCCGACCGTGCCGGCCTCGAGGCGCTCGCGGCGCTCGTCGCCGGGGGCAGTCTGCGCCCGCACGTCGCGGAGACCTTCCCGCTTGCCGAGGCCGCCCGGGCGCACGAGGTCGGCGAAGCGGGACGCACGACGGGCAAGCTCGTGCTTAGCTTCGCGTGATGGCGCGGATCGTCCTCGTCCACGGCGCGTACGGCGGAGCCTGGTGCTGGGAGCGGTGCGTCGGGCCGCTCCTCGAGGCGGGGCACACGGTCGAGACGCTGGACCTTCCAGGCGCGGGCGACGACCAGACGCCCGTGGAGAGCGTCACCCTCGAGTCGTGCGCCGCGCGCGTGTGCGAGGTGCTCGAGTCGAAGCCGGAGCCTGCTCTGCTCGTCGGGCACAGCATGGGCGGTGTCGTCGTCACGCAGGCCGCATCGAACTGCCCCGAGCGGGTGCGCGAGCTCGCCTACGTCTGCGCGTTCATGCCGGCGAACGGGCAGAGCCTGATCGACCTGACGAAGTACCCCGAGGGGGCGAACGACATGATCCAGGCGAGTATCGAAGTGCGCGGTGACCCGCCGGTCGCCTATCTCCCCCCGGAGGCGACGGCGGGTGCGATCTACAACTGCTGCGACGAGGAGTCGCTCGCCTGGGCGGTCGAGCGCCGCCGTCCGCAGCCCGTCGCGCCGTTCGCGACGCCGGTCGACGTCGACGACGCCGTGCTCGCCGCGATCCCACGCTCCTACATCTTCACGGCACACGACCACTCGATCCCGCCGGAGCTGCAGCGCCGCATGATCGCCGAGCACCCCTGCCAGAAGGTGTTCGAGCTCGACGCCGACCACGCGCCGTACCTGTCGGCGACGGACGACCTCGTGGCCGCGCTCCTCGAACTCGCAGGCCCATAGGCCGGACCGACACACGTCGGACGCCGCGGCGACATCCCCGGCATCCGTACCCTGGGACGTGCCCGCTCGCTGCGACCCGTGGGGGGTGTCGCCCAGACGAGTACGGCTCCGCGGCGGGACGCGCTGCCGCCGATGCGGGCCGCGTCCCGCCGCGTCGAGCCCGGGCCCTCGCCCGGCGTCACGCCGCGTCGGCCGCCCACGCGCCGGCGCGCAGCCCCGACTCGATTGCGCCGTCGATGAAGCCCGACCAGCCGTCGGCGAGGTCGGAGCCGGCAAGGAGCAGCCGGCCATCCGGGCGTCGCAGCTCGGCGTGGTGCTGCGTGTACCAGCCGGGACGGTGGATCGCCCACGTGCCGCGGGAGAACTCGTCGGCGAGCCAGTCGTGCGCCGTCGCCGCCATGACCTCGTAGCCGGGGAGGATGTCGTCGAGGGCGGCCTGCAGAGCAGGCGTATCGGCGACGTCGCATTGCTCGGCGTCGACGCCGAAGCCGATCTGCAGCTGCGTGCCGTCGGCGTAGAGCTCCTCGGTGTCGAGGTAGCCGAACGGATGCCCGGGACGGATCGCGTTCTGGAGCACCGCCGGCCCGCAGGATCGGATGAAGAGCTTGATACCGCGCGAGGACTGCCCGAGCGCGATCGCCTCGCGCTTCGGCTCCGGCAGCGCCGGCTCGAAGTCGAGCGAGCCGAGCACGTTCAGCGGCATCGCGACGACGACCTTCCGGCCGCGATGGACATCGCCGGCCCGCGTCTCGACCTCCACGCCGTCGACGCCTCGCCGGATCGCAGCGACCGGGGTCGCGAGCCGCGTCTCGAACGGCGCAGCGGCGGCGATCGACCGGAGCAGTGCGCCGGTGCCGTCAGCGAGGGTGACGCGGCCGCCGGTGTACTGCGTCAGTGAAAGGCTGTAGCCGGAAAGCGCGTGCCAGCGCAGCACCGACACGGCACCCGCCTCGTCGAGCGGGCCGTGGGCGAGCGACTCGAGCTCGGCGCGGAGGACGTCGCGTTCCTCGTCGTCGAGGTCGAGCTCGGCGAGCCGGTCGGCGATCGTCAGCCCGTCGAACCGCGCCAGCGCACCGACGGCGAGAAGCGGATCGTGCGGATTCGGGAGCGCCTCGCAAACGCCTTCGACGAACCGGTCCCAGCCGCGCGCGGCGATCGCATCGCGCTGCTCGATCGTCCCCTCGCGCCGCTCGCGCCCTACGTACCAGGCGGCCCGCTGGGCATCGGCGCTGAGCGCGACCGTGAGCCCGGCACGCGTGATCTCCGACCACGTGTGCGGCTGGTGCCAGTGCACCCAGGCACCGCCGTACTCGATGCGGGCTCCCTCCCACTCGGCGCTCCACGTGCGGCCGCCGAGCCGCTCGCGCGCCTCGAGCAGCAGCACCGAGCGGCCGCGCAGCGCCGCCTCCCGGGCCGCCGTCACCCCGGCGAAGCCCCCACCGACCACGATCACGTCCTTCATCCACCCACTATCGTCTCTCTTCCATGCGCGTCGGCGTCGACCTCGGCGGGACGAAGATCGAGGCGCTCGTGATCGAGGGCGATCGCCACGTTCTCGGGCGGGCGCGAAACCCGACGCCCACCGAGGGCGGGGCCGAGGCGATCGTCGCGGCGATCGCGCGCACGGTCGGGGAGGCCGCCGGCTCGATCGGGATCGGCGTCGACCACCTCACCGGAGTCGGCGTCGGCTCACCGGGCGCTGTCGACGAGGAGGCGGGAACGGTCGGCTTCAACTCGAACCTCGCCGGCGGCTGGCGCGAACCGGAGCCGTTCGCCGCCGAGCTCGGGAAGCTCCTCGAGGTGCCGGTGCGCGTCGCGAACGACGTCGAGGTGGCCGCGTCGGCCGAGCTCGAGCTCGGCGCCGGCCGCGCCCTCCGCTCCTGGCTCGCGGTCTGGTGGGGCACCGGCGTCGGCGGCGCGGTCGTGCTCGACGGCCGGCGCTGGCGCGGCAACGGCTCGGCGGGCGAGTTCGGCCACATGGTCGTCAGGCTCGGCGGCCGGGTCTGTCCGTGCGGCCGCCGCGGCTGCCTCGAGGCTTACGCGGGCCGCGCCGCGATGGAGGAGCGCGCACGCCGCCTGCATGCCCGGGGGCAGAAGACGAAGCTCTTCGAGCTGATGGAGAAGGCCAAGCGCGACCGGCTGACGAGCGGCGTCTGGGAGAAGGCGCTCGACCACGACGACGCGCTCGCGCGCGCACTGATCGACGATGCCTATGACGCGATGGCCGCGGGCGCCGCGTCGGTCGTCAACCTGCTCGACATCGACGGGATCGTGCTCGGCGGCGGCCTCGGGACCCGCTTCGGCGAGCGGGCGGCGGGCCAGATCCACGACAAGATGCGCCCGCACGTGTTCAACCCCGCACGCGACCCGGTGGTCGTCCCGGCGGCACTCGGAGACGACGGCGGCGCAATCGGCGCCGCGCTGCTCGTCCGCTAGGAGGCGTCGAGGCTCCTCGCAGGGTCCACGCCGCACGCATAGGCAATACCAGTGCAAACTGGGCCTGGAGCCGCTATCTTCACCGCTGACGACGTCCATCGCCCCGGCATTGCCAGGGCATGACACCAGAGAGGGAGCGGGAGCGTGGCGGATCGGTTGACGAGGGGTGCAGTTTTGCGCCGGGGCATGCTCGCAGGCGGCGCGCTCGCAGTCGGCGGCATCGGCACGGCGGTGCTGGCAACTCCGGCGGGGGCGATGACGTTCCCCGACAGCGACCTGTCGAACCTGCGCCTGCTCGTGGGCACCGAGCTGCTCGCGCTCGACTACCAGGGCGAGGCGCTCTCGAGCGGCCTGCTCTCGACCCCGGCGGCGGCGCTCTTCAAGCAGGCGGTCGCCGACGACACGGCGCACTACAACGGCCTCGTCGACCTGCTGGGCAAGGGCAACGTGGTCGCCGCGACCTCCGACGACATCGACTTCGCATACCCGAAGGGCAGCTTCGACTCCGAGGCGGCGATCCTGAAGCTCGCCGGCCGGATCCAGGAGCTTGCCCTCGGCGCGTACGTCGGCGCGCTCCAGGGCCTGCAGACGCCGCTCGTCCGCCTGCCGGTCGCCCAGATCACGGTCAACGAAGCCCAGCACGAGGCCGCGCTCGCCGCCCTCGCAGGCCGGCCGGTGCTCGGCCGTGCCTTCGGGCCGGCGCTCCAGATCGACGCCGTCTCCGCCGCGTTGAGCACGTACGAGAGCTGATCGTGGCGAAACAGACCTACACCGCCAAGGAGGCCGCCGCGGCGCTCGGGATCAGCGTCGACACGCTGCGCCGCTGGGACAAGGCGGGGAAGCTCCGCGTCGAGCGCGACGCCGGCAATCACCGCGTCGTCGCGGCCTCCGAGATCGACCGGCTGAAAGGCGACGGGCAGGGCGAGCAGATCAGCGCCCGCAACCGCTTCCACGCAATCGTCACCGATGTGAAGACCGACGGGCTGATGGCCCAGGTCGAGCTCGTCGTCTCCGATCCGGTGCGCCTCGTCGCCATCGTCACCCGCGACGCCGTGGAGGAGCTCGGCCTCCATCCCGGCATGGCCGCAACCGCGATCGTCAAGTCCACCAACGTGATCATCCAGAGCCAGGGGGGAACCCGATGAAGCGCTGCTCGCTCGCAGCAGTCCTCGCCGTCGCGATCGCCGTCGTGTCGCTCGCGTCACTCGCAGGCCGGGCAGCAGGCGCGCAACGTGCCCAGCTCACCGTGTTCGCGGCCGCGTCGCTGACCGACGTCTTCCCGAAGATCGACCCGGCCGAGAAGTACTCGTTCGCCGGCTCGAACACGCTCGCGGCGCAGATCACGCAGGGTGCGCCGGCAGACGTGTTCGCGTCCGCCAACATGACCCTCCCGAACCAGCTGTATGCGAAGGGCCTCTGCACGCAGCCGGTCGTCTTCACGCGCAACACGCTCGTGATCGTGGTGCCGAAGTCGAACCCGGCAGGGATCCACAGCGTCTACGACCTGACGAAGAAGGGCGTGAAGCTCGACATCGCCGGCTCGGGCGTGCCAGTGGGCAGCTACACGCTGCAGATCCTCAAGAACATGAACCTGTCGACCGCGGTCCTCGCGAACGTCGTCAGCAAGGAGACCGACGTGCGCGAGGTGCTCGCGAAGGTCGCGCTCGGCGAGGCCGACGCCGGGTTCGTGTACTCGACCGACGCGAAGACTGTGCCGGGCCAGGTGACCGTGATCAAGCTCCCGGCCTGGGCGCAGCCGAAGGTGCAGTACGGGATCTGCGTCGTCACGAAGAGCGCGGACAAGACCGATGCGCAGGCGTTCGTGGACAAGGTGCTCTCGAAGGCGGGCCAGGCGCAGATGCTTGCCTACGGCTTCCTGCCCCGCGTCAAGCCGACACCGGCGAAGAAGAAGTAGTCATCCGCCGGGCCGCGGTCACCGTCCTCTACGTGGGCAGCGCGGTGGCCGCGCTCGCGTTCCTCGTCCTGCCGGTCGTCGCGATCTTCGTGCACACGACCCCGGGGAACCTCGTCCACCAGCTCTCGAACCCGGTCGTCCAGGACGCGTTCGTCGTCAGTCTCAAGACGAGCCTCACCGCGCAGGTCCTGATCCTGCTGATCGGGACGCCGACCGCCTACCTGCTCGCCACGCAGCGGTTCCCGGGCCACGCGATCGCGATCACGTTCGTCGAGCTGCCGCTCGTGCTGCCGCCGGCGGTCGCCGGGATCGGGCTGCTCGTCGCCTTCGGCCACGTTGGGCTGCTCGGCTCGAGCCTCGAGGCGTTCGGCGTCTCGCTGCCGTTCACGCAGGCGGCGGTGACGGTGGCGGTCGCCTACGTGGCGAGCCCGCTGTACGTGAGGCAGGCGATCGCGGCCTTCGAGGCGACCGACCCGGCCCTTGCCGCCGCCTCGCGCACGCTCGGCGCCTCGCGCACGCGCACGTTCTTCCGCATCGTGCTTCCGCTCGCCCGCGGGGGCCTCGTCGCCGGGCTCGCGCTGTCGTTCGCCCGCGGGCTCGGCGAGTTCGGCGCGACGATCATGTTCGCCGGGAGCCTGCAGAAGGTGACGCAGACGCTGCCGCTCGCGATCTACGCGGAGTTCGACCAGGACTTCAACGCGACGCTCGCGATGAGCGGCGTGCTCGTCCTGATCAGCATCGTCCTGCTGCTGACCCTCAGAATCGGTCTGACATGGCAACGCTCGTCCTCGAGGAGATCGCCGTTCCTCTTCGGGCCTTCAGCCTCCGCCTGAGCGTCGAGGTCGACGGGACGGTCGCGCTGGTCGGGCCGTCGGGAGCGGGCAAGACGACCGTGCTGCGTGCGATCGCCGGCCTCGTCCGGCCGCGTTCGGGCCGGATCGCGGCCGGCGACGAGACGTGGTTCGACGCAGAGAAAGGCGTCCACCTGCCGCCGGAGGAGCGGCGCGTCGGGCTCGTCTTCCAGGACTATGCGCTCTTCCCGCACATGACCGTGCGCCAGAACGTCGAGTACGCCCGCCGACAAGGGGCCGACGAGTACCTCGACCGGCTCGCGATCCGCCACCTCGAGCGTGCACGCCCCGGCGAGCTCTCGGGCGGCGAGCGCCAGCGCGTCGCTCTCGCGCGCGCGCTCGCCCGCGACCCCGCGGTGCTGCTGCTGGACGAGCCGCTCTCGGCGCTCGACCCGCACACGAAGGCCGACGTTCGCTCCGAGCTGAAGGAGCTGCTCGCCGACCTGCGCATCCCGACGCTCCTCGTCACCCACGACTTCGAGGACGCGGCCGCCCTCGCCGATCGGGTCGGTGTGCTGGTCGACGGGGAGCTGCGTCAGTCGGGCTCGCCGGCCGACCTGGTCGCGGCGCCGCACGATCCCTTCGTCGCCTCGTTCACCGGTGCCAACCTGCTGCGCGGCGTTGCGGAGCGCGTCGGCGGGCTGACCTGGGTGCGGCTCGAGGACGGGCGCTCGATCACCACGACCGACGAGGGGAGCGGCGAGGTCGTGGTCGCCGTCTATCCGTGGGACGTGACCGTGTCGCTCACCGAGCCCGACGAGTCGGCGATGAACATCGTGCGGGACACGGTGCGGAGCGTTGCCGAGCTTGGGAACCGCACACGCGTGACGATCGGCCCGGTGAGCGCCGAGATCACCGCGCAGTCGTTCGAGCGGCTCGGTCTCCGGGTCGGTCAGGAGGCGTTCGCGTCGTTCAAGGCGACGGGCACGCGCGTCGTCGCGAGCGGTCACACCCGAACGGGCGCCGACGAGGCGAGCCGGACACGTGGGTCGAACACCGCGTAGGCGAAGTCGACGAGCAGGTTCAGGAGCATCACCACGACCGCGAGGAAGACGACACACCCCGCGGTCATCGGCAGGTCGCGGCGAAGCGCCGCCTGGCGCAGGATGCCGCCGAGCCCGGGCAGGTCGAACGCCGACTCGATGAAGACGACGGTGCCGAGCGCCGTCCCGATGTTGAGGCCGAGCATCGTCACGATCGGCAGGCTGATGTTCCGGAGCAGGTGCCGGGTCAGCAGGCGGAGCTCGCCGACGCCCTTCGCCCGTGCGGTTCGCACGTACTCCTCGCCGAGCTGCTCGATCACGAGTGCGCGGACCATCGACGTGAAGAACGCCGCGTTCAGCACCCCGAAGGTGATCCACGGCAGGACGAGGTGCAACGCCCACTGCGACAGGCCTTCGCAGCCGGTCGATGCCTTGTCGATCGCGCAGTAGCCGGCGGGAGGCAGCACGTGCAGGTAGCGGCCGAACACGTAGCTGAGAACGAGCCCGAGCCAGAGCGGCTGCGCACAGAGCCCGATCAGCACGAACATGTTCCCGGCCCGGTCGAGGAACGAGCGCGGCCGGAGCGCTGCGATCAGCCCGAGCGGGACCGCAAGCACGAGCCAGACTGCGATGCCGCCGAGGAGCAGCGAGAGCGTGACGGGCGCGGCATGGATCAGCTTCGTCCGAACATCGGCCCGGTCGACGTACGAGTTGCCGAGGTTGCCGTGGCGCACGATCGCCCAGACGTAGTCGACGTAGCCGGTCGTGACCGAGCCGTGGATGCGAGACGCCTGGGTGCGGGCTCGCAGTCCGGTCTGGGGCTGCCGCGGCAGCGCGAAGAACGTGATGAACACGAGCAGCGTCACTGCGAGGAAGAGCAGGACGAACGACGAGAGCTGCCAGAGCACGTACCTGCCCATGCGTGAGTATTACGCGCGGCGAAACGTGTTCGGATCGGCGCCGAGAGGCGACGGCCAAATGTCCTAAAGGGGGATTCTCACCGGATCCCGCTGCGACCAGAACGAGGGGGTTGCGGCGGCCTGGCTCATCCCCGGCCCGGATCCTCGGGCGCGTTCTCACGGGCGTACTCGCGTTGGGCTTCGCAGTGCTCGCCATCGTCGGCGTGATCACGCGTGTGACCGACGCCCGCTCGGAGACCCAACGGGCGCAGCGGCTGAGCGACTTCGGCACCCTCGCCTACCTCGCCGGTCGCGAGAGCAGGCTCGCCACCGTCAGGCCGACCGACGCGAACACGGCGACGCAGATCCGCGGACTGCTGACGCGCCTCGAGCGGTCGTCGTCGAGCGCCTCCGAGATGACGAAGGTCGTGATGCCGGCGGTCAACGCGGTGACGCTCGCCGAGCGCGGGCACCCGACGCGCGCGGCGGCCGCGTACGAGCACGTCCGCTCGCAGGCGCAGATCGCAGCGCTGCACGAGGCCTCCGTGACCCGCGACGAGCGCACGGCGCTCCTTGCGCGGCTCGAGGACTGGTCGGCACTCGTCGCCGCCATGCTCGGCTCCATGCTCGGGCTCGCCGCACTCGTGCGCCGGCTGCGTACGCGGACCGCCGAGCTCGACAACCGTGTCGAGGAGCTCAGCCTGCAGGCGCGTACCGACAGCCTCACAGGGCTCGGCAACCACCGCGCCTTCCACGAGACACTGTCTGCGGCGATCGCCGCCCGCTCGGCCTCCAACCTGCCGTTCGTCCTGCTCGCCATCGACCTCGACGGGCTGAAGCAGATCAACGACAGCGAAGGGCACCTCGCCGGCGACGACTACATCAAGAAGGTCGCCGAGTGCCTGCGCGTCGTCGTCGGCGACCAGGGCACTGTCCACCGCACCGGCGGCGACGAGTTCATGGTCATCCTGCCCGGCCGCCGCAACTGGGACGGCCTCGCCGTCGCGCGGCAGATCGAGGAGCACGCACGGAAGACGATCGGCCGGCGCGCGCTCTCGATCGGGCTCACGGAGTCCACCGGCACCGAAGGCCGCCATCTGCTCGTCGGCCAGGCCGACCTCGCGCTCTACGAGGCGAAGCGCACCCGGCTCAACGCCGTCGTCTTCAACGCCGGCCTGGCGAAGCTCACGCGCCCGACGGAGCGGCGGCAGGACGGGCCGTTCCCCGAACAGCGCGCGCTTGCAGCGGCGCTCGCACGCGCGGTCGATGCGAAGGATGTCGGCACGCAGAGCCACTGCGAGACCGTCGCTCAGCTGTGCGTCGCGATCGGAGAGCGCCTCGGCGTCCGGGGGCACGAGCTCGAGCGGCTACGGCTCGCGGGCCTTCTGCACGACGTCGGCAAGATCGGCGTCGCCGACGCGATCCTCCAGAAGCCGACCGAGCTCGACGACTCCGAGCGCGAGGCAATGGCGAGCCACGTCGACATCGGGCACTCGATCGTGCTCGCAGCCGAGCTGCCGATCGAGGCGGAGTGGATCCTCTACCACCACGAGCGCTTCGACGGCACGGGGTATCCGGACGGGAAGCGCTCCGGCGAGATCCCGCTCGGGTCGCGCATCATCGCCGTCGCCGACGCCTTCGAAGCGATGATCGCCGCCCGGCCCTACCGCCCGAGCATCTCGCCCGAGGAGGCGATCGCCGAGCTGCACCGCAACGCCGGCACCCAGTTCGACAGACGCTGCGTCGATGCACTCGTCGACACGATCGCCGACGTCGGCGTCGCCCAGCCCACGGCCCTGGCGGCCGAGGACGTCGATGGACGGCTTCGTCTCGTGCACGGCGGCGCGGCGCGCGTCGCGTGACCGGCTACGAGCTGTGCATCGCTTCGAGCTGGTCGTCTTCGAGTCGATGGATCAGCGACCGAAGCTCGAGCTCGCGGGTTCCCGACGGATCGAGTTGAGGCTCGTATTCGAGCGCCTTCAGCCGGCCGCGGAGCTCGTCGAGCAGCTGGAGCCGCTGAAGATCGCGCGTAATGTTGCTCACGATTCGAGGCTAGGAGCGCGGCGGCCGAGCTGCCTCGGTGAAACTACGTACGGGCGATGCGATCCCTCGGCACGTCGAGCACCGAGGTGCAGCCGACAAGCCTGAGGGCGAGTGCGATCTCGTCGCGCAGGAGCTCGAGCACGTGGCGCGCGCCCGCCTCACCGCCGACGGCGAGGCCCCACATCGGCGGACGGCCGAGAAGCACCGCCCGCGCGCCCAGCGCAAGCGCCTTGACGACGTCGGTCCCGCGACGGACGCCGCCGTCGACGAGCACGTCGATCCGTCCGGCCACCGCGTCGACCACCTCGGGGAGCACGTCGATCGTCGCCGAGACGCCGTCGAGCTGGCGCCCACCGTGGTTCGAAACCACGATCGCGGCGGCACCGTGCTCACAGGCGAGGTGCGCGTCCTCCGCGGTCAGCACGCCCTTGAGCACGACCGGCAGGCCCGACTCGTCCGCAAGCCAGGCGATGTCGGCCCAGACGAGGGACGGAGAGATGAGCAGCGACGGCTCGTACGGGGAGAGGCCGCCGCGGCCGATCAGCGGCACGACCATGTCCGCAGGGAGCTCGAAGCCGGTGCGCAGGTCGCGCTCGCGCCGTCCGAGGACGGGCGTGTCGACCGTGAGCACGAGAGCCGTGAAGCCTGCCTCCCGCGCCCGCGCGACGATCTCGCGCCGCACACCGAGATCGGTGAACGCATACAGCTGGAACCAGCGGGCGACGCCCGTCTCCGCGACCTCCTCCGGCGTCGCCGTCGCAAACGTCGACAGGCACATGATCGAGCCCACTGCTTTCACCGCCCGCGCCATGCCGGGCTCGCCGTCCGGATGGAGGATGCGCTGGTAGGCGACCGGGGCGACGAGCAGCGGCAGCGCGAGCTCCTGCCCGAGCACGGTCGTCGCGAGCGAGCAGGACTCGACGTCGACGAGGACGCGGGGCCGCAGTCGCCAGGCCCGGAACGCCTCGACGTTCCAGCGCAGCGTCAGCTCGTCGTCCGCCCCGCCGGCGAAGTAGCCGAGCGCGCCCGGGTCGATCTGCGCGGCGGCGAGCGCCTCGTAGTCGTCGACGTTGAGCGGCTCGGAGCTCACCGGCGCCGATTGAACCAGGACCGCCGCTCGCCCGGGAGCGGTTCCTCGCCGAGCGTGCGTGCCCCTGCGAGCAGGTCCTCCGCGGTCAGGGCACGGAGCTCGTCGGCGCCCAGGCCCGCGACGTCACCGGCGCCGAGCCGGAGCGCCTGTGCGTTGAGGGCCTGCTCGAAGAGCGTGCGTGCGAAGCGCGCGTTGCCGAAGCCCTCGTGCCGCTCCGCCCCGTCGAGGATTGCGCGCAGCGCCTGCTCGGCGCCGTCGGCGAGCGCGTAGTCGGCGTCGCCGGCGAAGCGGCCGAAGATCGCCACGAGCTCGTCGGACGAGTAGTCCGGGAACTCGATCTCGCGCGAGAACCGCGAGCGAAGCCCGGGATTCGACGCGAGGAAGTGCCGCATCAGGCGCGGGTAGCCGGCGACGATCACGACAAGGCGGTGACGATTGTCCTCCATGCGCTTCAGGAGCGTCTCGATCGCCTCGTCGCCGAAGTCCAGGCGCTCGGCGTCGCGGGCGAGCGCGTAGGCCTCGTCGACGAAGAGCACGCCGTCGAGCGCCTTGCGGATGACGCGATCGGTCTTGATCGCAGTAAGCCCGACGTACTGGCCGACGAGCCCGGCGCGGTCGACCTCGACGAGGTGCCCCTTCTTGAGCAGCCCCATCGAGCGGTACATCTGCGCCAGCAGCCGGGCGACGGTCGTCTTCCCGGTGCCGGGGTTGCCGAGAAAGACGAGGTGCTGGGTCGTCGCGACCTCGGCAAGGCCGGCCTCCTGCCGGCGCGCCTGGACGCGCAGGAATGCGACGAGGGCCTGCACCTGCTCCTTGACCGATTCGAGCCCCGGCAGCGAATCGAGCTCGGCCAGCAGCTCCTCGAGCGGGCGCGGCGGCTCCTGACGGCGCAGCGCGTCGAGATCGAGCTCCTCACCGATCTGCTGGCGGAGCTCGGCTCCCAGCGCCCGGAGAGACTCGAGCGGGTTCTGCGGCATTGCGTGGACCGTACCCCAGAGGGGCCGGCTTTCCGCTATAGTTAAGTCAGTTAATGGTTCGTGTTGTTAACGATTCGATGACGGTTGCGGGCCGGCTGCGGCCGGTCCTCCTGCGGCTTGGCCGCGAGCTGCGCCGCGAGATCCACTCGCTCGGCGTGACGGGCGGCCAGGTCTCCCTGCTCATTGCGATCAAGCACCACCCTGGCATCACCGCGAGCGAGCTCGCCGCGGAGGAGCGCGTCTCGGCGCCCGGCATGTCCGGCCAGCTCGTCCGCCTGGAGGCGGCCGGGCTGATCGAGCGCGTGCGCGCGAGCGACCGGCGGCGAATCGGCCTCTTCCTGACCGACGACGGCGACAAGGTGCTGCGCTCGGTGCGCAAGCGGCGCACGGCGTGGCTCGTCGCGAGGCTCGAAGGCCTCGAGCTCGACGAGCGCGAGCGGATCGAGGCGGCGCTCGAGCCGCTCGAGAAGCTGCTCGGCGAATGACCACCCTTCGCGTCGTCTCGCGCAAGACATTCGCCTCGCTCCGCCATCACCGCAACTACCGCCTCTTCTTCGTCGGCCAGCTGACGTCGGTCGCCGGGACGTGGATGCAGAACATCGCGCTCGCCTGGCTCGTGATCCAGCTCTCGCCGACCTCGCGCGGCCTCGCCGTCGGACTGCTGACGGTCTGCCGGTTCGGCCCGTACACCTTGCTCGGCCTGTTCGCCGGCGTCGTCACCGACCGGCTCGACAACCGGCGCACCGTGATCGTCACGCAGACGGTGCAGATGGCGCTCTCGGCCGTGCTCGCGGTGCTCGTGCTGCTCGGGCACGCACAGCTCTGGCAGGTCTATGCGATCGCCGCGGTCACCGGGGCCGCCGTCGTCTTCGACTCGCCGTCGCGCCAGAATCTCACGTTCCAGATGGTCGGCAAGGACGAGTTGCCGAATGCCGTCGCGCTCAACTCGAGCCTCTTCAACACGGCCCGCATCTTCGGCCCCGCGCTCGCCGGCGTGGTGATCGCCGCCGTAGGCGCCGGCTGGTGCTTCGCGCTGAACGCCGCGAGCTTCCTCGCCGTGATCGTGGCGCTCCTGGCGATGCGCGTCTCGGAGCTCTACACGCTCGCCGACCGCCGGCGCCCCACCCTCCTCAGGGGAACACGCGAGGGTCTTGCCTACGCGCGGAGGACGACGACGATCTGGGTGACGCTCGCGATGATGGTCGTCTTCGCGTCGATCTGCTTCAACTTCAACATCCTGTTGCCGCTGCTCGCGAAGAACACGCTCGACGCGGGGCCGCGCACGTTCGGCATCATCTCGGCGGCCTTCGGCGCCGGAGCGCTGATCGGCGCGCTTTCCGCGGCCACGCTCGCAAACGCGCGCTGGCGCACGATGCTGGTGGGCGCGTTCGGCTTCGGCTTCTGCGAGCTCCTGATCGCCCCGGCCCGGTCGACGGTCGCGGTCGCGGTGCTGCTCTTCGTCTGCGGGATCTTCTTCACGAGCTACACGGCGAACTCGAACGCCTCGATCCAGCTGGCGAGCCCCGACCACATCCGTGGCCGGGTGCTCTCCCTCTACTACTACGCCTGGAACGGCCTCGCGCCGCTCGGCGCCCTGCTCGTCGGCCTCATGTGCGACCGGGGCGGAACCGAGCTCGCCTTCGGGGTCGGAGGGGCCTGCGCGATCGCGCTCACGGTGGCCGCCGCCTTCGTCCTGAAAGGCCCCCGCTTGATCCTGCGGTCTCTTCCCGCCTAAGATCGCACTCCGGTCGGTTTCATTCCGGCAGCGATCGGGCAGAAAGGGGTGGCTGGATGGCGCAGGTCACGTTCGAGCGGGTGAGCAAGATCTACCCGGATGGCACGCGCGCCGTCAATGACGTGAACCTCGAGATCCGGGACGGCGAGTTCATGGTGCTCGTCGGCCCGTCGGGTTGCGGCAAGACGACCGCGCTGCGGATGGTTGCGGGGCTCGAGGAGATCTCCGAGGGCGTGCTGCGGATCGGCGAGCGGGTCGTCAATCACGTCCCCTCCCGCGACCGCGACATCGCAATGGTCTTCCAGAGCTATGCGCTCTACCCGCACCTGTCGGTCTACGAGAACATCGCCTTCGGGCTGCGCTTGCGCAAGCTGCCGAAGGCCGAGCTCGATGCCCGCGTCAAGAAAGCGGCGAGCCTGCTCGGTCTGGACGACTTCCTGCAGCGCAAGCCGCGGGCGCTCTCCGGCGGCCAGCGCCAGCGCGTCGCGATGGGCCGGGCGATCGTGCGCGAGCCGGCGGCGTTCCTGATGGACGAGCCGCTCTCGAACCTCGACGCGAAGCTGCGCGTGCAGACGCGGGCCGAGATCGCGAAGCTGCAGTCCGACCTCGGGGTGACCACGATCTACGTCACCCACGATCAGGTCGAGGCGATGACGATGGGCACCCGCGTCGCCGTCATGCGCAAGGGGGAGCTGCAGCAGGTCGACGACCCGCAGACCCTCTACGACCGGCCCGTCAACATCTTCGTCGGCGGCTTCATCGGCAGCCCGGCGATGAACATGCTCGACGCGGTGGTCAACCAGTCGAACGGGGATCTGACGGCGACCATCGGCAACCAGACGGTGTCACTCGGCCAGGAGACGATCGCCCAGAGGCCGGGGCTCAAGGCATACGCGGGCCAGAAGGTGATCATCGGGATTCGCCCGGAGGACCTCGAGGATGCGGCCGTCGAGAGCGGCGCACCTGCCGATCGCCTGCTCACCGGCAGGCTCGAGCTGCGGGAGGCGCTCGGCTCGGAGATCATGGCGCACTTCGCGATCAAGGCGGCCCACGCCGAGACCGACGAGATGCGCGAGCTCGCCGAGGACGCGGGTACCGAGGACACGCCTCAGATCGGCGTGCAGGAGAACGAGGCCGTCGTCGTCGGTCGCTTCAGCCCGCGTTCGCGGCTGCAGCCGGGCGACGAGGTCAAGGCCGTGGTCGATACGCGCGCACTGCACTTCTTCGATCCGGCAACAGGCGCAGGCATCTACGAAACACCGAAAGGAGCTTCCTCTTGAAGCACAGATCCCTCGCGATCGCCATCGTCGCGGCGGTGCTCGCCGTCGCGGCGGGTGTAGGCGCGAGCATCGGCGCGGCCAGGCCGGCGAAGACCCAGCACGCCGCCGTGAACACCGCGGTGTCGGGCTCGGTGACGTTTGACGGTATTTGGACTGGGTCCGAGGCTGCGTCGTTCGGCAAGGTGATTAAGGCGTTCAATGCTGTGTATCCGAAGGTGAAGATCAATTACAAGCCGGTCGGGAACAACTTGACGACGGTGTTGTCGACGGCGATCGCCGGTGGGCATCCGCCGGATATGGCGGATATCGCGCAGCCGGGCTACATCCAGCAGCTGGTCAGTCAGGGCAAGTTGAAGCCGATCGGCTATGCGTCCTCGACGATCGCGAAGAACTTCACGGCGCCGTGGCAGCAGCTCGGCACGTTCAACGGGAAGCTCTATGCGTTGGTGTTCAAGGCGGCGAACAAGTCGCTTGTCTGGTACGACGTGCCCGACTTCAAGAACGCGGGCGTCAAGGCCCCGAAGACGTTTGGGCAGCTTTTGACGGCGGCGGCGACGTTGAAGTCGTCGGGGGTGCCGGCGTATTCGATCGGCGGTTCGGACGGCTGGACGCTGACCGACATGTTCGAGAACATCTATCTGCGGACGTTCGGGCAGGCGAAGTACGACCAGTTGTCGGCGCACAAGATCAAGTGGACCGACCCGTCGGTGAAGACGGCTTTGAAGACGATGGGGAAGATCCTGAACGACAGCTCGAACATCTACGGCGGGACGAGCGGCGCGTTGCAGTACGGGTTCAACGACTCGGTCACGAACGCGTTCGGCTCGCCGTCGAAGGCGGCGATGGTGTTCGAGGCCGACTTCGTCTCGGGTGTGATCACTTCGTCGACGAAGTCGAAGCCGTATAGCGGCTTCAATGTGTTCCCGTTCCCGACGATCGCTTCCGGGGCGCCGTCGAGCGCGGTCGAGGTCGCCGGCGACCTGTTCGTGACGTTCCGCGACAACCCGGCGATCGAGGCGTTCGTGAAGTTCCTCGCCACGCCGGCGGCCGCGACGGCCTGGGCCAAGCAGGGCGGCTTCGCGACCGGCAACCACAACGTGCCCGCGAGCGCCTACCCGAACGCGATCGACCGGGCGATCGGCACCTCCGTCGAGAAGGCGAAGGGTGTCGTGTTCGACATGTCGGACGAGCAGCCCGCGTCGTTCGGCTCGACGGTCGGACAGGGCGAGTGGGGCATCTTCCAGAAATTCCTGAAGACACCCACCGAACGTCAACGGCATCGCCTCCCAGCTCGAGACGTCCGCCGCAGCCGCCTACAAGAAGGGCAAGTAGCGACGTGACGTCGTCGGGAGGGATCACAGCGGAGCCGCCGGTCGCGGCGGCTCCGCTCCCGCCCGGCGACTCGGGCGAGCATCGCCTCGCCCGCTATGCGACCGGGGCGCTCTTCCTCGCGCCGGCGTTGATCGTGCTCGGCATCTGGATCGTCTACCCGGCCGTCTACACGATCATCCGCAGCTTCTTCGGCCAGACCGGTTATCTCGGCACATGGGTCGGCTTCGACAACTACAAGCGTCTCTTCACGACATCGACGCTGACGACCGCGATCAAGAACAACGCGATCTGGGTCGCCGTCGTGCCCGCGTTCGTGACCGCGATGGGCCTCATCTTCGCCGTCCTCACCGAGCGTGTCCGCTGGGCGGTGGCGTTCAAGACGGCCGTCTTCCTGCCGATGGCGATCTCGGCGTTCGCCACCGGCGTGACCTGGCGGATCATGTACCAGCAGGATCCGAACGTCGGCGCCGTGAACGCGCTCATCAGGAGCGTCAAGGGGACGTTCTCGCCGGCCGGCGTGCTGCCGAGCGCCCTGCCCTCGACCCCCAGCGAGACGGCCCAGTCGAGCGGCGCGATCATCCTGAAGACGCCCCTCCATCCGGGCGGCGTCGCGCTGCTCGGCCTGACGGCGATACCCCCCGACCAGGTGCCGTCCGGTGCGAAGCAGGCGGTGACACCGCCCGCGAAGCAGGGCGCGATCGTCGGCACGGTGTGGCGCGACTTCAAGCCGGGCGGCGGCGTCCCGGGAAAGGTGGAGCAGGGTGAGCTCGGCCTGCCGGGAGTGACCGTCGAGCTTCGCTCGAGCGACGGCAAGGTGGTGCAGAACGCGTCGACCGGTGCCGACGGGTCGTTCACGTTCGCCCATGTCCCGTCCGGCACCTATCAGACGGCGGTCGGAGCGGCGACGTTCGCCAAGCCCTTCGGCGGCTACGCGTGGCTCGGCCCCAGCCTCATCACCCCGTCGCTTCTGATCGCCTACATCTGGATCTGGGCCGGCTTCTCGATGGTCGTGATCGGAGCCGGGCTTGCTGCGATGCCTCGAGACGTGCTCGAGGCGGCGCGAACCGACGGCGCGACCGAATGGCAGACGTTCCGCCGCGTCACCGTCCCCCTGCTCGCACCGGTCCTGAGCGTCGTCTTCATCACGATGATCATCAACGTGCTCAAGGTGTTCGACATCGTGCTCTCGCTCGCGCCGGAGTCGTCGCAGCAGAACGCGAACGTGATCGCACTCGCGATGTGGCTGACCGCATTCGGCGGCGGTGAACGACTTCGGCACCGGCTCCGCGATCGCCGTGCTTCCTCTTCCTGCTCGTCATCCCGGTCCTCGCCCTGAACATCCGACGCTTCAAGAGGGAGGCCTGAGAGCCCTATGGCTGCCGCAACCGACGTGATCGTGATCCCGAAGCCGCAGGACAGCACGGCGGCCAAGACGCTCCGCTTCGCCGCCAGGGCCCCAGTGCACGTCATCCTCGTCGTCCTCGGGCTGCTCTGGCTCGTGCCGACGTTCGGGCTCTTCATCACGTCGATCCTGCCTGCATCGACTCTCGCCTCGAACGGCTGGTGGCAGATCTTCTCGAAGCCGAGCCTCGCGACCTGGTCGAACTACAACGCGATGTTCCACAACCACGGGCTGCTGACCGCGCTCAAGACGACCGCGTACATCGCGGTCGGCAACACCCTGCTCGTCGTCGACGATCGGAGCGCTCGCGGGCTACGCGTTCGCGTGGCTCGAGTTCCCGGGCCGCGACTGGCTCTTCCTCGGCGTGATCGGGCTGCTCGTCGTTCCGCTGCAGATGGCGCTGATCCCGATGTTCCGGCTCTACGACAAGACCGGGCTCTTCGACACGGTGCTCGGGATCATCCTCTTCCATGCCGCCTTCGGCCTGCCGTTCGCGATCTTCCTGCTGCGCAACTTCTTCGTCGGGCTGCCGAAGGACATCCTCGAATCTGCGCGCATCGACGGCGCGTCGGAGATTCGCATCTTCGTGCGGCTGATCCTGCCGCTCGGCCTGCCCGCGATCGCGTCGCTCTCCATCTTCCAGTTCCTCTGGACGTGGAACGACCTGATCGTCGCCCTCACGTTCGGCCAGAACACGTCAGCCGATCACGGTCTGGATCTTCGGGCAGCTGCGCGAGTTCGGCACGAGCATCGACGTGATCGCGCCTGCCTCGTTCATCTCCCTGATCGTGCCGCTGGCGGTGTTCTTCGCGTTCCAGCGCTACTTCGTCCAGGGCCTCCTGGCGGGCTCGGTCAAGTAGGGCGCCGATGCGCTGCGCGATCGTCGGCAGCGGGCTCGCGGCGCTCGCCGGCTACGCCACCCTCCGTCACGGAGGGCTCCGGCGCCGAGGAGATCGTCGTCCTCGGCACCGACGAGGACCCGATCGCCTGCTGGCGGCAGCGGGCGGCGGCGATCCGGCAGCAGCGCATGCGCTCGGAGTCGGACGGGCATCTCGGCGCCGCCTCGTTCCCCGGGCTGGCGCTGCGCGAGGCGTGGCGGCGCGGCACGCTGCGCCCGCTCCTCGAGACCGTCACCGACCGCTACCACCCGACCGTCGCCGACTTCGTCCGCCACGCCGGGCAGGTGGCGGCCTCGAGCGGCTGGCAGACGAGCTTCGTCGAACGGCGAATCGGCCGGGTCCGTGCCGTCGACGGCGGCTTCGAGCTCGACGGCGACGGCCCGTTCGCCCACGTCCTGGTCGCCGACCGGCCACCCCGGCCTGCGGCGGCTGCCGGGCACGGTGCACGCCTACGAGCCGCACGACTACGCGGCGAAGGTCGCGATCGTCGGAGCTGGGATGGCCGCGGCAACCGAATGGCTGAACGCGCTCGCCGCCGGCTCCGAGGTGGTCTCGATCCGCCGCCGTGAGCCCGTGCGCCTGCCCCTGAACGTCCCCAGGCCGTACCTCACGAAGCGCGGTCTCGCGCCGTTCCACCGGCTGCCCGACCACGAGCGGGCCGCGAGGCTCCGCGAGCTGACACAGCCGTCCTATCCGCCTGGGCCTGCCTGGGACGAGCCGCTGGCCGAGGCGGCCCGGGACGGGCGGTTCGTGGTCTGGCCGGCGGCAGAGGAGCGCGCGGCGCCGGACATCCAGGTGATCGCCGCGACCGGGTTCGAGCGGGGCTTCGACCGGGACCCGCTTCTCGCCGACCTCGTCGCCGCACACGGACTCGAGACCTACGACCGCTGGCTCGTGCTCGCTCCCGACTCGACCGTCCCCGCGCTCACCGACGGGCAGAGGACGCTCTCGATCGCGGGTGCGGCCGCACAATGGGCGTTCCCCGCCGCCGACACGATCGCGGGCGCCAAGTACGCCGCCCGCGCCTTCCTTCGCCGCCTATGTCCTACACGCTGACCGGCCGCATCCAGTCCAGGCTCGCCGCCGCGGTGCCGGCGCTCGTCGTCGCGCTGGCGCTGCACCGGTGGTGGGCGATCGAGCTCGTCGCCGTCATGCTCGCGGTCGGGCTCGTGCTCGACGCGACTGTCTACCACCGGCTCCTCGCCTACCAGCCCGCCTGGCTCGCGGTGCCGCTCGGCCTCCTCGAGCTCGCGCTCGTCTACGGGATCGCCCGGGAGCTCGGCGTCGCTGCTCCGCTCCGGGGCGCGCTGCTTCTCTACGGGCTCGGCTGGGTCTCCGCGCAGGTGTTCGCGCACGCGGTCTACCCGCGCCTCCATCTGGAGTACGGCGAGTCCGGCGGCGAGCTCGGCCGGGCCGGTGTGCTGACCGCGCGTCGCCGTCGCGGTCACGGTCGTCGGCGGTCTCGGCGGCGCCTATGCCGTCCGCCCGCCGACCGTCCACCTGCACGGGACGGTGCAGGGACCGCTCGTGATCCGGCACGCGCAGACGATCGTGGGCGGCGTCGTCCGCGGCGGCATCCTGATTCGCGCGAATCACGTGACGCTCCGCGACGTCACGGTCGTCGGCGGCGAGTACGGCATCGACGTCGAGCACGCCCAGCACGTCATGCTCGACCACGTCCGCCTCATGCGCTTCACCCTCGACGGCGTCCGCGCGCTCGACGCCGGGGTGATGGTCGACCACTGCTCGGTGACCGCGCCCGCCGGGCCGCTCACGACCGGCGTCCTCATCTCCTACTCGATGGGGCGTCCGATGAGCATGGTCTCGCGGTGCACGATCGTCGGCGTCCGCGAGGGGATCTCGACCCACTCTTCGATGGTCGACGTGATGGACAATCACGTCATCGGCACGACCGTCCGCGCCATCTCGCTGTCGGAGATGTCGATGGACATGGCGAGCGGCAACCAGGTCGAGAGTGCGAAGGGGATCGGCATCGTCTGCATGGATCACTCGATGTGCGAGATCAAGCACAACACGATCGTCGGCGCGGAGGTCGACGGGAACGGCGATCCGAGCCGCCACGGCGTCGCGATCGAGTCGTACTTCTACGCGGAGGCGACGGTCGAAGTCACAACACCGTGATCGCGAGCCCGGGCGGCGTCCGCGCGTTCGACAACTCGACGATCTCCGAACGGCTGAGCCCCGGTGCCGGCGAACTTCCAACTCGTCGCCCGGACGGGCCATCCGAGCTTCCTCGACCTCCCCTGGGACGAGCCGCTCGAGGACTGGCGGTCCGATCGGATCGTGAAGCTGATCCGCGGCATCAGCCGTCACGTGGTGCGCTTCGTCGACTACGACGGTGCGCTCTATGCCCTGAAGGAGCTCCCCGAGCGACCGGCTCGCCGCGAGTGGACACTGCTTCGGCGCCTCGAGGGCCAGAACCTGCCGGTGGTCGAGCCGATCGGAATCGTCACCGGGCGCGACGACGACCTGGACGCCGTCCTGATCACGCGTCATCTCGAGTACTCGCTCCCGTACCGCGCGCTCTTCTCGGGGTCGGCGTTCCCCGACTTGCGTACGCATCTCCTGAACGCGCTCGTCGAGCTGGTCGCCCGGCTGCATCTCCGCGGCTTCTTCTGGGGCGACTGCTCGCTCTCGAATGCGCTCTTCCGGCGGGACGCCGGCGCGCTGTCGGCCTACCTCGTCGACGCCGAGACAGGAGAGCTGCACGGTCAGCTGTCGGACGGCCAGCGCGCCTACGACCTCGACATCGCGCAGCAGAACGTCGTCGGCGAGCTGCTCGACGTCGACGCCGAGGTCGGGCTGCCACCGGGGCTCGACCCGGACGAGACGGCCGAGGAGATCGTGCACCGCTACGAGCAGCTGTGGCACGAGCTGACGCGCGACGAGTCGTTCGCGCCTGATGAGCGCTACAAGCTCGACGAGCGGCTGCATCGCCTGAACGAGCTCGGGTTCGACGTCGAGGAGATCCGCCTCGACGCGACACCGGGCGGCTACCGCCTCTCGCTCGACCCTCACGTCGTCGAGCCGGGCCACCACCGTCACCGCCTCCTGCGTCTGACCGGCCTCGATGCGCAGGAGAACCAGGCCCGCCGGATGCTGAACGACATCGCGCGCTTCCGCGAGGCGCTCGAGCGAAAGGAGGGACGGCCGCTCTCGGAGACCGTCGCCGCAGCCCGCTGGCGCGACGAGGTGTTCGAGCCGACGGTCGCTGCGGTGCCGGAGGAGCTCTGGGGACGGCTGCCGGCAGCCGAGGTGTTCCATCAGGTGCTCGAGCACCGCTGGTTCCTGTCGGAGGCGGCAGGGAAGGACGTCGGCGTCGACGAGGCCGTCCGCTCCTACGTCGAGCGCGAGCTGCCGAAGCGCCCGGCGGAACGCGTCGTGCTCGAGGACATCTAGTCGAGCGACAGGACCTCGTCGAACCGGTCGAGCCGGAGCGGCGAGTGCGTGACGACGAGGAGACCGACGTCGTCGGCGGCGGCGAGCAGGTCGTCGAGCAGCTCCGCCGCCGTGGCGTCGTCGAGATGCGCGGTGGGCTCGTCGAGCACGAGGAGCGACGCGCCGGAGAGGAACGCGCGCGCAAGGGCGATGCGCTGGCGCTCTCCGCCCGAGACGAGGGCGCCCTCGTCGCCGACGTCGGTGTCGAGGCCCTGCGGCAGCGACTCGACCCAGTCCCAGGCTCGCGCGCGGCGCAACGCAGCGGCGATCTCCTCGTCGGTCGCATCGGGCCGCGCGAGAAGCACGTTCTCGCGGATTGTGGTCGCAAAGAGATGCGCGTCCTGCCCGCCGAGGGCGACGACGCGACGGATGTCGTCCTGCGCCAGCTCGCGCAGGTCGCGGCCGCCGAGCGTCACGCGGCCCTGGTCGGGATCGCGGAAGCGCACGAGCAGCTGCGTGAGCGTCGTCTTGCCGGCACCGCTGCGACCGACGACCGCGATCCGCCGGCCGGGCTCGAGCCGAAGAGACACGCCGTCGAGCACCCACGGGCCGTCGGCGAAGCGAACGTGCACGTTCTCGACCGTGAGCGTCGGCGGGCCGGCGTACGACGCCGGCGCGGCGGGGTCGCGCACCGACGGCTCGCGGCCGGTGAGCTCCTCGAGGCGCTCGGCCGCCACGTCGGTGGCGACGAGGTGGTCGGCGGCGGCCGGCAGCGTGCGAACGCCCTCGAAGACCGCGAGCGTGAGGAGCGCGACGAGGCCGAGGAGGACGCCACGGGCATGACCGATCGCGGCGGCGAGGACGACGGCCGCTGTGACGCCGGCAAGCGCGAGCAGCGCGCCGTCGGCGGCGCCGGCGGTGAGCGCCCGCACGGCGGTCGACCGGCGGAAGCGCCGGTCTGCGTCCGCGATCCGCTCGAGTCGCTCGGCCGCAGCGTCGTAGGCGACGAGCTCCGGCAACGCGCCGAGCAGGTCGACCGTTGCGCCCGCGACCTCGGCGCGCTCGACCGGACGGCGGCGGGCGGCTTCACGCGCAACACGGACGACGACGAGCGGAACGACGACCGCGGAGAGCACGAGCATTGCGGCGAGCGCCAGCCCGGCACCCGGCGCAACGAGCAGGACGGCGAGCACCGACACGAGGCCCACGGCAAGCGCGGCGAGGGGCGGGGCGATGACCCGTACGAGCAGGTGCTGGAGGGCGTCGACATCGGCGACGAAGCGGGAGAGCAGCTCGCCGGTCCGCGCCCCGCCGACGTCGCCGGGAACGAGCGGCTCGAGCCGCGCGAAGAAGCGAACCCGCACCCGGGCGAGAAAGCGGAACGACGCATCGTGCGAGACGACCCGCTCGAGATACCGGGAGACCGCCCGCGCCAGTGCGAAGAGGCGGACACCGACGATGATGACGGTCAGGGAGAGGATCTCCGGACGTGTCGCCGCGCGGGAGATCAGGTAGCCGGAGTTGGCGAGGAGCGCCGCTCCCGCGCCGAGCGTCAGCGCCGAGAGCGCGACCGAGACGACCATCCGCCGCCGCAGCGGGCGCGCCTCGGCGAGCACCTGGCGAAGCGCCGTCACGCGGCCACCGGCTCTCGCTCGCGCAGCGTGCCGTCGCGCAGCTCGAGCACGCGGTCGACGGCACGAAGCACGCGGGTGTCGTGCGTCGTCACGAGGAGCGACTGCGAGCGCGGCAGCGCAGCGAGCACGTCGACGACCGCCTCGGCCGACGCCGCGTCGAGATGCGCGGTCGGCTCGTCGAGCAGGAGGAGCGGCGCATCGCGCAGGAGCGCCCGCGCGAGTGCGACGCGGCGGCGCTCACCCGACGAGAGTGTCTCCGTCCTCGCCTCGAGCGCGACACCCAGACCGGCCGCGGAGAGCGCCGAGCGGAGGTCGTCGTCGGCCGCGGACGGGCGGCCGAGCCGCACCGCCTCGGCCACGGAGCCCGGCTCGAGCAGCGGGCGCTGCGGCACCCAGGCGAGGTGCTGCCGCCAGCCCGTGGGGTCGACCCCCGCGAGGTCGTGGCCGTCGACGAGGACACGGCCGGCCGCCGGCTCGGTGAACCGAAGGACGAGCGCGAGGAGCGTCGACTTGCCCGCACCGCTCGGGCCGACGACAGCCACGCGCTCGCCGGGGGCGACGGAAAAGTCGACGCCGGCGAGCACCGGCCCTCGACCCTCGTAGGCAGCGTCGACGCCGGCGAGCTCGAGCGTCCCGGGAGCCGGCGCCTCGTCCGTTCCGTGTGCCGGCGGCTCGAGCGCCGACAGCTCGAGAAGGCGGCCGGCAGCGGCGAGGCCGTCGGCGCTCGCGTGGAACTGCGCCGACGCGTTGCGAAGAGGCGCGTAGAGCTCGGGCGCCAGCACGAGCACCGCGAACGCGGGCGACAGGTCGACCGAGCCGTGGACGAGCCTGATCCCCAGTTCGACCGCGACCAGCGCGGTGCCGAGCGATGCGGCGAGCTCGAGCACGAAGGCGGACAGGAACGCGACGCGCAGCGTCGCCATCGTCGTCTGGCGGTAGTCGTCGGTATAGCGGGCGATCGCCTCGGTCTGTGCCGCGCCTCGCCGGTAGGCCCTCAGCGTGGGCAGCCCGCGCACGACGTCGACGAAGTGCGTCGACAGCACCTGGAGCGCGCGGAAGCGCTTCATCGTCGCGTGCTCGGTCGCGCGGCCGATCAGGATCCCGAAGATCGGGATCAACGGCAGCGTGACGAGGAGCAGCACGCCCGAGATCCAGTCGCGCCACATGATCCAGGCGAGCAGGACTGGCGGCACGACCGCCGCGAGCGCGAGCTGGGGCAGGAAGCGCGCGAAGTAGGGCTCGAGCGCGTCGCCGCCGTCGAGGAGCGCCCCGGCGACCTCTCCGGTCCGGAGCTCCCCCAGCCCGCCGGGCCGCGAGCGGACGAGCGCAGAGAGGACGCGGAGCCGTAGCACGGAGAGCGTGGACGCGGCTGTCAGCGATCCAAGCCCTTCGAAGGCGGCCGCGACGAGCCCCCGCAGGACGGAGACGAGCGCGAGGGCGACGAGGCGGCTCGCGAGCCGGCCGAGGCTCTCGTGGCCGAGGAACGCGCCGGCGATGATGCTGCCGAGGAGGATCGCCTGCGCCAGGATCGCGGCGGCACCGAGTGCCGCGAGGACGCCGCAGACGGCGAGGTAGCGGCGGACCGCGGGCACCTCCCGCACGAGCCTCGGGTCGAGGGGCCGCACGAGGGAAAGCTACTGCTGTGTACCGAGCGGCGAGCGGGCGAGCGCCTCGAGCGGCGTGCCGACGTCCTCCCCGCCGAGCCGTGCGCGGAACACCCAGTAGGTCCACGCCTGGTAGACGAGCACGACCGGCGTCAGGATCAACGCGACGATCGACATCACGACGAGCGTGTAATGGCTCGAGCTCGTGCCCCAGATCGTGAGGCTGTAGGCGTTCGACGTGCTCGACACGAGCACCCGCGGGTACAGGTTGAGGAAGAGGGTCGCGGTGATGAGCGCGATCGAGAGAGCCGTCGCGGTGAACGCCCAGCCCGTCCGCCCCGTCCGCGCGAGCGCGCCTGCGACGAAGGGCAGCGCGAGCGCAGCGATCGGGATGACGCCCGGAACGAGACCCTTGTCGTGGATGTGGCGTGCGTTGATGTATGTCCAGACGAGGTAGCCGAGCACGAGCAGCGCCGCCGGGCCGGCAAGCCGAACCGCCGCGGCGTGCGCACGCTTCTCAAGGTCGCCGGCGGTGCGCAGTGTCAGGAAGAGCGCTCCGTGGAAGCAGAAGACGGCGAGGAACGTGACCCCGCCGAAGAGCGCGTACGGGCCGAGCAGGTCGAGCAGGTTCCCCGTGAAGGTGCCGGATGCGTCGAGCGGCACACCCTTGACGAAGTCGGAGAAGGCGACACCCCAGAGAAGCGCCGGCAGCCCGCTCGAGATCGCGAGGATCCAGTCCCAGCGCGCACGCCATGTCGCGTCGCTCGACTTGTTGCGGTACTCGATGGCGACGCCGCGGACGATCAGCCCGACGAGCACGAGGAAGAGCGCGAGGTAGAAGGCGGAGAATGTCGTCGCGTACCACCCGGGGAAGGCGGCGAAGGTCGCGCCTCCCGCCGTCAGCAGCCAGACCTCGTTGCCGTCCCAGACCGGCCCGATCGTCTTGATCAACGTGCCGCGCTCGTCCTCCGTCCGCCCGAGCACGCGCTGAAGCACACCGACGCCGAAGTCGAAGCCCTCGAGCACGAAGTAGCCGATCCAGAGGATCGCGATCAGGAGGAACCAGAAGGACTGGAGGTTCCAGTAGCCGTGGGTGTTGGCGAGCAGCATCGGGAGCCTCAGTAGGAGAGCGCCGGAAGGGTCGGGGGCAGGGAGTTCTCGGTCGCGGCGGGCAGCGAGCCCTCGGGCTCGACACCGGCCTTGGCCGCGCGCGTCATCAGCAGCCCCTCGACCGCGGCGAGCGCGCCGTACAGCGCGGTGAACCCGAAGAGCGTCAGCCCGACCGACCACGGGCCGACGGTGGGCGAGACGGCGTTCTTCGTCAGCAGCAGGCCCTGCACGACCCAGGGCTGACGGCCCATCTCGGTGAAGAGCCAGCCGGCGAGGTTCGCGACGAGCGGCAGCGCGACCATCCAGACCGCGACCCGCAGGAAGCGCGGCGACGACTCGAGCCGCTCCGGCTTGCGCGCGAGCAGCAGGCCCCCGACGGCGAACAGCACCGCCAGGAAGCCGAGCCCCGTCATGACCCGGAACGACCAGTAGTCGACGCCGACGATCGGGCGGTAGTTGCCGGGCCCGTACTTGGCGACGTACTGCGCCTGAAGGTCGTTGATGCCCAGGACGGTGCCGTTCCACGAGTTGGTGGCGAGGACCGAGAGCCCGTGCGGGACCTGGATCGAGAGCAGCGAAGACGACGGGTACTTCTGCCAGGGCCCGATGTCGAAGAGCGAGAACGGCGCGCCGCTCTTCGTCGTGTAGAGCGCCTCGGCCGCCGCCATCTTCATCGGCTGCTGCTTCGTCATCAACTGCGCCTGGTCGTGGCCGATCAGCACGGTGACGATCGCCGTCGCAAGCGTCGCCCACAACGCGATCCGGGCGACCGGTGCGAAGAGCCGCGCCTCGGGCGTCCTGTGGCGAAGGTGCCAGGCCGCGACGGCGAGAACGAGCATCGACCCGGTCAGGCCCGCCGCCGCGATCGTGTGACCGAACGCGCGCACGAGCGTCGGGTTCGTCAGCACCTTCCCGATCGAGGTCATCTCGGCCCGGCCCGTGACGTGGTTGATCCGGTAGCCGACCGGATGCTGCATCCACGAGTTGGCGGCGAGGATGAAGTACGCCGACGTGGTGGTGCCGATCGCGACGAGCCAGATGCACGCGAGGTGGATCGACGGCTTGAGGCGGTCCCAGCCGAAGATCCAGAGGCCCAGGAACGTCGACTCGAGGAAGAACGCAGCGAGCGCCTCCATCGCAAGCGGGGCGCCGAAGATGTCGCCGACGTACTTCGAATACGCGGACCAGTTCATCCCGAACTGGAACTCCTGGACGATGCCGGTGACAAGGCCGAGCGCGAAGTTGATCAGGAAGAGCTTCCCGAAGAAGCGGGCGAGCCGCAGCCAGCGCTCGTCACGGTGCCGGAACCAGGCCGTCTGGAACGCGGCGACGAACCACGCGAGACCGATCGTGACCGGCACGAACAGGAAGTGGTAGAGCGTGGTGACAGCGAACTGCCACCGGGCGAGATCGAGCGCGCTCACGATTTCAGAGGCTGCCCGAGCACCGTAGGACCGGGCATCGGGCGAACGCCGCGCGGGCCGTGCGGCTTTCTACCGATGCCGACGCCACTCACACGCGCTTCGTATCACGGCGGTAGGCCTGCGTGGCGAGGAAGCCGGCCACGACCGTCCAGGCGGCAACGACCGCCCAGCCCTCGGCGCCCCAGCCCTGACCGCCGATCGCGATGTGGCTCGCCTGCACGAGCCAGTACGACGGCAGCGCCAGCGCGACGTCGTGCAGGGCGCCGCTCGAGATCGGGAACCAGACGCCTCCGAGCAGGGCGAGGATGGCCGTCGTGCCGCCCATCGCCGGGCCGATCGAGTCGGGCGTGAGGAGATGCCCGCCGAGAATGCCGAGCGCCGCGAACGGGACCAGCCCGATCAGCATCAGGATCGTCATCTGGGCCCAGCGTCCCGCGGGGATCGAGACGCCGAGCGTCGCGCCCGCCACGTAGAGGAGCAGGATCGTCGTCAGCGCGGTCACGTACGAGGTGAGCACCTTGACGCGGAAGTACGTCCGGGTCGTGAGCGCGGTCAGGCGGAGCTGCCGGTTCCAGCCGGTCGACCGCTCGGTTGCGATCCGGGCGCCGCCGGCGAGCACCGCGTTCATCGTCCCGAAGGTGGCAAGACTGACCATGTAGTAGAGCGGCGCGGAGATGCCTGAGCTCTGCAGGTCGGTGACGTGGCGGGCCGGCCCGGCGATCGCGTAGTAGAGGATCACCGGCAGCGCGAACGAGATGATGTAGAAGCGCCGGTTGCGCACCGTGCGAAGCAGCTCGAACCGTGCGTAGACGAGCCCGCTCATCCGCGGTCCCCGTCGGTCGTCAGCTGCAGGAACGCCTCCTCGAGGCCGGCCCCGCGGATCTCGATATCGCGCACACCCGGCTCATGCACGAGCAGGGCGCGAATCGCCGCGTCCGAGTCGTCGCAGACGAGCACGATCGCCTCGCCGCGCCGTTCGCCGCCGGTGACGCCCGGCAGCGCGAGCAGTCGCTCGAGCGGGACGTCGGGCAGCGTCGCGCGAATCGTGCGCGACCCGACCATCGCCTTGATCTCGGTCGGCGGGCCGTCGGCGACGACCGACCCGCGCGCCATCAGCACGGCGCGGTCGGCGTAGAGGTCCGCCTCCTCCAGGTAGTGCGTCGCGAAGAGCACGGTCTTGCCGCCGGCGGCGATCTCGCGCACCGTTGTCCAGAACGAGTGGCGCGTCTCCACGTCCATGCCCACCGTCGGCTCGTCGAGCACGAGCAGGTCGGGGTTCGAGACGAGCGCGATCGCGAAGCGGACGCGCTGGGTCTCGCCGCCCGAGAGCTTCTCCGTGCGGCGCGAGCCGAGTTGCTCGACCCGCGCGACCTCGAGCGTCTCGTCGACGTCGAGCGGACGTGGATAGAGGGCGGCCATCATCGTCACGAGCTCGCGCACGGTGAGCTCTCGCAACAGGCCGCCCGTCTGCAGCATCGCACCGACGCGGCCGGCCGCGATCGCGTCGGCCGGCGACCCGCCGAAGAGCGAAACCGTGCCGCCGTCGGGCGTCTGCAGGCCGAGCAGCATGTCGATCGTCGTCGACTTGCCGGCGCCGTTCGGCCCGAGCAGCGCGAGCGTCTCGCCCTCCTCGATGCTGACGTCGACGGACCGGACCGCGTGCACGACCCCGTCCGACGTGCCAAAGCTCTTCTCGAGCCCGCGTAGCTCGACACCTGCCACGGCTTCCTACCGTAGCGACTGGTCAGACGATGCCGATGCGGGTGGCGTAGGTCGCCGCTCCCGCCCGCGTGGATTGCGACAGCTTTCGGAGGATATTCGCGACGTGCCGGTGCACGGTGTGCTCGCTGAGCACGAGCGTGCCGGCGATCTCGCGGTTCGACATGCCGGCCGCGACGAGCCGTAGCACTTCGGTCTCGCGGCCGGTGAGGGGCGACGCGTCGTCGTGGGCGGCCGGAGCCTCGTCGTGCAGGAAGCCGGCGAGGGCGCGCAGGAGCTCGCGCCGGTCGTCGCGCCACGGCACGTGCGAGTCTCCGGCGAGCGGGACGAAACGGGCGTTCGGCAGGAGCGCGGCGAGCTCGCGGCCTCGTCCGATCGGCACCGTGCGGTCGCCGCGGCGGTGCAGGACGAGCGACGGCGTCTGCACGTGCGGGAGCAGGTCGCGAATGTCGGTCGTGAGCTCGAGCTCGAGCAGCGCGGCGGCCGCATCGGCAGTCGCGCCGGCGCGCTGCATCCGCGTGTAGCGCAGGATCTCGTCGCCGCTCGCGTGCGGGTCGAACAGCCCGGCGAGCATCTGGGCGGCCAGCCGCCAGTTGATTCGCGTGAACTCGACGAGGGAGCGCTGCGTGGCATCGGGGATGTCGCTCCGCGACGCGTACGCGCCGAAGAAGACGATCTTCGGCACGAGCTCGGGCGCGCGGACGACGAGCTTCGAGACCGCCGGGCCGCAGC
This sequence comes from uncultured Thermoleophilia bacterium, assembly GCA_963794375.1. Taxonomy (GTDB): domain Bacteria; phylum Actinomycetota; class Thermoleophilia; order Gaiellales; family Gaiellaceae; genus PALSA-600. The sequence continues at coordinate 305,958 of CAWCDL010000010.1, forward strand.
ACGACGTGGCGAAGACGACGGCGGATCCGCCGACCGCGCGCACGACAGCCTCGAGCTGTCGGCTCTCGCCGGCGACCGACGGGGGCAGGTCGAGCGCCCGCGAGGAGAGGCCTGTGCCGAGGCGGTCGTAGCGCACGACGGTGTGCGTCCGCGCCAGCTCGCTGTAGAAGCTGCGCTGGTCGGGATCGGCCCACTCCTCCTCGAGATGGCCGACCCAGCGCGGCCCGACGACGAGCGGCGGGCCGTCGCCGCAGGCCCCGTAGGCGACACGGCCGCCGTCGACCTCGACGTAGCGGATCTCCTGTTCCACGGCCATGGAAGCGTAATGGCCCGGACGGGCCATCCATCAAAGATGGCCCGTCGAGCCGAGGCGCCGGGCCATCCGCTCCCGGCATCGTCGCCGTAATGCACTCCATGATCGTCCGGGGGATCACGATCAGGCCGCTGCGGAACGGGGAGCGAAGCGCGGTACAGGCGGTGTTCGACCGCCTCGGCCCCCGCTCGCGCCTCCTCCGCTTCGGCGGCGCGAAGAACGTGCTGCTGCCCACCGACCTCGACGTGCTGGCGCGAGTCGACGCGACCCACCACGCGCTCGTGGCACTCGTCGACGACGAGCCGGTCGGCATCGCCCGGCTCGTGCGCGACGGCGACACGGCGGAGGTCGCGTTCGCGGTCGCCGACGACTGGCAGGGCCGTGGGATCGGCTCGGCGCTCGTCGATCGGCTCGCCGCCGACGCACGCGCCGCCGGCATCCGCCGGCTCACCGGCACGCTGACCGAGTCGAACCCACGGTCGCTCGCGCTCCTGCGGCGCCTGCGCGCGCGCGTCGTCTACGCGTAGAGTCACCGCGTGGCCCACGCACGCGAGAACGGCCACCGGCCTCGCTGATGGAGCAGCGCCTCAGCCTCGTGACGCTCGGCGTCGCCGATCTCGAACGGGCGCGCAGCTTCTACGACGCACTCGGCTGGCGGACGAGCGCCGACCCGGGCGACCCGGTGGTCTTCTTCCAGGCGGCCGGCCTGATCGTCGGGCTCTGGGACCGGGCCGCGCTTGCCGAGGACTCCGGCGTCGAGGACGGCGGCGGCTTCGGCGGCGTGACGCTGGCACACAACGTGCGCTCACCGGTCGAGGTCGATGCGGTGATCGAGGAGGCGCGCGCCGCCGGCGCGCGCGTGGCGCGCGAGCCGGCGGCGACTCTCTGGGGCGGCTACTCCGGCGTCTTCGTCGACCCGGACGGCCATCCGTGGGAGGTCGCCCACAATCCGCACTGGCGGATTGCGGACGACGGCTCCACACGGTTGAGTTAGAGCTAGCCGGCCGCTCCGACTTCCGCCGTGCAGAACGCACAGCGGCTCGCGGCGATCGGGATCTCGCTGAGGCACTCGGGACAGGCCCGGGTGGTCGGGTCCTCCGGCCCTTCGGTGCGACGCCGCGCCATGAGCGCGTTGACCGGCTTCACCACGAAGAAGAAGACGGCGAACGCGATCGTCACGAACGAGATGACAGCGTTCAGGAAGGAGCCGTAGAGGAACTTGCTCCCGTTGATCGTGAACGTCAGCGCCGAGAAATCGGACTGACCGAAGATCGCAGCGATGATCGGTGTGATCAGATCGGCGACGAATGCGGTGACGACCGCGCCGAACGCGATGCCGATCACGATGCCGACGGCCATGTCGACGAGGTTGCCGCGCAAGAGGAATACCTTGAATTCCTTCATGGGCGGGGCATTCGTCGCTAGTCGATGCGTCCCTCCCACGGGGAGAGCATCCCGCCCGCGTACGCCTGCCGCTCGCTCGTGAGGTTGAGGACGCAGGTGTGGCTCCCGCGGGCATACGCCCAGACGCCCTCGGGAGCGGGAAGCGTCTCGTACGAGTCGTCGGCGAACGCGCGGCGGGCGCGGATCAGGTCGCGCGTGTACTCGAGCAGCGAGCCGGCTTCCGCCCCCTGGTCCTCGACGTTCCGGCTCGTGTCGCCGAGCGGCAGCCACGGCTCGGGCCATTCTGCGCCGCGGCGGGTCCAGGGGAGCGGCGTGCGCTCGGGGTCGCGCGACGGGTGCGCGAGATCGCGGACGCAGCCGGGGGGCACGACGCCGTCCTCGAGGCCGAGCTCGTCGCCCTGATAGAGGATCGCGACGCCCGGCAGCGTCAGTAGCAGGAAGAGCGCGGCCCGGTGCTTCGCCGGGTCGCCGCCGGCCCAGCGCGTCGCCATCCGCGAGTGGTCGTGGTTCGACCCGAACCACAGCGCCCGGCGGTCCGGCGGGAGCATCGCCATCGTCCGCTCCACGATCGGCCGCAGCTCCGCGAGCTCGAAGTCGGCGCGGAGGAACGGGAAGTTCTGGGCGAGGTCGAGATGGCTCCAGTACGGCGCCAGACGGTCGAGGTCGACATACGACTCCCCCATCAGCGTCGGCTTCGGGTCGTAGGCGGCGGCGACCTCCTGCCAGCGGCGGTACACCTCGTGCACCTCCGGCCGGTCGCGCAGGAACTCCTGGCCGTCGCGCAGCTCGCGGTCCTTGACGACACCGTGCGCGACGTCGATCCGGAGCCCGCGGACGCCGCGGTCGAACCAGTAGCGCAGGATCCGGTCGAACTCGGCGCGCACCTCCTCGTTCCACCAGTCGAGGTCGGGCTGCTGCGGCGCGAACTGGTGGAGGTAGTACTGCTGCCGCTCCTCGTGCCACGCCCATGCGCTCTTCCCGGTGAAGATCGAGCGCCAGTCGTTCGGTACCTCCTTCGACCAGACGTACCACTCCGGCTGCTCCGCGAACCACGAGTGCCGGTCGGAGGTGTGGTTCGGGACGAGGTCGAGCCAGATCTCGATCCCATGCCTGCCCGCCTCGGCGACGAGCGTGTCGTAGTCGGCGAGCGTCCCGTAGTCGGAGTGGACCTCGAGGTAGTCGGCGACGTCGTAGCCCCAGTCGACGTTCGGGCTCGGATGGACCGGCGAGAGCCAGAGGAAGTCGACGCCGAGGCGCCGCGCATGATCGAGGTGGCCGAGCGCGCCGCGCAGGTCGCCGGCGAAGGACCGCAGGTAGATCTGGTAGCCGGTCAGCTGATCGACCAGGTGTCGCCCGAGCCGACAAGCGCCTGCAAGTCGCCGTTTCCGGCCGCCTGGTCGAGCTGGTCCTGCACGAGCTGGTCGTAGCTCGCCTTCGACACGTCGCGGAAGACGCCGAGCGGGACGACGCCGTCCTTCTCGACGGTCAGCTGCGCGAGCGCGAAGGCGGTCGAGAAGTCGCTCTCGTCGTGGACGATCCCCGTGCCGGCGAACTCCTGGCCGTTGGCGAGATACGTGCGAGCGTCCTTGTCCTCGCGGATCGCGGCGAACTCGCCGTCGTTGTAGATGTTGCAGTTCTGGAAGATCTCGACGAACGCGGTGCCCGGATGCGCGGCGGCCCGCCGAAGGACGTCCGTGAGGCCGGGCTTGTCGACGTCGAGCGCGCGGGCGACGAAGGTCGCGCCCGCACCGAGTGCGAGTGCAAGCGGGTTGAAGGGGTAGTCGATGCTGCCCATCGGCGTCGAGCCGGTCACCTTGCCCTGGCCGCTCGTCGGCGAGTACTGCCCCTTCGTGAGTCCGTAGATCCGGTTGTTGAACATCAGGATCCTGAGGTTCACGTTGCGCCGGAGGGCGTGGATCAGGTGATTGCCGCCGATCGAGAGCGCATCGCCGTCACCCGAGACGACCCACACCGACAGATCCGGGCGCGTGACGGCGAGCCCGGTCGCGATTGCCGGTGCGCGGCCGTGGATCGAGTGCATCCCGTAGCTCTGCATGTAGTAGGGGAAGCGCGCGGCGCAGCCGATGCCGGAGATGAAGACGATCTTCTCGCGCGGGATCTCGAGCTCCGGCATGAACGCCTGCACAGCGGCGAGGATCGCGTAGTCGCCGCAGCCCGGGCACCAGCGCACCTCCTGGTCCGACTTGAAGTCCTTCGCGGTCAGCTTCAGATCGGCGCTCATTCCCGCTCCCGGCGGCGGCCGAGCCGCCGCCTCCGCTCCTCGGTCAGCTCCGTCGAGCCTACGCTCACAGGAGCTCCTCGATCGCGTCGGCGATCTCGCTCGCCTTGAACGGCCTGCCGCTGACACGGTTGTAGCCGACCGCGTCGACGAGGTAGCGCGCGCGGATGAGCTGGAGCAGCTGGCCGAGGTTCATCTCGGGAATCAGCACACGGTCGTAGCTGCGAAGCAGGTCGCCGAGGTTCGCCGGGAACGGGTTCAGCCAGCGCAGATGGGCGTGCGCGACCGCCCCGCCGCCGTCGCGGACCCGCCTCACACCCGCGTGCACGGGGCCGAAAGTGCCGCCCCACGAGAGCACGAGCACGTCGGCGCCCTCCTGGTGATCGACCGGCTGGTCCGCGACCCGAACGCCGGCCACCTTCTGCGCGCGCAGCTGCGTCATCAGGTCGTGGTTCTCCGGGTCGTAGGAGACATTGCCCGTCTCGTTCGCCTTCTCGAGCCCGCCGATCCTGTGCTCGAGACCGGGTGTCCCGGGCACGGCCCACGGCCGCGCGAGCGTCTCCGGGTCGCGCGAGTACGGAAGGAACGCCTCGCCGTTCGGCTCGGCGAACTCGACCCGGATCGGCTCCAGCGCCGAGACGTCGGGGATGCGCCAGGGCTCGGCGCCGTTGGCAAGGTACGCGTCGGAGAGCAGGTAGACGGGCGTGCGGTAGGTGAGCGCGACGCGCGCCGCCTCGATCGCGGCGTAGAAGCAGTCGCCGGGCGTCCCCGCGGCGAGCACCGGCACCGGCGACTCGGAGTTGCGCCCGTGCAGCACCATCAGCAGGTCGCCCTGCTCCGGCTTCGTCGGCATCCCGGTCGACGGGCCGGCACGCTGAACATCGATGATCACGAGCGGCAGCTCGAGCGCGACGGCCAGCCCGACCGTCTCCGACTTGAGCACGACGCCCGGCCCGGCCGACGTCGTCACTCCGAGCGCGCCGCCGAACGACGCGCCGAGCGCGGCCCCGACGGCGGCGATCTCGTCCTCGGCCTGGAACGTCCGTACCCCGAACGCCTTGTGCTTCGCGAGCTCCTCGAGGATCGACGAAGCCGGCGTGATCGGATAGGCGCCGAGGAAGAGCGGCAGCCCGGAGAGCTTCGAGGCGGCGATGAGCCCGTACGAGAGCGCGGTGTTGCCCGTGATCTGGCGGTAGCGGCCGGGCGCCAGCTTCGCCGGCTTCACCTCGTACTGCACGGCGAAACCCTCGGAGGTCTCGCCGAATGCGTAGCCGGTGTTGAACGCCTTGACGTTCGCCTCGGCGATCTCGGGGCGCTTTGCGAACTTCGTCCGCAGGAACTCGAGCGTCGACTCGATCGGCCGGCCGTAGAGCCACGACATCAGTCCGAGCGCGAACATGTTCTTCGCCCGCTCCGCCTCGCGCGCCGTGACGCCTTGGATCTCCTTCAGCGCGGCGACGGTCATCGACGTCAGCGGAACTGCGTGCATCTGGTAGCCCTCGAGCGAGCCGTCGTCGAGCGGGCTCGCTGCGTAGCCGGCCTTCTGCAGGTTCCGATCGGTGAACGCGTCCGTGTCCACGATCAGCGTCGCGCCCGAGCGGAGGTCGCGAAGGTTCGCCTTCAGGGCGGCCGGGTTCATCGCCACGAGCACGTCCGGGAGATCGCCCGGCGTCAGGATGTCGTGGTCGGCGAAGTGGAGCTGGAAGCCGGAGACGCCGGGCAGCGAGCCTGCCGGCGCCCGGATCTCCGCCGGGAAGTCGGGGAACGTCGCGAGATCGTTGCCCGAGAGCGCCGTCTCCGCCGTGAACCGCCCACCGGTGAGCTGCATCCCGTCGCCGGAATCGCCGGCGAACCGGATGACGACGGAGTCGACCTCGACGACAGGCTTGCTCACGGGACCGGGGCCGACACTAGCAGCGAAGGAGGCCGCGACGGCACGTGCTTCTCCGCATCAGCGCCGCGCCGTGGCCGCGATCGCGGCGAAGCCGTAGAGCCCGACGTAGACGAGTGTCAGCAGCCCGCAGAACGCGAGCACGAAGGCGATCGGGTAGTGGTGGCTCAGGGGGTTGTCGAGCCCGGACCGGAGAAGCGCGCCGACGAGCCGCGGCCGCTCGACCACGTCCCAGCTGTTCAGCCGCCAGACCCGGCCGAGGTAGATGCCGACGCTCGAGAGGAAGAGCGAGAAGATGACCACGAGCCAGCCGACGGCGGCCCCCGCGGCCCGCGTCGCGACGAGCTGGACGAGGAGCAGCGAGCCGAAGCCGAGCGCGAGGCTCGTGAGCGCGAACGAGCCGATGATCACCGTGTCTAACAGCCGATGCTGCTCGCCGAGGTGCACGAAGTCGGTGAGCATGTACGGCGCGTTCGGCAGGAAGAGGAGCCAGAGCGCGCCGAGGGCGTACACGCGGAGCCCGCGCAGCCCACTTCGGTAGGACGCGAGCAGCGCGAGGGCGAGCGCGAACGGGATCCAGGCAAGGAACAGATTCCAGACGAGCCCGCCGTACTCGACCGCGCCGAACGCGTCCTTGCGCGCGGCGAGCAGGAGGACGCACCAGCCCGACGCGGCAGCCAGGGCTGCAACCGGGGCGAGCGCGCGGGCACGCATGAGGCCAGGGTAGACCGTGGGCGCTACACGGCCGCGGCCGCGAGCAGCCGCCCGTCGCGCACGGCGAGCCGCCTCGGGGCGCGGGCCGCGAGCGTCGCGTCGTGGGTGGCGACGATCACCGTCGATCCGTGCTCGGCGGCGAGGCTCGACAGCAACTCGATGATCTCGCCGCCGGTGGCCGAGTCGAGGTTGCCGGTCGGCTCGTCGGCGAGCACGACCCGCGGCTCGACCGAGAGGGCGCGCGCGATCGCAACGCGCTGCTGCTCGCCGCCCGACATGTGCGCCGGCAGATGGTCGGCGCGGTGGCCGAGCCCGACCTCCTCGAGCAACTTCAGCGCCTGCTCCCGGTCGTCGCCGATCGGCGCGAGCTTCGCCTCGACGTTCTCGAGCGCGGTCAGTGTCGGGATGAGGTTGAACTGCTGGAAGACGAAGCCGAAGGAGCGCAGCCGGAGCTCGGCGAGATCGCGGTCGCCCAGCTTCGCAAGATCGCGGCCCTCGAAGAGCACCTCGCCCCCCGACGGACGGTCGAGCGCGCCGAGAAGCTGCAGGAGCGTCGTCTTGCCCGAGCCGCTCGGCCCTTCGAGCGCGACGAACTCGCCGACACCGATCTCGAGATCGACGCCGTCGAGCGCGCGCACGGTGGTCGGGCCGCGCTGGAAGAACTTCTCGACCCCGTGAAGCGAGTACAGCCCGTTGGTGCTGGTGCCGTCGGTGCTCATTCCATCTGCCTCAACGCGTCGGCGGGGCGAAGCCGGGCGGCACGAAGTGCGCCGGCCGTCCCCGCGATCAGGCCGCCCAGGACAGCGAGGCCGAACCCGATCGCGAGGACGGTGACGCCGACGGGCGCGTTCAGCGACACGGTCTGCGTCGCCGTCCGCGCCGTCCGGGCCCCCAGCCCGAGCAGGTCTCCACCGGTGGTGGAATGCGCAGTGAGAGTCGGTCCGAACTGATCGATCAGGAGCGCGATCGCGACACCGAGGACGATGCCGAAGACACCGCCGAGCAGCCCCTGGGCGAGCGACTCGCCGGCGATCTGCCGCACCACGAGGCGCTGCGTCCAGCCGAGCGCCTTGAGCGTGCCGAGCTCGCGCACCCGCTTGCCGACCGACGAGAGGGCGAGCAGCGCGGCAAGCAGGAACGCGGCGACCGCCGCCACGATGGAGAGTGCGAGGCCGAGGTCGTGGGACAGGTTCGAGGCGGAGACGAGTGAGCCGCTGATCGTGTCGGCGACGTCCTTCGAGCTCGCGACCTGCGCCTGCGGGAACTTCGCCTCGATCGCCGACTTGACCGCGCCGACGTCCTTGCTCGAGTCGGCGCGAACGAGCACGACGTTCGCGAGGCCCTTCTGGTTGGCGAGCGTCTGGAGCTGCTTCAGCGGCAGATAGACGTCGGCGCTCTGGCCGCCGAGCGGCGGGCTGACGAGCCCGACCACCGTGAAGGAGGTGCCGTTCAGGACGAGCTTCGACCCGACCTTGAGCGAGTGCTTCGCCGCGTAGGCGGTCGAGATGAGCGCCTCGGTTCCGCCGGCCGGCGAGAGGAAGCGGCCCTTGGTCACCTGCGCGGTGGTGACGACACCCATCGTCGGGTGCGCCGGGTCGACGCCGCCGATCGTGTAGGCGGTCGAGGTGATGTTCGTCTGCGGCGGGTTCAACGCCTGCGTGATCGTCTGCTGCGGGGTCGTGAAGTGGGTGCGCAGCTTTTGCAGCGACTTCGGCAGGCACTTCGCGAAGGCGCCCCGGCCGACGCCGGCGAACCCGCCACCGCCCCCGCCACCGCCGAAGCCGCCGCTCCCGCCGCTGCCGGAGCTCAGGCCGCCTCCGGTCGAGCCGCTACCGCCGGAGCCGCTGCTGCCCGAGCCGCTCCCACTCGAGCTCGAGCCGCCGCTCTGCTGGCGCAGCTTGTCGAAGCAGGCCTGCATCGCCTGGAACTGCGCCGCGGTCGGGCGCGCGATGTTGCGGGTGATGCTGAACGTCTGGCCACCGGTCTTCAGCTTCGCGACGATCTTCGGGACGACGCCCTCCTGGTGGTCGGCGAGGAGCGTCAGGCCCGTCGTCACCTGCGCGACGCCGTCGAGCTGGGCGATCTGCTGCGCCTGCGTCTCCGGGAAGGTGAGCTGCGTGCCGGGCAGGAAGAAGTCGTGGACGAAATGGGTTCCGGGCTTGCCGAGCTTCGAGAGGTCGGTGACCACCGACTGGTTCGCCTGGATCAGGTCGCGGTTCGCACCGCCGCCGCCCGCGAAGCCACCGCCCGCGCCGAAGCCGCCCGTGCTCTGCTGCTGCGGCTGCAGCGTCACCGTCAGGTCGGTGCCGATGTCGGCAAGCGGGTCGAGCGTCTTCGATTGTGCGCTGTCGAGCCCGTTCGAGAGGCTCGAGAGAACGATCACGAGGGCGACGCCGACTCCGAGGCCGAGCATCGTGACGATCGTGCGGGCGCGCCTCCGGACGAGCTCGTTCCGCAGGTACCTGAGATAGAACACGGTCAGAGCAAACCACCGCGGCCTCAGAGCGCCCTAAGAGATCGCCGAAGAGATCGCCGCGGGGGCGGCGTCGCGCGCCGCCCCCGCTCCATGATCCGCGCGTTGCCTAGACGGCGACCAGCTCGCGCTCTGCGCGCAGCCAGTTCTCGACGGGGTCTCCGCCCTCGTCGAGATGGATGTAGTACGCACGCTGCGCGACGTGCTCCCAAACGGGCACGTCCGGCTTGCTCGCCTTCCTCGTACGGGGCGCAGCAGTTCTCTTCTTCGCCGCCGGCTTCTCGATCGCGGCGGCCTCGGTGGCCTTACGGGGCATTGCCGACCTCCTTCGGTCGTCGCCGTTTTTCCTGGACAGACTCACCTTCGGCCGTCAGGGGGCGTTCCCTCCACCCCTACTCCGAGGGATGGCGTCGCCGCGTCAGGCGACGGCGCTCGAGGCGTCCTCGCCGGCGGGCGGCGGAATCGCCTCTCCGGGCGAGATGCGCGCCCGCAGCGGCTGGTCCTGGATCAGCCACGACGTCGCGAAGGCAAGCAGGGAGACACCGGCAGCCATCAGGAACACCGGATGGAGCGCAGCGGCGAAGGCCTGAGCGAACGCCTCGTGCACCTCCGCGGGCAGATGACGGATCCCGGCAGGGTTGATCACACTCGGGATCTTCGTTCCCGCCGGCAGCCGTTCCGCGAGCTCGACATGGACGCGGCTCGCGAAGATCGTCCCGAAGAGCGCGACGCCGATCGAGCCGCCGACCTGGCGGAAGAGCGTGGATCCGCTCGTCGCCACGCCCATCACGCTCGGGTCGACGGAGTTCTGGACCGCGAGCACGAGCACCTGCATGGTCATGCCGAGCCCGAGCCCGAGCACGAAGGCGGCGCCGGTCGCCCAGTAGGTGGGCGTGTCGGCGCCGAGCCGCGAGAGCAGGAACATCGCCACGGTCATGACAGCCGTGCCGGCGATCGGAAAGAAGCGGTAGCGGCCGATGCGCGTGATCACCTGCCCGCTCGTGATAGACGTGATCAGCAGCCCCGCCATGAGCGGCGTCAGCTGCAGCCCCGAGCGGGTCGGGCTCGCGCCCTTCGTCACCTGCAGGTAGAGCGGCAGGTACGTGATCGCCCCGAAGAGCGCGAAGCCGACGATGAAGCCGACCGCGCTCGTGACCGCGAAGGTTCGGTTGCGGAAGAGCGACAGCGGCAGAATCGGCTCCGCGGCGCGGCTCTCGACCCACACGAACGCGGGCACGAGCACGACGCTGGCGACGATCAGGCCGATGATCTGCGGCGAGCCCCAGTCCCACGTCGTGCCGCCGAGGCTCGTGAAGAGGACGATCGAGGCGAGCGATCCTGCAAGCAGCACAGCGCCGAGGTAGTCCATCTCGTGCCGCTTGCGCTCGGGATGCGCATGGAACACGGCCGCGATGACCGCCAGCGCGACCGCGCCGATCGGCACGTTGACGTAGAAGATCCAGCGCCACGAGAGGTTGTCGACGAAGAAGCCGCCGAGCAACGGTCCGATCACCGTCGACACGCCGAAGACGGCGCCGAAGTAGCCCTGGTACTTGCCTCGTTCGCGCGGGGGGATGATGTCGCCGACGACGGCAAGCGTCACCACCATCAGCCCGCCGGCTCCGAGGCCCTGCAGCGCCCGGAAACCGATCAGCTCGGTCATGTTCTGCGAGAGCCCGCAGAGGATCGAGCCGGCCAGGAAGATCAGGATCGCCGCCTGGAGCACGAGCTTCCGCCCGTACAGGTCGCCGAGCTTCCCGTAGAGCGGGCCGGTGACCGTCGCCGTGAGCAGGTAGGCCGTGACGACCCACGACAGGTGCGAGAGGCCCCCGAGGTCGCCGACGATCGTCGGCAGCGCCGTCGAGACGATCGTCTGATCGAGCGACGCAAGGAGAAGGACGAGCATCAGCGCCATGAAGATCAGGCGAACACGCGGCTGCGGCGTGACGGCGCTCTCGGTCACGGATCGACTCTATCAGCTACCACGCAACTATTGCGGTATGCAATTATATGGGGATGAACGATGCGGTCGCGACCAGCCGGGTGCTCGACCCGCTCGGCGTCCTGCTGCGCAGGCTCACGCGCCTCGCGGGCACCGGCGAGGACGAGGCGCCTCTGACGGCGACGCAGCGTCTCGTGCTGATCGAGCTCCATGACGCCGGCCCGGTGCGGCTGAACGCCCTCGCGCGCCTGATCGGCGCGAGCGCGGCGACAGCGAGCCGCGCGGTGGACGCGCTCGTCCAGCTGGATCTCGTGGTGCGGCTGACCGATCCCGACGACCGCCGCGCGGTGCGGATCGACCTCTCTCCGGATGGACGACGGAGCGTCGACGAGCGCAAGGCGCGTACCGCCGTCGCGTTCGCCCCGGCCGTCGCCGCGCTCACCCGGTCGGAGCAGCGCGAGCTCGTGCGGCTGCTCGAGCTGATGACCCAGGCTCTCGTCAGCCGCTCCGATGCTTCAGCGCCGACTCGGTCGCCTGTGCAGCCGCGAGGCTGAGCGAGCCGTCACAGACCTTCCTGTTCAGTTCGTCCTCGATCTGGTCGACGGCGGCGGCGCGCGGATAGGGCTCCGGCCAGAGGTTGCGCGGGTCGACCGGGTCGCCGCCGAGCTCGAGGCTGATCAGATGGTCCTCCTGGAAGTGCGACGGCGGCCCGCGCAGGCCGTACTCCGAGAGCTGCCGCAGCTTGAGCGCGTTCGTGTACGAGACTGGCGGGCGAACGGTGCGCGTCCAGCCGTGACGGCAGATCGTGCTGCGGATCGTCGCCTGCGTGACGTCCTGGTTGAGCGCACCGGGTGTCCGCGTCCAGCTCGCGACCACCGCCGGTGCCGCCTCGTGCCGGCGGCCGAGGCGCACGCCGGCCACGACCAGGACGACGACCACGGCGCCGAGAAAGGCGAGCTCGAGTGGCGTGACGCGCATCTCGATCCACGGTACGGCCGCCGTGCGCAGCCGCAAGTGTCCATCCGGGATCGGCACACAATCGGCGCACATCCGGCGCGAAGAAGTCACCCATTCGAGTTAGGGCAGAAGCACCCTTCGTAGTGTCTCCGAGGAGGGCGAGATCACCGATCCTCAGACCGGGCGAGCATGAAACCCGGTGCGGGCCGACGGCGTCCTTGCGGCGACGCCGTCAGCCCCCGGGCGACCCACCCAGAGGCCGGCGAGAGCCCACACGACGACGGCGAGCCACGGGACGCCGATCGCGTCGGTCTGCAACGCGATCACGAGCACGGCCGTGAACGCCGCCGCGAGCCACGGCGCCCGGCGCACGAGCTCCACGAGCAACGCGAGCGACCAGGCGACAAAGACGAACGCGCCCACGAGCCCGACCTCGACCCCGAGCTCGGTGTAGGTCGACTCGCCCGCCTTGGGGCTCACCTTCGTCCGCTCCGCAGTCACGCCCGCATTGCCGAGGCCGAAACCCCACGGGTGGTGGAGCACGGTGCGAAGACCGTCGCGCAGCGACGACAGGTGCTCCCTCGTCGACGACTCGCCCGCCGCCGTCGGGTCGTGCGAGGCGTCGGGATGCGCTGCGGCGTTCGCCTGCTGCTCCTTCAGCTCGGTCGGCGTGAAGTGGGTACGCGGAGCGAAGTGGTCGTAGCCCTTCACGAAGCCGGCACCGACAACGACGACGACCGCCGCCAGGAGCAGGGGCCGCGTCGCGCGCCGAACGGCCGCGAGCAGGAGCAGCCCGGCGACGAGGCCGACGAGGGCGGCGCGTGTGTGCGACCAGAGGATCCCTGCGAAGAGCAGGACCGCGAGCGCCACGTCGAGCCGGCGGCGGAGCGAGAGGGCGAAGATCGCAACGACGAGCAGGTACGCGGTCGCGAGCGGCGAGAGAAACGTCGAGGTGAGCCGCCGGAAGACGACCCCGTTCCCGGCGTTGTAGACGAAGTTCTCGGGCAGGCCGGAGAGCCCGAAATAGCGCAGGCCGAGCTGATCCGAATACCAGCCGTGGGCGCCGCGCCACCACTGGAGCGGCACGACGTACACATCGACGAGACCGAACGCAGCGACGCCCGCGGCCGTCCAGACGACCGTGCGGCAGAGACGATGCCGGTCGCCCGGCGCGAGGACGAGCGCGCGCCCGAGGAAATAGCCGGCGACTGGCAGCAGGTCGTGCCGGGCCGCGTACAGGACCCCTTTGTGGGTCGCGCCGCCCCCGAGCCACGACTGCGGCAGGAGCCCGTAGACGACGACGAACGCCGCGAACGCGAGCGCGAGCGCATCGACGAGCAGGAGCCCGCCCGGCAGCCGCCCCCGCCGCGCCACGGCGACGAGCACGAGAGCGGCGAGAAGGAGCAGCTCCTTCCACGAGGCGATCGCCGTCAGCGCACCGCCGCGCACGCCGGCGCGCCAGAGCAGCACCATCACGACGTTGTGCACGGCGAGCCCGACGATCAGGACGTGCAGCGCCCACACGGGGACGCGCCCGACCACGTCTCTCATCGGGGGCCGACGGCGACGAGCGTCATGCCGTTGTTGAGTACACGCACGCTGTAAGGAAAGAGCGCTGCGAGGTCGTCCGGGCCGAGCGGGTCGAGCACGTCGTCGAACGGGAGCAGGCGCTCGCGTGGGCCGGCGGGCAGCCAGTGCACGAATGGAAGCAGCGTGTGCACCTCGATCGGGAACCATCGGTTCGGCGTCGTCACGTACACGCGGCGGGCGACGCGGCAGAGCTCGTGGACGAACCGCCGCTGGCCCTCGCGGCCGCCTGCGACGTGCTCGACGACCGCGTTCGAGAAGCCGAGGTCGAACTCCCCGTCGGCGAACGGGAGCTCGCGCCCGTCGGCCTGCACGGCGCACACCGCCGGGAACGCGGCCGCGAACCGGTCGAGCCCCGTCGGCCCGACGGCCGTGACCTGCCCGGGCCAGGGGTAGAGCGCCTCGAAGAAGTTGTCGGTCGAGCCGTCGCCGAACGGCGCATCTGTGACGCCGACGTCGATCACCGTCGTCTCGGGACCGGGCCGGTAGAGGTCGAGGAACTGACGGAGCTTTCGCTCGCGGCTCCGCAGCGAGACCCGCGAGGCGACGCGGCGCAGCATGCGCCTACCGTACTCGTACACTCGGGCGGCGATGGTGCGCGCGGAGCTCCGGCCGAGAGGCCCCTATTCCCTCCACCTCTCCGGCCGCCACGGCAGCGACGCGACCCGGGTCGTCTCGCGCGGCACGTACCGCGGCACCGCCGTCGTGGACGGCCGGCCCGAACGGGTGCACGCCGTGCAGCGCCCGGACGGGGCGATCGTCGTCGCAGCCGAGACCGAGGGAGGCGTCGAGCACGTCCGCTTCGTGCTCGGGATCGACGACGACCACTCGGAGTTCCTGAGCCGCTTCCGGGACGACGCGCTGCTCGGCCCGAGCATCCGGCGGCTCGCCGGTCTCCGCCCCCTACGCACCGGCTCGGTCGCCCAGGCGCTCCTGCGGGCGGTTGCCGGCCAGCTGATCCAGGCGAGCCGGGCGCGCGAGCTCGAGCGCCGCATCGTGCGGGCGACGACGATGCGACTCGGCGACCTGAGCGCGCCGCCGAGCGCCGCCGACCTCGCCCGCCTCTCCCCCGCCGAGCTCGGCCGTCTCGGCCTCGGCGCCCGCCGCGCCGCGACCCTCGTCCGTCTGTGCCGTGGGCTCGATCTCGAGGGGCTGAAGCTCCACGGCACCGACGAGGTCGCCGCCCGGCTCCGGCGCGAGCGAGGGCTGGGGCCGTGGTCGGCGGGCGTCGTGTGCCTCGAGGGTCTCGGGCGGTACGAGGTCGGCCTCGCCCGGGACCTCGGGCTCGCGCGCCTCGCCTCGGCGCTCTGGGGACGGTGGGTCGAGCCGGAGGAGACGGACGTGCTCCTGGAGCCGTACGGCCGCTGGGCGGGCCTCGCGAGCGTCTACCTCCTGACGGGACATGCCCACGGTCTCGTACCCTTGACAGGTGCCGCCGCGGCCTGAGCTCCACGTCCTCGACGACCCCGCCGTCGTGGTCGGCGAGCTGCTCGCCACCCAGGCGCGCGCCGGCGGCTCGATCGTGCTCACCGGCGGCTCGACTCCGCGCCGGGCCTACGAGCGGGCGGCCGCCCTGCAGCCGGACTGGAGCGCGACGACGGTCTGGTGGGGCGACGAGCGCTGCGTTCCGCCGGACGACGAGCGCTCGAACTACCGCCTGGCCGAGGAGTCGCTGCTCGCGCAGCTCCTCGGCCCGCCGCTCGAGCTGCACCGCATCCGCGGCGAGCTCGAGCCCGAAGAGGCAGCGGCGGAGCTCGACGCGGCACTCGCCGGTGCGACGCTCGACCTGCTGCTCCTCGGAATGGGGCCCGACGGCCACGTCGCCTCGCTCTTCCCCGGCTCGCCGCAGCTCGCGGTCGAGGACCGGCGCGCCGTCAGCGGGCCGCCCGGGCTCGAGCCGTTCGTCGAGCGGGTGACGATGACGATGCCCGTGCTTCAGGCGGCGCGGCGGATCGTGCTCCTCGTCACCGGGGACGAGAAAGCCGAGCCCGTCGCCCGCGCGTTCGGCCCCGAGATCGACGAGCAGGTGCCTGCGAGCCTCCTCCGGCGGGCGCGGGTGCCCGTCGAGGTCTTCCTCGACGCCTCCGCAGGGTCCAAGATAGAGCGGTGAGCAACCCCCAGCGCCGGCATCAGACCGCCGACACGGTCCAGGTCGACCGGCCCGAGCAGCTGAAGGCGCTCGGCCATCCGCTCCGGCTGAAGGTGCTCCAGGTGCTGAGCGACTCCGACCGGCCGCTCACGAACCGCGAGCTCGCCGCGAGCCTGGCCGTCGACCCGGGGCACCTCCACTTCCACGTCCGGATGCTCCATCGGGCGGGGCTGATCGAGCTCGTCGAGACCGGCGGCCGCGAGAAGCCGTACCGGCCGATCGCGAAGCACTTCCGCGTCGAGCCCGAGATTCGCGCCAGGGGCCTCGCGAGCGAACTGCAGGCGGCGCAGCTGCGCGAGGTCGAGCGGGCGTTCGCGCTCTTCGCAGCGGCCGGCGAGTTCCGGACGGCGCAGGTGCACGCGAAGCTGCCGGCGGACACGGTGCGCATGCTCCTGGACGAGTTCATGCAGCGCCTCGACGAGCTCGAGGACGATGCACACCCGCGGCAGACGATCACGATCGCGTTCCATCCGACGATCGAGAGCGGCGACCCCTCCTAGACCAGCAGCAGCTCGCCGGTGCCGGTCTCGAGGACGACCCGCTCGAGCGCCGGCGCGCCGGAATGGACCGTCAGCGGGAGGTCGTGCGGGCCGAGCCAGTCCTCGAGGCGCAACGGCTCGCCTCCGACTTCGAGCCGGGCGAGCCAAACGTCTCCGGCCGGATGATCGACTGCGACGCGCCCCGGATGCGGCGACCGCGGCTCCCACGCGATGAAGAAGGGGAGCGACGGCTCGACGGCCGCGTGCTCGAACCCGGCGCTGCGCCAGTGGAGCTCGTCTCCGGCCGGCGTCGTGCGTGAGCCCGCGACGACGGGCAGCCCGAGCCGCTCGGCGACCGCGTCGAGGTCGTCGGCGCGGACCGCCCAGCCGAGGAGCGTGCCCGGCGCGGACGCCACCCAGCGCCCGAACGGGCTCTCCTGCGCCTCGGCCGGGTCGACGACGGCGACGAGCTCGAGGTAGGCGGCGCCGAGCGGGACGATCCGGTTCTCGGTGCCCCAGCCTGGATGACGGCCGCCTTCGACGGAGAGAAGGCCGTGCTCGCGCTCGAGGCCGACCGCCGCTGCGTCGAGATCGGGCACCGCGAGGATCACGTGGTCGAGCTCGATCACGGCAGGACGACCGAGACAGGAAGCGCCCGCTCGACGCCGTTCCGGCGCGCAAGGAGATCGAGCACGAGGGCGGTGTCGGCGACGGGCACGTCCTCGAGATACGCGTCGCGCGACTCGAAGGACGCGACGACCGAGCGCACGGCGACGTCGTAGCCGTCCGCGTCGCCCGTGGCCACCGCGGCGAGCGCGTCGGCCACGTCGTGCGGGAAGTCGTCACGCGCGCGTAGCGACTCGGCGATGTGTCGTGCCTCCGGGGCGCGGCCGAGTGCGAGCAGTGCGATCGCCGCTGCATAACGCCCGACCGCG
Organism: uncultured Thermoleophilia bacterium; assembly: GCA_963794375.1. GTDB lineage: Bacteria > Actinomycetota > Thermoleophilia > Gaiellales > Gaiellaceae > PALSA-600. The sequence goes on from CAWCDL010000010.1 coordinate 323,041, forward strand.
GACGACGCCGTGGCCGTGCCGAGCTCGAGCGTCCAGTGCGCGAGCTCGACGACGGCCGCCTCGTCGCCCGCAAGGAGCGATGCCTTCAGCGCCCCGATCGGCCGTCCCCACGACTCGGCACCGTCGCCGGCGTCCCAGCTCTCGCGCCAGCGGGCCGCAGCCTGCCGAAACCATCCGGCCGCGGCCGGGTCGTCCGCCATCCGCAGGGCAAGCGCCGCCGCATAGGCAGCGTTCCCCCGCCGCACGATCGACCGCTCGTCGAGCTCGCCGTGCTGCTCGCCGTAGCGCGCCTGCTTCTCGACCGCGACGGGAATCCAATCCATCGACGGCTACGTTGTACTCGACGAGATGGATGCGCGCTTCCACGGCCTGACCTTCCTGACGGAGCCCGGCGAGGTCTTCACCCCTCGGGCGACGAGCGAGCCGCTCGTCGACGCGGCCGTCGAGCGGCTCGGCGGCCGGCCGGGTCGGGTCGCCGACGTCGGCACCGGCGCCGGTGCGATCGCGATCTCGATCGCGATCGGCGCTCCGGCGGCCGAGGTCTGGGCGAGCGACACGTGCGGGCGGGCGCTCACGCTTGCCTCCCGCAACGCCGAGCGGCTCGGTGCGCGGGTCCACCTCGTGCACGGCGACCTGCTGGAGGGGCTGCCGCGCAACCTCGATCTGATCGTCGCCAACCTCCCATACCTCCCGCCCGGCACGCCGGGCTATGACGACGAGCCGGCAACGACCGTCTTTTCGACCGGCGACGGGCTCGACCACTACCGGCGCCTGCTGGCAGGCGCGGCCGATCACCTGGCCGCCGCGGGGGGCGTCCTGCTCCAGTTCGACGGCCGCGTACTCGAGGCCGAGCGCAGCGAGCTGCCATGGCTGCGCGCGCGCCTCGACCAGCTCGTCGCGGCCTGAGCCTCACGCCGGACGGCGCCCGAGATAGGCGTCGACCGAGACGCGGTCGCGTGACACCGCGGGCAGGCGCTCGCGCACGGCCTGTTCGAAGGGATCCTGCAGCCGTCCGAGCCGTTCCGGGGACGCAACGGACGTCGAGTACGCGAACCCGATCAGGTCGTCGGGCGTCCAGTCGCGTTCCACGTCGACCGACAACTCGGTGACGTCGTTGAACGGCGAGCGCGCGAGGATCTCGCGGAAGCGTGAGACGCGGCGCTCGGCCGGGCTCTCGCCGAGCAGACCGCGCGCGATCGCGAGCACTTCGCGCTGGGCGGCACCCGCGGAGGCAGAGTCGGCAAGGAGCGCGAGGGCGTCGGTGATCCTGTCGAGGCGCCGGAGCACGACCGGCTCGTCGAACCAGTGGAACGAGCGCCCAGCCGTGACGAGGTCGAAGCGGCCCCACGACTCGTCGACGTCCTCGGCCCGCGCCTCGACCGTGCGCACGTTTGCGGGCGCCGCCTCCGCGAGCGCGGCCAGCATCTCGGGCTCGGGGTCGACGGCCACCACCTCGCCGGCATGCGCGGCGAGCGCGAGCGCGACGTGGCCCGGGCCGCTCCCCAGGTCGAGGACGCGACTCGAGGGTCCGAGGCCCGCCGCGGCCGCGAGACGCTCGATCAGCTCGTTCGGATACCGGGGCCGGTACCGCACGTAGTAGGGCACGGTGCTCCTGAAACGGCGGTCCTCCCCCACCCGGATGATTGTGACGGCAGGAGACCCCATCGTCCGAACGTTCGGGTATTGTGGGGAGTGCGACCTGAGCGTCAGGGGGTTACCGCAGGCCGCAACCTTTGAATACAGCAAGTGGCGCATGTTGCGCGCCGCAGGCATTTGTCAAACACCACCACCTACTCTCCGAACGAGGCGGAGGGAGCGTCGGTCATGCGGGCCGATGCCCTCCGCGCAGAAGCTTGGGCAGGCGAGCCGTTCCTGCGGCCCGACGAGGACCCGTCGGTCGTGCTCGCGCCAGGCACCGCGCGCCGGCGCGCGCTCGACGACGCGCTCGCCGAGCTCGACGCGGGCGCAAAGGCGCCGTCGAGCGAGTGGAAGGTGCGCTATGCGCTGATGCTCGGCCTCGAGCGGGTGCTCTCCGAGCGCCCGCCGCATCTCGCCTCGGGCGCCGAGCTCCGCCGTCACCAGGTGGACGCGCTCGCGGGCATGCTCACCGAGCTGATCGCCGCGGCGCAGAAGGGCGGCGACAACGGGAACGCGAACGGCAACGGCCACGAGGAGGGCGACGAGGAGGACGACGCCGAAGACGAGCTCGACCAGCTCGGCCCCGATGCTGAGACCGACGAGAGCGCCGAGCTCGCCGAGCCGCTCTCAGCCGAGGACGACCCGGGCGCGGTGCGCCGCTACCGGTTCCGCCACCCGACCGCGTCCGGCAAGACGATCGCGGCGGCCGGCTTCGTCGAGGCGGCGCGCACGGAAGGCGTCCTGATCCTCACGCACCGCCGGCTCCTCGTCGACCAGTTCCGGCGCGAGCTGACCGACCACGGGTACCACGAGCGGCTCGTCGACGCGATCCTCGAAGGGCACACCGCCGCACGCGCCTCGAACCCGATCACGATCCAGACCTACGCCTGGTTCGCGAGGCACGTCTCCGAGCTGGACAGGTCCGCGTACCAGCTCGTCATCTGCGACGAGGCGCACACCGCGCTCGGCGAGAAGACCTCGGCGGCGATCCGGAGCCTGAGCGAGCCGATCTATGTCGGCATGACCGCGACCGAGGAGCTGATCGCGAAGCAGGTCTCCGACGTGTTCCCCGCGTCGGTCGACGACCTGCCGCTCGCCGACGCCGCGCGTCGCGGCTTGATCGCGCCGCTCCGCTGCCTGCGGGTGCCGCCGGTTGCGGCGATCAACCAGGTGCCGATCGTCGGCGGCGACTTCGAGGAGCGCGCACTTGCCCAGGCCCTCGACCACGAGGCGCTGAACATGGCCGCCGCGACGCTCTACCGCGAGCGCTTCGGCGACACGCCCGGTGTCGTCTACGCAGCGGGCGTCGACCACGCCTACAACCTCGCGACCGCCTTCCGGGCGGCGGGCATCAAGGCGGAGGCCGTCTCGGGCCGCACGCCTCCGGTCAAGCTCGCGGAGATCCTCGCCGCGTACGAGCGCGCCGAGATCGACGTGCTGATCAACGCGATGCTGCTGGCGGAAGGCTGGAACTCGCCGCGCGCGACGGTAATCATGCACCTCGCGCCGACCGCGTCGAAGCGCGTCTACCAGCAGCGGATCGGCCGCATCATGCGGATCCATCCGCGCAAGGAGGCGGGCATCGTCGTCGACTTCACGCCGAAGGCCGCCACGCACAACGAGCGCGTCGTGTCGCTGCACTCGCTGCTCGACGCCGACTTCTACCGCGAGGGCGCGCGGGTGACACCGGCGCCGCGCCGGCGCGTGCAGCGCCGCGCCCGCCGCAAGCTGACGCCGGCGTCGTGGCTCGTGCCGGTGACGCCGGACGTGCTGCGCCGCAAGATGGTGATCGCACGCGAGTGGCAGCGCGTCGACCCCAAGTTCCTCGACGAGGACGAGCAGGAGTTCTGGGGCGAGATCGCCGGGCGGCAGCTTCGCTTCGACGAGCGGACCGCGTTCGTCGAGAAGCTGACCGCGCGCGGCGCGTCGAAGCGCGCGATGGAGACATTCCTCTCGACCTGCGCGGCGCAGAACCCGAACCGGCGGCTGCGGCTGATCGCACTCGCCGACCGCGTCTCGATGCGCGTCGAGCGCGCCGACTTCGACGATCTCGTGACGCTCGTCTCGCAGGCACCGCCGTGGGAGAAGGACCGCGCGGCCGGCGTCCGGATCCTGCTGCGCGCGATCTCCGAGGCGAAGCCCGACGCTCCCGACCAGATCCTCGCGCGCTGGACGTGGCGGCTCTCGCGCGCCGTGCGCAAGCAGCTCGACCGTAAGGCATCGCAGGAGTTCCCGGACGCGAAGCGGCTTCTGGGTGCGCTCGCGAACTCGCGTGGCCACCGGCACGAGGAGAACGCAGCGAAGCTCGTCAACGCCGCGCTCGAGATGCCGCGTGAGGTCGGAGCGGCCCTGCTCGCATCCGCGGAGGGCTACACGCCTCGGGCGACACAGCTTCTCGAAGCGGCGCGCGAGCGGCTCGGGACGATCCAGGAGGTCGCCGGCTGGATCGGCGAGAGCCTCCCGCAACCGAAGACGGGCCCGTCGCGGACGCGGCGCCGGCGCCGGCGCAAGAAGCGCAACGGCGAGGCCGCGACGCCGGCCGTCCCGGGCGAGGGCACGCCTCCGGAGGAGACCGAGGCGGACGCCGAGGCGGAGACCCAGAGTGGGTCGGCGGCCGAGCCGGCCGCCGACGGTGAGCAGGCAACCGCACCGAAGCGCCGGCGCAGACGCCGCCGCCGGCCCGCCGAGGCCGACGAGAGCGCACTGCCGGCCGAGCCCGGGCTCGCCGACACAGACGCCGACGCCGACGCCGCGTAACGATCCGATCGGGCCGCCGGTCCGAAGGACCAGACGATGGGCCTCCTGATTGCGATCGGATTCCTCGCGGGCGTCGCGACCGCGATCTCGCCCTGCGTCCTGCCGGTGCTGCCGGTGCTGCTCGCCGGCGGAGCGGCGGGACGCCGGCCGTTTGCGATCGTCGGCGGGCTCGTCCTCAGCTTCGGCGTCTTCACGCTCTTCGCGTCATGGGTGCTGGGGAAGCTCGGGCTGCCGCAGGACCTGCTGCGCAACATCGCACTCGCGCTGCTCTTCCTGATGGCGATCGTCCTGCTCGTCCCGCAAGCCGCGCTGCTCGTCGAGCGGAGCCTCGCCGGCTTCTCAAGGCTGCGTCCGGCGAAGGCCGGCGGCGGCTTCTTCCTCGGCGTCACGCTCGGGCTCGTCTTCGTGCCGTGCGCCGGGCCGTTTCTGGCGGCGATCACCGCCGCCGCCGCGCAGGAGGAGTTCGGCCTGCGCACGCTCGTCGCGACGGCGGCCTACTGCATCGGCGCCGCCGTGCCGATGCTCGCGATCGCCTACGGCGGGCGCGGGGCCGCGACGCGCCTTCGGGCGGGCGCCCAGACGCTGCGCATCGTGGCCGGGGTGCTCGTCGCGGCGGTCGCGATCGGCCTCGTCTTCCACGTCGACGACAAGCTCGCCAAGGTGAGCGTGCCGTGGACGGGCTGGGTGCAACGTCACATCGAAGGAAGCGCGTCGGCGAAGCAGCAGCTCGAGAAGGTGACGGGCGAGGGGAAGCCGCTCGCAGTGCGCTCGACGTCGAACGGGCTGCCCGACTACGGCGAGGCCCCGCCGCTGCATCCGGACGGCGCGTGGATCAACTCGAAGCCGCTCACGATCGCGGCGCTGCGCGGCAAGGTCGTGCTCGTCGACTTCTGGACGTACTCCTGCATCAACTGCCTGCGCACGCTCCCGCACCTGAAGGCGTGGTATGCGACGTATCACTCGAAGGGGCTGGTGATCGTCGGGGTGCACACGCCCGAGTTCGCCTTCGAGCACGTCACGTCAAACGTTCGCGCGGCGGTGAAGCGGCTCGGGATCACGTACCCGGTGATGCAGGACAACGACTACAAGACCTGGGACAACTACGCGAACGAGTACTGGCCGGCCGAGTATCTGATCGACCGCTCCGGGCACATCCGCCACACGAGCGTCGGCGAGGGCAGCTACGGCGAGACGGAGAACCTGATCCGGCGCCTGCTCGGCGACCAGGGCGCGCGCGCGACGCCCGTGGCCGACACGACGCCGACCAGTCTGATGACACCCGAGAGCTACCTCGGCTACGCGCGACTACAGAACTACCTCGGGCGGCCGCCCGTGCCCGACAAGGCCGCCACCTATGCCTTCCCCGCGTCGTTGCCGGTGAACGCCCTCTCATACGCAGGCCGCTGGACGGTCGGCTCGCAGAGCATCGTCGCCGGCCCCGAAGCGCGCCTCCGGCTCCACTTCGAGGCCCGCAACGTCTACATCGTGCTCGGCGGCCGCGGCACCGTGCAGGCGACGATCGACGGGAAGCCCGCCGGCACGATTCGCGTCGATGCGCAGCGCCTCTACACGGTACGGGCGTCGAAGGACTCCGAGACCGCGCTGCTCGAGCTCCGCTTCAGCCCGGGCATCCAGGCGTACTCGTTCACCTTCGGTTAGCGCCGGCTACTGCTCGCGGGCGACGTCGCCGCCGCCCTCGCCGTTCTCGCGCTCACGCAGGAAGCGCGTCAGCTCGGCGGCGAGCGCATCGCCCGACGGAAGATTCTCCTCGTCCGCCAGCTCGTCGGCACGCCGCTCGAGCTCCTGCACGTAGGCCGAGGTCTCCTCGTCGGTCGCCACCGCCTCGCTCACCTGGCGGGTGTACGACTCGGCCGCCTCGTCGAGCTCCGCCGTGTCGATGTCGGCGCCGAGCAGCTCGGCGAGCCGGTCGACGAGCGACTTCGCCGCGCGCGGCGACGGCGTGAGCGACACGTAGTGCGGCACCGCCGCCCAGAGGCTCGCGGACTTCAGCCCGGCGCGTGAGCACGCGTCGTGCAGCACGCCGACGATGCCCGTCGGCCCTTCGTAACGCGACAGCTGCAACCCGAGCTCGGCGATCAGGCTCGGGTCGGTCGCACTGCCGGTGACCGGCGCCGACCGCGTGTGCGGTACGTCGGCGAGCAGCGAACCGAGCGTCAAGACGAGCTCGACGCGATGCGCGAGCGCAACGTCGGCGATCAACTGGGAGAACGTGCGCCAGCGCAGGTTCGGCTCGACGCCGAGCATGATGATCGCGTCGCGCCCGGCGCCCGGCAGCGGCGCGTGCAAGAAGCTGTTCTCCGGCCAGTCGATGCGGCGCGTCTCGCCATCGACGAGCGACACCATCGGCCGGGTCGCCTGGAAGTCGTAGAAGCTCTCCGGGTCGATCGTCGCGAACTCGCGCGCAGCCCATGCGCGTGCCAGGTAGGCGCCGGCGAGCGACGCGCCCTGACCGCCGTCGTTCCAGCCGCGAAACGCTGCGATCAGCACCGGCCGCTCGAGCTCGGGACGCGACTCGTAGACGATCTCGTCCGGCATCACGTAATCCTACGTGGGCGCCAAAGGCTGTAGACAAAGACCGTCACGGCCGCCCAGACGGTCGCGGCCATCGTGACGTGAATGAGCACGAGCCACCACGGCAGATGCGTGCGGTACTGCGTCTCGCCGATCGCCATCTGCACGAGCAGCAGCCCGAGGACGACGAGGCCCGCCCGCAGCTGCGGCGCGCGGTTGCGCACGAGCCAGACGAGGAGCGCGAGGAACGAGATGCCGAACACCGCCGTCGCGCGCACGTGCCAGTAGACGGCCGGCTCGAACGACCAGAGCCGGCGCACGACGGTGCTGCCGGGATGCGGCCCGGCGGCCGTCGCGAGCGTGCCGCTGAAGAGCAGCACGGCGGCGGAGAGCCCGACGACGAGCCCGACGCGCGGCACCCACCCGGGGAGCCGGGTCCGGTCGCGCGGCCGCGTCTCCTGCGCCAGGATCACGGCCAGGGTCAGGACGACGGCGCTGAGCAGGAAGTGCGAGAGGACGAGCCACGGGTTGAGCCCGTAATGGATCGTGATCGCTCCGAGCGGTGCCTGCAGAAGCGTGCCGGCGAACATCGCGAAGGCGAGCCGCCGGTGGCCGCGGGCGACGATCCACGCCACGAGCGTGACGAGGATGGTGAAGAACGCGATCACCCGGTTGCCGAACTCGATGTCGCTGTGGAAGCTCCGCGGCTCGAAGTGGTGCGGCTGGCAGCCGGGCCAGTGCTCGCAGCCGAGCCCTGAGCCGGTGAGGCGCACGGTCGCCCCGGTGGCGACGATCAGGACGAGCATGACCGCGCTTCCGACCGCAACGCGATGGATCGCCCGATCGGAGAGCGAGAGCCCGCGCACGCGAGAGACCAAAGGCGCAGCGGCCGACATCGGACGCACTCTAGCCCCGTTCTCCCACCCGTCTCGGTCTTGCTAATCTGACGTTGACGTAAAGATGAGTTTCCTTCGGACACGCCGCGGCTCGGCCCACTACAAGTGGTGGGTGCTCTCGTGCACGAGCCTGGGGATGCTGCTCGCGACGATCAACTCCGGCACGCTGATCATCGCGCTACCCGATCTCGAGCGCAGCCTGCACACCACGCTGCTGCAGCTCGTCTGGGTGATCCTCGTCTACATGATCGTCTCGACGGTGCTCGTGCTCACCGCCGGCCGTCTGTCGGATCTCTTCGGTCGGAAGCACGCGTACGTCGTCGGCTTCCTGATCTTCTCGATCGCGTCGCTCGGCGCCGGTTTCGCCGCGAACGGCACGCAGCTGATCGGGTGGCGGATCGTCCAGGGCGTCGGCGGCGCCTTCCTGTTCGCGAACGCCGCGGCGCTCGTCACCGACGTCTTCCCGCGCCGCGAGCTCGGGCTCGCGATGGGCACGAACACGATGGTCGCCGCGGTCGGCCTCGTGATCGGCCCCGTGCTCGGCGGCGCGCTCGTCGCGATCGCGTGGCCCTGGGTCTTCTGGTTCAACGTCCCCGTCGGGCTCGCCGGCTGTGTGTGGGGCTGGCTCGTGCTCGAGGAGCGCTCGGGGCGCAGCGAGGAGCGAGGCCTCGATCTGGCCGGGGTGGCGACGTATGTCGTCGGCCTGACGGGCCTCGTCTTCGCCCTCTCGAAGGGCGGCCTGACCGGGTGGTCGGACACGTTCGTGATCGGCGGGCTCGTGGCCGCTGCCGTGCTGCTGCCGCTCTTCGTCGTGATCGAGCACCGTGGATCCGCGCCGATGCTCGACCTCGAGCTCTTCCGAAACCGCCTCTTCGCCGCGGCGTCGGCGGCGGCATTCATGAACGGCCTCGCGCGCTTCGCGCTGATGTTCCTGTTCGTCTTCTACTTCCAGGGGCCGCAGGGTGCCTCGCCGATCCTGGCCGGCCTCGAGCTCGCGCCGCTCGCGATCGGCATGCTCGTCGCCTCGCCGCTTGCCGGGATCGCCGCCGACCGCCGCGGCTCCCGCGGGCTCGCCGCGCTCGGCATGCTCGTCACCGCCGTCGGCCTCGCCGGCATGACGACGCTGGAGGCGCACACCGCGTACATCTGGAGCGCGCTCTGGCTCCTGCTCGTCGGCATCGGCTCGGGCATGTTCAACAGCCCGAACACCGCGGCGATGATGGGCGTCGTGCCGGTGCACCGCCGCGGCGTCGCCGCGGGGGCACGCGTGATGCTCCAGAACACCGGCGCCGTGATCTCGATCGCGTTCGTGATGGCGATCGTCACCTCCGCCGTGCCGACGGACGTGCTCTTCAAGATCTTCTCCGGCCTCACCTCCGGGCTCTCGACCGAGCAGCTGCAGCCATTCATCGCGAACATGCACCTGGCGCTCTGGGTGCTCGCCGCCGTGTCGCTGCTCGGTGCGGGAATCTCGATGCTGCGGCCGGCGCACGTCCGCCCGGCCGACCAGCCCGTGGAGCGGCAGCAGCAGCAGGAGGCGACTGCGTGACGCTCCGCATCGGAGAGGCTGCGGAGCGGAGCGGCGTCACGCCGCGGACGATCCGCTACTACGAGGAGCTCGGGCTGCTTCCACGCGGCGAGCGCGCCTACGGCAAGCACCGCCTCTACTCGCAGGCGGACATCGACCGCCTGCAGGAGCTGACCCGGCTGCGCGACCTGCTCGGCCTGACGCTCGAGGAGCTGCGCTCGATGATCGTCGCCGAGGACGCGCGCGCCGACGTCCGCCGCCGCTTCCACGCGAGCGAATCGGCCGAGGAGCAGCTCGCCCTCCTCGACGAGGCTCTTCCCCACATCGAGATGCAGCTCGACCTCGTGCGGCGACGTATCGCGCAGCTCCAGGAGCTCGAGCGCGAGCTCGTCGAGAAGCGCCGCAGCGTCGCCCGCAGGCGCCGGGACCTCGGCAGTCGCTAGACGAGCTGGACGCCGGCGCCGTCGACGACGGAGCCGACGCGCGCAAGGAAGACACCGGCACGGGCGAACTCCGCCTCCAGCCCGAAGCCCCGCTCGCGGGGAAGCGAGACGAGAAGGCCGCCCGCGGTCTGTGGGTCGTGGGCCAACTCGACGAGCTCCGGCTCGACGCCGTCCGCCTCGAGCCCGGCGTACTCGCGGTTCAGCTTCGTGCCCGCCGTCGAGACACCGGCGCGCGCCGCGTCCAGCGCGCCCTCGAGCGCCGGGAGCCGTCCCGCCTCGAGCAGGATCCGCACGCCGCTCCGCTCGGCCATCTCGTGGGCGTGGCCCGCGAGCCCGAAGCCGGTGACGTCGGTGACCGCGTTCGGGGTGAGCGGACGGAGGAGGTCGGCGGAGTCCCGATTCAGCGTGCGCATCCAGCGCACCGCTTCGGCGATGTCGGCGAGACCGCGCTTCGCACCGCCGAGGACGAGAGCCGTCCCGAGCGGCTTCGTCAGGTAGAGCGCGTCGCCCGCGCGGGCGCCCGCCTTCGGCCAGATCCCGTCCGGGCGGACCGTCCCGACGACGGCGAGGCCGTACTTGGGCTCCGCATCCCGGATCGTGTGGCCGCCCGCGAGCAGCGCGCCGGCGCTTCGCACCTGCGCGTCCGCACCGTCGAAGATCGCGCGCACCACCTCGATCGGCAGGTCGTCCGGCAGCGCAGCGACCGACAGCGCGAGAAGCGGCACGCCGCCCATCGCGAAGACGTCGTTGAGCGCGTTCGTCGCCGCGATCGCGCCGTAGTCCGCCGGGTCGTCGACGATAGGCGGGAAGAAGTCGATCGTGAACACGAGGGCGCGCTCGTCGTCGAGGCGGTACACCGCGGCGTCGTCGGCAGGGTCGAGCCCGACGAGGAGGTTCTCCGCCTCGGCCGGCACGAACCCGCGGAGGAGCTCCTCGAGCCGCGTCGCCGAATACTTGGCTGCGCAGCCGCCGGCGGTCGCGAGATCGGTGAGCTTCACCACGGCACGGTAACGAACGGCCCGCGGAACGGACGGCGGCGGCCAGGGGCCGCCGCCGTCGAGGGAGAGGAACGTGGTGCTGCGCGCCTGGTTCGCCGCCCTTACGCCGTGTCCTTTAGGGTCGCGTCAATGCCGAGCGCACTCGTCACCGGCGGCTCCTCCGGCATCGGGCTCGCGATCGCCCGGATGCTCCACGAGGAGGGCTACGGACTGACGCTTGCGTCCCGCACGGAGGCGAAGGTCGAGGCCGCAGCTGCCGGGCTCGGCGCGCTCGCGGTCGCCGCCGACCTGAGCCGCGAGGAGGACTGCCTCCGCGTCGTCGCCGAGCATCGCGAACGCTTCGGCGGCCTCGATGTGCTCGTCAACTCCGCGGGCCTCGGCATCGGCGGGACCGTCGAGGCGCTGCAGACCAAGCACATCGACCTTCAGCTCGGCGTCAACCTGCGCGGCCTGCTGCTCGTGACGCGCGAGGCGCTGCCGCTCCTGAAGGAGAGCCGGGGCTGGATCGTCAACCTCGCCTCGATCGCCGGCACGATCCCGACGCCGGGCCTGACCGTGTACGGCGCCACCAAGGCGGCGGTGATCGCGCTCACGCGCTCCCAGAACCTGGAGCTCGACGGCGCCGGCGTGCGGGCGATCGCGCTCTGCCCAGGCTTCGTCGACACCCCGATGGCCGAATGGTCCGGGATTGCCCCCGCCGAGATGATCCGCCCGGACGACTGCGCCGAGGTGGTGCGAATGTGCCTGCGGCTCTCACCCCAGGCAAGGATCCCGCAGGTCGTGATCGAGCGGGCGGGCTCGAGCACGGGCGCCGACTGAGGCCGGTGCTTGCGCCCGGGGCGCAGGCAGGCTGAAGCCCACCTACGCCCCGTCGTTGGACGCAAGTTCCCTCCCCCCGCGGGAGGTCGTGGTGGTGGGGCGTCGTAACCCACCGAATCGTTCTGGGCGACGCTAGATCGGTTTCAGATCAGACAGGTCCGTCCCACAGGCCGACGCCGTGCTGCCCGAATCGAGCTCCAAGAGCCGCAACCGCGACGGACAGCGCCAACACCAGCAAGGGGTACTTCCGAAGGAAGACCACGAACTTTGTTGCCACAGAGAACACCTCCCTTCCTAGAACCGGAAGTCCTGGAGCGCCTCGGCCGCGCGGCGGTACAGGACCGCTGCCCGGGCCGGGTCGCCCCGCCTGTCGGCCAGATCCCCCTGCGCGACCCACGCGGCGGCGCGATGCGAGGCGGATGAGAGACGCGCGAATGCGTCCTCGGCCTGAGCGAAAACCTCATCGGCCTCGTCGAGCCGGCCCTGCTCGAGCAGCGAGCGGCCGAGAACGAGGCGGGCGTTGCCGATCTGATCGAGCATGTCGTCGCGCTCCCCGATGATCTCGAGGGCGAGACGCGCCTGCTCCTCGGCGCGGACGATGTCGCCCGTGCGGAGATGCACCTGCGCGAGCGACGAGACCGCGCCTGCGGCGTCCTCGGAGCGGTCGATCTCTAGGGCGATCGCGTACGCGTGCTTGAAGTGCTCGGCCGCCTCGTCCGGCTTGCCGAGCAGGAACTCGACGACGCCGAGGTTGTTGAGCAGCCGGCCGACGTTCGCCGAGTCCGACAGCTCCTCGTACAGCGCCCTCGCCCGCTCGGCGTACCCGCGGGCGCGCACCCAGTGACCGTCGCGCTCGGCAAGGAGCGATGCCTGGAAGTAGACGTCGGCGAGCGAGCGCGAGTCGCGCAGGACATCGGCGAGCTCGAGCGCGTGCTCGACGTCCTCGCGCGCCGCCTCGTAGTCGCGCTGGCGGCGATAGCAGCGCGAGCGCCAACCGAAGATGTTCAGCTTCAGCTCGTCTGACGGCAGCTCGGTGCGCTCGACGAGCGTGAGGGCCTCGTTGAAGAGCCCGAGCGCGGTCGAGATGCTCGAGAGCTTGTAGCGGCAGACGCCCATCCGGTAGAGGACCTCGGCCCGGTCCACGTCGGAGAAGCCGTCGCCCTCGACGAGCGAGCGAGCCTCGGCCAGGAGCGCGAGCCCGGCCGCGATGTCGCCGGTGCCCGCCCGGGCCATCGCCTCGCCGTTCAGGTGGCGCACACGGAGCTCGGAAGCGCCGGTCGAGACGACCGAGGGCAGCGCGCGGGCGTACTCCCCGAGCGATTCGTCGAAGCGATGCTCGGCCGTGAGCGCCTCGGCGCGCGCGAGCACCGCCTCGGCCCGCGCCCGGTCGTCCGCGGAGACGCCGGTGGCGAGGAAGCCCGCGTCGACGCCCAGCCTGACTGCCAGCCACTCGACCGTCTCGGCCGTCGGGCGCGTCTTGCCGCGCTCGATCTGGGAGATGTACTCCTTCGAGAACCGCGCGCCCGCGAGGTCGGTCTGGGTGAGGCCGGCGGCAACGCGGAGCTGGCGCAGGCGCTCGCCGAGCCCGGCGCGGCGGGCGGCGAGTCTGTTTGCGGCGGCGCTCTGGTCGGCCGCGGCGGAGCGGACCGTGCGGTGAGCCATGACGCAGAGCATGACGGACGCTTGACCCGAGCGCAATCCTCCGAACGGGACATGCCCTCAAACGGGGGATGGTTGCAAGCAAACACCAGTCAACAAGGCGAGTGGCGAATCACTTGACCGAGCTACTTGACAGGCCCTCATGCGCCTCGTAAGGTGAGGCCACCTTGCAGAGCGCCTTCGCGGCGAATGCAGGGGAGGACGTCAGAGGCACAACATCCCGATCGGCCGGCTGGGCCGCAGAGCCGGATGAATCGGGGCCCCGCCCCACGACGATCCGCCTGATCGAGGAGAGCCCCGGGTGCCGCAGCCGGGGCTTCTCCACGTTCAGGGGTCGTTTAGGGCTGCATCCAGCGGCGGCGCTCGGCGCGGACGCGCGCGAGGTCGTCGCCGAGGAGGCCGCCGAGCCGGTGGTCGACGGTGGCGAGCAATCCGCTCGCGACGAAGATCCACGCCTCGGCGGCCGGATCGCGGTCGGCGTGGACGTGGCCGCTCGCCTGGCCGTCGTGGATCAGGTCGACGAAGTAGCCGTGCACCTCTCTGATCTGGAGCTTCAGCGCCTTTGCGATCTCGGCGTCCTCCGCTGCCTCGGTGAGGCCCTGGATCCAGAGATCGATCAGGCGGACACGGGAACGCGAGGCCATGTACGCGTTCGCGACGGCGCCGAGGCAGCCGCCCGGATCGCTCAGGCGCGCCTCCTCGGCAAGCGACCGCAGGTCGCGCCAGGCCTGCTCGAGGCATGCAAGATAGAGGTCGCGCTTCGAGCCGAAGTGGCGATAGAGGATCGGCTCCGAGATGCCCGCCTCGCGCGCGATCTCGGCAGTCGTGGCGCCGCGGTAGCTCGAACGCGAGAAGACGCGGCAGGCAGTGTCGAGCACCGCCTGCCGGCGTGCCTCCTTCGGCAACCGCTTCCCCGCGACCTGCGTCACGCGAGCTCCATCGCCCTCTGCTCTACCGGTGCCTGCTCCGGACGGGGGTGCTCGATCTTGCGGATCGCGGCCACCGCGAGAATCGACCCGACAAGACAGAGCCCGCCGCCGAGCCGAAGCGCGTCGTGGAAGCCGTCGAGGAACGTCGCGGCGCCGCCGACGATCGAGCCCATGACGGCGATGCCGACCGAGCCCCCGACCTGCCGCGAGGAGTTCAGCACCGCGGAGCCGACGCCCGCCTGGTCGACCGAGACGGCGCTCATCGCCGCGGCCGTGGTCGGCGTCATCGTGCAGGACATGCCGACGCCGCCGAGCACCAGGCCCGGCAGCAGGCTCCAGAAGGACTCGTGCAGGCCGAGCTGGGAGAAGTAGAAGAGCATCCCGGCCAGAAGCACCATGCCGCCGCCGACGAGCCAGCGCGACCCGACCCGGTCGGTGAGCGCCCCGGCCCGCGGCGCGAGCGCGATGATCAGGAGTGTCATCGGCAGGAACGTCGCGCCGGCCTGCACCGGCGAGTAGCCGAGCACGTTCTGCATGTAGAGCGACACGAAGAAGAACGTCCCGAACATCGCGAGGCCGACGAACAGCATCGAGCCGTTCGCGCCGCTGAACGTCCGCTGCCGGAAGAGCGACAGGTCGAGCATCGGCGTCCGCTGATGCCGCTCGAGCAACACGAACGTGACGAGCGCGACGACCGCAAGGGTGAACGAGCCGAGGATCCGCCCCGACGTCCAGCCGTAGGCGTTCGCCTCGATGAAGCCGTACGTCAGCGAGAAGAGGCCAATCGCGGAGGCGGCGAGGCCCGGCATGTCGAGCCGCTGCTCGGCGGACTGGTCGCGCGACTCGTCGATGAAGATCGGGATGGCGAGCAGCCCCGCGACGCCGATCGGCACGTTGATGAAGAAGATCCACTGCCAGTTCGCGTGCTCGGTCAGCAAACCGCCGACGAGCGGCCCGATCGCGAGCGCCATCGCCGACACGCCGGCCCAGATGCCGATCGCCTTGCCACGCTCGCGCGGCGGGAACGTGGCGGTGATGATCGACAGGGTGGCCGGGTTCATCATCGCGCCGCCGATTCCCTGCACCACACGGGCGCCGATCAGGAAGCCGCCATTCGGCGCCAGGCCGCACGCAAGGCTCGCGCCCGTGAAGACCAGCAGCCCCGCCATGAAGACGCGGCGCCGGCCGAGGAAGTCTGCGAGCTTGCCGCCGGTGAGCATGAAGGCGGCGAAGGTGAGCGCGTAGCCGGCAACCACCCATTCGAGCTCCGACAGGCTCATGTGGAGCGAGCGACGCATCGACGGCAGCGCGACGTTCACCACCGTGTTGTCGAGCATGATCATGAACAGCCCCACCGACACGGCGGCGAGCGTCCACCACTTCTTGTTCTCCGGCGTCACGAACCGTTGCATCCAGGCCCCCTCTGGCTCTCCGTCAAGTTCGCCCTAAGTTAGCAACCGCTAACCTCGCCGGGCCTGCCGGCCGGTTAGATTGCGGGCGGTGAGCTCGCAACGGATCGCCTTCGTCACCGGCGGCGGGCGCGGCATCGGCGCCTCGATCGCCCGCGCCCTCGCGGGCGACGGGTGGTCGGTGGTCGTCGGTGCGCGCTCGCGTCCGCAGGTCGATGCCGTCGCGGCCGAGGTGGGCGGCCGGGCGGTCGAGATCGACGTCTCCTCGCGCGAGTCGGTCGACGGCGCGTTCGCCGAGGTCGGGCCGCTGCACCTGCTGGTCGCAAACGCAGGCATCGCCTCTTCCGGCTCCGACTGGTGGCACGTCTTCGAGGTCAACGTGCTCGGCACACACCTCTGCTGCGAGGCCGCGCTCGCCGCCGGCGTCGAGCGGATCGTGATCACCGGCAGCGGCGCGTCGTATCTCCCCGGCTCGACGGACACCGCGTACGGCCCGTCGAAAGCGGCCGTCGGCCGCTACGCCGAGAACCTCAGTAACAGCCTCGAGGGCCGCGTGCCCGTGTTCCTCTTCAGCCCCGGGCTCGTACGCACCGAGCTGACCTCTTGGCTCGGCGACGACGCGCCGTGGACGCCGCCCGAGCTCGCGCCGGAGCTCGTCCGCAAGCTCGCAACGGGACGCTACGACGCGCTCGCCGGCCGCTACATCCACGCGGAGCACGACGACGTCGACGACCTGCTCGCGCGCGCCGACGCGATCCGCGAGCAGGACCTGAACGCGATCCGCCTGCGCCGCTGATGCGCACCGTCGTCTGCTTCGGCGACTCCAACACGTGGGGGTACGTCCCCGGCTCGGATGCCGAGCGGCTCCCGCGCGAGCTGCGCTGGCCGGTGCGGCTGCAGCGCGCCCTCGGCGACGGCTTCGAGGTGATAGCGGAGGGCTTGAACGGCAGGACGGCCGCGGTCGAGAGCCCTGTCGAGGACGGGCGCAACGGCGCCACGTACCTCCTCCCGTGCCTGCGCTCCCACAAGCCCGTCGACCTCGTCGTGATCTACCTGGGAACGAACGACGTCAACTTCCTCAACGGCGAGCTTGTCGCGCGGTCGGTCGGGCGGCTCGTCAAGCTCACCCGGACGTCGGAGACCGGCCCGGGCGGCGAACCGCCGCAGGTGCTCGTCGTCTGCCCGCCGCCGTTCGCCGGGCACGTGCTCGGCCCGTTCTTCGCCGAGGTGTGCACCGCGCTCGGGTGCGAGCTGCTCGATCTCGACGGCATCGCCTCGTACACCGATCACGATCCCGAGCATCTCGACGCAGAGGGGAACGCAGCCGTCGCCGTCGCCGTCGAGGAGCGGGTGCGCCGCCTGCTCCCGTGAGCCGCCGGTTCGCGTCGCGGCGCCGCATCAGCCTCTCCGACACCGACGCCGGCGGGCGGCTGCGCCTCGACGCGGTCGCCCGGTATCTCCAGGACGCCGCCTCCGAGGACTGGCTCGACGCCGGGTTCGACCACGACTCGCACGTCTGGGTCGTCCGGCGCACGGAGCTCGAGGTGCACGAGCCGTTCCACCCCGAGGATTCGTTCACGATCGAGACCTGGTGCAGCGGCGTCGCGGCGTCCGCCGCGGCCCGCCGCTACACGCTCCGCGGCGACCGTGCCGGGCGGATCGAGGCCGAGAGCATCTGGATCCACCTCGACCACGACCTGCGCCCGAAGCGGCTCGACGAGCGATTCGTGGCCGTCTACGGCGGCTCCGCCGACGGCCGTCGCGCGTCGACCCGGCTGTCGCTCCCGACCGAGGCGGGCGCGCCGGGCCGCTCCTGGTCGTTCCGCGCCACCGACGTCGACCGGCTCGGCCACGTGAACAACGCCGCCTACTGGATCCCGGCTGAGGAGGCATGGGCCGGGCGGCTCGACCGCCCGCTCGCCGCGGTGCTCGAGTACCGCCGCCCGATCGACCTCGGCGAGCCCGTCGAGCTCGCGGCCGCCGGCGACAGCCTCTGGCTGACGGTCGCAGGCGAGACGCGCGCCGCGGCGAACCTCCTTCCGCGATGACCGCCGCCAAGCTGCGCCGCCTGCTGATCGTCCTGCTCGCCGTTGCCGCGGTGATCAGCGTGATCGCGAACAAATCGGGCTCGCGCGGGCTCGGAGCCCTCTCCTTTGCGGTGTTCGTGGTGACAGTGCTCGTGTACCTGCAGTGGCGGCGCCTGGCCCGCGCAGAACGCTCTGCTAGAGTTTTCGACCGCGAGGCGAAAACCGATGAGACTGGCTCTGGCACAGATCAATAGCGTCGTCGGGGACCTCGACGGCAACACGGACCGGATCCTCGACGGCATCGCCGCAGCCCGCGAGGCGGGCGCCGATCTCGCCCTCTTCCCCGAGCTCGCCGTCACCGGCTACCCGCCCGAGGACCTGCTCCTGCGGCCCGGGTTCATCCGTGCCGCACGACGCCACGTCGAGGCGATCGCGCACGCGACGCACGGCCTGACGGCGCTCGTCGGAGCGCCGCACCTCGATGCCGACCTCTTCAACGCGTGCTTCGTGATCGCGCGCGGCGAGGTCCAGGCCGTGTACCGGAAGCGGTACCTGCCGAACTACGGCGTCTTCGACGAGGACCGCTATTTCGCGCCGGGCGACGATCTCGTGCTGCTTCGGTTCGGCGAGGCGGTCGTCGGACCGACGATCTGCGAGGACGTCTGGCAGCCCGGCCCGCCCGCGACCGCTCTCGCGCTGGCCGGCGCGCAGCTCGTGACGAACATCTCGGCGTCGCCGTTCCACGTCGGCAAGGACCGCGAGCGCGAGGAGATGCTCCAGGTGCGCGCGCGCGACAACGCCTGCTTCGTCGCGTTCTGCAACGCGGTCGGCGGCCAGGACGAGCTGATCTTCGACGGGCACTCGGTGGTGCTCGATGACGAGGGCGTGGTGCTCGCCCGCGCGAAAGGGTTCGAGGAGGAGCTGCTCATCGTCGACGTCGACCCGACCGCGGCCGTCGCACGACGCCTCAGGGACGTCCGGCGGCGCGCGCTCGCCCGCGAGCGGCGGCACCGGCGCCCGCCGACGGTCGTCGAGCTGTCGCCGCCCGTCGAGCAGAGCGAGCCAGCGCACCCCGCTCCGGCGCCGCGGCTCGGCGAGCTCGAGCAGATGCGCCTCGCACTCGAGCTTGGGCTCCGCGACTACGTCGGCAAGAACGGCTTCGGCGACGTCGTCATCGGCCTCTCCGGCGGCATCGACTCCGCGCTCACCGCCGCACTCTGCGTCGAGGCGCTGGGTGCGGATCGCGTGCACGGTGTCTCGATGCCGTCCCGCTACTCGTCCGACGGAACGCGCGGCGATGCGGCGCGGCTGGCCGAGGCACTCGGGATCGACTTCCGGGAGATCGCGATCGAGCCGGTCGTCGAGTCGTTCACCGCAGCGCTCGTGCCGTCGTTCGACGGCCGCAGCCCGGACCTCACCGAAGAGAACCTGCAGGCGCGCATCCGCGGCACGCTCCTGATGGCGCTGTCCAACAAGCTCGGGTGGCTCGTGATCGCGACCGGCAACAAGTCGGAGCTCTCGGTCGGGTATTCGACGCTCTACGGCGACCTCGCGGGCGGCTTCGCGCTGATCAAAGACGTCTACAAGACGGACGTCTTCCGCCTCGCCCGCCATCTGAACGAGCAGGCGGGGCGCGAGCTGATCCCGCAGTCGGTCATCGACCGGCCTCCGAGCGCGGAGCTGCGTGCCGACCAGCTCGACGAGGACTCGCTGCCGCCCTACGCGCAGCTCGACGAGGTGCTCGAGGCCTACGTGGAGCTCGACCGCTCGCGCGAGGAGCTCGACCGGGACGGCTTCGACCCGGACGTGGTCGCCCGAGCGCTGGCGCTGATCGACCGGGCCGAGTACAAGCGCCGGCAGGCCCCGCCCGGCGTGAAGCTGCGGCCGAAGGCCTTCGGCCGCGACCGCCGCACGCCGATCACGAACCGCTGGCCCGGCTGACCCGACTCAGCGCAGCTGGATCACGACACGAGCCGCTGCAGGCCAACGCCGAGAACCGGCAGAGCCATGGTCAACGTGTAGCTGATCCACCCGACGATGACGAGCGGCCGCCGGCTCACCGGCTCCCGCCCCTCCCGGATCTCGTCCTGCAGCCGGGGGCCGAGCACGAAGTTGTGCACGTACGAGACGACGAGCAGGCAGCAGAAGAGGACGACCTTCACCCAGAGCACGATCTGGAACGCCGGCCGGTGCTCCCACTCGCGCCCTGCGAGCGCCGCGCCCGTCAGCGCCGCCGTGAGCAAGGCCCCGTACCCGAGCGGGCGCCACAGGAGACCGAGCTGCCGCATAGCCCGTCCGCGCGCCTCGCCGTCGAGCGTCTGGATCGCCGGCACGCCGACGAAGACGAGCGCGGTCGAGCCGCCGAACCAGATGCCGGCGGCCAGCAGATGGATGGCGACGAGGACGGCGGTCACGCCGTCAGCGTACGCAGGACGCGATCGAGGTCGAGGGGTGCCAGGCGCTCGCGCGGCGCCGCGAGCTCCTCGGGCGTCCACCAGGCGATCTCGACGACGTTCTCCTCGGCGAGCACCACCGTGGGGCGCGGCTCGACCTCATCGACGCGGACGAGGAAGAACTGCTCGTGCATGTGGACGAGGCGACCGCCCCAGGAGAACGTCGTGTCCCGGGCCCACACGGGCTCGCCCGGATCGTCCACCTCGAGCCCAGCCTCCTCGAGGAGCTCGCGTCGGATCGCCTCGGTCGCGGTCTCCCCGGCCTCGATCGCACCGCCCGGCGTCGCCCACCAGACATCGCCCAACCGATTCCGAAAACGCACGAGCAGCAGCCGGCCGCGGCGATCGACGACGAACGCCCGGGCCGTCGGCCGCTCGCGGACGTCGTCGAGCCAGGCCCGCAGCTCCCGGAACCAGCGCAGCCGCTCTTCGTAGGGCACGGCCGCGTTGGCGGGCGACGTCGACGGCAGGACGTAGAGCCCGACCCCCGCGCCGATCGTCCGCGCCTGCGCGCCGAGCTCGGGACGCTCACCGAAGAGGCCGCGGTAGGCCTCCTTGCCGACGAAGGCGATCGCGTGCGGCGCCAGCTCGAATGCCATCTGCTCGAGCCGCCCGGCGTCGAAGTCTCCGCGCCGCAGGTCGCCCGACCCGGGTGTCGTCCGGTAGGCGGCGTTCGTGACGCCGTAGCCGAGCTCGAGTAGCTCGAACTGCTCCTGCGGATCGAGAAGCCGCGGCGTGAACCCCCCGTCGTGGAGCAGCCGCCAGAAGTCGTTGCGCGGGTTTGCGAAGTGGGCGGCGGCCGCCGCCGAGACGCGCCCCGGGTTGATGCCGCAGAAGACACAGCGAAGCCCGGGCGCGAGGACGTCGGGGACGGAGCTAGCTGCGTCTGGCACGCGGCCGACAGCGTGGCATGCGCTGCGTCCACGTGGCGGTGCACACCCACGAGCTCGGGAGCGGCGGCGCCGGGCGCGAGGAGCGAACGACGATCCGGCGATGTGCCGTCCAACGACGGCAGGGCTTGGTCATGCGGCCTCCTGCTCGGGCCCGTGCTCGTCGAGGAGCCGCTCGAACCGCTCGCGGATCCCGTCGCCGGCCACCCCCGCCGAGTAGGTCCGCCGGCGCGGCACGACCTGGACGAGCGAGACCCGCTCCTCGCTCCGCACGCCGTAGCAACGGGCATAGCACTCTGCTTCGGAGAGCGTCCTGAGCCTCATGCGCGACACCCTAGGACCGGGACCGGACGGACCGATTACCGTTCGCTCATGGCCGTTCGCCCCAGAGTGTTCGAGTACGACGTGGAGCTCGACCGGGGCGGTCGCCTGACGATTCCCGGCGGCGGGCAGCTCGTGTCCCCGGAAGGCTGGTCGGCCGACCATCTGCTGCTCGCAGCCCTGATCCGCTGCTCGATCGACAGCTTCGCCCACCACGCGCGGCGCGCCGGTCACACGGTGACCGCGTCCGGCTCGGCGCACGGCTCGATCACGAAGGCGGGCGACGACGGCCGCTACCGTTTCGTCGAGATCGACGTGACCATCGACGTGCAACTGGAGCCGCGGACGGACGACCCGTCCCAGCTGATCGAGCAGGGCGAGCGCGACTGCTTCGTCGGCGCGTCGCTCAACGTCAAGCCGAGGTACGAGTGGCGCGTGTCCTGACGACGGTCGAAGGCGTCCGCGCGCGCTTCTCGGCGCTCGACCAGCCGATCGCCTTCTTCGACGGCCCGGGCGGCACGCAGGTGCCCGACTCGGTGATCGATGCGATCGCCGCGTGCCTACGCGACTCGAACGCCAACCTCGGCGGAGCGTTCGCGACCTCGCGGCGCGCGGACGAGATCCTCACGACGGCGCACGACACGGCCGCGTCGTTCCTCGGCGCGACGACCGAGGAGGTCCTCTTCGGCGCCAACATGACGACGCTGAACTTCGCGCTCTCGCGCACGGCCGGACGCGAATCGCGCGAGGGCGACGAGATCGTCTGCACGCGGCTCGACCACGACGGCAACGTCGCCCCGTGGCTCGAGCTCGCGCACGATCGCGGCCTCACCGTCCGGTTCGCAGACGTCGACGACGAGTGCCGGCTCGACCTCGACCACCTCGCGTCGCTGCTGAACGAGCGCACGAGGGTGGTTGCGTTCCCCTGGGCCTCGAACGCTGTGGGCACCGTCACGCCGGTCGCCGAGATCGCCGCGCTCGCGCACGAGGCGGGGGCGCTCGCGTGGGTGGATGCGGTGCACTACGGCCCGCACGGCCCCATCGACGTGGCCGCGGCCGGCGTCGACGTGCTCGTCTGCTCGCCGTACAAGTTCTACGGGCCGCATCTCGGCCTCGCGTACGTGCGGCGGGAGATCGGAGAGGGCTGGCGCCCGTACAAGGTGCGCCCCGCCGACAGCCGGTTCGAGACGGGCACGCTCGCCCACGAGCTCCTCGCCGGCTTCACCGCGGCCGTCGCCTACCTCGAAGACGTCGGCTGGGACTTCATCGGCGCACACGAGCACGAGCTCGGGCAGCGCTTCCTCGACCGCCTCCCCGGCGGCTGGCGGCTGCACGGGATCCCGAGCATGGAGGGGCGCGTACCGACGTTCGCGATCACGAGCGAGGCGATCCATCCGGCAACGGCTGCGGCCGCGCTCGGCGACCGCGGCTTCGCGACGTGGAGCGGCAACTACTACGCCGTCGAGATCATGGAGCGCCTCGGCCTGCCTGAAGGAGCTGTGCGCATCGGCATCGTCCACTACAACACTGCGGACGAGGTCGACCGGCTGCTCGAGGCCATGACCGACCTCAGCTAGCCGGGCAACAGCCGCAGCAACCAGAACGCCGCCATGCCGACGGCGATCGCAACCGCGAGCTGCCGCGTCCGCCACGCGGCGAGCGCGCCGAGTGCTGCGGCGACGACCCGGATGCCGCCCTCGCCGCGCGAGCCGCCGAGCGACGGGGTGACGAGCGCGGCGAAGACCGCGATCGGGACGAAGTGCAGGAAGCGCAGCCAGAACGGCGGCAGCTCGCGATGCAGCGTCAGCCCCGCGATGCGTGAGCCGAACGTCACGGCCACCATCCCGGCGCACGTGAACCAGAAGCTCACTGCTGCTCGCCCTTCGTCAACAGGGCACCGAGCAACGAGCCGACGACGCCGGCGCAGAGGATTGGCAGCCCGCCCGGCAGGCTCCGCGCCAGCAGCCACGCGAGAGCGCCCGCGACAACCGCGATCAGCACGTCGATACGCCGGCGCAGAAGCGGCACGAGCAGCGCGAGGAACGCGAGCGGGAAGACGAAGTCGACGCCGATCCGCTCCGGGTCGGGAATCACGCCGCCGAGCAGCGCGCCGCCGAGCGTGGCGAGGTTCCAGGTGAGATACAGGCTCAGCTCGGCGCCGAGCACGAACGGGAACGTGCGGGCTCCGCGCGCGATCGAGACGCCGTAGGCCTCGTCGGTGAGGAAGAACGCCGCGACGAGTCGCTCTCTCCGCGTCATCGGCACCCGCCGCCCGAGCGACAGCCCGTAGAGCACGTGACGCACGTTCAGGAGCAGCGTCGTGAAGACGATCCCGGGCCCGCCCGCCCCACGGCCGAACAAGCCGACCGCGCTCACCTGCGAGCTGCCGGCGAAGACGAGCAGCGAGAGCGCCTGCGTCTCGACGAGCGAAAGCCCCGCGTCGCGCGCGAGCACCGCGTACGCGATGCCGAAGGGGATGACGCCGAGCCAGAGCGGCGTCATCGCGCGAAAGCCCGCGCGAAACACCTTTACCCCGGGTAGGCGGACCCGGCCGCGTCGGCCCAGCGCGACCCGGGCGTCCGCCGGATCGGGTCTGGGTCGACGCCACGCGCCTCGGCGACGGCGAGCGTCAGCAGCTGGAACTGCACGACGTCGACGACGGGGTGGCGCGTGGGGATGAGCGTCGTCTCGACGCCGAGCTTCTCGAGCGCCGTGACCAGTTGCTCCGCCCTGTCGGCCGCGAGCCCTTCGCCCTCGAGGACGTAGGCACGGAAGCGCTCGTCGACGGCGGCGAGGAACCCATGCAGGAGCTGCTCGGTCTCGTAGGCGACCGCGTCCACCCAGGCGCCTTCGCGCAGCTTCAGCGCCGCCTCCTGCGCGGTGGGCCAGTCGCGGCCGGCGCCGGCGACGATCACCCTGTCCTGGGCGAACGGCACCGCCGGTCGCTCGAGCTCCGCCTCGACCGCCTCGGGCAGCCAGTCGATGGGGTCGCCGTGCAGCGCGGCGAGCGCCGCGACGGCGCAGGTGTAGCTCGCGGTGTGGCACCACGACCGCTCGATCTCCGGCGTGCACACGATCACCTCGTCGACGAGCTCGGCGAGTGGCGAGGTCGGCGTGCCGGTGACGAGCCAGACGTCGCCGCCGAAGGCGCGCTCCGCCGCGATCGTCAACTCCGTCTCGCCCTCATGCGACACGCAGACGAGGACGTCGGCCCGCGGCGGGCTCAACGCGGCCTCGAGCGCCTGGACGGCGTACCCTCCGGTCTGTGTTGCCCCTGTTTGGGCCGCATGGAACGACGTGCCGCAGCCCGTGTGCGCGACCGTCGCCCCCTCGGGGAGGCGCCGGTCGGTCGGGACGGCGCGCAGCCACTCCGGCTGCAGGTGCACCGCTTTCGCCGTCTCGCCTGCCATACCCATGTCTATACCAT
The DNA here is from genome assembly GCA_963794375.1 of uncultured Thermoleophilia bacterium. Classification (GTDB taxonomy): domain Bacteria; phylum Actinomycetota; class Thermoleophilia; order Gaiellales; family Gaiellaceae; genus PALSA-600. Next base: position 347,767 of record CAWCDL010000010.1, read on the forward strand.
CGCCGACGGTGGCGATCCGGGCCTTTCTCTTCGATTTCGACGGCCTCATCCTCGACACGGAGACCGCGTCGCGCGCCGGCTGGCAGTGGCTCTACCGGCAACACGGGCACGAGCTGCCGCCGGAAAAGTGGGCGCTGATGGTCGGCACCGTCGACGGCTGGGACATCTGGGGTCACCTCGAGGAGCTCGTCGGCGAGCCGCTCGACCGCGAGGCGCTGAACGCCGAGCGCTACGCGCACGAGCTTTCGCTGCTCGAGCTCGAGGAGCTGCGCCCTGGGATCGCCGACTACCTCGACGCGGCAGACCGGCGCGGGCTGCGCCGGGCGATCGTCTCGAGCGCCTCCCGGACGTGGGTCGACCGGCACCTTGCCCGCCTCGAGCGGGCGGGCGGCTGGGACGCGATCGTCACCGCAGACCATGATGCGGAGCGCGCGAAGCCTGCGCCCACGCTCTACCAGGAGGCGCTTCAGCTCCTGGGCGTCGCGCCGAGCGAGGCGATCGCCTTCGAGGACTCGCCGAACGGCGCCCGTGCAGCCCGTGCCGCGGGAATCTTCGTCGTCGGCATCCCGAACGCGGTCACCGCCGACTTCGACCTGCACGAGGATGCCGACCTCGTCGTCGACTCGCTCGCCGACCTGCCGGCGACGGAGCTGCTCGCGCGGTTCGAGGAAGCCGCGTAATTTTCCGCCTACCCACCGAGAAGGAGCAAGCGCAATGAGCGTCTACCAGCGAGAGACCCTGTCCAACGGCCTGCGCGTGCTGACCGCCCCGCTCCCGCACGCGCAGTCGGTCGCCTGTTACATCATGCTGGCGGCCGGGTCCCGCTACGAGAACGACGCCAACCGCGGCATCGCGCACTTCGCCGAGCACATGTTCTTCAAGGGCACCGAGCGGCGGCCAACCGCGCGCGACCTCTCGATGGAAGTCGACCGGATCGGCGGTGAGTTCAACGCCTTCACCGGCAAGGAGTACACGGGCTACTACATCCGCTGTGCGGGCGAGCAGCGCGACACGGCGCTCGACGTGCTCGTCGACATGATCCGCCACTCGAAGTTCGACTCCGAGGAGATCGAGCGCGAGAAGGGCGTGATCGTCGAGGAAATGAACATGTACATGGACACGCCGCGCGACTACGTCGGCTCCGTGTACGAGGAGCTGTTGTTCGGCCCGAACCCGCTCGGCTGGGAGACGCTCGGCACGAAGGAGACGGTCACCGCGGCGACGCGCGACACGTTCCTCGACTACCTGCGCGCCTGCTACACGCCGGCGCGCATGGTGATCGGCGTCGCCGGGGCCGTCGGCGACGACCTCGCCGCGAACCTCGAGGCACTCGTCGGCGACCTGAGCGGCAACGGCGCCGGCGGCCCGGCCGCAGCGGAGATCGAGATCACGCCCGAGCCGAGGGTGAGCATCATGCACAAGGACTCGGACCAGGCGAACGTCTGCCTCGGCGTCCCCACCTACCCGCTCGGCCATCCCGACCGCTACGCCCTGCAGCTCCTCGGCACGGTGCTCGGCACCGGCATGTCGTCGCGTCTCTTCCTCGAGGTGCGCGAGCGGCGCGGTCTCGCCTATTACGTCTACGCGCTCAACAACTCGCTCACCGACACGGGCACCCTCTACGCCCAGGCCGGTGTCGACCTCAAGCGCGCGCACGAGGCGGTAGAAGTCATCGCAGCCGAGTTCCGGAAGCTCGTCGACGAGCCGGTGCCGGCCGACGAGCTCGAGAAGGCGCGGTCGCTCGCCAAGGGACGGTTCGTGCTGCAGACCGAGAGCCCGAACGGCCTCGCTCTCTTCGGGCTGCGCCGCGAGGTGCTCGAAGGCGCGGCGGCCGAGCCCGAGGAGGTCCTGCACGGCATCGACCAGGTCACGGTCGAGGACGTCCAGCGCGTCGCCGCCGACGTGATCGGCGGCTGCGGCCTGCGTCTCGGCGTGATCGGGCCGTTCGACGACGAAGACGCGTTCGCGAAGCTGCTCTAGCGAGAGGCGAAAGCGCGTTCGGCGAGCCACAGGAACGCGAAGGACAAGCCGCCGATCACGACGAGCGCGACGACGAGGAACGACAGCTCGCTGAAGCGCTCGTGCCCGAGCACGACCATGCGGATCGCAACGCCGAGCGTGACGCCGCCGAGCCACGTCGGCAGGAAGCGCCCCGTCCACCGCGCGAGGACGACCCAGCACACGGCGAACGGCAGGACGTCCGCGGCGTAGCCGCCGGCCGAGACGCCGCCGTGATGGGAGAGCTGACCGATCGTCGCGAAGACGACGATCGCGACCACGCCGGCGAGCTCGAGCCGCGCCCGTCCGCTCAGGCGATCGGCCAGACGACCTCGACGACCGGGTCCTGCCCTGCGGCCGCGCTGCGCAGGTAGCGCTCGCGCGGGCCGGAGACGGGCGTGTACCCGGCGTCATGGGCCTGCGAGAAGAGCTCGGCGTAGAACACGCTGTTCAGGTCCCCGTACGGGCCCTCGTGGCGATAGACGATCGCCCGTGTCGGCGCGAGCGTGCGCACCTCGACGGGAGGCTCCGGGACGGTGCCGGGGTGCACCGGCCAGCCCGCCTCGATACCGAGAGCCCCTTCCTCGTCGGGCGCCGAGGCGATCGCCAGCGGCGGTCCCGCCGGGCCCCCGCGCTCACGCGCGAAGCGGCCGACGCGCTCGATCGCGCCGCCGATGAACTCGCCGGCATCGGCCGGCTCGACCCGCCGGAGGACGAACGCGAACGTCTCAGCCGGGAGCTCCTGCACCTCGAACTCGAGTGCGACCGGAGAAGGTGTCATGCCGGGATTCTCGCCACATCCGGGCCGCGAGGCATCCGTGGAAGGTCCCAGTCCGTGAGCTCGCTCAATCCTCCTTGCCCTGTTCCTCGGAGCCGCGGTGGCGGAGCTCCTCGACGACTGTCGGGTCGGCGAGCGTGGTCGTGTCGCCGAGCGGCCTGTTCTCGGCCACATCGCGGAGCAGACGGCGCATGATCTTGCCGGAACGGGTCTTCGGAAGCTCCGGGGTGAAGACGATGTTCGCCGGCTTCGCGATCGGACCGATCTTCTGCGCGACGTGATTGCGGAGCTCCTCGAGCTTCTCGATCGACCCCTCCTTGCCGCCCTTCAAGGTCACGAAGGCGACGATCGCCTGGCCGGTCGTCGCATCGGCGCGCGCGGCGACGGCCGCCTCGGCAACGTCGTGGTGGTCGACGAGCGCCGACTCGACCTCGATCGTGGAGATCCGATGCCCGGAGACGTTCATCACGTCGTCGACGCGGCCGAGCAGCCAGAAGTCGCCGTCCGAGTCGACGCGGGCGCCGTCGCCGGCGAAGTAGACGCCCGGGAAGCGCGACCAGTACGTGTCGCGGTAGCGCGCGTCGTCGCCGTAGATGCCACGCAGCATCGCCGGCCACGGCCGCTTCAGGACGAGGTACCCGCCGCCGCCGGGCCCGACCTCCTCGCCCTGCTCGTTGTAGATCGCCGCGTCGATGCCCGGGAACGGCTTCGTCGCCGAGCCCGGCTTCGTCGTCGTCACGCCGGGGAGCGGTGTGATCAGGATCATCCCGGTCTCGGTCTGCCACCACGTGTCGACGATCGGGCAGCGGCCGCCCCCGACGTGGTCCTGGTACCAGATCCACGCCTCGGGGTTGATCGGCTCGCCGACCGACCCGAGCAGCCGCAGCGAGGAGAGGTCGTGCTTCGCCGCGTGCTCCGGCCCCCACTTCATGTGCGAGCGGATAGCCGTCGGGGCCGTGTAGAGGATCGTGACGCCGTACCGCTCGACGATCCCCCACCAGCGGTCCTTGTCCGGGTAGTCCGGCGTCCCCTCGTACATCACGGAGGTGGCCCCGTTGCAGAGCGGGCCGTAGACGATGTAGCTGTGGCCGGTGATCCAGCCGACGTCGGCGGCGCACCAGTACACGTCCTGCTCGGGCTTGAGATCGAACACGTAGCGATGGGTCGTCGCTGCGCCGACGAGATAGCCGGCCGTCGTGTGCGCGATCCCCTTCGGCTTCGCCGTGGTCCCGCTCGTGTACATGAGAAAGAGCAGATCCTCGGCGTCCATCGGCTCCGGCGGGCACGACGCCGGGTCGTCGTCGCCGCGCACGTCGTGGTACCAGTGGTCGCGGCCCTCGACCATCGCCACCTCGCCGCCGGTCCGCCGCACGACCAGGCACGCCGTCACCCCCGGCGAGGCGGCCATCGCCTCGTCGGCGATCCGCTTCAAGGGGACCCGCGATCCGCGCCGCCACGCCTCGTCCTGCGTGACGATCACCTCGCAGCCCATGTCGTTGACGCGCCCGGAGAGCGAGTCGGCCGAGAAGCCTCCGAACACCACCGTGTGGGGCGCGCCCAACCGTGTGCACGCGAGCATCGCGATCGGCAGCTCCGGGACCATCCCCATGTAGATGCCGACCGCCGTCCCCTTGCCCACGCCGAGGGCCTTGAGGGCGTTCGCGAACGCCACCACCTCGCGTTGGAGCTCGGCGTAGGTGATCGTGCGGCGGTCGTCCTCCGGCTCGCCTTCCCAGAAGTAGGCCACCCTGTCGCCGCGCCCCGCCTCGACATGACGGTCGACGCAGCTGTGCGCCACGTTCAGCTTGCCGCCGAGGTACCACTTCGCGTACGGCAGCTCCCACTCGTAGAGGGACGTGAACGGCTCCAGCCAGCTCACGCGCTCACGTCCCTCGCGCTCCCAGAACGCTTCGAAGCCCTCCTCGTAGATCGCCGGCTGCGCATTCGCCTGCGCGGCGAACTGCTCGGGGGGCGGGTACCGGCGCTCCTCGAGGAGCAGCGTGTCGATTGCCTGACCAGATCCTGTCGACAAGAGCCGACCTCCTCTCAGTGCGTCGAGACTGCCGGAGCCGCGGAGACGAACGGCCTGCCGACCGGGAAGACGACCTTTCCCGCGACGCCGTTCATCACCCCGGCCGCCGACGTATACCACGCAACGCCCGCCGTCACGATTCCCGCCCATCCGCCGGCGTGAATCCACCCGTTGGTGCCGCCGTGCGAGAGGTTGAAGTTCCCGATCACGAGCAGTACCTCGGTGACCTGGAGCGTGAGGAACACCATGAACACCGCGGCGTTGACGCGGGTGCTCCCGAGCAGCATGTAGAGGTTGAAGACGGCGAAGGCGAACAGGAACCAGGCAGCGGCGTTGGTCGCGTCCGCGCCGGTATAGCTGCCGAGGAACTTCGTCGTCTCGGCCAGGATGATGAAGAGCCCGAAGCTCATCCAGAAGGCGCCATACGTCGAGAATGCCGTGGCGCCGAAGACGTTCCGGTTGCGGAACTCCCACATGCCCGCGAGCAGCTGGGCAAGACCGCCGTAGAAGATCGCCGGACCGACCCAGATCAGGTCGGGGATCCACGAAGCGTTGTGACCGCTCAACAGGAACGTCGTGAGCGCGAACCCCGCCAGCCCGAGCGGCGCAGGGTCGGCCGCCGGCGTCGACTCGACGAGGGTCGGAGCGACTGCAGCCATGCCTCCTCCTTCTCGCCCGGAGGGGCTCCGGGCGTCTGATCGGAAACCGATAGAAAGAGGTTGACCGTTCGGAAAGCTTTCGAAACCTACGGCTCGAGCTCGTACGGGTAGTCGGTGAGGTTCTCGGCGCCGTCGGCGGTGACGAGGATCAGGTCCTCGAGCCGCACGCCGCCGTAACCCTGCCGGTAGAGGCCCGGCTCGACGGTGACCACGTCTCCGGCAAGAAGCGGCGGCGACACGGCCAGGCCGAGGCCCGGCTCCTCGTGCACCTCGAGCCCGACACCGTGGCCGAGCCCGTGGAAGAACCCGTCGGAGAGCGGCACTCCCGCCTCCTTCGTCCGCTGGGTCGGCTCGCCGGCCGCCTCGAAGACGTCGCAGACGCCGTGGTAGATCGCCTGCCCCGAGGCTCCCGGCCGGATCGCGGCGATCGCGCCGTCAAGCGCCTCCTTGCATAGGCGATGCCATTCGCGCACGTCGTCGGGCACGTCGCCGATGACGAACGTACGGGTCATGTCGCAGTACATCGCCGAGGCGTTGTCGCGCGGCCAGATGTCGACCACCACGGGCACGCCCGGCTCGATCGGGCCCGAGCCCATGTCATGCCCCACGGCGCCCTGCGCGGCGGGCGCGACGATGAACTCATCGGCGGTCGTCCCGTGCTCCACGAAGACGGCGTTCATCGCCGCCTTCACCTGCTCGACGGTCAGCCCGGCTCGACCGGAGCGCAGCTCGCGGCGGCAGGCGTCCATCGCGGCGTCGGCTGCCCGCTGCGCACGGCGGATCCCGGCCAGCTCGGCGTCGGTCTTGACGCGGCGGCGCCCGTCGAAGAGGTCGCCGTCGACCCCGAGCTCGACACCCTCGCCGCGCAGGCGATCGGCGAGGCGCAACGGGAACGCCTCGGGGACGCTCGCGTGGGAGACGCCGAGGGCCGCGACGGCGCGCACGGCGATCTCCTCCTCGATGTCGCGGTGCGGGAGATCGGCGCGGCGGAGCTCGTCGACGCCGAACTCCTCCCACGGATGCACGGCAAAGAGCCCGAGCGCGGCAAGACGCGGCGCCTCGAGCGAGCTCACGACGACGTGCTTCGCGCCGTCACGCTCCACGTACAGAAAGGGATCCGTGACAGCGAGCGGCACCTCGTGCCGCAGCTCGGGGGAGCGGGATGTGTCGGAGTAGATGAGGACGTCGGCCATGAATCCGACCATATCTAGACTGGGCACGTGGACGAACGCGAGCGCGCCCTCGAGCTCGTCGAGCACTGGGACGGGGAGCTGAAGCGGCTCCTGCCGCCCGAGGCCGACATCTTCGACGTGCACACGCACGTCGGCACCGACATCGACGGCATGACCGGGAATGGGGCCGAGCTCGTCGGGATCATGGATCGCTACGGCATCTCGCGGGCCTACACGTTCTGCCTCGACGAGCCCGACCGGCACCCGGCGTTCAGAGCCGCAAACGACCGGACGCTCGCGACCGCCGAGGCGAGCGACGGCCGGCTCATCCCCTTCGTGCGCCTCGATCTGAACGAGTCGCCGATCGACGAGGCGACGCGCTGCCTCGACGCCGGCGCGCGTGGGATCAAGCTCCACCCGCGCGCCCAGGGCTTCACCGCCACCGACGAGCGACTCGGGCCGGTCTTCGCGCTCGCCGCCGAGCGCCGCGTGCCGATCCTGATCCACGGAGGCCGTGGGCTGCCGCCGATCGCCGACGGGCTGCGCTCCCTCGTCGAACAGAGCCCGGGCTGCACGCTGATCATCGCCCACGCGGGCATCGCCGACCTGGCAGGGCTTGCCCGGGCGATGGCCGGACGGCGAGGCGTCGTCTTCGACACCTCGACCTGGAGCCCGGTCGACCTACTGGACTTCTACCGCCAGATGCCGCCGGAGCAGGTCGTGTACGCGAGCGACTACCCGTACGGCCAGCAGCCGTCGTCGCTTCTGATCGCAGTCAAGACGGCGCTACGAGCAGGGTTCGGCGAGGAGCACCTCCGGCTGATGCTCTCCGGCACCGCCAACGCCATCGCCGACGGCGGCGAGCTGCCCGAGCCATCGTCGCCGATCGGCCCGGACGGCTTCACCCAGAGCCTCCAGTTCGCGCGCATCCACCAGTACCTGTCGATGGCGACGCCGCTTCTCTGGATGCGCCAGGCCGACACGATCGGCGTGCTGGGCCTCGCGATCAACGCCTGCGCCGAGCGCGACGGGCACCTCGAAGAGGCCGAGCAGATCCACCAGCTGCTCGTCGCGGCACGCGACCTCTGGGGCGCCCTCCCGGAGATCGAGGACGCCGTCGAGCAGCGCCAGGCCCTCAGGCTCACCCAGCGTCTCATCCACATGGCCGACATCGAGGCTGTCACCGCTGGCTGAGCTCGTCGTCAACGGCCACCGCTACGACGTGCGCGCGGAGGTCGGCGCGACGCTCGCCGAGACGCTCCGCGACGAGCTCGAGCTGAGCGGGACAAAGATCGCATGCGCCGAGGGGCACTGCGGCGCATGCACCGTGCTCGTCGACGGACGCCCCACGCTCTCGTGCATCACGCTCGTGCACACGGTCGACGGGCCGGTGACGACGATCGAGGGCCTGCGCGACCATCCGATGATCGATGCGTTCGTGCGCACCGACGCGGTGCAATGCGGCTTCTGCACGCCGGGGCAGATCGTCAGCGCCGTCGCGCTCGTCGACCGCGTGCCCGATCCGTCCGTGGACGAGATCCGCCACGCAATGGCGGGGAACCTCTGCCGCTGCGGCACCTATCCGAAGATCGAGGAGGCGATTCGCACGTGGCGCGACTGATCCGCACCGAGAAGGAGGTCGAGGGCCGCTACGAGGAGGTCTTCATCGTCGTCGAGGAGGATGCGCTCGATCAGTGGCCCGCGGGGCCCCGCGACGTCGTCGGCCGCCCGGCGACACGCCTCGACGGCGCCGAGCGCGCCCGGGGCGAAGCGATCTACACGGCCGACGTGAAGCTGCCCGGGATGCTGCACACGGCGATCCTGCGCTCGCCGCATGCGCACACGCGCGTCGCCAAGATCGAGCTCGCCGCTGCGCTCGCCGCACCCGGCGTCCACGCCGCGATCGGCCCGGACGACCTCGCCGAGCTGCAGCGCGAGTGCGGCTACGAGGGTGCGCCGGTCGCTGCGGTGTGCGCCGACACGTTCGCCCAGGCCCGCGCCGCCGCCGCGTTGATCGACGTCGAGTGGGAGCAACTGCCCGCCGTCCTCGACCCCGATGCGGCGATCGTGGCCGGCCACGTGCACGGCGATCCGCGCACCCATTCCCGGGGCGACGTCGAGGCCGGCTTCGCCGCGGCCGACGTCGTTGTCGAGGGCGAGTACCGCACGCAGGTCGTGCTGCACAACTCGCTCGAGACCCACCAGTCGGTCGTCCGGTTCGTCGGCGACACGCTCGAGGTGCACATCTCGACGCAGTACGTGTGGGGCGTCCGCCGCGAGATCGCGGGCCGGCTCGGCCTCCCGCCGGACAAGGTCCGCGTCGTCTGCGAGTACATGGGCGGCGGCTTCGGCGCGAAGAACGAGCCGGACGACCACACCTACGTCGCGATCGAGCTCGCGCGCCGCACGAACCGACCCGTGCGCTGCGCACTGACACGTCGCGAGGAGAACCTCGCGACCGGCAACCGCAACGCGACGATCCAGCGCCTGCGCATCGGCGCACGGGCGGACGGGACGCTGACCGCGCTGGAGGGCGAGTACGTGAACGCAGTCGGCTTCAGCGGCTGGTCGTCACCCGTCGAGGGCCCGATGAACCAGCTGTATGCCTGCCCGAACGTGCGCACGGTCACGCACGCCGCGAAGACGAACCAGCCGCCGATGAAGGCGTTCCGCGCACCGGGCTTCGTCGAGGGAACGTTCGGCCTCGAGGCGTTGCTCGATGTGCTCGCCGCGAGGCTCGGCCTCGACCCGCTCGAGCTGCGCCGGCGCAACCACACCGGTGAGGACCCGGCCGACGGCCGCGCCTACAGCGGCAAGAACCTGCTCGAGTGCTATCGCCGCGCGGAGCCGCACTGGGAACGCCGGCACGAGGTTCGCGCCCGCTCGACGGCGACGGTCAAGCGCGGGGTCGGCATGGCCTCACAGGTCTGGTACGGCGGCGGCGGGCCGCCGAGCTACGCATGGGTGCGGGTCGGCTCCGACGGCCGCGCGGCCGTCGTCACGGCGATGCAGGACATCGGCACCGGCTCCCGCACGGCCATGGCGCAGATCGCCGCCGAGGAGCTCGGCCTGCCGCTCGACCACGTCACGGTGTCGCTCGGCGACACGGCGCGCGGCCCGTTCGCGTCGATCTCCGCCGGGTCGTCGACGATCCCGTCGATGGGGCCGGCGGTGCGTGCGGCCGCCGCCGATGCCCGCCGCCAGATCGAGGAGATCGCCGCGCAGATGGGCAAGCCCGACGCCCCGCTGGCGGAGATCGTCTCGGTGCTCGAGTCGGGGCAGATCCTCGGCAAGGGAGCGCGCGGCCCGAACCCGACGGGCATGCAGGTGCTCACGTTCGGCGTCCAGGTTGCCGAGGTGGCGGTCGACGTCGAGACCGGCGAGGTCTGGGTCGAGCGGATCGCCGCGGTGCACGACGTCGGCCGCGTCGTCAACCCCCTCGGCGCCTCCTCGCAGATCGAAGGCGGGATCATCCAGGGGATCGGCCACACACTCTCCGAGCACCGGCTGCACGACCCGGCGAGCGGACGCATCCTGACGACGGGCCTCGACGCCTACAAGCTGCCGACCATCGCCGACGTGCCCGAGATCGTGAGCGAGCTCGTCGACGAGCCCGACCTGCAGCTGACCAATCTCGGCTCGAAGGGGCTCGGCGAGCCGCCGATCGTGCCGACGGCCGCCGCGATCGCGAACGCGATTCGCGACGCGACCGGTGCGCAGGTTCACCAGCTGCCCATCGACCGGGCCGAGATGCTGCGTGCGCTGCGCGAAGCGAAGGAGCGGGAGAAGGTTGGAGCTCCGGCGCGCGTCTGACACCGAGATCGGCGAGGCGACGCCGATCGCCGGCGGCACCGAGGTGGTGCCGCTCGCACGCGCGGGGCTGCTGCGTCCGGCCGTGCTCGTCGACGTGCGCGGTGTCGTCCCGCGCGGCATCGACGGCGAGACAATCGGCGCGGGCACGACACTCGCCGAGCTCGAGTCCGATGATCGCGTGCCGGCCGCGCTGCAGGAGGCCTGCCGCCTCGCTGCGAGCCCGCAGATCCGGGCCGCGGGGTCGCTCGCCGGCAACCTGCTCCAGTCGACGCGTTGCTGGTACTGGCGGCTCGGCTGGGACTGCCGCCTGCACGGCGGAGAGGACTGCTACGCCCGCGACGGCGAGCACCGCGAGCACGCGATTTTCGCGAACGGCTACTGCGCATCGGCTCATCCGTCCGACGTCGCAGCCGCCCTGCTCGCGCTCGACGCCACCGTGCGGACCACCCGCCGCGAGCTCGGCATCGGCGACCTGTATCGCGAACCGACTGCCGACGACCGCCGTACGACGACCCTCGAGCCCGGCGAGCTGATCCTCTCGGTGCGCGTGGCGGAGCCGGAGTCGTCCGTCTACCTGAAGGCGAGCGCCCGCAAGCTCTTCTCGTTCCCACTCGTCGGCGTTGCGGCGGCCCGCACCGCGGCGGGCATACGCATCGCGCTCGCCGGTGTCGCGCCGGTGCCATGGCTGCACTCGGGCTCGTTCGCCGACGCGACGCCGCTGCCCGGAAACGCGTACAAGGTCGAGGTGGCGGAAGCGCTCGTCCGGCGCGCGACCGAGGCGCTCGTGTGAGGCTCGCGACGCTCACGCTGCTCGCCGTGCTGCTGGTCGGTTGCGGCGGGAAGAGCACGTCTTCCTCGTCGACGGAAGCCGTCACGACGACGATCAGCCCGACCGTGAAGGGCTGCACGACGGTGAAGCAGCCGACGCCCGGCCCGCGCCACGCGCCGAAGCCGACGACGACGCTCGACCCGGCGAAGACCTACGACGTCCTCTTCCGGACAAACTGCGGCTCGTTCACGATCCGCCTCGCGGTCAAGACGGCGCCGAAGACGGCAGCGTCGTTCGCGAGCCTCGTGCGCCGCGGCTTCTTCGACAAGACCGTCTTCCATCGCATCGTGCCCGGGTTCGTGATCCAGGGCGGCGACCCGACCGCGAGCGGAGGCGGCGGCCCGGGCTACACCGTCGTCGAGGCGCCGCCGGCGTCGACGCGTTACACGCTCGGGGTTGCCGCGATGGCGAAGGCGTCGACGGAGCCGCGCGGCGCAAGCGGCAGCCAGTTCTTCGTCGTCACCGCAGCCGACGCGCAGCTGACGCCCGACTACGCGCTGCTCGGCCACGTTGTCGCCGGCCTTCCGGTCGTGAAGCGCATCGGCCGGCTCGGCGACGCGACGACCGAGCAGCCGACGGCGATCGTCGAGATCGAGAGGGCGACCCTCGTCGTCCACTGAGCTCGCGGTCGTGGTGCTCGCCGCGGGCGCGTCGACCCGATACGGCGGCGTGAAGCAGCGAGAGCTGCTGCCGGCCGTGCTCGCGGCGCTCGGGACGCTTCCGTATCCGGTGGTGGTCGTCGAGGGCGCGCACGCGCTGGAGCCGTCCAAGGGTGCCCGTCTCGTCCGCTGCGACGACTGGGAGCGCGGGCCCGGCGCATCGCTTCGCTGCGGGCTCGCAGCATTGCCACGCGAGATCACACGCGCCGCGGTCGTGCTCGCCGACGGGCCCGACCTCGACCCGCGCGCGATCGAGCGGGTGCTCGCCGCCGCCGCGCCGGTCGCCGCAGCGACCTACGACGGCCGAACGCGCAGCCATCCGGTGGCGCTCGCCCGCTCCGTGTGGGGGGACCTTCCCGACGAGGGGGCGCGCGCGCTCGAGCCGCTGCTCGTCGACTGCACCGACCTGCGGCCGCCGGGCGACGTCGACGTCAGGGGCTGAGGCCGGCGCCCGGCGGGAGGACGGTCGCGCAGCCGACCGCGAATCTCGACTCGCGGGCCGCCGAATCGTTCGGTTCGGGCCAATTACTCGTCAGTCCGGCGCAGCGGGGTCGGCCAGCGGCCGGCGCAGGATCCACAGCAGCGCGGAGGGCTCGGTCTCACTCTGCGCATCGCTGCTGCCGCCGAGCTTTCCGAGGGTGTCTGCAGCTGCACCGATCCGGCCCAGCGCGCCGGGCATCGGGATCGTCCGGCCGGGCGCGGGCGAGGCTACCTCGTCGCGCACGACCTGGACAAGCTCCCACCCCTCGAGCGCGTACGTGTTCAGGAAACTCGTGTACTGGCCGACTGGCCAGCGGACGGCGCGGTACTCCCACACTGGGCGCCAGCGTACGCATCTGTCTACCCGGCCGCCATTCCCCATTCACGTTTCCACGTCTGGGTAGCCGCGCCGCCGACAGATCGTGCCGCTCGTTCCGCCGTCCCCGACCGCGCGGATGGCACCACGCTCCTCATGCCGGACAAGGCCCGCACCGCAGACAACCTCGCCCGCGAGAAAGTTGTCGACGAACCAGTCGTGGCGATGAGCCCCTCCCGGTTCGCGGAACTGGCTCCCCCGTCGCACGCCGTTTGCGAGGAAGTACCAGAGCCCGTGGATGCGTCCGATCATCTCGACGTGGCGGTCGAACAGCTCGGAGTAGTTCGACGAGCCAGTCAATACGACTGCCCAGCGGCTGATGAGCTCGCGAGAGGTGTCGAGGGCTTCTTCGAGCGAGTGCTGCAGCGCGTCGCGCTTGCCCGACTCGGCCAGGACGGCGTCGAGGTTGCGCTTCAATAATGGCGCTCGGTCCGGGGAATCAAGGATCTCCGCGATGCGCGCGGAGTCAGCGGCCCGGCCGCTGCGACTGCCCCCGTCGTGAAAGACGACCGCGAGTACGTCCCATGCATCCTGGGCGGCTTCGGCCAATTCCATGAGCGCGTACTGAGCAAGCAGCCGCCATCTGCGCTCGCAACGGGCACGCGCGGGAGCGCCGACCGGAACACGAGAGCGAGCTTACGCCCATAGAGGAAGCGGCAACGGAGCCGCCGTTCACGCGGCGCCGTCGGGGTGCATTGCCCAAAACTGGCCCAGACGAGCTGACGATGTTCGTCTACGAGACTTCGCCCGCGTTAGCGCGGGCATCGAACAGCTGCCACTCCCCCTCGGAGACGACTTCGACGGTGCGACCGACCACTTTGATCGCGGTCTCGTCGTCGATTGCGTACGCCGGAACCGTCAGACCGGCCGCCCAGAGCTCCGCGGCGGCCATCGATTGGTCTGGCATCGCCTCGTGGTTCAGGTGCGGGAACATCGCGAAGTCGACGAGGCCCAGCGCTCGGTCGTCACCGGTGGTGACTGGGCTCCCAGAGACAAACCCCTGCCCGACCTGTGGTCCCATCACCAGACTCCCGGCGCTGACTCCCACCCAGACCATGTTGCTCAGCGAGGGCAACAGGTCGCCCAGTCCCGACTGCTCGATCCAGTAGCACAGGTAAAGGGGGTCGCCACCTCCCACGAGAAGGGCGTCCGTCTCCTCGACCGCGTCGATCCAAATCGACCTCTCGATGCTCGGCAGCGCGGTGAGTTCGAGCACTCCCAGTGACTTCCAACCGAGTTCGCAGAGGGGCGAGGCAGCACGTCCGCTGATCAGCCGCCATGCCCCGGCAGCACCACCGGGGAACGCATACGTCGCGGTCGGGATGCAGAGGGCATTGGACTGGTCGATCGGTTTGCCCAAGAGGTCAACCAACGCGTCGTGGATGCTCGTGTTCTTGATGCCGGCCGAGGTGAGAAGAAGTTTCATGCCGCCTCTCGGAGTCCGTTGGGCACGCTCTTGCTCTTGGCGTGGATCCGTATGGCGTAGAAGCTCGCAGAATCCGGAGCTTTCCGTCGCGACCATCCTCCTTACGATGTGTCAGCGTCCACTGGCCCAGCCAAGCGCCGCACCTCTTTGAGGCGGCGCGAGAATTCGCTTGTGCTTAGCATCCGAGAATGCTTCCCGAGGGCGTGTACCACTGGACCGCGACGCATCCCGAGTGGGAAGGGCCGGTGTCGGCGTACGCAATCGACGACGGCGAGCGGCTGATCCTGATCGACCCGATCGCCGTTCCGGACGACGTTCGCGCGCTGTTCGGATCGCGCGAGGTGGTCACGGTCCTCACCTCGACGTGGCACGAGCGCGACGCCGCGTCGCTCGGCTTTCCCGTGTGGGCCCCCGCGCCCGATCGTCCCGAGGATCAGCTCGTCCCGGCGACGCGCTACGCGATCGGTGACTCACTCTTTGGGATGGAGGCGTTTCCCGGCCGCGAGGGCCAGCTCGACCTCGTGCTCTGGAACGAGCGGATTCGCGCGGTGATCGCCGGCGACACGCTAATCGACCTCGGTAACGGGCTCGAGATCCCCGCGAGCTGGCTGCCTGAAGGGGTCACGGTCGAGCAGGTCGCGACCGGGCTGAGGCCGCTGCTCGACAAGCCCGTGGAGCTCGTACTGCCGACGCACGGCGAGCCTGCCGACCGCGCGACTCTCGAACGCGCCCTCGCCTGATCAGCACCGCCGGCGGGGGATGATGAAGGCAGTCCGCTTCAACCGGTTCGGAGGCCCGGAAGTCCTCGAGATTGTCGACGATCTCCCCGACCCGCACCCGGGGCCCGGTCAGGTGCGGATCGCGGTGCGCGCGGCCGGCGTCAATGCCAGCGACTGGAAGAAACGCAACGGCCTGATGGACGAGGAGCTCCCGCAGACGCTGGGCTACGAGGCGGCGGGCGTCGTCGACGAGCTCGGCGAGGGTGTCAGGGACGCCGCCGTCGGCGATCGCGTGTTCGGCTTCTGCGCCGAGGGGGCAGCCCAGGCCGAGCTGGCGGTGCTGTCGGACTACGCGCCGATCCCGCCGTCGCTCTCCTTCGCCGGAGCAGCGGCGGTCCCGGCCGCCGTCGAGACGGCCACCCGCGCGCTTGACCAACTCGGCGTCGCGAGCGGCACCACCCTGCTCGTCAACGGCGCGTCCGGAAGCGTCGGCAGCACAGCCGTTCAGCTCGCGGTGGTGCGTGGCGCGCGCGTGATCGGAACCGCCGGCCCGGCGAACCACGAGCACCTTCGCTCCCTCGGGGCCGAGCCCGTCGCCTACGGCGAAGGCCTCCTCGAGCGGGTTCGCGCGCTCGCACCCCGAGGCGTGGACGTCGCGCTCGACGTCGCCGGGAGCGGCATCGTGCCGGAGCTCATCGAGCTCGCCGGCGGCCCGGAGCACGTTGTGACGATCGCCGACTTCGCCGGCGCGCGCGAGCACGGAGTGAGGTTCAGCAGCGGGGAGGACGGCCGCGCCGTCCATGCTCTAGGAGAGATCGGCGAGCTGGTCGAGTCCGGGCGCTTCTCGCTCCCGGTCGTGCAGACGTTCCCGCTCTCCCAGGTCGCGGAGGCGCACCGCGTCGGCGAGGAAGGTCGCGTGCGCGGGAAGCTCGTGCTGGTGGTCGACTGACGCGGACGGCCGGTTGGCGTGTCCGTCCGACGCTCGGGTTAAGATGTTTTCAGATATGACAACGTCTGAACGCGACATGGCCGATCTGGACATGCAGCAGCTCGAGGACGAGCTCGCGACCCTGGCGGCGCATCTCTATGCGGGCACGTGCCGGTGGCTCGAGCTGGTCGGTGAGCTCGACCGCCGCGGCGGCTGGACGGAGGATGGATGCGGTTCGTGTGCCGAATGGCTCGCCTGGCGCTGCGCCCTGACCCCCCGCGCGGCGCGCGAGCACGTTCGTGTTGCCCGGCGGCTGCCCGAGCTGGCGCGGACACATGCGTCGTTCGCACGCGGCGAGCTCTCGTACGCGAAGGTGCGGGCGCTGACGCGCGTCGCGACCGCCGAGAACGAAGACGAGCTGCTGGAGCTGGCCGCCGAGCTGACGGCCGCGCAGCTGGAGCGAGTGCTGCGCGCCTACCGGCGCGTGACCACGGAGGATGCGCGCCGGCAACAGGTGGACGCGTACCTGAGCGTCTTCTGGGCCCCGGACGGGACACTGGAGCTGCACGGCCGGTTGTCGCCCGAGGACGGCGCACTGCTCCTGCGCGCGCTCGAGGCGCAACGCGACGCGTCGTGGCAGACGGTGCGCGGTTCCGCGGAACCGCGGCCGGCCCGGCAGGCGTCGAATGCCGAGGCGCTCGTCTCGGTCGCCGAGGCGGCGCTGCCCGGCGGGGGCGAGGGGCGGACGGGAGGCGAGCGCTATCAGGTCGTCGTCCACGCCGATGAGACGGCACTCGCAGGCGCGGGCGAGGGCGGCTGCGAGCTCGCCGACGGCAGCGCGATCGCCGCCGAGACGGCGTGCAGGCTCGCCTGCGACGCATCGCTGGTCCGGAATGGCCGCCGGACGCGCACGATCCCGCCCGCAACGAGGCGGGCACTGCGTGCCCGCGACCGCGGCTGCCGTTTCCCAGGCTGCGAGAACCGCCGCTTCGTCGACGCGCATCACGTGCACCACTGGGCGAGGGGCGGTGAGACGAGACTCGACAACCTCGTGTTGCTCTGCCGCCGGCACCACCGCGCCGTGCACGAGGGCGGGTATCGCGTCGACGCCGAGGGGCGCTTCTACGATCCGCGGGGCGGGCTCATCGCGCCCGTCCCGACGCTGCCGCGCGGCGATCCGGACGCGCTCGTCGAGTCGCAGCAAGGGCTCACGATCGACGAGAGCACGTGCAAAACCGGCGCCGGCGATCGGATCGACTTGGCCTACGTCGTCGACGTCCTGCTCGCCCGGTCGGCGTGACGCTGGAGCGCGGCGCCCTAGAGCTCGGTGCCCTAAAGCTCGGTGCCCTAAAGCTCGGTGCCCTAAAGCTCGGTGCCCTAAAGCTCGGTGCGGAGCGCGGCGAGCTTTGCCTTCAGCTCCGGCGGTATCGGCTCGGAGGCCGCGACCCGCACATAGTGGCGGAGCCGCTCCTCGAACCGGTAGCGCTTTGCGCACCACGAGCAGCGCTCGAGATGCTCTTCCGCCTCACGCACCTCGGCGTCGGAGAGCACACCGTCGATGAACGGCTGCATCATCTCCTCGCACTTGTCACAGTCGCCGCTCATTCCGCCACCGCTGCCTCGGCGAGATTCGACTTGAGGATGCGCCTGCCGCGGTGCAACCGCGACATGACGGTGCCGATCGGGATGTCGAGGATCTGGGCGGCGTCGGCGTAGGCGAACTCGCCGATGTCGACGAGCACGATGACGTCGCGGAAGTCGTGCGGCACGTCGGCGAGCGCCTCGACGATCGAATCCTGCGACAGCCGCTCGAGTACGCGCTCCTCGTCGGGATTCTCACCCGGTGTCTGCGCCTCGAGCTGGTTGTAGAGGAAGTAGTCCCCCGCCTCGGTGTCGAGTGAGGTCGTCTGCGGCGCGCGCTGGCTGCGACGGCCGCGATCGATGTTCAGGTTCGTCAGGATGCGCAGCAGCCAGGCGCGCAGGTTCGTGCCCGGCGTGAACTGGCGCCAGGAGCGGAAGGCGCGCTCGTACGTCTGCTGGACGAGATCCTCCGCCTCTTCGCGGGAACCGGCGAGCCTGCGTGCAACGCGATACACCTGATCGCTCAACTCCAGCGCTTCCTCCTCGAACCTCACGCGGGACCGCGCCTCTTCGGCGAGCCTGCGGGTTTCGGCAGTCGACGGCGCGCTGTCACTCATCCGGCGGCCACCCTAGCAACCCCTAGAACGGCTTCCGTGCAGTGCGAATTCCCGGCTGCTCAGGCGAAGGCCTGCTCGCGGAAGCCGCCGCGCGCCATCCGCTCCAGGAGCGCCTCGCGTGACGTGAGCGCGTCATCGAAGGTCAGGAGCACCTGGCCCATCAGGGTGGCGTTCGCCGCCTCGAGACCTTCGGCGCCCTCGAGCGTGCCCGCAAGCCGCATCACGCACCGTTCGCAACGGATGCCCGACACCTGGATCGTCTCGCTGACGACGGCCACACGATCAGCCTAGCGAGCGCGCAACGAGATCCGCCGCCGCCTCGTGAGGCGTCGCGAAGGCGGCCTGGCGGTCGGCCTCGCACGTCGTCGGATCGATGCGCCCGACGAGGGCCTCGCTGCCGAGCGTCCGAGCGGCGGGTCGCACGAGCTCGAGCAGCTCTGCGCCGAGATCCGCAGCCGTGGCGACGGTGCGACCGTCCGGGTGCAGCAGGTCGGCCCGCGGGCCGAACCGAGCCGCGGCCCACCGGTTCTGCGCGTAGTCGGCGCGACCGCGGTCGCCGTACAGCGCCGCGCGCTCCGGCAAGCCACCCTCGAGGGCGGTCAGGCAGAGCGCCTGAAGGAGCGCAGCGAAGGCGGCGCTGAGCCTGACGTCGGTGGGCTGGTCGGGCATCCGCACCTCGAGCGTCCCGAACGTGGGATGCGGGCGGGCGTCCCACCAGAGGCGCGTGTGGTCCTCGGCGACGCGGAGGCGCGTGAGCCGCCCCACCCAGCTCTCCCACTCCGCGTACGAGGTGAACGCCGGCGGGACGCCGGCCCGCGGCAGCTCGACGAGAACGGGCGCGCGGTTCGACACCATCCCTGTCAGCTCGCCGCGGAGCCAGGGTGAGTTGGCGGACAGGGCGAGCACGACCGGCAGCCAGGGCAGCACGAGCTCGAGGCACCGCCAGCAGTCCTCCCCCGAGGCCATCCCCACATGGACGTGCAGCCCCTGCACACCCTGCCGCCGAACCGACACGCCGCCGTAGTCGACGATGCTCGTGTAGCGCTCCTCGTCGACGACCGCCTGCGCCTCCGGGTCGGCGAACGGATGCGAGCCGGCTGCGGCGATCGCGAGGCCTTCCGACCTGGCCGCCTCCGCCGCCGCGCGGCGCAGTGCGCTCAGCGAGGTGTCGAGCCCGTCCGCGCGCGACGCAGGCTCGGTGTTCGTCTCGAAGACGGACGCGAAGAGCTCAGTCTTCAGTCGCCCCGGCAGCGCCGACTCGTCGACGCGAGCGAGAAGCCGCTCGACCGCGGGCACCTCGTCGAGCGAGGCAGCATCGAGGATCATCAGCTCCTCCTCGACGCCGATCGTGAACGCCGGGCCCGCGCCGAAGCGCTCGACGATCACTGCGCCGCTTCGTGCGCCTTCACGCCGTGCACCGGCCTGCCGGCGGCGATCCAGGCGTAGTACGAGGCGCTCGGCCCGTACTCGGAGCGGTAGTTCGTGACGCGCGGGTTGCGCCCCACGTCGCGTGCACGGGCTGCGTGACGCAGCAGGTTCGGGTCGTCGAGCTCCTGCCAGACGAGGATCAGGTGCGCGGCGGTCATGAACTCCGCGATGAACGTGCACTGGGGCGCCGGGCAGGGGAAGGGATCGGTCCGGACGCAGAACCACCCGTCGTGGTCGCCGTCCTCCTCCCGCCAGAGCTCATCCTGCGCCTCGACGGCGTGCTCGCCGAGGACGATCTGCCCGCGCTCCATCGCGGAACAAGGTAGCGGCAGTAGGTAAGACCGGCCGCGGCCCGGGCAGGCAGACGGGCCGCGACCGGTCTCTCGTTCGGCCCTATACGGGGGAGGGCCGAGCCTGGCGCATCACGTGCCGGGCCTCTGGCCGAGCTTCACCGTGAGCGTCTTTCTCTTCGAGCCGTGATACAGCTCGATCTTGATCTTGTCGCCGGGCTGGTACCGGTTGATGAGCGTGTAGAGCTGGGACGGCGAGGTGACCGCCTGGCCCTCGATCTTCGTCAGGATGTCGCCGCCGATCTGGTAGCTCTCGCCCTGGACGACAACCCGCGTCGGCCCCGCCTTGATCCCCGCCTTGGCGGCGCCGCTGCCGGCAGTGACCTGCTGGATCAGGAGCCCCTGCGACGTCGGCAGGTGGAAAAGCGTTACGAGCTGGCGGGTGAGCGGCAGGCTCGTCACGCCCAGGAAGGCGTGCAGAGCCTTGCCGCTCGAGATGATCTGCGCCGCGACGGTGCGAACCGTGTCGACCGGGATGGCGAAGCCGATGCCGACGTTCCCCTGCGAGGAGGAGCCCGTCTCGATCTGAGAGGTGACGCCGATCACCTTGCCCTGGCGATCGATGAGCGGCCCGCCCGAGTTGCCGTGATTGATCGCTGCGTCCGTCTGGATCACGTTGTCGATCGGGACGCTGTTCGGCGCGATGATCTGCCGCTGAACCGCGCTGACGACACCCGTCGTGAGGGTTCGCGTCAACCCGAACGGATTGCCGATCGCATAGACCGGATCGCCGACGACGAGCGTGCTCGACGTCCCGAGCGGCAGCGGCGTGAGCGCGCGCGCGTGGGCGTCGACCTTGAGCACCGCCAGGTCGGTCGACCGGTCCTCGCCGACGATCGTTGCGGCCAGCTCGTCCTGGCCCGAGAACGACACCTGGACCTTCTGGGCGCCCTCGATCACGTGGTAGTTCGTGATGATGTGGCCGGCCTTGTCGAGGACGAAGCCCGAGCCGAGCGACTGGGTCGTCGTCTGCCCCGGGAACAGCGGGTCGCTCGACTGCTGGACGCTGGTCGCCGTGATCTGCACGACGCCGGGGCCGTCCTCGCGATAGATCTGCTCGGGGTCGAGGCCGCCGGTCGTCCTGAACGCGGCAGGCGCGGTGGCGGTCGTCTCGGTGACGACCTCCTGCACGGTGGTCGAGTGGCCGAGGTGGCCGAGCGCAGCAGCGCCGACAAGCGACGCCGCACCGCCGAGAACGGCGGCGGCGACCAGGCCGGTGAACCGGGCGGTGCGACCGAGGGGCACCGCCCCGTTATAACCAGCCTGGGTTTCGCGACCGGCCTGCGCCGATTAAACGTCGATTAAGATCGCGCGCTCGGTCGACGGAAACGGCCATTCCTACGGGTAATCAACCTTGCGAGTTGCGTTCCGAGATGAGACAACAAGGGCATGCCGAACGCCTACCGCCCAGCCGCCGAGTTCCGCTCGGAGCTCCGCCGCTTCCTCCGCCGCAGCGAGGATGTCGCGCGGGGGGTCGGGATCACGCCGAACCAGTACGGCCTGATGCTGCAGATCGCGGGCAGCGATGGCGGCACCCGCACCGTCACCCAGCTCGTCGAGCAGCTGCAGCTGACCCAGAGCGCCGTCACCGAGCTCGTGCAGCGGGCCGAGACGGCCGGCCTCGTTCGCCGCCGGCCTTCGAACACGGACGGCCGCGTCGTCCACCTCTCGTTGACCGAGCTCGGGATGCAGCGGCTCGCGGCCGTGCACGACGCCCTCGGCCCCGAGCGCGCACAGCTGCGCCGGATGGTCGACCGGCTCGGCGACTAGAGAAGGCGCGCGTCGAGGCGTTCCTCGCCCCCGCGGGTCACGCGGTAGGCGGTCGCGCCGAGGCGGCACGTGACGACCTCCGCCAGCTCGGTGCCGACGAAGTGCAGCCCGACGCCGTCCTCGGCCGCCAATCCTTCCGGGAAGCCGCCGTCGACGAGCTCCCGGTAGCGCGGCCGGCGCCGCTCTTCGCCGTCGTAGTGCGGGCATGCACTGCCAGGGAGGAAGCCGAGGCACTCCATCCCCTCGAGCTCCGGCCCGTACGAGTCGGTGACGCCGGCCTCGAACCAGCAGATCATCCCGGCGCTCCCGCCGTAGAGGACGATCCCCTGCTCCCACGCCTCACGTAGGAGGGCGTCGATCCCGTGCACACGCCACAGGGCGAGCATGTTGGCGGTGTTGCCTCCGCCCACGAAGATCGCGTCCTGCGAGAGGACGAGGTCGCGCAGGTTCTCCGGCGGCCACGGGAACACGCGCAGGACGGAGGCCTCGGCGACGGCGGCGTGATATTCGAAGAAGGTCGCGACTGCCGAGTCGTCGTCGCCCATCGCGGTCGGAACGCTCAGCACGCGCGGCCGCTCCTTGCCGGTGAGGCCGAGGATGTAGGCACGCATGCGCAGCCCTTGCTCGGG
This sequence comes from uncultured Thermoleophilia bacterium, assembly GCA_963794375.1. Lineage (GTDB taxonomy): Bacteria > Actinomycetota > Thermoleophilia > Gaiellales > Gaiellaceae > PALSA-600. Next base: position 370,011 of record CAWCDL010000010.1, read on the forward strand.
CTCCGCCCCGCCTCCGAGACCCACGATGTGCCGGTCGGCCATCGGGGAAGTTCTACCGTTCTGGTTGAATCGAGTCGTGGCAGTGCCGTCCAAGCTCGTCGTCGGAGATCGCTCATACGAGATCTACCGGCTGGACGCGTTGCAAGCCTCGCACGACGTCGCGCGGCTGCCGTACACGCTTCGGATCCTGCTCGAGAACGTCCTTCGGAACGGCAGCGACGCCGACGTCGAGGCGGTCGCCCGCTGGGACGCGAAGGCAGAGCCCGCGAACGAGATCTCGTTCTCGCCGTCTCGCGTCCTGATGCAGGACCTCACCGGTGTTCCCGCCGTTGTCGACCTGGCGGCGATGCGCGACGCGATGGCGGCGCTCGGCGGCGACCCGTCGCAGATCAACCCGCTCATCCCCGCGGAGCTCGTGATCGACCACTCGGTGCAGGTCGACAACTTCGCCTCCCGCGCCGCCTTCGGGCAGAACGTCGAGCTCGAGTTCGAGCGAAACCACGAGCGCTACCTCTTCCTGCGCTGGGGCCAGGACGTGTTCAGCGGCTTCAAGGTCGTACCGCCGGGCACCGGCATCTGCCACCAGGTGAATCTCGAGTACCTCGCGCGGGTCGTCGAGGATCGCGACGGCGTCGCGTTCCCCGACACGCTCGTCGGCACCGACTCGCACACGACGATGGTGAACGGGCTCGGCGTGCTGGGCTGGGGCTGCGGCGGGATCGAGGCCGAGGCCGCGATGCTCGGCCAGGCCCTTTCCATGCTCGTGCCGCAGGTGGTCGGCTTCCGCCTCTCGGGCGAGCTGCCCGAGGGAGCGACCGCCACCGACCTCGTGCTCACGGTGACCGAGATCCTGCGCGGCACCGGCGTCGTCGGGAAGTTCGTCGAGTACTTCGGCGAGGGCGTGGCAGCGCTGCCGCTAGCCGACCGCGCGACACTCGGGAACATGTCGCCCGAGTACGGCGCGACGTGCGGCTTCTTCCCCGTCGATCACATCACGCTCGACTATCTGCGCTTGACGGGCCGCGCACCCGAGCGCATCGCGCTCGTCGAGGCGTACTGCAAGGAGAACCTGCTCTGGCACGACGCGACGGAGCCGCCGACCTACTCGCAGGTGGTGGAGCTCGATCTCGGCGACGTCGAGCCGTCGCTCGCCGGCCCGCGGCGGCCGCAGGACCGCGTGCCGCTCGCCTCGGCGAAGCGGGCATTCATCGACGCACTCGGCTCGTTCGGGATCGAGTACGGGAACGGCGACGAGGCGGTCTCCGAGACCTTCCCGGCGTCCGATCCGACCACCGAGCAGCAGCCCGCCGGCGAGCCCTTCGGCACCGAGGCGCCGGTGGCGACCGCGCCGGCGCCCGGGCACCACCGTACGCCCGTCGCGGGAACCGGCTATGCGCTCGACCACGGCTCGGTCGTGATCGCGGCGATCACCTCGTGCACGAACACGTCGAACCCCCAGGTGATGGTCGCGGCAGGCCTCCTCGCGAGGAACGCGGTCGAGCGCGGCCTCGACCGCAAGCCGTGGGTGAAGTCGTCGCTTGCCCCCGGCTCGAAGGTCGTCACCCGCTACTACGAGCAGGCGGGGCTGCAGCGTTACCTCGACGAGCTCGGCTTCAACACGGTCGGCTACGGCTGCACGACGTGCATCGGGAACTCCGGCCCGCTGGCCGAGGAGATCTCCTCGGCCGTCGACGAGGGCGACCTCGTCGTCTGCTCGGTGCTCTCCGGCAACCGCAACTTCGAGGCCCGCATCCATCCGGAGGTGAAGGCGAACTACCTCGCCTCCCCTCCGCTCGTCGTCGCCTACGCGCTCGCCGGCCGGATGGACATCGACTTCGAGACGGAGCCCATCGGTGTCGCCGAAGCCGGAGACGATGTCTACCTCCGCGACATCTGGCCGTCGGCGAAGGAGATCTCGGACACGATCGCCTCGTCGGTGCGCGCCGAGCAGTTCGCCGAGACGTATGCCGATGTGTTCAGCGGCGACGAGGCCTGGCGCTCACTGCCGGTGCCGCACGGCGAGCAGTTCGCCTGGGAGGCATCGTCGACCTACGTGCGGCAGCCGCCGTACTTCGAGGGGATGACCCACGAGCCGGGCACCGTCCCCGACATCGACGGCGCCCGCTGCCTCGTCTGGCTCGGCGACTCGGTGACGACCGACCACATCTCGCCGGCCGGCTCGATCCGCCCCGACTCGCCGGCCGGGCGCTACCTCTCCGAGCACGGGATCGAGCGCAAGGACTTCAACTCCTACGGCGCCCGCCGCGGCAACCACGAGGTGATGGTGCGCGGGACATTCGCCAACGTGCGCCTGCGCAACCGGCTTGTCGATGGGACCGAGGGCACGTGGACGGTGCACGTTCCGTCCGGTGAGGAGATGACGATCTTCGACGCGTCGCAGCGCTACCTCGACGAGGGCACGCCGCTCGTCGTGCTCGCGGGAAAGGAGTACGGCTCGGGCTCGTCACGCGACTGGGCGGCCAAGGGGCCGAACCTGCTCGGCGTGAAGGCGGTGATCGCGGAGTCGTACGAGCGGATCCACCGCTCGAACCTGCTGATGATGGGCATCCTCCCGCTGCAGTTCGCAGACGGCGAGAGCGCCGAGTCGCTCGGGCTGACCGGACGCGAGCGCTTCGCGATCACGGGCGTCGAGAACGGCGAGGCGCATGAGGTGACCGTGCACGCAGACGGTGTCGAGTTCCGTGCGCGCGTCCGGCTCGACACGCCGCGCGAGCGCGAGTACCTCCGGCACGGCGGGATCCTCCCGTACGTGCTGCGGCGACTGCTCTCCGCAACCGCCTGACGGGCTAACTGGGCTCGTGGCGGACGAGCCACGTCGCACCGATCACGACGAGGATCGAGCCGATCACCCAGACGAGCCCGACGATCACGATCGTCAGCTCCCACAGCTTCATGCGGCCCAGGGTCGTCGCGCCCGCGGTTTCCGCCATCGTGGGATTCCCGCAATTGTCTAGAGTCGGCGTACCGGGGTGCCCCACCGGGGGCTGAGATCACACCCGTCGAACCTGATCCGGGTCATGCCGGCGAAGGGAGGCGCCATGAGCGAGATCGAGACACCCAGCTGGGGCATCGAGCCCGTCCCCGAACGTTTGCGGCTTCTCGGGACGCTCGACGGCTTCCTGCTCTGGGCGAACCTCTCCGTCTCGCTGCTCGTGATCGTCGCCGGGGCGTTCCTCGTCCTGCCGCCAGCGCAGTTCGGGCTCGGCCTGTCGCTGCCGCAGGCGCTCGGAGCGATCGTCGCCGCGGCGGTCGTCGGCAACCTGATGCTCGGGCTGGGCGGGCTGATCGGCGCCGATGCGCGGGTGCCGACGATGGTGCTGCTGCGCGCGCCGCTCGGCCGGCGCGGCTCCTACCTCCCGACGGCGCTGAACATCGTCCAGTGCCTCGGCTGGTCGGTGTTCGAGCTGATCGTGATTGCAACCGGCGCGAGCGCGCTCTCGGAGCGGGTCTTCGGGTTCGGCGGCCTCGCGTTCTGGAAGATCCTCTTCGGCGCGGTCGCGACGGCACTCGCACTCCTCGGGCCGGTGGGTTTCGTGCGGCGGTACGTGCGCAAGTTCGCCGTGTGGTTCGTGATCGCATCTCTCATCTACCTCGCGTGGTGGTCGCTGCACGGCGAGCATCCCGTCGCGCTCTGGCACCGGCCCGGCGCGCATGCGTTCTGGGCCGGGTTCGACCTGACGCTGGCGTCGATCATCAGCTGGACGCCGCTCGTCGCCGACTACACACGCTTCTCGCGCTCCCGGGCCGCCGGCTTCTGGGGCGCCGGGCTCGGCTACTTCGTGCCAACGATCCCGCTCTTCGCACTCGGCGCGGTGATTGCGATGTCACGGCAGATCAGCGACGCGCCTGCGCTGCTCACCGCGATCGCAGCGGGCGGCGTCGGGAGCGTCCTCGCTCTGCTCGCCCTGACCGTCGACGAGAGCGACGAGGCATTCGCCAACGTCTACTCCGGCGCTGTCAGCCTGCAGAACCTCGTTCCGCAGGTACCGCAGCGCGCGCTCGTCGGCGGCTTCGCGGCGCTCGCGACCGGCGGCGCGTTGCTCATCGATCTCCGCAACTATCAGTCGTTCCTCTATCTCCTCGGGTCGTTCTTCGTGCCGCTGTTCGCCGTGCTGCTCGCCGACTGGCTCGCGAACGGCCGCCACTACGACCGCGACGACATCTTCGGCCGCGACGGAGTGGACATCGGGCTCGTCGCCGCCTGGCTCGCCGGCTTCTGCCTCTACCAGTGGCTGTACCCGCAGGGGCCGGGCTGGTGGACCAGGCTCGTCGCCCATGCCCATCCGCACGCGCTGCCGTGGGGCGGCGCGTCGCTGCCGAGCTTCGCGGCGGCGTTCGTGCTGGCGCTGCTGGCCCGGCTCGCGACCCGCCCTCAGGCGGCTTCGACCGGGATCTGGGTGCGCCGGTAGATCGCGCGCAGGTCGGGCGCACAGGCGTCGACCGCGTCGACGACGTCGGGATCGAACTGCTTCCCGCGCTGCGCGGCGAGCTCGGCGAGCGCCACCTCCCACGTCACCGGCCGGCGGTAAGGCCGGATGTCGGTCATGGCGTCCAGCGCATCGGCGACGGAGAAGATCCGCGCCGAGACCGGGATCTCATCGCGCAGCCGACCCTCCGGGTACCCGCGGCCATCCCAGCGCTCGTGGTGGGAGCGGACGACGTTGATCCCCTCGCCCTGGAGGAGCGGCACGTGGCCGACGAGCCGGTCGCCGATCTCGGGATGCTTCTCCATCCTGCGGCGCTCACCGGGGGTCAGCTTCCCGGGCTTGAACAGGATCTGATCGGGCACGCCGATCTTGCCGATGTCGTGAAGCAGAAAGCCCCACTCGAGCGTCGGGTCGTCGACGAGCGACGGCGACACCTCGAGCGTCAGCCGGGTCGCGTAGGCAACGACGCGGCGCAGGTGCGCGGTCGCGCCGAAATCGCGCGACTCGAGCGCCTCGGCGAGCGACTCGAGCGTCTGCCGATAGGCGTCGGCGAGCAGCTCGTGCTGGCGCTGCGCGATCGGCAGCAGCCGGAGCACGTCGGCCGCGTTCGCGGGCATTGCCTCGGCGGCGTCGAGCGAGCGGCCGAACGGGGACAGGCCGACGAGCGTCTCGACGCTGCCGACGAGGTGGAGCGGGTCGAGCGGCTTGCGCAGGAACATGTTCGCGCCGTTCGCGAGCGCACGGATGCCGGCGTCCTCTGCGCCGCTGATCGCGACAACCGGGAGGTTCTTCGTGCGTGGGCTCTCGCGCAGCCGCTCGCAGTAGAAGGCTCCGTCGACGCCGGGCAGGCCGATGTCGAGCACGATCGCGTCCGGCAGCTCCTTGGCCAGGATCTTCTCTGCCTGGATGACGTGGTGCGCTTCGTGCACGACGATCCCTTCGAGCTCGAAGCTTGCGCGGAGCATCTCGCACAGCGCGGCGTCGTCGTCGACGACGAGGACGCTGATCGGCCTCTTTGCGGTCATGACCGTGGAATCGGCCGTGGGGGAAGTGGGAATGAGGCCCCCTTCCGAGTGAACGGCGGGCCGGGAAGGCGCCGAAACCTACGCGATGCTGCGCAACCCTGCGCCGGCGGCGAACCGGAGCGCCGCCCACGGGATGGGGGTCGCGTCGTCGATCGAGTCGTCGAGCGCCCCGGCGAAACGCTCGAGATCGTCCTCGCCGATCGTCAGCACCGGCAGCGCCTTGATCACGTTCATGTGGTGCCCCGCGACCTGCGTGAGTATGTGATGGCGGTGGAAGAGCGGCCCGACGACGAGCTGCGAGAAGATGCCCGGCTGGCGCCGCTCGAGGGCCTGCCAGCTGCGGCTGCCGCCCCCGGGCTCGCCGAACTCGATTGCCCAGATCAGCCCGAGCCCGCGCACGTCGTGGACGACGTCGTACCGCTCGCGGAGCGGCTCGGTCAGCTCGAGCAGCTTCGCACCGAGCTCCGCCGAGCGTTCGACGAGCGCAGCCCGCTCGATCTCGGCAAGAGTCGCCAGGCCGGCGACCATGCCGAGCTCGTTCGGGGCGAACGTCGAGCCGTGCCGCACGGCGTTCTCGAGCGAGTCGTTCACGCGCTCGAACACCTCCCGTGACATCGCGCACGCGCCGACGGGGACGTAGCCGCCCGACAGCGACTTCGCCATCGTCACAAGATCCGGCTCGAGGGCCCAGTGCTCGAGCGCGAACATGCGGCCCGTGCGGCCGAAGCCGGTCTGCACCTCGTCGACGCAGAAGAGCGTCCCGTACTGCCGGCAGAGCGCCTGCGCCCCCTCGAGGTAGCCGGACGGCGGCAGGTTGACGCCCTTCCCTTGCACCGGCTCGATCAGGAACATGGCGACATCCTCGCGACGCAGCTCGGCCTCTAGTGCGTCCAGATCGCCAAAGGGGACGCGCACGAAGCCGTCGAGCAGCGGGCCGAACCCGTCGCGGAACTCGGGACAGCCGTTGGCCGACAGCGAGCCGAGCGTCAGCCCGTGGAACGCGTGCTCGGCCGAGACGACACGCGGCCGGCCCGTCGCCGCGCGGCCGTACTTGAGGGCGGCCTCGACCGCCTCCGTGCCGGAGCTCGTGAAGAGCACGCGCTCGAGCCGGTCCGGCAGGAGCGCCAGCAGCCGCTCCGCGAGCGCGCCGGCATACGACGAGACACCGAGCTGCACCGAGTGCGGCAGGTCGTCGGAGAGCGCCTCGATCAGCGCCTCCTTGACCGCCGGGTTGTTCCGGCCGACGTTGAACATCCCGAAGCCCCCGACGAGGTCGAGGTAGCGCTGCCCCGTCGAGTCGACGAGATGGGCGCCGTCGGCCCCGGCCCACGTCCGGTCGAAGCCGATCGTGTGCAGCATCCGGACGAACTGAGGGTTGACATGCGCCGCGTACCGCTCGACGGCGCCGTCGAAGCGACGATGATTGGGTCCGGTGCCGTTCTCGTCGGCCACGCCTCCCTCATGATCGCACTCGTCGGCAACTTCTCGCGCGACCACCTGCCCGGCGGGCTTTCCAGCGTGGGCGGCGGCGTCTACCACGGGGCACGGGCGCTCCAGCGGCTGCGGGTGCCCGCGCGGATAGTCGCCCGCTGCGCCGAGGCCGACCGCGCCGAGCTCGTGCCGGCGCTGGCGCGGCTCGGGACGCCGGTGCGCTACGTGCCCGGCACGTCGACGGCGTCCTTCTCCTTCGTCTACGACGGAGACAGGCGCACGATGACCGTCGATTCGCTCGGCGACGTCTGGTCGCCCGGCGACCTGCCCGCGCTGCCACCCTTCCGCTGGCTGCACGTCGCTCCGCTCGCCCGCCAGGAGTTCCCCGCGGCGACGCTCGCCGCGCTCGCGCGGGGCCGGCGGCTGTCGTTCGACGGCCAGGGGCTCGTGCGCGCGCCAGAGCTCGGGCCGCTGCGGCTCGACGCCGACTTCGACCCGGAGATGCTCCGGCACATCTGGGTGCTGAAGGTCGCCGAGGAGGAGGCGGAGATCCTCGGCGACCCTGCGGCCCTCGGGGTTCGCGAGGTCGTCGTGACGCACGGCTCGCGCGGCTCGACCGTCCATGTCGGCGGGCAAAGCGAGTTCGTGCCGGCGCATCCGGTCGCCGCCGACCCGACAGGCGCAGGCGATGCGTACTCGGTCGCCTACGTCGTCGCCCGGAACGCCGGCTTCTCGCCCGTCGGCGCGGCGCGCCGCGCAACGGCCGTGGTGGCGGCGATGCTGGCCCGGTGACGGGCGTCGTCGCCACCGTGGCGGGGACGTTCGCCGTCGACCTCGACGACGGCGCGGTCGCGCCCTGGGACGGCGAGGTGCCGTCGCAGCCGGAGCCGGTGCTCAATCTGCCGCGCCTCGTCGCTGCTGCCGCTGGGGGCTCGACCGTGGTGGCGGTCGTCGCGACGACGCCGCCGCTCGCCGTCTCCCATGACGGCGGGCTCACCTGGCGGGCATCGGGACGAGGGCTGCCCGAGGGCCGCGCGGTGGCGGTCGACCCCGACGACCCGGACGTCGTGCTCTACGGCGCGCGCAACCGGCTGTACATCTCCCGCGACGGCGGCGTCTTCTGGACGGCGCTGCCCGCGGAGCTGCCGGAGATCGTCGCGGTCTCGTTCTAGAACGCGAACTCGCCGCGCGCGACGACGACGGCCGAGCCGCCCACGGCGACCCGCTCGAGCAGATCGACGCGGCCGTGCGCCTCCGCGTACAGGGTCGACGGGCGCCCGATCTCGGTGCCCTGCGAGATCTCGATTCTCTCGCCGAACGGGATGCGTCCGTGGCGGGCGAGATGCACGGCGAGCGGGCCTGCCGCCGAGCCGGTCGCCGCGTCCTCCACGACACCGTGGGTCGGCGCGAACATCCGCGTCTTCCACCGATGCCCGTCGCGGGCAAAGCAGTTGACCGCGGCATCCGTGGCGCGGGCGAGCGCCCCGGCTTCCGGCCGGAGCGCAGCGACCTCCTCCGGCGAGGACAGCTCGACGTACACATGACCGGGGCCGAGGTCGTAGTACTCGACCGGGAGCCCGGAGCCGTGCACGCCCACCGCGGCGAAGATCGGCTCCGGGTCGGCGACGCTCTCCCAGTTCGGAAGCGGCTGCTCCATCAGCCCGAACACGATCTTCGGCCCGTCCCGCTCCAGCTCGACCGGGACGACGCCGGCGCCCGTCTCGAGGCGGATCGTGATCTTCGAAAGCGGCCCGCCGAGCACGAAGGCACTCCCCAGCGTCGGGTGGCCGGCGAACGGCAGCTCACGGGCCGGCGTGAAGATCCGGATGCGCACGTCGGCCTCGTCCGTCGTGGCCGGGAGAACGAACACGCTCTCGGCGAAGTTCATCTCCCTCGCGAGCGCCTGCATCTCTCCCTCGGTCAGGTCGCGGGCGTCGGTGAAGACGGCGAGCTGGTTGCCGGCAAGCGGTACGTCGGTGAAGACGTCGCAGACGACGTAGCGGAAGCGGCGCACGGGTTGAGCCTAGACGGCGAGGGGCGCCTTGCGGCGCCCCTCGTTCGCGATGCGCTACGCGCCTTCGAACTCGGTGTCGGCGGGAAGCAGGAAATCGCCTTCCTGCTTCTCCTCGAGTTGCTCGAGCTCGATCTCCGACCCCATGCGCACGGGGCCTTTGAACCACTTGCTGGCCGACAGGACCCACCAGCCGCCGAAGAGCAGGAACGCGCCGCCGATCGTCAGCGGTGCGTAGTTCACGAAGTTCCAGTTGAGACCATTCCCGGGGATCCCCGAAGGAACCGTCGGGAGCATGAAGATGATCGAAATCACGACAACCCACGTGATCGCGATCGGGTTGATCCACTTGTAGTGCCTTCCGAGGCTCCAGGCGCCCTTCTCGAAACGGTCGCCCTGCCGAAAGCGCAGGATGACCGGCAGGATGAACGCGATGTACAGCCCGGTCGTGCCGACCGACGTGCCGACGTAGTAGCCGGCGTAATTGTTCCACCACGTCGGCAGTAGGAGCAGGAAGCCGGTGCCTGCCACCGCCCCGACCGACCAGACGGGCACACGGTGGCGCGAGACTCTGCGCCACAACTGGTGGCCCGGCACAGCGCGGTCGCGCGAGAAGGCGAAGAGCATCCGCGAGCCCGACGTCACGCAGGCGGTCAGGCAGTAGAACTGGGCGACGACGATGATCGTGAGCAGAAACTCCGCCCAGTGGGTGCTCATCGACGTCTGCCAGATGTACGTGACGACGTTAGCTCCCGCGCCAAGCGCACCCTGCGTGGTCGGGATCGCGAACGTGACCGCAACGAGGAGGATGAAGCCCGCGATCACCGAGATGACGACCGAATAGAGCATCCCGACTGCAGCGCCGCGCGACGCCTGATGCGTCTCCTCCGACATGTGCGCCGATGCGTCGTAGCCCGTCAGCGTGTACTGGGCCATGCCGATCGAGCCGATCGCGAACACCATCAGGAACACGACGCTGCTCCAACTGTGGCCCGAGAAGCCCGAGTTGTTGATCGTCTTCCCGAACACGTACCCAAGAGACTGATGGTGGCTCGGAACGAAGATCAGCGCCAAGACGATGATCACGACACCGATCACGTGCCAGTAGGCCGAGATCGCGTTCACGAACGAGGTGATCCGCACATCCCACACATTGAGAAGCGCCGCAGCGAGCAGGAACGCAGCGAAGAGGTAGAAGATGTGATGACGGTCGTTGGGGTATCCCCACCAGAAGCTGAAGAGCGCCGTGGCGAACGTCGCGAGGCCATAGCCGACTGCCCCAATGATCCCGATCAAGCCGATCAGGTTGAACCAGCCCGTGAACCAGCCCCAGGCGGCGCTCCCGAGCTTCGACGACCAGTAGTAGAGGCCGCCCGCGGTCGGATACGTCGAGGCGATCTCTGCCATCGAGAGCGCGACAAAGGTCGTGAACACGCCGACGATCACCCAGCCCCACGTGGCGGCGACAGGCCCACCATTCTGGAAAGCAAAGACATACGACGTGAGGCATCCTGCGAGGATCGAGATGATCGTGAAGCTGATGGCGAAGTTGCGGAACGCGTCCATCGCCCGGAACAGCTCTTGTGCGTAGCCGAGCCGATGTAGGAGCTTCTCGTCCTCCGTAAGGTGCGGCCCGCTTACTGCGGGCGCTTCACTGCTCATCCTTCCGCCTCCCATTGGTTGACACGGCCCGCCCGTACGGCGAGGGTCTATTCACTCCTGTAAACACACCTCCTGTCAAGCACCCCGACGAAAGGAACCCGGCCCGTGGTGACGCTCGAAGAGCTCCGCGCCGATCAGTCCATCGACACGGTGATCATGGCGTTCACCGACATGCAGGGCCGGCTGCTCGGGAAGCGCCTGCACCGCGACTTCTTCCTCGAGCAGGTCGATCACGGCCACGGCACCGAGGGCTGCAACTACCTGCTGGCGCTCGACATGGAGATGGAGCCGACGGCCGGCTACGAGATCGCCTCGTGGGAGCGCGGCTACGGCGACTTCGACCTTGTTCCCGACCTCGCGACGCTGCGGCGGATCCCGTGGCTCGAGGCGACCGCACTCGTCCTTTGCGACGTGCAGTGGCACGACGGCTCGCCTGTGCGCCCGTCGCCCCGGCAAGTGCTGCGGGCGCAGCTCGACCGCGCCGCGGCGCTCGGGTTCGACTGCATGGTCGGCTCGGAGCTCGAGTTCTATCTCCTGCGCGAGAGCTACGAGGAGGCGCACCGGAAGGGTTACGTCGGGTTGACGCCGTCGGTGCCGTACATCCTCGACTACCACATCCTCGCCACGTCGTTCGACGAGCCGCTGCTCCGGCAGATCAGGAACGGCATGCAGGGCGCCGGCATCAAGGTCGAGACGTCGAAGGGCGAGGCGTGGCCGGGCCAGCAGGAGATCAACTTCCGCTACGCCGATGCGCTGACAATGGCCGACAACCATGTCGTCTACAAGAACGGCGCCAAGGAGATCGCGCACCTGAACGGCTGCTCGATCACGTTCATGGCGAAGCCGGATCACACGTGGATCGGCTCGTCGTGCCACATTCACGCCTCGCTCTGGCGCGGCGGCGAGGCCGCGTTCGCGGGCGAGAGCGACGTGTTCCGTGCGTTCCTCGCAGGGCAGATCGCCTGTGCACGCGAGCTGGCGATCTTCTTCGCGCCGACGATCAACTCGTACAAGCGTTTCGTCGGCGGCTCGTGGGCGCCGACGACGCTCGCGTGGGGTCACGACAACCGCACCTGCGGCTTTCGCGTCGTCGGCTCCGGCTCGGCATTGCGCGTCGAGACGCGGATTCCCGGCGGCGACGTCAACCCGTATCTTGCGTTCGCGGCGATCGTCGCGGCCGGGCTGCACGGCATCGAGCAGGGCCTCAAGCCGCCCGCGCGGTTCGAGGGGAACGCCTACGAGTCGTCGGTCGAGCGATTCCCGTCGACGATGCGCGAGGCGATCGCGGCCCTCGAGAACGGCACGATGGCGCGCGCGGCACTCGGCGACGACGTCGTCGACCATTACCTCAACTACGCGCGCACCGAGCAGGAGCTGTTCGACCGCGTGGTGACGAACTGGGAGCGTGAGCGGCTGTATGAGCGCGGCTAAGCCCTTCGTCGGGATCACGACGTACCTGACACAGGCTGCGTGGGCGCAGTGGCAGCTGGAGGCCGCGCTCGTCCCGGCGTCGTACGTGCGGGCGGTGTCGGCCGCCGGCGGCGTGCCGATGCTCGTGCCGCCCGCCGCGGCGAGCGACGCCGAGGCGGTCGTGTCGATCGTCGACGGGCTGGTGTTCTCCGGCGGCTCGGATCTCGACCCCGAGCTGTACGACGCGGAGCTTCATCCCGAGACGGCCGGGATCGTCCGTGAGCGCGACGAGGCGGAGCTCGTGCTGATGCGCGCGGCGCTGGAACGGGACGTCCCGATGCTCGCGATCTGCCGGGGCTCACAGGTGCTGAACGTGGCGCTCGGCGGCGACCTCGAGCAGCACGTGCCGGATCGCGTCGGGCACACGCTGCATCGCGAGGTGCCGGGCGTGTTCTCTGTTCACGACATCTCGATCTCCTCCGGGACCCGGCTGGCGTCGATCCTCGGCGAGCAGCACGAGGTGAAGTCGTCGCATCACCAGGGCTTCGGCCGCCTCGGCGCCGGCCTGCGCGAAGCGGCGCGCGCGTGGGACGGCACCCTCGAGGGCGTCGAGGACCCGACTCGCCGCTTCGCCCTCGGCGTCCTGTGGCATCCCGAGGAGGGCGACGACCTCGCGCTCTTCGAAGCCCTCGTCGCCGAAGCCGCAGCGTACCGAGCCGCGCGCGCAAAGGGGTAAGCCCTTCGGCTACGGCTTGACGAGACCAGTCTCGTCGTCAAACGAGGGTGACAAAAGCGCAACGAATTCTCCACAGACGATGCGGCGGCAGGCGCCGGCTCCTACCGTCGACCGGTGCCTCCCGCGAGCCCGATCGACCCCACCGGTTGCTACCACGTCGGCACCCGCGGCAATTACGGCCAGCCCGTCTTTCGAACACCCTCCGAACACGAGCTCTTCCTCCGGCTCTACCACCGCGCGGCGGAGAAATACGGCTGGGTCACCCTCACGTGGGCGCTCGTGCTCAACCACCATCACTTCGTGATCCAGCTCACTCGCGGTGGCCTTTCCGACGGGATGAGGGAGCTCCACAGCGGCTATTCCAGGCGAATCCACTTGATCGACGGACTGACCGGCCAGGGCCACCTCATTCGACACAGGTTCTTCCGGCGGCTTCTCGAGACCGACGAGGACGTGTTGACGGCATGCCGCTACGTCGATCTCAACATCCCACGAGCAACGGGCTGCAAGCCGGAAGACGCTCTTTGGTCGGGTTACCGCGCACTCGTCGACCTGGAGCATCCTCGGCCGTTTCATCGTCCGAGCGAGCTCCTGTCTCGCCTCTCGAGCTCACCGGCCAAGGCCCGTCAGGCGTGGGCCGACTTCATCCGGGAGGGACTCGTCCAAGACGGACTCGCCCCTTCGTCAAACGACGGGGTTCGGTCCTGGTTAGATCAGCAGCCGTGACCGTGACCGTGGTGAACCCGGCGACCGAGGAGGCCATTGCCTCCCTGCCGTCGGCGGGCGTCGAGGAGACCGACTCTGCCGTGGCGCGCGCTGCGCAGGCACTGCCGTCCTGGCGCGCCGTGTCGCCGAAGGACCGCGGGACGCTGCTCCGCAGGCTCGCGACGCTCATCGAGGAGCACGGCGAGGAGCTCGCACGGATCGAGTCTCGGAACGTCGGCAAGCCGATCTCGGGCGCGCGCGGCGAGGTCGGGATGGTCGCCGACGTCTTCCACTTCTACGCGGGCGCCGTCGACAAGCACCACGGCGAGACGATCCCGGTCGCGGGAGGGATCGACATGACCTTCCGCGAGCCGCTCGGTGTCGTCGGGCTGATCGTGCCGTGGAACTTTCCGCTCAACATCACCTCCTGGAAGCTCGGCCCCGCCCTCGCCTGCGGCAACACCGTTGTCCTGAAGCCGGCGGAGCTGACGCCGCTCAGCGCGCTCCGCCTCGCCGAGCTCGCCCTCGAAGCGGGCATCCCCGAGGGCGTCTTCAACGTCGTCGTCGGCAAGGGCTCCGTCGTCGGCCGGCGCCTCGTCGCGCACCCCGGCGTCGCGAAGATCGGCTTCACCGGCTCGACCGAGGTCGGGCGCGGCGTCATGGAAGGCGCCGCCGGGACGATCAAGCGCGTCACGCTCGAGCTCGGCGGCAAGTCGGCGAACGTGATCTTCGCCGACGCCGACCTGGAGCGCGCGGCGGCCGCGGCCCCCTACGCCGTCTTCGACAACGCGGGCCAGGACTGCTGCGCGCGCTCGCGCATCCTGATCGAGCGACCCGCGTACGACCGCTTCGCCGAGCTGCTGATCGAGGCGACCCGCAACGTCAAGGTGGGCGACCCGGAGAGCCCCGAGACCGAGATGGGCCCGCTCATCTCCGCGGCCCACCGCGAGACGGTCGCGGGCTTCGTCGAGACCGAGCCGCTCTTCACCGGCGAGACGCCCGCAGGCAAGGGTTACTGGTATCCGTGCACGCTCGTCGAGGCATCGAACGACGACCGCGTCGCGCGCGAGGAGGTGTTCGGGCCGGTCGCCGCGCTGATCCCGTTCGACGACGAGGCCGACGCGATCCGGATCGCGAACGACACGCCGTTCGGCCTGTCCGGCTCGATCTGGACGGAGAACGGCGCCCGTGCCCTACGGGTCGCGCGCGCGCTCGAGACGGGCGTCCTGAGCATCAACTCGAACAGCTCGGTACGCGTGTCGACGCCGTTCGGCGGCTTCAAGCAGTCCGGCTTCGGCCGGGAGCTCGGCCTGCACGGCCTCGACGGGTACTCGGAAGTGAAGAACGTCTACTACTCGACGGAGGGATGATGGGCCGCCTCGACGGAAAGATCTGCGTGATCACGGGCGCCGGCGGCGGCATGGGCCGCGACGCCGCGATCCTGTTCACCGAGGAGGGCGCGCAGGTGTGCGCCGCCGACGTGAACCTCGAGGCGGCCGAGGAGACGGTCGCCCTGACCAACGGCAACGCCTTCGCGAACCGGGTGGACGTCGCCGACGAGGCGAGCGTGCAGTCGATGATGGCGGCGACAGCCGGGCGCTTCGGCGGCATCGACGTGCTCTACAACAACGCGGGGATCTCGCCCGCCGACGATGCGTCGGTGCTCGACACGAGCGTCGAAGCATGGGATCGCGTGCAGGCGGTCAACACGAAGGGCGTCTTCCTCTGCTGCAAGCACGGCATCCCCCACCTCCAGGCGCGCGGCGGGGGCAGCGTGATCAACGTCGCGAGCTTCGTCGCGATCGTCGGCGCGGCGACGAGCCAGATCTCGTACACCGCGTCGAAGGGAGCCGTGCTCTCGATGACGCGCGAGCTCGCGGTGCAGTTCGCGCGCGAGGGGATCCGCGTCAATGCGCTCTGCCCCGGCCCCGTCGAGACGCCGCTGCTCCTCTCGATCTTCGGCGACGACCCGGCGGCCCTCGAGCGGCGGCGCATCCACTGGCCGACCGGCCGCCTCGCGAAGCCGCGCGAGGTGGTGAACGGCGCGCTCTTCCTCGCGTCGGACGACTCCTCGTACGTGACCGGCGCGACCTTCCTGGTCGACGGCGGCCTGACGGCGAGCTACGTCACACCGCTCTGAGCGCCGGCGCCCCTCGCTAGGGTGGAGCGATGCGCGTCTGCCTGATGATCGAGGGCCAGGAGGGGGTCACCTGGGAGCAGTGGGTGGCACTCGCCCGCGCCGCCGAGTCGGCCGGTCTCGACGGCCTCTTCCGCTCCGACCACTACCGCTCGATCGTTCGCGGCGACCCCGCCGGTTCGCTCGACGCCTGGGCGACGCTCGCCGGCCTCGCCGCGGTCACCGAGCGCATCCGCCTCGGCACGATGGTCTCGCCTGTCACGTTCCGGCGCGCACAGGTGCTCGCGAAGATGGTCACGACCGTCGACTACATCTCGGGCGGCCGCGTCGAGCTTGGGCTCGGCGCCGGGTGGTTCGAGTCGGAGCACGAGGCCTACGGCTTCACGTTCCCGCCCACGCGAGAGCGGCTCGACGAGCTCGACCGCCAGCTCGCCGAGATCACGCGCCACTGGACCGAGGCCGACGAGGTGTGGCCGAAGCCGCTGCAGCAGCCGCACCCGCCGATCATCATCGGCGGCGGCGCCAAGCCGCGTACCGTCGCGGCCGCCGTGCGCCATGCCGACGAGTACAACACCGTCTGGGCGACGGTCGACGAAGCGCGCGAGCGGCGGCGGATCCTCGACGATGCGGCCCGCGAGGCGGGCCGCGAGCCGCTTCGCTTCTCGGTGATGACCGGCTGCGTCGTCGGCCGCGACGAGAGCGAGCTGCGCGACCGGCTCGCCCAGTTCCAGGAGCTGACGGGGAACGACACGCCGGCGATCTCGGGTACGGTCGATCAGCTCGCCGAGCTGCTTCGCGAATATGAGCAGGCCGGCGTCGAGCGGATCATGCTCCAGCATCTCGTGCACGAGGACGTCGAGATGGTCGCCGTGCTCGGCGAGCTCGCCGCTGCCGTCGGATAGCCGCGGTGCGCGTCTTCCTCGTCCGTCACGCCCACGCCGCCCCCGGCGCCCCCGACGAGCTGCGAACGCTGACCGAAGCCGGCCTCGCCGCGGCGCAGAAGCTCGGCGCCGAGCTCGCAGCCGAGCGGCCCGCCGCCGTGGTCTCGAGCCCGCTCGTGCGCGCCCGGCAGACCGCAGCCGAGATCGCCCGCGCGGCCGGGCTCGACCCGGAGGTGGACGAGCGGCTCGCCCCCGGCGCGACGCCCGTCGACCTGCGTGAGGCGGCCGAGGGCCGGGGCGACACGATCGTCGCCGTCGGCCACCAGCCGGACTGCTCGCACATCGTGCTCGCGCTCACCGGCCGTCGCGTCTCGTTCGCGCCTGCGCACGTCGAAGAGTTGACGTTGTGACCGCGGCCGTCGCGGTGCGCGGCCTGACGAAGCGCTACGGCGAGCACGAGGCGCTGCGCGGAATCGACTTCACGATCGAGACGGGCGAGGTGTTCGGGCTCCTCGGCCCGAACGGCGCGGGCAAGACGACCACCGTCGAGATCCTCGAGGGCTACCGCCCCCGCGACGGCGGCACGGTCGACGTCCTCGGCACCGATCCACAGGCGGCAGGCACGGCGTGGCGCGAGCGCATCGGCGTGATGCTGCAGTCGTCGTCGCTCTATCCGAACCTGACCGTCTCCGAGAGCCTCCATGTCTTCGCCGGCTACTACGCGGCACCGCGTGATGTCGACGAGGTGATCGACATCGTCGGCCTCGACGAGAAGCGCAGCGCGCGTGTCCGCACGCTCTCCGGAGGCCAGAAGCGCCGCCTCGACCTCGGCCTTGCGCTGGTCGGGGACCCCGAGCTCGTCTTCCTCGACGAGCCCACGACGGGCTTCGACCCGGGTGCGCGCCGCGCAGCATGGGAAACCATCCGCCGCCTGCGCACGCTCGGAAAAACGGTCCTGCTCACGACGCACTACCTCGACGAGGCCGAGCAGCTCGCCGACCGCGTGGCGGTGCTGCGCGACGGGCTCATCGTGCGCGAGGGACGGCCGTCGGAGCTGACCGGTGGCGCCGTCGTGACCGAGATTCGCTACCGCCGGGGCGGAGAGGAGATCGTCGAGCGCACGCGGGAGCCGACGCAGCGCCTGCACGAGCTCACCGCCGCAGCGCTTGCCGGCGACGGTGAGCTCGAGGCCCTCGAGGTGCGACGGCCGACGCTCGAGGACGTGTACCTGGAACTGACGGGCGACTGATCAGCGCTTCGCGCCCGGCGTGATGGCGCACCCGATCACGGTCTTCGTATCCACGAGGGTCGCGAGGCCGAGGGACTGCGCCCGCTTGATCCTCGAGACCCAGTTGAGCGCCTCCATCGCGCCCCCGAGACGCGCCCGGTAGAGAAGCGGCTTCGATGCCGCGGGCGTCAGCGTCTGACGCGCTTGGACATTCGATCCGAGCTTCGCCTTCGGGCCCGGGACGACGAGCGTGAGATCACAGAGGCCGTGATACGCCCCCTTCGGGATCTCTGCGACGTGATCGTGGGCGCCGAAGCCGAGCGGCTTCGCATACAGGAGCGGGTGCAGCGGATGCGCAGCCGAGACCGGAGCGATCACGTACAGCGGGATCGGATGCTTCGCCCCCGCCGGCGGCGGCCCGGTGGCGAGGTTGTGAACGATTCCGTCGACCCAAACGCCATCGACGAACCCGGCGCGGAGGTGCGTCGAGGCACCTGACGTGGTCGAGGCGGCGAGGAGCGCGAGGGCGGCGACCGCAAGCAGGGTCGGGACCTGGCGTGTCATCAGCTTCTCCTTTCGGGACGACGACGGTGCCGTCCGAAGCAGGTCGTACTATTGAATAGGGAGCGACCCTACTCAATATGAGCAAGGAAGACAAGCCGAGAGAAGAGGAGCGGGACAGACGCGCCTATCACGCACCTCGGCGGGCGGCCGGCGCCGCGCGGACGCGCGAGGCGATCATCCGCTCCAGCCGCACCCTGTTCGAGGAGCGCGGCTGGGCCGCCACGACGATGCGCTCGGTCGCCGAGGCGGCAGGCGTCTCTGCGAAGACCGTGGAGGCTCTTTTCGGCACGAAGGCCGCGCTGCTCCAGGCGGCGGTCGACCTCGCAATCCGCGGCGACATCGACCCGCGGCCGATGCCACAACGGGAGACGATCACCCGGATCGAGCGGACGCCGACCGCTGCGGCGATGCTCGACCTGCACGCCGCGCACCTACGCACGGTCAACGAGCGGTCCGCGCGAATCGCCTGGGTCGTCGAGCAGGCGGCGGCTCACGATCCGGTCGTCGCCCCTCTGTGGGGCGAGATGAACCGCAACCGCGCGTTCGCGGTCCGGTGGGCAACCGACCTGCTGCTCGCAAAGCCCGGGCGGAGAGCGGGGCTGCGCCGGCACGACGTCGAAGCCTCGTTCTGGGTCGCGCTCGACTGGGGTACCTATCGCACGCTGACCCGCCACGCCGGGCTCACCGCGCGTAACTACGAGGCCTGGCTGCGCCGTTACTACAGGCTGGTGTTCCTGCCGCAATGAAGCAGCCGCCGCGCCGGTAGCCTCAGGCGGGTGAATCTTCTCTGGCACGAGCTCCGGACCGAGCAGACGCTCTTCTGGCGTAACCGGGAAGCGGCGTTCTTCACCTTCTTCCTACCGGTGATCTTCTTCCTGATCTTCGGCTCGATCTACGGCAGCGACACGATCGGCGGCGTCCACGGCGCGACGTTCCTGATGGCGGGGATGATGGGCTACGGGGTCGCATCGACCGCGTTCGCCGGGCTCGCGATCTCGATGGTCATCCGCCGCGAGAGCGGCGTGCTGAAACGGATCCGCGCGACGCCGCTGCCGCCGTGGACATATCTCCTCGCCGTGCTCGGGTCGACGTTCGTCACATTCCTGATCCAGGCGCTGCTGCTGATCGCGCTCGGCCGAGTGCTCTTCGACGTTCCCTTCCCCACTCGTGCGCTGTCGCTCTTCGCCGCCCTCGTGATCGGCGCGGCGTCGTTCGCGGCGCTCGGGCTCGGGCTGACCGGGTTCGTCCGTTCGGCGGAGGGCTCGTCGGCCGTCGTCAACTTCGTCTACCTGCCGATGGCGATCATCTCGGGCACGTTCTTCTCGCCGCAGGACTACCCGGGCTTCCTCAAGGCAATCGCGGACGTCCTGCCGCTGACGTACTTCACGAAGCTGACACGGGACGTGATCGTGGGCCATCACCATCTCTGGTCCGACCTCGGTGCCGTGGCGGTTGTGCTCGCCTGGGGTGGGGTCGGGCTCGTGGCGGCGATCCGCCGCTTCCGCTGGCAGCCGCGCGAGGCCTGAGCCGCGCGGATGCCGCGGCGGGCTGAGAGCGCGCTCGACGGCGTCGAGCGTGCGCGTGGCCTGGCGCTCGGCGATCGCGTCGAGACCCGGGCCGACGACCCTCCCGAGCACGCCGCCCAGGTGGAGCTCGGTGCGCCAGCGCATCAGCGTCGCGTCGCCGTCTGCGGAGAGGTCGAAGCGCGACGTGACGTCCGTGCCGCCGCCGCGCGCATGCAGTGCCGCGTGCTCCGGTGGGCGCCGCTCGAGCACCTCGAAGCGGATCTTCACCGCGGGTGCGAGCGGCAGCGGCGCCTTCACCTTCGCCTCCCAGTGGTCGGCGTCGAGCACCCTGTGACCGCAGACCGCAGGGATCGCCGAGGCGATCACGTCCGGGCTCGTGAGGAGCTCGAAGACCCGTTCGGGTGGGGCGGCGAAGCGGCGCTCTCCTTCGACGACGTTCATGCGCCGGCGCAAGCTAGCGGGTAAGCGTCACCTTCTGCAGCCCCAACGGGTTGTCGATGTCGACACCGCGGAGCGTCGCAAGCCGCATCGCGGCGAGCTGGCCGGGGACGACCGCGACGAGCGGGCTGAGCCACTCCGGCACGCCCGGGACGAGCGGCAACGAGACCGCCGAGGCGGCGCACAGGCCCGGGTCGTCCGAGACGGCGACGATGCGTGCGCCGCGGCGCGCGATCTCGGCGACGGCCTGCCGAAGCTCGGCAAGTGCCGGGCCTGTCGGCGCGACGGCGATCACCGGCCAGCCCTCGCCGATCGCGGCGACCGGCCCGTGCAGCAGATCGGCGGCCGAGTAGGCCTCGAACAGAAGCCCAGACAGCTCACGGATCTTGAGCGCGATCTCGAACGCCGTGCAGTAGTTGATGCCACGCGTGACGACCGTGCCGCCGGCGAGCGGACCGAGCCCGTCGATCGCCTCGACCTCGCGCCACGAGCGCTCCAATTGCTGCTCGACGAGCTCGGGCATCCGCCTCAGCTCCGCCAGTGCCTTCCTGTCGCCGGTCGCGGCACAGAAGAGGAGCGCCACCGCTGCGAGCGAGTTCAGGTACGTCTTCGTCGCTGCCACCGACTGCTCCTCGCCGGCCTCGAGCGGAAGCACCTCGTCTGCGACGGCGCCGAGCGGAGACGACGGCCGGTTCGTCAGCGCGACGGTGGGACGGCCCTGGCGCCGCGCCTCGGCGAGCACCTCGACGACGTCGGGCGACTCCCCGGACTGCGAGATGCCGACGACAAGCGCGCCCTCGAGCCGAGGCGGCTGGGCGTAGAGCGTGAAGAGCGAAGGCGTCGCGAACGAGACGGGCACCCGGTGCGCGCGTCCGAGCAAGTACTGCGCGTAGCGGGCCGCGTTCGACGAGCTGCCGCGCGAGGCGATCAGGATGTAGCGCACGTCGGCCTGGCGAAGATGCGCCGCGATCCGCTCCGCCGTCTCGTGCTGCGTCTCGAGGAGGCGCCGCAGCGCCTCCGGCTGCTCGCGCAGCTCGCGCTCGAGGTGGGTGCTCACAGGCCGAGCACCTCCTCCGCCGCGTGGAGCGACGCGCCGCCGCCCCCGTGCGTAGCGACGTAGCCGCGGCTCCGCGTCGGACGCCAGACCGGTAGGCCGATCTCGACGACGATCGCATCCGGCCGATCGACCGCGGCGCGCATCCAGGCATGACGGTGGGCATCCCGGACGACGTACACCTCGGCGGCCGGCACCGGCTCTCCCTCGCGGACGACAACGGCCTGCGCGAGCCCGTACTCGGCTTCGCCGGCCGCGATGTTCGCCGATGGACGAAGCTCGACCACCCTGGGAGTCTCCCCCACCGTGACGTCGCCCGCGATTTCGAGCGCCCGCCGCGCGGCGGCCGCCGCCTCAGCCCGATCGGGGCTGCCCACGTCCGGGCGGGCCCAGAGGGCGAGGCTCCGGACACGACGGGCGGCATCCCGCAACCGGTCCTCGGGCACGCGCGCGGCGAGCGCCTCGACGATCGCATCGACGGCGTCGGCGCCGAGGTCGTGCCCGATGCAGAGGGCGTCGACGCCTGCTGCGAGCGCGTGGACCGCGGTCTCGACGACACCGATCGTCTCGCTGACCGCCTTCATCTCGAGCGCATCCGCGAAGACGACGCCGTCGAACCCGAGCTGACCTCGCAGCAGGTCGCCGAGAAGGGCAGGATCGACCGTCGCGGGCAGCTCGTGGACGCGCACGTGGGCGGTCATGATCGAGACGACGCCGGCGTCGATCGCCGCGCGGAACGGCGCGAGGCCCGCCTCGACGTCGCCGACGAGCGTCGGCAGCTCGAGGTGCGAGTCCTGCGTCGTCGAGCCGTGCCCGGGGAAGTGCTTCGCGCAGGCGGCGACGCGGCGCGACTGCAGGCCGCGAACGTACGCGGCGACGTGGCGCGCGACCAGGTCGGCGTTGTCGCCGAAGGCCCGGGTACCGATCACCGGGTTCGCGGGCACGTTCACGTCGGCGACGGGCGCAAGGTTCCAGTTGACTCCGGCCGCGGCAAGCTCTGCGGCGATCGAGCGCGCGACGAGCTCGGTCGTCGCCGGGTCGTCGAGGAAGCCGAGCGCCGCGCCGCCGGGGTAGGAGCTGCCCTCGCGCCACTCGAGCCGCGTCACGTCGCCTCCCTCCTCGTCGAGCGAGAGGAGCACGTCGGGCGACTCCGCGCGCAGCGCAGCGGTGAGCCCGGCAAGCGACTCCCGGGACGGCGCGTTGTAGGCGAAGAGCACGATCCCGCCCCCGCCGGCGGCGAGGAGCCGTCGCACCCAGTCGGGCGGCTCCGTTCCCGGGAAGCTCGGGAACACGCAGGCGGCGGCGAGCTCCCGCAGCTCGCTCATCCCCGCACAGCCCCTGAGGTCAGGCCGAACGCGATGCGCCGCTGCACGAGCAGGAAGAAGATCACGACCGGGATCGCAGTGAGCGTCGATGCCGCCATCAGTGCGCCCCAGTCGGTGTGACGGCTCGACCCGTAGAAGTACGAAAGCCAGACGGTGACGGTCTGCTTGCTCTGGTCGTTGAGCAGCACGCGCGCGAAGATGTACTCGTTCCACGTCGTGATGAACGCGAACACCGATGTCGCGACGAGGCCCGGGCCCATCAGCGGGAGCAGGATCTTCACGAACACCCCGAGGCGCGTCGAGCCGTCGACCATGGCCGCTTCCTCGAGCTCTTTGGGGATGCCGATCAGGAACCCGCGCAGCGTCCAGACCGAGAACGGCAGGACGAAGGTGAGGTACGTGACGATGACGCCGGTCAGCGCATTCGTCTGGTGGTAGCGGGCGAGCACGACGTACAGCGGGATGATCAGCCCGGCCTGCGGCAGCATCTGGATGCCGATCACGAGGACGACGAACAGCTTGCGGCCGGCAAAGCCATAGCGCGCGAGCGCGACGGCGGCGAGGAACGCGACCACGATCGAGATCGCGACGGTGACGCCGACGATGATCAGGCTGTTCTTCACGTCGTCCCAGAAGTACGGGCGATGAATCGCGTTGCCGAAGTGCGCCAGCGTCGGGGTCGTCGGGATCCACTGCGGCACGAGCGCGACGATCTTCTCGTCCGGCTTGAACGCGGTCGAGACCATCCAGTAGACCGGGAAGATCATCACCACGAAGACCAGGAGCCCGACGGCGTCCCAGCCGGTCCGGCGGAGAAGCTTCCGCGTGTTGCGCGTCACTCGGCCACCCCGATCCGGACCATTCGGCGTACGTAGACGATGCTGAGCACGCCGACGATCAGCAGCATCAGGAGCGAGATCGCGGCCCCGCGTCCGTAGTCGCTCTTGAAGTACCCCTCCTCGAAGAGGTAGATGCTCATCAGGTAGTTGCCGGTCTGGATCTTCGACTGCCCGATCAGCAGGTACGGCTGCGTGAAGACGCCGAAGTCCCAGATGATCGAGAGGCTCGTGAGGATCAGGAGGATCGGCCGGATGATCGGAAGCGTGATGTCACGGAAGCTCATCCAGCCCCTCGCGCCGTCGACCTCGGCGGCCTCGAGCAGGTCGCGCGGCACCTGGGCGAGCCCGGCGTAGAGCGTGATCACCACGAACGGCAGCGCACCCCAGACGATCAGGAGCGTCGTCATCGAGAGCTGCGACGTCGTCGTCGCGTACCAGTCGTGCTCGAAGTAGTTGCCGAAATGGAGCCTGGTCAGCACATAGTTGACGACGCCGTTCTCGTAGTTCGTCATCCAGTACCAGACCTGGACGGCGACGACGACGGGCATCGACCAGACGAGCACGAGACCGGAGGTGAGCAGCACCCGCACGGCGGTCGAGAGGCGCACGAGGAGCAGGGCGAGCAGCATCCCGATGACCATCGTCAACGAGACGTTGGCCGCGGTGAAGACGACCGTGCGGACGAGGGTGTGCCAGAAGATCGGGTCGTGCAGGACCGACTTGTAGTTGGCGAGGCCGACCGGCGTCCCGTGGTGCTGGATCAGCTCGAAGAGGCCGTACTTCTGCGTCGAGAGCTTGACGAGCCAGTAGAGCGGGTACCCGAGGACGACCGCGATCACGACGACCACGGGAAGGATCAGGCCGTACGGCGCGGCCGCCTGCAGCAGCCGCGCCCGAGAATGCCGCCGCCGCCGGGAGGATCCCACTTGGGTCCCGGCGGCGGCGGCCCTACGGCTTGCGTCGTTCACGTCAGGGCTGATTCAGCACCGAGGCGACATTGTCGCTCGCGGACTGGGCCGCCTGTTTGACGGTCAGCTTCCCCGTGAGGATCTGGGCGAGCATGTTGCGGAGGATGTTCCCATTCTCGACGTCGACCCAGTGCTTGGCGGTCGGGACGAACCAGCTGCGCGATGCAGCCCGCTCGTTGACGCTGTTCCCGAGCAGGTTGGTCGCGTTCGGGATGTTCCCCTTCGCCTGCAGGGCCTTCTCCGAGGCGGTGCTCGTGAAGTCCTTGATCCAGTCGGCGGCGAGCGCCTTGTTGGAGCTCGTCACCGGCACGGCGAGGTCGGAGCCGCCGAGGAAGCCCGGCATCGAGGTGCCCGCCACGTGGCCGGGCATCACGAACTGGGCCGTCACGCCGGTGTACTTCTTGCCGACGCAGCAGCTGAACCAGCTCGGGCCGACCATCGAGGCGGCCTGCCCCTGCGCATAGACGTCGTAGGGGTTCGGGTGCGCCTCGTCCGTCGTCTTCGAGGCCCGCGACACGGACGTGAAGAAGTTCTTGTACGCCGTGAGCCCGGCGATCGACTTCGGCGATGCGAGCAGGCCCTTCCACTGGCCGCTGACCCGCTGGGCGATGCCGCCGCCGTAGTCGAAGACGAAACCCATCGCGACGTACCAGTCGGTGCCCGCGATGTAGAGCGGCGAGAAGCCCTTGCCCTTGTTCTTCGCGAGCAGCTTCTGGGAGTCGGCGACGTACCCCGCAGTCGAGCTCGGCAGCTTGTTGATGCCTGCGCTCTTGAACAGGTCGGTGCGGTAGGTGACGACACGCGACCCGGCGTAGTACGGGACGCCGTACAGCTTCCCGTTGAAGACGCCGGAGGCCGCGAGGCCCTTGAGCCACGAGCCCGAGTTGGCGAAGGAGCTCTTGGACGAGCTGAGGTCGGCAAACGCGCCGGCCGCCATGTACTTCGTCATCTCGGTGTTGCCCATCTCGATCACGTCCGGGCCACCGCCGCCCGCGAGCGTGGCGTCGAACTTCTGGAGATGGTCGCCCCAGCTCTGGTACTGGATGTTCACCGTCGTGCCGGGGTGATCGGCCTGGAACTGCTGGTTCGCCGCGGCGACGACGCCGGGCCAACCGCTCTGTGCGTCGGTCTGCAGCCAGACCGTGATGCTGTTCGCGGACTGCCGCTGCGTCGCGCCGGACGTGACGGTGGTGACGACTGCCGCCAACGCCGTGACGAGGCAGAGCGCGAGGATGCTGCGTCTCTTCATCTGGATGCCTCCAGGGTCGGGCGGCCCTGCCCCATGCAATGAGTCTCGGCGCCGCGCGTTTGGTATTGACCAGTTAGCACTTAGCCGCATGCTCGCACAAGCGTCACCAAAAAGTCAATACCAGTTCAGAACCGGTCGAGCGTGGTGACGCCGAGCGGTTGCACCGGCTTGCCGCCGGCGCCGATCTCGGTCACGAGCCGGTAGCGATCGCCACGGTAGGTCGAGCTCGTGTATTCCACGATGTCGCCGGCCTCCGAGCGCGTGACGCGCTCGAAGAGAAGGGCCGGCGAGTGCAGCGGCACGCCGAGCGCCGTCGACTCCTCCTCGTTCGTGACCGTCGGCTCGACCGTCTGCGTGCCGCCGACGATCGAGATCTCGTAGCGGCTCGCGAGCAGGTCGTAGAACGAGTTCTCCTCGAGATCGCGTGCGGTCAGGCCGGGCACGAGCGAGCTCCGGACGTGCAGCAGCTCGATCGCCATCGGGTCGCCGTCCGCGAGCCGGAGGCGCTTGATCGAGAGAATCGGCTCGGCGGGCGAGACGTGCAGGATGCGCCCGAGCCGGGCGCCCGCGGGGATCTCGCGCCGGTCGATCGTGCGGCTCCCCGGCGTCAGGCCGCGCGCCCGCATGTCGTCGCTGAACGAGGCGATGTCGATGCCCTTCGCGACCTTCGGCTCGGCGACGAACGTGCCCGCCCCACGCCGGCGTACGAGGTAGCCCTCGCGCACGAGCTCGTCGAGCGCGGCGCGCAGCGTGAGCCGCGAGACGCCCAGGTCCACGCTCAGCTGGCGCTCGGGGGGAATGGAGTCGCCGACGTGGAGGGGCTCGATCAGCTCCAGGACGCGCTCCCGCGTCTCGCGCTGCTTCGTCATGCGGCTGCCCCGGCCGGGACCGGCGCGGCGGCCCCGTCCAGCCGCTCGCCCGTCTCCGGGTCGAAGTAGTGGAAGCGGGCCGGATCGACCGCAAGCTCGAGCGGCGCGCCGACGCGTGCCCCGGTACGTGCGTCGAGCCGCGCCGTGAAGAGCGCCCGCGACTCGGGCAGGAGCCCGCCCTCCGCCGCGGCCTCGAGCACCTCGGCGTTCATCGGCGGCGCGTCGACGTGAAAGAAGACATGCGCATCCGAGCCGAGCTCCTCGACCACCTCGACCTCGACCCCGATCGTCGGCAGGCCCGGCGCGAAGGCCGCGTCCTCGAAGCTCTCGGGGCGGATCCCGACCACCAGGCGCTCGCGCCGGGGGACCGGCCCCGCGACCGGCACGCTGAACTGCCCGAAGCGCAGCTGGTCGCCGACGACGGTCGCCTCGACGAGGTTCATCGCCGGCGAGCCGATGAATGCTGCGATGAAGAGGTTGGCGGGGCGTGCATACAGCTCCTGGGGGCGGGCGCACTGAAGGATCTGCCCGCTGCGCATGACCGCGACGCGCTGGCCGAGCGTCATCGCCTCCGTCTGGTCGTGCGTCACGTAGACGGTCGTGACGCCGAGCCGGCGATGGAGCTGCGCGAGCGACGCGCGCATACCGACGCGCAGCTTCGCGTCGAGGTTCGAAAGCGGCTCGTCGAGCAGGAACGCCTGCGGCTGGCGGACGATCGCCCGGCCCATCGCGACACGCTGGCGCTGGCCGCCGGAGAGCTGCGCCGGGCGACGGTCGAGCATGTCCGTCAGGCCGAGAAGCTCGGCGACCTCATCGACGCGACGGACGATCTCGGGCTTCGGCGTCCGCCGCGCCTTCAGGCCGTAGCCGAGGTTCTGGCGCACGGTCATGTGCGGGTAGAGCGCGTAGGACTGGAATACCATCGCGATGTCCCGGCTGCGCGGCGGCAGGTCTGTCACGTCGCGGCCGCCGATCGAGATCACACCCGCGCTCGTCTCCTCGAGCCCGGCGATCATCCGCAGCAGGGTCGACTTGCCGCAGCCGGACGGGCCGACGAGCACGAGGAACTCGCCGTCCTCGATGGCGAGCGAGACGTCGTCGACGGCCCGCACTGCACCGAAGGCCTTGCTCACGTCGTCGAGCCGGATCTCCGCCACGCCAGCGATGGTATAGACCAGATCAGGGGGATACAAGCCCCAGCTGTGGGAAATCCGAGAACTGGTATTGACCAAGGCACCGGACCACTCGTAGACTGGCACCCATGAGACTCGGCGTCGAAGCCGCCCTCGTGGACGGCACGCTCGTGCTCGGCGACGTGGAGATCGAGGACGGCGTGATCGCCGGCTTCGGCCTCCCCGGCGCACACGGGCACGGGATCGCCGTCCCCGGCTTCATCGACCTCCAGGTGAACGGCTTCGGCGGTGTCGACTTCCTCGACGCCGACACCGACGGCTACCGGCGTGCCGGCCAGGCGCTTCTCGAGACCGGCGTCACCGCCTACGTGCCGACGTTGATCACGAGCCCCGAGCAGCAGGTGCTGCAGGCGATGGGCGAGGTGCCGATCGCCGAGCGCGCGCCGCGCATCCTCGGAATGCACCTCGAGGGGCCGTTCCTCTCACCGAACCGGCTCGGCACGCACGAGGCCTCGTCGCGCCGCGACCCCGACCCGGCGCTCCTGGAGCGGCTGCTCTCGGCGGGACCGGTGAGCATGATGACGCTGGCCCCCGAGCTTCCCGGCGCGGGCATCCTCATCGACAAGCTGCTCGCCCGCGGGATCACCGTGTCGCTCGGGCACACCGATGCCACCGCCGAGCAGGCGAACGCGGCGTTCGCACG
Organism: uncultured Thermoleophilia bacterium; assembly: GCA_963794375.1. Lineage (GTDB taxonomy): Bacteria > Actinomycetota > Thermoleophilia > Gaiellales > Gaiellaceae > PALSA-600. The sequence continues at coordinate 398,353 of CAWCDL010000010.1, forward strand.
CGGGGCGCGTGCGGTCACGCATCTCTTCAACGCGATGCGGCCGCTCTTGCACCGCGACCCCGGGATCGTCGGCGCGGCTCTTGCGCACGAGTCGGTGATCGTGTCGCTGATCGTCGACGGCATCCATCTCGCACCCGAGACGGTGCTGACGGTGTGGCGGGCCGCGCGGGGACGGCTCGCGCTGATCTCGGACGCCATCGCGGCGGCGCCGCGCGCCTACGGGACGTCGAGCCTCGGGGAGCTCGACCTCGAGGTGCACGAGGGGGCTGTCCGCGGACCTGACGGCGTGCTCGCGGGCAGCGTGCTGACGATGATCGAGGCGGTGCGCAACCTGCACGCCCTCGGCGTCCCGCTCGAGGAGGCGGTCGAGGCCGCCACGACGACGCCGGCGCGCGTGCTCGGCGACTCAGTGCTCGGCCGGATCGCGATCGGGTCGCCGGCGGACGTGGTCGTACTCAACGACCGCATCGAGATCGAGCGCGTGCTCGTCGGGGGCGACGAGCCCGTCGCCGTCTGAGAAAGTCTCACCATGTCAACGGTCGTGTTCTTCCCCGAGGGGGCGTACGGCCCGACGAACAACTGCGTCGGCATCGGCCAGGTGCTGCAGGAGCGCGGTCACCGTGTCGTGTTCGTCGTCGAGGAGTCGTTCACGGGGACGCTCGACGCACAGGGCTTCGAGGAACGGCACATCCGGCTCGGACCGCCGGCCGAGGCCGAGGAGTTGCCCGGGCAGTTCTGGAAGGACTTCATCCGCGAGACGGCCCCGGTGTTCAGGCGGGCGACGATCGAGCAGCTCGAGGCATTCATCGAGCCGACGTTTCGTGCGCTCTGCGACGGGGCGCGGTACGCCGACGACCGCCTGCGGGAGATCTTCGGCGAGCTCGAGCCCGACGCGATCGTCCAGGACAACGTCGTCGCGTTCCCCGCCGTCAGGCACTCCGGCCGCAAATGGGTGCGCATCGTCTCGTGCAACCCGCTCGAGCTGAAGGACACCGCGCTGCCGCCGGTCTTCTCGGGCTATCCGCTCGACGACCGCAGCGGCTGGGCGGAGTTCCGCGCCGAGTACGCGCGGGCGCTCGGACCGCTGCACGCGGAGTTCAGCGCCTTCTGCGAGGAGCGCGGCGCCGGGGCGCTCCCGCCGGGCGACCTGATGCACGCCTCCGAGCACCTGAATCTGTACGTGTATCCGGCCGAGCTCGACTACCCGCGCACGACACCACTCGGGCCGGGATGGCATCGCCTCGACACGTGCGTCCGGCGGGGCACGGATACATTCGCGCCCGAGCCCGACGAGCGCCCGCTCGTCTATCTGTCGCTCGGCTCGCTCGGCTCGGCCGACGTCGAGCTGATGCGCCACCTGGTCGGGCTGCTCGCCGACGCGCCGTACCGGATCGTCGTCTCGAAGGGGCCGCAGGCCGGCGAATACGAGCTCGCCGACAACATGACCGGTGCCGAGTACCTGCCGCAACCGGCGATCCTGCCGCACGTCGATCTCGTCATCACGCACGGCGGCAACAACACGACCACCGAGTGCTTCCACTTCGGCAAGCCGCTCGTCGCCCTGCCGATCTTCTGGGACCAGTACGACAACGCCCAGCGGGTCGACGAGACCGGATTCGGGGTGCGGCTTCCGACGTACGAGCTCGAGCGCGAGACGCTGCTCGACGCGATCGACCGCCTGCTTGCCGCAGGCCCGCTGCGTGCTCGCCTCGCCGCGATCGCGGCCCGCGCGCAGGCCGACCCCGGGACGGTGCGAGCGGCCGGCCTGATCGAAGAGCTCTGCAAGCGCTAGACGAGCACGCCCTCGCGGGCGGCGCGGACGCCGACGGCGAGTGCGCCGGTGAGCACGGCGGCCTCACCGAGGCTCGACGTCTCGACGCGCGGCGGATATGGGAGCCAGCTCGCGAGATGCGCGCGAACCGGCTCGAGCAGGAGGTCGCCGTTCGCGCCGAGCCCACCGCCGAGCACAACGAGCTCGACGTCGGCAACCGCGGCTGCGGGCATGACGTGCAGGGCGATCCGCCGCGCCTCCTCCTGAACGACCGCCTGCGCGAGCGGGTCGCCGGTGCGCGCCGCGGCGAACACGAGCCTCGGCTCGAAGGGCGAGCGCAACGACGACCGCCCGGCGAACCCCGGCGCAAGGCGCGCGGCGAGCGACGCAACCGCCCGCGCGCACGGGTCGAGCTCGTCGGGCAGGCCGGCGAGCGCGTAGTCCAGCTCGCCCGCCGCGCCGTTTCGGCCGCGGTGCAACTCACCGTGCAGGACGAGCCCGGCGCCCATGCCGGTGCCGATCGAGAGAAACAGAAAATGGTCGACGCCGCGGGCGATGCCGCGCCACTGCTCGCCGAGCGCGGCGAGATTGATGTCGTTCTCGAGCCGGACGGGTACCTGCAGCAGTCCCTCGAGATCGGCGAGGAAGTCACGCTGCTCGATCCCGGGGACGTTCGTCGCGAGTGACACGGCGCCGGTCGAGGGCTCGACCACGCCGGGTACACCGACGACGGCGCCGTCGAGCGCCTCGGGCCGGCCCGCTGCATCGAGCAGCGCCTCGCGCACCTCGGCGACGGCGGCGAGAGCCGACTCGGCGGTGACGCTGCGCAACTCGACGTCCTGCCGGGCACGGACGCGGCCGTCGAGATCGCTGATCGCTCCGCGCAGGAAGCGCGCGCCGATGTCGAGGCCGACGACAAGCGCCGCCTCGGGCACCGGCTCGAAGAAGACGGCGCCGTAATGAGGCCGGTCCGGGTCGGGCGCGGTCTCGCGAACGACACCGCTCTCGAGCAGCGCCTGGAGGGCGAGCGAGACGGTCGGCTTGGAGATCCCGGTGCGCCGCGCGATCTCCGCGCGCGAGATCGGCGCCCCCTCACGGATCGATTCGAGCACTGCGCGTGCGTTCAGCCGCTTGAGCAGCGGGGGCGTCGCACGCGGTGCCGCCCTGTCGGCCATCTCGGCAACGATACTAACGATCCGAGCTGAAACCAGGCGGTTGACGTCGCCCGGTGCGAGTGTTAGCGTCGCTTCTCGTTAGTTTCCCTTACATGATCGCCGATCGGAGGGTCACATGAGACGTGTGAGAGCGCTCGTCGCTCTGCTCGTGCTCGTCGGCGCCTGCGCGGCCGCCGTCGCGGCGGTGGCCGGGACGAGCAGATCGACCGGGCCGACCAAGCTCACCGTCTGGGTGGGCTGGAGCGCCCGCGAGCTCGGGGTGTTCCAGAAGGTGGTCGCGGAGTACGACCAGGCGCACCCGAACGTGACGGTCGACGTCGTCGGGTCGATCAACGACGACAAGATCGTGGCGGCGATCCGGGCCGGCACGGCACCCGACGTCGTCAGCTCGTTCAACTCCTACAACGTCGGGACGTACTGCTCGTCGGGCGGCTGGATCAACCTCGGCCCGCTGATGAAGCAGTCGGGGATCAGCGCAGGCCTCTTCCCCGCCGCGACGCAGTACTACACGCAGTACAACGGGACGCGCTGCGCGCTGCCGCTCCTGGCCGACGACTACGGCCTCTACTACAACAAGACGCTCTTCGCCGCGGCCGGCATCTCAGGCCCGCCGAAGACGATCGCCGAGCTGACGGCTGATGCGAAGAAGCTGACGAAGTTCAACTCGGACGGCTCGATCAAGGTGCTCGGGCTCGATCCGTTCATCGGCTTCTACGAGAACGTCCCCGAGCGGTGGGTGACGGCATGGGGCGCCAGGTGGCTCGACGGCCAGAACCACTCGATCCTGTCGAAGCAGCCGGGCTGGTCGCAGTGGCTGAACTGGCAGCGCTCCTACATCAAGTGGATCGGTTACAACAAGCTCGTCAAGTTCCAGGCCGGGCTCGGCGACGAGTTCTCGGCGTCGAACGCATTCGAGGTCGGGAAGCTCGCGATGAACCTCGACGGCGAGTGGCGGGTGGCGTTCATCCAGGCCGAGCATCCGAAGCTCGACTACGGGACGGCGCCGATGCCGACCGCAAAGCCGTCGCTGTACGGGTCGGGGTACATCAACGGCACGATCATCGGCATCCCGAAGAACGGCAAGAACCAGGCCGAGGCGTGGGACCTCGTCAAATGGCTGACGACGAACACGCACGCGCTGGCCGAGCTGTCGAACGGGCTGCGCAACGTGCCGTCGACGCAGGCGTCGCTGACGTCGAAGGAGTTGACGCCCGACGCGCACTTCGCGACGTTCCTGAAGATCTTCGGGAACCCGAGCTCGACGACCTCGCCGATCACGGCGGCAGGCGTCTCGTACACGAACCTCGTCCAGAACTTCGCGACGAAGTGGCAGGCGGGGAAGGTGTCGAGCCTGTCGTCCGGCCTCTCGAGCCTCGACAAGCAGCTCGACGCGATGGTCAAGCAGGCCAAGGGCGGCGGGGTGCCCTAACGGATGAGTGCCGCAGAGGCATCGGTCTCTGCGGCCCGCCCGGCGGTCGACCGCCGGCGGGCCAGGAGGCGTTCGGCGTGGAGGCGGCGCAGGCTCGTCCTCCTGCTGCTCTCCCCCTGGCTCGCCGGCTTCGCCCTCTTCTTCGGGTACCCGCTCGTGATGAGCGCGTATCTGTCGTTCAACCACTACGACCTGCTGTCGCCGCCGCGCTGGGTCGGGCTCGCGAACTACCGCTACATGTTCACGGTCGACCCGCAAGTGTGGACGGCGATCAAGAACACGCTGTGGCTGATCGCCGTGATGGTGCCGCTGCAGGTGCTCTTCTCGTTCGGGATCGCGAGCATGCTCGCGCGGGCGAAGTCGGGCGGCGGCTTCTTCCGCACCGTGTTCTATCTTCCGGCGCTCGCCCCGCCGGTCGCGGCGACGCTCGCGTTCGTCTTCATTCTCAACCCGTCGACCGGCCCGGTGAACATCATCCTCGGCCACCTCGGGATCACCGGCCCGCTCTGGTTCCAGGATCCCGCCTGGTCGAAGCCGTCGCTGACGATCCTCGGCCTCTGGGGCGTCGGCAACACGATGATCATCTTCCTCGCCGCGGTGCTCGACGTGCCGCGCCACCTCTACGAGTCGGCGGAGCTCGACGGAGCCGGGCCCTTCCAGCGCCTGCGGTGGGTGACGATCCCGACGATCAGCCCGGTGATCCTGTTCGCCGTCATTCTCGGCGTCATCCAGGGGCTGCAGTACTTCACGCAGGCCTACGTCGCGGCCGGCGTCGCCTCCGGCCAGGCTTCGCAGGCGGCCGACGTCACGTCTGGGAACCTCGGCTACCCGCTCGACTCGACGCTCGTCTACCCCGTGCTGCTCTACCAGCACGGCTTCACCGACTTCCAGATGGGCTATGCCTCGGCGATGGCGATGCTGCTGCTCGCCGTCTCGTTCGGGGTCACGCTCGTGATCGTCCTGAACTCGCGCAAGTGGGTGCACCAGGGAGGTGCGGCGCGGTGAGCGCGACGTCTGCCCCCGCGCCGCTCGTCCGCCGCCGCGGCTGGTCGCCTGGCCGCCGGCGCCGCTTCCTGCTGACCGTCGCGAACAACGCGGTGCTGATCGGGCTCGCGATCGCGTTCCTCGCGCCGTTCGCGTTCATCACGCTGACGGCGCTGATGTCGAACTCGCAGGCGCTCTCTGCCGACCTCTGGCCGCATCCGTTCGCCTGGCACAACTTCGTCGACGTCTTCACGAAGGCGCCGCTCTGGCGGTGGACGCTGAACACGCTCGAGTACTCGATCCTCGCGACGCTCGGCGTGGTCGTCTCGAGCGTGCCGGTGGCGTACGCCCTGGCGCGCATCCGCTTCCGCGGCCGCGATGTGCTGTTCATGATCGTGCTCATCGCCCTGATGCTGCCGCCGCAGGTGACAGTGGTGCCGCTGTACGTGATGTGGGCGAAGTTCCACCCGTTCGGGTTCAACTTCATCGGGACGCTGTGGCCGGTGATCCTCCCGAACTGGCTCGGCGACGCGTTCTCGATCTTCCTGTTGCGTCAGTTCTTCCTGACGATCCCCGAGGAGTATCTCGACGCGGCGCGCGTCGACGGGTGCGGCGAGCTGCGGATCCTCAGCACCGTCGTCGTGCGGCTCGCGAAGCCGGCGATCGTCGCCGTCGCGCTCTTCTCGTTCCTCTACACGTTCAACGACTTCTTCCTGCCGCTCCTCTACGCCGGCGAGTCCCCGCATCACTGGGTGCTCTCGATCGGCCTGTCCGAGTTCCGGTCGCTGCACCAGGTGCAATGGAACCTGACGATGGCGGCGACGCTGCTCGTGATGGCGCCGGTGATCGTGATCTTCTTCCTCGCGCAGAGGGCGTTCGTCGAAGGCGTGACGCTGACGGGGGTGAAGGGATGAAGATCGCAGTCGTCGGCGGCGGCTCGACGTACACGCCGGAGCTCGTCTCCGGGCTCGGCGCTCTGGACGTGACCGAGCTCGCGCTGATGGACATCGACGCCGACCGGCTCGATGTCGTCGGCGCGCTCGCGCGTCGCATGCTCGACCGCCGCGGCTTCGACGGCCGGCTCGTGCTCACGAACGAGCTCGAACCGGCCCTCGACGGCGCCGACTTCGTGCTCGTCCAGATCCGCGTCGGCGGGCAGGCGGCGCGGCTTCGCGACGAGACGATCCCCCTCGCGTGCGGCTGCATCGGCCAGGAGACGACCGGGGCCGGCGGCTTCGCCAAGGCGATGCGCACCGTACCGGTCGTCCTCGAGATCGCGGCGCGCGCGCGCGAGCTCGCTGCCGACGGCGCCTGGATCGTCGACTTCACGAACCCGGTCGGGATCGTCACGCGCGCGCTGCTCGACGCAGGTCACCGCGCGGTCGGGCTCTGCAACGTTGCGATCGGCTTCCAGCGTCACCTGGCGCAGTTGCTCGGCGTCGAGCCACGACGCGTGCTCGTCGACCAGGTCGGCCTGAACCATCTGACGTGGGTGCGCTCGGTGCTGCTCGACGGCCGCGACGTGCTTCCGGAGCTGCTCGCCGCGCACGGCGACGAGCTGTCCGACCACGTCGGGGTGCCGGCGCAGATCCTCGCCGACCTCGGCGCACTGCCCTCCTACTACCTCCACTACTTCTATGCGCATGACCGCGTGCTCGCCGAGCAGCGCGACGGCGTTCCGCGCGCCGCGGAGGTGGCGGAGATCGAACGGCAGCTGCTCGAGCTGTACCGCGACCCGACCCTCACCGAGAAGCCGGCGCTGCTCGAGCAGCGCGGCGGCGCGTTCTACAGCGAGGCGGCGCTCGGGCTCGTGCGCTCGCTCGTCGCCGACGACGGCGGCGTGCACGAGGTCGACGTGCGCAACGGCGCCACGCTGGCCGGGCTCGCGGACGACGACGTCGTCGAGGTCCCCGCCCGGGTCGGCCCGGCAGGGCCGGTCCCCTTGCCGCAGGCGCCGCTCGCGCCCGAGCTGCTCGGCCTGGTCCAGCATGTGGCGGCGTACGAGCGGCTGACCGCGCAGGCGGCAGTGACACGCGACCCCGTGCTGTCGCGCAAGGCGCTGCTCGCCCATCCGCTGATCGGCCAGACCGACCAGATCGAGGCGCTGCTCGATGCGGCCCTGCTCGAAGCGGGAGCGCTCAGATGAGGATCGCCCTGGCGATCGACGGCGGCAACTCGAAGACGGATGTCGCCGTCGTCGGCGCGGACGGGTCGCTGCACGGGCTCGCCCGCGGCGCCGGCAGCTCGCCCCACCACATCGGCGGCGAGCATTCGCTCGACGTGATCGGGGCCTTGGTCGACGAGCTCGCTCCGCCCGAGCGGCCGCAGCTCGTCGTGCTGACGATGGCCGGCGTCGACTTTCCGGAGGAGGAGCGCGAGCTCGCCGTCCTGGCGAGGCGGCGAAGCTGGGCGGAGCGTGTCGAGGTTCACAACGACACGTTCGCGATCCTGCGGGCCGGCACCGACCGCGGTTGGGGTGTTGCCGTCGTCTGCGGAGCAGGCATGAACTGCGTCGGCGTTGCGCCCGACGGCCGGCACGCCCGCTTCCCGGCGCTCGGCCCGATCACCGGTGACTGGGGCGGCGGCTACGACGTCGGGCAGGAGGCGCTCTCTGCGGCAGCCCGGAGCGAGGACGGCCGCGGCCCGCGGACGCGCCTCGAGCGTGACGTGCCGGAGCACTTCGGGCTCGGCACACCGGGCGAGGTCGCCTTCGAGATCCACCGCGGCCGGATCAAGCATCAGCGGCTGGTCGAGCTCGCGCCGACGGTGTTCGATGCCGCCGGAGACGATGCGGTCGCCGCGAAGATCGTCGCGCGGCTCGCGGCCGAGGTGGTCGCGTTCGTACGTGTCGCCGCCGCCCGTCTCGGGCTCGAGGACGCGGAGCTCGAGGTCGTTCTCGGCGGCGGGCTGCTGCAGGACGCCGACGCCTCGCTCGTCGCCGAGATCGCGCGCGGCGTGCACGAGACGGTGCCTCGCGCGGTCGTCCACCCGACCGCAGCCCCGGCCATCCTCGGCTCGGCGCTCCTTGCCCTTGACGAGCTCGCGGCCGACGATGCAGCAAAGGCGCGTCTCCGGGGCGAGCTCGAAGCCCGCACGTCACCTGTCACGATCGGAGGTCTCGATGGCTGAAGTCCGCTTCGACCGGGCGACGCGGATCTACGCGGGCAACGACGTGCCCGCAGTCGAGGATCTCGAGCTCGAGATCGCCGATGCGGAGTTCGTCGTGCTCGTCGGCCCGTCCGGGTCGGGGAAGACGACTGCTCTGCGCATGCTCGCGGGTCTCGAGGAGGTCGACGCCGGGTCGATCTTCATCGGCGACCGCGATGTCACCGACCTGACGCCGAAGGACCGCGACGTCGCGATGGTGTTCCAGAACTACGCGCTCTACCCGTACCTCACCGTCGCTGCGAACATCGGCTTCCCGCTGCGCGTCGCGAAGGTGAAGCGCTCGGAGCGCGAGCGGAAGGTACGCGAGGTGGCGGAGCTGCTCGGGCTGACCGAGTACCTGGAGCGCAAGCCCGGACAGCTCTCCGGCGGCCAGCGGCAGCGGGTGGCGATGGGGCGCGCGATCATCCGCGAGCCGAAGGTGTTCCTGATGGACGAGCCGCTCTCGAATCTGGACGCGAAGCTCCGCGTCCAGATGCGCGCCGACATCGCGGCGCTGCAGGCGCGCCTCGCAGTGACCACGGTCTACGTGACGCACGACCAGTCGGAGGCGATGACCCTCGGGCATCGCGTCGCGGTGCTGAAGGACGGCCACCTGCAGCAGTTCGACCAGCCGCGCGTGCTGTATCGCGAGCCCGCGAACACGTTCGTCGCAGGCTTCATCGGCTCGCCCGCGATGAACCTGCTCACGGTGCCGGCAGCGAACGGCATCGTGCAGTTCGGCGGCCTGGAGATCCTGGTGCCGGCGGCGGCTGACGGGCGCGCCGAAGTCGTGCTCGGCCTGCGCCCGGAGGCGCTCGAGCTCGCACCGTCGGGATGCCCGGCAATCGTGGAGGTCGTCGAGGAGATCGGCGCCGACTCGCACGTCTTCTGCGAGGCGGAGATCGCCGGCCGGGCCGAGAAACTCGTCGCGCGTGTCGGGTCGGATGACGCGCCCGCGCAGGGAGAGCACGTGCGGCTCCGCCCGCATCCGGAGGCCGCGCACTTCTTCGACCCGGCCGACGGCACGCGGATCGCCACCGCGGCGGTAGCCGTGGACGTCGGCGGCTGAGACCCGCGCAGGGTTCCGGGCACTCGGGCCGAACCCCGGGGATGGCCCGTGTCCGGTCTCGCATCTCCGCTCCTGGTCGTCGTCTTCGTCCTCGGCGCGGCGGCGATCTGGGTCGCGGGCGTCTTCCTCTCGAAGACAACGGATGCGCTCGATGCACGGCTCGGACTCGGCGAAGAGCTCGGCGGGATCCTGCTGCTCGCGATCGCGGGCAGCCTGCCGGAGCTCGCGATCACGGTCTCGGCGGCGGCCTCCGGCAACCTCCCGCTCGCGGCCGGGAACCTGATCGGCGGGATTGCTATGCAGACGATGGTGCTGGTCGTGTGCGACGTCACCGTCGGCAAGCAGCCGCCGCTCACGTTCCTCGTCGGTGCGTTGACCCCCGTGCTCGAGGGCCTGCTCGTCGTGCTCGTCGTGTCGGGCGTGCTGATGGGCTCGCTCCTGCCGCAGTCGACTGCGATCGCCGGCAGGGTCAGTCCCGCATCGATCGCGATCGTCGTCGTCTGGATCGTCGGCATCTACGTGATCAACCGCGTACGCAAGGACCCGCGCTGGAAGGTCGAGATGCCGGGGAGCCATCCCGGGCGACGCCACCATCGCGAGGACCATCCGACTCAGCCGCACCCGTTCGCGGCCAGGTCGACCGCGATCGTGATGCTCTTCTTCGGCGCGGCGTGCGCGGTGACCCTCGCAGCCGGCGTCGTGCTCGAGGTCGCCGGCAACACGCTCGCCGACCGCGCCGGCATCAACGGCGTCATCTTCGGTGCGACCGTGCTCGCCGCGGCGACCGCGCTGCCCGAGATCAGCTCGGGGATCGCCGCGGTCCGGCTCGGCGACCACGCGCTCGCGATCGGCGACATCTTCGGCGGCAACGCCTTCCAGGTCTGCCTGTTCCTGGTCGCCGACCTGATCGCGGGCTCACCGGTACTGCCGACCGCCGGTCGCCTGAACAGCTGGCTGGCGTCGCTCGGGGTCGCGCTCACCGCGATCTACGCGACCGGCGTCGTCGCCCGACCGGATCGCTGCCGGCTCAGACTCGGGCCCGACTCGATGCTCGCGCTCATCGTGTTCGCCCTGGGTGTCGCGGGCATGTTCGCCCTGCCGCACTGAGCTCGAGGTGCCACTCGCTTCACGAGAGCGCCGGGCCGAAGCCGTCGATCGCGCGCCCGTCCATCGAGGCGGGCTCGACGCCGAGAAGCGTGAGGATCGACGGTGCGACGTCGAGGAGGCTCTGATCGGGTAGCCGCGCAGGCTCGATGCCGGGGCCGACCGCTGCGACGAGGCCGTCCGGTCGATGCTCGCCGGTGCGCGGCCAGTCGTTGGGAGCGGAGATGTGCCCGATCTTCGGCGAGCGAGCCGCCACGACCGCGTCCTCGGCAGGCACGGTGGCGCTGTTCGGCGTGGGGCCGTTGTCGTTCCACTCGACGAGCAGGTCCGGCAGGAGCTCGAGGGCCGGCCCGTCGAAGAGCTCGGACGTGCGGGCGACGCGTCCGACGAGAGGGCGTCCGCTGTCCGGATCGACGACCGCGAGCAGATCCGCGGTCAGCTCCTCGACGAACCGCTCTGCCTCGGAGGATTTCAGCCTGCCGCCCGGCTCTCGGCCGGCGAGATTGAGGCGGATGCCGCCAACGGCGAGCCCGTTCGCGACCGGGAAGCAGAGGCTTCGCCGTGGGTCCGCGGTGTGTGCCGGCAGCGACCGGTCGGGCCGCGCCACCGACCTGCCGGCGGCAAGCAGGCGCGCACGCACCGGCGTCGGGAGCGCGTGCCAGCCGGTACGCGCGGTCTCAAACCAGCGCGACCGCCGACGGGCCGCGTTCGCCGTCGGCTCGGCGACCCCGAGCCTGAACAGGATCTCCGGCAGGAGCAGCTGGGCCCCGTAGAAGTGCCCCATGTCGTGGGCGGTGAAGAGGATGACGGTTGCGTCGGGGGCGGCGGCGAGGATCTCCGCGATCGCGGCGTCGATTGCGCGGTAGACGCGCAGGAGCGGATCGCCGACGGAGGCTGCGATCTCGAGGTCGTGGGCGGGGTGAGCCGCGTCGTGGAGATGCCAGCACTGGTGCCCGGCGCAGTGAGCCTCGGTGAAGACCTGGAAGAGGAGATCCCAATCCTCGCGTTCGAGAATCTGCCGCGTCAGCCCGCCCTTGACGGAGGCGCCGTCGACAAGCCGGCGCACGAACCCCTCGTAGTCGGCCGCCGTCGTCCGGACGGCGTCGCACGTCCCCGTCTGCGGATGCAGGCCGAAGCTGGTCTCGATCTCCGTCTCGAGCGACGGCGGTGAAGCGTGAAAGCCGTAGAGGCTGTCGTGGCTCCCCCACTCGACCGTCTGCACGCCGTTCAGCCCGTCGGCGAGGCGGCTCAACGGCGCGTCGAGGATCGCAACGCGGCGGCCGGCTCGACTCGCCGCGACCCAGAACGGCTCGACGCGTTCGGGCCATCCGGAGATCGGCTCGTATTCGAGCCCGCCGGGCGGCAGCTGCGCCAGGTTGTGGATCCCGTGGCGCCCCGGCCCCACACCCGTGGAGAACGAGGGCCACGTGGCGCCGACGAAGAGCCCTTCGATCCCCTTCGTGGGCGCCACGGCGCCGCGCCCGAAGAGCTGCGCGATCGCCGGCAGCTCGCCCGCCGCGCACCAGCGTTCGAGCAGCGTGGGGCTCGCAGCGTCGATGCTGAGGACAAGCAGGCGGGCGGGCATCTCCCGCTAGGGCCTCAGCGTCGCCCTTGTGAGAGTCGCGAGAGTGCGGACGGCATGACGGCGACGCGGATACGCAAGCGAGCGAAGCGCGAGCCGCCACGCAACCGACAGCTCGCCCTGCTGAACGCGCACGGCTGCAGCCGACGAGCATGCGGCGCCGAGCCGCCGCTCGTACTCTCGCCGCACATCGAGCGGCAGGTCGAGCTCGAGGATCCTTCGCAGCCCCGCCTCCTGACCGAGCCTGTAGTCGGCGCTCGCCGACGTCGAGTTGGGAGTGTCGAGGTTGTGGATCAGCGTCGGCTCGCCGAGGTCGAAGGCGATTCGGACGGAGCCTGCGAGCGCAAGAGCGAGATAGGTGTTCTCCAGGTAGCGCGGCATCTGTGCGAAGACCGCCTCCGGGAGAGCGTCGGAGCGGCAAAGCCAGCAGCCCGGAAGCATCCAGTTCTTGACGAGCATCGCCTGCATCGGAGCGTCCTCGATCGCGTCGTCCGGCAGAAGATGCAGCTCGTCGCCACCCCTGCCGCGGCGGATGCCGTTCGTGACGACGGCGGCACACTCCGGTCGCGCCTCGAGGATCGCCACGCGTCGTGCAAGCGCCCCGGGCAGCAGCTCGTCGTCGTCGTCGAGTGCCGCAAGCCAGTCGCTCTCGACCAGCCGCCGCGCCTCGGTGAGAGCTGCAGGAAGGTTCGCGTCCGGCAGCACGGAGACGCGGACGTCCGGCAGCCGGCCGATCTCCTCGAGCAGAGGCTGATCGATCTGCGGGCCGTTGAAGACGACGATCGCTCTCGCCCGGACCCGCTCCTGCGACAGGACGGACGCGAGCGCACGCCGAAGCGACGCCGCGCGGGCCTGCGAGCCCAGGCTGGGGACGAGCACCGCGATCTCGGAAACGGCCATGACGCGATGTGATACATCATCGCCGGTCGGAAATGAAGCTCGACGGACGCACACTCGACGGCCGTCGAGTCGAGGCCAGGGTCTGCGTGGTCGGCGCCGGCCCGTGCGGCCTGACGCTCGCCCACGCTCTCGACGCCGCCGGTGTCGCGACGATCGTCCTCGAGACGGGCGGCCACGCACATGAGCGCTCGGCCGAGCGCCTCAGCAGGGGGGCCGTGCGCGGCCATCCCTACGCGGGTCTCGAGCGCACGCGACGGCGCCGCATCGGCGGCACCGCCACCTCGTGGAACACGCCGGTCGGCGGCGAGCCGGGCGCGAAGTATGTCCCGCTCGACCCCTTCGACCTGAAGTCCGGCCAGGGCTGGCCGCTCGAGTGGCCCGAGCTCGTCGAGTGGTACGGAAGGGCGCAGGCGTTCTGCGGGCTCGGAGCATTCGACTACCGCGCCGAGGCACATGCCGGACCGCCGGCCCCCGGCGCCGGCGTCCTCGAGCCGAGCGTCTACCAGCTCGGGCAGGCGTCGGTCTTCACCCGAGACGTCCCCGATCTGCTCGGAGACTCGCCGAACGTGACGCTGTGTCGTCACGCGACGCTCCTCGAGCTGCATCCCGACCGGGATGCACAACGCATCGATCGCGCGGTCGTCGGCGCCGTCGACGGGGCGCGGTTCGACGTCCGCGCCGACGCCTGGGTTCTCGCCGGCGGCGCAGTCGAGAACGCCCGCACTCTGTTGTTGTCGGCGGCAGGAGCAGGCGCGCGTTTGCTCTCCCCGGTCGCCGACTCCGTCGGACGGTGGTTCATGGAGCATCCGCGCGACTCGTCGCAGGTCCTTCTCGCCGGTCCCGCGTTCGAGGAGCGCGCCGGCTTCTACGCGGCGCACACCGCTCCGGCCGGGAACGCGATCCTCGGGCGCCTGGCGGTGACAGAGGAAGCGCGGCGGCGCGAGCAGCTGCCGAACGCGTCGCTCACGTTCCTTCGGCACGAGCCGCGTGACCGGGTCGGCCTTCGCGGGCGTCATCCCCGCCTCGCGATGCGGCCGCGCGGGTCGGAGGGCGCCCCGTACCTGCTGCTCCTCAATCTCGAGCAGAGCCCGGATCCCGAGAACCGCATCGTTCTCGGCGCGCGGCGCGACAGCTTCGGCCTGCGCAGGCCGGAGCTCCACTGGCGCTGGAGCGCTTCCGACCAGGCGAGGCTCGAACGGCTGCGCGACCTCGTCGCGCGCGAGCTCGAGGCTGCAGGGCTCGGACGCGTCATCCGGACCGTCCAGCGAACGCCCGACCCGAACGCGCACCATCACGCGGGCACCACGCGGATGGGCGCCGCCGCCGATTCGAGCGTGGTGGACGCCGCATGCCTCGTCCACGGGACGGAGAACCTCTTCGCCGTCGGCGGTTCGGTCTTCCCGTCTGCCGGGTACGCCAACCCGACGCTGACGATCGTCGCACTGGCGCTCCGCCTTGCCGATCACCTGAAACGATCACTGCCCCGCTGACGGCAGACGTCAAGCGGTCGCCGGGCCGTGCGTGACGCTCTACGCTTTCTCGCGGCCCCCGTAGCTCAGTGGATAGAGCAGCGGTTTCCTAAACCGCGTGCGCAAGTTCGATTCTTGCCGGGGGCACTTACGCCGACGGTCATTGCGTCGTCACAAGCGGGTTAGTCGCGTGCATGACGTGCTGGCATGCGCGGATCTTGGCGGTGATCTGCGGCGCGTTTGGGTCGATGCTGGCCGGCGTGTTGAAGAAAGGTCGATTGTCCTGCGCGGAAGTGACGCTGGGGTCGGGCCAGGTCGACACGCCGTGCGAGCGCATGCAACGGGCGAAGCTCCGCATGTCGCTCCAGGCCTGCTGCACCTGCGCCGAGCTCGGCTGGCCGGCGTTCGGGAGCAGGTGCCCGCACGCTCGATGAGCCGGCACGAACTCGGGGGTGCCGGCCGCCACTTGAGCAACTTGTCTCTTCGGGAGTACTCCACTGCTGTTGGGGTCGGGGAAGTTCGGCACCCCGTGAGATCGCATGCAGCTGGAGAAGGCGAGCGTCTGGGAGGTCACTGGGCCTCCCGCACTCGATGAGCCGCCGGAACCCGTGGACGGTCGGCCGCTCGTTGTTGTGGTCGAGCCGAGCTGCGCCAGCTGGCTGCCCGGCGAGCTGCCGCACGACGCCGCCAGCAGGGCCAGGCCCGCCGCCGCGATGATCGCGGCCGCGATGCGCGCACTGCGCGACGACGGTGTTCGTGGCCGACGGCGACGGCGCGAACGTTCGGCGATCGGGTTCACGCCGTGATGGTCGCACCGTCTCGATAACAGCGGCAGGAGATGGCGATGAACAGCTAATGAAAGCGGCTCCCCGGGACCGTCGACGGACCATGAACGAGGTGTCACCGCAGGTGGTTGGGACAGGAAGAGACTCAGGATCTCATCCGTCGAGAGTAGAACGCGGACTGGCGCGATAACTGGCGCGCACACCCGCCCAGGGGCTCAGTTTCAACCCATGTGCAGGCACTTTCTGGCGTGGGAACGCCGCTTCCTAAACCGCGTGCGCACGTTCGATTCTTGCCGGGGGCATAGCTGCGACGGCTCGGGAAGCGGCCTGGCGGCACTTCGAACATCGCGCCGTCAACAACGGCTGGCCTCCGGGCCGTCCGCTGGTCGCCGGCTTCCACCGCTCATCTACCGCGAGCAGCCGGCCGCAGCTGAACTCGACGACACCCCCGGCGAGTTCGTGTCACGGCGCTGCGTCGCGCGGGCATCTTGCCGCAACGGCAGATCGCCATCCACAAGGTCCGGGGCGTTATGTCCAGACGAAGGCGACCCGGGCTCCGAGTCGGCTCACCACAACGCAGCCGCCTGGCGTAGAACGCGACACAGCCTTCACCGCTCGACATTGGTGCTTCGGCGGAGGCTCTGAGTGAGCGCCGGCCACAGACGGGGCTACAAGGGAGAGGAGAAGAACTGCAGTTACGGCGATGAGCTTGACGGCCATCGTTCCTCCCGAGTTCGTGGTGAATACCCACAGGACGCGTCGGTGGTCGGGGTTCTTCCCTCTTCGGGGCTAGTCGGAGGCCCACCAGCTCGATTCCTCCGCCGGTCGCCACTTCGCGCGCAGGAGCACCGCCGCAGATCGCGCCTCGAAGCGCCCCGAAGCTGTCAGAGCAATGCGACGCGTTCGCGGGCGCGGTGGGCGCAGGGCACGCAGCCTTTCCGTTCCCAGATCGCCATGGCACGCCCGAGGGCGGCGCGGGCGTCGTCGCCTCGGCCCGCGCCCTCGTACACGGCTGCGAGGTCCTCCCAGGTGTGCGCCTGGAACCAGACGTTGTCGGTCTCGGTCTCGGCTCGGGCGACCGCCGTGAGCGCGAGCGTCTCCGCTTGCTCGAGGTCGCCGCGCCCCGCCAGGAGGAGCGCTTCGGCGGAAGGAGCCATCACGCGTACCGAGGCGCGCGGCGGGACGGTCTGCGCCTGCCGAAGCCAAACGTCGGCTTCGTCGAAACGCCCGAGATAGCAGAGCTCTCGTGCCTGGAAGCATTGGAAGGCTGCCGCGACGCTGGTCGCGCCGTGACTGACGAGCACGTCGATCATCTTCTCGTTGTGGCGGCACGTCCGCTCGCGATCGCCTTCGATGATCGCGATCAGCCACAGGTAAAGGTGGCCCTCCTGGAGGGAGTCGCCGCTGATCTCCTGTAGGTGCCGCGACCGGGATTCGGCTAGCGGCCATGCCTCGTCGAAGCGACCCTGCATGGCGAGCAGCGCCGCCCGGGCGAGATCGTCGGATCCCGCCTGACGGGCCTCGTCGTCGACGATCCGCATCGCCTCGTCAACCGGGCGTGTGCCGAGAATCAGCGGCCAATCCGCCCCGCTCAACGGCGGTGAGTCGCCCGCGAGGCGACGGAAGCGGAAGGCCTGCTGTGCAGCGTGGACGTGGTCGTCGTTCTGCATGCGGAAGTTCGCGATGCTCTGAAGCATCAGCCAGAGGAGGGCGAGCCGTCTTGGATCGCCTCGAGCCTCCTCGAGCGGCAGCGCTTCGCGGCAGAGCTCGGAGGACTCGTCAACATCGGGGATTGCGCCGGCGAACATGTCGTTGTGGAGCACGACCGTGCGGGCGAGCATGGCGCCGGACCGGTCGCCCTCCGCGTCGGCGCGCTCTCCGGCGGCCGTGGCCGCGGCCGAGGACGCGCTCACGTCGACGTCGCTCTGGAAGTACGCGGCCTCGAGCTCGAGCGCCAGGTCGAGTCTGTGTGGTCGCACGAGCTCGGCCGCGCGGACGAGGAGGGCAGCAGCCGTCCGGTAATCGAGGCGGTAGTAGGCTCTCCGGCCGGCTGTCGCCAGCCGCAACGCCGCGCGATCGGCAAGCGCCGGGTCGGCTCGTCCGAGCTCCGCCTGATACCGAGCGGCCTGACCGAGGTGATAGCCGACGATCTCGTCGCGCTCGACAAGTGCAACCCCGTGCTCGTCGAGCCAGTCGGCGAAGCGCACGTGCAACCCGACCCGCACCGTCTTCGGTAGCGCCTCGTACGCAGCATCTCGGATCAACAGGTGGCGGAAGCGATACCCGTCGTCGCCTGCGAGCTGCGCACGATCGGGACGCACCAACTGATGCCGAACCAGCGCCGCGAGTCTCGTGGTGACCCGTGTCTCCTCGGGGGCGAGTGCCTGAACGGCCCCGCGGTGGAAGATCTCGCCTTCGACCGAGCCGCGCTCAAGCACCTTGCGCTCCGCCTCGTCGAGCTGGTCCAGGCGCATCGCCAGCAGGGCCTTCAGGGTCGGAGGAACTTCGACCTCGGCATCCTCAGCAGCCATCGCGAGCATCTCCGAGATGAACAACGGATTGCCGCCGGCGGCCTGGGTGATCCGCTCCCGAAGCTCACTCGACAGGTTCTCCCCGATCAAGGCATCTGCCTGCTCGCGCCTCAGCGGGTCGAGCGGAAACACCCCGGCCCACCCTGGGCGTCGTTCGAGCAGCTCAGGACGCGCCATGCACAGCAGAAGGAGCGGCGCGCCCGTCGAGAGAAGCGCGGTCGACTCGACCAGATCGAGAAACGTCTCCTCGCCCCACTGGAGATCGTCGAAGACCACCACGATCGGGGCCTGCTCCTCGAGCAGCTTGCGAAACGCCCACGCGATCTCGTCCCCGCGCGTTCCGACATCAGAGGTGCCGAGCAGCGAACCGATCGCCGCAGCCGCAGCGGCGTCCGACGGCAGCGTTGCGAGCTGCTTCACGACTTCCACCACCGGCCAGTAGGTGATTCCCTCGCCGTAGGGGAGGCAACGCCCCCGAACGACTCGCCCATCGATCTGGCCCAGCGCCTCGGCGACGAGCCGAGACTTCCCGACGCCCGCATCGCCCACCACGGTCACAAGCTCACACCGCTCTTCCGCGACCGCGCACTGCCACGCGTCGAGGATTCGTGTCAATTCTCGGTCGCGTCCGACGAACGGCAAGGTGTGGCTGCGCTCGGGCGCCGCGAATACCGACACCAGGCGATGGGCCACAACCGGCGCGCTCTTGCCTTTGAGCTCGAGCGGCTCGACCGGCTCGACCTCGACGGCCTCGCGCACAAGCCTGTACGTCTGGTCACCTATCAACACCGAGCCAGGCGCCGCCGCCTGCTCCAGACGCGCCGCGACGTTCATCGCGTCACCCGCCGCGAGCAGATCGTCCTCGCCGGTCATCACCTCGCCCGTGTTGACGCCAAGCCGTCCGCTGACACCCAGCTCAGGCAATGCATCCCGCATCTCGGCTGCCGCTCGGCACGCGCGCAGCGCATCGTCCTCATGCACAGCCGGCACGCCGAACACCGCGACGACGGCATCACCGATGAACTTCTCGACCGTCCCCCCATGCCGCTCGACGATCGACCGCATCCGCTCGAAGTACCGGCCCAACAACCCACGAAGCGCCTCTGGATCGGTCGCCTCCCCCATCGCAGTCGAACCGACCAAGTCGCAGAACACCACCGACACCGTCTTGCGGACGCCGTGCGCGGCAGTCGCCTCGACCGCCGCGCCGCACTCGGGACAGAACCGGAACTCGGCGCTTGCCTCGTGACCGCAGTTCAGGCAGATCGCCACAAAGGCGAGGCTAGAACATCACAACGTCGGGCCCAAGCATTCCGCGCCGTACGGCTCAGTTCGACGAGCCCCGAGCCGCATCTACCGTCCGTTCACCGGGACCAGCCGGACCGAGCGGTACACGCGAGACTCCCAGGTACTCGACGCCCTTCACGCCGCCGGGCGACTTCCTAGACCGCGTGCGCAAGTTCGATTCTTGTCGGGGCACTCCCGCTAGCTGAGCCAAATCACCCCTTTTGGCCTGCAAAACAAGCCGAAGTCAGGACTCGTCCGTGGTGCCTCGCTGGGAACCGCGCGGGTTCGTACGAGACCATATTCGCGCGGTCTGCGCGTGGGCCCGAACGGTCAATCAGGTCGACGAAGCGGCGCACGTACAGGTCGTTGCATTGACGATGCCCTGGGATCGCGCTGCCCCCGGCCGCGGGGTCTGATCAGCTATCCCTTCACGGTGTAGGTGACCGTCGCAACCGTGTTGAAGTTGTCCGGGGACAGGCTGACCCTGATCGTGAATGTGTGCCTGCCGGGGCTCATCTGGATCGGCTGACCGTCCGCAACCGTCGCGCGCTGGCAGGAGAACGACTGATAGTGGCCGCACTCCCACTGTGCAAGGATTCTCTGCCCCGCTCGGTATATCGCCCCGGCCTTCGGCCGGTCGATCTCGACCAACGGGGTGAAAGTGATGCCGGGGCCGGCCGCGGGCGCAGAGTCGATGAACGGCTGGATCACCTTCTTTGCGAAGAAGCTCGAACCGCCACCGCCGCCCATCCCGGGACCGGTGTCGTAGCAAGGCCCGCCCGTGACGCTGTAGGTACAGACGCTTCCGGTCGACCCGCCGCCCCCGCCCGCGTAGCCGCCACCGCCACCTCCGCCCGCTCCGGGGAGCCAGGCGTTCGGCCCCCTGGGGGAAAAGGAACCCGCCACCGCCGCGCCGGCGCCACCGGCCGCTCCCTTGCCGGTTTTGCCGGCGATCGAGCCCGTGAACTTGTCCGCCAGGATCGACCCGTTGTTGACCTCGTAGGTGTCGCACTCGCTGAGAACGCCCCCCGCGCCGGGTGTCACGGCGCCGCCCTGTGATGGAGTGACGTCCTTGATCGGGGTGGGGCCGTAGCTGTAGTTCGCGGGCTCGCCGGGAATCACGACACCGGTCGCGGTCCGCACCGGGATCGGCCCCTGCGACGGCGTGCCGCTCGGAAGGGCCTGGCGGTTGAGCCCGAAGCCTTTCTGGGGCAGCTGTGTGCAGTACCAACCCGGCCCGAAGCCGTCCCCTCCCTGGCCACCGCCCCCGCCGGCAACGATCACGCGTGACGCGAGCGAGGTGCCGCCCACCGCGCACCGCGCTGCGGACTCGGAACACGTCCGAATGTCGCTAGCGCCGCCGCCCGAGCCGGCGAACGCGCCACCGCAGCGACCATCGGGATCGGCGCTGCGGCATGGCGCGAACGCCCCTGCGGCGCCGCCGCCCCCGAACGTCGGGCCACCCTCGTACGTCCCGTTCGCGCCGACCTCGGCGAACAGCCGCTCCCCGTCCCGCACAGGCAGGTATCCGCCCTCGACCATCCCATACGCGCCGCCGCCACCGGAACCCCCGACCAGGTCGGTCTCGACCAGCACCACGTTTGCCGGCACGACGTACGACTGCTCCGCACCCTTCGGCGAGAACGACCGCGCCGCCGGGATCGGCTTCGTGGTCGCGGCGACCGACGCACCCGGGGCCGACCCGACCAACGAACCGCCGACGGCGACACATGCCACGAGCGACGCCAACCCGCCGGCAACACGCCGCCGTCTCAGTTCGCCCGCCACACCGCGAAACTTCTCCCGGCCCGCGACTGCGCCCACGTTATGCATCCTTCCCTCATCAACCGACCGGCGACTGTCTCCGGCTCGCGGTGATGATATGAGCTTCTCAGGCGTGCTCGCACCGGCTCCGAGCCGTCGCGCCCGCAGTCCGAGGGGGGCTGACACCTTCAGCTCAGCTTCGTCGAGACAGCCGCGAGCGCCTCGGCGCGAAGCGCCTGCCCCTGCGCCAGCAACTCCCCCAGCGCCTCCGACTGCGCAGTATGGAACGCCTCGTCCTTGATCGAGGCGAGGTTGATCTGGACGTTCAGTGCCGCGCCCTCCAGCGACGTTCCTGCGAGCAGAGCAGCGACGCCGGCGTCCGAGACCGCATTCGGCTTCCCGCGCTCGGCGATCTGCAGCGCCAGCTCCAGCACGCGCAGCGAGCCGCGGCAGACGAGCATCGGCGGCTGCACCGCCGCCCGGTATCCCTTCTGGATCTCGTCGCTCCGGGCGGCCTGTTGCTCCGGCGACTCCTTCGGCAGGCGGAACGCCGACATGACCTGATCGAACGCCCGCGCGTCTTCGTCGACGAGGCCCAGCAGTTCGTCGCGGAGACGGTCCGCCTCGCCGGTGATCTCGTTCATCTCGTCGGCACGGTCCGCGAATGCCTTGCTCGTCGCCGTCGTCCGGGCGACCATCGCGACGAGGCTCGCGGCCAGCGCCCCCGCGAGGGCCGAGGCGGACCCGCCGCCCGGTGTCGGAGCGTCGGACGCCAGCGCGTCGGCGAACGTCGACAGCGACATCGCGTCGAAGCGCACGCTCAATCGCCTACTCCGGCAGCAGGTGGTACTCGATCACCTGCTTCGCGTTGAACCCGGGAACCTGGAGGTAGTAGCTCACGACCTCTTCGAGCGCCTCGATCGGGACCATCCCCACCACCTCGCATTCCTTGACCGACACGCCGTAGCGTGCCGCTTCGGCCTTGATCAGCTCGAGGGCGCGGTGGATCGGCGTCTTCTGGTAGTTGACGAGGTTCATCGAGACCTGCACGACCCCACGGCCCTCGAGGGCGAGACCCATCGCCTTCACGTAGCGAAGCCCGCCGCCGATGTGGCGCACCGCGTTCGCGATCGCCTTTGCCAACTCGAGATCGTCCGTCTGCAGGTTCACGTTGAACGCGATCAGCGGCATCCGCGCTCCCACCGCCGTGACGCCCGACCTCTCGTTGAACGCCTGCGGGCCGGCGTCCACCGTCCAGGTGGGGTCCTGCAGCTTCGCCGCCATCCCCTCGTACTCGCCTCTCCTGACGTCGACGAGGTTGCGTCGCGCCTCGCTCGCGGCGGCGGCCTCGTAGTAGAAGACCGGGATCCCGTGCTGCTCGCCGAACGCCTTCCCGAAGCGCTGCGCGATCTGCACCGCGTCATCCATGGTCAGGCCGCGGATGGGGACAAAGGGCACCACGTCGACGGCGCCCATGCGCGGATGGCTGCCGGTGTGCCGCCGCATGTCGATCAACTCGACCGCTCGCGACGTCACCGCGAGCGCACACTCCTCCACGACGTCGGGCGCACCCAGGAACGTGCAGTCCGCCCGGTTGTGGTCCGCGTCCATCGAGAGGTCGAGCACCTTCACCGGGAAACGTCCCAGGACCTGCTCGAGCTCCCGCAGGAAGCCCGGCTCCCGCCCCTCGCTGAAGTTCGGCACGCACTGAAGAATCTGCACGACGGCAATACTCGCAGCCCCGGCGGCGACCGGCGCACGCACCTATCCTTCGGTCGTTGCTGACACGGGCCGAGATCGAGGAGGCGCAGGCGCGGGCGACCGCAGCGCTCGCGGAGGCGGGCATCGTCCTCACGCAGGCCGAGCAGCGTGCGATCGAGGTGGCCGACTTCGGCCTCTCCCGGCTCGAGGAGACCGGCCTCGAGGTGGTCGTCTACGTGAACACCGAGCGCGTCTGCGCGAAGGAGCTCGTGCTCTTCCCGGGGCAGACGTGCCCCGAGCATCTGCATCCGCCGTTCGACGGGACGCCCGGCAAGGAGGAGACGTTCCGCTGCCGCAAGGGCCGCGTCTACCTCTACACCGACGGCGAGCCGGCACCGACGCCGGCCTGCCGTCCGCCACGTGCCGACCTGGGCGCCTACACCGTCTGGCACGAGGTCGTCCTCGAGCCGGGCGACCAGCACACGATCTCGCCCGGGACACGGCACTGGTTCCAGGCCGGCCCCGACGGGGCGATCGTCTCCGAGTTCTCCACGGAAAGCCGCGACGAGCTCGACGTCTTCACCGATCCCGAGATCGGGCGCGCGACCCTCGTCGCCGATGGCTAGGAGCGTCGTCTGCGCGGGAATCGTCGTCGCCGACGTCTTCGTGCCGCCGCTCGCGCGCCTGCCCGAGCCGGGAGAGCTCGTCGCGACGGACGACTTCGTGGTCGAGACCGGAGGCTGCGCCGCCAACGCCGCCATCGCGCTCGCACGCCTCGGCGTGCGGCCCACGATCGTGGCGAAGGTGGGAGGCGATCACTTCGGCGACTTCATCGTCGACGAGCTGAGCGCAGCCGGAGTCGACGTGTCCGGCGTCGGCCGCGCGGCCGGCCTCGGAACCTCGAAGACGGTGATCGTCCCCGTGAGCGGCGAAGACCGCCGGTTCATCCACACCTTCGGTGCGAACGCTGCACTCTGCGCGGCCGACATCGCAGCCGCGATCGACCCGGCGCCCGACGTCCTCTACATCGGCGGCTTCCTGGTCCTCCCCGCGCTGCGCCAGGACGAGCTCGCGGCGCAGCTTCGTCGTGCACGACGGTCCGGTACGCGCGTCGTGCTGGACGTCGTCGCGCCGGCGGGGCAGGCACTGTCGCTCGACGACGTCGCGAGTGTCCTCACGGAGGTCGACTACTTCGTGCCGAACGACGACGAAGCGGCGGCGCTCACCGGCGCGAGCGACCCGCACCGCCAGGCGGAGCGCCTGCTCGAGCTCGGCGCCGGCACGGTGATCGTGACGATGGGCGAGCGAGGGCTGGTGGCCGCAGGCCCGGACGGGTCGATCGAGCTGTCCGCTCCTCACGTCGACGTGGTCGACCCGTCCGGAGCAGGCGACGCCTTCGCCGCCGGGCTCGTCTACGGGCTGCTCGAGGGCTGGGCGCTCCCGGAGTGCCTCGAATTCGCCAGCATGATCGGGGCCTGCGCGTGCACGAGGCTCGGTTGCACCGCAGGGCTCCCCACACGCGCCGAGGCCGACGCGTATCTCGAGAGCCACGCGCGGTGCCCCTCGCCCCGCTGACAGCCCTGCTCGCGGATGCCCGCGCGCACCGATACGCGCTCGGCTACTTCGAGGCCTGGGACGGCTGGTCGCTCGAGGCCGTCGTCGAGGCCGCAGAGGCGGAGCAGGCGCCTGCGATCATCGGCGCCGGCTGCCTCCTCGGGCATCAGCCGTGGTTCGACGAAGGCGGCATCGAGCTCCTCGGCGCCGCCGGAAGCGAGGTTGCGCGCCGCGCCCGCGTGCCGGTCGCGCTGCTCCTCAACGAGACCCACACCCTGGAGCAGTCGCTGCGCGGGCTCGACGCCGGGTTCAACGCGGTGATGATGCACACCGGGGAGCTCGACGAGGCGGAGGCCGTCGCCGCCGTCTCGCAGCTCGTGACCGCCGCGCATGCCCGCGGTGCGACCGTCGAGGCCGAGCTCGGCAACCTGCCCGACGCGGCGCACGGTGCGATCGACGACTCGGCGGCAAGCCTCACCGACCCGGACGAGGCGGCCCGGTTCGTCGAGGCGACAGGCGTCGACTGCCTCGCCGTCTCGGTCGGGAACGTCCATCTGCTCGAACACGGGAGCGCGGAGATCGACCTCGACCGGCTGCGAGCTGTGCACGAGCGCGTCCCGGTCCCGCTCGCCATCCACGGCGGCACCGGCTTTCCACGTGCGGCGATCGCGCCGGCGATCGCGGCAGGCGTGGCGAAGTTCAACGTAGGGACCGTGCTCCGAAGGGCGTTCCTCCGCGGGCTCGGCGACGCGCTGGCGGCCCTGCCCGACGAGCCGGACGTGCACGCCGTCATCGGCTCCCACACGCCGGCGGACGTCCTCGAGGCGGGCAAGCGCGCGATGGTCGACGTGGTACGCGACCTGATCCGGCACTATGGCAGCGTTGGCCGAGCAGCCTGACCCGGAGATGCTTGCCGGGCTGTTCCGGCAGATGCTCCTGATCCGCCGGTTCGAGGAGACGGTCTACTACCTCTTCCTCGAGGGGGAGATCCCGGGGACGCTCCACCAGTACCAGGGCCAGGAGGCGGTCGCCGTCGGCATCTGCGATGCGCTCCGCCCGACCGACTGGATCACGTCCACGCATCGCCCGCACGGTCATGCACTCGCGAAGGGAGTGACCCCGCGCGCGGCCATGGCCGAGCTCTTCGGCAAGGCCACCGGCTGCTGCGCCGGCAAGGGCGGCTCGATGCACCTCGGCGACCCGGCGGTCGGGATGCTGCCCGCGATCGCGATCGTCGGCGGCGGGAACACCGTCGTCACGGGAATCGGCCTCTCCTTCGCTCTCCGCCGCACCGACCAGGTCGCCGTGTGCTTCTTCGGCGAAGGGGCAAGCAACGAGGGCGCGTTCCACGAGGGGATGAACTTCGCGGCCGTCCGCCGGCTGCCGATCGTCTTCGTCTGCGAGAACAACCTCTACGGCGCCTCGACCGCGTTCGACGCCGTCTCCGCACTGGTCGACGTCGCCGACCGGGCCGCCGCCTACGGCATCCTCGGTCACGTCGTGGACGGCATGGACGTGCTTGCCGTCCGCGAGGCCGGCGCCCTCGCGATCGCGAGCGCACGCGCAGGCGAGGGGCCGACCCTGCTCGAGTGCAAGACGTATCGCTTCGTCGGCCACAGCCGGAGCGATGCCCGTGGCTACCGGAGAGCAGACGAGGAGGCGGCGTGGAAGGAGCGCGACCCGATTCCGCGGCTGAAAGCGGTCCTCACCGATCTGCCGTCGGTCGGGCCGGCGGGCGTGGAGGCGCTCGAGCGCGACGTCGAGGCGACGATCGACGACGCGGTGGAGTTCGCGCGCGCCTCGCCCGACGCCGACCCGCAGGAGGCGCTCACGGATGTCTACGCCTGACCCGCCACGCCGGCTGACGATCGGCGAGGCGCTGCGCGAGGCGATCGCGGAGGAGATGCACCGCGACGAGTCCGTCTTCCTGATCGGCGAGGACATCGGCATCGAAGGCGGCTTCGGCGGCGCCTTCGGCGTCTACCTCGGCCTGCCGGAGGAGTTCGGCCACGACCGCGTCGTCGACACGCCGATCAGCGAGAAGGTGATCGCCGGCGCCGCGGTGGGCGCAGCCGCGCTCGGGATGCGCCCGATCGCCGACATGCAGTACGCCGACTTCCTCTTCGAGTGCATGGACGAGCTCGTGAACCAGGCGGCGAAGCTGCGCTACATGTCGGGCGGGAAGGTCTCGGTGCCGCTCGTGATGCGGGCCCCGGTGGGGGCGACCAACCGCGGCGCGCAGCACGGCCAGAGCCCCGAGAGCTACTTCGCGCACGTGCCCGGGCTCAAGGTCGTCTGCGTCTCCGACGCCTACCATGCGAAAGGCCTCCTGAAGAGCGCCGTCCGCGACGACAACCCCGTCCTCTTCTTCGAGCACAAGCTCCTGTACGGCAGCAAGGGGCGCGAGCAGGCGGGCGGCCTCGACCTGACCGCCGAGGTGCCGCAGGAGGAGTACCTCGTCCCGATCGGGCAGGCGGTCGTCAAGCGGGCCGGCGGCGACGTGACCGTCGTCGCGACGCACCTCGCCCTCTACCGCGTGCTTGCGGCGGCCGAGGAGCTTGCCGCGGAGGACGGCATCGAGTGCGAGGTGATCGACCCGCTGACGCTGCTGCCGCTCGACACCGAGACCATCTGGGCCTCGCTGCGCCGGACGGGCCGGCTCGCGATCGTCCACGAGGACACGCTCACCGGCGGCTGGGGCGCGGAGGTTGCGGCACGCGCGGCCGAGGAATGTCTCTTCGACCTGGAGGCGCCGATCCGGCGGATCGCGTCGCACGACGCTCCGATGCCGTCGGCGCCGTCACTCGAGAACGCGGTCGTCCCCTCCGTCGAGCGGATCAAGAACGTGATCCGGGAGCTGAGCGGCTAGATGGCTCGCCCGGTGCGCATGCCGCCGCTCGGGGCCACGTCGGACGAGCTGCGCATCGTGCAATGGCTCGGGGACGTGGGCTCGACCGTTCAGCAGGGCGACATCCTGCTCGAGGTCGAGACCGACAAGGCGACCCTCGAGGTCGAGGCGGCGGTCTCGGGCACGCTGCTCGCAGTGCTGCACGGCCCCGGCGAGACGGTCGCGGTCGGCGAGGTGCTTGCCTACGTCGGCTCCCCCGGCGAGGACGTTCCCGCAGCCGAGCCGGCGGCGCCGCCGCCGGCGGAGAAGAGACAGGCGGTGCCGACCGCACGCAAGCTCGCGCAGGAGCACGGCATCGACCTGGCTTCGGTCCACGGCAGCGGCCCCGGCGGCCGCATCGAGAAGGAGGACGTGCTCGCGCTGGTCGGCGCTGCCCCGGCGGCCGAGGACGAGGTCGCGCTGTCGCGGCACCGGCTGGGGATCGCGAATCGCCTGACGCGGTCGGTGCAGACGATCCCGCAGTTCAGCGCAGCCGTCGACGTCGACATGCGCACGGCCGCCGCGCACCTCGAGCAGGCACGCGCCGACGGCGCCGCAGGACTCACCTATACGCACCTGCTGCTGCGGGCGACCGCCCACGCGCTCCGCGAGCACCCCGCGCTGAACCGGCTGTGGGTGAGCGAAGGCCCGCGGCTGCGTCAGCTCGACCGGGCCGACGTCGGCCTCGCGGTGGCCGGCGAGGAGACGCTCATCGTCCAGACGATCGACGAGCCCGACGTCCTCGAGCTCTCCGCCCTCGTCGAGCTGACCGGGCGCGCCGAGCGCCTGGCGCGCGAGGGCAAGCTCATGGATGGCCCGGCCGCGATCACCGTCAGCAATCTCGGGATGTTCGGCGTCGCCCGCTTCTCGGCGATCGTCGATCCCGACCAGACGGCGATCCTCGCCGTCGGGACGGTCGCGGAGCGCGTCACCGCGTACGCCGGCGAGGTGCGCATCGGCCCGTGGGTCGAGCTCACCCTGACGGTCGACCATCGCGTCGTCGACGGTGTCCTTGCGGCCCGGTTCCTCTCCGCAATCAAGGCCCGGCTCGAGAGCGACGAGCTCTAGCTGCGGATCGCCCGCAGCCGGCCGGCCACGCGCTCGATCTCCTCGGCGGGAATGAGCCGGGGCGTGCCGAGAAGCGCCGCCCGGTAGTACAGCGTCGCGAGCCATTCGAGCAGCACGCTGCGCCGGTACGCCCGCTCCAGCGAGTCACCGATCGTGAGCGTGCCGTGACTCGCGAGGAGCACAGCGCTCCGCCCGGCGAGCGCATCGATGACGCTTGCGGCGAGCCCCTCCGTCCCGAAGGTCGCGTACGGCGCGACGCGCACAGGGCCGCCGAGGTCGGCGATCATGTAGTGGACGGCGGGAAGCTCCTCGACGACGGCGGCGAGGGTCGTCGCGTACGGAGCGTGCGTGTGAACGACGGCCGCCGCTTCGGTCGCGCGGTAGACGGCGAGGTGCATCGCCAGCTCGCTCGACGGCGCGCGCTCGGCCTCGACGACGACGCCGTCGAGCCCGACGACGCAGACGAGGCCGGGCTCGAGCTCGTCGTAGTCGACGGAGGTCGGCGTGATCGCAACGAGGTCGCCGGCGCGAACGCTCAGGTTCCCGGCCGTCCCGACCACGAGCCCGTCCGGACGGAGCCGCCCCGCATGGTGGACGATCCGGGCTCGCTCGGCCTCGAGCAGCATCCCGCCCATGTTTCCACGATCGCGCAGCGGGCACGTGGAGCGAATGGGCTTCGATCAGTATCACGAGCCGCCCGGGGAGCTGGACGCGAAGACGCGCACCTTCGCGCGGATGATCGCGTCGCTGACCGAGGAAGCAGAGGCGATCGGCTGGTACGAGCAGCGCATAGCCCTCGAGGAGGACGAGCAGGCGAAGGCGATCATGTCGAACGCGCAGGAGGAGGAGTTCAAGCACTTCGGCATGGACCTCGAGTTTCTCCTCCGGCGGACGCCGAAGTGGCGGGCGGCACTCCAGCAGATCCTCTTCAGCAAGGGCGACATCGTCGCCGCCGGCGAACGAGGGGAAGAGGCGGAGGACGACACCTGACGCGTGGCGGCATGGTGCCGCTCGCTAGGCTCGCCCCATGACCGGTGCCAAGCACTACCGCTGGGACGACCTGCCCCGCGAGGAGCTCAACCCGACGATCGGCCGCCGGCTGATCACGGGCAACGCGATGATGATCGCGCACGTCTACCTCGCCAAGGGCGCGATCGTGCCGAAGCACTCACACCACAACGAGCAGATCACCTACATCCTCGAGGGCGTGCTGCGATTCCGGCTCGGCGACGACGAAGCGCACGTGGTCGACGTTCACGCGGGGGAGGTACTGACCATCCCTGCGCACCTGCCCCACACGGCCGAGGCGCTCGAGGACACGCTCGACGTCGACGTCTTCACGCCGCCGCGCGAGGACTGGCTCGACGGCAGCGACACGTATCTCCGGTCCTGACCGGGCGCGCTCTTCGGCAGGCCGGGCCGAGAGTGGCTACCCTCGGTGGATTCCTCCGATGACCGCTCAGCCGGCCGACGAGAGATCCCTGCGGACGGCCCTCGCGCCGTACGCGGTGCCTCGGCGTGGACGGGCGATCTCGAACCTCCTCACCTCGGTCGTCCCGTATGTCGGGCTCATCGCCGCGGCCTGCCTCGCGCTGAGAGTGTCCGACGCGCTCGCGGTCGCGCTCTCGCTGGTCGCGGGCGGCTTCCTCGTTCGCACGTTCATCGTCTTCCACGACTGCGCGCACGGCTCGTTCCTGTCGTCGAAGCGCACGAACGCCATGCTCGGGGCAACGCTGGGTGTGCTCGTCTACACGCCGTTCGCGGTGTGGCGGCGCGAGCACGCCGTTCATCACGCAACCGCCGGCGACCTCGGCCGTCGCGGTGTCGGGGACATCCAGACCCTCACCGTCGACGAGTACCTCTCCCGCCCCTGGTGGGGCAGGCTCGGCTACCGGCTGTTCCGAAACCCGCTCGTGATGTTCGGGCTCGGCCCGCTGTGGGTCGTCCTGCTCGAGCCGCGCATCATCTCCTGGTCGGCACCGCAGCGTTTGCGACGGAGCACCCTCGGCACCGACCTTGCTCTCGTGGTCGTGATCGCCGCGCTCTGCCTGCTGGTCGGCTGGACGGGATTCCTCATCGTGCAGCTGCCCGCCCTCCTTCTGTCGGGCAGCGCCGGCATCTGGCTCTTCTACGTCCAGCACCAGTTCGAGGACACCTACTGGCAGGCGAGCGACATGTGGAGCTACGAGGACGCCGCGCTCAAGGGCAGCTCGTACCTGAAGCTGCCGAGGATCCTGCAGTTCCTGACGGGCAACATCGGGCTGCACCACGTCCACCACCTGAACGCGCGGATCCCGAACTACAACCTCCAGTCGGCGCACGACAACAACCCCGCTCTCCATGCGGTCCCGACGATCTCGATCATGGAGGGGCTCCGGGCGACCCGCCTGAAGCTCTGGGACGAGCGGCAGCGAAAACTCGTCGGCTTCAAGACGGCTCGTGCCTCGCGGGCGCGCGCGTCGGGCCTGAGCCCCGCCGAGCCCGCGTAGACCTCAGGCGCCGGTCAGGTCGCGCCGCCGGAACGCGCCCGCGGCGACGAGCGCCGCGACGAGGCCGACCCCGATCATCACCGCGGCCGCGCCGGCGCGGAACGGCTGCGCCGGCACGAGGCCCACGTGGGCGAACGGCGTCGCGACGAGCAGCCAGTGCGGCAGCGTCAGCACGGAGCCGACGAGCTGCCAGAGGAAGGCGAGCGTGACGAGCCCGTAGGAGAGCGCGGAGCTCGCACGCGGGGCGAGCCCGTAGGCAAGCGCCGCAGCGCCGAGGAAGAGCAGCCCTGCCGGCAGGGCGTTCAGTCCCGCCTCGAGCAGGCGCGGCAGCGAGATCGGCGATCCGGTGGCGGACGCGCCCGCCCAGGCCGCGAGCCCGGCCGCGAGCGACACGGCCGTGGCCGCGCAGGCCGCAAGCACGAGACGGCCCACGAGCCAGCGGGCCCGGCCGACCGGCTGGGCGAGCAGCGTCTCGAGCTGCTGGTCGGCCTCTTCCTGCCGCGCAGCCCCGATCTGGGCGCACATGAAGATGCCGACCACGAGGACGACGAAGACGAAGACGAGACCGAGGTAGCCCGCGGGCGTCGTGATCGAGCCGGCCCCGAGCTTCTCGATCTGCTTCTGCAGGCTCGCCGAGACGTCCGCGGACGAGATGGAGTTCGAGACCGTGCCGAGGACGAAGCCGAAGGCCGCGACGCAGCCGACCCAGGCGAGGAGCGTGCCGCGCATGCCGCGGAGCGCCTGCCGGGCGGGCGAGGAGAGCAGGCGCAGGTCCGGCTCGGCGCTGTCGCGGGCCTGCAGGAGGCCGGTGCCGATGTCCCGGGCGGCGGCAATCCACCCGGCAGCGCCGAAAAGCAGCACGGTCGCCGCGAGCGGGAGGAGCAGGACGACCGGCCGCGGGCCGGCGAAGGGACGTAGCTCCTCCGCCCAGCCGAGCGGCGTCGCCCAGCGCAGCCAGCCGACGCCGTCCGCGGTGTCGGCGACCGCGCGCAGCAGGAAGAAGACGCCGACGACCGCGCCCCCGAGCTCGAGCGCGACGCGTCGACTCGGTGCGAGCTGGCTCGCGACCGCGCCGACCCCCGCGCAGACCGGGATCACCGACGCCGTCGCGAGTGCGAGGAACGCCGCGCCTCCGAACGCGATCCCGCCGGCCGCAAAGCCGACGAGCTCGGCGAGCCAGAGCAGCAGGGCGCCCGCCCCGATCGCAGCCGCCGCCGCGACACCGAGCATGCGGCGGCCGACGCCGCCGGCGAGGACGAGCTCCGTGTGCCCCGCGTCCTCGTCCCCGCGCAAGGCGCGCACGGCCGCGAACAACCCGTAGACCGCGGCGGCGATCGCGAGCGTGCCGCCGACCCGCCAGGCGACGTAGCCCTGCACCGTGACGATGTCGTGCGGCAGCCCGTAGAAGAGGCGCAGCCCGACGTTGCCGGCGAAGCTGCGCGCGAACGAAAGCCGAGCGGCCGCGGTCGGGTAGGCGTGGCGGTAGCCGTAGGCCTGAACGAACGCATAGAGGGCGAACAGGTACGCGAAGACGACCGTGCGCGTCCGCGCGTCGAGGAACGCCCGCACCGCGAGCGCGCGCGCCCGCCGGGCTTCAGCTCCCCGCACCGTCCGAGCCGTCGTAGTGGTGCAGGAAGATCTCCTCGAGCGACGGCTCGCGGCTCGTCAGGGCCACAATCGGATGGGAGGCGAGCTCGGCGATCAGCGGCCCGACGCTGCCGGTCACCTCGAAGCGCAGCGCGTTCCCACCCACGCTCGCAACCGTGACGTCCGGCAAGGGCGCGAGCTGCGGCGCCGGGCCCGCGAACGTGACCTCCACCGTGTGCGCGCCGAGATGCCGGAGCTCGACGAGCGTGCCCTGGTCGACGAGCCGGCCCTCCTTCAGGATCCCGACCCGGTCGCAGAGCGCCTCGACCTCGCCAAGGATGTGCGAGGACAGGAACACGGTCTGGCCGCGCGCCTTCGCCTCCTGCACCGACGCGCGAAACGCCATCTCCATCAGCGGGTCGAGACCGCTCGTCGGCTCGTCGAGGAGGAGCAGGTCGGCGCGGGTCGCAAGCGCGGCGACGAGCTGCACCTTCTGCCGGTTGCCCTTCGAGAGCGCGCGAATCTTCTTCCGCGTGTCGAGCTCGAACCGATCGACGAGCTCGTCCCGGTAGGCACCGTCGATACCCCCGTGCAGGCGGCCGAGGAACGCAAGCGTCTCGGCCCCGGTCAGCGCCGGCCAGAGGAACGGCTCGCCGGGGACGTAGGCAAGCCGCGCATGTGCACCGACCGGATCCGCCCACGCGTCGATGCCGAAGAGCTCCGCGCCGCCCGCCGACGGGCGGTGGAGGCCGAGCAGCAGCCGGATCGTCGTCGTCTTGCCCGCGCCGTTCGGGCCGAGGTAGCCGTACACCTCGCCCTGCTCGACCGACAGGTCGAGCCCGTCGAGGGCGAGCGTGTCGCCGTAGCGCTTGGTCAGGCCCGAGGTACGGACGGCGTCCATGCACGACGCATCACAGCACGGCTAGATCTCCTCGGGCCGGCCCTCGTGCGGAAGCAGGAACACGAGCAGCGCGCAGACCACGAGAGAGCCGAGCTCGACCCAGAGGCACTTCGCGAACGCGACGCTCAGCCCGTGCCGTGAGGCGACCGAGAAGAAGAGCGTCCCGACGAGGGCAACGCCCGCTGCGCCGCCGAGCTGCTGAACCGCGTTCAGCGTCCCCGAGGCCGAGCCGACCTCCTCGTCGTCGACGCCGGCGAGGACGAACGAGAAGAGCGGCGAGAGGATCGCACCCATGCCCGCACCCGCAAGCAGAAGCGGCGCGGCAAGCGCCCACACCGAGACGTGCTCGTGCTCGGCGCCGTGAACGACGACGAGGGTCAGGATGATCCCGGCCGCCATCACGACGAGCCCACAGTGGAGGACGATCCGGCCGAACTTCGGCGCGAGGAGCCCGGCGCCGAGACCGGCGCCGACGGCCGTTCCGGCCGCCCACGGGATGAATGCCGCACCGGCCGCGACAGCGCTGAAGCCGTTGCCGATCTGCAGATAGAGGCTGAACGTGAACATCAGGCCGATCATCCCGGTGAAGAAGACAAGCGCCGTCAAGAGGCCGGCGGTGAACGCGCGCTTCGTGAACAGGGTGGTGGTGACGAGCGGCGAGAGGCCGCGCCGCTCACGGCGGCGCTCGACGACGCCGAAGATGACGAGCCCGATCCCACCGGCTGCGAGCATCGCGAACGTCCACGCGGGCCAGCCGAGCTCGCGGCCCTGGATCAGCGGGTAGACGAGGAAGCCGATCGCGACGCTGATCACCGCCGCGCCGAGACCGTCGATCGTCGGGCGCACCTGCGGGCGCGACTCGGGCAGCAGCCGCGAGCCGGCCGCGAGCGCCACGAGGCCGAGCGGCACGTTGACGAGGAAGATCAGGCGCCAGCCGGTGCCGAACAGGTTCGCATCGACGAGTGCACCGCCGATCACCGGGCCGAGCACCGCGCTGCCGCCGATCACCGGGCCGAACATGCCGAAGGCCTTGCCGATCTCGTCGTCCGGGAAGGCGTCGCGGACGATCCCGAACCCTTGCGGGATCATCGCCGCCGCGCAGAGGCCCTGAAGAAGCCGGAACCCGATCAGCGCGCCCGGCGCCCACGCGAGCGCGCACAGCGCCGAGCTGAGCGTGAACCCCGCCACCCCGATCAGGAACATCCTCCGCCGGCCGACGATGTCGCCGAGCCGGGCGCCGGTGACGAGCCCGATCGCGAACGTGAGCGCGTAACCCCCCGCCACCCACTGCAGCGCGGTGCTGCTCGCGTCGAGGCTCGTGCGGATCGAGGGCAGGGCGACGTTGACGATCGTGCCGTCGAGCAGGTCCATGACCTCGACGGCGAGGACGACCCAGAGGATGCGCCAGCGGAGCGGGTGGCCGCCTCTGGCGGCGGACGGGATGGCGGCAGCGGCTGTGGACATCGGGAAACTCCCTTGGAGAACGGTGTTCTTATTGACTGAACGACGTTCTACAACAAGAATGGTGTTCATGTCAAGCGCCGGGCCGGCCGATCTCCCCGAGCCGCCGTGGTCGTCCCTCCCCCGGCGCGGCCGGCGGCGGCGGCTCACCCGCGAGGCGATCACCGAGGCCGCACTGGCGCTCGTCGCCGCGGAGGGGCTCGACGCGCTCTCGATGCGCCGGCTCGCGGAGAAGCTCGACGTCCAGGCCTCCGCGCTCTACGGCCACGTCTCCGGGAAGCAGGAGCTGATCCAGCTGATGCTCGACCGCCTCGCGATCGAGATCGAGGTGCCCGACCCTGATCCCGGGCGGTGGGAGGAGCAGGTGAAGGAGTTCGCACGCTCGGCCCGCCGGACGCTCGCGGCCCACCGCGACCTGGCCGGGGCGAGCCTCGCCAACATCCCGACCGGCCCGAACATGCTCGTTCTCTTCGACCGTCTGCTCGCGCTGCTCGCCGTTTCGGGCCTCACGCGCCAGGACATCGCCTACGCCGCCGACCTGCTGCCGCAGTTCGTCACCGCCGCGGTCTACGAGGAGAGCCTCTTCATGCGCCGCCTCGAGCAGGAGCCCGCGTACTTCGAGCAGATCGAGGCCTACTTCCGCGCGGCGCCGGCCGAGCGCTTCCCCACGCTTGCCGGCCTCGTCACGGAGCTGACCTCGCCGGACGACAGCCCCGATGCACGCTTCGAGTTCGGCCTCGAGGTGATCGTGCAGGGGCTGGCGGCGCTCAGCTCCGCTCGAGCGTCCGGGTCACCCGGCGATCCGGGATGAACCACATCACGGCGACCGAGACGAAGAGCGCCACCGACAGCCACGGCACGACGAACGAGAGCACGAACGCCGACACGTAAAGGGCGAGCGAGACCTTGCCCTTGCGATCGCGGCCGATCGCCTGGGCGAGCTGCGAATCCGACTCGTGCAGCGCAAGGAGCGCAAGCGTGAGCAGCGTGTAGGCGATCGCGCAGCCGAACAGCACCACGGAATACGCGGCGACCGGGCCGCCCTCGACCCCGGTCTCGCCCAGCCACGCCGTCGCGACCGGCGTCAGCGAGAGCCAGAAGAGCAGGTGGATGTTCGCCCACAGCACGCGGCCGTCGATGCGATCGACGACCTGGAAGAGATGGTGGTGGTTGACCCAGTAGATGGCGACGAAGATGAAGCTGAGGAGATAGGCGAGCAGCCGTCCCTTCTCGTCGAGGATGTCGCCGAAATGGTCGCCCGCCGGCGGCCGCAGCTCGAGCACGAGGATCGTGATCAGGATCGCCACGACACCGTCGGTGAACGCGAGCAGCCGGTCGGGACGCACAGCGGCACTATCTCAGGCCGTTCCATAGACTCGCGGGCGGATGAGCGAGACTGCGACATCGATCGAGAGGTTCCGGCTGCTCCGCCGCGAGCTCGAGGAGAGCATCCTCCCCCTCGCGACGTCGCTGGACGGCCGGCGCTTCGAATTCCAGGCCCGGCTGGACGACCTCCAGCTCGAAGTCGGCGGCTACGTCACGCTCGAGCAGGGGACCGAGCGCCGCCTCGGCCAGGTGATCACGCTCGAGCGCTCGGAGGTGGACGGCCCGATGCTCCCCGGAGCGGAAGACGTTGCGACGGGCATGCGGATCCGGATCCGCGCCGCCCGCGGGCACGGCCTCGTGCTGAGCGGTGTCGGGCCGTTCCATGACGCGCTCGTGCGGCCGGCGGAGCCGGCGGAGGTCGCCGAGTGGCTCGCCCAGGTGCGCCCGAGACGCGCCGCGCTTCCGGTCGGTCAGCTCGGCCGGGTGCCCGAGCTGGCGTTCTCGCTCGACGCCGTCGGGTTCGGCCGCCACACGTTCCTCTGCGGCCAGTCAGGGTCGGGCAAGACGTACTCCCTCGGCGTCCTGCTCGAGCAGCTGCTCGTCGAGACCGATCTGCGGATCGTGATCCTCGACCCGAACTCCGACTACGTGCGCCTGCGCGAGACCCGGGCCGACGCCGCGCCGGACGAGAGTGCCGCCTACGCGCGCGTCGCGGCTGAGATCGCCGTCCGGCGGCAGGGTTCGGACGATCCTCTCCTTCTCCGTCTCGATCAGCTGGAGCCGCGGGAGCGGGCCGCACTCCTCCGCCTCGACCCGCTCGACGACCGCGCCGAGTACGCGGTGCTCGAGGAGACCCTCCGCTCAGGTCCCGCCTACGAGGCCGACCTGACCACCGGTGACACTGCGGCCGAGGCGCTGAAGCTGCGCGCGGCGAACCTGGGAGTCGACTCGTGGGAGATCTGGGCGCGTGGGCGGTCGGAGTCGATTCTCGACGACATCGGACGGCGCACGCACCGCGCGCTCGTCGTCGACCTCGGCTCGCTCGCGACCCGCGAGGAACAGGCGGTCGTCGCCGAGTCGGTGCTCGCGACCCTGTGGCGCAACCGCGCCGACCGGGTGCCGACGCTGATCGTGATCGACGAGGCCCACAACGTGTGCCCGGCCGAGCCGGACGACCTGGTGACTGCGCTTGCAACCGACCACGCCGTGCGGATCGCCGGCGAAGGGCGCAAGTTCGGCCTGCACCTGCTGCTCGCGACCCAGCGCCCGCAGAAGGTGCACCCGAACGTGCTCTCCCAGTGCGACAACCTCGTTTTGATGCGGATGAACTCGACCGTCGATCTGGCGTTCGTCGGCGACGTGTTCTCGTTCGTCCCGCAGTCGCTGCTCGATCTCGCGACGACCTTCGTGCAGGGCGAGGCGATCGTCGCCGGCCCGATCACCTCGCACCCGACTCTGCTCCGCTTCGGTGCGCGGCTGAGCATGGAAGGCGGTTCCGACGCCCCCGCCGACTGGGCGGGAGCGCCTCGATCCTGACGAAGGAGGACTCCGCGCCCCGGGTGACGAACACCCGGGCATGGGCCTCCCGGCGTTCGGTTACCTGCTCGAGCCTGTTCCCCGCCGCCGGTCGCGACTCTCGTTCGCGCGCCGCCGGCGCGCGACGGTGATCGACCTTCGCCGCAGCCTGGTGCAACCGCGCCGGCGCCGGCTGCTCCCGTTCGGCTAGCGGCCTACCGGCCTTCGGCCCACTGGTGAGGGCGGAGCCGGAAGCGCCGCACGCCGAGATGGCTCACGCGCAGCCGCGGGTTGAGCGCATCCTCCATGCCCTGGCCGGCGATCGTGCAGGCGAGCACGATCCCGGTCACCGCGAGGCCGGGCGGCAGGATCGCCCACCACGCGTGGTAGAAGATCGCGCCGCCCTCGAGCGAGCTCTGGATCATCTTCCCCCAGGAGACCTTCGACGGGTCGCCGAGGCCGAGGAAGCTGATGTAGGTCTCGGCGAAGATCGCGTTCGCGATCATCAGCACCGCGTTCGCGATCAGGAGCGGCGCCACCTGCGGGACGATGTGCGACCAGAGCACACGGACGTGCGAGGCGCCGAGCGCATGGGCGCGCCGCACGTACACGCGCTCGCGCAACGACGCGACCTGCGCCCTGATCACGCGAGCGGCCGTCGTCCAGTAGATGAGCCCGATGATCACGATGATGTTGCGGAGGCTCTGGCCGAACACCGCGGCCGCGACGATCATGAGCGGGATGTCGGGGATGACCAGGAAGTAGTCGGTCGTCCGCATCAGCGCCACGTCGGTCGCCCCGCCCGCGTAGCCGGCGACCAGCCCGACCACGCCGCCGATGCCGATCGCGACGATCGAGGCGACGAAGCCGACGAGCAGCGAGGTACGCGCGCCGTAGAGCAGGTTCGAGAGCACGTCGTAGCCGCCGTTGTCGAGCCCGAGCCAGTGCGACCAGCTCGGCGCCTCGTAGATGGATCCCACCTGCTCGGTCGGCGAGTAGGGTGCGATCACGGGCGCGAGCACGGCGAGGACGACGAAGACGCCGACGATGCCCAGGCCGATAGCGACCTGGCGGTCGCGCAGGAGGGCGAAGCGGCGAGGCGGCCGGTCGACGACCCCGACGAGGGCTGCTTCAGCGCGTCCCGGTAGCGAGCTCACGCTGAAGCCTCGGATCGAGCCTGAATGCGAGAAGGTCGGCGGCGAGATTGCAGAGGATCACCGACAGGGTGAGAAGCAGGAAGATCCCCTGCAGGACCGGATAGTCGCGGTGGTCGATCGCGTCGACGGTGGCGAGACCGATGCCCGGATAGCTGAACACGTCCTCGACGACGATCGCGCCGGCGACGATCGACCCGGCCGAGAGTGCGACCAGCGTGATGAGTGGAAGCATCGCGTTGCCGAGCGCGTGGGTGCGCACGATCGTCCAGTTGCGCAGGCCCTTCGCGCGCGCGGTGAGGATGTAGTCCTCGCCGAGCGTCTCGAGCATCGACGAGCGAACGACGAGTGCGTACTGGCCGTAGAGCCCGATCCCGAGCGTGAGCGCGGGCAGGATCAGGTGGCGGGTGCGGTCCAGGACGAACGTCCATGTCGACGGCTCGCCGAGCACGCCCAGCGTCGGGCTCTGCAGCCCGACGGGAGGCAGCCCGACGCGCGAGGCCACGTAGAAGATCACGAGCAGGCCGATCCACTGGGTCGGCATCGCGTAGAAGGCGAGGCTCGTCCAGAGGAGCGTCCGGTCGGTCGCGGTCCCCCGGCGCCACGCCGCGACGACGCCGCTGAGGATCCCGAGCACGATCGAGATCAGCGTCCCGACGAGGAGCATCGGCAGCGTGTGCAGGAGCGGCCCCCACAGGTCGTCCCACACCGGCGCGTTGTTCGCGACGCTCGTCCCGAGATCTCCGTGGATGAGGCGCTCGAGGTAGATCACGTACTGGTCGAGCTTCGGCTTGTCGAGCCCGTAGGTGTGGATGACGCTCGCCTTGAACTTGGCAGTGCAGTTCTGGCAGCGCAGCCCCGTCACGGCGTTGCCCGGCATGACGCGAAAGAGGAAGAAGTTGAGCGTGACGGCGACGAACGTGGTGACGAGCGCGAAGCCGACGCGCTTCAACACGTACGCCATGCCGGGTCAGCCCGTGGGGCGCGGGCTCGTGTAGAAGAGCTTGCTGTAGCCCCAGAGCGTCGGCATGAAGCCGGTCCACGAGCTTGCGTGCGCGGTCAGGAAATCGGTGTCCACCAGCTGGATGTAGGGCCGCTTCTGCGCGAGGTAGGCCTCCATCTTCCAGACGAGCGCCTGTCGCGCCTTCGGGTCGACGAGCTTGGCCTGCTTCGCCCACCACGCGTCGTACACCGGGTCGCTCATCCCCGTGTCGCTGTTGTCGCACCACTGCGCCTTCGTCACGACCGAGAGGTTGAAGTTCGGATCGATGTACGGATGCCAGTACCACGTGTAGAAGTCGGCCGAGCGATAGAGGCACTTCGGCGCGGTGATGAGCGTGTACGCCTGGGTGCCGTCGCCGCCCGCGATCTCCTTCAGCTTGATGCCGACCTTCTGGAACGCCGTGGCGAGGATCTGGTACTGCAGGTTGCCGTCGAAGTCGAGATCGTTGGGGACGATCACGCTGTAGCTCATCTGGTGGGCCGCCTGCGCATGCGGCCCGGTGGTCGCGGGCACCGTGCGGATCCCGCCGGAACCGCGTCTGTAGCCGAGGCGATCGAGGATCTGATTCGCCTTCGCGGGGTCGTAGGGGAGCGGCTTGACCTTGGGGTTGAGCCAGCCGGACGGGCCCGACCAGGCCGAGAGGATGTTCGCCCACGGCTGCGCGTTCCCGCCGAAGACGACGTCGGCGATCTTCTGCCGCGGGATCGCATACTCGAGCGCCTCGCGGACGGTCGCCGAGAGGAGCTCGCGGTTGCTCGTCTTCGCCGGGTTCGAGTTGATGCCGAAGTTCGTCACCTCGTCCCCCGCCTGGCTCTGAAGCGTGATGCCGTGCATCCCCTTGAGCCGCGACGCATCCTGGTAGGGCACTGCGTCGACGTACGCGAGCTTCCCGGCCTGAAGGTCGGCGAGCATCGCGGTCGGATTCGTGTAGTAGGTCAGCGCGACCGCGGCGGCGTGCGACTTCGGCCCGTAGAAGTACGGGTTGGGCTTGAAGACGGTCGTCCCCTTCTCCTGGAACTGGGTGATCGTGTACGGCCCGGCGGAGACCATCGGGAGGTGCTGCTCGGGCCGGAAGCTCTTCATCGCGGGGCCTTTGTAGGCACTCCACACATGCTTCGGGAGGATGTAGAGCTGCTCGAGGTTCGCGAGCACGCCCGCGACCGGGGCGGAGTAGCGGATGACGAGGGTGGCGGGGCTCGGCGCGGTGACGCTCTTGACGCCGTGGAGCACCTGTGCGAGGTAGGTGGCGAAGCCGTTGCGGTTCGCGAGAATCGTCTGGATCGTCCACACGGCGTCCGTGGCGGTGAGCGGCACGCCGTCCGACCACTTGCCGCCGGTGCGCAGATGGAACGTCCAGGTGAGGCCGTCGGCGCTGTGCTGCCAGCTCGAGGCCCAGTCGCCCTCGAGCTGGAGGCCCGGCCCGTACTGCACGAGCTGCGGGAAGACCATCCCGTAGGCGGTGTCGTCCTGGGTCTCGATCCCGACGAACGGGTTGAGCGTGTCGATGTAGAAGGTCGTGCCGACCGTGAGGATCGAGCCCGACGAGTGCGTGCCGCTCGCCGCCCCGGCAGCGAGCGACGCGACGAGGAGCGCGGAGACGAGAGCGAGCACGAGCCGGCGCAACGTCTGGCGATCCTAGAGCACCGGCGTGCACGAGTCGAACCTGGCGTCCACATCGTGCACATCCTGTTACAGGACGTTCGACCACGCCGACCGGCCGGCGGCGTCGACCGCACGCAGCCGGACATAGCCGGAGGTCTCCGGCGCATGCAGCTCGGCATGCGTGATCAGGCTGCCGCCGTCGCGGGCCACCACCGCCGCGCCTTGCTCCCGCTCCATCTGCAGCACGAGGAGGCGGCACGGGCTGCACGACACCGCCACCGTCGTCCGCTCACGGTGGACCTCGTGCAGGAGCGGCCCCGAGCTGGCGTAGCTCCGGCCGGTACGAAGAGCCTCGACGACGGCGTCCGGCGAGCGCTCGGCGGCCCGCACCCAGGTGGCCGCATGCCCGATGTCGGTCGCGGCGACGTGCGCATCGTCGGCGGCGATGCATCCCGGCCGCAGGCCTCGCTCGAGGAGCGAATCCCAGAATGCGGACGAGTCGCCGCGCCCGGACTCGTGCTCGCAGCCCGCGTTGAAGACCTCGATGCCGTCGAAGAGCTCCTCGCCGTCGAGCTCCGTCGGGTCGACGCCCGTCCAGTACGGGTGGGCGAGGAAACTCGCCGCGCCCTGCTCGCGGGCGAAGCGAGCGGCGTCGCCCGGGCTTGCGAACGTGCGCTGCTCCCAGTGCTCTTCCTCGTTGACGATCCAGTTGCGCCGGTCGCCGCCGGGGTCGTCGGGGATCTCGCGCAGGCCGTAGACGAGGACGTCCGCGACCCGCCCGGGAGCACCGAGGTCGCAGCTCAGCTCGGACGCCGGGACGCCGAGGATCCGCCCGGTCGAGTGGGTGCGGGTCAGCCGCCAGTGGTCGGTGACGGCGAGCACGTCGTAGCCCGCGTCGGCATACGCCGCCGCGAGCTCGGCCGGCGGGAGGTCGCCGTCGCTCTCGGTCGTATGCGCGTGAAGGGCGCAGCGCAGCCAGACGCCGTCCCCGTCGAACGGGCTCTCGCTCAGAAGAAGATCACCTTCACGAGCAGCGCAGCGAGGACCGCAACGACGACGAGCATCAGCAGCGAGAGACCGGCGATCCCGAGCCCCTTCGCCGCGAGTCCCACCGGGACGTCGGCCGGCTTGCCGCCCTTGCCCTCGAAAGCGGCCTCCAGCTGCTGCTCGACATACGCCGTCACGCGGTCCTCGAAGCGCTTCGCCATCGCATCGGCCCGGCTGTCGGTCGCCTCGGTCTTCAGCGGCCGCGAGATCGCGGGCCGGTCGTCGAGCGCGAGCTCGTAGATCTGCTCGTGCTGGATGTCCTTGAGGTTCTGCCGGCCGAGGTCGTGAATCGAGACGTTCTCCGGGAGGTCGTTGCCGAGAAGGGCGCGGGTGGTCTCCGACAGCAGGATCTGGCCGCCGTTCCCCGCTGCCGAGATCCGCGCTGCCCGCACCACGTCCAGCCCGAGGTAGCCCTCGTCCCCGACCGTCGGCTCGCCGGTGTGAAGACCCATCCGCACGCGAACGGCCTTCCCCTGCGGCCAGGCGTGCGCGTCGAGCTGCCGCTGGGCCTCGACCGCGGCGGCGACGGCATCGCGGGCACGGCGGAACGAATAGAAGAAGCTGTCGCCCTGCGTGTCGATCTCCGTCCCGTCGTGCTCGGCAAACGCGGCTCGCACGATCGCCCGGTGGTCGCGGGCCACCTGGGCAAAATCGTCGCCGAGCTCCTGGAGCAGCTTCGTCGAGCCCTCGATGTCCGTGAAGACGAACGTCACGGTCCCCGATGGGAGCGCACCGGTCACCGCACAAACCTAGACCACCTGGGCACCACGACCGGGCCCTCGTCGTAGGCTGCGCTGATGATCTGCCCGGCCTGCGGCGTCGAGAGCCCGCCGATCGCCCGCTTCTGCCTGGCGTGCGGTCTGCCCCTCGCCGACGACACGACACGCGATGAGCGGCGTATCGTCTCGATCATCTTCGTCGACCTCGTCGGCTTCACCGCGCGCGCCGAGCAGCTCGACCCCGAGGAGGTGCGGGCGCTCCTGACGCCCTACCACGAGCACGTCCGGCGCGAGATCGAGTCGTTC
This sequence comes from uncultured Thermoleophilia bacterium, assembly GCA_963794375.1. Taxonomy (GTDB): domain Bacteria; phylum Actinomycetota; class Thermoleophilia; order Gaiellales; family Gaiellaceae; genus PALSA-600. The sequence continues at coordinate 441,670 of CAWCDL010000010.1, forward strand.
GGAGGAGTCGTGGAGAAGTTCATCGGTGACGCCGTCATGGGCATCTTCGGTGCGCCGCTCGCCCACGGCGACGACGCCGAGCGCGCCGTCCGCGCCGCACTCGTGGTTCGGGACTCGGTTGCCTCGGGCGACCTGCAGATCCGGATCGCGGTCAACACGGGCGAGGCGGTCGTCGCCCTGGGCGCCCGCCCGGCGCTCGGCGAGTCGATGGTGGCCGGCGACGTCGTCAACACGGCGTCGCGCCTCCAGGCCCAGGCGCCCGTCAACGGGATCGTCGTCGGCGAGAAGACCTACGTCGAGACGCGCGACGTGATTGCCTACGACGAAGCCGAGTCGGTGGTGGCGAAGGGCAAGGCCGAGCCCGTGCGTGCGTGGGTCGCGCTCGAAGCGCTCACGGAGGCCGGCCGCCGCCTGCCGGGAGAGCGCGCGATCGTCGGCCGCTCACCCGAGCTGCAGCTCTTCGACTCGATCTGGGCACGGGTGACCGCCGAGCAGCACCCGCATCTCGTATCCATCCTCGGGCCCGCGGGCGTGGGCAAGTCGACCGTCGTCTCCTCGTTCGCGCGCGCCCAGCGCGCCGAGGGGGCGCAGGTTCTCCGCGGCCGTGCTCTCCCCTACCGCGAGAGCGGCGCCTACGGTGCGCTCGCGACCCAGATCCTGCGACTCTGCGGCGCGTACGAGAGCGACGCGCCCGAGATCATCGCCCGCAAGCTGCACGAGCGGACGGGTGAGCTGCTCGGCGGGTCGCCGGTCGAGTCGCGGCTCGTCGCCGAGCATCTCGGCGCGATCGTCGGGATCGATGCCGGCGGGGGCGCGACCGACCGCGACGAGCTGTTCTCGTCGGCGCGATGGTTCATCGAGGCGGCGGCCCGCGAACGGCCCACGATCCTCGTGTTCGAGGACGTCCACTGGGCCGACCCGAACCTGCTCGACCTGATCGAGACACTCGCAGCCCAGTGTCACGGGCTGCCGCTCCTCCTGATGACTCTCGCTCGGCCCGAGCTGCTCGATGCCCGCGAAGGCTGGGGCGGCCGCCTGGCGAGCTACACGAGCCTGACGCTCGGGCCGCTCGGCGCCGACCACGCCCGCGAGCTCGCGCTGCGGCGGCTCGGAGACGCAACCCGCCTCGAGGAGGTGGTCGAGGTGGCCGAGGGCAACCCGCTCTTCATCGAGCAGCTCGCGGCGACGATGGAGGAGACCGCGTCCGGGTCGCTGCCGACGAGCATTCGGGGCCTGGTGGCGGCGCGGCTCGACGCGCTTCCGCAGCAGGACCGGGCGCTCCTTCTCGACGCCGCCGTCGTCGGTCGCGTGTTCTGGTCGGACGTTCTCACCGCGCTGAACCCCGATCCCGACGTCGAGCGGACACTCGACGAGCTCGAGCGACGCGACCTGATCCGCCGCGACCCGTCGTCGATCCTCGAGAACCAGCAGCAGTTCGCCTTCACGCACTCGCTGATCCGGGACGTCGCCTACGAGCTGCTCCCCCGCGCCGACCGCGCGCGCCGCCACCGCACGGTCGCGGAGTTCTTCGAGCGGTCGACCGGCGCGTCGGGCGAGGCGATCGGCGCGCTCGCCCGGCACTGGCGCGACGCCGGCGATTTCGACCGGGCGATCGACCAGCTGACCCGTGCCGCAGAGGTGGCCGAGCGCGGGTGGGCGAAGGACCACGCGACGATGCTCTACCGCGAGGCGCTGGAGCTCGTGCCGCCGGAGGACGCCGATCGGCGCACACAGCTCAGACGCCGGCTCGCCCTGGCGAGCGCGGCGTCGTTCCACCTCGACGACGTCAGACGGCCGGGAAGTCCGCCGGCGTGACGTCGCCGACGATCTCGTCGATCGAATCGACCTTGTGCTGGCCGAGCCGGGTCGAATGTTCGAGGACGATGTCCTCACTCGGAGCCGAGTAGACGCAGAACGTGCGAACCTTGCCGTCGTCGTCGACGACCACATGGCTGTGCTCCCAGGTGATCTCCGTGAGCTCGTGGTCGACGATCGACCGCGACCGGGTTCCGACGGCGGGCATGTCGGCCTCGCCGACGTCGAAGCTGCGAACAATCATGTAGCGCGGCATCCAGCAATACTAGTGCGTGTCGCCAGAATCGGATTTGCCCGAGATCAGCCTGCCCGAGCTGCAGCTCGCAGCGCGAAACCACGGCCTTCCGCTCGAGGTCCTTCGCGAGCCGGTGACGCCGGTCGGGCTGCACTACCTGCTCGTCCACTACGACATCCCTGCGGTCGACCCGGCCGCCTGGCGGCTGACGGTCGACGGCGAGGTGGAGTCGGTGCGCACCTTCGATCTCGCGGCGCTGCGCGCACTGCCTGCGCACGAGGTCGTGGCGACGATGGAGTGTGCAGGCAACGGCCGGGTGCGGCTCCGCCCGCACGTCGTCAGCCAGCCGTGGCTCCAGGAGGCGGTCGGCACGGGCCGCTGGCGCGGCGTCCGCGTCCGCGACGTCCTCGCGGCCGCGGGGGTCTCGCCGTCCGCAGTCGAGGTGCTCTTCACGGGCCTCGATCGCGGTCTCGAGCACGGGGAGGAGCAGTCCTTCGCACGGAGCCTCGGGCTCGAGGCGGCACTCGACGGCGACACCCTGCTCGCCTACGACCTGAACGGCGCCCCGCTCCCGCCGCAGCACGGCTTCCCGCTGCGGCTCCTCGTCCCCGGGTGGTACGGCATGACGAACGTCAAGTGGCTCGAGCGGATCACGCTGCTCGCCGAGCCCTTCACCGGCCCGCAGCAGCTGCAGAGCTACAGGCTGCGACAGTCGGAGGACGAGCCCGGCGAGCCCCTTTCGCGGATGCTCCCCCGCGCCCTGCTCGTCCCACCCGGCATCCCGGAGTTCATGACCCGCGAGCGAACTGTCACTGCCGGCACCCACCTGCTCGAGGGCCGCGCGTGGTCCGGCCACGCGCCGATCGCCTCGGTCGAGGTGAGCGACGACGGCGGCGCGTCGTGGTGGCCGGCGGCCGTCGAGCCTGCCGAGCTCGGCGCATACGCCTGGGTCCGCTTCACCGCCGAGTGGAACGCCGAGCCGGGCCGTCGCGTGCTCGCGTGCCGCGCACGCGACGCGTCCGGCCTCGTGCAGCCAGATGCCGGCGCGTGGAATCTCGGCGGCTACGCCAACAACGGCGTGCAGCGGATCGCCGTCGACGTCATCCGGCCGGCAGGCTGAACGAGACCCGCGCGCCGCCCTGCGCGCGGTTCTCGGCCCAGATCGCGCCGCCGTGCGCCTCGACGAGCGCCTTCGCGATCGCGAGCCCGAGGCCGGCACCGCTGCCGGAGCGCGCGCGGTCGGCGCGCCAGAAGCGCTCGAACATGCGCTCGGTCGTCCCCGGCTCGAGCCCGCCGCCGGTGTCCTCGACGTGCACCCGCACCTCACCCGGCCCACCTTCGACGCGAACGGCGACCGAGCCGTCGGGCGGCGTGTGGCGGATCGCGTTCCCGACGAGGTTGACGAGCACGCGCTCGAGCTGCTGCGGCGCCGCGACGACCACACTCGCCGTCGGCACCTCGCAACCGAGATGGATGCTCCGCGCCGAGGCCTCCGGCTCGAGCAGGCGCAGCGTCGAAGGCACGAGCCGGGCCAGCTCGACGCGCTCCAGCTCGAGGGTCAACGAGCCCGCGTCGATTCGTGCCAGCTCGAACAGGTCGTCGACGAGCAGCGTCAGCGTCGTCGCCTGCTCGCGCAGCCGCGGCAGGTACTCGTCGGGCTCGACGAGCCCGTCCTCTGCCGCTTCGACGAGCGCCCGCAGCGATGCGAGCGGTGTCCGCAGGTCGTGACTCGCCCAGGAGACGAGCTCGCGCCGCGCGTCGAAGAGCCGCTCGACGGAGCCCGCCATCGTGTTGAACGCGGAGGAGAGCTCGCGGAGCTCGGCCGGGCCCTCCGCGGGTGCACGCGCCGAAAGCTCGCCACCCGCGATCGTGTGCGCGACCCCGGCCAGCTCGCGCAGCGGCCGGCCGATCGCGCGGGCGAGGAGCAGCGCAGCGACGATCGCCGCGGCGGCCGAGCCCGCGGCGACGGCGAGGATCTTCACGTCGTCTCCCATGTGGAACATCACCCAGCCGGACAGCAGGACCGCGGCGAGCGGGACGCACGCCGAGACGAGCGCGAGCCCGGCCAGCTGCAGCCCGATGCGCGGGGCGAGCCGCAGCAGCTGCGCGACTGCAAGGCTGACCGCGAGGCTCGCGCCGCCGACGACGATGGCGAGCCAGATCACGCGTCGAACCGGTAGCCGACGCCCCACACCGTCTGCAGGTGCGCGGGATGGGTGGGATCCGCCTCGACCTTCTCCCGCAGCCGCCGGACGTGCACCGTCACCGTGCCGGTGTCGGCAGCGGCCCGGTAGCCCCAGACGCGGTCCATCAGCGTGTCACGGGAGAACACGCGACCGGGGTGGCTCGCGAGGAACCAGAGCAGATCGAATTCCTTCGGCGTCAGCGTGAGCGGCCGGCCGGCGCGCGTGGCGACGCGACTCGGGCCGTCTAGCTCCACCTCGCCCGCCTGCAGCCGCCCGTGCGCCGGGGCCTCCGAGCGCGACCGCCGGAGCACGGTGCGCACGCGCGCGGCGAGCTCACGCGGCGAGAACGGCTTCGTCACGTAGTCGTCGGCCCCGAGCTCGAGCCCGACGATCCGGTCGGCCTCCTCGACGCGTGCCGTGAGCAGAATCACGGGCAGATCCGAGCGCGAGCGGATCCAGCGGCAGAGCTCGAGCCCGTCCGCGCCGGGAAGCATTACGTCGAGGACGACGAGCGACGGCTCCTCGGCCTCGATCAGCGCACGCGCCGTCTCGCCGTCCGCCGCTTCGAGGGTCGTGAACCCGTCGCGGCGGAGATAACGGACGACGACGTCCCTGACCACCGGCTCGTCGTCGACGACCAGGATCGCCCCCATCCGCCTATTCTGGCTTCCACTTGGAGTGATGGCGCTCAGCCCACTCCGAGCTGACCGTGCCGACGGTGATCCCGCGCAGCGCGTGCCTCGTCGCCGGGTGGATCACCGCGAGGTACAGATGGCCGACGAAGAGCGCCGTCGCGGCGAAGAAGAGGCCGTCGTGCAGCACCACGGTGCTCGCGAAGCGGAGCCGCGTGTCGCCCTCGCCCAGGTGGAGCAGCAGGCCGGAGACGAGAAACAGCACCGTGAACGCCGCGGTCAGGGAGGCATTCACCTTCTGGCCGGCGTTGAACCGCCCCTGGGGCGCTGGCCGCCGGCCGGCGAGCCAGCGCCCGTCGTCGCGGTCGAAGGCGTCGAGCTCCCGGGCGGTGCGGAGAAGGCCGCGCCGGTCGCCGAGGAGCGCCACGAGCACGAGAGCGCACACCCAGCCGATACCGCCCCAGAAGTGCACCTCCTTGACGAGCGTGCGGCGGCCGACGGCGACCTCGAGGCTCGGCAGGTAGAGGACAAGCCCGGTGACGAGCAGGAGCAGGAAGCCCGCCGCGTTCACCCAGTGGAGGAGGCGCTCCGTGATCGAGAAGCGACGGACATACCCGGTCATGTCCCGTACCCGTTCGAGTGGCCGATCCAGGCGTCGCGGTCGTAGCCGAGCGCCTCCCAGTAGCCGTCGGCCGGCTCGGCCACGAGCTCGATCCGCTGCAGCCACTTGACGCTCTTGTAGCCGTACATGTCCGGGATCACGAGCCGGAGCGGCGCGCCGTGGCCGCGCGAGAGCGGCTTGCCGTCCATCTCGTAGGCGAGCAGCACGTCGGGGAGCGACGCCTCCCTGCGGGTGAGGTAGTCGTCGTAGGGGATCTCCGCCGAGACGAAACGCAGCCCGTGAGCCGACGCGCTCGGCTGAGCAGGGCCGATCACCTCGGCGAGCCGCACGCCCTTCCAGTGGACGTTGCGAACGGTCCAGCCGGTCACGCAGTGGAACGTCGAGACCTGCTCGACGGCGGGCAGGGCGCGCAGCTGCCGGTAGTCGAGCGTCAACTCGCGCCCGACCATGCCTCCGACGCCGAGCCGCCAGCTCGCAGGGTCGAACGTGGGCATGTGGTCGGCGACGCTGTAGATCCGCCAGCCGCTCGTGGGCAGGATCGGCGCGATGTCGGCGGCGACGGGCGTGATCACGCCCGAGACCGAGTCCCATGCCGCCTTCCCCCAGAGCAGGGACGACACGCCGGCCGCGACCGTGCCGAGGAAGACCCCGCGTCCGATGCGGTGCTCGTGCTCGCGCGGAACGGGCCGGGTGTCGTCGCCGCTCACGGTCCTCCTCACATGTGCGCCATGCCGGCAAAGAGCTTGCCACGCAGGTCGCCGGGGTGTGCCTTCGTGTCGACCCAGACCGAGTACTTCGCCGGGCTCTTGTCGAGGAGGCCAAGCGCCTTGACGGAGGTCATCGCGCAGCCCTTCTTCGCATACGTCGTCCCGAGCTTCGCGACGACCATGCCGTGCGCGTCCCGGATCGAGGCCGCGGTCGGCCCCTTCGTCGGGATGTCGAACGTCCAGCAGAGTTCGTGGTGCGCCGACTTGACCGTGATGTTGACGATGCCGTGGTCGCCCATGCCCGACAGCTTGGCACCGAGCTCGGGGTGCATGGTGTCGGCGGCGGCCACCGACGTGACGGCCGCGACGGCGGCAGCGGCGACGACGGCGAGGACGTGCTTCGTGCTCATCGAGCCTCCAGGGTCGAGGGACGCTCTCGACTATCGTCGCGAAAGGTTTCAGCCGGGTTTCCGGCTGCTTACGAAAGCCTTAACGCCGAGCTTGCCCTCACAAGGCACGACGGCGATCATCCGGGCATGAGACGAGCCTGCAGGCCGCTGCTCGCCGCGGCGGTGCTGGCGGCAGCAGCGGCGGCGGCGGCGCATGCCCACGGAGGGCCCGCGGCCGTCGCGGTGGTCGCCTGCCCCACGAACGAGCCGACCCTGGGGCAGAACGGCCCGATCGACCACCTCGTGCGACCGGCCGGGCTCCCGGCCACCGCACCCGCGCCGGCCGGAGCCCGAGGCCTCGTCTGGTACGCGAGCGACCTCGGCCGCCAGCCCGTCGCGGAGGTGCTCGCGCCGCGCGGCTGGCATTGCACGGCGGTGCTCTACGCCGACGACGGGTTCAAGCTGATCGTGGCGCCACCCGGCCCCAGGCCGGACCGGCTCGTCGCCCTCACGGAGGAGTCGAGCGCAGGAGCGGAGATCGCCTGCACCGTCCTGCCCGGGCTCGCACCGCTGGCGCCGTTCCCCGGGCGTTGCACGACGCCCGCCCGGGCGCGGATCGCCCGGATCGACGCGCACCTGACGACGGTCGTCCTGCCGGCCGACGGGGGCCGCGTGCGGCTGCTCGCCCGCCGGACCGTGCACACGGCATTCCCCGACCGCGGTCTCGTCTACTGGTACCGCGCTCTCTCGTGGCTCGGCGCGGGCGTCGACTGCGTCCTGCCGGGGCGCGCCCCCTGCGCGACGATCCTCGACGAGGCGAAGGCGCGGCTCGGCGCCGACCTCGCCCGGCAGCTCGCCGCGCAACAGCACGTGCCGCCGCGGCCGCTCGTGCTGCCGCGTCTCGGACCCGGCGAGGCCTGCCCCGTCTCCCCGCACATCGACACCCCGGACTATGAGCTGCTCGCCGACGGCCCCGTCCGTCTGACAACCATCGGGGGGTGGATCGACATCGCTCTCTCGCCTCGTGATGCCCGCGGCTACTTCGCGGCGAAGGCGGCCTGGGGGATCGCCCAGAGCTACCGCGGGCCGATCGTGATCAGCGGGCGGCGCCTCGACCGCCCTGGGCCGGTGCTCTTCTGGAACAACTTCGGCGACCACACTCGGGCGGCCCGCTGGGCCGACGACGATCGCCCCGCCAACCCCGGGCAGGGGTTCTACTGGCTGCCGGCCGCGGTCTACGTGAAGCACGTCGGCTGCTACGGCTTCCAGATCGACGGCACCACCTTCAGCGCTCACGTCGTCGTACGGGTCGTGCGGCACTGAGCGCGCAGACGGCAGAGCACCGGCGGCTCGCCGAGGTCGCGCACGGCCGAGCGCCGTGGCGCCGTTTCGGCCCGTACCTGGCCGAGCGTGCCTGGGGAACGGTACGCGAGGACTACAGCGCGGACGGCGACGCGTGGGACTACCTCCCGCACGATCACGCGCGCTCGCGCGCCTATCGCTGGAGCGAGGACGGCCTCGCCGGGATCTGCGACGACCGGCAGGAGCTCTGCTTCGCCCTCGCCTTCTGGAACGGCCACGACCCGATCCTCAAGGAGCGCATCTTCGGGCTGACCGGCCCCCAGGGGAACCACGGCGAGGACGCCAAGGAGTACTGGTGGTATCTCGACTCGACGCCGACGCACTCGTTCATGCGCTGGCGCTACATGTACCCGCAGGCCGAGTTCCCCTACGACCGGCTCGTCGCCGAGAACGCGCAGCGCACCCGCCTCGACCCGGAGTTCGAGCTCGTCGACACGGGCATCTTCGACGACGGTCGCTACTGGGAGATCACCGTCGACTACGCCAAGGCGGCGCCGGACGACATCCTCGTGCGGATCTCGGTCCGCAACATCGGCCCGGACGATGCTTCGATCGACGTGCTGCCGACGCTCTGGTTCCGGAACACGTGGTCGTGGGACGACGATTCGCCGCGGCCGCTCCTCCGCCTCGCCGACGGCGCGATCGTCGCCGAGCACGACGAGATCGACACGCTGGTGCTCACCTCCGGCGGCTCGCCAGAGGTGCTCTTCTGCGAGAACGAGACGAACGAGCAGCGGATCTTCGGCGCGGAGAACGCGACGCCCTACCCGAAGGACGGCATCAACGATCACGTCGTGCACGGCGCGGCGACCGTCAACCCCGACGGGCGCGGCACCAAGGCGGCCTTCCGCCACCACCTCGACGTGTCGGCCGGCGGGACGCGGACCGTCGAGCTCCGCCTCGCACTCACCCGCGGGCTCGGCGCCGATTTCGACGGCGTGCTGGACGCGCGCGAGCGGGAAGCAGACGAGTTCTACGCTGCGCTCCTGCCCGGCGACGCATCCGCCGACGAGGCACGGGTCGTGCGCCAGGCGCTCGCCGGGATGCTCTGGTGCAAGCAGTTCTTCCACTACGACGTGCGGCGCTGGCTCGCGGGCGACCCGCTCGAGCCGCCGCCGCCGGCCGAGCGGCTCACCGGCCGCAACCACGACTGGACGCACATCTCGACAACCGCGACGTGATCTCGATGCCCGACACGTGGGAGTACCCGTGGTATGCGGCCTGGGACCTCGCGTTCCATTGCGTCGCGCTCGCGCACGTCGACCCCGAGTTCGCGAAGGAGCAGCTGATCCTGCTCTGCCGCGAGTGGTACATGCACCCGAACGGCCAGCTGCCCGCGTATGAGTGGTCGTTCGGCGACGTGAACCCGCCGGTGCACGCGTGGGCGGCACTGCGCGTGCACGAGATCGCCGGCGACGGCGACGTCGCGTTCCTCGAGCGCATCTTCCACAAGCTGCTTCTCAACTTCACGTGGTGGGTGAACCGCAAGGACGCCGAGGGCAACAACGTGTTCGAGGGCGGCTTCCTCGGGCTCGACAACATCGGTGCGTTCGACCGCTCGTCGCTGCCGGTGAGCGGGCGGCTGGAGCAGTCCGACGGCACGGCGTGGATGGCGATGTACTGCCAGAACATGCTCGAGCTCGCACTCGAGCTCGCCCGGCACGACGACACGTACGAGGACATGGCGACCAAGTTCTTCGAGCACTTCGCGCTGATCGCGTGGGCGCTCGACGAGCAGGGCCTCTGGAACGAGGCTGACGGCTTCTACTACGACGTCCTCCACACGACGGACGGGCAGGTCGTGCCGCTGAAGGCGCGGTCGGTGGTGGGGCTGCTGCCGCTCGCGGCGACGACGACGGTCGGCCCGGAGACGATGGAGCGACTGCCCGAGTTCATGCAGCGGGCGCTCTGGTTCACGACGAACCGCCCCGAGGGCCGCGCCGTCGTGCAGCACACGGCGTCACCGGCGCACCCGGGCTGGCGGATGCTCTCGATCCTCGACGAGACGCGCCTGCGCCGCCTCCTCGAGGTGATGCTCGACGAGTCCGAGTTCCTCTCGCCGCACGGCCTGCGCGGGCTCTCGCGCCGCCACCTCGCCGAGCCGCTGCACGTCGACGTCGACGGCGTCTCGGCGACGCTCGACTACGAGCCCGGCGAGTCGACCACCGGCCTCTTCGGCGGCAACTCGAACTGGCGCGGCCCCGTCTGGTTCCCGATCAACTACCTGCTGATCGAGGCGCTGCGCGTCTACCACCGCTACTTCGGCGAGCGCTTCCGGGTCGAGTGCCCGACCGGCTCAGGAAAGCAGCTCGACCTGGCCCAGGTCGCCGACGAGCTCTCGGGGCGCCTGCTCGCGCTCTTCCTCGAGCGCCCCGACGGAACGCGCCCGGTCTTTGGCGGCTACGAGCTCTTCCAGACCGATCCCGCCTGGCACGACCTGATCCCGTTCCACGAGTACTTCCACGGCGACACCGGCGCCGGCCTCGGCGCCTCGCACCAGACCGGCTGGACCGGCCTCGCCGCCGACCTCGTGTTGCGGCGCAAACGGCTGTAGCGTTGCCCCATGGACGCGCGGCGCGTGTTCGGGCTCGTGCTCGCCGGCGGCGAGGGGAAGCGGCTGATGCCGCTCACCGCCGACCGCGCGAAGCCGGCGGTGCCGTTCGGCGGCCACTACCGGCTCGTCGACTTCGCGCTCTCGAACCTCGTCAATGCCGGCTACCTGCGCATCGTCGTGCTGACGCAGTACAAGAGCCACAGCCTCGACCGGCACGTCACGACGGTGTGGCGGCTGTCGCCGCTCCTCGGCAACTACGTGACGCCGGTGCCGGCGCAGCAGCGCCTCGGCCCGCACTGGTTCGCCGGCTCGGCAGACGCGATCTACCAGAGCCTCAACCTGATCCACGACGAGCGGCCCGACTACGTCTGCGTCTTCGGTGCCGACCACATCTACCGGATCGACCCGGCGCAGATGGTCGCCCGCCACTTCGAATGGGGCGGCAGCGTCACGGTCGCGGGCATCCGCGTCCCCCTCGAGGAGGCGAGCCAGTTCGGCGTCATCGAGCCGGCCGCCGACGGCCATACGATCGCGCGCTTTCGCGAGAAGCCGGCCGACGCGACGGGGCTGCCCGATGCGCCCGGCCACGCCTTCGCGTCGATGGGCATCTACGTCTTCACCGCGGAGGCGCTCGTCGCCGCCGTCACCGAGGACGCCGCGGACGACAGCTCACGCCACGACCTCGGTGGGGACGTGATCCCGAGGCTCACCTCGCAGGGCGAGGCACACGTGTACGACTTCCTCTCCAACGACGTGCCCGGGGCGACCGAGAACGAGCGGGGCTACTGGCGCGACGTCGGGACGCTCGACACGTACTTCGACGCGCACATGGACCTCGTGCGCGCGGTCCCCGCCTTCAACCTCTACAACCAGTCCTGGCCGATCCACAGCTGGGGCGAGCCGCTGCCGCCGGCCAAGTTCGTCGTCGAGGAGGAGGGCCGCGTCGGACGCGCGCTCAACTCGATGGTCTGCGCGGGCGTGATCGTGTCGGGCGGGCTCGTTCGACGCTCGATCCTCTCCCCCGGCGTGCACGTGCACTCGTACGCCGAGGTCGAGCGCTCGGTGCTGCTCCACGGCGTCGAGATCGGGCGAAACGCCGTCGTCCGCAACGCGATCCTCGACAAGAACGTGCGCGTCCAGCCGGGAGCGCAGATCGGCGTCGACCTCGAGCGCGACCGCGAGCGCTTCGTCGTCTCCGACGAGGGCATCGTCGCGATCGGCAAGGGCGTCGTCGTCGATGCCTGATCCACCGGCGCGCGTCGCTCTGCTGACGCGCGAGTACCCGCCGGACGTGTACGGCGGCGCCGGCGTCCACGTCGAGTACCTCGCGCGCGAGCTCGACCCGCTCGTCGACCTGACGGTGCACTGCTTCGGCGCCGATCGCCCGGCGGCACACCCGCGGGTCGTGGCGCACACGCCGTGGGAGCGCCTGGCGGGCCGCGAGCCCTACGTGCCTGCGCTCGAAGCCGTGTCGGTCGACCTGGCGATGGCCGCGGCAGTCGGCGGCGCGCAGCTCGTGCACAGCCACACCTGGTACGCGAACCTCGCGGGGCATCTCGCCAAGCTCGTCCACGGCATTCCCCACGTCGCCACGGTGCACAGCCTCGAGCCGCTACGACCGTGGAAGGCCGAGCAGCTCGGCGGCGGCTACGCCGTCTCGAGCTGGTGCGAGCGAACCGCCCTCGAGGGCGCGGACGCCGTGATCGCCGTCTCGGCCGAGCACGGCCGGGACGTGCTCGCGTGCTACCCGGCGATCGACCCCACGCGCGTCTCGGTGATCGGCAACGGCATCGACACGGCCGAGTACCGGCCCGACCCGGCAACCGACGTCCTCGAGCACTACGGCGTCGACCCCGCGCGGCCGTTCGTCCTCTTCGTCGGGCGCGTGACGAGGCAGAAGGGGCTGACGTATCTCCTCGACGCCGCCGTCGACATCGACGCGGCCGCGCAGATCGTGCTCTGCGCCGGGGCGGCCGACACGCCCGAGCTGGCAGCGGAGATCCACGCGAAGCTGGAGCGGGTGCGGGCGGCCCGCGGCGGCGTGGTGCTGATCGAGCGAATGCTGCCGCGACGGGAGCTCGTCCAGCTGCTCACCCACGCGGCCGTCTTCGTGTGCCCGTCGATCTACGAGCCGCTCGGGATCGTCAACCTCGAGGCGATGGCCTGCGCCACCCCGGTCGTCGCGACGGCCACCGGTGGGATCCCCGAGGTGGTCGAGGACGGCGTCACCGGCCTGCTCGTTCCGTTCGACCCGGCCGACGGCGTGACGCGGGAGCCGAGAGACCCCGAGCGGTTCGCCCGCGACCTTGCCGAGCGGATCGATCGCCTGCTGGCCGACCCGGAGACCGCCGCGGCAATGGGTGCGGCGGGCCGGGAGCGCGCCGTCGCCGAGTTCGGCTGGTCGCGGATCGCCGAGCGCGTATGTGCGCTCTACGCCTCACTGCTGTAAGGTGCCCCTTACATGCTCCGTAGGATCCACTGCTCGACCGCCGAGGAGCTCGCGCAGCGGAAGCTGGTCCTCCGCCGCTCCGCCTGGGCGCTCGTCGCCGTGCTGGCGATCGGCGCACTGACCTGGAAGGCGATCACGGCGCCCGACGGCGTCACCGACCCGACCGCCTCCGACGTGCAGCTCGCACACGGCGCCGTCGTCGTCAACAGTGCCCTGCTCGTCTTCCGTGAGGGCCTCGAGGCGGTGCTGGTGCTGGCGGCGTTCACGGCCAGCTTCACCGGGGCGCGCCGGGCCCTGCGCCGACCGGTCGCCGGCGGGGCGGTGCTGGCGCTCGGAGCGTCGGTCGCCACGTGGTTCCTCGCGATCGAGATCATCGGCGCGCTCGGCGGGCCCGGCCTCGACGTGCAGGCGGCCACCGGCCTCCTCGCAGTCGCCGTGCTGCTCGTCGTCATGAACTGGTTCTTCCACAAGATCTACTGGACGGGGTGGATCTCGGCGCACAACCGCCGCCGGCGCGAGTTGCTCGACAACCCGGCGCGCGGCGCCCTGTTCGGGCTCGCGTTGCTCGGCTTCACCGCGGTCTACCGCGAGGGCTTCGAAGTCGTGCTCTTCCTGCAGAACCTGCGCCTGAAGGCGGGCGACGGCACCGTGCTCGAAGGGGTCGCGCTCGGGCTCGCCTTCACGATCGCCGTCGGCATCGCGACCTTCGCGCTCCAGCAGCGCCTCCCGTACCGGCGCATGCTCGTGGCCACGGGCGTCCTGCTCGGCTTCGTGCTGCTCGTGATGGTCGGCGAGAGCGTTCAGGAGATGCAGCTCGCGGGCTGGCTGCCGACGCACACGTTCGCGACCTTCCCCGGCTTCGTCGGCCTCTGGTTCGCCGTCTTCCCGACGGTCGAGGGAATCGTTGCGCAGGTCCTGGCTGGGCTGCTCGTGATCGGCTCGTACTTCGCCGCCGAGCGCGTTCGCGTCGGCCGCCCGCGCACCCGCTCGGAGCGGGCACGCGTGACGGCCGTCAGCGAACAGCCCTAGCTACTGCTTCTTGCCCTTTGTCCGGTGCCTGCCGTGGCCGGCCGGCTTCGGCTTCGGCTTCGGCTTGCCGGTCTTCGGCTTGCCGCCCGTCTTGCCGAGCGAGCTCACCTGGCCGGGGGACCACGTGACCTGCGGGCCGGTGCAGCCGGCGGCGATCGCCTGCTTGACCGCGCCGTACGACGGCTTCGGGGTCCCATCGGGGTACTCGAGCCCCGACTGCCAGCCGCCCGAAGTCGGCGTCACGTTCAGGTTCCGCTCGTCGATCAGGTGGAAGAACAGCACGGCCGTGATCGACGGGTCGCATGAGGTCATCTGCACGATGCGGGCGTAGTAGAGCGCCTGCTGCTGCTCGGTGACGCTCGGCGAGGACTCGGCGCCCGTGTACTGCGGATTCCCCGTCTCGTTGCTCTGGTACCCGACCTCGTCGAGATAGAGCGAGAGGCCGTTCAGCGTCGTCGGCTGCGCGGAGCCGTTGAAGGCATCCCACACCGCCTGCTTGACCCGGTCGAGCTGCGGGAGCCCGAAGAAGCCGGGGTCCTCGTAGCCGGCGCGGTCGGGCGGCGGCGGCGGGCTGGCGTTCGGGTTCGCGTACGGGTGGACGGCAAGGGCGTCCATGATCGGCTTCGTGCGGCCTGACGCGCGATACGCGGCGCCGACGAGGCGGATGAAGTCGAGCGGCTTCGTCGAGCTCGCGCTCACCGCCCGTGGAGCGAGGCCCATGCCGATCACCTGGATCGACGGGTTCACCGCCTTGACAACGTCGTAGCAGCGCGCGAGCGTCGCCTCGTACGTGTCGGGGCCGGCGTTGGGGTCGCTCACCGTGTGCTGCGGCGACCAGAACCGGGTCGCGTTGACCTCGTTGCCGATGATCAGCTTGGTCACGCTCGGGTAACGGGTCGCGACGTTCCCAACCCACTGGCAGAACGCGGCCGGGTCGGGCGCGTGGGCGTCCGCCGGGAAGAGCGAGAGGATGACGTCGACCCCGGCCGCGTGCGCGGCGGGCACGGCGCGATCGAGGAAGCCCTGATCCGAGATCGTCGACGGGTCGCCGGTGAACGTCACCGTCCAGCGGTTCTCCGTCATGCCGGCCCCGGTCAGGCTCGGGTAGACGGCTGCGCCGCCGTCGGCGGCAAACTTCGTCGCGTCCTCGGCGGCGCCGAACGAGGGCCGGACGGAGCCGGCGCCTGCACTCGCAGCGACGCTGAGGACCAGCGTCAGGCAGGCAGCGGCCAATGCGGCCGCGCACGACCGTGCACTCACTTCGTTCCTCCTGGGTTCGGGCGATCGGCGGCGGCTCGCACCAAGGCCCGCGGCGTGGCCGATCTCGATTGCCAAGAGGTCTTCGCCCCGGCGCGCCAGTCGGGCGATCGCCGCATCGAGTGACGCCGCTCCCGCGTTCGAGGGAACCGGACGGACCGAGGTAGCGACGAAGGGTGATAGAGCCTGACCCTTCCGAGTTAGGTCCCGTCGGCTTGCCCACGTGCATGTTGCCCGAGTAGGCTCGCGCGATCTCCGCGACCGTCGCAACGACCGAAGGCCCTCAGGCCCTCGACAAGGGGCTCAAGTCCGGCGCGCTCGGATTCCTCTCCAGCGTCGTGATCGGCGTCGCGTCGACCGCGCCGGGCTACAGCCTCGCCGCGTCGCTGGGAGTCGTCGCGGCCTCGGTCGGATTCGCGTCGCCGGCGATCATGTGGGTCGCCTTCATCCCGATGTTCTTCATCGCCGCCTCGTACTACGCGATGAACCGGGTCGACCCCGACTGCGGCACGACGTTCATCTGGGTGACGCGAGGCCTCGGCCCCTGGGTCGGCTGGTTCTCGGGCTGGGCGCTCCTGATCGCCGACGTGCTCGTGATGGCGAGCCTGTCGCAGATCGCCGGGAAGTACTCGTTCCTGCTCGTCGGCGCGGACGGCGCTGCCAACAACACCGTGGCGGTGACGGTGATCGGCGTCATCTGGATCGTTGTCATGACCTGGATCTGCTATGTCGGGATCGAGATCTCGGCCCGGACGCAGTGGTTCCTGCTCGGCGCCGAGATCTTCGTGCTCGTCCTCTTCGCGATCGTCGCCCTGGCACGTGTGTACGCAGGCTCGTTCGCCGACTCCGTGCACCCGAGCCTCTCGTGGCTCAATCCGTTCACGCTCAGCTCGGGTGCGTTGAGCGCCGGCATCCTGACGGCCGTGTTCATCTACTGGGGCTGGGACACCGCGGTCGCCGTGAACGAGGAGACGGAGGACGCCTCGCGCACACCGGGCAAGGCGGCTGTCGCAAGCACGATCCTGCTGCTCGCGATCTACGTCGTCGTCGCAATCGCCGCGCAGGCCGTCCACGGGCCGGGCTTCCTCGTGCACAACCAGGACGACGTCCTGAGCGCGCTCGGGTCGTCGGTGCTGCCCTCCGGGCTCGACAAGCTGCTGATCATCGCTGTGCTCACATCTGCATCGGCCTCGACGCAGACAACGATCCTGCCGGCGACGCGGGCGACGCTCTCGATGGCCGCGCACGGCGCGGCGCCCAAGTCGTTCGCGGCGATCACACCCCGCTACCTGACGCCGGGCATCTCGACGATCTGGATGGGCGCCGTGTCGATCGTCTGGTATGTCGCGCTGACGGCGGTCAGTCAGAACATCCTCGCCGACTCGATCACCGCCACCGGGCTCGCGATCGCCTTCTACCTCGGCATCACCGGCGTCGGCTGCGTCGTCTACTTCCGCAAGGCACTGCTTCACGACCTGAAGACGTTCCTGATCGCCGGCCTCGGCTCGGCACTCGGCGCGATCATGCTCGGCTACGTGCTCGTGAAGTCGTGCATCGAGCTCTCCAATCCCGCCAACTCGACCTCCGGCGAGTCGTGGCTCGGACTCGGGGCGCCGCTCATGATCGGCATCCTCTCGATGCTCGTGGGTGTCGTCCTGATGTTCCTGCAGTGGCGGGTCGCGCCGGCCTTCTTCCGCCGGCCGCTCGAGACGGCGGCGCCGGAGACACGGCTGTGAGCACGACCCTCGTGCTCGGGTACGACGACTCGCCGTCGGCGAACGCGGCACTCGCTCAGACACTGACGCTTGCGCCCGAGCTCGGGGCCGACGTCGTCGTCGTGTTTGGCTACTACATCAGCCCGCTCGGGGGACAGGGCGCCGAGGACTTTCGCGGTGCGCTCGAGAAGATGGGCCGCCGCGCGCTCGCCCGCGCCGTCAGCGACCTCGGCGAGGCCGGGATCACCGTGAGCGAGCGGCTCGTTGCGCAGCGACCCGCCGACGCGCTGCTCGAGGTCGCGGCTGAGGTGGGCGCACGGCTGATCGTCGTCGGCACCGAAGGCGAGAACCCGATCACCGGGGCGTTCCTGGGCTCGGTCGTGCTGAAGCTCGTGCAGCGCTCCTCGGTCCCGCTGCTCGTCGTCCCGACGACGGGGACCTGATCGCTTCCTAGGCGCCCGGCGTCTCCGGCGAGTCGGCGGCCGCCGGAGGAACCGACTCCGTGGCCGGTGCGGGTTCCGAGGCCGGCGCAGGGCTCGAAGGCACCGGGGACGATGCCGGCTCGCTCGCGACCGGGGCAGCCGGCGCATCGGCGGCGGACGCCGCGGCGGCGCCCGACTGCGCCCACGGGAGCGGCTCGCCCGACTCGCGCACCTGCATGACCGCGGCGGCCGTCTCGACGATGCCCGCGATCACGGCAACCCAGATCCCGTACTTCGAGCCGACGTGGGAACCGGCGGGCGCGTTCGGAAAGCTGATCCACCGGATCAGGACGAGCAGGAGACCAAGGCCGGCCAGGCCCGCCACGATGATCGTGGAGCCGACGGGCAACTCGGGCAGCTTGACCTCTGCGAGGCGGACGGCCAGGAACACGCCGGCAGCGGTCAGGAGCAGGATGCCGGCCCACGCGGAGAACTGGGCCGACCACCCGTTCACCGAGTAATTCGAGAGGAAGCCCGCCGAGCCGTCGAACCCGTACCAGGGCAGGAAGCCCGAGATGAACGCCACCGCGGCACCGGCCAGGATCGCCTGGTCGGTCCGCTTCCAACTTTTCGCGTCGAATGCCATGTGCCTACCTCCCGAACTGACGGTGACTGCGACCCCCGACTCGATCCTCCCCGCGCAGCGAAGCTCAGTCAAGGGCCCGGCCCGGTCACCACTTCGAGACCAGCCGTCCACCAATGCGAGACGGCCGACCCCCCCGGCTCCTTGTACATTCGCCGCATGGACGCCGACCGCCTCGCGACGATCCCGTTCTTCGCGGCCCTCGACGAGGCGGTGCTCGCCTCCGTCGCCGAGTCGGCGTTCGAGGTCGAGGCCGTCGAGGGGGAGCAACTCGCGCTCGAAGGCGACTTCGGCTACGCCCTCTATGCGATCGAGAGCGGGACCGCGGATGTGAGCGCCGACGGCAAGGCCCTCGGCTCGCTCGGCCCCGGCGACGTCTTCGGCGAGATCGCCGTGCTCGCTTCCGGCCGTCGCACCGCGACGGTCGTCGCGACGACGCCGATGCGGCTGATCGCCCTCTTCAAGCGGGATGTGTGGGCGCTCGAGCGGCGCGATCCGGCTGCCGCGACTCGCCTGCGCGAGCTCGTCGAGAAGCGGCGCGCGCTCACCGGCTGACCCGGCCGCTACGGTACGGCCCGCGATGGAGGCTCGGATCTGGGGCTGCCGAGGCTCGCTGGCCACACCCGGCGAGCACACGGTCCGCTACGGCGGCAACACGACCTGCCTCGAGCTGCGGGCGGCGAGCGGCGCCGTCGTCGTGCTCGACGCAGGCACCGGCATCCGCGATCTCGGCCGGACGCTCGTCGGCCGCGTGACCGAGATCGACCTGCTGCTGACACACCTCCATCTCGACCACATCGAGGGTCTCGGCTTCTTCGCCCCTCTCTTCGATCCCGCCTGCACGATCACGGTGCACGGCCCGCGGCCCGACGGGGGCTCGCTTGCCGAGATGATCGCGACGTACCTGTCGCCCCCCTACTTCCCCGTGCCGTTCGACCGCATCGACGCGCAGCTCAGCTTCGTCGAGCTCGAGCGGGACAGCTTCGAGCTGGACGGCCTCCGGGTCACCTCGGCGCCCGTGAAGCACCCGGGCCCGACGCTCGCCTACCGGCTGAGCGAGAGCGGCGCCTCGCTCGCATTCGTGCCCGACAACGAGCCGGGCCTCGAGCGCGAGT
Source organism: uncultured Thermoleophilia bacterium (assembly GCA_963794375.1). Taxonomy (GTDB): domain Bacteria; phylum Actinomycetota; class Thermoleophilia; order Gaiellales; family Gaiellaceae; genus PALSA-600. The sequence goes on from CAWCDL010000010.1 coordinate 460,802, forward strand.
CCGGGCTCGAGGTGGCAGCGGGCGCCGACCTCCTCCTGCACGACGCCCAGTACACGGACGCCGAGTACGAGGAGCGCGTCGGCTGGGGGCACTGCTCGCTCTCGCACTTCGCCGGCTACCTGCGGGATGCGGCACCGGCGCGGGCACTGATGTTCCACCACGACCCCTCGCACGACGACGAGGCGCTCGAGAGCATGCTCGAGGTCGCCCGCGACGCCTCCGGCCACGAGCGGCTCGAGCTCGGCCGGGAGGGCCTCGAGCTCTCCCTGGCTTGATGACGACGGCGCTGCTCGACTAGGATCGCCTGGATGGCAGCTCCAGTCGACCTGCTCCGCAGCATCCCGCTGTTCGCCGGGATCGACGACAAGCACCTCAAGCGCATCGCGGACGGCTTCTCCGACCGCACGTTCAGCGCGGGTCAGGAGCTCGTCGTCGAGGGAAGCGGAGGCGTCGGCTTCTTCGTAATCGAGAGCGGCGAGGCCCGCGTGTCGGTCGAGGGCGATCCGCGCCGCGAGCTCGGCCCGGGCGACTACTTCGGCGAGGTCGCGCTGATCGACGGCGGCTCCCGCACCGCCACGGTCACCGCGACAACCGACGGGAAGATGTACGGCATGACGAGCTGGCAGTTCCGGCCGCTCGTCGAGGACAACGCCTCGATCGCCTGGCCGTTGCTCGAGGCGATGGCCAAGCGCACGCGCGAGCTCGACCAGCACCACCACTGAGGGCCGTCGCACCCGGTGCTGCTCCGTAAGAACGCCAAGGAGCAACTGCTGCGTGAGGTGCCGCTCTTCTCGCACTGCACGAAGCGGGAGCTCGCAGCGCTCGCCGCCGAGGCCGACGAGCTCGAGGTGGCGGCCGGTGCCGAGCTGACGCGGGAGGGCTCGCTCGCGCGGGAATTCGTCGTGCTGGCACGTGGCGCGGCGAAAGTGACCCGCAACGGGCGCGTCCTCAACCGGCTCGGCGGCGGTGACTTCCTCGGCGAGATCGCCCTGCTTTCCGGCGGGACACGCACCGCGACCGTGACGACGACCGAGCCGTCCGTCGTCCTCGTTCTGACGGATCGCGCCTTCAAGCGCGTCGCAACCCGGATCCCTTCCGTCAACGCCCGGCTCCTCGAGGCGCTCGCGGAGCGCCTACAGCGCACGGCGCTCTGACGCAGGCACCGTAAGATCAGCGCGTGACGAGGGTGAGAGAGCTCTCGGACGCCGAGCTCGTCGCGCGCTGCCGCGACGGGGACGACGCCGCCTGGCGCGAGCTCGTCGAACGGTTCGCGCGGTACGTCCACGCGATCTGCGTCGGCGCGTTCCGGCTCGGGGCCCACGACGCGGAGGACGTGTTCCAGGACGTGTTCGCGAAGACGTGGACGGAGCTGCCGCGGCTGCGCGACGACGCGGCGATCAGGCCGTGGCTCGGGCAGCTCACACGCCGCACCTGCATCGACCGGCTGCGGGCCGCCCGGCCGACAGTCGACGCGGAAGACGCGGAGATCCCGGACCCCGCCGACGAGCTGGGGACGATCGAGCTCGCCATGGATGTCCGCCGCTGCCTCGAGGGGATCGGCGACACGTGCGGCGAGATCCTCGACCGCTTCTTTACCCAGGACGAGAGCTACCGCACGATCGGGGAGGCGCTCGACCTGCCCGCCGGGACGATCGCAAGCCGCATCTCGCGCTGCCTCGACAAGTTGAAAGCCGCGATGGAAGATGAAGACCCTCCCGCGCGTCCTGTAGACGGATGAACCCGATGAGACGCTACGAGATCGAAGAGCTGGCGCAGCTGATCGCGCTCCTTCCGCCCGCCCCGGCGGGATGGGTCGAGGCAGCACAGGAGCTTCCCCGGGCACGAGCCGGGCTGGACGCTCTGATCGCGCGCGCAACAGAGGATGCCGAGCTTCGGGCCCGGGTCCTCGCCGATCTCGAGACCGCGTTCAGCGAGTCGGACATCCAGCCCACGCCGCGGCTTCTCGACGAAGCGCGGCGCCGTCTCCGCGACTGACACGTGACGGCGGGCGACCCGAGCCTCGGGATCGAGGGGGTTCTCGAGATGCTCGGGTCGCCCGGGCACGTGCCGGCGGCCGGGTCCGCCGCAGCGCTGGCGGGCGCGCTCGCCGCGGCGGTCGTCGCCAAGGCGGCGCGCGCCTCCGACCGCCCCGGCACTGCGGCGCAGGCGCTGCTCCTGCAGCGCCGGCTGACGATGCTCGCGGAGCAGGACGCCGACGCGCTCGCCGAAGCGCGCAGGCTCCTCGGGAGTGCCGGCGAGGGCAGCGACGTCGAGCTCGGGCGGGCGCTGCGCCACGCGATGTCCGTGCCGGGGGCGATCGGCGCCACCTGCGCCGACGTGGCGCTGCTCGCCGGCGACGAGCGCGACACCGTCCTCCCCGACCACCGCCCCGACCTCGAGGCTGCCGCGGCACTCGCCGCCGGCGCCGCGCACGCCGCAGCGCACCTCGTCGCGGTCAACCTCGCCGCCACGCCCGACGACGACGCCGTCACGGCCTCCCGCGCAGCGGCCGCAGCGGCGACCGACGTTGTCGCCGGCTTCGTCGCGCTTTAGTGTCGCCCCGATGACCGCCGAGCCCGACAGCAAGGAGGAGGAGTACGACGACCTCCCGGCGTGGTCGCTGCCGAGGGACGCCGTCGACCGCATCAGCCTCCCGAATCCGCTGCCGCAGCGCGTCGACCGCGACTGGGCATTCGGCGGCGCGACCGGCGCAGGCGTGCGGGTCTGCATTCTCGACAGCGGCGTCGAGTTCGGCCATCCGAGCGTCGGGGAGGTTGCCGGCGCCGTCGTCATCACGCTCGGCGAGGAGGGAGAGACGATCGCAGAGCCGGACGAGGAAGGGGACCTCTGCGGCCACGGGACAGCGTGCGCCGGCGTCGTTCGCTCGCTCGCCCCGGAGGCGGAGATCTACTCCGTGCGCGTCCTCGGCGCCGGGTTCAAGGGATCCGGGACGACGCTCCTCGCGGGGCTGCGCTGGGCCGTCGACCAGGGATACGACGTCGTCAACATGAGCCTCTCGACGACGAAGCGGCAGTTCGGCGAGGTGTTGCACGAGATCGCCGACAAGGCGTACTTCGCCGGGACGGTGCTCGTGGCATCGGCGCACAACATGCCGGTCGAGTCGTTCCCGTGGCGGTTCTCGTCGGTGATCTCCGTCGGTAGCCACGAGGAGGACGACCCGCTCGTCTACTACGCGAACCCGGATCCGCCCGTCGAGTTCTTCGCGCGCGGTGTGGACGTCGACGTCGCCTGGCTGGGCGGCGGGACGATCCGCGCAACCGGCAACAGCTTCGCCACACCGGCGATCTCGGCCGTTGCGGCCCTCATCCGCAGCAAGCATCCGACGCTGACGCCGTTCCAGCTCAAGACCGTGCTGCACCTGACATCGACGAACGTGGAGGAGAGAGATGGCTGACGATCGCCTGCAGGCCGCCGTCGCGACCGGCGTGCTCGCGTCGGAGGAGGAGTTTGGGCGGCTCCTGCGCTCGATCGTTCAGGTCGCGCGGGCAATCTTCGGCGCGAAGGGATCGTCCATCCTCCTGCTCGACGAGGACACCGACGAGCTCGTCTTCGCGGCGGTCGCGAGCGAGAGCGAGCAGTTTCTCGTCGGCCGGCGCTTCCCCTCGTCCAGCGGGGTGGCGGGCTGGGTCGCCTCCTCGCGCACGCCTCTCGTGCTGGAGGACGTTCGCTCCGACCCGCGGTTCGCCCGCGACGTGGCGGAGGGGACGGGCTACGTGCCGAGCGGCCTGATGGCCGTCCCGCTCCTGGAGGAGGAGCGCATGCTCGGCGTGCTCCAGGTCCTCGACCGTCCGCAGCGGTCGCGCTTCTCACTGCAGGAGATGGAGCTGCTCGGCCTGTTCGCGAGCCAGGCGGCGATCGCCCTCTCGCTCCTAGGCACCGCCCGCGCAGCCCGCGGCGCGCTCGCCGGCGACGGGCGGGCTGCGCTCGTCGCCCAGCTGGCGGGGAAACTCGAGCAGCTCGACGAGACGCGGCGTCCGGCGGCGGACGCGTTGCTCGAGAGCCTCTCCGACCTTCTGTCCTAGATACACGAAGGGCCCGCGAGGCGGGCCCTTCGTTCGTCGTCCAAAAGTCTCGTCGCCGAGGCGTTAGGCCCGACCCTGCTTGACGTGAGCCTCCACGTCGTCCGAATCGTCGTCGGATGCGCCCCTGCCCTGCTTGACGTGAGCCTCGACATCGTCCATGCCCTCGTCGGACGCGCCCCTGCCCTGCTTGACGTGAGCCTCGACCTCGTCCTCCGGGGTCTCGCCCTCGAACCGATCCTGCTCCGACATTCTGGTCTCCTCCTCTTGGCTGGAAAATCCTGTGAACCGCGCTTGGCGGACGACACCTACAAGACGGTGGCGACCAGGGAAATCTTCCCTGGCCTTCCCTCCGCCGTCAAACGGTGCGATGCTCCCGCGCGTGCCCGGGGCAGCAGAGCAGGTCGCAGAGTCGGCTCGCGCTGTCCGGAGCGTCTTCCGCAACCCGAACCTGAGGCGCATCGAGCTCGCGTTCGCGGCCGCGATCATCGGCCGTTACGCGGTCTTTCTCGGGGTCACGCTCTACACCTACCATGTGGGCGGCGTCACGGCCGTTGCGATCGTCACGGCGGTGCGCCAGGCGCTGGCGGCGGTTGTCGCGCCGTTCGCGGGCGGCATCGCCGACCGATTCAGTCGCGAGCACGTCATGCTCGCATCGGACGCCGCACGGTTCGGGTTCACTGCCGCTATCGCGGTGCTCGTGCACACGGGCGCGCCGGCGATCACCGTCTACGCCTGCTCGGTCGTCATCTCGATCGCAGGGTCGATGTTCCGCCCCGCCGAGGCCTCCCTGACGGCCTCGGTTGCGAGCTCTCCGGAGGAGCTGACGGCTGCCAACGTCGCCGGCAACACCTTCGAGAGCGTCGGCATCTTCGTCGGCCCGTCGCTCGGCGCCCTGATCATCGCCGGCGCCGGCTACACGTGGGCGTTCGCGGTCATCGCGCTCACGTTCGCGACGAGCGGGCTCTTCATCGCGCGGATCCGGGACGTGCCGCCGCGCGAAGCGGTCCAGCGGCACGAGGAAGGCGACTCGGGCTCCATTCGCGCAGGCTTCGCGACGATTGCCGCCGAACCTCGCCTCAGGCTCCTGTTCATTCTCTACGGCGCCCAGTGCTTCGTCGCGGGCGCGCTCGGCGTGCTCGAGATCGCGATGGCGCTGTCGTTGCTCGGCACCGGGAACGCAGGCGTCGGCCTGCTGCAGTCCGCCTCCGGGGTCGGCGCAATCGTCGGAGCGGGCCTCTCGGTCGCGCTGATTGCCCGCGCGAAGCTGGCGTCGGACCTCGCCCTCGGTCTCGTCCTGTGGGGTGCGCCGCTGCTCGTCATCGGCGCGCTGCCCCATGCGTGGGTAGCCGCCGTCGCTCTGGCCGTGCTGGGTGCGGGGAACAGCATCGTCGACATCTCCGGGATCACGCTCATCCAGCGCACGGCTCTGCCGGCGGTCGTCGGCCGGGTGTTCGGGGCGCTCGAGAGCATGATCGTGGCGATGCTGGCGCTCGGTGCGCTCGTGACGCCGGCGGTCGTGCACGCGATCGGGATCCGCGGCTCGCTCTTCGCGTTCGGGACGATCCTGCCGGCGCTCGTGCTGCTGGCGACCCCGAGGCTGCGCTCGATCGACCGCGGCGCGCGAGTGCCGGCAGAGCAGATCGCGGCACTCCGCACCGTGCCGTTCCTCGCGGTGCTGCCCGCCGAGACACTCGAGACGCTCGCCTTCCGCTCGACGCGCGTCGAGCTCCAGGCCGGCTCGGTGCTCTTCTCCCTGGGCGACGAAGGCGACTCGTTCTACATCCTCGACGCCGGGAGGCTCGAGATCGACCTGCCGGAAGGCGCCAAGATCGAGTCGGCGCCGGGCTCGGTCGGCGAGATCGCACTCCTCCGCAACGTGCCGCGTACGGCGACGGTGCGTGCGCTCGAGGACTCGAGGCTCTGGGCCCTCGACCGCGAGACCTTCCTCGATGCGGTCACAGGCCACGCCCGCTCGAGCTCCCGCGCCGAGGGCGTGGTGATCTCACGGGTCGGCGCGGTGCCGGTGGCCTGAGAGGCTCAGGCGTCGCGGCGTCGCAGCACGACCGCGGCGACGAGGAGCGCCGCCGCGACGTATCCGAGAAGAACGAAGAAACCGCCCGCCGGGGAGAGCGAGTTGCCCGTCGGGTCGAGCGTGACGATCGAGTCGCCGGCGCTCGACGGCAGGTACGGCGTGATCGCGTCCTGCCAGCCGCTCGGAAGCAGGAGCATGAGCGGCGGGACGACGAAGAGCAGCCCGGCGAAGACGGCGATCCCGCCCGCCGTGTTGCGGACGATTGTGCCGAGCCCCAGCGCGAGCAGCCCCATCAGCATCAGGAAGACGGCGCCCCCGACGACCGTACGCGCGACGCCCGGCGCAGTGAAGGAGACCTGGAGGATGTGGTGGCTCCGAAAGATCGTCTGGCTGAGGAAGAACGCCAGCAGCACCGAGGCCAGCGAGAGCACGAAGGTCGTGGCGCCGAAGACGGCCGCCTTCGCCCAGAGCACGGGCAGCCGCCGCGGCACCGCAGACAGCGACGCGCGGATCATGCCGGTCGAGTACTCGGCGCTGATCACGAGCACGCCGAGCACGCCGATCGCGAGCTGGGCGACGTGCACGCCGACGAGGGCGATGTCGAGCGGATGCCGGTCCGCCTGCTCCTGGGGGCTCATGTGACCCCAGTGCGAGCGCACGACGAACGAGAACAGGACAGGGAAGCCGACCGTCATCAGCACGGCGGCGAAGAACGACCACATCGTCGAGCGGACACTGCGCAGCTTCGTCCACTCGGAACGCACGACGCGACGCTGGGTGACGCGGCCGCGAGGCGCGAGGGACGGCAGCGGCTCGGAGACGGTGCTCACGAGACGACCTCCTCCACGGGCGCGAACGACGCCTTGAACTCGAGGTCGTCGCGGGTCAGATCCATGAACGCCTCCTCGAGCGACGCCTGCTGCGTCGTGAGCTCGTACAGGGCGACGCGGTGCTCGAGCGCGACATCGCCGATCTGCTCGGCGCTGAGCCCCGCGATCTCGAGTCGCCCGTCGTCGAGGCCGGTGACGACGACGCCGTCGCCCGCGAGCGCCTCTGCGAGGCGCGTCGACTCGGGCGAGCGGACGAGGACGACGTCCCTGGAGGCCCGCCGGACGAACTCCTCGACGCTCGCGTCGGCGATCAGCCGGCCGCGGCCGATCACGATCAGGTGGTCGGCTGTGAGTGCCATCTCGCTCATCAGGTGCGAGGAGACGAAGACGGTGCGACCGTCGGCGGCCAGGCGCTTGAGGAGGTTGCGGATCCACTGGATCCCTTCCGGGTCGAGGCCGTTCACGGGCTCGTCGAGCATCACGATCTGCGGGTCGCCGAGCAGCGCCGCCGCGATCCCGAGCCGCTGCCCCATGCCGAGCGAGAACTGGCCCACGCGCTTCCCGGCCACCTCACGCAGGCCGACGAGGTCGATCAACTCGTCCACCCGGCTGCTCGGGATGCCGTGGGTCTGCGCGAGCGCCAGGAGGTGATTCCGGGCGGATCGCCCCGTGTGGACAGAGCGGGCCTCGAGCAGCGCCCCGACCTCGTGCAGCGGAGCCGCCAGGTCGCGATAGTGCCTGTCGTTGACAGTGACATCGCCCGCCGTCGGGCGGTCGAGGCCGAGGATGAGGCGCATGGTGGTGGACTTGCCGGAGCCGTTCGGGCCGAGGAAGCCGGTCACGAGCCCAGGCCGCACCGTGAAGCTGAGGCCGTCGACCGCGCGTTTCGAGCCGTAGTCCTTCGTCAGCCCCCGGGCCTCGATCACGCCCGCACCGTATCGCGAGATGAAGACGACGTGAAGCACGAACACTTATCTCTGTTACAGAGATATACTGAGAGCACATGGCCGAGCCCGCAGAAGAGCTTCTCGACCGCCTCTTCGCCCTCCGGCGCGCGTTGCGGCGACGCTCGGAGCGCCCGGAGGAGCTGTCGCGGCTGACGGGCGCCCAGCTCGAGCTCGTCCGGCTGCTGCGCCGGCGGCCCGGGACGTCGGTCGGCGAGGCGGCCGCCGAGCTCGGCCTCGCCCCGAACACCGTCAGCACGCTCGTCGGCAGCCTCACCCGCGAGGGTGTCGTCGTGCGCACGGTCGACGACGCCGACCGGCGGGCCGCGCGACTCGAGCTCGCAGCCGCCGTCCGCCATCGCGTCGAGGCCTGGCGCGACCGTCGCACCGAAGCGCTTCGGTCGGCGCTCGACGAGCTCGACCCGGCCTCCCGGCGCCAGATCGTCGACGCCCTCCCCGCGCTCGACCGGCTCACGGCCCTGGTGGAGAACAGGTGACCGCTCCGGCCGTCGACTGCCTCGGCGTCCGCCAGCACTTCGGCGAGACCATCGCCGTCGACGGCGTCGACCTGACCGTCGGAGCGGGCGAGGTGTTCGGTCTCCTCGGCCCGAACGGCGCCGGCAAGACGACGTTGATCCGGCTCGCGAACACGCTCCTCCCGGTGCAGGAGGGGACGATCCGGGTCCTCGGCCACGACGTCGCGCGTGAGCCGATGGCCGTGCGCCGCCTGCTCGGCTACGTGCCGCAGCAGCTCTCGATCGAGGCGGCGCTGACGGGCCGCGAGAACGTGACGTGGTTCGCGCGCCTGTACGACGTGCCCCGCCGCGAGCGTCGCCGCCGCGTGGACGAGGCGCTCGCGGCGATGGCGCTCGAGGACGCGGCCGACCGCCTGGCCGGGACGTACTCCGGCGGGATGGTGCGGCGCCTCGAGCTCGCACAGGCGCTCGTCAACCGTCCGGCGCTCCTCGTGCTCGACGAGCCGACCGTCGGCCTCGATCCCGTTGCGCGCGACAGCGTCTGGGACCGCGTCGCGGAGCTGCGCGCGCTCACCGGCATGACGGTGCTTCTCACGACCCACTACATGGAAGAGGCCGACATCCTCTGCGACCGTGTGGCGTTGATGCATCTCGGGTCGATCCGCGCCGAGGGAACACCGGCCGAGCTGAAGGCGGCGCTCGGCCCTCACGCATCGCTCGAGGACGTCTTTCGCCACCACACCGGCGGGACGCTCGACGACGACACGAAAGGGGGTCTGCGTGAGGTCAGGCGTACTCGCCGCACCGCCGGTCGCCTCTCCTGAGCGGCCGCCCACGCGGCTGCTGCAGTTCGGGAGCCGCGTCGTCACCTTCTGCATCGTCGAGCTGCAGAAGCTCTCGCACGACCGGACCGAGCTGGTCACGCGCGCCGCGCAGCCGATCCTCTGGCTGCTCGTCTTCGGCGAGACGTTCAACCGCATCCATGCGGTGCCGACCGGCTCGGTGCCGTACATCGACTTCCTGGCGCCGGGGATCATCGCCCAGTCCGGCCTCTTCGTCGCGATCTTCTACGGCATCCAGATCATCTGGGAGCGCGACGCCGGGGTGCTGACCAAGCTGCTCGTGACGCCGACGCCGCGGTCGGCGCTGATCCTCGGCAAGGCGTTCTCGGCGTCGATCCGCGCATTCGCCCAGGTGGTCGTCGTGCTCGTCGTGTGTGTGCTGATCGGGGTCGGTCTGACGTCGAACCCGCTCGACATCCTGGGGTCGTTCGTCGCCGTTGCGCTGGGGTCGGCGTTCTTCGCCTGCCTCTCGATGTCGATCGCCGGGCTCGTCCTCCGTCGCGACCGCCTCATGGGCATCGGCCAGATGATCACGATGCCGCTCTTCTTCGCCTCGAACGCCCTCTACCCGGTTGCGGTGATGCCCGCGTGGGTGCGGGCGATCAGCAAGGTCAACCCGCTCTCGTACGAGGTGAGCGCCCTGCGCGGGCTCCTGATCGGGACGCCTGCGAATCTGTGGCTCGACTTCGGCGTGCTGCTCGTGGCGGTGACGATCGGCGTCACGGTCGCCGCGTCGCTGATCGACCGGCTCGCACGCTGATTCGAGGCCCGCCGTTTTCGATCCGGTAGGCAGGGAATGCGGAGGGGCACCGTGGACCCCGAGCAGCCGATCACAGCAACGCGATCGCGGGTGGCCGAGGCCGTCGCCGGCCCGCTCGAGCGGGCGGCCGGCCTGGATCCGGCGCTCGAGGCCGTGCAGGCCGGCGTGCGCCGGCTGGTGCCTGCCGACAGCATCGGCAAGGAGCTCTGCAGCGGCAGCTGGATCGGGCATCCGCTGCATCCGCTGCTCACCGACGTCGTCGTCGGGTCATGGTTGAGCGCGTGGGCGCTCGACTCCTTGAACGTCGACGGCGGCGCGCGCGCGGCCGACGAGCTGATCGCCCTCGGCGTGCTCTCGGCGCTGCCGACCGCGTTGACGGGTCTCTCGGACTGGGCCGAGCTGAAGGCCGGCGCGCGGAGCGTCGCGCCGTCGTCCGCGTCGGCCTCGCTGCCGCCGACGAGCGGATGCGCCGCGAGCTCCTCGCGCACGGCGCGCCGGAGCGCGCCGGTGCCGTGGCCGTGCACGACCCGGATCTCGGCGAGACCTGCGAGAGCCGCGTCGTCGACGGCGCGCCGCACCTGCTCGCGCGCCTCCTCGGCACGTAGGCCCCGGACGTCGACCTGATCGGTGACGTCGCCCGCGGCGGCCGCGCGCACGGTCACCGGCGGCACGCGCTCCTCCGGCGCACGCTCGCGCGAGGGCCGCAGGCGCCGCAGCGGGATGCGGATGCGCTGCCCGGCGGCACCGACCACCTCGGCGTCCTCGCCGCGCAGCGCGGCGATCGTCCCGCGCACCCCCACGTCCGGCGCCTCGACCGGGTCGCCCACACCGAGGGCGCCTTCGAACGGCGCCGGGCCGCCCAGGTCGGCGAGGCCACGCTCGACCGCCCGCAGACGCTCGGTGACGGCCCCGAGCGCGCGATCCTGCTCGCCCTCGCGCCTGGCCCGCCGTGCCGTACGCAGCTCACGGCGCAGCTCGTCGAGCTCCGCCCGGACGGAGACCAGCTCGCGCTCGGCCTCGGCGCGACCCTCCTGGCGGCCCGACTCGCGTGCGACGCGGGCGCGCTCGAGCTCGCGCTCCGCCTCCGCGGCGCGCCGCTCTGCGTCGCGCAGCGCCGAGCCCGCGTCGGCGGCGCGGGCGGCCGCCGTTCGCTCCGCCGCCTCGGTCGCCGCGAGCAGCTCGCCGATGCGCAGCCGCTCGGGCTCGATCCGCGACCGCGCGTCGGCGACCACCGCGGCATCGAGACCGAGCCGCTCGGCGATCCGCAGCGCCTGGGAGGTCCCGGGGCGGCCGAGCTCGATGCGATACAGCGGCGCGTATGTCTCCGGGTCGAACCCGGTGGCGGCGTTCGCAACCCGCGGGTCTGAGCTTGCCCATTCCTTCAACGCGCCGTAGTGCGTCGTCACGACCGTCAGCCGCGCCTGGCCGACGAGCCGCCCGACGAGCGCCTGCGCGAGCGCCGAGCCCTCCTCGGGGTCGGTCCCGGCTGCGACCTCGTCGAGCAGGACGAGCGAGCGCCCCGTCGCGGAGCCGAGAATCGACACGAGCGTGCGAACGTGGCCGGAGAACGTGGACAGGCTCATCTCGATCGACTGACGGTCGCCGATGTCGGCAAGCACGTCGTCGAACACCGGCAGCGTCGCCCGCTCGGCGGGCGGGCGCACGCCGCACTGATGCAGGAGCGCTGCGAGGCCGAGCGTCTTCAGCGCCACCGTCTTGCCGCCGGCGTTCGGGCCGCTGATCACGAGGCCGCGGAGCGCGCCCAACTCGAGGTCGATCGGCACCGCCACCGCCCGGTCGAGCAGCGGGTGCCGCGCCGCGGTCAGCGACACCACCTCCGCGATCTCGACCGGCGCACCGCCCTGGCGCCGCGACTGGGACCCGCAGCCGAGCGCCAGATCGATCTGCGCCGTCGCGTCGACAAGCGCGTCGAGCTCCCCGGAGCGCCCGGCAACCAGGCCGGAGAGCTCGTGCAGGATCCGCTGCGCCTCGTCGCGTGCCTCGGCCGCCGCCTCGGCGAGCCGGTTGCCGAGCTCGACGACGGCGAACGGCTCGACGAAGAGCGTCTGCCCGGTGGCGGAGGCGTCGTGGACGATCCCCGGCACCTTCGAGCGGCCGGAGGCGCGCACTGCGAGCACGGGCCGCCCGCCCCGCTCGGCGAGGAACGACTCCTGCAGCGCATCGCGGATCCCGCTCGAGCGCGCGATCCGCGACAGCTCGGCCTGGATGCGCGCCGCGCCGCCCGCGACCTCCCTGCGGAGACTGCGGAGAAGCGGCGAGGCCGAGTCGCGAAGGTCGGAGCCGTCTTCCTCGACCGCGGCGTCGATGCGGTCGGCAAGCGACGCGAGCGACGGCTCGACGACGCGCGCGAGCTCCGCAAGCCCCGGCGCAAGCGGCGTCCCGAGAAGCGCCGCGCGGGCCGCGACTCCGACGCGCACCGCCGTGGCGGTCGCACGGAGCGCACCCGGGTCGAGCACGCCCTCGCGGACCGCTCGCGCCGTCGCGGGCCGAATGTCTGCGAGGCCGTTCAGCTCCGGCTCGACCCCTGCGTCGAGCAACGCGACCGCCTCCGTCGTCAGCGCCTGGCGGCGGCGCACCTCTCCCTCGTCGGCGCTCGGCTCGAGCGCGCGCGCCAGCGCAGCGCCGGGGTCGGTGGCGCACGCCGCAGCGAGCCGCTCGAGGAGCGCGGGAAGCTCGAGGGCCGCGCGCGCCTCGGCGTCCATCCGCCCTCCTACTCGGGGCGTTCGTCTCCCGGCCGCAGCCGGTAGACGATGCGACCGCGATCGAGGTCGTACGGCGACAGCTCGATGCGGACCCGGTCGCCCGGGTTCATGCGAATGCGGAACCGGCGCATCTTGCCGGCGGTGTAGCCGAGTGTCTCGTGACCGTTGTCGAGCCGGATCCGGAACATGCCGTTCCGCAACGCCTCGACGATCTCACCGGTCATCTCGACCTTGTCTTCCTTCTGCGCGATGTCTCCTCCTTCGTCTTCCCTCGTCCGGGCGATCCGCGGGTGGCGGCGGCGATGGGCCGCCGCCACCCGCAGCGGATCAGCCGATCACGGTCACGTTCGCCGCCTGGGGGCCTTTCTCACCCTGCTGGGCCTCGTACTCGACCTTCGCGCCTTCATCCAGGCTGCGATAGCCGGCGCCCTGAATCGCGCTGAAGTGCACGAACAGGTCCTTCCCGCCCTCATCGGGGGTGATGAACCCGTAGCCCTTGTCGGCGTTGAACCACTTGACAGTTCCGGTTGCCATCGTTCGTCTTTCACCTCCTTGCCAACTTCGCTGAACGGGCAAGAAAGGTGCAAAGCAGGCACCGTCTGTCCTCGCTCAAGAGTGCGGCCCCGATTCTAGCCACGCTCAAGCCGCCCCGACCACCGGCCGATAGGGGAACCGTGGCGAATCCGTCCCGTTCGCGGCGCGCGGCCGCATTCCTCCTTGCGGCCGTGGCCGCTGTGGTCTGCGCGGGCGCGGCCGGCGCGAAGGCCCCGGACTGGGCCGCGCCGCAGATCGCGCTCGTCACGAAGGCGGGGATCCTCGGGGCATCGCCGAACGGCTTCAAACCGGAATCCGCGCTCACGCAGGCGGCCCTCGCCTCGGCGACGAAGGCGGCCGACGCCGCCCAGCAGCCCGCCGACGGCGACACGCCGGCCCCGTCCACCCCGGCTGCGCCGGCGACGCTCACCGGCAGCTTCGGCGATGGCGCCGTGCTCGCCGGCACCGAGACGCTGACGATCGCCGCTCCCGGGCGCACGCTCGACCACGTCGACTTCGCGGTCGACGGCACCGGCGTGGCCACCGCCACCGCCACGCCGTTCGCGCTCGCGATCGACACCTCGAAACTCGCCGACGGCGCGCACCGGCTCGCCGTCAACGCGTGGTTCGTGGGCGGCGGCCATGCGATCGCGGTCTTCGGGGTCGTCGTCGCGAACGACGGCGAGTCGGCGCCGACGACGCCCGCGGTAGTGGCGCTCCCGATCGCATCCTCGACGCTGCCCCCGCCGGCAACGCCGACCGCGGGCCCGTCAACCGCGACCCACACGCTCTACCGGGCATCCTCGCCCGGGGCGGCCGTGACGATGAAGCAGCTCGACGCCGCCCTCGTCTCGTACCTCGGCCTCGTCGGCGCCGCCCGCAAGATCCAGTCGACGCTCGCGGCCGCCGGCCTCCAGCCGCCCGCGAACACCGGGACCGAGGCGGTCGCCCGCATGCTCGACCTTCGCCTCAACCATCCCGCGGCCGACGACGCGCTCGAGTTGCTGCCGAACCAGGCGGCGACCCGTGCCGAGGCCGCGTACTCCTTCGCCCGCGTGCTCACGCTCGACCCGACGGCGCTCTCGTCCGTGGAGCAGGCCGCCGACTCCTTCACCGTGCCAACGCTTACGACATGGCAGCAGCGCATCCTCACGACTGCCGTCCACTACGTCGGCTATCCGTACGTCTGGGGCGGCACGAGCCCGACCGCCGAGACGCTCTTCGGCGTCAAGTCGGTCGGCGGATTCGACTGCTCGGGCTTCGTCTGGCGCGTGTACAAGCTCACGACGTACCCGGCCGAGGGCGACCTTGCAAGCGTCCTGCGCGGGCGCACCACCTACCAGATGAGCGGGGAGGTCCCGAAGAGCGCCCGCATCACCGCAGCCGACCTCCAGCCGGCCGACGTCATGTTCTTCGGCGAGAAGGGCCCGCGCTCGTCACCCGACGTCGTCGACCACACGGCCATCTACCTCGGCAACGGCTGGTTCGTGCAGTCGAGCGGGGAGGGCGTGACCCTGCTCCCGTTCGCCGGCTACTACACCTCGTACTTCGCCTGGGGCCGACGGCCGCTGCGCGAGGCGGGCCTCACCGGCTGACGAGGAGCGCGTCGACCTTGTCGACGAGCTCGCCCGGCGTGAACGGCTTGCGGATGAACGGCCCTTCCTCGGCCGCGTCGGCGTAACCCGAGGTGAAGAGCACGCGCACCTCGGGCCACAGGCGGCTGAGGCGGTCCGAGAGCTCGAAGGCATCCATCTCGGGCATCACGACGTCGGCGATCACAAGATCGAGCCGCCCCGCTTCGCGCGCGAGCCCGATCGCCGCGGTCGGCGACTCCGCGGCGAGCACGGAATAGCCGGCGGACTCGAGCGCGATCCGGATCACGTCGCGCACGGGCGACTGGTCGTCGACGACGAGGATCGTCTCATCGCGGCGCGGCGTGCCGCCCGCCAACTCCGGTGCCACCCCTGACACAGCTGCAGTTCTACAGCTACTGGTGCGGCGATGGAAGGGGCGGCCATACCGGCGAGATGTCCGGGTCGCCGAGATCGCCGTACGGGACGCACGTCCCGGCGAGCAACTCGCGGTCAGACTGCAGGAGCTCGTCGACCCGGCGGTTGAACGGCACCGCCTTCTTCCAGGCCAGGCGCAGCTCGATGCCCTTCCGGATCAGCTCCCTCGGCGGGAGCGGCGTCGCGCTGCGGACGACGAAGTAGCGGCCGGCGACCGGAGCCACGCCGAGAGCCGCCTGCGCCGCGGCGGCCTCGTCCGGCGAGGCCGCGTAGAAGATCCACACGCCGTAGCGAGGCATGGCCGGCCCGTTCAGGAACCCGAGCACACGCTCGCACGAGTCGTCGTCCACGTAATCGAGCGACGGGACGCGCAGCGCCACCAGATGGTCGAGGACGTTCGCCGGATGGCCGAAGTCGAACGAGGAGAAGATGGCCCCGCTCGTCCCGGTCGAGCCGAACAGGACCGTGCCGCGCGGCTCGTGCGAGGCGGCGCCGACGACCGCGTTCACATGGATGCCCTCCAGGTGATGGAGGTGGCGGAGGTCGGGCCGGAGCTCGATGTGGAGCAGAAAGCCGACGGCGACCGCGACGACGACGAGGCGTGCAGGACCGGCGAGACGTGCGACCTCGACGATGCCGGCGAGCACGAGCACGAGGAACGCGGGCGTGACCGGGATCATGTAGCGGTCGAAGAAGAGCGCCGACACGCCGTTCGTCGGGACGTACGTGAAGAAGACGACCGGTGCGAGCACCGTCAGCACGCAGAACGCGACCACGCGGTATCTGCGCCGCACGAGCAGCACGGCCGTTCCGAGCGCGGCGATCGCCGTGAACCAGTTGAGATCCGCGTGGCCGGGAGCGACGAAATGCAGCGCGTCCTCCCACACGGGGCGGCCCGAGAAGGTGCGGCCGGACCGTCCGTTGCCGACGCCGTAGCGATCGCTGAGGACATGCAGCGTCGCCACGTAGTACGGAAGGAACGTGACGAGGAGCGCGACGATGCCCGGCCACGCCTGCGACAGGATCACGCGCGGCCGCCGCCACGCGTACACCATCGAGGCGCCGAACGCGGTCAGCGCATACAGCGGAGCTGTCGGGTGCACGAAGACGCTGAGGCCGAGGAAGGCACCCGCCGCGGTCCACCAGCGACGGTCGCCGTCGTCCGCAGCGCGCAGCGACAGCACCGTCCCCCACATCAACCACGCGAACAGCATCGTGTGCGGGCGCCCGAAGGTCGCGTACAGCACCGGGATCGGCGAGGCCGCCGTCAGCAGGACGACGCCCGCCGCGGCGATGTCGCCGACAAGCCTGCGGGCGATCAGGGCGACCGCCGGCAGCGCGATCACGATCAGTACGAGCGACGGGAGGCGGAGCGCCATCAGCCCCGGCCACCAGCCGAGCAGGAAGTGCTCGAGCCAGAAGTGGAAAGGCCCGCCGCCGCGCTCGGTCGAGACGATGTGGAAGATGTGGCCGAACGAGAAGTCGGCCATGCGGAGCGTCAGCTCCTCATCGACGTTCAGCGGCCCTTGCTGGATCGTGGGCCACGACAGGACCGATACGACG
Source organism: uncultured Thermoleophilia bacterium (assembly GCA_963794375.1). Taxonomy (GTDB): domain Bacteria; phylum Actinomycetota; class Thermoleophilia; order Gaiellales; family Gaiellaceae; genus PALSA-600. The sequence continues at coordinate 477,558 of CAWCDL010000010.1, forward strand.
ATCGCCCCGGCGACGGTCGCGAGCGGGAGAAGGGCGCGTCTGGCGGTGGCGGTCAGTCTGTCTGCGTCGCCGCGAGTGCCTGCATCTCGGGCGTCTCGGGCGCGGAGCGGTACGGGTGCTCGTCCGCGACGTGCGTCTCGTGGTAGACGCTCTCGGCGTTCACCGCCCAGATGTCATGGTCGGCATTCGCCAGGAGGTTGTCGACCGCCCGCATGGCGGTGAGCATCGAGTGATCCGAGTTGTTGTAGCGGTGGAGGCCGTTGCGGCCGACCTGCTGCAGGTTGTCGATCGTCTCGAGATGGCGCCGGATCACCTGCACGCGCTCTGCGTATTCGGCGTCGTAGATCGGGTAGGCCTTCGGCACCCGGATCGCGTAGCCCCGCTCGACCTTCGAGCTCGGCGCAAGCCGCAGCTTCTCGAGCTCCTCGGCGGCGAGGGCGACAAGGCCGTCGTCGCTCATCGACCAGAGATCGTCGCCCTCGAAGCAGAAGTACTCCATGCCGACACACGCCTTCGACGGGTCGGGGACCATCCACGGCGACCACGAGCGGAAGTTCTGGATCCGGCCGACCCGGACGCCGGGCTCGTGCACGTAGATCCAGTTGTCCGGGAAGAGGTCCTCGCCGTCGACGACGAGCGCGACGGTGAGGAAGTCCCGGTAGCGCAGGCCGTCGGCGGCCTCGCGCACCTCACGCGGGGCGGACGGCTCGAGCATCCGCACGGTGTCGCGGAGAGGAAGCGACGAGATGACCGCGCCGGGCCCGTACTCCATGCCGCCCGCGAGGACGCCGGTGACGGTCCCGTTCTCGACGTCGATCCGCTCGACGGGCGACTCGAGCAGCACGTGCCCGCCCTCGAAGCGGATCGCGTCGGCCATGGCGTCCCACATCTGCCCGGGGCCGTAACGCGGGTAGTTGAACTCCGAGATCAGGCTCTTGATCTTGTCGCCCTTGTTCCCGAAGAAGGCCGCCCTCGCGGCGGAGAAGAAGGACAGGCCCTTGATGCGCTGGGCCGCCCACTCGGCACGGATCTCCGACGCCGGGACGCCCCAGACCTTCTCGTTGTAGCTCTTGAAGAAGAGCTCGAAGAGCCTGCGGCCGAACCGGTTCGTCACCCACTGCTCGAGCGAGTCCTCCTCGCCCTTCGGCCGCGCTGCGGCCACGAGGTACGAGGCCATGCAGCGTGTCAGCTCGACAGGCCCGAGCTTGCGGATCACGTCCGGCCCGCGCAGTGGATAGTCGAGATAGCGGTTGTTCCAGTAGATCCGGGACATGCGCGGGCGGCGGAGGAACTCGTCGCCGAGCACCTCGTGCCAGAGGTCGTCGACCTCCGACGACTTCGTGAAGAAGCGATGCCCCCCGAGATCGAAGCGGTAGCCGTCGCGCTCGACGGTCTTCGCGAGGCCGCCGATCTGGTCGTCGGCCTCGAGGACGACAACGTCGCGGCCGTCCTTCGCGAGCAGGTAGCCCGCGGTGAGGCCCGCGGGGCCGCCGCCGAGGACGAGCGTCGGATCGCTGGTGTCGTTCATCATGGAGAGCCGGCCGCAGGCCGTGCGCGGGACTCTAGCGAGTTCGGCGATACACAAATGCCTGCAACGGCTTGAAGTAGTTCTCCTTCAGCGCGATCTCGTCGCTCGCGACATGTGCGACGAGCCGGTAGTGGTCGTCGTGCTCGAGCAGCCAGTTCCAGGCGATGGCCTTCCGCCAGACGAGCTTCGTCCACTTCGCGCGCCAGGCGCGGTAGTCGCGAAACACCGGCGCGATCACGACGAACTCCTTGCCCGGCGGGACGGTCGCGAGCAGCCGGTCGAGCGTCGGCTTCGCCTGCGCGGCCTCGAGCCGGCTGACCGCGTCGCGCCAGTCGAAGACGTGGGGATCGGGCGTCGGGCCGAGCGTCGTGGCCCAGCGATAGCCCGGGCCGAGGTAGTAGCGCAGAACCGGCGTCTGCTCCGGGTGCGTCGAGATGATCAGCTCGCCCTGCGTCAGATAGGGCTTCACACCGCGCGTGATCCCCTGCGCGTTCTCCTTGTCGTTGTGCATCGTGTAGCCCGCCCAGATGACGACGAGCGCGACGAGCGTGGCGAAGCCGAGCTTCCTCGCGCGCACGATGCCCTCGCCGGCGAGCAGGAGCACCGGCCCGAAGACGACCGCGAAGTAGCGCGCCGTCCAGGCCGGCGAGACCTGCGAGGAGACGAACGCCGCGACGACGGTCACCCCCGTCAGCACCGAGAGCGCGAGGATCGTCGCGCGCTCGCTGCTCGTGCGACGCACGAGCGGCACGAGCGCGGCGCCGCCGACGAGCACGAGCGCAAGGTACGAGGCGTCGCCGCCGACGACGCTGCCCGTGGCGAAGAGCAGGTCGTGCAGCTTCGGCCTGGTCGACCACGGCGCGCCCGTGTGTGCCGCCTGGAAGAGCAGCGTCGGCACCCAGACGACATACAGGAGCGCGACGCACAGCGCCGCGACGGCGAACAGCTTCCAGCGCTCCCGAACGGCGACGAGCGTCGCACCGGCGAGGCCGACGCAGAGGAAGAGGCCCCAGTTGTGGCTGTAGGCGAGCAGCGTCACGGAGAGCACCAGGACGGGCAGCCACCAGCGCTTGCCGCGGACGATCGACTCGACGTACGACCAGGCGACGACGAGCGAGAGGAATGCCTCCAGCTCGTACATCCGCGTCTCCTGGGCGTAGTAGGTGAGGAACGGGTCGAGCGCGGCGAGGAGCGCGCAGACGAACCCGGTCGTGCGCCCGAACACCGCCCGCCCGGAGAAGAACGCAAGCGGCACGCATGCGAGCCCGAAGACGAGCGAGAGGACGTGCGTCGACGCGACGCCGTCGCCGAAGACGCGGATCCACAGCCCGAGCAGCATGTAGTAGAGCGGCGGCGAGCCGTCCTGGCGCAGCAGGTGCGGGATCGACGTCCAGTGCTCGTGGGCGATGCCCACCGAGATCCCCTCGTCGATCCAGAACCCCGCGTGGAGCTGCCGCGTGCGCAGGTACAGCGAGAGCAGGGTGAGAAGCGGCAACACGACCGGCACCGCCCACCAGGCGGCCAGCAGCGCCTCGAACCGCAGGGCGACCCGGCGGGGGAGTGCTTCCGCAACGGTCGCCACGAGGGTGCATCGTAGTGCGGAGCGGCGCGTCCGCGCCGCGATCAGGCGGTCTCGTCCCTCGTCGGTTCGAGGCTGATCACGGTCCTGCGGCCGGCAACCTCGCAGACGACGTCCACGCTGTCGTTCTTGCGATACGTCCCGGCGACACCGAAGACGATGCTCGTCCACCGCCAGAAGCCGAGCCTGCCCTCGCGCTCGAGGCGGCGCCGGAAGACGAGCCTCGTGCCGACCTGGTCGAAGTCGACGCCGAGCTTCTGCGGGACCCCGTTCACGAACACCTCGAAGGGCACGGTGACCTCCGGCGGTAGCTCTACGTGGCTCGCGGTTTCCACGCTCTATACGATGCCAGTCTCCGTGCGCCGCAGATCTCTTGCCGCATTCGCCACGAGCATCGTCGCCCTCACGGTGACCGCCGCTGCGTCTGCGGGGAACGCAGGCTTCCTACCCGGCGAGGCGCATTCGCCGAACGCCCATCGCATCCACGCGGCGTTCATCTTCGTCGCCATCTTCACCGGCATCGTCTTCGTCGCCGTCGAGGGCACGCTGATCGCCTTCATCATCAAGTACCGCCGCGGCCGCCGGCCCCGCACCGCCGAGGGGCCGCAGATCCACGGCTCGACGAGCCTCGAGATCATCTGGACGGTCGTCCCCGTCCTGATCCTCGCGATGATCGGCAGCTTCGTCTTCTACAAGCTCCCCGGCATCGTGAACCCGCCGAAGGCATCCGCCGCCGACGAGACGACGATCTCGGTGGAGGGTCATCAGTTCTACTGGCTCTTCCGCTACCCGAACGGCGCGATCTCGATCAACCGCATGGTCGCGCCCGCCGACCAGGTCGTGCACGAGAACATCGTCGGCCTGCGCTTCGACGTGAACCATTCGTGGTGGGTGCCCGACTTCGGGCCGAAGCTCGATGCGATCCCGGGGCGCGTGAACAAGACGTGGTTCAAGGCGCCCGCAGGCAACTACGTCGCGCGCTGCGCCGAGCTGTGCGGGATCCAGCACGCCGACATGGACGGCGTCGTGCACGTCGTCCCGCGCGCGCAGTACGACGCGTTCATCAAGGCGCGCGCGGCCGCACCGGCGGCGACCGGTCTCGGCAAGGAAGAGTGGCAGGGCGTCTGCGAGAAGTGCCATCGCCTCGACCACGTCTACATCGGCCCCGCACTCGGCGGGAACCCGCTGCTCTCCGACCGGAAGGGGATCGTGACGCTGCTACGGAACGGCCAGGGGCAGATGCCCGCGGTCGGGAAGAACTGGACGCCGGCGCAGATCAACGCCCTGATCGGCTACACGAAGCGGTTCACGAAGGCGGCGTCGTAGTGGCGGTCAACGTCGAGGCGACCCGCCCTTACCGCTCCGACTGGCGCCGCGGCAAGGTCGCGTCGTGGCTGACGACCGTCGACCACAAGCGGATCGGGATCCTCTACATCTGGACGTCGCTCGTGTTCTTCGGGATCGGCGGCGTGCTGGCGCTCCTCATGCGCGTCCAGCTCGCGACGCCGAACGAGAGCTTCATGACGAAGAACTCGTACAACGAGGCGGTCACGATCCACGGCACGACGATGATCTTCCTGGTGGTGATCCCGATCCTCGCCGGCTTCGGCAACTACCTCGTCCCGCTGATGATCGGTGCCCGTGACATGGCGTTCCCGCGGCTGAACGCGCTCTCGTACTGGCTGTTCCTGCTCGGCGGCATCGTCCTGATGCTCAGCTTCTTCGCCAAGGGCGGCCCCGCACGCGCCGGCTGGACGTCGTACGTGCCGCTCTCGACGCTGCACTCGCCCGGCAACGGTCAGGACCTGTGGATCCTGTCGCTGCACATCCTCTCGATCTCGTCGCTCGTCGGCGCGATCAACCTCGTCGTGACGATTCACAACATGCGGGCCAAGGGAATGTCGTGGATGCGCATCCCGCTCTTCTGCTGGGCAATGGTGACCTATGCGTGGCTCCTGGTCATCATCCTGCCGGTGCTGTCGGCAGGCCTGACGCTGATGCTGCTCGACCGCCAGGCCGGCACCCACTTCTTCGACCCGGCGCACGGCGGCAGCCCGCTTCTCTACCAGCACGTCTTCTGGTTCTTCGGCCACCCCGAGGTCTACGTGATGATCCTGCCGGCGATGGGGATGGTCTCCGAGATCCTCCCGGTGTTCTCGCGCAAGCCGATTTTCGGCTACAAGGCCGTCGCGATCTCGACGGCCGGGATCGCGTTCTATTCGCTGCTCGTCTGGGCGCACCACATGTTCGCCGTCGGCATGCCGATCGGGCTCGACATCTTCTTCATGCTCAGCTCGCTGGTGATCGCCATCCCGACAGGCGTGAAGATCTTCAACTGGCTCGCGACGATCTGGCGCGGGAACATCTCGTTCGACACCCCGATGCTGTGGTGCCTCGGTTTCATCGCGATCTTCACGATCGGCGGTCTCTCCGGCATCTTCCTGGCGGCGTTCCCGATCGACTGGGCGGTGACCGACTCGTACTTCGTCGTCGCCCACCTCCACTACGTGCTCTTCGGCGGCTCGATCTTCGCGATCTTCGGCGGCATCTATTACTGGTTCCCGAAGATGTTCGGCCGCATTCTCGACGAGCGGCTCGGGAAGCTGCACTTCTGGACGATCTTCGTCGGCTTCAACGTGACGTTCTTCCCGCAGCACATGCTCGGGCTGCTCGGCATGCCGCGGCGCGTCTACACGTACTCGAACGGCGGGCTGTGGGAGGTCTACAACATGACCTCGACCGTCGGCTCGTTCGTGATGCTCCTCGGCATGCTCATCTTCGTCGCCAACATCGTGAAGACGATGCGCAGCGGCCCGCGCGCCGGCAACGACCCGTGGCATGCCGACACGCTCGAGTGGTACACCACCTCGCCGCCGCCCGCCTGGAACTTCGACACTGTCCCGTACGTGACGAGCGCCCGGCCGCTGCGCGACCTGCGCCGCCGGCTCGCGGAGTCGCAGGAGGCCTGATGGGCAGGTGGGCTCGGGCTCTCGGGGTCGCGGCGGTCGCCGGGACCGGCCTCGCCGTCGTGTCGGGCGCCGCCGGCTGGGACACGGCGCACCGCGTGCTCGCGGGGGTCGCGCTGCCGCCGCTCGCCGCCCTCGTAGCGGTCGCGTGGGTGTCGGCACGCCGCCTGCTCGCTCCGTCGCTCGTCGCCCTGGCGGCGTTCGCCTTCGCCGCGCTCCTGACGGGCCGCGACCTGCATCTCGCGTTCGCCTCGGCGTCGTTCGCAGCGACTGCGTACACGGCGGCGCTGACGTTCCGCGGGAACGCCGAGCAAGGGCCCTGGCGCGACTACTGGACACTGACGAAGCCGCGGATCATGTCGCTGCTGCTGCTGACGGGTGCGTGCGGCGTGTTCGTCGGCGCGGGCGGTGTGCCGCAGGCGAGCGTGCTCGCGTTCACGATCGCCGGCCTGGCACTTGCCTGCGGCGGCGCGTCGGCGCTCAATCACTACCTCGACCGCGACATCGACCAGCTGATGGGCTCGCGCACGTCGTCGCGGCCGGTCGCCTCCGGACGCGTGCCGCCCGAGCGAGCGCTCGAGTTCGGGATCGCCTTGTCGGCGCTCTCGTTCGTGCTGCTCGACTCGCTCGTGAACCTCCCGACTGCGCTGCTCGCACTCGCGGGGAACCTGTTCTACGTCCTGGTCTACACACGATTCCTGAAGCGGTCGACGCCGCAGAACATCGTCATCGGAGGCGCCGCCGGCGCCGTCCCGCCGCTCGTCGGCTACGCCGGGGCGTCCGGGCATCTCGGACTGGCGGCATTGCTGATGTTCGCGATCGTCTTCGTGTGGACGCCGCCGCACTTCTGGGCGCTCGCGCTGATGATCAAGGAGCACTACGCGCGCGCCGGCGTGCCGATGCTCCCGGTCGCGCGCGGCGACAACGAGACCGCGCGCCAGATCGTGCGCTACACGGTGGTGCTCGTTGCCGTGACGCTTCTCCCGGTCGCGCTCGGCACGTTCGGTCTCGTGTACGGGATCGCGGCGCTCCTCCTCGGGGCGGCGTTCCTCTGGCTGGCCGTCGAGCTTCGCCGGACGATGGAGCGCGTCGTCGCTGTGAAGCTGTTCCACTTCTCCCTCCTCTATCTCGCCCTGCTCTTCGTGGCGATGGCGCTCGATTCGGTGCTCTAGATGGACGAACCGGTCTCGATCCGCGACGCCGCCGCCGACGAGGGCGAGGTGGCGCGGAAGAACCTGCGCTGGGCGTGGGCGCTCTTCGGCCTCTTCTGCCTGCTCTTCGGCGGCACGGTCCTCATCGCGCTGGTCTACCTCTGGCTGTCGTAGACAGCGACCTCGAGTTCGGGCTCGCCCTCGCGGATGCCGCGGACGCGATCACGCTCGCGCGCTTTCGGGCACTCGACTTGCACGTCGAGACGAAGCCCGATTCGACGCCGGTCTCGGAGGCCGATCGCTCGGCGGAGGAGGCGATCCGCGCTCTCGTCGCGGCCTCGGGCCGCGGGGACGGGGTGCTCGGCGAGGAGCTCGGCGACGAGAGCGGCGAGTCGACATGGATCGTCGATCCGATCGACGGGACGAAGAACTACGTGCGCGGCATCCCTGTGTGGGCGACACTGCTCGCGCTCCGACGGGGCGGCGAGCTCGTGACCGCCGTCGTCTCGGCACCGGCGCTGGGCCGCCGCTGGTGGGCGACGCGCGGCCGCGGCGCGTTCGCGAACGGGACACCCTGTCGCGTCTCGGCGGTCGCGCGCATCGAGGATGCGGTCGCGTCGACGACGTCCTCCACCGAGTTTCCCGCCGGCTGGGCGGCGCTCGCGGCGCGGGCGTACGCCGATCGCGGCTTCGGCGACTTCTGGCAGCACTGCCTGGTCGCGGAAGGCGCCGTCGACATCGCGTGCGACCCGGTCGTGAACCTCTGGGACTACGCCGCCGTCCAGCTTCTCGTCGAGGAAGCCGGCGGCCGCTGCACCACCTTCGCCGGCGCCCCGCCGGCTCCGGGCGAGAGCTTCCTCAGCTCGAACGGCCTCGTGCACGAGACGGTGGTCTCACTTCTCGGCGTCTGACAGGAGTCTGACGCCGCCGCTCCCGCGGATCCCGCTCAGCGACGAACGCCTGCAGCCGCCGGCGGGCTTCGCGTGGGTTGCCGCCGAACAGCCCCAAGAGCTCATGGTCGTCGATCAGGGGATCGGGAGCGAACTTACCGATCGAGGCGCCGTAACTGCACCACGGCCACGCCTCCGGTTCATCACACATGTTCGCGCGAGGAGCGTTCATCGCCACATAGCGAACGACCTCGAGCAGGTGCGCGTCAGAGTCGATCAGCTCGTCGTGAAAACGCTTCTGCCAGACGACGCCCCGGCGTCCGTGTCGGCGGTTGTAGCCGCGCGCGTACGCACTGTGGAGATGCTGAAAACCGCTGCTCAGAGTGAGATTGTTCAGCTTGAGGAGCAAGTGGTAGTGGGTCGTCATCAGCGTGTACGAGAGGAGCGTCCAGGAGCTCCGAATCCGCTCCCGTTCGAGCAGCCCGAGGAAGAGAAGCCGGTCAGTCTCGTCGCGGAAGAGCGACATGCCGTCGAGCACATTCGCGTTGACGTGGTAGTGAGCGCCGACGACCTCGATCCGCACATTGGTGGACACCGGTCGAGGGTGCCTCGGGCGGTCGATGAGCGCCAGTGTCCATCGCACTTTCGGCGCACATTCGTTGCGCTTTAGACGTGGGGCGACTCTGACGCCGCTCTGACAGGGGTCAGACGCCGTAGGGTGGACGCGGGGTCAGCGCACCGCCCCGCGTACCGCGTCCTCGTAGACGCGATCGCGGGTGAAGCGGTCGAGCTGCGACGAGAGGACATCGCTCGCCTGCGGCGGGCTGCCGGCGGGGAACGGGGCCGGGGCGCCGTCGAGGTCGAGACCCTCGAGGGTCGGATGCTCGTCGACCTCCAGCGCGACGTCGTGACCGAGGCGCGAGCGGAGCCAACCCGCGATCAGCTGCGCCTGCGCGGCCGTGCCGTGCACGCGCAGCGTTCGCACACCGTCCACGTCCGGCCATAGCGACGCGAGCAGCGACCGCCAACGCTCCGTGCGCTCCCACGCGATGTCCGACACGACGACGCGCGGAAAGAGCTCGACGAGACCCTGGTACGCACCTGGCAGGTCGGCCCACTCCGTCGAGTCGACGATCAGCCGGTCGACCATGTCGACGAGCTGCTCGAACGGCCCCGACCCCCACTCCGGCCGGCCGCGCCAGCGCAGGAACACCGGCAGGTCCGAGATGAGAAGCGGAAGCGCGAGCGACGCGGGAGCGGCGGCACGGTTGCCGCGCAGCATCAGCTCGATCACCTCGCCGCAGATCGCCCGGTCGCCGACCGGGAAGCAGCGCAACGACACCTCCGCGTCGAGCCCGTCCGGCTCGCCCGGCTTCGGCACGAGGAGAAGCGTCCGCGACGGGTGCCGCTCCGCCATGCCCGCAAGCGTCTCCTCGGCCGCCGCCTGCCACTCGGGCGGCGCCCACGCGATGTGCGTCATCACCGACGTCCTCAGATTCGGCTGGGCGCCCTCCGCCGCCGTCGCATCACGCAGCCGCGCGAGCTCCCGCTCGATCTCCGAGACCGACGTGTTCTCGCCCGTCCAGGAGTCCTCGATCAGTGACGTCGCCACGAGCGCCCATCTCGGTGAAGCAGTTCGTCGGCCGCGGCCGGGCCCCACGTGCCGGCCGGGTAGTTCGGGAACGAGGGCCGGTCGCGCTGCCAGAAGGCCACGATCGCATCGACGAGCGCCCACTGCTCCTCGATCTCGTCCGACCGCGTGAACAGCGTCGCCTCGCCGAGCATCGCATCGAGGATCAGTCGCTCGTAGGCGTCAGGGAGCCCTTCCCGGAAGGCGCCGCCGTAGAGGAAATCCATGTGCACGGTGCGGATCGTCATGCCCTGTCCCGGCACCTTCGCGCCGATCGCCAGCGAGACCCCCTCGTTCGGCTGCACGTGGATCAGGAGCACGTTCGGCCGCAGCCCTTCGCCGCCGTCGTCAAAGGGCGGGTGCGGCGCACGCTTGAACTGGATCGCGATCGTCGTCTCGCGGCGCGCGAGCCGCTTGCCCATCCGCACATAGAACGGCGTGTCGGCCCAACGCCAGTTGTCCACGAAGAGCTTCGCCGCGACGAACGTCTCGGTCATCGAGCCGGGCGCGACGCCCTGCTCCTCGCGATAGCCGCGCACCTCGACGCCCTCGACGAACCCCGGCCCGTACTGCCCACGGATGACGTGCTTCGGGCCGGGCGTGTGCATCGCCTTGAGCACCTTCACCTTCTCGTTGCGCACCGAATCGGCGGTGAAGTCGATCGGCGGCTCCATCGCCGTGAGCGCGACGAGCTGCAACAGGTGGTTCTGGAAGATGTCGCGGATCGCGCCGGCCTGCTCGTAGTAGCCGGCCCGGCCCTCGATGCCGATCGACTCGGCGACCGTGATCTGCACGTGGTCGATGAACTGGCGGTTCCAGATCGGCTCGAAGATGCCGTTCGCGAACCGCAGCGCCAGCATGTTCTGGACGGTTTCCTTGCCGAGGTAGTGGTCGATGCGGAACACCTCGTTCTCCGCGAAGTGCTGCTGGATCTCGGCGTTCAGGTCCTTGGCCGACGCGAGGTCGTGCCCGAACGGCTTCTCGATGATCAACCTGAGCCAGCCCTCGGCGGCGCGGCGCTCGGCGATCTCGGCGACGAGGGTGCCGATCGCCGCCGGAGGAACCGCGAAGTAGTAGACGCGGTTGCCCTGCGTGCCGAGCTGCTGATCGAGCTCGTTCAGCTTGTCGCGAAGCTCGTCCTCGCCCTTGTCGTCGGCGAAGTCGAGCGTCGTGTAGCGCATCCCCTTCGCGAGAGCCGACCACACCTCGTCGTCGTACGGGTCGCGGGCGTGATCCTTCACCGCCTGCTGCATCCGCGAGCGGAACTCGTCGTCGGTCTCCTCGCTACGCGCCGCGCCGATGATCCCGAACTGCTCCGGGAGCAGATGGCGAACGGCCAGCGAGTAGAGCGCCGGCATCAGCTTCTTCTCGGTCAGGTCGCCCGAGGCGCCGAAGATGACGATGATGCACGGATCGGGCCGGCGGCGGAGCTGCAGGCCCTCACTCAGCGGATTCGGACGCTCGGAGACGCTCACTTCGGATTCTCGGCTGCCTTCACGGCGTGCCCACCGAACTGATTGCGCAGCGCGGCGTTCACCTTCGCTGCGAACGACTCGTCCTGGCGCGACGCGAACCGGGCGAAGAGCGCCGCGGTGATCACCGGCACCGGCACGTCCTCGGCGATCGCCTCGGCGATCGTCCAGCGGCCCTCGCCCGAGTCGTCGACGTAGCCGCGGATCTTCTCCAGATGCGCGCCTTCGACCTCGAACGCGCTGTACAAGAGCTCGAGCAGCCACGAGCGGACGACCGAGCCGTAGCGCCAGATGCCGGCGATCTCGTGCAGGTCGAGGTCGAACTCGGAGGCGTTCATCACCTCGAACCCTTCGGCGTAGGCCTGCATGAGGCCGTACTCGATGCCGTTGTGGACCATCTTCACGAAGTGCCCTGCGCCGGCCGCGCCGACGTGCGCGTAGCCGTCCTCGGGCGCCAGGTCGCGGAAGACCGGCTCGACCTGCGCGACCGCAGCGTCGTCGCCCCCGACCATCAGGCAGTAGCCGACCTGCAGCCCCCAGACGCCACCCGAGACGCCCGCGTCGACGAAGTGGATCCCCTTCTCCTTCGCAGCGGCATACCGGCGCTGCGAGTCGTGGAAGTTCGAGTTGCCGCCGTCGACGATCACGTCGCCCGGTTCGGCGACCCGGAGCAGCTCGGTGAACGTCTCCTCCGTGATCTTCCCGGCGGGCACCATCATCCAGAAGGACCGCGGCGCCGCCAGCTGGTCGCGGAGCTCCTCGATCGTCCCGGCCGTCGACTCGACCCCCGGGTCGTACGTCTTCATGTCGTGGCCGCGCTCGGCGAGGCGCTTCGTCATGTTCCCGCCCATGCGGCCGAGGCCGATCATCCCGAGCTGCATCCGCCCTAAACCTCCTCGAGTCGAACCCTGATGACGGTCCGTCCGCGCTCCTCGAGCGACGCGAAGTCGCCCGCCGCCTGCGCGCGGATCAGCTTCCCGAACCCGAACGGCTGCCCGGGGATCGGCAGCTCCTCGCCCGTGTCGTCGACGAGCTGGACGAATCGCCCGGTCGCCGGCCCGCCCTTGTGCAGCTGGCCGGTCGAGTGCAGGTAGCGCGGGCCGAAGCCGTGAGTGACGACGCACCCGGTCACCTCGCGGGCGCGCGCCGCGAGCGCGAGCAGCTTCTCCTCGTTCGCGGGCGTCGGGTCGACGAACGCCTGCAGGCACACGTAGTCGCCCGGCCCTGTAGATGCGAAGAGCTCGTCGAGCGACCCGCGCGGCGCCACGTCCGGCTCGCCGCCGGCGGCGAGCACCTCCTTCGTCTTGTCCTTCGCCGACTGCACGTCGGGCTGGTCGAACGGGTTGATCTCGAGCACATGGCCGGCGACCGCCGTCGCGAACTCCCAGCGGAAGAACTCCTGCCCGAGCTCGTACTCGCCGGAGAGCCGCACCTCCTGCAACTGCCGGTCCGGCCCGGCCGCAGGCTCACCCGGCGCCGGCACGAGGCCCTTCCCCTGCTTGCCGGTCGACTCCGCGAGCAGCTGCTCCGCCCAGAGCCCGAAGCCCGCGTCGCTCTCCGGGATGCAGATCTTGTCGCGGCCGTCGCGCCAGCCCTCTCCGAGCGAGAGCCCGAGCTCGAGCCCCGGGTTGCCCTCGGCAAGACGGCACGCCTCCGCCATCTCCTGTGCACGCTCGAGCAGCCGCGTCACGTCGACGCCCATCAGCACCGCCGGCACCATGCCGAACGGCGAGAGCGCCGAGTAGCGGCCGCCGACCGTCGGCTCGCCCGCGAAGACGGCTGCGAACTCGCGGTCGCGGGCGAGCTGCTCGAGCTCGGAGCCCGGATCGGTGATCGCGGCGAACAGATCGCCGTTCCGCCCGGCGCGCTCCCAGAAGTAGTCGGTATGGGAGCGCGTCTCGAGCGTCGAACCGGACTTCGACGCCGAGACGAACAACGTGCGCGACAGGTCGAGCTGCGCCTCGAGCGCGCGAATCGCCTTCGGATGCGTCGTGTCGAGCACGTGAAACGACTCCGCGCGGAACGTGCGCCGGATCACCTCCGGCGCGAGCGAGGAGCCGCCCATGCCGAGCAGCACGACGGCGTCGACGCGCCCGACGACCGACTCCGCGAACTGCAACAGCAGGTCGACGTCCTCAGCCATTCGCCACGGCTCGTCGAGCCAGCCGAGCCACTTCGCCTCGCCCGAGCCCGTCCAGACCGCAGGGTCGCGCGACCAGATGCGCTCGACGACTTGCTCCGACGTCACGCTGCCGCCAGCTCGCCGTGCTTCGTGCGAATCGAGGCGACGATCTCGTCGAACGAGTCGGCGAACTTCTGTACGCCTTCCGCCTCGAGCGTCTTGGTCACGTCGTCGTAGGAGACACCGACGGCCGCGAGCTCGCCGAGGAGCGCCTTCGCCTCGTCGACACCCTCCAGCACCGTGTCGCCGCGCACCTCGCCGTGGTCCTGGAACGCCTCGATCGTCTCGAGCGGCATCGTGTTGACGGTCTCGGGCCCGATCAGCTCCTCGACGTAGATCACGTCGCGATAGGCGGGGTTCTTCGTCGACGTGGACGCCCAGAGGCAGCGCTGCTCGTGGGCGCCCTTGCCGGCGAGGAACTCCCAGCGTGGGCCGGAGAACGCCTCGAGGTAATGCTGGTAGGCGAGCTTCGCGTTCGCGACCGCCAGCTTCCCCTGCAGCTCCGGATGGTCGGCGAGCCGCTTGTCGGCCTCGGTGTCGACCCGCGAGACGAAGAACGAAGCGACGGACACCACCTTCGACGGGTCGCCGCCGCCCGCCACGAGCCGCTCGAGGCCGCGCAGGTAGGCCTCGACCACCGCCTTGTAGCGCTCGAGCGAGAAGATCAGCGTGATGTTGATCGACGTCCCGTGCGCCGTGCAGTCTTCGATCGCCGGCAGGCCGGCAAGCGTGGCCGGGATCTTCACGTACAGGTTCGGCCGATCGACCTCCGTCGCAATCCACCGTGCCTGCGCGAAGGTCGCCTCGGTGTCGTAGGCGAGGGCGGGCAGCACCTCCATCGACACGTACCCGTCGACGCCGCCGGACGAGTCGTACGCCGGCTTCAGCACGTCGCAGGCGTCGCGGATGTCCTGCAGCGCCAGCGAGAAGAAGATCTCCTCGGGGTCGTCGGTCTGCTCGACGAGCTTGCGCAGGTCGTCGTCGTAGGCGTTGCCCGTCGAGAGCGCCTTCTGGAAGATCGTCGGGTTCGACGTCACGCCGGTGACGGCGTCGTCCTTCATCATCCGGGCGAGCTCGCCCGAGTGGACGAGGTCGCGCGAGAGCGTGTCGAACCAGACCGACTGCCCGCGGGCGGCGAGCTCGTGCAGTCTCGAGTCAGCCATTCTTCATCGTCCTTTCCAGCTCGGCGACCTTGACGAGGCGTGCGACATAGCGGTCGCCGCCGTTGAAGGTCGCGTTCAGAAACGTCTGCACCAGCTCGCGCGCGAGCGACGGGCCGACCACCTCGGAGCCGAGGCAGAGAACATTCATGTCGTCGTGCTCGACGCCCTGGTGCGCGCTGTAGGTGTCGTGGCAGATCGCAGCGCGAATGCCGGTCAGCTTGCAGGCGGCGACGGCAGCGCCGACGCCGGAGCCGCAGACGAGCACGGCGCGCTCGGCGTCGCCCTGCTGGATCGCCTCGCCCACCTCGCGGGCCTTGTCGGGGTAGTCGATCCGCACCGCATCCGTGTCGGTGCCGAGATCGATCACGTCGTGCCCGGCGAGCACCTCGAGCACGGCTTCGCGCAGGTGGACGCCGCGGTGGTCGAACGCCACCGCGACCCTCATGAGGCGTAGGCTCGACGGAGCCTCACGGGAGCGAAGGTACCGGCTTTGCCGGTGCCGGAGCGGGTCACAGCACTTCCACCCGTGCGATGCGGCCTTCGTCGAAGGTGAAGCGGAGCGGCAGCGTCCGGCCGTCGGCCTGCACCATCGCAACGGCGTGGCCGTCCAGCCGGACCTCGACTCCCTCGAGCTTCACCGACGGCAGCTCGCCTTCCATGCAGAACCCCGGAGAGACGATCGAGAGGAACGTGCGAACGGCGTCGGCTTCACTCATGCGACACGCTCCAGCAACGCCGATGCTCGCGCGACGACGTTGTCCAGGTTGTAGCCGAATTGCTCCAGGACCGTCGGGCCGGGCGCCGACGCGCCGAAGTGCTCGATCGAGATCGAGTCGCCGTGGTCGCCGACCCACTTGTGCCAGCCGAGCGCGACGCCCGGCTCGATCGAGAGGCGCGCGCGCACGTCGGGCGGGAGCACCTCGTCGCGGTACGCCGCCGGCTGCGCCTCGAAGAGCTCCCAGCAGGGCATCGAGACGACCCGCACCGCGGTGCCGTCGACCGCGATCCTGCGGCCGGCGTCGAGCGCGAGACCGACCTCCGCCCCGGTCGCAATCAGGATCAGATCGGGCGAGCCGGACGACTCCCAGAGCGTGTACGCACCGCGCTCGAGGCCCGAGGCCGGCGCAAGCCCGGCCCGGTCGAGCGTCGGGACCTTCTGCCGCGAGAGCGAGAGCGCGACGGGGCCGTCCTGCCGGTCGAGCGCCACCTTCCACGCCCACGCCGTCTCGTTCGCGTCGGCCGGACGGACGAACCACAGGTTGGGGATCGCGCGCAGCGCGGCGTAGGTCTCGACGGGCTGGTGTGTCGGCCCGTCCTCGCCGAGGCCGACGGAGTCGTGCGTCCACGCCCAGACGACCGGCAGCGCCATCAGCGCCGAGAGGCGCACAGCGGGGCGCATGTAGTCGCTGAAGATGAGGAAGGTCGAGCCGTACGGCTTCACGCAGCCGCCGTGCACTCCGATGCCGTTGACGATCGCGCCCATCGCGTGCTCGCGGATCCCGAACGCGATGTTGCGGCCCGCCCACTGCGGCGAGAAGAGCCCGCCGCCGGTGAACTCGGTCTTCGTCGACTCGACGAGGTCGCCGGCGCCGCCGATCATCGTCGGCACGGCGTCCTTGAACGCCTGCATCACGACCTTGGCGGCATCGCGCGTGGCGATGCCCTCGCCGGCCGGGAAGTCGGGGAGATCCCATGCGCCGATGCGACCGGCGTAGGCGGCGTCCCACGTCTCGCGGTCGCGCGGGAAGGCCTGCGACCAGCGGTCGAACCGCTCGCGCCACTCGCTCTCGAGCTCGTTCCCGTGCTCGACGCCGTTCATGTGCGCATAGACCTCGTCGGGGACGTGGAAGTGCAGGTCCGGGTCCCAGCCCATCGCCTTCTTCGTTGCCGCGACCTCGTCCGCGCCGAGCGGCGAGCCGTGGGCCTTCGCGGTGTCGACGGCGTGCGGTGCGGGATAGGCGATGTGGGAGCGGACGATGATCATCGACGGACGCTCGGTCTCGGCCTTCGCCGCTGCGATCGCCGTCCGGAGGGCGGCGAGGTCGTTCACGTCGGCCACGTGCTGAACGTGCCAGCCGAACGCCTCGAAGCGCGCGCCCCGGTCCTCGGTGAAGGAGATCGCGGTCGTCCCGTCGATCGAGATGTGGTTGTCGTCGTAGAAGTAGACGAGCTTCCCGAGCGCATTCGTGCCGGCGAGCGAGGCCGCCTCGTAGGAGATGCCCTCCATCAGGTCGCCGTCCGAGCAGATCGCATAGACGCGATGGTCGACCGGCTCGTGGTGGGGACGGTTGAACCGCTGGGCGAGGAAGCGCTCGGCGAAGGCCATCCCGATGCCGTTCGCGAAGCCCTGCCCGAGCGGCCCAGTCGTGATCTCGACCCCCTCGGTGTGCCGGAACTCGGGGTGCCCCGGGGTTGCCGACTGCCACTGCCGGAAGCGCTTCAGCTCCTCGAGCGAGAGGTTGTAGCCGGAGAGGTGCAGGGCGGAGTACTGGAGCACGCAGGCGTGGCCGGCGCTGAGGACGAACCGGTCGCGGTCGGGCCAGTGCGGGCTCGCCGGGTTGTGACGCAGCACCTCCGTGTAGAGGAGGTAGGCAAGCGGGGCCAGCGCCATCGCGGTGCCGGGGTGACCCGCATTCGCCTGCTGGACGGCGTCCATCGACAGGGCGCGGATCGTGTCGATGGAGAGCTGTTCGATCTCCGAGTTGGGCAACGCTCCTCCGATGCTCGTCGGTCGCTTCGAGCCTAACGACTACGAGCCCGCCGCCGCGCCGGCTCGGATCTCCTCCTTGAGCTCGTCCTGCTCGTCGTCGGAGAGACCCTGGACGGCCGCCGCGATCGTGCCGCCGCCGCGCAGGAAGCGATAGACCGCCCGCTCGCCCGCAAAGTCGCCCTCGAGCGCGGTCGCGTCGTGGCCCTCGGCATCGCCGAAGTAGCGGAACGTCTGCCCGAACTCCTCGGAGAAGAAGGCGGAGACGATGTCGAAGCGCGCCTCCTCGTCGCCCGCGAGGCGCCGGCCGAGCGTCGTCCCGTGGTAGGCGGCGTTCGACCAGTGCTCGATCCGCCGGTGCCGCCGGTAGAGCGGATCGTAGAACTCGGCGACGTCGCCGATCGCATGCACGCCGTCGCGGGCGGTCCGGAAGCATTCGTCGACGACGACCCCGCTCCGCACCTCGAGACCGGCGGCGCGCGCGAGCTCGACGTTGGGCTCGACGCCGACGCCGGCGACGAGCAGGTCCGCGGCGGGGAGATCGGACGACTCGAGCCGGAGATCGACGCCGTGGTCGCGGTAGCGCTGATGGAGCGCCTCCGAGAGCGGCGGTGCCTGGAGCGCCGCGAACAGGCTCGGCTCGCGAACGACGTGCGCCACCTGCACGCCGCGCTGGGTGAGCGAGGCGGCCACCTCACAGCCGATGAACCCGCCGCCGACGACGGTGGCAGTCCGCGCCTCCTCGGCGCGGCTGCGCAAGACGACGGCGTTGTCGAGGGTGCGCAGGGCAAGCGCGCCGTCGAGCGGCCGCGGCCTGGCTCCCGTCGCCAGCACGACCACGTCGGCGCGAAGGTCGTCGAGCGAGGACACCGCCTCCCCAAGCTTGAGCTCGACCCTCTGCCCGGCGTACCAGTCGAGTGGGTGGACGAGTGCGTCGGCGGCCTCCGACTCGCCGCGCAGGAACCGCTTCGTGAGCGGCGGCCGGTGGTAGGGCCCGTGCGGGTCCTGCGACCAGATGACGATCTCGTCCTCGCCGCCGGCCTCGCGGTAGCCCTCGACGAGCTTCGCGGCGGCCAGGCCGCCCCCGACGACCGCGATCACGTCCCCTGCTCCATCCGCATCATCGCCCGCTGCTCCTCTCTGGCTCTCCGGTGGGCAGCGAAGGTCTCTGCCCGGGGCTCGACCACCGAAACCGTCGCGGCCCCCGGAACGATGATGCCTGCACGCTCGAGGGCGACGACGGCAGCGCCGCGGGCCGAGGCCTCGGCGACGGCGGAGACCTCGACGGGCCGCTCGAGCACGTCGGCCAGGATCTGCACCCAGTCGCGGCTCGCGAGGAGCGCGCCGCCGGTCGCCACGAGGCTGTCGACGCCGCCGAGCGCATCGAGCACGTCGGCGAACCGGTAACAGACGCCCTCGAGCGCGGCCTGCGCGATGTCGACCGGCGTCGTCTCGAAGGTGAGCCCGGCGACGAGCCCGCGGCGAGACGCGTCCCAGCCGAGTGAGCGTTCGCCCCCGAGGAACGGCAGGAAGACGAGGCCGTGCCCGGCGGGCGGGCGGGCGGCGAGCCCGGTCGTGTCGAGGTTACGCAGCGTCCGCTCGAGCCAGGCGTACAGGTTGCCGCCGTCCGAGAGCGCGCCGCCCTCGCAGAAGCGCTGCTCGTCGAGCCGGTACAGAAAGATGCCGGGCCGCGGCTTCGCCGACGGCGCCTCGTACACCACGCGCAGCGTCGCGGATGTGCCCACCATCACGGCGGCACGGCCCCGGTCGAGGCAGCCGGCACCGACATTCGAGCACGCGCCGTCCCCGAGCGCGGGCAGCATGCCCGCAGCGGGCTCGTCCGAGACCGGCGTCAGCTGCTCGGCGTCGACGCCGACCGACGCGAGCGTCTCCTCGTCCCAGGTGAGCGCATTCGGGTCGTAGAGGCCGGTGCCGGACGCCATCGAGACGCTCGTCCGGAGCTCGCCCGCGAGGCGCAGAAGCAGGTAGTCGCCGAACGAGACGTACCGTGCCGGCCGCAGGCCCTGCCGGCGGAGCGCCAGGATCTTCGCCGGCCAGAACGAGGGATGCAGGAAGCAGCCGGTGCGCCGGTGGTAGCCGGCAGGGTCGAGCGTCGGTGGCTCCCCGTTCATGTCGCGCCAGGTGAGGACCGCGGTCAGCGGCCTGTCATGGGCATCGAGAGCGACCAGCGAGTGCCAGAAGCAGGACACCGCGACGGTGTCCCCGTCGCCGACCTGCGCGAGCACCGCGCGGCAGCGGGAGACGAGCTCGTCGGCGGCGCCCGGCGAGTCGTAGACGAGCTGAGCCTCGCCGGGCTCCGCCTCGCCCCGCTCGTCGAACGCGACGGCGCGCACCGACGAGGAGCCGACGTCGAGCGCGACGACCCGCATCACCGTGCCCGCTCCCGGCGCCGGCAAAGCCGGCACCTTCGCTCCCTGATGAGCTCCGTCGAGCCTACGCTCATGCCGCGATCGCGGCGTCCGCGAGCGGCAGCTCGACGCGGAACCGCGTCCCGCGCCCGGGCTCCGAGCGCACCGAGATCGCGCCGCCGTGGGCCTCGGCGATCGCCTTCGAGATCACAAGCCCGAGGCCGGTCCCCGGGATCGCCTGCTCCCTGGCCGTGGAGGAGCGGAAGAAGCGCTCGAATACCTGCGACAGCTCCTGGGGGGGAATGCCGATGCCGGTGTCCTCCACCTCGATCACCGCCGTCGTGCCCTCGACGGAGGTGCGCGCCGTCACCCGCCCGCCGGCCGGGGTGAACTTGAGCGCGTTCGAGACGAGGTTGCCGACGAGCTGTGAGAGCCGCTCCGAGTCGCCCCGCAGCGACGGCACGGGTGCGAGATCCGACTCGAGCTCGAGCCCGCGCGAGCGCGCGAGCGCCGCGTGCGCCTCGACTGCCTCCCGGGCGATCTCGTGCAGGCCCACGGGCTTCAGATCGAGCTCGAGGCCGGTCGCGTCGAGCCGCCCGACGAAGAGCAGGTCGCCGACCAGCCGCTGCAGGCGCTCGGAGCTCCGGTAGACGATCGCGAGGAAGCGCTCCTGCTCGGCGGTCAGCTCACCCGCCTCCCCCTCGCGGAGCATCTCGAGGAACCCCATCATCGAGGTGAGCGGGGTGCGCAACTCGTGCGACACCGTCGCGATGAACTCGTCCTTGAGCCGGTCGAGCTCGCGCTGCGGCGTGACGTCGCGCACCGTCCACAGGCGTCCGAGCGGCTTGCCGCTGTCATCGATCACCGGCGAGGTGAACCCCTGGAACACGCGGCCGCTGACTCCGTCCTCGAACTCGTCGTGCGTCATCTCGTTCGGATTCGCCCGTAGCCGCTCCATCGTCTCGACGAACCGCTCCCGCTCGGTGATGCGCCCCGCCACGGTGAGCAGCCGGTCGGTGACCGGGCCATGAGCGGACAGCTCGAGCTCTTCGCCGATCTGCATCATCGGCCGGTTCGCGAGCAGCACTTCGCCGTCGACGTTCGAGAGCAGGATCCCGTCGACGGTGGAGTCGAGCACGGCGCGCAGCACGGTGGCGCCCCGCTCGAGCCGAAGGTTCTGCTCGCCGAGCTCCGCCCGGCTCCGGTCGAGCGAACGCGACATCTCGTTGAACGAGCGCGCGAGCTCCCCCACCTCGCCCGGCCCCGACTCCGGGACCTGCACGCCGAGGTCGCCGGCCGCGACGTCGCGGGTGCGGGCGGCGATCCGCCGCAGCGGCCGCACGATCGCCCGTAGCAGGTACGCGATCGCGGCGAGGAACGCGAGCGCACGGATGACGATGCCGAACGCGCCGAACACGATGCCGGTCCGCTCGGCGCGGTCGGCGGCGCTCCGGTCCGCGGCGAGCACGGCCTGCTGACGCGCCACGAAGCCGTCGACCAGCTTCTCGATCCGCGCGACGGGCCGGCCTCCGCGGGCGACAATCGTCGCACGGGCCCGCGCGGGCGACGTCGCCGCGAGACGCACGAAGGCATCCGACCGGGCAAGGGTCGGATCGAGCTCACGGTCGAGCTGCGTCCCGAACGCGGGTGGTGCGTAGCCCTCGAGACGCGAGCTCTCCCCGGGCAGCTCACTGCGGGCCGTACGCCACGGCGCCAGGAAGGTCTGGCTGCGGGTGATCGCGTAGCCCCGCGCGCCGCTCTGCAGCTGGAGGACGAGCTTCTCCACGCGCAGCGCGGATGCGATCGACTCCTCGACCCGCTGCTCGTCGCGCGTCGTGCGGCGGATCGTGCGTAGCGAGTCGTAGGTGAAGACGACCTGGGTGACGAGGACGGCCGAGAGGACCAAGCCGCCCACGACGATCCGGCCGGTCAACCCGAGGCGCATGCCGGTACTTTCACCGCCGTGGCGGTCGTCATCGCATCGGCGCTTCGCAAGGAGCTCTCGGGGAGCGTGCTCTTCGACGGGGTGTCGTTCAAGGTCGAGCGGGGCGACCGGCTCGCCCTCGCCGGCCCGAACGGGGCAGGCAAGACGACGCTCCTCCGCGCGCTGGTCGGCGAGGTGTCGCTCGAGGGTGGCGAGCTCGCCTGGGAGAAGGGCGCCCGGGTCGCGCTCCACGATCAGCGACCGCCGGCCCTGAGCTCACAGCCGCTCCGCGAGTACGTCCTGGCCGGGACGTCCGACCTCGTCGCCGTCGAGGGGGAGTTGCGCCGTCTCGAGCGCGCAATGGCCCACGGCGACCACGGGCAGGCGACGCTCCGCCGCTACGCCGAGGCGCAGGCGCGCCTCGAGCACGCGGGCGGCTACGACTGGCGCGACCGCGCGAGCCAGACGGTCCACGGGCTCGGTTTCAGCGACGCCGACCTCGATCGCCCGCTCTCCACCTTCTCGGGCGGCGAGCTGACGCGGGCATCGCTGGCGCGCGCCCTCGCGTCGCAGCCCGATCTGCTGCTCCTCGACGAGCCGACAAACCACCTCGACATCGAGTCGCTCGAGTGGCTGGAGCAGCTGCTCCGCACACTCGACGCGGCGGTGATCCTCGTCGCGCACGACCGGTGGTTCCTGGAGGCGGTGACGACGGCGGTGCTCGAGCTCGAGGGCGGCAAGTCCGTCTACTTCCCGGGGGCCTGGCACGTCTGGCGTCGGGAGCAGGCAGCCCGCGACCTCCACCAGGCGAAGACGGCGGCGCGGCAGGACGAGCAGCTCGCGCGCCTCGAGCGCTTCGTGGAGCGCTTCCGCTACAAGGCGTCGAAGGCGCGTCAGGCGCAGTCGAAGCTGAAGCAGATCGAGCGGCTGCAGGCGAATCGGGTCCACGCGCCCGACCACAGCCGTCGTACGCTCGGCTTCGAGTTCCTCCGGCCGGCGCGCTCGGGACGCGACGTGATCGTCGCCGAGGGGCTCGTCGTGCGCGCCGGCGACAAGCAACTGCTCGACGACACGAGCTTCGCCGTCGAGCGCGGCGAGCACGTGGCGCTCGTCGGCCCGAACGGGTCGGGCAAGACGACCCTGCTCGAGACGATCCTCGGCACGCGCCCACCTGCCGCCGGGCGCGTGCGGCTCGGCCACGGGGTCGTCCCTGCGTACTTCTCCCAGCACGAGGCGGAGCTCGACGAGCGCGGCTCGGTGCTCGAGGCCGCGATGTCAGGCACCGGCCTCAAGCGCCCGGAGGCGCAGGCGCTCCTCGGCCGCTTCCTCTTCTCGGGCTGGGACGAGCACGAGAAGCGCGTCGTCGCGCTTTCGGGTGGCGAGCGGCGCCGGCTGGCGCTCGCGATCGTCGTCGCCTCGGGCGCGAACCTGCTTGTGCTCGACGAGCCGACGAACCACCTCGACCTGGAGTCGCGCGAGTCGCTCGAGGCGGCGCTCGAGGCGTTCCCCGGCACGGTGCTGCTCGTCTCGCACGACCGGGCGCTCCTCGACGCCGTCGCCGGCCGGCTGCTCGCGATCGAAGACCGCGACGTTCGCTCCTACCCCGGCGGCTGGGCTGACTACGTTCGGGCACAGGAGGCGGAGGCCGCGGCGCCGCCGCCTCCGCCTCCGCCGAAGCCGAAGCGCGCCCGGCCGGCAGCGCCCGCCAAGCCCGCCCCCACGCAGATCGAGCTGGTCGAGCGCGAGGTCGAGCGCGCAGAGGCCCGCGTCGCCGAGCTCGAGCGGAAGCTCGCCGACGACTGGGGCGACGCGGCCCTCGTCGACCAGCACCGCGTCGCCCGCGGCGAGCTCGACGGGCTGCTGCGGCAGTGGGAGTCGCTTTTCGAGGCATCGGGCGCGTGACGGCTCCGGAGCGCACGGCATCCGGCTGCGTGCGGTCGAAGCGCACGACCTCGAGGCCTATGCCGCCCGCCTTCCGCGACGACCCCGAGCTCGGGGCTTTGCTGGGGGTCGAGCACGACCCGACGGAGGAGTCGGTCCTGGCCCGCGTCGGGCGCGGGTGGCGCGACCCGCCCGATCTGCGGGCGAACGAGTGGGCGATCGCCGATGCGACCTCCGACGCGTTTCTCGGGTCGATCTGCTCATGTGGGGTCTGCTCGCCTCGGAACGACGAGCGAGCGCACCGCCTCCTCGGTGATCGGGTCGACGACGAGGATCGCCTCGTCGGCCCCCGCCTCGGCGAGGCCCTCGAGATGCCGGGCGAGCTCGTCGGCGCGCACCGGCTCGACGTCCCGCGGCCTCTCGCCTACCGGCTCCACCTCGACGAGCACGCAGGCGCTGCGTTCGATCTCCGCCGGGTCGCGGCCTGCCCGCTCCGCCGCCAGGTCGATCTCGCCGTTGAGCTCCGCGAACCCCTCGACGGTGTTCCCGTAGCTCGAGTACCAGGTGTTCCACGCATCGACGTGGGGCAGCGTCGCGGCGAGCAGGCGCGGGCCGTTCGCGCCGACCATCAGCCGCGGCCGCCGTTCCGGCGGCGGGAGCAGAACGGCGTCGTCGACCTCGTGAAAGGCGCCGCGGAAGGTCACCCGCTCGCCGGCTAGGAGCCGCCGGACGATCTCGAAGGCCTCCTCGAAGCGGGCGGCGCGGCGCTCGAAAGGAAGCCCGAACGCCCGGAACTCCGGCTCGTTCCACCCGGCCCCGAGCGCGACGACGAGCCGACCGCCCGAGAGCTCGGCGACCGCCGCCGCCTGGCGAGCGAGCACGCCGGGCGGATGGAAGGCGACGCAGGCGACGAGCGGGCCGAGCTCGGCCCGCTCGGTGATGCCGGCAAGCCAGGCGAGGGTCGCCCAGCAGTCCCACGGCCCGCGCTCCGGACGGTCGTCGCCGCGGTAGAGCAGGTGGTCGCCGACCCAGAGCGAGTCGAAGCCCACCTCCTCTGCGGCGCGCGCGATCGCCGCCAGCTCGTCGTGCCGCACGATCCTCTCGACCTCGGGAAGCTGCAGCCCGATCCTCATTCCCCGCTGCTCGGCTCCGTCGAGCCTACGCCTCATCGGCGGCCCAGAACGCCTCGAAGGCCGGCGGGTCGCACGGGACGGCGACGATCCGCTGCCAGATCCCGTCGACGTGGTCGATCAGCAGCACCTGGTCGATGTCGAGCTCGCGCCCGAGCCGGCGTCCCTGGGCCCGGTACACGGCAACGGCATGCTCGTCGTCGGCGAGCGCCCAGCGGAGCGTCGACAGGTAGCTGCCGTCGGTCAGGCGGCGGGTCTCGCGGAAGAGCTCGAAGATGCGCTCACGGCCGTCGTAGACCTGGGCGACGGGCACGTTGCCGTTCACCACCCAGATCGCGTCCTCGGCGATCACCTCGAAGAGCGCACGGGCATCGCCACCGCCGAACGCGGCGAAGACGCGGCGGATCCCGTCCTCAGCTCTCAAGCGGCGCGAGCGTCAGGCCGAAGCCCTCGAGCTGCGAGTGGTAGAGCTCGGCCGCCTCGCGATGCCCCGACCAGACAAGCGCCTGCCCGGTCGTGTGGATGCTGTTCGCGAGTGCCATCCCGCGTGCGTAATCGACTCCAGGGATGGTCTGGGCGAGCGCGAACGCGACGCCCTCGAAGGTGTTGTGATTGTCGTTGAGGACGATCACCCGCCAGGCGTCGCCCCTGCCGGAGCCGGTGCCGCGCCGGACGCGCTCCCTGGGCGGTGTCAGCGTCTCCGTCATGGGTCAAGGGTCGCGATCACGGCCTCGGCGATCACCTTCAGGGGCCGGCCCGAGACCTGGCTGGCGCGACGGAGCCGATCGAACGCCTGCGCCTCCGACAGCCCCTCCTTCTCCATCAGCAGCCCTTTCGCCCGCTCGATGCCCTTGCGCGCGGCCAGCGCGTCGGCCAGTGACTCGGCCTGCTCGCGCACCGCGGCCAGCTCTTCGTGCCGGGCGCGGGCGGTCGCGATCGCCGGCACGAGATCCTGCTCCCGGAACGGCTTCACGAGGTAGCCGAAGACGCCCGCCTCGACGGCGCGCCCGACAAGCTCCTCCTGCCCGTAGGCGGTGAGCATGACGATGGGGATCGGCCGCTCGCCGAGGATCTTCCGGGCGGCATCGATCCCGTCGAGCCGCGGCATCTTCACATCCATGATCGCGAGCTCTGGCTCGTGGACGCGCGCGAGCTCCACGGCCTCCTCGCCGTCACGCGCCTCGGCCACGACCTCGTGCCCGGCCCGCTCGAGCAGGTCGCGCAGATCGAGCCGGATGATCGTCTCGTCCTCGGCGATCAGGATCTTCACGGTAAGAGGCTCTCACAAAGTGACGGTTGTGCCGTCCGGCCAACGTCACTCTGCGAGAGCCTCTTGCATAGACTCGCACGATGCTGCAGATCGACGACGAGGCAGCCGAGGCTCTCGCCGGCATCGGGGCGCTACGGATCACCGCCGAGGAGGTCGACGGCGAGATCGAGGTGTCCCTCGACGAGGCCGACGGCCCCGAGGAGGGCGACGAGGTGGTCGAGCGCGGCGGCGCCCGAGTGTTCCTCGACGCGGCCGCCGCAGAGGTGCTCGCGGATCAGGTGCTCGGCGTGCACGCCCACGGCGACCACTTCCACTTCACGTTCGACGATCAGCCCGGCGTTTCTCCCAGTTGACGATCGTCCCGGCCGTCGGGCCGGTCAGGCAGCGGGGAAGACGACCTCGGCGCGCGTCCCGCCCTCCGAGCTGAGGGTCAGCGAGCCGCGGAGCTCGTCGCGCACGAGCGCCTGCACGATCGAGAGGCCCGTGCCGGCGCCGCCCCCCTCCTGCATCCCGAGCCCGTCGTCGGCGATGGCGAGCGTCACGTCGCCGTCCCGGCGGCTCAGCTCGACGCGGATGTGCTCGCCGCCGTGCTCGAGCGCGTTCTGGAGCAGCTCGGCGAAGACGAGCGCGAGCGACGTCGCCCGCGCGCCGGGCAGCGATACCGGTTCCAGCTCGGCCGTCACCTCCTTGCCGGCCCCGACCCCCTGGACGAGCATCGCCCGGAGCCGGCCGATCAGGTCGGCGAGCTCGACGTCCTCCTCACGCCTCTCCGTCAGCAACTCGTGGACGGCGGCGATCGCGAGGATGCGGTTGACGGAGTGCTCGAGCGCCTCGCGCGGGTCGATCGCGTCGGCGGCGCGCGCTTGCAGCCGAAGCAGCGAGGCGACGGTCTGCAGGTTGTTCTTGACGCGATGGTGGATCTCCTGGGCGAGCACGCCGCGCAGGACAGCCCGGCCGTGCTCGAGCGCGACCGCGGCATGGGTCGCGATCGAGGCGAGCAGCTCGCGGTCGCCGTCGCTGAATGCGGTCCCCCGGTCGGCGACGAGCTCGCCGATCTGGCGGCCCCGCCAGCGGAGCGGCTGGCGGATCGCGTGCGACGACGCGACCCCCTCCGGCCAGGCGATCCGGCCGTCGTCCAGCACGAGCGCCGCCCCCGTCGCGTCGAGCGCGTCCATCGTCGTCTTCACGATCGCCTCGAGCGACTCCTCGAGATACAGCGACTCGGACACCGCCTCCGAGATGCGCGCCAGGGCCTCGAGCTCCTGGACGCGCCGCTGCGCCTCCTCGTACAGCTTCGCGTGCTCGATCGACTGCGCAACCTGCGCCGCGATCAGGAGCAGCAGCTCGACCTCGTCCTCCGAGAACGTCCGCGGCTTGCGGGTACGGACGTTCAGCGCGCCCTCGAGTGTGCCGTCGCGGGTCAGGATCGGCACGGCCAGAATCGACTCGTACTCGTCCTCGGGCAGGTTCGGGAAGTTCTTGAACCGCGGATCGAGGTGCGCCTGCGACTCGAGCATCACCGGCGCGCGCGCCGCGGCGGCCGACCCCGTGATGCCCTCGCCCGGGCGCATCCGCGGCCTGCGGGTCAGCTCGTCGAGCCGGGTGCCGTGCGTCGCCCGGAGCACGAGCTCGTCGGCCTGCTCGTCGTAGAGATAGACGAAGCAGGCGTCCGCCTCGAGCGCGTCGGCGACCGTGTCGGCGACGAGCGCGAGCACCTCCTGAAGGTCGAGCGTCGAGTTGACGGCCTCGACCGTCGCCGTCAGCAGGCGCAGGTGGCGTTCGGCGGAATCCATCCGGGTAAAAGCGTACGCTCGGGCCGTTGACCACCTCCCAGTGGCTCCTGATGTTCCACGTCTCGGCAGCGTTTCTCTTCGTGGGGGGATCGGTGGCGGCCGGCATCCTGAACGTGCTCGCGATCCGCTCCGGGCGCCCGAGCGAGACGGCTGCCCTCCTCCGTCTGATCCGGCGAACGCTGCCCGTGCTCTTCGTGGGCGTCGCCGGCACACTCGTCTTCGGGCTCTGGCTCTGGCACGAGCTGCACTACTCGCTCGGCGCCGCCTGGATCTGGCTCTCGCTCGCCCTCTGGGTCGCCGCGAACGCGCTCGGCGGGATCGGCGGCCGCCGGCAGGAGCAGACGCGGCAGCTGGCCGAGCGGCTCGCAGGCGAGGGCGACGAGCCCAGCTCGGAGCTGGCCTCGCTCCTCCGCGATCCGACCGCACATGCACTCAACATCGCGGCCGGGCTCGCCACGCTCGCGATCCTTGCGCTGATGGTCTGGCGGCCCGGCTCGTGAACCTGGCCCTCTTCCTGCACCTGCTCGGCACGATGACGCTCTTCGGAGCGGTGCTGACGGGGCTCGTGACCGCGCTCGCGGGGCTCCCCGCCCCGACGGCACGAGCCCTGCTCGTCTCCGTGCCCGCGTGGGTGGTCGCCCTCGTCGGCGGTCACCTGGTCGAGAACGACGAGCACCTCGGCGGGTCGAGCGTCACCTGGCTCCAGCTCGGCCGCAACATCCTCGAGCCGGGCGTACTCGTCCTCCTGCTCGCGATCTTCGCCTCGTGGTGGTGGTCCCGGAGCGGAAGCGCACGGGCCGGCCGCGTCGTGGCCGGGCTGTCCGCGGTCTATCTCATACTCCTCGCGGTCGCGTGGCTCGCGATGTCGGGCAAGTGGAGCTGACCGGTTCCCTCGTGCGAGTGAGTTACAGGTCGGCCGGACAGAGGAAGAACGCTGCGATGCGGTTTCACAAAACGTTTACGGGAGACGAGGGAAATCCACTCACGAGGGGAATAGGTTCCCGTCCGTGAGCTCCCTCGCCGTCGACCTCCGCCGCACCGAAGGGTTCCTCGTCGCCGATGCGCGGGGCCGCGTGGTCGGCACCGTCGAGTGCCCGATGTACGGCACCTCGCCCGAGAGCCCCGACGCGCTCTCGGTCCGCTCCGGCTTCTTCGCCCGGCGCCGCCGGATCGTCCCCGCCGAGTCGATCGAGCAGATCGACGACGGCGCGAAGGTGATCGGCCTGCGCGTCGACCGCGAGTCGATTCGCACGTTCCTCTAGCGCCCGCTACAGCACCCCGAGGTAGCGATCGAGCTCCCACTGCGTGAGCTGCACGCGGTAGTCGTCCCACTCCTGCCGCTTCAGCTTCACGTAGCTCGAGAAGATGTGGTCGCCGAACGCGCGCCGCATCAGGTCGGACGACGAGAACTCGTCGATCGCCTCGCCGAGCGTCTCCGGTAGCGAGACGATGCCGCGCTCGCGGCGCTCCTCGGCCGTCAGGTGGTAGAGGTTCGTCTCCATCGGGTCGGGCAGCTCGTAGCCCTTCTCGATCCCTTCGAGGCCCGCATGGAGAAGCGCGGCGAAGGTGAGGTACGGGTTGCAGGCGGGATCGGGGCAGCGGATCTCCGCCCGCGTCGCCTGCTCGGAGCCCGGCTTGTAGAGGGGGATCCGGATCAGCGCCGACCGGTTCCGCTGCGACCAGGCGACGTAGACCGGCGCCTCGTAGCCCGGGACGAGCCGCTTGTACGAGTTGACCCACTGGGCGAACACCGCCGAGAGCTCGCGGGCGTGGCGCAGCAGGCCGGCGATGAACTGCTTGCCGGTCGCCGAGAGGTTGTAGGTGTCCGACCCGTCGAAGAACTGGTTGCGCCCGTCGGTGAAGAGCGACATGTGCGTGTGCATGCCCGAGCCGTTCTCGCCGAAGAGCGGCTTCGGCATGAACGTGGCGTAGACGCCGTGCTTCGCGGCGACCTCCTTGACGATCAGCCGGTAGGTCATCGTGTGGTCGGCCATGTCGAGCGCCGAGGCGTAGCGCATGTCGATCTCGTGCTGCGACGGCGCCACCTCGTGGTGGTGGTACTCGATCGCGATCCCCATCGACTCGAGCGCACGGATCGTCTCGTTGCGCAGCTCCGTGGCCGCGTCGAGCGCCGTCATCGCGAAGTACCCGCCCTCGTCCAGCGTCTCGGTGCCGCCCTTGTCGCGGAAGAGGAAGTACTCGAGCTCGGGGCCGATGTTGAACGTGTCGAACCCCATCGACTTCATCCGCTCGAGCGCGCGGCGCATGACGAAGCGCGGGTCGCCCTCGTACGGCTCCCCGTCGGGCTTGACGACGTCGCAGATCATCCGCCCGACCTTCGCCTCGCCGTCGCGCGAGGGCATCAGCTGCCACGTGGTCGGGTCGGGGATCGCGACCATGTCGGACTCCTCGATCGCGTTGAAGCCCGTGATCGACGAGCCGTCGAAGCCCATCCCGTCGTCGAGCGCGCCCTCGAGCTCCGACGGCGTGATCGCGAAGCTCTTCAGATGGCCCTCGATGTCCGTGAACCAGAAGAGGACGTACTCGACGCCGGCCTTCGAGGCCTGCTCGAGCACGGCCTTGCGGGCCTTCGGGTCGGAGGTCGCCCTGTCCTTGCTCTCGATCATCGCCATGCTCGTCACGCTCCTCGTCGGTGAGAACGCAGCCTAACCCGACCGCTTCAACTTCCCGTGCTTCTTCGCGTACCGCTCGCCCGCCTTGAAGACCGCGAGGCCGAGCGGGATCGAGACGGCCCCGATCACGAGCAGTGGCCAGACGTCGGCCCAGGCGAGGCCCGCGCCGTCGAGGATCGAGCTGCGGGCACCGCGGAGCGCGTACGTCGCCGGCGAGATCTTCGAGATCCACTGCATCCACTCGGGCAGCACCGAGACCGGGTAGTAGACACCCGAGACGACGAGCATCAGCCCCTGCGCGACAAACCCGAGCTGCATGCCCTTCTCCGGCGAGACGAGTGGCAACACCGCGGTCATCATCCCGACGCCGATGAAGGAGATCGATGCGATCGAGATGATCGCGACGACCGCGCCGTAATTCGGGCTCGACAGGTGGATGCCGATGAACGCCACGACGGCGACGAAGACGAGCGCCGCGCGCACCATGCCGTAGAGGACGGCGTAGACGCCCATCCCGATCAGGTGCACGGGGCGCGAGACCGGGGCCATGAACGTGTACTCGATCGTCCCCTCCCAGCGCTCCCACGCGACCGTCTCGGTGACGATCTCGAAGATGATCCCGAGGAACGCCCAGATCACGCCGCCGATCAGCAGCTTGGTCTCGAGCTCGTTGCGGGCCGCCGGGCTGACCCCGACACCGCGCGCGATGAAGACGATCGTGAGCGTGTTCGCGACCGTCCAGAGCAGGAACGCGAGATCCCAGAGCAGGTAGCGCCTCGTCAGGTAGACGTTGCGCTCGACGACGCCGTACAGCCCGATCAGCTCGTCGCGCACGATCCGCCGGCGGGTGTAGGCCTGCGTCACGTCGACCGCCGTCATGCGAACACCTCCCTGTCCTCGTCGTCTTCGGTCTTCTCGTCGTCATAGGTGCGGCCCGTGGCGGCGAAGAACGCCTCCTCGAGCGTCTCGACCCCGAAGCGGCGCTTCACGTCGGCCACCGGCTCGAGGAAGAGCAGCTCGCCGCGGTCGAGCAGGCCGACGCGGTCGGCGAGGTGCTCGG
This sequence comes from uncultured Thermoleophilia bacterium, assembly GCA_963794375.1. Lineage (GTDB taxonomy): Bacteria > Actinomycetota > Thermoleophilia > Gaiellales > Gaiellaceae > PALSA-600. The sequence goes on from CAWCDL010000010.1 coordinate 508,886, forward strand.
CCTCGGTCATGTCATGAGTGCAGAGAAGGATCGTCGAGTCGTGGCGCTCCCGAATCTCGCCGATGAACGTCTGCACCTCCTGCTTCGAGCGCGGGTCGAGCCCCGTCGTCGGCTCGTCGAGAAGGAGCAGCACCGGCGAGGTGAGGAGCGCCCGGGCGAGCGCCACCTTCTGCTGCATGCCTCGCGACAGGCTCTCCATCGACTCGCCTCGCCGGGAGGGCGGGAAACCGACCCGCTCGAGGATGTGCGGGATCCGCTCGCGCGTCTCGCGCGGGCCCATCCCGTAGAACCGGGCGGCGTACGACAGGTTCTCGGCCGCGCTCATCTTCTTGAAGAAGCTCGCCTCGACCGAGACGCGGTTGACGAGCCGCCGGACGGCCCGCGGCTCCTTGAAGACGTCGTTGCCGAACACGCGCGCCTCGCCGCCGTCGGCCAGAAGCAGCGTGGAGAGCAGCCGGACGAGCGTCGACTTGCCCGAGCCGTTCTGGCCGAGGACGGCGACACACTCGCCGCGGGCGATCTCGAACGTGACGCCGGCGAGCGCCGCGCGGCTGCGCCGCGTCAGCCCCTTGCGGCGGCTGAACTGCTTGGAAAGGTCACGGACCGAGACTGCTGCAACTGCTGAGGAAGACACGACATGCTCCTTGGGATCGCGAAGAAAGAACCGAACGAAGACGCACCGACGCCGCTAGAAGCGGCGCGGGGTGACGTCTGCGTTGGCGATCCCGGACATGACTCGGCGAGACTATCAGGACTCGTTCGGTTCCGCACGAGCGCGGCAGGACTCGATCACTCCGCGGGCCTCGGCACGGTTGCCGAAGCCGCGCGTCTCGGTCGTCTTGCCCTCGAGGTCCTTGTAGACCTGGAAGAAGTGCTCGATCTCGTTGCGGAGCTGGGCCGGGACGTCGTGGATGTCCGAGATGGCGCTCCAGGACGGGTCGTTCAAGGGCACACAGAGCACCTTCTCGTCGGGGCCCTTCTCGTCGGCCATGTGGAAGACGCCCACCGCCCGGACACGGATGCGGCAGCCGGGGAACGTCGGCTCGCCGACGAGCACGAGCGCGTCGAGGGGGTCGCCGTCGGCGGCGAGGGTGCCCTCGACGAAGCCGTAGTCGGCCGGATAGCTCATCGACGTGAAGAGGCGCCGGTCGAGCGCCAGGCCGCCGAGCTCCTCGTCCCACTCGTACTTGTTCCGCGAGCCGGCGGGGATCTCCACGAACACGACCCCGTCAGGCGCTGCGGCGCCGGTCAAGCCGGCACCTCCGCGCCCTGCGTCGATGTGGACTCCGTCGAGCCTACGTCCATGCACGTAACACTACGGCGAGATGGCGCACGACCACGCCGGCCACGACCACCACGGCCTGAATCCCGACGCCGAAGCCAGGCCGCTCGCGATCGCGCTCGCGCTCATCCTCGGCTTCCTCGTCGCCGAGGTGGTGGCGGCGATCGTCGCCGACTCGATCGCCCTGTTCTCGGACGCCGCCCACATGCTCGTCGACGCCGGGGCGCTCGGCCTCTCCCTCTGGGCGGCCCGCCTGCAGCAACGACCGCCGGGCGGACGGATGACGTTCGGCTTCGCACGCGCCGAGATCCTCTCCGCGCAGGCGAACGGGATCACGCTCCTCGCGCTCGGTCTCGTGATCGTCGTCGAGGCCGTCCGGCGCCTGTTCGACCCGCCTTCGGTCACGGCGCAGCTCGTCGTCGCGACGGCCGCCGTCGGCGCCGTCGTGAACCTGGCGGCGATCTGGCAGGTCTCGCGCGCGAACCGCGAGAACCTGAACGTGGAAGGGAGCTTCCGCCACCTCGTCACCGACTTCTTCGCCTTCGCCGCCACGATCGTCGCCGGCGTCGTCGTCTGGACGACCGGCTTCGATCGCGCCGACCCGATCGCCTCGCTCGCGGTCGCGGGCTCGATGCTGCTGGCGGCATGGCCGTTGCTCTCGAAGACGAGCCGGATCCTGCTCGAGGCCGCGCCCGAGGACATGGCACCTGACGAGATCGCAGCCGTGATCCGGGGCCACCGCGGCGTCACCGGGCTGCACGACCTGCACGTCTGGGAGATCGGCAGCGACTTCCCGGCGCTCTCCGCCCATGTCCTCGTCGCCCGCGACGAGGACTGCCACCGCGTCCGCCGCGAGCTCGAGCAGCTGCTCCACGACCGCTTCGAGATCGAGCACACGACCCTCCAGGTCGAGCACACCTCCGACCGCCTGCTCTCGATCGGGCGCTTGCGCGCTGCCCGGAGGGACCGCTAAGGTCAGGGCGTGCGCGGCGCCGACGACGGCGCCCGCGGAGGCAACGAGGCCTCACGACTCCTCTTCAGGAGACGTGGGGCCTTTTTTCGTTCCTGAACACGGAGGGAGTGACCGAATGTCGAAGGTGAAGCTCGAATACATCTGGCTCGACGGCTACGAGCCGGTGCCGAACCTGCGCTCGAAGACGAAGATCGTCGAGCTGACCGGCCCGGCGAGCCTCGAGGACCTGCCGGTCTGGAACTTCGACGGCAGCTCCACCCGGCAGGCGGAGGGATCGAGCTCGGACTGCCTCCTGCAGCCGGTCGCCCTCTTCCCCGATCCCGCCCGCAAGAACGGGTATCTCGTGATGTGCGAGGTGCTGCTGCCGGACGGGTCGCCGCACCCGTCGAACAGCCGCGCGACGATCCCGGACGACCCGGGTACCTGGTTCGGCTTCGAGCAGGAGTACTTCCTCTACCGCGACGGGGCGCCGCTCGGCTTCCCGCGCGAGGGCTTCCCGGCGCCTCAGGGCGAGTACTACACCGGCGTCGGCTTCAAGAATGTCGGCGACATCGCGCGCACGATCGTCGACGAGCACATCGACCTGTGTCTCGAGGCGGGCATCAACCTCGAGGGCATCAACGCCGAGGTGGCGAAGGGCCAGTGGGAGTTCCAGATCTTCGGCAAGGGCTCGAAGCGGGCGGCGGATGAGATGTGGATCGCGCGCTACCTGATGCTGAGGCTGTGCGAGAGCTACGGCGTCGACGTGAACTTCCACCCGAAGCCGCTCGGCGTCGAGCACGACTGGAACGGCTCGGGGATGCACACGAACTTCTCCACCGAGCACATGCGCGAGGTCGGCGGCGAGGAGTACTTCGAGTCCCTGATGGCCGCGTTCGCCGATGAGCGCGAGGCGCACATCGCCGTCTACGGCCCGGACAACCACATGCGGCTGACCGGGCTGCACGAGACGGCGGCGATCGACGAGTTCACCTACGGCGTCGCCCACCGCGGTGCGTCGATCCGGATCCCGCACAGCTTCGTCCAGAACGGCTACCGGGGCTATCTCGAGGACCGTCGCCCGAACTCGCTCGGCGATCCCTACCGCATCGCCGGCCGCATCCTGCAGACGATCCAGACGGTGCCGACGAGCGGCGCCGCGGAGAAGGAGCTCGAGGAGGTCGCCGCGTAGACGCGGCGACCTCCCTCCCTCGTCGAGCTCACCTGATCGCGAACGTCACCGTCACGTCCGCCGTCACGTCCTGCGTCCCGGCTTCGACCGGCGTCGAGGCGTCGGCAGACTTCGTGACCGCTGCATAAGGGATCGGTGCGCTGTCGGGCGGCGTCTCGACGACCGTCGAGACGGGGCCGACGGCGAAGCCGCCCGCCTGGGCAAGCGCCTCGGCCTTCGCGCGGGCATCCTGGACGGCCTTCGCAAGCGCCTGGCGGTACAGGTCGTCCTGCTGGGAGATGTCGAGCGTCGGCCCCGAGACCGTGTTCGCGCCGGCGCCGACCGCAGCGTCGATCAGCCCGCCGGCGGCCGCGACGCCGCTGGAGGCCGAGATCGAGTCGTCGGCCGCGTAGCCCGTCACGTGGCCGCCGTCGTCGGTCTGCGGCGAGAGCGAAACCTGCTGGGTCTGGAGGTCGGAGCCGCCCGCAGCCTTCAGCGCCGCGACGACCGCATTCGCGAGCTTCGCATTGGCACTCAGCGCCTCCGCGGCCGTCGATGCCTCGGTGTGGACGCCGGCGGTGATCGTGGCGCGGTCGGGCACGGCGGTGACGTCGCCGTGGCCGGTCGTCGTGACGACGTCGGCGGCGGTGATGTCGCCGCGGGCCGGCGAGGTCCGGCCGACGGCGGCGAAGACGACGACCGCGAGCACGGCCGCGGCCAGGGGAGCAGTGAGGATCAGCACGCGTCTCATGCCCGTCCTACGCCGCCGTCTGGTTCGATGTCACACGTGCGCTACCGGTTCGTCGACTGCCGCTGGTCGCTCGACGACCCCGCGGCGGGCCGCGAGGCGTATCTGGCCGGGCACATCCCGGGCGCGGCCTTCCTGGACATCGAGCGAGACCTGTCGGAGCCGCCCGGCCGCGGCGGACGCCATCCGCTTCCGACCGAGGCGCGATTCGCGGCGGCCGCTTCGCGGGCCGGGATCGACGCGGGCACGTTCGTCGTCGCCTACGGGTCGCTTGGTGGGGCCGAGCGGCTCTGGTGGCTCCTGCGCCACTTCGGGCACGACGGGTGTGCGGTGATCGAGCTCTCCTCGTGGCTCGGGCCGCTGGCGGCCGGCGACGAGGAGCCGGAGCCGGCGACCTTCGAGCCACGGGCCCGGCACGACGACACGATCGGCGCCGACGACCTCGCCGCACAGGGCGAAGCGCTCGTCGTCGTCGACGCGCGTGTCCCGGCGCGCTTCCGCGGCGAGCCGAACCCTGTCGACCGCGTGCCGGGGCGGATCCCCGGCGCGCTGAACGCGCCGTGGAACGAGCCGCTGCCGGCGCTACCCGATGGGGAGCTCGTCGCCTACTGCGGCTCGGGCGTGACGGCGTGCGTGCCGATCCACCGCCTGACCCTGTCCGGGCGCGCCGGCCGTCTGTATCCCGGCTCCTGGTCGGAATGGGAGCAGCGCCCCGAGCTGCCGGTGGAGAGAGGCTAGGCCGCGACGGGCGTCGAGGTCGCGTAGGGCGCCAGGTAGCGCTCCCAGCGTTGCGGGATCTTCGGTGTTGCGAGGCGGATGAAGAGCACCGGCGCCGGAGGCCGCGGCCGCGCCGGAAGCTCCATCTGCACCTCGTGCGGCAGCCGGTTCCCCTTGCGAAGGTTGCACGGCGCGCACGAGGTGACCACGTTCTCCCAGCTCGAGTCGCCGCCACGCGAGCGAGGGATCACATGGTCGAGGGTGAGCCGCCCGCTCGTATTGCCGCAATAGACGCAGCGCCAGCCGTCACGGGCGAAGAGGGCGCGGCGCGAGATCTTCCGCTGAACGATGCGCGGCACGCGCACGTAGTGGACAAGTCGAATGACGTGCGGCCATCGATACGTGTCGGTGGCCGAGCGGAGTGGTCGGTCGAGCTCTTCGACCACCTCGGCCTTCCCCTTGAAGACGAGCACGTGGGCGCGGCGCAGTGAGCACACGTTCAGCGGCTCGTAACTCGCATTCAGGACGAGTACCTGCTGCAAACTGCCCGACACTGTATCCGCCGCGACGGCTCAGAGGCGGTCACCCTGGGTTGACGGTCTCGGCTCGTTGCCGACGGTTTCGGGCCGGAGGGGATCAGTGCGGTTGCACGGCCCAGGAAGGGCCGGGGCCGTCAGCGCCCCATCGCCCTTTCCACCGCCTCTTCCTCTTCCGGAGAGAGTGGAATGGACGCCCGGCCTCGGTCGAGCTCCTTCATGTAGATCCGCGCGTAGTCGCGCCCCTGGATCGCCGTGACGACGAGACCGGTGCGGGCCGAGTCGAGGAGCGCCAGCGACGCGGACTGGTGACCGCCGGTGTCGTCGTAGGCGTCGTAGCGGACGATCGCCACGTTCGCGACGGTCGAGTCGACACGGCGGTCGACCCGCGCGAGCCCGGCCGCCACCTCGTCGACCGCCCGGTGCAGGTCGTCGATGCGCCCCTGCAGCGAGACCGCGAACTCGACGAGGTTCTTGCGGCCGCCGCCGAGCAGCGAGCGCTGGGCCTCGCGGACACGGCGCACCTTGACGAGCGCCCACCAGGCAAGGCCGATCCCGATCGCGGCAGCGACGAGCCCGCCGATCGCGACGTAGAGCGCCGTCTGCGCGCCGACGTGCACGGAACGAGGCTACAGCGTGAAGATGACCGGGTAGCTGGCCTTGTTGTTCGAGACGTACACCTCGCCCTTCACCGGCTTCACGTTGATTCGCAGGTGGCTGTTGAGGGCGAAGAACCCGGTGACGTTGAGATTCGAGAACTCGACCGTCTTCTCCTCACCCGGGTTGATGTGGTCGATCGTCTTCGTCTGGACGAGCGCCTTGCCGCCGTTGTCGCGCTGGAGCGTCATCGTGACGACGACCCCGACCTCCTGGTAGTCGCCCGAGTTCTTGATCGTCGCGGCAAAGGCGAGGTCGGTCGTCGCCTTGACGGTCGTCTCGGCCGTCGTCGAGAGCGGCGTCCCGGCCGGCAGCGCCTTCGTGCCGACGAGGTTCGTGCCGTGCAGGCCGGTCACCTTGCCGCCGCCGGTCGAGGCGCCCTGGAGCCGCTGGAGCATGAGCTGGAACGAATGCGCGGTGTACAGGTCGCTACTCGTGACGAACGTCGAATCGGGGACGGTGACCCCACTGACGCCCTGGTCCTTCATCACCTGGGTCGCCGGTGCCTGGTAGAGGTCGCTGTAGACGACGTCGCTCGCGACGAGCCGGTTGCCCTGATTCGCGAGCAGCTGAGCGTCGGCGCTCGTGGTCGCTTTGGTCGTCGAGCGAAGAATGTCGGCCATGTTCTGAACGCCCTCGACGCGCAACTGCAGGGCATCGACGAGCCGCTCGTTCGCGGGCCGGAGCTCACCGGGCGGGTCGAGCCCCATCGCGGCCGAGACGTTCTGCCGCTCCTGCTCGGCGATCCCGTCGAGCGACTTGGCGATGTCGGCGGCTGTGCTGCCGGTCGTCAGCGCCGTCGCGACCGAGGCGCCGTCGTCCTGAGAGCCGTGCGCGATCCGGCCGACCCGCGTCATGTACGAGCTGAACCGGTCGTGCTTCGAGGTCGACGCGCACGACTGGATGACGAGCCCGAAGAAGACGAGAACGGCAACCAGGACCGCGATCAGCGCAAGCAGGCGCAGGATCGGCTGCAGGCCGCGTCCCCCCGACGGCCCGGCCGGCCGCCGCCGACGGCCGCCGCCGCCCCTCCGGGGCAGCCGAACCCTCGGAGGAGGCGCCTGGGCCTCGGTGGTCGGCGGCTCGTCCTCGAAGAAGTCGAACTCGATGTTGTCGTCGTCGCCGGGATCCACTTTGCGGCCGAATCTACAGCTTCTATCGGCCGGTGAAAGGAAACGGGGCGGACATCGCGTAGATGCGCGGGATGTCCTCCGCCGCCTTGCCGACCGACCTCTTCCTGGGACGGTATCGACCGCTCCGGCCGCTCGGCTCGGGTGGGATGGGCCACGTGTGGCTCGCCCGGGACGAGCGCAGCGGGCTCGACGTCGCGCTGAAGATCGTCTCGCGCGAGGGCAAGGGCGGGCACCGGGCCGAGCGGGAAGCGCGGGCGGCTGCGGCGCTGCGCCACGACCGCTGCCAGCGCATCCTTGCCCTCGCCCGCGACCCGAACCACGTCTACATCGCCTACGAGTACGTCCCGGGACGCACCCTGCGGGAGGCGCTCCGCTCCGGCGAGCTCGACGACCGCGGGGCGATCGAGGTGGCGGCGCAGGTCGCCGACGCGCTCGCCCACGCGCACGGGCGCGGGATCGTCCACCGTGACGTGAAGCCGTCGAACGTGCTGCTGGCCGAGGGCGGGCCGGGAGCGACGGGGGCGATCGACGCGCGGCTGCTCGACTTCGGGCTCGCGCAGATGGCCGAGTTCGAGACGCTCACCGGGCTCGGCGACATCCCGGGCACGCTCGCCTACATCTCGCCCGAACGACTCCGCGGCGAGCCTGCCACCCCGGCAGCCGACGTGTGGGCCGTCGGCGTCGTCCTCTGGGAGGCGCTCGCCGGCCAGCATCCGTTCTGGAACGGCGACCTGACCGACACCTCCCGGCTGATCCGGGCGGGCGCGCCACCGCTCGAGGACTACCGGCCCGACCTCCCGGACCACGTGCTGCGCACTGTCGCCGCCTCGCTCGTCGCAAGCCCCGCGGAGCGCCCTGCCGCCGGCCGCCTCGCGGACGAGCTGCGCTCGCTGCCGCGTCGCCGCCGCAAACGGAGCGGCGGCGACGGCCCACGCGTCCCTCACCTGCCGATGCCGTCCGCACCGGCGATCCCGAGCGCAGCCACGCTGGCCGCGCGCGCAGTGCCGTCGGGGCTCTCGGCCCTCGCGGTGGGCTGGATCACCTCGCAGCTCGCCTTCTACCCGGCGGGTTGGCCGCTCGCGCTCGCCGCCCTGGCCGGGAGCCTGGGCCTTGCCGCCCCGCGCGCCGCTGTGCTCTTCACGCTCGCCGTTGCGTTCTTCCCGCTCGCGAACATCTCGATCGGCCTCGCGACCGTGTACGCGGCCGTGGCGGCCCTCTGGGCGGCCCTGACCTGGCGCGATGCCCGCGGGAGCCTCCTGCTCGCGATCGGGCCGCTGCTCGCCCCACTCGCGGCGCTCGCGCTGCTTCCACTCGCCGTGCAGGGCGCGAAGGGACGCTGGCGCCGCGGCCTGCAGGCCGGTGCCGCGGTACTGCTCGCTGCCGTCGTGGCCGGCTTCCGCCGGGTGCCGCTCCCGTTCGACGGCTCGATGCCCCCGCTCGGCCTCGGCATCACCGGGTCGACGCATCCGACCTCGGTCGCCTCGTCGCTCCTCGCCGAGCTCGGCCGCCATCCGGAGCTCCTGGCCGAGGCTGTCGTGCTCGGTCTCGCCGCGGCCGCACTCCCGCTCGTTCGCGGCCGCGGGCCGTGGCCGGCGGCCCTGTACGGCGCCGCCCTCCTCGCCGCAACCGCCCTGCTCGCACCCTCGACGGCCGTCCTACCGCTCATCGCGGCCGCCTGGGTCACTGCCGCGGCGCTCGCTCTCCACCCGCGAACATAAGATTTCCGTCGAGGGATCGAACGCCCTCGGCGCTTTCCCATGCCCGTCCTGCGCAGCATCGAATCCAGGCTCGAGTCGCTCTTCGAGGGCGTGTTCGGTCGCGCCTTCAGGACGAACGTCCAGCCGGTCGAGCTCGCCCGCAAGCTCGTGAAGGAGATGGACGACCATCGCACGGTCTCCGTCTCCAAGGTCTACGCGCCCAACGAGTACACCGTCTACCTCTCGCCCGGCGACCGCAAGCAGTTCGAAGGCTACGAGGGCGAGCTCCGTCAGGAGCTTGCCGAGTACCTCATCGATCACGCCCGCCGGGAGAACTACGACATGCGGACACCGCCGCGCGTCCTGCTCGAGACGGACGACGACCTCGACATCGGCATCTTCGGGATCGCGACCCGGATGACGCAGTCCCCCGGCGAGCCACCGGAGTCGGCGGCGCCGAACGCGACGATGATCTACAAGCCGTTGCAGCAACCGACCGAGGCGGCATCGCCGGTGGTGCTGGGCGTGCCGGAGACGCGCGAGGTGGCCGTCCTGACGTGGGCCGGTGGCAAGAGCGACGTGACGAAGGACGCGGTCGTGCTCGGCCGCTCGAAGGACGCCGACGTTCAGGTCGGCGACCCGAACGTCTCGCGCCGCCACGCCGAGGTGCGCCGCGACGGCGAGGACTGGTGGGTGGTCGACCTCGACTCGACGAACGGGATCGAGTCGCGCGGCAAGAGGGTGAAGCGGCTGAAGCTCGAGGACGGGACCAGCTTCACGCTGGGCTCGACCGAGATCACCTTCAGCCGCGAGGAGCGATCGTGACGCTCGCCTCGGCGCAAGTCGAGACCACCCTCCTCGCCCTCAAGATCGCGTTCCTCGTCCTGCTCTACCTCTTCATCTGGCGCATCGTCCGCTCGGCAGCCCGCGACCTGAGGCTGCCGCAGGAGTCGATGATCCTGGCGCCGCAGCAGGTGCACGGGCTGCTCGGCACGCCCGCCTCCCGAAAGCTCGGACGGCTCGTCGTGCTGCAGAGCCCCGCGCTCGACGTCGGCGAGGTCGTGACGCTCGACGCCCATCCGCTGACCGTGGGCCGCGGCGTCACGAACGACGTCTCGCTCGCCGTCGACGAGTACGCGTCGACGCGGCACGCTCGCTTCGAGCCGCGCCGGGACGGGGTGTTCGTCGAGGACATCGGCTCGACGAACGGCACCTTCGTCAACGGGATCCGCGTCACTCGGGAGCGGAAGCTCGTACCGGGCGACGTCGTGCGTATCGGCGAGACCGACCTGCGCTTCGAGCCATGAGGGTCAGCCAGGCTTATGGAGCAACCGACACGGGGCGGCGGCGGCGGCACAACGAGGACGCCTACGTGTGCGACCCGCCGCTCTTTGCGATCGCCGACGGTATGGGCGGCGCGCAGGCAGGCGAGGTCGCTTCCGGCCTGGCCGCAGCGGCGCTGACCGAGGGCGGCGGCCGGGGCGGCGGCGGCGAACAACGCGTCGCCGATCTGATCCAGGAGGCGAACCGGCGCGTCCACGAGCGCGCCTCGACCGATGCGGCGACGAGCGGCATGGGAACGACGATGACCGTCGCGCTCGTCGAGCCCGACGGGAGCGTCCGGTTCGGGCACGTCGGCGACTCGCGCGCCTACCTGCTCCGCGACGCGCGTCTCGAGCAGCTGACCGACGATCACACGCTCGTCGCCGAGCTCGTCCGCCGCGGCGAGCTGTCGCCTTCCGACGCCGAGGTGCATCCGCAGCGCTCGGTGATCACGCGGGCCCTCGGCACGGACCCCGACGTCGACGTCGACACGTTCGCCGTCGCCGGCCAGGCGGGCGACGTCTTCCTGCTCTGCAGCGACGGGCTCTCGTCGATGGTCGCCGGCGAGACGATCGAGCGAATCCTGGAGCAGCATCACGGCGACCTGCAGACGGCAGGCAAAGCGCTGATCCACGCGGCGAACCGCGGCGGCGGCGAGGACAACATCACGGCCGTCCTGTTCGAGCTCGCAGACGGCGTCTCGGCGGTCCTGCCGCCCGCCGCCGACCCCGACGAGCAGACACGCGAGCAGGCGGTCGCGCCCGACGACGAGGACACGCTCCACCCCGAGGACGGCGTCCGGCTGCCGCCGAGCGCCGATACCATGATCGTCCCTGCTCACGCGCTCCAGCCGGCGCCCGTGGACGGGGAGCCCGCAGGTCCCACGCAGGCAGTCCCCCAGGCAGGAGTTGGCAGGCGGCTCCTCGCGCTCCTCGTGATCGTCGTGTTGATCGCCGTCATCGTCGTCCTCGTCTGGTGGGGCCTGGCCCGCTGACACTCGGAAACCGCAACCGCGAACTGCTCTACCTCGTCGCCGTCGGCGTCCTCACAGGGCTCGGCTTCGCGTCGGTCTACATCGCGCGGCAGGCAGTCGTCAGCTGGGGGTCGCTCGGCTACGCGCTCTTCTTCTTCGGCCTGTACATCGCCGCACACGTCGTCACGCGCATCGCGGTTCCCGACGCCGACCCGTATCTGCTGCCGATCGCGGGCCTGCTCACGGCGGTCGGCGTGACCGAGATCTACCGGCTGGGGAACGCCGACGCGTTCAAGCAGGGTCTCTGGATCGTCGTCGGTGTCGGGCTCTTCGCCGCGACCCTCCTCGCGCTCCGCCACGACTACCGCGTGCTCGAGCAGTACAAGTACCTCTTCGGCATCGCCGCGATCGCGCTTCTCTTCCTGCCGCGCGTGCCGGGGCTCGGGGAGACCGTCAACGGGGCGCGCCTCTGGGTGAAGCTCGGGCCGATCGAGTTCCAGCCCGGCGAGTTCTCGAAGATCTTCCTGATCGTCTTCCTCGCCGCCTACCTGCGCGAGAAGCGCGAGGTGCTCGCGCAGGGCCGTCTGAAGGACCTTGGGCCGCTGCTCCTGATCTGGGGCGCCACGATGCTCGTGCTCGTCTCGTCGAACGACCTCGGCTCCGGGCTTCTCTACTACGGGATCTTCCTGGCGATGCTGTACGTCGCGACGGCACGGCTCTGGTACGTGCTGGTCGGCGCCGTCCTCTTCCTCGCCGGAAGCTACGTCGCCTACGACCGCATCGCGCATGTCCGCGACCGCGTCACCATCTGGCTGCACCCCTGGACGAGCGGCAAGGTCTACTGCCCGCAGACCGGCGGCCTCGCCCTCCGCCAGGACTGTCAGAGCTACCAGCTCGTGAAGTCGCTCTACTCGATCGCCAACGGCGGCTTCGGCGGCGCCGGTCTCGGGAAAGGAACGTTCACCACCACCGACGGCCACCAGCTGATCCCGTACGTGACGAGCGACTTCATCTACTCCGCCCTCGCGCAGGAGCTCGGGCTCGTCGGCGTCTCGGCCCTGCTGCTCGTCTTCATGCTCTTCGTCGCGCGCGGGATGAAGATCGCACTGCAGGCCGACGACGGCTTCTCGAAGCTCCTTGCCGCCGGCCTCACGTTCGGCTTCGCGCTGCAGACGTTCATCATCGTCGGCGGCGTCCTGCGGGAGATCCCGCTGACCGGGATCACGCTGCCGTTCGTCTCGTACGGCGGCTCGTCCGTGGTGGCGAACTTCCTGCTGCTCGCGGGCCTGCTCCTCGTCTCCGACCGGGCGAACGCCGCGCGATGAACAGCCAGATCACGAAGCTCTCGCTCGTCGCGCTCCTGCTGCTCGCGTCGCTGATCGTGGCGACCACGTACTGGCAGGCGTGGGCGGCGCCGAGCCTCGCCGCGAAGCAGGACAACCAGATCCAGCGGGTGGCGCAGTTCAGGATCAAGCGCGGCCTGATCCTTGCCTCGAACGGGCTCGTGCTCGCGACGAACGTCCGGAGAAAGGTCGGCGGCGAGACGCTCTACTTCCGCCGCTACCCGACCCACGGCCTTGCCTCGCAGACCGTCGGCTACTCGACCCAGGGCCGCTCCCGAGCGGGCATCGAGCGCTCCCAGAACTCGTACCTGACGGCGTCGAACGCGAACCTCGGCACAATCTTCGACAAGCTCGGCGACACGCTGAAGGGAACGACGATCACCGGCAACAACGTCGTGCTCAACCTCCGTCCGAACGCGCAGAAGATCGCGGAAACCGCGCTCGCCGGGAAGTGCGGCGCGGCCGTCGTCCTCAACCCGAAGACCGGCCAGATCTACGTGATGGCCTCGTCGCCCGGATACGACCCGAACAAGATCGAGTCGAACTCCGGCTACGCCAGCATCCTGCACTCGCCGCAGGCCTGCCCCGGCTCGGTGTCGCCGCTCTACAACCGAGCGACGCAGGGGCTCTATCCGCCGGGGTCGACCTTCAAGACCGTCACCGCCGCCGCGGCGCTCGACTCGGGCCAGGTCACGCCGCTGTCGCCGTTCTACGATCCCGGCTACTGCATCGAGTACGGGCAGAAGGTGTCGAACGCCGGCAACCCGGAGGCGCCGGAGGCGTTCGGTCACGTCGACTTCCTGCAGGCCTACGAGCACTCGATCAACGCGGTCTTCTGCAACGTCGGCATGAAGCTCGGCGCGAAGAAGATCATCGACCAGGCGAAGAAGTTCGGCTTCTACTCGAGCCCGCCGGTCGAGCTGCCGAGCGGCGAGGTCGCCCCCAGCGGCGAGTACGACTTCACGAAGCACCAGCTGTTCGACGACCCCGGCCGCGCCGACCCCGGCCGGCTCGCATTCGGCCAGGACAAGCTGCTCGCCACGCCGCTCCAGATGGCACTCGTCGCCGCCGCGGTCGCGAACAAAGGCACCATCATGGAGCCGCATCTCGTCAAGGCGGTGAGGAGCCCCAACGGAGGGACCGTGCTGAAGGTGAAGCCGAAGGTCTGGCGTACGGCGATGAAGCCGTCGACCGCCGCCGACCTGAACACGATGATGCAGGCCGTCGTCACCGGCGGCACGGGCACGGCCGCCCAGATCCCGGGCGTGCTCGTCGCCGGCAAGACCGGGACCGCCGAGACCGGCGTCCCGCGGGTCTACGACGCCTGGTTCATCTTCTTCGCCCCGGCCGACGACCCGGTCGTCGCCGGCGCCGTCGTCGTCGAGCAGTCGCCCGACGGCTTCGGCGGAGCGGTCTCCGCACCGATCGCAAAACAGCTGATGCAGGCGATTCTCCCGCCGGCGTCGAAGTGAGGTAGCCGGATCCCCATGACCTCGCATCTCATCGACCGCACCTTCGACAAGCGCTACGTGATCAAACGGCGGCTCGGCTCCGGCGGAATGGCCGAGGTCTACCTGGCCGAGGACCAGGAGCTCGGCCGCCGCGTCGCGTTGAAGCTGCTCGACGAGCGCCACGCGGCCGACGAGCAGTTCGTCGAGCGGTTCCGGCGCGAGGCGCAGAGCGCCGCCGGGCTGTCGCACCCGAACATCGTCTCGATCTTCGACCGGGGCTACGCCGAGGGCACCTACTACATCGCGATGGAGTACCTGGACGGGCGAACGCTCAAGGAGCTGCTCGTCCGCAACGGCCCCACGCCGATCCCGATCGCGATCGACTACGCGCGCCAGATCCTCGGCGCGCTCGCGTTCGCGCACCGCAACGGGATCGTCCACCGCGACATCAAGCCGCACAACATCGTCGTCGGCCCCGACGGCCGCCTGAAGGTGACGGACTTCGGGATCGCGCGCTCGGGCGCGTCGCAGATGACCGAGGCCGGCTCGATCGTCGGCACGGCCCAGTACCTCTCGCCGGAGCAGGCACGCGGGGCGGCCGTCGATCCCCGCTCCGACCTCTACTCGCTGGGCATCGTCCTCTACGAGATGCTCACCGGCACGGTGCCGTTCACCGGCGAGACGCCGGTCGAGATCGCGATGAAGCACCTGTCGCAGACGCCCGAGCCGCCGTCCGCGCTGCGCAAGGACGTGCCGCACGACCTCGACGCCGTCGTCATGCGCTCGCTCGCGAAGGACCCCGACCAGCGCTATGCCTCGGCGGAGGAGATGGACGCCGACCTCGCCCGCGTCGCCCGGGGAGTCGCCGTTTCCCGCGAGACCGAGAACGCGATGACGCAGGTGCTCGCCGGCGCCGGTGCGATGAGCGCGCAGACGATCGTGCAGCGCCCCAACCGCGCCGTGACGCCCCCTGCGCCGCCCGCGTACCGCCCGCCCGCGTCGTTCTACGACTACGAGGAGCCGCCGCAAGGGCGCTCGGTCTGGCCCTGGCTGCTCGCGCTCGGGCTCGTGATCGCCGCCGGCATCGGCGGCTGGTTCCTCTACACGAAGATCCAGGATCAGCTCGACAGCAACAAGCTCGTCTCGGTGCCGGACGTGGTCCTGCTCCAGAAGAACCTCGCGAGCCAGCACGTGGTCCAGGCCGGGCTCGAGCCGAAGATCGTCTACGCGACGAACGACACCGTCGGCAAGGGCCAGGTCTCGGCCCAGGATCCGTCCTCGAACCAGAAGATCGGCAAGGGCTCGACGGTGGTGCTCACCGTCTCGACGGGCAAGCCGAAGGTGACGGTGCCAAGCGTCGTCGGCCTCGACCAGACATCTGCGATCACGCAGCTCGTACAACTCGGGCTGCAACCGAAGGTCTACGGCGTCTATTCGCCCAAGTCGGCGGGCACCGTCACGGCCGTGCAACCGCACGCGGGCGACATCGTCGTCAAAGGCACCCAGGTGCGCGTGAACGTCTCGCGCGGCCTCAAGCCGGTCCCGGTTCCCGACGTGACCGGGATCCCGTACACGAACGCCGCGTCGACGCTCAAGGGCCAGGGCTTCCAGGTGTCGCGCACCGATGTCCCCTCGGACCAGCCGAAGGGGCAGGTCGTCGACGAGAACCCGCAGCCGGGCACGCAGGCACCGTCCGGCTCGACCATCACCCTCTCCGTCTCGAGCGGCCCGGCGACGAGCGCGATCCCCGACGTGACCGGCATGAATCAGTCGGACGCGGAGACCACCCTCGCGAGCGCGGGCTTCACCCCCAACGTCGTCTACACGCCGGTCACCGACCCGGGCAGCGACGGGATCGTCGTCGGCGAGAACCCGATGCCGAACACCAAGGCGAAGCAGGGCACCACCGTCACGATCCAGGTCGGGCAGCTGGCGGGCGGCGGCGGTACGACGACGACCGACACGACCTCCACCACGACGACGCCGCTGCCACCGCCGTGAGCAGGCGCGTCGCCGTGATTCTCGGCGGCCGCTCGAGCGAGAACGCGATCTCCGTCGCGTCGGCGACGAGCGTGATCGAGGCCCTCGAGTCGGCCGGCGACGAGGTGCTGCCGGTCGAGATCGACCGCGACGGGCGCTGGCGGGCTCTCGAACCGGGGCGTCTCACGCTCGGCCCGGGCTCGGGCGCCTCCGGCGAGCTCGAACGACTGCCGTCGAAGGAGATCGCCGCCACCCTCACCGAGGTCGACGTCGTCTTCCCCGTGCTCCACGGGCCGTTCGGCGAGGACGGGACGGTGCAAGGGCTGCTGGAGCTCGCAGGCGTCCCGTACGTGGGCGCCGGCGTGCTCGCCTCGGCGCTCTGCATGGACAAGGACGTGTTCAAGGCGGTGCTGCGCGATCGTGGCATCCCGGTGACCGAGAACATCACGTTGCGGCTCGGCGACGAGCCGCGGAACCCGTTCGGCTACCCGTGCTTCGTCAAGCCGGCGCGGCTCGGCTCGAGCGTCGGGATCACGAAGGCCCACGACGACGCGGAGCTCGCCGCGGCGGTCGCACTTGCCTTCCGCCACGACGAGAAGGTGCTCGTGGAGCGCTTCGTCGCGGGCATCGAGGTGGAGGTCGGCGTACTCGGGAATCTGCGGCCGATCGCGTCGCTGCCCGGCCAGATCGTCGTGACGCACAACGAGTGGTACGACTTCGAGGCGAAGTACGACGACGGCGAGATGGAGCTCGTCGTGCCGGCGCCGGTCGCCGAGGAGCAGCTCGAGCAGGCCCAGCGTCTGGCCGTCGAGGCGTTCGTCGCCACCGACTGCGAGGGGATGGCGCGCGCCGACATGTTCGTCCGCGAGGACGGCGAGGTGCTCGTGAACGAGCTGAACACGATCCCCGGATTCACGCCGACCAGCGTCTACGCGCGCCTCTTCGAGGCGTCCGGGATCGCGTACGCGGAGCTCCTGCAGCAGCTCGCCGACCTCGCCGTCGAGCGGTTCGAGCGGCGCAGCGGCCTGCGCTACTAGCTCGCGTGCACGGCGCCGATTCGCGCCGTCTGGAAGCCCTGGCCGAGCCGCGTGATCCAGACGAGCCAGTAGCGGTGCGGCGACGACGAACGGATCGCAAACGGCGTCCCGAGACCCTGCACCTGCTGTGACGCCGAGACGACATCGGTGAACGGGCCGCCCGACGAGTCTCCGGCCTTGATCACCGCAGTGAACCCGGGCGTCGTTGTCACGAGCGCGATCCGATGGAGGACCATCGGCGTGCCCGCGTCGAGCACGATCCCGACGCCCGGCTTGTTCAGGCTCGGCGCGTCGAAGTACGTCTCCGTCGACCAGAAGGTGGCCGGGTTGCCGTCGGTCGCGAGCGGCACGCTCGAATCGTTCTCGTGCTGGTCGCCGTCCGGGTCGTAGGCGCGGACCGCGTGCAGCTGGATCGCCGCGGACGGCTTCGAGCTCGTGCCGCGCACGCTGCGCTCGATACGCGTCACGCCCGGCCCGTGGATCAGCACGTAGACGACGGCGCCGACGACGACGAGCCCGGTCAGCGCGGCGATGAGCGGCCAGGCGCCGCTGCGCCGCCGGCGGCGCATGCGCCTCGGCCCACCCGGCGACCCAGCGGGCGCGATCACCTGGGTGCCACTCAGCTCCTCCAGGCACGCCTCGAGCTCGCGCCGAAAGTCGTCCATGGAGGAGAACCGGTCGCCGGGCTCCTTCGCCATCGCCCGCTGCACCGCCGCGTCGACGCGCGGGGACACGTCGGGACGACGCTCGCGTACGGACGGCGGCGGCTCGTTGATGTGCCGCATCGCCACCGCGACGAAGTTCTCACCGGGGAACGGCACCTCCTTCGTCAGGAGCTCGTAGAGGACGACGCCCAGCGAGTAGACGTCTGTCAGCGCGTCGACGCGTTGTCCCTGGGCCTGTTCGGGCGAGATGTAGTCGGAGGTACCGAGCACGGTGCCGGTCTGGGTGACGCCGTGCTTCACGTCGAGCGAGCGGGCGATCCCGAAGTCGGTCACCTTGGCGCGCCCGTCGCCGTTCAGAAGGATGTTCTGCGGCTTGACGTCTCGGTGGACGAGTCCCTGCTCATGTGCGAAGGCAAGGCCGCGGGCGACCTGGATCGCGAGCTCGAGCGCCTGCTCGACGGGCAGCGGCCCGCGCTGCTGGATCAGCTGCTTGGCGTTCTCTCCGTCGATGTACTCGAAGACGATGAACTGCCGGTCGCCGTGCTCGCCGCGGTCGATCACGGTGACGACGTTCGGATGCGACAGGGCAGCCACCGACCGTGCCTCGCGCCGGAACCGCTCCACGTACTCGGGATCGACCGCGTGGTGGGAGTGCAGGATCTTCAGCGCGACCTTGCGGTCGAGCAGCCGGTCGTGCGCCCGGTAGACGCTCGACATCCCGCCGGTGCCGACGAGCTCCTCGAGCTCGTACCGGTCTGAGAGCACCTCCCCCACCATCCGGTGAGGGTACCCCTGCCCGGCGCTTCCTAGAGCGCCGCCGCGAGGGCGTCTTCCCAGACGCCGAGCGCCTCGTCGAGCTCCGCGTCGGAGACGACGAGCGGGACGAGCACGCGAATGCAGTTGCCGGCGACGCCCGCCTTGAGCAACAGGAGACCCCGTCCGAGCGCCTCCTCGACGACGCGCGATGCGACCGCGGGCGCCGGGGCGCCGCCCCCGTCGACGAGCTCGATCGCGATCATCGAACCGAGGCCGCGGACGTCTCCGATCGCCGGATACGTGCCCTGCCAGCCCTCCATCCGCGCCCGCATCGTCTCCCCGATCGCGGCCGAGCGCTCGACGAGCCCCTCTTCGTCGATCACCTCGAGGACGGCAAGCGCGGCCGCCTGGGCGACCGGGTTGCCGATGTAGGTGCCGCCGACGCCGCCCTCGACGGGCGCGTCCATGATCTCGGCGCGGCCGAGGACGCCCGACAGCGGCAGGCCCGCCGCGATCGACTTCGCGACCGTGACCAGGTCGGGCTCGATGCCGTAGTGCTCGACCGCGAAGAACCGCCCGGTGCGCCCGAAGCCGCTCTGCACCTCGTCGCAGACAAGGACGATGCCGTGCTCGTCGCAGAGCGCGCGCAGGCCGCGCGCGAACTCGGCGCCCGCCGGCACGAAGCCGCCTTCCCCCTGCACCGGCTCCCAGACGATCGCGGCCACCGTTTCGGCTGCGACGAGCGTGGCGAAGGCCCGCTCGAGCGCGGCGAGCGCCTCTGCCGCCGACGGGCCGCGGTAGGCGTTGGGGTACGGAACGCGGTAGACCTCGGGCGCGAACGGCCCGAGCCCGGCCTTGTACGGGTGCGTCTTCGACGTCAGCGCGAGCGACAGGTACGTGCGCCCGTGGAACGCGCCCTCGAAGCCGATCACTGCCTGCCGCCCGGTGTAGGCGCGCGCGAACTTGACGGCGTTCTCGACCGCCTCGGTGCCGGCGTTGAAGAAGGCTGCCTTGCCGGGGCCGCTGAACGGCGCACGCGCGAGGAGCCGCTCGGCCAGCGCCGCATAGCTCTCGTACGGGACGACGGTGAAGTCGGTGTGTGTGAAGCGGTCGAGCTGCTCGTGGGCCGCCTCGAGGACGTGGGGATGACTGTGCCCGACGTTCAGGCAGCCGACCCCGCCGGCGAAATCGATGAACGTGTTGCCGTCCACGTCGGTGAGCGTCACACCCTTCGCCTCGGCCGCGACGACCGGGAATGTGATCGTGAGCGGCGAGGCGACGCTCACCGTGCACCGATCGAGGATCTCGCGCGAGCGCGGGCCCGGAATCGCCGTTCTCAGCTCGATTGCGCGCGTGGCGGCCATGCAGCGAGCGTAGCTGAGCCGCCGGGATGCCTGCTGCCGAACGACCCGGCGCGTTAGAGGACGAAGCCGCCCGCTGCCTCCGTAGAACCTACGGCGTGCAGACACGTAGCTCAGGCCCATGCGGCTTTGTCGCAAACGGCTCTACACTCCCGGCGGTGCCTGCCCCCAGCTGGCCCGTGTCTCGTCCCCACCGAACAAGAAGGACAGTGATGCAGAACCTCAAGCGCATGTGGGCGCTGCTTGGCGCTGCGATGGCGGTTGCCGCCGTCCTGGCGTCGACGGCAGTCGCCTCGCACAAGGCCGGGCCGACCATCGTGATCTGGACGGATGCGAACCGTGCTCCGGCGATCACCAAGGTCGCGAACACCTGGGCGTCGACCAACGGCGCGACGATCCAGGTCGTCCAGAAGAACTTCGGCGACATCGAGACCCAACTCGGTACCGTCGCCGCTTCGGACGCGCCCGACGTCGTCCTCGCCGCCCACGACTGGACGGGCCAGCTGGCCGCCAACGGCCTCGTGGTCCCGCTCTATCCGAGCAACGCAGTCAAGAGCCAGTTCCCGAGCTACACGCTGAACGCGTTCTCCTACGGCACCGCCGTCAAGAAGCTCTACGGCATCCCGGTGCAGGTGGAGAACATCGGCCTGCTCGTCAACACGAAGCTGGCGAAGGTCCCGACCACGTTCGCGCAGGTCGAGGCGACTGCACTGACATTCAAGAAGAAGAACCACCTCGCCTACGGCCTCTGCGTCCAGCAGGGCTCGGGCGGCGACGCGTACCACATGTACCCGTTCTTCTCGGGTCTCGGTGGCTACGTGTTCGGCACGAACAGCGTCGGCAACCTCGACCCGTCGAACATCGGTGTCGCGAACAAGAATTTCCTCAAGAACGCGTCGCTGATCGACAAGTGGAACAAGGAAGGCCTGATCAACTCGAAGGTCGGCTACTCCGAGTGCGACACCGACTTCACGAAGTCGAAGACGCCCTACTGGATCACCGGTCCGTGGGCTGACAGCGACATCGAGAAGGCGGGCATCACGTTCAAGGTCGTTCAGGTACCGAAGATCGTGTACCCGTCGGTGCCATTCCTCGGCGTCAACGGCGTCATGGTCACCAAGTTCGCCGCCACCCACGGCGTCGACGCGGCGGCCAAGGACCTCGTCCTGAACTACTTCTCGACCCCGTCGGCCCAGACGCAGCTCGCAGCAGCGGGCGGGCGGGCGCCGGCCAACCTGAAGGCCAAGGCCTCCGACCCGATCCTGGCGCAGTTCGGTGCGGCCGGGAAGGGCGGCGTGCCGATGCCGAATATCCCGCAGATGGCGAGCGTCTGGACAGACCTCGGCGCTGCGTGGGTCCGCTCGACGAAGGGCTCGGGGGCCATGCCGGCCGCCCGCTCCTTCAAGGGCGCGGCCAAGTCGATCGCGGACAAGATCGGCTAGCCGCTCACGATCGAGGGCGGGCGCCTCCGGGCGCCCGCCCCCCTTCACTCCCGCCTCGACGCCATGGCCTCCCCTGCACCGACCGCAGCGACCTTCCACCCCGGGTTGATCGCCCGCGTGATCGCCGTCTTCTCGGGGACGGTCGGCTTCATCCTCAAGCTGATCCTGCTCGCGCTCGCGAATGCGCTCGTCGCCTGGGCCGTCTACGTCCTGATCGACCACCACCGCTGGCCGGCACTCGCGATCGTCGTCGCATCGACCGCGCTCATCGACTGGATCTACCTCGTCCCCCACACCTGGGCGCTGCCGTTGAAGTTCCTGATCCCGGGGACGATCTTCCTGATCGGCTTCCAGGTGATCCCGATCATCTTCACGATCACCATCGCCTTCTCCAACTATTCGACGGGTCACATCCTTACGAAGGACCAGGCGATCTCGACGATCAAGGTCAACTCGCTGGAGCCGCCGCCGAACGGTCGCCAGTTCGACATGGCGCCGGCACGCGACTCGTCGGGGAAGCTCGTCCTGGTCCTCCACGACGAGGGCTCCGGCAAGGTGTACGTGGGCACCGAGAAGGGCCTGACGCCGCTGCCGAAGAGCGCCGTGACACTCAACGCCAACGGCGTCCCGACCTCGGCGAAGGGCTACACGCTGATCCACGGCTCCGAGCTCTTCGCGCTCGACCAGCAGCTCGGGGCGTACAGGGTGCCGACGATCGGCGACGCTGCGCTCGAGCCGCAGGGGACACAGATCGCCGTCGAGCTGAAGCCGACCCTGCGTTACCTCCCGAAGCGCGACGTCTTCGTCCGCATCTCCGACGGCAAGGTGTTCGACGACAACGGGCTCGGGTCGTTCGTCGGCGGCAGCGGCCCGAACGCCGAGGAGCTCGAGCCCGGCTGGAAGACGTACACCGGCTTCCGCAACTTCAGCCGCATCATCCACGACCCGCTCGTGCGCGGGCCGTTCTTCTCCATCTTCGCGTGGACGTTCGTGTTTGCGGCGGCCTGCGTCTTCTTCTCCTTCTCCGCCGGGCTCTTCCTGGCGATCGCCCTCGACAAGCGCGGCATGCGCTTCCAGCGCACGTACCGGTCGATCCTCGTCATCCCGTACGCGATCCCGGCGTTCCTCTCGCTGCTCGTCTGGGCCGGTCTCTTCAACGACGACTTCGGCGTCGTCAACCGCGTGTTCCACCTCAACGTGCCGTGGCTCTTCGGCGGCCAGGTGTTCTCGTGGCTGCCGTTCATCAGCTGGCCGCGGATCACCGTCGTCCTCGTCAGCGTCTGGCTGACGACGCCCTACTTCTTCCTGGTCTCGCTCGGCGCGCTGCAGTCGATCCCCGACGAGCTGACCGAGGCGGCGAAGGTCGACGGAGGCGGCGCGTTCCAGATCTTCCGGCGCGTCACGCTGCCGCTCCTGCTCGTCGCGGTCGCACCGCTGATGATCGCGTCGTTCGCCTTCAACTTCAACAACTTCAACAACGTGTACCTGCTGACGGGCGGCGGCCCCTACACCGGGACCTCGTCGATCGCCGGCAACACGGACATCCTGATCAGCTACACGTACAAGCTCGCGATCGCCTCGGGCAAGGGCAGCGACTACGGCCTCGCGAGCGCGGTTGCGATCATCATCTTCTTCATCGTCGCCGGCATCTCCGGCTTCTCCTTCTGGCGTACCAAATCCCTGGAGTCACTCTCATGAGCGAAGCCGAGATCACCCCTCACAGCGCCGTCGTCGTACCCGCCGTTGCCGTCGTGTCGAAAGCGCCCAAGTCGAAGCTGAAGCTGAAGGACACCTGGTGGCGGCACCTCGTCGCGATCCTCGCGATCTGCATCGCCCTCTTCCCGGTCGTCTACATCGTCTCGTCGGCGTTCAACGCCGACAACAATCTCTCGGACGCGCAGGTCTTCCCGAGCGATCCCACCCTGCACAACTTCAGCGCGCTCCTGCACAACGACGTGATCGCGAACACGGGCGCGCAGCAGGACGTCCCCTACCCGCGCTGGTTCCTGAACTCGATGCTGATCGCCGGGCTCACGGCGCTCGCCACCACCATGCTCGGTGCGCTCGCCGCCTACGCGTTCAGCCGCTTCCGGTTCAAGGGACGACGCATGGGAATGATGTCCCTGCTCCTGATCCAGATGTTCCCGCAGTTCGTCGCCGTCGCGGCGATCTACCTGATCGTCTACAACCTCGGCGGGATCTTCCCGGCGATCGGGCTCGACAAGCTCGCCGCGGTGGTGATCGTCTACCTCGGCGGCGCGATGGGCGTGCAGGCGTGGCTGATGAAGGGCTTCTTCGACACGATCCCGGCCGAGCTCGACGAGTCGGCGCGCGTCGACGGTGCGACGGCCGCACAGATCTTCTGGGGTGTCGTGCTGCCGCTCGCTGCACCGGTGCTCGCGGTCGTCGCGCTGATCTCGTTCGTCTTCACGCTGAACGAGTTCGTGATCGCGTCGGCCCTGCTGCAGTCGACGAACCATCTGACCCTCCCGGTCGGCATGTACCACCTGATCTCGGATCAGTACGACAAGACCTGGGGGCCGTTCACGGCCGGCGCGCTGCTCGCCGCGCTCCCGGTCTCGATCCTGTTCATGTTCCTGCAGCGCTGGATCGTCAGCGGTCTCACGGCCGGCTCCGTCAAGGGATGAGCGTGCAGACGCGCGCGAGGCTGCTCGACGCACCCCACCACGACGGCTCCGACCTGCACGTGCTGGAGCACCCCGAAGAGCTTGGGGAGTCGGCTGTGCTGCGCCTCCGCGTCCCACGTTCGTCGTCGCCCGACCGTGTGCTGCTCCGCCACGAGCGCGACGGCGAGCCGCGCAACATCGAGGCCGTCGTCGACGAGGAGACCGAGACCGACGTGTGGTGGCGCGCAGAGCTCGCCGCCTGGAATCCCGTCGTCCGCTACCGGTGGCTGCTCGCGGGCGGCGAGCCGGGCTTCGCCTGGGTGAACGGCGTCGGCCTGACCTCGCACGAGGTTGCCGACGCCGACGACTTCGTCCTCACCGTCGGCCGCGGCGCTCCGGCGTGGCATGCCGAGTCGTTCGTGTACCAGATCTTCCCCGACCGTTTCGCCTCGTCGGGCATCGACGCCGAGACGCCGGACTGGGCGATCCGCCGCCCCTGGGATGCCCTTCCGACCGGACGGGGACGCGAGACGCCGCGGGAGCTCTTCGGCGGCGACCTGCGCGGCGTCGAGCAGCACCTCGACCACGTCGAGTCGCTGAACGCGAATGTCGTCTACCTGACGCCGTTCTTCCCCGCCGGCTCGTCGCACCGGTACGACGCGACGTCGTTTGCCCGCGTCGACCCGCTGCTGGGCGGCGACGAGGCGCTGCGATCGCTCGCCCGCGCCGCCCACGACCGCGGCATCAGGCTGATCGGCGACATCACGCCGAACCATACGGGCGCCGGTCACGAATGGTTCCGCGCCGCGCTTGCAGGCAGCGAGCCCGAGCGCGGCTTTTACTACTTCGACGACACCCTGCCCGGCGGCTACGAGTCGTGGCTCGGGATTCGTTCGCTCCCGAAGCTGAACTGGTCGAGCGCCGAGCTGTACGAGCACTTCGGGGCCGTCGTCCGCCGCTACCTCGAGCTCGGCCTCGACGGCTGGCGGGTGGACGTGGCGAACATGACCGGGCGCTACCGCGACGTCGACCTGAACCGCGAGGTCTCGCGCTGGCTGCGGGCGGAGGTCGGCGATGCGCTGCTCATTGCCGAGCACGGCCACGACTTCCGTCCCGACCTGAGCGCGCGCGGCTGGCACGGGGTCATGAACTACTCCGGCTTCCTGCGCCCGCTGTGGACCTGGCTGCGCCGCGACGATCCCGAACCCGAGCAGCAGCAGCAGTTCTGGGGGATCCCCGTCGCGCTGCCGTCGCTCCCGGGTGGGGACCTGGTCGCCGCGATGACGCGCTTCCGCGCCGGTGTCTCCTGGGACGCGGTGGTCAACTCGTGGAACCTGCTCGACAGCCACGATGTCGCGCGCTTCCGCACGATCGCGGGCAGCCGCGAGCGTCATCTGGTCGGCGTCGGCCTGCAGATGACGCTACCCGGCGTGCCGATGATCTTCGCGGGGGACGAACTGGGGCTCGAGGGCGCCTGGGGCGAGGACGCGCGCCGCACGATGCCGTGGGGCGCACCCGACTCGTGGGACACCCGCTTCCTCACAGAGGTGCGCACGCTCGCAGCGCTGCGGCGCGGCTCCTCGACGCTTGCCCAAGGCGGCGTCCGCTTCGTCCACGTCGCCGACGACGCCGTCGCATACCTGCGCGAGTCTCGGGACGAGACGCTGCTCTGCCTCGCCGCGCGCGCCGACCACGAACCGATCTCCACCCCCTTCAACCGGCTCGAGACGCTCTACGGCGAGGACGCCCGCGACGGCGTCCTCCCGGCGGGCGGCCCTGCCTTCCACCTCTGGAGGATCCACTGATGGCCGACGTCGCCTTCGATCACGTCGACAAGATCTACGACAACGGCGTGCAGGCCGTCTTCGGCTTGACGCTCGAAATCCACGACGGCGAGTTCCTCGTGCTCGTCGGGCCGTCCGGGTGCGGCAAGACGACCGCGCTGCGCATGGTCGCGGGGCTCGAGAACATCTCGGCCGGAACCGTCACGATCGGTGGGCGCGTCGTGAACGACGTGACGCCGAAGGAGCGCGACATCGCAATGGTGTTCCAGAACTACGCGCTCTACCCGCATCTGAGCGTGGCCGAGAACATCGCGTTCGGCCTTCGACTGCGACGCACCTCGAAGGACGTGATCAACGAGCGCGTCGCGTGGGCTGGGAGGCTACTCGACCTGACGCCGTACCTCGACCGACGGCCGAAGGAGCTCTCCGGTGGCCAGCGCCAGCGGGTGGCGATGGGCCGGGCGATCGTCCGGCACCCGCAGGTGTTCCTGATGGACGAGCCGCTCTCGAACCTCGACGCGAAGCTCCGCGTGCAGATGCGCGCCGACATCGCGAAGCTCCAGCGCGAGCTGCAGACGACGACGATCTACGTCACCCACGACCAGGTCGAGGCGATGACGATGGGCGACCGGGTCGCCGTCATGAGCAAGGGGCTGCTGCAACAGGTCGACGCACCGCAGCGCCTCTACGACCGTCCGGAGAACCTGTTCGTCGCCGGGTTCATCGGCACGCCGCCAATGAACCTGCTCGAAGCGACGGCGCACGTGAACGGAGGGGTCAGCGTCGAGCTCGGCGGCCATAGTCTCGCGATCGCCGACGAAGCGGTGCACAACTACCCGCGTTTGCGCGAGTACGACGGCCGCCCCGTCATCGTCGGTCTCCGCGCGGGCGATCTGTATCCCGGCTCGGAGCGCACCGACATCCCGAGCCTGACGGCTCGAATCGAGCTCGTCGAGGCGCTCGGCGGCGAGTCGATGGCGTACTTCCACGTCGACGCGCGCCACATCAAGGCAGAGCAGTCCGAGGAAGAGGACATCCTTGCCAGCGAGAGCGGCGAGACCGTCGTCGGGACTCGCCCGAATCTCGTTGCGTCCTTCCCGCCGCACGTGCAGCTGCGGCTCGGGGACGAGGTGCCGGTGGCCGTCGAGACGAAGAACCTGCACTTCTTCGACGAGGCCACGGGTGCGCCGCTGCGTTAGCGCCCTCGTCCTGGCACTCGCGGCTCTCGCGATCGCCGCGGGCGTCTCGTTCGCCGGCTCGAGCGCGGGACCCCCGACGGGCACGGCGCTCGCGGCGTTGTCGACGCTCCCCGCTCAGTCGAGCCTTGCCTCGCAGCGGATCTACTTCGTGATGCCGGATCGCTATGCGAACGGCTCGACGGCAAACGACATGGGCGGGCTCTCGGGCTCGCGCGAGGTCACGGGCTACGACCCATCGGACAGCGGCTACTACCACGGCGGCGACCTGATCGGCCTGACCGAGAACCTGCAGCGCATCAAGGATCTCGGCTTCACGGCTCTCTGGGTGACGCCGGTGCTGAAGCAGGACCCGGTCGAGAACGGCAGCGCCGCCTACCACGGCTACTGGGGCCTCGACTTCGAGACCGTCGACCCCCATCTCGGGACCGACCAGGATTTCGCGAACATGGTGAGCGCGGCGCACGCGCTCGGCCTGAAGGTGTACCTCGACGTCGTCGTCAACCATACGGCGGACATCGTCCAGCTCGAGAACTCGGGCACCTACTCCGACATCCCGTTCCGCGACTGCCACGGTCACTTCTTCAACGCCGCGAAGTACGTGACGTCGAAGCACTTCCCGTGCCTCGCCGCGCGCTACATGCCGGAGGTGCCGTTCGTCGCCTCGGCCGACCGCACCAAGAAGTCGCCGGCGTGGCTGAACGACCCGCTCAACTACCACGACCGGGGCGACATCGACTTCGACTCGTGCAGCCAGCAGTGCTTCGAGCAAGGCGACTTCGACGGGCTCGACGACCTGTTCACCGAGAAGCCGAACGTGCTGAACGGGCTGGCGCAGATCTACTCGTGGTGGATCACGAGGTTCCATGTCGACGGCTTCCGCGTCGACACCGCGAAGCACGTGAACGCGGCGTTCTTCAAGCTCTGGGTGCCGAAGATTCGCGCTGCCGCGAGGTCGGCCGGGATCGCCGACTTCCCGATCTTCGGCGAGGTGACGCTCAACGATGCCGTCGACCTCTCCGCCTACGTACGCGACCGCGGCGTCCCGCAGGTGCTCGACTTCCCGTTCCAGCAGTACGCGACGGGCTACGCCGCCGGCGCCTCGAGCGCGAAAGGCGTCGCCGATCGCCTGAACGACGACGACTACTTCCGCACGGCGAACGGCGTCGACCCCGCGTTCGCCACGTTCCTCGGCAACCACGACATGGGCCGCGGCGCGCAGCAGATCCTCTCGCAGGCGCCGAGCCTCAGCGGCGACGCACTGCTGCAGCATGTCGAGCTCGGCTACGACCTCCTCTATCTGCTCCGCGGCGCGCCGGTGATTCAGTGGGGCGACGAGGTGGGGATGATCGGCTCGGGCGGCGACAAGGCGGCGCGCGAGGACATGTTCCCGACGCAGGTGACCGACTGGCAGGCCGAGCAGCGCGTCGGCGGCCCGCCGATCGGCACCGGCTCGTCGCTCCAGATCACCGACAACCCGCTCGAGGCTCATCTGAAGGCGCTCGCCGCGCTGCGCGACGCGAACCCGGCGCTTTCGACCGGCGCAAGCGTCGTCCGCTACGCGAAGCAGGCGGTGCTGGTCGTCTCGCGGATCGATCTCGCCACCCGGACCGAAGTGGTGGTCGGGTTCAACAACGGCGACACGCCGGCAACCGTGACCGTCCCGATCGCGGCGAGCCCCGGAAAGGCGACCCTGACGATCCCGCCGGTTTCATCGGTCGTCCTGCCGGCGGCGACGATCCCCGCGACGCACGCAGCACCACCCACGCTCACGGTCGCCCCCGACGACTTCAGCGCCTACGAGGTGCTGACGGCGAAGGCCGGAGGCGGCCCGGTGAGCGTCGCGTTCGCGACGAGGCGCGCCGGCGGCGCGTGGAAGCGGGTCGCGATCGACGACTCGTCCCCATACCGGGGCTTCGTCGACCCGGCGAAGTTCCGCAAGGGCGAACGGGTGGAGGCAGTCGCCGTCGCACGCGGGCTCGACGGGAGCGTCGCGGTGTCGAAGGTGCTGACCTTCACGCCTCGTCCCTAAGACAAAGGAGCGACATGGACTACGAGATCCAGGAAGTCCCCGAGCGGACGTACGTGGTGATCAGGCGGACGGTGGCGTTCTCCGACGTCCCGAACGTCATGCCCGAGCTGATGGAAAAGGTGCAGAGCTGGGCGGACACGGTGCCCCACGGCGTCCACATGTGCATCTCGTCGATGACCCCCGACGGGCAGCTCAACATCGCGCCCGGCGTCGAAGTCGAGCCCGGCGCGGTCGAGCCCCCGGAGGGCTTCGACCTCGTGATGCGGCCCGCACAGCGGTCGGCGGTCCACCTCTACGTCGGTCCCTATGAAGGGCTGGCGGTCGTCTACCGGGAGCTCTACGACCAGCTGCAGGGCGACGGGCACACGGAGAACGGCGAGCCGATCGAGATCTACGAGAAGCACGATCCGGTGCCCGAGACCCGCATCATCTGGCCGGTCGACTGAACGCCCTCGTCCGGGATGGCCTACCGCGGCGGCATTCTAAGGTCTTGTCACGAGGGGGCGTCCCTGATCACGATCGTTGGCGCCGTCGCCACTCCGAGACAAAAGGGCTGCTGACCGTGACGCGGGTGCGAAGCCTTGTGGCGTCGGTGAGTCTGGCGGCTCTCATCGCAACGCCCGCGCTCGGGGCAGCGAGCGTTCACCAGCTCGCGCTACGGCAGGCCGAGGCAGCGTTCTACCGGGCCGGGCTTCCGTTCCAGCGCGACTGGAGCCCGCAATCCGCGAATCCGTACCTCGTTCCGCAGGACAATCCGAAGGGCAGGATCCCTGCGACGTTTCGGGCGCACCTGGTGGGCTGGGCGGACGGGACGAACTCGTCGACGTTCCGGATCTGGCAGGTCTTCGTCTTCGACAGCGGCGCCGAAGCCGCGACGTTCACCCGCGCCTGGTGCAAGCCCCCGTCGTGTACCGGTCTCGTCAGCGTCCGCTCTGAGAACGTCGCCTACGTGGGTTCCCGCATTCCCGCCGCACTTCGGGCCATGGCGATCCTCCGTCGCAGCTAGAGACGATCCGCACTGCAGCAGTCGTAGACTCGACGCGTGGACTTCCTCGATCTGTTCGTCGGCGCCGAGCCGGAGGAGGAGCCGCCGGAGGAGCCGCCGGTCTCCCACGAGCGGCCGGCCTGGCTCGGCCCGCCGACAGGCGAGCTCGGGGTGGCCGTCCCCCTGCAGCTCGTGCTCGCGCAGACCGATCGAAGCGCACTCGCGATCTCGCACGCAATGGCCTTCTCGAGCGGGATCACCTTGGAGCTCGTCGCCCACGTCGGCGGGCTGACGCGCCAGAAGACGCACATGCTCTTCCACGAGCAGCATCCAGGCCCGCTGGACGAGGAAGACCTGCCCGACGGCTTCCTCCGCTTCGGCGTCGAGCTGCCCGACGGCCGCCGCGTCTCGAATCTCGGCGGGCGCCGTCGACTGTTCGCGGGCACGCGCGAGCCGACCGCCCCGGTGCTGATCCAGCACGGAGGGGGCGGAGGGCAGTCGGGCGATGACTCCGTCTCCTGGCAGGTGAGCTTCTGGCTCTGGCCGCTGCCGGAGCCCGGGCGACTGAGCCTGTACGCCGAATGGCCGGCCGCCGGGATCGAGCTCTCGCGCACCGACCTCGACACGGAGCAGCTCCTGGCGGCTGCCGCCCGGGCGACGCGGCTCTGGAGCGAGCCGACGGGTGCGTGGACGAGCAGCGCCGGGCAGGCCG
This sequence comes from uncultured Thermoleophilia bacterium, assembly GCA_963794375.1. Classification (GTDB taxonomy): domain Bacteria; phylum Actinomycetota; class Thermoleophilia; order Gaiellales; family Gaiellaceae; genus PALSA-600. Next base: position 539,446 of record CAWCDL010000010.1, read on the forward strand.
TGATGATGCAACGCGTCGCCTCGACGGATGAGCCGGCCGGCGAGACCGCCGCCGTCCCGGTCTCCGAGCTCGACGCTCTCGAGGCGGCGCTCGCGAGCGCACTGCGCGCCGTCCGGCGTAGCCGGCGGAGCGGGTAGCGGCGCACAACCCCTCGCCTGAGGCGCCGGGGGTTTCGCTAGCTTCTCCTGCGTTCGCATGACAACCGAGACGACAGCCCGGACCGCCACCTGGTGGCAGCAGGCCCACGGCGACGACAGTGACGTGCTCGTCGCCTACTTCAGCATGGAATTCGGGATGGAGGCGCGGCTGCCGATCTACTCCGGCGGCCTCGGCGTGCTGGCCGGCGACCACCTCAAGGCGGCCGCCGACCTCGGCGTGCCCCTCGTCGGCGTCGGCCTCTTCTACCGGGGCGGCTACTTCGTGCAGGACGTCGACGAGGCGGGCCGGCAGACCGAGATCTACAACGCGCTCGACCCGGAGGCGCTCGGGCTCGCGCGGGAGCCGGTCTCCGTCGCGGTCGACCTCGCGGGCGAGACCGTGAGCGCAAACGTCTGGCGCTACGACGCAGGCTCGGTGCCCCTGTACCTGCTCGACGTCGACCTCGTCACCGACGCGCTCTACGGCGGCGACCGCGAGCACCGCATCCGGCAGGAGCTCCTGCTCGGGGTCGGCGGCGTGCGTGCGCTGCATGCGCTCGACATCCACCCGACCGTCTACCACGTCAACGAAGGCCACTCCGCCTTCCTGCAGCTCGAGCGCGTTCGCGCTCGCGTCGGTCGCGGCATGTCGACGCCGGAGGCGCTCGACGACGTGCGCCGCAGCACCGTCTTCACGACCCATACGCCCGTCCCCGCGGGGAACGAGATCTTCGGCGACGAGCTCGTCGTGCGCTACGCGGGGCCGCTCGCGGCCGAGGCCGGGATCGGCGAGGACGCGCTGCTCGCGCTCGGCCGCAGCGACGACACCGACGGCTTTGGGCTGACGCCGCTCGCGCTCCGCCTCTCGGCCTACCGCAACGGCGTCTCCGAGCTGCACGGCGAGGTCGCGCGCGACATGTGGGCGGGGCTCTGGCCCGGCGAGCCGACGCCGGTCGACGCGATCACGAACGGCGTCCACCTCGGCACGTGGCTTGCGCCGGAGCTCGCCGAGCTGCTGCGCACCGCGGGCGTGCAGCCGGAGGCACCGCCCGACTGGGCGAACTGGCAGGCGGCCCACGAGCTCGACAATGCGGCGCTCCTGCGCGCGCACGGCCTCCTGAAGGCGCGCCTCGCGAAGCTGACGCGGCTCGACCCGGCGCGCCTCACGATCGGCTTCGCCCGCCGGTTCGCGACCTACAAGCGCGCCGGCCTCGTCTACACGGATCTCGAGCGGCTTCTCCGCCTCCCGGTTCAGGTCGTCGTGGCGGGCAAGGCCCACCCACAGGACGTGCCGGGCAAGGACGTGATGCAGGCAATCGTCGAGCTGTCGCGGGGAGATGCCGCCGGCCGCGTCGTCTTCCTCGAGGACTACGACATCGACCTCGCGCGCGCGATCATCCCCGGTTGCGACATCTGGCTGAACACGCCGCGCCGGCCGTACGAGGCCTCCGGGACGAGCGGCATGAAGGCGGCAGTCAACGGCGTGCTCAACCTGTCGGTGCTCGACGGCTGGTGGGCCGAGGCCTACGACCCGGCCTACGGCTGGGCGATCGACGGCGTCTCCGACGAGGACGACGCCGAGCAGCTGTACTCGCTGCTCGAGCGGGAAGTCGTCCCGCGCTACGAGGCACGGGACGACTGGGCCCGGATGATGAAGAGCTCGATCGCGGAGCTGGCGCCGCGCTTCTCGATGGCCCGCACCGTGATCGAATACGCCGAGCGCTACTACGTGCCGGCAGCCCGGCGCGCTTAGCGCCTAGGCTGCGCCCTCGCCGGCCGGCTGCTGCGGCGCGTCGTCGAGCCGCTCGAGCAGCTCCTCGACGTTCCGGAGCTCCTCCTGCAGGTGCTCCTGGTAGCCGCGGAGGCGCTCGACGAACTGCTCGCGCTTCGGGAACCCGCGGCGCCCGAAGGGGCCGCGATGATGGTGGTGATGATGTCCTCTATGCATACTCTTCACCTCCTTTCGCTTCACATCGGATAATAGTTATCACATGGTAACAGAAGAGCAGATCGGCCGGGCACGGGCCTCGCTGCAGCGCGTCATGCGCGGGCTCTGGGGCCGGCGACGGGCGCCGTTCGGGCTCGTCGGCCCGGGCGAGGGGGAGCCGCGGCTCGGCCGGCGGCACATCGGCCTGCTGGCGCAGATCGGCGTCGAGGGGGAGCGCAGCGTGGGCGAGCTCGCGCAGGCGCTCGGGGTGAGCCTCCCCGCGGCGAGCAAGCTCGCGCGCGACCTCGAGGAGCGCGGCCTCGTGGCCCGCCGCGAGGACCCGGCCGACCGCCGCCGAACCGTGGTGGCCCTCGCGCCGGAGACGAGGACCGGTGTGCACGCCTGGCTCGACGAACGGGACCGCCCCCTCAGGGCGGCGCTCGACGCACTCACCGAGGAGGAGCGCGCCGCGTTCCTGAAGGGACTCGACGCGCTCGCCGATGCGATGCTGGAAGAATCCGTGCATGGTCCTCTCCGATCGCACCATCGCGCGCCTCATCGCCGAGGGTCGCATCGGCATCGACCCCTATGACGAGGGTCTGCTGCAGCCGTCGAGCGTCGACGTGCGCGTCGACCGCTACTTCCGCGTCTTCCACAACGCGCGCTACCCGTTCATCGACGTCAAGGAGCCGCAGGACGCGCTGACCGAGGAGGTGGAGATCTCCGACGACGAGCCCTTCATCCTCCACCCCGGCGAGTTCGTGCTCGGCTCGACGCTCGAGCGGGTGACGCTGCCCGACGACCTCGTCGCCCGCCTGGAGGGGAAGAGCTCGCTCGGCAGGCTCGGCCTCCTGATCCACTCGACCGCCGGCTTCATCGACCCGGGCTGGGACGGGCACGTGACGCTCGAGCTGTCGAACGTCGCGAACCTCCCGATCACGATCTACCACGCCATGAAGATCGGGCAGATCTCCTTCATGCAGATGACCGAGCCTGCGGCGTCGCCGTACGGCAGCAGTGCGCTCGGGTCGAAGTACCAGGGCCAGCGTGGGCCGACGCCGTCGCGCTACTGGCAGAACTTCTCCAAGTGACCGTCCTCGTCACCGGGGGCACCGGCTTCGTCGGCTCACGGGTCGTGCACGCGCTGCGCGCGCACGGGAACGAGGTGCGCGCACTCGTGCGGCATCCCGACCGCGCGAACGGGCTGCGCTCGCTCGGTGTCGAGCTCGCCGCCGGCGACGTCACCGACGCCGCGAGCCTCGAGGCGGCGGCGGCGGGCTGCACGCAGGTTGTGCATCTCGTCTCGATCCTCAAGGGCGCCTCCGAGGACTTCGACCGGGTGATGACGCGCGGCACCCAGAGCCTCGTCGTCGCCGCCCGCGACGCGGGCATCGAGCGCTTTGTGCTGATGAGCGCACTCGGCACCGACGAGCGGACGAAGGCGCTCGTGCCCTACTACGGCGCCAAATGGGCGATGGAGCAGGAGGTGCTCGGCTCGGGCCTCGCGTTCACGATCCTCCGGCCGAGCTTCGTCTTCGGCAGAGGTGGCGCGCTCGCGACCTTCATGAAGCAGGTGCGGTACTCGCCGGTCGTGACCGTGATCGGCGACGGCGCCCAACACATCCAGCCGATCTGGGTCGACGACGTCGCCGAGCACGTCGCGCGGAGCCTCGAGCTGCCCCGCGCCGCGAACCGCACCTTCGAGCTCGGCGGACGGGACGTCGTCACGTGGGACGAGCTCTACCGGCGCATCGCCGCAACGCTCGGAAAGCGCCGCGTGCTCGTGCACGTGCCGTTCGGCATCGCCCGTGCCGGCGCACGGCTCACCCAGTGGGCGCCGGGGGCGCCGCTGACCACCGACCAGATCGCGATGATCGAGGCGGGCGACAACGTCGTCTTGAATTCCGATGCCGCCGACACCTTCCAGCTCCCGCTCCTCCCGCTCGACGAGCAGCTCCGCCGCGCCGCCTGAGCGCCGGCTCTCGACGCTCCTGCTGCTCGTCGCCGCCCACCAGCGGATGAGCCGGCTCGTCACCCAGGAGCTCGCTGCCGACGGCGTCGACTCGGACTCCTACGCCTCGCTCAGCCTGATCGGCGCCCGCGGCAGCGTGCGCCTGACGGAGCTCGCCGAGGAGCTCGGGTCGCCGCTGACCACCATGTCCGACGTGGTTCGGCGCCACGAGAGCCGCGGCTACGTGCGGCGGCGGCCCAACCCCGACGACCGGCGCTCGTTCCTCTTCGAGCTGACGGCCCGCGGTGACCGGGAGTGGCGGCGCGGCTGGGGGGCGCTCCAGCGAATCCAGGGGCTGATGCAGGCCGAGCTCGCCGATGAGGAGAAGGTGCGGGCCGCCCTTGCCGAGCTCGGCGCCGTCTTCGGCCGGGCTCTCGCGGCCGAGTGATCCGAATCCGGAGCAGATGATCCGGATTCGGACTATTATCGAGCGATGCGCACACTCCTTCTCTCGGTCGTCGCGGCGGCGGCGCTCGTCGCGACCGTCGCCGGCGCGGCGAGCCCGCCCACCGTGCTGGCGAAGATCAAGCTGGCGGGGGCCCCGGGACCCTGCGCCACGGCGGCGGGCGGCGGCTTCGTCTGGGTGAGCGAGTTCTCCCAGCCGTACCTGCTCCGGATCGACCCGAAGACGAACAAGGTGCTCGGGAGGACACGGATCGGCGCCGGCGCCTGCGGGCTCGGCTACGGGGCCGGCTCGTTGTGGATCGAGAACACGACCTCGAACACGGTGAGCCGCGTGTCCGCTCGCACCTTCAGGCAGCTGCGGCAGATCAAGGTGGGGATCGCCCCCTACGACACGACGTTCGCCTACGGCGCGGCCTGGGCGACGAGCCACGTCGGCGGCGACCTGGAGAAGATCGACCCCGCAACGAGCCGCGTCGTGAAGCGCTGGCCCGTGTCGGGCGCGATCGGCGTCGTCGGCGCCTTCGGCTCGGTGTGGGCGGCCGGCGACCCAGGTGTCGTCCGCGTCGATCCCTCGACCGGCGCGGCCCTGGCGACGATCCCCGTGCCGGGCGGTGCCGGCTGGACCGCGGCCTCCGCCGACGCCGTCTGGGTGACGAGCCCGGCCGGCCTCGTCCGGATCGACCCGACGACGAACGCGGTTGCGGCGACGGTGAAGCTGCCGGCACCGCTCGGCGACCCGGACGTCGTCGGCGGCATGGTCTGGGTGCCGATCATCAACCAGAACCTCGTCGCCATCGTCGACCCGGCGACGGACACCGTGACCGAAAGGGTCAAGGTCGGCTCCGGCCCGTTCGTCGTCACGCAGGTCGGCGGCGATGCCTGGGTGCCGAGCTGGCACGGCGCCGACATCTGGCGCCTCAGGCCGTAAAGAGAAGGGCCGCCCCGTGCCTCTACGGCTCGGGGCGGCCCCTATCCGGTGACCAGCTGGGATTTCGTAGAGGCGCTTCCGGCCGAAAAGGCGGCGCGTTACGCGAGTCCCCCACGCTGGCTAGACGATTCCCGGTTCAGGTCCCGGGGACACGCCTCTACGAGCTGGTACCTCCACTGCCCGTACTTGAAGTCTCCAACGCCGGACCACCTCCTTTCCGCGGATATCTCCCACGATAGCGGATGGGTCAGGACGGATAAAGCTCGCGTTCGACCGCCGCTCGGACATGGCAATTCGCAAGGTGATCGTTGACGACACCGCATGCCTGCATGGCCGCGTGGATGGTCGTCGGACCGACGAAACGGAAGCCCGCCTTCTTGAGCCGCTTCGAGAGCGCCGCCGACTCCGGCGTCGAGGAGGCCCAGTCCGCCTGAGTCCTCGGCGCCGGTTGCCGCTTCGGCGCGTACGACCAGAAGAGCTCGTGCAGCGGCACCTCCTCGCGCAGCGCGATCGTCGCGTGCGCGTTGGCGACCGCCGCCTCGATCTTGCCGCGATGCCGCACGATGCCGGCGTCGCCGAGCAGGCGCCGGACGTCGCGCTCACGGAACCCCGCGACCGCCTCCGGGTCGAAGCCGGCGAACGCCGACCGGAAGCCGTCGCGCTTGCGCAGGATCGTCAGCCACGAGAGGCCCGACTGGAACCCCTCGAGGCAGAGGCGCTCGTAGATCCCCTGCTCGCTGCGAACCGGCCGCCCCCACTCCTCGTCGTGGTAGGCGTCGTAGGCAGGATCGGCGCTCTGCCAGCAGCGAACGACGGCGGCGGTCATGCGACCTCCACCTTCACCATGCCGTCCTCGACGTAGACGGGATAGGTGGCCACGGGCTGGAACGCGGGGAGGCTCAGGGGCCGACCCGTGGCGAGGTCGAACGCCGACCCGTGGCGAGGGCAGATCACCCGGCACGTGTCGTCCTCCCACTCGCCCTCGCAGAGCGGCCCGTCGTCATGCGAGCAGCGATCCTCCAGCGCGTAGAGCGTCCCGTTGCAGTTGTAGACGCCGATCGACGTCCAGCCGACCGTGACGATCTTCATCGCGCCGGGACCGAGCTCCTGGAGCGGAGCGACGTCGATGGCGGGCATCGAGCCTAGTCGTCGATCTGGAGCTCGTCGGCCAGGCCCTGCCACTCCTCCGGGAGCGGCGTCCCCTTGGCGCGATGCAGGGCAACCTTCAGCACGCCGAGCCCGAGGATCGCGCACTTGAGCCGGATCGGCGTCAGTGGGATGCCGATCTCCTCGAGCAGCTCGTCCTTCGGCAGCGCAGCCACGTCGGCCGCCTTCCGTCCCTTGACCATCTCGGTGAGCATCGAGGTGGCGGCCTGCGAGATCGCGCAGCCGCGGCCCTCGAAGCCGATCTCGTCGATCGTCTCGCCGTCCTCGGCGAAGCGGACGAAGATCGAGACCTCGTCGCCGCAGAGCGGGTTCTGGCCCTCGGCATGCGCGTGGGCGTGCTCGAGCGCGCCGTGCCCGCGCGGGTTCTTGTAGTGGTCGAGGATGACCTCGCGATAGAGCTGGTCGAGCTCACTCATCTAGATGCCAAACGTCTCCTTGACCCGCCATAGTCCCGCGGCGAGCCTGTCGATCTCCTCCGGCACGGTGTAGAGGTAGAAGCTCGCGCGGTTCGTGGCCGCCACGCCGAGTCGATGCATGAGCGGCTGGCAGCAGTGGTGGCCGGCGCGGATCGCGACCGCGTCGAGGTCGAGGATCTGCGCGACGTCGTGCGGGTGCACTCCCTCGACGTCGAAGCTGACGATGCCGGCGCGCCGCTCCGGCGGCGGCCCCCACGTCGTGACGCCGGGGATCTCGGCGAGCCGGTCGAGCGCGTAGGCGACGAGCTCGTGCTCGTACTGCTCGATCGCCTCGAGGCCGACCGCCTCGAGGTAGTCGATCGCGGCGCCGAGGCCGACCGCCTCGGCCATCGGCGCGGTGCCCGCCTCGAACTTGTGCGGCAGCTCGCCCCACGTCGACTCGTTCTCGCGCACCCGGCGGATCATGTGGCCGCCGGTCAGGAACGGGTCCATCGCGCGGAGGATCTCCGAGCGCCCCCAGAGGAAGCCGATCCCGCTCGGCCCGAGCATCTTGTGGCCGCTGACGGCGACGAAGTCGGAGCCGAGCGCCTGCACGTCGACACGCTTGTGCGGCGCGGCCTGCGCGGCGTCGCACACGTGGATCGCGCCCCGCTCGTGCGCCCAGGCGGCGATGCGCGGCACGTCGTTCGCGCCGCCGAGGACGTTCGACACGTAGCCCGTGGCGACGACCTTGACGTTGCAGTCCCCCGCGAGCTCGTCGAGCTGCTCGAGATGCAGCGTCCCGTCGGGCTCGACCGGGAGCATCCGGAACTCCGCGCCGGTCTTGCCGGCGATGTACTGCCACGGGACGAAGTTCGCGTGATGCTCGAGCTCGGTGACAAGGACGACGTCCCCTGGGCCGAGATTGGCGAGGCCCCACGCGTAGGCGACGAGGTTGATCGCCTCGGTCGCATTGCGGACGAAGATGATCTCGTGCGCAGCCGGCGCGTTGACGAATGCACGGCAGCGTTCGCGGGCGTGCTCGAGCCCCTCGGTGGCACGCTCGGCAAGCTCGTAGACACCACGGTGGACGTTCGCGTAGGACGTCTCGTAGAAGTGGGTCATCGCGTCCAGCACCTGCCGTGGCTTCTGCGAGCTCGCGGCGGAGTCGAGGAAGGCCAGCGGCCTGCCGTGGAAGGTCTGCTCGAAGATCGGGAAGTCGGCCCGGAGCTTCTGGGCATCGAGCTTCGCCGCAGGGGTGACGGCCATCCACGAAGCGTAGCGACGGTATCGTGGCCGGCCGTGAGCTCCTACGAGTACGTCTTCACGATGTTCCGGGTCGACAAGTTCTACGGCCCCGAGCGCCAGGTGCTGGCCAACATCTCGCTCTCGTTCCTGCCCGGGGCGAAGATCGGCGTGCTCGGCCCGAACGGCGCCGGCAAGTCGACGGTGCTCCGGATCATGGCCGGCCGCGAGGAGCCCTCGTCGGGCACGGCAGAGCTGGCCCCGGGGGCGAGCGTGGGACTGCTCGAGCAGGAGCCGGAGCTCGACCCCGCGAAGACGGTGCGCGAGAACGTGGAGGACGGCGTCCGCGAGCTGCGCGCCCTCCATGACCGCTTCAACGCCGTCTCGGCGGCGTTCGCCGAGCCCGACGCGGACTTCGACGCGCTGCTCGCCGAGCAGGCGACGGTCCAGGACCGGATCGACCGCGCCGACGCCTGGCAGCTCGACGCGCACCTCGACCACGCGATGGATGCGCTCCGCCTGCCGGACGGCGACCGCGACGTCGGCACGCTCTCCGGCGGCGAGCGGCGGCGCGTGGCCCTCTGCCGCCTGCTCCTAGCCGCTCCCGACCTGCTGCTCCTCGACGAGCCGACCAACCACCTCGACGCCGAGTCGGTGTTCTGGCTCGAGCGGTTCCTGGCCGACTACAAGGGCACCGTCGTCGCCGTCACGCACGACCGCTACTTCCTCGACAACGTCGCCGGCTGGATCCTCGAGCTCGACCGCGGCCGCGGCATCCCCTACCAGGGCAACTACTCCGGCTGGCTCGAGCAGAAGGAGCAGCGCCTCGCGCACGAGGAGAAGACCACCTCCGCCCGCCGCCGCACCCTCCAGCGCGAGCTGGAGTGGGTGCGCGCCGCGCCGACGGCCCGCCACGCGAAGTCGAAGGCCCGCCTCGGCGCCTACGAACGGCTGCTTGCCGAGGAGGACGCCGTGAAGCTGGACAAGGTCGAGATCCACATCCCGCCCGGGCCGCGCCTCGGCGACCTCGTGATCGACGCGAAGGACGTCGCCAAGGGCTTCGGCGACCGCCTGCTCGTGGAGGGGCTGTCGTTCTCACTTCCGCCGGCCGGGATCGTCGGGGTCGTCGGCCCGAACGGCGCCGGCAAGACGACCCTCTTCCGGATGATCGCGGGCGAGGAGCAGCCCGACAGCGGCGAGCTGCGCGTCGGCGAGACGGTGCAGCTCGCGTACGTCGACCAGTCGCGCGGCGACCTCGACCCGAAGAACACGGTCTGGAAGGAGATCTCCGGTGGCCAGGACATCGTCCTGCTCGGCAAGAAGGAGATCAACTCGCGCCAGTACACCTCGTGGTTCAACTTCCGGGGCTCCGATCAGCAAAAACCGGTCGGCCGGCTCTCCGGCGGCGAGCGGAACCGGGTCCACCTGGCGAAGCTGCTGAAGAGCGGCGGCAATGTCCTGCTCCTCGACGAGCCGACGAACGACCTCGACGTCGACACGCTGCGCGCCCTCGAGGATGCGCTGCTCGACTTCGCCGGCTGCGCCGTCGTGATCACGCACGACCGCTGGTTCCTCGACCGGGTCGCCACCCACATCCTCGCGTTCGAGGGCGACTCGCAGGCCACATGGTTCGAAGGCTCGTGGGGCGAGTACGCCGCCTGGGTGCGCGAGACGCGCGGCCCGGACGCGCTCGAGCCGCACCGGATCAAGTACAAGCCGCTCGTCCGGGCATGAGCCCACACACCCTCGACCAGGCACAGCAGCGGGTGCTCGGCTGCCTGGTCGAGAAGCAGCGCACGACGCCCGACCAGTACCCGCTGTCGCTCAACGCGCTGCGGCTGGCGTGCAACCAGTCGTCGAGCCGGGAGCCGGTCCTGGCGCTCGAGGAGTCGGAAGTGCACGCCGCCGTCCAGGAGCTCGGCCGGATCGGATGGGCGCGGCTCGCCTCGGGCCAGGGATCGCGGGCGGTCAAGTACAGGCACCTGCTCGACGAGGCGCTCGGGCTCGACCGCGGCGAGCTGTCCGTGGTCGCGGTGCTCCTGCTGCGCGGGTCGCAGACGGCGGCAGAGCTGAAGACGCGGACCGAGCGGCTGCACCGCTTCGCCGACGTCGGCGAGGTGACGGAGACGCTGGCCGCGCTTGCGGCGCGCGAGCTCGTCGAGCTGCTGCCGCGCAGGCCGGGGCAGCGCGAGGAGCGCTGGCGCCATCTCCTCGGGAGCGAAGCGGCGACGACGGCGGCGGCGGCCGAGCCCGGGCCGGACGGTCTCGAGCAGCGCCTCGCGCGAATCGAGGAGCGCCTCGCCGAGCTCGAGCGCCGGCTGGATCGCTAGAGCAGGTTCGTCGGCGAGCCGTGCTTGCGGCACGGGTAGTGCACGTTCGATGTCGGCGTGAAGTGCGGCGCCTTCGACGCAGGGTGCGCGCTCCCGTGGCCGGCGGCGACGGCGACCCCGCCGCCGAAGGCGCCGCCCACGACGAGCACCGCGACGGCGAGCAGCTTGCGACCGCGCATTCCTTCTCCTTTCGCTCCGGTCGACCCGATGATGGCGTATACGCGGGCGGACAGCGAACGGTTCTATAGCCCGAACGAGAGCGCGATCGAGAGCAGGCCGACCGCCACGACGGCGGCTACCGTGCCGGCGAGTGCGAACCGGGCGCGGCGGCGCGGCGCGTACGGGCGCGGCAACACGCGAAACGCGATCGCGACGAGGAAGCCGAGCACGAGCGGCAGCAGCAGCGCGTTCAGGATCTCGACGTGCACCGCGAGCCGAACGAGCGACCCGCTCGCCAGCACAAGCGCGGCACCCCCGACAACGGCGGCCGTGTAGATCCCGTAGAAGACCGGTGCGCGCCTCGGCGCATCGGCGAGGCTGCGCCGGGCGCCGCAGGCCTCGGCGACCGCCCACGCGAGAGCGAGCGAGACGACAATCGCGGCCACGAGCGACGCACCCACGATGCCCGCCCCGAGGACGACACGCGAAGCGGTCGTACCGAACGCGGGGCGGAGCGCCGTGCCCAGGTCGCCGAGCCCGTTGAAGCCGCGACCGCGTGCGTGGAGCGTCGAGGCGGTGACGACGAGCACCGACACCATCACGAGCTGCGTGACGACCGCGCCGACGGCCGTGTCGAGCCGCGCGTTGCGCAGGTCGGACCGGCGCAGGCCTTTGTCGAGCACTGCGCCCTGCTGGTAGAAGATCATCCACGGCATGACGACGGCGCCGACGTTCGCCGCCACGAGCGACAGATAGCCGCTCGAGCCGAGCGGCTGCGCCGGCGAGAGGCCCGAAGCGACGCCGGCAGCCCGTGGATGGAGAAGGAGCGCGGCGACGACGAACGACAGCTCGCACAGCCCGAGGCCGAGCCCGACGAGCTCGACGCGGCGGTAGGTGCCGGCGAGCACGAGCCAGAGCAGGAACGCCGCGGCGGGAAGGACGAACGCGGCGCGCGGCAGGCCGAGAAGCGACGCAACCCCGGCGAGCCCGGCGAACTCGGTCACCAGCGCGCCGACGGCGGCAACGACGAGCGTGCCGACGGAGACGAACGCCCACGACGGCCCGAACTGCTCGCGGATCAGCTCCGCATGCCCCTTCCCGGTGACGATCCCGAGCCGCACCGTCAGCTCCATCACGACATAGAGAACCGGGATGAGCAGGAGCTCGAGCAGGAGCAGCCGGTACCCCCACGAGGCACCCGACTTGGCGGCGGTGATCACGCTGCCGGCGTCCGTGTCGGCGAGCATCACCATCAGCCCGGGACCGATCACCCAGAGCAGCCGGCGAGAGGGCCTCATGCCACGAGCGTTGTCTCACAGCGCAAAATGCGCCTCGGGGAAACCCCCTAGAAGAACGGGGCCGCGTCGCCACGGCCCCGATCGTCATGCCGCCTCCCCCGGAGCTCCCGCATCGGCGACGCTGACACGTCGGCGCGCATTTGTCATCCGAGAATGCGCTGCGTCGAAACGCCGCAGATGCGCCGCGTCAGGCCTGAGGAATGCGGGCCTCGAGCGCCTCGCCGAGTGCCTCGCGCACCGGCTCGAGCTCGATCCGGTCGAGCACGTCCTGGAAGAACCCGCGCACGATCAGGCGTTCGGCCTCGGCGCGCGACAGGCCCCGCGCCATCAGGTAGAAGAGCTCTTCGCGGCCGATCCGCCCGAGCGTCGCACCGTGCGTGCAGCGGACGTCGTTGGCCATGATCTCGAGCCCGGGGATCGAGTCGGCGTGCGCCTCGTTCGAGAGCAGCAGGTTCCGGTTCTCCTGGTAGGCGTTCGTCTTCTGCGCGCCCTCCTCGACGCGGATCATCCCGCGCCACACAGCCGTCGCCCGCTCCCGCAGTGCGCCCTTGAACGCGAAGTCGCTCTCGGTCGAGGGCGCGATGTGCTCCTGGAAGGTGTCGTAGTCGAGGTGCTGGTCGCCGTCGGCGAAATACGCGCCCGTGACACGTGAGGTCGCGCCCGGCCCGGCGAGGTCGTTCTCGATCCACACCTTGCCCTTCTTGGAGCCGAAGCCGCCGATCACCCAGTCGAGCTCGGAGTCGCGCTCGAGCAACGCCTTGTGGCGGCCGAAGTGCCAGGTCTCCTGCGAGAGGCTCTGCAGCGAGACGTACTCGATCTTTGCCTGCGGCCCGACGTGCAGCTCGACGACAGCGTTCGTATAGGCGACCGTGTCGGGCGCAGCGGAGGTGTACTCCTCGATCAGCGTGAAGCGGGCACCTTCCTCCGCGACGACGACCATGCGCCAGTAGAGCGGGCCGCCGTTCGAGCGCACCTGCACGTAGAGCGGCTTCTCCAGCTCGACGCCCTTCGGCACCCGGACGAGCAGGCCGTGCTCCCAGCGCGCGAGGTTCTCCATCGCGAAGCGGTCGTCGTCCGGCACGAGCGTCGCCTCGGCGTCAGCGGGCAGCGGCTCGAACGTGACGCCCTCCGGCGCGGAGACGATCTCGATGCCGGCTTCGGTCATCAGCGCGCGACCCGCGACGTCGAGCTCAAGCATCGGAGCGGTGTCTGACACCTTGAAGCTGTCGGACACCTCTTCGGGCGCGAAGCCGCGCAGGTCGGTGAAGCGCCAGTGCTCGTCCGCCGTCGTCGGCAGGGGCAACTCGTCATACCGCTTCGCGGCGTCCTCGCGGGTCAGCGTCGGCATCAGTCGCGCGGTGCGTAGTGGCGGTGCAGGACCATCTGGTTCCCGTCGGGGTCGGCGAAGAAGGCCATATGGCAGACCCCGGTGTCGAGCACATCGCCGTTGAAGACGACGCCCTTGCCCTCGAGCTCCTTGCGTGCGTCGTGGACGTCGGGGACACGGAGCGCGAAGCCGGCGTCGTGCGGGGCGCGGAACCCGGCGCCGATCGACTCGAGGTTGAGGAGGTACAGGAACCCGTTGTCGCCGAGCTTGTACTCGGGGAAGCCGCCGTCGCCCGTCTGGGGCAGGCCGAGCGTCTCTCCGTAGAAGCGCTTCGAACGCTCCATGTCGGTCACGGGCACCGCCCAGAAGTCGACGTGCTCGACGATCAAGGCCCTACCCGACACTCCCGAAAGTGCGTGTCAGGCGGGGGTCAGCCAACACTGCCTTCCATCTGCAGCTGGATCAGCCGGTTCATCTCGACGGCATACTCGAGCGGCAGCTCCTTCGTGATCGGCTCGACGAAGCCCGACACCACCATGGCGCTCGCCTCCGATTCGCTGAGCCCGCGGGACATGAGGTAGAAGAGCTGCTCCTCGCCGATCTTCGAGACGGTCGCCTCGTGACCGATGTCGACCTGGTTCTCGTCGATCTGGATGTACGGATAGGTGTCGGAGCGCGACTCCTCGTCGAGGATCAGCGCATCGCAGACGACCTTCGACTTCGAGCCGGTCGCGCCCTTCGCCACCTCCAGCAGCCCGCGGTACCCCGCCCGGCCGCCGTTCTTCGAGATCGACTTCGAGGTGATCACGCTCGAGGTGTTCTTCCCGACGTGGACGCACTTGCCGCCCGCATCCTGATGCTGCCCCTTGCCGGCAAACGCGATCGACAGCACCTCGCCGTGCGCCCTCTCCCCGAGGAGCCAGATCGCCGGGTACTTCATCGTCAGCTTCGAGCCGAGGTTCCCGTCGACCCACTCCATCGTCGCGTCCTCGTAGGCGACGGCGCGCTTCGTGACGAGGTTGTAGACGTTCGTGGACCAGTTCTGGATCGTCGTGTAGCGGCAGCGGCCGCGCGGCTTGACGACGATCTCGACGACCGCCGAGTGCAGCGAGTCGGTCGAGTAGATCGGCGCGGTACAGCCCTCGACGTAGTGCACGTAGGCGTCCTCGTCGACGATGATCAGCGTGCGCTCGAACTGGCCCATGTTCGCCGCGTTGATGCGGAAGTAGGCCTGGAGCGGCAACTCGATCCTGACGCCCGGCGGCACGTAGATGAACGAGCCGCCCGACCAGACGGCGCTGTTCAGCGCCGCGAACTTGTTGTCGTTCTGCGGGATGATCGTGCCGAAGTACTGCCTGAAGAGCTCCTCATGCTCCCGCAGCGCGGTGTCGGTGTCGAGGAAGACCACGCCCTGCGCCGTGAGCTGCTCCTGCAGCTTGTGGTAGACGACCTCGCTCTCGTACTGCGCGCCGACGCCCGCCAGGTACTTTTTCTCCGCCTCCGGGATGCCGAGCTTGTCCCAGGTGTCCTTGATGTCGGGCGGGAGGTCTTCCCACGACTCGGCCTGATTCTCGGTCGGCTTGATGTAGTAGTGGATCGAGTCGAAGTCGATCTCGTGCAGGCTCGGCATGCCGCCCCAGGTCGGCATCGGGCGCGCGAGGAAGTAGTCGAGCGAGCGATGGCGGAACTTCCGCATCCAGTCGGGCTCGTCCTTGTGCGAGGAGATCGCGTCGATCAGCTCGTGCGAGAGACCGCGGCCCGACTTGAAGAAATAGTCCTCCGGAACGTGGAAGCCGTACTTGACCTCGTAGTCCGACCCGATCCCCTGGACGACCTCGGATTCGGTCTGTGCCACTAGAACCTCCGCTCCGGCACCGGCAAGACCGGCACCTCCGCTGCCTGTGAGCCTCCGTCGAGCCTACGGCTCATGCCGCCTTCCCCTCTTCCCACTCTTCGTAGCCGGAGACCTCGAGCTTCTGGGCGAGCTCCGGCCCGCCCTCCTCGACGATCCGGCCGCCGACGAACACGTGCACGAAGCCGGGAGTGATGTAGTTGAGGATGCGCTGGTAGTGCGTGATCACGAGCGCGCCCATCTCGGGGCCGACGAGCTCCTTCACACCACCCGCAACGACCTTCAGCGCGTCGATGTCGAGCCCGGAGTCGGTCTCGTCGAGCACCGCGATCTTCGGCCGCAGCATCGCCATCTGGAGGATCTCGACGCGCTTCTTCTCGCCGCCGGAGAAGCCGTCGTTCAGGTACCGGGAGGCGAGCTCGCGGCTGACCTTCAGCCGGTCCATCTGGCCGAGGAGCTCCTTGCGGAACTCGGGCACGGGCATCGGGCTGTCGACGCCGCCGTTCCGCGCCTTGCGCATCGCGTTGATCGCCTGGCGCAGGAAGTTCGTCACCGTGACGCCGGGGATCGCGTGCGGGTACTGGAACGCAAGGAAGAGCCCCGCCCGGGCGCGCTCGTCGGCCGCCGCCTCGGTGATGTCCTCGCCGTCGAGGAGGATCCGGCCCTCGGTGATCTCGTACGCGGGGTGGCCGGCGATCGCGTAGGCGAGCGTCGACTTGCCGGAGCCGTTCGGGCCCATGATCGCGTGCACCTCGCCGGCGGCGATCCTGAGGTCGACGCCCTTGACGATCGGGGTGCCGTCCTCGAGGGCGACATGCAGATTCTTCAACTCCAGCGTTGCCATGGACAGACGCGACTCCTGAGGGCTCTCGAACAGGCCCTGGTGGCCCGTCCGCTCAGGCCTCATCCTAGCCGAGCGGTGCCTCGTGGCCGGGGCGGAGCGCTGCTACGCTCCAGCCATGGGAAACATTGGTGCACCCGAGATCGTCCTGCTGCTGCTCGTCGCTCTGTTGCTCTTCGGCGCAAAGCGGCTGCCGGAGATCGGGCGCTCGCTGGGCTCTGGCATGCGTGAGTTCAAGGACTCGGTCACAGGTGTCAAGACTGACATCCACGACGCGACCCACGACACGACGACGCAGCTTCCGCCTGCGCCGCACGACACGACCTCGACGCAGAGCCAGCCCCGCGAGAACGAGCACGTCGGCTAGCCCAGCGTGCGCCGCGTCCGGCCCCCGCGTCGCCTCGGGCACGGCGAGGAGGCGACGCTCGTCGAGCACCTCGAGGAGCTGCGACAGCGGCTCTTCGTCTGCATCGGTGCGGTCCTCGTCGGCTTCATCGTCGCGTACGTCTTTCACAGCCGCCTGATCCACGCGCTCGAGCTGACGCTGCCGCCGGGCAAGAGGCAGCTCACGACCCTGACGATCGGCGAGCCGTTCATGACCTCGCTGTGGATCTCGGTCTACGCCGGCTTCCTGGTCGCCCTGCCCGTCATCATCTGGCAGGCCTGGTCGTTCTTCCTGCCGGCGTTCGACCCGCAGCACGAGCGGATGCTCCGCATCTTCACGTTCGTCTCCATCCTGCTGCTCGTGATCGGGGTCGCCTTCGGCTACGAGATCGCGCTGCCGAAGGCCGCCCACTTCCTCGCGAACTACGACAAGCACAACTACCACACGCTGATTCGC
This sequence comes from uncultured Thermoleophilia bacterium, assembly GCA_963794375.1. Lineage (GTDB taxonomy): Bacteria > Actinomycetota > Thermoleophilia > Gaiellales > Gaiellaceae > PALSA-600. The sequence goes on from CAWCDL010000010.1 coordinate 556,309, forward strand.
GCACGCGACTTCATCGGCTTCGCCGCGAAGGTGCTGGTGGCGATGGCGATCGTCTTCGAGCTGCCGCTGTTCGTGATCGGGCTGACGCGGATCGGCATCCTCCAGACGCGAACGCTGCGCCGCAGCCGGCGCGTCGGCTATTTCGTCGTCTGCTGCATCGGGGTGGCGCTGCCCGGCGTCGACCCGGTGACCACGATCATCGAGACGATCCCGCTGCTCATCCTCTACGAGGCCTCGATCTGGGCCTGCGTGCTACTCGAGCGGCGGGCAAACCGGCGGGCCGAGACCTGGCCCGTCGGGACGTGAGCGGCGGCAGCGTCTCTGCGGACTGGGTACTGCCGGTCGACGGGCCCCCGATCGAGAACGGCGTCGTGCGCTTCGAGGACGGCCGCATCACCCAGGTGGGAACGGGCCACGGCGAGCGCCACTACGCCGACGCGGTGATCGTGCCCGGCTTCGTGAATGCCCACTCGCATCTGGAGTACGCGAACTACGCCGGCTTCGGCGACGGCCTCGACTTCGGTGCGTGGATCGGGCTGCACATCGAGCGCAAGGGAAGGCTCTCGCCGTCCGACATGCGCGCGATCGCGAGGCTCGGGGCGCTCGACTCGCTCCGCTCGGGGATCACGACAACCGCCGACTACAGCTTCTCGGGCGCCGCGGCGCCTGCCGCCGAGGAGCTCGGGCTGCGCGCGACGGTGTACCTCGAGGTGTTCGCCAAGGAGCCGGAGGAGGCGGAGCGACAGTGGCTCGCGAAGCGCGAGCACGTCTCCGAGAGCGACCTCGTCACGGTGGGCGTCTCGCCACATGCTCCCTACTCGTGCACGGTGGAGGTGTACGAGTGGTGCCTGTCGCTCGGCGTTCCCGTCGGGACGCACCTGGCCGAGAGCGCCCACGAGGAGGCCTGGCTCGAGCACGGAGCCGGCCCGCTGCGCGACTCGCCGATCGCCGTTCCACCGACGGGCAGGAGCCCGGTGCAGACGCTCGAGCCGGTGCTCGGCCGGGACCTCCTCTGCGCGCACTGCGTGCGGCTCGACGAAGCGGACATCGAGCTGCTCGCGGCTCGCGACGTACCGGTCGCCCACTGTCCGCGCTCCAACGCCCTCCTCGGCTGCGGCATCGCACCGCTCTCCGCGCTCCGGGCGGCGGGCGTCCGCGTCGGGCTCGGGACCGACTCGCCCGCCTCGACCCCGTCGTTCGACATTTTCGACGAGATGCGGACGGCGATCTTCCTCGCGCGGGCCCGCGAGCAGGACGCCGGGGCGCTGACCGCGACGGCTGCGCTACGGCTTGCGACGATTGACGCAGCTGGCGCACTGCAGCTCGAGGCGAACGTGGGTACCCTGGCCCCAGGAAACCTGGCCGATCTGGCAGTGGTGTCCCTGGCGGAAAGCCCCTACGATCCAGTGGAGGATCCGACAGCGGCAGTCGTGTTCGGGGGCTCGCCCGAACGAGTGCTCGAGACGATCGTGAACGGCATCACCCGCTACAGGAAAGAGGACGACGAGGACACGTGGCAAGAGGTACGCAGCATCGCAAGCGCCGCCCGGCGCAGAATGCTCGCGGCGGCGCCGTAGCCGCAACCGCGCCGCGCAAGCAGCGCCCGCCGCAGTGGCAGGAGGAGCTCTTCTTCCAGCGGCTCCGCGTGCACGCCAAGTGGGCCTTCGCCGTCCTCGCGGTCGTCTTCGCCGGCGGGTTCGTCGTCTTCGGCGTCGGCTCGGGGTCCACGGGCATCTCGCAGGCCCTGCAGAACGCCTTCAGCTTCGGCGGCGGATCGAGCGGCCCCTCGATCTCCAGCCTGAAGAAGAAGGTCGAGACCAACAGCCAGAACAAGCAGGCGTGGCGCGATCTCGCGACCGCCTACGAGACCAAGCACAACACGGGGCTCGCGATCGCGGCACTGGTCGCCTACACGAAGCTCGCGCCGAAGGACCAGGACGCGCTCCTCGACCTGGCCGGCCAGTACCAGCAGCTCGCGCAGGGATACGCGACCGACTACACGAACGCGCAGATCACCGGGAACTCGGCGCTGCTGCCGTCGACCGCCTTCCCGTTCCCGTCGAACTCCCCACTCGGCAAGGCCTTCGCCAATGCGAATGCGCTCAAGGACCCGATCGGCTCTGCTGTCCAGGTCCAGGTCCAGGAGCAGGAGACGACGGCCCTCCAGAACTATCAGTCGGCTGCCTCCAACGCCGAGGGCGCCTACAAGAAGCTCGCCAAGCTGAGCCCGAGCGACGCCTCCACCCAGGTGCTGCTCGGCCAGGCAGCGCAGGGCGCGAACGACACCGCTGCGGCGATCGCGGCCTACAAGCGCTTCCTCAAGCTCGCGCCGAATGACACGTCCGCTGCGAGCATCAAGGCGCAACTGAAGACGCTCGAGCAGACGCAGGCGTCGTCGAGTACGTCCAAGTAGTCTCCAGTAGACTCACGCGGCGGGAGAGGCCCGCAGCGCGACGCCACGGGGGGTGCTGGAGATGAACTTCGACATCAAGACCGAGCAGCTGTCAGACGACGCGTACGTCATCTCGTTGTCCGGCGAGGTCGACCTCTATACCGCCCCGGAGTTCAAGCAGCAGCTGCTCGAGGTGATCGCCCAGGGCGGCAAGGACGTGATCGTCGACTTCAGCTCGACGACGTTCATCGACTCGACGACGCTCGGAGTGCTGGTGGGCGGCGTCAAGCGGCTGCGCGCGAACGACGGCCGTCTCTCGCTCGTGTGCAGCGACCGCAACATCACGAAGATCTTCGAGATCACCGGCCTGGACCGGGTGTTCACGATCCACGACAGCCGCGACGCTGCTCTGGCGACGCTCGGCGCCTCCCAACCGACCTCCTAGCCCGCCCCTGCTCTCACCCGAACCACTGCGCACCCCGCTCGTCATCGCCTTCCTGCTCGTCGTCCTGCTCGCAGCGTCGGGCTGCGGCGCCGTCGGCCGGACGACCACCGGCGACCCGGCCCACGGGAAGGAGCTCTTCCTGGCCGTCGCACCGGGCACGTCCTACTCGTGCGCGGCGTGTCACACGCTCGCCGACGCGAAGTCGACCGGCGCCGTCGGGCCGAACCTCGACGACGCTTTCTCGTCCGACAAGGAGCAGGGCTTCTCCGAGCAGACGATCCGCGACGTCGTGCGCGGCCAGATCGCCTACCCCGAGGCGCCGATGCCGGCGAACCTCTACACCGGCCAGGACGCCCGCGACATCGCGTACTACGTCGCGAAGTGCGCCGGGAACCCGAACTGCGGCGTCATCGCCGAGCGGCCGGCGCCCCCGAGCGTCCGGCCGGGCGGCGGCGGGCAGACCACGACGACGAGCGCGGCGCCGAACGGGAAGCAGGTCTTCGCGAGCGCCGGCTGCGGCGGCTGCCACACGCTGAAGGACGCCGGCGCGAGCGGGACGGTCGGCCCGAACCTCGACCAGCTCAAGCCGGCCGAGGCGACCGTCGCCCACCAGGTCACAAACGGCGGCGGCGTGATGCCGGCGTTCAAGGGGAAGCTGACCCCGGCCGAGATTCAGGCGGTCGCGAAGTACGTCAGCTCGGTCGCCGGCAAGTAGCGGCTAGATGAGGCGCTTCCCGAGCACGAGGTAGCTCGGGTAGCCGGCGCCGAAGTCGACGTCGGCAAGCTCCGTCCAGCCGTTCTTCGCGTAGAAGCGACGTGCCTTCGCCGACGCGGTCTGGGTCGAGAGGAGAGCCCGCTCGTGCGGCTGCCGGGAGAGGAGCTGCGCCAGGAGCGCGCTGCCGATGCCCTGACGCTGCCGCGACGGCCGCACGTGGAGCTCGACGACCTCGAAGTGCGGCGGATCGAGCCACTGCTCCCGCTGCGCAGGCGACAGGCTGCGCGCAACGGCGTCGTTCCACCACTGGCCTTTCTCGCCCGTGTAGCCGTAGCCGAAGCCGACGACCTCGCCCCCCGCCCGGGCCACGAGGAACACGAAGTCGCGCCGCGTGACGTGCGCGGGCAGGCTTCGCTGCGCCCAGTCGTCCGAGAGCGCACCGACGCCGAGCGCGCTGCGATGGACCTCTCGCAGCTCGTCGACGATTGCGAGAGGGTCGGCCGGCTCGACGTTCAGCTGTCCACGACCACGTGGGTCAACGGGAGCGCGAACCGCTCGCGCACCTCCTCGACAACACCCTGCTCGAGCCATGACGCCGAGCCCGCCGGATGCGTCGCGAGCACGAGCTCGTCCGGGTGGAACGTCCGCAGGGCGTCCTCGACGGCCTGCACCGGGCTCTCGTCGCCCAGCTCGCCGTCGGCCTCGATCCCTGCGGCCCTGAGTGCAGTAACGCTGTGATCGAGCCGCTCCTGCGCGGCCGCACGCGCCTCGCCGTCGTCGTTCGTCCACTGCTCGAGGCGCGAGACGAGCGCCGGGGCGACGACATGGACGCGCAACGCCCGGCCGCCGGCATGCGCCTCGAGCTGCTCGAGCAGCTCGGCGCTGCCCACGGCCTCGTTCGCGACCACGAGCACACGATGCTCGGCCGGCGGCGAGGAAGCCGGCGCCTCCGGCACCGGAGGCTCGCGCCGCCCGCGGCGGGAGACGACGAGCCAGACGATCCCGATGGTCAAAAGGACGAACACCGCGACGCCGACCCAGACATCGATCAGGGCGCCGATCACGATCAGCACGAAGTAGCCGATCGTCAGCAGGAGGAACCTGAACGCGTCCTGTTCGCTGCGAAGCGGATTGCCCACGCGGACGGGATACCCGCCGCTCTAGAGGAGGTAAACCGTCACGTACACGACGATCCACATCACGTCGACGAAGTGCCAGTAGATGCCGCCGATCTCGACTCCGTGATGGTGCTCTGGGCTGAAGTGCCCGCGGAATGCCCTGATCGTCATCACGAGCAGGATCATCAGCCCCACGAAGACGTGAACGCCGTGCAGGCCCGTCAGGCCGAAGAACGTCGCGGCGAACGACGTGTCGCTCGTGTTGAAACCGATCCGGTGGTACTCCACGATCTGGGTGAGCAGGAACGTGAGCCCGAGCAGGAGCGTGAGCACCATGCCCGCCTTGAAGCCGTTCCGATTGCCCTTCTTGATCGAGCTGTCGGCCCAGTGCATCGTGAAGCTCGAGGTGACGAGGATCAGGGTGTTGATGCCGGCGACGAAGGCCGGGCGATGAAACGGTGCCGGGGGCCAGTGGCCGTCGACGCCGTGGTTCACGACCCGGACGAAGAAGTAGACGGTGAAGAACGAGCCGAAGAGCATGATCTCCGACCCGATGAACAGGAACATTCCGAGCACCTGCGGCGGCATGCGCGAGCTGTAGTGAATCGGGGGTGGGCCCTGATGCTCGTGCTCGCCCGGGCCGCCGTGCTCGAGCGGCTCCGCGTGCGCGCTCACGTTGCCACCACGTGCTCGACCGGGAGGCCCGTGTCCTTGCGCAGGCGACCGACGAGATCGCGCCGGAGCCACCCGCTTTTCTCGCCCGGGAAAGTCGAGACGATGATCTCGTCGACGCGCTCGTCGTGGACGACGTTGCGGGCGGCCGTGTAGGGATCCGGGTGGACGACCTGGCCGTGCGCCTCGATCCCCTCGCTGCGCAGCTCGCCGAGCGCATGGCGTAGCCGGCGGTCGGCGTCGTCGTGCTCCTCGTCGTCGCTCTGCGGCGAGACGATCAGGAAGGCAGCGGGCCCTGACGCCGCCCGCTCGCGGATCTTCTCGAGCAGAACATCCGAGACGACGGTCCGGTTCGCGATCACGAGCACGTTCGACTCGCCGTCGCGGCCTGCATTCTCGACGACGACGTGCTTGACGGGAATCGAGCCGGCGGCGCGCTCCACGTCCTCGACGACGTTGCGGCGCATCCAGCCCGAGCGCTCGGCGGCGTGCGTGGAGAGCACGATCTCGTCGACAGGCGGCTCGAGCTGGGCAAGCGCGTCCTTGACCGCCTGCAGCGGGCCTGTCTCGACCACGAACCCCTGGACACGCAGCCCAGCCTCGCGCAGGCCTTTGAGCGTCCGCTCGAGCCGCCGTCCCGCAGCGGCCCGGCGCGTGTCCTCGTAGACGACGTACCCCTGGTTCGGCTCGTTCACTGGGGCGATCACGGTGACGCGGTCGTCGGCGCCGTGAACCTCGGCGCGCACGGCGTCGAGCAGCGTCTGCGACGCCACCGTCTCGTTTGCGATCACGAGGACGTGGGTCACGCGCTAGTCGGCCCCGACGGGCTCAGGGTGTGGGGCGCCGAGGATCGCGTGCTGCGCGCCTGGCACGCCGTACTCGTAGGGATGGCCGACGACCTGCGGGATCGAGTCGAAGTTGAAGATCGGAGGCGGCGAGGACACCTGCCACTCGAGCGTGAGCGCCCGCCACGGGTTCGACGGGGCGATCGGACCGTGCGCCCACGAGTTGGCCATGTTGTAGAGGAAGACGATCGTGGACGCACCGAGGCCGAACGATGCGATCGAGATGAACAGGTTGAGGTCGGCGAAGCGATCCGCGTAGTCCGCGACGCGGCGCGGCATTCCCTGCAGCCCGAGGTAGTGCATCGGGAAGAACGTGAGGTTGAAGCCGATGAACGTGAGCCAGAAGTGCAGCTTGCCGAGCCGCTCGTCGTACATGCGGCCCGTCATCTTCGGGAACCAGTAGTAGATGCCGGCGAAGATCGTGAAGACGGAGCCGCCGAAGAGCACGTAATGGATGTGGGCGACGATGAAGTACGTGTCGGAGGCATGGATGTCGATCGGCACCGACGCGAGGTAAATCCCGGAGAGGCCGCCGATCACGAACATCGACAGGAAGCCGAGCGCGAACAGCATCGGCGTCGTGAAGCGAATACGCCCTTCCCACATCGTCGCGAGCCAGGAGAAGATCTTGATCCCGGTCGGCACCGCGATCACCATCGACGTCACCATCATCGGCACGCGCAACCAGCCCGCCATTCCGGCGACGAACATGTGGTGCGCCCAGACCGAGAAGCCGAGCACGAGGATCGCCATGAGCGACAGTGCCATCAGCCGGTACCCGAACACCGGCTTGCGGCTCATCACCGCGATCACCTCGCTGATGATCCCGAAGCCCGGCAGCATCATGATGTAGACGGCCGGGTGCGAGTAGAACCAGAAGATGTGCTGGTAGCCGAGCACATACCCGCCGCCCGCCGGCTCGAAGAAGTTCGTGTGCATCACCCGGTCGAACAGGACGAAGAACTGCGAGCCGGCAATGAACGGCGTCGCGATCACGACGAGGAGCGACGTCGTGAAGTTCGCCCAGACGAGCAGCGGCATGCGCCAGAACGTCATCCCCGGCGCGCGCATGGTGATGATGGTGACCAGGAAGTTGAGCGCGGTCATGATCGAGCTCGCGCCCGCCCACTGGACGCCCATGTTGAAGAACACCTGCCCGATCGGCTGGTGCGAGCAGAGCGGGGCGTAACACGTCCAGCCCGCGGACGGCCCGCCGCCCGGAGCGGCCATGCCGGCCAGGAGGATGAGCCCGGCCATCGGCAACAGCCAGAACGAGAGCGCGTTCAGGCGCGGGAACGCCATGTCGGCGGCGCCGATCATCAGCGGGATGACGTAGTTCCCGAGCCCGGCGAACGCCGGGATGACGAACAGGAAGATCATCAGCGCCGCGTGGTTCGAGACGAGCACGTTGTACGTCTGCGGGTTGAAGAACTGGTCGCCGGGCTGGGCGAGCTCGGCGCGGAAGAGCATCGCGAATAGGCCGCCGACGAGGAAGAAGAAGATCGTCGTGACGACGTACTGGACACCGATCACCTTGTGGTCGGTGTTGATGCGGAAGTAGTCGCGCCAGCTGTACGCGCCGTGGCCGGAGTGGTCGTCGACCCGCGTCGGCCTGCCGCTCGCGTAGTAGACCCAGTAGTCGAAGCCGCCGATGCCCGCGAGGAAGCCGAGCGGCGTGGTCACGAGCTCGACGGTGACGAGCGGCTGGGCATACCAGATCGGATGCCAGCCGGCGAGCCAGCGGATCAGGACGACGATCCCGAGGCCGAGGCCGAAGAAGAGCGGGGTCATCCAGGCGGCGCGCAGCCAGCCGGCCGCCGTCAGCCGGCGCAGGCCGTTGCGCTGCGGCGGCTCATGCACGTGCGATTCGATGTGCTCTGCGGCGGCGTGACTCGTCATTTCGCTCCCTGCACCAGATACTGCACGAGCTGATTGAGCTCCGCGGCCGAGATCTGCTGGCCGAAGATATGCGGCATGGCGTCCGGATAGCCGGGCTCGAGATACGCCGCCGGCTCGACAATCGACTGGTGCACGAACGACGCGAGCGGGCCGCGGTTGGCGCGCAGCGCCTCCGCCTTCAGGTCGTCGAGGTCGGGGCCGACCTTGCCGGTCGAGCCGGCCGGCGTGAACGTGTGGCAGCTCCCGCAGCCCTCGCGCTGGAAGACGGCGAGGCCGGGCGGCCCGGTCGTGGCGCCGCCCTGCTTGACCCAGGCCGCGTAGTCGGACGGCGAGACGACGTTGATGTGGCTGCGCATGATCGAGTGCCCGAGCCCGCACAACTCGGTGCAGATGATCGGATAGGTGCCAATGCGCGTGGGCGTGACAACGATCGTGTTGTGCTGCCCGGGCACGGCGTCCTGCTTCTGCGAGAGCTGAGGGACCCAGAAGGAGTGGATGACGTCGGTCGACGTGATGTTCAGCTTCATCGAGCGGCCCGCAGGCGCCTCGAGATAGCCGAAGCTCTTCCCGTTCGGGTAGGTGAAGTTCCACGCGAACTGCTGCGCCTTGACGTCGATCAGCAGCGGATCGGGGCCGGCGTGGCCGTTCTGCGCGAGCACGACCGCACTGACGATCGAGATCGCGGTCACGAGCACCGCCGGGATCGCCGTCCACACGATCTCGAGCGTCGTGTGGCCGTGGATCGGCGGGCCGTCCTCCTCGTCGTCGGGCCCGGCGCGGAACTTCCAGACCGAGTACACGAGGACCGCGACGACGACCGAGAAGACCGCGATCGCGATGACGGTCGCGAACCAGTAGACGAAGTGGATCCGGTGGGCTTCCTTGCCGGCCGAGACAGGCAACCACGGGATGAGCAGCGCCACAGCTGTGCAAACCGCACCGGCGACCAGCCCGATCGCGGCGAGCTGAATGACTGAACCCCTGCGCACCCGCGCGAAACATACGTGAACGCCCGGCGCCGTGACTTTCGATGCGCCCGTATCCGATCGGTCCTGTGCGCCGTTTCACGGGGGAGTCCCAACCGAGCCGAAGGAGGAACGTGACGACATGGGTACCGGAGTGAGCCTGATCCTGATCGCAGCGGGCGCCATCCTGACCTGGGCGGTGACCGCGAGCGCATCGGGCTTCAACATCCATACGGTCGGCATCATCCTCATGGTCGTCGGCGCGGTCGGCCTCGTCCTCTCGCTCATCTTCTGGTCGAGCTGGGGCGGGTTCGGCGGCGCCCCGCGCGCCCGGCGCACGACGACTTACGTCGAGGACAACCCCCCGGTCTAGAGACACTCCTCGACCGCTTCTCCCCGGCACGGGCCCCTACTGGGGCCCGTGCTGTTTCCGAGACAGTGCGTTGACATTTGACAGACATCGTTTATGATGTCATAGTGATGTCAACATGAATCTGACCATCGTGCTCGAAGGGTTGCAGCAGGATCTCCAGGGGCTCGGGGAGCTCGGCGACGAGCGGTCGGCGCGGATCGCCCAGCGGCTCGGCGAGGCGCTCGCCTCGAACCTCCGCCTGAAGCTCTTCGACCTGCTCTCGCAGGCCGCACTCGAGCTCTCCACGAGGCTCCCTTCCGGCCACGTCGAGGTGCGCCTCGCCGGCCAGGAGCCCGAGTTCGTGTTCGTCGACGATGCTGGAGAGGCCGCCGCCCCGTCCGGCGAGGAGTTGACGGCACGCATCAGCCTGCGGCTTCCGGAGTCGCTCAAGGTCGCCGTCGAGAAGGCGGCGGACGCCGAGGGCGTGTCGACCAACACGTGGCTCGTGCGCGCGATCGCGCGCCAGACCGAGTCCCGCCCGGCGCGGTTCGCCGGCAAGCGCTTGACGGGCTACGCACAGAGCTAGCCGCCAGGAGGTGTCCGAGATGCAGAAGACATTCGACGTGACGGGGCCGCTGCTGCTCGAGATCGAGCTCGCCGCCGGCGAGATCGAGATCGACCCGACGCTCGAGGGCAAGGCGGAGGTCGAGCTGATCGCCCACGACGAGGAGTCCCAGCGGCTCGTCGACGCCGCCCGCGTCGAGCTTCAGGGCGACCGGCTCGTCATCGACGTGCCGCAGAAGCGCGGTGGGATCGGGTTCGCGATCGTCTTCGGCCGCGGCGGGATCGACTGCCGGGTCCGCTGCCCTGAGGGCACGGACGTGACGGCCAAGACGAAGTCCGCCGACGTTCGCGCGACCGGCACGGTCGGCGCGCTCACCGTGACGACGGCGTCGGGGGATACGAGCGCCGACCGCGTCAGGGGCGCCGCGAACCTGAAGAACGCGAGTGGTGACGTCGCCATCGCGGTCGTCGAGGGCAGCCTCGACGTCCGGAGCGCGTCGGGCGACATCGAGATCGGCGCCGTTCGCGGAAAGGTGTCGGTGAACACCGCCTCGGGCGACGTGACGATCGGCGAGGCCGGCGCGGACGTCGCCGTGAGCACCGTGAGCGGCGACCAGCAGCACCGCGCGGTCCGGCAGGGTCGCGTGACGGCGCAGGCCGTCTCCGGCGACGTCGAGATCGGCGTCCGCCGAGGCTCGAAGGCATACCTCGACTGCAGCACCGTCTCCGGCGACACCGCGTCGGAGCTCGACACCCTCGACGCAGCCCCGGCCGCAGGCGAGCTGCTGGTCGAGATCAAGGCGAAGACCGTGAGCGGCGACATCAGGATCACCCGGGCGCACGCGCCCGCAAGCGAGGAGGTGCAGGCATGAACCGGCTTTCGTGGGACTCGACGGCACCGAGGCGCCCCGGCGGGAAGCGCGCGCCCCAGCCGCGGCCCGAGGAGATGGGGCTCGTCGACGCCGAGGCGGAGCTGATCCGCATCGCGTGGTCGAAGCCGCACCGGATGAGCTACTGAGCCGTCGGGTGCACGAGCGGGACCGCCCCGCTCCACCCCGACCGCAGGACGTCGACGAGCGACGGTGGCGTAAGCACCGTCGCTCGTCCTCGTTCGGGCCGCGGTAGCCGCTCGAGGTACCCGGCAGGCGTCCAGCGCAGAAGCTCGTCCCGCCGGACGAGCCACGGGGCGCCGTCGTGCAGCACGAACGTCGCGTCGGGAAGCGAGGGAAACGACGCCGGGTTGCGCGGCCCGAGCCGCTCGGCGTGGAGACGCTCGTCGACCTCGTCGGCTCCCGCGGCACCGACCCGCGCGAGGAAACGCACGTAGTCCTCGCGGCGGCAGAGTGCACACGGCCGGTGACCGGCCGCGAACGCGGTCGCCTCGTCGAGAAAGAAGAGCTCGGTGAACCGCCCCGGCTGCATCAGCGGAGAGCGGTGCCAGCCCTTGAACTCGAGCCGGCAGGCGATCCAGCGCTTCACCTGGAAGCGACGCACGATCCGGCCGTGGGCATCGTGGAGGCAGCCGCGGTTGCCGTAGACGAGACCGCGCGCCGGATGGAGGACCAGGTCGCCGAGGGGAGTGACACGGTTCCGGAGCGGCACGATGAAATGATCGCGCACGTGGTCCTGAAGGTCCTCCGGATCGTCCGGCGCAACGGCGAGCTCCAGCGTGTCTCCCTCGCGTACCTGGCCTTCAACGTCGCCGAATGGGCGACGTGGCTCGCCATGCTCGTCTACGCGTACGACCAGGGCGGCGTCACCACGTCCGGCATCGTGGCCACCGCCATGCTCCTGCCGGCGGCGGTGTTCGCGCCGGTGCTCGCATCCGCCGGCGATCGGATGCCGCCCGGGACCGCGCTCTTCATCGGCTACATCGCCCAGGCGGCAAGCTCCGCGCTTGTCGCCGCCGTGATGCTCGCCGGGGCCCGCCCGGCAGTCGTCTACGCCGCGCTCGTCGCTCCGTCGGTTGCCTTCACGATGACCCGACCGACGCAGTCCGCGCTCACACCCGGCCTCGCCCGGCGGCCGGAGGATCTCGCCGCGAGCAACGTCGTCGTGGGCTGGATCGAGAGCATCGCCACGCTGCTCGCTCCACTCGTGGTGGGCGTCGTCCTCACCTTCTCGTCACCGGCAACGGCCTTCGTGGTCGGCGCGGCGGTCTGCGCACTCGGAGCGCTGCTCGTCGGCCCGCTGCGCCACGTGGTCGCCGCAGCCGCGCCCGCGGAGGAGGACGACGGGGCGACACTCCGGAGCGCGCTCGCCGCCGTCCACGAGGATCCGAACGCGCGGATGCTCGTGCTGCTGCTCGGCGCGCAGGCGACCGCCCTCGGTGCGCTCGACATCCTCTACGTCGAGCTCGCGCGCGGCGTGCTGCACCGGGGCGGCAACTGGGCCGGGTACCTGAACGCGGCGACCGGGGTCGGGTCGGTCCTCGCGGTCGTGATCACGGCGCGCCTCGTCGGCCAGAAACGGCTCGCGCTGCCGCTCGTCGTCTCGCTCGGCGGCTGGACGCTGGCGCTCTTTGCGCTCGCCTCGTCGCCGGGCATCGGCGTCGACCTCGGTCTGCTCGCCGTCGCGGGCGGGGCGCAGGCGACGTTCTCCGTGACCGCCCGCGCCCTCCTGCAGCGCGTCGCGCGCTCCGACCTGCTCGCCCGGGTCTTCGGCATGCTCGAGGGCCTCGAGATGCTCGGGCTTGCCGCAGGCTCGCTCCTCACGCCGCTGCTCGTCGGCCTGGGCGGGGCGACGGCCGCCTTCGTCGGCATCGGGCTCCTGTTACCGGTCGCCGCCTTGACGGCAGGCAGGAGACTCCTGTCGATCGACCGCCATGCAACCGCACCCGTGGTCGAGGCCGCGCTCCTCCGCTCGTTGCCGATGTTCGCGCTTCTGCCGCCTGCTCAGCTCGAGACCCTGGCGGCCGCGCTGAGGCCGGTCGCCGTCGAGGGCGGCGTCGACGTCATCATCGAGGGCGACGAGGGCGACCGCTTCTACGTGATCGCGGACGGCGAGGTCGACGTCCTGGCCGGCGAGAAGCACGTCGCGACACTCGGGCGCGGCAGCGGCTTCGGCGAGATCGCGCTGCTCTACGACGTGCCGCGCACCGCGACGGTGCGCACGCGCGGGGCGTGTGCTCTGTACGCGCTCGACCGTGAGACGTTCCTCGTCGCGCTGACCGGCCGCTATCCAGCCGAGTCGGCGATGCGCGGGCTCGCCGACGGGCGGCTCGCGGAGCTGCGCGCGCTGCGCGAGGAGGCGGCGGTCACGACTCCAGAGTAGGCGGTGCCGTGAGCACTGCCGCCACCAGTTCCTCGACCCGGATCGGCTTCGAGATGTAGCCCTTCATGCCGGCCTCGAGGCAAGCCTCGCGGTCGCCGTCCATCGCGTTCGCCGTCATCGCGACGATCCACGGGCGGCGCTCGGGAGGCACGCCGCTGACGATCCGCCGCGTCGCTTCCAGGCCGTCGAGCTCCGGCATCTGAACGTCCATCAGGACGAGGTCGTACGGCTGCCGCTCGACCGCCTCGATCGCCTCCAGCCCGTTCGCGGCGATGTCCGCTTCGTAGCCCATCTGGGCGAGCAGCCGGAGCGCGAGCTTCTGGTTCACGGCGTTGTCCTCGGCGAGCAGGATGCGCAGCGGATGCCGGCTCGCCTGCCCAGGATCGAGATCGAGCGAGCCGGGTCTCGGCGCGCCCGTCTGCTGCGCGTCGGCAAGCGCGGCCTCCTGCGTCGCGATCGTGACGTTGAAGGTGCTGCCCCGCCCGGGGCCGTCGCTCTCGGCCCACATCGTGCCGCCCATCGCCTCGGCAAGGCGCTTTGAGATGGCGAGCCCGAGCCCGGTGCCGCCAAACCGACGCGAGATCGACGAGTCCGCCTGGCTGAACGACTGGAAGAGCTTCCCGAGCTGCTCCTCGGAGAGACCGATGCCGGTGTCGCGTACGGCGAACCGAAGCTCGAGCTCGTCCCCGTCCTTCCGCGCAGCGGAGACGTGAAGCTCGACCGAGCCTTGCTCCGTGAACTTGACGGCGTTGTTGAGCACGTTGAGCAGGATCTGCCGCAGCCGGCTGACGTCGCCGAGAACGCCCTGCGGCACGTCGCCGGCAAATGCCGCACCGACGGTCAGGCCCTTCTGCGAGGCGAGCGTGTTGATCAGCGCGACGGCGCTCGAGACGCACTCGCGGAGATCGAACGGTGCGACTTCGAGCTCCATCCGCCCGGCCTCGATCTTCGAGAAGTCGAGGACGTCGTTGATGATGGTCAGGAGCGCCTCGCTGCTCGTGCGAATGATCGACGCGTAGTCCTGCTGCTCGTCGTCGAGCTCGCTGCGGAGCAGCAGTCCGCTCATGCCGATGATGGCGTTCATCGGCGTGCGGATCTCGTGGCTCATCGCTGCGAGGAAGGTGCTCTTCGCGGCGCTCGCCGCGTTTGCGAGCTGCCGCGCTTCCTCGGCGGCGGCGAACAGGCGCGCATTGTCGAGCGCGATCGACGCAAGCTGCGCGAAGCGCTGCAGCCGCTCGACCTCGTCCTCGGTGAACGGCCTCTCGTCGGCGCGATCGCGTGCGACGCCGAGCACGCCGATGAAGTCGTCGCCCGAGCTGATCGGCACGCCGACCAGCGAGTGGATCCGCCCGAGCGGGAACGCTGCGACCCGCCCCTCCCACGCGTCGTAGTCCTCGATCACGACGGGCGCTTCGGACGCCCAGACACGACCGGCGAGGCCCTCGCCCTGCCGCATCCGGACGCCGATCTCGTCGACGAAGACACCGGTCGCAACCCTGCTCACGAGCTCGTCGTCTTCGGCATCGCGGAGGTAGAAGTAGCCGTGGGAGGCGCCGAGCAGCTCGGACGCCCGCGTGAGGAGCTCGCGTAGGAGATCCTCGAGGTCGAGGCGGTGCATGACACCGAGGGTCGTCTCGTGGAGCGCGCCGAGCTCGGCGTTCTGGATGCGCAGTTCGTCGGTGCGCTCGGCGACCCGCTGCTCGAGCCCTTCGAGGGTCTCTCGGAGCTGCCCGGTCATCGTGTTGAACGCCTCGGCAAGCGTGCCGACCTCGTCGTTCGTCGTCACCGGCGCCTCGCGCGTGAGGTCGCCAGCGGTGACGGCGGTCGCGGTCTCGGTGATGGCGAGAATCGGCTTCGCGATACGACGCGAGAGCAGGTAGGTGCCGACCCCGAGCAGGCCGACCACGAGGAGGCCGAAGCCGCCGATCGTGAACCCCAGCCGACGGGCCGGCGCGAACGCGCTGCTCTGGCTCATCTCCGCCACGAGTGCCGTCCCGGTCCCGGGAAGCCACTCGTACGAGCCGATCACCGGACTGCCGCGGTAGTCGGCGTAGAGGGCATGGCCCGACTGCTGCCGCAGCCCTGCGTCGATCGCCTTGGAGTGGACGGCCCCCGCGAACTCGCCGGTCGCCAGGCGCTGGCCGATGAAGTGGTGATCGGAGCCGACGAGATACATCTGCCCGGAGTTCCCCAGTCCGGTCGCCTGCAGCACGAGCTCGTCGAGCCGCTCGAGGCTGAGATCGGCCGCAAGCTCGCCGATCTCCTGACCGTCCTGGTTGAAGAGTGGTGTCGCGATCGTGATCGTCGGCTCCTTCGAGAGCGAAGACTGGGCGACAGGCTCGACCACAGTCACGCCCGAGCTTGCGTCGACGAAGTACTTCTCGTGGCCCTGCGCCTTCCCCTCATCGGCCTGCGTGGTCGAGAGCCGCACGATGCCGTTCTGATCGAGGATGCGGTACTCCTCGGCGTCGGCGGTCTGGCTGACGACGCCGTTCAGCACCGCAAGCGCGGAGTCGTGAGCACGACGCCGGGTCGCCGCCGGCGTGTCGGGCGAGAGGAGCTGGGTGGAGAGCTTCTTCAGCTGCGGATCGCCGCTCGACTGCGTGCTGCCGAAGAGCTGGCCGACGAACACCACGTTCCGCCTCTGGTCGTCGACCCAGCTGTCGACGGCGCCCTGCTTCTGCTGGACAGCAGCGTCGAGCCGAGCGTAGACCGACGCCTGCAAGGTACTGCGCGCGCGCAGGTAGGCGAGCACGCCGACCGCCGTCACCATCAGGACGGAGAGGACGAGGAAGGAGCCGACGAGCCGGACCATGAGCGTCCGGCTCGGCAGCTTCAGACGGCCCGGCATCCGCCGAGGCCCCGACGCGTCGTCGCGGCTACTTGACGACCTGCCCGATCGTCTTCATGTCGAACTGGCCGGCCTTCGTCGCGTAGTCGACTCCGAAGAAGTCCTTCTTCGACAGCGCCACGAGCGAGCCGTCGCGGTGGAGCCCCTGGACGATCTGGTCTACCCGTGCGACGAACGACTTGACGTCGAAGGCCGAGAACCGGTCCACGAAACCGGTCGGGTACATGAAGAACGCCGGCTCCTTCAAGGCGCGGAGCTTGAGCCCGTTGTGGATCGCGCCGTCGCCCTCCGGGGCCGCGCACAGGAACGCGTCGATCTTGCCCGCCGCCACGGCCGCAAGGCCCGGGTTCTCGACGTCGAAGATCGCGATCTTGACGTGATTGACCTTGTAGACGACCTTGACGCCCGGGATCGTGAGCGTGCGCCTGAGATACAGCTCGTGCGTGCAGCCCGCGCAGACGCCGATCGTCTTGCCGTTCAGGTCGCTCGGCTTCTCGTACTTCGACTTCGTCGCGACGAAGAAGAGCTGCGGCGCCGCGTAGTACGGCTGCGTGAAGTAGAGGCGATTCGCGCGATCGGAGTTGATCGCGCCCGATCCGTAGGAGATGTCCCAGCGGTCGTTCCAGTGGCCGCTGATGATCTCACTCCAGGTCGGCGTGACGAAGCACGCCTCGACACCGAGGCGCTTCGCGACGAGCTTCCCGGTGTCGGCGTCGTAGCCCGCCATCTGATTCGCCGTCATCTGGTTCGCGGCGCATTTGGTATGAGCGAGCCGCTTCGCGCTTTTCACAAGGTACGACTGCGGGGGATAGCCAGGGTCGGTCGAGAGGATCAGCGTCCCGCGCGCAAGGATCTGCGCGAGCTTGTCGTTCGAGGGATCGCCCGCCGGCCGGCTGGACGCACCGCCCGCGAGGACGAGCGCGGCAACCACGACAACGAAAACGGCTCTACTGAACGTTCTGGTTGAGACGCGAAACATCGAAGCTCCTCGCTTTCGTGGCGAAGTCGACGTGGAAGTAGTGGAGCGAGAGACGGCGAAGCGTGCCGGTGGACTGCAGCCGGCGGGCGACCGTGTTGACGCGGGTGACGAACATCGCGACGCTCGGTCCGGAGAACCGGTCGACGGCGCCGGCGGCGGCGAGCCGCGCGAGCCGCACCGTCATGCTTCCGCGAGCCCCCAGAGGCGGGTCGGGCTCGTGCGGCCACGCAACACGACGTCGCCGACGAGCACGAGGTCGGCGGGCCGCGTCAGGAGCTCGCGCGTCGAGTCGGCTACGAGGGCCTTCTGCGGCACCCCCTTGGTGTGCGCCTCGATGCGCGCGGCGACGTTGACCGTGTCGCCGATCGCCGTGTAGTCGAGCCGCCGCTCGGAGCCGATGTTGCCCGACATGAGCGGCCCACTCGAGACGCCGACGCCCATCGCGAAGGCCGCCGTCGACCCGTCGAGCCACTCGTTGAAGCGCGGCAGGCGGACGGTGAGCATCTCCCGGGCGGCGGCGAGCGCACGGTCGGCGTGATCGTCGAGCTCGATCGGCGCGCCGAAGACGGCGAGCAGCCCATCACCCAGGTAGCTGACGAGCGTGCCGCCGTTGTCGAGCACGGCGTCGCTCATCTCGCTCAGGAACCGGTTCAGCACCTCGATCACCCGGTCCGGCGTGGTCTGCTCCGCGAACGTCGTGAAGCCGCGAAGGTCCGTGAAGAGGACGGTCCCGATCAGCCGCACGCCGCCGAGGCGCACGTCGCCGTCGGTGCGCGCCAGCATCTCCTCGACGATCGACTCGGGCAGAAAGCGCGCGAAGACGTCGTGGACCCGGGCGCGCTCGAGCTGGTGGACGAGCCGCTTGTTGAGGCCGGCGTTCAGGCGGGCGCGCAGCAGGACGGGGTCGAACGGCTTCGGCAGGTAGTCCTCGGCGCCGAGCTCGATGCAGCGCACGACGCTCTCGAAGTCGTCGAGCGCCGAGATCATGATCACCGGGACGTCGCGGAGCTGCGGATCGGACTTCATCTCCTCGAGGACGCTGATCCCGTCGAGCTCGGGCATGACGATGTCGAGCAGGACGACGTCGAACGGCGCCGATCGCACACGCTCGAGGGCGTCACGCCCGTTTTCCGCCGTCTCGACCCGGTGGCCCGCCTGGGTGAGCGTGCGGGCCAGGACCATCCTGTTCACCCGATCGTCGTCGACGACTAGGATCGAGCCAGACGACGTTGTCACTCGGTCCGGTCGCCGTCTCGAAGATCGACGAGCGCGGGCTCGACGGCAGCCCAGTCGGCCCGGGCCTGACGGAGGAGTGCGAGGGCGCCGGCGAGCTCGCCCGAGCGGACGAGCGTCTCGAGGTCGCGGCAGACACCCTCGAGCGCGACAGCCCCGAAGGTGGCGGCATTCGACTTCAAAGTGTGCGCTGCGCGACCCACGATTGCGGCGTCACGCAACTCGAGACCCGACTCGATCTCGGCGAGCCGCAGCGGGGCCTCTTCGAGGAACGCGTCGACGAGCTCGGCGAGCGCATCGGGATCGTCCCCGAGCAGGTCGACAAGCGCTGCGACGGCGACCTGATCGAGTCCCGGCTTGTGGGCGTGGTCCGTCGACATCGCAGGAAGCCGACACTAAGCGCGTCGAAGCAGCGGAGCAAGGTTGCTACGGACGCCGATGCTCCTGCACCGGTGAGTCGTCGGAAAGCTAGAGCTCGCGCTGCGGTCGGCGTGGGAGATGCTGAAACTCCCGGGCCGAGCAGTCGGGACAGAACAGGCCGATCTGCGGTGGGTCGTCCGTGCCCGGATCGTCGATCCGGTAGCCGGTCCACCCGATCCACAGCACGCCGCTCACGCGGCCGCACTGCGCGCACGTCGCAAGCCGCTGCCCTGTGAGATGAGCGATCGGATCGTCGAACGGCACGCCGTGAGTCTTCCCAAGGTGGGCTGTCACGACATCGGTCGAACGGGCAGTCGTGATACGCCACAACGGCTTGCCTCGATCGAGGGACAGCCGAGATCGCATGGGCCGTGAAGGATTCGAACCTTCGACCTTGGGATTAAGAGTCCCCTGCTCTACCAGCTGAGCTAACGGCCCGGACGCGCGCGTATCGTAGCGCCGGTGCCCGGAACATCTCTGCGCGTCCTGTCCGTGGTCGGGAACCGGCCGCAGTTCATCAAGTCCGCCCCGCTCTCGATCGCCCTGCGCGAGGCAGGGATCGAGGACGTCGTGCTCCACACCGGCCAGCATTGGGACCCCGGCATGTCCCAGGTCTTCTTCGACGAGCTCGGCATCCCCGAGCCTGCCCACCGGCTCGACCTGCGCACGGCCGAGATCGACGCCATGACCGGGCCGATCCGCGAGATCGTCGAAGCGGAGCGCCCGGGCTGGGTGCTCGTCTATGGAGACACGAATTCGACGGCCGCGGGCGCGAGGGCGGCTGCCGGCACGCCGGTCGCGCACGTCGAGGCTGGGCTGCGCAGCTTCGACCTCGCGATGCCAGAGGAGCGGAACAGGATCGAGGTCGACCGGCTCTCGACGCTCCTCCTCTGCCCCGACGAGCGCTCGGCCGCACAGCTCGAGGCGGAGGGCGTCCCGGGCCGGCGCGAGGTGGTCGGCGACGTGATGGCCGACGCGACGCGCCTCTTCGCACCGATCGCCCGCCGCCGCGAGTCGCCGGTCGAGCCGCCCTACGTCGCGCTGACGATCCACCGCCAGCAGAACACCGAGCCCGAGCGCCTGCGCGCGATCGCGGCCGCGCTTGGCGAGAGCGACCGCAGGTTCGTCTTCCCCGTCCACCCGCGGACCCGCGCCGTGCTCGCGGCCGCCCGGATCGAGCTGCCGGCGAACGTGCTCGCGCTCGAGCCGCTCGGCTACCTCGAGATGCTCGCCCTCACCGCGGCGGCGGACGCCGTCGTCACCGACTCGGGCGGCCTGCAAAAGGAGGCCTACTGGCTCGGCGTGCCGTGCGTGACCGTCCGGCCGAGCACCGAGTGGGTCGACACCGTCGCCACGGGCGCAAACGTGCTCGTCCCGCCCGACGGAATCGCCGCGGCCGTCGCCGCAGCGCGCTTCCCCGACGGGGCTCCCACGCTGTACGGCGACGGCCATGCCGCCCGACGCGTCGCGGACGCCCTGTACGCTTGAGCGCCGACATGGGCTGGGACATCGCCGTCATCGGTGCGGGCTACGTCGGGATGCCGCACGCGCAGACATTCGCCGAGGCGGGCAAGAAAGTCGCGCTCGTCGACATCACGGCGTCGCTGGTCGACGCGATCAACCGCGGTGAGAGCCATATCTCCGACGTGCCGTCGGAGACGCTTTCGAAGCTCGTCGACGAGGGCCTGATCACCGCCACGACAGACTTCAGCGTCGTCGCCGAGAGCGACGCGGTCGTCGTCGCCGTGCCGACACCGCTGACGCGACAGCGCGAGCCGGACTTGCGCTTCATCGAGAGCGCCGCCCGCAGCATCGCGCCGCACGTGCGCAAGGGGCACGTTGTCGTCCTCGAGTCGACCACCTACCCCGGCACGACGCGCGAGATCCTGCAGCCGATCCTGGAGGCAGGCAGCGGCCTTCGCGCCGGCGTCGACTTCCATCTCGCGTTCGCCCCCGAGCGGGTCGACCCGGGGCGGACCGACTGGACGACCCAGACGACCCCGAAGGTCGTCGGCGGCATCAACGCCGAGTCGACCAAAGCGGCGGCTGCGCTCTACTCCTCCGCGCTCGCGCACGTGCACGAGGTCTCGACGGCCGAGGCCGCCGAGCTGACGAAGCTGCTCGAGAACATCTTCCGCTCGGTGAACATCGCACTCGTCAACGAGCTCGCGCAGCTCTGCGACCGCATGGACATCGACGTGTGGGAGGTGATCGAGGCGGCCGCGACCAAGCCGTTCGGCTTCATGTCGTTCAAGCCCGGCCCCGGCCTCGGCGGCCACTGCATCCCACTCGACCCGTACTACCTCGCCTGGAAGGCGCGCGAGTTCGACTTCAACACCCGCTTCGTCGAGCTCGCCGGCGAGATCAACAACAACATGCCGTACTTCTGCCGGTCGGTGATCTCGCAGGCGCTGAACCACGGTGCCCAGAAGTCGCTGAAGGGCTCGCGCATCCTCGTCGTCGGCGTCGCCTACAAGCCGGACATCGACGACGTGCGCGAGTCGCCCGCCGAGAAGATCGTCGACCTGCTCCGCAACGCGGGCGCCGACGTCGCCTACCACGACCCGTTCGTCCCCGAGTTCGACGGCCTCCACTCGGTGCCGCTCGAGCCCGAGGGCTACGACTGTG
The DNA here is from genome assembly GCA_963794375.1 of uncultured Thermoleophilia bacterium. Classification (GTDB taxonomy): domain Bacteria; phylum Actinomycetota; class Thermoleophilia; order Gaiellales; family Gaiellaceae; genus PALSA-600. The sequence goes on from CAWCDL010000010.1 coordinate 577,660, forward strand.
TCGCGATCGTGACCAACCACTCGACGGTCGACTACGCGGAGCTCGTCCGCCGCGCGAACGTCGTCGTCGACTTCCGCAACGCCACCCGGGGTCACGAGGTCGACGGCAAGGTCTGGAAGCTGTAGTGGCCTCCGTCGGCGTGGTCGGCCTGAACTACTGGGGGCCGAACCTCGTACGCAACTTCGACGAGCTCGGGGAGCTCACGTGGCTCTGCGACCTCGACGAGGAGCGCCTGGCCGAGCTGTCGGCCCGCTACCCGAAGGCGCGCGCGACCACGAGCTTCGACGACCTGCTCGCCGACGACGGCCTCGACGCGATCGTCGTCGCGACGCCCGTCCCCACCCACTACGCGCTCGCGAAGCAGGCGCTCGAGGCGGGCAAGCACGTCTTCGTCGAGAAGCCGCCGGCGATGCGCGCCACGGAGATGGACGAGCTCGTCCGGCTCGCCGCGGAGCGAGACCTCGTGCTGATGCCCGGCCACCTGCTGCTCTACCACCCCGGGATCGTCAAGCTGAAGGAGCTCGTCGAGTCGGGTGAGCTCGGCGAGGTGCTGTGCGTCTACGGGAACCGCCAGAACCTCGGCATCGTTCGCACGAACGAGAACGCGCTCTGGTCGCTCGGCGTGCACGACTTGAGCGTCATCCTCTACCTGCTCGACGAGGATCCCGAGACCGCCGTCGCGCACGGGCGCGACTTCCTGACGCCGGGCGTCGAGGACGTCGTTTTCTGCTACCTGCGCTTCCCGAGCGGGAAGATCGCGCACATGCACCTGTCGTGGCTCGACCCGCACAAGATGCGGAGGCTGACCGTCGTCGGCCGCGAGAAGATGGTCGTGTTCGACGACATGGAGCTCGAGCGCAAGGTGACGGTGTACGAGAAGTCGCCGTGGAAGCGCGCCGAGACCTACGGTGAGTGGCAGACGCGCTCGGGCGACATCTTCATCCCGAAGATCTCGACCGCCGAGCCGCTGCGACTGGAGTGCACCCACTTCCTCGAGCTGGTCGCCGGGCAGCACGACCGCGGCAGGGTGGCGCGCGACGGCGCCCGCGTCGTCCGCGCGCTCGAGATGCTGACGGACTCGCTCGATGGCTGAGATCCATCCGACGGCGACGGTGTACGACGGCACGGTTCTCGGCGAGGGCGTCCGCGTCCTCGAGTACGCGATCGTCGGCAAGCAGCCGTCGCTCGGCGCGCGTTCGACTGCGAAGCGCGAGCCGCTCGCACCGTCGGTGATCGGCGACGGGACCGTCGTCTCGAGCGGGGCGATCGTCTTCGCCGGCTCGACCGTGGGCGCGAACTGCATCGTCGGCGACCAGTCCTGCATCCGGGAGCGCGTCTCGCTCGCGGACGACTGCGTGCTCGGCCGCGGCTCGCTGATCGAGAACGACACGACCGTCGGCGCCGGCACCCGCATCCAGGCCGGCGCGTACATCACGGCGTACTCGACTCTCGAGGAAGACGTGTTCGTCGCGCCGTGCGTCGTGACCACGAACGACAACTTCATGGGCCGCACCGAGCGACGGCGCGAGCTGATGCGCGGGCCGACGATCCGGCGAAGCGCCCGGATCGGCGGCGGGGCGATCCTCTGCCCCGGCATCGAGATCGGCGAGGAGGCGTTCGTCGGCGCGGGTGCAGTGGTGACGAAGGACGTGCCGCCGCGCGTCGTCGTCGTCGGCTCGCCGGCGCGTGTCCTGCGCCCCGTCGCCGACGACGAGCTCAGGGCGAACGGCGGCTGAGCGACAACCGGTAGACGACCGGCAGCAACGACTTCGACAGGAGCTTCGCCTCCACGTAGTAGACGCCGGTCGTGGCCGCCGTGGCGGCGACCCGCGCCTGGCCCCGGCCCGACTTCCTACGGACGAGCGGCCCGGTCGACGAGTCGAGTGACTCGACGCGTCGCGTGCCGGGCGGCCAGAGCGCCAGCGCGACGCTCGCGCCGCCGGTCGGCGTCAGGCGCGCGTAGAGCCGCTGGCCTCTCACGAGCCGCACGCGATAGACGTCGACCTGATCGTCCCAGTAGTCGAGCGTGGCCGAGATGGTCCTCGGCAGCGGCGGCAGGGCGTGCGCCCAGGGGCCTGCGTCGTCGTTCGGCTCGTAATGGTCGACAGGCGGAAGCGGGGAGCTGGTGAGGAGCGACAGCGAGCTCTGCACGTCGAGCGTCCCGAAGCCCGTGAGCGGATCGCGGCCGACGACACAGCCTGCGCAGCCGGTGGCGGGAGTGGCGTCGTCGGCGCCACGCTCGAGCAGATACGCGACCTGCTCGGGCCGCAGGCTCGGGTCCTGCCCGATCAGGAGCGCGGCCGCCGCCGATACCTGGGGCGCCGCGAACGATGTGCCGATCGCGTCGCGAAACTCGGGCGGCCCGCAGTCGGAGAACGGCTGGCCCGAGCAGCCGGCGCGACTCGAGTCGACGAGCGCGAGCGGGATCGTCGAGAGCAGGGCGTCGCCCGGCGCCGCAAGGTCGTTGTAAACGGCGTCACGGTTCGAGTAGTCAGGCACGGAGCCGTCGCGCCGGACGGCGCTGACGCCGATCACGTGCGGCAGGGCGGCCGGGTAGTCGGCGAACCGCCACGGCGTCTCGGGCGACTGCGGGCCGTTGCCGACCGCCGCCACGACGACCGCTCCCTTCGCCCAGGCGTAGTCGATCGCCGCCTGCTCGAGTGGCGAGTAGGTGTCGAGCGCGTTGTCCAGCGGGTCGCGCACGCCGCCGAGGCTGAGGTTGATCACCCGGGCGCCCCGGTCGGCGGCCCACCGGATCGCGGCCACCTCCCCCTCCAGCGAGACCGAGCCGTCCGCAGCGACCACCTTCGCAATGAGCAGGCGCGCATTGAACGCAAGCCCTGCCATCCCGAATGCATTCATCGGGTTGGCAGCGATCTCGCCCGCGACGAACGTGCCGTGCCCCTGCTCGTCGGTCCACGGCGAGCCGCCGACGAACGAGCGGGCGGCGAGCACGCGGCCCTGGAGATCGGGGTTCGAGCCGTCGATGCCGGAATCGATCACCGCAACGGGCACCGGGAAGAGCTGCGGCTGCGACGGCCAGAACGACCACGCGTGGTCGGCGTCGAGATACCACTCCTGTGGGGCAAGGGGCTCGGTGTTCGCGAAGGCGGCCGCTGCCGCCGGCACGACGAGCGCGGCGACGGCGAGAAGAAGGAGCGAGATCCGCCTCACGGCACGGTCAGCAGTGCGGAGAGTCCCGAGGCGAGGCCGTGTCCGGGCATCACCCGGACACGATAGGTGCCTGCGGCCGGCGACCCCCCGAAACTGAATCCACCTGCGGCGTCGGTGACCGTGGACGAGGCGATCGTCCACGCGGCCCCGTCGCGGCGAAGGAGCTGGACCGGAGAGCCGACCGCGGCCGGCTTCGCCGTCCCCGCGACGCCGGCGCTCGACACGGCCGCGGAGACGCGGGCCGCAACCGCGACGGTGACGAGCCCGACGCGTGCCGCTCCGAAAGCGAGCCGGTACACCGTCGTCAGCCGCGGCTTCACCGAGAGCGCGAACGACCCGTCCGCCACCGGCGCCGGGGCGCCGGCCGCGACCCAGGACCGCGTCCCGGCGGGCTTCGCCTCGAGTGTCACGCCCGTGCCACCCGCAGTGCCGAGCAGCGTCGCCGCGGCGCCGTAGGCAACCGTGCGGACACTCGACTGGAGGCGGAGGAGCACGGGATCGAACCAGGTCGACGGGAGGCCGAGCGCGACGCGGAGCTCGCTCCCGGTGAACGACTCCGGTGGCTCGTCGCCGGTCGAGAGCTCGAGCGTCTTCACCCGCCCCGACGGGCCGTCCGTCGCCGCAGCGCCGGTGATGGCAGCCGGGAGCTTCAACGTCGTCTGCAGCTTCGCCGCGTCGAAGAGAAGCGGGCCCCAGTCGTGCTCGGGCGAGAGGGTGTCGTACGGATCGGCGACGGAGACGAGGTATGGCACCGCGACCCCCGTCGCCTCGAGCGCCGAGACGGTGCGGCCGCCCGAGCTCGAATGGAAAAGCGCGTCGGCGACCTTGCCGTCGTACTCGAGCACGAGGCCGGCCGTCGCGTCGACGGCAGTGCTCGTTGCCGGCGACTCGACGCCGACACCCCCGTAGGCCTGGCTGCGCGAGTCGCCGTAGAGGTCGAACGGCCCCGTCTTCACGAGGTTCGCCAGGGCGTAGGAGCGAGCGGCGACCGCCTGCGCCTCGAGCGCGGCGGCGGGCCACGTCGACGGCATCTCCGACGGGACGACGCCTTTCAGGTACTGCTCCAGCCCGACGTAGTCGATCGCCGAGACGAGCTTGCCGTCCGAGGAGACGACGAGCTTCCCGCGATACGCCTGCCCGTCGATCGTCAGCGGTGCCGGGGACGTGAACGAGAAGGGCGGCGAGAGCTCGGGATGCGAGTCGAGCGCAAGCGTGCTGCCGAGAACGAGCGTACCCGAGTCGAGCGGCACCCTCGTGCCCGAGCCGTCGGTCACAGACCACGCCGCAGTCGAGCCGAGCGTCACCGACTTCGCCTGGGCGATCAGCACGCGAAGCGTCCGGCCGCGGGCAGGCTCGATCGTCGTGCCGCGGTAGTAGTGCGCGAGGATCCGGTCGTAGGTGAAGCCGTGGCGGGCGTAGCCGTCGGCGCCCCACTGCGACATGCCGAGCCCGTGGCCGTACCCGTGGCCGGTGACGACGAGCACCGACGGCGCCGTGCTCACGGTCGTCGTGGCCGCGCTCGTCGTCGTGCCGGTCCCGCCGACCGAAGGCCGGGCGACGAGGAGCGACGACGCGAGGCCGGCGAGGACGAGCAGCGAGACGGCACCGGCTCTCGCGACGCGGCCACCCACCCGGCCCACGGTAGCCGAGCTTCTGCCGCCCGCCCGTAGGCCTTTACGCAACGTTTCCATCCCGAAATCCGCCCGGGGGCAGAGTTCGTTGCCCGTAGAGGCATGCCTGCCCTACTCGCTAGATGGCTGATGCCAGGAGGGCGTCTGTCCCGGGGCGCGGGCTGGGGGCGCGGCGACGGAGCGGGGCCGAGAGCGGGGCTCTCGGTGCCGGCCCAGACCACGCAGCCGGACACGCGCGATCGCGGCATCAGCCATCAAGCCGGGCGGCGTACTGCTCCTCGTAGTACCGCCTGTAGTCCCCCGACTTGATCGGCTCCCACCACTCGCGGTTCTCGCGGTACCACTCCACCGTCTCCTCGAGACCGCCCGCATCGAACGAGTGGGCCGGCGACCAGCCGAGATCGCGGACCTTCGACGAGTCGACCGCATAGCGACGGTCGTGGCCGGGGCGGTCGGCGACCATGCGCACGAGGTCCGGGCTCGCGCCCGTCAGATCGAGGATCCGGCGAACGACCTCCATGTTCTCGCGCTCCTGCCCGCCGACGTTGTACACGTGACCCGAAGCCCCGTTGCGCAGCACGAGCTCGATGGCGGCGCAGTGGTCGTCGACGTGCAGCCACTCGCGGCGCTGCCGGCCGTCGCCGTACACGGGCAGCGACTCGCCGTCGAAGCAGTTCGTGATGAAGAGCGGCAGGATCTTCTCGGGGTACTGGCGGGCGCCGAAGGTGTTCGCGGACCGCGTGATGCACGCGTCGACGCCGTAGGTGCGCACGTAGGCGAGCACCTGCAGGTCGCCGCCCGCCTTCGACGCGGAATACGGGCTCGACGGCCGAAGCGGCGACTCCTCGGTCGCAGCCGGCGCGTCGAACGGGATATCGCCGTAGACCTCGTCGGTCGACACCTGGACATGGCGGAGGCCTTGACGGCGGGCGTGGTCGAGCAGCACCTGCGTGCCGAGGACGTCGGTGAGGATGAACTCGGCCGGCCCCATGATCGAGCGATCGACGTGCGTCTCGGCGGCGAAGTTCACGATCGCCTCGCAGCCCGTGGCGGCCCGCGCGACCGCGTCGGGGTCGGCGATATCGCCGTGCACGAACTCGTGCTCGACGCCCTCGAGGTTCGCGCGGTTGCCCGCGTACGTCAGCTTGTCGAGGACGACGACCTCGTCGCCCGCTTCCGCCAGACGGCGGGCGAACTGCGAGCCGATGAAGCCGGCGCCACCCGTCACGAGCACGCGCATCGGGTCAGAGTAGACGGTCGAGACAACGACGGAGGCCGTCGCGCCAGTGCGCCAGCTCGGGCGCGCCGCGCTCCGAGCGGAGCACCGAGTACGCGGGTCGCTCCGCCCTCGCTCCGAACTCGCTCGAGGCGATGCGGCGCACGCGCACGTCGAGCCCGGCCTCCTCGAAGATCGCCTCGGCGAAGCCGGCCCAGCTCACTTCGCCGGCGGCCGCGACGTGGTACGTGCCGTGCGGGAGCTCGAGCACCGCCTTCGTCGCCTCGGCCAGGTCGGCGACGAACGTCGGGGACCCGACCTGATCGTCGACGACCGCGACCTCGTCGCGCTCGGAGCCCAGCCGGAGCATCGTGCGGACGAAGTTGCGCGACGTCCAGCCGTACAGCCACGACGAGCGCACGACCCACGCCCGCTCGCCGGCCGCCGCCTCGCCGTGCAGCTTCGTACGCCCGTAGGCGGAGCGCGGCGCGGGTGCGTCCGACTCGAGGTAGGGCGTGCGCTTCGTGCCGTCGAAGACGTAGTCGCTTGACCAGACGACGAGCGGGGCCCCGAGCGACGCGGCGTGCTGGACACCGCCGACGTTGACGGCCGCCGCCTCCTGCGGGTCGTCCTCGGCACCGTCGACGTCCGTCCACGCCGCGGCGTGCAGCACCAGGTCGGCGGCGAGGCCCGGCGGCGGCGGGAACGTCACGTCCCACTCCGCCCGCGTCACCCCTCGAGCGTCGGGAAAGGCCTCGAGCAAGGCGTGGCCGAGCTGCCCGCCCGCCCCGGTCACGATCGTGGTCACACCGAGTCGCGAGGTGAGAGGACCGGCTCGCTCGTGCTCCACAGGTGCGCGACGCGCGGGTCGTTCCACGGGACGCCGCGCTCGTCGGGGTCGCCCGCGTCGTACTCCTCGGTGACGAAGTAGCAGAAGAGGCAGTCCGTGAGTGCCTCGTAGCCATGAGCATGCTGGCCGGGCACGTAGATCGCGACCGGGTTCTCGTCACCGATGTCCTCGGTGAAGACCTCGCCCGTCGCGCGGTCGAGGACGACCACGCGCACCATCCCCTGCAGGCAGCAGAAGAGATCGTCCTGGCCGCGCTCGTGGTAGTGGAGCGCGCGGATCACGCCGCGGCGCGACCGCGCCAGGTTCGCCTGGCGCACCGGCTTCGGAAGCCCGCTCGCCCGCATCAGCTCCATGAAGAACCCCCGCTCGTCGTCGAAGCGCGAGAGCGGGAACCGCTGGATGCCGGCGACTATTTGTTCGCTCCGGTCTGCTCGATCAGGCGGCCGAGGTCGGCCAGGTCGGCCCAGTGCTTGCCGCCGTCGTGCCACCAGCCCTCGACGCGGCGGACGTCGAGGCGGCCTGCGTGGGCATACGCCCTGTTGACGTCGGTGATCTCGAGCTCGCCCCGGCTCGACGGCGCGAGCCCGTCGATGATCTCGAACACGTCGGGCGGGTAGCAGTAGAGCCCGACGACCGCGTCGTTGGACGGCGGCGAGGAGTAGCGCGTGTCGACGACACCGGCCTTCTCGACGACGTCGGCGACCTGGCCGGCCTCGCCGTAGACGACGACACCGAAGTTCTCCGGGTCGGGCACGTCCTTGACGAAGACGAGCGCGCCGTCCTCCCAGCCCCGGATCGCGTCCGCCTGGCTGTGCTCGAAGATGTTGTCGCCGAGGCAGACGACGAGCTGCTCGCCGGCCGCGAAGCTCCGCGCCATTCCGACCACCTGCGCGATGCCACCCGCCTCGACCTGCACCTTGTACGAGAGGTCGAGATCGAAGAGGACCTCGTCGCCGTCGCGGGCAAGCACGTGGCCGTTCCCGAGCAGGTCGATGAACTGGCCTGCGTGCTGCTTGCCGGTGACGATCAGCACCTCGCGCACGCCGACCCGCTGGAGCAGCTGAAGCGGGTAGTAGACCATCGGCCAGCGACCCACCGGCAGCAGGTGCTTGTTGGTCACCCGGGTCAGCTCCTCGAGCCGTGTTGCGTTCCCGCCGGCGGCGATCAGCCCCTTCATGCCGCCGCCGATGCTACCTCCGCCTCCCGATCGTGCCCACGGGCGGCGAGCAGGCCGATGACGCCTGCGACGACGCCCACCGTCGCCACGCACACCCACATCGTTGCGTCGCCGTAGGCATGCCGCACCTGCAGGCCGAGAAACGGCGTCAGCGCCCAGCCGATCGACCAGGTGCTCGCGAACACGCCCATGTAGGCACCGCGGATGTCGGCGGGCGCGAGGGCAGCGACGACGGCCTGCGACGTCGGCACCCAGAGCATCTCGCCGCAGACGAAGAGCGCGATCACGAGGGCGATCACGGGCGCCGAGCCGTTCACGTTCAGGAGCAGGAACGGAACGCCCATCAGCGGCATCGCAATGCCGAGCTTCACCGACGCGGGCACGTGCGCGGTCAGGCGCGTGAGCCGCAGTTGGAAGAGTGTCACCGCGAGCGGGTTGAGGATCATCAGGAAGCCCCACGCCGCGGGCGCGAGGTGATGCGTGGTCGTGACCGAGATCGGCAGCAGCGTCTCGGTCGCGATGTAGGTCATCGTCGCGAACACCGACGCGACCATGAAGAGCAGGAACGGGGAGTCGTGCAGGATGACGCGCAGTGAGCCGCGCTCGGGGGGGTGATCGGGCGCATAGGCGCCCCCGCGCGGGATGTACCGCAATGCGATCCCGTAGGCGCAGGCCCCGAGAACGAGCGTCCCGATCCACAGGTGCGACCAGTGCCCGCCGATGAGCAGGGCGCCGCCGATCACAGGGCCGATCACGACACCGAGGTTCGACGCGACGCGCACGGCCGCGTACGCGTCTGCGCGCCCCTCCGGCGCGACGAGGTCGGCGATGATCGCCTGGTCGGCCGCTCCGCCGAGCGCGCCGAAGGCGGGCAGCAGCACGAGGGCGGCGATCCCGAGGCGGACGTGATGGCCGACGAGGAGCAGCGCGAGCGGCGTCAGCGTCTGGAGCGCGCCTCCGATCAGGATCAGCGGGCGCCGGCCGATCCGATCCGACGAGTGGCCTCCGATGTACCCGACGACGCCCGAGACGACGGCCATGCAGAGGTAGCCGACCCCGAGTAGCGACTGCGAGGCGCCGAGGTCCTTCACCGCCCAGACGCCGAGGAACGGATAGGCGGTTGCCCCGGCGACCGAGCCGGCGAGGCTGACGGCGAGCACGGGCCGAAGGGCGGGATCCACCTCGCCGCCCCAGACGAGCCGCACGAAACGGTCGACGAACCTCACCCGGCCGAGGATAGAGGATCCTCTATCTCAGGGTGCGGGCTTCTACGTGACGCGGAAGCTCGTCACGAGCGACCGACAGGCGCCGTCCGGCCCAGAAGCCTTTCGCCGGCAGAGAAGCTGGTATTCGCGCTTCCCGCGCAGCACGAAGACGTACTGGTCGACGGTGTCGCCGCCGGAGACGTCGTACGTGTGCGAGCGGATCCCCGCCACGGTCACCGGGTCGCCGGGCACGACCTTGCCGCCGGTCTGGCGGGCGAGCGTGCTCATCCTTGCGTTGAGCTCCGTCGCGACGGCGTCGAAGAGCTTGGCGTCGTAGCGCTTCTGCAGCGGAAACGTCGCCACCTCGACGAGCTGGACGCCGCTCACCGCAGTCACGCTCCCCTGGGCGCGCCGCACCTGCCACCCGGCGGGGACGGCGAAGGCAAAGCCCGGCCCCGTGACCATGCGGGTCGCGGACGCGTTCGAGTGGCCACCACCACCGCAGCCTGAGAGGATGAAGCCTGCGAGAATGACGGCGACGAGAATGCGCGCCTGTTTGTACCGGCCGTTGCCGGGTACGAGGCGCCTGGCAACAAGTGGAAAGGAACGCGCGATGCCCAGGACCACGAGGGACAAGGTCTACGAAGCGGCGGACAACGTCAAACCGTACGTCGAGCGCGCGATGCGCGACGAGGATCTCCGCCGTGAGGTGCTGAGCGCCTTCGCCACGGCGAAGGAGCTCTACAACGAGCTCATCGGCTCACGCAGCCCGGTGACGGTCGCAAACCGCGTCGCCACCGACGACGAGGTGCAGGACAAGCTGCGCGCTGCGATCGAGGACCTGCGCAGTGCCGCCGACCGGCTGCAGGGAAAGAAGGAGCGCTCGCAACGCGGCAGGAAGCTGCTGATCGCGGGGATCGCGCTCGGCATCCTCTTCAACCCGGTGACCGGCCCGGAGACGCGGAAGTGGCTGAAGGACCTCGTCGGAGGCGGGAGCGACGAGTTCGGCGGCGACTACTCGCCGAACGGCGGGCCGGCGACGGACTCGTGAGCGGTACGAGCTAGCCGCCCGCCTTCGCCGGCGGCACCGCGCCCGGCACGAGCGTCTGCATGAGCGCCGACGTAGCCGTCGGCCTCATCGCTCTCCGCAGGGAGGCCGGGTCGAGCCCGTCGGCGGACGAGATGTCGCTCATCCCGAGCAGAACGGCCCCAGGCTCCGGCGGCAGGCGGCCGCCGGGGATCTCGGGCACCCAGCCGCCCGCGACCCCGAACGGCAACTCCTGCAGGTGCTTCCATGCGTCGAGGTACTTGGTCGGGTCGACGGCGCCGTCATAGCCCCTGTAGAGGTACTTCACCGGGTGGATCTCGAAATGGAGGTGGTATGGGCCGCCCTCGGCATCGCCCGTGTTGCCCATGAAACCGATCACCTCGCCCTTCTTCACCCGGGCGCCGTCGGTGGCCGCGGTCGAGAAGGCGGAGAGGTGCGCGTAGTAGAACTGGTTCCCCTGGTCGTCGAGGAGCCAGAGCCGGTTGCCGCCGACCTTGTTCCAACCGACGGAGAAGACGGTGCCGGTCGCGACGGCGAGGATCGGCTGACCGAGCCGGCCGAGGATGTCGTCCCCGTGGTGATAGGTGACATCGGCGCGATGGGCGCCGTAGCTGTCGCCGAAACTGACGTGCCCGAAGACGGGGAAGACATAGCCGCCGGTCGCAGCGAGCTTCGGATGCGCCCTCAGGATGTGCGGGCCGGTCACCTTCGGAGCGAGCGGATGATGGTTGGGGAAGATGCGGAACGTCGGCGTCGGCTCCGTGGTCGTCGCGGGGGCCGTGGTCGTGGTGCCGGCCGGCGCAGGCGGTGGAGCCGTCTGCACCCCGGCCGAAGCGACGCCGATCCTGATCTCGCTGCCCGCGGGCAGCCCGCCGTGCGCCGTGACGAGCCGCACGTCGAGCTCCGTTATCGTCCCGCGGTAGCCGCGGGTACCGGACGCCGCGCTCAGGTCGACCGACGCCCCGTTCAGCACGAGCTTCCCCCAGCTGCCGAGCGCGACCTGCGTGCCCGAGACCGGCTGGCCGGCGACACGCAGATTCGAGATCGTGCTGCCGTTCTGGTTGCCTCCGGCGCCCGACGGGCCCGTGCCGGCGGAGGCGCGCGCGCTGACCGAGTCGGCGGTCACCTCGCCCTGGAAGAGCGAGAGGCTCGTGACGTCGGCCTCCGACTTCGCCGCGGCGTTGTTGCCGACGGTGGTCGAGGCCGAGGCGGTGGTCGAGGAGGCGGCTGCGATCGACCCGTCGTTGGGATACGCGAACGCGCTCGTCAGCACCGGGGTCGAGGGCGGCGGCGCGGCGGCTGCCTGTGTCTGGACGGTCGCGGCGTTCGGGATCGTGATCTCGATCGCCGTCGCCGTCGCGGCGGCGGTCGGGCCCGATGCCGGCCCCGCGGCACCGGCGGAGCCGAAGGCGAGGCACGCGAGCGGCAGCAGCAGGACGAGGCGGCGACGCACCGTCACCTGATTCTGCCAGTGGCCTCTGATCCCCTTCGTCAGCGGAGCCGATCTCGGGCGAACGCGCGGAAGCGCTCGCGGGCCGCGTCGTCCGGCCCGACCGCCTCGTCGTCGGCATAGCGGGGGTCGGCTGCGATCTCCTCCGCCACCACGCGCAGCTCGTCGACGACCGCCTGCCGGTGCGCCGGGTCGCGCAGGAGGGCGTCGACCCACGTCTCGGAGCCGTCGTAGGCGGGCACGTCGTGCTCGACGAGCAGGCGGCCGAGCACGATGCCCACACGGATGTACGCAAAGGTGCGGAAGGCGAGAATGCGGTGCGGACGGTCGACGAGTGCGTCGATCTCGGGATGCTCCGCCTGCAGGCGGGCGACGATCGAGCCGATCGGCTCGTCGACCAGGGGGACCCAGAGCTCGTCGTCCATTCCGGAAGTGTTCATGATGCCCGCCGTGCCCGCCAGGCGATCTGGGCCGCACTCGCCAGCACGAGCACGGCGAAGAGCCTGCGAAGGACGTCTCCGGGCAGCGCCTCGGCGACGACGACGCCGATCTGGACACCCGCGACCGAGCCGAGCCCGACGATCGCCGCGAGGCGCAAATCGACGTTTCCGTACCGGCGCTGGCGCCACGTGCCGACGATCGCAGTCGGCAGGATCGCGAGCAACGAAGAGGCTTCCGCGTGCAGCTGCGTCAACCCGAGCACGAGTGCGAGCGTCGGCACGAAGACGATGCCGCCGCCGACACCGAAGAGCCCGGCCAGAATGCCGCCCGCGAAGCCGATCGCGACGACCGCGGCGATTGTCATACGAGTAGCCGGATGCCGACGACGACAAGCACGAGCGCGAACAGATAGGCGAGCCGCTGCACGGGGATGCGCTGCTGGAGGTCGGTGCCGACGAGCACGCCGACGACAGCCGGGAGGCCGACGAGCGCGGCCGCGCCCGGCTTGACCTCTCCGTGGAGCGCGTAGGTACCGGCCCCGACGATCGACGCGACGAGGATCGCGGCAAGCGAGGTGGCGGCCGCCTGCCGGTGCCCGAATCCGAGCAGGAGCAGGCACGGCACGAGCACGATGCCGCCGCCGACACCGAAGAGCGCGCCGAACAGGCCGCCCGCGAGCCCGATCGCAAGCAGCTGCGCGGTCCGTGGCACCTCTCCTACTCTACGCCGGGTGGATGCGCTCACCCTGCTCGCCGCCGAGCCGCTGGAGGCCGCGCTGTTCCTCGACGTCGACGGTGTGCTGGCTCCGATCGCGCCGCGGCCGCAGGACGCAGTCGTGCCGCCCCCGACGCGCCGTGAGCTGGAGCGGCTCGCCGGCCTCTATGGCCTCGTCGCCTGCGTGACAGGTCGACCCGCCGCCCAGGCGCGTGCGCTCGTCGGCGTGGACGGCATCCGCTATGCCGGAGAGCACGGTCTCGAGCTCGACCCGCAGGCGGCGGCGTTCGCCGGCCCGATCCGCACGTTCGCCGAGGGCGTCGACTGGCCCGACACCGAGCGCAAGCCGTTGTCGATCGCATTCCACTACCGGACGGCGGCCGACCCGGAGGCCGCGCGGTCGGAGCTCGAGAAGGTCGCGGCGGCCGCGGCCGCGGACGGGCTCAGGGCGCGTTGGGGCCGGCTCGTGCTCGAAGTGCTGCCGCCGGTGGAGGCGACGAAGGGCACCGCTGTCCGGCGGCTGCTCGCCGAGACGAAGCTGCGGCGGGGGCTCTATGCGGGCGACGATACGACCGATCTCGACGGCTTCGCCGCGCTGGACGGGCTCGAGACTGCGATGCGGGTCGCCGTCGTCTCCGACGAGGGGCCCCAGGAGCTCGGCGCCCGCGCAGACCTCGTCGTCGGCTCACCCGAGGCGTTCCTCGAGCTCCTCCGTCGTCTCTAGATGTCGCTATAGACGGAGGCGCTCGCGCACGAGGCGCGCCTGGCGACGGGCGACGTCGAGCTCGGTGTGGGCCTCGTCGGCCAGCTGGAGGCGCAGCCGCTCCGGCGAGACCCGGCGCACGGCCGCGACCTTCGCGGCGTTGACGAGATAGGAGCGATGGATACGCAGGAAGCCCGCTGCGGGCAGGCGCCCCTCGAGCTCCCGCAGTGACGAGGTGCAGAGCAGGGTGCGGTCGTAGGTGTGAACCCGGCAGTAGTCGCCGTCGGCCTGGATGAAGTGCACCTCGGCCACGTCGAGCAGCTCGGTGCCGCCGGCGGCGACGCACGGGATCCGCTCGAGCGGCAGCGCACTCTCCTGCGTGCGTTCCCGGAGCCGCTCGAGCACCCGGGCAAGCCGGTCGGGATCGACTGGCTTGAGCAGGTAGTCGAAGGCCTCGACCGCGAACGCGTCGATCGCATAGCCGGCGTGCGCCGTCACGAACACGATCGGCGGCGGGTCGCGGCGCTCCCGCAGGAGCGGCGCCGCTTGCAGCCCGGTCGCACCCGGCAGCTCGACGTCGAGGAAGACCACGTCGATCGCGTGAACGGCGGCCAGCGCCAACGCCTCGGCCGTGGAGGCCGCCTCGCCGACCACGCGGACGTCGTCGTGCGCCGCGAGCAGGTAGCGGAGCTCCGACCGCGCGGGCGCCTCGTCGTCGACGACGAGCGCACGGATCATCCGGCGGGCACCTCGAGCCGGACGACGGTACCGAACGGGAACGAGCGCAGCTGGACGCCCTCGCCGTAGTGCGCGGTGAGACGCCGGTCGACGTTGGCAAGGCCGAGCCCGGTCCCCTCGCCCACGCCCGGCTCGAGGACGCGATCGATCATGTCGCGCGCGATGCCGCGGCCGTCGTCGCGAACGGTGACCCGCAGCCGGCCGCGGCGCACACGCGCGCGTACGAGGAGGTTGAGCGTGCGGTCGGTCTTTCCGTGCTTGATCGCGTTCTCGACGAGCGGCTGCACGACGAGCGGCGGGAGTCGCACACCGAGCGCCTCCGGGCTCGCGTCGATCGTCACCTGCAGGCCGGTGCCGAAGCGCGCCTCCTCGAGCGTCACGTAGCTGCGCACGTGCCGCAGCTCCTCCTCGAGGGTGACGAAGACTCCGGGGCGGTCGAGCCGCGAGCGCAGGTGGTCGGCGAACGCAAGGACGAGCACCCGGGCCCGCTCCGGGTCGGTGCGGATGAACGCGGCGATCGTGTTCAGCGCGTTGAAGACGAAGTGCGGCTCCATCTGCGCCTGTAGCGCCGTCGTCGTGGCGGTCTGCAGCTCGGACAGCTGCAGCTGCGCCGAGAGCTGGCGCCCGACGGCCGCGAGTGTCTCGACGGCCGCCTCGTCGAGGGGCGACCCGGCCGTCGCGTAGGCGACGACAGCGCCTGCAGGCCCGTCCACCATCCGGAGCGGCACGACGGCGGCGGCCCCGAGCGGGCAGGCCGGGCTCTTGCACTCGGTCCGCAGCCCGAGCGGTGCGAGCAGCGGCCCGTCGCGAGCGATCGCCTCGTACACCGGCCGGATCGGGCGATCGCCGGCGCCGTGGTGGTCGGCGCCCTCGCCGACGAAGGCGAGCACCGTCTCCGTGTCGGTGACACACACCGCGCCGTAGCCGAGCTTCTCGAACAGCTCGTACGCGACCGTCGTGGCCGCCTGCGTCGTGAGCCCGTGCCGTAGCTCCGCAAGCGTCGCGTCGAGCAGCTCGAGTACCGGCGCCGACCGGCGTGGCCTGCGCACCCGCGGCATCGGTCAGGCCTTGCGCAGGCGTACGGCGGTGCCGTACGCGCAGATCTCCGTCCAGGTGCTGCCGAGCTCGGAGGTGTCGAAGCGCATCGCCACGATCCCGTTCGCTCCCTTTGCCTCGGCCGCGTCCTTGAGCCGGTCGATCGCCTGCTCCCGGCCCTCTGCGAGCATCTTGGTCATCCCGGCCAGCTCGCCGCCGAGCATCGACTTCAGCCCCGCGCCGATCTGAGAGCCGAGGTTCCTCGACCGGACCGTCAGCCCGAACACTTCGCCGAACACCTCCTCGACCACGCTTCCCGGTACGTCGTTCATGGTGGTGATCAGCATTGCCGTCCTCCTTGGTTCAGGGCTCATCGTGCACCAGTGTGTACCCGAGGTCGATCGGATGGGGCGGGTAATCGACGACGCGGCTCGTCCCGTCGGCCCGCCAGCCGCGGCGCTCGTAGAACGCCCGCGCCCGGCGATTCTCGGCCAGCACCCACAGGTGCAGCTCGGGGCAGTCGGCGAGCGCCTCGACGACGGCGTCGTGGAGCACCACAGCCGCGCCGCCTCCCCAGTGCTCCGGCAGCACGTAGAGGCCGTGCAGCCAGCAGCCCTCGTAACCGGCGAGCCCGACCGCCTCGCCCTCCCACTCGGCCAGCAGCACCTCGCCCGGCCACTCGCGCCAGCGGCGCCGGATCTCCTCATCCGGATACGGGTGCAGGTCGGGCGGGAAGACGTGCCCGAGCGCCGCGAGCGACGCCGCCTTCTGCAGGTGGAAGAGGGTCTCTGCCTCGTCCGGCCCGGAGGCCCTGATGCTCAGGCCGTTCGTTCGAGCACCTCGAGCACCTCGGGGATCGACGTCACCCGGGGCCCGTCCCAGTCGGCGACCTCCGGCCAGAGCGGGTCGCGCCCGGCCGGATGGATGAGGATCGCGTCCATGCCGACTCGCCGCGCGCCCTCGAGCTCGTCGTTCGCGCCGTCGCCGACGAACACCGCCTCGTCCGGCTCGACCCCGAGCAGCTCACAGCAGTGCAGGTAGATGCGCGGATCGGGCTTCGAGATGCCGACCCGCGACGAGAAGACCTCGGCGTCGAACAGGCCCGCGAACGCCGAGTCCGGCCACAGCGTCTCGACGTCCTCACTGCAGACGGTGATCAGCCCGGTCAGGATCCCGCGCCCGCGGAGCGCGCGCAGGGTGTCGACCGCTCCCGGCCGCGGCACGAGACAGCCGCGAACGTAGTCGAGCCGGATCGCGCAGACATCGTCCATCAGCGACGCCGGCACGCCGGCCTCGGCGAGCACGGCCCGCACCGGCGCCGTGTAGCGGTTCGGTGCCGCGTACCAGCGCTCGCGAAAGCCCGGCCCGGTGAGCTCGTCGATCCGCTCGGACATCCGCCGCGCAGCGGCCTCGTCCCAGTCGATCAGCGTCTCCCAGAGGTCGAAGATCACGGCGCGCATTCGCGGAGCACCTCCCAGGAGCGGCGCAGGTCGTCCTCGGTCGTGCGGGCGTTGCCGATCGCGAGACGGATCATGTCCTTCCCGCGCAGCCGCGTCGCGGCGATGAAGAGCTCGCCGGTCGCAGTCGCGCGCGCGGCGAGGTCGAAGTTGTCGATGCCGTCGCGGCGGAAGCACACGGTCGAGAACGGATGCGGTGCGACGACCTCCCACCCCGGCTCCGCCTCCACCCACGACGCAAAGAGCTGCGCGAGGCGCACGTGCTCGCGGATCAGAGCCTGCAGCCCCTCGGCCCCGTAGTAGCGGAGCACGGCCCACAGCTTGAGTGCCCGGAAGCGCCGGCCGAGCGCGGGCCCGTAGTCGCGCAGGTCGATCGCGTCGGTCGTCGTCGGGAGGTACGCGCGGGCGGCGGCAAACGTCTCGTGGAACGCCTCCGGCCGGCGCGTCCAGAGGGCCGAGCAGTCCATCGGGGTGAACAGCCACTTGTGCGGGTTGACGACGACCGAGTCGGCGCGGTCGACACCGTCGAGGCACCAGCGAAGCTCCGGGCAGACGGCCGCCGAGCCCGCGTAGGCGGCGTCGACGTGCAGCCAGACGCCGGCGGCGGAGCAGCGCTCGGCCAGCTCGGCGACCGGGTCGACGGACGTCGTCGCGGTCGTCCCGACCGTCGCCACCACAGCCGTCGCGTCGTCGAGCGGGAAGTCGGCCCGCATGCGGAACTCCTCGTCGACCGTGACCGGTCGATACTCGAGGCCGACGAGCCGCGCGGCCTTCTCGACGGCGACGTTCGCCTGCTCGGACCCGTAGACGACACCGCCCGGCCGGAGCGTGCGCGCCGCGGCGAGCGCGGCGACCGTCCCCGTCGACGCGGTGTCCTCGATGTGCCCGTGCCAGCCGCGCGGCAGCCCGAGGAGCTGCGCGAGCCACTCCAGCACCGTCAGCTCGAGCTCGGTCGCGGCGGGCGAGGAGAGCCAGGTCATCGCGTTCACGTTCAACGCCGCGACGAGCAGCTCCGCGAGGATGCCGGGCTCGGAGCCCGTGTTCGCGAACCAGGCGAAGAACCGCGGATGGTTCCAGTGCGTGATCCCCGGCAGGATCAGCTCGTCGAGATCGGCGAGCAGCGCCGCGAACGGCTCACCTTGCTCGGGCGCGGACTCGGGGAGTCGGGCGCGGATCTCGCCGGGCCGCACCGTGGCCGCCACCGGGACGCCGGGCACGCTCTCGAGATACCGCTCGACCCAGTCGGCGGTCGCGCGGAGGTCGTCGTGGAAGGTCATCGCCTCTTCCTGAGCTTCAGCACCTGGGGCCAGGTGCGCGTGTTGAGCACGTCGTCCTTCGTCAGCCACGCGCGGCGCGCCTGCCCGACGCCGAGCTCGACGTAGTCGAGCGCCGCCGTCTGGTGGCCGTCCGAGTCGATCACGAGCTTGAGCCCGGCCTCGCGGGCCGCGCGGGCGTGCACGTCCGACAGGTCGAGCCGGTCGGGCTGCGAGTTGAGCTCGAGGAACGTGCCCGTCGCGAGCGCCTCCTCGATCACGCGCTCGACGTCGATCGGCGACCCGGTGCGCCGGCCGATCTTGCGGCCGGTCAGATGCCCGATGCAGTCGACGTACGGGCTCGCCATCGCGGCAAGCACGCGGCCCGTGGGGTCGTGGTCGAAGCGCGAGTGCACGGAGGCCACCACCCAGTCCCGCGTCGCAAGCTCCTCGTCGGCGACGTCGAGCGACCCGTCCGGCCGGATGTTCACCTCGATCCCCTTGAGGATCCTGAACGGCTTCACGACCTCGTTGAGCGCGTCGATCTGCTCGGACTGCCGCGCGAGCAGGTCGCCTCGAAGGCGCTGCGAGTGGTCGCAGATCGCGTAGTAGGAGTAGCCGCGCCGGACCGCCGCCTCGACCATCGCCTCCAGGCTGTCCTTGCCGTCCGACCAGGTCGTGTGCGTGTGCAGGTCGCCGCGAAGGTCGGCGAGCCGGACGAGCTGCGGCAGCCCCCCGACCCGCGCAGCGGCGAGCTCGCCGCCGTCCTCGCGCAGCTCGGGCGGGATCCATTCATAGCCGAGGAAGCGGTAAACGTCCTCCTCGCGCTCGAAGCGATGCTCCTCCCCGGTCTCGACCACCGTCACCGCGTACTCGGAGACCGAGAGCCCGCGGCGCACCGCATCCTCACGAAGCGCGACGTTGTGGTTCTTCGAGCCGGTGAAGTGCTGAAGGAGGTTGCCGTAGCTCTCCGGCGGCACGACGCGAAGGTCGAAGCGAAGGCCGTCGTGCGAGACCACCGTCGCCTTCGTCGGTCCCTGCGCCGCGACGTCGACGATCCAGGGTAGGGAGCAGAAGTGATCGACGAGGGCCTGCGGGTCGCGGGCGGTCGCGATCACGTCGAGGTCGCGCACGGTCTCGCGCATCCGGCGGGCGGAGCCGGCGAGGTCGACCTGAACCGACGCCGGGTGCTCACGCAGCTCCTCGACGACCGCGCGCAGCTTCGGCAGCGTCGTCCCGAGCAGCGATCGCCGGGGGCCGACGACGGCGGCAGGCTGATCGAGCGCGGCTGCGATCTTCTCCTCGGTGCCGGGCCCGATGCCGGCGTGGCCACGGAGCTGCCCCGCCTCGGCCGCCGCCTTCAGGTCGGCGACAGTCGTGATGCCGAGCTCCTGCCAGATGCGACGCGCCGTCTTCGGGCCGAGACCGGGGAGCCGCATGAACGTCGCCACCTCCGGCGGGACGACCGCCTTCCGTCTCGTCAGCGCGTGGATCTCGCCGTCCTGGACTACCTCGACGATCTTGGCCTCGATCGTCTTGCCGATGCCCTGCAGCCGGACTGCCTTCCCGTCGAGCGCGAGCTGGGCAACCGAGGTGGGAGTCTCCCGGATCCGCGCGGCCGCCTTCCGATAGGCGCCGACGCGAAACGCGTCGCCGCCCTCGAGCTCCATCAGGTCGCCGAGCAGGTCAAACTGCTCGGCGAGCGCCTCGTTGCGCGGAAGGTCCGGCATTGCGGCGATCATAGGCGCCTCGATGCGCGCGACCGTCTGCCTGCCCACGTACAACGAGCGCGCCAACCTCGAGCCGATGCTCGTGCGCCTCGGAGAGGTGCTGCGTGACGGCGACCGGGTCCTGGTGATCGACGACAGCTCTCCCGACGGCACCGGCGAGCTCGCTGAACGGCTGGCCGCGGAGCTCGCCTTCGTCGACGTGCTCCACAGGCCGCGCAAAGAGGGGCTCGGGCCTGCCTACCTCGCCGGCTTCCGGCGCGCGCTGGACGACGGCGCCGAGCTCGTGCTCGAGATGGACTGCGACTTCTCCCACGATCCTGCCGACGTCCCGCGGCTGATCGACGCGGTCGAAGGCGGCGCCGACCTCGCGCTCGGCTCGCGCTACGTGTCCGGCGGCGGCGTCCGCAACTGGGGGCTCGTGCGGCAGGCGATCTCTCGTGGAGCCTCCGTGTACACGGCGCTCTTCCTGCAGATGGGGGTGAAGGACCCGACCGGCGGGTTCAAGTGCTTCTCGCGGCGCGTGCTCGAGACGATCGCCCTCGACCGGATCACCTCGAAGGGCTACGCGTTCCAGATCGAGACCACCTTCCGCGCGAAGCAGGCCGGCTTCCGAGTCGTCGAGGTGCCGATCACGTTCAGCGACCGCACGGAGGGGCAGTCGAAGATGAGCAGGGCGATCGTGCTCGAGGCCGTGTGGCGCGTTCCGCTGCTGCGGGTGCGCCGCTAACGTGGCGGCATGAAGGATGTCACCGACGCGACCTTCGGCGACGAGGTGCTCGGTGCCGAGCGGCCGATCGTGGTCGACTTCTGGGCGCCTTGGTGCGGGCCGTGCCGCGCCATCGCACCGGCGCTCGAGGAGCTCGCCGGCGAAACCGAGAGGGTCGAGTTCGTGAAGCTCGACATCGACGAGAACCCCGAGGCAGCGGCCCGGTACGGCGTCCTCTCGATCCCGACGGTGATCCTCTTCGCGAACGGCGAGGCGCGCAAGACGGTGATCGGCGCGCGGCCGAAGAAGCACTTCGCGCAGGCGTTCGCCGACTACCTGTAGTGCTCGTATCCGTGCAGCTCTTGCGGCTCGCCGTGCAGCAGTAGCTCGACTCCCTCGCCCGCCTCCACCCGCCCGACGACGGTGAAGCCCGCGGCGTCCGGAGTCGCGGCGAGCAGCTCGTAATCCTCGCCGAAGCCGAGATCCGCGACGGTCGCGCCCGGCGCCAGCGGGACGCGGTCGAGCTCGATCACGCAGCGCACGCCCGAGCGGCGGGCGACGTGGCCCGCGTCGACCGCGAGGCCGTCGGAGAGGTCGAGCTGAGCGTGCGCGACCGCCGCGAGCACTCGGCCTTCTGCGATCCGCAACGGCGGCCGAACGTACCGATGCTCGCGGAATGCCGCGCCCGCCGCGCCGAGCGCGCCGGTGACGGCGAGGAGATCTCCAGGCCGGGCGCCGCTGCGACCGGGCACGCGGGGGCTACGGCCGAGCGCGGTGACGGAGACGAGGACGCTCGGCGCAGCGGTCGTGTCGCCGCCGATCACGACGGCTCCGGTCTCGGCGATGCCCTCGTAGAGCTCGACCACGTTCTCGAGCGTGGTGTCGCCGGGAGCGGCGAGCGTCACGAGCAAGGCTTCCGGCGTCGCGCCCGACGCGGCGAGGTCGCTCAGGTTGACCGCGGCGGCGCGGAAGCCGAGCTCGCGCCAGTCGAGCCAGTCGAGCCGGAAGTGAACGCCCTCGACGAGCGCGTCCTGCGTGACGACGAGGTCGGCGTCGACCAGGGCCGCATCGTGCTCGATGCCGCGGACGAGCCCACGGCTTTCGAGCTCGCGGAGGAGGCCGAGCTCACCCGTCTCCGAGAGCTTCGTCAACGACCCTTCTCAGCTCGGGATCGGTGGCGGCGCGAATGACCGCCACGCCGGCGGCGCCGGCGCGGATGCACTCGGCCGCGTTGGCGGCTTCGATGCCGCCGATCGCGACGACGGGGACGTCGACGGCGGCGCAGATCGCTCTCAGCCCCTCGAGCCCGATCGCGGGATCGGCGTCGCCCTTCGACGGCGTCTCCCAGACGGGACCGACGCCGAGGTAGTCGGCGTCCGCGTCGAGTGCCTGCTCGAGCGTGGCGGCCGAGCGGCCGAGCAGGAGGCCGAGCCCCCGGGCGAGGCCGGCGCCGCGATCGGCCTGGCCGAGATGGACGCCGTCGGCACCGAGCGCGAGGGCCGCCTCCACGTCGTCGTTGACGACGAACGTGACGCCGAGGTCGGCGAAGCCGCGCCCCGCCTCGATCACCGCCTGCGTCGGGGCCTTGAGCCTCAACTGCACGACGGTGGCGCCCGCCTCGGCCGCCTGACGGGCGGTGGCGAGGTCCTCGACGATCGCGTGCAGCCTCACGACACGCGCGCCCTGTCGTCGAGCGTCGCCGGGTCGAGCGCAGCAAGCGCGTCGTAGAGCCCCACGTGGAAGGAGCCCGGGCCGCGGGCCGCGACGGCAGCGTCCTCGCCGGCAACGCCGAACGCAACGAGCGCCTCGGCGGCGGCCTCGAGCGGCCTGCCCGCGTTGACCGCGAGGAAGCAGCCGGTGAGCGCCGACGACATGCAGCCGGTGCCGGTGATCGTCGCCATCAGCGGATGCCCGTTCGCGATCGCGATCGTCCGCTCGCCGTCCGAAACGTGGTCGACAGGCCCGGTCACGGAGGCGACGAGGCCGAGACTGCGCCCGGCCCGCCGTGCCAGCTCGGCCGCGTCGCTCGAGACGGCGATCGACTCGACGCCGCGCACCTCGGCGTCGACACCCACCAGGGTTGCGACCTCGCCCGCGTTGCCGCGGAGCACGGCGACGTCGACCTCGTCGAGGATCCGCTTCGCGGTGTCGGTCCGATACCTGGTCGCGCCGGCGCCGACGGGGTCGAGCACGACGGGAACGCCGGCGTCGTTTGCCGCGCGGCCCGCGATCAGCATCGCCTCGACCCAGGCGGGAGAGAGCGTGCCGATGTTGAGGACGAGCGAGCCGGCGAGGCGCACCATCTCGGCGACTTCCTCGCGCGCGTGCGCCATCACCGGCAATGCGCCGATGGCGAGCGTCGCGTTCGCCGTCTCGTTCATGACAACGTAGTTGGTGATCTGGTGGACGAGCGGCTTCGCTTCACGCAGCCGCCGCAGCGAGTCCCCTGCGGTCATGCGGCTCCTTTCAGGTCGAGGACGTCGACGGGGCCGTCCCCCGCTCCGATCTCGGCGAGGCCGTGCTCGACGGCGCGGCCGGCGGCGGCGGCGGCCGCGTGCGCGGCCTCCACCAGCGACGCGCCGCGGGCGAGGTACGCCGCCAGCGTGGCGGAGTGGGTGCAGCCTGCGCCGTGCGTCGCGCCGCTCTCATGGCGGCGGACGGGGATCTCGACGTGGTCGCGGCCGTCGAACAGATGGTCGACCGGATCGTCGCCGTGGCCGCCGGTAACGATCGCGGCGCGAGCGCCGAGGCCGACGAGCCGCTCGGCGAGCTCGCGGCGGGATCCGTCGCCGACGAGCACGCGCGCCTCGATCAGGTTCGGCGTCACCACCGTCGCGAGCGGGAAGAGGTCCCCGACCAGCGCTTCGACCGCGTCGTCCTGGAGCAACCGTGCGCCGGACGAGGCGATCATCACGGGATCGACGACGAGCGGGACGAGAGCGGCGGCCAGGAACCCCGACACCGCCTCGACGATCCGCTTCGAGAAGAGCATCCCGGTCTTCGCCGCGTCGACCCCGATGTCCGAGAAGACCGCCTCGAGCTGCGCGAGCACGAACTCGGGCGGCAGCTCGTGCACGGCGGTGACGCCTACCGTGTTCTGTGCCGTCAGCGCCACGATCGCCGTCATGCCGTGCGTGCCCGCCGCGGCGAACGCCTTCAGGTCGGCCTGGATGCCGGCGCCGCCCCCGCTGTCCGAGCCGGCGATCGTCAACGCTCTCGGAACGATGCTTCCCACCCCGATGCTCGCCACTCCCTTCGCCGGTGCAAACCGGATCAGGTTCGACGGGTGTGATCTCAGCCCCCTGCGCGGGGCACCCCGGTCGAAAGACTTTAGATGATCGGCCGTCCGGCGAGCGACCACTCGCTGAGTGGTTCCGCGGGGGCGTCTGTTCAGGGGCGTGGAACTACTCATCTAGCATCGGTCGATGGGCGCCGTCGACGTCCTCTCCTGGGAGGGGTTCCTGCAGGGCGAAGAGCTCGCCCACCTCACCACCGAGCCGCCACGGGAGGCGCGCTTCGCGCCGTTGCCCGACGACCTCTCCCGGGCGGTGGCAGAGGGGATCCGCGTGCCCCAGCTCTATGCCCACCAGCGCGCCGCCTGGGATGCCGCGCGCCGCGGCGAGCACGTGCTCGTCACCACCGGCACCGCCTCGGGGAAGACGCTCGCCTTCAACCTGCCGGTGCTCGATGCGATCGACCGCGACGCGGCGACCCGCGCGCTGTACCTCTACCCGACCAAGGCGCTCGCGCAGGACCAGTTCCGGACGCTCGCCGGCTACGGCCTGCGACGGCTCCGGCCGGCGATCTACGACGGGGACACGCCGGTCGCCGAGCGCCGGCAAATCCGCAGCTGGGCCAACGCCCTGCTCTCGAACCCGGACATGCTCCACCTCGGGCTGCTTCCCAATCACGGCCGTTTCGGCGATGTGCTCGCGAACCTCCGCTACGTCGTCGTCGACGAGGCGCACGTCTACCGGGGCGTCTTCGGCTCGCACGTCGCAAACGTGCTGCGACGGCTGCGGCGGCTTGCGCGTGCGTACGGCAGCGAGCCGCAGTTCCTGCTCGCGTCGGCAACCGTCTCCAACCCCGGCGAGCTCGGACAGGCGCTCCTCGGCGTGCCGGTGAGCGTGATCGGCGACGACGCCGCCCCGCGCTCGGAGCGCACGGTCGTCCTCTGGAACCCGCCGTTGCAGGACGCCGACCTCGGGCTCCGCGCCTCGGCGCTCGCCGAGGCGGCGAAGCTGCAGGCGGCGTTCGTCGAACGCGGGTTGCGGACGTTGACGTTCGCAAAGAGCCGCAAGGCGGCGGAGCTCGTTCACCGCTTCACGGCCGAGCGCCTCGGCGACGACAGCCGTCTCTCCCCCTACCGCGCCGGCTATACGGCGGCGCAGCGCCGCGAGATCGAGCGGCGGCTCGCCGACGGCGACCTGCTCGGCGTCTCGGCGACGAACGCGCTCGAGCTCGGCATCGACGTCGGCCTGCTCGACGCGGTGATCTCCGTCGGCTTCCCGGGCACGGTCGCCTCGCTCCGGCAGCAGTGGGGCCGGGCCGGCCGTCGTGGCAACGGGCTCGCCGTGCTCGTCGCGAGCGAGGACGGGCTCGACCAGTTCTTCATGCGCGAGCCCGACAAGCTGCTCGGGCGCCGCGTCGAGGCCGCGATCCTCGACCACGCGAGCCCGCGGGTGCTCGCCGGCCACATCCGCGCCGCCGCGTACGAGGCGCCGATCACCGAGGACGACGCAGCGACGCTCGGCGAGGCCGCGTTCGCGGCCGCCCGCGCCGACCCCCTCCTCCGCTCCACGCCTGCCGGAGTCGTGTGGGCCGGGCGCGAGCACCCCGCGGCCCGGGTGGCGCTGCGTTCGACCGAGCCGGAGTCCGTGCGTATCGTCGACGGCGATACGGGCGAGGAGCTCGGCCTCGTCGAGCGTTCACGCGCCGCGTCGACCGTTCATGAGGGGGCCGTCTACCTCCACCGGGGCGAGTCGTACCTCGTGCGCGCGCTCGACCTGACCACCCTGCAGGCGGTCGTCGAGCCGTTCGCCGGCGACTGGTACACGCTGGCGAAGAAGGAGACTCTGACCGAGATCGTGATGCCCCAACTCGTCGAGCGCCGCCTTGGCCTCGAGCTGACATTCGGGGAGATCGAGGTGACGGAGCAGGTCGTCGCCTACGAGCGACGGACGATCACGAGCCAGGACCGGCTCGAGCTCGTGCCGCTCGAGCTGCCGCCGTCGACGTTCGCGACCGAGGCGATCTGGTTCCTGCCCGAGCCCGACCAGCTCGCAGAGTCGCCCGAGATGCCGCGGCTCCTGTCGACGCTCCATGCCGCCGAGCATGCCCTGATCGCTCTCCTGCCGCTCTGGGCGATGTGCGACCGGTGGGACATCGGCGGCCTCTCGACCAATGTTCATCCCCAGACCGGGCGGCCGACGGTGTTCGTCTACGACGGCCACCCCGGCGGCGTCGGCATCACGGAGCACGGGTTTCACGAGTTCGAGGGCTGGGTCGCCGACACGGCGGCCATGATCCGCGGCTGTCCCTGCTCGGACGGCTGCCCGTCGTGCGTTCAGAGCCCGAAGTGCGGCAACCTCAACGAGTGGCTCGACAAGAGCGGGGCGCTCGCATTCCTGAAGCGGCTTGTCGATTTCTCAGGCCGCCGTTCGTCGTAGGACGACACACGACAAGGAGGGCACATGAAGTACGCACTGCTGATCTACGGCGCCGAGGCGGATTGGACCGATCTCTCCGACGAGGATCGCAACGCCATGTACGCCGAGTACGCCGCGGTCACCGAGACACCCGGGATCGTCGGCGGCAGTGAGCTCGCGTCGATCGACACCGCGACGACCGTGCGCGTGCAGAACGGCGAGACGCTGACGACCGACGGGCCGTTCGCCGAGACCAAAGAGGTCCTCGGAGGCTTCTACCTCTTCGAGGCGGGCAACCTCGACGACGCAATCGCCGTCGCCGCACGCATCCCGGCGGCACGGCACGGCTCGGTCGAGGTGCGGCCGGTGGTGGAGCGCCCCTGATCGAGCAGGTCTTCCGCGACGAGTGGGGTCGCGTCCTGGCCTCGCTGATCGGCTTCCTCGGCGACTTCGACCTCGCCGAGGAAGCCGCCCAGGAGGCGTTCGCGGTCGCGGCCGAGCGGTGGCCGAAGGACGGGCCGCCCGCGAATCCCGGCGCCTGGCTGATCGTGACGGGGCGGAACCGTGCGATCGACCGGATACGCCGCGAGCGCACCCTGGCCGCGAAGCTGCCTCTGCTCGTCGAGGATCCGACGCCGATGGCCGAATCGAGCTTCCCCGACGAGCGCCTCGAGCTGCTCTTCACCTGCTGCCATCCGGCCCTCGCGACCGAGGCTCAGGTCGCACTGACCCTCCGCACGCTCGGCGGCCTGCACACGGACGAGATCGCGCGCGCGTTCCTCGTGCCGGAAGCGACGCTGGCCCAGCGCCTCGTCCGCGCCAAGCGCAAGATCGCGGCCGCCGGAATCCCGTTCCGGGTGCCGCCGCCGCACCTGCTGCCCGACCGGCTGGCAGCCGTCCTCGCCGTCGTCTACCTGATCTTCAACGAGGGCTACGGCGGCCGCGACGACCTCGCCGACGAGGCGTTGAGGCTCGGTGAGTCGCTCGCCGAGCTCATGCCCGACGAGGCCGAGGCACACGGCCTCATGGCGTTGATGCTCGTGCACGACGCCCGCCGCGACGCACGCTTCGCCGAGGGTGAGCTCGTGCTGCTCGCCGACCAGGACCGAAGGTTCTGGGACGACGAGAAGATCGCCGACGGCCGTGCACGGCTGGCGCGCGCGCTCGCACTCGGCGGCCGCGGCCCGTACGTCGTCCAGGCCGCGATCGCCTCGCTGCACGCCGACGAGGCGGTCGACTGGCACGAGATCGCCGCGCTCTACGCCGAGCTCGCATGCCAGACCCGCTCGCCGGTTGTCGAGCTGAACCGCGCGGTCGCGGTCGCCGAGGTCGACGGGCCGCAGGCCGGCCTCGCCATTCTCGATCGGATCGACCTCCCCGGCTACCGCTACCTCCATTCGACACGCGGGGACCTCCTGCATCGCCTCGGCCGCGACGAGGAGGCTCGGGTGGCGTACGCGACGGCGATCGAGCTGACGCCCGACGGGGCCGAGCGCCGCTTCCTCGAGCGGCGCCTCACCGGGCTCTAGCCTGTCCGGCGGCGGAGTGTCGTCGCGCCGAGAGCAAGGGCGAGCGCGGCCGCGCCGAGCACGATCACCACGTCCCGAACGAGCGCAGCGCCGCCCGTGCCGGCAGCCGCACGCGAGAGCCCGTCGTAGGCCCAGGTCAGCGGCAGCACGGTCGAGATCCAGCGCAGCGCGTCGACCATCTTGTCGCGGGGCACGAGCAGCCCGCAGAGGATCAGCTGCGGGAAGACGACCGCAGGCAGGAACTGCACCGCCTGGAACTCGGTGCGTGCGAACGCGGAGACGAAGAGGCCGAGCGCCATCCCGAGCAGGGCGTTGCACACCGCGAGCCCGATCACGACGGCCACCGACCCCTGGACGTCGAGCCCGAGCAACCCGAACGCGACTCCGGAGGTGATCGCAGCCTGCACGGTCGCGACGCTGGCGAAGGCGAGGGCGTACCCCGCGAGCAGATCGAGCTTCGAGAGTGGCAGGGTCATCAGCCGCTCGAGCGTCCCCGTCGTCCGCTCGCGCAGCATGGCGACCGAGGTGACGACGAACATCGTCGTGAACGGGAAGATGCCGATCATCGGCGGGCCGACCCGGTCAAACGTCTGCGGCTGCGCGTCGAACAGGTACCGGAAGAGCGTGATCAGGAACGGCGGCACGAGAAAGAGCAGCGCCAGCGTGCGCGGGTCGCGGCGCAGCTGGCGCAGCACTCGGAGCGCGGTCGCGAACGTCGCCCGACGGCTCATGCCGCCTCCACGAGCGCGAGGAACGCATCGTCGAGGCGGTCGCAGTCGGTGCGTGCGCGCAGCTCGGAGGCGGTGCAGTCCGCCAGCAGCCTGCCCTCGCGAAGGAGCAGCAGACGGTCGCAGCGGTCGGCCTCGTCCATCACGTGCGAGGAGACGAGCAGCGTCTTGCCCTTCTCCGCGATCCCGCGGAAGGTCGCCCACAGGTCGCGGCGCAGGACGGGGTCGAGCCCGACCGTCGGCTCGTCGAGAACGAGCACCTCCGGGTCGCCGAGCAGAGCCGCCGCGAGCGAAGCACGCGAGAGCTGGCCGCCCGAGAAGGTCCGGACCGGGCGATCCGACAGCTCGCGAAGGCCGACCGCCTCCACCACCTCCTCCACCGCCGTCCTTGGTGCGTCGAGCAGCCGGGCGAAATACGAGAGGTTCTCTCGCAACGTGAGGTCCAGGTAGACCGACGGCGCCTGGGTCGTGTAGGCGACGCGCCGGCGAAGCGATGCGGCGCCGGCGTGCTCGCCGAGCACGGTGACGGTCCCACCCGCGACGATCTGTACGCCGACGAGCGAGCGCAGCAGCGTCGACTTCCCGGAGCCGCTCGGTCCGAGCAGCCCCGTCACCGTGCCCCCTACGACCTCGAACGAGAGATCGTGCAGCACGTCGAGGCCGCCGCGGATCACGTGCAGGTGGTCGACGCGGATCGCGGCCATCCCCGCGAAGATAGGCGACCAGGTGGTCGACCGCATCCGGGAGTTCAGCAGGCTCGTCGCCGAGCGCACCTCCGATCGGAGCGTGTCGACCGCGCACGGGATGGGCCGTGTCGCCGACACGATCCCCGACGTCTATGACGCCAATTACCTGTCGGTGGAGGGTGCCGTGGCGCCGGCGGACGTGCTCGCGGCCGAAGCCGAGTCGGTGCTCGAGACCTCCCGGCACCGGCGGATCAGCATCGAGGGCGGCGGCGCCGGCCTCGCCGACGACCTCGCCGAGCTCGGCTTCGAGCTCTCGACGCACCTGATCCTCGCCCACGGCGGCGAGCCCGACCGCCTCGTCGACACGTCGATGGTGCGCGAGGTGCCGCTCGCGACGCTCCTTCCCGCGCGCACGGCCGCCACGCTGGCGGAGCCGTGGGCCGACGAGTCGCTCGCGGACGCGCTCAACGAGGCGAAGCGCCGGGTCGCCGCAGCAGTTCCGACGCGTTTCTTCGCCGCGTTCGCCGGCGACGAGCTCGCCGGGTACTGCGAGCTGCGCGAGCGAGGCGGCGTCGCCCAGATCGAGGACGTGGAGGTGCTCGCGCCGTTCCGCGGTCGCGGGCTCGGCCGCGCCGTCGTCCAGGCGGCGCTGCAGGAGGGCCTCCGCGCGAACGACGTCGTCTGGCTCGAAGCGCTCGCCGACGACTGGCCGCGCGAGCTGTACGCGAAGCTCGGGTTCCGGGTCGTCGCCCGCCGGGACGTCTACACGAAGCTCCCTCACCCGTTGACGCGACTGCGACTACGGACGCCGCGGCTCGAGCTGCGCCTCGCGACCGTCGCCGAGCTGCGCTCGCTCTGCCGCGTCGCCGAGGCGGGCATCCACGACCCGGCGTTCATGCCGTTCGGTGTCGCGTGGACCGACGGCCTGGAGGAGACAGGCTTCCTCGACTTCCACGCCGGCCGCCTCGCCGACTGGCAGCCCGAGGACTGGCATCTCGAGCTCATCGTCTTCTTCGAGGGCGCCACGATCGGCGCGCAGGGGCTCTCCGCCCGCAGCTTCGCCGGCGAGCGCGTCGCCAGGACGGGCTCGTGGCTCGGGCAGGCGTGGCAAGGCCGAGGGCTCGGCACGGAGATGCGCGCCGCGGTGCTCACTCTCGCCTTCGACGAGCTGGGCGCCGAGAGAGCGCGGAGCGGCGCGATCGCCGGCAACGACGCCTCGCTGGCCGTCTCGCGGAAGCTCGCCTACGAGCACGTGGCCACACACACCGTCTCGCCGCGACGGGAGCCGGTCGAGCACGCCGACCTCGAGCTTCGCCGCAACCGCTTCGCGTCGCCCGTCCCGGTGCAGGTCGAGGGCCTCGAGCGTGTCAAGGCGTTCTTCGGGGTGTAGGCTCGCCCGACAACCGAAACCGGGATCGAGGAGGGCACGGCATGACTTCCATGCGGCTGCCCCGCCCGCGGCACGGGGACACCGGCGACACGACGGCCGAGCTGCGCGAGCTCGCGGCGTCGATTCTGCGCGACGACGTCGAGACGCTCGCGCGCACGACCAAGTACCTGCGGCGCTCCTACCGCGTCGTCTTCATCGGCTACGTGGCGATGCTGATGTTCGGGATGGCGGCGGTCTGCGCCGCGTTCGTCAAAGGCCTGGAGGCGGGGAGCATCGGCGAGGCGGCGGCTGCGATCGGCCTCGCCGGCTTGACCGTCGGCATCTTCGTCGCCTTCTTCGTGCAGCGGCCGTCTGCCGCGCTCGAGCGCAACGCGATCTTCATGCCGTGGGTCTCGATCGTCCTGACCACGTTCTGGACGAGGCTCCTCTACCTCGACGACCCGGAGACCCTCGACGCGAAGCTGGGCCACGCGGCGAAGGAGGCCTCCGACGAGCTGTCCGCGATCGCGCTCCGCTACGCGGTGATCGACGGGAAGGAGCTGGCGGTCGCGAAGGAGGCGGCGCGCACGAAGCCTACGCGAGCCGTTTGAGCGCCGCGGCGAGCGATTGCCGCGACGAGAGCACGGGTGCGTGCAGGTCGCCGTGCCGCTGCACGCGCTCGAGGACGGCCGCCATCGTGAACACCGACGGATCGAGCCGCTCGTTCACCTCGTCCCAGCGAAGCGGCGTCGAGACGGGCGCGCCGGGCCGCGGCCGGACGGAGTACGCCGAGGCGATCGTCTTGCCTTCGCCGTTCTGGTTCGCGTCGATCAGCACGCCGCGCCGCTTCGCCTTCGACCACTCCGTCGTCGCGAGCTTCGGATGCGCTCGCACGATCGCGCCGGCGACGATCTCGGCGAAGCCCCGCGTGTCGTCGTAGGTCGAGCGCCGCGCGATCGGGACGAGGACGTGCATCCCCTTGCCGCCCGAAGTCTTGGGGAAGGAGGAGAGCCCGAGCGCGTCGAGCACGTCCTTCAGGATCAGCGCGACCTCGACCGTCTGTGTCCACGGGGCATCTGGGGTCGGGTCGAGGTCGAAGAGGACGAAGTCGGGCCGTTCGGGCAGGTCGACGCGCGAGTACCACGCGTTCATGTCGATGCACCCCATGTTGACCATCCAGAGGAGCGCGAGCTCGTCGTTCACGACCGGGAACGAGACCCACCGCTTGCTCCGGGTGCCGTCGCGCGGGGAGACCTGCGCGCGAAACGTCGGGATCCAGTCGGGCATGTGGCTCGGCGCGTCCTTCTGGAAGAACGCCTTGCCGCCGGCGCCGTCGGGATAGCGGCGCATCGTGAAGGGCCGGCCGCGCAGGTGCGGCACGAGCGCCGGCGAGACCGCGCGGTAGTACGCGAGCAGGTCGCCCTTCGTGATCCCCTCCTCAGGCCAGAACGGCTTGTCGAGATTCGAGAGCCGCAGCGTGCGGCTGCCCGACGTGATCAGCTCCGGCAGGGGCTGAGGGGAGACGACCTCGTCCGGCTCCTTGTCGTCCCGCAGCCCGAGATACGACGGATGGCGGAGGTGCCCGTCGTGCGTCCACTCGCCGTAGCGAACCTGGGCGACGAGCCGCGGTTCGACCCAGACGACGTCGCCCTTGCGCACCCGCGGCATCCTCGGCGGCTCGCGAAACGGCGGCGTGTCGCGATGAAGAGGTTTCAGCAGCGCCAGCAGGCGCCTGATCTCGTCGTCGTCGAAGCCGGTCCCGACGTTCCCCACGTAGCGAAGATCCGGCCCGTCGTGGACGGCCAGCACGAGCGCCCCGAACGTCCCGGCGCGGCGACCCGAGCCGCGC
Organism: uncultured Thermoleophilia bacterium; assembly: GCA_963794375.1. Classification (GTDB taxonomy): domain Bacteria; phylum Actinomycetota; class Thermoleophilia; order Gaiellales; family Gaiellaceae; genus PALSA-600. The sequence goes on from CAWCDL010000010.1 coordinate 609,997, forward strand.
GTGTAGCCCACGACGAGGAACTCGTCGCTGTGCTCGAGCTTCAGCTTGAGCCAGTCGCGCGTGCGGCGGCCGGGACGGTAGGGCGACTCGAGCCGCTTGGCGACGACACCCTCGAGGCCGCGCTCCCGCGCCGCAGCGAGCAGAGCCTCGCCGTCGTCGAAGCCCTCCGAGAAGGCGACCGCCGTCACCCGGCGGTCGAGCAGGCCACGGAGCGCCGCCTTGCGCTCGGCGAGCGGCTCGCCGATGCGCGGCACCCCGTCGAGCTCGAGCAGGTCGAAGGCGAAGAAGACGAGCGGGCCGGTCCCCCGCTGCAGCTCGGAGAAGCTCGCGCGGCCGTCGTCGGTCAGCCGGCAGACCTCCCCGTCGAGCACCGCGTTCGGGCTCTTTACGGCCTTCGCCACCGCCTTCGCGACCTCGGCGAAGCGCGCGGTCAGGTCGGTGCCGTTCCGCGAGACAAGCGTGCACTCCCCCGCCCGGACGTACGCGAGTGCTCGATACCCGTCGAACTTCACCTCGAACGTCCAGCCCTCGGCGGCCGGCACGTGCTCGCTCGGCGTCGCGAGCATCGGTGCATACGTCCGCCGGGCAGCCGGCGGCTCGCCGGCGGCGTCGTGCCCCTTGATCAGGAGCCAGTTCTCCTCCTTCCCGTCGAGCCCGGCGGGGACGAGCGTGTAACGGCCGCGTAGGCGGGCGCCGTGGAGGACGAAGGTGAGCCGGCCGTCGCGCCGCTCCTCCAGGACCTCGTACGTGCCGTGGTCGAAGATCTCGACGCTTCCCGCTCCGTACTGGCCTGCCGGGATCTGGCCGTGGAAGGACGCGTACTCGAGCGGGTGATCCTCGACGTGGACGGCGAGCGCCCGCGCGCCCGGCTCGACCGGCACGCCCTTCGGCACCGCCCAGGAGGCGAGAGCACCGCCGCGCTCGAGCCGGAAGTCGTAGTGGAGGCGGCGGGCGTCATGGCGTTGGACGACGAAGATCGGCGCGCCGGTCCCCTCCGCGCCTCCGGCGGCAAACGGCTCGGGCGTCTTCCCCGGCCGCCGCTTCCGGCGATACTCGGAGAGGCTCAGGTGAGGCCCGCCACTCTCATCGGGGACCGAGGTTTCGCCGGCTCGAAGCCCGGGGTACGACCCCTCTCAGCTAGCTGCTCCACCGATGGGGGAAACCGACACGCGGGCCCGTGCCAGGCACGGGCCCGCGTGCGTTCGGGCCGCGATGTTTCCGAATCACAATGGGTTTGTAAACGGATTGTTCCCCGTTGAAAACCCTGTGGATGATGTGGAAAGTCCTCCAGTTCGTGCGAAACGCTACGCGTAGACGCCCATGCCGCGGAACTTCGCACGGCGCCTGCGCCGAAGCTCGTCGCCCGGGACATCGTCGAGCTCGTCCAGCGCCTCCACGAGCGCGGCCCGCAGCTGAGAGGCCGCGAGCGCCGGGTCGAGGTGGGCGCCGCCGTCGGGCTCGGGAACGATGCCGTCGATCACGCCGAGCTCGAGGCAGTGCTGGGCGTCCGGCTTGAAGGCGGCCGCCGCCTTCTTCGCCTCGCCGGCGTCGCGCCAGAGGATCGCGGCGCAGCCTTCGGGCGTGATCACCGAGTAGATCGCGTTCTCCTGCATCAGCACACGATCCGCGACCGCGATCGCAACAGCGCCGCCGGACCCCCCCTCGCCGATGATGCACGCGACGGTGGGCACCTCCAGCCGGGTCATCGCCGCCTGCGAGCGCGCGATCGCGCCGCCCTGGCCGTGCTGCTCGGCGAGGACGCCGGGGTAGGCGCCGGGCGTGTCGATGAGCGACACGAGCGGGAACCCGAAACGCCCGGCGATCTCCATCACGCGCATCGCCTTGTGGTAGCCCTCGGGGTAGGCCATGCCGAACTGGCGGTCGATCCGCTCCTTGACGTCGCGGCCCTTTTGATGGCCCACGAGCGCGATCGTGCGGCCGTCGAGCCGGCCGAGGCCGGTGACGAGCGCTCCGTCGTCGGCACGGCCGCGGTCACCGTGCAGTTCGACCCAGTCCTCGAGCAGGCGCTCGACGTAGTCGAGCGTGTACGGGCGGTCGGGGTGCCGCGCGAGCTCGACCGACCGCCAGATCACCTCGTCGCTCGCGTCGGACGCCAGTCGATCGAGTTGCGACTGCAGCCGCTCGGCTTCGCCGTCGACCTTCGCGCCGCGCAGGAGCGGCAGCCGAGACAGGCCCGAGAGCCGCTGGCGCAGGTTGAGCTCCGTCTCCCGCTCCGTCATGATTCCCGCTCCCGGCGACGGCCAAGCCGCCGCCTTCGCTCTCGGATGAGCTCCGTCAAGCCTACGCTCATGAGAAGAGCCTCAGCACGCGGGACAGGTGCTCGCGCTGCTCGCCGCGCGGGACGATCGCGTCGAGGTGGCCGAAGCGCAGGTTCTGCTCGGCGAGGCCGAAATTGTCGGGCAGCTTCTCGCGTGTCGTCTGCTGGACGACACGCGGGCCGGTGAATGCGATCAGGGCTCCCGGCTCGGCAATCGTCACGTCGCCGAGCGACGCAAAGGACGCGAGCACTCCTGCCGTCGTCGGGTGGGTCATGACGGTGATCATCGGGACACCGGCGTCGTGCAGGTCCTCGACGGCGCAGACCGTCTTCGGCAGCTGCATCAGCGACAGGATGCCCTCCTGCATGCGCGCGCCTCCGGAGGAGGTGACCGACACGAGGGGCACGCCACGCTCGACCGCGGCGTCGCAGGCGCGCGAGAACTTCTCGCCGACCGCGCTCCCCATCGACCCGCCCATGAACGCGAAGTCCATCACCGCGAGCTCGATCAGGTGGTCGTCGAGCGAGGCATTGCCGACGACGATCGCCTCGCCGAGCCCGGTGTTCAGCTCCGCCTCGGCGAGCCGCTCGCTGTAGGGCCGCAGGTCGAAGAACGAGAGCGGATCCTCGGAGCGGACGTCCATCGCCTCCTCGGCGAAGGTGCCCTCGTCCGCGTACCACTCGATGCGGGCCCGGGCGCGCATCGGGAAGTGGTGGCCGCAGTGGCCGCAGACCCAGAGAGCGGCCGCCAGCTCGTCGTCGCGGTAGTGCGAGCCGCACGTGGGGCACGTGTTCGGATGCTTGGCGGTCTCGGGCGGCGGAGCGTGCTTGTGCTCGACCTGGATGTCGATCCGGGTCTCGGACATCGGCTGCAGCTTAGACCCCAAGTGGGAGGCCGCCGGTTACAGGTCGCCCGTCAGGCGGCCGGAACGAGCTCGTCGAGCGCCTCGGGCAGCCCGAAAAGGTCGGCGAGCTCGCGGTCGGGCCTCGCGCCGGCCGACGCTGTCTCTCCCAGCCGGTTGATCCAGACGCTCCTCAAACCGAGCTCGTTGCAGGGCTCGACGTCGTGGAAGAGCGACGCGCCGACGTGGACGTGACCCTCGCGCGGCGCCCTGGTGCGCTGGAAGAACTCCTCCCAGTGACGGTGCGCGGGCTTGTAGGAGCCGATCTCCTGGGCGACGACGACCTCGTCGAAGTGGGCGCCGATCTGCACCTGCGACGCGGCGATGAAGTCGTCGTCGGTGTTCGAGAGGATCGCGAGCCGCCAGCCGCGTGCTCGTGCCTCGTCGAGCGCGGGCCGTGCGTCGGGGAAGGCGCGCCAGCCCGGCAGGGACTCGGCGAGGCCGTGCTCCTCGCCGGCCGCAGCCCCGAGCAGGCGCATGCACTCGGTCAGCACCTCGCGGTAGGTCCGTTCGCCGCCCTCCTGCAGCGCGGGCTCGAGCTCGTGGTAGCGCACGAGCCGCTCGTCGGCGCGATCCTCGCCGAAGAGGCGGGCAAGCTCGGCGCGGACTCCGCCGTCCCAGTCGATCAGGGTGCCGTAACAGTCGAAGGTCGCCCAGCGCTCCACGGGCGGGACTCTACGCAGCGAGCTCGACCGGCGGGCGGTAGGCCAGGAGCTCCCAGCCGTGCTCGTCCAGCCACTTCTTCGACTCGCGATACCCGGGCCGGCGCCGCTCGACGAGCCGCCAGAAACCGGCTCCGTGATTGTGCTCGACGAGATGGCAGACCTCGTGCACGACCACGTAGTCGAGGACGTCGTGCGGGGCGAGCACGAGCCGCCAGTTGAAGCTGAGAGCTCCGGTGGAGCTGCACGATCCCCACCTGCTCCTCTGACCCCGCACGGTGAGTCGCGAGTAGCGCACGCCGAGCGCGGCCGCCTCCGACTGGGCGAGCAGCGATATGCGCGCGTGTGCCTCCCGGCGGCCCTGGCTCTCGGTCAGGCTGAGGCGATCGAGCCCGAGGCGCGCAACCACCGGCGTGGCGAGCTGCCGCTCGAGCCACGGGCGGTGCTGCTCGATCGCCGCGTCGATCTCGGCCTGCGTGGCGCGGGGTCGCACGACGAGCTCCGGTGCGAGCCCGTAGTGCACAACCATGCGCGTTCCACGCACGCGCTTCGATCGCCGGATGCGCACCTCGACCGGCTCACCAGCCACCGTGATCACCTGCACGGGTCACGAGTTTCGACCTGACGTCGGCTAGTCCTGGAAACGGCGGATGACGATCGAGGCGTTGTGCCCGCCGAACCCGAACGAGTTCGACACTGCGACATCGAGGTCAGGGAGGTCTCGCGCCTTGTTCGGCACGTAGTCGAGATCGCACGCCGGGTCGGGGTCGTCGTAGTTGATCGTCGGGGGTGCCTTTCGATAGACGATCGCGAGAGTCGTGAAGACTGCCTCGACGGCGCCGGCAGCGCCGAAGCAGTGACCGGTCGCGCCCTTCGTCGACGACACGGCAAGCCTGTGCGCATGTTCCTCGCCGAATGCCTTCTTGATCACCTTGGTCTCCGCCGCGTCACCCAGCGGCGTCGACGTCGCGTGGGCGTTGACGTAGCCGACCTCCGTCGGGTCGACGCCCGCGCTCGCGAGCGCCATCCTCATCGAGCGCGCGGGGCTCTCACCCGTCGGGTCGGGCTCGGTCATGTGCGCCGCATCCGACGACATGCCGTAGCCGACGAGCTCTGCGTAGATCCGCGCGCCGCGCGCCCGCGCGAACTCGAGATCCTCCAGCACGAGAACCGCCGCGGCCTCGCCCATCACCAGGCCGTCGCGTTCGCCGTCGAACGGCCGTGACGCGCGAGCGGGGTCGTCGTTGCGGCGCGAGAGCGCGCGCATCGCGTCGAAGCCGGCGATGCCGACCTCGGTGATCGGCGCCTCGGTGCCCCCGGCGAACATCACGTCGGCCCGGCCGGCACGGATCGCATCCATTGCGTCGCCGATCGCCATGTTCGAGGCGGCGCACGCCGTGCACTCGCTCATCAGCGGGCCTTTCGTGCCGAGCTCGATCGAGACCCAGCCGGCGCCCATGTTCGGGATGATCGACGGGATCGAGAACGGGCTCACGCGGTCAGGACCCTTCGTGAGCAGCACGTGGTAGCACTCCTGGTAGCTGTGGAGGCCGCCGATCCCGGTGGCGATCGAGGCCCCGAACCGCTCGGGCTCGACCGACACGTCGACGCCCGAGTCTGCCTCCGCCTGGCGTGCCGCAGCGAGGATCATCTGAGCGAAGCGGTCCATGCGCCGCGCGGCCTTGCGATCGATCCAGTTGGTGGGATCGAAGTCCTTGAGCTCGCAGGCGAAGTGGACGTTGTAGTCGGTGTGATCGAACGACTGGATCTCGGCCGCTCCCGACTCGCCGGCGAGCAGACGCGACCACGTCGTCGCGACATCGTTGCCGAGCGGGCTCACGACCCCGAGCCCGGTTATCACGACACGTCTCTCCACTACATACCCAGTCCGCCGTCGACGAGCAAGACCTCGCCCGTGATGAACGAGGCGTCGTCGGAAGCGAGGAAGCGTACCGCCCCCGCGATCTCTGCCGGCTCCGCGACTCGGCCGAGCGGCGTCGAGGCGATCATCGCCTTCGTCGCCTCCTCCGGCAGAACGTCGGTGAGCTGAGAGTGGACGTAGCCGGGCGCGACGACGTTGGCGCGGATCGAGCGGGAACCGAGCTCGCGCGCGAGCGACTTCGTGAAGCCGATGATCCCCGCCTTGGAGGCCGCGTAGTTCGCCTGGCCGAAGTTGCCGTGTACGCCGACGATCGAGCTGACGTTGACGATCGAGCCGGAGCGCCGCTTCATCATCGGCCGCACCACGGCGCGACACGTGTAGAAGATCGAGCTGAGGTTCGTGTCGATGACGACGCGCCAGTCGTCGTCCGACATCCGAGCCAGTACGCCGTCGCGCGTCAGTCCCGCGTTGTTGACGAGAACGTCGAGATCGCCGGCCTCCTCGACGAGCCGCTTCGCGTCGTTCGGCGACGAGACGTCCGCCTGGAGCGCGCGGCCGCCGATCTCCGCCGCGAGCCCCTCCGCCTCGTCGCGCCCGGTCCGGTAGCCGACGACGACAGAGGCGCCGGCGCGTGCCAGCTCCTGCGCGATCGCACGACCGATGCCGCGCGACGCGCCTGTGACGAGTGCGACCTTGCCATCCAGCGAAGCGAACGGCGCGTCAGGCAAGCGCTTCCGCGGCCTCGTCGAGCGAACGGAGGTCGTTGACCGAGAAGGTGCGAACCGATCTGTCGATCCTCTTCAGTAAACCCGACAGGACGTTCCCGGGACCGACCTCGACGAACGTCGTCACGCCGCTCGAGACGAGCTCGCCGGCCGCTTGCGTGAAGCGCACCGGCGCAGTCAGCTGCTCGATGAGCAGCTCGCGGTAGTGCTGAGCGTCCTCGACCTTCGCCGTCACGGTCGACATGAATGCGGCGCGCCCCTCCACGAGATGCGCACGCTCGACCGCGGGCCGCAGCCGCTCCGCTGCGCGCGCGACGAGCGGCGAGTGGAACGCCCCGGAGACGCGGAGCTTGACAGCACGCCGGGCGCCCTCGCGGGCCGCCTCCTCGCACGCCTCCTCCACCGACATCGTCTCGCCCGAGATGACGAGCTGGCCGGGACAGTTGTAGTTGGCCGGCCACACGTTCGCAATCTTGCGGCAGAGCGACTCGACGACCTCGTCAGCGAGCCCGAGGATGGCGGCCATCGACCCGGGATGCGCACGGGCGGCCTCGGCCATCGCAGCGCCGCGCTCGCGCACGAGCGCGATCGCCTCACGGACCGAGAGCGACTCGGATGCGCCGAGCGCCGAGAACTCGCCGACGGAGTGTCCGACGACGACGTGCGGGCGGATGCCGCGCTCGCGAAGAGCAGCGTCGAACGAGAGGCAGGTGGCGACGAGCACCGGCTGCTGGATCTCGGTGTCGACGAGCTCCTCGACGGGACGCTCGAAGCACAGCTCCTTGAGATCCATCCCGGCGGCCTCACTTGCCTCGTCGTACACGGCCATCGCCGCGGGCACGGCCTCGGCGATCTCGCGCCCCATGCCCTGCTCCAGCGCCCCCTGGCCGGGGAACATGAACGCGATCTTCGTCATACGAGAGCTCCAGTCATTGGATGTGTCCATTCGATCAGCGCCGAGCCCCAGGTGAGGCCCGCGCCCATGCCCGTGAGGAGCACCAGCTTGCCAGGGCCGAGCCGTCCGTCGTCCGCCGCATCGGCGAGCGCGAGTGGGATCGACCCGGACGAGGTGTTGCCGTACCTGGACACGTTGATCACGATTCTTTCGTCGGGGACGCCCAGTTTCTTTGCTGCGTGGTCGATGATCCTGACGTTTGCCTGGTGCGGCACGTACACGTCGACGTCGGCGATCGACTTGTCGCACTCGCCCAGGATCGCCTCCGCGGAGCTGACCATGACTCGCGTCGCGAACTTGAAGACCTCGCGACCGTTCATCTTCACGTACTTCTCCGGCTCGTCGAATCGCCGGGAGCCGCTGCCGGGAAGCCACAGGTTGGCCCCACCGGCACCGTCCGCGCCGAGCTCGAACCCGAGGAAGCCGCCCTGGGCCACCGCCTCCATCACGACGGCACCCGCCCCGTCGCCGAAGAGGACGAGGGTCGAGCGATCGGTCCAGTCGAGGATCTTCGAGAGCACGTCCGCGCCGATCACGAGCGCGCGGCGCGACAGCCCGGCGGCGAGCATGGCGTGGGCCTGGGCGATCGCATAGACAAAGCCTGTGCAGCCGGCCGAGAGGTCGTAGGCCGCCGCGTCGGGCATGCCGAGCGTGTCGGCAAGCAGCGCTGCCGACGATGGGAACGACATGTCGGGCGTGACCGTCGCGACGATCAGCAGGTCGATGCTCGAAGCCTCGGCGCCGGCCATCTCGAGCGCACGGCGGGCCGCGGGGAGGCAGATGTCGGTGAGCGCCTCGTCGTCTCCGGCGATGCGGCGCTCCCGGATGCCGGTCCGCTCGACGATCCACTCGTCGGTCGTGTCGACGAGGCCGGCGAGGTCCTCGTTCGTGACGACGCGATCGGGTACATGGCAGCCGAGCCCGGTGATCGAGATCCGGCGGCCGTCGGTGCGCGCGATCACTCGCCCACCGCGAACGTCAGCGTCCCACGAACGGCGAGCTGGCCGTCGACGGTCGCCTTCACCTTCCCACGACCGACGGGACCACGGACGGTCTCGACCGCGCACTCGAGCAGCAGCACGTCGCCCGGACGCACGACGCGCTTGAAGCGGACGTCGTCGATCCCGGCGAAGAGGGCGAGCTTGCCGCGGTTCTCCTCCTGCGAGAGCACGGCGACCGCGCCGCACTGCGCGAGCGCCTCGACCATCTTCACGCCCGGCATGATCGGGTTGCCGGGGAAATGCCCGGCGCAGTCCTCCTCGGTGACGGTCTTGCGGGCGACCACACGCTCGCCCGGGACGAGCTCGATCACCTCGTCGAGGAGGAGCATCGGGTCGCGGTGCGGTAGGACCGCCTCGATCGCGGCCTTGTCCATCAGGATCTCGTGGCTCAAGCCGTGAGCCTCTCGCGAAGGCCGTTCCGCCCGCGATGCGCGTAGCACTTCGCGGTTCCGACGGGCAGCCCGGTCGCGGTGGAGATCTCCTCGAACGGGACGTCGAGGGCGTCCTTGAGCGCGACGACCGTCGCCTGAGCGGCCGGCAGCTCGGCGAGACACCGGCGCAGCTCGCGCCGGGTCTCCGCAGCGATGGCAGCGCGGGCCGGGTCTCCGTCGGGGGCGACGCGCATGTCCTCGTGCAGCGGCTCGGTGCGCCCCTCGACCTTGAAGCGGGCCTGCGCGACGTCCTTACACGTGTTGACGACAAGGCGGTGCAGCCAGGTCGAGAACTGCGACTCGCCCCGGAACTGGCCGACGCGTCGAACGAGCTTCACGAGTGCCTCCTGCGCCGCGTCGTTCGCGTCGTCGGGATCGCGGAGCACGTGGCGGGCTGTCGCGTGCACCCGCCCCGCGTAACGGTCGCAGAGCGCGGCCAGGGCACGCTCGTCACCGTCCTTGACGCGCCTGACGAGGATCGGGTCGGAGAGACGGTCGTAGACGAGCGGGGCATCAGGCCGAGGGTCACCGAGGATTCGACGGCGTCGGCGCGGGGGTGGTTGCACGGCCCCGTACTCTAGACCTCGTGCGGGCGCTGACTCCCGAGACCGTGCTGCCCGCGCTGCGCGGCGACTTCGGGCGGCCGTACCGGTACGCCGAGGAGACGGAGACGACGCAGCGGATGCTGCCCGAGGACGACCCGCACGGGGCTGTGGCGCTCGCCGAGCGCCAGACGGCGGGGCGGGGCCGCCTAGGCCGCACGTGGACCGACTCGGGGCTCATGCTCTCGGTCTGCCTCCGCCCCCCGCCGCCGGTCGCCGCGTGGCCGGAGCTGACGCTCGTCGCAGCACACGCCGTCGCCGGCGCAGTCGGAGACGAGGCCGCGATCAAGCATCCGAACGACGTGCTCGTCGGCGGGCGCAAGGTGGCCGGCATCCTCGCCGAGGCCTCGGAGCGGGTCGTGGTCGGCATCGGCGTGAACGTCAACGGCACTCGGTGGCCGGGGTCGGGCTTCGTCGAGCGCGACCGGCTGGAGCTGCTCGTCGAGATCCTCGAGCGGCTCGAGCACGGCTACGACGCGTGGCTCGCCGCGCAGCCTGCCGGGCTACCCTTCGCACCGTGAAGTCGCTGCTCCTGGCGGCGCTCCTCCTTCTCCTCGCGGCGCCTGCCGGTGCGCACGCGGCCGCGCCACGGGTCTACGCGATCCATTTCGACACGGACGTCAACCCGGTGACGCAGGACTGGCTGAATCACCAGCTCGACCACGCAGCCAGGGACGGCTATTCGGCGGCGGTGATCGTCCTCGACACGCCCGGCGGGCTGGAGGACTCGATGCGGAAGATCGTGCAGAAGCAGCTCTCGCTGCCGATCCCCGTCGTCGTCTACGTCTCTCCCTCCGGGGCGCGCGCCGCCTCGGCCGGCGTCTGGATCTCACAGGCGGCCGACGTGCTGGCAATGGCGCCCGAGACGAACATCGGGTCGTCGACGCCGATCACCTCGACTGGGCAGAACATCGGCAGCGATCTCCGCCGCAAGGAGATCAACGACGCGGCGGCCTCGCTCCGAGGCCTCGCGAAGGCGCACGGGCGGAACGCCGCATGGGCGGACTCGGCCGTGCGCCGAGCGTCGAACCTGACGGCGAGCGAAGCGCTGCGCATGAACGTGATCGACGTGATCTCGCCCTCGCTACCCGCGCTGCTGAACACGATCGACGGCCGGCGGAGCGTGGCGCGGCCGGCAATGGTCCTGCACACAAAGGACGCGCAGATCGTGGAGACGAGCCCCGGCTTCTTCACGCGCTTCCTGTCGACGCTGATCGACCCCAACGTCGTCTCGCTGCTCTTCCTCGCCGGGCTGGCCGGGCTCGGGTTCGAGCTCTTCCACCCCGGGGTGGTGATCCCGGGCGCATTCGGCGCGATCTGCATGGTCTGCGCGCTCTTCGGCCTCTCGATCCTGCCACTCTCGTGGGCCGGGATCGGTCTCGTCCTACTCGGTGCGGCGCTGCTCGTCGTCGACGCGCACGTCGTCTCGCACGGTGCGCTGACGCTCTCGGGCCTCGCCGCGATCGTGCTCGGGTTCATCACGCTGTTCCACAAGACGCCCGCCCCCTATCACCTCTCGATCCCGTTGATCGCGACCTTCACCGTCGCGCTCGGCGGCCTCTGGGTGGTGGCGATCACGAAAGCGGTCGCCGCCCGGCGCTCGCCCGTGACCGTTGGGCCGCAGGAGCTCGTCGGCCTGGAGGGTGTCGTGCGTCAGGACAGCCTGGTATTCGTGCACGGCGAGCTATGGCACGCGACGGCAGCGGCGCCGCTCCGCGAGGGCGAGCTCGTCGCTGTCGACTCGATCGACGGCCTGACGCTGCGCGTCCATCCCGTGGGGCCGGAGTAGGATCCACGGCATGGCCGTTGCGCTCGTCGTCATCGTGGTCGTCCTCTTCCTGCTCGTGTTGTGGGCGATCGCCGCGCTGAAGGTGCTTCGCGAGTACGAGCGGGCGATCGTCTTCCGTCTCGGTCGCCTGTTCCCCGAGCCGAAGGGGCCGGGCCTGATCCTGCTGATCCCGATCGTCGATCGAATGGTGCGCGTCGATCTGCGCACGATCACGCTCAACATCCCGCCGCAAGAGGTGATCACGAAGGACAACGTCCCGGTCCGGGTGAACGCGGTCGCCTACTTCAGGATCGTCGACCCGAAGTCGGCGATCGTTCAGATCGAGAACTTCATGGTCGCGACGTCGCAGATCGCGCAGACGACACTCCGGTCGGTACTCGGCCAGCACCAGCTCGACGAGCTGCTGTCGGAGCGCGAGAAGATCAACGCGATCCTCCAGGCGATCATCGACGAGTCGACGGCGCCGTGGGGCATCAAGGTGTCGATCGTCGAGGTGAAGGACGTCGAGATCCCGCAGGGGATGCAGCGGGCGATGGCGCGGCAGGCCGAGGCCGAGCGCGAGCGGCGCGCGAAGGTGATCAACGCCGAGGGCGAGTTCCAGGCCTCGGAGCGCCTGAAGGACGCCGCCGAGGTGATCGAGGAGCATCCCGTCGCGTTGCAGCTGCGCTACCTGCAGACGCTGATCGAGCTGGGCAGCTCGCAGGCGACGACGATCGTCTTCCCGGCCCCGATCGACCTGCTGAAGCCGTTCCTCCGTGAGAGGGGCGACTAGCTAGACGAGGGCCGCGTCGTGCTGCCGCTCGCGAAACCGCCGGGCGGCGTCGATTGCGGCACCGAGGTTCAGGCCCTTGTCCTTCGCCTGCTTGATCAGCATCACGGTCTCGACGGCGTCCATGTCGTAGATCCGTTGCTTCTTGCCCTTCGTCGGGATCTGCGCCTTGTTCGTCCAGTAGTCGAGCTGCATCTTCGAGATGCCGGCAATGGCGCACACCTGCCCGAGATAGAGCTCGATCTTGTCGAGATGCTCTGCCATGTCGATCGGCTCGAGCAGATCGACGTGCTTGGTATACGCCATCGTTGGAGGGTTCCTTTACGTCCGCGAGTCCCAGCCCCGACCCCTCGTCGCGAGTTCTACCACCCTGGGTTGAAAAAGGGAAGGAGCGCGGAAACTAGGCGGTCTCGGGGGGCTCGGCGGTCTCGTCGGGCTCGTCTTCGCCCGAATCGACGACCGGAGCGAGCGAGGAGACCTGCTCGCCCTCGCGGAGCCGCATCACGATCACGCCCTGCGTCGCGCGCCCGAGGCGCTTGACCTCTTCGACGGACATGCGGATCACGGTGCCGCCGGTGGAGATCAGCATCACCTGGTAGCCGTCGCGCACGACGCGCGCGCCGGCGAGGCGGCCGCGCGCCTCGGTGAGCTGGACGGTCTTGACGCCCATGCCGCCCCGGCCTTTCTTCGGGTACTCGGAGACGCGCGTGCGCTTGCCGTAGCCGTTCTCGGTCACGACGAGCAGGTCGGCGTCGTCGGCGGCGATCGCCACCGAGATCACCTCGTCGTCGCCGCGCATGCGCATGCCCTGCACGCCGGAGGCGTCACGGCCCATCGCGCGCACGTCCCGCTCGGAGAAGCGGATCGCCTGGCCGAGACGCGACACCATGAGCACGTCGTCGCTGCCGGTCGAGTGGCGCACGCCGACGAGCTCGTCGCCCTCGCGCATCTTGATCGCGATGATCCCGTCCGCCTTCAGCGAGGTGTTGTAGGCGCCGAGCTCCGTCTTCTTGACGATGCCGTTCTTCGTCGCGAACAGCAGGTACTTCGCCTCTTCGAAGTTCCGCGTCTGGATGACGGCGCGCACGGCTTCGCCCTGACGGAAGGGCAGCAGGTTGACGATCGCGCGGCCCTTCGACTGCCGCGAGCCGAGCGGCAGCTCGTGCACCTTGAGGCGGTAGACCTTGCCGACGCTGGTGAAGAAGAGGATGTAGTCGTGGGTCGAGGCGACGAACAGATGCTCGATGTAGTCCTCGTCCTTCAGGTCCATCCCCATCACCCCGACGCCACCGCGACGTTGCTCGCGGTACGAGGTGACCGGTAGCCGCTTGATGTAGCCGGAGCGGGTGATCGCGATCACCATGTCCTCTTCCGCGATCAGGTCCTCGAGCTCGAGCTCCTCTTCCGCGGCGACGATCTCCGTGCGGCGATCGTCGCCGCGGCCGTAGATGCCCTTCAGATCGAGCAGCTCCTCCTTGATCAGCTCGTCGATACGTTCCTCGGAGCCGAGCAGCGCGCGCAGCTCGGCGATGCGCTCCTGGATGTCCTGGAACTCGTCCTCGACGGACTTCCGCTCGAGCGCGGTGAGCGCGCGGAGGCGCAGCTCGAGGATCGCTACCGCCTGGCGCTCGGTCAGGTCGAACGTGGTCATGAGCCCGTTACGCGCCGCCTCCGTGTCGGCGGAGGCGCGGATCAGCTGGATCACCGCGTCGAGGTTGTCGAGCGCGATCAGGTAGCCCTGCAGGATGTGGGCGCGCTTCTCCTTCTGGCGCAGCTCGTGCTTCGACCGCCGCGTGACGATCTCGCGCTGGAAGTCGAGATAGTGGGTGAGCAGCTCGAGCAGCGAGAGCGTGCGCGGGACGCCGCCGACGAGTGCGACCGTGTTGACGCCGAAAGTCGACTGCAGCGGTGTGTGCTTGAAGAGCTTGTTGAGCGCTACCTGCGGCACCGCGTCGCGCTTCAGCTCGATCTGGATGCGCATGCCCGACCGGTCGGAGTGATCCTGCAGGTCGGAGATCTCGGTGAGAACTTTCTCGTTGACGAGGTCGGCGATCTTGGCGATCACGCCCGAGTCGCCGCCCTTCTTCACGCCGTAGGGCAGCTCGGTGACGATGATCGCGCTCTTGCCGCCGCGCAGCTCCTCGATGTGGGCGCGCGCGCGCATGACGACGCGGCCGCGACCCGTGCGATATGCGTCGCGGATGCCCGAGCGACCGACGATGATCGCGCCGGTCGGGAAGTCGGGCCCCTTCACGTGCTTCATCATGTCCTCGACGTTCGCGTCGGGGTTGTCGATCAGCGTGACGACGGCGTCGATCACCTCGCCGAGGTTGTGCGGCGGGATGTTCGTCGCCATGCCGACCGCGATGCCCGCGCTGCCGTTGACGAGCAGATTCGGGAACCGCGCCGGCAGGACCTTCGCGATCTGCTTCGACTCGTCGTAGTTCGGCTCGAAGTCGACGGTGTCGGCGTCGAGCTCGCGCAAAAGCTCCTCGGCGATGCGGCCGAGGCGCGCTTCTGTGTATCTCATCGCGGCCGGCGGATCGTCGTCGATCGAACCGAAGTTGCCCTGACCGTCGACAAGCGGGTAGCGCAGCGAGAACGGCTGCGCCATGCGCACGAGCGTGTCGTAGATCGCGCTGTCGCCGTGCGGGTGGAAGTTCCCCATCACGAACCCGACGATGTTCGCGCTCTTCACGTATGGCCGGCCCGGGCGGTTGCCGTTCGTCCACATCGAGTAGAGGACGCGACGGTGGACCGGCTTCAGGCCGTCGCGCACGTCGGGCAGCGCACGCGAGACGATCACCGACATCGCGTAGTCGAGGAAGCTCGAGCGCATCTCCTGCTCGAGCTCGCGCGACTCGATGCGACCCGGGCCGAGGGCTCCCGTCTCGAGCTCGCTCATACGTCCAGGAACTTCACGTTCGTCGCGTTCTCCTCGATGAAGATGCGCCGCGGCTCGACCGCGTCACCCATCAGCATCGAGAAGACCTCGTTCGCGGCGTGCGCGTCCTCGACGTCGACGCGGACCAGGAGCCGCTTGGCGGGATCCATGGTCGTCTCCCAGAGCTGGTCGGCGTTCATCTCGCCGAGTCCCTTGAAGCGCGACACCTGAATGCCCTGCTTCGCCGCGTCGAGAACCCGGGCGCGCAGCGACTCGAACGTCTCGGCGGGCTCGATCTCCTTGCCGACCGTCACCGAGAACGGCGGCGGGCCGAGTTGCGCGACGAGCTTCGCGTAGGCGTTGCGCAGGCCCGTGTAGATCGGTGAGGCGAGCAGTTCGACCGGGACGCTGATGTTGCGCGCAGCCGACGTCTCCGTCTCGACGACGCGAATCCTGAACGAGTCCTCGCTCCCGTCGAGCAGCGACAGCGCATAGCCGTTCTCACCGATCGCGTCGAGGGCGCCCTGGAGATCCCGAGGGCTCTCGATCGTATGCTCGACGAGACGGTGCTGGATCATCAGCTCCGCCGCGCCGGCGCCGAAGTCGGAGCGAAGGCGCGCGTGGTAGCCCTCGTACTGGAGCAGGTCCTTCACGAAGCGCGTCCACTTCGCCTCGGTGAGCTTCACCGGCTCGCCGGTGCGGTCGGACACCTCCACCGCCGGGATGCGCTCGCGGCCGAGCAGCTCCTCGAGCTGCGCGTCCTTCTCGAAGTAGAATTCCTGGCTGCCGAGCTTCACCTTGTAAAGCGGCGGCACCGCGATGTACACGTGGCCGGCATTGATCAGCTCCTGCATCTGCCGGTAGAGGAAGGTCAGGATCAGCGTGCGGATGTGCGACCCGTCGACGTCGGCGTCCGTCATCACGATCACGCGGTGGTAGCGGAGCTTCTCGAGGTCGAACTCGTCGGCGATCCCCGTGCCGATCGCGGTGATCATCGCCTGGATCTCGTTGTTCGAGAGAACCTTGTTGATGCGGTTCTTCTCGCTGTTGATGATCTTCCCGCGCAGCGGCAGGATCGCCTGGTAGGTGCGGTCGCGGCCCATCTTGGCCGAGCCGCCGGCGCTGTCGCCCTCGACGATGAAGAGCTCGGCCGACTCGGGATCCTTGATCGAGCAGTCCGCGAGCTTGCCCGGCAGCGACATCGACTCGAGCGCCGACTTCCGGCGCGTCAGCTCCCGCGCCTTCCGTGCAGCCTGGCGTGCCCGCGAGGCCTGGATCGCCTTGCTGATCACCTGGCGAGCGTCGGTGGGGTTCTCCTCGAAGAACTCGGCGAGCTTCTGGTTGACGGCGGTCGAGACGAGACCGCTCACCCACGGGTTGCCGAGCTTCGTCTTCGTCTGCCCCTCGAACTGCGGGTCCTGCAGCTTCACCGAGATGACGGCGGCAAGCCCCTCACGGACGTCCTCGCCCTCGAGGTTCACCTCCTTCTCCTTCAGGAGGCCCTTGTCGCGCGCGTACTTGTTGATCGTCGAGGTGAGCGCCGAGCGGAAGCCCGACATGTGCGAGCCGCCCTCGTGCGTGTTGATGTTGTTGGCGAACGAGAAAACGGACTCCTGGTACGACGAGTTCCACTGCATCGCGACCTCGACCTCGCCGTTCTCTGCCTCCGCCTCGAAGTAGACGATGTGACGATGCACGGGGTCCTTCGACTCGTTGATGTACCGGACGAAGTCCCTGATGCCGCCCTCGTAGTGGAACTCGACGGGCTTGCCGCCCTCGGCACGCTCGTCGACGAAGTTGACGCGCAGCCCCTTGGTGAGGAACGCGACTTCGCGGAGCCGCGAGAGCAGCGTTGCGGCGTCGTACACCGTCTCGTCGAAGATCTCGGCGTCGGCGAGGTACGTCGTCGTCGTGCCAGTGGCGGTCGATTCGCCGACGACCTGCACCGGCCCGCGCGGGGCGCCGCGCTCGTACTCCTGACGGTAGACCTTGCCGTCGCGCGCGACCTCGACGACGAGCCACTCGGAGAGCGCGTTGACGACGGATGCGCCGACGCCGTGCAGCCCGCCGGAGACTTTGTAGCCCTCGCCGCCGAACTTCCCGCCGGCGTGCAGCGTGGTCATGATCACCTCGAGCGCCGAGAGGCCCGTGTCCTCCATCTGGTCGACAGGGATGCCGCGGCCACGGTCGATGACCGTGACCGAGTTGTCGGGATGGATTGTGATCTCGACGCTCTCGTTGTACCCCGCGAGGGCCTCGTCGACGGAGTTCGCAACGATCTCGTAGACGAGGTGGTGGAGGCCGCTGACCCCGGTCGAGCCGATGTACATACC
This sequence comes from uncultured Thermoleophilia bacterium, assembly GCA_963794375.1. Taxonomy (GTDB): domain Bacteria; phylum Actinomycetota; class Thermoleophilia; order Gaiellales; family Gaiellaceae; genus PALSA-600. The sequence goes on from CAWCDL010000010.1 coordinate 627,210, forward strand.
GGGCCGCAGACGCACCGGCTCGAGCCCTTCGAGCACGGTGATGTCCTTGGCCGAGTAACCGGCCTTCGCCTGAGTCTTCGCCATAGCAAGAAAATCCTGCAAAACGCTGGTTTTGCAGGGAGCCGAAAGTGTATCAGAGACGGTGGTCGGCCCGCTCCCGCGCGAGGCTGAAACTCACCGCTTTTTGCACACTTTCGCGCACCTTTTCGTCGGCGATCCCGGCGGCGATCCGGCGGCCTTCCGCGAGCTCCTCCGGCGTCGGCGAAACCGTCGTGGTTCTCTCCTCCGGGTCCGCCTCCGGCAGCGGTCCCGGGGCGAAGCGCAACTGCTCCACGCCGAGGCGCGAAGCAATCTCCGCCGACCGGTGCCCGAGCTCGAACGCCCACACCGAATCGGCGGTCGCCACGTGCACCGTGCCGTCACGCGCTATGCGCGCCGGCCAGGCGTTCCGTGCGATCGCCTCGCCGACGGCGGTGGGCCAGCGCTCGACGAGCTCCGCCATGCCCGCCTGCGGGCCGTGGCGGGAGAGCTCCGACCGGACCTCGCTAGCGAGCCGTTCCAGGGAGCACCTCCACGAGCTGGTCGGGCTCGACCGGAAGGGACGAGGCGTGCGTCGCCGTGATCATCGCCTGGCCCATTCCCGCGATGCGCTCGGCGAGAACGCGCCGTCGGCCTGGATCGAGCTCCGAGAGGACGTCGTCGAGGAGAAGAAGCGGGGCCGGCTCGACAAGCTCGGCCTCGGCAAGCAACAGCGCGAGCACGGAGAGGCGCTGCTCGCCCTGGGAGCCGAACCGGCGCAGGTCGCGAACGCCGCTGGTGATCCGCACGTCGTGCAGGTGGGGCCCGATGCTCGTGGAGCCGCGCTCGGCGTCGCGGGCCAGCCGCTCCGTCAGCGCGGCCACGGTCGGCGGCTCGCCCTCGTAGTCGAGGCGGGCATCCGCCAGGCCGAGCTCGCCGGCACGGGCCGCGAACCCGGGCCTGATCGCCGCGAGGGCGTCGAGACGCGCCTCGACGAGAGCGGCCCCAAGCATGGCGACCTGCTCGCTCCACGGCTCGACCACGTCCAGCGGCGAGAGGCCGAGCTGCACGCGCCGGAGGGCGGCGTTGCGCTGCGCAACGGCCGCGAGGTACTCCTGCGGTGCCGCCGCCCGCGCGGGCCGCAGCCGGGCAAGAGCGCGGTCGAAGTACGCGCGGCGGGCCGCAGGGCCGCCCTTGACGACGGTGAGGCGGTCCGGCGTGAAGACGAGTGTCGAGAGCTCGCGGCGCAGGGCCTCCGCGGACGGGAGGCGCGCACCGTTGAGCCTCGCCTCCTTCGGCTGCCCGTCGCGAAGCGTCATGGACACCTCGACCGGCACTCCGGCTCGCGTTCCCGACACGGCGACGCGTGCCGCCCGCTCGCCGAAGCTCACGAGCTGCGCGTCCTGGTGCGTCCGCGGCGAGAACCCCTGGGTCGCCACGTGCAGCGCCTCGAGCAGGTTCGTCTTGCCGACGCCGTTCGGGCCGACGACGAGCACGAGCCCCGGCGCGAGGTCGAGGTCGAGCGAGGCGTACGACCGGAAATGGCGAAGGGCGACGTGGGCGACGAGCGAGGCGGGCGCGCCTCTATCCCGCGAGGCGGATCGGCATGATCAGGTAGACGTAGTCGTCCGTGTCGCCCTCGAGCACCGCCGGTCGCAGAGGGCTGATCAGTTTGAACCGCACGGTGTCGGCTTCGATCGACTCGAGCCCGTCGCGCAGGAACTCCGCGTTGAAGCCGATCTCCAGCGCTTCACCGGTGAACGGCGCGGGTAGCGCCTCGCGCGCCTCACCGACGTCCTGCGTGATCGCGGACACCGTCAGCTCACCTTCGGCGAACCGGAGGCGGAGCGGCGAGTTGCGCTGCGCCATCAGCGAGACGCGACGGACGACCTCGACGAGCTCCTCGCGCGGCAGCGGCACCTCGTACTCGAACTGCTCGGGCAAGAGCTGCCGGTAGTTCGGGAACTGGCCGTCGATGCGGCGGGTCGTCAGGACGACGCCGTCCGCGGCGAAGATGACGTGGTTCTCCTGGAGGCCGAGCTCGACCTCGTCGGCGGACGAGGCGATCCTGGCGAGCTCCTGCAGGGCGCGCGCCGGGATGATCGCATCGAGCTCCGGCAACTCGCCGGCGACGGGAGTCTCCTTGACGGCCAGGCGGTAGGAGTCGGTCGCCGCCATGACGATCTTTCCCTGCTCGAAGCGCACGAGGATGCCCGTCAGCACCGGGCGGCTCTCGTCGCGCGACGCGCTTCTACCGACACGCGTGATCGTGTCGACAAGAGCGTCGCGGTCGACCGCGTGCAGCGATGTCGCAGCCGTCTCGGGTAGGCGCGGGAAGTCCTCGTTCGAGTACGTGTGCAGGCGGTACCCGGCCTGGCCGGCCGTTACGGAGACGATTGCCTCCTCGGGCCGGTGCTCGATGACGACGTCGCCGTCGGGCAGCGACCGTGCGATATCGAGCAACAGGCGCCCCGGCACGACGACCGTGCCCTCCTCGGAGACCTGTGCGTCCATCGCCGCGCGCAGCGAGACGTCCATGTCCGTCGCGGCGAGATGGAGCTGGTTGCCCTCTGCCCGGAGCTGGATGCCGCTGAGCACGAGCACCGCGGTGCGCGTCGAGACGCCCCTGGCCACGATCGCGAGCCGGCTCGCGAGCTCGTCCTTCGGGACGACGATCCTGAGGCCCGTCCCCACCACTATCTCTGAGTCAATCATCTAATTCAAAACCTCGTTGTAGTCGTAAGCCCTGTGGAATCGGGGAGAAGCCCCGCGAACCGTGTGTGGAAGCCATTCTCGCTGTGGGAGCGGACGGGGGACAACCGGTGTCGCTCCACAGGCCCTCATCGTCAGCGGGACTGGCGGACCCGTGCTGTGAGTTCCTGGACGAGGTTGTACACAGACCTGTCCTCACGGATCAACCGCGCGATTTTCGACGTGGCATGGATCACCGTGGTGTGGTCGCGGCCGCCGAACTCCTTGCCGATCTTGGGCAGCGACGAGTCCGTGAGCTCGCGCGACAGGTACATCGCGACCTGGCGCGGGTAGACGATGTTCTGGGAGCGCCGGTCGCCCGTCAGCTCGTCGCGCGTGACGCCGAACCGCTCGCACACGAGCTCCTGGATGCGGTCGATCGAGATCTGCGCGCTCTCGCCCTGTGGGAAGACGTCCTTGAGCACGTCCTGCGCCAGGTCGACCGAGAGCGGGCGGCCGGTGAGCGAGGAGAAGGCGACGACGCGCGTCAGGGCTCCTTCCAGTTCGCGGATGTTGGTCGAGACGCGCGAGGCGATGAACGTGAGCAGCTCTGGATCGCGGATCTCGATCGCGTCGTAGGTGACCTTCTTGCGGAGAATCGCGATTCGCGTCTCGAGATCCGGCGGCTGAATGTCGGTGATCAGGCCCCACTCGAACCGCGAGCGAAGGCGCTCCTCGAGGGTCGAGATGTCTCGAGGCGGCCGGTCCGAGGACATGACGATCTGCCGGCCCGCCTCGTACAGCGAGTTGAACGTGTGGAAGAACTCCTCCTGGATGCGCTCCTTGTGCTCGAAGAACTGCACGTCGTCGATCAGAAGGACGTCGTAGGTGCGGTAGCGCTGTTTGAAGCCCTCGATCCGCTTGTCGCGCAGGCTGTTGATGAAGTCGTTCATGAACGTCTCCGACGTGACGTACCGACTGGTGAGGCCGCCGCCGTGGTCGGTGACGAAGTTCGCGACCGCATGCAAGAGGTGCGTCTTCCCGAGCCCCGTGTGCCCGTAGATGAAGAGCGGGTTGTATGCCTGGGCGGGCGACTCTGCGACCGCGAGTGCTGCAGCGTGCGCGAATCGGTTCGACGAGCCGATCACGAACGAGTCGAAGGTGTACTTCGGGTTGATGCCGACGACGTCGCTCCGCGGTGCGAGTGACGGCGGCAGCGGGTGCAGTGCGGCCGGCAGCGGCTGGGCGACGACTGCGGCGGCCATGGGCGGGCCTGCCGGGGCCTCCCCGACCTGGAAGCGAACGCGCAGCTCCGCGTCGCCGGCGTCGCGAACGGCCGCGCGGATCAGATCGAGGAAGTGCCCCTCGATCCACTCGCGCGTGAAATCGTTCGGTACCTCGATGACGAACGACTGGCCGTCGAGCTCGACGCCGTTCGCCTGACTGAACCAGGTCGAGTACGTCGTCTCGTTGAGCGCCTCCCGGAGCCGGGTCGACACGTCGGACCAGAGCTTCGCAGGGGTCAGTTCGACCTGTTGCTCCACGTGTGCCCTCTCCTCTCGGCTCGTTTAGGGGCGCGAGCATAGCAGCGTCCAGACGGCGTCTCAATGAGGATTTCCTGCCCCGTCCCCCTCGGACGATTCGGGCGATTTGCAGGCATTTCGTGAACCTCCACATGACTCTCCACAGCTGTGGAAAGTGTGTGTGATCCGGGGCCGGCATGCCTCGTTTCCACGGCTTTCCGCGCGTGCCCGGCTGTGGACAATCGACTGCCGGAACGGTCCGGCTATACTCGCCCGCGGCCGGTGCATGCCGGCCTGCTTTTTGTCCGGTGCCGTCTCCGGCGCCCATTCTCAGCCACTCGAGGAAGCAGTTGAAACGGACATACCAGCCGAACGTCCGCAGGCGCAAGCGCAAGCACGGGTTCCGTGCGCGCATGTCGACGCGGGCCGGCCGCCTCATCCTGAAGCGCCGCCGCGCTAAGGGGCGCAAGCGCCTCTCGGCGTGAGCCGGTGCAGCGCCGCAACCGACTCTCCCGCTCCCGCGATTTCGATGCCGTCTACCGGCAGGGCCGATCGGTCTCGACCCGGTTCCTGACGCTCTACTGGTTCGTGCGCGACGAGCAGGTCGGTGATCCTCGGGTCGGCTTCGCCGTCCCGAAGGCGATCGGGAATGCCGTGGTCCGCAACCGGATGAAGCGGCAGTTGCGCGAGATCGCCCGCGAGCGCATGGAGGCGCTCCCGTCCGCGAACGACTACGTCCTCGTCGTTCGCAAGGGGCTGCCGGAGGCGAGCGAGGCGAACGGCCACGAGTGGCTTGTCGCCCGGGTGGACGAGGTGCTCGGCAAGGCGGTGACATGACGGCGGCAGTCCGTGCCGCCGCGATCCTGCCGATCCGCCTCTACCGGCTGATCGTCTCGCCGCTCCTGCCGGCGAGCACCTGCAAGTTCCATCCGAGTTGCTCGGAGTACGCGATCCTCGCGATCCAGAAGCACGGCGTCGTCCGCGGCGTGCCTCGGGCCGGCTGGCGGCTCCTGCGCTGTCATCCGTGGGCGAAGGGCGGTGTCGACTACCCATGATCGTCCTGAGCATCCTCACGCCGCTCGAGAACGTCATGAAGTCGCTGCTCGACTTCTTCCACTCGACCGTCGGGCTGCCGTGGTCGTGGGCGATCGTCGCGATCACCATCGTCGTCCGCATGGCGCTTGTGCCGCTGATGGTGCGGCAGATCCACTCGATGCAGGCCCTCCAGGCGCATGCGCCGGAGATGAAGAAGCTGCAGCAGCAGTACAAGGGCGACCGGCAGAAGCTCAACGAGGAGCTGATGAAGTTCTACAAGGAGAACAACATCAACCCGGCCGCCTCTTGCCTGCCGCTGGTCGCCCAGTTCCCCGTCTTCATCGCGCTCTACCTGACGCTGAAGCACTACTCCCACCACATCCACGGGCCGTGGCTCTACATCGTCCCGAACATCAGCGACAAGGTGACGGCGCACTGGTCGGGCTACGTGCTTCTTGCCGTCTACGCGGGCTCGCAGATCGCCTCGACGTACTTCATGGGGACAGCAATGGACAAGACGCAGCGCCGGATCATGATGATCCTGCCGCTGGTCTTCATCACGGTCGTGGCGCGATTCCCCGTCGGCCTTCTCATCTACTGGATGACGACGAACCTGTGGACGGTCGGGCAGGGGCTCGTGACGCGCCGGCTCGTGCCCAAGCCCGGCGCGCAGCCGCTGCCCGCCGGCCCACGCCGCACCTCGAGGACGCCCGCGAAGGAGCCCGAGCCTGCGCCCGCCGCTGCGCCGCAGGCAAAGCAGACGCCCCAGGGGCCGCGTCGCGTCAAGCGGAAGGGCGGCGCGAAGCGGTGAGAGAGCTCTCGGTCGAGGCGACCGCGGAAACGGTCGGCGAGGCGAAGTGGAAGGCGATGCGCGAGCTGCAGAGGCTCTCGCCCGCGCTCGACCGCGAGTCGGTCAAGTTCCAGGTCGTCGAGGAGGGAGAGCGGGGCCTGCTCGGCGTCGGCTATACGCCGGCCCGCGTGATCGCGACCGGAAGCGCCCCCGAGGATGCTGCGGTTGCTCTGACGGCGGCGACCCCGCGCGAAGACGAGTCGGAGCTCGCAGCGCGCTTGCGCGCGCTCGTCGAGGTCGTCGCGTCGGCGATCGGCGCCGACACTCATGTCGACGTTGCCGAGGGTGACGACGAGCTGCTCGTGACGTGCACCGGCGCCGATCTTGGGATGCTGATCGGGAAGCACGGCCAGACGATCGACGCGCTCCAGACCGTCGCGAACGCCGCGACGTACCGCTCGGGCGAGCGCAAGTCGGTGACGATCGACGCGGCCGGCTATCGCGAGCGCCGCCGCGCCACTCTCGAGTCGATCGCGCTTCGGGCCGCGGACCTCGCGGCGCGGGGCGAGCGGGTCGAGCTCGACCCGATGACGGCGGTGGAGCGAAAGGTCGTGCACGAGCGGCTGAAGGACGTCGAGGGCGTGCAGACGACGAGCGAGGGGGCGGAGCCGAATCGGCACGTCGTCGTCCTCCCCGCTTGAGCGCTGGCTCGACGCCGTCCTCGCAACGCCCGGCCTGACGGCCCTTCGCGACCGCGACGAGGCGCGCCGTGTCCTCCTCGACGACTCGCTACGCGCTGTCGATGTTGTCGCACGTTATGCCGGGACGATCGTCGACGTCGGCTCGGGTGGAGGTGCGCCGGGAATCCCGCTCGCCCATGCCTTTCCCGAGCGGGAGGTCGTGCTGCTCGAAGCGGAGCGCCGCAAGGCCGGGTTCCTCGAGCGAGTCGCCCCGCCGAACGCGCGCGTCGTCTGGGGCCGGGCGGAAGAGCAGCCGGTCGACTGGGCCGGCGTTGCGGTCGCGAAGGCGCTCGCCCAGCCGCCGACCGCGGCGGAGTGGTGCCTGCCGCTCGTGCGCGAGGGCGGCGCGGTCGTGCTCTGGGTGGGGCCGACCGCCGATTCGGGGCGGGTTGCCGCGGTTGCCGCCCGGCTTGCCGGCGAGGCCGTCGAGGCGCCGACCGGGTTGATCGTCCTCCGGAAGACCGGGCCGACACCGGCGGGGTTCCCGCGCCGTGTGGGCGTTGCGAAGAAGCGTCCGCTTGCGTGACTAGATTGACGATGTGCCGGGCCGGGTCTACGCGTTCGCGAACCAGAAGGGCGGCGTCGGCAAGACCACGACGACGATCAATCTGGCGGCCTGCCTCGCCGAGGCGGGTGAGCGTGCGCTCGTCGTCGACCTCGACCCGCAGGCGAACGCCACGTCGGGGCTCGGCATGCGGGCGAACGGGACTTCGAGCTACGACCTGCTGGATGGAGCGCCGCTCTCGGAGCTCGCGAAGCCGACGAAGTTCGACAACCTCTTCCTCGTGCCGGCGAAGCCCGAGCTGGCCGGTGCGGCGGTCGAGCTCTCGCAGCGCGCCGACGGCGAGCGCTACCTCGCGCACGCGCTCGCAAACGCCGACGACTTCGACTTCGTCCTACTCGATTGCCCGCCGTCGCTCGGCCCGCTGACCGTCAACGCGCTCGCTGCGGCGGATCGCGTGATCGTGCCGGTCCAGGCCGAGTACTACGCACTCGAAGGGCTGGCCCAGCTCGTGCAGTCGATCAACCTGATCAAGGCGCGCCTCAACCCGAGCCTCGAGATCGCCGGCGTGCTGCTGACGATGAGCGACGGCCGCACGCGTCTCGCCGCCGAGGTCGAGGCGGAGGTGCGGAAGCACTTCGGGAAGCTCGTGTTCGACGCCGTCGTGCCGCGCTCGGTGCGCGTCGCGGAGGCGCCGAGCCACGGCCTGCCCGTCACCCACTACGACCGGCGCTCTCGCGGCGCCGAGGCCTACTGGAAGGTGGCGATGGAGCTTGTCGAGCGGCGTTGAGCCCACCCCGCGCCGCGGCCTCGGCCGCGGCTTCGAAGTCCTGATCGGCACCGCCGAGCCCGCGCTCGCCCACGTGGCGATCGAGCAGATTCACCCGAATCCGACGCAGCCGCGCCGCCGTTTCGACGAGGAGGCGGTCGGAGGGCTCGCCGATTCGATCCGCGCCCAGGGGCTGATCCAGCCCGTCGTGCTGCGCCCGCGGCTCGAGGGCGGATACGAGCTGATCGCGGGCGAGCGCCGCTGGCGCGCCGCCGCCGCCGCCGGCCTGACGTCTGTGCCCGCGGTCGTACGGGAGGCCGACGACCGCGACACGCTGCTGCTCGGGCTCGTCGAGAACGTTGCGCGCGAGGATCTGTCGCCGATCGAGGAGGCGCGCGGCTACGCCGTCCTGATCGACGAGTTCGGCTTGGCGCTCGGCGAGGTGGCCGGTCGTGTCGGCCGGTCGAAGCCGACCGTTTCGAACCGGATCCGCCTGCTCGAGCTGCCCGACGACGTGCTCGAGCTCGTCGATCGCGGTGAGCTGTCGGAGGGCCATGCGCGCGCGGTGCTCTCCGTGCCCGACCAGGAAGGACGCCGGAGGCTCGCCCGCCGGATCGTGCGCGACGGGCTCTCGGTGCGCGCCGCCGAGCGCCTGGCCCGCACGGCCGGCGCACGGACGAGGCAACGGCGTGCAACCGGCGTCGATCCGGATGTTGCGGCGCGGATCAAGGACGCGCTGCGGGTGCTGACGGGCGTCGAGGCCCGCGTCGGCACGACCGGCGTCCACCTGCCGGTCGACGGCGCGGTCGGGCTCGAGGAGCTCGCCGAGTCGCTCGACCGCGTGCTCGGCCGCTGACGCTTCGTAACGTTCCCGGAACGCCGGCGTCCTACGGTGCGCCCATGCGGAACGCGGCAACGAACATTCTCAAGTGGTTCTCCGCGGCCTACGTGGCCGCGATCCTCGTCCTGGTGTTCCTCGCCGGCGAGGGGATCTTCCGGATCGGCGTGATCAAGAACTCGGACGACTGCGACAAGACCGGTGCGCACTGTGTCGCCAACTCGCGCACCCTCGACGCGCACCGGGCGTTGGGGACTGTCCTGGTCTTCGCGTCGATCCTGTTCCTGGTCGTGGCGCTCGTCGCCTGGCACCGGGACAGGCGCATCCGGGCCGTCTCGATCGTCGCGCCGGTGGTGACCTTCCTCCAGATCGTGCTGGCGGCGATCGGCAGCTGGGCCGGAGGCCTGCATGCGGTCGACGCGATCGTCGTGCTCGTCCTCTATGCCTGGCTCTTCGTGCGCCTGCGGGCAGAGCCACGCGCGGCGAGCGCAGCGTAGTGGGCGATCCTGGATTCGAACCAGGGACCTCCGCCTTATCAGAGCGGCGCTCTAACCAACTGAGCTAATCGCCCGCGCGGGCCGCATGATAGCGCCCGCCGTTTGCGATGAGGCGCCGCGGTAACCTAGGAGGAAATGGTCGAGATGACGATCTACGGCGTGTCGTTCGACCTCGTCGGCAAGCAGCCGATCGTGCTGCTGAAGACGGCCGACGGCAACCGCTATCTGCCGATCTGGATCGGCCACCCGGAGGCGGCCGCGATCCTGATGAAGCTCCAGGGAGCGAGCGCGCCACGCCCGCTCACGCACGACTTGCTCGTGAACATCCTCTCCGAGCTCGACGTCGAGGTTGCACGTGTGACCGTGACCGAGCTGCGCGAGAACACCTTCCACGCCTCGATCACCGTCGTTCAGAACGGCAACGAGCTCGAGATCGACTCGCGCTCCTCCGACGCGATTGCCGTCGCCGTCCGGGCGCAGGCGCCGATCTTCGCAGCCGACGACGTGATCGAGGAGTCGGCGATCGAGATGGAGGGCGATGAGGTGAACGAGGAGGAGATCGTCGACGAGTTCAAGAAGTTCCTCGACCGCGTGTCGGCCGAGGACTTCGCCGAGGCTGAGGTCGACGAGGAGGCTGAGCCGGTGGAGGACGCCGGCGAAGCCGACGACGAAGAAGACGACTGACCGCCGTCAGAGGACGGCGGCGATGAGTGCGATCAGGTTGAACGTGCCGTGCAGCAGCATGCCGGGCACGACGCTGTCGGTCTTCGCGCGGACGTAGGCGAGCACGCAGCCGAAGGTGGCGATCACGGGCAGCGTCAGGAGCAGCCCGTGGGAGAGCCCGAAGAGGATCCCGACGGTGAAGATCGCGGGAACCTGGCCGAGCGGCGCGAGCAGCGAGTAGCCGAGGCCGCGGTAGGTGAGCTCCTCCACGAACGGCACCCAGAGGCAGATCACGAGCCCGTTCACCACGTAGGCCGCAGCGTGGCTCGGCTCCCAGTGGCTCGGCGTCAGCCCCTGCTCATTGCCCGGACGGACGACGGCCGTGTAGACGATCTCGACGACGTAGATCGCGACCAGGGCCCCGCCGAGGAGCTTGAGCGCGGCCGGCCACGACCGCGGGCGTCGTAGCGCGAGAAGCTGCCGGTCGAAGCCGGCGATCAGGAGGACGAGGACGAGCAGGACAGCGTCCTGCACGAGGCCGTCGACGGCGGTGGACCATTCGTAGAGCACCTGGGGCGACGGCTTGCCGGAGGCCGCCCGCGAGCCGTAGGCGAGCGCGATCAGGAGCCCGACGAGGACGAGCCACGCCGCGAGTCGCGGCGTCGCGTCCCTACGATACGGCGCCGTGCCCCCGCGCATCTTCACCCCCGCCGAGGCTAACAGCGCGCTCGACGACGTGCGCCCCGCCGCCGAGCGCCTCGTCTCCGTCCGCGCGCGCATGCACGAGCTGGAAAGAGCCCAGTCGTCGCTGATCACCGCGATCGGCGGCAACGGCGTCGGCCACGCGGCGTCCGACCTCAACGAGACCCAGTCCGAGCTGGCGGGCCTCGCCGAGGCGGCACGCGCGTGCCTGGAGCGCCTCGAGGACCTCGGCGTCGTCGTCAAGGACATCGACACCGGCCTGCTCGACTTCCCGGCTGTCCGAGATGGAGAGCCGGTCGAGCTCTGCTGGCGCGTCGGCGAGGCCAGGGTGTCGTCCTGGCACCGGGTCGGCGAGGGGTTCGCGGGGCGGAAACCGGTCGACTGGGACGAATAACCCGGCATGTCCGACTTCTGGCAGCGGGTGGTCGTCGCCGGGTTGATGGTCGTCGTGGCGGTGGCGCTCGCGCGGCTCGTCGACCGGCGGATCGGCCGCTACCACCTCTCGCCGGAGACCGCGACGAGGTACCGCGTGCTTCGACGCTCGGCGGTGGTCGCGATCGTCTTCGTCGGCGTGCTGTCGGCGCTCCTTGTCATCCCGCAGGTCCGGGCGGTCGCCGGCGGCGTGCTCGCTTCGTCGGCGGTGATCGGCCTCGTGCTCGGGCTCGCCGGGCAGCGGACGATCGGGAACGCCGTCGCCGGTGTCCTGATTGCCGTGACCCAGCCGCTCCGGCTCGGCGACCGCGTCGAGGTGCAGGGGATGCGGGGCGTGGTCGAGGAGATCGGGCTCAGCTACACGTGGATCCGCAAGGGCGACAACGACCGGCTCGCGGTCCCGAACGAGCGGCTCGTGTCGGATACCATCGTCAACTCCACGATCCGCAACCCGGATGCGCGGGCGGAGGTGACGATCGATGTGCCGTACGAGGGCCTTCGCCGAACCGTCGACGTGCTCGGCGGCGAGGGAGAAGAGGTGTTTGTGACCGCGCTCGCAGGGGACAAGGCGACGATCGTCGTGCGCACGTGGGTCAAGGAGGGCGGCACCGTCGAGCGCGTCGAGAGCGACCTGCGCGTCGCCCTCGTCGAACGGCTCGCCGCCGCCGCCGAACGGTGAGTCGCTCTCGCAGGCGTCGCGCCGACGTCGATCTCATCCTCGAGCGGCGAGGCAGGAAGCGGAAGCGCGCGGCCCGTGTCGTCCGCCGCCGTCGCGTCGGGCTGATCGCCGCCTTCGTCCTCGCCTCGCTCGTCGCCGTCGGCGTCGCGCTCGGGGTCGGAGCGACCGCGGCTCTCACGCAGGGCTGCAGCCTCGACTCGCTGCGTCCCGTCGAGATCGGCCAGAACTCGTTCGTCTACGCGGCCGACGGCTCCTTGCTCGGCTCGATCCCGGCCGACCGAAACCGGGAGCCCGTCGCCCTCGACCGCATGTCGAAGTGGCTGCCCGCCGCGAGCGTCTCGATCGAGGACAAGCGCTTCTGGCAGCACGGCGGCGTCGACTTCGTCGGCATCGCCCGTGCGGCATGGACGGACGTGACGGTCGGGAAGAAGGTGCAAGGCGGCTCGACGATCACGCAGCAACTCGTCCGCAACCTCTACACGGGCCAGCAGAAGACCTTCAGCCGCAAGCTCCGCGAGGCATGCCTCGCGATCAAGCTGGCCGACAAGTGGCCGAAGACGCGGATCCTCGACGAGTACCTCAACACCGTCTACTACGGCAACCACGCCTACGGCGTCGAGGCGGCGGCGCAGACCTACTTCTCGCGTCATGCCAAGAACCTGACCCTCCTGCAGTCGGCGCTTCTCGCCGGCTTGCCGCAGGCGCCGTCGATCTACGACCCGCTCCACAACCCGCGGGCCGCGCTGCAGCGGCGCAGCGAGGTGCTGCAGGCGATGCTCGAGACGCACGCGATCACTCAGGCGCAGTACGACGCCGCCGCGCGATCGACCTCGCTCGGGCTGAAGCCGGGCCGCATCTACACACGGATCAAGGAGCCGTACTTCTTCACCTACGTGCGCGAGGAGCTCGAGCAGGCGTACGGCGCGAACACCGTGCGCGAGGGCGGCTTGAAGGTCTACACGACGATCGACCCGCGCCTGCAGAGGCTCGCGCAGAAGGCGATCCTCGACGTCCTGCCGTACAAGACCGACCCGGCGGCGGCGATCGTCTCGATCGTGCCGGGCACGGGCGCGATCAGGGCGATGACTGCGGTCGTCCGTACCGCCGGCAACCAGTTCAACCTCGCGGCGCAATCGGGCCGCCAGGCCGGCTCGACGTTCAAGACCTTCGTTCTGGCCTCGGCGATCGAGAAGGGCGTCGATCCCGATTCCACCTACTACACGTCTGCGCCGTTCACGTGCTCGATCGGCCCCTGGTGCCAGCCGCCGTGGACGGTGCACACCTACGAGAACACCTACAGCGGCTCGGAGTCCTTGACGCGCGCAACGCTGCAGTCGGACAACACGGTCTACGCGCAGCTGACGCTCGACGTCGGCCCGCAGTACGTGTGGCAGATGGCGCACCGGCTCGGAGTCCACATGGCGCCCGACAAGCCGGTTGCCTCGATCGGCCTCGGCTCACTGGCCGTGTCGCCGCTCGACATGGCGGCGGCGTACGCGACGTTCCCGGCAATGGGCGTCTACGCGAGGCCGATGGCGATCACGAAGGTCGTGCTTCCGGGCGGGAAGGTCGACACCGCCTCCGGCTGGGGGAAGCCGAAGACGAAACAGGCAGTCTCGCAAGGTGTTGCCTGGAAGGTCAACGACGTTCTTCAGCAGAACGCGGAGTACGGCACCGGCGCAGGCTCGGGCGACGGGATCCACCCGAACGCCGGCAAGACCGGCACGACCGAGAATCACGCCGACGCGTGGTTCGACGGCTACACCCGTCAGCTCTCCACCGTTGTCTGGATGGGCTACCCGAAGGGTGAGATCCCGATGCTCGACGTGCACGGCGTCGCGGTCGCGGGCGCGACCTATCCGGTGCCGATCTGGCACGAGTACATGGCGGCGGCGCTCTGGCACCGCAAGGTGCTCGACTTCCCGCCGCCCGACACCTACCCGACGTGGCGCCCGCTGACGCGCGGCTACTACGGGTCGCTCGGGTACGTGGCGCCGACGACGACCGCGCCGGTCGTGACGGCACCGCTGCCGCCGGTGCAGCATGGAGGCACCACCCCACCCGCGACGCGCGGGCGTCCGTGACGCCGCTGCCGTCGGTCGACGAGGCCCTCGAGCTCGTGCTTGCCCAGGCCGTGTTCCTGGGCGCCGAGGACGTGCGTGTCACCGCTGCCGCGGGCCGTGTGCTGGCGGCCGACGCCCGTGCGACGATCGACCTGCCGCCGTTCGCGAGCTCGGCGATGGACGGTTACGCCGTGCGGGCCGCCGACACGCCGGGTGTGCTCGCGCTCGTCGCCGACTCGGCGGCAGGCGCGCCTTCCGGCCGCGTCGTCGGGCCGGGCGAGGCGATCGGGATCTCGACCGGCGCCGTCGTCCCCGCGGGCGCGGACGCGGTCGTCCCGGTCGAGGTGACCCGACGCCAGGACGCGTCGGTGACGGTCGAGGGCGTTGCCAGTAGAGAGAACATCCGGCTGCAGGGGGGCGACTTGCACGCAGGCGACGTCGTCGTCGAGGCGGGCACGCCGCTCGGGCCGCCTCAGCTCGGAGCGCTCGCGGCGGTCGGGCTCGCGGTCGTGAGCTGCGCCCGCCGTCCGAGGGTCGCCGTGCTCGCGACCGGCACCGAGCTGCGCCCGCCCGGCGAGCCGCTCGAGCCGGGTCAGATCTACGAGTCGAACACGACGCTCCTCTCGGCCCAGCTGCGGAGTGCCGGCGCCGAGCCCGTCGTGCTCGCTCCCGTCGCCGACGACGAACAGGCGACGCGCGAGGCGCTTCGCGAGGGGCTCCGGTACGACGTGCTCGTCAGCTCGGGCGGCGTTTCGATGGGGGAGCACGACCTCGTGCGGGCGTCGCTCGCCGAGCTGGGGGCGCGCGAGCTCTTCTGGCGGGTCGCGGTGAAGCCCGGCAAGCCGGTCGCCTTCGGGGTCGCCGGTGCGACGCTCGTGTTCGGCCTCCCCGGCAACCCCGTCTCGTCGCTCGTCGGCTTCGAGCTTTTCGTCCGCCCGGCGCTGCGCGCGTTGCAAGGGGCCCGCTCGCCGGGCCTGGACTTCCGTCCCGGCGTGCTCGGCGCCGCGGTCCGCCGCGACGGTGACCGCGACCAGCTGCTGCGCGCGTGCTCGCGGGTCGCGGCCGGTGCGCTGGTGCTCGACCCGCTCACGGGCCAGGAGTCGCACATGATCGGGCGGGCCGCTGCGGCCGATGCGCTCGTTCTCGTGCGGCGGGGCACCGGCGAGATGGCGGCCGGCGAGCCCGTCTCCTACCTGCCGATCTAGCTCTAGCCCGGCAGCGTAAGCGCCTTGCCGCCGCGGGGCGTCACCGCCACGAGCCGGGCATCGACGAGGTAGCGGTGCGTCGCGAAGAAGCGGGGGTGGCAGGCCTGGAGCCGCAGAACTTCGCTGCCCTGGTTTCGCAGCACGGCCAGGTCGGTGCTCGGGACGATCCAGTGCCGCGTCACGCGGTAGGTGAACGTGCCGTACGGCACTTCGAGGCGGACGTAGTCGCCGATCCGGATGTCGTTGATGTGCGAGAACGGCGCCAGGTACGTCGTCCGGTGGCCCGCGACGTAGATCAGCTTGCCTTCGCCCGGCAGCCCGCTCCCGATGTAGTGGCCGGGCCCCTTCTTCAGGGACTCCTCGTCGGTCCCCTGGACGACGACCATGCTGAGCCCGATGCGGCCGATCGTGATCCGGCCGACCGGGTCGCCCTCGTGCAGGGTCTGCTCGTAGGCGCGGGCGGCGGCGGCGAGGTGCTTTTCAATCGCTTCGCGATCGACCTTGGCATGCCCCGTCGGAGCCGGGAGCGGGGTCGCCAGCGAGAAGGCCGCGGCGCGCTTCTTGTAGGCGGATTCGAGCCGCGACTGCTGGATGTGCGTGTAGATCGCGGTGAACGGGTCCTGCCAGCGCCAGACGACGAACGCCCAGACGAGGGCGAGCACCCCGGCGGCGAGCAGGATCGTGCCGAGGATCCGGCTCGCCCGCCGCATCAGCCGGCGGCGCGACGGCGCTCGTCGTGGGCGCGGCGCGACCGGATCGAGAGCGCGACGGCGCGGATAAGCTCGCGGACGGGGCCGCGCGCGGGGCGCTCACGCGGGCCGGGATACGGCGCGTAGCGGCCCGCGGCGACGGACGCGAGCTGTGCCGCGCAGGCGCCTCCACAGAGCGTGATCGCGATCGCCGGCAGGTGCACGAAGCCGATCGCCGCCAGGAGCAGCAGGTACCAGAGGGCATCGAAGCCGAGGCCGTAGCGGAAGGCGAGCGAGCCGACGACGAGTGCCGGCCCGATCAGCCCGAGCAGGAAGAAGACGACGCGGGCGGGCGGCCGCCCGCTGCGGACCTGCGGGAGCCAGATCCAGGCATGGAGTGGCGGCAGGAAGAAGAGCAGGGCGAACGGGTTCGTGGCCACGACGAGGAGCGCGACGATAGCAAGGCCGAGGAGCGCCGCCGTGTCGCCCGCCAGCCGCTCCTCCGCGGTCACCGGGCGGCGCGGGACGAGGCGCTGGCGCGCCACGATCCAGCCGAGCGCGCCGAGCAGGGCGAGCGCGACGAGGGCGACCACCGGCCAGTCGCCCGCCACCTGGGAGCCCGGATCGGGCGGTCTCGGGCTCCCCTGCGGCCACCAGCCAAGCAGGCGGAACGCGCCGAAGCAGAGGCCGAGATAGAGCCAGAAGAACACGCGGCTGCGCAGGCTGCGGAGCGCCGGAAGCAGGGGGATCCGCCGTCGCCGGCAATGCGCGAAGAGGTCGACGGCGACCACGAGGGCCGGTACGAGCAGCGAGACGAGCAGGAGCTCGATTGCCCAGCCACGCACGATCCGGTCGCCGATCCAGAGGTACGCGGTCGTTCCCTGGGCGAGCCCGAGGCCCTGGTCCAGCGAGCCGATCAGCTGCTGGGTCGCCCGCCCGAGCTGCCCGAGCCGGCGGGCGTCGAGGCTCGCCGCGCGGTCGGCGAACGCCGAAGGCGGCCGCGCCCCGGCGGTCGTCAGCGTGATCGTCGGCACGCCGCGGGCGACAAGCGGCCCCTGGGCATAGAGCGTGAACGGGAAGCCCAGGTCGACGAGTTGGCCCAGCGCCCCGACCCGATCCGTGCGGGAGCCCGTCTGCTCGAGCACCCGTCGGGCGGCCGTCTCGACGAGGGTCGCCGCCGGCGAGCGCGGCAGGTCGCCGGCGATCTCCATCCGGGGCCGCCCGCCGCCTGCGATCGCGGTCAGGTTGACCGCTGCCACGACCTTGAACGGCAGGTGGGCGGCGAAGCGCGCAGCGCCGAGGTTGCCGTAGGCGCCCCCGTCGGTCGAGAGGAAGACGAGCGTGTGCGCCGTTCGAACCGTCTGGGACGATCCGGCCTGGCGGGCGTAGTCGCGTGCGAGCTCCACGAGTGCCGCCGTCCCGCTTGCATTGTTGTTCGCACCGGGCCCGGAGCCGTCGTCGTCGCGGTTTGCGAGCACGACGATCGCCTCCGGCGACTGCCCCGCGGCGACCGCCCAGAGGTTCTGGAGGTGGACCCGCCCGACGCCGGCCACGTCCTCGTCCCAGGTGTCGCTCGCAACCGGCAGCCCGTAGAGGCCCATCTGGTCGCGGAACCACTGGGCAGCGCGCAGCGAGCCGGCTCCGCCCGGGGAGCGGTCCGGGTAATGGGTGGCGAGGTCGGCCGCGAGGATCCGCGCGGCGCCGCCGTCGAAGTTCGGCGGCAGGAGCGGCGCCGGGAGCGGGGCCGGTCGCGCGATGCTGAAGGCGAGGATGACGAGCGGTAGCGAGCAGACGAGGAAGGCGCTCCGGTACAGACGGCCGTTCACCGGCCGTTCGACGGAGCCGCGACGGGCACGCCGCCGCCGGGGGGTCGGGCTCGCCGCCATGTGCGAGGGTTATCCTGGCAGAGCACGGCGCCACCCCACCGCACATGACTGACGACGCCCCCACGATCCTGCTCGTCGACGACGAGGAGTCCGTTCGCACGGTGCTCGCCTTCCCGCTCGAGCGGGACGGCTACACGGTGGTTCAGGCGGCCGACGGCGAGGAGGCGCTCGAGCGCTTTGCGAGCGAGCCTCCCGACCTCGTCGTGCTCGACCTGATGCTGCCCCGCCTCGACGGGCTCGAGGTCTGCAAGCGGCTCCGGGCCTCGAGCACGGTTCCGATCATCATGCTGACGGCGCGCGACGACGAGCTCGACAAGGTGATCGGCCTGGAGCTCGGCGCCGACGACTACATCACGAAGCCGTTCTCGATCCGGGAGTTCCGCTCGCGCGTCCGGGCGCTCCTTCGGCGTGCGCGGACGATCCAGCTTCCGCAGGGCGGCCTCGACGAGCGCATCGAGCTCGGCGAGCTCGTGATCGACGTCCCGCGTCGCATCGTCGAGGTGCGCGGCGAGGTCGTTCCGCTCACCTACGTCGAGTTCGAGCTCCTGCGCACCCTCGCCTCGCAGCCCGGCCGGGTGTTCAGCCGCCGGATGCTGCTCGAAGCGCTCTGGAAGAGCGCCGACTACCGCGACCCCCGCACGATCGACGTCCACGTCCGCCATCTCCGCGAGAAGCTCGAAGCAGAGCCGCGGACGCCGGAGTTCATCCTCACCGTGCGAGGCGTCGGCTACCGCTTCCGCGACCGGTGAGACCCTTCGGGAGCGTCGGCAGCCGCCTCGCGCTTGCGCTTCTCACCGTCGTCGTCGGCGTGCTCGTGATCGTCTACCTGATCGTCGTCCCCTCGTACCAGCGTTCGCTGCAGGGAAGCGAGATCGGCAGCCTCGAGACGGCGATGCGGAACATCGCGCTCAAGAAGTACCCCCCGCATCCCACACCGGCGAACCTGCAGCTCTTCGCATCGCAGGTTGCACCGCAGGTGGACGCGCGCGTCGTCGTCTTCGCGACGCTTGCCGCGAACCCGGCGCGCCTGAGCACCCACGCGGATTCCCAGCAGGACAACACGGACGCCGACGTCGAGAACGACACCGTCGCGCTGCTGGCGTTCCGTCGCGCGAGCATGCAGCACGGGATCGTCGCCGGCGCAGACGGCGTCCACTACGCCGAGGTCGCCTACCCGGTCGGGACGAACGTCGTGCTCCTCCGGTCATCGCTCCACGACCAGCTCGAGTCGGTCGCCGTCGTCCGGCAGCGCGTCTTCATCGCCGGTGCGATCGCGACCCTCTTCGCGCTCCTGCTCGGTTTCGGTGGTGCCCGGCTCTTCGCCCGGCGGATCCGGCGCCTGGAGCTCGCCGCGGAACGGATCGCGATGGGCGACTTCGACGTGCCGGTCGTCGATCATGGGAGCGACGAGCTCGGCCAGCTCGCGCGCGCGTTCGAGCGGATGCGACTGCGGCTCGCGTCGCTCGACCGGGCCCGTGGCGAGTTCATCGCGAACGCCTCGCACGAGCTGCGCACACCGCTCTTCTCGCTGGGCGGCTTTCTCGAGCTGCTCGACGACCCGGAGCTCGACGAGCCGACACGGCTCGAGTTCCTGGCGCGGATGCGGGAGCAGGTCGACCGCCTGACGCGCCTTGCGACGAACCTGCTCGACCTCTCGCGTCTCGATGCCGGGCGGCTGAGCCTCTCGGCCGAGGTCGTCGACCTCGCCGAGCTCGCCGACGAGCTCGCAGACGAGGTCCGACCCCGGGCCGAGGCCCTCGACCATCGTTTGCACGTGGAAACGGCGGCGGCGGCGGTGACGGCGCTCGCGGATGCCGAGCGCGTGCTGCAGATCGGGCGGATCCTCCTGGAGAACGCGCTCGTCCACACCCCGCCGGGCACGGTCGTGCGGGTCTCGACCGCGCACGATGGTGGCCGGGCGGCGCTGATCGTCGGCAACGACGGGCCGCAGATCCCGGCCGACTCCCAGCAGCAGATCTTCGACCGCTTCTACCGGCTGGACGGCACCCTTGCCTCGGGCAGCGGGCTCGGGCTCGCGATCGCGCGCGAGCTCGCCGAGCTGATGGGCGGGCGGATCGAGCTCGTCAGCGAGCCAGGCTGGACGGCGTTCACCGTCGTGCTGCGGGCCGAGTCGTCCGATCGCGCGCTCGGAGAGCTCGTTTCGACGTGAAAACGGTTAGCAACCGGCCCGAAGGGGAATCTCAGCCGATGGGGTCGAGATGAGAAGCAGGATTCGGCAGAATCCCGGAGGTTTGGCGGCGGCCTACAGCGACGACGAGGCGGACATCCACTCCGGGACGGCTGATCCCGAGCAGGCGCGCGTGGTCCGCCTGACGATCCCGGCCAAGCCCGAGTACATCATCCTCGGCCGGCTCGCCCTGACCGGAGTCGCGGGGCTGCACGCCTCGCCGCTCTCCGAGGAGGTGCTGGGCGACCTCAAGCTCGCGCTGACCGAGGCCTGCACGAATTCGGTCCGGCATGCGTACGACGCCTCCGGCGGGGCGGTCTCGATCGCCTACGAGCTGTACCGCGACAGGCTCGTCGTCGAGGTGGTCGACGAGGGCCCCGGCTTCGTCCCCGACGGCCGGCAGGCCGACGACGAGTTGAGCGAAGGCGGGCTCGGGATCGCGATCATCGAGGCCCTGACGGACGAGCTCGAGATCACCCGCGGCGATCGCGGCGGGTCGCGGCTCCGCTTCGTCAAGCGCCTCGGCGAGTGCACCGGCCGCTGATCGTCGTCTCGAACCGCGGCCCGGTCGCCTACGAGCGCGACGCGGTGGGCGCGCGGGTCGAACGACGGGGCCGCGGCGGCCTCGTCACGGCCCTGCGCGGCCTGAGAGAGCGGGCGGACGTGACCTGGATCGCGAGTGCGATCACGGAGGAGGATCGGGTGGTCGCGGCAGAGGGGGGCGTTTCCGGCCTTCGCCTCGTCGCCCACGACGAGCGCGCCTACGACCTCTTCTACAACGTGGTCGCGAACCCGGTGCTCTGGTTCGTGCTCCATTCGCTCTGGGACCGGGCGCTCGAGCCGCGGCTCGACGAGGCCTTCCACGACGCCTGGCGTGACGGCT
Organism: uncultured Thermoleophilia bacterium; assembly: GCA_963794375.1. Taxonomy (GTDB): domain Bacteria; phylum Actinomycetota; class Thermoleophilia; order Gaiellales; family Gaiellaceae; genus PALSA-600. The sequence continues at coordinate 648,003 of CAWCDL010000010.1, forward strand.
ACGAGCGTGTCAACCGCGGGTTCGCCAGAGCTGTTGTTGCCGAATTGGACAACAGTCCCGATGCCGTTGTCTGGTTCCACGACTACCACCTCTTCCTCGCGCCCCGCCTCGTGCGCGACGAGCGGCCGGACGCGGTGCTCGGGCACTTCGTCCACACCCCCTGGCCTGTCGACTGGTCGGTGCTGCCCGAGGACCTTCGACGAAGCGTGCATCAGGGACTGCTCGCGAACGACGTCGTGGGGTTCCATACCCCGCGCTGGGCGACGAGCTTCAGGCGCAGCTCGGAGGACGTCGTCGGGTCGTGCAGCCCCTGCGTGACCGCGAGCCCGATCTCGATCGACGCGGCGGAGTTCGACGAGCTCGCCCGTGGCGAGGATGCGCTCGCGGCGGAGCGCGAGCTCCTCGAGGACCGGCCGGAGAAGCTTGTCGTCCGGGTCGACCGCGCCGACCCGGCGAAGAACGTCGTGCGCGGCTTCCAGGCGTTCGGGCTCCTGCTCGACGAGCACCCGGAATGGCGGGGGCGCGTCCAGCTGCTGGCGCATCTCGATCCCTCGCGCGAGCGCGTGCCCGAGTACACGGCCTATCGCGCGGAGCTGGAGCGGGCCGCGCGCGACGTCGCGGCGCGGCACCCCGGATCGATCCGGCTCGAGCTCGTCGACGACTTCGCGCGATCGCTCGCCGCGTATCGCCAGTACGACGTGCTGCTCGTGAACGCGGTCTACGACGGGCTGAACCTCGTGGCGAAGGAGGGGCCCCTGCTGAACGCGCGGCACGGCGTGCTCGTCCTCTCCGAGAATGCGGGAGCGCACGACGAGCTCGCGCCGTGGGCGCTGACCGTCAACCCGAGCGACGTCGCCGGGCAGGCGCGCGCGCTCCACGAGGCGCTGACCATGGCCGAGCCGGAGCGGCGCCGGCGGGCCGAGGCGCTCGCCGCGCACGTGCGCGCGAACGGGATCGCCGAGTGGGTCACCCGGGAGCTCGAGGGGCTCGCCGCCGTGCGCGCGTAACCTTCCGCCGTGGCTGATGCGCTCTCACACGTCGACGAGTCCGGCAACGTCCGCATGGTCGACGTCGGCGCCAAGCCGGCCGTGCGGCGCCGCGCCGTCGCCCGCGCGGTCGTCCGGATGGCACCGGCCACGGTCGCCCGGCTCGGCGACCTGCCGAAGGGCGACGCGCTGACCACGGCGCAGCTGGCCGGGATCATGGCCGCGAAGCGAACGTCCGAGCTGATCCCGCTCTGTCATCAGCTGCCACTCACGCATGCCGGCGTCGAGCTGCGGGTCGTCGAGGAGGGGGTCGAGATCGTCGCCTCGGCCGAGACGACAGCCCAGACCGGGGTGGAGATGGAGGCGCTGACGGCTGCGTCGGTCGCCGCGCTGACGATCTACGACATGGCGAAGGCGATCGATAAGCAGATGTCGTTCTCGGTCGAGCTGCTGGCCAAGGAGAAGGAGTGAGGACGGCCGTTCTCACCGTCTCCGACCGGGTCTCGCGCGGCGCTGTTGCCGACACGAGCGGCGATGCGCTCGCCGCTCTGCTCGGGGAGGACGGGTACGACGTCGACCGGCGGGTCGTGCCCGACGAAGCAGAGCTGATCACGGCGGCGATCAGTGAGCTCGCCACGTCGGCCTCGCTCGTCCTGACGACGGGCGGCACGGGCGTTGCGCCGCGCGACGTCACCCCGGAGGCGACCGCCGTGCTCGTCGACAGGGCGGTGCCCGGGATCGCCGAGGCGCTGCGCGCCGACTCGCTCGCGAGGACGCCGCACGGGCTGCTCTCGCGCGGCGTCGCCGGCATCGTCGGGCGGACGCTCGTCGTCAACCTGCCGGGCTCGCCCGGCGGCTGCCGCGACGGCTACGAGGTGCTCCGGCCGGCCCTGGCGCATGCGCTCGCTCTGCTCGCCGACGAGAAGACCGCGCATCAACAGACCGTGCATCAACCGCCTTCCAATCGCCAGACTTGAGCCCGTGCAGCTGATCCGCCTCTACTACCGCCTCGTCAAGTTCGAGCACACGATTTTCGCTCTCCCGTTCGCGTACGTCGGTGCGGTGCTCGCCGTCGGCGGCATCCCGACTGCGCACGACCTGCTCTGGATCACCGTTGCCATGGTCGGTGCCCGCTCGCTCGCCATGGCGCTCAACCGGCTGATCGACGCGCGCATCGACGCCGCCAACCCGCGCACCGCCGGCCGCGAGCTGCCGTCGGGCCTGCTCTCTCACGCGAACGTGCTCGGCTTCTGCGCTGCCTCGCTCCTCCTGTACGCCGTCGCCGTGCTCGAGCTCGATCCGTTCGTGTGGCCGCTCGCGCCGATCCCGGTCGCCGCCTTCGTGATCTACCCGTACCTGAAGCGGTTCACATGGCTCTGTCATCTGTGGCTCGGAGCGATCGACGGCCTCGCGCCGGTCGGGGCCTGGGCGGCGATCCGCGGCTCGCTCGAGTGGGAGGCGTGGGCGCTCGGCGGAGCGGTCGCCGCGTGGGTGGCCGGGTTCGACCTCTTCTACTCGCTCTTCGACGTGAAGGTCGACACCGAGCAAGGCCTGCACTCCTGGGCGACACGCTTCGGCGAGCGTGGTGCGTTCGTGGGCGCGAGGGTGCTGCATCTGTTGACGGTGCTGATGCTCGTCGCCGCCGGTGTCGGCCTGCACGTCGGCGTCTCGTACTGGCTCGGCGTGCTCGCGGTCGCGTCACTGATGCTGTACGAGCACCTGCTCGTCCGGCCCGGCGACCTTCGCCGCCTCGACACGGCCTTCTTCACGATGAACGGCGTCATCTCGCTGGCGTTCTTCGCGTTCGTCGTCGCCGACGTGCTGTGATCTCCGCCCGCGGGCTCGCGAAGCGCTACGGGCACCGCCGCGTCCTCACCGGAGTCGACCTCGACCTCCCCGACGGCGGCCTGCTGCTCGTCACAGGCCCGAACGGGTCCGGCAAGACGACACTGCTGCGCATCCTGGCGCGGCTCGCCGCACCGACCGCCGGCGAGCTGACCCTGCCGCCCCGCGAGCAGGTCGGCTACGTCGGCCACGCGCCGATGGTCTACCGCGAGCTGACAGCGCTCGAGAACCTGACGCTCTTCGGGCGGCTGTACCGCGTTCCCGAGCGCGGTGAGCGGGTGGGGATGCTGCTCGAGCGCTTCGGTCTCTGGGAGGTGCGCCACGAGCGGGCCGCGACCTACTCGCGCGGCATGCAGCAGCGGCTCGCGCTCTGCCGGGCGCTCCTGCACGACCCGGCGCTCGTCGTGCTCGACGAGCCGTACAACGCCCTCGACGCGGACGGCGCCACCCTGCTCGACGCGGTCTTCGCCGAGCCGCGTACGTGGGTGGTGGCGACCCACGAGCCACGCCGCGTCGAGCCGCACGCAACGGCGAGGCTGGCGCTTTCGTGACGTACGCCAACGACGTCGCCGCGCTCGCACGGAAGGACCTGCTGCTCGAGCTGAGGGCGAAGGAGACCCTGCCGGCGATGCTCCTGTTCGTCCTCTCGGCGCTCGCGATCTTCCACTTCGCGCTTCCGAACGGGACGGCCGACGCGGCCGCCCGCGGCCTGCTCTGGTCGGCGCTCGTCTTCACGGCGCTCCTCGGCTTGACGCGCGCGTTCGTGGCCGAGCGCGAGCAGGGCATGTTCGACGTGCTCGTGCTGACGCCGTGCGACCGCAGTGCGATCTGGCTGGGCAAGGCGCTCGCCGTGCTCGCGTTCCTCGTCGCCGCGGAGGTGGTCGCGCTGCCCGCGTTCGCCGCGTTCTTCGCCCCCGTCGACGGCCGAACGGTCGCCGCGGTCGCGCTCGCGGACGTCGGCATCGCCACCGTCGGCACGCTCTTCGGGGCGATGGCGGTCGCCGGCCGGGCGCGCGAGCTCCTGCTGCCGCTCCTCTTCCTGCCGATGGCGATCCCGATCGTCGTCGGTGGAGTGGGCGGCTATCTCTGGTTCCTGGTCCTCTACGACGTGATTTTCGTGCTGCTCTCGTGGGCGACGTTCGAGTACGTCGTCGCCGAGGTTTAGTGCTCAGGACTACGATGGCCCGGTGAAGCTGGCGGCCCTGACCACGGCGCTGATGGGCGGGGCGATCGGCCTGATCTTCTTCTACGCGCCGACGGACGCCGACCAGGGCTTCTCGCAGCGGATCTTCTACTTCCACGTCCCGATCGCGCTCACCTCGTACGCGTGCTTCGGCTGGGGCGCGTGGAAGGCGCTGCAGTACCTGCGGACGCGCGACGAGCGCGCCGATCTCGAGAGCTACGTGGCGATCCATCAGGGCGTCATCTTCGGCGCGCTGACGCTGATCACCGGGTCGCTCTGGGCGAAGGCCTCGTGGGGCGTCTGGTGGACGTGGAGCGAGGATCAGCTCGTCCTCTTCCTCGTCCTGTTCCTCTTCTACTGCGCGTACTTCATGCTCCGCTTCTCCGTCGAGGCCGGCGTCCAGCGGGCGAACATGAGCGCCGTCTACGCCCTCTTCGGCGTCGTGCTGATCCCGGTCTCGTTCCTCGCGATCCGGCTCTCGAAGAAGTTCATCCACCCGGTCGTCTTCACTTCGCACGGCCCGCAGATGAGCCACTCGCAGTTCTTCGTCTTCTGCGTCTCCTGGGCGGCGATGCTCGCGCTCTTCGCCACGCTGTACCGCGTAGAGCTCGCCGGCAAGCGGATCGACGGTCATCTGCGCGAGCTGCGGGAGCTGCTCTCGTGACGCTCATGTCGCAGGGCGTCCCGTCGGAGTGGCAGTACGTGGCCGGCGCGTACCTCGTCGTCTTCGTCACCGTGCTCGCCTGGGTGGCGATCATCGCTGCGAAGCTCCAGCGGCTCCAGCGGCAGCTGGCCGACCTCGTCGAGAAAGCACGCGATCATGGTTGAGGCGCTCTTCTGGCCCGCGCTTCTCGCCTACGGCGAGGCAGCGGTGGCGTACACCTCCGCGCGTACGTCGCGGCTCGCCATCTGGGGGGTCAGAACAGGCTGGCTGGTGCAGACGTGCCTGCTCGCCCTGCAGGCGGAGCGGGCGGACGGGTTCCCGTGGTCGACGTGGGCCTCGTCGCTCGACCTGTTCGTCTGGTTCGTCGTCGGCGCGTACCTGATCTGGGGGTGCCGTCCGCGCTTCCGGCTGCTCGGTCTCACGGTCATGCCGCTCGCGGCCGCGCTGCTGGCGGTCGCCCGTCTCGGCGGCGGCACGCACAACCGGGCCGGCGACGGCTACTCGAGCCTCTTCCTCACGCTCCACGTCGGGCTCGTCCTCGCGGCGTTCGCAGGCTTCACACTCGCCGCAGCGCTCTCGGGGCTGTACCTCTGGCAGGAGCGGCGACTCAAGCGGCGGGCGCCGGACATCCTCCGGCTGCGCGTCCCTCCGCTGGCCTCCCTCGAGCGGCTCGCGCGCCGCACGATCACCGTCTCGGCGCCACTGCTCGCTCTCGGCGTCGCGGCCGGGCTCGAGCGGGTGCGTACGGAGCACCGCTCGTTCGACGCGCTCGAGGGCGTCACGCTCCTGACGCTTGCCGTGTACTCGGCGATCGTGGTCGCGCGCCCGGCCGGCCGCCGGGCGGCGTACCTCGCTCTCGGCGGTTTCGCGCTCGTCGTCGTCGCCCGTCTCGCTCTCGCCGGGAGCCACTTCTCGTGACGATCTCGGTCGTCGGGCTGTCGCATCACGTCGCACCGGTCGAGCTGCGAGAGCGCGCCAGCCTGCCGCTCGACGCTGCAGCGGAGCTTGCGCGGTCGCTCGGGGAGGCGGTGTGCCTGTCGACCTGCAACCGCACCGAGCTGTACGTCGCGGGTGACGAGGCGGCTGCCGTGGCGGCGCTCGAGCGGATCGTCGGCGAGCCTCTGGACGGCGTCGCCTACCGGCTGCACGACGAGGCAGCGGCCGGCCATCTCTTCCGCGTGGCCGCCGGCCTCGACTCGCTCGTGCCCGGTGAGGGCGAGATCCTCGGCCAGGTCCGCGACGCTTACGAGGCAGCAGCGCCCGGGCCGGTACTCGGCCGCGTCTTCCGGCAGGCGATCGCCGTCGGCAAGCGCGTCCGCAGCTCGACTGCGATCGGCGAGAGCGCCGCCTCCGTGCCTTCGGCGGCGGCTGCGCTCGTGGCCCAGGTCTTCGGCGAGCTCGACGGCCGGCGCGTGATGCTGATCGGCGCAGGCCGCGTCGCCGAGCTTGCGGCCTCGAACCTCACCTCGCGCGGCGCCGAGATCGCCTTCGTCGCCAATCGCACCGTCCAGACGGCGGAGGAGATCGTCGGCCGTTTCGGCGGAACGGCGCTCGCGCTCGACGAGGTGCCATCGCGGCTGGGCGAGGTCGACGTGGTCGTCGCGTCGACGAGCTCCCCGGGGACGATCCTGCGCGCGGCCGACATCCCCGCGCGCCGTCGCCGTCCGCTCTTCTTCGTCGACATCGCGGTCCCGCGCGACCTCGATCCGGAGCTTGCGCGCCTCGAGGGTTGCTTCCTCTACGACATCGACGACCTCGAGGCGGTGGTCGCCGAGACGCTGGCGGCCCGTCGCGTGGAGGCCGCCCGGGCGGAGCAGCTCGTCGCGGACGAGGTCGACCGCTACCGCGCCTGGCAGGCATCTCTCGACGTCGTGCCCGCGATCGCGTCGTTGCGCGCGCTCGCGATGGAGATCCGGTCGAACGAGCTCGCGAAGGTGCGGGTGAGCGACGACGAGCGCCGGACGCTCGAGTCCGTCACGGCGCAGATCCTCAACAAGCTGCTTCACCTGCCGACGGTGCGCATGAAGGAGGCGGCGGTGAGTGCCGACGGCGCCCTCTACGCCGATGCGGTGCGCCATCTCTTCGGTCTCGAGGAGGAGCAGCGATGAGTATCGAGCCGGACCGCAGGCCGATTCCCCGGCCGCTGCCGGTCGTGGCGCCGTCCGCGTTCCTGCGGGTGCGGCTCGGGGCGCCGGTCTGCGGGCGGTCGCGGCGCGTTGGGAGGTCGAGCTGTGCTCGTTCGTATCGGGTCTCGCGGCTCTAGGCTCGCCCTCGTTCAGGCCGGGCTGGCAGCAGACCTGCTGCGCCGTCCCGGTATCGAGCTGGCGCTCGTCCCGATCACGACCGCCGGCGACCGCGACCGCACGCGCCCGTTCGGGGAGATCGGCGAGCGCGGCGTCTTCGTGAAGGAACTCGAGGAGGCGCTGCTCGCAGGCCGCATCGACGTCGCGGTCCACTCGGCCAAGGACATGACCTCGACCGATGCCGAAGGGCTCGCGGTCGGCGCGTACCTCGAGCGCGAGGACCCGCGCGATGCCCTCGTCGGCGCCTCGTCGATCGAGCCGGGGATGCGTATCGGCACGGCCTCTGCGCGTCGCCGGGCACAGTTGCTCGCGGCCGAGCCGACGCTGTCGGTCGAGCCTCTCCGCGGCAACGTCGAGACGCGGCTGCGCAAGCTGCGCGAGCGCGGGTTGAACGCGATCGTGCTTGCCGCGTGCGGCCTCGACCGGCTCGGTCTCGCCGACGAGATCGGGGCGCGCCTCGACACGGCGGTGATGCTCCCGGAGGCGGCGCAAGGGGCGCTCGCCCTCCAGGTGCGTGCTGGCGAGGAGGAGCTCGTCGCGCGGCTCGACCACGCCGAGACGCGGCGCCGCGTGGAGGCGGAGCGGCTCTGTGTCGCCACGCTCGGAGCGGGCTGCCTCGCGCCGGCCGCTGCACATCACGACGGCATGACGCTGACGGCGTTGATTGCGGGCGAGGACGGCGAGTGGCTCGAGCGGCGAAGCGGGGACGATCCGGCAGCACTCGGCCGCGAGCTGGCCGCGCTCGCCCGGTGAGAGTCATCGTCACGCGCCCGCGTGCGCAGGCCGGGCCGCTGGTCGAGGCGCTCAGGTCGCTGGGCGCGGAGGTGGTCGAGTGCCCCCTGATCGAGATCGAGCCGCTCTCGGACGACCCGGTCGACGGCGCGGGGTACGACTGGGTGATCGTGACGAGCCCGAACGGCGCGGACGAGCTCGCCCGGCGCGGGCGCAACCTGCCGCGGCTCGCGGCGGTCGGCCCGGGCACGGCGGAAGCGCTCCGTGCGCACGGCCTCGAGCCCGCCTTCATGCCGCGCGAGTCGACCCAGGACGGGCTCCTGCATGAGCTGCCGCGGCCGGCCGGCCGCGTGCTCTTCGCCGCCGCGGAGGGCGCCCGCCGCGGGCCGGTGGACGAGCTGGGCGCCGACTTCGTCGCTCTCTACCGCACGCGCGCCCTGACGCCCGAGCCGCCCGACGGCGACCTCGTCGTGCTCGCCTCGGGCTCCGCCGCCCGCGCCTACGCGGCGGCCGGCGGAGCGGCGCCTGCCGTCTCGATCGGCCCCGAGACCTCGCGTGCGGCTCGCGAGGCCGGGCTCGAGATCGTCGGCGAAGCGGCGAGCCACGATCTCGACGGTCTCGTCGCGGCGGTAGCCGATCTGATGGACTCTCGCGCATGACGGTGGTCACCTTCCTCACCGACTTCGGCCTGCAGGACGACTTCGTCGGTACGTGTCACGGAGTGATGGCGGGCATCGCGCCGGATGCGCGTGTGATCGACATCACTCACGGGATCCCCGCGCAGGCAGTGCTGCAGGGCGCGCTCGTCCTGCGCAACACGCGGCCGTACCTGCCGGTCGGCATCCACCTCGCTGTCGTCGATCCCGGGGTCGGCGGTGCGCGCCGCGCAGTCGCGGTTCGCACTGCCGACGGTCGCGTCTTCGTCGGTCCCGACAACGGCCTCCTGATGCTCGCCGCCGACGAGCTCGGCGTCGAGGCGGCGCACGAGCTCGCCGACCCGCGCTTCCGGCTCGAGCACGTCTCGTACACGTTCCATGCGCGTGACGTCTTCGCACCGGCGGCCGCGCACATCGCGAACGGGGTCGGGCTCGACGAGCTCGGCCCGGCGATCGAGCCGGCGGCGCTCGTGCGCGTCGACGTGCCGGAGCCGGAGGCGGGGCGGACGCAGATCGCGGCGACGGTTCTCTCCGTCGACCGGTTCGGCAACATCGCGACGAACATGCGTCGCGAGCACCTGGCTGCACTCGGAATCGATGCGGGGGCGCGCGTCGAGATTCGTGTCGCGCTCGACCGCTACTACGCGACCGTCGCGCACACCTTTGCCGACGCGCGTAGCGGCGAGCTGCTCCTGTACGAGGACTCGTACGGGCTCGTCACGCTTGCGGTCAGTCACGGCGATGCGGCACGGCTGACCGGCGCGGGCGCGGGCGACGGGCTGCGCGTCGCGGTCGAATGACGGTCGGGCAGCGGTTCGCGCGCGCGGTGACGACGGTCGTCGTGCGCGTGCCGGTCCTTTGGCGCGTCTTCCGAGCGCCGATGGCGCAGATGTTCGATCGCATCGCGCCGCAATGGGAGGGAGGCCGGACGAGCGGCGTCCGACTTGCGCCGATGCTGGCCGCGCTCGACGCGCTGCCCTCGCGGCCCGCCCGCGTCCTCGACGTCGGTACCGGCACGGGCGCGATCGCCCGCGCTGTCGCTGCGCGCTACCCGGATGCGGAGGTGGTAGGAGTCGACGTCTCGAGCGGGATGATCTCCGAGGCGCACCGGCTCGGAGGCCCGCGCGAGCGCTACGAGGTCGCCGACGCGTCCGCTCTCGCGTTCGACGACGGGTCGTTCGATCTCGTGACCGCGAACAACATGATCCCGTTCTTCGACGAGCTCGCCCGTGTCACACGACCGGGCGGCCACGTCGCCGTCGCCTACGGGATCGGGCCGCGAACGCCGATCTTCGTCCCGCTCGACCGCGTCCGCACGGAGCTCGAGCGCCGCGGCTTCGACGGGTTCTCCGAGCACGCGGCGGGGGAGGGGCTGTCCCTCCTTGCCCGCCGGACGGATCGGGCGTAGGCTGCGCCTTACAGAGACGTTCGCGACGCGGTTGCACCGGTCCGGACGTCTCTCTTTTCGCGTCGGGTCGTCTCAGCGGCGACTAGAGAAAGTCGCGAACGATGGTCGTGAGCCTCGCGAGATGGGCGTCGAGCCGCTCTTTGTCATCGCGGTAGCTTCGCGCGGCGAGCGCGGCAAAGTATCCCGTGACACCGGGCTTGTGCTGGGCGATCTCCCGGCGGACGCGATCGATCCACGCCTCGACGCGATCGTCGGATGCGCCGGGCTCGAGCCCGTCACGAAGTGCGTTCCCGTCCTCGAGGTGCATGGTGAGCAGGTCGAGCCCCGCGGCCGTAGGCGAGGGCGGCACAGCGGGAGCCGTTGGGTGCGGCGGCTCCGCCTCGGGTCGCAACGCCGGGGGTGTCGGTTCTGGTGATGGTGACAGGGCCCAAGCGATGAGCAGCATCAGGGTGAGGCCGACACCGAGGCCGACAAGTGCGCAGAGCGCGAAGACCACGGTCGACGCGTCGTTCGCGATCCACGACGCGAAGGCGACCGTCAGGCCGCAGCAGACGGCCGTCCAGCCGAGAAACCACCCTGACGCGAGCGTGCGGGCCATCCGCGCATCAGCTTTCCAACTTCGGCCTGCCGGCGCCTTTGAGCTCGCTAAGAAATACCTTCCGGGGCTACACTGTCGAGCCGCGGCGAGGTAGCTCAGTTGGTAGAGCACACGGCTGAAAACCGTGGTGTCGCCGGTTCAAGTCCGGCCCTCGCCATTCCCGTATGGATGCGCCCCGTCCCGTCGCCGTGATCGGCGCCGGCCTCGATCTCGGTGCCGGGCGCCGCGGCGTCGACATGGGGCCCTCGGCGATTCGTCACGCAGGGCTCGAGCCGCGAATCCGAGAGCTCGGCCGCGAGGTGACCGATCTCGGCGACGTCCGGGCACCGGTGCCCGAGGCGACCGAGGTCGGCGACCCGGAGGCCCGGTTCCTGGAGCCGATCCTGCGTGCCTGCGAGCTGGTGGCACGCGAGGTGGCGACGGCGGCCGGCGAGGGACGGCTCCCGCTGGTCCTCGGCGGCGACCACTCGATCGCGATCGGCACGCTCGGCGGCATGGCGGCCGCCCGCGGCGCGGGCGGGGTGCTCTGGATCGACGCGCACGGAGATCTCAACCGGCCGGGAACATCGCCGAGCGGCAACGTGCACGGCATGCCGCTCGCTGCTGCGCTCGGTGCCGCGGGGCCTGCGTTCGCGACGGATGCCTACCCGGTGCCGAGCGTCACGCGCGCGGCGCTGCTCGGCGTTCGCTCGCTCGACCCGGGAGAGCGAACGCTGATTCGCGAGCTCGGCCTGCTCGTCCACACGATGAGCGAGATCGACGAGCGCGGCGTCCAGGCCTGCGTGCGCGAGGCACTCGAGCATCTCGACGGCGCTGCGTTCGTGCACGTGAGTCTCGACCTCGACGCGGTCGACCCGATGTTCGCGCCGGGCGTCGGCACGCCGGTGCGCGGGGGCCTCTCCTACCGTGAGACGCACCTTGCGCTCGAGCTCGTCGCCGAGTCGGGCCTGGTCGACTCCATGGACGTGGTCGAGGTGAACCCGATCCTCGACCGCGAGAACGAGACCGGGCATCTCGCCGTCGAGCTCGTCGCAAGCGCGCTCGGCGCGCGGATCCTCTGACCCGCGGCGTCAGACAGGCGTCAGAGTCGCCCCACGTCCAAAGCGACACGGAAGTGTGGCGAAAGCGCGACTGGTGCGCGGCGAGGCCGCATCAACGCGGCGACCCGCCGCGCCCGTCCGTAAAGGTCACAGCCTTTCGTGCTTGCGGCCGCGGGTGCGCACGACGGCGTCCGAGCCGTCTCTGACCCGCGTCAGACGCCGTGGGGTGAGCTGCGGCCCGCTACTCCTCGTAGAAGACGCTGCCCTTCAGCTCGTCGGGCAGGCAGTCGACCTCGAAGCCGGCGGGGTCGTCATGCGGGTAGACGTAGCCTTCGCCGCGGCCGAGCTTGCGCGCGCCGGGATACGACGCCGAGCGGAGAGCGGCCGGCGGCATCAGGTTGCCGCGCTCGCGGACGGCGGTGGTTGCGCGGTTGAGCGCGACGTAGGAGGCGTTCGACTTCGGCGCCAACGAGAGGTAGACAGCCGCCTGCGCGAGGTTGAGGCGCGCCTCGGGCAGACCGACGTGCTCGACCGCCTGCGCCGCCGCGACCGCGATCAGGAGCGCCTGCGGATCGGCGTTGCCGATGTCCTCGGAGGCGAGCACGATCATCCGCCGGGCGATGAAGCGCGCGTCCTCGCCGCCCTCGATCATTGCGGCCAGGTAGTAGACGGACGCTTGCACGTCGCCGGCACGCGTCGACTTGATCCACGCGGAGATGAAGTCGTAGTGGCGGTCGCCGCCCTTGTCGTAGGCGAGCGGCCGCTTGCGCGCGGCATCGTCGACGTGCCGCACGGCAAGCTCTCCGCCCTCGGCGCGCGCGGTCTCCACCGAGAGCTCCAGGATGTTCAGCGCGTTGCGCGCATCGCCGCCCGCCCGAACGGCGATCAGCTCCTCCACGTCGCCGGGAACCTCGGCGTCGAGTGCCGCCGCGCCTCGCTGCACGACCGTGCGCAACGTCTCGACGGAGAGCGACTCGAGCTCGTAGATCTGGGCGCGCGAGAGCAGGGCCGAGTTCACCTCGAAGTACGGGTTCTCCGTCGTGGCGCCGATCAGGGTCAGGAGCCCCTCCTCGACCCCGGGCAGCAGCGCGTCCTGCTGCGCCTTGTTGAACCGGTGGATCTCGTCCAGGAACAGGATCGTCCGGCGCCCGCTCGCTCCGAGCCGCTCGCGTGCCCGGGCGAGCACGTCGCGGACGTTCGACACCGTCGCAGAGACCGCCGACAGCTCCTCGAACTCGGCGCCCGTCGTGCGGGCGACGATCCGCGCGAGCGTCGTCTTCCCCGATCCCGGCGGCCCGTAGAGGATCAGCGACGGCACCCGATCCTGCTCGATCGCGAGACGCAGTGCCCGGCCCGGCCCGACGACGTGCTCCTGGCCGGCGAACTCGTCGAGGGTGGTGGGCCGCAGCCTCTGGGCGAGCGGGGCGGACGCGTCGAGGCGTCGCCCGGCAGCGTCGCTGAAGAGGTCGCCCACGGCGAAAGTATGCTCTTGGAGATGACCGACGCATGGGGTCTCGGCACCTACGAGCGGCTGGCGGCCCGCTTCGGGCCGGTGCAGGAGGAGCTGCTCGGGCGGCTCAAGGTCGCGGAGGGCGAGGACCTGCTCGACCTCGCAACGGGCACGGGCCGGCTCGCCCTGAAGGCTGCACAGCTCGGCGCGCGCGTGACCGCGATCGACTCGAGCGAGCCGATGATGACGCTGGCGCGCCAGCAGGCGGAGGACGCGGGCCTCGACGCCTCGTTCGATCAGGGGGACATCGAATACCTCCCGTACGACGACCGCTCGTTCGACGTGCTCGTCTCGAACTTCGGCCTGACCTTTGCACCCGACCACGCGAACGTCGCGGCCGAGCTGGCGCGCGTCGCGCGGTCCGGTGCTCGGCTCGGTTTCACCGCGTGGAAGCCGAACCCGAAGCTCGGCGAGCTCTACCGGCGCTTCACCGAGGAGCCGATCGGGGGCCGCGAGGCGTACGAGTGGGGGCGCGAGGATCACGTCGAGGACATGCTCGGCGAGGAGTTCGAGCTCGAGTTCGACGACGGCACGGTGTGGCTCGAGGCCGAGTCGGGCGAGGAGATCTGGTCGCTCTTCTCCGAGTCGGCGCCGCCGGTGATCTCGCTCGTCGAGCGTCTGTCGGCCGACGATGTCGGCCAGCTTCACCGCGCGTTCGTCGAGCTCTACGAGAGCTACCGCACCGAGGAGGGCGGCATCCGCGCGCCGCGGCGTTACCTACTCGTGCTCGGCACGAGGAAATGACGGAGGTCGTCGACCTCCTCCGGCGCCTGATTCGCCTCGACACCACGAACCCGCCGGGCAACGAGTCGATCGCCGCGGAGCTCCTGCGCGACTACCTCGAGGCGGCCGGCGTCGAGTGCGAGCTCCACGCCCGTGTGCCCGAGCGCGCGAACCTGGTCGCACGGATCCCGGGTCGAGGCGACGGCCCCTCGCTCGCCCTCCTTTCGCACACCGACGTCGTCCTCGCGACCGCGGCCGAGTGGCAGCGCGACCCGTTCGGCGGCGAGCTTGTCGACGGCGAGGTCTGGGGGCGCGGCGCTCTCGACATGAAGGGCGAGGTGGCCGCCTCGGCGGTCGCCGTGGCGACGCTCGCGCGGGAGGGCTGGCGCGGGTCGGGCGATCTCGTGTTCGTCGCCGCCGCCGACGAGGAAGTCGGCGACGGCTTCGGGTTGCAGTGGCTCGTCGAGGAGCACCCCGACGCCGTGCGCACCGACTTCTCCTTGAACGAGGGCGGCGGCGAGCGCGTGCTCGTCGGCGGCCGGCCCGTCTACCTCTGCGCCACCGCCGAGAAGATGAGCGCACCGTTCCGGCTCCGCGTGCACGGCCGCAGCGGGCACGGCTCGATGCCGGGGATCGCCGACAACGCGCTCGTCAAGGCGGCCTCGCTCATCGCCCGGCTCGGGGACTTCGCCGTCGAGCCCCGGCTGATCCCCGAGGTCGAGGCATTCTTCAGCGCCGTCGCAGGCGAGGTTCCAGGCCCGGCGCAGATTCTCGGAGCCGCGCGCGGTCTCGGTGCGATCGCCGCCGAGATCGTCGAGCCGCTCGTGGCGATGACCGTGTCGCCCACGCAGGCGCACGCCTCCGACAAGCGCAATGTCATTCCGGGCCTGTGTGAGGTCATCCTGGACGTCAGGCTGCTCCCGGGCCAGACGCCGGACGAGGCGGAGGCGGCGATCCGGCGCGTGCTCGGCGACGGAGACTACGAGCTCGAGAACCTGGAGCGCACAGGCGGCACGCGGTCCCCGATCGGCGGCCCGCTGTGGGACGCGGTCGCGTCGTTCGTCGAGGCGGAGGAGCCGGGTGCCGTCGCCGCGCCGACATGCTGTGCCGGCTTCACCGACTCCCACTGGGTACGCGACGCGTTCGGCACGATCGCGTACGGGTTCTTCCCGCAGCGGGCGATCGACCCCGAGCTCGCCGCGCGACTGATCCACTCGGCCGACGAGCGGGTGCCAGTCGACGACCTGGAGCTCGGCGTCCGCTTCCTGCGCCATGCCGCGCAGACCGTCTGTGCTTGAGCTCTGGGAGCCGGACGGCGCGCTCGAGGCACTCGAGCGCTGGCTCGCCGACGAGCTTCGTGCCGGGCTCCTCGCCGACGTCTACATCGGCTACCGCGTGGCGGAGACGCTGCGCCGCGCCGCGTGGGCTGCGCCGCCCGAGCCGTGTGCGCTGCCGGTCGTCGCCGCGTCGGTACGCACCGAGCCTCGGCCGCCCGGCCCGTACCGGCTCGGCGAGTGGGACTCGACGCAGACCACGGAAGAGCACGCCGAGGCCGTCGGCGAGGTGCGCGCTGCGATCGCGCGCGGCGACGTCTACCAGGTGAACCTCGTCCGCCATCTGCAAGCGCCGTTCGACGGCGACCCCGCGGGGCTCCAGGCGGCGCTCCGGCCGCTGCGGCCCTTGCATCCCCGGCCGTTTCTCGGGAACGGCTACGCGATCGTCTCGGCCTCCCCCGAGCTCTTCCTTGCCCGCCGCGGCGACCGGCTCTGGACGATGCCGATCAAGGGCACGCGCCCGGCCGGCGAGGACGTCGAGGGCGACAAGGACGCGGCCGAGCACGTGATGATCGTCGACCTCGAGCGCAACGACCTCTCGCGCGTCTGTCGCGTCGGCTCGATCCGCTGGCCGGAGCTGCAGGTGCAGCGCGAGCTCGCCGGCGTCACGCATCTCGTCTCGACGGTCGAGGGCCGGCTGCGACCCGGCGTCGGTCTTGCCGAGACCCTCGCCGCGACGTTCCCCGGCGGCTCGATCACGGGTGCGCCGAAGATCGCGGCGATCGACGAGATCGCGCGGCTCGAGCCCGTCGGCCGCGGCGCCTCGATGGGCGCGCTCGGCACGGTGCACGCGAACGGCGACTTCCAGCTCGCACTGACGATTCGCACCTTCGCGATCGCCGGCGGCGCCGCCCATCTCTGGGTCGGCGGCGGCATTGTGTGGGACTCGGAGCCGGACGCCGAGTGGGAGGAGACGCTCGTCAAGGCGCGCCCGCTCCTCGCGGCCGTCGGCGCGCCGGTGGCGGCATGAGGATCGCGAGCGCGGCACGGGGGCTCCTCGAGGACGGGGCCCCCGTCTTCCGTGCCGACGACGAGGCGCTGCTGCGCGGCGCCGCGGCGTTCGAGACGTTGCGCGTCTACGCGGGCCGGCCGTTCCTGCTCGCCGAGCACGTCGAGCGCCTTCAGGCGTCGATCGCGGCCCTCGCCCTCGAGCCGGTCGACGAGCGCGAGGTGCACGCGCTCGTCGACGATCTCCTCGACGGCGGCGACAGGGTGCTGCGCCTCTACCGCACGAGCCACGATCTCGTCGCCACGCTCGCGGAGCTTCCCCCCGCGCTCGAGGAGGAGCGAGCTCGCGGCCTTGCGCTGCGCACCTTCGATCTCGGCGCGCCGGCCCTGCTCGCGGGCATCAAGGCGACAAGCTATGCCGACGCGTTCGCGGCCAGGCGGGCGGCCGAGCAGGAGGGGGCCGACGACGTGCTCTTCCTTGCCGGCGGCGTCGTGCTCGAGGCGGCGACGGCGAACGTCTGGTGGCGCTCCGGCGACCGGCTCTTCACCCCCGCGCTCGCGGCGGGTGTTCTGCCGGGCGTGACGCGGGGGTTCGTTCTCGGCCTCGAGGACGTCGATGAGGTGATTGCCGACGTGGCCGCGCTCGCGGCGGCGGACGAGGCGTTCCTGACCTCGTCGATCCGCGAGGTGATGCCGGTCGTCGCCCTCGACAGCACACCGATCGGTGGCGGTCGCCCGGGACCTGCCGCCGCGCGGCTGCAGGCGGCGTTGCGGCTACGCTCAATATCGTGAGCGACCCGGTTCGCCTCGGCGGCATGGCCCTCGGGAACGGTGTCCTCGTCCACGGCCCGCAGGCGTGGGCGGCTGCGATCCGCACGCACGACGGGGAGCTGAAGGTGGTCGCGCGACGCAAGCGCCTCCGGGCTGCGGGCGTCCGCAACCCGGTGCTGCGCGGCCCGGCGCGGATCGCCGAGGCGATCGCCCTCCTGCCGATCGTCAAGCTGGCCATGCCCGAGGTTGAGCTGCCGATGGCCCGGCGGGGTGTCGTCGGCTCGATGGTCGCGAGCTCCGCGATCCTGCGCGGCGTCCGCAGCGCCGGCCTGCGGCCGGTCGTGCGGGAGCTCGCGACGGCCGCTCTCTCGATCGCGCCCGCTGTGCTGGCGCTCCGTGGGGGAGACCTCGCCGCCTACCACGGCGCCGAGCACATCTCGATCGGCACCTATGAGCACGGCGAGGACAGGCCGCGCGAGCACGAGCGCTGCGGCTCCCACCTCGTCGGGCCGATGCTGATCACGACCGCGGCGGGGAACGTGCTCGCCGAGCGCGCGCCCGAGCAGTTGCGTCCTGCCGCGCGGGCCGCCGGGACCGTCGGCGCGCTGGCCGCATCCGTCGAGCTCTTCGGCTGGATGAACCGGCATCCCACGCACCCGCTTTCGCGTGCGCTCGCGTGGCCCGGGCATGAGCTGCAGCACCGGCTCGGCACGCGCGACCCGTCGCCCGAGCAGCTCGAGGTCGCGAACGCCGCGCTGCGAGCCTGCCTGGAGCTGGAAACGTGATCACGACGCGCAAGCGGCTCGACCCGGCGGTCTTCGACTTGCCCGTCGAGAAGATGCGCGCCGGCTGGTACACGGATGCCTACTTCAACCACACGCGGTCGGCGTTGCTGGAGGATGGCCGCCACCCGCACGTCGTCATGCAGGTGTTCCAGAAGCGTCAGGCGTACCTCGGCGGGATGGACGAGGCGATCGCGATCCTGAAGCTCTGCGCCGAACGCTATGAGGAGCTGGACGTCCGCGCGCTCTTCGACGGCGACACGATCGAGCCGTACGAGACGGTGCTGACGATCGAGGGCGACTACACGACGTTCGCGCACCTCGAGACGGTGTACCTCGGCGTGCTCGCCAGGCGCACTCTGATCACCACGAACGTCGTCAACGTCCTGCGGGCGGCGAACGGCAAGCCGGTGATCTTCATGCCGGCCCGCCACGACCATCATCGCGTGCAGACGGGCGACGGGTACGCGGCGTACGTCGCCGGCCAGGTGGTCGGCGCCGAGGTCGGCGTCACCACCGACGAGCAGGCGTCGTGGTGGGGCGGGCGGGCGCTCGGCACTGTGCCGCACGCGCTGATCGCCTCCTACGGCGGCGACACCGTCGCGGCTGCGCGCCACTTCGCGAGGTGGGCGCCGCTCGAGATGAACCTCACGGTCCTCGTCGACTTCGACAACGACTCGGTGGCGACGGCGCTCGACGTCGCCCGTGCGCTCGGCCCGCGGCTCTGGGGCGTGCGTCTCGACACTTCAGAGGCGCTCGTCGACCGGTCGCTCTGGGACGAGCTCGGCGACTTCGCGCCCGCCGGCGTCAATCCGCAGCTCGTGCGCAAGGTGCGGGCCGCACTCGACGAGGCGGGCTTCGACGAGGTACGCATCGTCGTCTCGGGCGGCTTCACCGTGGAGAAGATCCGCGACTTCGAGGAGAATGCCGTCCCCGTCGACGCCTACGGCGTCGGCTCCTCCCTGATCCGAGGCTCGAACGATTTCACCGCCGACATCGTCCTGACGGACGGGAGGCCGTCGGCGAAGTTCGGTCGCAGGCTGCGCGAGAACCCGCGGCTCGAACCGGTTGCATGAAGCGGATCCTGTGGGACGTCGACACGCAGGTCGACTTCGTCCGCGCGGACGGGAAGCTCGCCGTGCCCGGGGCGGAAGAGGTCGTCCCCGCGATGGAGCGGCTGGTCGCCTCCGCCCGTGCGGTCGGCGTTCCGCATGTCGCGTCGGCCGACGACCACGAGCTCACCGATGCCGAGATCTCGGACGCGCCCGACTACCGGACGACCTACCCGCCGCACTGCCTTCGCGGCACCGTCGGCGCGGAGAAGATCGCGGTCACCCGCCAGCTCGATCCGGTGCCCCTCGGCCTGACGCCGGTGCCCGAGCGGTGGCTCGCCGGGCGCGAGTACCTGCTGCTGAAGAAGCACTTCAACGTCTTCACCAACCCGAACGCCGAGGAGCTTCTTCGATTGCTCGAGCCCGAGGAGGTCGTTGTCTTCGGCGTCGCGACCGACGTTTGCGACGACGCCGCCATCCGAGGCCTGCGAAGCCGCGGCTACGACGTGACGTTCGTCGAGGATGCGTCGCGCGGGCTCGACGGGGCGCGGACGGCCGCCTGCCTCGAGGCATGGCGCGGGCTAGGCGTCCGCTTCGCCGCCGCCGACGAGGTGTGCCGCGAGTGGTGAGAGACGTGCACCATCTGGGCGTTGCCGTCGGCGGCCTCGACGAGGCGATCGCGCTCTGGAGCGACCTCTACGGGGCTACCCTGGAGCACCGCGAGACCGTTCCCGACCAGGGAGTGGAGGCTGCGTCGCTCCGGGTCGGCGAGAGCCGGGTCGAGTTGCTCGCGCCGCTCGGCGCGGATACGCCCGTCGGCCGGTTCCTCGAGCGCCGCGGCCCCGGGATGCATCACGTCGCGTTTCGGGTCGACGACGTCGCTGCCGAGCTCGACCGGCTACGTGCGGCCGGCGTGCGGCTGATCGACGAGGAGCCGCGGCTCGGGCTCTTCGGCCTCCAGGTCGCGTTCGTCCATCCCGAGGCGACGGGCGGCGTTCTGGCAGAGTTCGTGGGTGATGAGCGCAGCTGACCGCGTCCGCATCGAGCTGGCCTTCGAAGGCGAGCAGGTGCTGACCATCTACGTGACGACCGCGACCGCGGACGATCTCGACCGCGCCCTCGCAGGCGGTGACGACAGCCTGAGCTTCGAAGCCGAGGACGGCCGCTACACCGTGGCGGTGAAGAGGATCGTCTACGTGAAGAGATTCGCGCGCGAGAGTCGCGTGGGCTTCGGCGCGGGCGAGTAGGTCTCCATGGCAGCCGAGAGCGAGGCCGGGCGCGTCCGGGTGCTCGTCGGCGATGCTCAGCAGGGCGACCACGCCGCACTCGAAGAGCTCTACCTGATCCACTTCGACCGCATCTACGGCTACCTGCACGTCACCGTCGGCAACCGGCACGACGCCGAGGACCTCACGACCCAGACGTTCGTGCGGATGCTCGAGTCGATCGGGCGGTTCCGCTGGGGGTCGGCGCCATTCTCGGCATGGCTCTTCCGGATCGCGCACAACCTGGCCATGGATCACTTCCGCGTGCGGCGGCGCTGGCAGCTGGAGGAGGAGGTGCCCGAGCCGCCGCCCGACGAGTCGACGTCGGCCGAGGCCGTCGCCTTCCAGGCGATCGGCCGCCGTTCGATGCTCGACCTGATCGAGGACCTCTCGCCCGACCAGCAGCAGGTGCTGACGCTGAAGTTCGTGTTCGACTTCTCGAACGGAGAGGTGGCGACCATCCTCGGCAAGACCGAGGGCGCGATCAAGTCGCTCCAGCATCGCGCGCTGATCTCGCTGCAGAAGCAGCTCGAGCGGCAGGGCGCGACCGGGGCGTAACCCCCGGCTACCCTCCAGCCCGATGGCACTCGAGGTCGGCATCGTCGGCTTGCCCGGCAGCGGCAAGACCGCGCTCTTCACCGCGCTCACCAAGGCCGGCGGTGGCGAGTACGGGAAGACGAACGTCGGCGTCGCACCGATCGCCGACGAGCGCCTCGACGCCCTTGCGAAGATCGTCCATGCCCGCAAGATCACGCCGGCGACGATCCGCGTCCAGGACGTTCCCGGCTCGGGCGCCGCGCTGCTCGGGAACCTGCGCCAGGTCGACGCGCTGCTCGTCGTGCTGCGCGGCTTCGGGGAGACACCCGATCCGGCGGCCGATCTCGAGACGTTCGGGCTCGAGCTGCTCGTCGCCGACCGCGACCACGTCGAGCGGCGCATCGAGCGGGTCGCCAAGCAGGCGAAGTCGGGCGACGCGAAGCTGCGGGCCGAGGTCGACGAGCTCCACAAGGTGCTCGCCCACGTCGACGCCGGCGGCTCCCTGTCGGGCTACCCGGGTGAGCTGCCCGGTGAGCTGGAGCCGCTGACGACGAAGCCGCTGATCGCGCTCGAGAACGGCCCGGGCGGGACCGACCTGAAGCTCGAGGCGGAGCTCGCCGAGCTGCCCGAGGAGGAAGCGGCCGCCTATCGCGACGGCGGCACCTCCGCGCTCGACGACGTCGCCGCGCGGCTGCGCGACGCGCTCGACCTGATCACCTTCTTCACTGCGGGGGAGAAGGAGACGCGCGCCTGGACGCTTCGAAACGGCGAGACCGCGCTCGACGCGGCCGAGTCGATCCACTCCGACATCGCGCGCGGCTTCATCCGGTGCGAGGTCGTCGACTGGCGCGACCTGGTCGAGCTCGGCTCCCACGCCGAGGTGGCGAAGGTCGGCCGTCAGCGCCTCGAGGGCAAGACCTACGTCGTGCGCGACGGCGACGTGCTCAACGTGCGCTTCAACGTCTGAGCCCGCTCAGTCGACGCGGCGGGTGGCGGCGACCGCGTCGAGCTGGTTCGCGTGGTAGAGCACCGACGCCTCGGCCGTGCGCGCGTCGCGGCCGTCGTGATGCACGGCGACGCAGTGGAGAAGCTCTGCGAGCGCGGCCGGCGTCAGCCCGTCGGCCCGTTCCTCGATCAGCCGTAGACCGAGGTGCACGTGACCCAGCAGCCGTCCCTCGTCGGTCGGCGTGAACGCCGGCCCGGGGCCGAGCTCGACGGTGCGGCCGGCGTCGTGGACGAGTGCCGCCGCCAGCAGCAGCTCACCGCGCAGGCGCGGGTGGAGCTGCGCCGTCTCGCGGCACAGGGTCGCCACGCCGACCGTGTGCTCCAGAAGGCCGCCCGCGTAGGAGTGATGGCCGTCCGGGGTCGCAGGCCAGGCGCCGAGGTCGCGATCGGCGAGAACAGCGCGCACGGTGGCGGCAAGGCCGGGATGCGTCAGCTCGCCGACGAGGAACTCGAGGAATCCCTCGATCTCGGCTTTGTCCCGGCGCAACGCGGGCGTGAGCGTGGCCGGATCGACCTCGGCCGCCTCCAGCGAGCGCACGTCGAGCTGCAGCCGGTCGCGGAACCGCTCGACCCGTCCCAGCACGCGTACCGCGTCGCCCTCGTCGAACCGGCCGTCGAGCAGCTCGACGTCGTTCCACACGCGCGCCTCGATGCGGCCGGTTGGATCGACGAGCTCGAGCGCGAGATAGGGCGCCCCGCCCCGCGTTCGGAGTCGCCGCTTCAGGCGGACGGCGTAGACGCCCTCGACGACCCGGTCCTCCTGCAGCTCCGCGATCGTCACGGCGCCACCCTACCTCCGGGCCCAGATGCGGAAGCCCTCCTCCAGGCGGCCGTCGCCGCACTGCTCGAGCAGCGCCGCCGCCTCGCGCCGCCGCCAGCCGAACACTGCCGCGAGGTCGGCGGCGCTCAGCTCGCGGGCGTGCTCGAGCACGAGCCCGGCCAGCTCGAGCCGAGCCTGTTCGCGCTCCGGCAGCACATCGGGGAGCCGCCATTTCCGCACCAGAAGGTCGTGCGCGAGCGAGCCCCACGCGGCATCGCCCTCGACGAGGTGCGAGCTCGTGAGGACGAGCCGCCGGTGCAGCGTCGCAAGCGAGCGGTCGACGTCGGCCTTGGCAAGCCCCGTCGCCGCGCGCAGCTCCGGGCCGGTGAGCGGGCCGTGCTCGCGGATCGCCGTGGCCACCGGGTCGCCCTCGTCGGGCTCGCCGCTCGCGCCCACGAGCACCGGCAGGAGCCGCGGCGCGATGCACGAGACGGATCGTGCGAGGTGACGGCCGACACAGACGAGACCGGCCGCGGGCAGCTCGTCCTTGGCGCTCCAGAGAAAGCCCATCTCCTCCGTCCAACGCACGAAGCCGCCGCCCTCGTCGCGGACGGCCCAGTTGCGCTGCGGGCCGCCGTTGACCTGCTCCCACAGGGACGGCAGGACGACGTCGGCCTTCGGGAAGAGGAGCGCGAGGCCGACCTCGTCGACCCACGCCGTCGCCTGCCGCAGCGTGCGAATCACGGCGACTAGTGTGCAGGAGTGCCGACGATCAAGCCCTTTCGCGCGCTTCGCTACGACCCGGCGGCGGCCGGTCCCCTCGACCGGCTCGTTGCCCCTCCGTACGACGTGATCGACGCCGAGGCGCGCGAGCGCTACCTCGCGCGCAGCCCCTACAACGTCGTCCACCTGACGCTCCCGGACTCGCCCGAGAGCGCGGCCGCGGACCTGCGCGACTGGCGGGAGCGAGGCGTGCTGGTCCCCGATGAGGAGAGCTACTGGTGGGTCGCTCAGGACTACGTCGGCCCGGACGGGGTCGCGCGGACTCGCGAGGGGATCGCCGCCTCCGTGCCGGTGACGCCCTACGAGCGGGGCGAGGTGCTCCCGCACGAGCGGACGCATGCCGGGCCGAAGGAGGGCCGCCTGCGCCTCCTGCGCGCGACGCAGACGCAGCTCGAGCCGATCTTCCTGCTCTACGACGACGAGCCGTCGCTCGACCGCCCGCCGGGTGCACCCGCACTCGACGTCGAGGAAAGCGGCGTGCGCACGCGGCTCTGGCAGGTGGACGCGGGTGAGCTGACCCTCGACACTCCGCTCCTGATCGCGGACGGCCACCATCGCTACGAGACGGCGGTCGCCTACCGCGCCGAGCACCCGGAGGCGACGCACACCTTTGCCGTACTCGTCTCGGCGCGCGCGCCCGGGCTGGAGATCTTCCCGACCCACAGGCTCGTCGAGAAGATCGGCGATGTCCCCGGCGACGAGGTGGCCGCACCGAACGGCGGTGTGACGCTCTACCGCGACGGCCGGTACCTGCGCATCAGAAGCGACGACGACTTCGGCCCGCGCGTCGTCGAATCGCTCAATCCCGTCGGCGTCACCTACACGCCGTCCGCGTCGGACGCCGTCGCGACGGTCGACCGCGGCGAGGCCGCGGCCGCGTTCCTGCTCGAGCCGGTGACCGTCGAGCAGGTCGCTCGCTTTGCGCACGCCGGCGAGACGATGCCGCAGAAGTCGACGTTCTTCTACCCGAAGCTGACCTCCGGCCTGCTCTTCCACCCGGTATGAGCCCGCACTGGCTCTCTCTGTGCCGAGCGGCGCGCGACGACGTCTCCGCCGTGCTCGCCGAGCTGCCCGGGCGGGCGGAGCGCGAGCCCGTGGTCGGGGCCGGGGAAGGCGGAGACGACACGACGGCGATCGACCGGGCAGCGGAGGCAGCCGTCCTGCGGCACTTCGCCGACCTGAGTGCACGGATCGTCAGCGAGGAGGTCGGCATCAGCGGCGAAGGCCCGACGACGATCGTCGTCGACCCGATCGACGGCTCGCTGAACGCGAAGCGAGGCATCCCGTTCTTCTCGCTTTCGATCGCGGTCGCCGACGGCGACACGATGGCCGACGTCGTCTTCGGGTACGTGCACGACTTCGGCACCGGCGAGGAATGGACCGCCACCCGCGGCGGCGGCGCCCTGCTCGACGGCAAGCCGCTCATGGAGCGCCCCAAGGACGTGCTCGAGATCCTCTCCTTCGAGGCGACGACGACGGCGTACGTATCGGAGAACGCCGCGCGCTTCGACGGCCTCGCGCACCGGCTTCGCATCATGGGCTCGCTCGCGATCACGCTCTGCCACCTCGCCGCAGGCCGGGTGGACGGCGTCGTCTCGCTGAAGCCCGCTCGCTCGGTCGACATCGCCGCCGCGCAGCTCCTGGTGCGCGAGCAGGGGCTCGCGATCGAGCTTCCCGACGCGCCGCCGTTCCTCGAGGCGCCGCTCGACCTGGTCGGCCGCTCGCGCGTCGCTGCCGCCGGCAACGACGAGCTCTGCGGCCGGCTGGCCGCCGCGCTCCGCGCCTGAGCCCCGGGCAACTGAGCTACGGTGGACAGAATGGCCACACGTGAGCAGATCGAGGAGGCGCTCGGCCGCGTGATCGACCCGGAGCTCCGCCGGCCGGTGACGGAGCTCGGGATGGTCCGCGACCTCGAGATCGACGGCGGCCGTGTCTCGCTGACGATCGTGCTTACCGTCGTCGGCTGCCCGCTGCGCGCGAGCTTCGAGGACCAGGTCGCCGAGCACGTCGGCTCGCTGAGCGGCGTCGAGTCGGTCGAGCTGCGCTTCGACGTGATGACGCCCGACGAGCGGGCCGCTCTGACCACGCGTCTGCGCGGCGGTACCCCGGAGCGCGGCGTCCAGCTGCCGCCGACCACGCGCGTTCTTGCGATCGCCTCCGGGAAGGGCGGCGTCGGCAAGTCGTCCTTGACCGTCAACCTCGCGGCCGCGCTCGCCTCGCTCGGGCAGGAGGTCGGGATCCTCGACGCCGACATCTACGGCCACTCGATCCCGCACATGCTCGGCGTCTCCCAGAAGCCCGTCGTCGTCGACGAGATGATCGTGCCGCCGGTGGCGCACGGGCTCCGCCTGATGTCGATCGGCTTCTTCCTCGACGACAACCAGCCCGTCATGTGGCGCGGGCCGATGCTGCACCGCGCGCTCGAGCAGTTCCTGCAGGACGTCCACTGGGGCGAGATCGACACGCTGCTCATCGACATGCCGCCGGGGACCGGCGACGTCTCGATCTCGCTCGGCCAGCTCCTGCCGCGTGCCGAGGCGGTCGTCGTGACGACGCCGCAGCCGCTTGCGCAGGAGGTCGCCGCGCGCGCCGCGATGATGGCGCAGAAGACGGGCCTGCGCGTCGTCGGCGTGGTCGAGAACATGACCTCCGAGATCTTCGGCTCGGGTGGCGGCGCCCGGCTCGCCGGGGAGCTCGGCGTGCCGCTCCTCGGCAGCGTGCCGCTCGACGTGCATCTGCGCGAGGCCGGTGACGACGGCACCCCGCTCGTGATCGCCGACCCCGACGCCGAGGCCGCGCAGGCGCTCCTCGAGATCGCGAAGGTGGTCGACGCGAGCCGCGCCGGCGGCTTCACGCGCACGCTGCCACTCCTTCGGTAGCGGCCCGATGACGCCGGCGGCGTTCTTCGACCTCGACCGTACGCTGATCCGCCGCTCCTCGGCGCTGGCGCTGGCCGGGCGCTTCCGGGCGCACGGGCTGATCTCGCGTGCCGACCTCGTGAAGTCGGCCTTCTGGCAGGCGCTCTTCGTGGCCCGCGGTGCGAGCGCGGAGCGGGTGCGGAGCGCCGCCGAGGACGGGATGAAGGTGCTTGCCGGCTTCCCGGTCGTCCGCCTCGAGCTGATCGTCGACGAGGCGATGGCGCCCGTGCTCCGCCCGCTCGTCTACGACGAGGCGCTCGCGATCGTCCGGCGGCATCGTGAGCGGGGCGAGCGGGTCTACGTCGTCTCGGCAACGCTCCAGGAGATCGTCGAGCGGATTGCCGGCGACCTCGGCTTCGACGGCGCTGTCGGCTCGACGTGCGAGATCGTCGACGGCGTCTACACCGGCCGCTCGCTACGCGCGGCCCACGGAAAGGGCAAGGCGGATGCCGTGCTCGAGCTCGCGACGCACGAAGGGCTCGACCTCGCCGCTTCGACCGCCTACTCCGACTCCTACAGCGACGTGCCGTTCCTCGAGGTCGTCGGCCGGCCCGTCGCCGCCAATCCCGACCGTCGGCTGCGGCGGATCGCCGCCGACCGTGGCTGGCCCGTGGTGCGCTTTGCGGCCTGAGGAGGCACGGCCGCGGCTTGCAGCGCTCGGGCTTGCGCCCGACGACGTCGAGACGCTCGCCGCGCACTTCCTCGAGGCCGAGCGACGCGGTCAGGTGGGTCACGGGCTCTCGCGCATCGAATGGCTCGAGACACTCGACGGCTTCGATCCGGCGGCGCAGCCCGAGCTCGTCGAGCGGACGCCGTCGTACGAGCGCTGGGACGGAGGTGGTGCTCTCGGGTACTTGACCCTCGCCGCGGTCGTGCGCGCCCAGCTCGCGAGCCCGCCGGAGCACGCCCGCCTCGTCGTCTGCACGCGCACCTTCCCGACCGGCGCGCTCGGCCAGTGGGCGCGCGGCCTGGCGCTCGGCGGCCTCGTCGCTCTCCTGACGGCGACGTCGCCGCGGCGGTTGCCGCCGCCCGGAGGAGGTGCGCCGCTGACCGGGACGAACCCGCTCGCGATCGCGATCCCGTCGAGCGGCGGGGGGCCGGTCGTCGCCGACGTGTCGATGGGCGCCGTCACCCACGGCGACGTGCTCGCCGGCCGCGCACTGCCGGAGGAGCTCGTCCCGTTCGGCGGCGCGCAGGCGCACAAGGCGTTCGCGCTCGCCGTCGGCCTGCAGCTCTTCGTCGACGCGCTCGTTCCCGTCGGGGGGCACGGCGCCGTGTTGCTCGTCGCGCCTCCGGAGGCGGATCCGGTGCCGGGGTTCCGGGCGCTTGCCGGCGGCGTCCGCCTCCCAGGCGACCGCTAGATGAATCAATCATCTAGCCCGTCGGGAACGTGGGGTCGCTGCGGATCGACTCGAAGTCGGCGTCCTTCGCGGCGTGCGCGGCCCACTTCGGCTCCAGCTCGACCGCCTGCTGCAGATGAGCGAGCGCGTCGGCGGGTCGGCCACCCCGCGCCTCCATGCAGGCGAGGTTGTAGAGCAGCGCCGGGTGATCGGGCTTCTCGAGGAGTGCCTCCTCGTGGATGCGGATCGCCTCGTCCCAGCGCTCCTCGCGCATTGCCGGCACCGCCAGGAACATCGCCTCCCAGGCCGACACCTCGTGCGGCGCCCCCGGCTTGCCGCCGAGCGCGAGAACGAGCGTGTCCGCCTCGAGCGCCACCGCGCCGCGGCGCAGCACCGGGTCGCGCAGGAAGACGAGCTCGCCGGGCCCGAGCTCGTGCTCATCGCCCTCGATCGTGAACCGCGCCCGCCCGCGCAGGACGAGGTACACCTCTTCGTGCTCGAGGTCGGACTCGCTGTGCTCCTCGATCACCTGCGCGCCCGCGTCGCTCGCCGAGTACGCGTTCACTCCGAAGGCCCGGATGTCGAAGCGGCGCCGAATGGGCCGCCAGACAAAGCCGTCGGGCATCTCGATGCGGTCGAGCTCGTCGACGTGCGCCGTGTTCACGCGAACATCAGCTCCTGCCAGCGCGGGTCGTCGCGGAGGCTCGCGAGATCGTCGTCGCCCGGCGCGAACGAGCGCACCGCGGAGGCGTCGAGCTCGAGCGCGGCGCGCAGCTGCTCGAAGGCGCGGTCGGGCTCGCCCTGCAGCGCCTCGAAACAGGCGACGTTGTACGGCCCCTGCCACTCGCCCGGCTGGCGCGCCACGAGCGCCTCGAGCAGCGCCCGCGCGCTCTCGACGTTGCCGGCGCGCGCCTCGGCGAACGCCATCACCACCTCGTCCCAGCCACGCGCCGTGAAGGCCTCACCGCGTGTCCCGCCGACAGCGAGCACGATCGTGTCCGGTTCCTCGGCGACCGCTTCGCGGACGACGCCGTCCGGCACGAAGACGAGCGTCCCGGCGGGCGCGTCCTGCGTCTCGTCGCCGACCGTGAACGTCGCGCGGCCCCGGACGACGACATACAGCTCCTCGTCGCCGCTGTCCTCCATGTGCCGCGGGACCGCCTGCCGGCCGACGTCCGCCGTCCACGCATTCGCCCCGAACGCCCGCAGGCCGAGGGTGTAACGGAGCGGCAGGAGCACCGGGCCGTCGTGGCGCAGGTCGGGATACCGGCCGACCGTGTCGAGCGAGAGAATCTCGTAGCCACGCTCGCTCATCGGGCTCGTAGCTCCGCGAGCACGACGGGATCGATCCGGTCGACGCCTTCGACGCGCTCCTCGAGGTTCTCGGCGCCCGCCCAGGCGGCGAGCGTCTGCTCGAGGTCGCCCGTGTGCCCGAGGGCGGCGAGGCGCCGCTCGAGCTCTGCCCGCAGCTCGGCGTCGACGGGGAGCCAGTCCTCGTGGCTCGTCTTGCCGAAGAGCAGCGTGTGGATCCCGTACAGCCGCGCAAGCTCGGCGATCGGCTCGGGATGGTCGTCGACGCGCAGGTCGACGACGACGTCCGTGAGCCCTGCGTAACCGCCGTCGCGCTCGACGACGAGCAATGCCGCCGACTGCTGGCCGCGGCGATCGCCGCCCGCCGCCTGCGCGGCGGCGAGGCAGTCGAGCAGGCGCTCGGCGAGCCGTCGCCCGGCGGTGGCGGGGAACGTCGCTGCAAGCGCGTCGACCGTCTCGGCGCCGACGAGGATGTTGCCCTGGGCTGCGAAGCACGGGCCGGTGCGGCCGCCCGCCCAGTCGAAGCACTCCGCGCCCGTGAAGGTGGCGCTGCCGCCACGGCCGTCGACGACGCCGAGCTGCCGATGCTCCCGGCCGTCGTCGGCCGCGGTCAGCCGCTCGACGACCTCCTCGGCGGGGATGCCGTCGCGAAGGAGCGCCAGCCCCTCCGGGCCGTAGCGCGGGTTCGCGTAGGCCTGTGTCGCGACGGCGCCGACACCAGGCTCCGCCCACGGCACGACGGAGCCCACCGCCAGGAACTTCGACTGGGTGGCGACGCCCCACTGCCCGGCCTCGAGGTCGCAGGCCACGATCGAGTACGTCGAGACGAGCGGCTCAGCCATAGGTCAGCTCGGTCAGGTCGAGCTCGAGCAGCGCGGGGTCGTCGACGAGCGCCGCCGCGACCTCGGGGCGGGCGAGCGCCGCCTTCACGGCGGCTGCATCCTGCGCGAGCACGACGACGGGCCGTCCCTCGCCGTGGGCCGCCCGCAGCTCCGCGTCGTCGAGGCTCGCCAGCACGAGTGCGCCGTCGATGTCGAAGCCGTCCCGCAGCGCGATCTCCGGCACCCGCCTGCCCGTCGCACCGAACCAGCGCTCCCTCATACCCGCGCCGGGCGCCCGCCGAGCCGGCGCCTCCGCTCATGATGAGCTCCGTCGAGACTCTGTCTTGGGCCAACCTTCGGTTGGACGCTCACAGGTTGACCGTGTCTCCCGGCGCGATCCGGTCGACCTGCGCGCTCGTCAGGGCCGCGAGCCGGTCGGGGGTGCCCGTCAGCAGCGGGAACGTCCCCCAGTGGCACGGGACGCAGCGCGGGTTGCCGAGAAGCTCGAGCGCGACCGCGGCCTCCTCGGGACCCATGGTGTAGTGGTCGCCGATCGGCAGCACCGCGACAGTCGGCGCGTAGAGACGCGCGATCAGCTGCATGTCGCCGAAGACGCACGTGTCGCCCGCGAAGTAGACCGAATGCCTGCCGAAGCGCACCACCAGGCCGGCGGGCTCGCCGGCGTAGGAGCCGTCGGGCGCGGACGAGGAGTGGAATGCGTTCGTCATCGTGACCCGGACGCCGCCGACGGTGACCGTCCCGCCCTTGTTGAAGCCGACGGCGGCGTCGTCCGCGACGCCGTTCCGGGTGAGCCAGTCCATCAGCTCGACCATCCCGAGCACCTTGCAGCCGAGCTTCTGCTGCAGCCCGGCGACGTCGCTCGCGTGGTCGCCGTGGCCGTGCGTGACGAGGATCGCGTCGGCTCGGTCGGGGTCCTTCTCGCCGTCGGGGAAGGTCGGCCCGCCCAGCCAGGGGTCGACGTACAGGCGCTCTCCCTCGTCGGTGTCGACCCGGAACGACGCATGCCCGAGCCACGTCAATGTCGCCATCTCACTCCTCGTTTGTCGTCGCGATTTCGGTCTCGCTGAGCATAGAAGGACCGTTCGTCCCGAGGGCGAAGCTAAAGAGCCAGTGGGACGCCGGGTGCTTCCGATCGTGCTCACCGTGATCGCGGCCTATGCCGACTCGCGGGGGGCTCACGGCCTCGCGTTCGACGCGCTTCTCGGCGCCATCCCCTTTGCGGCGGTCTGCGCCCTCGTCGGCTTCGGCTCCTACCTCGAGGACCGCACCGACGCGGTGGAGGGAGTGCAGGCGCTCCTCTGGTCGGTCGCGCTCGGCCTGCTCGTGCTCTCGTGCGCTGCGCGGTCACCGGCTGCGAGGACGGAGTCCTTGCCGGCGCTCGGCCGGTCGGCCCTCGTCGGCTGCCTGGCCGTGCTCGTCGTGAAGGGCGTCGTCGCGCTCGTGCCGCTCGTGCGCCGCGCCGCGTTCATCCGGCCCGCGAAGCCGTAGCCCGCTTCTAGAGCGGCAGGGCGTGCGCCGCCGAGCTGGCGACGTCGATCAGCGGCTGCACGGCGAAGAACGAGCCGACGGTCACCGCGACGCACACGAGCACCGCCGTCGACAGCAGCAGGTCGCGCGGGGGCGAGCCGCCTGCAGGCGCGAGCTGAAGCTCGGCCGCGTCGCGGAAGTACATGGCGCGGACGATGCCCAGGTAGTAGTAGGCGGAGATCATCGTCCCGATCACGCCGGCGATGATCAGCCACCAGAAGCCGGAGTCGTAGGCCGCGGCGAACACGTAGAACTTGCCGATGAAGCCGCCGGTGAGCGGGAAGCCGAGCATCCCGAGCATGAACACCCACATCGACACGCCCAGGAACGGTCGCTCCCAGCCGAAGCCGGCGAGGTTCGAGAGCGTGACCGGCGCGCCGAGCTCGCGCTCGCGCGCGGCCACGACGGCGAAGGCGCCGAGCGACATCGCCGTGTAGGGGACGAGGTAATAGAGGAGCGCCCTGGTGCCGAGCTGGGAGGCCGCCGCGACGCCGATCAGCATGAAGCCCGCGTGTGACACGGACGAGTAGGCGAGGATCCGCTTCACGTTCCGCTGGATGAGCGCCGCGATGTTCCCCCATGCGAGCGAGACGCAGGCGATCGCCGCGATCGCGTAGCGCCACAGGCTTGTGTCGTGCGGGAACGCGGTCGCAAGCACGCGGTAGGTGACGACGAGCGCGGCGACCTTCGTGGCCGACGCCATGAATGCGGTCACCGGGGTGGGGGAGCCCTGGTAGGCGTCGGGGGTCCACATGTGGAAGGGCGCCGCCGAGGACTTGAACGCGAGCCCGGCGATGATCATCGCGAGACCGACGACAAGCATCGACTCGTGAGCGTGGCCGGCGGCGGCGATGGCGGTGAACGAAAGCTGCCCGGTGACGCCGTAGACGAGTGCCGAGCCGAAGAGGAGTGTCGCCGAGCCGACCGCGCCGACGATGAGGTATTTCAGACCGGCTTCCAGCGACCCGACGAGATCGATGTCGATCGCGGTCAGCACGTAGAGCGCGATCGAGAACCACTCAAGCCCGAGGAAGAGCGTCATCAGGTTTCCGGCCTGGACGAAGAAGACCATGCCGGCACCGGCTGCGGCGAGCAGCGCGTAGTACTCGGCGATGGTCTCCTCGCGGAGGTCCTCCCGGAACGAGACGAGAACCGCCGCGGCTCCGCACGCCGCGATGATCACCTGCGCGTACGCCGCGTAGCGGTCGCGGAAGATGCTCTCGTGGATGAGGGACGCCGGCGTCGGGCTGCGGTCGTCGAGCACGATCGCGAAGACGGCGGCGGCGATGAAGCCGCAGAACGCCGTCAGCGCGGCCGTCGGCTTCCGGACGCTGCGGGGCACGAGCACGGCGACGAAGAGCAGCAGGCCCGTCGCGGCGAGGAGCGCCAGCGACGGCGCGAGATCGAACCAGTCGACGTGCGGCTTCGCGATCATGGGCGCGGCGCGTAGGCCGTCCAGCCGACCTTTGTCCCTGCATTCGCATGACCCGAGATCGCGGCCGGCCACGCCGAGAGCGCGATCAGGCAGGCAACGAGCGGCACGACGACCGCGAGCTCGCCGAGCCGCAGGTCGAGGGCGCTCGCAGGCACCGCGGGGCCGACATCCCGGTGCAGCACGGCGGAGATCGCACGCAGCATGTACATCGCGGCGAGGACGATCGCGACGGCTCCGACGACGGCCCAGCCCCAGCCCTGCTGGAAGACACCGGCGAGGATCAGGAACTCGCCGGCGAACGACGTCGAGAGCGGCACGGCGAGCGCGATGATCCCGGTCGTCAACACGAGCGTCGCGAGCACGGGTCGGCCGCGCGCCATGCCGCCGAGGAGCCGCAGCTCACCGGTGGACGTCCGCCGCTCCACCATGCCCGCGAGCAGGAAGAGCGTCGAGGAGATGAGCGCGTGGTTGACGATCTGCAGCACGGCGCCGTCGAAGCCGAGCTCGTTGCCCGCGAAGAGGCCGAGGACGATCAGCCCGGCCTGCGCGAGCGACGAGTACATGACGACGCCGCGAAAGTCCGGCGCCCGGAAGGCGAGCAGCGAGCCGTAGACGAGGGAGATCGAGGCGAGGACGAGGATCGGCACACGCCAGTCGTGCACCGGTCCCGGGAAGTACGGGATCGCGATGCGCAGGAGACCGTAGAGGCCGGCCTTGCCGACGACGCCCGAGAGGACGCCCGACACCTCGGCGGGCGCCTCGCGGTAGGTGATCGGGAGCCAGCCGTGCAGCGGGAAGATCGGCGCCTTGATGAAGAAGGCGACGACGAAGCCGAGGAAGAGCCACGTCGACGAGCTCGGCGACATGCGGGTCAGATCGAACGTCCCCTGCTGCAGACCTAGCACGACGATCGAGGCGAGCATCAGGAGCGAGCCGACCACCGTGTAGATCACGAAGGTCAGCGTCGCCCGAAGCCGGTCGGCACCGCCCCAGACCCCGATCAGCACGTAGAGCGGGATCAGCATCGCCTCGAAGAAGGCGTAGAAGAGCAGCAGGTCCTGCGCCGTGAAGACGCCGACGATCGCGCCCGTCAGCAGGAGCATGAGCGCGAAGTACGCGCGGCCGCGGTCGCGGCCAACCCACCAGCCGTAGATCATCGACGCGGCCATGACGACGACCGTCATGCCGACGAACCAGAGCGAGTACGCGTACTGGCCGACGTGGTAGGAGACGTGCAGGTCGGAGAACCACGAGTGGTCCTGGGCGAACTGAAGCGCCGGCGAGCCGAAGTCGAAGCGGGTGACCGAGGTGATCCAGAAGCCGACTTCGACCAGCGAGATGAGCGCGGCGAGCGAGCCGAGCCAGTACGTCGTCAGCGGTGCGAGCGCGATCACGAGCGCGCCTGCGATCGGGAGGACGATCAGGATGGTCGTCAGCCAGTCGTTCATCAGCGCACGCTCAGGAAGACGACGGCGAGGATGGCGATCCCGCCTGCCAGGACGAGGGCATACGAGCGCACGAGCCCGTTCTGGGTGAGCGAGAGCTCACGTGAGGAGAAGCCGAAGGTCTCGCCGACGGCGGCGAGCGAGCCTCCGATCAGCGGCCGCTCGACGATCGTCCCGAGTGCCCGGGCGAGCGCGTCGCTCGTCCGATACCAGAGCACGTCGTAGAGCTCGTCCCAGTAGAACTTGTGCTCGAGCAGCGCGAGCGGCTTCGGCGCGGCGACACGTTTCGCGCCGTAGATGGCCCAGGCGATCCCGATCCCGGCAAGCCCGAGCAGGATCGCGACTGCCGAGGTTGCCCACTCCTGCCCGTTCGATGCCTCGACGATCGGCCGGGCGACCGGGTCGAGCCACGTCGTGAACGGCGTCCAGAGCGGCGACCACTGCAGGAAGCCGCCGACGCAGGAGAGCACGGCGAGGACGCCGACCGGGACGAGCATCCAGATCGGGCCTTCCTGCCCATGGTGGAGGTGGAAGTGCTCGCGCGCGAAGGCGCTCGGCTCGCCGAAGAAGACGATGAAGAAGAGCCTGAAGGTGTAGATGCCGGTGAGCAGGGCGCCCGTCAGCCCGGCCACGTAGATCACGTCGCCGTACCACCCGTGGTCGAGGCACGCCGCGAGGATCGGGTCCTTCGAGAAGAAGCCGGCGAACGGGAAGATGCCGACGAGGGCGAGCGAGCCCGCGACGAACACGGCGCGCGTGAACGGCATCAGCTTCCCGACCCCCGCGAGCTTGTGGATGTTCTGCTCGCCTGCGACCGCGTGGATCGCAATGCCGGCGGCGAGGAAGAGCAGCGCCTTGAA
This sequence comes from uncultured Thermoleophilia bacterium, assembly GCA_963794375.1. Classification (GTDB taxonomy): domain Bacteria; phylum Actinomycetota; class Thermoleophilia; order Gaiellales; family Gaiellaceae; genus PALSA-600. The sequence continues at coordinate 682,566 of CAWCDL010000010.1, forward strand.
GAAGGCGTGCGTCATCAGGTGGAACATCGCCGATGGGTAGGCGCCGATCCCGGCGCCGACGAACATGTAGCCGATCTGCGACATCGTCGAGTAGGCGATCACGCGCTTGATGTCGGTCTGCACCAGCGCGATCAGCCCTGCCATCAAAAGCGTCGCCGCGCCGAGGCCGGCGGCGAGATCCTGGATCGCCCAGGCGTTCTCGAACAGCGGGTGGCACCGCACGATCAGGTAGACGCCTGCCGTGACCATCGTGGCGGCGTGGATGAGGGCGCTGACCGGGGTCGGGCCCTCCATTGCGTCGGGGAGCCACGTGTGCAGCGGCAGCTGTGCGCTCTTCGCGAGCGCGCCGCCGAGCAGGCCGAGTGCGATCAGGTTCGCGACCGTGCCGCCCGACGGGGAGCCGGCGAAGACGCCTGCGTAGTCGAGGCGGCCCGTGTGCTGGATCAGCAGGAAGAGGGCGAGCGCCATCGTCGCGTCGCCGAACGCGTTCATCACGAACGCCTTCTTGGCGGCTGCGATCGCCGACGGGCGCTGCTGGTGGAAGCCGATCAGCAGGTAGCTCGAGAGGCCGACCATGCCCCAGCCGGCCAGCAGGAGCAGCAGGTTGCCGCTCTCGACGAGGAGCAGCATCGAGAAGACGAAGAGCGAGATGTACGCGAAGTAGCGGCGCTCCTCCTCGTCGCCGTCCATGTACCCGACCGAGTACGCGACGATCAACGAGCCGACGCCCGCGACGATCAGCATCATCACGATCGAGAGCTGGTCGACGAGCAGCGTGAGCCCGAAGTGGTACGGGCCTGCCGACAGCCACGTCCACGACGTCGTCGAATGCGCGCGCTGCGACGCGGTCTCGCCCCACATCGTGAAGAACGCGTAGGCGGCGGCGGCGAACGCGCCGGCCGTGGTCGCCGTCGAGACGTAACCGGCGAGGCGGCGCGGGATGCGTGTGCCGGCCAGCGTGATCGCGAGCGTCGAGGCAAGCGGCAGCAGGAGGCAGATCCAGGCGGCAGCCTTCATTGGATCAACCCCTCAGCGTCCGCAGCTTGTCGACGTCGAGCTCCAGGCCGCGGCGGCCCATTGCGACGATCAGGCCGAGCCCGACGACCACCTCGGATGCGGCCACCGCCATCACGGAGATCGCGAACACCTGGCCGTCCTCCCGACCGTGCAGGCGCGAGAAGGCGATCAGGAGCAGGTTCGCCGAGTTGAGCATGATCTCGACGGAGAGCAGGATCACGAGTGGGCTGCGGCGCAGCATCACGCCGAGTGCGCCGATCGCGAACAGGATCGCCGCGAGCACGACGTACCAGGAGATGTCAGGCCCGAGCATCGCCCTCCACGGCGCGCGCGTGTGCGCCGAGCACGACACCGCCGACGGCGGCGACGAGCAGCACGATCGACGTGACCTCGAATGCGAGCAGGTGATCGGTGAGGAAGAGCCTGCCGATCGCCTCCGGCGAGCCGAACGACCTGCTGATCGGCGCGGGCTTCGAGAGGAACCCGCCGGCCGAGAGGCCCACGACGACGATCACCTCGGCGAGCAGGGCGCCGCCGGCGAGGATCGCGCCCAGCACCTGCCAGGACGGACCGCCCGACCATGGTGACTCGCCGGTGCGGTCGCCGAGGTAGGCGATCACGAACAGGAACATCACCATCACCGCGCCGCCGTAGACGAGCACCTGGCCGGCGGCGACGAACTCGCCGCCAAGCAGCAGGTACAGCACGGCGAGAGAGGCCAGGTTCGCGATCAGCGAGAGCGCCGAGTAGAACGGGTTGCGAAAGCTGACGACGGCGAGCGCACTCGCGAGGCACGCGAACGCAGCCACGATCCAGACGACCCAGACGAGGAAGTTGCCCACTACGTGACCACCTAGGAGTTGTCCTTGTAGTAGGGGATCGGGGTGTCGTAGAGGTCGGCGTCGGCGACGGGCACGCGCTTCGCCGGCGGGGCGAGCAGCATGTCCTTCGTGTAGATGAGGTCGTCGCGGTTGTACTCCGAGATCTCGAAGTCGTTGCCGAGCGTGATCGCGTCGAACGGGCAGGCGAGCTCGCAGTAGCCGCAGAAGATGCAGCGCGACATGTTGATCTCGTAGATCCGCGCGTAGCGCTCGCCGGCGGAGACGCGGTTCGAGGGCGTGTTCTCGGCCGCGACGACGCGGATGCAGTCCGACGGGCAGGCGGCCGCGCAGAGCGAACAGCCGACGCACTTCTCGAGCCCGTTCTCGTGCCGGTGGAGCAGGTGGCGACCACGCCAGCGCGGGTAGACCGCCCGCTTGTACTCCGGGTACTGCTGGGTGATCGGCTTGCGGAAGACCTGCTTCAGCGTCACGCCGAAGCCCTTGAGCGTGTTCGGGACGACGGCCATCAGTGGGTTCCGGCGGGCACCGTTGGATGTTCGGGTCGCGAGCACCGGACGCCGCAGCGCGACGTGTGATCGCGGGCCGAACGCCGATATGTGTCCGCTGGAGGCCCACTACTTGATCGCCACCACGAGGGCTGCCGTGACGAGGGCGTTCAGCGTTGCGACGGGGAGAAGCACCTTCCAGCCGAAGCGCATCAGCTGGTCGTAGCGGAGCCGGGGCTGGGTCGCGCGCAGCCAGATGAACGCCGCCACGAGCGTGAACAGCTTGAGGATGAACCAGATCGGCCCGAACTTGTCGAGCTCGGGGACCCACGGGAAGTGGTAGCCGCCGAAGAAGAGCGTCACGCAGAGCCCGGAGAGCGTGAGCATGTTGATGTACTCGGCGGCCTGAAACAGGCCCCATCTCATTCCCGAATACTCGGTGTGGTATCCGGCAACGAGCTCGGTGTCGGCCTCGGGCAGGTCGAACGGCGGCCGCGACGTCTCGGCGACGCCGCCGAGCATGAAGACGACGAGGCCGACGGCCTGCGGGATGAAGAACCAGAGGGTCGCCTGCTGCTTGTCGACGATCTTCTGCAGGTCGAGCGACTGGCCCATCATCACGACGCCGAGCACCGAGAGGGCGAGCGAGACCTCGTAGGAGACGAGCTGCGCGCACGTGCGCATCGAGCCGAGCAGCGAGTACTTCGACTCGGACGCCCAGCCGCCGATGATGAAGCCGTAGATCCCGAGCGAACCGAGCGCGAAGATCAGGAGCAGCGAGATCGGGACGTTCACGACCGCGCCGCTGATGTAGTGCTTGCCGTTGTCGAAGTGCCAGCCGGCGCCCCACGGGATGACGCTGAACGCCGCCAGCGCCGTCGCCATCGAGATCACCGGCGCCAGGATGTAGAGCGGCTCCTTGGCCGCCATCGGCGAGAACGCCTCCTTGCGGATCAGCTTCAGCAGGTCGGCGATCGGCACGAGCAGGCCCTTGGGGCCGGCCCGGTTCGGGCCGAAGCGCAGCTGCATGCGGCCGAGGAGCTTCCGCTCGAGCCACGTCGTGAAGGCGAAGAACACCATCACGACGTTGATCACGAGGAAGGCCTTCGGGAGCGTGATCCACCAGGGCTCGTGCACTACGCAGTCACCTCGACCGCCGCGTGGAGGCCGCCTGCGTCGTCGAGCGACACGCGCACGGCGCCGGGGGCGAGGTCGCGCGCGATTCGCGCCCGCAGCTCGACGGAGGTGCCGTTGGAGGAGACGGAGACCGTCTGCCCGTTGTGGATGCCGCGCGCCTTCGCATCGGCCGGCGCGAGCTGCACCTCGCCCGACACGCGCTGGAACGCGAGCTCGGGCGTCCGCTCGACCGCGGCGCCCGAGAAGAGCGGGCGATAGGCGACGAGGCGGAGTGCCCCTGGGGTGTCGGGTGCGGTGAAGGTGACCGCGGCGGCACGCGCTGCGCGCTCGGCAGGCGCCGGCAGCGACGCGCGCTCGCCGACCTCGGCGAAGGAGATCCCGCCGAAGCACTTCGCCGACACCTCGTCGAAGACGACAGAGGCATGAGGCGAGAGCTGGACGTCGAAGCGCTCGGCCAGCTTCGAGAGCACCGCCAGCAGGTCGGGGTGCGGCGCCATGACTGCCCGCCGCTGACGCTGCAGCCGCCCCTCGAGGTTGATCACCGTGCCGTCGCGCTCCAGATAGCTGCCGGTCGGCAGGACGAGGTCGGCGATACCGCGGAACGACTCCTGGAACATGCCGATCCCGAGCACCGCGTCTGCCTCGGCGGCCAGCACGCGCACCGAGGGGTCGGTGGCGGCCTCGTCGCCGGAGATGACCAGCAGCTGCGGCTTTGCGTCGACCGGCTCGCCGTCGCCGGCGGCGCTCCAAGCGTCGGCGACGCCGCGGCCGTTCGCCGTACGCGGCAGGTAGTAGACGCGCTCGGTGTCGACGTCGACCACGGGCCGGTCGGTGACCACTGCGTCGACGGGGCCGTCCGGGAGCTGGTACGAGATCGAGGCGCCGGCGCGGCGGGCGGCCTTCAGCCACAGATCGACGACCGGCGACCGTTCGACGACCGGGTCGTCGCACAGCACCGCGATGGTCTTGCAGTCGCGCAGCGCGGAGAGCGGAGCCCGGTAGCCGTCGAGGGCGTCCGGGATCTCCTCGGGCAGCACCGCCGTGTTCGCGTCGAGCCCGGTGCGCAGCAGCTTCGCGAGGGCGTAGGCCTCCTCGACCGACTCCGAGCCCGAGAGCGCGGTCACGGTCGACGGGCCCCCGCGCCGAAGCAGCTCCTCCACGGCGTCGAGCGCCTCGTCCCACTCGAGCGGCTCGAGGCGGCGCGGGCCGGCCTTGCGCAGCGGTGTGCGGATGCGGTCGCGGGCATCGAGGTGGGCGAACGCGTACCGGCCCTTGTCGCACAGCCAGCCTTCGTCGATCTCGGGATGGTTGCGCGAGAGCACGCGCTTCACCTTCCCCTCGCGGATCGTCACGCTCGTGTTGCAGCCGACCGGGCAGAGCCCGCAGACCGTCGGCACGTGCGTGATCTCCCATGGACGCGCCTCGAAGCGGTAGCTCGTCGAGGTGAGCGCTCCGACGGGGCAGAGCTCGGTCACGTTGCCGGAGAACGCGCCGCGGTACGGCTCGTCCTCGAAGGTGGCGATCACCGAGGATGCTCCACGGTTGATCGCCACGAGCTGCCCGTCCTCGGCGACCTGCTCGCTGAAGCGCGTGCAGCGGTAGCAGAGGATGCAGCGCTCGCGGTCGAGCGCGATCAGCGGCGAGATCGGGATCGGCTTCTCCATCGTGCGCTTCGGGTAGCGCATGCGGGTCGAGCCCGGCCCGTAACGGAAGGTGAGGTCTTGCAGGGGGCATTCGCCGCCCTTGTCGCAGACCGGGCAGTCGAGCGGGTGGTTGACCAGGATGAACTCGAGCGTGCCGTTCTGGGCGTCGCGCGCCATCTCGGAGGTGAGCGCAGTGCGCACCACCATCCCCTCGGCTGCCTGGAGCGTGCAGGCGGCTTGCGGCTTGGGCGGCCCGGGCGCCACCTCGCACAGGCACATGCGGCACGCGCCCACCGGGTCGCCGAGCCGCGGCTCGTAGCAGAAGACCGGGATCTCGATCCCCGCCGCAAGCGCCGCCTCGACGAGGCCGGTGCCCTTCGGCACCGAGACCTCGCGGTCGTCGATCGTCAGCGTCACCAGCTCCGTGCTCATGCGGGCACCTCGGCGACGGGGCTGTGCGTGTGCTGGTCGAGCGGCGCGACGATCCCTTCCAGCGACGACTCGCCGCCGAACGGGCAGCAGCCCTGCTCGATGTGGGCGACGAACTCGTCGCGCCACTTCGTGATGTAACTGTGGGTCGGGTACACGGCGAAGTCGCCGAGCGCGCAGAGCGAGCGGCCGAGGATGCGCGAGCCGATCGACTCGAGCAGCTCGATGTCCGAGATCTGCGCGTCGCCGGCCTCGATGCGCTCCAGGATCTGCACCATCCAGCGCGTTCCCTCGCGGCACGGCGTGCATTTGCCGCAGGACTCGTGCTGGTAGAACTTCGCCGACCTGAGCGCCAGCTGGACGATGCAGCAGCGATCGTCGACGATGATCAGCGAGGCGGCGCCGAAGAACGTGCCGATCTTCTGCAGGGAGTCGTAGTCGAGGGGCACGTCGATCTCGTCCGGGCTCAGCGCCGGCACCGACGAGCCGCCCGGAATCACCGCCTTCAAAGTCCGCCCCCCCGGCACCCCGCCGCCGATGTCGTAGATCAGCTCGCGCATCGGGGTGCCCAGCTCGAGCTCGTAGTTGCCGGGGTTCGCGATGTTGCCGGAGATCGAGAAGATCGCCGTGCCCGGCGCCGACTCGACGCCGGTCTTTGCGAACGCCTCGGCGCCCATCTCGATGATCGCCGGCACCGTTGCGATCGTGCAGACGTTGTTGATCTGCGTCGGCGCGTTGTAGAGACCCTGGATGGGCGGGAACGGCGGCCGCGGGCGCGGCTGCCCGCGCCGGCCCTCGAGCGCGTCGAGCAGCGCCGTCTCCTCACCGCAGATGTAGGCTCCGGCGCCGCGGTGCACGAGGATGTCGACCTCGCCGAAGAGCCCGGCGGCGCGCGCCTCGTCGACGGCCGCCTGCAGGATCTCGTACTCCGCCAGGTACTCGCCGCGGATGAAGATGAAGACGCGGTCGCACTCGATCGCGTGCGCCGCGATCAGGCAGCCCTCGATCAAGCGGTGCGGCACGCGCGTCATTACCTCGCGGTCCTTGAACGCGCCCGGCTCGGACTCGTCGGCGTTCACGACCAGGTACTTCGGTTTCGGGCTCGAGCGGTCGATCAGCGACGCCTTGCGGCCCATCGGGAAGCCGGCGCCGCCGCGGCCGCGCAATGTCGAGCGCTGCAGCACCTCGATCAGCTCGTCAGACGTCATCGCGAGCGCCTTCGGCACGCCGGCGTAGCCGCCGATCGCCCGGTATTCGTCGAGCTTCGTCAGGTCGTGCTCGTCGGCGCCTGCGAGGAGCACCTTATGCTCGGCCACGGAGCTCCTCGACGATCGCCGGCACGTCGTCCGGGCCGACCTTCTGGTGGTAGCGGTGATCGACGGCCACCACGGTTGCGTAGCCGCAGCCGCCGAGGCACTCGACGGCGCGGAACGTCACCTCGCCGTCCTCGGTCGTCTCGCCCGGCGCGACGCCGAGCTCGGCCTCGAACGCGTCGACGACGTGCTGCGCGCCCGAGAGCGCACACGACAGGTTCGTGCAGACCTCGACGAGGTGCTTGCCGACCGGCGCAAGGTGGTACATGTCGTAGAAGGAGGCGACCGCCTGGCAGTACGCGGGCGTCAGCTCGAGCGCGTCGGCGACCTCGCGCAGCGCCGCCGGCGGCAGCCAGCCGCCGTGCCGCTCCTGCGCGAGCCGGAGCGCGGGCAGGGTCGCCGACCGCGAGTCCGGATACCGGTCGGCGATCGCGCGCACCTCCTCGGCGAACTCCGTCATCTGTCGACCTCGCCCATGACGGTGTCGAGCGAGCCGACGATCGCGATCATGTCGGCGATCAGCGCGTCGGTCATGCAGGTCGCGGTCGCCTGCAGCGCGACGTAGGACGGCGCGCGGAACTTCACGCGCCACGGCTTCGGGCCGCCGTCCGAGCAGACGTAGCAGCCGAGCTCGCCGCGCGGCGACTCGATCGCCTCGTAGACCTCGCCCTCCGGCACCCGGAAGCCCTCGGTGACGATCTTGAAGTGATGGATCAGCGACTCCATCGAGGTGTGGAGCTCGTGCCGGGGCGGCAGCACGACCTTGCGGTCGTCGGCGATCCACGGCTCACCCTCCATGTTCTCGAGCCGGTCGAGGCACTGCTCGACGATCCGCACCGACTGGCGCATCTCCTCCATGTGGACGCGGTAGCGCGCGTACACGTCCCCCTCTGGGAACACCGGCACGTCGAAGTCGACCTGGTGGTAGGCGAGGTACGGCTGGGTCTTGCGCAGGTCCCAGTCGACCCCGGACGCACGCAGCACCGGCCCGGACTGGCCGAGCGCGATCGCGTCGGCGGCCGACAGCAGGCCGAGCCCCTCGGTGCGCTCGAGCCAGATCTTGTTCCGGGTCAGCAGCGTCTCGTAGTCGTCGATCGCGTGCGGCATCCAGTCGCAGAACTTGCGGCACTCCGGGAAGAAGCCGCGCGGGATGTCCTCCGCGAGCCCGCCGACCTGGAAGTAGCGCGTGTGCATCCGGTAGCCCGTGACGAGCTCGGACAGGTCGAGGATCTGGTCGCGTTCGCGGAACGCGTACCAGAACATCGAGATCGCGCCAAGCTCGAGGGCGGAGGTGCCGAGCCAGACGAGATGCGAGTGGATGCGGTTCAGCTCGCACAGGAGCGTGCGCATCCAGGTCGCCTTCGGCGGGGTCTCGAGGCCGAGCAGCCTCTCGACGGCGGCGACGAAGACGTACTCGTTGTTCTGGAACGAGACGTAGTCGATGCGCTCCGGGTAGGTGATGCACTTCCACCAAGTCTTCTGCTCCATCGTTTTCTCGAAGCCCGTGTGCAGATAGCCGATCACTGCCTCGACGCCCGTGACGTCCTCGCCGAAGAGGTCGACGATGAGCCGCAGCACGCCGTGTGTCGACGGGTGGTTCGGGCCGAAGTTGATGGTCTGCACGTCGCCCGTCGCGAGCATCTCCGCCGTCGTCTTGAGGACGGTCGGGATCGGGGTCGGGATCCGCGTGCCCTCGTAGATCGGGGCGCGCGAGCGTGTCGGTGTGATCGTGCTCATACGTCTCCCGAGAAGCGCACCGGCTCGCCGCCGACCGGGTAGTCCTTGCGCAGCGGGTGCCCCTCCCAGTCGTCGTCGAGGAGGATCCGCTTCAGGTTGGGATGCCCCTCGATGCGGATCCCCATCAGGTCCCACGCCTCGCGCTCGTGCCAGTCGGCAGTCGGCCAGACCGGGATCACCGTCCGCACCGGCTCGTCCTCGTCGATCCAGACCTGGAGACGGAGGCGGCGCGGGCGGTCGGAGATCGAGAGCAGGTGGTAGTTGACGGCGAAACGCTTCGGCTTGCCGGCGGGCACCGCCTGGAAGCCCTGCGTCATCGGCGCATTCAGGTCGCGCCCGGCCGTCGTGCCGATGTAGCCGGAGACGCCGTGGTCGGCCCACGTCAGGTAGTCGACGGGCGTGATGTCGGAGAGGAAGTTGAACCCTTCCTCGTCGCGCAGGAACATCGCCGCCTCGATCAGCGAGCCCGCCTGGACGACGACGGTCTGCTCGTCGAACGCCTCACGCACCTCGACGAGGCCGGGCGTGCTCTCGAGCGTCACAGGTTCCCGCTCCCGCACCGGCAAAGCCGGTGCATCCGCTCTCTGCTGAGCTCCGTCGAGCCGACGCTCATGAAGCGACGCTCCGGATCTCGTACGCGGGCGGCACGCCGGCCTTCACGGCCTCGTGCAGGCGCACGATCCCCTCCATGAGCTGCTCCGGGCGCGGCGGGCACCCGGGCACGTACATGTCCACGGGCACGATCTTGTCGACCGACTGGACGATCGCGTAGTTGTTGAACATGCCGCCCGACGAGGCGCACGCTCCCATTGCGATCACCCACTTCGGCTCCAGCATCTGGTCGTAGATCTGCCGGAGGGGTGCCGCCATCTTGTGCGAGACGCGCCCCGAGACGATCAGCAGGTCGGCCTGGCGGGGCGAGCCTCGGAACGGCTCCATCCCGAACCGCGCGATGTCGTAGCGGGCAGAGACGATCGACATCATCTCGATCGCACAGCACGCGAGGCCGAACGTGTCGGGCCACATCGAGTTCGTCTGCGCCCAGGCGACCGCCTTCGCGAGCGTCGTCAGGCCGACCTTCTGCTCGAGGTCGGCGACCTCGTCCTCGAACTTCGACGCCTTCGTCGGCATCAGCAGGCGCTCGGAGTTGAGCCCGAGCTCGCGCAACGGCTTGTCTAGCGCCATTCGAGGGCTCCCTTGCGCCAGATGTAGACGTAGGCGACGAGCAGCACGATCAGGAAGGTCAGGAACTCGAAGAACCCGAACCACGAGAGCTCGTGGAGGATCACGGCGAGCGGGTACAGGAAGACGATCTCGATGTCGAAGAGAATGAAGAGCATCGCCGTCAAGTAGAAGTTGACGCTGAACCGCTGGTGCTTGGGCGGGCCCTGGGAGACACCCGACTCGAACGGGATCGTGCGGGCGCGCACACGGCGATGCGGCCGCTGCGCGAACACGAAGCTGCCGACCATCATGGTCGTAGGGATCGCGACCGCAAAGATCCCGTAGATCGCGAACGCCAGCCAGTCGTGAAACACCCTGCCGCCCTCTCCTTCGCTCTCGTCCCGAGCGGAAGCTAGCACCATCGCACTCGGCTGCACGAACGTACCGCCGAACCGCTCTGCCATGCGCGTTACGGGTGTCACGAACTTCCCACCGGGGGCGCCCCCGCTACACTGAGCCCGTGGCCACGATCGAGCAGACCGGCACCACCGGTGCCGACACCGTCGTCACGCTCACCGAGCGCGCGGCCGTGAAGGTCTCCGCGCTGATGGCGGATGAGCCCGCCGGCGAGGCCGAGGTGCTGCGCATCGCCATCCAGGGCGGCGGCTGCAGCGGCTTCGAGTACGCACTCGGCTTCGACCGCGCCGCATCCTCGGGTGACCACGAGCTCGAGTTCCACGGCGTGAAGGTCGTCGTCGACCCGTTCAGCGCGCCGTACCTGCAGGGCTCGACGATCGACTTCCTGGAAGGCCTCCAGGAGTCCGGGTTCAAGATCGAGAACCCGAACGTCGTCTCCGCGTGCGGCTGCGGCTCGAGCTTCCAGGTCGACGAGGGCGAAGCACCCGCGGACGCCCCCGGCTGCGGCTCCGGCTGCGGCCACGCCCACTGAGTTACCGGCGCTTTCCGCGTTTCCGGCGCTTCCCGACGGCGCTCGCCGCAGTCCCTCTCGTCCTCATCCTCGCGCTCGGTCTGGCCCAGGGCGGCTTCGACCCGTCTGCGTGGGTCTGGGCGGGAGCGCTGGCCGCGTGGGCGGCCGCGCTCGGGCTGGTCGCGACCGGCGACGGCGGCGCGCTCGGCTCGGCGTGGACGTGGCCGGCGGCCGCCGGCCTCCTGCTCGCCTGGACATTCGCCTCGACCGTGTGGTCGACAGTCCCATCGCAGTCCGTCCTCGATGCCCGACGGCTGCTCGTCTACGCGGCGGTCGTGCTCGCGCTCGTCGTCCTCGCCCGCGCGGGGGCGACATGGGCGCTCGTCGTCGGCACCGAGCTCGGCGTCTGCGCGCTCGTCGGCTGGGCGCTCGTGCGGTACCTGCTCCGGCGCGGCGCCTTCGACCCCTTCGAGGGCTATCACCTCGCCCAGCCGGTCGGGTATGCGAACGGGATCGGCATCCTCGCCGTGCTCGGGGCGCTGCTCGCGCTCGGGCCGACACTTTCCGGCGGCAGCCGGGCAGCACGCGCCGCCGCTGCCGCGAGCGTGCCGCTCCTTCTCGAGGCGCTCGCCTTCACGGGGAGCAACGCCTCGTTCGCGGCGCTCGGAGCGGGGATCCTCGCCACGGCCGCCTGCGCCCGAAGCCCGCTCGCCGTACTCCGCGCCGTCGGGCTCCTCGCCGTGCCGACGCTGCCGCTCCTCTGGCTTGCCCATTGGAGCCGGTACGCCGTCGCCGATCACCCGCGAACCGGCGGAGGGATCCTGCTCGCCGCGGGCCTCGCCGCCGCCGCACTCGCCGCCGCCGTGCCAGTTGTCGAGCCGCGCCTCCGCGCCGTCGGGCGTCCCCGGCCGGTCGTGCCTCTCCTCGTGGCTGCGGCCGTCGCGGCCGTCGCCGTGGCGGTTGCGCTCGGCGGCTCGACGCAGCCGCGACGCTCCTACTATCACGTCGCCTGGCACGAGCTCACCGCCCATCCGCTGCTCGGCTCGGGTGCGGGCACGTTCGCGCGCTTCTGGTTCGACTCCGGCCTCGCCGCTCACTACGGGGGCGCTCTGAACGCCCACTCGCTCTACCTGGAGACGCTCGCCGAGCTCGGGCCGCTTGGCCTGGCGCTCCTGCTCGTCGTGCTGCTCCTGCCGCTGCGCCGGCTCGGCCGGGTGCGTGACGTCCGCGGTGTGCCCGCTGCGTTCGGCGCCGCCGTCGCCTTCCTGCTGCACGCGGGGGTCGACTGGGACTGGCAGCTCCCGGCCGTCGTGGTGGCGGGCCTTGCCTGCCTGGGAGCCGTGCTGCTCGCGGACGGCGAGTGGCCGCCGGCCGGCCCGCGCCTGCGCGGCGCGGCGCTCGTCGCAGCGCTTGCGCTCGGTGGGCTCTCGATCGCAGGTACCGCCGACTCTGCGGAGCCGTCCGCCGTCGGCGGGCCGGATAGGCTCGGCGCGTGACCGAGCCGCTCCGCGTTGCGATCGTCGGCTCGGGTCCGGCGGGCTTCTACACCGCGGATGCGCTCCTGCGCAGCGAGGAGCCGCGGGTCGAGGTCGACGTGATCGACCGGCTGCCGACGCCGTGGGGGCTCGTCCGGCTGGGCGTCGCGCCCGACCACGAGAACATCAAGGCCGTCTCCCGGGCATTCGAGAAGACCGCCGCGCGGCCGGGCTTCCGCTTCTTCGGCAATGTCGAGGTCGGGTCGACCGTGTCGCACGACGAGCTCGTAGCCGCCTTCGACGCGGTCGTGTACACGGTCGGCGCCCAGACCGACCGCCGGCTCGGGATCCCCGGCGAGGACCTGCCGGGCTCGTGGCCCGCGACGGCGTTCGTCGCCTGGTACAACGGCCATCCCGACTTCCAGGACCTCGACTTCGACCTCGACTGCGAGCGTGTCGTCGTGGTCGGGAACGGGAACGTCGCGATCGACTGCGCGCGCATGCTCGGGCTCACCGCCGAGGAGCTCGCGCCCACCGACACGACCGAGGAGGCCGCGGCCGCGATCGCCTCGTCGCCGATCAGCGAGATCGTGATGCTCGGCCGGCGTGGCCCGGCGCAGGCGGCGTTCACACCGCCCGAGCTGAAGGAGCTCGGCGAGCTCGCCGGCGCCGAGCCGGTTGTCGACCCGGCCGAGCTTCGGCTCGATCCCGCGAGCGCGGCGGAGCTCGAGGCGGACCGCGACCGCGCCCGGCGCAACTACGAGCTGCTCGAGGATTACGCCGGCCGCCCCCTGGAGGGGAAGCAGCGCAGGATCGTCCTGCGCTTCCTCGTCTCGCCTGTCGCACTGCTCGGCGACGGCCGCGTCGAGGCGGTCGAGGTCGTGCGCAACGAGCTCGTCGCCGGCGGCGGGCGGATCGTCGCCCGGCCGACCGGCGTGACCGAGATGATCCCGGCCGGGCTCGTGTTGCGCAGCGTCGGCTACAAGGGGGTCGCGCTCCCGGGCGTGCCCTTCGACGGGACCGGGACGATCCCGAACATCGCCGGCCGCGTCACGGGCGCCGACCGCGTCTACGCCGCCGGCTGGATCAAGCGCGGCCCGAGCGGCGTGATCGGCACCAACAAGAAGGACGCGACCGAGACGGTCGAGTGCCTACTCGCCGACGCACGGGCCGGCAAGCTCGTCGCGCCGGCGCCGCGCGAACTCGCCGAGCTGCTCGACGACAAGGGCGCCGACTACGTCGACTACGAGGGCTGGCAGGCGATCGACGTCGCCGAGCGCGCGGCGGGCGAGCTGCTCGGGCGCCCACGCGTGAAGCTGCACCGCTGGCAGGCGCTCCTCGAGACCGGCCGCCGCATCCCTCGTTAGAGGGAACCGGCCTCGAACGCCGGCGCTCCGGCGTCGAAACCTCAGTGGATGGTCGAGTGCCTGAACTGTGGGAAGCGGCGCGAGGACCCGGAGGCGGAGTGCCCCCGCTGCGCCTACGTCGGCTGGGCGCCGGTCGAGGACCTGACCGAGCGCCTCCGCAGGCGGCTCAGAGAGCGGTCTCTTACCGATCGCCGCATGCGCGAAGCCAGCTAGTTTCTAGGCCGTGACCGACACGGCATCCACATCTCAAGAGCACTCGTCCTTCAAGGAACTCTGGGGCGGCGAGACGCGCAAGGCGATCGCCAACTTCCCCGTCTCCGGCGAGCCGATCCCGGTGCCCGTGGCCCGGTGGCTCGGCCGGATCAAGGCCGCGGCTGCCCGCGTCAACGCGGAGCTCGGCCTGCTCGACGCCGACCGCGCCGGGCGTATCGCCGCCGCGGGCGACCGCATCGCGGCCGGCGAGCTGGACGACCAGTTCCCGATCGACGTCTTCCAGACCGGCTCGGGCACCTCGTCGAACATGAACGCCAACGAGGTGATCGCGGCGCTCGCCGGTGAGGACGTGCACGCGAACGACCACGTCAACATGGGTCAGAGCTCGAACGACGTCTTCCCGTCGGCCGTCCACCTGGCGGCGCTCGACGAGCTCGTGCACGACCTGCTGCCCGCCCTCGACGGGCTCGCAGGCGCGCTGGAGGAGAAGGCGCGGGCCTTCGACGACGTCGTCAAGTCGGGCCGTACGCACTGGATGGACGCCGTTCCCGTGACGCTCGGCCAGGAATTCGGCGGCTACTCCGCTCAGGTACGCGAGGGCCGCGCGCGGGTCGAGTCGGCGCTCGAGCGGCTCGGCAAGATCCCGCTGGGCGGCACCGCCGTCGGGACGGGGCTGAACACGCACCCGGAGTTCGCGGCGCGCGTGCGCACGCTGCTCGCGCGCGACACCGGCCTCGCGATCTCGGCGCCGGCCGATCCGTTCGAGTCGCAGGCGGCCCGCGACGGCCTTGTCGAGGCCTCCGGAGCCCTCAAGACGGTCGCGGTCAGCCTGACGAAGATCGCAAACGACCTTCGCTTCCTCGGCTCGGGCCCGAGGGCCGGTCTCGCCGAGATCTTCCTGCCCGAGCTCCAGAAGGGCTCGTCGATCATGCCCGGCAAGGTCAATCCGGTCATTCCCGAGGTCGTGACGCAGGTGGCCGCCCAGGTGATCGGCAACGACCAGGCGATCGCGATCGGCGGTCTCCAGGGCCATTTCGAGCTCAACGTCTTCGTGCCCCTGATGGCGCGGAACCTGCTCGGGTCGATCAAGCTCCTCGCCTCCGCGGCACGTCTCCTCGACGAGAAGTGCGTGACCGGCATCGAGGCGAACCGGGAGCAGTGCGAGCGCTACGCCGAGCTGACCCTCTCTGCAGCGACGGCCCTCAACCCGTACATCGGCTACGACAAGGCCGCCGAGATCGTCAAGAAGGCCGCCTCGTCGGGCGCGTCGCTCCGCGACGTGGCCCGCGCCGAAGGAGTGCCGGACGAGGTTCTCGACGAGGCGCTGGACTACCGGAAGATGGCGAAGCCTCACGGAGGGTAAAAGCCCCTGCTCGGCGTCTGATTGACAGTTCGATATCCAGCGGGTAAGAAGGCTGCTGTTCCGCGTTCATCCGGTCCGGTCGACTAGTTGGGGGAGACAACTATGGCTTCGAGGAAATCGCGCCTCCTGCTCGTGCTCACGCTCGCGTCCTGCGCGCTCGCAGCAGCTGTCTGGGTGACCGCCGCCGGCGCAGGCGGCGGCAACGGCCATGACCCGTGGAAGGTCAGGTCTCGGAACGACGGCGCCGTTCAGTCCAAGCTCTCGCCCGACCTCCAGCAGAAGGTCGCCGACGACTCGACCGCTCCGGTGCTCGTCGCCGTGTCGCTGCAGAGCAGCGCGGTCTCCGCCGCGGCGCAGCTCCTGTCGAACGAGCACGTCGCGACCAGGAAGGGCATCTCGCTGATGATCGGCTCGGTGAACGGGGCGAAGCTCGCCAAGCTGGCGCGGCTGGCCGGCGTCTCGAGCGTCAGCCAGGTTCAGTTCAAGCAGACGGGCTCGCCGACCGGCAACGATCCCGAGGTCGGGAACCAGCCCGACCTGCAGCAGCGCCAGGATGCGCTGCGGGAGATGAGCGCCCACTCGGTGCCCTACGACCAGGCGCCGCCCCTGAAGGGCTCCAACTTCCAGGCCGACGCAAAGCTCAACGTGCTCGACGCGAAGACCCACGACTTCACCGGTGCGTGGAACGCCGGCGACACCGGCACGGGTGTGACCGCGTCCGTCCTCGACGGCGGCACCGACTGGGGCCACCCCGACCTGATCGGGACCTGGCAGACATGGAGCCAGTCCGACCTGTCGAACCCGAACGTCGATCCCGGATGGGTCGGCTGGCCCAAGGCGTTCGACCCCTACAGCACGTTCGTGCTCGAGCTGCTCGGCCCCGACGCAGTCGCCGAGAACGACTCCTGGTACACGACCACGCAGACCGAGCACTGCACGTACCTGCGCGGCGGTGTCCGGGCGACGCAGAGGCTCTGCGCGGTCTCGTTCGCGACCCGCACCGGGCCTGCGCGCAACTTCAGCGCGCCCTCCGGCACGGTCACGCACACCTACACGTTCCCGGCGAGCTGGACGAAGTCGGGCGTCGTGAAGATGACGAGCCATCCCGACGACTACCTGCTCCAGCTCTACGGCGAGCGCCCAGCTGTGCTCGTCACCGACCCGAACAAGGCCGGTCAGTACGACACCGTCTACGTCGACCTGAACGACGATCACAGCTTCGCCGACGAGAAGCCGGTGACGAAGGCCTCGCCGGTCTCATACCGTGACCTGAACGGCGACGGCTACCCGGACCTCTCGGGCGGCCTTCTTTATTACATCTCCGACGGCCACACGACCATCCCGGGCGGCCCGGTCGACTTCGGCGACACCCAGACGCCGGGCGCCGGCGACTTCCTCGCGTGGACGGGCGACTTCGACCCCGGTATCGAGGGCCACGGCACGCTGACGGCCTCGAACGTGGTCGGCCAGGCCGTGATCAACGGCAAGGCGCCGAAGTTCAACGACCTTCCGGGCAACGGCACGATCCCCGGCATGGTTCTCGGCGGCGCGCCGAACGCGAAGCTCGCGCCGATGGGCGACATCTACTTCTCGTTCTCGAACTCGACGCAGTTCGCCTACCTCCTGACGAATGAGTACGGCGTCCAGGTGACGTCGAACTCGTACGGCACGTCGACCTCGGACAACGACGGCATGGACGCCTCTTCGATCGAGGCGGATTCCATCAACGACGGGTTCGGCGATCTCACCACCTCGGTCTTCTCGACCGGCAACGGCGCGCCGGGTTACGGCACGGCGACGGCGCCGGCGCCGCTGAGCGGGATCCAGGTCGGGGCGTCGACCAACTTCGGCTCGACCGGTTGGGACTCGATCGCGAACTACTCGCAGGTGACCGACAACGACGTGATCGAGTGGTCGAACCGAGGGCCCGGTGCGAACGGGCGTAACGGTGTCGACGTCGTCGCAGACGGCTCGTACGCCCCGGGCGACGCGACGCTGAACACGATCCTCGACGGCCAAAATGCGTGGGTCACCTGGGGCGGCACGAGCCGCTCGACGCCGGTGACGGTCGGCGCGGTTGCGCTGATCGAACAGGCCTACAAGAAGGCGCACGGGACCTGGCCGACCGAGGATCAGGTGAAGACCTTCCTCAAGTCGGGTGCCCAGGACCTCGGCTACGAGCCGTGGATCCAGGGCGCGGGCTCCGTCGACGCCGGCAAGTCGGTCGCGGCTGCCGCCGGCTCGGCATCGACGATCTCGCCGACGGAGTGGCGGCCGGGCACCTCGACCGCAGGCGGCGACCAGCACTTCCCGGACACGATCGCTCCGGGCGGGACGGCATCGCAGACGTTCTCGCTCGGCGGACCGTCCAACGGATGGTCGGTGTCGGACCGTGTGCTGCGGCAATACGCCTCCGACTCGTTCAACTACAAGACGCAGCCGTTGTCCCAGGAGTCGACGCCGAACTTCAACGCGCCCGACTACCTGATCGACATCACGAAGCAGATCAAGGCGCATCCCGATGCCGACATCGTCGTCATCCGCGCGACGTACCCGTGGAGCGAGTTCGACGGGAACGGCGACAACCAGGCCGACCAGTCATGGCGTCTCCTCGCCTACAACTGGACGGACATCAACCACGACGGCCGGCTGTGGACGGACAAGAACGGCAACGGCGTCGTCAACCACACCGATGCAAGCTCGAGCTCGAACATCGACGGCTTCAACGACATCAACTTCAAGAAGTCGGAGATCGAGCAGGGCGAGTACGAGCGGTTCTTCTACCACCGGCCCGGCTCGAATGTCCTGATGGGCTTCATCCGGACACCGGCGAAGCTGATGGCCAACGGGATCTTCCTCGGCCTGCAGCACTCGAAGTCGAACCCTGCGATCAACCAGACCGACTTCAAGATCGAGATCGACTACTACAAGAACGTCGACTGGTCGTGGGCGACCGAGACGGCGCCGTCCGGCGGCTCCTTCTCGGCGACGCTCAACGTCCCGTCCGACACGCCCGCAGGGATGTACGAGGGCACGATCGTCGCGTCGAAGGGCCCGCAGCGCATGACGGTGCCGGTCTCGGTGACGGTCGCTCCCACGATCCAGCAGAACTCCGACGGCTCGATCGCCCAGGCCCTCCACTTCGGCGGCGCCGGCGTGGCGGCGGCCCAGTCGAGCTCCCTCTACAACAACGGCTCGATCTTCGGTGCCAACGACTGGACCTGGCGCGAGGAATCGGGTGACTGGCGGTTCTACTGGTTCAACGTCGCCAAACCGGTGCCCGATGGGACGCTGTTCCTCTCGGATACCACCTGGGACGACGCGACCACTCCGCAGGTGACCGACCTCGACACGCTGCTCTTCGGGCCGACCGACGAGCCGATCGACGCCCCGATCATCTTCGGGTCGGGGTCGATTCCATCGATCGGCACCGTCGGCGGTAGCCAGAACGCGTACATCGGCAGTGGCACCTGGGCCTTCAACACGTCGACCGGCGGCCCCGAGGAGGTCGTCGCCGGGCCCGCGTCCCAGGGCCCGAATGCCGTCGTGCAGCACGGCGTCCGGTTCGACGGTGACAAGTTCAACGTGCCGTTCTCGACGACGCTCGGCGCGCTGTCGGTCAATCCGACCTCGGTGGTGGACACTGCCGCCACCGACGGAACCGGGAAGTTCGACGTGACGGTCGAGTCGAGTCTTGCCCTGGCGGGCCTGAGCACAGACGCGTTCGGTCTCAGCCAGCCCGAGTCGGTGAACATCACGCCGCATCAGGACGACGAGTCCGAGGCGGATCCGAGCACTGCCAGCGTCAAGGTCGGGCCGGTCGTGATCGGCGACCATGCGTCGCGGGCGACGTTCACGCTTCCGGACATCCTCCAGGACGAGGACCTCGACCTGTTCGTCGTCTACGACGCGAACAACGACGGCCAGTTCACGGACGGGGAGATCGTCGGCTCGTCCACCGGGCCGCAGGGCCAGAACGAGTCGGTGACGCTCATCGACCCACCGGCCGGGAACTACCAGGTCTGGGTGTACGGCTACTCGGTCAGCGGGCTCGATCAGTCGACCGGGAACACCGTCGGCATCGACGTCGTGCAGGGCAACGACGTCGTGATCACGAACCCGCCGAGCGGGCCGCTGGCCGCGAACACGCCCTACACGCTCCATCTGACCTACAGCGGTGCCATCGGTGTTGGTGACTTCGAGGGCGAGCTGCAGCTCGGCCCGACGGTCGCCCCGTCTGCGGTGACCGTGCCGATCACGATCCACCCGTCGGCGTCGACGGCCGTGACGACCACCGGCACGACGACCACGGGCACGACGACCACCGGCACGACGACCACCGGCACGACCAGCACGACGTCGACGACGACGACGCACGACGACGACGACGTCGTCGCCCTAGGCACGGGCGGGATCCGGATAGGGGCGAGGGCCGCGCAAGCGGCCCTCGCCATTGCGCGCTACGGTGTCTCCGATGCGGACGGTGTTCGCAGGTCTCGTCGCCGTGGTCGTTGTCGCGACCGCACAGGCCGGAGCTGCCGGTGGGCCGAATATCGCGCTTCTCCGCGCCCGGCCGGTGACGATCGCGGGCACCGCATACCGGCCCGGCGCCCACCTCGTCGTCTCCTACCGCTCCGGTACGACGCTCGTGCGGCGGTCCGTGACTGCCTCTGCCGCCGGTCGTTTCGGGCTCGTCCTGCCCGGGGTCCGCTTCCGCCGCTGCGACGGAGTGACCCTCGTCGCCGGGGCCGGGCGCCTTCGTGTCGATGCCTGCTCTGCCGGAGGGCAGCCCCGCCTCACGGCCGATCCAGGCGGTCAGGTCGCCGGGGCCGCCTTCGTGCCCGGTGAGCGCGTGGTCGTCGCCGCCCGTCCGAGCGGCGGCGAGACCGTCACGCGCGCGGTGACGGCGACCGCCCGCGGGACCTTCGCGGCCGGCCTCGCCCTACCGGCGCGCCCGTGCGCCGAGGTGACCTATCGCGCGACGGGCTCGCTCGGCTCGACGGCGGCCTACGTCACGCCCGCGCCCGACTGCATGGCGCCCTGAGGCTCTAGTATGCGACTGCGCCGCGGCCGGTCGCCGCAGCGTGCCGCTGCTCGTCGGCGCGGTAGCTCGAGCGGACGAGCGGACCCGCGAAGACCGAGCCGAAGCCGAGCGCCTCGCCCTGCTCGCGCAGCCACCGGAACTCGTCCGGGTGCACCCAGCGGTCGATCTCGGCGTGCTTCGCGCTCGGCTGCAGGTACTGCCCGATCGTGACCACGTCGACGCCGTGCGTGCGGAGGTCGCGCATCGTCTCGACCACCTCGTCATTGGATTCGCCGAGACCAACGATGATCCCGCTCTTCGTCAGGACGTCGTAGTCCGCAATCTCCTTGGCGCGCCGGAGCAGCCAGAGCGCCTTGTCGTAGCTCGCCTTGGCGCCGCGCATGCGGCGGTGCAAGCGGCGGACGGTCTCGATGTTGTGGTTGAAGACGTCGGGGCGGGCGCCGACCACCGTCGCGAGCGCCTCCTCCTCGACTCCGAGGAAATCCGGCGTCAGCACCTCGATCGTCGCCTCCGGCACCTTCGCCTTGACCGCGCGGATCGTCGCGGCGTACTGGCCGGCGCCGCGGTCGGGCACATCGTCGCGATCGACCGACGTGACGACGACGTGCTTCAGCCCCATCTGCTTCGCCGTCTGGGCGAGCCTGAGCGGCTCGAGCGGATCGACGGGCTCGTTCGGCTTTCCGGAGTTGACGTAGCAGTAGCGGCACGCGCGCGTGCAGGTCTCGCCGAGGATCTGGAAGGTCGCCGTGCCGCGGCCCCAGCACTCGGCGATGTTCGGGCAACGCGCCTCCTCGCAGATCGTGTTCAGCTGCGCGCCGTGGATCAGCTTCTTCACGTCGAAGTAGCTGTCGTTGCGCGACGGCGCGCGTACCTTCATCCACTCGGGACGGCGCGGGCGCTCGGCGACGGGGAGCGATCCCTTCATCGCCCCCAGTCTAGAGCGTCCCCGCCGGCGCCCGGCCGAGGTCTCCTGTGCCGCCGGCGAGCTCCGCAAACCGGCCCCCCCGCGCGAGCAGCTCGTCGTACCGGCCGCGCTCGACGATGCGGCCGCCGTCGAGGACGACGATCTGGTCCGCGTCGACGACGGTCGAGAGCCGGTGCGCGATCGCGATCGTCGTCCGGCCCGCGGCGAGGCGGTCGAGCGCCTCCTGCACCTGGCGCTCCGTCTCTGTGTCCAGGGCGCTCGTCGCTTCGTCGAGCACCAGGATCGGCGGGTTGCGGAGGATCGTCCGCGCGATCGCGATCCGCTGCTTCTCGCCGCCCGAGAAGCGGTAGCCGCGCTCGCCGACGACCGTGTCGAAGCCTTCGGGGAGCGCCCTGATCAGGTCGATGATGCGTGCCGCCTCGGTCGCCTCCTCGATCTCCTCGTCCGTGGCGTCGGGCTTGGCGAAGCGCAGGTTCTCGCGCACGGTCGAGTGGAACAGGTACGTCTCCTGCGAGACGACGCCGACGAGGTCGGCGAGGCTTGCGAACGCCAGGTCGCGCACGTCGACGCCGCCGATCGTCACGCGGCCACGCTCGACGTCGTACAGCCTCGCCGTCAGGTAGGCGAGCGTCGTCTTCCCCGCCCCGGTCTCGCCGACGAGGGCCGTCTTCGTGCCGCTCGGGACCGTGAACGAGACGTCGCTGAGCGTCCACGGCGCGTCCGAGTCGTAGCGGAACCAGACATCCTCGAACGACACGTCGCCGGCCGCCTTCGGCCGGACCGGGTTGGTCCGCTCGAGAATGTCGACCGGCTCGTCGAGGTACTCGAAGATCCGGTCGAAGAGGGCGAGCGAGGTCTGGACGTCGAGGCCGACGCTGAGCAGCGAGCCGACCGGGAAGAAGAGTCGCGTCTGGAGTGTCGTGAAGGAGACGAGCGTCGGGACGGTGATCGCGTGCGACCCGTGCGCGAGCAGGAGCCCGCCGAACCAGTAGGCGGCGGCAGGCATGACGGCGAAGCTCGTCTGGATCGACGCCATCATCCAGCGACCCGCCATTCGCTGGCGCACCTCGAGGTCGGCGAGCAGGCTGGATTCGGTCGCGAACTGGTCGGCGAGCTCGTCGGTTCGCCCCATCGTCTTCCCGAGCAGGATCCCCGACACCGAGAGCGACTCCTGGACGAGGCTCGAGATGTCCGCGAGGGTCGCCTGTGTCGAGCTCGCGATCTTCCGGCGCTCGGCGCCGACCCGGCGCGTCAGCAGGACGAAGACGGGAATGAGCGCGAAGGCAAAGAGCGCCAGCTGCCAGGAGAGGAAGAGCATGCCGATCGCCGTCGCGATCACGGTGGTCGCATTGGAGACGATCGAGGTCGCAGTGCTCGTGACCACGTTCTGCACGCCCCCGATGTCGTTCGAGATCCGCGACTGCACCTCGCCGGTCCGCGTGCGCGTGAAGAACGCCAGCGAGAGCCGTTGCAGATGCCTGAACACCGCGCTGCGCAGGTCGTGCATGACGTCCTGGCCGACGCGGTTCGACAGGAGCGTCTGGTAGACGCCGAGCGCGCCCGTCACGATTGCGACGGCGATCATGCCGCCGGCGAAGAGCGAGAGGCGGCGTGTATCGCTCTGCTGGATCGCTTCGAGCACGCCTTTGAGGAGGAACGCCGGGGCGACACCGAGCGCCGAGGAGACCGCGATCAGGGCGAGGACGAAGGTGAGGCGCTTCTTGTACGGGCGGAAGAGGCCGAAGACGCGCCGCAGGTTCGCACGCCTTACGGCCCTGTCCGCGGGCCGTTCCGGCTGCTCACGCACCCGTCCGCCCATCGCCCGTCCTCCGCCTCCGAACATCGCCGGAACGGTAGAGCAGCGGCAGCGTCTGCCGTCGGTAGCGTCCCGGTGTGCAACGCGTGTGTGTCTTCTGCGGCGCCTCGAGTGGGCGCGGGACGGCGTACCTCGACGCCGCGCGGGCATTCGGTGCCGAGCTCGCCGGCCGTGGGCTCGGGCTCGTCTACGGCGGGGGCAAGGTCGGCCTGATGGGCGAGCTCGCGAACGGCGTGCTCGCCGCCGGCGGCGACGTGATCGGCGTCATCCCACAGGCGCTCGTCGAGCGCGAGCTTGCGCACGAAGGGGTCGGCGAGCTGCGGGTCGTCGGCTCCCTGCACGAGCGCAAGGCGGTCATGGCCGAGCTCGCCGACGCGTTCGTCGCGCTCCCGGGCGGGTTCGGGACGCTCGACGAGCTGATGGAGCAGCTCACGTGGTCGCAGCTCGGCCTGCACGCGAAGCCGGTCGGGCTGCTCGACGTGGGCGGCTACTGGGGCCCGCTGATCGCGCTCGCCCAGCACGCCGTCGAGCACGGCTTCGTGCGGGAGGCCGACCTCGGGGCGGTCGCCGTCGCGCACGACGGCGCGGCACTGCTCGACCGGCTCGCCGCGCTCGAGCGCGAGCCGCGGCCGCGGCCGAAGTGGTCGAGCGCTCCTTAGTGAAACAGGAGCGCGAGCAGGGAGGCCGAGACCGCCGAGGCGGCTGCTACCGCGCCAAGCCAGGCGAGCGCCTGCAGGAACGGGAGCGGGCGGATCGTCCGTGTGAGCCGACCGGGCATCTCTCAAGCGTGATGTTCTCGGCGCACCCCGGCATCCCCTGCCGGAGGGAGGTCAATCGTCGAAGGCCGGCGGGAAGGTCACCTGCCCGCGGAACGACGGCTCCCAGGCCGACAGGCGGGCGACCATCCACGCGGGGCCGTAGTCGTGCGGCGCGAGGATGCCGTAGGGTGTCGCCGGCTCGAAGCCGAAGCGCGGGTAGTAGTCGGTGTGGCCGAGCAGGAGCACCACCTGCTCGCCCGCGGCATCGGCGAGCCGGAGCGCCTCGACGACGAGCGCGCTGCCGATGCCGCGCCGCTGGTGCGACGGCGCGACCGAGAGCGGCGAGAGCTGCAGCGGCCGTTCGTCGCCCATCTGCATGCGGCTGAGCATCGTGTGCCCAACGATCGAGCCGTCCTCCTCGGCGACGAGTGAGATCTCCGGCACGACCTCCGCGACGATGCGTAGCGCCTTGGGCCCGCCCGCGAAGGCGGCCCGTGTCACCTCGATGATCGCCGCCGCATCCTCCGGCGTCGCCGCCCGGATCACGCGGCGACGGGGGCCGGCTCGAGTGCGAGCCCGAACACGTCGGCGATCGCGCGGGCCGCCGCGGGCCGCACGTCGGCGACCGTGACGTCGCGGCGGAGCTCACGCGCCATCGACGTGAAGGCATAGCCGTCGAGCCCGCAGGCGGTGATCCACTCCGTGAACGGCGCCGGGTCGAGGTCGACGTTGAGCGCGTAGCCGTGGGTGGAGACCCACTTCGCGAGGTGGATGCCGATCGAGGCGATCTTGCGCGGCGGCGGCGTCAGCCAGACACCGGTGAGCCCGTCGATGCGCGTCGCCTCGATCTCGAACGCGGCCACGGTCCTGATCAGCGCCTCCTCGAGCTCGCGGCAGAAGCGCTTCACGTCGCGCCCGTGGCGGTTCAGGTCGAAGATCGGGTAGCAGACGAGCTGTCCCGGAGCGTGGTAGGTGGACTTGCCGCCGCGGTCGACGTCGACGACGTCGACCTGCGTGCCTTCGGGCAGATGGAGCTCGCCGGGCTCGGTGCGGCGGCCGAGTGTGACCGTGGGCGGGTGCTCGAGGAAGAGCACTGTGTCGGGGGCGCCGGCCGCCACCTCTGCGGCGACGCGGTGCTGCAGGTCGAGGGCCTCGCGGTAGTCGACGACGCCGAGCTCGACGAGCCGGCCGGGCCTCATGTCTGCGCCCCGAACATCCAGCGATGCCCTTCGAGGTCCTCGGCGGCGTAGATCCGGAAGCCGATTGCCGGCTCCTCCGGCTCGCGCAGGATCGTCGCGCCTTCGGCGCGCGCCTGCGCGCAGTGCGCGTCGAGATCGTCGACCTCGACGAAGACGCCGTCGATCACCCAGGGATTGTCGAGCCAGCGGGCGGCCGCCTTGCACCCGTTCCGGTGGTGGCGCGGGCTCTGGTAGTGCCTGGTCGGCGTCGCGAGCATGAGCCGCGCGCCGCCGTGCTCGAGCTCGGCGTGCGTCACGGTGCCGTCGGGCCCTGTCCGCCGGGCGGACGCATCTTCCGTGAACCCGAACGCCCGGCAGAGCCAGAAGGCTGCGGTGGCGGCATCCTCGTAGGAGATCATCGGGATGATGCGCCGCGGCGCTTCGGCGACGCTCAAGGCTCGAGGCTCAATAGTCGGCTTCGCCCCAGCTCTGCAGGCGCTCGCGCATGTCGCGCAGGAAGCGCCCTGCGAGCGCCCCGTCGATCAGGCGGTGGTCGTAGGTGAGGGTGAGGTTCATGATCGCGCGGATCGCAATCGCGTCCGAGCCCTCCTCGTCCGTCATCACCCACGGCCGCTTCACGATCGCATACGTGCCGAGGATGGCCGCCTGCGGCTGGCTGATCACCGGCGTCCCGTGGAACGTGCCGTAGCCGCCAGGGTTCGTGACGGTGAAGGTGCCGCCCGCGACGTCGTCGGGCGTCAGCTGCTTCTCGCGCGCGCGGCGGGCGATGTCGGCGATCCCCTTCGCCATGCCGAGCAGGTTGAGCGTCTCTGCGTTCTTGACCACGGGCACGATCAGGCCCTTGCCATCGGCGAGCTCGACGGCGAAGCCGAGGTTGACGTAGTTGCGCGTGACGATCTGGTCGCCGCGCAGCTCGCCGTTCACCCAGGGGTAGTCGCCGAGCGTCTCGACCGTGGCCCGTGCGATGAACGCCAGGTAGGTCGGGTTGACGCCGTAGGCGGCCGAGTACTCCTTCTTCAGCTTCTCGCGGATGGTCGCGACCTTCGTCATGTCGACCTCGATCGCCGAGGTGACGTGTGCGGAGGTGTCGAGCGAGCGGCGCATGTGCTCGGCGATCCCGCGGCGCATCGCTGTCACAGGCTCGACCGTCTCGCCGGCGCCGGGCTCGCGCACGGCCGGAGCCGGCGGTGGCGGGGCGGCGGGAGCGGGAGCGGGAGCAGCGGCAGCGGCTGTCGGCGCGGCTGCCGGTGTCACCGCAGCCGGTGGGGCCGGGGGCGCCTCGGCGGGCGCGCCGTGCTCGATGAAGGCCTTGATGTCCTTCTTCGTCACGCGCCCTCCGGTGCCGGTGCCCGGCACGCGGCTCGGGTCGATGCCGTGCTCGGCCGCGATCCGTGCGACCACCGGTGAGACGAAGGCCTTCCCGTTCCCCTCGACCAGGAGCGGAGCGGGCTGGGGCGGCGCGACCGGCTCCGCGGCCGGCACGGGCTCGGGCGGGGCGGCCTGGCCCTCGGTCGCCGCCGCGGCGGACCCGTCGGCGGCCGGCTGGGTGGCCGGCTCCGGGGGTGCCTCCTGCGAGATCGGAGCGGCGCCCTCGCCGCCGATGCGCGCGAGCAGGGTCCCGACGGCGACCGTCTCGCCGGCCTGCACGAGGATCTCCGTCACGATGCCCCCACCCGGCGACGGCACCTCGGTGTCGACCTTGTCGGTCGAGATCTCGAGCAGCGTCTCGTCTGCCGCGACGGTGTCGCCGACCTCCTTCATCCAGCGCGTGATCGTCCCCTCCGAAACGGAGACCCCCATCTGCGGCATCACGACGTCGACTGCGGTGGTGGCTGCCATCAGTAGTCGATCAACTCCTTCAACGTGGCGACGACGTCGTCGACCTGCGGGATGTACGCCTTCTCGAGGACGGGTGAGAACGGCACCGGGCAGTCGGGTGCCGCGAGCCGGCGCACCGGTGCGTCGAGGTGCTCGAAGGCCTCTTCGGCGATCGTCGCGGCGATCTCGCCGCCGAAGCCGCCCGTGCGCGTGTCCTCGTGCAGCACGAGCACCTTCGACGTCTTGCGCACGGACTCGAGGACCGCCTCGCGGTCCCACGGCATGATCGTCCGCAGGTCGAGGATCTCGACGGATGCGTCGATGAGCTTCGCCGCCTCGTCGGCGGTGTACACCATCGCGCCCCACGTGACCACGGTCACGTCGTCACCCTCCTGGTGCAGGCGCGCCTTGCCGATCGGCGTCACGTAGCGCTCCTCGGGCACCTCGCCCTTGATGCGTCGGTACAGATGCTTGTGCTCGAAGAACAGCACCGGGTTCGGGTCCTCGATCGCGGCTGTGATCAGGCCCTTCGCGTCCTCGGGGGTGGCCGGGCAGACGCACTTGAGCCCCGGGATGTGGGCGAACGACGACTCGGGGTTCTGCGAGTGGAACGGCCCGCCCGAGAAGCCGCCGCCGGACGGCAGGCGCAGCACGATCGGCACGGGCGTGCCGGCACGCCAGCGCTGCTTGGCCGCGACCGTGACCAGATGGTCCCAGCCGCAGGAGACGAAATCGGCGAACTGCATCTCGGCGACGGGCCGCAGGCCCATCAGCGCGGCGCCGCTCGCGCCGGCGAGGATCGCGGTCTCCGAGAGCGGCATGTCGAGTACGCGCCACGGCCCGAACTCCTCCTGGAAGCCGAGCGTCACCTTGAACGCCCCGCCGTAGACACCCACGTCCTCGCCCATCATCACGACCCGCTTGTCGCGGCGCATCTCGTGGCGCAGCCCGTCGCTGATCGCCTGCAGGTAGCTCATCTCGGCCATCGGGCGCTCACTTGTGGTGAGGAGTGTCGAGGTCCTCGGGATCGGCGTAGACGCCCTCGAGCAGCGTCGAGGGATCCGGGAGCGGCGAGGCTTCGGCGCGCTCGAGCGCCTCGCCGAGCAGGCGCTTGACGCCGGCGGTGATCTCCTCCTCCGTCTCGTCGTCGAGCGTGCCGTGGTCGCGCAGCCAGGCCCGGTAGCGCTCGATCGGGTCGCGCTCGGCCCAGCGCTCGAAGAGCTCCTTCGGGACATAGAACGCGTCGTCGTGCACGGCGTGGCCTTCCATGCGGAGCGTCTGGCACTCGATCAGCGTCGGCCCGCCACCTTCGCGTGCCTTCTCGATCGCGCGCTTCGCCTCGCGGTAGACGGCGAGAACGTCGGTGCCGTCGACGACGACCCCCTCGAAGCCGTAGGCCTGGGCGCGGTCGGCGAGATGCTCGACCGCGTACTCCAGATGCGTCGGCGTCGAGTACGCCCACTGGTTGTTGTCGCAGATGAACACGACCGGCAGGCGGCGGACCCCCGCCAGGTTCATGCCCTCGTGCGCATCGCCGCGCGCCATCGCGCCCTCGCCCGACCAGGCGACCGCGACGCGGCGCTCCTCCCGGATCCGGAAGGCGAGCGCGCAGCCGACGGCGACCGGCAGCATCGCCGGCAGGTGGCTGACCATCGAGAGCAGGCCGAGCCGGAGGTCGGCCATGTGCACGTTCCCGTCGCGGCCGCGTGCGGGCCCGTCCGCGCGTCCCATGTACTGGGCGAAGATCCGCCAGGGCTCCACCCCGCGCGTGATGTGGACGCCCATGTCGCGGTGGAGCGGCGCGCCGACGTCGTCCGGCCCCATCGCCATCGCCACGCCCACCGCCGCCGCCTCGTTGCCGCGCCCGGTGTAGAACGAGCCGGGGATCTTTCCCTGCCGGTACAGGATGTGGCCGCGTTCCTCGACGCCGCGCGTGATCAGCATGTTGCGATAGATCTGGAGCAGGTCCTCGCGGTCGAGGCCCGACTCCCTGACGTCCTCGAGCGACCCGGTCGGCTCGGCTACCCGCGCAGTGGCCACGGCCCGCATCGTAACGGGGACGGTGCGTAGCGGCGCCGGTACGCTTGCAGCATGGGCAAGGCGGCGGACTGGCTTCGTGAGGAACGGCGCAACGTCCTCGGTCACTGGACGGCGTTCTGTCTGGATTGCGGGGCCGCTCAGCGCTGGTTCGTCGAGTTCGAGTCGGAGGTGCCGGAGCGCTGCTCCTGCGGCGGGCGGATGCTGCGCCGGTGCCCGGCCTGCGACGCGCCGTTCTCGTCGACCTTCGCGGTCGACTGCGAGGAGTGCGGCGGGCCGCTGCGACCTGCGGAGCTGAACGGCATGCGCATCCGCCGTCCCGCCCGCTCGTAGATCGTCGGGACACGTAGTTCCGGGCATCAGCGTCGGCTCCGATGCGCCCAGGGGGCGTCCCCGGAATGCTGATGGTGACGGAAGGAGGTCTCCATGCGCAGCCCGACGAGGACGCTGATCGCGCTCGCAGGTTGTCTCGTCGCGGCACTCGTGCTCGCGACCGGGGCTCGGCCGTTGCCGTCGTCGATCCAGACCGGCTCGTACCAGTGGGTGCAGCCGTGGTCGGTCTCGACGGTCGCCCAGGCCTGGGTGCAGCCGCCGAGCTGGATCACCGCCGGCTGGTAGACGCGTCTGCCGGGTCTCGGCCGGATTTCAGAGGCCGAGGCCCGGCTTGATCGCCGAGAAGCGGATCACCGTGATCGTGTCGTCGGCGGTGACATCACGGTTGTAGAGCTGCCCGAGGAAGCGGCAGAGGTCGTCGACGTGGCGGATCTCCGGGTTGTCGTGCTCGATCTCGTTCGGCGAGAGCTCGGCGATCGTCTTCACCTCGACCTTGTCGACGACCGCGTCGAAGACGTGCTGGCGCGGGCTGTAGCGGGCGCCGACGAGCACCGACACGATCATTCCCTTCTGGTACTTGCGTGATTTGTCGCCCAGCCGGATCGTGGCGCTCTTGCGGTGCGAGCGCAGCTGCGCCTCCACGACCGGCGAGTAGAAGTTGAGGGCGAAGGCCGGCACGGCCCAGGATCATACGCCGTCGTCCGAGAGCCTGGCCGCGGCCAGCGCGGCCATCTCCTGCTCCCCTTTGTACGCAAGGAGCGACGGCGCCTCGTCGAGCGGCAGCCACCGCGCCTCGGCGACCTCGTGGCGGAACGCGGCGGGGATCGCGCCGAGGCGGCCGCCCTCGTACCGCACGAGGAAGAACGAGACGATCTTGAAGATGCGCGTCCCGCCGCGCGTGTAGACGTAGCGCACGTCGCCGAGCTTCCCGAGCGAGCGGCCGTGCGCGCCGGTCTCCTCGGCCACCTCCCGCAATGCCGCCGCCTCCGCCGACTCGCCCCGGTCGAGGCCGCCCTTCGGAAGCGCCCAGAGGCCCTCAGGCTTGCCCCCGGGACGGATCGCGGCCAGCTGCCAGCGCCCGTCGAGGCGCCGGACGAGCACCCCGCCCGCAGAGAACTCGCGTTTCGTGGTCAAATCTGAGTCTTCCTCACTGAGATAGCGAAGGCTACACTTGCGCCGTCGGCACTCGCAGGGGTAGAGTGCCAACGCACGTCAACGCAAAGCCTGTTTCAAGAGGTGGAGGTTTCCAGATGAATCTGCAGCCGCTTGGCGACCGCCTGATCGTGGAGGTCCTCGAAGAAGAGGAGACCACGGTGAGCGGCATCGTCCTGCCGGACACGGCGAAGGAGAAGCCGCAGCGCGGCCGCGTCCTCGCCGTCGGCCCCGGCGCCCGCGACGAGAACGGCGAGCACGTCGCCATGGATCTCGAGGAGGGCGACGAGGTCATCTTCAGCAAGTACGGCGGGACCGAGATCAAGCTCGGCGCCAACGAGGTCCTGATCCTCCGCGAGTCCGACGTCCTGGCGAAGGTCGTCGGCGACCGCGCAGCGGTCTAGGCAACGGACTAGGGAAGAAAGAGAGAGACGAGAATGGCTCACAAGGAGCTCAAGTTCAATGAGGATGCCCGCCGCTCGCTCCAGCGCGGCGTCGACATCCTGGCCGATGCGGTCAAGGTGACGCTCGGCCCGAAGGGTCGGTATGTCGTGCTGGACAAGAAGTTCGGCGCGCCGACGATCACGAACGACGGCGTCACGATCGCCCGCGAGATCGAGGTCGAGGACGTCTTCGAGAACCAGGGCGCGCAGCTCGTGCGCGAGGTCGCGACGGCGACCAACGACGTCGCCGGCGACGGCACCACCACTGCGACCGTGCTCGCCCAGGCGATCGTCCGCGAGGGGCTGAAGAACGTGTCGGCCGGCGCGAACCCGATGGCGCTCAAGCGCGGCATCGAGCAGGCCGTCGAGACGATCGTCGACAACCTCAAGTCGCAGTCGACCGAGATCTCGGGCAAGGAGGACATCGCGCGCGTCGCGACCGTCTCCTCCCGCTCGAGCGAGATCGGCGACGTCCTCTCCGAGGCGATCGAGAAGGTCGGCAAGGACGGCGTCGTGAACGTCGAGGAGGGCCAGACCTTCGGCCTCGAGCTCGAGTTCACGGAGGGCATGCAGTTCGACAAGGGCTACCTCTCGCCGTACATGGTTACCGACGCCGAGCGCATGGAGGCCGTCCTCGACGACCCGTACATCCTGGTCGCGAACCAGAAGATCGGTGCCGTCAAGGACCTCCTGCCCGTGCTCGAGCAGGTGATCCAGGCCGGCAAGCCGCTGCTGATCGTGGCCGAGGACGTCGAGGGCGAGTCGCTCGCGACGATCGTCGTCAACAAGCTGCGCGGCACCTTCCAGGCCGTCGCCGTCAAGGCGCCGGGCTTCGGCGATCGCCGCAAGCGCATGCTCGAGGACATCGCGATCCTCTCGGGCGGCGAGGTGATCACCGAGGAGATGGGCCTCAAGCTCGAGAACACGAAGCTCTCGCAGCTCGGTCACGCCCGCAAGGTCGTCGTCTCCAAGGACACGACGACCGTGATCGACGGCGCCGGCGACGGCGAGGCGATCAAGGCCCGGATCAAGCAGCTGAAGAGCGAGATCGAGACCACGGACTCCGACTTCGACCGCGAGAAGCTCCAGGAGCGGCTCGCGAAGCTGTCGGGCGGCGTCGCGGTGGTCAAGGTCGGCGCTGCGACCGAGACCGAGATGAAGGAGACCAAGCATCGCGTCGAGGACGCGCTGCAGGCCGCGCGTGCCGCCCTCGAGGAGGGCGTTGTGCCGGGCGGTGGCGTCGCACTTCTGAACGCGGCCGACAAGGTCAAGGAGAGCCTGCTCGAGTCGCTCGAGGGCGACGAGCGCACGGGCGCGCAGATCATCATCCGCTCGCTCGAGGAGCCGCTGCGGCAGCTCGCGACGAACGCCGGCCTCGAGGGCTCGGTCGTCGTGGAGCACGTCCGCTCGGCGAAGCCGGGCCAGGGCCTGAACGTGGACACCGGCGAGGTGACCGACCTGGTGAAGGCCGGCATCACCGACCCGACAATGGTCACCCGCTCGGCGCTCCAGAACGCGGCGTCGATCGCGAAGAACATCCTCACCACCGAGGCGATCGTCGCCGAGGCGCCGGAGAAGGCGGGCGCCGCGATGGGCGGCGGCATGCCGGACATGGGCGGGATGATGTAGTCGAGCCCCCGGGCTCATGGATTCGCGACGAGGGCGGCCTGCGGGCCGCCCTCGTCGTGTGTTCTCACAGAAAGAGAGAGGCCGCCTTGCGGCGGCCTCTCTCTTGGGGATTTGGGGAGGATGGTGCTTGGCCTGGATATCGGGGCGGCGCCGCGGCGCTGTGATCCCTCGTCCGAGTGAATCTCAGAACGAGTAGCGCTCCTCCTGCCACGGGTCGGCGTTGTTGTTGTAGCCGTACCGCTCCCAGAAGCCGGGCTTGTCGATCGAGGAGAGCTCGATCCCGCGCAGCCACTTCGCGCTCTTCCAGAAGTACTTGCCCGGGACGACGAGCCGCAGCGGGTAGCCGTGGTCGGGCGTGAGCGGCGCTCCGTCGCCGTGCGTCGCGAGGATCGCGTCCGCCTGCTCGAGCGACGAGAGCGGCACGTTGGCGGTGAAGCCTGCCTCCGCGTGCGCAATCACGAAGTTGGCGGTCGCCTTCGGCCGCGCGAGCGCCGCGAGCTCGCGCCAGTGGACGCCCTCGAAGCTCGTGTCGAACTTCGACCAGCGCGTGACACAGTGGATGTCCTGCACGTTCGAGCTGCGCGGCAGCTCCGAGAACTGCCCCCAGGTCAGCTCGAGCTCCTCCTCGACCTGGCCGAAGACGCGCAGCGTCCACGTCGACAGATCCGCGTAGTGCGCCGCCGAGCCGGCGTGCAGCACCGGCCACTTCTGCGTCAGGTACTGGCCGGGCGGCAGGCGTGCCGGGTCGTACCCGGCCTCCTTCACCTTCGCTTCCGCTTTCGACCGGAACATGCTGTCTAGTCTAGGAGCGATGGCAATCGTTACGCACGAGACGGCGAGGCGGCCGAGGGCGTTCGTGCGGGTGCAAGGCCCGGACGCCGTCTCGTACCTCGACCGGATGCTCACGAACGACGTGCCGGAGGCGGGCTCGGTCGACGCGCTGCTGCTGACGCCGAAGGCGCGCGTGGTCGCGCCGGTCAACGTCTGGCGCCGCGGCGAGGACGACGTGCTGCTGCTCACCGAGCCGGAGCTCGGCGAGGCGCTGCAGCGCGAGCTTCTCCGCTCACGCTTTGCGGCCCGCTGCGAGATCGCGCTCGAGGAGCACGAGTCGGCGGTCGTCTTCGGTGGCGCGGAGGGGATCCCGAACCGCGACTACGGCCTGCCCGCGGTCGAGGTGCTCGACGCGGGCATCGAGCCGACGCTCGGCGCCGAGGAGCTCGAGCGCCGGCGGATCGAGGCGGCGACGCCCCGTTTCGGAGCCGAGATCGACGACCGCGTCCTCCCGGCCGAGGCGGGTCTCGACGAGCGCGCGATCTCCTTCGACAAGGGCTGCTTCCCCGGTCAGGAGCCGGTCGCCCGCCAGCACTACCGCGGCAAGGTGAACCGGCGGCTGCGCGTCCTCGAGCTCGGCGGCCCCGTTCCTGTGCCCGAGACTCCCGTGGTGCTCGGCGAGAAGGAGGTCGGCCGGGTCACGAGCGCCGTCCCCGGTCTCGCGCTCGCGTACGTTCGGGTCGAGGTGCCCGACGACGCCGAGCTGACCGTGAGCGGCAGTCCTGCCCGGCTACACTTGCCCTCCGAGCGCCCGTAGCTCAGGGGATAGAGCGCTGCCCTGCGGAGGCAGAGGTCGCAAGTTCGAATCTTGCCGGGCGCATCTCAAGGTGGACCTCGACGGGTCTGGGGTTGCAGCGCTCTGAGAGCGCTGCGCTGTGCCGATGGGCAGAGGTCGCAAGTTCGAATCTTGCCGGGCGCATTTCGCGCTCTTCACGGCGGCTCGAGACGGTGTCTGACACCGCGGTGTCAGACACCTTGCAGCGTCGAGCGCCGCTAGCCCGGCCGGAACGGGTGCAGCTCGTCCTGGCCGGGCTGCACGACGCCCCAGCTGGCCTCCGGCACCTCGTTCCACACGCCGGGAAGGTCGCCGAGCGGCTCCGAGACGACGATCCTCGTCTCCTCGTCGAAGTCGAGCAGCCGCTCGTCATCGGGGTACAGCGCTCTCAACGTGTCGTACTGGCTCGAGTAGTACAGCGTCCGCGAGCGCCCTTCGCTCGAGTAGCGGAACGCCCAGAGCCGCTCGCCGTCGGTGGTCGCGATCGTCCCCTGGAACGGGAACTCGACGCCGTGGGTGCGGCCTACGTCTTCGACCACGCCGATCGCCTGGGCGACCGCGGCGGGCGGGTCGTCCTCGAGCCCGAGCGTCAGGGCCAGGAAGAAGAGCACCTCCGAGTCGGTCGAGCCCTCGATCGACGGATAGAGCGACGCGTCGACCGCGAGCACGAGGTCGCGCTTGACCTCCGGGTAGCCGTGGATGACCCCGTTGTGTGCCCACAGCCACTTTCCGTGGCGGAAGGGATGGCAGTTCGTCTGCTGCACCGGCGTTCCCGACGTGGCGCGGATGTGGGCGATGAACAGGGGTGACTCGATGTGCCTCGACAGGTCCCGGAGGTTGCGGTCGTTCCAGGCCGGTTCCATGCTCTTGAAGACGCCGGGCGTGCCGTCCGCCCCGTACCAGCCGATGCCGAAGCCGTCGCCGTTCGTCGTCTCGGCGCCGAGCTGTGAGTGGAGGCTCTGCTCGATCAGCGAGTGCTGCGGCCCGTAGAGCACCTTGTCCATCCGGACCGGCTTGCCGCAGTACGCCAGCCACCGACACATGACACGAGCCTACATCCGTCTTCGGGAAGGGCCCGGCTCGGCCGGCTCAGTGCTTGGCGGCGCGTGCGCACGACGCACCGACCGCACCCCATGAGCGCCAGGTCCTACCGTCGTGCAGCCACACGAGCCACGCGACCTGGAGCTGTTGCGCCGGCGGCACGCTGAACGGGTAGGCGGGGTCGCCCGGGTGCGTGAAGGCCGGGTCCTCGGCCCCTTCATCGCCGTCCAGGTCGCCGCCGCGAACTGCATGCCGCCGAAGTAGCCGTTGCCCGTGTTCGCGCTCCACGGTCCCTCGTGCCGGTGGATGCACTGCGCCTGAGCGAGCCAGGCTGCGCTTGGCTTTCCCGCCGATGCGGCCGCGTATCCCGCCAGGAGCAGGGAGATCACGGCGCCGATGAGCAGCGAGCGCACCGGGGACTTCTAACAGAACTCCGGTGCGCGGGCTCAGGCGCCGGTCGTGGCGCGCCGCATCCGGCGCAGGGCCTCGACCAGCTCCGTGCTCAGGTCGGCTTCGGCAAGCCGGTCGATCGCGTCCAGCTTTTGCTCGTCGGCTGCGCCCGCGAACGCGGCGTCGATGCGCGCCCAGCCCTCCTCGGGCGTCAGGGTCGGGAACAGCAGCCGCCGCACCTGGTCGAGCTCGTGCGACCTGCCTGCCTCGTCCCCCATAGGCCGACTCTGCACGGTCGGGCGGCTGCCGGTCACCAGACCTTCTCCCGGGTCGGCCAACCCGTTCGGCTGGGACGGGCGGCGCGCTCAGCAGCCGGTCGGCCGGTCGGCCTTCTTCGCGCCCTCGGTCTGGATGCCCTCGGGGCCGCGGAGCCAGTAGGTCTGGCCGCTGTCGGAGACGGCCTTCAGGCAGTAGTACGTCGATGTCTTCGAGCTCAGCTTTACGACGTCCGGGAGTGTCGCGTCATAGGTCTTGCGCAGCTTCGCGAGTGTCATGGTCGAGTAGTCGTCGTTGTCGGTGCCGTATGCGGCGGCCGCGAGCAGCGTCTGGTGCAGCGCATGTTGGGCGGAGGTGTCCTGCGCGCGGCCGCGGAACCCGAGGTACGACGGCACCGCGATCGCGAGCAGGACTCCGAGCACGACGATGACGATCAGAAGCTCGATCAGGGTGAAGCCGTCTTCCCTCTGGCCGCTCACCCGCAGAATGTCGTCTTACATCGGTAAACGATTGACCCCCGAAAGGGTGAGCTCCGCGTCGATCGAGCTCGTAAGGTCCTGCCTGTGCCCCTCTACGTGAGCGAAGAGCAGGTCGCAGAGGTCCTCAGCCCCGCCGAGGCGCTTGTCGCGGTCGAGGGAGCCTTCGCACGGACCGCACGCGGGGCCGTCGTCAATCCGGCGCGTGTGCGTACCGAGCTCCCCGACGGCGTCTTCGCCGTCATGCCCTGCGTCGACCTCGAGCTGGGCTACGCCGGCCTGAAGGCGTTCGCGTGGCTGCCCGACGGTGCCCCGTTCCTCGTCGTCCTCTTCTCGCTCGAACGGGCAGAGGTGACCGCGATCGTCGAGGCAAGCGTGCTCGGGGAGCGGCGCACCGCCGCCGCCTCCGCGCTGGCCGCGCGGCTTCTGGCCCGCGGGGAGGCGGCGAGCATCGGCGTGCTCGGCTGCGGGCGTCAGGCGGCGGCGCACGTCGCCGCGCTGCGCGGCGCGCTCGGCCTCGACCGAGTCGTCGCGTGGTGCCCGAACGACCGGCGGCTCGCGGCGTTCTGCACCGCCCACGACGCGAAGCGCGCCGGCGAGCCGCGCGAGGCGGCCGAATGCGACATCGTCGTCACCGCCACCACGTCACGCGACCCGGTCGTCCGCGGCGAGTGGCTGCAGGACGGCGCCCTCGTGCTCGCGATCGGGGCCAACGAGCCGACGGCCCGCGAGCTCGACAACGTCGTCCTCGAGCGTGCCGCGTTCGTCTGCACCGACTCACTCGACCAGGCCAGGCTCGAGGCCGGCGACCTGATCGAGCCCGTCGACCGCGGCGTCCTCGACTGGCTCGAGGTGCACGAGCTCCAGGACGTCGTCACCGGCGGGCTTTCCGGCCGCGCGCACGACGAGGACGTCGTCGTCTTCAAGTCGAACGGCCTCGCCGCGTGGGATGTTGCAGCGGCCGCGCGGGTCGTCGAGCTCTTGAGCTCAACCGTCTAGAGCTGCGCGCGGGCCTCGGCGACGAGGTCGCTGCCGATCGCATGGATGACCTCGGGCCGGTCGAGCAGACGACGGACCTGCTCCGGCGTGCAGCGATTCGTCACGTAGGGGTCCTCGAGCACCTCGGCGACAGCGCGTCCGCGATGGTGCTCACGGATCACGTACTGAGCGATCCGCTCCTCGTTCTGAGAGCGGGACGAGAGGAACGAGAAGGCACCCTTGATCGCGTCGACCAGACTCATCGAGGCGATTGTATAGTCGTCGTCGTGAAGTCTCCCGGCAAAGACGGGCGCTTCGCGCAACGCATCGTGGACGGTCTCGACGACGCCGGCCGGCCCGAGCGCGTGGTGCTGTGGATCGAGCGGCGGACAGGGGCTCTCTGGGCGGTCGGGCGCCAGGTGAACCCGCAGCACCGGGAGACCGAGGAGCCCCGCGCGGACGACTACGTATGGGAGGGCTACGAGCTCGACGACTGCCTCGACGCCGCGAATGCCGCGCTCGAGGACGACGCCGTCGTCTCCGAGGACGACGGCGCGGGCGTGCGGGTGAAGCCGTTTCGTCGCGAGGAGCTCCTCGAGCCCCTCGAGAAGTTCTTCTTCGGACGCTGAGCCGGGGGCTCAGCGAGGCTGAGTCAGGCAGCAGGCCAGTTGAGGTCGGCGTCCGGGATCGGGTCGCCGTGCGGGTCGTGCGTCGGAAAGCCGAGCGCGCGGTCGATGCGCGCCTCGAGCTCCTCCGAGATCACGTGCTCGAGCCGGTCCGCCTCGTCGTGCACGTCGTCGAGGTCGAGTCCCAGGGTGTGCGCCAGGTACAGCTCGAGCAGGCGGTGGTGGCGGATCACCTCGAGCGCGACCTGCTCGCCCGCGGTTGTCAGGTGCGCTCCGCGGTACGGCTCGTGCTCGAGCAGTCCGAGGGCCGTCAGCTTCTTCACCATCGCCGACGCCGAGGCCGGCGACACGCCCTGGTCCTTCGCGAGCGCGCCGATCGTCACGCGGCCGTGCGCCGCCTCGAGCTTGTAGATGCTCTTCAGGTAGTCCTGGATCGACTCGCTGAGCGCGCCCCTGCGCATGGCTCCCAGGGTAACGTGGGCGACCGTGACCGTCCGCATCGGGCACAGCGCCGACCCCGACGACGCCTTCATGGTGTGGGCGCTCGGCACCGGTCTTCTGGACACGCGCGGGCTCGACCTCGAGCCCGTCGCCTCCGACATCCAGACGCTCAACGAGTGGGCCCTCGAGGGCAGGCTCGAGGTGACGGCGCTCTCTGCCGGCGCCTATCCCGCGGTCGCCGACCGCTACCGGCTGCTCGCCCACGGCGCGTCGTTCGGCGAGGGCTACGGGCCGATCGTCGTCGCACGCCACGAGGTCGACCTGCACGAAGTGGAGATCGCGACGCCGGGTGCGCTGACGACCGCGAAGCGCGTCCTGCAACTCGCGCTCGGCGACGGCATCAGCACGCGCGACCTTCCGTTCGACGCCGTGCTCGACGAGGTGCTCTCGGGGCGTGCCGAGGCGGGTCTCCTGATTCACGAAGGTCAGCTCACGTTCGCGGACGTGGGCCTCGTGAAGCTGCTCGACCTCGGCGTCTGGTGGCGCGCGCAGACCGGGCTGCCGCTGCCGCTCGGGCTCGTCGCGCTTCGGCGTGACGTCGAGCGCGCCGAAGACGTGTCGGCGGTGCTGCTCGAAGCGATCCACGCCGGCCTTGCGCACCGAGACGACGCTCTTGCCTACGCTCGCGAGTTCGGGCGGGGTATCGACGAGGCGACCGCCGACGAGTTCGTCGCCATGTACGTCAACGACCTGACGCTCGACATGGGCGAGCGCGGCCGTGCCGCCGTCGCCCGCCTGCTCGGCGCGGAGCCGGAATACGTATGAGCAGTGCCGTGATCCTCTCGGCGGTGCGGACGCCGGTCGGGCGGTACGGCGGTGGCCTCGCCGGGACGCGCCCCGACGACCTCGCCGCACTCGTCGTGCGCGAGGCGGTCGAGCGGGCCGGTGTGCCGCCCGGGCAGATCGAGGACGTGTGGCTCGGCTGCGCGAACCAGGCGGGCGAGGACAACCGCAACGTGGCGCGGATGGCCGTGCTCCTCGCGGGGCTGCCCGAGTCGATCGGCGGCGTCACCGTCAACCGGCTCTGCGCCTCGGGGCTCGCGGCGATCGTCGGCGCCTGCCACGCCGTGCTCGCCGGCGACGGCGACCTCTTCGTCGCGGGCGGCGTCGAGTCGATGTCGCGTGCGCCGCTCGTCACGGCGAAGCCCGACAGCGCCTTTCCGCGCGGTGACCGGACGCTCTTCGACACGACCCTCGGCTGGCGGTTCCCGAACCCACGCATGGCCGAGCTCTTCCCGCTCGAGACGATGGGCGAGACCGGCGAGAACGTCGCCGAGCGGTGGGAGGTCTCGCGCGTCGACCAGGACGCGTTTGCACTCCGCTCGCAGGCGCGCTGGGCAGCCGCGTCGGCCGCAGGCCGCTTCGACGAGGAGCTCGTGCCGGTCGGCGACCTCGTACGCGACGAGCACCCTCGCCCCGACACCTCGGCCGAGAAGCTCGCGGCGCTGCGTCCAGTCTTTCGCCCCGGGGGGAGCGTGACCGCCGGCAACTCGTCCGGCCTGAACGACGGCGCCGCCGCGGTCGTCGTCGCCTCCGAGGAGAAGGCGCGTGCGCTCGGGATCGAGCCGCTCGGCGCCTTTCGCGGGTCGGCGGTCGCGGGTGTCGACCCGCGGGTGATGGGGATCGGGCCGATCCCGGCCGTGCGCAAGCTGCTCGAGCGCACCGGCGTCGATGTCGCCGACCTCGATCTGGTGGAGCTGAACGAGGCGTTCGCATCGCAGTCGCTCGCGGTCGTACGCGAGCTCGGCCTCGACGAGGAGAAGGTGAACGTGAACGGCGGCGCGATCGCGATCGGCCACCCGCTCGGGATGAGCGGAGCGCGGCTGACGGTGACGCTTCTCCACGAGCTGCGTCGCCGCGGCGGCCGCTACGGGATCGCGACCATGTGCGTCGGCGTGGGGCAGGGGCAGGCAGCCCTGTTCGAGCGGGCATGAGCGTCGCCGAGCGCTATCTCGAGCTCGGGCTTCGGCTCGGCCGCCACGTCGACGGGCTCGTCGACGCCTACTACGGCCCCCCGGAGCTGAAGGCGCAGGTCGACGCCGAGGAGCCGGTCGACCCGGCGCGCCTTGCGGCCGAGGCCGACGCCCTGCTCGGCGAGCTCGAGGACGGCTGGCTCGCCGACCAGGTGCTCGGCTGCGCGACCTACGCCCGCGTCCTCGCGGGCGAGCCCATCTCCTACAGCGACGAGGTCGAGCGCTGCTACGGCGTCCGCCCGGTGCGGACCGCCGTCTCCGTCTACGAAGCCGCGCACGCCGAGCTCGACGAGCTCCTTCCCGGCCACGGCACGCTCTTCGAGCGCAGGCAGACCTGGCGCACCCGCTACCAGTGCCCCGGCGATCGCGCGGTTGCCGTGCTCGCCGACCTCGTGCCGTTCATGCGGGCGCGAACGCTGGCACTCGTCGACTTGCCGGACGGCGAGCGGGTGAAGATCGAGCCGGTCGCCGACGAGCCGTGGTGGGCGTTCAACTACTACCAGGGCGACCTCGAGAGCAGGGTCGTGCTCAACACCGACGTGCCGACCGGCGCCACCGACCTGATCCACCTGATGGCGCACGAGGTTTATCCCGGCCATCACACCGAGCACGTCCTCAAGGAGCAGCTCCTCCTGCGCGACCGGGGCCTGATCGAGGAGGGCATCCAGCTCGTGCCGACGCCGCAGGCCGTCCTCAGCGAGGGCATCGCCGAGGCGGGCGAGGAGATCGTCCTCGACGACGCAGCGCGTGAGGAGGCGTACGCGATCGTCGGCCGCCACGGCCTCGAGACACCCGACGTCGTCCGCGCGCGCCGGATCGCGACCGCCCTGGAAGCGCTCCGCACGGTCGGTGTCGACGCGGCGCTCCAGATCCACGAGGACGGCGTCTCGCCCGAGGAGGCGCAGCGCTTCGTCGAGCGATGGAGCCTCGCAACCCCGGAGCAGTCCGCCCAGAGCGTCCGCTTCGTCACCGACCCGACCTGGCGCGCCTACACGATCACCTACTCCGCGGGCCGCGACCTCTGCCGCGCCTACACCGGTGGCGACCCGGCGCGGTTCCGGACGTTGCTCACCGAGCACGTGCGCGTCTCGGAGCTCACCCCCGCCGGGTGAGCACGCGGTATCGCTTCGCCGTCCTCGGCGCAGGCACCTTCGCGCAGACCACGTACTCGGCCATCTGGTACGGCGTCGCCGTTCTCGCACCGGCCCTGCGGCGCGAGTTCGGACTCTCGCTCGCCCAGACCGGGATCCTGATCTCGATGTCGCTCGTGGGCTCGCTCGCCACGCTCCTCG
Source organism: uncultured Thermoleophilia bacterium (assembly GCA_963794375.1). Lineage (GTDB taxonomy): Bacteria > Actinomycetota > Thermoleophilia > Gaiellales > Gaiellaceae > PALSA-600. The sequence continues at coordinate 723,992 of CAWCDL010000010.1, forward strand.
CGTGGGGCGTCGCGACCGACAGGGTCGGCGAGCGGGTCGTGCTGTTCATCGGCCTGGCCGCGTGCGGCGGGGTGCTCGTCGGCGTGTCGTTCGTGCACGGCTTCGCGCTTCTCGCGGTGCTGCTCCTCGCCGCCGGGGCACTCGGCGCGAGCGTCCAGTCGGCGAGCGGTCGCGCGGTCATGCACTGGTTCCCGCCGCAGGAGCGGGGGCTCGCGCTCGCCGTCCGCCAGACAGCCGTGCCGCTCTCCGGCTTCCTCATCGCTCTTGCGCTGCCGCCGATCGAGCGGGCGGGGGGCGTGCCGTGGTCGTTTGTGGCGATGGGCTGCGCCTGCCTCGCGGGAGCCGCCGTCGGCGCGCTCGTCCTCCGCGAGGGACCGCGGCTGGAAACGCACCGCGGCACGGATGCGACGCCGCTGCGCGACCGCCGCCTGTGGACGCTGTCGATCGGGAGCGCGCTCGTGATCGCGCCTCAGCTCTGCGTGGTCGGCTTCACCGTCGTCTTCCTGCACGACCGGCGCGGTCTCTCGACGGGCGCCGCCGCGGCGGTGCTCGCGGTGATGCAGTTGCTTGCGATCGGCGGCCGGCTCGCGGCCGGGCGCTGGTCGGACGTCGTGCGCAGCCGGCTCGGGCCGCTCCGGCTCATCGCACTCGCCACCGCTGCGCTCGTGGCGCTGACCGGCGTGCTCGCCGGCGCGCCGCTCGCGCTCCTCGTGCCGCTGCTCGTCGCCGCCGGTGTGCTCGCGATGAGCTGGAACAGCCTCTCCTTCGCCGCCGCCGTGGAGCTCGCCGGCCACGAGCGGAGCGGCATCGCGATCGGCCTGCAGCAGACGCTGCTCAACCTGCCCGGCGCGCTCTATCCGGCGCTCTTCGGCCTGCTCGTCGCCGCCACGTCGTGGGAGGTCGCCTTCGTCGCCGTCGCCGCGTTCCCGCTCGCCGGCTGGCGCGTGCTGCGAGCATTGCCGGGATGATCGGCGAGCGGCTCGAGGAGATCTACGCGATCGGGCGCCACCGCGCCGCCTACTCGCCCGAGGAGGACGCCGCGCACGAGCTCGCGGCCGGCTGGATGCGCGAGGCGGGGCTCGACGTGAGCCGCGACGATGCCGGCAACCTCTTCGGCCGCCGGGGCGCGGCTCGCGTCTGGACAGGCTCGCATCTCGACAGCGTGCCGACGGCGGGGCGCTTCGACGGCGCGCTCGGCGTCGTCGCGGGCATCGAGGCGGCGCGGCGGCTGCCGGACGCCGCCCTCGCCGTTGTCGCGTTTCGCGCGGAGGAGACTGGCCCGATGGGCTCCCGCCGCCTCACCGAGCACCCGGACGCGTTCCTCGAAGTGCACATCGAGCAAGGGCCGGTGCTCGAGCGGCTCGGCGAGCCGCTCGGCGTCGTCACGGCGATCGCCGGCCAGGCGCGCGGGCAACGGGTCTTCGAGGGGCGCGCCGACCATGCCGGGACGACGCCGATGGACGCGCGTGCCGACGCGCTCGTCGAGGCCGCTCGCTTCGTCCTCCACGTCCGCGAGTGCGCGCGCGAGGGGACGGTGGCGACGGTCGGGGCGATCGAGGTCGAGCCGAACGCGACCAACGTCGTTCCCGCCAGGGCGACGGTGGCCGTCGATGCCCGCTCCGCGGATGCCGCGCTGCTCGACGCACTGATCGCCGACATCGGCTTCGACGTCGCGTGGCGCTCGGACCCGGTGCCGATGGGCGACGCGTTCGCCGCCGTCCTGCCGGACGCACCGCGCCTCGTCTCCGGCGCCGGGCACGACGCGATGGTGGTGCCGAACGCGTCGATGCTCTTCGTCCGCTCGCTCAACGGGGGCATCTCTCATCACCCCGACGAGCTCTCGAGCGAGAACGACCTGGCGCTCGCGGTTGACGCCCTCACGGCCGCACTGGTTAGGCTCACCACACCATGAGCGACCGCGAGGTGATGACCTGGGACGATCTCGGCGCCGGCTCCCGTGCACTCGCCGAGGCGGTCGCGGCCGACGGATTCATTCCCGACATCATCCTCGGTATTGCGCGCGGCGGGCTGCTCGTCGCCGGTGCGGTCGGTTACGCGCTCGGGGTCAAGAACATGTTCACGATGAGCGTCGAGTTCTACACCGGGATCGACGAGCGCCTCGACGTGCCGATGCTCCTGCCGCCCATCCCCGACCTCGTCGACTTTCACGAGACGCGGGTGCTGATCGCCGACGACGTCGCCGACACCGGCGCCACGCTCCGGCTCGTGCAGGAGTTCTGCGAGGGAAAGGTCGGCGAGGTCCGCTCGGCCGTGCTCTACGAGAAGCCCCGGTCGGTCGTGAAGTGCGACTACGTCTGGCGGCGAACCGACAGGTGGATCACGTTCCCCTGGAGTGCCGCCGACCCCGTGCTCGCGGGCGTCGCGAGCGAGGCGTAGGGACCTCGTCGAAACTGCGGTAGATTCGACCCTCCCCCCGGCAACCCGGCCCGTAAGGAGAGGAACACGTGAGGAACAGGAAGCTCGCGCTCGGCGCGATCGTGGTCGTGATCGCGGCCGCTGCGGTCGCGCTCGCGCTCGGTACGTCGTCCGGATCCGCGAAGTCGACAGGCGCCTTCAAGGCAGCCTGGATCTACGTCGGCCCCCACAACGACGGCGGCTGGTCGCAGGCGCACGACCAGGGACGGCTGTACGTCCAGAAGATGCTCGGCTCCAAGGTGCAGACGACCTACAAGGAGCACGTGCCGGAAGGCCCCCAGACCTGCACGGTGATCGATCAGCTCGTCCGCGACGGGAACCAGATCATCTTCAGCACCTCGTACGGCTTCCAGCCCTGCGTCCTGTCCGAGGCGAAGAAGTACCCGAAGGTGAAGTTCGAGCAGGCGACCGGCGACACGCAGGCCGCGAACGTCTCCGACTACTACGGCGCGGGTGAGGATGCGATCTACCTCTCCGGCATCGCAGCCGGCTCGCTGACGAAGACCGGCGTCGTCGGCTACGTCGTCCCGTATGCGATCCCCGAGGTGATCCGTCACACGAACGCCTTCACGCTCGGCGTCCAGACGGCGCACCCGGGCGCGAAGGTGAAGATCATCTGGACGAACTCCTGGCTCGCCCCCGACAAGGAGAAGAAGGCGGCCGAGAACCTCAAGGCCGCGGGCGCGGACGTGATCGGCCAGAACGTCGACGACCCCGCGATCGGCGAGTACGACGAGTCCGTCGGCATCCCGTGGGTCGGCTACGACTCGGACGCGAAGAAGTTCGCGCCGAAGCAGTGGCTGACGGGCGCCGTCTACAACTGGGGCCCGTACTACCTCGCCGAGCTGAAGGCGGCGATGAACGGGAGCTGGAAGAGCCAGTTCTGGTACGGCTCGATGAAGAGCGGCTTCACGAAGCTCGCCTCATACGGGCCGCTCGTCTCCGCGAAGACGAAGGCGCTGATCGCCTCGAGGCAGAAGGCGATCGAGAACGGCAGCTGGTACGAGTTCCAGGGACCGCTGTACGACCAGAGCGGGAAGCTGCGCGTGAAGAAGGGCCAGCGGCTGACCGTCAAGGACCTGTACGCGATGAACTGGCTCGTCAAGGGCGTCGTCGGAAGCCCGAAGGGCTAGCAGGCCCCCGAGGAGCAACGCGGTGGGCGGGGCCTCGGCCCCGCCCACCGACTCTCATGGCTGCCGCAGTCGAGCTCCGGAACATCACGAAGCGGTTCCCGGGCGTCGTCGCCAACGACGGCGTCCACTTCGAGGCGGCCGAGGGCGAGGTGCACGCCCTCCTGGGTGAGAACGGCGCGGGCAAGTCGACGCTCTCGAACATCCTCACCGGGCTCTACCACCCGGACGACGGCCAGATCATTCTCTACGGCGAGCGGGTCGTCTTCGGCTCGCCGAAGGACGCGCTCGCGGCCGGGATCGGCATGGTGCACCAGCACTTTCGCCTCGTGCCGCCGTTCACCGTCGCCGAGAACGTCATCCTCGGCGACCACCGCGGCGAGGGGAAGCGCTTCCTCGTCCATCCCCGGCACCTCGAGCGGCGTGTCGCGGAGCTGGGCGAGCGCTACCACATCGCGGTCGACCCGCACGCGCGCGTCTGGCAGCTCTCGCTCGGCGAGCAGCAGCGCGTCGAGATCCTCAAGGCGCTCTACCGTGAGGCGCGGATCCTGATTCTCGATGAGCCGACCGCCGTCCTGACCCCTCAGGAGGCGGAGTCGCTCTTCGAGACGGTGCGCGTGATGGCGGCGGAGGGCCGGACCGTGATCTTCATCTCGCACAAGCTCCACGAGGTGAAGGCTGTCTCGGACCGCGTCACGATCCTTCGTGACGGCCGAGCGATCACGACCGTCGACACGGCCTCGGCGACACCGCGCAGTCTCGCCTCGCTCATGGTCGGCCGCGAGGTCCCTGCCGTCGAGCGGATCGAGCGCGAGTTCGGGATCGGCGACCCCGTGCTCGAGGTCGCCGATCTCCACGCGGCCGGCGACCGCGGCGTGGAGGCGCTGCGGGGTGTCACGCTGACGGTCTGCAGCGGGGAGATCGTCGGTATCGCCGGCGTCGCAGGGAACGGCCAGCGCGAGCTGGCCGAGACGATCACCGGGATGCGCACGGCGACGGGTGGCACCGTCGCCGTGCGCGGCCGTCGGCTGCGCGGAGGTGATGCACGCGAGGCGATCCACGCGGGGGTCGCGCACGTTCCCGAGGACCGGCTGCACACCGGCGTCGCGCCGTCGCTCTCGATCGCCTCGAACATGGTGCTCAAGAGCTACCGCGGCAGCCGCGCCGCGCGCGGCCCGCTCCTGCGGCTGCGCGCGATCCGCGAGCACGCAGCCGCGCTCATCCGCCGCTACGACGTCCGCGGCGGCGGGCCGGAGCTGCCCGCACGGCAGCTGTCCGGCGGGAACCTGCAGAAGGTCGTCCTCGCGCGCGAGTTCGACGGGGAGCCCCGCTTGCTCGTCATCGCCTCGCCGACGCGTGGGCTCGACGTCGCCGCGATCGAGACCGTTCACCGCTACATCCGGCAGGCCGCAGCCGGCGGGGTCGGCGTTCTCCTGATCTCCGAGGACCTCGACGAGATCCTCGCCCTGGCCGACCGCATCGCAGTGATGTACGAGGGCCGGATCGCCGCCGAGCTCGCCGTCGGCGAGGCAACAGTCCAGGAGATCGGGCTGCTGATGGCCGGAGGCAGCGGCGAATGATCCGCATCGAGCGCCGGCTCGAGCAGCCGCGCTGGCTCGCTCTCGCCGTCCCACTCGGGTCCATCGCCGCGGCGTTCGTCGTCATGACGCTGGTGTTGCTCGCCACCCACCATCCGCCGGGCCACACGTTCTGGCGGCTGATCGTGACCGGCTTCGGCAGCACGTTCGCGCTCAACTCCACGTTCGTGGCGGCAACGCCGCTCCTCTTCACGGGTCTCTGCGCAGCCGTCGCCTTCCGCATGCAGCTCTTCAACATCGGCGGCGAGGGGCAGCTCTACGTCGGGGCGATCCTCGGCGCGGCAGCGGGCATCGCGCTCGGCAACCGGTCGGGCTGGCTCTCGGTGCCGGCGATGATCATCGCCGGCGTCGTCGGGGGCGCGGCGCTCGCGCTGATCCCGGCCGTCCTGCGGGCCTATCTCTCGACGAACGAGATCATCACCTCGCTCATGCTCAACTACGTCGCCGCGCTCGTCATCGACTACCTGATCTTCGACTCGCTCTCCTACTGGCGTGACACCTCGACGCCGAGCGCGAAGGTCTTCCCCCAGGGGAAGGTGCTGCCCGACGCGGCGACCTGGCCGGTGCTGCACCTGGGCGGGCTTCAGCTCCCGCTCGGCCTCCTGATCGCGATCGTCCTCGCAGCCTTCGTCTGGGTGCTGTACTCGCGCACGCGGTTCGGCTTCGAGGTACAGGTGATCGGCGACTCGACGCGTGCAGCCACCTACGCCGGGATGCGCACGCGCCGCAAGATCCTTGCCGTGATGGCGCTCTCCGGCGCGATCGCCGGCCTCGGCGGCGCGAGTCAGGACGGCGACTTCCGGCATACGCTGGACCCGCGCGGGCTGACCGCGGCCGGCTACGGCTACGCGGGGATCGTGATCGCGGCGCTCGCCCGTTACAACCCGTTCGCGGTCTGCCTGGTCGCGTTCCTGCTCGGCGGCCTGCAGAACGCGGGCTATGCCCTGCAGGGGGTCGACTTCCCGTCCGGGCTCGTCGGCGTGCTGCAGGGGCTGATCCTCTTCTGCGCGCTCGGCGGCGAGCTGCTGACCCGCTACCGGCTCACGATCTCCCGCTCGCGGCGCGCGGAGGCGACGGCGTGATCCTTGCCGCCGGCGTCAACGACTCGATCGCCGTCGTCGTTCTCGCCTCGGCCGTCGTCTACGGCACGCCGCTTCTCTACGCGGCGCTCGGCGAGTTGCTCGCGGAGCGCTCCGGCGTGCTCAACCTCGGCGTCGAGGGGATGATGCTCGTCGGCGCGGTGATGGGCTTCTGGGCCGATCTGAGGACCGGCTCGCCGGTCGTCGCCTTTCTCGTCGCCGCCCTCGCCGGGGCCGCGATGGCCCTCATCCACGCCTTCCTCGTCGTCACGTTGCGGGCGAACCAGATCGTCTCCGGTCTCGCGCTGACGATCTTCGCCGGCGCGGCGGGTCTCTCGTCGTACCTCGGCAACGACCTCAACGTCGCCGACCACCCCGCGCGCCATCCGTTCGCGTCGTTCCTGCCGCACGGCTGGCGCACGGCCCCCGTCGTCGGCCCGATCCTGTTCGACCAGTCGGCGCTCGTCTACGTCTCCTGGGTGCTGGTGATCGCGGTCGCCTTCTACCTCAACCGCACCCGGCCCGGCCTCAACCTGCGGGCGGTCGGCGAGTCGCCGGCGGCGGCGGATGCAATGGGGATCAACGTCGCCGCCTACCGCTACGTGCACACCGTCGTCGGCGGCGCGTTCGCCGGGGTCGGCGGAGCAGTGTTCACGCTGTGGATCACGCCGCAGTGGCAGGACGGGATCACGGGCGGAGCCGGCTGGATCGCGATCGCGCTCGTCATCTTCGCCTTCTGGCGCCCGACGCTGTGCATCGTCGGCGCGTACTTCTTCGGTGCCTTCTCCGGCATCCCGTTCACGTTCCAGGCCCGCGGGATCCTGCACGGCGTGCCGCCCGAGCTCTTTCAATCGCTCCCGTACGTGATGACGATCGTCGTGCTCGTGCTCGTCTCCACCGCCGGCGCCCGTCGCCGCATCGGCGCTCCCGCCGCGCTCGGCGTGCCGTACGTCCGCGAAGAGCGCTAGATGATCGAAGGGACGGGCTCGGGGATCTCGATCAGCACGCCCTCGCCGGGCAGCTCGGCGAGTCGCTCGAGCAACGTCGGCGAGAGCAACGCGCACTCGCCGGTGTGCGTGACGGCGTCGCGCCCGACGAAGATGTGCATCAGGCAGCCGTCGCCGAGCCGGTGCAGCCTGCGGGCGTACGGCTCGACGACGTCGAGCAGCGCGTCGAGGCGCTCCTCGAGCGGGTGGTCGAGGCCGAGCGGGCTGTCGACCACCCACGCCGTCTCGAGCCGGACGGGCGGGTGCGGGGCGTGAGCGAGGGCCTGCCCGATCTCGCCGACCGAGGTCGCCCGTACGCCGGCGCGATGCGCGATCTCGTCGCCGCTCAGGTCGATGCTGAGGACCCGGAACCCAACCCTCGTGTGCTTGCCTTCCATGACTCGACCGTAGATCGCACCGCCGCAGCGGGCATCCGGCGAAGCGCTGACCGGCCCTGCTAGATCTCGCGGAACGAGATTGCCTGGGAGCCCCCCCAGAGCGTCAGGCGGCCGAGCGCCGGCAGCTGCTCGGCGCCCTCGACGACCGAGGCAAAATGGTTCGCCCAGAGCTGGCCGGCCTTCGAGGCGAAGTTGCAGTAGCCGTACGGGAAGAGAAGCTCGGTCTCGCTCTGGCCGCCCGGGTACAGCGCGAGCTCGCCAGGGTGCGGGTACGAGGTCGCGTTCTCCGGGCCGAGGCCGAAGTCGCGCTCGCCCCACGGGATCCAGTTCGACTCGCCGCTCCAGCGGCAGTGGATGATCCGGTCCTCGAGCGGTAGGCTCGCCCGGAAAGCGGCCACCGTGCGGGGTGCGAGATCCTCCTCCCAGCGCGCGACGAAGCGCATGCCGCCTGCGATGATCTCGAGCACGCGAGGAGGCTACCTGCGATGAGTTTCGAGCGGCACCGGGGTCTACACCCGGCATGAAGGTTCACGTCGACATCTCGATGTCGCTGGACGGCTACGTGGCCGGGCCTTCGCCGACCTTCGAGGAGCCTCTCGGCCGCGGCGGCCTCGGTCTGCACGAGTGGGTCTTCGGTCTCGCGAGCTGGCGCGAGCGCCACGGGCGCGAGGGCGGCGAGACGGGCCCCGACGACGACCTTGTCGCCGAGGCGGGCGAAGGGGTCGGCGCGGTGGTGATGGGAAGGCGGATGTTCAGCGGCGGCGCCGGCCCGTGGGAGGACGACCCGAACGCGGGCGGCTGGTGGGGCGAGGAGCCGCCCTTCCGTGTCCCGGTCTTCGTCCTCACCCATCATCGCCGGGACGCTCTTGCGTTCCCGAACGGGACCACCTTCACGTTCGTGACCGAGGGTGTCGGCGAGGCGCTTGCGCGCGCAGGCGACATCGTGGGCGACGGCGTCGTCTCGGTCGCAGGCGGCGCCGACGTCGTGCAGCAGGCGCTCCGGGAAGGCGCGGTCGACCGGCTGCGCATCCATCTCGTCCCGGTCCTGCTCGGAGGGGGCACGCGCCTCCTCGACGGTGTCGCGCCTCGCGGGCTCCAGCTCGACGGCGTCGTCGCCTCCGACGCCGTCACGCACCTGACCTACCGCCTCACCTGATCGACAGGGCGATCGCCACGAGCCCCGCTGCGGCGAGCGCCAGGATCGGCCAGGCGTTTACGCCGCGGTGGCGCAGGTTGAAGTAGTGGCGGACGAGCGCGCCGAGCGCCATCAGGGCGACGAGCACGATCCAGCCCTGCGCGTGCCCGTAGGTGAACGGGAAGTGGTTCGAGAGCATCGCGAGCACGACCGGGAGCGTCAGGTAGTTGTTGTGCACCGAGCGCGTCTTGCCCTCGCGGTTCCAGCGCGGGTCGGGGGCGCGGCCTGCCTCCTTCGCGCGCACGAGCTTCCAGTGGTTCGGGATGATCACGAAGAAGACGTTGCCGACCATCATCGTCCCGATCATCGCGCCGACCTGCAGGAAGGCGGCCCGGGCGGCGAACAGGTTCCAGGCGCCGTACGCCGATGCGCACACGAACGCGAAGACGAGCACGGCGAGCACGCCCTCGTCGTCGGCGAACGCGCGGCACAGGAAGTCGTAGACGACCCAGGCGACGACGAGGCCGGCGATCGAGATCGCGATCGCCTCCCACGGCGCGAGGTTCGCGACTGTCGGGTCGATCAGGAACTCGCGTGCGTGCGCGTAGTAGACGACGACGATCAGTGCGAAGCCCGAGAGCCATGTGGTGTACGCCTCCCACTTGAACCAGTGCAGCGGGTCAGGCAGCCGCTCGGGGGCGAGGGCGAACTTCTCGACGCGATAGAAGCCGCCGCCGTGGATCTCCCATGCCTCCCCCGAGACGCCGCGCCGTGCGTCGCGGGGATCGCGGGGCGGCTCGAGGTGGTTGTCGAGGGCGATGAAGTAGAAGGAGGCGCCGATCCAGGCCATGCCGGCGATCACGTGCAGCCAGCGGAAGAGCAGGTTGCCCCACTGCCACCAGTAGTCGCTGAGCGCTACGACGAACGCCATCGTGAGATCGCAATCTGCACGAGCTCGTCGACGCCCGTCGCGAGCTCCTGCTCGCGGGTGCGCTCGATTCTCGCGCGAAGGATGGGGACGATCTCGCGTCGAGGGCGCCCGTCGACGAAGACGACGAACCGGAAGCCGAAGCGCTCCTCGTAGCGACGGTTTAGCTCGGCGAGCTCGACCAGCACCGCCGGGTCGTCGTCCGTCCCCTGCTCGCGCGCCGAGCGCGCCGACCGGGTCGCGCCGCCGATTGCCGGGTGCGCGTCGAGGATCTCCTTCTGCTCGTCCTCGGGCAGCGTCGCGGCGAGGTCGCGGGCCCGGCCGAGCGGGTCCTCGAGGAGGGCAAGCCGCTCGACGAAGCGTGTTCGGCCCTCGAACAGCTCCGCGAGCTCGTCTGCCGTCAGCTGCCCCGGTAGGTCGCGCATGCGTACGAGGAGACGAGCAACGGGACGTGGTGGTGGCCGTCGCCGAGCTCGAGCTCGAGCTCGACCCGGCGGAAGAACGGCGAGGGCGGATGGAAGACGAGACGGTACGTGCCGGGCTCCGTGGCGGCGAGGTCGCGGATGCGGCCGTCGTCGTCGGTGATCCCGTCGCCGGCGAGGGTGCCGTCGGCCCGGTACAGCTCGACGTGGACGCCCGCTGCGGGCCGGCCTCGCTCGGTGTCGAGCACGTGGGTGGAGAGCGTCGTCATTGCCATAGCCTCGCCGCCTGTTTGCGGTGCTCGCGCGCTATCTCCTGCTCGTCGGCGTGCACGAGGGCGCCGTCTCGCACGACGTCGGCCCCGCCGACGAGCAGCCGGTCGACGCGATGCGGCCCGGAGAGCACCAGGTTGGCGACGAGATCCGCCGCCCCGCCGAACTCGAGACCGTCCGTGCGCCAGACGGCGATGTCCGCCCGCTTGCCGGGCTCGAGCGACCCGAGATCGTCGCGGCGCAGGACGGCGGCTCCGCCACGGGTGGCGAGGGCCAGCGCCTCGCGTGCCGTCAGGGCGGCCGGACCGCCGCGGCCCCGGGCGACGAGGAGGGCGTTCTTCACCTCCAGGAAGAGATCGCCGCGCTCGTTCGAGGCCGTCCCGTCGACGCCGAGCCCGACGCGGACGCCGGCGTCGAGCAGCTCGCGCACGGGTGCCGTGCCGGAGCCGAGCCGAAGGTTCGACGTGGGGCAATGGGCGACACCGACGCCGGCGTCGGCGAACGTTGCGACGTCGCCGGGTGCGAGGTGCACGCAGTGCGCGCACCACGCGTCGGCGGCGATCCAGCCGACGCGCTCGAGGTACTCGACCGGCGTGCAGCCGAAGAGCTGCCGGCAGTAGTCGTTCTCCTCGACGGTCTCCGCCAGGTGCGTGTGCAGCTGCAGCCCGAGCCGCCGCGCGAGCGCGGCCGACTCCTCCATCAGCCGCGTCGTGACGGAGAACGGGCTGCACGGCGCCACCGCGACCTGCACCAGCGTGCCGTCGGCGAGCTCGTGGAGCCGCTCGGTGTCGGCAAGGATGGTGTCGATGTCCTCGACGAGGCCGTCGGGCGGCAGGCCGCCGTCGGACTCGCCGAGGTCCATCGAGCCGCGCGAGGCGACGATCCGCATGCCGAGCGCGCGCGCGGCGGCGATCTCCGCCTCTACCAGCCCCGAGACCCCACGCGGGAAGACGTAGTGATGGTCGAAAACGGTCGTGCACCCCGAGAGCGCGAGCTCCGCGAGCCCACACAGCGCGGCGGCGTGCTGCATCTCCTCGTCGATGCGCGCCCACACGGGATAGAGCGTCTTCAGCCATGTGAAGAGGTCGGCCTCCTGCGCCCGGGCCCGGGTGAGGGTTTGGTAGAGGTGGTGGTGGGTGTTGACGAGCCCCGGCGTGACGATCGCCCCGCGCAGATCCTCGTACGGCTCGTGGGGGGTCCCGGCGCCGATCTCCGCGACGAGGCCGCCCTCGATGCGCACGAACCCGTGGGCATGCTCGGTGCGGTCGTCGTCCATCGTCACGACCGTGCAGTTGCCGAGGATCATCCGTCCACCTCGAGCTGTACGAGGGCGAACGCGTCCACGTCGACGAGCCCGCGGTCGGTGAGCTTGAGCGACGGGATCACCGATAGCGCGAGGAACGAGAGATGCTGGAACGGCGCCTCGAGCGTGCAGCCGAGCTCGCGGGCGGCAGCGGCGAGCGCATGCGAACGCTCGATGACCTCCTCCAGCGGCGCGTCCGCGAGGAGCCCGGCCACCGGCAGCGGCAGCTCCGCGAGCACCTCGGCGCCGTCGACGACGACGATGCCGCCGCCGCGGTTCGCGAGCCGCCGGACGGCCGCCGCCATCGACGCGTCGTTCATCCCGACGACGACGACGTTGTGCGCGTCATGGGCGACGGTCGAGGCGATCGCCCCGCGCTGCAGCCCGAAGCCGCGTACGAAGCCGAGACCCATCCTGCCGGTGCCGAGATGCCGCTCGATGACGGCGATCTTCGCCAGGTCGCGGCCGGGGTCGGCAACCGCTTCGCCGGCGCGGGCGCTCGGCTCCTCGACCAGCGCGTCGGTGACGATCTGGCCCGGAACGATCCCGATCACGCGTGCCCGGCCGCCGTGCCACGGGATTCGGAACATCTCGGGCCCGAACGCCCCGATTCTCACGGTATGGCGCAGCCAGTCCGGCACCTCGGCGCGCGGGAACGCCTCGACCGGGCGGCCGCCCTTGAGCACGACGTCCGGCCGGAAGGCCACGAGGTCGGGCAGGAGGAGGATGTCGGCGCGACGGCCGGGCGCGATCGCGCCGAACCCGCGCAGGCCGTGCCACAGGGCAGGGTTGAGTGTCGCGCAGACGAGCGCGTCCTCGGGGGGAATGCCGAACGCGACCGCGTCGCGGACCATCCCGTTCACGTGCCCGTCCTCTGCGATGTGCTCCGGCTCGCGGTCGTCGGTGCAGAAGGCGATGCGGCTCGGGCCGTACTCCGCAAGGAGCGGCAGCAGCGCCTCGAGGTTGCGTGCCGCGGTCGCCTCCCGGATCAGCAGCCACATCCCGGCGCGCAGCCGTTCGCGTCCCTCGTCGGCCGTGTACGCCTCGTGGTCGGAGCCGATCCCTGCGGCCGCGTAGGCGTTCAGCGCCCGGCCGAGCACCCCGGGCGCGTGGCCGTCGACATGCGTCGCGAGCTCGAGTTTCGCCAGCTCCTCCGGCGCACCGCCGATGACGCCGGGGAAGTTCATCATCTCGGCGAGGCCGATCACGCGCCTGCGGCGCAGGAGCGCCTCGAGGTCTCCGGTCGTGAGGGCGCGGCGCGGCGACTCGAAGCGGGAGGCCGGCACCGACGACGATGCCATGAAGAAGACGTCGAGCGGCAGCCCCGCCGTCGCGTCGAGCAGCCAGTGCACGCCGTCGGTGCCGAGCACGTTCGCAAGCTCGTGCGGGTCGGCCACCACCGTCGTCGTCCCGAACGGCAGCACGAGTCGCGCGAACTCGTCGACGAGCAGCTTCGACGACTCGAGGTGGAGGTGCGCGTCGATCAGCCCGGGCACGACGTAGCGGCCCGACGCATCGAGTACGTTGTCCCCTTCGTAGTCGCCGAGGCCGGCGACGACGCCGTCGACGACCGCGACGTCGACCTCGAGCCATTCGCGCGTGAACGCGGAGAGCACGCGTCCGCCGCGCACGACGAGGTCGGCGGGCTCGTCGCCGCGCGCGACCGAGAGCCGCCGCGAGAGGGGTGCGTCCACTGCCGCCGAACCGTACCCTTCTGTAGATGGCCGATCGGGAAAACGATGCCGTCGCGGTTGGGGGCCTACGCACGGCGCCGGGCGAGACGTCCACCCTGCTTGGCGCATGCCCTCCCCGCAACGACAGCATTCCCCGATCGACCATCTAGCGTGGACGTGCTGACGCCCAGGACGCTCGACGAGGCGCTGACGATGCGGGCGGAGCGCCCGGAGGCGCTGGTCGTGCAGGGCGGGACGGACGTGCTGGTCGCCCTGAACTTCGACCGCGTCCGGCCCGCGGCCGTCCTCAACCTGAACGAGGTGCAGGAGCTGCGCGGCTTCGACCGAGACGAAGGGGCCCTGCGGCTCGGTTCCGGCCTCACCTTCGCCGAGCTCGAGCGCGGCCCACTTCGGGACGAGCTGCCGGCGCTGGGCGAGGCGGCGCGCACCGTCGGCTCGCCGCAGATCCGGAACCGGGGGACGATCGGCGGCAACCTCGGCACCGCCTCGCCGGCCGGCGACGCGATCCCCCCGCTCGTCGTCGAGGGCGCCGAGGTCGAGTGCATGTCGGTTCGCGGCACGAGGCGTATCCCGGTGCGCGAGTTCGTGACGGGCGTCAAGCGCAACGCACTCGAGCCCGACGAGCTGATCGCGGCGGTGTGGCTGACGCCGTCGCGCGCGCCACAGACGTTCATGAAGGTGGGGCCGCGCAACGCGATGGTGATCGCCGTGTGCGCGCTCGCCGTGTCGGCCGGTGACGAGCTGCGCGCGTCGCTCGGCTCGGCCTCGCCGCGCCCGTTGCTCGTCATCGCGCCGCGCGCCGAGGCGGCGACGTTCCCGGAGGTTGTCGCGGCGGCCGCGTCGCCGATCGACGACGTGCGCGGCAGCGCCGAGTACCGCCGCCACGCCCTACGCGTGCTCGCGCAGCGCGCGCTGAAGCGGGTGCTGCAGTGAGGATCGCTCTCACGGTCAACGGCGAGCGGTGTGAGGCGGACTGCTGGGAGGGCGAGTCGTTGCTGTATGCGCTGCGCGAGAAGCTCGGGCTGCCCGGCTCGAAGAACGCGTGCGAGCAGGGCGAGTGCGGCTCCTGCTCGGTGCTGCTCGACGGCACGCTCGTCTGTTCGTGCCTCGTACTCGCAGCACAGGCCGACGGTCACGAGGTGACGACAGTCGAGGGCCTCGCCGACGGCGAGGCGCTGCACCCGGTGCAGCAGGCGTTCGTCGAGACCGGCGCCGTGCAGTGCGGCTTCTGCACGCCTGGCCTCGTCGTCGCGGCCGCCGACCTTCTGAGCCGTCGCTCGAGCCCGTCCGACGACGAGATCCGCGAGGCGCTCTCGGGCAATCTCTGCCGCTGCACCGGGTACGCGAAGATCCTCGACGCCGTGCGGGTCGCGGCGGAGCGCCTGTGACCCAGACGCTGCAGGTCGGCACGGCCGTCGCGCTCGGCACGCGGCCCGATGCGCCGCCGAAGGTGCAGGGCGCGTTCGCCTACGCGAGCGACCTCAGTGCGCCCGGGATGCTCTTCGGCCACACGGTTCGCAGCCCGCACGCGCACGCGCGGATTGTCGAGCTCGACATTGCAGAGGCGCTCACGATGGCCGGTGTGCACGCCGTGCTGACGCACGCCGACGTGCCCGGGGCGAAGCACTACGGGCTCGAGTTCCACGACCAGCCCGTGCTGGCGATCGACCGCGTCCTCTACGTCGGCGAGGCCGTCGCGCTCGTCGCGGCGGAGCATCCCGAGCAGGCGCGCCGCGCCGCGGAGCGCATTCGCGTCGTCTACGAGCCGTTGCCGCCCGTCGACGACATGGAACGCGCGACCGAGTTGCCGGACCTGCATCCCGAGCGTCCGACGCGGGGCCATGGCTATCGCGAGGACGACCGGCCGAACGTCGTGCGCAACATGGTGATCCGCCACGGGGACGCGGACGCCGAGGGCGACGTGGCCGTCTCGGGCTTCTACGAGGTAGGCATGCAGGATCAGGCGTTTCTCGGCCCCGAGTCCGGGCTTGCGGTGCCCGACGGCGAGGGCGGCATCGACATCTACGTCGCGACGCAGTGGCTGCACGTCGACCGCGACCAGGTCGCGCCTTGCCTCGACCTGCCGCCCGAGTCCGTGCGCATCCATCTCGCCGGCGTCGGCGGCGCCTTCGGCGGCCGCGAGGACCTGTCGATGCAGATCCACGGCGGCCTGCTCGCGCTGCACACAAACAGGCCGGTGAAGATCGTCTACAACCGGGAGGAGTCGTTCACCGGGCATGTTCACCGCCATCCCGCGCGCATCTGGTGCGAGCACCGCGCGACGAGCGACGGCCGGCTCGTCAACGTGCGCATGCGCATTCTGCTCGACGGCGGCGCCTACGCCTCCTCGTCGACCGCCGTCGCCTCGAACGCCGCCTCGTTCGCGATCGGCCCGTACTCGAGCGCGAACGCGCTGCTCGAGGCGACCGCCGTCTACACCAACAACCCACCGTGCGGCGCGATGCGCGGCTTCGGCGCGGTGCAGACGTGCTTCGCGGCCGAGGCGCAGATGGACAAGCTCGCGGCTGCGCTCGACATCGACCCGGTCGAGCTGCGCCTCCTGAACGCGCTGAAGCCGGGCGACGTGCTGCCGACGGGGCAGGTCGTCACCGGCTCGCTCCCGATCGCCGAGACGATCCGTGCGGCCGCAGCGCTCGAGCCGCCGGCGCCCGACCCGCTGCCGCGCGACCCGCTCCGGCTGCCCGGCGGCGCAGGCAACACGACGAGCGGGGAGGGTGTCCGGCGCGGCGTGGGTTTCGCGGTCGGCTTCAAGAACATCGCCTACTCCGAGGGGTTCGACGACTACACGGCCGCCCGCGTCCGCCTTCATCCCGAGGGCTGGGCGGAGGTGCGCTGCGCCGCGGCTGAGGTGGGGCAGGGCGTCACGTCGGTGATCCTCCAGGTAGCGCGCGCCGAGCTCGGCCTCGAGGACGTGCGCCTTGCGTCGTCACGGACCGACGAGGTCGGCTCGTCCGGCTCTGCGTCCGCCTCTCGCCTGACGTGGATGGTTGCGGGTGCGGTACGCGACGCCTGCCGGGCCGCGCTCGAGGAGCAGGGCCGCCGCCCCGGCGAGGAGGTCGACGTGGAGCGCATCTACCGGCATCCGCGCACCTCGCCGCTCGACCCGGAGACGGGCCAGATCACGGGCGAGCGCGCGCACGTCGCCTTCGCGGCTTGCGCGATGAAAGTGGTTGCCGAGGTGGACGTCGACCTCGGCCTCTCGCGCGTCGTGTGGATCGGTGCCGCGCAGGACGTCGGCCACGCCCTCGACAGGCAGCTCGTCGAGGGCCAGATCGAGGGCGGCACGGCGCAGGGACTCGGGCTCGCGCTGATGGAGGAGATCCAGACGCGCGAGGGCCTGATCACCAACGCAAGCTTCACCGACTACCTGATCCCGACGATGCTCGACATGCCGCCCGTCGAGTCGGTCCTGATCGAGGATCCCGAGCCCGAGGCGCCGTACGGCGTGAAGGGGGTCGGCGAGCCGCCCACGGTCGCCTCGACCGCCGCCGTCGTCTCGGCACTGCGCGCCGCCACCGGGCGGCCGCTCTCACGCGTGCCCGTGCGGCCCGGCGACGTCTGTCTCTAGCCGTCAGTCGACGGCGACGGGCTCGGGCGCCGTGTCCTCGCGCGCCACGGCTGGCTCCTGGCGCACCACGGTCGCGACGGCAACGACCACGATCGCCGCGCCGACGAGCAGACGCCATGTCAGCTGCTCGCCGCGGAAGATCACCCCGAGGCTGATCGCCACGATCGGGTTGACGTACGCATAGGTCGAGACAAGCCCGAGCGGGGCGTTGCCGAGTAGCCACACGTACGCGGTCAGCCCGAGCAGCGAGCCGAAGGTGACGAGGTAGGCCCAGCCTGCGAGCGACGCAGCAGACGGCGAGAAATGGTGCACGGTCAACGCTCCGAACGGCAGGAGCACGAGGCCGCCGGCCAGAGTCTCGAGCGAGGTTGCGGCGAACGCGTCCTCCGGCATCGGCAGCCGTGAGGACAGGTACGAGCCGGTCGCCCACATCATGGTCGAGAGGACGACCAGCCCGATGCCCCAGGCGGTCGCCGTCCCCGACGGCTGCGCGAGGACAGCGACGCCGGCAAAGCCCGTGCCGACGCCCGCGAGCATCTGCCACGGCAGGCGCTCGCGCGTCAGTCGTAGCGCGGCGAGCCACAGCGGCACCGACGCGAAGATCAGCGCGGCGAGCCCGGTCGGTACGTGTCGCTCGGCGAAGAAGAGCATCGCGTTCGCGCCCGGGAGCAGGCAGCCGACCAGCACGCAGGAGGCCAGCGTACGGCGCGAGACGCGAAGCGTCCCGCCGCGGAGCAGCACGATCACACCCAACAGCAGGCCCGCCGCAATGAAGCGGGTCGAGGCCGCGAAGAGTGGGGGGATCGTCTGGCCTGCATACGCGATCCCGAGGTATGTCGACCCCCAGATCAGATACACGATGACGAGCGCGCTCCAGACCCTTGTGCGCTCGCTCACCCTCTACCGAACGAGCGAGAGGCCCGCCCCGATTCCCAGCAGGACGATCCCGATTGCCCGCGGCGCCGAGATGTCGATGCGATCGACGCCGAAGAGACCGAACCGGTCGATCACCGCGCCGGCGATGAGCTGGCCCGCGATCAGGATCCCGATCGTCGCGGTCGCACCGAGGCGCGGCTGCGCGAACGTGATCGAGCTCACGACCGTCAGGCCCATGACGCCGCCGATCCACATCCAGGCGGGGGTGCGCAGCACGTGGTGGAGCCCACCGATCCCGCCGCGGGCGGCGAGCAGGATCAGCGCCGCGAGCACGAGCTGGACGCCGGTCGAGAAGACGAGCGCCTCGAGGACCCCGACCCGGCCGCCGAAGCGCCCCATGACGGCGACCTGGACGGAGCCGGCAAGCCCCGCCGCGGTTGCCAGTGCAATCGCGAGGCCGTTCAACGTAGGCTTGCAAGCACGGTGTTCAAGGTGGCCGTACTTTACGACGAGGCTCCGGATGCGGAGAGCTACGCCGCGCACGTCGAGGTGTGCCACCGGGTGCCAGGCGGGACGTTCCGCCACGGCCCCGTGATCGGATCGCCGATGGGCCATGCGGCCCACGCCTACTGGGCGGAGTGGGACTTCCCCGACCGCGCGTCGTTCGACGCGGCGACGGCGAGCGACGAGTTCGTCGCGACGGGGAAGGACGCGCGCGACCGCGGCCTGCCACCGCCGTCCGCGGTCGAGTACCTCGAGCTCAGCTGAAGCGCGGCGGGCGCTTCTCGCGCACCGCGGCGACGCCTTCCTCGACGTCGCCGGCGGTCATGTCGAGGAACTCGAGCGCGAGCGACGCATCGAACGCCGGCCCCGCTGCGCGCAGCCAGTTGTTCAGTGCGAGCTTCGTGTGCCGCACCGCGGGCTGGGATGCCTCCGCAAGTCGCACGGCGATCGCGAGCGCCCGATCTTCGAGCTCGCTCTCGGGCACGCACAGCGAGACGAGCCCGATCCGCTCCGCCTCGACGCCGTCGAGCGGCTCGCAGAGGAGCAGGTGGTACTTCGCCTTCGCCAGGCCGCAGAGGAGCGGCCAGGCGATCACGGCGTGATCGCCGGCGGCCACGCCGAGCTTTGTGTGCCCGTCGACGATGCGGGTCGAAGGGGTCGCGAGCGAGATGTCGGCGAGCAGGCCGACCGCGAGCCCGGCGCCGACCGCCGGCCCCGCCATCGCAGAGACAATCGGCTTCGGGCAGTCGATCACGTTGTGGACGAGATCGCGTGCCTCCTGGAAGACGCGGAGGCGCGTGGCGGGGTCGCGGGCGATCTCGAGCACGAGGTCGAGGTCGCCGCCGGCGCTGAAGGCACCGTCGGCCCCGCGGACGAGCACGGCGCGCGTCTCGTCGTCGTCGCCGATCGTGCGCCAGACGGCGGCGAGCTCGCGGTGCGCGTCGGCGTCGACGGCGTTGAGCCGACCGGGCGAGCGCAGCGTCAGCCGCAGCACGTGCGGGGCGGGCCGGTCGAGCTCGAGGCTCCCGTAGTGCTCGTAGCCTTCCATCGTCCGGAGACTAGGGGATCTCCCCGATGCGATGGGCCGGCCGCCGCGACAGCGTTTCCCAGCCGTCCGAAAGGAGGACGTGAGATGAATGCCGAGGAGCTGATCGCGCAGGCGCGCGAGACTCTGGGGGCGCGCCGCGAGTACGGCGACCCGTACGAGCGCAACGGCGTCACGATCATTCCCGTGTCGTCGGTGCGAGGCGGCGGGGGTGGAGGCACCGACCGCGGGGGTGATCGCGGCGGCGGCTTCGGGATGATGGCGCGGCCGACCGGTGCCTGGGTGATCCGAGGCGACGAGGTCACCTGGCAACCGGCAATCGATCCGAGCCGGATCCTGCTCGGTCTGGAGCTCGTCGCCGCAGCGGCGCTGCTGCGGCTGCCGTCGCGCCGCGCCCGCCGGCGGATCGTCGTGCGCAGGCGGATGGTGGCCCGCGCTCGCCGTCTTCGCCTGCCGCATCGCTAGGGCGGTCTGGGGCCCGTCCGGGGACAGTCCCCGGACGGGCCTCTTCCGGCGCGGGGTCTATGGTTGGCCGGTGCCCGAGGTCGACGTGACGCGCGACGGCGCGGTCCTGACGATCACGCTGAACCGCCCCGACGTCCTCAACGCTCTCAACCGCGCCGTCCACCAGGGGATCCACGACGGCCTCGTGCGCGCGGCCGAGGACGAGTCGATCCGTGCGGTCGTGATCACCGGCGCGGGCCGCGGTTTCTGCGTCGGCCAGGACCTGCAGGAGTTCGGCGCCGGCGCGGGCGACGTCGCCCAGAACCTGCGCGACAACTACCACCGCAACGTGCTCGCGATCCGCGCGCTCGAGAAGCCGGTGATCGCCGTCGTGAACGGCGCCGCGGCGGGTGCGGGGATGTCGCTCGCCCTCGCCTGCGACGTGCGGATCGCGTCGGCCTCGGCGAGCTTCGTGCCCGCGTTCGTGAAGATAGGGCTCGTCCCCGACTCGGGCGGCACCTGGCTCGTGCGGCGCCTGCTCGGCACGGCGCGCGCGTTCGAGTGGCTCTCGACCGGCCGGCGGCTGGGCGCCGAGGAGGCGCGGAGCTGGGGGATCGTCTCGGAGGTCGTGCCGGACGAGGAGCTCGAGGAGCGCGCCCACGAGGTGGCGCGGCTCTTCGCCGAGATGCCCACCCGCGCCGTGTGGGAGACGAAGCGGCTGCTCGACACCGCCGAGACGACCTCGTTCGCGCAGCAGCTCGAGCTCGAGGCGACGACGCAGGCGGAGCTCGTGCAGACACCCGACTTTCGCGAGGGCGTCGCCGCGTTCCTCGAGAAGCGGGAGGCGGCCTTCACCGGCGCGCCGCCCAGCTGGCCGCACCCGATCCGGATCGTCGTGACCGACGATCTGCAGCGCTGGCGGCTGACCGTCGCGCTGCGCTGGCTGCTCGGCCTGCCGCACGTCCTCGTGCTCGGCCTCTGGCAGTACGTCGCCTTCCCGGTCGTCTTCGCCAACTGGCTGATCGCGCTCGTGAAGGGCCGGCCGAGCGCCGGCCTCCACGCGTGGACGGGCCGTTTCGTCCGCTACCAGACGCACGTCTACGCGTATCTGTTCCTCGTCGCCGATCCGTATCCGTCGTTTCGCGGGTGGCCCGGTTATCCCGTCGACCTGGTGCTCCCGCCGCCGTTGCCGCAGGCCCGCTGGAAGACGGCTTTGCGGATCCTGCTCGTCATTCCCGCGTATGTGTTCGCGGCCGTCCTCTCGTACGTGATCTACGTCGTGGCGCTTCTGGGCGGCATCTTCGCGCTCGCGATGGGCCGCTATCCGAAAGGGATGCGCGACCTGACGGCGTACTGGCTTCGCTACCAGGCGCAGACCTGGGGCTACCTGCTCCTGCTCACCGACCGCTATCCGACGCTCGCGAGCAGCAGCATCACCTTCGAGAAGGGAGCAAGCTGATGTCCGCCGACCTCCAGCAGCATCCCATCGGCCTCGTCGTCGACGACGATCTGCGGCGCAGCCGCCTGACGGTCTTCTTCCGGCTCCTGCTCGCGATCCCGCAATCGATCTTCATCGGGATCTGGGCGCTGTTCGCCTACGTGGTCGTGGTCTTCGCCTGGCTCGCGGCGCTCGTCACGGGGCGTGTCCCGGATCCGCTCCACGGCTTCCTCGCGCAGTTCCTGCGCGCCTGGACGCACCTCAACGCCTACGTGCTCCTGCTCGCGAACCCGTGGCCGCCGTTCCTCGGCGAGCCCGGGACGTACCCGGTCGACCTGCGTGTCGATCCGGCCGCGCCGCAGTCGAGGCTCACGGTCTTCTTCCGGATGCTGCTCGCGCTGCCTGCGTTCGTGCTCTCGTACGTCTTCCGGATCGTCAACAACGTGGTCGCGTTCCTCGGCTGGTTCTACTGCCTGATCTTCGGCCGGATGCACCAGGGGATGCGCGACCTGAGCGCATGGATGTTCCGATACGAGCTGCAGACCTACGCCTATGCGATGCTCCTGACGGGTCGCTACCCGGCGCTGGGACGCCTCTCCTAGAGACCCCCGGGCGCGACGAGCCACAGCGCGCCCAGGGCGGCGCCGAGCGACACGGGCACCGCAATGAGCCCGAGCTGCGAATAGCGCAGCGTCGACGGCCGTGCACCGAGCCTGCGCGCGACGCGCAGCCAGAGGAACGCCGACAGCGACCCGGTGACGGCGAGGTTCGGCCCCAGGTTGAGCCCGAGCAGGAGGGCCCGGGGATGCGTCGGCAGCGACGGCGCGAGCAGGACGGAGGCCGGGAGGTTGTTGACGAGCACCGCGGCGACGGCGCCGATCGCCGCCGTTCCCGCGCGGCCCGCGGAGTCGACGAGCGAGGCCGGCCCGTGCCAGATGCGCCCGAGCGACCCGAGAAGCACCGCGAGGACGAAGAGCGCGAGCAGCGTTCGCGGGCCGAGCACTTCGGCCACGTGCGACCGGTCGACGCGAGCAGCGAGCACGGCGACCACGCCGACCGCCAGCACCGGGATGGCGGGCGAGGCGAGCGCGAGCACGAGCGTCGTCGAGGCGGCGATCGCCGCGAGCCCGAAGCCGAGGCGGAGCGGCGCCGGCTCGACGTCGTGGTCACCGTGTACCGCGAGCTCATGCCGGAAGGCGACCGCGAGCACCGCCACGGTCGCGACCGGCGCCGCCACCGCCGCCGGCCACATGTGCGAGAGGAACTGCACGCCGGAGACGTGGACGCTGCGGAGCACGATCAGGTTCGTGAGGTTCGAGCCGGGCAGGAACAGCGAGCCGGCGTTCGACATGAAGACCGCGCCGTAGAGGTACGGCGCCTCGTCGACGCTCCGCTGCCGTGCGAGGTGCAGCAGCACCGGCGTCAGGAAGAAGACCGACGTGTCGAGGTTGAGCACCGCGGTGACCGCGGTGACGAGCGCCATCGAGACGAGGAAGGTCGTGCGCCCACCGGTCGGGAGGCGCGCGAGGCCGGCTCCCGCGGCCGCGAAGACTCCGTCGCGCTCGGCGACGACGCCGACGAGAAGCAGGCCCGTGACGAGGACGAAGGCGGGCCAGACCTGGTCGGCGGCGTGCAACAAGGTGCTCGAGGGTATCGAGCCGTTTTGTCGCGAAGTCGAGGTTCCCGGTCAGCCGAGCTGATCTCGGCGACGGGTGAGATAGGCAGTCTCCGCGGTGTTGCCCGCTAGCTCGATCGCCTTGTCGTACGCGGAGCGCGATTTCTCAACACGGCCCAGCCGGCGCAGGAGATCCGCCTGCGTCGCATGAAAGGCGTGATAGCCGGCCAACTCGCCCTCGAGACGGTCGACGGCCGCCAGTGCCACCCCGGGGCCGTCCAGTTCGGCGACCGCGATGGCCCGATTGAGGGCGACGATCGGCGAGGGGTCGAGGCGGACGAGCTGGTCATAGAGGGCGACGACCTGCGACCAGTCGGTGTCGCGTGCTTTCCCGGCAGAGGTGTGCACGGCGTTGATCGCCGCGAGGATCTGGTAGCGGCCCGGAGCCTCCCCGGCCGCCAGGCGCTCGCGCACCAGCCGATGGCCCTCGGCGACCAGCGCTGCGTCCCAGGCCGCACGGTCCTGCTCGCCGAGGGTGACCAGCTCTCCGCTTGCCGAGACGCGAGCAGCACGGCGGGCCTCGGTGAGGAGCATCAGCGCCAGCAGCCCGGCCACCTCACCGTCCTCCGGCAAGAGGGCGCGGATCATGCGCGTCAGCCGGATCGCCTCGGCCGTCAGGTCGTGACGCACGGGATCCGTGTCGGGGCCGGTCGCGAGGTAGCCCTCGTTGAAGACGAGGAAGAGGACGGCGAGCACGCCGTCGACCCGTGCCGGCAGATCCTCCGCCAACGGCACCCGGTACGGGATGCGAGCCGCCTTGATCTTGGCCTTCGCGCGCGTGATCCGCTGCGCCATGGCGGCCTCGTGCACCAGGAAAGCTCGGGCGATCTCGGGCACGGTCAGACCGCCGACCATGCGCAGCGTCAGCGCAACGCGGGTCTCCATCGCGAGCGCCGGGTGACAGCAGGTGAAGATCAGCCGGAGCCTGTCGTCCTCGATGGCGCCGAGGGGCTCGGGCGGGTCGCGGTCGTACAGCATCCGGGCCTCCTTCTGCTTGTCGTCGCGCTTGCTCTCGCGCCGGATCCGGTCGATGGCCTTGCGGCTCGCGGTAATGGTCAGCCAGGCGCCGGGGTTGGGGGGCACGCCGTCGGCCGGCCAGCGAACGACGGCGGCCGCGAACGCCTCGGCCGTGGCCTCCTCGGCGACATCGAGGTCGCCGAAGCGCCTGGCCAGGGCGGAGATCACCCGCGCCCATTCCTCGTGGTGGGCCTGGGTGATCGCCGCGCGAGCGTCGCTCACAGGAACGGGCGCACCTCGACCTTCCGGTTGCAGCTCCTGGAGCCCTCGGCAGCGAGCTCGAGCGCCACGTCGAGGTCGGCGGCCTCGATGATCCAGAAGCCGGCGAGGTGCTCCTTCGACTCGACGAAGGGCCCGTCGGTGAACACCGGCTCCCCACCACGGTTGTCGATCACCGTGGCCGTGCCGGGTGAACCGAGGCCGCCTGCGAATACCCAGTGGCCGTCGGCCGCGAGCCGGTCGTTGAACACATCGACGGCAGCCATCTCGTCCGGGGTGGCAAGGCCGGCCTGGTCGTCGATCACGGAAACGAAGTACTGCATCTCGGGTCATCTCCTTTGGCTCAGGTCGCCCGTTGTGGACGGCCTCTCACCTGTACGACGAACAGCTTCGCCCCGATACGACAGCACTCGCAGGATCGATCAGGGCGTCGGACTCTTCATCGACGTCCTAGGTCGCGTTAATCGTTCGCTTAGGGGCGGCCGGTTGGCTGGTTCGCATGTCTGCCATCTCTGGTCTTGCCGGCCGCATGCCGCGGCGCGTTGTCCCGGCCATCCGCGCCTGGAACATCATCCTGCTGCTCGTCCTGGTGGCGCTCGGCGTCGCCGCGTACTTTGCTCTGAGAACCACCCCGAAGACCGCTGCCGTCACGGTTCGTTCGGCCGCGGTCGCCCGCGGTGTCGTGCTGTCGTCGGTCTCGGCTTCCGGGTCGATCGCCGTGCCGAAGGATCTCTCGGTCGGGTTCGAGACCTCGGGCCAGGTCGTGGCTGTCGCAGTAAAGCCCGGAGAGCACGTCTCGAAGGGAGAGGTGCTCGGCCGCCTCGACCAGACGAATGCGCGCGCCTCGGTGAGCCAGGCCGCGGCGAGCCTGGCGAGCGCGAAGGCGACCCTGCTGCAGGCGCAGACCGGCGAGACGGCGGTGCAACGGGCCGCGGACGCCGCCTCCCTCGCGCAGACGCAGGCACAGATCGAGCAGGCGCAAACATCGCTCTCGGACGCGAAGGCTCAGTTGAAAGCCGACGGACGATCGACGGCGACCAGCATCGCCGGCGCGAAGTCGACGCTTTCGCTGCAGCAGGCGAAGTCCCAGCTGCGCACCGATCAGGGCACCTTGCGGGCGGCGGTCGCAAAGCTGAAGGCGGACAACGCGAAGCTGACGGTCAACGGGACGACGTACGCGACGGTGGATGAGGCCGTGAGCGCCTGGACGAACACCGTCAACCAGGACAAGGCCTCGCAGCAAGCTCAGACGCAGGCGAACTACGACCTGCAGACGCAGCAGACCCTCGACGAGCAGCAGCTCTCCGCCGACCAGAACGCGCTGAAATCGGCCGCGCCCGCCGACCAGTCGACGTGGCAGGCCAAGGTCGACTCCGACCAGGACACGGTCAACTACGACGGGCTGCGCCTCCAGCAGCAACAGAAGCTCCTGAACCAGATCCAGTACCAGCTGTCGCAGGATCAGGCGACGCTGCAGACGGTTCAGACCCTGCAATCGACCCTGACGCAGGATCAGTCGTCGATCACGAGCTCCGAGGCGAAGATCGTCTCCGACCGCAACCAGATCGCCACGGCGACGTCTCAGCGGCTGAGCCAGATCCAGACTGCGGAGGCGACGCGCACGACGACGCTGGCCAAGGACGAGCAGTCGATCACCTCCGCGAAGCAGCAGGTCAGCTCGGCAAAGCTCTCGCTGACGACCGCGAGAGCGAACAATGCGACGAAGTCCTACGTCGCGCCCGCGACGCTCGCGCAGGATCGTGCGCAGGTGCTTCAGGCATCTTCGACGCTGACGACCGCCCGCAAGACGCTCGCCCAGACAGTGCTGAAGGCTCCGGTGAGCGGGACGGTCTCGGCGGTCGGCGGTGTCGTCGGCGAGACGGTTTCGGGCAGCGGCATCACCGCGAACAGCTCCTCGAGCTCCACGAGCTCGAGCTCCGGGACAGGTTCGAGCACCGGTTCGAGCGGCTCGTCAGGGTTCGTCGAGCTCGTCGACCTGGAGGGCTTGCAGATGACTGCGTCCTTCAGCGAGAGCGACGCGGCGAAGATCCGGCTCGGGCAGCCGGCGACCGTCACCGTGTCTGCCCTGCCCAACCAGGAGCTGGCGGCGCACGTCGTTGCGATCGATACGTCCGGGACCAGCTCGTCCGGCGTCGTCGAGTACACGGTCACGCTTGCACTCGACCGGACGACCGCCGGGCTGAAGCCGGGGATGTCCGCCAACGCAACCGTCACGACGAGCGAGCGCGACAACGTCCTGAACGTCCCGAGCGCGGCCGTGACCGGGAGCGGTCAGAGCGCCCGCGTCACGGTGGTGCGGAACGGCCAGCAGCAGTCCGTGAACGTGGTCGCCGGGCTCAAGGGCGACTCGACGACAGCGATCGTCAGCGGGCTCAAGGCCGGCGAGCAGGTCGTGACCTCGAGCGGGACGGGCGTCGGAGCCACCGGCACCAGCACGGGGTCGACCGGATTCACCGGCGGTCGCGGCCTCGGCGGCGGCTTGGGCGGCGCGGGCGGGTTCCCCGGCGGGGGCTTCCCCGGTGGCTGAGAACGGCCGCGCCACGACCCCACTGATGGTCCTGAGCGGGGTGTCGAAGATCTACGGCGACGGCGAGATCGCGGTCCACGCCCTGCGCGACGTCGACTTCACGCTCGAGCGGGGCGACTACCTGGCGATCATCGGCTCTTCGGGGAGCGGCAAGTCGACGTTGATGAACATCGTCGGCTGCCTCGATCTGCCGACCAAGGGGCATTACCTGCTCGAAGGGATCGACGTGGGCGCGCTCGACGACTTCGAGCTCTCCTACATCCGCAACCGCGAGATCGGGTTGGTGTTCCAGAGCTTCAACCTCATCCCGCGGACGACCGTTCTACGCAACGTCGAGCTGCCGCTGATCTATGCCCGGATGCACAAGAGCGAGCGCCGCCGCCGCGCGCTCGAGGCGATCGACGCGGTCGGGCTGGGCGACCGCAGCAGTCACGCGCCATCCGAGCTCTCGGGCGGGCAGCAGCAGCGCGCGGCGATCGCGCGCGCCATCGTGACCCAGCCTGCGATCGTCCTCGCCGACGAGCCGACCGGGAACCTCGACACCGCCTCCACGCACGATGTGCTCGAGATCTTCCACCGGTTGAATTCGGCGGGCCGAACGATCGTGATGATCACGCACGAGCCGGATGTGGCGGCGCACGCCAAGCGGGTGATCCAGGTCGCAGACGGCCAGATCGTCGCCGACACGCGCCAGGCGCCGGTTCAGGGACCGCCGCCCCGGCCCACGCACACGGGCCCGGCCCATCTCGAGGTGGCACAGACATGAGCATGGTCGAGGCGGCGCGGATGGCGGTGCACGGCGTGCTCGCAAACCGGCTGAGGTCGCTACTGACGCTCCTCGGCATCTCGATCGGCGTCGCCTCGGTGATCATCCTGGTCGCCGTCGGGCGCGGCTCCGCCGCCTCCGTGCAACGCCAGATCGAAGGGCTCGGAACGAACCTCCTGACGATTCAGTCGGGCGGCGGGCTGTTCGGCCGGCGAGCTGCGACGGCGAGCAGATTCACCTTCATGACCGAGAAGGACGTGAAGCAGCTGCAGGACAAGACGACTGCGCCGGACATCAAGTCCGTCACCCCGGTCGTGAGCGCGAGCTCCGTCACCGCGGCGATCGGCGCGGTGACGGTGACACCGGACACCGTCGCCGGCACCACACCCTCGTACCAGGAGGCGCGCAAGGCCGACGTGGCCTCGGGCAGCTTCTTCACGAACGCCGACGTCACGAACCACGCGCGCGTCGCGGTGATCGGCAACACAGTCTCCGAGGACCTCTTCGGCTCTGCCGACCCGGTCGGGCAGACCTTCCAGCTCAACGGGGTCAGCTACACGGTCGAGGGCTTGTTGAAGGCGAAGGGCTCCAACGGCCTGCAGGACCAGGACAGCGTGGTGTTGCTGCCGCTGACGACGGCGCAGGACTACCTCGTCGGTCACTCCGGCCAGCTGAGCCAGATCCTCGTCGAAGCGAAGTCCCCCGGGGTCGTCGACGCGGCAGAGAGCGAGGCGACTGCGATCCTGACCCCGAACCACTCGAACACCGACGGCTCCGCCGCGTTCAGCATCCTGAATCAGTCGTCGCTGCTGCAGACCTCAACCTCGAGCACGCACACCTTCACCGTGCTGCTCGCGGCAGTGGCGGCGATCTCGCTGCTCGTCGGCGGGATCGGGGTGATGAACATCATGCTCGTCACCGTCACCGAGCGAACACGCGAGATCGGCATCCGCAAGGCGATCGGCGCCCGCAAGGCCGACATCCTCGGTCAGTTCATGACCGAGGCAGGGCTCCTTGCCGTCCTCGGGGGCATCACCGGTGTCGCGGCCGGCCTCGTCGGCGGTCAGTTCAAGATCGTCGGCGTCCAGCCGGTGATCCAGACGTACTCGGTCGTGCTCGCCCTCGCCGTCGGCACTGCGGTCGGCCTCTTCTTCGGCATCTATCCCGCCAACCGCGCAGCCTCCCTGCGCCCCATCGAAGCACTCCGCTACGAGTAGGAGACCCATGACAACCGCTCACTCAGAAGCCACCACGCTCGTCCAGGAGCCCGCCGGCGACAGGCTCGCGGCCGACCTGCTCGCCCGTCGGCGGAAACGCCTGCCGGCGGTGACGCTCGCGTTGGCGTTGCTCGTCTCCGCGGCTGCTGCCTTCATCGGCGGGATCGAAGCCCAGAAGCACTGGGGCACCAGCACCTCCTCGTCCGCGGCAAGCGGCTTCCCGTCCGGCTTCGCCGCCGCGGCCGCATCTTCACGAAGGGGCGCAACCGGCAGTGGAGCGACGTCCGGCTTCCCGAGCTTCGGCGGGTTCGGCGGCGGCCCCTCCGGCACCGTCACCCTCATCAAGGGATCGACGCTCTACGTGACCAGCGCCTCGGGCAACACGGTGCTCGTCCATACGTCGGCGACCTCCCGCGTATCGAAGACCGTGTCGGGCTCGGTGAAGACGATTCACCCGGGCGACTCGGTCACGGTCGTCGGCACCCAGGCCAAGGACGGGAGCTATACGGCCCGCTCGGTCACGATCGGGGGTACGAGCAATGGGTAGCCGGCGCGCACTTGCCGTCGTGCCGCTCCTCGTCCTGCTGGCGATCGCAGCGGCGGGCTGTGGATCATCGGGCAAATCGGCGTCGGCCACGACGACGACAGCGGGCGGTACCGCCACCGCAAACGGCCAGGGCCGTCAGGCCCTCGCAGCGTTTCAGAGCTGTCTCGCCGCGCACGGAGTGAAGCTGAGCGGCCAGTTTGGTCGACCCTCGACCGGGCAGAGCGGAAACGGGCAGCCGCCGCAGGGACGGCCGCCGACCGGCCAGGGGCAGGGCAGGCCCGCGTTCAACGCCAAGCAGCAGCAGGCCCTCACCGCCTGCCGCAGCAAGCTCCCCGCTGGAGCGCGCAGCGGCTTCGGGCAGGGCGGGCCGAGAGGCGGGCAATCGAATCCCGCGTTCGCGAAGTACACGAAGTGCCTGCGCCAGCACGGCGTGACGTTCGGTGCCACGAACAACCAGGCAGCCTTCCGGAAAGCGAGTGCTGCCTGTGCCAAGTATCAACCCAAGCCGACCGGCGGGAGCGGGACGGGAAGCGGTGGCTGAGCGTGGACAAGCGGATCCTGCTCGTCGACGACGACGAGGCTCTCCGCGAGACGCTCGCCCGCGCACTGGCCCTCGAGAGCTACACCGTGGAGACGGCCGTGGACGGGGTGGATGCCGTCAAGCGCTTCCGCGCCGTCGCCCCCGATGTGATCGTGCTCGACGTCCTGATGCCGAATCTGGACGGCATCGGCGCCTGCCGGCTGATCAGGCAGGAGAGCAACCTGCCGATCCTGATGCTGACCGCACGCGACGAGGTGACAGACCGCATTCGCGGCCTAGAAGCGGGCGCCGACGATTACCTCGGCAAGCCGTTCGCCGTCGTCGAGCTGCTCGCCCGTCTCCGGGCGCTCCTCCGCCGCACGGCCGCGGTGGAGGGCACCTTGCGCTACGCCGATCTCGAGCTCGACGTCGCCTCGCAGCAGGCTCGTCGCGGATCGCGGTCGTTCTCGTTGACGCGCATGGAAACGACGCTTCTCGGCTACTTCCTGCAGCATCCGCGTCTCGCTCTCGACCGGCCGACGATCTTCCGGGACGTGTGGGGCTACGAGGCGGAGTTCGCATCGAACACCCTCGACGTGTTCGTCCGGTCACTACGGCAGAAGACCGAGGCGGACGGTGAGCCGCGGCTGATCCACACCGTGCGCGGAGTCGGCTACACACTGCGCACGAGCGAGCCATGACGCTCCGCTCGAGGCTCGCGCTGGGGACGGTGGCGCTCCTCGCCCTCGCGATCGTCGTCGCCTTGACAGCCGCATACGTGCTCGTTCGGCGGCAGCTGATCGGTGAGGTCGACAAGTCGCTCCGGGCTCGCGCGGCCGCAATCGCGACGATCGCGTCCCGGCTTCCGTCACCGCCGGCCCGACAGCCGTCCGGGCCGCGGTTTCGGGTGCCATCGGCTCCGTTTGCCGAGCCGGAGGGCTACGTCCAGCTGGTGAGTCGAACGGGGAACGTGCGCCTGACCCCCGGCGAGCACATCAAGCTCCCGACGGACGGGGCCGTCGCCGTCGCATCCGGACGGCGCCCGAGCTTCTTCGCCGACCGCACCGTCGCCGGCAAGAGCCTGCGGATCTATACGGCTCGCGCAGGTGACGGCGCCGTGCAGATCGCCCGCGCCATGGGCGACGTCGACAGCGCCCTCGGGTGGATCCGCGTCATCTTCGGCGTGATCTCGCTCGTCGCCGTCGCGGCAACCGCCCTGCTGGGGCTTCTCGTCGCCCGCGCGACGCTGCGACCGGTTGCGGCGCTAACGGAGGACGTCGAGCGGATAACCGCGACGGGAGACCTGACCGCCCGAACCGACGAAGGACGGTCGGACGAGCTCGGCCGCCTCGGGAAAGCGTTCAACAGCATGCTTGCCGCGCTGCGCGAGTCGCTGAGTGCCCAACGGCAGCTCGTCGCCGATGCCTCGCACGAGCTGCGCACGCCGCTGACGACCGCACGCACGGGACTCGAAACGCTCGAGCGCCATCCCGAGCTCGAGCCCGACGAGCGTCTACAACTGATCAGTCTGGCGAGGCGGGAGCTCGAGGAGATGACGCATCTCATCGAGGAGCTTGTCGCGCTCGCGCGCGGAGACGCCAATCC
Organism: uncultured Thermoleophilia bacterium; assembly: GCA_963794375.1. Classification (GTDB taxonomy): domain Bacteria; phylum Actinomycetota; class Thermoleophilia; order Gaiellales; family Gaiellaceae; genus PALSA-600. The sequence continues at coordinate 755,381 of CAWCDL010000010.1, forward strand.
TCCCGATCTCGAGCCGGTCCGCCTGGACGAGGTCGCCGCCGAAGTCGTCGCCGCCGCCGGCCGGCGAACTGGACGACGGTTCAAGCTGGATCTCGAGGAAACGACGGTCTACAGCGCGCGCAGCGATCTCGTCCGCGCGATCAACAACCTCATCGACAACGCCGTCAAGTGGAGCCCCGAATCGTCGTCGATCGACGTCACCGTCACCGATGGCTCGCTGTCGGTTCGCGACCGCGGGCCCGGGATCGCTGCTGAGGACGCGCCACATGTGTTCGACCGCTTCTATCGTGCGGCAACCGCACGAACGCGACCGGGCTCCGGCCTCGGCCTGGCGATCGTCAAGCAGGTTGCAGAGACCCACGGCGGCACTGCGGGCGTTCGCCCTGCGAAGGGCGGGGGAAGCATCTTCACGATCAAGCTTCCATCCACCGGGGATGATCAACGGCGGTTGCCCCACTCGGGACAGGCCGCCTCCCTCAGATCGTCTTGAACTGCTCGAACGGCTGGCGGCAGCTTTCGCAGAACCGCAGCGAGCGGCACGGTGTCGGGCCGAAGATGTTGTCGAGCCGCGTTTCGGCGGAGCCGCAGTACGGGCACCGGAAGGCCTTCGACGTCAGCTGGACGAGCGTCGTCGGGCCTGCGGCGCGCGGTGCCGGCGGAGCGAAGCCCGCAGCTTGGAGCTTCGCCCGACCGGAAGCGCTGATGCGGTCGGTCGACCACGAGTCGTCGGCGATCACCGCCACCTCGGGCTCGCCGCCGACTCCGGCGACTGCCTGCTCGAGTGCGCGCGTCATCGCCTCGAGCGCCGGGCAGCCGAGGAAGGTGGGTGTCAGCTCGACGCGCACGCGGCGCCCGTCGACCGCCACGTCGCGGATCACGCCGAGCTCGACGAGCGAGATGACCGGGATCTCCGGGTCGGGCACCCCATCGAGGGCGGCCCAGACCTCGTCGGCGCTCACCACTGCGCACCGGGGATCGAGCGCCGAACCTCGGTCATCGTCTCCCACAGCTCGGTGAGCTCCGGCGTGTGCTTGCCGCGCTCGACCGCCTCGACCTGGTCGCGGCCGACGCGCCGGGCGAGCTCGGCGCGGAGCTCCGGCTCGAGCACCCCGAGCGCGAAGGGCCACAGCTCGTCGACGGCTGCCTGGAAGCGCGGCTCGTCGCGCAGGCGCGCCGCCCACATCTCCGCGTGCAGGCGGTGATAGATCTCCTCGCGGTCGATCTTCGCGGCCAGGCCGGCGAGCTCGGCGTCGTCGCCGTCGAGCAGAGCGGCGATCCGGACGCGGTCGGCCTCCTCGTAGAGGTAACGCCGGGCGATCGTCCGCGCCCAGTCGTCGAGCCGCAGCTCGACGAGCGGCGCGCAGCGGTAGTCGGCCGGGTCGCGGTCGAAGGCGAGCGCGTCCGCATCGGTGTCCAGCCTGCGGGCGGCCAGCTCGTACAGCGCGCGCGCGTGTCCGATCTCGTTCTGCGCGATCGAGGAGAACGCGACGTCCTCCTCGAGTGTCGGCGCGATCCCTGTCCACTCGGAGTCGCGCCAGCCGAGGACGAGCTCGTCGTCAGCGAGGCTCAGCAGTACCGGCACGCTCACGCGCTATCCGCAGCCTTTCCTTGATCGAGTAGCCGTCGACGCGCCGGTACTTGAGGTCGAACTCGTCCGCCCACTCGGTGACCGCGTGCACCGCGTCGCGTGGCACGAGCCACAGCGCGGACGACTCGCCGCGTCGCCCGTACTGCTCGCGCGCCCACGCGTCGGCGAACGCCGCGTCCGGCGCGACCACCGAGCCGGCGTGCGTGAACGGCTGCCCCTTGCGCTCCTGGCGGAAGACTTCGAAGACCGGCATCAGGCGGCGAGCACCGACTCGCGCACCCAGCTCTCCTGCTCGAGGTAGCGCGCACGGAGCGCGAGGCGCTCGCTCGTTCTCGGCCCGTGCCCGGTGACGACGGAGCGGAGCTCCTCCCAGTCTGGCTCGGTGTACTCCCACACGCCGTCGTCGCGCCGGTGCAGGCTCGGGTCGGGGACCGTGAGGCCGAGCTCGAGGATCTGCGGCACGTACCCCTCGAGGAACTGCTGCCGCGCCTCCTCGTTGCCCTGCGACTTGATCCGCCAGACCCACATCGGATCCTCGTCGCGTGCGATCGGGTTGCCGTGGAACTGCATCAGCGGGCCCCACCAGCGATCGAGCGCCTCCTGCACGAGCTCCCGCTGCTCGTCGGTGCCGGTCATCAGCGCGAGGATCACGTCGCGGCCGTGGAGGATGTGGAACGACTCCTCCCAGCAGATCTTCTTCATGATCCGCGCGTACGGCGCGTACGAGCATTTGAGAAGCGCCTTCTGGCTGATGATCGCGGCGGCGTCGACGAGCCATGCGATGACGCCGACGTCGCCCCACGTGCGCGTCGGGTAATGGAAGACGTTGTGGAACTTGCTCTTGCCCGAGAGCAGGTCGGCGAACATCTGCTCGCGCGGCTTCCCGAGATCCTCCGCGATCCGGTAGAGGAGCTGCGCATGGCCTACCTCGTCCTGCACCTTCGCCGTGAGGGCGAGCTTCCGCTGCAGCGTCGGGGCGCGCAGGATCCACTCCCGCTCGGGCAGCACGCCCATGAGCTCGGAGTTCGCGTGCATCTCGACGAACTTGAGGAGCCGCTGCCGGTACTCGTCTGGCAGCCAATCGGTCGCCTCCACCTGGCCGCCTGCCTGCACGTGCTCGAGAAACGACTGCGTCCGCTGATCCACCGGTACCCCCTACCGACCGTTCGTTAGCCTTCTGATTCTAGATGTCGGCCAGGCGCGAGGAGCTCACCAGGGTCGCCGCCCGCCTGTTCGCGGAGCGGGGCTACCAGGGCACGTCCCTGGCCGACCTCGCCGAGGCGCTCGGACTGCAGAAGGCCTCGCTCTACCACCACATCGACACGAAGGAGGACCTGCTCTGGGACGTGGCGCGCGAGGGCGCGGTCGCCTTCCAGGCGGCGCTCGACTCGGTGCCGGCCGACGCCGCCGCGGGGGAGCGGATCCGGCTCGCCCTGCGCGCGCATCTCGACGTGGTGGCGGCGCAGCTCGACATCGCCACCGTGTTCGTGCGTGAATGGCGCTTCCTCACGGGCGAGCGCCGGGAGGCGTTCGTCTCCGAGCGCCGGCGCTACGAGGAGCGCGTGCGCGACCTCTTCCGCGACGGTGTCGAGCGAAGCGAGCTCCGCACCGACCTCGACGTGGCCACTGCCGCGCTGCTCTTTCTCTCCGCCGCCAACTGGGCCTACACGTGGCTGCGTCCCGGAGCCGACACCGCCGCGCTCGCCGACCGTCTCTTCGCCGTCCTGCTCGACGGCATGCGCGGCTACGCGACGCCCTGATCGCGCAGCGGGAAGACGCGACGCTCCTGCCAGCGCCCGTCCTCCTCGCTCTCCTCGATCAGCACGACGACGCGGGCACGGCACGGGATCGGGAGCGCCACCTCGAGGTCGATCGGCCCCATGCTGACCGTGAGGTGCGGGATCGGCCCGTCGAACGACCCGTCGTAGGGCGGGTACTCGGGCCAGCGCTGCGCGACGGCGGCGGTGAGGTCGACAAAGGGCGCCGACGGCTCCGGGTGGAGCCACACCGCACCCTCCCCGTCCTCGAAGCGCCCGATCCGGTCGAGTACGAAGTCGAACGCCGGGAAGCGGCCCACGAGGTCGGCGACCGCGTCCTCGTCGACCTCGCCGGGCGGGGCGAACGGGAACAGGATCGTGACGTGGGCAGGCACCCCCAGCGTGGCGGAAGGGTCGTGCGCGAGCCGCAACCCCCCGACGGCGGGCTCGGCTTCCGGGACGGGGACGATCAGTGCGCTGCGGCGTGGCATGCTCGCAGCAGCGTGAAGAGACTCCTGCTGATCGTCAACCCCTATTCGACGAATGTCACGGGCGGCGAGATCGCCCGGGTCGAGCGCGCGCTGCGCGAGCGCGTCGAGGTCGTGACGAGGTTCACGGAGCGACCCGGGCATGCGACCGAGCTTGCCGCGGAGGGCGCGCGTGAGGGCGTCGACGCGATCGCTGTCTTCTCCGGAGACGGCACGTACAACGAGGCGCTGAACGGCGCCGACGGACGTACACCGTTCGGGTTCCTGCCCGGCGGCGGCACGAGCGTCTTCGCCCGCGCGCTCGGGCTGCCCCGCGATCCCGTCGAGGCCGCGCACGCGATCGCCGCCGCCGCGGACGAGGGCCGCGCGCGCCGCATCTCGTTCGGCGCGGTCAACGGCCGCCGGTTCTGCTTCTCCGCCGGCCTCGGCTTCGACGGGGAGGCCGTGCGCCGGCTCGACCGTCTCGGCCGGACCGAGGACGGCGCGCGGCCGGGCGACTTCTCGTTCGCCGTGATGGTGGCGCGGATCGTCTTCGAGCACCGCGCCCGCTTCGAGCCTGTGCTCGACATCGAGGGCCACGGCCGCGCCGCCTTCCTGCTCGTCGGCAACGGCGACCCGTACTCGTACGCCGGGCCGGTGGGGCTGCGCGCCACTCCGGGGGCTCGTTTCGAGGACGGGATCGCGTTCGCCGCGCCGACGCGGATCCAGCCGCTCGACGTGCCGCGGCTGTTCACGGCCCTCGTCCGCGGCTCGGGCTTCGGCCCCGAGGTGCTCATGGGGTACGACCTCGATCGACTCGAGGTGCGCTGCGACCACCCGCTGCCGCTGCAGGTCGACGGCGAGGACCTCGGCGACGTCGAGTCGGCGGTGTTCGAGGCGAGGCGCGATGCGCTTTCGTGTCTCGTGTAGCGCCGCTCTCGTACTCGTCCTCACCGCCTGCGGCGGCGCCCATCGATCCGCAGGGCCTTTCGCCTACGACGCGTCGGCGCCGCTCGCCGTCCGCGCCGAAGGTGTTTACGCGACCGCGCCTCGTGCCGCCGTCCGCGCGCTCTCCTTTCGCGGCGCGGGCTCGACGCGCGTCGAGGCGTACCTCGTTGTCCCGCGCGCGCCTGGTCGTCACCCGGCCGTGCTCTTCCTGCACGGGTCGGGCGGGACGCGCTCCGACCTGATCGGCCCCGCGGCGAAGCTTGCGCTCCGCGGGGTCGTGACGCTGACGATCACCGAGCCTGCCGCGGCCGAGACCTACCGGCCGCTCGTCGTCGATGCTCGCCGAGCGCTCGACCTGCTCGACGCGCGGCACGACGTCGACGCATCCCGGCTCGGCGTCGTCGGCTTCTCGCTCGGCGGCCAGATCGCGGCCATCCTGGCGGGTGCCGACCCGCGCCCCGTCGCCGTCGGCGTGATCGCGGGGCGCGGGACCGACGTCGCCCGCTACTGGATCCGGCGGTCGCGCGCGCGGCTCTACTTCCAGGCCGGGACGGAGGACGAGGTGGTGCCACACGCGCAGCTGCTGGCGCTGATGCACGCGGCGCCCGGCACGCCGAAGATCAGCTGGTACACGATCGGGCACACCCTGACCGCGGAGCTCCTCGACGACCAGCTCCGCTGGCAGGCCGCCCGCCTGGGGCTGCGCTAGCCTCCCGGCGGCATGGCGGTCGACCTCTCGGCAGACGACCTCCTCGAGCTCCACCGGCGGATGGTGCTGCTCCGCACCTACGACGAGCGGGCCGTCGTCTACCACCGCCAGGGGCGGATCGGGACGTACGCGATCTCCTGGAACCACGAGGCGATCCAGGCAGGCGCGACGTTCGCGCTGCGTGACGACGACTGGATCTTCCCGAGCTACCGTGAGGGCGCGATCGGGCTCGTGCGCGGGTTGCCCGTGGAGACGGCCCTGCAGTGGTGGCGGGGGCACCCGTCGGGCTGGTGGAACCCGGCGGAGTGGAAGGTCGCCTCGATCTGCGTCCCGATCGCTACGCACGTGCCGCACGCGGCCGGCCTCGCGTGGGGGAAGAAGCTCCGTGGCGAGGACACGGTGGCGATGGCGTTCTTCGGCGACGGGGCGACGAGCGAAGGCTCGTTCCACGAGGGCGTCAACTTCGCCGCGGTGATGGGTGCGCCGGTCGTCTTCGTGTGCAACAACAACGGCCTCGCGATCTCGACGCCGCTCGAGGCGCAGACACGCGCGAGCTCCCTTGCGGACAAGGCGGTCGGCTACGGCATCCCCGGTGTCACCGTCGACGGCCTCGACGTGCTCGCCGTCCACGAGGCGGCACGCGAGGCGGTCGAGCGCGCGCGGTCGGGCGGCGGCCCGACTCTGATCGAGGCCGTTCACTACCGCGCCGCGCCGCACGGGACGGCCGACGACCCGGGCGCCTACGCCGATCCAGTCCGGGTCGAGGAAGCCCGTGCGGGCGAGTGCGTCGGGCGCTTCGAGGCGCACCTGAAGGAGCTCGGCATCCTCGACGACGAGCGCGCAGCCGCCGTCCGCAAGGAATGCGAGGAGCGGATGCGCGCGGGCATCGCCGCCGCGGAGGCCGAGCCGGCGCCCGACCCGGCGCTCTTGTTCGCAAACGCCTACGTCGACCCGCCGAGGAACCTGCGCCGTGCCTGAGCTGACTCTCGTCGAGGCGGTGAACGACGCGCTCCACACGGAGCTCGAGCGCGACCCCGATGTGATCGTGATGGGCGAGGACGTCGGTCGCGCCGGCGGCGTCTTCCGGGCGACCGCCGGCCTGCTCGACCGCTTCGGGCCGACCCGCTGCGTCGACACGCCCCTCGCCGAGGCCGGGATGCTCGGTGCGGCCGTCGGGCTCTGCATGGCCGGGTGGCGGCCGGTCGTCGAGATGCAGTACGACGCGTTCTCCTATCCGTGCCTCGACCAGCTGATCACGCACGTCGGCCGCTACCACTGGCGCTCCGGCGGGCGCATGCAGTTCCCGGTGACGATTCGCATGCCCTACGGTGGCGGCGTGCGCGCGCCGGAGCTCCACGACGACTCGCCCGAGACGTACTACGTGCACACGCCCGGGATCAAGGTCGCGATCCCCTCGACCCCGGCCGATGCGAAGGGGCTGCTGGCGGCCGCGATCCGCGACCCCGACCCCGTGGTGGTGCTCGAGCCCAAGCTCGTCTACCGCACGGCCCGCGGCGAGGTGCCGTCCGGCGACTACGTGGTGCCGCTCGGCCACGCGCGCATCGCACGCCACGGCGACGACGTGACGCTCCTCTGCTACGGGGCGATGGTCGCCGTCTGCGAAGCCGCGGCCGATCTCGTCGACGTCTCCTGCGAGGTCGTCGACATCAGGTCCCTCAGGCCGCTCGACGAGGAGACGATCCTCGCGTCGGTCGCGAAGACGGGACGCGCCGTCATCGTGCACGAGGCGCCCCGCACCGTGGGCTTCGGCGCCGAGCTCGCCGCTCTGATCGCCGAGAAGGCGATCTTCGACCTTCAGGGCCCCGTCCTCCGCGTCACCGGCTTCGACGTGCCGTACCCGTACTGGTCGCTCGAGGACGCGTACGTGCCGTCGCGCGAGCGAGTCGCCGCCGCGATCGGCGGGCTGTTCGAGTGATCCACGAGCTGCCGCTCGACCGGCGGACGCTCCACGGGCACTTCTCGCGCGAGCTCGAGCCGGTGCTCGCGGTCGACGCCGGCGACTCGGTGCGGTTCGCCGTCCCCAATGCGGGCTGGCGGCTCGACGATCGCTCGCTCTTCGAGCCGCGCACCTCGCCCGAGGACGACGGGCACGCGCTCGCCGGCCCGATCGAGGTGCGAGGCGCACGGGCCGGGCAGACGCTCCTCGTCGGGATCGACGAGGTGACCCCGGGCCCGTGGGGTGAGACGTGGGGCGACGACCGCCGGCTCGGCTGGGAGCTCGACGGCAGGGACGGCGTCGCGTCGACCGGCCACCGCATTCGGCTCGCGCCGTTCCTCGGCGTGCTCGGGATGCCGCCCGCTGCCGCGGGCGTCCACTCGACCACGCCGCCACGGGCGCACGGCGGCAACCTCGACTGCAAGGAGCTCGTCGCCGGCACGACGCTGTACCTGCCGATCCCCGTCGACGGCGCGCTGTTCTCGGCCGGCGACGGGCACGCCGCGCAGGGGGACGGCGAGGTGAGCGGCACCGCGATCGAGTGCCCGTGCAGCGCGCAGCTCACCCTCGGGCTCTGCGACGACCTGCCGCTCGAGCGGCCGCTCGCGCGCGTCGACGGCGCGTGGCTGGCGTTCGGCATGGCCGCCGACCTCGACTCGGCGGCGGCGCAGGCGGTCGAGGGCCTACTCGGGTTGATGGCTCGCGAGCACGGCCTCGAGCGACCGGAGGCGCTGGCGCTCGCGAGCGTCGTCGCCGACCTGCGGGTCACGCAGATCGTCAACGAGCAGGTCGGGGTGCACGCGGTTCTGCGCGACGACGCCCTCCGGTGAGCGAGCGGCTGCGACTCTGGCTCGAGCGAGCCGGGCGCGGCGACGGGTACCGCCTGCGCGACGCGGCGACGGGCGAGCAGATCAGGGACGACGATCCGCGCATTCGCATCGTTCCCGTCGCGGGCGTCTCGTTCCGCGCCGACGCCGTCGCCGACCAGTCCTTCGATCCGGGTGCGCGGCTTGCGCTCGTGCCCGAGCCGGAGAACGAGCACGACCCGAACGCGATCGGGATCTGGAACGACGCGCGGTCCCTGCAGGCGGGCTACGTCCCGCGCGAGCTGGCGTCCGAGCTCGACGGCACGGAGACCGCCGTCTCGCTGTGGCGATTCGGCGAGGGCCTGCGCATCCTCGTCGTCCCGGCCGGCTCGTGGGTCGGACGGCCCTCTCGCAGGTAAGGTCGCCGCCGATGGCGTACGAGTTCAAGCTGCCGGACCTCGGCGAGGGGCTGACGGAGGGCGAGGTCGCCCGCTGGCTCGTCGCCGAGGGGGACGAGGTGGCGGAGGACGACCCGCTCGTCGAGATCCAGACCGACAAGGCGACGGTCGAGATCCCATCACCGGCCGCCGGGCGGGTCGCGCGAATCCTCGTCGGCGAAGGCGAGGTCGTACCGGTCGGCACCGTGCTCGTGGTGATCGGCGCCGACTCGGGGCCCGCTCCGACACCCGAGCCGGCCGCGCGCGTCCAGGCCACGCCCCTCGTGCGCCGGCTCGCGCGGGAGCTCGGCGTCGACCTCGCGACCGTCGCGGCGAGCGGCCCCGGTGGACGCATCACCGGCGCCGACGTGCGCGCCGCCGCAGGCGGCGGCGCGGCCGGCGAAGGCCGTCGCGAGCCGGTGCGCGGTGTGCGGCGGCAGATCGTCGAGCACCTCACGCGCGCGCACCGCGAGGTGCCGGCCGTGACGTTCGTCGAGGAGTGCGACTTCACGGGCCTCGACCTGAAGCTGCTCCTGCCGACCGTCCTGCGCGCCGCCGCGGAGTCGTTGCGCGAGTTCCCCGAGCTCAATGCGCGGCTCGAGGGCGACGAGATCGTGTACCTCGACCGCTACGACCTCGGCATCGCCGTGCAGACCGACCAGGGGCTCGTGGTCCCGGTCGTCCGCGCCTGCGACTCGCGCACGATCGAGGAGCTCCGCGTCGACGTCGATGAGCTGGCCGGGCGCGCACGCGCCGGCTCGCTCACGCCCGAGGAGCTGCGCGGCTCGACGTTCACCGTCACCAGTGCGGGCCGGCTCGGGGGGCTCATGGTGACGCCGCTCGTCAACCACCCGGAGGTCGGCATCCTCGGCGTCCACCGCATCGCGCCCCGGCCGGTCGTCCGCGACGGCGAGATCGTCGTGCGGCAGATCGGGAACGTGAGCGTCACTTTCGATCACCGCGTGGTCGACGGCGCCCGCGCCGCGGCGTTCACGCTCGCCGTCATCGGGCGGCTCACCGTCCCCGCGTAGACTCGAGGCGTGGGCCACTGGTACACGATCGGCGTCCTCGCCGGATTGGGGACCGCCCTCGGCATCGCCGCCACCGGCGTGTTGCGGCGCCCGCTGCTCGGCTTTCCCGTCGCGGCGGCGATCGCGGCGGCGATCGGCCTCGTCCTCGGCACCTGGGGCGAGCTCGCGGCGGGGATCGTCGGTGCCGGCTGCGGTGCCTTCGGCTCGGCGCCGCTCATCGGCGGTGCCCTGCGGCGCGGCGGGACGCGCGGCGGCACCGCGGTGCTGCTCGCCGTCGCGTCGCTCGTCGCGGCGGCGATCGCATTCATCCCGGTCGTCGGCTACCTCGAGGCCGTTGCCGTGCCCGCGCTCGGCCTCAGGCTCCGCCGCCGCTCGCCCGACCGGCACGCCGGGCTCCGCACGCTCGCCCGGGATTAGCCGTGTCGCAGCCCAAGCCCGTCGTGCTCGCCGTCATCGACGGCCTGACGCCTGCCGCGTTCGAGTCGGCAGACCTGCCCGCGCTCCGGTTCCTGGCCGAGCACGGCGAGTACCGGCGGGCCGCTTCGGTCTTCCCCTCGCTGACACCCGTGTGCCTCGCTTCGATCGCAACCGGGCGCTACCCCGACGGCCACCACATCCCGCACCTCGTCTGGTGGAACCACGGCGAGCAGAGGCTTGTCGAGTACGGCTCGTCGTTCGGGGCCGCACGCGCGGCCGGCCTGGCCCGGTCGCTGCGCGACACGATCGTCGACCTGAACGCGCGGCATCTGTCACGCGAGATCCGGACGGTGTACGAGACGCTGGAGGACGACGGTCTCACGACAGCGGCGGTGAACATCACGTGCTACCGCGGACGCCATCGCCACTTGCCCACGATCCCCGGTGCGCCTGCCGTCTACGGGCCGAAGCGGTTCTTCTTCTACTCGCTCTACGAGAGCGACCGCACCGGCGCACCGCTCGCCGTGCGGAGCCGCACCCTCGGTTCGATCGACGCCTACGCCGCGTCGGTCGGGCGCTGGCTCGTGACGCGCGACGGCTTCGACCTCCTCGTCTACTACCTGCCCGACTACGACTTCGCGTCGCACGCGGCCGGTCCCGACGCGAACCCGGAGGCGCTCGCCCGCAGCGACGCCGCGATCGCGGCGCTGCTCGACGCGGCGGGCGGCCCGGACGCGTTCCTCGAGCGCTACGCGATCGTCGTCTGCGCGGACCACGGCCAGTCGCGCGTCACCGACGTGTCGCGGCTCGAGCTCGACGGCGAGTTGGTCACCGCCTCCAACCGCGCTGCGATGGTCTACACCGCCGATGCACGCCGCGTCGCCGAGCGTCTCGACTCCGAGCCCGGCGCCGGCATCGTCGTCTTTCTCGAGGACGGCGAGCTCGTCGCGCGGCGGAACGGCGATGAGGACCTTGCGCTCCTCGACGCGGTCCCCGACGGACGCACCCGTGCCGTCTCGGCGCTTGCGAACCCGAACGCCGGCGAGGTGCTCGTCTCCGCGGCGCCTGGTTTCGAGTTCGTCGACCTCGCAGGGCGCCACCACCTCGGGGGCGGAAGCCACGGGTCGCTCGAGCCCGCCGACTCGGAAGTGCCGATGCTTACCGTCGGGCTCGGGCCGCCGCCCGCCTCGATCACCGGCATCGTGCCGCTCGTTGTCGAGCACCTGCGCGGCGCCGAGGGACGCGATGCCTGACTGGATCGAGAGCCAGCTCCGGCGCCGGGGGATCGCCGACGAGCGTGTCCTCGACGCGATGGCCCGCGTCCCCCGCGAGTGCTTCGTCCCGGCCGAGTCCCGGGAGCTCGCGCACGCCGACGCCGCGTTGCAGCTCCCCTGCGGGCAGACGATCTCGCAGCCGTACATCGTCGCCGTGATCCTGCAGGCGCTCGCGCTCGAAGGCGACGAGCGCGTGCTCGACGTCGGGACGGGATCCGGCTACCAGGCGGCCCTCCTGCGAACCCTCGCCGCCGAGGTGGTGACGATCGAGCGCATTCCCGAGCTCGCAGGCCTCGCGCGCGCGAACCTCGACCGCACCGGCTTCGCCGACGTCGAGGTGCTGGTCGGCGACGGCTCCCTCGGCGTCCCCGAGCGCTCACCCTTCGCTGCGATCGCCGTCGCCGCCGCCGCCTCGGCCGTGCCGACCGCGCTGGTCGATCAGCTCGCCCCCGGCGGCCGGCTCGTCCTGCCGGTGGGCGACGAGCTCGTGCTCGTGTCGGGCGGCCGGATGACGCTCCTCGTGCCCGCCCGGTTCGTTCCCCTCGTCCGCGGTTTCCGCCCTGAGGGAACGGAGAGGATGGAGACGGATGACCGGCCGCTCCGTCGCTGAGGTCCTCTCGTTGCCGGTGCGGCTGAACGGGATCCAGCTCGGCCGTCCGGTCGACGCGCTCGTGCATGTGGACGACGACCGGCTGGTCGGCTTCGACGTGATCTGCGGCGACGGCGAACGGCGTTTTCTGCCCTTTGCGGTCACGCGTATCGAGAGCAGCGAGATCGCCGTCGACTCCGCGCTGCCGCTGATCGACGACGGGGATGCGGAGTACTACCGGCGCCGCACGCGACGGCTCCGCGAGCTCGGGTTCCGTGATCCCCGCCTCGAGGACGGCGGCATGATCCATGAAGGCTGATCGCCCGCGCGTCCACGCGAATCGCTAGCCTCGCCGCGTGTCCGCCTCCGCACGCGCCGCGGCAGCGCTGCGTCGCCCGCACAACTGGATCCAGCTTGCGAAGTTCGGGGTCGTCGGTTGCTCGGGCTACGCCGTCAACCTCGCCATCTACGCGGCTCTGCTCGGGATCGGCGCGCACAAGGCGGCGGTCGTCTCGTTCGTCGTCGCGGCGGTCTGGAACTACTGGTGGAACCGCCACTGGACGTTCGCCCACCAGAAGGGGAGCTTCGCCTACCAGGGCGCCCGCTTCTTCGCCGTCGCGCTCGTCTCGCTTGCCGTCAACCAGCTCTGGCTCGCGCTCTTCCTCGACGTTCTGCACCTCGGCAAGATCGTCTCCCAGGCGATCGCGATCGTCCTCGTGACGCCGCTGAACTTCCTGGGCAACAAGCTCTGGTCCTTCCGTCGGTGAGGCTCCTCGCCCTCGCCGTCGTCGTCCTGGCGCTCGCGCCGGCGGCGCACGCGGCCGGGGCGGCGACGACGTACACGCTGACCACGACCACGACCGTCACCACCGGTCCCTTCGGCACCGGCACCGTCGGCAACCGGCCGGCCGTGTTGTCGGAGAAGGAGGCGACTGCGCGCCTCCTCGCCGTGCCAAAGGTGAAGAGCTGGCTGAAGCGCTACCCGCCGGCGCCGAAGATCCAGACCGATGCGAGCTACGACGCGGGCACCGGCGCGTGGACGGTGCAGGTCTGGTACACGCCCGCGGGCGAGATCGCGACGGGCACGGTCGACGACGCGACCGGTGTCGTCACCTCTGCCTGGACCGGCCCGCAGGTCGCGTGGAAGATGGCGCGGGGCGTGCCCGGCGCCTTCGGCGGCGCGAAGATCAACAGCTACGGGATCTGGCTCGCGTTCTGCGCAGCGTTCCTGCTCGGCCTCGTCGATTGGCGCCGCCCGCTCGCGGTGCGCAACCTCGACGTCCTCTTCGTGCTCTCGTTCTCCGTCTCGCTCTGGTTCTTCAACCGCGGCAACGTCTTCGCGGCGATGCCGCTCGCCTACCCCGGGATGGTGTGGCTCGCGGTACGGCTTCTGTGGGTCGGGACGACCGATCGCCCGCCGCGCGGCCAGGTCGTCTGGCCGGTGTGGGTGCTCGCCGCGGCGACCGTCTTCCTCGCGGGGTTCCGCGTCGGGCTGAACGTGCGCGCATCGAACGTGATCGACGTCGGCTACTCGGGCGTGATCGGCGCCGACCGGATCGTCCACGGCGAGAAGGTCTACGGCAATTTCCCCCAGGAGGGGTCGCTGAAGCCGTGCGGGCCCGCCGACAGCGAGGGTGAGATCCGCGACCGCATCCAGGCGAACGGCATCTGCGAGACCGCGAACCCGCTCGGCGACACCTACGGGCCGGTGTCGTACCTCGCCTACGTCCCCGGCTACCTGATCTTCGGCTGGAGCCACCACTGGGACACGCTCCCCGCCGTGCACTTCACGTCGATCCTGTTCGACCTGCTCGCGATCTTCGGCCTCGCGCTCGTCGGCTGGCGCCTCGGCGGGCCGCGAATCGGGGCCGCCGCCGCCTTCGCGTGGGCGGCGTGGCCGTTCACGCAGTACGCGTCGAACTCGAACACGAACGACGCGATCATGCCGGCGCTGCTCGTGCTCGGGTTCGCGGCGTTGACGAGCGACCCGGTGCGCGGCGTCGCGGTCGCGCTCGCCGGCTGGACGAAGTTCGCCTCGCTGCTCGTCCTGCCGCTGTGGCTCGGGTATCCCGATGCGCGAGACCGGCGGTCGGTCCTCAGGATGCTCACGGCGTTCTGCGTCGCGACGCTCGCAGTCTTCCTGATCGTGCTCCTCCACTGGCCGCCATGGGACTCGCTGCGGACGTTCTACGACCGCACGATCGGCTTTCAGTACGGGCGGGAGTCGCCCTTCTCGCTGTGGGACTGGCGCCAGTACCACGCCAAGGGCCTGCCCGACCTCCACGTCGTTCAGCACGTATTGCAGGTGCTGCTCGTCGCCGGCGCGCTCGTCCTCGGCTGGTTCCCGAGGCGGCGCTCACCGCTTCGCCTTGCCGCCTTCACGGGGCTTCTGCTCGTCGGCTTCGAGCTCGTCCTGACCCACTGGTTCTATCTGTACCTGCCGTGGTTCTTCCCCTTCGTCGTGCTGGCCCTGCTTGCGCCGGTGCCGGGCCGGACACGTGACCGCGAGCCTCCGCCGCTCGTTCCCTGAGTCGGCGCTCGCGGCGGCGCTCTTCCTCGTCTGCTTCGTCGCCGTCCATCACTGGTTCTGGGGGCGGCTGCAGATCGTCGACTGGCCGGGCTACCGCGACGACGCGCGCGCGATCCTCGACCACGGCCTCGTCCCCTACCGCGACTTCCCGGTCGAGTACCCGCCGCTCGCGCTCCCGGTCTTTCTGCTGCCTGCCGCGTTCTCGAACTACGCCTCCGCGTTCGCGGACCTGATGGCCGCCTGCGGTGTCGCGGTGATGGTCGTCGTCGCCGCGATCGACAAGCGTGCGGCGTTCTACGCGGCGCTCGCCCCCGTGCTCGTCGGGTCGCTCGTCCTCTCTCGCTTCGACTTGTGGCCGGTCCTCCTTGTCGCGATCGCGCTGCTCGCACTCGTCGAGGGCGACGACGCCGTCGGCTGGGCCTTCCTCGGCGCCGGCGTGGGGGCGAAGCTCTGGCCGCTCGTGATCGTCCCGCTCGCGCTTCACTGGTCGCTTCGCCGCGGGCATCGCCGTGCGCCTTTCGCCGGCCTCGCCGTCGCGGCCGCCGTGTTCGTCCCCTTCGCGGTGGTCGCGCCGCACGGGCTGTGGGCGAGCGTGCACGGGCAGGGCGACCGGCCGCTTCAGATCGAGAGCCTCGGTGCGTCGCTGCTCACGGTCTTCTCGCACCCGCGCGTCGTGACGACGCACGGCTCGCAGAACGTCGCCGGCCACGGACTGCTCGCCGCCGCGTTCGCGTTCGCGCAGCTGGTCGCGGTCGTCGCCTGCTGGGTGGCGTACGCCCGCGGCCCGGCGACGCGGGATCGCCTGCTGACGTACTCCGCGGCGGCCGTCTGCGCGTTCGTCGCCTTCGGCAAGGTGCTCTCGCCGCAGTACCTGCTCTGGCTGATCCCGCTCGTGCCGCTCGTGGGCGGGGCGCGGCGCCTTCCGGCGCTGGTCGCCTTGACGGCGGCGTGCGCACTCACGCAGGTGTGGTTCCCGCTGCGCTACTTCGCGTACGCCGACTCGTTCCATCTGGCCGGCGTCGTGCTCGCGCGCGACCTCGTGCTCGTCGCGCTCTACGCCGTCCTGGTCTGGCCGGCGGCTACCCGACCTCGACGCGAATAGCGGTGCAGCTCGTCGCGCGGCCGTCAGGCCCGCACTCGACGAGCGCGCCTTCGATGCGCACGTCGTGCACCGCCGGCTCGAGGCGCAGCGGCATGCCGGTCAGGAAGCGCCCGATCGCGTTGTGATCGTCGCTGCCGATCACCGAGTCGTGCGGCCCGGTCATGCCCGCGTCGGTGATCGCCGCCGTGCCCCCGGCGAGCACGCGCGCGTCGTTCGTCTGGACGTGCGTGTGCGTGCCGAGCACGGCGGTCGCGCGGCCGTCCAGATGCCGTGCGAGTGCGACCTTCTCGCTGGTCGCCTCGGCGTGGAAGTCGACGACGACGATCGGCGTCTGCGCCCTCGCCTCCTCGACGAGCCGTTCGGCGGCGAGGAACGCGCTCTCGAAGGGGTCGAGCGAGAACGTCCCGAGCAGGTTGATCACCGCCACCCCATCGTGGACGGCGAGCCCGCGGCCCGGCGTGCGCGGCGACAGGTTGGCGGGCCGCAGCACCCGGTCGGACCCGGAGAGGTACGGGGCGAAGCCCGCCTGCCCCCAGGTCCAGTTCCCGAGCGTCACGACGTCGGCGCCGCTTGCGAGGAGCCGGTCGGCGATCTTCGCCGTGATGCCGCGGCCCGCGGCGGCGTTCTCGCCGTTCACGATGCAGAAGCCCACACCGAGCTCCGCGCGCAGCGACGGCAGCCGCGCCTCGACCGCGCGGCGGCCCGGAGCGCCGAAGACGTCGGCGACGAACAGGATGCGCATCGGATGCCCGGCGGCTAGCCGAGGCCGAGTGCCGGCGAGGCGTGGACCTCGACCACGACGTGATTGCCGGCGTCGTTCGTGTAGCGCGCGAGCGCCTCGCGCTCGACGCGGGCGACGTCGATCACGGAACCGAGCTTCGTGCCGCCGGCCGAGACCGGCGACCCGACGACGAGCGCGGGATCGGTACGCACGTGGAACACCGAGACGACCAGGGACGGCGCCGCCGTCGGCTGGATGTCGATGCGTGATCCGAACGGTTGCCCGTTCATCACCACGGGGCTGATCGCGACGACCGTGCCGTCGACCGGGGAGTAGACGTCGGTGCCGGCTGCGGCGCCGACCTCGAGAGCGGACGTGCCGGGAGCCTGGCCTCCGGGGAGCTGGTACCAGCGCGGGCGTCCGGCGGAGCCGCCGACGATCGCATGGAGCAGTCGCTTCACCACGCCCTCGTTCGCCTGCGTGCCGAGCGGGGAGAGCGGCAGGGAGCCGTCGCTGCCGCCCTGGTAGCCGATCGCGGTCACGCGCGCCTGGCTGACGGGCAGCTGCAACTGCAACGCTCCGGTGCGGGCGACGATCTCCGGAGTCGGTGGGCCTGCCGGGAGGATCGGCGCGGCGTTTGCCGGCGGGAGCTGGGTCACCGAGGACGAGCCTCCGAAGGCCGTCAGGAGGACGATCGGCAGGCCGATCGCGGCGAGCACGATGAGCACGGCGAGGCGCCTGCGCCTGCGCTCGCGGTCGAGTTCCCGGCGGCGTGCCGCACGAGCACGCCGGTCTCGGACCTGAGCCGCCATCGGGGGCACCGTAGCGGACACCTCCAGGGCTTTCAACCCGGGGGTTTGTGACACGCGAAGGCGGCTCCGCTCCTCGGGTTCGTCCCAGAGTTCGTGACGGTCGAGCGCAAGGGCGCCGTCGACCTCGAGCGACCAGTCCCAACGCGGCGGTGAGAGGCGGCGGACACGGGCGGTAGCATCGGCCGCATGACTGCCGCCGGCCGCCCGCCGCGCGTCCAGGTCCCGCGCTGGGTGCAGCTCGTGGCGCTGCCGCTGCTGCTCGTGCTGACGTGGGTGCTTGCGAGCGCGGCCGCTCACGTCGTCTTCCTGTTCCTGATCGCGGCGTTGCTGGCGCTCGTTCTCGATCCGATCGTCCGCGGGCTCCAGCGGTTGCGGCTCCCCCGCGGCCTGTCGGTCGCGCTCGTGTACCTGAGCTTCCTGGCGGCGCTCGTTCTCGTCATCGTGGCGGTCGCCACCGCCGTCGTCGGCGAGACGAAAACGGCGGCCACTCGGTTCAACGACTACTTCACGCATCCTCGCGGGGCCTCCGGACAGACCTCGGCCGATCGCGACGTCGACCGCCTCCAGGTGTGGCTCAACACCCATCACCTGAAGTCGGTGAAGATTCGCGAGCGCGGGCACCGCCTCGTCGAGCAGATCCGCCAGCGCGACGTCGGCAAGTACACGAACCGGATCGTCACGTTCGTCGAGGGTGCTGCCATCTCGATCGGCAAGACGCTCTTCAGCGTCGTGCTGCTGATTGTCGTCTCCGTCTACATGCTCCTCGACATGCCGCGCCTCGGCCGGATCGTCGATCGACGTTTCCCACCTCGACCAGGCGAACAGCCGCTGCTGCGCTCGGTCGAGCACGCTCTCGTCTCGTACGTGCGCGGGCAGGTCGCGTTGAGCCTGATCATCGGCGTCAGTGCGGGTGTCGGGCTCTGGGCCCTTGCAGCGAGCGGGCTGCTGCCGCATGCGCAGCAGTACGCCCTGCTCTTCGGCGCCTGGGTCGGCATCACCGAGGTGATCCCGTACCTCGGCCCCTGGCTCGGCTCGATCCCGCCGCTCATCTATGCGCTCGTCGTCCATCCGCTCTCGGCCGTCTGGGTCGCGCTGCTCTTCCTCGGCATCCATCAGATCGAGGGCCACGTCGTGGTGCCGAACGTGATGGGCAATGCCCTGCGGCTGCACCCGCTGCTCGTCATCTTCGGCCTCGCGGCCGGCGCGGAGTTCTACGGGCTGCCCGGCGCGCTCACCGCGCTGCCGGTGCTCGCAGTGTGCCGGGCGATCTGGGAGTTCTTCGCCGACCGGGTCACCTTCGAGCCGTGGCACGGCGAGCCGCCGCCGGTCGAGGTCGAGCTGGTCGAGCCTTCGCCGGCTGTTCGCAAGTGACTCTCCTGTCGGCCCGCGGTGTGACCCGCTCCTTCGGGTCGCACGTCGCGTTGCATCCGGTCGACGTCGAGCTTGCAGCCGGCGAGGTGGTGGCGCTGATCGGCCCGAACGGCGCCGGCAAGTCGACGCTCCTCGCAATCCTCGCCGGGGCGCTCGAGCCGACTGCGGGCACGGTCGAGTGCGCCGAGCGCGTCGGCTGGGTGCCGCAGCGCCCTGCGCACTACGGCCGTCTGACCGCGAGGGAGAACCTTCGCCTGTTCGCCGCGCTCGAGGAGGCGCCCGCCGCGCGCGCCGACGAGCTGCACGACCGCTTCGAGTTGCCGGACGGCGTGCGCGCGGCCGAGCTCTCGGTCGGGAACCGCCAACGCCTCGATGTCGCCATCTCCCTCGTCGCCGCCCCACGAGTGCTGCTGCTCGACGAGCCGACCGCATCGCTCGACCCGATCCAGCGCCAGCGGCTCTGGGAGATCGCGCGCCGCGTCCGCGAGGACGGCGGGGCGGTGCTCGTCGCCACGCACCATTGGGAGGAGCTCGAGGGCCGCGCCGACCGGACGCTCGAGCTGCGGGAGGGCCGTCTGCAATGACGGCGATCTGGCTCGTGCTGCGGAAGGACGTCCGCGTGCTGTTGCGCACGCCGGCGCTGCTCGCCGTCCTGCTCGTCTATCCGCTCGTGATCGCGGCGCTGCTCGGGCTCGTCGCCGGCTACGCGAGCTCGAAGCCGCGCGTCGCCTTCGTCGACCTCGACGGCCTGCCGCCGCACCTCGTCGTCGGGAACCACACGTTCGACGTGCAGCACACGATCGACGAGGTCGCCCGCAACGTGACGCTCGTCCACCTCTCGGAGGCCGACGCAGAGCGCCAGCTCGCGAACGGGAAGGTGGTCGCGGTGATCACCGTGCCGCCCGGGTTCGTGGCGACGCTGCAGGAGATGGTGCAGAGCCCGACGCTCGAAGTCGCGATCACGCACGGAGGCACCGCAGCGCGTGTGCGGCAGCAGGTCGAGGCACTTGTCTACACGCTGAACCAGAAGCTGCAACGTGCCTACATCGACGCGAACCTCGAGTATGTGCGGCTTCTGCTTCACGGCGGCAACGGCAGCTTCGTCGGCCGCAACTTCGACCTGCTCGGGCTCGACAGGACGGCGGCGCTTCTCGCCGCCATGCCGCAGGACGAGCGCACGACGCAGATCGAGCGGTTCGTCCACGACGCCCGGCTCGCCCTGGCCCGCACCGACGAGGCGCTGCGCGCGACGGCCACGCCGATCAAGCTCGTCGAGGAGCCGCAGCACGGCCGCGTCGCTGCGCTCTCGGCCGAGGTCGAGAGCTATGCCCTGGCGCTCACGATCTCCTTCCTCGGGCTCGTGCTCGCGGCCGGTGCGCTCGCCGGCGAGCGCGACGAGAACGTCCTCGGCCGGCTCGCCCGCGGGCTCGTCTCGCCGGGCCGCCTGGTCTCCGCGAAGGTCGCGCTCGCCGCGCTCGTCTCGGCCGTGCTCGGTCTCGGCGTGGCGCTCGCGTTCGCCGTCGCGACGGTCGCCGGGCATGCGCCCGGCGGTGAGCCGTGGGGTCGGCTGCCGGTGCTGCTCGCAGCGCTGGCGCTGACCGGCGCCTCGCTCGGCGCGGTCGGCTCGTTCATCGGAGCCGTCGCCCGCGAGGCGCGCACGGCGTCGCTCGTCGCGGTGCTGGTCGTGCTTCCGATCGTGTTCCTCGGGCTGATCCCGGCCGAGATCTTCGCCGCGGCCGGCTGGGCGAGCGACGCGCTCCCGTTCGCGCACGGCGTCAGGCTCTTCTCGGCGACGCTGTTCGACTACCACCCGTGGGGCACTGTCGCCCGGGAGACAGCCTGGCTCGTCGGCATCGGGCTGGTCTTCGGGCTGGCCGCCCGCTCGGCTGTGCGACCATTTCGCGCATGACGTACCCCGCTACCCGGTTGAGGCGTCTCCGCCGTACCGCGCAGCTGCGCGGCCTCGTGCGCGAGACGAGCGTGTCGCTCGACGACCTCGTCATGCCGCTCTTCGTCGCGCCGCAGGCTCTGCCGAACGCGGAGCTGCCCGCGCTCGGGCGGCACACCGTCGAGGGGCTCGTCCGTGAGTGCGAGGAGCTCGTGCGCGTCGGCGTCGGCGCGGTGCTCCTGTTCGGGATCCCGGAGGCGAAGGACGACGACGGCTCCGGCGCCTGGATCGACGACGGCATCGTGCAGCAGGCACTGCGGGCGCTCCGGCCGCGCTTTCCCGAGCTGCTCCTCCTCACCGACGTGTGCCTGTGCGAGTACACCGAGCACGGCCATTGCGGCGTGCTCTCCGGCGGCGAGGTCGACAACGACGCCTCGCTCGAGCTGATCGTGCGCACCGCCGTCTCGCACGTCGAGCACGGCGCCGACGCCGTGTGCCCGAGCGACATGATGGACGGCCGCGTCGGCGCGATCCGCGCCGAGCTGCCTCAGACCCCGATCGTCGCCTACTCGGCCAAGTACGCGTCGGCCTTCTACGGGCCGTTCCGCGAGGCGGCGGGAAGCGCGCCGTCGTTCGGCGACCGGCGCGGCTACCAGATGGACGCGGGCAACGTGCGCGAGGCGCTGCGCGAGTGCGAGCTCGACGTCGCCGAGGGCGCCGACGTCCTGATGGTCAAGCCCGCGCTGCCGTACCTCGATGTCGTGCGGGCCGTCCGCGAGCGCTTCGACCTTCCCGTCGCCGCGTACAACGTGAGCGGCGAGTACGCGATGGTGAAGGTGGCCGCCGCGGCCGGCCACCTCGACGAACGGGATGCGGCGCTCGAGTCGCTGACCGCGATCCGGAGGGCAGGCGCCGACGTGATCGTCACCTACTGGGCCAAGGACGCCGCGGCATGGCTTTGAAAGAGGTATCGGCACGGTGGCAGCGCGCCCGGCAGCTGATCCCCGGCGGCGTCAATTCGCCGGTGCGGGCGATGCGCGGGGTCGGGCTCGACGAGCCGCTCTTCGCAGTTCGCGGGGAGGGGGCGCGCATCGAGACCGCCGACGGCCGCACGCTGGTCGACTGGGTGCAGTCCTGGGGGCCGTTGCTCTTCGGCCACGCCGATCCGGAGACGGTGGACGCGGTCCGCGAGGCGGCCCTCGCCGGCACCACCTTCGGCGCTGCGACCGAGGGCGAGCTGGAGCTCGCCGCGGAGATCGTCGACGCAGTGCCGTCGGTCGAGCGCGTCCGGCTCGTCTCATCCGGGACCGAGGCCGCGATGTCGACGCTGCGGCTCGCACGCGGGTTCACGCACCGGGACCGGGTCATCACATTCCACGGCTGCTACCACGGTCACGCCGACCCGTTTCTCGCGAGCGCCGGATCGGGGCTCGCGACGCTCGGCATCCCGTCCTCGCCCGGCGTGCCGAGCGGCGTCACCGCCGACACGATCGTGTGCGAGTACAACGACGTCGACGGCGTCGCGTCGGCAGTCGAGCGCTACGGCGAGGGGCTCGCCGCGATCTTCGTCGAGCCTGTGGCGGGGAACATGGGCTGCGTCCCACCTGCACCCAGGTTCCTCGAGTCGTTGCGCCTCCTCGCGGACGCATCCGGGGCACTGCTCGTCTTCGACGAGGTGATCACGGGCTTCCGCGTCGGCCGCGGCGGCGCGCAGGAGCGCTTCGGCGTCCTGCCCGACCTGACGGTGCTGGGCAAGATCGTCGGCGGCGGGCTGCCGCTCGCAGCATTCGGGGGACGCGCCGAGGTGATGGCCGAGCTCGCGCCGAGCGGCCGCGTCTACCAGGCCGGAACCCTGAGCGGCAACCCGCTCGCGACCGCCGCGGGCGTCTCCGTGCTGCGGCGCCTGCGCGACACGTCGCTCTACGACGAGCTCGAGCGGAGGTGCCTCCGCCTCGAGGAGGGACTTGCTCCGTTCGGCCGCGTGCAGCGCGTGGGCGCGATGCTGACTCTCTATCCGGGTCGCGACGAGCCCGTCGAGCGGTTTGCCGAGCTCGACGCCGACCGGTACGCCGAGCTCTTCCGGGGCCTCTACGAGCGCGGGGTGTATGTCGCGCCGAGTGCCTACGAGTGCCTGTTCCCGTCGCTCGCCCACGGGGACGCCGAGATCGACGAGACGGTCGCCGCGGTGGCGGATGCCCTCGGTCGGTGAGGCGATCGCCGCGGGGGCGCGCTCGGAGAGCGACGTCTGGGCGGCGGCGTTGCGCGGCGCGCCCGACTGGGAGCCGGTCTTTTCCGTCGCTCGTCCCCGAGCCGCTCGCCGCAGGGTTCGAGACCGTGTACGAGGCCTATCTCGTCCACTACGGCCGCTCGCGGCTCTTCGCGCCGCCCGACGGCGACGAGGCGGTGCTGCTCGGCGACTATCTCTACGCCCACGGCCTCGTGCGCATCGCCGACGCCGGCGGCGTTCCTGCCGTCGCTGCGATGGCCGAGCTGATCGCCCGCTGCGCGGCGCTGCGCGCCGACGGTGCCGGCGGCGACGGCGACGCTTGGGTCGACGCGGCCCGCGCGCTCGGCGGCGATCCGGACGACGCGACGGTGCGCGAGGCGCTCGTGCGCCACTCCGCTAGAGTCGCGCCATGATCCTCGACGCCGCCAGCGAAGGGCTCCACGTCATCACCGGGATGCTCATCGTCGGACTGATCTTCCTCACGGTGATCGTGCTCGGCGAGCTCACGCGCTGGGCAGGCCACCGGCGGGCCGACCGCCGCCGCGCCCGCCGCGTCGTCTGACGCCGAATTGAAAGTCGCCCGCGATCTGCGCGAGTGGGTTGCGCTCCTCGAGCGCGAGGGCGAGCTCGTGCGGGTCGCTGCCGAGGTCGACCCAAACCTCGAGGCGACCGAGATCGTCGACCGCGTCGTCAAGGCCGGCGGGCCGGCGTTGCTCTTCGAGCGCCCGAAGGGCTCTCGGCTGCCGCTCCTTCTCAACCAGTTCGGCACCGAGCGGCGGATGTGCCTCGCCTTCGGCGTCGACCGGCTCGACGACGTCGCCGACCGGCTCGGCGAGATCCTCGAGCTGCAGCCTCCCGAAGGGCTCGCGGCGAAGGTGCGAGGCCTCCGGACGCTGAAGTCGATTGCCGATTCACGTCCGAAGTCGGTCCGCCGCGGCGCCTGTCAGGAGGTCGTGCTGCGCGGCGACGAGGTCGATCTCGGTCTTCTGCCCGTGCAGACCGCGTGGCCGGGCGACGGCGGGCCGTTCATCACGCTTCCGGCCGTGATCACCCACGACCCGCGCGATGGCCGCCGGAACGTCGGCATGTACCGGATGCAGGTGCTCGGGCCGCGGGAGACGGCGATGCACTGGCAGCTGCACAAGGACGGCCGCGCCGACTACCTGTTCTCGGACGGTCGGCTCGAGGTCGCCGTCGCGATCGGGCTCGACCCCGTCACCGCCTACTCGGCGAGCGCGCCGCTCCCGAAGCACATCGACGAGCTGATGGTCGCCGGCTTCCTTCGCGACAGCCCCCTCGAGCTGGTCAGGGGCGTCAGTGTCGACGTCGAGGTGCCCGCCGACGCCGAGATCGTGCTGGAGGGATACGTCGAGCGCGGCGACGAGACCGACGAGGGGCCGTTCGGCGACCACACGGGCTTCTACACGCCGGTCGAGCGGTTCCCCGTCTTCCACGTGACGGCGATGACGATGCGGCACGACGCGATCTACCCGTCGATCGTCGTCGGCAAGCCGCCGCAGGAGGACGCGTGGCTCGGCAAGGCGACCGAGCGGATCTTCCTGCCGGCCGTCCGCATGACCGTCCCGGAGATCGTCGACTACGACCTGCCCGTGGCGGGGGCGTTCCACAATCTCTGCATCGTCTCGATCCGCAAGGCCTTCCCGGGCCACGCCCGCAAGGTGATGCACGCGATCTGGGGGCTCGGGATGCTGAGCCTCACGAAGGGGATCGTCGTCGTCGACGAACATGTGAACGTGCACGACTACGCCGAGGTGCTCTTCTACGTGGGCGCGAACGTCGACCCGAAGCGCGACGTTGTGCTCACCGAGGGCCCGCTCGACCATCTCGACCATGCGCCGACGCTGCAGTTCTTCGGCGGGAAGCTCGGCATCGACGCGACCGCCAAAGGCCCATCGGAAGGCGCGCGCGAATGGCCGCCCGAGATCGAGATGAGCCCCGAGGTGCGTGATCTCGTCTCCGCGCGCTGGGCCGAG
Source organism: uncultured Thermoleophilia bacterium (assembly GCA_963794375.1). Taxonomy (GTDB): domain Bacteria; phylum Actinomycetota; class Thermoleophilia; order Gaiellales; family Gaiellaceae; genus PALSA-600. The sequence goes on from CAWCDL010000010.1 coordinate 780,006, forward strand.
TACGGCCTCCCGACGGTTCCCGCCGCATGAGTGCGCGGATTCCGGCAGAGTTCGCGCCTCCTGTTACGACGTTGACCCTGGTTCCCCGCGACCGATTGAATCCCAGCTGAGCTTGCCGCCGCACGACGACCATCCGCACGTCCCCGGCCCCAGCCTCTGGCCGGTCGGCTTCGCCGTGGGCGTCACCGTCCTGCTCGTCGGGCTGGTCATCTCCTGGTGGGTGACGGGGATCGGGGCGCTGCTCGCGATCGTGTTCGCGTTCCTCTGGGTGCGCGACCTGACGACGGGCACGGCGCTCGCGGAGGCGCCCGACGTCGAGCCGGAGGCGCCGTCCGCGCAGGAGGCCGCCGCCCACGAGCCGGTCACCTCCGAGGAGCGCTACCCGCGCTCGAAGTTCCTCGAGGTCTCGACGCTCGGGCTCGGCGGGGTGATCGGCGGCATCGTGACGCTGCCCGCGCTCGGCTTCATGGTCGGCCCTGCGTTCCTCAAGCAGGGCGTCAAGGATCAGGACCTCGGCCCGATCTCGAACTTCCCCGAGGGCAAGTACGTCGTCTCCACCTTCATGAGCAATCCGGAGGAGGGCGAGGTGTCACGGCGCACCGCGTTCGTCCGGTACAACGGCCCGGTCAACGTGACGATCGACGGCAAGCAGGTCTCGCAGCCGAGCTTCACGATCATCTCGAACCACTGCGCGCATCTCGGCTGCCCGGTGCAGCCGAACGGCCCGCTCGACGACTCGGGCACGAAGCGCTTCGGCAACGTGACGCTGATCCCCACCGTCTCGATTGCCGGCTTCGGCTGCCCGTGTCACGGCGGCCAGTACGACACCGAGGGGAACCGCATCGCCGGCCCGCCGGTGCGCGCGCTCGATCGGTACTCGTTCTCGATCCGCAACGGCCACCTGTGGATCGGGAAGCCGTTCTCGGTCTCGCACGTCGACGGCGCCGGCGGCACGGCGCAGATCCACAAGTGGGCCTACTCGTTCCCGGGCGAGCACGTGAACGGGATCGAGTCGTGGCTGTACCCCGTCCAACCCCCGCACTCTTGAGCAACCACTAGTGGCGACGCGCAGGCTCACCCGTTCGGAGCAGGTCCAGCAAACGATCCTCTATCCGGTCGACTGGCTGGAGGAGCGCTCCGGCCTCGTCGGCGGCATCAAGTACTTCCTCTTCCGCAAGGTGCCGGGCGACATCAACTGGTTCCAGACGCTCGGCTCCGCGACGCTGACGGCATTCATCGTGCAGGCGCTGACCGGCACGATCCTGGCGATGTACTACAAGCCCGATCCGAACTCGGCCTACAGCTCGATCCAGCACATCACGAACGACATCTTCGCCGGCTGGCTCGTGCGCGGCATGCACCGCTGGGGCGCATCGGTGTTCATCATCCTCATGTTCATGCACATGGGGCGCGTGTTCCTGTTCGGCGCCTACAAGTACCCGCGCGAGCTGAACTGGATCATCGGTGTGCTGCTCCTTGCGATGGGTCTCGGCGAGGGTTTCACCGGCTACCTCCTCCCGTGGGACCAGACCGCGTACTGGGCGACGGTGGTCGGCATCAACATCAACGGCACGGCGCCGTTCCTCGGCCCGTTCATCGCGCAGTTCCTGCAGGGCGGCACGTACATCAACGCCGACACCCTGTCGCGTTTCTACGCGATCCACATGCTGATGATCCCTGGTGCGATCTTCGCGCTGATCGGCCTGCACCTGTACCTCGTGATCCGGCTGGGCGTCACCTCGCCGCCGTGGTCGAAGGAGGCGGCGGGCACCGGCTCGCTCGTCCCCGCGAGCCAGAACGGTCACCGCTCAGGCCTCACCCGGTTCCGGCCGCGGAGAGGGAAAGGGAGCTGATGGCGAGCGACAGGGTCGTCGAGCGGCGGCGGGTCTTCCAGCAGTACAAGGCCGACGTGAAGGAGCGTGGCAAGCCCTTCTACCCGTACGCCATGCTCCACGACACGATCATGTCGCTCGTCGTCGTGTGCGTGATCGTCGGGCTGGCGATCGTCTGGAAGTACACGACCCCGGGCGATCACCACACGACGGCGGCGGGCTGGCTCGGGAAGCTCTACGACAAGCCGGCCGACCCGGGGACGATCAACTTCGTCCCGCGCCCGGACTGGTACTTCTACTTCCTCTTCTACCTGCTGCGGATCTTCAAGTGGCCGGAGTCGGTCGTGCTCGGCACGATCGGGATCCCGACCATCTGCCTCGTGCTCCTGCTCTCGGTGCCGTTCATCGACATTCGCACCGAACGCAGGCTCTCGCGCCGCCCGGTCGCCGTCGTCGCGGCGGTTCTCGTCGTCATCTCGATGGGGATCCTCACGTACAAGGGCGCAACCGCGAAGGAGGCTCTCGGCACCGAGCTCCTCGCCGACGTGCCGCACTGGGCCCAGCAGCAGGGCTTCCAGAACAACCCGAAGGCGGTGGCGGGGGCGAAGATCTTCGCGGTCGCCGGCTGCCTCAACTGCCACCAGTACCTCGGCGTCGGCGGCGGCTTTGCCGGCGCGCCCAACCTGTCCGCCGAGGGAGCGAAGAACAAGGGCATCGCCTTCCAGATCGCTCACCTGAAGTGCCCGGCCTGCGTCAATCCTGGCTCGCCGATGCCGTCGTTCGCCGGTCTGGGTCTCGCCCGTCTGACGCTCCTCGCCAACTTCCTGGAGGCTTCGAAGGGCCCGAAGTAGGGAGTGCGCGTACCCTTGGGGTCGTTGCGCGTCTTCCTCGGCATCACCGGCGCTTCCGGGGCGCCGTACGCACGCAGGCTGGTGCAGGCGCTCGCGGCTGCCGACTGCGAGGTCGGTGTGTGCGCGTCGGGCGCGGCGATCGAGGTCCTCGCGACGGAGCTCCACGGCGACGCGAGGCTCTCCCGCGACGAGACGCTCGCCCGCCTCGTCGAAGGGACCGGGGAGGCGGTCACCGTCCACGACCCGCTCGACTGGCGGGCGCCGTATGCCTCCGGCTCGGCGAAGGTCGACGCGTACGTGATCTGCCCGTGCTCGATGGGCACGCTCGGCACCGTCGCATCGGGCGCGATGCAGAACCTGATCCACCGGGCCGCATCCGTGGCACTGAAAGAGGAGCGGAAGCTCGTCCTCTGCCCCCGGGAGACGCCGCTCTCGGCGATCCACCTCGAGAACATGCTCACCCTCCGCCGCGCGGGCGCGACGATCATGTTCCTCGCCCCGGGCTTCTACCACGCCGCCGAAACCGTCGACGACCTGCTCGACTTCGTCGTCGCGCGGATCCTCGATCACATCGGGCTCGAGCAGTCTCTGGCCCCGAGATGGGGTCAGACGTGACCCTCGCCCCCGACGCCGTCCGCTCGATGTTCGACCGGATCGCTCCCGTCTACGACCCGATGAACCGGGTCATGACGGCGGGTCTCGACGTGCGCTGGCGGCGGCTTGCCGCCGCCGCGGTGGTCCGGCCCGGCGACCGCGTCCTCGACGCGGCGTGCGGTACCGGCGACTTCGCGGTCGCCGGCCTGCGGGCCGGAGCGGGGCACGTCACCGGGCTCGACTTCTCGGAGCGGATGCTCGAGCGGGCGCGGCGGAAGGAGCCGCGCGTCGAGTGGGTGCTCGGCGACCTGCTCGCGCTGCCGTTCCCCGACGGCTCCTTCGAGGCGGCGACGGTCGGGTTCGGCGTGCGCAACGTCGCCGACCTGGAGCTCGGCCTTCGCGAGCTGCGGCGCGTCATCGTGCCCGGCGGCCGGCTCGCGATCCTCGAGATCACCCGGCCGCGCGGGGTGCTCCGTCCCTTCTTTCGGCTGTGGTTCGACGGCATCGTCCCGGTGCTCGGCAAGGTGCTGCCGGGAGGGTCCGCCTACAGCTATCTGCCCGCGTCGGTGCGCCGCTTCCCGGACGCCGAGGCGCTCGCCGCGCTGCTCGCGCTGGCGGGCTTCGCCGAGGTGCGCTTCCGTCTGCTCGGCGGCACGATCGTCGCGCTGCACACGGGGACGGCCGCATGACCGTCCTCGCGGCCGTCGACGCGGTGCCTGGCCTGGCGGCCTACATGGCCGAGGTCGAGGCCGGGCTCGCGCGTGCGATCGCCCAGCGGCCCGGGATGGCCCGCGAGGTCTCGGGTGAGGCGCTCGCCGCAGGCGGCAAGCGGCTGCGGCCGCTCCTCTGCTTCCTCTGCGCCGACGACGAGCCGTCGGTTGCCGCCGGCGTCGCCGTCGAGATGGTGCACATGGCGACGCTCGTCCACGACGACCTGGTCGACGGCGCGCGTCTCCGGCGCGGGCTTCCCTCGGCCTGGTCGGTCTACGGCGCCGAGGCTGCGAAGGCGGCGGGCGACTACCTGTATGCGTGCGCGTTCGCGGTGCTCGCCGAGACGGGCGACGAGCTCGCCGTGAAGACGCTGGCGGATGCCGCGCTCTGCCTCGCCCGCGGCGAGGCGATGCAGCGCCTGCAGACCCACGACCCCGACACGCCGGTCGAGGCCTACCTCGAGCGCTGCCTTCTCAAGACCGGGAAGCTGATCGAGGCCGCATGCCTGCTCGGCTCCGGCGGCGACGAGCGGCTCGGCGGCTACGGCGCGGCGCTCGGCGTCGCGTTCCAGATCGCCGACGACATCCTCGACTGCGCGGGTCAGACCCAGGAGACCGGAAAGATCCCGGGCACCGACCTCCGCGAGGGCACGCCGACGATGCCGCTGCTCCTGGCGGCGCGCGTCGACCCGGTCGTGCGCGCCGCGCTCGCCGGCGGGCCGCTCGACGGTGCGCTCGTCCGCGTCGCCGCCAGTGACGCCATCGAGCGGTCGTGCGAGGAGGCGCTCGCCTACGCTGCGAAGGCACGCTCCTACCTCGGCGCGCAGCGCCACCGCGTCGCGCTCGAGGCGCTCACCGATGCAGTCGTGGATCGCCCTGGATGATCAGGCTCGGCCGCATCGGGTACGTCAACATGGCGCCGGTCTTCTTCCGGCTCGAGGCCGAGGTCGAAGAGGTCGTCGGCGTGCCGACCGACCTCAACCGGCGGCTCGTCGCCGGTGAGATCGATCTTGCCCCGATCTCGTCGATCGCCTACGCCCGCGATGCCCAGCGGCTGCGGCTGTTGCCGCGGCTCTGTGTCTCGAGTGAGGGCGCGGTCGAGTCGATCCAGCTGATCTCGAAGACGCCGCTGCCGCGGATCCGCACGGTTGCCGTCACCGCCGAGTCGGCGACGTCCGTGGTGCTCACAAAGGTGCTCTTCCCCGACGCCGAGCACCTGCCGCTCGAGGCCTACGAGACCGGCGATGCCGAGGCGAAGCTGCTGATCGGCGACGCCGCCCTGCGCTCTGCGTTCGAGGACCCGACACCCCATCACGACCTCGGCCGCCTCTGGCTCGAGCGCACGGGGCTGCCGATGGTCTTCGCGGTCTGGGCCGCCCCCGAGCCCGTCCATCCGGCGCTCTCGGAGCTCGAGGACGCGCTCGTCGCGTCGGTCCGTGCCGCGCGCGAGCGGCCGGAGGTGCTCGCGTACGAGTCGTCAGAGCGCTACGGCTATCCGCCCGGCTTCCTCGCACGCTATTTCGAGAAGCTCCGCTACCGGTTCGGGCCACGCGAGCGGGCCGGCCTCTACACGTTCCTCGAGCTCGCCCGCGACGTCGGCGAGCTCGAGGAGGTGCCGGAGCTCCGGTTCGTTGCGACGGCCGACGCGGCAGCGTAGAGACGCAGCGCGTAGATTGCCGGTGGAGGAGAGCCCCGGATCGGGGGCGAAAGGGTCCTTCTTCATGCCGCTTTCGAGGGCGACACTCACCTGGATTCTTGCGGCGGGATGCGCAGCCGCGCTTGCCGGCGACCTTGCGGCGGCGACGCCGAAGCAGCGGATCGAGGCCAAGCAGGCACAGGCGAAAGCCGTTCTCACACAGGTCAACGACCTCGACCGGCGGTTCGAGGCGAGCGTCGAGTCCTGGGACGGTGCGCGGATTCAGCTCGCCGCGACAAAGCGCCAGCTGATCTCCGAGCGGAAGGAGCTCGCCGCCGCGGAGCAGGCCCGAAAGCAGGCGGTCGCGCGGGTCCGGGCACGACTTGTCGCACTCTATGAGAGCGACGAGGACAACACCGCGCTCGGGATCCTGCTCGGCTCGACGACGCTCTCGAACATCATCGACCGGCTCGACACCGCCCAGACGATCGCCGAGGCCGACCACCGGCTCGCCGTCGAGGCGACGCGAGCCCGCGACCGCTATGCGCAGGCCGCCTTCAAGGCGAACGCGCTCGAGCAGCAGCAGCAGGCGACCGTCGACCGGCTCGGCACGGAGCGCAAGCAGATCTCCTCGATGCTCGCCGAGCGGAAACGCCTGCTCGCTTCCGTCCAGTCCGAGGTCGTCGCGATGCAGGCCGCCGAGGCTCACCGCCAGGCGGAGCTTGCCGCGGCAGCGCGGGAGCGGCTCGCCCGTCAGGCCGCCGAGCAGCGCGCCGAGCAGGCACGCGCGAGGGCCGCCGCCGCGGCGGCGGCGAAGGCGAAGGCGGCGGCACCGCCGATTACGACCACGGCGACCACGACGACGGTCGCCTCGCCGACCACGACGACCCAGGCGACCACCACCGCGCCGGTGGTCGACCCGCCGCCTGCGACCACGACGGCCGCGGCGTCCACCACCGCCACGCCGCAGACCCTCCCGGCGGGCCATCCCGAGGCGGCCCAGATCGCCCTCCGCTACCTCGGCGTCAAGTACGTCTGGGGCGGGGCGAGCCCCGACGGCTTCGACTGCTCGGGTCTCGTGATGTACGTGTATGCCCAGCTCGGCATCTCGCTACCGCACTTCGCCGCCGCGCAGTACGCGCTCGGTGTGGCGGTGCCCCGCGACGAGCTGCAACCGGGCGACCTCGTCTTCTTCGACGGGCTCGACCACGTCGGGATCTACATCGGTGGCGGCGAGATGGTGCACGCGCCGCAGACCGGCGACGTCGTCAAGATCACGCCGCTCTCGGCCTTCGGCGACCGGTATGTCGGAGCCCGCCGAATCTGATCGATGACTTTCGCGCCGTCCGGCGGTCGGAAGTTGCATGATCATCCTGCCGACGACCTGGAGGTAGCGAACCGATGGCACGCACCATGCTTTTGATCGGCACCCGCAAGGGGTGCTTCCTGCTCGAGAGCGACGCCGGTCGCCGCGACTGGCAGCTGCGCGGGCCGTTCTGCGAGGGCTGGCCCGTCTACCACGCCGTCTACGACAGCGATTCGGGGACGATCTTCGCCGCCGCCGCGAGCGAGTGGCATGGGAGCGCCATCTGGCGGAGCTCGGACCTGGGCGAGACCTGGGCGCTCTCGAGCGAGGGGCTCGGCTACGGCGAGGGCGCGCGCAAGCTGTCGAAGGCCTCGACGCTCTCGGCGGCGCACGGGCGGCTGCTCGTCGGCGTCGAGGCGCCGGGCATCTTCCAGAGCACCGACGGCGGGGAGACGTTCTCGCTGGTCTCGACGCTTGCCGGCGAGCCGGGCAGCGAAGGATGGGACGACCCGGGGAACCAGCCGCCCGGGCATCTCGGCATCTCCGGCCTCCTCGACGACCCCGACGACGCCGATCGCTTCTGGGCGATCGTCCAGGGGATCGGCCTCTTCGAGACGAACGACGGCGGCTCGAGCTGGACGCCGCGCAACCGCGGCTTGCGCGCAGACTGGCCGCGCGAGCACGAGGAGGTCGGCTTCTGCGTGCACAAGCTCGTCCGCTCGCCGGTCGACGGCGACCGGATGTTCCAGCAAAACCACGTCGGCATGCACAGAAGCGACGACGGCGGCGCCTCGTGGACGGAGATCACCGAGGGGCTGCCGACGGACTTCGGCTTCGCGGCCGCCGTGCACCCGTACGACCGCGACACGTTCTTCGTGATCCCGCTCGACGGCGGCCACGGCCGCACGATGCCCGACGGCGAGGCGGCCGTCTGGCGGACGGACGACGGCGGGTCGAGCTGGTCGCGCCTCAGCGAAGGGTTGCCGCAGCACGGTGCGCACCTCGGCGTGCTCCGCCAGGGGATGACGTGCGACACTCACGACGAGCCGGGCTTCTACTTCGGCACGTCGACCGGGCAGGTGTTCGGGAGCGCAGACGCCGGCGAGTCGTGGGACGAGCTCGCGGGCTACCTGCCTGCGATCTCGTCGGTGACGGCCGTCGTCGTCGACTAGGCGAGATGGCGGAGCTGTACCTGCCGATGACGCTCCAGCCGCTCTTCGCGGGCCTGCCGCGGCGGCTGGAGCTCGACGCGGCAACCGTCGACGACGCGATCGGCCAGCTCGAGACGAGCTGGCCCGGCCTACGCGACCGGCTCTGCGAGCCGGGCCCGGCTCTCCGGATGCACATCCACGTCTACGTCGACCGGCGGCGGGCGGCGCTCGACACGCCGCTCGTCGCCGGCTCGCGCGTCGACGTGGTCGCCGCGATCAGCGGCGGCTGAGCGGCGCCCTCAGGCGACCTTGCCGAAGCGCTTCTCGGCGAGCGCACGGCGGCGGGCGGCCTCGATCTCGCGGTCACGCGGCGCCGCCGACGTGACGAGGTCGTCGAGGAGATGCTGTGTGAGGTGCGCGATCTCGGCGACGGCCCGGTCGAACACCGCCTCGTTCGCCTTCGACGGCTTCTGCATCCCGCTCACCTTGCGCACGTACTGGAGCGCGGCCGCCCGGACCTCGTCGTCCGTGGCGGCCGGCTCGAAGTTGTGAAGAACCCTGATGTTGCGGCACATGGCCGCCAGTCTAGTGGTGCTTGCCCGAGATCTTCGTCAGCGTGTTCGTGCCGTTCGAGAGCTCGCATGCGATCGTGACGACGTCGCCCGCCTTGTAGCTCGTGGGAACGTTTGAGCCCTGCGGCAGGTTGCAGGTGAGGCCCGCCACGGTGATCGAGCTCGTGGAGAGCGCCGAGATCGTGCCGCGGGCGGAGCTCCGCTCGTGGGTGGGCTGCTGCGTCGACTTGCAGGCCCCGGGCGTCGCCTCGACCGCGTTCCCCCCGGCCGTGCCGCCGCCGAGCTTGCCGTTCGCGAAGCCGCTCGCCGGGTCGAAGTCGGCCGACAGGTTCGCGACGAGCGCAGTGTGTTGAGCACCGGCGCGCCCGGCCGCGAGCCCCGCGACGTGCCCGTCGGAGTAGACGGCCTGGAAGAGCGCAGCCGCGTTCGGGTGGCCCGATGTGTCGATGCCGAGCCGGCCGGTGACGAGCCCGACCTTGTTCGTCGTGTCGACGACGCTGTGTGCGCGAAGCGTGATCGCGCCGGTCAGCGTCGCGTCGCCGCCGGCGGTCCCCATGTAGGTCCCGTCGGTGACGACGATCGTCCGGTTGTCGCTCGTCGTGCAGGTGCGGCTCGAGGTCTTGACCTGCGTCGCCGTGAAGGTTCCGGCGACCGCGGTCGGGTTGGCCGCGCCGCCGAAGCCGTCGGCGACGGCATAGCCCGTCGCGACGAGGGCGGCGACGAGCACGGCCGGAAGGATCAATCTGCGCATCTGGGGCTCCTTTGCGGTCAGGGGCAAGCAACCGCACGATCGGCAGCCCCGGTGCGAAGGTCGCTAACGCGACGTAAGCGGACTGTAAGACGCGCCCCCGGTACCCTCGGACGGGGCATGCTGCGTCCGCTCGCGATCCTCCTGCTCGCCGCCGCTGCGGCAGCGGGACCGGCCCGGGCCGACCCGGTGGAGCTGATGCCGGGTGTCACGTTCGACCGCACGATCGAGTTCACGCCGAACGGTTCCGTCGTGCTGAACGTGATCACCGCACCGCGGCCCGGCACCGCGAGTGGGCTCTACCAGCTCGCGCCGGTGCTCTCCGGCGGCACGCTGACGGCGCCTCCCGAGCCGCTGACGCGGATCGAGCAGGACGTGTCGTCACAGGCGACGACCGCGGGCGTCAACGGAGACTTCTCGACCGCGGACGGCCGGCCGGCGGGCATCGTTCTCACGGGCGGGGCGCTCGCCGCGCGGCCGGCGGCGGGACGCTCGTCGATCGGGATCGACGCGGCCGGCACGCTCCACGTCGATCGCGTCAAGCTCTTCGGCACCTGGCAGGGCACCGGCCAGCGGCGGACGCTGAACGCGCTCGGCCGGTCGCCGGCCCCCGGCCAGTACGCCCTTTTCACGCCCGCCTACGGCCCGACGGCGCCCACGGTCGCCGGCTCGGCCGAGGTCGTCCTCGATTCGTTCCCGGCCGCCGTCCCGAACACCGACCTCCACGCCGTCGTCTCGCAGGCCGGGAGCGGCGGCGGCGAGCCGATCCCGCCCGGTGGTGCGGTGCTGATGGCGGGTGGCGCCGCCGCGGCGAAGCTGCGGGCGGAGGCGCCGGCCGGGGCCGCGCTCACGGTCAGGCTCGGGCTGCAGCCGGTGTGGACGGGCATGCTCGCCGCGCTCGGCGGCGGGCCCGTGCTGGTGCGGGCGGGGAAGCCCGTGTTCCGCGCGCTCGAGGATCTCACGTCGGAGCAGGTGACCGGCCGTGACCCGCGGGCGGCGGTCGCCCAGCTCGCCGACGGACGGATCCTGCTCGTCGCGGTCGACGGCGGCCGGCCGGGCTACAGCGTCGGCCTGACGAGCTACGAGCTCGCGAAGGCGCTGGTCGGACTCGGCGCGGTCACCGCGTGCGGCCTCGAGCCGGGCGATCCGGTCACTGCGGCGTTCGACGGACAGCTGCTCTCCACCCCGGACGCGGGCGCGCGGCCGGTCCGCGAAGGCCTTCTGGTCGAGTACGCAGGCGTCTATGCCCCGCCCCTTCCGGTGCCGCTCGAGAACGGCGATCCGGGCCGCACCGCCCAGCCGCTCTCCTACCGCCTCGTGCGGCCGTCGACCGTGACCGCGCGGCTCGTCGCGCCCGACGGCAGCGCCCTGAGCCTCGTCGCCGGCGTGCAGCAGCCGCCGGGCACCTATTCGCCCGCCCAGCCGCCGCTCACGGTCGAGGGCGACTGGCGCTTCGACGTGACCGCCGTCGACGATCTCGGGCGCTCATCCGAGGCGACGCGCACGTTCCGCTACGACACGACGCTCGCGGGCCTCTCCGTCCCCGCGCTCGACCGTGGCCGCGTCCCGGTGACGTTCACGCTCGCCCGCCAGGCGGCCGTGCGGGTCGTGATCGAGACGACGGCGGGCGTGGTCGTGCGCGACCTCGGGACGTCGAGCCTGCCCGCCGGGCGACAGACGGTCGCCTGGGACGGCCGCCTTCCGCACGGCTCGCCCGCCTACGCCGGCCGCTACCTCGCGCACGTCTACGCGACGACCGCTGTCGGCACCTCCGACCTGACCGCCCCGTTCGCCTTCAGACGCGGCGGCTAGAGTCGCCGGTGTGACCTCGTTCGTCGAGAGCCACGGCCTGGCGGCGATCGCCGTGCTGATGTTCGTCGCCGCCCTCCTGCCGGCGGCGAGCGAGCTGACGATGGTGTACGGCGGCGCGCTCGCCTCGGGCGCGCTCGCGGGGCACATCTCCGGCGTGCAGCCCGGCTTCCACGCCTATCTCGCCGTCGTGGCGACGGGTGTCGTCGCCAACGTGGCGGGGGCCATCGCGGGCTGGGCGCTCGGCCGCTACGGCGGTCACGCACTGCTCGAGCGCCACGGCCGATGGCTCCACGCAACGCCGGAGCGGATCGAACGGGCCGAACGCTGGTTCGAGCGCTTCGGCCCGGTCGCGGTCCCGCTCGGCTTCGCCACGCCGATCGTGCGCTCGTTCGTCGCGCTGCCCGCCGGGATCCTCGAATGGCCGCTCCGCCTCCTCGTCCCGCTGGCCGCGGTCGGTTGCTTCGCCTTCTGCGCGGTCGTCGCCGGGATCGGCTGGGCGGTTGGCGCGAGCTGGAGCTCGGCCGGCCACGATCTGCGTTACCTCGACTACGCCGTCGTCCTCGCCGTGGTCGTCGGCGCGGTGCTTCTGCTCGTGCGAAGGCGCACGACGGCTACCATCAGCGACGCCGATGCCGATTCCTCACGTTGACGTCAAGGCGCAGTACGCGCCCCTCGTCCCGGAGCTGCAGGAGGCATTCGCGCGCACCCTCGAGAGCGGACGCTTCATCTTCGGCCCCGAGGTCGAGGCGTTCGAGCGTGAGGCCGCCGAGCAGCTGGGGACGCTCGACGCCGTCAGCTGCGCGAACGGCACCGACGCGATCGTGCTCGTCCTCGACGCGCTCGGCATCGGGCCGGGCGACGAGGTCGTCTGCCCGTCGTTCACGTTCTACGCGACCGCGGAATCGATCGCCCGCCGCGGCGCGACGCCGGTCTTCGCCGACATCGACCCGGCGACGCTGAACGTCGACCCGGCCGACGTCGAGCGCCGTATCACCGAGCGCACGAAGGCGTTGATGCCGGTGCACTTGTTCGGCCGGCCCGCCCCGGATCTCTCGTCCTTCGGGCTGCCGGTGATCGAGGATGCGGCCCAGGCATTCGGCGCGAAAGGGATCGCTACCAGCGTCGCCTCGACGTTCAGCTTCTTCCCGACGAAGAACCTGTTCGCCCTCGGCGACGGCGGCCTGATCGGCGTCAACGATCCCGAGCTGGCCCAGCGGCTGCGCATGCTCCGCTTCCACGGCTCCGCGGCGAAGAAGGAGTTCCTCTACGTCGGCTACAACTCGCGCCTCGACGCGATGCAGGCGTCGTTCCTGCGGATCTTCCTGCGCCACATCGACCGCTGGAACGAGGAGCGCCGCGAGGCCGCAGCCCGCTACGGCGAGCTGCTCGATGGGCTTGTCGAGACGCCGGCCGACGAAGAGGGCCACGTGTACCACATGTACTGCGTCCGTTCGCTCGAGCGCGACGCACTCGCGGTCGCCTTGCAGGCTGCCGAGATCGGTCACGCGGTGTACTACCAGCCGCCGCTCCATCTCCAGCCCGCGCTCGCATATCTCGGTTACGCGGAGGGCGACCTGCCGGAGACCGAGCGGGCCGCACGCGAGAACCTGTGCCTGCCCCTCTGGGCCGGCATCTCCGCCGAGCAGCAGGCCGACGTGGTCGCGGTGCTGCGCGGCGCCTCAGAGCTCGTACGATCGTAGCCGTGAGGTTTCCGGTGAACAGGCACCGGGCTTGGCAGCTGATCTTCGACGCGGTCCTGATCGTCGCCGCGTGGAGGCTGACGTTCTTCCTGCGCTTCGACCAGACGATCCCGGTCTTCTACCGGCACCTGCTCGACTGGCAGGTGGTGGCGCTCGTCGTCGCGATCAACCTGACGACGTTCGTCCTCTTCGGCTTCTACAACCGCTGGTGGCGGTATGTCTCGACGCGAGACATGTGGGGCGCGTTCCGCGGCGTCATCGTCGGCTCGGGCATCACCTACCTCGTGCTCTACGCATTCCCGCCGGCGCACACCTCGCGGCTTCCGCGCTCGATCGCCGCGCTCGACTTCCTGCTCCTGCTCGCGTTCGTCGCAGGCTCCCGTCTGCTCGCACGGACGCTGATCGAGCGTCCGCCGTCCGGCCTCGTCGCGACGGGCAAGGAGGTGCTGATCGTCGGCGCCGGCGACGCGGGCCAGCTGATGGTGCGCGAGATGCAGCGCAACAGGCAGCTCCACTACACACCGATCGGGTTCGTCGACGACGACCCGCGCAAGCGCGGCGCCCGGTTCAACGGCGTCCGCGTCCTCGGGACGGTGGACGACCTGCCGCACCTCCTGCGCGACAACCGCCCGGACGAGGTGCTGATCGCCATCCCCTCCGCGCCCGGCTCCGTCCGGCGCACGATCGTCGAGACGTGCCGCGGCGAGAGCGTCCCGGTGAAGACGCTGCCCGGGCTGCACGAGCTGATCGCAGGGGACGTCAACCTCGGCGCCCAGATCCGGCCGGTGCAGGTCGAGGACGTGCTCGGCAGGCCGCCGGTCGACGTCGACCTCGGCCGAGTCGCCTCGTATGTGAAGGGGGAGACGGTGCTCGTCACCGGCGCCGGTGGCTCGATCGGCGCGGAGCTCTGCCGTCAGCTGGCGAGGCTCGGCGCTGCGCGGCTCGTGCTCGTCGACAAGGCGGAGTCGGCGCTCTTCGACATCGAGCGCGAGCTCGTCGACGAGCGGGAGTTCGACGCGGCGATTCCCGTCCTTGCGGACTTCGGCGATCGCGCGAAGATGCGGCAGGTGCTCGAGCGGCACGAGCCCGCAGTGCTCTTTCACGCCGGCGCGTACAAGCACGTCGGCATGCTCGAGGCAAACCCGCTGCAGGCCGTCGCGAACAACATCCTCGGCACGCGGTCGCTCGTCGACGCCGCGATCGAGGGCGGCGTCGACCGCTTCGTGCTCATCTCCACCGACAAGGCAGCCGCCCCGAAGAACGTGATGGGGCGCTCGAAGGCCGTCTGCGAGTGGATCGTCGAATCCTGCGCGCTCCGTGGGGACGTCGCGACGCGGTTCGTCGCCGTCCGCTTCGGGAACGTGCTCGGGTCGTCGGGCTCAGTGATCCCGATCTTCCGCCGCCAGATCGAGCGCGGTGGCCCGGTCACCGTCACGCACCCCGAGATGACGCGGTTCTTCATGACGATCCCGGAGGCAGCGTCGCTCGTCGTGCAGGCGGGCGCGATGGGCGGGCGCGGCCAGGTGTACGTGCTCGACATGGGCGAGCCCGTGCGCATCCTCGATCTTGCCAAGCAGATGATCAGGCTCTCGGGCCGCGACGAGGCCGAGGTGCCGATCGTCTTCACCGGTGCCCGCGCCGGCGAGAAGATGCACGAGGTGCTGTGGAACGAGGGCGAGATGGTCGGCCCGACCTCGCACCCGAAGATCATGCGCGCCGCACGCGCGGCGATCGACCCGGAGTGGCTCGAGGAGTCGCTCGGCGAGCTCGAGCGGCTGGTGGCCGAAGGGGACACGCTCGCGGTCGTCGCAAAGCTCGGGGCGATGTGCAAGGAACCGGTCCGCTCCGGCGCCGAGCCCGTTCTGGAAGACACGTTGCACTGACGTCACAGGTGCCCTCCGGAGCCGCCGGTAGGGTTCCTCGGTGAGCGCGCTCGACGGCCTGAATGCAGAGCAGCGGCTTGCAGCCGAGGCCGTGCACGGCCCTGTCTGCATTCTTGCGGGCGCCGGGTCGGGCAAGACGACCACGATCACCCATCGGATCGCCCAACAGGTCGAGACCGGCGCGTTCGCCGCGAATCAGATCCTCGCGGTCACGTTCACCGACAAGGCGGCGCGCCAGCTGCGCGGACGGCTCGAACGGCTCGGCGCGTCGGGCGTGCGGGCCTCGACGTTCCACTCGGCCGCGCTGCGGCAGCTGCGCCACTTCGCCCCGGAGCGCGTCGGCACGATCCTGCCCTCGAAGGCGCTTCTTTTGCGCCAGATCGCGAACCGGCTGCCGGCGCCGTACAAGTTCCGGCCTGCGGCCGACCTCGCGACCGAGATCGAGTGGGCGAAGAACCGGCGCATCCCCGTCTCGGCCTACCGCGACCGCGAGCCCCCGATCCCGCTCGACCTGATGCAGCGCGTCTATGCCGAGTACGAGCGCCGGAAGGCCGATGAGGGCGTGATCGACTTCGAGGACCTGCTCGAGCTCGCGATCCGCCTCTTCGAGGACGACGAGGCGGTGTGCGAGACCTTCCGGGCGCAGTACCGCGCGTTCACGGTCGACGAGTACCAGGACGTCAACCTGCTCCAGCAGACGCTCCTCGATCTGTGGCTCGGCGATCGCGACGACCTCTGCGTCGTCGGCGACGATTATCAGTCGATCTACGCCTTCACGGGCGCCGGTCCCGAGCATCTGCTCGGGCTGCCCCGGCGGTTCCCGCACGCGCACGTGGTTGCGCTCGAGGAGAACTACCGCTCCTCGCCGCAGGTGCTCGCGCTCGCGAACCGGCTCGTTCCCGCCCTGGGCGGCGCGGAGAAGACCCTGCGCGCGACGCGGCCCGACGGGCCGGACCCCGTCGTCCGCCCCTACCCGTCGCCGGAGGACGAGGGTGCAGCCATCGTGGCTGCGATCCGGGCGCTCGACTGCCCGCTCGAGGAGATGGCCGTGCTGGCGCGCACGAACGCCCGCCTGGCCGACTTCGAGGAGCTCTTCCACGAGGCGGCGATCCCGTTCCAGGGCGCGTCGCTTCTCGACCGCGACTCGGCCCGCCGCCTCTGCCGGCGGCTCGAGCGCTCGCCCGCTCCGGCCGGCGAGGCGGTGCGCTCCGCCGCGCTCGACGCGGGCTTCCTGGAGCGGCTGCCCGACCGGCTCGGCGAGCGCGAGCTCGTGCGCCAGCAGGATCTCGCCCGCCTCGTGTCGCTTGCGGCGGCGTTCGACGGTGACGCTGCGGCCTTCGTCGCCTGGCTGCGCGAGCGTTTCGCGCCCGGAGGGGACGGTGCGCACGGCGTGCACCTGCTCACCTACCACCGCGCGAAGGGCCTCGAGTTCGACGCGGTCTTCCTGCCGCGGCTGCAGGAGAAGGAGCTGCCCGCATCGCGGGCCGACGCCGACGAGGAGCGGCGGCTGCTCTACGTCGGCCTCACTCGGGCTCGCACGCATCTGTGGCTCTCCTGGAGCGGCAAGCCGTCGCGCTTTCTCAAGGAGCTCGGCATCGCCTCGCGGTCTGCGCAGGCAGCGGGCGAGTGGACGCCCGAAGCGCAGACGCTGCGCGACTGGCGGCTCGAGCGGGCGCGCGCCGACGGCGTGCCGGCCTACGTCGTCTTCAACGACTCGGTGCTGCAGGCGATCGCCGCCGCGCGGCCGGCGTCGCTCGGCGAGCTCTCGCAGATCGCGGGCGTCGGCCCGGCGAAGCTGGAGCGCTACGGCGACGAGCTCCTAGCTCTCGTCCAGGGCTGAGAGCAGCAGATCGAGGAGGTGCTGCGGGTCGCGGCGCACGCGCTCGCCCTCGCTGCTGTCCCTCTTGCGAAGATCGAGCGCCCGCGGGTCGGTAAGCGGCCGCAGCCGTCCCACGCGGATCAGCTCCTCGTCGACGCCGCCGAGCCGGCCGCCGTAGGTCGTGTAGACGGGAACGCCGAGCGCCGCCGCCTCGCGGTTCATCGTGCCGCCCGCCGAGACGACGAGGTCGCTGAGTGCGATCAAGCTCTGAGCGTCGATCGCACGTTCCGGGACGATCACCGACGGCAGCGCGAGCGACTGCACGTAGACGCGCTGCTCCTCCGTGCGCGGGATGACGATCGCGTGCACGTCGTCGGAACGGCCTAGATGCTCGAGCGTCATCGGGAAGAGGGGATTCGAGTGGCGGTGGTACAGCGACACGTCCGGCGGCGGTCGAAGCACGACGAGCACCCGCGCGGGATCGATCGACCACGGCTCGAGCACAGCAGGGTCGGGGTCGAAGTCGGAGAGGTAGTACTCCTCCTTCAGCCCCGCGTACTGCCGGAGCTTGGGCGGCACCGCCGAGTAGCGCGCGAGCCGCTCGGGCGGGATCGAGTCCGGCACGACGACCCTGGTCGCCGCCCGGCAGCCGAGCTGGTGCTGCAGCCACGCCCACTCGTAGTCGAACGTCGTCGCGCTCGGGATGCCGAGCCGGCGTGCGGTCATCGTCAGCTCGTGCGAGCCGTGGGCGAGTGCGAGGTCGAAACCGCGCGGCTTCGCCCACGTGCGCAGCGCCTTCAGCCGCGTGCGCATCTGCCGCGCCTTGCCGAAGGCGGAGCGTCCGCCGTGATGGCCGATCACCGTCGCGGTCATCCCGTGCGACTCGATCAGCTGCAGCGTCTGCGCGTAGTCGCGCGCGGTGATCTCCACCTCGTGCCCCTGTGCCTCGAGCAGCTGCACGAGTGGCCGGAAGACGAGCGGATGCGCACTGGCGGTGAAGTCGACCCAGACCTTCATGCGAGTGCGCCTTCGAGCGAGACATCGCGCGTGACGCCCTCGACGTGCCGCTCGTGCCAGAGAGTGAACGAGAGCAGCCCCCAGAGCTGGCGCGAGTTGTCGCGGTGCCCGGCGACGTGCTCGTCGAGCACGCGCGTCACCGCACCCGGGTCGAGGTAGCCCTGGCGCTCGAGCGTCGAGGGCGCGAGCGTCTCCCGTGCGAACGGCTCGAGCTCGCCGCGCAGCCACGCCGCGGCCGGGATCGAGAAGCCGCGCTTGCGGCCGTGCACGACCTCGCGCGGGAGAAGCGGCTCGACGGCCTTGCGGAGGAGCCGTTTCTTCTGCAGTCCGCGCACCTTGTGGCGGGCGGGCAGCGAGAAGGCGAAGTTCGCCACGACGGTGTCCATGAACGGGACGCGCGCCTCGAGCGACCAGGCCATCGACGCGCGGTCGGTCTTCGTGAGCAGGTCGTCGACGAGGTAGAGGCCGAAATCGACGTCCTGGAGCCTCGTCAGGAGCTCGTGGCCTTCGGTCTCGGCGAAGCGTGTGCGGTAGGTGGCGAGCGGGTCGAAGCCGCTGCGCCGGCCGAGCAGCTCGGCGCGGGCATCGGCGGAGAAGATCTCCTTCCAGCCGTGATGGCGCTCGAGCGGCGGTAGGTGCGCGGACTCGGTGAACCGCTTCGCCTTGTAGTCGAAGCTGGCGCGCCGCGTCGAGGACGGCAGGCGGCGCGCGAGCGGCGCGGCGAGCGAGGCGAGTGGCCCGACGCGCTCGGCGAGCAGGTCGGCGACGTAGGTGTAGTAGCCGCCGAAGAGCTCGTCGCCGCCCTCACCGGAGAGCGCAACCTTCACGTCCTCGGCGGCGAGCTTCGAGACGAGGTAGGTCGGAAGCGCCGACGAGTCGGCGAAGGGCTCGTCGAACGCGTCGGCCAGTGCCGGCAGGAGCAGTGCCGCGTCCGGGCGGAGCGTCAGCTCGCGATGGACGGTTCCGTAGCGCGCAGCGACGGCCCGTGCGCCGGCGAGCTCGTCGAACGATGCCTCCTCGAACCCGATCGAGAATGTCCGGACAGGCTCCGACGACAGCTCTGCCGCGAGCGCGGCGAGCGCGCCGGAGTCGACGCCGCCGGAGAGGAGCACGCCGACCGGCACGTCGCTGATCAGGTGCGCCCGCACCGAGTCGCGCAGGCGCGCGCGGCACTCCTCGAGGAGCTCCGCCTCGTCCTCGTCGCGGCGCGGTGCGAGCGGCCCGGTGCGCGCGTAGCGGTCGATCGTCACCGAGCCGCCGGCCCACGTGAGCATGTGGCCGGGCGGGAGCTTGCGGATGTCCTCGAAGATCGAGAGCGGCGCCGGGACGGAGTTGAAGGCGAGAAACGCCTCGAGCGCGTCGAGGTCGACGGCGCCGTGGTCGAGCGCGTCGAGCTCGGACGCGAACGAGAGCTCGCCGCCCGCGACGCGGTAGTAGAGCGGCTTGATCCCGAAGCGGTCGCGGGCGAGCACGAGCTGCTGGGCGCGCGCATCCCAGACGGCGACCGCGAACATCCCGCGCAGCCGCTCCCAGAGGCGCGCTCCCCATTCCTCGTACCCGTGCACGAGCACCTCGGTGTCGCAGCGCGTGCGGAATCGGTGGCCGGCCCGTTCGAGCTCGCGGGCGAGCTCGGGGTGGTTGTAGATCTCTCCGTTCTGGACGACGACGACGCGGCCGTCCTCGCCCGCGATCGGCTGGTCGCCGCCCGTCAGGTCGATGATCGCGAGGCGCCGCGCCGCGATCCCGGCGCCGCCGTCGAGGTGCGCGCCGTCCGAGTCGGGCCCGCGGTGGAAGAGCGTGCGCGACATCGCGGCGAGCCGCTCGGGGTCGACGGCGCCGCGCGTGGTCGCGATCCCGCAGATCCCGCACATGGCGGCTCAGTCTATGGACGCCGCGTGACCGTCTGGCGGAGGACGCGGGCACCGGTCACGATCACGGTCCGCAGGTAGAGCCGGACGGAGCGGTCGGCGATCCACTCGAGATCGTGCGCGAGCTTCTCGGCCATGGACGTCTCGTAGCCGCGCCTCACCTGGGCGAAGCCGGTCAACCCGGGTCGCACGACCAGGCGCTGCCAGTAGGCGGGCAGGTCGTGCGCAAGCTCCTCGAAGAAGCGCGGCCGGATCGGGCGCGGGCCGACGAACGACATGTCGCCGCGCAGCACGTTCCAGAGCTGCGGCACCTCGTCCAGCTGCGACGCCTTCAGCCAGCGGCCGATCGACGTCAGCTCGGCGTCCGTGCGGGCGACGAGCTCCTCGCCGAGGTACTGCCCGATGCGCTCCTCGGCGCCGGGCCGCAGCGTGCGGAACTTGAGCATCTCGAAGAAGTGCCCGCGCCGGCCGACGCGCCGACCCCGGTAGAGGACGGGCCGGCCGCTCGTGACGAGGACGATCACGGCGATCACGGCGGCGACCGGCGAGAGCAGGAGGAGGCACAGGGCGGACAGGACGACGTCGAGCGCGCGAAGCTCGAGGTCGACGAGGCGGTGCGGTGCTTCGGAGGCCAGGCGCGTGTAACCACTGACGAGTGTGTCCTCGAGCGGTGCGGCGGCCACGAGCCGATGGTAAACCGTTGCCGGTGACGATCCTCGGAATCGACCACGTGCAGGTTGCCGCTCCGCCTGGCTGCGAGGAGCGGGCGCGCGCCTTCTACGTCGGCCTGCTGGGGCTCGAGGAGCTCGAGAAGCCGGAGCCGTTTCGCTCGCGGGGCGGCTGCTGGTTCCGCGCCGGCGCCCAGGAGCTGCACGTCGGCGTCGAGGAGCCGTTCGCACCGGCGCGCAAGGCACACCCCGGCCTCGTCGTCGAGGACCTGGCCGCGCTCGAGCGCCGCCTGGCCGACGCAGGCATCGCGACGGAGCGCGACGACCCGATCGGCGGCGCCCCCCGCTGCCACGTCGCCGACCCGTTCGGCAATCGCCTCGAGCTCCGCCAGGCGCCCCCCGTCGCACTTCCGTGACGATCACTGCGCAGTTCGGTGACGGTGCCTGGCACCGCGGCCCGCCACCCGCCTCCGGCCCCTGCCGTTATAAGCTTCGCTTATGGACACGAGGCAGCTGCAGGCGTTTTGCGCCGTCGTCGAGCGCCGCTCGTTCTCGCACGCGGCGGAGCGGCTCGGCGTCACCCAGCCTGCGGTGAGCCTGCAGGTGCGGTCGCTCGAGAAGCGGCTCGGCGTGCAGCTTCTCGACCGGTCGGGCAGGCGGGTCGAGCCGACCGAGGCGGGGGCGCGCCTCTACCGGAATGCTCAGCGGCTCCTGCAGCTCGAGGACGAGATCCTCGCCGACCTCGTCGACGACGCCACCGGGGAGCTCGCCGGGACCTTCGAGATCGGCGCCTCGACAGGCCCCGGCGGCGTCGTCCTGTCGCAGCTCCTCTGCCGCTTCGCCGCCGTGCACACCGCGCTCCACGTCTCGCTGCTCGTCTTCGACACGCAGACGGTCGTCGACCACGTCGCCGGCCGGACGCTCGAGCTCGGCGTCGTCGGAGCGGCCCCCCGGCACCGCGCGGTCGAGTACGAGCCGTTCTTCCGCGACACCGTCGTTCTCGCGTGCCCGCCGGGCCACCGCTTCGCCGGTCGCACCGTGACTCTCGACGAACTGCGGCAGGAGCAGCTGATCCTCATGCAGGACGGCGCCGGCGTGCGCCAGCTGATCGAGGAGAAACTGCGCGGCGCGGGGCTGAAGCTGCGCGACCTCGACGTTCGGCTCGAGCTCGGCCTGCAGGAGTCCGTCACGAGCGCTGTGCGCGGCGGCTACGGCGTCACGTTCATCTCCCGCTCGTCGATCGAGAACGACCTCGCCGCCGGCACGCTCGTCGAGGCCCGCGTGGCCGGGCTCGAGCTCGAGCGCGAGATCTTCCTCGTCCGGGCGGTCGGGCGGTCGGAGACACGCGCGGCGCGCGCCTTCCTCGACTTCGCGCGTGCAGAGCTCGCATGATCGTCCGACACGGCCCCGCCGAAGCCGAGCTGACCGGCCTCCTCGAGGAGGTGGGCATCGAGCGGCCGTTCGTCATCTCGAGCGCGCGCTGGCGGTCGCTCGACGTGCCGAACGTCGGCTGGTGGTCGGTCGTGCCCGCCGAGCACGTCGACGTCCCCGAGGAGGCCGACGGGATCCTCGGCATCGGCGGGGGCTCCGCGATCGACACGGCGAAGCACGCGTCGGCGGAGGCCGAGCTGCCGGTCGTGCACGTCCCCACGACCTACTCCGGCTCCGAATGGACGACGCACTACGGCATCCGAAGCCCCGACCGGCGCATCCACGGCGGCGGTGCGGGCGCGCGTCCCGTCGGCCTCGTCTACGACGTCGACCTCACACTCGACCTGCCGATCGACGTGACCGTGGGAACCGCGTTGAACGCGCTCGCGCACTGCGCCGAGGCGCTCTACGTGCAGCGCCGGAGCCCGGAGGGCGACGAGCAGGCGCTCATCGGAGCGCCGCTGATCGCCGCCGCGCTGCCGCAGGTCGTTGCCGCTCCCGGCGACCGGGGGCAGCGCGCCGCGCTGCTTGTCGGCGCAATGCACGCCGGGCACGCGCTCGCGCTTGTCGGGCTCGCGCTCGCCCATGCGATGGCGCAGGCGCTCGGCGGCACGTACGGGCTGCCGCACGGGGCGATGAACGCGCTCTGCCTGCCGCCCGCCCTCGAGTTCAACCGTAGCCTCGCGCCCGAGGCCGTTGAGCTCTACGGCGAGGCGATCGGCGGCGACCCGGTCGAGCGCACGCGGGAGCTAGCTCGGCTGGGCGGCTTCGAGCGCCTCCGAGACTTCGGCGTCCCGCAGGACGATCTTCCCCGGCTAGCGGGGATCGCGGCCGGCCGCGCGGGCAACCAGGCGAATCCGCGCCCGGCCACGCCGGCCGAGGTCGAGCTGCTCTTCGCGGCCATCTGGTAGCCCACTCAGCAATTCCTCCGATTCGCCCGGCGCGTGCCCGCTTCTACGGTGACCGCGTGGCTGGGCAGGCCAACCTGTCGCTTCGGGCGGGCCGCTGGAGCGCGGCGCACTGGAAGACCGCGGCCTTCGGCTGGTTCGCCTTCGTCTTCGCTGCGATGGCGCTCGGGTCGGTGATCGGCCTGAACCAGCTCGGCGATTCGCAGTCCGGCTCGGGAGAGACCGCGAAAGCGGAGTCGCTGCTGCGCCAGGCGAGCTTCCTCTCGCCGGCGAGCGAGGTCGTGCTCGTCCAGCGCAGGGACGGCAAGGCGATTCGCGGCGACCTGACCTTCGTGGCGGCGGTGCAGTGGATCACGCACGCGCTCGGGCGGCGGCCCGAGGTGACGAACATTCGCTCGCCGCTCGACGAGCGCAACGCCGGCCTGATCTCGAAGGACGGCCGCTCCGGGTTGATCGAGTTCGACATCCGCGGCAGCGCCGACACGGCGGACAAGCACGTGCAGGCGGCGCTCGACGCCGTCGCCCAGGCTCAGCGCGACAACCCGACCTACCGCATCGAGGAGTTCGGGATGGCGAGCGCGAACCACGTGATCGGCAAGACCGTGACGAACGACTTCCGTCGCGCCGAGTACACGTCGCTGCCGATCACGCTCGCGATCCTGCTGATCGCGTTCGGAGCGCTCGTCGCGGCGCTCCTGCCGGTCGTGCTCGGGTTCACTGCCGTGCTCGGCGCGATCGGCCTCTGCGTGCTCCTGAGCTACGTGTTCGCCCTGCCGATGTTCGTCGACAGCGTGATCCTCATGATGGGGATGGCGGTCGGTGTCGACTACTCGCTCTTCTACCTCCAGCGCGAGCGCGAGGAGCGGCGCGGAGGGGCGAGCCCGCACGAATCGCTCATGACGGCCGCGCGCACCTCCGGGCGTGCGGTGCTGATCTCCGGCATGACGGTGCTGATCGCCATGGCTGGGCTCTTCCTGGCGGGCAACGCGATCTTCACGTCGATGGGCCTCGCCACCGAGGTCGTCGTGCTGCTCGCGATGATCGGCTCGGTGACGGTGCTGCCGGCCCTTCTGCACCGCCTCGGCGACCGGGTCGACCGCGGCCGCGTGCCGTTCGTGCACGGCGCAGGCGGTGAGGGCAGGCTGTGGCGCGCCATCCTGCGGCCGGCGCTCGCCCATCCGCTGGTCGCGCTCGTCGTCGCGGGCGGCGCGCTGCTGGCGGCGGCCGCCCCGACCCTGACGATGCACACGAAGCTTCCGAGCTTCACCGACCTGCCGCACAACGTCCCGATCGTCCGCACCTACGAGCGCGTGATCCGCGCCTTCCCCGGCGCGCCGACGCCTGCCGTCGTCGTCCTGCGAGCGCCGAACGTCCGAGCCGCTGCGGTCCAGGCGCAGGTGCAGTCCTTGAAGCGGCGCGCGCTCGCGAGCGGCGCGGCGCGGTCGCCGGTGTCGACGCGGATCAGCCCCGACGGCACGGTCGAGGAGATCGACCTGCCGCTCGTGGGTCGCGGCGACGACGCCACCTCGATCCGCGCGGTCGGCGTGCTGCGTCAGACGCTGATCCCGGAGACGATCGGCAGCATCCCGGACGTCGAATACGCGACGACCGGCGTCGCCGCGGCGACGAAGGACTTCAACGATGTGATGAAGGCGCGGTTGCCCCTCGTGTTCGCGTTCGTGCTCGGGCTCGCGTTCGTGCTCCTCCTGCTCACGTTCCGCTCGATCGTCGTCCCGCTCACCGCGATCGCGCTCAACCTCCTCTCCGTGGGCGCCGCCTACGGCCTGCTCGTGCTCGTCTTCCAGCACCACTGGGCCGAAGGCATCCTCGGCTTCTCGTCGAACGGCGGCATCACCTCGTGGCTGCCGATGTTCCTGTTCGTGGTGCTCTTCGGCCTCTCGATGGACTACCACGTGTTCATCGTCAGCCGGGTCAAGGAGCTGGTGGACGAGGGGGAGCCGACGCGCGAGGCCGTCCTGCACGGGATCAGCCGCACGGCGCCCTCGGTGACGAGCGCGGCCGCCGTGATGGTGGCGGTGTTCGCGATCTTCTCGACGCTGTCGCTGCTGCAGTTCAAGCAGATGGGCTTCGGGCTCGCGGTCGCGATCGCCGTCGACGCCACGGTCGTGCGGGCCGTCCTGCTCCCGGCGACGATGACCCTGCTCGGGGACTGGAACTGGTACCTGCCGACGTGGCTGGAATGGCTCCCAGGGGGTCAGACCCGGGTCAGACCCCGCGGGCTCGCCGTTAATAACATTCGCTAATCTCAGGTATAGTCTCCGAGATGACGCCGCCGGAGCGCTTGTTCGACGTGCTCGTGATCGGGAGCGGGGCCTCGGGCCTTGCCGCCGCCGTCTCCGCCGAACGGGCCGGGGCCTGCGTCGCACTTGCGACGAAGGGCTCGCTCCAGGCAAACAACTCCTCGAAGGCCCAGGGCGGGATCCAGGCCGCGTTCGGCGGCGACGACTCGCCCCAGCGGCACGCAGACGACGTCTACCGCAGTTCGCACGAGACCGCCGATCCCGTGCTCGTCGAGGCGCTGACCGGGGATGCGGCCTCCGCGATCCACTGGCTCGAGGAGCTCGGCGTCGAGTTCACCCGCGAAGCTGACGGCTCCTACCGCCTCGCCCGCTGCGGCGGCGCGACCGCGAAGCGGCTGCTCCAGGTCGGCGACCGCACCGGGCACGCGATCACGAAGGCGCTCCGTGAGGCGTGGGAGGCCGGTAGCGGCACGAGCTTCACGAACGCTCCGCTCGAGGAGCTGGTGACCGTGAACGGCCACTGGCGTGCGCGCCTCGGCGGCCGCCACGTCGACGCGGGGACGGTTGTTCTCGCGGCCGGCGGCCGCTGTTACGCCGAGGCCGAGCGCCGCGGCGAGCTGTCGACGAACCACCCGAACGCCACCGGTGAGGTGACGGGCATCGCAACCGGGCTCGGCGCGGAGGCGCGCGACCTCGACGCGTTGCAATACCACCCCAACGGCGGCGCCTGGCCCCCGAACATGCAGGGCTACTCGATCCCCGAGACGACGCGCGCCTACGGCGCGGTGCTGCTGAATGCGGACGGCGAGGAGTTCACCGACTCGCTCGGCCCGCGCGACACCGTCAGCCAGGCGATCTTCGACGAGGTGCGCGAGGGCCGCGGTGTCTCGACGCCCGACGGACGCCCCGCCGTCTACCTCGATACGACGCGCATCCCGTCCTCCGACGCCGAGGTGTCGCTGCCGTACATGCTGCGCCGCTACCGCGGCGCGGGCATCGACCCGCTCGCCGAGAAGATCCTCACCTACCCCGTCCTCCACTACCAGAACGGCGGGCTCGTGATCGACACGAACGCCGAGACGACGCTCGAGGGCCTCTATGCGTGCGGCGAGATCGCCGGTGGCACGCACGGGCGCAACCGCATGATGGGCAACTCGCTGCTCGAGTGCGTCGTCTTCGGCCGCCGGGCCGGTCGAGCCGCAAAGGAGAAGGCA
This sequence comes from uncultured Thermoleophilia bacterium, assembly GCA_963794375.1. Lineage (GTDB taxonomy): Bacteria > Actinomycetota > Thermoleophilia > Gaiellales > Gaiellaceae > PALSA-600. The sequence continues at coordinate 805,987 of CAWCDL010000010.1, forward strand.
TCTGCATGAGCACCACGACGACTGACCTCCAGGGCGCGGTCGAGGACGCTGCGGCGCACCTCTACGTCTGGGCGCTCAAGGACATCCCGCAGGACCTGCGTGACGCCCTCGCGGCAGCGCGCGAGAAGGAGACGTCGGTCCCCGGCCGGCGCGTCCTCGAGACGATTCACCGCAACGTCAACATCGCCGACAGCGAGAAGAACCTCGTCTGTCAGGACACCGGCATCGCCGTCTATCACGCGAAGGTCGGCGAGCACTTCCCGCTCCACCCGGCGCGCATCTACGATGGGCTGCGGGCCGGGACGGCGCGGGCGACCGTCGAGCATCCGCTTCGTTCGAACGCGGTGCACACGATCACGCGCGAGAACACCGGGCCGAACATCGGCTACCGGCTGCCGATCGTGCACTGGGAGTTCATCGAGGACTGGGACGGGCTCGACGTCAAGTGCGTGCCGAAGGGGTCGGGCTCGGAGAACATGAGCTTCCTGAAGATGTGCGTCCCCGCCGACGGCGTGAAGGGGATCAAGCAGTTCGTGCTCGAGTCGATCGTCGGCGCGGGCGGCAAGCCGTGCCCGCCCGGGATCGTCGGCGTCGGCATCGGCGGCTCGGCCGACTACGCCATGCACCTGGCGAAGGAGGCGATCATGCGGCCGATCGGGACGCGCAACCCCGACCCGATCGTCGCGCAGCTCGAAGACGAGCTCCTCGGTCTCCTCAACGAGACCGGCATCGGGCCGATGGGGCTCGGCGGCGACGTGACCGTGCTGCAGTGCCACATCGAGCACGCGGACACGCACATGACGCTGAACCCGGTGGCCGTCAACTACCAGTGCTGGGCGGCGCGCCGCGCATCCGCGCACATCGGCGCCGACGGCTCCATCGACTACGACCGCGAGGCATAGAGATGGCGACCCACGAAGTCACGTTCCCGATCACCGACCCGCAGGAGATCCTGAAGCTCCGCGCGGGCGACGAGGTCACGGTGCAGGGCCACATCATCGGCATCCGCGACCGCACCCAGATCCGGATCTTCGACCAGGGCGTCGAGCCGCCGATGGACCTCCGCGGCGCGTTCCTGCTGCACACCGCCCCGAACGTCCGCAAGATCGCGGAGGGCAAGTACGAGAAGATCTGCATCGGCACGACGACGAGCGCGCGGATGGTGCGGTTCACCGAGCCGCTCGGCCGGCAGTACGGCGTGCGCGGGATCTGCGGCAAGGGCGGTTTCCCGGACGAGGCGATCGAGCCGATGCACGAGCTCGGCATGGTCTACTTCGCGATCGTCGGAGGGGCCGCCGCGCTCGAGACGACCCAGATCGAGGAGATCGAGGAGGTCGCCTGGGAGGAGCTGATGCCCGAGTGCCTCTGGAAGTTCCGCGTCAAGGACTTCGGGCCGCTCACCGTCGGCATCGACGCACACGGCAACTCGCTGTACCGCGACGTCCAGACCCGTGCCAAGGCGAAGCTGGAGGAGCTCTATGCCCGTCTCTAGACCCGATATCGGCATTCGCCGCGACGGCGGCCTCACCCACGTCCTCGACAAGGGCCTCGGCCCGCGGGCGTGGGAGGACGTGCTCGAGACGTCGGGCGACTACATCGACATCGTCAAGCTCGGCTGGGGCACCGCCTACGTGACGCAGAACCTCGAGCGCAAGCTCGAGATCCTGAAAGGGAAGCGCGTCGTGATCGGTGGCACCTTCTTCGAGGTCGTCTACGCGCGCGGGAAGTTCGACGAGTACAAGAGCTGGCTCTCAGAGCTCGGCATCGACCACGTCGAGATCTCGGACGGCACGGTCGAGATCCCGCGCGAGCGGAAGCTCGAGCTGATCGCCGACTTCGCCCGCGACTTCACGGTTCTCTCCGAGGTCGGCTCGAAGGACTCGGAAGTGGTGTTCGCGCCGTACGAGTGGGTCGAGTGGATCAAGGCCGAGAAGGAGGCCGGCGCCTGGAAGGTGATCACCGAGGCGCGCGAGGGCGGCACCGCCGGCATCTTCCGCCCGTCGGGCGAGATGCGCACGGGGCTCGTCGACGAGATCGCGCACTCGATCGACTTCCACGACCTCGTCTGGGAGGCGCCGACGAAGTCCTCGCAGGCGTGGTTCATCAAGCACTTCGGGCCCGAGGTGAACCTCGGCAACATCCCGCCGGAGGAGGTCATCCCGCTCGAGACGCTCCGGCTCGGGCTGCGCGGCGACACGTTGAAGGAGGTGCTCCTTGGCGACTCCCAGCCTGCAGTTGCCGACTGAGATCGAGTCGCTTGGCGCCCGGGACGTGCTCGCGTTCTGCATGCGCGAGTTCCCGGGGCGCATCGCACTCGCCTGCTCCTTCCAGAAGGAGGAGGCGGTGCTGCTCGACATGCTCTTCTCGATCGATCCGCGCGCGCGCGTCTTCGCGATCGACACGCACTACCTCTTCCCGGAGACGTACGAGCTCTGGCGTGAGGTCGAGCAGCGCTACGCGACGACGATCGAGGTCTTCGAGGGGCCGCCGGTCGAGGAAGGGCTGTGGGAGACGAGCCCCGATCTCTATCTCGCGATCGCCAAGGTCGCGCCGCTCAACCGCGCGCTCGGCGAGCTCGACTGCTGGGTGACGGGCGTCCGGCGCGACCAGTCGCCGACGCGCGCCGACGCGCCGAAGCTCGGCTGGGACGAGGCGCACGAGCTCTGGAAGGCGAACCCGCTCGCCGACTGGAGCGACGACGACTGCTGGGCGTACATCCGCGAGCGCGGGCTTCCCTACAACGCGCTGCACGATCGCGGCTACGCCTCGATCGGCGACACCCACTCGACGATCCCGGGTGCCGGCCGCGAGGGTCGCTGGGCCGGCACCGAACGCACCGAATGCGGGCTGCACACGCCGAGGAGCGGCGCGTGAACGACGGCTTCGTCCTCTGGCTGACCGGGCTGTCGGGCTCCGGGAAGACGACGATCGCGAACATCGTCGCACCCGAGCTCGAGCGCGAGGGCTTCGTCGTCGACCATCTCGACGGCGACATCGTCCGCACCCATCTGTCGCAGGGCCTTGGCTTCTCGAAGGCCGACCGCGACACGAACATCGGCCGGATCGCCTGGGTCGCCTCGCGCATCGCCCGGGCGGGAGCGGTCGTGATCGTCTCGGTCATCTCGCCGTACGCCGAGGGACGCCGGCACGCCCGGGCGCTGATCGAGCCGCACGTCCCGTTCGTCGAGGTGTACGTCTCGACGCCGCTCGACGAATGCGCCCGGCGCGACCCGAAGGGCCTCTACGCGCTTGCGTTTGCCGGCGAGCTCGAGGACTTCACCGGCGTCTCGGCGCCCTACCAGGCGCCGCAGGCTCCCGAGCTCAAACTCGACACGACCGGCTCGACGCCTGTCGAGGCGGGAGAGGCCGTGCTCGCGCGGCTGGCCGAGCTGAACCTGATCGCGAAGGCGCCGTCGTGAGCCGGCGCACCCTGTCGCACCTCGACGTGCTCGAGTCGGAGGCGATCCACATCATGCGCGAGGTCGCCGCAGAGCGGGAGCGGCCGGTGCTGCTCTTCTCCGGCGGCAAGGACTCGATCGTGCTGCTGCGGCTCGCCGAGAAGGCCTTCCGCCCCGCGCGCTTCCCGTTCCCGGTCATGCACGTCGACACGGGTCACAACTTCCCCGAGGTGATCGAGTATCGCGACCGCCGCGTCGCGGAGCTGAACGAGCGGCTCGTCGTCGCGTCGGTGCAGGAGTCGATCGACCGGGGCCGCGTCGTCGAGCAGACGGGGCCGCGCGCGTCGCGCAACCAGCTGCAGACGACGACCCTTCTCGACGCGATCGAGGAGCACGGCTTCGACGCCGCCATGGGCGGTGCACGCCGCGACGAGGAGCGCGCGCGCGCGAAGGAGCGCATCTTCAGCTTCCGTGACGACTTCGGCCAGTGGAATCCACGCGCCCAGCGTCCCGAGCTGTGGAACCTCTACAACGCGCGGATCCGGAAGGGCGAGCACATCCGCGTCTTCCCGATCTCGAACTGGACGGAGCTCGACGTCTGGCAGTACGTGGCGCGGGAGGAGCTCGAGCTGCCGGTGATCTACTTCGCGCACGAGCGCGAGGTGTTCCGCCGCGACGGGATGCTGTATGCCGCCTCGGAGTTCGTCGAGCGCTATCCCGACGAGGAGCCCTTCACCGCCTCCGTCCGCTTCCGCACGGTCGGCGACATGACCTGCACGGGCGGTGTCCTGAGCGAGGCGGGAACGATCGCGAGCGTGGTCGACGAGATCGCCGCGACCCGCATCACGGAGCGCGGCGAGACGCGCGCCGACGATCGCGTCTCGGAGGCCGCAATGGAGGACCGGAAGCGCGTTGGCTACTTCTAAGGACCTTCTCGACACCGACCTCCTCCGCCTCGTCACCGCGGGCTCCGTCGACGACGGTAAGTCGACGCTGATCGGGCGCCTGCTCTACGACACGAAGCAGATCCTCGTCGACCAGTTGCAGCACATCGAGGACGCGTCGAGGCGGCGCGGTCACGACTACGTCGACCTCGCGCTCCTCACGGACGGGCTCCGCGCCGAGCGCGAGCAGGGGATCACGATCGACGTCGCCTATCGCGGCTTCGTCACGCCCCGACGCCGCTTCCAGCTCGCGGACGCACCCGGCCATGTGCAATACACGCGCAACATGGTCACGGGGGCCTCGACCGCCGACCTCGCGGTCGTGCTCGTCGACGCCCGTCAAGGCGTGATCGAGCAGACCCGCCGGCACTCGTACATCGTCTCGATGCTCGAGCTCCCGCACGTCGTCTACGCGGTCAACAAGATGGATCTCGTCGACTACGCCGAGGAGGTCTTCGACGAGATCGCGCGGGAGCTCGCGTCGGTGAGCGCGCAACTCGCCATCCGCGATCCGGCGGTGATCCCCATGTCGGCCCTCCATGGCGCAAACGTGGTCGACCGGTCGGCAGAGATGGAGTGGTACGCCGGGCCGACGCTGCTCGAGCATCTCGAGACCGTCGAGCTCTCCGCCGACGCGGATCTCGAGGACAGGCGCTTCCCCGTCCAGTGGGTGATCCGGCCGATGGCCGACGAGCATCACGACTATCGCGGGTACGCGGGCCAGGTGGCGAGCGGCGTCTGGCGGCCCGGCGACGACGTCATCGTGCTCCCGTCCGGCCTGGCCTCGCGGGTCGCCGCCGTCGACACGCTCGACGGGCAACTCGACGAGGCGCTGCCGGGGCGGTCGGTGACGATCCTGCTCGAGGACGACGTCGACGTGTCGCGGGGCGACATGCTCGCCGATCCTGCGCGCCCGCCGATCGTCGCCCGCGAGCTTCTCGCCCGCGTCTGCTGGATGTCCGAGCGGCCGGTCGAGGAGCGCTCGCGTGTGCTCGTCAAGCACACGACCCGCACCGTCACCGCGCGGATCGAGGAGATCGTCTCGGTGGTCGACATCGCTGCTCTCGAGGACCGTCCGGGGGCCGGGCGGATGGAGCTGAACGATCTCGGGCTCGTGCGGCTGCGCCTCGCCGAGGCTCTTGCGGTCGACCCGTACCCGCGCAACCGCGCAACCGGCGCGTTCATCCTCATCGACGAGGCGACGAACGAGACGGTCGGCGCGGGCATGGTGGTCGATGCCTCGTAGCGCCGATCCCTATGCCGACTCGGCGGTGATCGACTCGCGTGCGCCGCGGACGAATCAGGCCGTCGTCGGCCTTGTGGCGCTCCTTGCCGTCGGCACCGGCTGGTGGTGGCTGCTCGCGCTCCTTGCCCTGCAGCTCGCGGTCGGCCTCGCCTTCGGCCGCCGTTTCTGCCTGCCGTGCGTCGCGTACTTCGAGCTTCTGCAGCCGCGCTTCGGCGAAGGGCCACTCGAGGACTCGCGGCCTCCGCGGGCGGCCAACGTCGTCGGGCTCGTCGTGCTCGGGCTCGCGAGCGTTGCCTACGGTGCGGGCCTCGGGACCGCCGGTGCGGCTCTCGGCCTGCTCGTCGCAGCGCTGGCGCTGCTCGCCGCGGTCACGGGGTTCTGCACCGGCTGCGAGGCGTACAAGCTCGCCTGCCTGCTGCGCGGCCGGCCGTTCGTCTCGTGCCCGCTCCCGCCGAGGGTCTGAGCGTTGACCTGGCAGTTCGTGCTTGCCGGGGCCTTCGTCGGAGTCCTCGTCGGCATGACCGGGATGGGCGGTGGCTCGCTGATGACGCCGATGCTGATCCTGATCTTCGGCTTCGACCCGAAGACCGCGGTCGGCACCGACATCCTCCACGGCGCCATCTTCAAGTCGTTCGGTGCCGTGCGGCATCGCCAGCTCGGGAACGTCGACACGAGGCTCGCGCTGTGGATGCTCGTCGGCTCAGGGCCGCTGTCGCTCGTCGGCGTGCAGCTTGCGAGCTCGTTCTCCGACTCGACGGAGTCGGTCATGGGCCGGGTGATCGGCGCTTCGCTGATCGCCGGCGGCTTCGGGTTCCTCGCGAAGACGTTCATCCGCCGGCCCGAGCCGGACGGGCCGTTCGTGCTGACGACACGTGTGAAGGTTCTCGCGATCCTGATCGGTGCGTCGTTCGGGTTCGTCGTCGGTCTCACGTCGGTCGGATCGGGCACGTTCTTCGGGCTCGCGCTCCTGCTGCTCTTCCCGCTCTCCGCCACGCGCGTGGTCGGCACCGACCTCCTGCACGCGGCGCTCCTGCTCTGGATCGCGGGCGCCGGGCACCTGCTCCACGGCAACGTCGACCTGCACGCGATCGCCTGGCTCCTGGTCGGCTCGATCCCCGGCGTCCTCGTCGGCTCGCACCTTTCGATCCGCGTCCCCGAGCGCGGCCTGCGCGTCGGGTTCGCGGTCGTCCTCGTGCTCTCCGGGATCAAGCTCATCGAGATCCCCCATGGCACGACGATCGTCGAGGTCGGCGTCGGGCTGGCCGCGGCGGCGCTCGTGGCGTGGCTTGTGACGCAGATCCGTCGCCGGCGATTCGAGCGCCGCATTCCGGCCTCGGACCCGGCGTAAGATTCCGCGGGCGTGCCCCGCGTCGTCTCGACCGCGATCGTGCTTGCCCTGCTCGCGGCGACTGCCGGTGCGTTCGCTCTGACCGAGAGCGCCAAGCTCGAGCGCTCGCCGATCTACGGGACGAAGGTCGTCAACCCGCTCTTCTCGCCGGCCGGGAGAGCCAAGCCGACCGTGACGGTCGAGTTCCGCGTCCGCCCGCGCGAGCGGATCGACGTCTGGATCGTCGACCGCCACGGCAACAAGGTGACCGAACTCCTGACGGATCGCAGTGTCGCCCCGCACGCGAAGGTAGCGGTGGTGTGGAACGGGCTGGACCCCGACGGGATCGTCGCTCCGGACGGCGTGTACCGCCCGGTGGTGAAGCTGCTCCGCTCGCACCGCACGATCACCTTGCCGAGCAACCTCACGCTCGACACGAAGGCGCCCACGATCCACGTGCGGCATCCGCAGTTCCCGATCATCTCGCCCGACGGCGACGGCCACGCCGACGTGTTTCGTTTCCGCTACACGGTCAGCGAGCCCGCTCACGCGATCCTGCTCATGCGCGGGGTGCAAGCGGGCTTCACGAAGAGCCGCAAGCTGTCGGGGACGCTGACGTGGAACGGCTTCTACCCGGGAACGAACCGGCCGTTGCCGAAGGGCCGCTACGTGCTCGGCGTCGAGGCACAGGACACGGCGGGCAACCGGTCGCCGGTCCTGCGCTTCGCGATCGCGCAGATCCGCTACGTGACGCTCGCCCGAGACCGGGTCGTCGTGCGGCCCGGCGGGCGGTTCGCGATCCGCGTCTCGACGGACGCGCCGACCGTCCAGTGGCGGCTGCACGGCCGGTCGGGCGTCGCGCCGCGCGGCACGCTGCGGCTGCGCGCGCCGCGCAAGGCCGGCGTCTACCGCCTGTACGTCACCGTCGGGAAGCACTCCGCCACCGCCTCGGTGGTCGTCGGATGAACATGCACGCCGCGCAGGTGCTGGGTGCAGCAGGGTCGGTCGGCCTTGCCCTGCTGATCGTGGCGACGAAGCGCGAGCTGCGAATCGGCGGCCTCGTCGCCTGGGCGGTCGGCTGGGGCGGGCTCGCCGTGTACCTCGCGCCGCACGGGCACCATCGCCTGCTCGCGGCCGCGGCCGTCGTCGGCGTCATCGCGGCCGCCGTCGGTGCGGCGATCGTGGTGCGACTGCCGTGGCTGCTCGCGCTCGCGACGCTTGCGTGCGTGCCGGCCCGCTTCCCGGTGCACGTCGGCTCGACGAAGGCGAATCTGCTGCTGCCGATCTACGGCGTCGTCGCGGTGGCGGCGCTCGCGCTCGCCTGGGAGATCTTCGGCGACGGCCGGCGGACGCGGCCGCTCGGGCCGCTCGCCTGGCCGCTCGCGGCGTTCCTCGCCTGGCAGGGGCTCTCGTTCCTCTGGACGAAGGACGTGCGCCAGGGCGCGATCGAGCTGTGCTTCTTCGTGCTCCCGTTCGGCCTGCTCGCCGAGGCACTCGCCAGGCTGCCGTGGTCGCGCGCGTGGGTGCTCACGCTGTACGTCCAGCTCGCCTTCATGGGCCTGCTCTTCGCGCTGGTCGGGCTCTGGCAGTACCAGTCGCGGAACATCTTCTGGAACCCGAAGGTGAAGGTCGACAACGCCTACGCGCCGAGCGGCTGGTTCTACCGCGTCAACTCGGTGTTCTACGACCCGTCGATCTACGGTCGCTTCCTCGTCGTGGCGATCCTGGCGAGCCTCGCCGTCGTCCTGCTCCGTCGAGGTGACCCGCTTTGGCAGATCGCGGCGGCTCTCGTGATCGTGATCACCTGGGCCGGGCTGCTGCCGTCGTTCTCGCAGTCGAGCTTCGTGGCGCTGATGGCTGCCGTCGTGATCGGGGCGGTCGTCGTCTGGCGCCGCGCGAGCCTCCCGCTCGTCGCGGCGGCCGTCGTCCTCGTCGTGGCGGCGGTGATCGTGTCGCCCTCGATCCGTAGGCGCGCGTCGCTCTCGCACGTCACGAGCGGGCGCTCCACGTTGGTCTCGACCGGGGTCAAGCTCGCCTATCACCACCCACTGCTCGGAGTCGGGGTCGGCGGCTTCAAGCGCGGCTATGCGGAGCTCGCGCACCTCAAGGGGAAGGAGCCGAAGGCGGCGGCGTCGCACACGACGCCGGTGACGGTCGCGGCCGAGACCGGCGTGCTTGGCCTCGCGCTCTTCCTCTGGCTCGCGGCGGCTGCGTTGTGGACCGGCTTCGCCCGGATCCGGGAGACGTTCGAGGGAGCGGCGCGGCTCGCGTTCGGTCTAGCCTTGGCGGCGATCCTGGTGCACTCGCTCTTCTACGACTCGCTGTTCGAGGACCCGACCTTCTGGGGGCTGCTTGCCCTGGTCGTGGTCGGTGCCCGGGCGGCCGCCGGCGAGGAGTCGCCCGCATGATCGACGGTGTGCAGCGGGCGCTCGTGCTCGCGCCGCACACCGACGACGGCGAGTTCGGCTGCGGCGGGACGATGGCGCGGCTCGTCGAGGCCGGCGCCGAGGTGCGCTACGTCGCCTTCTCGATCGCGACCCGGTCGCTGCCGCCGGGCTTCGCGCCCGACACGCTCGCACGCGAGGTGCGCGAGGCAACCGGCGAGCTCGGCATCCCAGCCGGGCAGCTGACCGTCCACGACTTCGACGTGCGCACGTTCCCCGACCACCGGCAGGAGATCCTCGAGCTGCTGATCGAGATCTGGAACGACTGGCAGCCCGACTGCGTCTTCCAGCCGTCGGTGCACGACGTCCACCAGGATCACCAGACGATCGCGAGCGAGGGGCTGCGCGCCTTCAAGCGCACTACGATCCTCGGCTACGAGATCCCGTGGAACAACTACGACTTCAGCTACCAGGCGTACATCGCGCTCGAGGAGCGCCACGTCGAGCGCAAGGTCGCAGCGCTGGAGCGCTACGCCTCGCAGCAGCACCGGCGCTATGCGAACGCCGACTACGTGCGGAGCATTGCCCGCACCCACGGCACGAACGTGAACCGCGACTACGCCGAGGTGTTCCAGGTGTACCGCGTCGTCGCCTGACGGCGTTGCATTCGCGCGGCGCGTCCGGGAGACTGGCGCCATGGGGCTCAAGGATCTCTTTCGGCGCTGGTCGAAGGCGCAGGACGCCGATACTCTCGCCCGCGCCGACGAGGAGACGAGGATGACCGAGCCTGAGCGCGAGGTCGACCAGGAGGACTACGAGGCCCGCAAGGACGACCTGAGGATCGACGAGAGCTGGGCCGGGGCCGAAGCCGAGGAATCGGCCTCCGACGATCTCGAATCCTCCTGATCATCTAGCCCGCAGCGCCTCGCGCGGGATCGGTCAGTCGAGCGGGCCGGGGTAGGCGGCCTCGGCCTTGTCGCCGAGCTCGCGCTCCTTGCGGCGCACGAACCAGATCCCGACGACGATCCCGGCCGCGGCCGCCACGAGGAGCGCGACGTCGACGGGCGTCTGCAGGCGCTCGAGTGTCTTGCCGAAGGCGTAGTAGCCGAAGCCGAAGAGCGAAGCCCACACGATCCCGCCGGCGGCGTTGTAGGCGAGGAACGTCGCCCAGTGCATCTCCATCGTCCCGGCGAGGAAGGCCGAGTACGTGCGCAGGACGGCGACGAAGCGCCCGAAGAACACCACCTTGCCGCCGTGGCGGTCGAACAGGTAGCGGCCGATCTTCAGCCGCCGCTCGTCGACCCGGATGCGCTTGCCATGGCGCCGAAGCAGGCGGTAGCCGCCGAGGCGGCCGATCGTGTAGCCGATGTTGTCGCCGATGATCGCGGCGGCGGCCGCGGTCGCGACGATCCCATAGATGTTCAGCTTGTGCGTCGACCCGGCGTACAGGGCCGCGAGTGTGAGCATCGTCTCGCCAGGAACCGGGACGCCGATGCTCTCGGCACCGACGAACAGGAACACCGCCGCATAGCCCCACGTCTCGAGCAGGTGGTCGAGGTAGCCGTTGTTGAAGAGGAACGCGACGCTCATCGGGAAAAACTCCTCGTTACGAACGCCACGATCTCGGGCATACTCGCGTCATGACGGCATTCGTGGACAAGCTCGTCGCCGAGGAGCACCACCTGGAGGAGATCGCGCGGGACGGGTACGAGCCTGCGACCCTCCCGATCGTGCTCGGCGGCATCGTGCTGGCGTTGATCGTCGTTGTCGGCCTCGCGCTGGGGGTCACGATGGCGGTCTACTACCTCACGTAGCGAAGCTCGGCAGGGAGATCCCGCGCGTGGACGACGACGAGCGTCCGCGTCGGTCGCGTGAGCGCGACGTACAGCTCGCGCAGCTCGACGAGCGCCGGCTCGACGACGACGACGTGGTCGAACTCGAGGCCCTTCGCCTGCCGCGGCGTCAGGAGGGGCACGCCGTCCCAGAGGTCGTCGTTCGGGACGTCCGCGGCGAGCTCGTCCGGGACGATCACCGCCAGCAGGCCGTCCTCGCGGGCGAGCCGCTCGGCCTCGTGGAAGGCCTCGGCGAGCAGGTGCTCCGCCGCGACGCGGCGCACGAGCGGAGGCTCGGCGCCGGTGCGGTAGGCGAGCGGCGGACGGACGTCCGGCGCGATCGTCTCGAGCAGCGGCAGGGCGAGCTGCATGATCTCGCGCGGGACGCGGTAGGCGTGGCGCAGCTCCTCGACGGTCGCCTCGTCGCCGCCCGGCAGGTGGGGGAGCACGTCGTGCCAGCTCCTCCAGCGGACGGGGCCGGTCGCCTGGGCGACGTCGCCGAGGATCGTCAGGCAGCCCTCTCGTGCGCGGCGGGCGACCGTGCGCAGCTGCATCGGCGTCAGGTCCTGGGCCTCGTCGACGATCACGTGCCCGTACGCGCGCGGCGGTGACCCGACGAGCGAGCGCGCCTCGTCGACGAGCGGGACGTCCCCGGGCGAGAAGCCGCCGCCCCGCCGCTGCAGGAGCCGCTGCTCGCCGTCGTCGAGGATCCCGTCGGCAGCGGTCGCGAGCGCGCTGCGCGAGCCGAGGAGCGAGCGCACGAGTCGCTCCGGCGAGAGCACCGGCCACGCGGCCTTGAGCACGCGATCGAGGTAGCCGCGTGTCCGGAGCGCCTTCTCGACGTCGTCGAAGCTGCGGAGCGCAGCCGCCCCGAGCACTCGTCCGTACTCCTCGTAGAACCGGCGCAGCAGGCTCATCCGGAAGCGCTCGCGCGCCAGCGTGGTCGAGCCGTGCTCCTCGCGCGTGATCGCGACCAGCTCGGCGATCTCGCGCTCGCGGATCCACACGAACGACCCCTCGAGCCGGATCGCGAGCTCCTGCGGCGCCGGGACGAGCTGCAGCTCGGCCGCTCGGCGGATCACCTCGGCGAGGCGGACGTCGGCCTTGAGGTGCGCCACGTCGGGGGTGTCGACCAGCTCCGGGACGACCCCGTCGACGAGCTCGTCGACGGCGCGCTGCTCCACCGTCTCCTCGCCGAGCGCCGGCAGGACGTGCGAGACGTACTCCATGAACATCCGGTTCGGGCCGACGACGAGCACACCGCGCCGCTGCAGGCTGTCGCGGAGCGTGTAGAGAAGCCAGGAGGCCCGGTGCAGGCCGACCGCCGTCTTGCCGGTGCCGGGGCCTCCCTGGACGACGAGCGGCGTCTCGGCGTCGTGGGTGATCAGGCGGTACTGGTCGGCCTGGATCGTGGCGACGATGTCCTGCATGTGACGGGTCCGATCGCGGTCGAGCTCCTCGAGCAGGAAGTCGCCGACGGCGGCGCTGTCGAGGACCGAGCCGTCGAGCGCCTCGTCGGCGAGGTCGAGGACGCGGCGGCCGTCGGTACGGAAGCGGCGCCGCAGCGTCACCCCGTGCGGGTCCTGCGGAGTCGCGGTGTAGAACGGGCGTGCCGCCGGGGCCTGCCAGTTGACGACCAGTTGCCGCTGCTCCTCGTCGTGTACCCAGCGGCGGCCGACGTAGAGGGGCCGCGCGAGCGACTCGAAGTCGAGCCGCCCGAAGCACAGGCCCTTCTCGGCATCCTCGAACGTCCGTAGCCGCCTGGCAGCCCATGCGTCCATCGCTGCCTGCGCGACCTCGCCGTCGACACGGTCGACGGCCCCGGCGACCGTCGAGCGCATCCGCTCGAGATGCGCGTACGCCTGGTCGACGTAGGCCTGCTCCGCCTTCAGCTCGGGGTGGCTCATGTGGCGAACCTAGCGGGTTCGCCTTCCGGCGGGCCTGGCACCGTATGGGAAACAGGCTTTACGAACTCCTTACGCAACGTAGGGTGGATCTTGGGAGGTGCCGGGGAACATGGCCGGGATGAAGCGCCTCGTCCTGTCGGCGTTCGTCGCGATCGTCCTGCTCGCAGGCGCTGTGCTCCTGCCGGGCACTGCGAGGGCGTCGACCCCCTGCCGCGACCGGATCTACAACGACTGGTACCGCGATGGGAAGATCGCCTCCAGCTACCCGCTCGCCTGCTACCGCGACGCGCTGAAGCACGTGCCGAGCGATGCGGCGATCTACTCGAGCCTCCAGGACGACATCCGGAGCGCCCTCGAGGCGGCGATCGCGCGGTCGCATGGCAAGAACGTGCCGACCGAGGTGGGCCACGGCCTGCCGACCTCCGATGCGTCGGACGTCATGAGCACGACGGTCGTGAAGACGCCGAAGCGCTCGCAGAGCTCCGTCAGGACGAAGACGAGCACGGCGCCGCCGGACGTCAGCCCGCCGAAGCCGCTCGTCGCCGCGCCGGCCGCGGCGGCCACTTCGAGCAGCAGCGGCCTCCCGGTGCCCATCCTGGTGCTCGGTGCGATCGCGCTCCTGCTCGCTGCCGTCGGCGCCGCCGGCGCCGGTATCCGCCACTTCAGGCGCTGACGAGCCGGCGGAACCGCGCCCGCTCGACCGGCAGGTAGAAGCCGAGCAGCGCGAGCACGAGGGGATAGACCGCGACAAGCGCCAGCGACGGCACAAGGGAGAGGTGCGGTGCGCGGGCGGCGACGGTGAGCGCGACGCCAACGCCGACGACCGTCACCACGCGTCGCCACTGATACGGCACCGGGTAGACGTGCTGCGCGTAGATCGTCATGCCGATGAACAGCACGACGTAGGAGGCGAGCGTCGAGATCGACGCGCCGACCATGCCGTAGGCGGGGATCAGCCAGAAGTTGAGCGCGACGTTCGCGGCCGCACCGACTCCGGTGACGACCCAGTTGAGCTGCGTCTTCCGCGCGCGCCCGCTGCCGATCGCGAGCACCGTGTAGCCGGCGAAGATGGCGCCCGCGAAGGCGAGCAGCGCAACGCCCTCCTCGGCACGCTGGTAGCCGAGGCTGCCGGTCAGCAGCTTCGTCCACCACGGTGCGAGCCCGCCGAGCATGAGCGCGATCCAGGAAGCGACTGCGAGCAGGTAGGTGAGCACGAACGCGTACGTGCGCTTCGCCTCACGGTCGTCCTCGATCGAGTAGGCGAACGCAGGCCACGCCGTCCGGAAGGCGATCATCACGAACGTGATCACGGACGAGATCTTCACCGCGGCGGAGTAGATGCCCGCCTCGTTGAGGCCCTTGTACCAGACGACGAATTCGCGGTCGACGAACGTGATCGTCCACAGCGCGAGCGCCGACGGCACGAGCGGCAGCCCGAAGTGCTGCATGCGGCGGAAGAGCGACCAGTCGAACTCGAGCCCGAGCTGCTCGGTGCGATAGGCGAGCAGCGCGAGGTACACGAGCAGCGTGCCCGTGAAGTTGCCGACGACGAGGCCGACGGCTCCCCAGTGGAACACGACGACGAACAGCACCATCGCCGCGACGGTGATCAGCACGTTCACGATGCTCGCGAGCGCGAACGCGGTCGAGCGCTCCTCGGCACGGAAGAGGTTTGTCAGCTGCTGGTAGTTCGTCTGCGCCCAGAGGCCGACCGCGCCGGCTCGGACGAGCCACGGGTCGTCGCCGAGCCCGAGCAGGTGGGAGATGCCGCCGGCGAACGCGAGCCCGACGACGAGGCCCAGCGTCGCCGCGCCCATGGTGAACCAGAACGACGTGCGAATCACCGTCAGCTTCCCGGCGTGCTGCTTCTCATCGAAGTAGAAACGGAAGAACGCGCTCGCGATCCCGAGCTGCAGGACGATCGAGAGGACGGCGGTGGCGGCTGTGATGATCTCGACGCGGCCGAAGGCGTCGGGCGCCAGGTAGCTCGTGTAGAGCGGCAGCAGGATCGTCGCCAGGATCCGCGACACGAGGCCGCCGAGGCCGTAGATCGCCGAGTGGCGCGCAAGGCGCCGAAGCTGGGCGGCGAGGCTCACGTCACAGGGAACGGTAGAGATCGAGCAGGCGATCGGCGATTCGGTCGATGTCGTGCACCTGCTCGACATACGCGCGGCTCGCCGCACCGACCTCGCGTCGCAGGGAAGGCTGCTCGACGAGGGGGCGAAGCGCGTCGACGAGTGTCTCCTTCGTGGCGGGCACGATCGGGAGCCGGACGCCGTAGCCCGTGGCGCTCCGCTCGACGACCTCGGGCTTCAGGTGGGTGACGACCGGCTTGCCGAGCGCCATCGCCTCGAGCGCGAAGACGCCGTGCCAGCCGGCGTTCAGCTGGTCGACGACGATGTCGGCGCGTGCGTAGCGGGCGCGCGCCTCCTCGTGCTGGACGCCCTCGACGATGTCGAGCTCCACCGGCAGCTGCTCGCACGCTTCGATCACGAAACGCGTGCCCTTCTTCTCGCGGTTCGACGGGGCGTGGACGACGAGCGGGCGCGCCGCATCGGACGGCGGCACGGGCGTGAACGGCCGCAGGTCGAGCCCCGGCGGGATCACGTGCGCCTCGGGCACCCAGCGGATCGCGTCGTACGAGCCGACGATCTCGGCGTCGGCGCGCTTCCCGTAGGCGAGCTCCGTCGGTGTCTTGCCGCGGATGTCGGAGCCGAGGTAGTGGAACACGCTCTTCTTCCGCAGCGCGCGTAGGAGCGGGAACTGCACCGACTTCGGGAGCAGCGTCAGCCCGAAGTAGAAATGGAAGACGTCGGTGCGCGGCGCGAGGGACACGAAGGCGCGCAGCTGCTGAAGCAGCCGCAGCGGCAGCGGCCCGTGGCGGTCGAGCGACCAGTCCGCTTCATGATGGAGCTTCCCGCGCTCGAACACGACGAGCCGCGCATCGACCCCCTTGCGCCGCAGCGCCTGCACGTTTTCCCACGGGATCCCCGCGACGTTCACGGGGCAGTGGGTCACTCGGATCACGCGTCGAATTCGAGCTGCTCGAAGTAGCGCAGCGCCGTGCGGCCCGGGCGGATGCGCGGCGCGAGGGCGCGGAGCTCGTCCTCCCCGATCTCGCCGAGCGCGCGCTTGACGCCAAGGTACGGCAGGTTCAGGTCATCCTGGTAGACGATCGTCGAGATCCGCGGGTTCACCTCGATCACCATCTCGCCGACGAGCTGGATGTTGAAGAAGTGCTCGATCCCGAGCTCGGCGACGATCAGGTTCGCGACGCGCATCAGCTCCGGGTCGTCGAGCGTGACGAAGAACATCGCGAGGCCGGCGCGCATCGCCTCGCGCGTCTTCGGATGGCCGAGCACGATCTCGCTCCCGTTCGCGATCCCGTCGACCGTGCGCTCGCCTCCGGTCGCGAGCTCCATCACGAGCAGGTCGGGCCCGCCCTCGTCGGGCAGCAGCTCGACCGCTTCCTCGAGCCGCATCGCCACCGAGCCGGGCCGTTCGTGGAGGAGCTGATGGGCACGGTCGACCGTCGGGTCGAGCACGCGGAAGCCGCGCGACCCGGACGAGAACACGGGCTTGAAGCACACCGGCCGCTCCGGGTAGCCGAGCTCGCGCGCCGCCGCGTCGACCTCGCGCGCGCCGTTCACCCGGCGGAACGCGGGCGCCGGCACGCCGAGGCGGTGCAGGAACTCGTAGGTCTCCGCCTTGTCGTTCGAGCGATGGATCGCGTCGGGCCGCGACACGAGCACCGGCATCGGGAACCGCCCGACGTGCGCAGCGAGCCCCTCCAGGTCGAACGACGACTGCGGCAGGATCGCGTCCACCTCTTCGCGTGCGGCGATCTCGAGCACGGCGTCGGGGAAGCCCGGATCGGAGCCCGCCGGCACCAGATGGAAGGCATCGCAGAGATGACGCCCGACCGACCGCTCGCTCATGTCGGTGCCGACGAGGCGTACGTCGCGCTCGCCGTTCGCGCGCAGCGCGTGCAGGAGCGCCGCCGTCCCCGGCGCTCCCGATGCGGTGACGAGGACAGTGATGGGCTTCACGTACGGACCGTAGCCAGTCGGGCGCCGATCGTCGCGGCGCACTCGGCCGGTGTGAGCTGCGACGTATCCACCTCGAGGTCGTACGTCCAGGGCGCATGCACCACTTCCTGCCAGCGTGCCGGGCCCTCTGGGGGACGGTCGGGCGCGCTTCTCTCCTCGATGACGTCGAGCGGGCAGCGGACACCGACCCACAGCACGGGCAACCCTGCGAGGCGTCGGCGCGCATCGACTTCCTGCGCGGGATCGTGCACGCCGACGTCGACGACGACGTTCAGGCCGAGCCGCTCGTGCGCCGCCACCGAGTCCCAGAGAGCGGCGTAGAGCAGCGGAACGCTCGGCGCGGCGGGGTGCGACGACTCGCCTGGTCGGAGCCCGATCCCCGGTTGTGCGCGCGGGGGGGTCGTGGCGCGCGACACGTCGACGCCGAGATTCACCCAGATGCCGTCGGCGCTCTCCTGGATCGCCGCCGCGATCGTCGACTTTCCCGACCGTGGCGCGCCGTTCAGCACGACGATCACGACAGGTCGATCCTGTCGGCTCGCAGGTGCTCGAGCCGGGCCGCCCGATCGGCGTCGAGCATCGACTCCATCGTCTCGCGCATCGTCGCGCCCGGGAACGCCCAGATCTCGGGATGCGTCAGGAGCTGCAGCCACTCGAAGCGCCCGGCGGCGAGGTCCCCGTGGGGGCAGCCGTGGCGCCACTGCTGGTTCGAGTCGGAGCGATAGTGCTCCGGGTCGAAGAACCGCGGCTCCATCACGTTGACGGCGCCCGGGATCTCGGCCTGCATGTACCCGGGATCGGGGTTGTGCCAGGCGACGACCGGGTCGAAGCGCTCGTCGAGGTCGATGTCCGGCCATACCGCGTGATGGGCGACGCGGTGCCCGAGCGCGCGCAGGCGCTCGATCGCGGCGGCGCCCTCCTTCGACGCGAGGTTGTAGAAGACCGATCGCGTCATCAGGAACCACGTCGACCAGGCGTCCTCGCGCGCCTCCAGCTCGGCGACGGCGAGCGCCGCGTCGAGCGACAGATCGACGTCGTGGCGCAGGATCAGCTCGCCCGGCTCGGGCGCTCGGTCGAAGCCCGTGAGCTCGTAGCCGCCCGACCGGGCGGCCCGGAGCAGCTCGCCGTAGTGCTCGAGCGAGAAGTCGCAGCTCATGCGACCGCCGCCAGGATCCACTGGAACGCGACCGGGCCTTCGGGCTCGGTGATCGACACGACCTCGTCCTGTTCGATCGCGAAGCCGGCATCGCGGACGAGAGCCGAGTTCATCGCCGGTGGGAAGCTCGAGAAGAATGTTGGCGCGCCGAGGAAGTCGCCGGTCCAGCTCTCCTCGTCGACGGTGCCAAATGCGGCGAGCAGCCAGCCGGGCGAGCGCAGCCACTCGCGGATCCGGCCCAGGAGCGGCGCGAGGAGCTCGCGCGGGACGTGGTTGAAGACGTAGAAGGACGCCACCGCGTCGAACGTCCCTGGCTCCTGTACGAGCGAGGTGAGATCGGCGTGCACGAACGTCGCGCCGGGCACGCGCCGGCGTGCCCGCTCGAGCTGACGCAGCGAAAGGTCGATGCCGGTCAGCTCGAAGCGCGATGCGAGGAACGCCGTCTCGCGCGTCCCGCCGCCGCAGCCGAGCTCGAGCACGCGCGCTCCCGCCGGCAGCCGATCCGCGAGCAGCGAAGCCCACGCGTCGCGCGGGTCGTCCTCGATGCAGGCCGACCACGACTCCCACGTGTCGATCATCGCGTCGTATCCCGCGCCGACGAGGAGCGTCCTCGGATCGCTCATTCCACCTCCACGTCGAGCAGGGTAGAGGCGGCCTCGGCCCGTTCGAGCGCCTGCAGGTTCGTCTCGCCGACGGCGATCACATAGCCGCGCCGGTCGCCGTCGAGGCGCACGGGCCGGATCGTCTCGCCCACCTGGAGGTACACATCCGCCTGGACGACACCGGGGAACGCGAGCACCTTGTCGAGCGGGCCGATGTGAGCGACCTTGCCGGTCGGTAGCGGCCCCGGCTGAGCCGTCAGGAAGCGGATCGCGAGCGGCTGGCTGAAGCGCGGGCGCACGACGTCGTCGGGCAGCTCGTCGCCGAGCGCGAGCCGGAGTTGCACGTCCACCAGGTCGACGCCGACGGCCCACCGCACGAGATCGGCCATCTGCCCGCCCGGGATGCGCGCCGCGCACTCGACCACGACGACGCGTCCGTCCGGATGCGCGATCACCTGGGGGAAGGCGATCGCGTTGCGCAGCCCGAGCGCGTGCACGGTGTGCGCGGCAACGCGCTCCGCCTCCTCGAGCTGCGCGTCCGGGATCGTCGGCGGGTAGACGTGGATCCAGCCGACGCCGAAGCCGATGCCGGGCGGCCGCAGGCGGTCGGAGAGCGTGAGCGGGATCACGTCGTCGCCGCGGGCGACGAGCATCCCGTTCAGCTCGGTGCCGTCGACGAACTCCTCGAGGATCGCCTCGCCGGTCGGCGACGCGGCGAGCGCCTCGTGCAGGTGGGCGTGCACGTCGTCGAGCGACTCGACGCGGAAGACGCCGCGCTGCCCGCCGGAGTCTGCCGGCTTCAGCACCCCCGGGAAGCCCACCTCGTCGACGGCACGCCGGGTCTCCGAGATCGTGCGCACGGCCGCGAAACGCGGCTGCGGCACACCTCGCTCGGCGAGGCGGCGGCGCATGGCGATCTTGTTCGTGAGCAGGTGCGCCGTCTCGAGCCCGATGCCGGGCAGGCCGCGCGCAGCCGCCACCGCGGCCACGACCGGGACGGCGCGGTCGGCGCTGACGGTCAGCACGCCGTCGATCTTGAGGCGCGAGGTCGCGCGCAGCACCGCCTCGACGTCGGCGAAGTCGACGATCTTCGCGATGTCGGCCTCGGCGAGCCCCGGGGCGTCGGGGTTGCGGTCGACGGCGGCGACGCGGAGCTTCGTCGCCCTGGCCTGCGCGATCGCGCGGCGCTGGTGGCGCCCGGCGCCGACGAAGAGCACGGTTCTCACGGGCGAGTCATGCTACTTCGGTGCGTCGGAGCCGGTGACCCGCCGGACCTCGTCGCCGTGGCGGCGGTCACGCACGGCGAGACGTAGGCGCTCGCCGAGGCTCCGCGGGCGAAGCTCGGCGCAGAGCACAGCCGAGGCTCCCGGCCCGCGCTCGCCGTAGCGCAGGCCCGGCGAGAGCCTTGGTACCGACCGCCACCCGGCGTCGGCCAGCTCGTAGAGCTCGTCCTCGAAGACGATGAAGCCGGCGCCCTCGAACCGGTCGACCCACTCCTTCGGCCCGAGCACCGCCTGCTCGGGCCTCGCTTCGGGCTCGCCGGTCGGCACGGTCACGAGGAGCCGGGCGCTGACCCGTCGCAGCTCTCGCAGGGCGGCATCGAGCGAGTCGCCGTCGCTCTCGTGGTCGAGCCCGTACTGCGTGTTGTCGCGGCCGACGTGCTCGAGCGTCGAGATCGCGAACGCGAGGCCGAACTCGCCGTCGCGGAAGGGAAGCGCCCGGAGGTCGGCCTGCACGCTCTCGAGGCCGGGGATGTCGGCGCGGGCGAGGTCGACGCCGACGAGCTCGGGCACTCCCAGATCGAGAAGGCCCGCAAGATAGGCGGGCTCCGCAAAGGCGTAGCCGACGTCGAGCACCCGTTGCTCGCCGCCGTAGCGGGCGAGGCACCAGGGGATCTCGACCGGCCGCTCGTCCGTCCCGGGCGGCGCCTCGACGTTGCGGGGCCGCTCCCCCGCGCGCCGCTGGACCGCCGCCCAGGCGACCGCGTCGTCGAGCCGCAGCGCGTGCTCGAACTCGGCCGACTCGACGAGCTCGCGCAGGAGGCGGGTGCGGGAGAGGCCGGCCGCCAGCCGCGTCTCGGTCTCCTCGCGCTCGTGCGGCTCGATCGGCCTGCGCAGGACCCGCAGCCAGAGCGCGTCGAGGCTCTCCGGGTCGAGCCAGGCTGCAAGCGGCTGCGTCACCAGCGGGAGGCTAACCTTCTCCGGATGCTCGAAGGGAAGCGGATCTTCGTCACGGGCGGTGCGGGCTTCATCGGCACCACGCTCGCCCGTCAGCTCGTCGAGCACAACACCGTCGTCGCGTTCGACAACCTGCATCGCGACGCGGTCTCGGGCACCGGCCTCCTCGACCACCCGAACTACGAGCTCGTCGAGGGCGACATCCTCGACCCGGAGCACCTGACCGAGGCTGCACGCGACGCGACGCACTTCGTCCACTGCGCTGCGATCGCCGGCGTCGACACCGTGCTCGCGAGCCCGGTGCGGGTGATGCGCGTCAACGTGATCGGCACGTACAACGCGCTCGAGGCGGCGCTCGCGACCCTCGGGACGCTCGAGCGGTACGTCGACTTCTCGACGAGCGAGGTCTTCGGGACGCACGCCCTGAACGTCGAGGAGGGTCACGTCTCGACCATCGGCTCGGTCGGCGAAGCGCGCTGGACGTACGCCGTCTCGAAGCTCGCGGGCGAGCACATGGCGCACGCCTACCACGACGAGCTCGGCCTGCCCGCTGTCACCGTGCACCCGTTCAACATCTTCGGTCCCGGGCAGATCGGCGGCGGCGCGATCCGCGCCTTCATCGAAGCGGCGCTGGCCGGACGTGATCTGACGATCCACGGCGACGGGTCGCAGATCCGTGCCTGGACCTACGTCACGGACATGGTGTCGGGGGTGCTCGCCTGCCTCGAGCATCCTGCTGCGGTCGGCCAGGCGTTCAACATCGGCAACCCGCGCGGCGCGGTGACGATCTACGACCTTGCCCACCGGATCAAGCGCATCAGCGGCGCAACGGGCGAGATCGTCTTCCAGCCGCTGCACTACGCCGACGTGGAGCTGCGGATCCCGAACGTGCGGAAAGCGCGTGAGGTGCTCGGCTGGGAGCCGTACGTCGAGCTCGACGAGGGCCTCGAGAAGACGATCGCGTGGTACAGGGCGAGAGCGCTCGCATCCGCTTAGGCGATCCGGCGCTCGGCGAGGCCGAGCTCGCCGAGGTCGCCGGGGTGCTCGAGAGCGGCATGCTCACGACCGGCCCGAAGGTGGCCGAGTTCGAGGCGGAGATCGCGCGCGCCTGCGGCGTGCGTCATGCGCTCGCCGTCTCCTCGGGCACCGCCGCGCTCCATCTGGCAGTGCTCGCATTCGGGCTCGAGCCCGGCGACGAGGTGCTCGTCCCCGCGTACACGTTCCCAGCCACGGCAAACGTCGTCGCGCTCGCCGGACTGACGCCGGTGCTCGTCGACGTCGACCCCGAGACGATGAACGTCGACCCGAGTCGCATCGAGGTCGGGCCGCGGACGAAGCTGCTGCTCGGCGTTCATCTCTTCGGCCGGCCGCTGCGGCTCCACGAGTTGCCGGAGATCCCGTTGCTCGAGGACGCCGCCGGCGCGCTCGGGGCGCGCTATCGCGGGCGGCCCTGCGGCGGGCTGGGTGTCGCCGGCTGCCTCAGCTTCCACCCGCGCAAGATCGTGACCACCGGCGAGGGCGGTGCCGTCACCACCGACGACGACTCGTTCGCGGCCGAGGTCGCGCAGCTTCGCAACCACGGCTGGCGGACGCTGAGCCCGCCCGACATGCCGGAGCCCGGCCTCAACTACCGTCTCTCCGACATCCTCTGCGCCGTCGGGCTCCCGCAGGCGCGGCGGCTCGGCGAGCTCTACGCCGCGCGTGCGCGCGTCGCGGAGGGCTACTCCGAACGGCTCGCCCAGCTCGACGTACTGCTGCCACGGGCCGACGAAGGCGACGTCCACGGGTGGCAGGCGTACGTGATCCAGCTCGACGATCGCGACCGTGTGCTCGCAGGCCTGCGGGCAGAGGGGATCGAGGCGCAGATCGGCACGTATGCGCTCAACGCGCTCGGCGCGTATCGCGGCCAGGGCTCGTTTCCCGGCGCCACGCGCGTTTACGAGCGGGCTCTTGCACTCCCCTTCCACACGCGGATCGGCGATGCCGATCTCGACCGCGTCGCGGAGGCTCTTGACAGACTAGTGAGTCATCACTAACCTAACGACCCATGGTTGTTCACTCGGAACGGAAGTCGAAGGAGGTGCGGCGCGAGGAGATCCTCGACGCCGCGCAGACGGTGTTTGCCGAGAAAGGGCTGCACGGCGCCTCGACGGAGGAGGTCGCGCGGCTCGCCGGCATCTCGCAGCCGTACGTCTTCCGGCTCTTCGGGACGAAGAAGGAGCTCTACACGCTCGTCGTCGCCCGTTGCTTTCGCCAGACGCTCGAGGAGTTCCAGCGGGCCGCCGAGGGAAAGCGCGGCGAGGAAGCCCTGCACGCGATCGGCGAGGCCTACGGGCGGCTTCTGGAGGGTGACCGGACCTATCTGCGGGGCCAGATGCAGGCGTATGCGTCCTGCGACGACCCGGAGCTCTGCGCCACCGTCCAGGCGGGCTACGGCGATCTCGTCACCTACGTCGAGCGCGTCTCGGGGGCCGATCCGGCGACCGTGGCGGCGTTCTTCGCCAAGGGCATGCTCATGAACGTGCTCTCGTCGATGCACCTCTCCCATCCCACCGAGCCGTGGGCCGTGCGGCTGCTCGCCGGCTGCAAGGAAACCGTCTAGCTGGTGTTTTTTTCTCAAGGGGGTAAGTGATGAATCACAAATTGGACGCGCGGGTGTGGTGGACATTCGCGATCACCTCGATTGCGCTCTTCATGGTCACGCTCGACAACCTTGTCGTGACGACGGCGATCCCGGTGATCCGCCGCGATCTTCACGCCGGGCTCTCCGGCCTCGAGTGGACGGTCAACGCGTACACGCTCACGTTCGCCGTCCTGCTCCTCACAGGAGCGGCGCTCGGCGACCGATTCGGCCGCCGGCGGCTCTTCACGATCGGCCTCGTCATCTTCACTCTCGGCTCGGCGGCGGCGGCGCTCGCTCCGTCGATCGGCATGCTCGACGCCGCCCGGGCAGTTCAGGGCCTCGGTGGGGCGATCGTGATGCCGCTGACGCTGACCATCCTCTCGGCAGGCGTCCCGGCGGAGAAGCGCGGCGTCTTCCTCGGCGCCTGGGGCGGGATCAGCGGCCTCGCCGTCGCCTTCGGGCCGCTCGTCGGCGGCGCCGTCGTCAACGGGCTGTCGTGGCACTGGGTGTTCTGGCTGAACGTGCCGATCGGGATCGTGCTCGTCCCGCTCGCGCTCCGGCAGCTCGACGAGTCGACCGGCCCGTTCGGGCGCATCGACCTGGGCGGCCTCGTGCTCGGCAGCTCCGGCCTCTTCGGGATCGTCTGGGGCCTCGTCCGCGCCAATACGCTTGGCTGGGGCTCGCCCGAGATCCTCGGCGCGCTCGTCGCCGGCGCCGCGCTGCTCGTCGGCTTCGTCGCCTGGGAGCTCCGGACGGAGCACCCGATGCTGCCGATGCGCTTCTTCGGCAATCGCACCTTCGCTCTCGCCAACGTCGCGTCGCTCCTGATGAGCTTCGGGATGTTCGGCTCGATCTTCCTGCTCGCCCAGTTCTTCCAGACGGTGCAGGGCTACTCGCCGCTCGGCTCCGGGCTGCGGATCCTGCCGTGGACGGCGATGCCGATGATCGTTGCGCCGATCGCAGGCGCTCTCTCCGACCGGATCACACCGAGCCGCATCATCGGCACGGGCCTCGCGCTGCAGGCGCTCGGCCTTGCGTGGATCGCCGCGGTGTCGACACCGACGACCCCGTACGTCGACCTCGTCCTCCCGTTCGCGATCTCCGGCATGGGCATGGGGATGTTCTTCGCGCCGATCGCGAACGTCGTCCTCTCGTCGGTGCGGAACGTCGAGGAAGGGCAGGCATCCGGTGCGAACAACGCGATCCGCGAGCTCGGCGGCGTGTTCGGCGTCGCCGTTCTCGCCTCGGTGTTCGCGCACTACGGCGGCTACCACACGGGGACCACGTTCGTGAACGGCATGACCCCCGCCGTCTACATCGGTGCCGCAGTCGTCGCCGTCGGCTCCCTTGCCGCCTTCGGGATCACGCGGCGCCCGAAGCGCACCGAGACCGTCGGGCTCGAGGCCGCATTCGAGGCCGCATAGCGGCGTCCACCTACCGACCGGGGCTCGGCGCGAGCGTGAAGATCACGAATCGGCCGAGCTCCGTTCGGCGTAGGGGCAGTCCGGCGACCGGCCTGTCCGCCGCATGCGCCCACGACGTGCCGGGGGAGGCGGCGCGGTCGAGGAGAACGCTGCGGACGCCCCGTTGCCGCAGCAGCCGGACGCTCGCCGGATCGGGGAAGGAGCGGACTTGGTCGACGAGCTGCGCGTACTCGGTCGGGTGGAAGCCGCTCCAGCCGTTCAGCACGGGCTGGAAGCGGCCGATCGACCAGAACATCGCCCGGGCGTTCGTCAGGTCGCGGTCGCCCGGCAGGACGAGCTGAGGGGCGGGGGCGACGGCGACCGCCTGTGGCCGGGGAGGCGGCCGGAAGAGATCGATGCGGCCGAAGCCCTCCAGGAGCGCGAGCCCGATCAGGGCGGCCGCGGCGACCTGGGGCGCACGCGGCCCCAGGCGGCGGGCTGCGAGCGCGACCCGGTCCACGCCGAGCGCCGCGAGCAACGCCACGGCCAGCGACGTGAACGTCACGAGCCTCCCCGGCGTCCGTAGCCCCTGCCAACCGGGGGCGTAGTCGTAGAGGAGGCGATAGCTGGCGCGGCCGCCGTGGAAGCCGAACCCGAGCGACAGGACGGCGAAGCCGACGGCCAGGACGGCGAGCGCAACGCGCACGTTGCGCGGCGCGCGGCCCGCGGCGAGGCCCACGACGGCCGCGACGAGCGCGGTGAGACCGAGGAAGATCGTCTTCTCCATCGCCGGCTCGATCCGGAGCCGTGCAGTCGCCGCGCCCCAGACGAGATCGCGGCTCGGGGCGGCGAGGAGCGACCGCACCGTCGGCGAGAAGAAGAAGAGGATGTCCGGCGTCCGGCGGGCCTCGGGGTGGTTGTGCAGCACCTGCACGTACGGGAGGGCGAGGAGCAGGACCCCGATGAGCGCGATCCCGCCGCCGGCCGCCGTCGCGACGAGGACGTCCCGGCTCGGTCGCCGGCGGCGAAAGACGAGCGCCGCCGCCACGGTCAACGTGCCGAGGAGGTAGACGAAGGGAAGGCCCAGGTTCCAGCCGAGGCTGACCTGCCAGAGCGCGACGAGCCAGCCGGCGACCACGAGCCGAGGGCGTTGCGCACGGTAGCCCTGAACGAGCAGTGCGAGGGAGAGCGGAATGCCGCCGCTCGCGAGGATATGGAGGTGGTCTTCCTGCGCAAGCCGGAACGGCGAGTAGGCGAACGCGACGCCTGCGAACGCCGCACCCGCGGCGCGCGCGCCGATCGCCCGTGCCAGCGCGTAGGCGCCGACGAACGCGAGCGCGTACGAGAACAGGAACAGGAGGTCGTAACGGACGACCGCCGCCTTGATGCCCGAGCCGACGAGGCCGGCCGGCGCGAATCCGGCGAGCGAATCGGTGAACGCGAGGCTCTGGCGAAGTGGCCAGAAGCTGTTCGCGTCGAAGAAGCTGAACGGTGAGTGGAGCAGCGCGTGGCCCCCCCAGCCCACCGTCCAGGCCTCGAGTAGCACGTCCGCCGGCGAGCTCGTGTCACCGGGAAGACGCGACCCGAGGTGGAGTACGAGCGGCCACGTCGTCGCAACGGCGAGGACCACTCCGACCGCCGACACGACGAGGGATTCGCGGCGCGTCACTCGAGCACCGCCTGGAAGAAGAGCCGGCTCATTTCGAAGGCCAACGGAGCCGCCGCGATCGCGAAGACCCCCAGGAGCGTGGCCGGTATCCGTCTAGCGAGAAGCAGGCCCGGCAGCAGCGCCGCGTCGGAGCGGTAGAGCGAGACGCCTCCGAGGAGAAGCGGTGCCGCCCACACGCACACCGTGAACGCTGCCGCCGAAACCTCGATCGGGGTGAGCTCCCGGCGCGCCGCAACGGCGGCGATCGCGACGGTGCACACGAAGAAGGCGACCAGGAGCAGCTGCAGCTGCGGCACGAGGTCGAGCCTGTGCGGGTCGCGCAAGAGCGTGAGGAAGGCCTCCTTCGCGTAGCGAAACGTGTCGACGGGGCTCACGCCGCCGTGGTCGTAGTGGCGCTGGACGAGCAGGAACGCGTCGAAGTGGCCGACGGCCAGCCGCTGCGCGACGGCGATCCCCGTGAGGCCGCCGAGGGCTGCGAGGAGATAGAGCGCCGCGACGCGGGCGCGGCGCGCGAGCAGCTCGGGGATGGTGACGGCGAGTGCCGCCACGACCCCGAGGGGATACGCGATCGAGCACAGGACGAGCGCCGCGGCGGTTGCGGGTCGCTGGGAGCGCGCGGCGAGTGCGAACGCGGCGAGGACGAGTAGCGCCAGTAGCGAGAGCGGGAAGACCGCTGCGTAGTAGACAGCCCCCGGGAAGACGGCGGCCGAGAGCAAGGCCAGAAGGGTCCGGGGCGTCCTGTGGTCACCGAGCAGCGACCACAGCAGTATGAGCGTCGCGAGCTGCAGCGCCGCGGCGAGCATGCTTCCTACGAGCTGGCCCGAGATGCCGAGTTGGAGGAAGGGGCTTAGCAGCGCGGGGAAGAGCGGGAACCAAGCGGCATTGCCGCACCAGCCTCCGACTTGTGTGCACGGAAAGAGCGTGTAGCCGTGGTGCGCGATCGAGAGATAGAGGAACGAGTCGTGGCGGCTGAGATCGCGCGCGCCGGGCCAGCCGAGCCCCACCGACACCGCTGCAGCCCAGACCAGGGCGCGAGCGAACATGAAGGCGACGAGCGGCGGCACCAAGAGTTCGCCGAGTTTCGATCCACCCTGCCTGCGCGTTAGGATCGGAGGACGTGTCCTTCCTCGGCGACCGTTTGCCCGTGTGGGGATGAGAGCAACGTGATCTCTCCCGCCGAGGATACAAGGGCACGCCGACGGGTCCAGCGCCGTATGTCTCGTGCGCGCGTCGGACGGCGCGCCGCGTTCGAGTGGTCGTTCGCCGTGGTTGGCATCGTCCTGTTTCTCTTTGCGCTCCCACACCGGCTCGGGAGCGACGACGCGGTTCGGTTCGCCGATATCGAAGGACTTCTGCATCACGGGACGATCTCGGCCAGCAAATACTCGCTCGTCATGCCGCTCGCCTCCGCGCCATTCCTGCTGCTTGGTGAGGTACTGGGAACTCCGGCCGCGTGGGCTACTCGGTTCAACGTGATCGTCGTCGCGCTAGCCATCGTCGGTGTGCGGCGTCTCTTGCGATCGCGGGATGAAGGGCTGCTCCGCGGCAGCGTCCTCCTCCTCCTGTTTGCCTCGTATCTCACGACCGGACTTCGCGGCTACAACGCGGAGATCTTCACGGCCGCCGTTGTCACCGTCGGCATCGTCGCGGTCTCGAGCGGTCGTGCGCGCACCCGTGGATGGTGGGCGATTATTGCGGGCGCCGTGAACACCCCAGCGGCGATCGCCGGCGTCGCCCTTCTCGCGGGCTACGAGGGGCTGCGGACGAGGCGACTCCGAAGCCTCTGGCCGGTGCTCGCGACGTTCGCGCTTGTCATGACTGAGGCATGGATCCGGCGCGGCAGCCCGTTCGACACCGGCTATGGCAACGATCACGGGTATCCGACCGTCCTCCCATACTCCGGCCGTCCAGGCTTCAGCTACCCGTTTCTCTTCGGTCTGCTCTCGATCCTCTTCGCATTTGGCCGCGGCCTCATCTTCTTTATGCCCGGTCTGTTCCTCTGGCTCCATCGACCGACGCGGGCCCTGTTCGACCGGCGCGCTCACCTCGTCGCCGGGCTCCTGGTTCTGTTCACGACCGGGCTCGTGCTCGTGTATTCGAAATGGTGGGCCTGGTACGGCGGGGCGGCGTTCGGGCCGCGTTTCTTCGTCATCGCGGCGGTGCCGGCGTCGGTGCTCCTGGCGGCGCGCTTGCGCTCGCCGCCCGCGTCGCTCGGGGGCGGTCTACTAACGCTTGCGATCCTCGTCGTGTCTGCCTGGGTCGCCGTCGCCGGTGTCACCGCCAGCTTTGCCCCTCTCCCGGTCTGCACGCAGGACCTCTTCGCCTACGAATCGCTCTGCTGGTACTCGCCCGAGCTCAGCCCGCTCGGGCACCCGCTCGTCTCGTTCCCACATCTCACATTAGGCTCGTCGGTCGTAGCGCTGTATTGCATCGCCGTGGTGGGCTATCTCGCAGCGCCGACCGCCGCCGATGTGTTGGAGGGGCTGTCGGCCGTAGTCAGAAGATCGACCGCCCTGCTCGGCGGCTGGAAGATCTGAGCAGCGGTGATGTCCGTCCCCTTCGAGCGCGTCGCACATCTCGTCGTCGTCCCGGTCGAGCTGAACCGCGTCGAAACACGATTCATCGTCGATTCCGGAATCGGCCTCACGATCGTGCGCGACACGCTGCCGGGCTGTGCGCCGACGGGTGAGACGTTCACGGGCAAGCGGATGTCGGGCCAGGAAGTGACCATCCCGCTTGGCACGGCGCCCTCGCTGCGCTTCGCGGGCGAGGAGCGCCGGGACGTCGAGGTCGGCCTGCTCGACATGAGCGGGTTCCCTGACCTGCTCGCGGGCGTCGACGGCTTCCTGTCGCTTGCGTTCTTCGCGGAGACGCCGCTGACGGTCGACTACCCCGGCGGCCGGGTCGTGTCCGGGGAGCGCGCCGAGGGCACCGCCCTTCCGTGCCGCGTCGACCGCGACGGCCCCTCGGTGGCGATGTACATGCCGCTGACGCTGCCGGACGGCCGGTCGATCGAGGTCGAGGTCGACATGGGGAGCGACGCGCTGATCCTCCACGATCGCTTCGCCGAGCTCGCCGGCGGCGAGGTGCGGCGCGTCGACGGCACCGACGAGACCGGCCATCGGTACACGAGGCGCTTCGCGACGCTTCCGGGGCGGATCCACCCGACCGCCGCGCCCGAGCTGTGGCAGGACGACCCCGACGTGATGTTCCAGTCGATCGTCTATGACGGCCTCGTCGGCGATGCGTTCCTGCGTCGCTTCGTCGCTACGTTCGACGTTGCCGACGGCTCGTTGGTGCTGGCAACCATCTAGGGTCCCTCCGATGAGTAGTTCCACGGTGTCGCGTGTCCGGTTGCGCGGTCTGGGCGGGCTGGGACGCGCTGTCGGTTGCGCCCGGCGGAGCCGGGCTCCACCGTCAGTCAGCTTCACGACGCCGGGCCGGCACCGATAGCGCTGCTATCGGCACCGTCCCGTCCCGCGCCCCAGCGCGCTCAGCCCACGCCCCGGAGCAGACGCCCCCATGGAACTACTCATCTAGCGTGGACGTCTCGGTCGTCGTCACCGTGCTGAACGAGGAGGGCTCGGTCGATGAGCTCCATCGGCGCATCGCCGCGGTGCTCGACGGGGCCGACTGGGAGGCGATCTTCGTGGACGATGGGTCGACCGACGGCACGTTCGCGCGGCTGCGCGCGCTGCACGAGGCCGACCCGCACGTGCGGGTCGTGCGCTTCAAGCGGAACTTCGGCCAGCATCCGGCGATGCACGCCGGGCTTGCGCGTGCGCGCGGCGCGCGGATCGTGACGATGGACGGCGACCTTCAGAACGAGCCCGAGGACATCCCGAAGCTGCTCGAGGCGCTCGACCGCGCCGACGTCGCCTCGGGGCGGCGCGTCGCCCGCCGCGACTCGGCGGGGCGCACCCTGCCGAGCAGGGTGATCAACGGCCTGCTCCGGCGTTTCACCGGCGTCGACATCTCCGACTTCGGTTGCGCCTTCAACGCCTACCGGCGCGACGCGATCGAGCCCATGCTCGGCGCGATCGGGCGGCAGAAGTTCACGAAGGCACTCGTCGTCTCGAGCGGCGTCTCGGTCGAGGAGGTCGACGTCTCGCATGCCGCCTCGGCGTCCGGCTCGCGCTACTCACCGCTGCGGCTCGTGCGGCTCGCGCTCCACGTCGTCGCCGGCTTCTGGCCCCAGCCGGTGCAGTGGATCGGGGTCGTGCTCGGCCTTCTCTGCACGCTCGCCTCGGCCGCGCTCGGCATCTACGGGGTCGTCTACTGGATCGCCAACAGCAACTTTCCCGGGCCGCTCTTCGGCGGAGCAGGCATAGTCCTCGTGCTCGGCGTGCAGGGATTCGTCCTGGCCCTGATCGGCGAGTCGCTGGGCAGGATCCAGCGGGACGTCGAGCGACGGCCGCTGTACACGATCGAGGAGGAGCTGTGAACCGCAAACGGGTGCTGGTGACGGGCGGGGCGGGATTCATCTCGTCGAACTTCGTCCGCCACCTGCTCGAGGCGACCGACGCACGAGGTGGTGACGCTCGACGCGCTCACCTACGCAGGCAACCTCGAGAACCTCGCCGACGTGATGAGCCATCCGCGCCTCTCGTTCGTGCACGGTGACATTCGCGACGCGGCGCTTGTGCGCGAGCTCGTCGGCGGGGTCGACGTGATCGTCAACGCCGCGGCGGAGTCGCACGTCGAGAAGTCGATCGTCGACGGCGCGTCGGAGTTCGTGACGACGAACGTCGAGGGAACGCAGATCCTCCTCGACGCGATCCGGGAGACGCCGGTCGAGCGCTTCATCCTGATCTCGTCCTCCGAGGTGTACGGCACCGCGGAGGCGGCGCCGATGGACGAGGGCCACGCGATCAATCCGCGTTCGCCGTACGCGGCGACGAAGGCAGGCGCCGACCGGCTTGCGTACTCGTACTGGACGACGTACGGCCTGCCGATCGTGATCGTCCGCCCGTTCAACAACTACGGCCCGCGCCAGCATCCCGAGAAGGTCGTGCCGCGCTTCATCACCCAGGCGCTCGCCGACGAGCCGCTGACGATTCACGGCGACGGGCACGCCTCCCGCGACTGGCTCTACGTCACCGACGACGCCGAGGCGATCGAGGCCGCGATCGCGGCCCCGATCGAGCCGCTCGCCGGCGAGGTGATCAACGTCGCAACCGGCGTCGACATCCGCGTCTCCGAGATCGCGCGGCTCGTCCTCGAGGCGCTCGGCAAGCCGCAGAGCCTCTGCACCTACGTGCCCGAGCGGCTCGGCCAGGTCGACCGGCACATCGGCTCCACCGACAAGGCCGAGCGGCTGCTCGGCTGGCGGGCCCGGACCTCGTTCGAGGAGGGGCTCGAGCGCACCGTCGCGTGGTATCGCGACAATGAGGCGTGGTGGAGAGCGATTCTCGCGCGGGAAGCCCGCGCCTTCTCGTCCTAGGCGCCGGGCCGGCCCAGCTCGGCCTGCTCGAAGCGGCCCGCAGGCGCGGCGCCTTCGTGGCTGTCGCCGACCGCGACCCGGCGGCGCCCGGGTTCGCCTTCGCCGATCGTCGCTGCATCCTCTCGACCGAGGACGAGCCGGCGATCGAGCGGCTTGTCGGCGCGCTCCGGATCGACGGCATCGTCTCGCCGGGGACCGACTGGCCGGTCGGCGTCGCGGCGCGCA
The DNA here is from genome assembly GCA_963794375.1 of uncultured Thermoleophilia bacterium. GTDB lineage: Bacteria > Actinomycetota > Thermoleophilia > Gaiellales > Gaiellaceae > PALSA-600. Next base: position 838,372 of record CAWCDL010000010.1, read on the forward strand.
TCGCCGAGCGGGCCGGGCTGCCGCATCCCATCTCGCCCGCGACCGCCGTCCTCGCCACGAACAAGCTCCGCCAGCGCGAGCGCCTCGCCGAGGCGGGCGTGCCCCAGCCCCGCTCCTGGGTCGTCGGCGCCGCCGACGGACCTCCGGCGATCGACGGCCCGGTCGTCGTCAAGGCGCCCGACCGGCAGGGGCAGAAGGGCCTCGCGCTCGTCGACGACCCCGCCGCGCTGCCGGAGGCGATCGCGAACGCGCGCTCGGTCGCGCGGAGCGGGGTGGCGCTCGTCGAGGAGCTCGTCGACGGCCCGGAGGTGACCGTCGTCGGCTTCTCGGTCGGCGGCGAGTTCACGGCGCTGACCGTCACCGACCGCGAGGTGGCCGAGCCGCCGGCCTTCGGGGTCGCGCTTGCGCACATCTGGCCGAGCCGGGTGTCGGACACCTTCAAGGTGTCCGACACCGTCGACGCGGCGCTGCGCGCCCTCGGCATCGAGAACGGCCCGTCCTACACCCAGCTTCGGGTCGACGCAGGCGGTCCGAAGGTGATCGAGGTGGCGGCCCGGCTCGGAGGCGGACACGACGCAGAGCTCGTCGAGGCGGCCGTCGGCGTCGACCTGAACATGCTCGCCATCGACGCAGCCCTCGGGGTCCGTGCTCGAGCCACCGCGGCCCGAGCCTCGCGTGGGCGGCGCGGTCACACGCTTTCTCGTCGCCCCCGCCGGGACGCTCGCTTCGGTCGAGGTGCCCGACGACCTCGAGGGCGTCGAGCAGGTCCGCATCTATCGCTCGCCCGGCTACGTCTTCACGCCGCTCCGCCGCGGCGCCGACCGGGCAGGGGCCGTGCTCGCCGTCGGCGCCGACCGCGAGGAGGCGCTGGCCAGGGCGGACCTGGCCGCCGAGCGCATACGCTTCCGGCTCGCAGATGTTGCAGTCGAAGCGCGCTGAGCTCCTCTCCTTCCAGCCGCCGGCGATCACCGAGGAGGAGATCGAGGCGGTCGCCGCGACCCTTCGCTCGGGGTGGCTGACCACCGGGCCTCGCACCGCCGAGCTCGAGGCGCGCATGTGCGAGTACCTCGAGGCGAAGCACGTGCTCGCCGTCTCCTCGTGCACCGCGGCATTGCACCTCTCGCTCGTCGCGCTCGGGGTCGGGCCGGGCGACGAGGTGATCACCTCGTCGCTCACGTGGCCGGCGACCGCGAACGTGATCGTGCACTGCGGCGCCACGCCGGTCTTCGCCGACATCCGCGACGACACGCTGAACATCGACCCCGCTCGCGTCCGCGAGCTCGTCACCGAGCGGACGAAGGCGATCGCTCCGGTCGACCTCTACGGGCAGCCCGCCGACCTCGACGAGCTCGCCGCGATCGGGCTACCGCTCGTCGAGGACGCGGCGCACGCCGCCGAGTCGCACTACCGCGGCCGCAAGGTGGGCTCGATCGCCGACCTCACGTGCTTCTCCCTCTACGCGACGAAGAACATCGCCGCCGGCGAGGGCGGGCTGATCTCGACGAACGACGACGCCCTCGCGGAGGCGCTCGACGATCTTCGGGTGATGAGGCGCGGCCACGGCTCGCGCTACGACATCGCGGTGCCCGGCTACAAGGCGAACCTCAGCGACGTGCTCGCGTCGATCGCCCTCGTGCAGCTCGCCAAGGTCGACGATCACGCCGTGATCCGTCGCCGTCACGTCGCTCTCTACGACGAGGGGCTCGCTGACCTCGACGGCGTCGAGCGCGTCGCCCACGACCCGCGCGACGTGCACGCGAACCATCTGTACGTCGTGCGCGTGACGTTCGCAGATCGCGATGAGGTCCAGCGGGCAATGCTCGACGAGAACATCGCCACCTCGATCCACTTCCTGCCGGTGCACCGGCTCACCGCGTACGCGGACCGGCTCGCATCGCATCAGCCGCCGCTGCCCGTCACCGAGCGGGCCGGTGGCGAGGTGCTCTCGCTGCCGCTCTCGCCTGCCCATTCGGACGACGACGTGCGCGACGTGGTGGCGGCGCTTCACCGCGTGCACGACAGGCTGACGTGAAGAGGCGCTCTGTTCGCGTTGCCGCGACGCTCGTCGTGACGGGCGCCGCGGTCGCCTACATCCTTTCGAAGGTCGATCTCGGCAAGACACTGCACATCATCGGCGACGCCAGCGTGCCGTGGCTCGTCCTGTCCGCCGTGCTCACCGTCGTCACCGTGCCCCCGATGGCGTGGCGCTGGCAGATGCTGCTGCGCGTGCGCGGCGTGCCGGACAGCCTCGCCTGGCTCACGCGCGCCTACTTCGTCTCGTACGCATTCGGGCAGGTGCTGCCCACATCGGTCGGCGGCGACGCGTGGCGCATCTTCGAGACCAGCAGGCGCCATCGCGGCTCGACGACCCCGGTCACCGGCTCCGTCCTTCTCGAGCGTGCACTGGGCGGAGCGGTCACGCTCGTGCTCGCCGGGGTCGGCACGCTGCTCGCGATCGGCCGCTACCCGATCGGCGCCTACCTCTGGATCGAAGGGCTCTTCGTCGTCGGCACCGCGCTCGTTGCCTTCGTCTTCTTCTCACGGCGTGTGCGCTCGCACCTGCACTTCCTCGTGCCGCTTGTCCGCCGCCTCCGTCTCGAAGCGCCTGCGCGGGCCGTGTACGAGGGGCTCCACGGCTACCGGGATCACCCCGGCACCCTGCTGAAGGTCGCGCTGATCACGGCCGCGTCTCAGCTCACGCGCGTGCTCGCGATCTACGCCTCGGGCCGCGCCGTCGGCATCGAGCTGGGCCTGCTGCCGTACGTCGTGCTCGGGCCGCTCCTCTTCCTGGTGATGCTCGTCCCGTTCACCGTCAACGGCATCGGCGTCCGCGAGGCCTTCTTCGTCAGCTTCCTCGGCAAGCTCTCGGTGCCCGCCGACCAGGCGTTCGCCTGCGGCTTCCTCTTCTTCGTGATGACGATCCTGCTTGCGCTGCCCGGCGTTGTGATCCTGCTCTGGGAGAACGTCTTCGGCCGGCGCGCGACGGTCGCCGATGGAACGGCCTGACGTCTCGGTCGTCGTCGTCACGTGGAACGCGCGCGAGCACGTCGAGCGCTGCCTCGACTCCGTGCGCGGGCGTGACGTCGTGGTTGTCGACAACGGCTCCACCGACGGCACAGTCGAGCTCGTCCGCGAGCGCTTTCCGGAGGCGAGGGTGGTGGAGCAGGGGAACGTCGGCATGGGCGGCGGCAACAACGCGGGTATGCGCGTCGCCGAAGGGCGCTACTTCTTTCTGCTCAACTCGGACGCGTGGGTCGAGGCAGATGCGCTCGATCGCCTGATCGCCTTCGCGGACGGCCACCCGAACGCCGCGGTCATCGGCCCGAAGCTGCAAAACCCGAACGGCACGCTCCAGCGATCCGTCCGCGGCGAGCCGACCCTGTGGCGACTGTCGACCGAGTACTTCTTCATCCGCAAGCTCGCGCCGCGCACGAACCTGCTGAACCCGCTGTACGTCGGCGGCTTCGCCCACGACGCGCCGCGCGAGGTCGACTGGCTGTCGGGTGCAGCGCTGCTCGTCCGCCGCGACGCCGCGGATGCGGTCGGGCTCTTCGACGAGGACTTCTTCATGTTCAGCGAGGAGGTCGACTGGCAGACGCGCTTCCGGCGGGCGGGGTGGACGGTCTGGTTCTGCCCGGACGCCGTCGTGACGCACATCGGCGGCGCATCGCACGGCGGGCGTATGTACGTCGAGAACCTGCGCGGCCAGCTGCGCTTTCTCGCGAAGCATCAGGGGATGCGCCGGGCCGAGCGCGCTCGGCGGGTCCTGCTGCTCGCGCTGCGCCTGCGCGCACTCGTCCTGCGGCGGCCCGAGTACCGGGAGGGCGTCAGCTTCCTCGCGTCGGGCAACGTTCGCTCGCTGCTCTCGTGATCGAGTACCTGCGCCTCGCGTTCGGCACGACGCTCGTGCTGCTGCCCGGCTGGCTCGTCGCGCGCGCCCTCGGGCGTCGCTCGGTGTCGGCGACGCTGGCGTGGTCGCTGGCGTCGGTGTTCGTCGCCTGGGCGGTCGTCTTCATCGTGCACTCGAACATCCGGCTCGCGGTGGTCGTGCTCGCGGTCATCTCGGTTGGTGCCCTCGCAGCGCCGCGGCTCGGCTCGAGAAGGTGTCAGACACCTTCAAAGGTGTCTGACACCTGGCCGTTGCTGGTCGGCGTCGTCCTCGGCTGGCTCCTCTGGCACACGGCCGGGGCGGTGGTCGGTGACGGGCTCTTCCACGAGGGGCGCGTGCGCAAGCTGCTCGAGCTCGGCGACCTGCACCTGCGGACGGTCGACGAGTTCAAGGACGGCGGGCTCCATCCCGGCTACGCGTTCCCGCTGTGGCACGGCTTCGACGCGCTCGTCGCGTACCTGTCGGGCGTCGACCCTGCAGGCGTCCTGCGGCACGAGCCGTCGCTGCTCGCGCCGCTCGCGGTCGCGGTCGCCTACGAGGCGGGCGTCGCCGTCTTCCGCCGGCGCGGCGGCGGCGTCGCCGTCGTCGCCGCGCAGCTCGGCCTCTATTGCTTCGCGCCTGGTCACGGCGGCGCGTACACCGCGCTCGCCCAGCCGGGGACGGCGTCGAGGCAGCTGCTCGTGCCCGCGGCGATCGCGCTCTTCTTCGCCCGCGACCGGCCGGCGACCGTCGCGATCTTCGGCGCGCTCGCGCTCGTGCACCCGACCTATGCGGTCTTCCTGCTGCTGCCGCTGCTCGCGCTCGCACCGATGGGAGTGGCGTGGCCTCGTGGCCGCGGCCGTCCCGCTCGGGCTGGCGTACCTCTGGCTACGCCCGCTGCTGCACGAGACGAACACCCACAACCCGAACGCGTCGACCCAGCTGAACGAGCTGCGGCAGTACCGCGGCCAGCTGGTCGTGCACGGGCTGCACCACTTCCGCCTGGCGGCCGAGGTGCCGGGGCGAAGCGGCGCCGTCGCAGTCGCCGGGCTCGTGCTGGTGCCGGTGACGGCGCTCGCGCTCGGGCGTCGCTGGGCGTGGTTCACGCTCGTCGGCTCGCTGATCGTGCTCTCGTTGATGGAGGTGCCGTGGCTCTTCGTGCACCTCTCCGACGCCGTGTCGATCTCCCAGTCGCGCCGTGCCGCCGGCTTCGTGCCGCTCCCCTTCGCGTTCGCCGGCGGGCTCGCACTGCTCGTGCGGCGCGCGGCGGTGGTGCCGTTCGCGCTCGTCGCGGGCATCGTTCTGCAGCGGCTCTGGCCGGGCGACTTCGGCTACGGGCTGCGTCACGGCGGCCCTGCGCTCGCGACCTGGATCGCGCTCGTCGGCGGCTTCGCCGCACTTGCCCTCGCGCTCGGCTTCCGCCGGGTGCGGCTCGAGCCCCGGTTCGGCCCCGGCGCCGCGGCGGCAGTCGCGTTCGTGCTGCCGGTGCTCGTCCACGCGCTCTGGCACTGGAGCCCCACGACGCCCGTCGACCCCGATGCGCTCTCGCCGCGCCTCGTGCACAACCTGCGCACCAAGGTGCCGAAAGGCTCGATCGTGATCGCACCGATCAAGACGAGCTACGAGATCGAGGCGGTCGCGCCGCTGTACATCGTCGCGGCGCCGCTCTCGCACGTCGCCGACACGAAGGCGAACCGGCCGCGAGAGCGCTACGACGATGTCAAGCGGTGGGTGCTGACGAACGATCCCGCCATCGCGCGCAAGTGGGGCGCCACCTGGGCGATCCGGGAGGGGCGCCTCTATCGTCTCCCGGGATGAAGGTTCTCATCGTCAGCATGTACTTCCCGCCTGCAGGGGGCGGCGGGGTGCAACGTCCGCTCAAGCTCGCGACCCATCTGCCAGAGCTCGGGATCGAGACGCACGTCCTCGCGCCCGACGATCCGAAGTGGGTGCATCGCGACGACGAGCTGCAGGCGCCCACGCTCGCATGGGTGCATCGGGCGCGCTACGTCGGGCCGCGCGGCCGCAAGCCCGCCGAGGAGCTGCACGGGACTGCGGGCCTCGAACGGGCGGCGAAGCAGCTGCAGCTCGCCGGGCGCCGGCTGCTCGTGCCCGACGAGAACGTGAGCTGGAATGCAACCGCGATCCCGGCGGCGATCCGGATCGTGCGCAACGAGGGCATCGACGTCGTGCTCACGACCTCGCCGCCGTCGTCGGTGCACCTGATCGGCGCCGCCGTCAAGCGCGCGACGGGCGTCCCGTGGGTGGCCGACCTGCGCGACTCGGTCGTCGCCCACCCGCATCGCGACGCCGACCGGCTGCTCGTGCGCGTCAAGGAGCAGGGCGAGCACGCCGTCGCGCGGCTCGTCACCCGCTACGCCGACGCGATCACGTGCGTCTCGGAGGCAATCGCCGACGAGGTGCGCGAGCGCTCGCCGCGCGGGCAGGTCCTGACGATCGCGAACGGCTCGGACTTCGACGACTTCGCCGGCCTCGAGCGCCACCCGTCAGGGCGCTTCCGGCTCACGCACACGGGCTCGTTCTTCGGGAAGCGCGATCCGCGCCCGTTCCTGACTGCGCTTCAGCGCTCGGGGCTCGACGACGTCGTCGTGCGCTTCCTCGGCGATTTCCGCTCGACCGACCGTGAGTGGGCGGAGACGCTCGACCTCGGCGACCGGCTCGAGCTCATCCCCTATGCGTCGCGCCGCCGCGCGCTCGAGCTTCAGCGCGACTCCGAGGCGCTCCTGCTCCTGATCCCGGAAGCAGGCGGGCGCGGCAAGGGGGTGCTGTCCGGGAAGGTGTTCGAGTACCTGGCGGCAGAGCGGCCGATCCTCGCCGTCGTACCGCCCGACGGAGCCGCCGCAGGTCTGATCCGAGACGCGGCCGCCGGTGTCGTCGTCGCTCCCGAGGACGTCGACGGGATGACGGAGGCGCTGCGCGGGCTCCATGAGCGCTGGCGCGCGGGCGAGCTGGAGGAGACGCCGCTCGCGCCCGACTGGAAGCGGCGCGTGTCGCGGCGCGCCCGCTCCGAGGAGATCGCGCACGTTCTCGAGGAGGTCGTCGGCTGAGACGCGTCACGAGCTTCCTCTTCCTTGCGAGCGTCTTCTGCGTCACGTTCGAGAAGATCCACTGGGACGCCGCGGGGACCGTCTCGCTGGCGGACGTCCTCGCGCTCCTCTTCCTGGCGGCGTTCCTGCTCGGGACGAAGCGCCCCGTCGTCCCTCGGACGACGGCGATCCTGCTCGGCTTCTTCGTGGCCTTCGCGCTCGTCTATCTCGTCGGCTACTTCGACCTGTCGGACTCCGATGCGCTCGCACAGTGGGCGAAGGGCTTCACGAAGTGGGGCATCCACTTTGCGTTCCTCGCGGCAGCGGTCGTCTGGCTGTCGCGGCGAGGTCGGACGTACTACTGGCGCACGCTTGCGTGGTTCTGCGCGGGGATGGTCGTCAACGCCGCCTACGGCGTGCTGCAGCTCCTCGATGCGCGCCGCGGCGGGAACCTCGACGCGACCCTGCTCTCGCCGATCACCGGCGGCTCGAGCCAGATCAACGTCTACGGCGCGATCAACGGGGCGAGCGTCTTCCGCCCGAACGCGATGACGGGCGACCCCAACCATCTCGGGATCATGCTGATCGTCCCGCTGCTCGTGCTGACGCCGATCTACCTGCGGCTCGAGCGCGGCCATCGGTTGCGAGGGTGGCTGATGGCGACGATCGGGTTCCTGCTCGTGGTCGAGGCTGCGACCCTCTCTCGGAGCGGCCTGCTCGGGCTGCTCGTCGGCGCGCTCGTGCTCGCCGTGCCGTACCGCCGGTACCTCGTGTCGCCCGTGCTGCTCGTGCCGGTCGGCGCTGCCCTGGCCGTCCTCCTCGCGATCGTTCTCTCGCGCCGCTCGTTCTTCACGACGATCCTCCGCTCGCGGGTGCAGACGAGCGGCGGCTCCGAGAACGCGCACTTCCAGGTCTACTCGTTCATCCCGCACGTCCTGCACGCCGACCCGTTGTTCGGGCTCGGGCTGAACACGTTTTCCGTCTACTACGAGTTCGTGACCGGCAAGACGAACTGGGGGCCGCACTCCTACTACGTCGCGTTGATCGTCGAGACGGGGCTCGTCGGCACGGCGCTCTTCGGGCTCTTCCTCGTCTGGGTCTTCGGGCGTCTCTCCCGCGCCCGCGCGCTCGGGCGGTCGCTCGCTGCGGCAAGTGACCCGCTCGCGGCGCGGGTGAGGCCGCTCGCGTGGGGCTGCACCGCTGCGCTCGCCGGCACGCTCGCGTCGAACGCGTTCTACCTGACCATGCAGTTCTATTACTTCTACGCGTTCGTCGCGCTTTCGCTCGCGATCCCCGTCGTCTTTGCCCGGACCGAGTGAAGGTCGTCGTCGTGACGACGTCGTACCCGTCGCCGGAGCATCAGGTGGCGGGGAGCTTCGTCGCGGCGTCCGTGGCGGCCGCCCGCGGCGCCGGCGTCGACGTCGACGTTGTGTCGGCGGCTGATGTCCGCCACTTCGGGATCGCGCACGGAGATGGGATCGCGCAGAACCTGCGCGCCGCTCCTTGGAAGCTCGCGCTCGTGCCGGGCTTCCTCGCATCGTTCGCGCTCGCCGCGCGGCGGGCGGCTGCCGGTGCCGACCTGGTGCACGCGCACTGGATCCCGTCGGCGCTCGCGGCGCGCGCGACGGGCAAGCCGTACGTGCTGCAGGTGTGGGGCACCGACGTCGAGCTGGCACGACGCGCGCCGGCGCTGGCCCGTCCGCTCGTCGGCGGCGCGCGGCTCGTCGTCGCCGCGTCGGGCTTTCTCGCAGACGCGGCGCGCGAGCTCGGGGCGCGCGAGGTCGTGATCGTCCCGACGCCGGTCACGATCCCGGACGAGGCAGGTCCGCCGGACGAGCCGCCGCACGTGCTCTACGCCGGCAGGCTGAGCGAGGAGAAGGGGATCCTCGAGTTTCTCGCGGCGACCGACGGGCTGCCGCGCGTCATCGTCGGCGACGGCCCGCTGCGCAACCGCGTGCCGGAGGCGATCGGCTTCGTCCCGCCAATGGAGATGGGCGCCTACTTCGAGCGCGCGGCCGTCGTGTGCGTCCCCTCGCGGCGCGAGGGCTACGGGATGGTGGCGCGCGAGGCGATGGCGTGGGGGCGGCCTGTCGTGGCGACCCGCGTCGGCGGCCTCGCCGACCTTCACGAGGTGCGGCTCGTCGAGCCGCGGGACGTCGAGGCGCTCCGGGCAGCCGTCGCGGAGCTGCTCGGCTCGCGAGGGCAGCGCGCCGAGCTCGGTCGCCGCGGCCGCGACACCGCGACGCGCGACTTCTCGTCGCCTGCCGCCGGCACCGCGCTGGCGGAGGCATACCGTCGGGCGCTCATCTAGCGCGTACCATCGACCGCCGTGGTCGTCCTGGAGGTCCTGTTCTGGGCGGCGGCCGCTGCGCTCGTCTGGACGCACGTCGCCTACCCCGCCTTCGCGGCGCTGCTGGCGCGGGTCGCCGGCCGGGCGGTTCGCGCCGCGCCGATCGAGCCGACGGTGGCGGTGATCGTCGCCGCCTACAACGAGGAGGCGTCGATCGCGCGCCGCGTCGAGAACCTGCTCGAGCTCGACTACCCGCGCGAGAAGTTGCAGCTCGTGGTCACCTCGGACGCGTCCTCCGACCGGACCGAGGAGATCGCACTGCAGTACCCCGGCGTCCAGGTGATCTCGAACCCGCGCGGCGGCAAGGTCGCGGCGCAGGACAGGGCCGTGCGCCAGACCTCGAGCGAGATCGTCGCCTTCTCCGACGCGAACTGCACGTGGGCGCCCGACGCGCTGCGCGTGCTCGTGCGCGCCTTTGCCGACCCGCAGGTCGCGTACGTCTGCGGGCGCCTGCGACTGCTCGCAGCCGACGGCTCGAACAAGGAGGGGACGTACTGGCGCTACGAGCTCGCGGTGCGCGGCGCGGAGTCGCGGCTCGGCTCGATCACCGGCGGCAACGGCTCCATCTACGCGCTTCGACGCGAAGACTACGTCGAGGTGGATCCCCGGTTCGGGCACGACCTGTCATTGCCGTACCTGATGGTGCAGCGCGGCCGCCGCGCCGTCTACGAGGCCGCGGCCCAGGCGTTCGAGAAGCCGACGCCGTCGAACGAGACCGAGTACCGGCGCAAGGTGCGCATGTTCGAGCACTGCTGGCTGATCGTGCTCCGCGGCCGGATGCTGCGACGGCTCGGTGCGGTGTACGGGCTCGAGATCGTGTCGCACCGGCACCTCCGCTATGCGTCCGGCGTCCTGCACCTCGTGCTGCTCGCATGCACCTCGTCGCGCTGCTCGCGCAGGGCTGGGTCTACGAGGTCGCGCTCGGCCTTCAGCTCGGCCTCCTTGCGGCGGCGCTCGTCGGCGTCGGGATCGCCCGCTACTACGTGCTCGTCTCGTGGGCCACCGTCGTCGCGCTCTGGAACTACCTGCGCCGCGGCGTCCCTGCGGGCTGGGAGCCGGCCCGTGAATAGGAGCCTCGACGTGCTGATCGCCGGCGCCGGCCTCGTCGTCGGCTCCCCGTTCATCGGCCTCGGTGCGCTCGCGGTGAAGCTCGAGGACGGAGGCCCGGTGCTCTACCGGCAGACGCGCGTCGGCCGGGACGGCGTGGACTTCGAGTTGCTGAAGCTGCGCACGATGGTCGTCGGGGCCGAGACCAAGGGAGCCGGTCTCGCGGTCGACAAGGGGGACGCGCGCATCACGCGGGCCGGGCGCATCCTTCGCCGCCTCTCGCTCGACGAGCTGCCGCAGCTCTGGAACGTCGTCAGGGGAGACATGTCGGTGATCGGCCCGCGCCCGACGCTCCGCTACCAGGTCGAGCAGTACGACGAGGAGCAGCTGCACCGGCTCGACGTCAAGCCGGGAATCACCGGCTGGGCGCAGATCCATGGGCGCGCGTCGCTGCCGTGGGCCGACCGGATCGAGCTCGACCTCTGGTACGTGCGCCACCGGGACTGGAAGACCGACCTCCTGATCCTCCTGCGCACGCCGCTCGCGCTCTTCGGCGGCACCTACAAGGGCGAGACCGGCGGCTGGAGGTCGTAGACTCGGGTCGTGCTCGGCGTGCCCGGTTCCCCGGGGGCGGTCGGCCTCGCGGCGATCGCACTTGGACTCGTCGCGGCGCTCGTCGCGCTGGCAGTGCTCCGGGGGCGGCTGCGCCGGGAGAGCACCGCGACCGCCGCGGCCCTCGTCGCCCTCGTCGTCGCAGGCGCAGCCGTGCCGTACGTCGTCTACCGCATCGGCGAAGACCTCCGCGTCACCACGAAGCTCGATGCGTACTCGAGCGCGGCGGCAGGGCCCATCCAGGCATACCTGCCCGGCTACCTCGTCGACCCCGTGCGCCGGTTCGTGCCGCCGGGCGCCACGTATGCCACCGTCGTCGGCTCCGACGTGCCCTACGAGCCGGCGCGGGCTGCGTTCGGCTCGCTCGCCCTCCAGACCCTCTTCCCGCGCCGCTCGGTCGCCGATCCTTCACGGGCCGACTACGTCGTCACCTGGGGAGTCGAGCCCTCGCGCGTCGTCCGCGTCCGGCGGCAGTGGGTGGCGCGGAAGGCGTTTGCGCGGTATCCGACCCTGTATGTCGGCCAGGTCGCGCGCTGATGGCGAACCTCGGCGGGCTGCTCCTCGCGAACGTGTGCTTCCTGGCGGCCGGCGTCGGCGTGACGAGCCTCGCCGGCTGGTGGCGCGGGGCGCGCTCCCTGCCCGGAGCCCTCGGCGTCTCGTATCTCTGCGGCGTCGCCGCCTTCGGCGTGACCGCCCAGTTCCTCTATGTGCTCGGGGCCTCGATGGCGCGGTGGCAGGTACTCGCCGTTTGCGCCGTCTTCGCTGCCGGGGCGGTGCGCGGGCTCGCCCGGCACGGCGGTGCGCCGCCGGCGCCGACGACGGCGTGGCGCAGGCTCTTCTGGCCGCTCGCGGCGATGCTGGCGCTGCTCGCGGTCGACCTCTGGTACCAGCCGCTCTGGGCCTACGACGCCTGGACGTTCTGGACTCCGAAGGCGCACGCGCTCTTCGCGCTGAACGGGCTCGCCGCCGGGTGGTTCGCGCAGGCCGACCTGCTGAACCGCGACTATCCGCTGCTCCTGCCGTCGGTCGAGGCCGCGGGCTTCCGGTTCACGGGCTACGAGACCCGCCTGCTCGACCTGCAGTCATGGGTCTTCTTTGTCGCGTTCCTCCGCGCCGTCTACGAGATCCTCCGACCGCGTGCGAGCCCGCTGCTCCTGTGGGCGACGCTCGTGCTGCTCGTCGTCGCGCCGTCGGTCGCCGATCAGCTCGCATCGGCCGAGGCGGACATCCCCGTCGCCGCGTTCTTCGGCGTCGCCGGCCTCTGCGCATGGCTGTGGCTCGTGGAGGGGAGCGGGCCGGCGCTCCTTCTCGCAGCCGTGCTGTCGGCGGGCGCCGCCGCCACCAAGGTCGAGGGTCTGGTCTTCACGGTGGCGCTCTTCGCGAGCCTGGCGGTCGTTTCGGGGATCGGGCGTCCACGGCAGGCCGTGGCGCCGGCGGTTGCCGGCGTTGCCGCGGTCGGCGCCGGGCTCCTGCCCTGGCGAATCTGGATCGCCCATCACGGCATCCACGACCAGGCGTCGTTCGGCCGTGTGACCGACGTGTCGTTCCTCGCCCACCATGCCGTCCGTGCCCCGATCGCCGCCGGCTACATGCTCGTGAAGGCCTTCGACCCGCGGGCCTGGCTGCTCGTGCTGCCGTTCGCGCTCGTCCTGCTCTGGACCGGCCGCGGACGCCCGCGGCGCGAGCTCGCCTTCGTCGCCTCGACGGTGCTGATCGGATTCCTCGGCCTGCTCGTCGCCTACTGGACGACGCCGTTCCCGTTCCACTACCACCTCGCGGTGTCGGCCCGCAGGATCATCACCGGGCTCGTCTTCTTCCTCGCGGCCGTCGCGCCGCTCGTTGCCGCGCCGTCAGCCCCAGTGGGCGAGTGACGCCTTGCGGCAGGGAGCGAGCCGGCGACTCGGCCGGATCGGCCGGTAGAGGAACCCGTCCGGCGTCTCCGACGCCAGCCGGTAGTTCGCCCGCATCGCATCGGCCAGTGCCGTCCCGAAGTCGAGCGTCGCGAACCAGCCGGCGTCCGTGAGCGGGAAGTCGAGGACGATCGTCCCGAACCTGCGCCTGTCGATGCGCTGGACGAGATCGTCGAGCGCAGGCCGGTCGGCCCGCTGGAGGCGGTGCAGGATGAAGGCGTCGAGCACGACCGGCCGCTGGCCGGCGAGGATCGGCAGTGTCGCGTCCTCGAACAGCGTGCAGGTTCCAGCTGCGGTTTCCGCGGGCAGCGGGCGTTTTGCATACCGCGGATCGGCTCGGCCGCGCAGCTCGTGCGAGGCGGCGCGTCGGGCATCCGGGATCGCGGTGTAGCGAAGGGCGTTGAGGGTCGCGAGGACCACGCAGGCCGCGATCACGAGCCGGAGCACCTGTTGGCGTCGCGCCCCGCCGACATTCGTCCAGAGCCCCGCCACCTGGATGCCTGCGAGCACCTCCAGGTCGAGCAGATGATTCTCGTAGGCGCCGTAGTCCCGCATGACGACGATGAGGATCGGCACGAGAAAGCAGAACGCGAGCTCATAGGGGCCGAAGCGCCGGCGCAACCCCGCGACGACGAGGCCGGCGACCCCGAGGGCGAGAACGAGTGGCAGCAGCCGCTCGTTGCGAATCGCAAGCTGGTAAAGGCGATGGATCCCGTTCGTCGCCGCCGCCGATTCGCTGCCCGCGAAGGCGAAGGTGTGGAGCTGCTGCACCATCCGGCCGTCGCTCAGCAGCTCGAAGAGGCCCGTCAGGGCGGCGAGCACGCCGACATAGGCCGCGGCGAACCAGGCGGCGCTCCGCCGGTCGCGGACGAGTAGCCAGACGAGGACTGCCGCAGGCCCCCAGAGCGCCGAGAGCTTGGCTGCAAGCGCGAAGGCCCCCGCCGTCCCGGCGAGGGCCGCCCGCTTCGGGGTCGTGCGCTCGGCGACGAGGAGAAGGCCGGTGAGCTGGAGCAGGGTCGCGAGGGAGTCCCAGCGAAGGCCGAGTGTCGTCGTCTGCCCCGCCGAGCTCGCGAGCATGGCCGCGATCAGCGCCGCGGAGAGAGCGCGCGGAGCGCCGCGCCGACGGAGAATGATCCAGACGACGACGTAGAGGGCGACGTTCGTGACCAGGACGAGCGCCTTCGCCGAGGCAAGGATGCTGCCGGTCGCCGACGCCCCGAGCGCCTGCAGGGCGATCGGCAGCGGCGCGTAGCGGGTGCCGCCGTAGAAGCCGTGGGCGAACGCCGCCGGGTACCAGACGCCGGCCCTCGCGGCGGCTGCGAGGCCCATGAACGCTCCACCGGCGGCGCCGACACCGTAACGGTCGTCGAGGTGGGATGCCGCGAGGAGGACGACGAGGAGAATGGTGAGCGCCGCCACGGCGAGGAGCGCCCCGTCGCGCACCACCTCGATCGCGCTCCGTCGCATTCGCCAAGGATGACGGCTGCGTCGGGTCGTTGTGCGCGGAGGCGACGGTAGCCTGTCCCGTCGTGACCGCCGTCCTCTTCACCTGCGCCGGCCAACGGGTCGATATCGTCCGCGCGTTCCGGGCGGCCGGGGCGAGCACGATCGCAGCCGACGTCGACCCGCTCGCGCCCGCCCTCTACCACTCCGACCAGCGCGCGCTCGTGCCCCGTGTCGACGACCCGACCTATGCCGGCGTGATCAAGGCGCTCGTCGACGTGCACGACGTGCGGCTCGTCGTGCCGCTCACCGACCTCGACCACCTGCAGCTCGCGAAGGCGCGCCCGCTCCTCGACGGCGCCGTCGTGCTCGTCTCGGAGCCCGAGACGATCGAGCGGTGTCTCGACAAGTACCTGGCGCACGCGTTCTTCGAGGAGCAGGGGATCGGCTCGCCGCCGACCTGGCTTCCGGACGAGCTGCCGGCCGAGCTGCCGTTTCCGGTGCTCGTCAAGGCGCGGCGCGGCTTCGGCTCGCGCCACATCTACCGGGCCGCGAGCCGCGCGGAGCTCGACTTCTTCCTGCGCTACACGGCCGCCGAGTCGATGGTGCAGCAGGCCTGCGTCGGCGTCGAGTTCTCGATCGACGTGTTCTGCGACCTCTCCGGCCGGTGTCTCGAGGCCGTGCCGCGCACGATGATCGAGTCGAAAGGCGGGGAGTCGATCAAGGGTGCGACGATCCGCGACGAGCAGTTGATCGGGTTCGGATGCGCGGTGTCCGAGGCGCTCCGCATCATCGGCCCTGCGAACGTGCAGTGCTTCCGAGAGCCCGACGGCCGCTTGCAGGTGACCGACGTGAACCCCCGTTTCGGCGGCGGCTTCCCGCTGCCGACCGCGGCGGGGTCGCGCTACCCCGAGCTCGCCCTCGCGCTGGCGCGCGGTGAGTCGCCCGAGCGACGGCTCGGCGAGTTCCGGGAAGGGGTCGTGATGACCCGCTACTTCTCGCAGGTGATCCTCGAGGAGGTCGGCGGGACGCTGGAGGCTGTGCAGGCGGAGGGCGTGCCCGGGGAAGCGTGAGGCGTCTCGTCCTGCTTCTCGCCGGAGCTGTGCTGCTCGGCGGCTGCAGCTCGTGGCAGGATGCGTCGCCGAAGCACGCGCCTGCACGTGTCGCGCATCGCCCTCCGAGGGTCGAGGTGACCGTCGTCGACGGGGATACGAACCGGCGCGTCGGCGGGGCACGCGTGACGATCGGCGACCGCTCGGCCCATACGAACCCGCACGGCATCGCGCGCGTCCCGCTGGCCCACCGCGCCGCTCTTGTCACCACCGCCGCGAAGACCGGCTACGGCGCACGCTCGGTGCGGCTCTCGTTCCGGACGCACCCGCAGTCGACGATCAGGATCTACCGCCATGCGTTGCAGTGGCCCGTCTACGGCGCGACCGCCCGCCGGAGCCAGACGCACGCCGCGATCAAGGTGCGGCCGCCGTTCCGGGTCGTCTGGTCGCGCGGGCTCGGCGCCCTGATCGAGTTCCCCGCGGTCGTCGCAGACGGCATCGCGTACATCGGCAACGCGCATGGATCGGTACGTGCACTGTCGATGCGGGACGGCACGCTCGTGTGGCGCCACGACATCCCGAACGGTGAGCTCGCATCGTCTCCGGCGATCGTGGGCAGCGAGCTCCTCGTGCACGGTATGGACGGGCACGTCTGGGCCCTCGCGCGCAGCGACGGACGGCTGCTCTGGAGCTACGACGTCGGCTCGCCCGTCGAGTCCTCGCCCGTCGTCGTGGACTGGCTCGACCTCTTCGGCGCCTGGAACGGGACGATCACCGCGCTCGACGTGCGCACCCACCGCGTGCGCTGGCGCCGTGACGACGGGTGCAAGATCACCTCATCGGCGGCGGTCTCGGGCGACACCGTCTACCTCGGCGACTACTGCGGGCGCCTGCTCGCGTTGCATCTGGGCAACGGCGCGCTGCGCTTCGCGCGCGGTGTCGGCGGCCGCATCTACGGCACGCCGGCGGTCGCGGGCGGCCGGGTCTTCGTACCGAGCTCGACGGGCGGCAGCCTGACCGCCTTCACCACCGGCGGGCGCCTCCTCTGGTCGCGCTCGACCGGCGCCTACGTCTACTCCTCGCCGGCCGCGGTGGGCGGCCGCGTGTTCTTCGGCTCCTACAATGGGCTCCTCTACGCGCTGTCGGCGCGGACGGGAGCGACGCTGTGGGAACGGTCGGCCGGAGGGCCGATCTCGGGCGCGGTCGTCGTCGTCGACGGCGTCGCTTATGCGGGCTCGTTCGCGCACCGGATCATCGGCGCCGATGCGGCGACGGGACGGGTACTCGTCGACTTCCCGCACGGCGAGTACGTGCCGGTGTCGGGCAGCGGGCGCCGGCTGCTGCTCCACGGCTACTCGCGGCTCTACGCGGTGGTCGCCCGGTGAGGCGCCGTCTGCTCATCGCCGCGGTCGTGCTCGTCGTCGCGGCACTCGGCGCGGGGCTCGCCTACTACCTGCACGTGCGGCACGCCTCACGCGACATCTCGGGCTCCTCGACGATCGAGTTCGTGACCACGCAGGCCGCGCCGCCGCCGCCGAAGGAGCCGGGTATCGCGTGGGCCACGTACGGCCACGACCCCGAGCGGACGCGCGTCGCTACCGGCGTGAGGCTCGCCCCGCCGTTCCGGGCGCTCTGGGCGTTTCACGCGCGGAGCCTTGTCGAGTTCCCGCCCGTGATCGGCTACGGCCGGCTCTTCTTCGCCTCGAACAACGGCGTCCTCTTCGCGATCGGCGCGAAGAACGGGAAGCGCGCGTGGACGTACGAGTCTCACCGCTGCGTGGCCGCTTCGCCTGCCCTCGACCGGCACGTCGTCTTCATGACGTTCATGAACACGCCGCCCTGCAACCGCACACCGAGCTCGTCGCTCGACGGAGAGGTCGTCGCGCTCTCGGTCGGCACCGGGCATGTGCTCTGGCGGCGCACGATCGGGCCGTCCGAGTCGTCGCCGGTCGTCGTCGGCGCGAACGTCTACGTGGGCGACTGGAACGGTCGTGTGTGGGCGCTCGCGCGCCGGACGGGCAAAGTGACCTGGGTGACGCGCCTGGGCGGGCAGGTGAAGGCGGGCGTCGCCATCTCGGGCCGGCATCTCTACGTCGGCGACTACTCCGGCCACGTCTACGAGCTCTCGGCGACGACCGGCGCCGTCCGGTGGACGGCCGCGGCGCAGCCCCGCTTCGGCGGCCTCGGGCACTTCTACGCGACGCCTGCCCTTGCCTACGGCCGCGTCTACGTCGGAGCGACTGACGGGAAGATGTACTCGTACGGTGCGACGAGCGGCGATCTCCGGTGGTCGAGCTCGACCGGCGGCTACGTCTACTCCTCGGCCGCCGTCTGGCGCGACAGGGTCCTCGTCGGCTCGTACTCGAGACACTTCTACTGCTTCGACGCGGCCACCGGCAAGACGCTCTGGCAGTTCACGGCCGACGGCCCCATCTCGGGCTCGCCGACCGTGATCGCGGGTCGGGTGTACTTCGCGACGCTGGCCGGGACGACCTTCGCTCTCGACGCCCGCACAGGGCGGAAGGTATGGACGTTCGGCGACGGCAAGTACTCGCCGGCGGTCGCCGACGCCGAGCGTCTGTACCTCGTCGGCTACGGCATCGTCTACGGCCTCGTCGAGCGGCGTGGCTAACCTCTCGCCGATGCGCTACGTCGTCACCGGAGCTGCCGGGTTCATCGGCTCGCATCTCGCAGAGCGGCTCCAGGCCGACGGCCACGAAGTCGTCGGGATCGACAGCTTCACCGACTACTACGACCCGGCGCTGAAGGAGGAGAACGCCCGCGACCTCGACGTGCGCCGCCTCGACCTCGCCGAGGACGCGCTCGACTTCGCTGGATTCGACGGCGTCTTCCACCTCGCCGGCCAGCCGGGGGTCCGCAGCTTCGGCGACGTCTTCCCGCTCTACCTCCAGCGCAACCTGCTGGCGTCGCAGCGCGTGTTCGAGGCCGCGGCGCGCGACGGCGCACGAGTCGTCTTCGCGTCGTCGTCGTCGGTCTACGGCGCGGCCGAGCGCTATCCGACGCCCGAGGGCACGATGCCGCATCCGCTCTCGCCCTACGGGATCACGAAGCTCGCGTGCGAGCACCTCGCCGACGCCTACCGGCGCCAGTTCGGCCTCGACCTCGTCGTGCTCCGCTACTTCAACGCCTTCGGGCCGCGGCAGCGCCCGGACATGGCATTCACGCGCATCGTCTTCGGGCTCGCCGAGGGCACGCCGTTCGAGCTGTACGGAAACGGGGAGCAATCGCGGAGCTGGACCTATGTCTCCGACGTCGTCGCCGGCACGATCCGCGCCATGGAGCGCGGCACCGGCACCTACAACGTCGGCGGCGCGCTCGAAGCCTCGATGAACGAGTCGATCGCCCTGCTCGAAGAGCTGTCGGGCCGCACGCTCGAGGTGCGCCGCCACCCCGCCGTCGCGGGCGACCAGCAGCGGACGAAGGCGGACACGTCACGGATCCGGGACGAGCTCGGCTGGGCGCCGCTCGTCTCCCTCGAGGACGGTCTCGCGCGCCAGTGGGCCTGGGCATCGGCTAGGGTCGGCGCGGCATGAGCACGACGGACGGCGAGCGCGAAGTCGACCTGGGGCGGTGGCGCCGCGCGGTCGTGCGGCTCTGGTGGCTTCCGGTCGCCGGGCTGGTGCTCGGCGCGATCGTCGGCGTGCTTCTCTCCTACCGCGGCGGCACGAACTACAAGGCGACGGCGCTGATCTCGCTCGGCCAGCCGACCTCGCCCGGCGGTGCGCTCGTGCCGAGCTACGGCACGAACCCGCGCGCGGTGTCGCAGATCGTCAGCGCCGCAAGCGTGCAGGAGCAGGCCGCGAACGCCGCGGACATGCGGCCCTCCGCCCTCCGTGGCCACGTGTCCGTCGGCACGGTCGGCAGCGCCGGTGCAGGGTCGACGCGTACGCAGCCGCTCATCTCGCTCACGGTCACCGGCAGCCATCCGAAGAACACCGCCGCCGCGGCGAACAACCTCGCCGCCACAGTCGTGGAGCGGACGACTGCGTCGTACGTGACGACGAAGATCCAGACGTTCGAGAGGACGTTGCAGAACGTCGATTCGCAGCTGAACAGCATCACCGAGCAGCTGACGGTCTACAACCGCGCACTTGCGGCGGCGAAGGCGAAGAACCTCGATCCGTTCCAGACGCTCGTGATCGTCGGGCAGCAGAACAACGCCGAGACCCGGCAGGGCAACCTGATCGCCCAGCAGGAGACGCTGCAGCAGCAGCTCGTCTTCGCGAAGCAGGTCGAGGCCGCGCGCGTCGTCGTGAAGGCGGCGGCGGTCGAGGCGTCGGCGCACTCGAAGTCGAGCTCGCTCCTGATCGGCGCGCTGATCGGGCTGATCCTCGGGGCGATCGTGGCGATCGTCGCCGAGCCTCGCTTCAAGCGCGCGTAGGATCGGGCGATGCTGGAGGGCAAGCGCGTCGGCGTGGTCGTGCCCGCCCACGACGAGCAGGAGCTCGTCGTTGCGACCCTGCAAGGACTGCCGGGATTCGTCGATCGCGTGTTCGTCGTCGACGACGGCTCGTCGGACGGCACCGCGGAAGCGGCGCGGTCGGTCGGGGACGGGCGCGTCGTCGTGATCTCGCACGAGCACAACCTCGGAGTGGGGGCGGCGATCGTGACCGGCTACAAGCGCGCGATCGTCGAGCAGCTGGACGCCGTTGCGGTGATGGCCGGCGACAACCAGATGGACCCGGACGAGCTCGAGGCGCTGTGCCTGCCGGTGGTACGCGGCCAGGTCGACTACGCGAAGGCGAATCGCCTCTTCACGGGGAGGGCATGGGAGGTGATCCCGCGCCACCGGTTCCTCGGCAATGCGGTCCTCAGCTTCATGACGAAGATCGCCTCCGGCTACTGGCACGTTGCCGACTCGCAGGCCGGCTACACGGTGATCGGGCTGCCGATGCTGCAGCTGCTCGATCTCGATCGCATTTACCGGTCCTACGGCTTCCCCAACGACATGCTGGTGCACCTGAACGTGTGGAACGCGCGCGTGCGCGACCTGCCGTCGCGCCCGATCTACGGGATCGGCGAGCGGTCGGGCATCCGCGTGCGCCGCGTCGTTCCGCGCATCTCCTGGCTTCTCTGCAAGGGGTTCTTCTGGCGCCTACGCGAGAAGTACGTGCTGCGCGACTTCCACCCGCTCGTCTTCTTCTACTTCCTCGGCTTCCTGATGGGCATCACAGGTCTCGTGCTCGGGATCGTCGAGACGGTGCTGCGGTTGCTCGGGAACGACATCACGCCGGCGACGATCGTGCTCGTGGCGCTGCTCCTCATCTCCGGCTCGCAGTTCACGCTGTTCGCGATGTGGTTCGACATGGAGTCGAACAAGGACCTGCGCTAGGTCGTGGGTTGCGGCGCCCTGCGCCGCAGCAGCAGCACGGCGAGCCCGGCGATCGCAAGGGCAGCCGCGGCCCCCCCGGCGGCGGCACCGACGGTCGTCCACGACGAACCGGTCGCCGGCTCCGCGGTCGGCGGAGCAGTCGAGAAGACGCGTTTCACCTGCGTCGAGTCGATCGAGAACGCCCGCTGCGCCCGCACGACCACCGGGGGGCCGCCGGAGAGCGGCCGGGCGCGGAGCACGACGTCTGCCGTGTAGCGGCCGGGGCCGAGCGCTCTCTTCAGCGTGACGGGGTAGTCGATCGCAGTACGTGGCAGGAACGTGTCCATCGTGTAGCGGAGCGTCTGTGCGCCGCCGCCACCGGCCCGGGTGACGGTGACCGTGCCCCTCGGCTTCGCGAGCGCGTTCCCGGTCCCGTTGACGTGGACGAGCACCTGCTGGTAGCCGTGCGACCCGCCGGCGCGGATGCCGCCGATGCTGAAGCCCGCGGCGGCCGGGCCGGGGACATCGACCTGCACCGCGACGATCGTCAGGCTGCGGACCCTGATCTGCACGCGGCCCTTCCCTTCGGCGGCCTGGGCGGTCGTCTGCGGGCTCTCCGCGGCGATCCCCGCCACCCACTGCCCCGCCGGCGCCGACGCCGGCACGCGGACGGTGAACGGCACCGTCGCGGACTGTCCGGGCGCGAGCCTCACCTGTGTGCCGGCGAGCGCCACCCATGAGCCGGCCCCGGCCGGTGCACGGTCCGTGCGGTAGACGGTGCCGCTCGTCGGGCCGGTCGCCCCGTCGGCCGTGAACAGGTGCACCGTGCCCGTCGCCGTGCCGACGTTGGAGACGATCACCGAGCCCGTGCGTGTCCCGTCGGGCCCGAGCCGGTAGACGAAGTAGCCGAGCTTCGGGTCGCCGCCCGCGCGCAGCCCGAAGACCGCGTGCCCGGTGGCTCCGTGCGCGGCCGGGACGAGGACTGCGGCGAGCAGTGCCGCGATGGTCAGCCTCCTCACGGGCCGGTGCTCCCGGTGAGCGTCACGGTGGACGAGTACGTGCCGGCGATCGCGCTTGCGGGGTAGGTGACCTGGTACGTGTTGGTGACGGCATAGGTCCCCTGGCCGGTGTTCGTGTCCGCATCGAAGATCGTCTGCGCGGCTGTTGTGAGCGTGATCGGATAGCCGATCAGGTTGGACGGCGGTGTCGTACAGCCGCTCCCGCAGACGAAGACGCCGGACGTCACCTCGAGCGCCGGCAGTGTGTGCGTTCCCGACTTGAGCGCTGTCGCTTTCGCGTCCACGCTCCACCCGGCGGTGTTCTTGCTACCGGTGTAGGCGACGCTGGTCGCGATCGCGAACGTCTTCGTCTGGTCGTCGCCGGAGAGCGTGATTCCGGACGCTGTCACCGGGCTCGACGTGGTCACCGAGAACGTGAACGTCGCCGCCGCTGCGGAGGGCAGGGCGACGAGCGAGACAAGCGCCACGACGACCCAGACCCTCACGGCCCGGCCGCGACCGCGACGGTCAGCGTGCTCGAGTAGGACGCGGCGACCGCACTGGCGGGGACGTTCACGTTCACGTTCGCGTTCACGTCGACCCGGCCGAGGCCGGTGCCGGTCGCGGCGTTCAGGAACTTCGAGGTGGAGGGGGAGAGCGGCATCGCGAGGTTCGTGTTCGAGACGCTGTTCGTGGGGAGGGCGCAGGTCGAGCCGCTGTGGCAGGCGGCGGTCACGCTCGCGATCGTGTCGGCGCTCGTCGGGAGTGAGTGCCCTGCCCCGTCGCTGAACTGCGTCGCGCCGATCGTCAGGTTCCAGCCGCCGCCGGTCGCGAGGCCGCGCGCGTCGACGACCTGGAGCTGCGCCTGGTAGGTGCCTGTCTGGTCGTCGCCGTTCAGCGTCAGCGCGAAGGACGGGGTGTTGAGCGACGACACCGACAGCGTCGAGCCGCCGGTCACGGTTGCGTTGACGGTCACGGTGGCGGCAGTCGCGCCGGCGGCCATGACGAGTGTCGCTGCGACGGCCGCGAGGCCGATCCACATGCTGGGCAGGCCCATCGGGTCGTGATTGTCCCCAGGCTCTGGAACCCCTTCGGAGGAAAACGGTAGGAAAGCGGATGAAAAGCCTTCGTAAGGATCGTCCTGGGGAGTCCGGCTCGCGCAGTACCATCCCGCGGATGCCGACATCCGTCGTCACCGGGGGCGCGGGCTTTCTCGGCTCTCACCTGTGCGACGAGCTGATCTCCCGCGGCCATCGGGTGATCTGTGTCGACAATCTCGAGACCGGATCGCTGGAGAACGTCGCCCATATCCGCGGCGCCTCGTTCGCGTTCGTGAACCACGACGTCACCGAGCCGATCCGAATCGACGAGGACGTCGACTTCGTTTTTCATCTCGCTGCGCTCGCGAGCCCCGTCGACTACATGCGCATGCCGCTCGCATCGCTGAAGGTCGGCTCGTACGGCACCCACCACGCCCTCGGGCTCGCGAAGTGGAAGCGCGCACGATTCCTGATCTCGTCGACCAGCGAGGTGTACGGCGACCCGCAGGTGCATCCCCAGCCGGAGACCTACTGGGGGAACGTCAACCCGATCGGCCCGCGGGGCGTCTACGACGAGGCCAAGCGGTATGCCGAGGCGCTGACGATGACCTATCACCAGCAGCAGGGCGTCGATACGTGCATCGCGCGGATCTTCAACACCTACGGGCCGCGGATGCGCCGGAACGACGGGCGGGCGTCGGTGAACTTCCTGAACCAGGCGATCGAGGGAAAGCCGCTGACGGTGTACGGCGACGGCTCGCAGACCCGCTCGCTCTGTTACGTCGACGATCTGATCCGCGGCCTCTGCCTGCTCGCCGAGAGCGGCGAGCACCTGCCTGTCAACCTCGGGAACCCGGACCACGAGGTGACGATGCTCGAGCTCGCGCGCACCGTGATCTCGGTCACCGGCTCGTCGAGCGAGATCGTCTTCGAGGCCCTCCCGACCGACGATCCGCAGGTCCGCCGCCCGGACATCACCCGCGCCCGTCAGGTGCTCGGCTGGGAGCCCGAGGTCGATCTGCCGGAGGGGCTCCGGCGTTGGCTGAAGGCACTCGGCCGGGAGACGCTCTCCGTCTGACGTGCGCCGCCTGCTCGCCATCGGCGCCGTGTGTGCCACGGCGGCGCTCGCTGCGGGCGTACACCCGGTGGGCGCATCGCGGTACATGCGCGTCGGGATCTACGACGAGGCCCAGACGCTCTACGGCCCGGTCGACCAGACGTTCCCGCTGCTCAAGAGCCTGCACGTCCAGGAGATCCGGCTCAACCTGTACTGGGGCGGCAAGTACGGCGTCGCCAAGACCCGGCCGCGCCACGCGACGAACCCGGCCGACCCCGCGTACGACTGGTCGCTCTACGACCGCACGGTCGAGTACGCGAAGGAGTACGGCATCCACGTGCTGTTCTCGGTCTACGCGACGCCGTCGTGGGCGAACGGCGGCCTCGGCCAGAACCGCGTCGCGACCTATCCGGGGATCGACCTGAAGAACTTCGCGCTTGCGGCGGCGACGCGATACAGCGGCAACTACAAGCTGCCGGACGGGACGGTGCTGCCCGCAGTCAAGGAGTGGCTCGCGTGGAACGAGCCGAACAACCCGATCTTCCTCACGCCGCAGTACCGCAAGACGTCGACCGGCTGGGTGATGCAGAGCGCAATCGACTACGCGAAGATCTGCAACGCCGTCTACGCGGGTGTGCACGCGGCGATGGCGACGAACGAGCGTGTGGCATGCGGCGGAACGGCGCCCCGCGGCAACAACAACCCGAGCTCGTCGCGGCCGTCCGTCTCGCCGCTGGCGTTCCTTCGCGCCGTCAAGAAGGCAGGTCTGCGGACGTTCGACGCCTGGGCGCATCATCCGTACTACTCCCGCCCCACCGATACGCCGACGACAAAGCCCGTCACGGCGACGGGGGCGCCGGAGACCGCGGTCACGCTCGGCAACTTCGGCGACCTGATCAAGCTGGTCACCCAGCTGTACGGGAACAAGCGGATCTGGATCACCGAGTACGGCTACGAGACGAATCCGCCCGACAAGATCTTCGGCGTGTCGTACGCCAAGCAGGCCGCATATCTCACCGAGGCGTTCGGGATCGCGAGGCGCAACCCGCGGGTCGACATGATGCTCTGGTTCCTGCTCCGCGACGACCCGAACCCGAACGGCTGGCAGTCCGGGCTGATCACCGCCAAGGGCGCGAAGAAGCCGTCGTTCAAGGCGTTCCAGAACCTCGGGTCATAGAGAGCGCTAGCGTCCGCTCATGGCCGTAGCGCCCTCGAGCTGGCCCGGCTCCGAACGCCGTGACCCTCCGGCGACCTCGCCGACCTGGGTCGTGCGCTCCGCGCTCGCGCGCTTCCTGCGCGGTCAGGCCGAGGAGCTACGCGGCGGTCCGCCGGTGCGGGTCCTCGACGTCGGCTGCGGCGTGAAGCCCTACTACCCGTTCTTCGCCGACGTCGCGTCCGAGTATGTCGGCGTCGACGTCGTCGAGAACCCGATGGCCGAGCTGCTCGGGCCGGTCGAGGCGCTCCCGGTCGAGGACGCGAGCTTCGACGTCGTGCTCTGCACCCAGGTGCTCGAGCACTGCGACGACCCGGGCCGGGCGGTCTCGGAGCTGCGCCGCGTGACGAGGCCTGACGGGCGGGTGCTCGCCTCGACGCACGGCGTCCAGGTGTACCACCCGTCGCCGACCGACTACTGGCGCTGGACGCACACCGGCCTCGCGAGGCTCTTCGAGACGAGCGCGGGCTGGTCGAGCGTCACCGTCGAGCCGGCGGCCGGCACCGGGGCGGCGCTCGCGATGCTGCTCGGCACGTACGTCGAGATCGCCCTGCGCCGCAGCGCGCTGGCGCGGCCGCCGGTGCTCGTATTGAACCGGCTCGGCTCGGCGCTCGATCGCCGCGTAAGGCGCCTGCGGGAGCCGGTGCCGGGATCGTTGATCCCGAACCTCCACGTCGTCGCCCGGCCCTGAGCGATGCGCCTCCTGCGCCGGAACGCCCTCGGTCTCTACGCGGTCTACGCGGCCGCGATCGCCTCCGGCCTCGTTGTCACGCCGATCGTCGTGCGCACGCTCGGCCAGCAGGCGTTCGGCGTCTGGACGTTCATCGGCGGCATCACCATCTACCTCTCCGTGCTCGACCTCGGCGTCGGCCCGGCGATCGTCCGCTTCGGCGCCGAGGCACGCGGCCGAGGCGCGACCGACGACCTGAACGCGATCGCGTCGAGCGGCCTCGCGATGTACGCGGCGATCGGGCTCGTGACACTGCCGATCGGAGTCGCGCTCGCCTGGCTCGTCCCGTGGCTAGGGCACGTGCCCGCCGACCTCGTGTGGGATGCACGCGTCGCGACACTCCTCATCGTTCTTTCGCTCGCGCTCCGCTTCCCTCTTGGATTGTTCAACAACCTGCTCGTCGCGCAGCAGCGGTGGGACTACGCAAACTACGCCAACTTCCTCGGCACCGTCCTGTACGCGGTGCTGGTAGCTGCACTCCTGCCGACCGTCGGCGGTGGGATCGTTCTGCTCGCCGCTCTGACGCTGGGCACCGCGCTCGTGCGCCAGACGCTGCCTCTGTTCTGGCTGAAGCGCGAGTTGCCCGAGTTGCGTGTGCGTCGCCGACTCGTGACGCGCGCGCGCATCCGTCAGCTGACGGCCGTGAGTTGGTCGAACTTCCTGCTTCATGTGTCACAGAAGATCGTCTTCTCGACCGACGTGATCGTTGTCGGGATCGTGCTGGGCGCCGCGTCGGCCGGTGTGTACGGTGTCCCGGCGAAGTTGTTCGGCCTGGTGTTCGGGATCGGCACCGCCGCCACGGCACTCATGTATCCGGCATTCGCTGAGCTCGAGGGCGCCGATCAGCCAGATCGACAGCGACGTCTCCTTCTCTCCGGTCTCCGCGCCGGGAGCGCTCTGATGCTGATCCTGGCCCTGCCCCTCCTGCTCATCCCCGACCTCCTGATCAGTGCGTGGCTCCGCGAGCCCGGGTACGGCGGCAGCTATGCGGTGATGTCGATTCTGGCTGCCGTGCTCGTCGTCCACCAGCCGCTCTTCGTGCTCTCCCAGTTCCTCGTTGCGCGGGCCCGACAGCGTCAGCTGGCTTGGGCGACGATCGTTTCCACCACCGCGAATCTCATGCTGTCGGTTCTCCTGGCGTGGACGTGGGGCATACAGGGGGTCGCTGTGGCGACCCTCGTCACCGATCTTTTTCTCCTTGCCTGGATCGTGCCGCGCTATGCGGCCCCCGCGGCCGGGACAACCGTGAATGCGCTGCTGTGGGCGATGGCACGCCCTGTTCTGCCGGCGGCAGCGGCCGGGGCGATCGTGCTCGTGGCGATCGCCCGTGTCTGGCGGCCCGACACGCTTCTGGCGCTCACTCCGCTCGGCGTGCTGTGGGTCGTTACGGCAGCCGTCGCGATCTGGTGGTTCGGCTTCGCGGACGACGAACGTCGGTGGCTTGAGCTCGAGTTGCGTCGCGGCGGTGTCCGATCGGCTGCCGCCGTGGATGTCTAGGGAGGTCATAGACTGATGCCGTTGGCGAGTGCGGTCATTCCTCATCGAAACAGCGGCACGCTTCTCGGGCGATGCGTCGAAGCCTTGTTGTCTTCGTCCGGCGGCCTTGACGAGATCGTGGTCGCAGATGAGGCCTCCTCGGACGGAAGTGTCGAGCAGGTTGTGGCTCTCCCTCATGTTCGAGTCGTCGAGTCGTCTCGCCGCGGGTTTGCTGCCGCGATCAACGCCGGCGTCGAGGCGACTTCCGCCGAGCGAGTTCTCTTGCTGAACAGCGACGCGTTTGTGCGACCTGACACCCTCGAGCGCCTGGGACGCAGGCTCGATGAGGATCCGAAGCTCGCGATCTGCGGTGCCTCGTTGGTCGACGAGGACGGTGTCCGCGCGAAGACCCACACGTTTCTCTTCACCTTCTGGCGGGCGATGGTCGACACGCTGAACATTCGCCCTCGGTTGGCCCAGGAAGGGACCGGCCTCATGTACACGCAGGCGGTGCTGCCGACGTGTGCGCTCGTCCGGCGGGAGGCCTTCGACGAGGTCGGCGGGTTCGACGAGAGGTTCGTCTTCTACTACGAGGATCTCGATTTCTCGCTGCGGATCGCGCGTGCCGGTTGGAGGCAAGCGATCGATTGGGACGCCGAAGCGGTGCATGTCGGCGGTGGGTCGACCAGCCAGAATGCCCCGCAACGCTGGTTCGTCCAGTTCCATCGAAGCCGCCTGATCTACATGAAGAAGCACTACCCGGGTCTGTGGCTCGTCTATGCCCTCTTTTGGGCGGTGAAGGCATGGGTGCATGTCGGCACGTGGACGGCTCATGCCTGGATGGCTCGTCTGCGCGGCGATCGCTCGCGGGAGGTCTACGCCCGTGCGTGGGCGAGTGCAATGCGATCGAGCGCGTGGCCGTCGGGCACAGCGTCCCGGTAGCGGCGGCGGGCTCTAGACCGGGCTGCGATACTCGGCCACAGCTGGAACCGGTCGCACAACGCGCATGCGTCGCAGCATGCGCCTGGAGGAGGTGGCGAGATCCCAACCGCGATCGTGACGGGCTCCGGGGGGCTGATCGGGTCCGAGGCCGTCTCGTACTTCGTCGAGGAGGGGTACGACGTCATCGGCGTCGAGAACGATCTGCGGTCGTACTTCTTCGGTGCAACTGCCTCAACCGCTCGACGTACGCAGACCCTGGTCGAGCGGTATCCCGGATCGTTCGTCTCTCGGCCGATCGACATTCGCGACTTCGACGGGCTCGACCTGCTCTTCGCGGAGACGAAGCGGAGCCTGGAGCTCGTGATCCACACGGCCGCCCAGCCTTCGCACGACTGGGCGGCGACGGAGCCGCTGACGGACTTCGCGGTCAACGCGAACGGCACCGCCAACCTGCTCGAAGCAACTCGTCGACACGCCCCCGACGCGACGTTCATCTTCACGTCGACGAACAAGGTCTATGGGGATAGGCCGAACTCGCTGCCCCTGCAGGAGCTCGCGACGCGGTTGGAGCTTCCGGAGGACCACGAGTACTTCGGCGGCGTTCCGACGACGATGCCGATCGACCAGTGCCTGCACTCGCTGTTCGGGGTTTCGAAGGCGGCGGCCGACCTGTTGGTGCAGGAATTCGGCCGCTACTTCGGGTTGCCGACGGTTGCCTTCCGAGGCGGGTGCTTGACCGGCCCGAATCACGCAGGGGCGAGGCTCCACGGCTTCCTGTCGTACCTCATGCGCTGCACCGTGACCGGCGAGCACTACACCGTGTACGGATACGGGGGCAAGCAGGTTCGGGACAACCTCCACAGTGCCGATCTCGTCCGGGCCTTCGCCGCCTTCCATGCGAAGCCGAAGGCCGGGGCCGTCTACAACATCGGCGGCGGACGGGAGAGCAATTGCTCGGTCCTCGAGGCGATCGCCTTGTGCGAGAGCATCGCGGATCGAGAGCTCGACTGGGATCTCGCTCCGGAGCACCGGGTCGGAGACCACCGCTGGTGGATCAGCGACCTCGAGCCGTTCAAGGCCGACTACCCGGATTGGGGCATTCGTTTCGGTATCGAGGAGATGCTGGCGGAGATCTACGAGCAGAACCTCGAGGCGTGGTCGCCCGGCGGGACGGCGACCCCTCAGCGCGGCTGACGAGGCTTGCTGCCTTCGTTTGACCGCCGCCCTCGTTACGATCGGCCCCCGTGCCGATGAGGCCTCCACCGAACGAGCAGGCGGACATCTCGGTCGTGCTCGTGGCGACGAACTGCCGCGGCGACATCGAGCGGAACATCGAGCAGTTGCGCTCCCAGGAGGGTGTCGAGCTCGAGGTGGTCGTCGTCGACAACGGCTCGACGGACGGCACGCGTGAGTTCCTCGAGGAGCAGTCCGATCTGCTCCTGATCGCGAACCGCGAGAACCAGTGGCTCAACCCGGCGCGGATTCAGGGCCTCGCACACGTGACAGCGCCGTCGATCCTGTTCTTCGCCCCGGACACGAACATGCCACCCGACACCCTGTTGCGGCTGAAGGAGGCGCTCGACCGCGATCCCTCGGTAGGCCTCGTCGGGCCGCGCCTTTTCGGCCGAACCGGTCACGACATGCGGAATGGCCAGTTCCCCTACCCGACCGTTCGCTGGGTCGTGTTCGACGCGCTCGGTCTGGCTGACCGCTTCCGCCGAAACGTCCTGCCCCCCGAGCGCTCGTCCGTCGCCGCCACCGAGTTCGAGAGCACCGGCTACGACAGCGTCCCGTTCCTGAACGGGTCGTGCCTCTTGCTACGGCGGGAGACCCTGGACGCGATCGGAGGGCTCGACCCGCGCTTCTATTTCGACTGGGAGGAGCTCGACCTAGCCCGCCGCGTCCAGAAAGCCGGCTACGAGGTTCAACTCGTCCCGAAGACCAACATGATGCACCGTGGCAAGGGAACCGAGATCCAGTCGGGAGTTCGCGAGCGGATCTTCCTCGACGGAGAGAGGCTGTTCTTCCGCAAGCATCGAGGCCTCGCCGCCGCCACTGTCGTGCGGGTCGCTCGCAGCGCGCAGGGCGCGCGGAACGCCGTCAAGGCTCGCCGCGACCGCTCTCCAGACCGGTAGTTCCACGGGCTCCGGCGATGGAGTCGGGCTAACCCATGATCCTTCCCGGAAAGAGCCGCCAGAGCACCGGCTCGAGCGGCCCGACCAGCGGCACTCGTCGCTTCAGGCGCGTGAACAGCCAGTACAGGTATGTCGGCTGAAGGACACCGCCGTGGCGGCGTGCGATCGAGGCGAGCTCGGCCTGCCGCTGCTCACCGCCGGACAGCGACTTGTTGTCGCCCGTGAGCCGGTAGCGGGCGAGGTCGGCGTCGAGCAGCCGGAACGGGGTCACGCGGCTGGCGCGGATGAACCACTCCCAGTCGAATCCCCAGTGCAGGCTGGTGTCCAGCAAGCCGACCTGCTCCCAGAGGCTGCGGCGCCAGAACGCGGACGGCTGCAGGATGAAGTCGCGCGTGAGAAGCAATCGCGCATCGAACGTCCGCACGTCGCAGCGACGGAGAACGGTGCCCGCCTGGTCGATGTAGTTGCCGCGCCCGTAGACGAGCAGCGTCTCCGGCTCCTGGGCGAAGATCTCGCTGACCTGCAGGAGCGCTTCCGGCTCCAGCTCGTCATCGGCATTCAGCCAACCGATGAACTCACCGGAAGAGCGGCAGAGCGCTCGGTTGATCGCGTCGGCCTGCCCGCCGTCGGGCTCGTGGACGACTGACATTCGTGGGTCGGCAAGCGCAGACAGCACCTCGTCGGTCTCGTCGTTCGAGCAGGCGTCCTGGACGAGAAGCTCGACGTCCACTCCCGTCTGCGAAAGCACGGAGCGAACTGCGTCACCGATGTGCGCGCCCATGTTGAGTGTCGGCATCGCCAGGGAAAACATCACGCGATGGCCTCGCGGCCGGCGGGCGTCGGCGGCAGGAACGCGTCGAGCACCTCGAGCTCGAACCGCCGCGCGAGCACGCGCCAGTCGAGCTCGGCTCCGGCGCGACGGGCAGCCTCGGCGAGCGGCGCTCGCGCCGACTGGTCGGAGAGCAGGCCGGCTGTGGCGTCGACGAATGCGCGTCGGTCGGAGACCAGCACACCCGCGCCCGTCTCGCGCAGATTCGCGGTCACCTCGTAGTCGTACGAGACGACGGGTACCCCGAGGCCGAGCAGCTCCGAGACCTTCGCCGCCCGCACTCCCTGGTCGGCGGTGCGCGCGTACGGTGCCAGGTCGAAGCAGGAGGCGACGGCGAGCGCCTCCTCGCGCGGGAGCCGGCCGAAGAGCGCGACGTCGTCGCGGCCCGAGAGCCGCGCCCGCAGTCGCTCGCTCGGCTCGCCGACGAGCCACAGACGTGCGTTGGGCACGCGGTCGTGGATCTCGTCCCAGAGATCGAGGAGATGGTCGACGTTGTAGAGCGGGTTGTCGCCGCCGCGGTCTTCCTCGGTCAGCAGGTGGGCGGCCATCCAGCCGAGCACGACGTCGCCCGGCTCACGCCGCGCCGCCGCGGCCGCGCGGCGCTCGGGTGTCGCCGCCTCGAGGTTCACCCCCTGCGGGATCACCACCCACGGCTTCTCGACACCGAGCGCCTCGTAGCGGCGCGCCGCCGACTCGGCGGTGACGACGTACGCGCGCACGCTCGCGCCGGAGAGCAGTTCGACCTCGCGCGGCGTGAAGAACGGGTCGTCGGCATCCATGACCGCCGCCCCGGGCCAGCGCCCGAGCTGCTCGAAGTCGAGCGAGAGCAGGTTCGCATAGCGCCGCACGGCCCGCGGCAGCACCGTCCGGAGGAGGAGCGGCTTCGAGGCGACGAACGCACGGAATCCGACACCGCGCGGAATCCGCGACTCCGGCAGCCGCAGTAGGCAGGCGTCGAGCCGCTCGAGGCGCGGCAGGAGCTCCGCATAGCGCGGGTTGTTGTGGCCGTGGAACCAGATCGAGAGCAGCGCGATCCGGTCGGGACCGGGGTGCCCCGAGACGAGCTCACGGAGGCGCACCTCCCTCATCGGCGCAGAATCCGCTCGTAGACGGCGAGGGTGCGATCGGTCATGCGCGAGACCGAGAACTCCTCGCGCGCACGCCGCCGGCCCGCCTCGCCGAGCGCGCGGCGCCGGGTCGGGTCGGCGAGGAGCGCGTCGAGAGCGGCGGCGACACCCGCCGCGTCGCCGGGGTCTGCAAGCAGCCCGGTCTCGCCGTCGACGACGATCTCCGGGATCGCGCTCGCCCGGGTCGCCACCACCGGCAGGCCGGCGAGCATCGCCTCGAGCAGGACGATCCCGAATCCCTCCCAGCGCGCGGTGTGCGCGAAGACGTCCGCCCGCGCGAGCCACGCGGAGGGCTCCACGCGCCCGGGAAGCACGACCGCGTCGCCCAGCCCGAGCTCCACGGCGAGCGCGCGTATCGCCTCCTCGAGCCGTCCCCAGCCGAGAATCGCAAGCCGTGCATTCGGATGCTGCTCGCGCACGCGCGCGAACGCGGCGAGCAGCGTCGCGTGATCCTTCTGCTCGATCAGGCGGCCGATCTCGAGCACGAGCGGGACGCCCGCGGCGATGCCTGCCTGCTCCGGCGTCAGCTCCGACGGCGCCGACGGGCCGGCGTCGAGGCCGTAGTGGATGGTGGTCAGCTTCTCGGGCGGCAGCCCCGCGCGGATGTGGAAGTCGCGGACGGCGTCCGAGATCGCCACGATGGCGGAGGCGCGGCGCATGAAGAGGCGGTCGACGTGACGGAACGGTCCGAGCAGGTAGCGATCGTCGTTGTGCCGCGTCGAGAGGAACGGCCGGCGAAGCAACCCGGCCGCGACCGCGCCGTAGACGTCGGCGTGGACCATGTGCGTATGGAGGAGATCGACATGCTCCGCGCGCGCGACGCGCGTCACGGCGGCCGCGAGGCGCGGCGACACGTCGGGGCCGCAGGAGACGCGCTGCCAGGGGATCTCGCGCTCGTCGAGGGCGCGATGGAACCGCTCCGCGTCCCCGCCGGCGTCGAGCGACAGGAAGCGCGCATCGACGCCCCGCTCGCGCAGCGCCGGCAGGAGCTGGAGCAGGTGCTGCTCCGCGCCGCCGACTCCCTGCACCTTCGTCAGATGGAGCACTCTCACCGCGCGAGCAGCTCCCGGTAGAGCGCGTCCATCTGGTCGGCCATCCGCGCGGTCGAGAAGCGCTCGCGCATGCGGTGGCTGCCCTCGACTCCGAATGCGTCTCTCAGTGCCGCATCGTCGCGGAGCCGCTCGACGAAGGTCGTGAGTGCTGCCACGTCTCCGACCGGGGCGAGGAAGCCGGTCTCGCCGTCGTCGACGACGGTTCGCGTCCCGCCCGCATCGGTGGCGACGAC
The DNA here is from genome assembly GCA_963794375.1 of uncultured Thermoleophilia bacterium. GTDB lineage: Bacteria > Actinomycetota > Thermoleophilia > Gaiellales > Gaiellaceae > PALSA-600. The sequence continues at coordinate 871,865 of CAWCDL010000010.1, forward strand.
CGGCACGCCTGCGGCGAGCGCCTCGATCGCCACGACGGGGGTGCCCTCGTTCGCCGACGTGAGCAGGAACACGTCGAACGACGCGTAGAGCTCCGCCACGCCGTCGACGTAGCCCAGCAGCATCACCCGGTCGGCCGTGCCGAGCTCGGCCGCGAGCTGCTCGACGTCGGCGCGCAGCTCCCCGTCGCCGGCGAGAACGAGCGTTGCCCCCTCGACCGTGGCGCCGACGCGCACGAGGTCGAGCGGCCGCTTGATCTGCGTCAGCCGCCCGGCCCACCCGATCACGAATGCGTCCTCTCCGGCCCCGAGCCGCTCTCGCGTCGCGGCGCGTGCCCCGGGCGGCGCCGAGAGTCGGCGGTCGAGGTCGAACCCGTAGGCGATCACGTGGATCTTCTCGGGCGGCGCGACTCCGAGCCGCACGAGGTCGTCGCGCACCTCTGCGCTGACCGCGACGAGCGCACCGGTCGACCGGGCGAGCGCCCGCTCGACCAGCCGGTACAGCCGCTCGCGCGCCGGGTCGAAGTACTCGGCCAGCACGTGGCCGTGGAACTGGTGCACGACTGCGCGCGGCCTCCCGCGTCCCGCCAGCAGCGCCGCCAGGCGCCCGGTCGCGCCCGCCTTCGAGGTGTGCGTGTGCAGGACGTCGACGCGCTCGGAGCGGAGGAGCGAGCGGAACGCGGCGACCGTGCGCGCATCGGCGAACGGGGACAGCTCGCGCTGCAGCGATGGCAGGCGCCGGTAGGGGACGGCGAGCTCCTCGGTGAGGTGCTCGAGTGACTCCTCGCCGGACGGCACCGTGCCCGCGACGACCAGTACCTCGTCACCGCGGCGCTGCTGCTCGGCGGCCAGCTCGAGCACCGACAGCGCGGCGCCGCCCACATTCAGTCGGGCGATCGCGTGGACGATCTTCACCGGTGCATCTCGTGTAACGGCACGGACGCAGCGCAGATCCCGAGGATCAGCCAAACCGTCGCCGTCAAAGGCGTGCCCCCGTAGAGGGCCTCGCCCGCGAGGGCTCCGATCGTGGCCGCAAGCCACGCGGCGGGCAGCGCGGTCTTGCGCGCGACCCTCAGGGCCGAATGGGCCGCGAGCCCGAGAAGCCCGAGGAAGGTTGTCAAGCCGACGAGTCCCAGCTCGGCCGCCACCTGGTCGAACGACTGCTGGGGAATGAACGGGCGTCCGGCAGGCGGGAAATACCCGGGCGGCTGGTCACTGAAGCGACGGCGCGCCGCGGGGAGGTAGCGGTCGAATTGCGACGGTGGCAGCAGCGGGTACCAGCCGGTTCCGAGTACCGGGTGGTCGACGAAGACACGCCAGTCGACATAGGTGTAGATCAGACGCTGGCTCCAACTGCCCGCGAACTCGGCCGGGCGGGTCTCCTGCTTGCCGGCGAGGACCTGGAGGAACCCCAGTGCCCCTGATCGCAGCGAGAGCGTCCCGGCCGTGACACACAGCACCACGATTGCCGTCACGGTGAACGGGCGAAGCCGCAGACGGTGCAGCATGACCGCGACCGTGAGCAGCGCAATCGTCCCGAGGTAGAAGCCCAGCAGGCTCGCGAGAGCAGCTCCGAGGATGCACCCCACAGCCCCCGCGGTGATCGCGACAGCAGCTCGGCGGGGACGCTCGCGTCGGATGACGAGATCCAGGCCGTAGAGCAGCGGCAGGGTTGCCAGGGCGGCGAAGTCGTGCTCCCCGAGAAAGGACGCCTGGCGCCCTCCGCCACCCGTCACGAACTGCCAGATGCCGAAAATCCCCGCAGCCACGGTAAAGAGAAGCAGGATGTCGACCAGCGCCTCGAGGTCTGCCTCCGCGCGCACAAGCGCGATCGCTCCGAGGCCGAGCGCGGCCAGCTCGACCAGCTTCACCGCGCTCACAAAAGGACCGCCGCCGTTCGCCGCGGCGGTCGCAAGCACGAGGAGGCAAAAGATCACTGCCGCGGCCAGGAGTGCGGTAATTCCGCGGGGTGGCCGCCGGACGAGGATCACTGCGGACGTCACCGCCAGCGCTGCCAGCGCGACATCGCCGGGGACGAGCGTGGCGGACGACGACCCGAAGGTGAACGAGACGCCCGGCTGGTCACGTGCGCGCACGAGGCTTAGGCCGACCGCTGCAGCGAACAATGCAAACGCAGGAGAGCGCAGTCGGCGCCAGAGCATCATCTCGCTGATGGCCGACACGCCCCCGTACGATAGCCCGATGCGCGTGGTGTTTCTCACCGGCATCTGGCCGCCGGATGTCGGTGGGCCGGCGACCCACGGCCCTGATTTCGCCCGGTTCCTGCGCGACCGCGGGCACGACGTCGAGGTTGTGACGATGGCCGATGACGAGCCGACTGACAGGTCTGTTCCTGTGCACGCGGTCGCCCGTGACAGACCGTTCGTGGTGCGGTACACACGCGTTGCCATGGCAGGCGCCCGGCTCGCCCGCGACGCCGACGTCATCTACGCGACGGCGACGTACGCGGCTGCGGCGGTCGCGAGCACGCTTGCACGGACACCGCTCGTGGTGAAGCTCGTCTCCGACCCTGCCTACGAGCGGGCGCGCCGCTACGGCTTCTTCACGGGCTCGCTGGAGGCCTTCCAGCCCGCCCGCGGCCCGAAGGTCGAGGTGCTCAAGCGCCTGCGCACGCTTGCCCTGCGGCGCGCCGAGCGGGTGGTGGTGCCGAGCCGGTACCTCGCCGGGATCGCGACGGCCTGGGGGCTCTCGCCTGGCCGGATCGAGGTGCTCGTCAACCCCGCCCCGCCGCCGGCGGACGTCGCCGCCGAGGCGCTTCCTCCGGGAACGTTCGTCTTCGTCGGCCGCCTGACCGAGCAGAAGGCGCTGCCGGTCCTCCTCGACGCCCTCGAAGACGTCGAGGGCGCGTCGCTCGTGATCGTCGGCGACGGCCCGGAGCAGTCGGCTCTGGAACGCAGCGCGTCGTCGGGGAAGCTTGCGGGTCGCGTGCGATTCACCGGACCGCTGCCTCGCGACGAGGTGCTCCGGTATCTCGCAGGAGCGCGCGCCGCTGTGCTCCCGAGCGCCTGGGAGAACCTGCCGCACGCGGTGGTCGAGTCGCTCGCAGTCGGGACGCCGGTCGTCGCGACCGCAGTCGGTGGCGTGCCCGAGGTCGTGACCGACGATCGCAACGGGCTGCTCGTGGCGCCACTCGACCCGGCGGCCCTCGCCGACGCCCTGCGCCGCGTGCTGGAGGACGACGCCCTGCGCGACCGGCTTGCCGCGGAGGCGAAGCCCTCGGTTGCGGCGATCGGCCGTGACGCGATCTACGAGCGCCTGGAAGCGACTCTACGAGAGGTGGGCTGCGGATGACGCCGAGAGTCCTGTTCGTCGGGCGCTCGCGATTGACCCTGCCGTTGCAGCCCTGGCTGCTGAAGAAGTGGGATGCGCTTTCCCGGGTACTTGACGTGCGTGTCGTGAACGCCGGGACGGGGTCCGGTGACGAGCGTTTCGTGTTGCTCCCTCCGGATGCGTCCGGGTTCTACCCCCACTTGCCGTTTGCAGTTTCTCGGGAGCTTCGCGGATTCAAGCCCCAAGTAGTGATCGCCTCCGATCCGTTCATCGGGGTTGCCGTTCGGGCGGCGCGCTCGCTCGCTCGCTCGGACGCGAAGCTCGTGGTCGAGGTGCACGGGGATCCGCAGAGCTTCACACGCGGCTATGGATCCCAATGGCGACGGGTGCTCTCACCGCTGGCGGATGCGACGGCGCGCCTGGGAATGCGGCAAGCGGACGCGACGAGGGCGTTGTCCGACTTCACGTCCTCACTGATCGAGGAGGCTCGCGGACTGCCGGCCACCTCGTGCTTCCCGACCTATAGCGACCTCGACGCGTTTGCGACGCCGGAGGTGTTTCCCGTTCCAGAGGCACAGAGCGTGGTGTTCGTCGGCGCTCTCGAGGCATACAAGAACATCGACGTGCTCGCGTTGGCGTGGCGAGAGATCGTTCTTCGGGCCCCGGACGCGACGCTCGCGATCGTCGGAAGCGGGTCGCGCCAGGCGGTTGTCGACGGGCTCGTCGCGGATCTCCCGCACAGCGTTCGCCATGCGCCGATCCTGGCGCCCACGGAGGTTGCGGCGACGATGGACGCCGCGCGAGCGCTCGTCCTTCCCTCCTGGCCGGAAGGCCTCGGGCGGGTTGTCCTGGAGGCATTCGCGCGAGGGCGAACGGTCGTCGCAACGAACGCCGGCGGGATCCGCGACATCGTCACCGACGGACACGATGGGCTGCTCGTGCCTCCAGCCGACGTCTCGGCTCTTGTTGAGGCGATCGTGCGGCTACTCGAGGATCACGACCTCGCAGTGCGCCTGGGCGCCGCAGCGCGGGAGACCTACGGCGGGTGGCACCAGACGGCCGACGACTTCGCCGCCTCGTACCGCTCGCTGGTCGATCGCGTGCTCGCAGGCGCGCGCTGATGAAGCTCGTCTTCGTCACGCAGACACTCGACCGCGAGCATCCTGCGCTTGCGCAAACGGTCGAGCTCGTTGACGCGCTTGCGGCCCGCGTCGACAAGCTCGACGTCGTCGCGCGCGAGGCGCATTGGCGGCCGGACGGGATCTCTGTGCGCACGTTCGACGCCGGCTCGAAGGTCGGTCGCGCGCTTGCGTTCGAGCGCGCCGTGATCCTCGCGCTCTCCGGCGCCGACGGCGTCGTCGTTCACATGGTCCCCGAGTTCGCGCTGCTCGCCGCCCCAGCGACGAAGGCGCGGCGTGTCCCGCTCTTGCTGTGGTACACGCACTGGAACGCGAGTCGGGCTCTGCGAACGGCGACTCGTGTTGTCGACGCCGCACTCAGTGTCGACACGGCGAGCTATCCCATCGCGACCTCCAAGCTGCACGCTCTCGGTCACGCGATCGACGTCGACCTGTTCAACGCCGCGCCAACCGCGGCGCACGACGGCCCGCTCCGCCTGCTCGCGCTCGGTCGCACGGCGCGCTGGAAGGGGTTGGCGACGCTCCTCGACGCAACTGCCGTCGCGGTAGCCGACGGTGCGGACATCGTCCTCGAGATCCGCGGCCCGTCGCTGAGCGAGGACGAGGAGACTCACCGTCGCGAGCTGGCCGATCGAATCGACGGCGATGAGCATCTTCGGACGCGGGTTGAGCTCCTCGATCCCGCTCCGCGATCCGGGATCCCGGCGCTGCTCGCGGAGACCGACGTGCTCGTCAGCCCGAACGAGCCCCGCGCAGGTGCGACGTTCGACAAGGCCGTCTTCGAGGCCGCCGCCTGCTCCCGGCCTGTGCTCTCCACGAATGCGGCCTTCGGCTCGCTGCTCGGCGGGCTGGCGCTCCCGCTGATCGCGCCGCCCCGCGACGCGGGCGCCCTCGCGGCCGCACTTCTCACCCTCGTCCGCGCCGACCCCGCCGAACGCGCTGCGGTCGGAGCCGAGCTTCGGCGCCGCGTCGTGGAGGGACATTCGCTCGGGCATTGGGCCGACGGGGTGATCCGGGTGGTGAGCGAGGTACGATCGCCGCGTGGAACAGCCGGTTCGCCATGAGCCGGCGAGCGTTGACGGAGAGGTGCCGGCCGAGGACGTCCGCGCAGGGCGCCCGTACCTGCTCGCACCGGCGTCGCTGAGATCCCTCGCGCGACGCGCGATCAGCACGCTCGTCCTCGCCACGATCGACGTCGCGGGGCTCGTGATCGGCCTGTATCTCGCTCTGGCCCTCCGCGCGTTCGTCGTCGATCCCCATCCCGTCCTGTGGGGGCTGCTCTGGAACGAGGAGACGAATTGGCTCGCCTTCCTCATCCTGCTGCTCGTGCTCGTCTTCTGGCGGGGGCGCCTCTATGGACCGCGCGAAGTGAGAGAGGGCGCGGCCCGTGTCGTCCCGGGCGTCTTCCTCGTCGCGGCGCTCGCGCTCGCATTTGCGATCGGCACCGGCCAGCACTTCGAGACCTTCGGCCTCTACGTGACGGGGGCCGTGTTCGTGTCGATCCTGATCGCGCTCTTCCGCGCGAGCTACGAGGCGCTGACCGAGGTGCTGCTGCGTTCGCTCGGGGTTCGCCGGCGGGTCGTGCTCGTCGGCGAGGTCGAAAGTCGCGCTCACCTGCGCCAGACGCTCGGGTCGAGTCGCGGCGGCATCAACTACGAGTTCGTCGACGAGGTCGAGCACGGGCCTGCGGTCGATCTCGTGCTGGCACGTGGGCAGGTCGACGAGCTGATCGTCGCCGAACCGACGATCTCGGACGACGAGCTGCTCGAGCTCGTCGATCTGGCTCACCGGCGTGGGGCGAAGGTTCGCGTGGCCCCGCGCACGACGGAGCTGCTCGTCGAGCGTGGCGAGTACGTACCGGGCCAGGGGGTGCCGCTCTTCGAGCTGCGGCCGCCGATCTTCGCGGGCACCCAATGGGCGACCAAGCGCGTCTTCGACGTTCTCGTCGTGTGTCTCACGGCGATCGTGGGGATGCCGGTCTGGCTGCTGGTGGCGGCCGCGATCAAGCTCACGTCGCGTGGGCCGGTCCTCTACGCCGACCCGCGGATCGGGCTCGGCGAGCGCGAGTTCCGCATGCTCAAGTTCCGGACGATGGTCACCGGCGCCGCCGCCCAGCAGGCCGCGCTCGAGCGCGCGAACGAGGCGACGGGCGCGCTGTTCAAGATCCGCGACGATCCGCGCGTCACGACCGTCGGCCGTGTTCTCCGACGTCTCTCGATCGACGAGCTGCCGAACCTGCTCAACGTGCTCCGCGGGGAGATGTCGCTCGTCGGCCCCCGGCCGCTCCCGCTCCGTGACTACGCGTTGCTCGACGACTGGCACCGCCGCCGGTACAACGTCCTGCCGGGCGTCACCGGCCTCTGGCAGATCGCGGGGCGGTCGGACCTCACGTTCGACGACCTCGTGCGGCTCGACTTCTACTACCTCGAGAACTGGTCGATCTGGCTCGACGTGTCGATCCTCGTCAAGACCCCGTTCGCCGTCTTCAAGCGGCGCGGCGCGTACTGACTCGGAGTTCGCTGTCCGAGCCGTACGGGCGTCGCCATCCCCTGAACCACGCGCCTGCGGTCGCCTGCCGCGACCACGTTTGTCGGATCAACCGGGCCGCTGTCGATCCCGCGAGGTGCGCGGACACCGAGAACGCAGAGCTGCGCGATGAGCGTCGGCCGGGGCTGGATTCCCCCGCCCTTCGCCGCTACGAGACATATGTTCCGCTCGTGACTCGCAGAGGTCTGGGCGAATCGGAGGGAGGTCGTTGAGCAGCCGGCTCAGGCTTGCGCAGCTCGACGGTCGGGCGATCGTCGTCGCCGTGCTCGTCATCTACCTGACGAGCGTCGCGGTCGGCGGCGTAGCCCAGTGGCGGCGCCTCCACGAGCCCGCCGAGACGCTGACGTTCCTCGACATGCGCTCGCTCACGTCGGCCTGGGCCTGCGCCCGGCGCGGGGTCGATCCGCTGCCGGCAAATCCCTGCGACCCTCACGGCCGCCCAGCGAACTATCCGCGCATCTGGCTCGCACCGCGCGTCTTCGGCCTCGGCAACTCGGCCGCCTTCACGCTGGGCATCGTCAACGGTGCCGCGTTCTTCCTCGCCGTCCTATGGCTCCTGGGGCGCCTGAAACCGTGGGAAGGCTTGGTGATGGCGTCGGCGCTGTGCTCGCCCGCGGTCATGTTCGGGGTCGAACGCGGCAATGTCGACCTGTTCGTCTACGCGATCCTGGCGGTCGCCCTGGTGCTGCTTCGGCGAACGACGACGGCACTCCGACTCGCTTCGCATGCGCTCTTCCTCGTCGCCGCGATCATCAAGTTGTTCCCGTTGTTCGCGCTGCCCGTGCTCGTGCGGCAGAGCAAACGCTGGCAATGGGTAGGGCTCGCAGTCCTCGTGCTCTTCGCGCTGGACGTAGCGATCACATGGCACGACATCGAGACGATCCACCGCGTGCTGCCGCAGAGAATCCCGCTGTCGTACGGAGTGGGTGTTCTCGGCGACGGCGTCGCCCACGAGATTGCGCGTCACGGCTGGCTCACCGGCATCGCGGAACGCTCCCTCGATCGCGCGTTCACTGTCGTCCTCCTGCTCGCCGGCGCTGGCCTCGCAGTCGCACTCGCAAGGTTTGCGTGGATCCCATCAGTCGACCGGACGCGATCACTGCGAGGCGATGCGTTCGTCGCCGGCGCATGCGTCTATGTCGGAAGCTTCGCTCTCCTCCACAACTTCGACTACCGGCTCGCGTGTCTCGTGTTCACCATCCCGGAGCTGATGCGACGGAGCGCAACCGGCGATCTGGAACGCCACGCGGCACGGCTGGGGATCGTCCTCGTGTTGCTGACCCTGTTCGTTGCAGCTCAGATCCGCCCGGGGTTTCCGTGGGACGAGATCGTCAACTGGCTGCTGTTCATCCACCTCGGCGCATGCCTCGCCAAAACCGCGGTCGACGAGGCGATGCGCCGCTGGGGCAGTACGGGGCTACTTCCGCAGTGACCTGAAGCTTGCGCGAATCTCCTCGGAGAAGAGCTGGGGCTGCTCCCAGGCTGCGAAATGCCCGCCGCGGTCGAGCCGGTTGTAGTGGATGAGGTTGTTCGGGTAGGCGCGCTCAGCCCAGCTCCGCGGAGCCTCGTACAGCTCGTCGGGGAAGACGCTGATCGCAAACGGGATGGTGATCGGCTTGGCATCGAAGAAGTCCGCCTTGTTCTCCCAGTACAGCCGGGCGGCCGAGACGCCGGTGTTGGTCAGCCAGTAGAGGGTGATGTTGTCCAGCAGGTCGTCGCGCGTGAGGGCACTGTCGAGCGTTCCGCCGAGGACCTGCTCGACGAGGCCGGGCTGACCTGTGCCGTCGCCGTGGTCGAGCGTGAAGGCAGCGAGGTCGACCGGAGAGTCCGCGAGGCCGTAGAGAGTCTGCGGGCGCGTCGCCATGATCTGCGCGTAAGCGACGTGTGTCGCGTAGAAGTTGCGCAGCTGCTCGTATGCCTTGCTCTCGTCGGCCGAGAGCCCCGGCGGCGGCGCTTCCCCGCGCTCGAACCCCTGCACGAGTTCGGGCGGCGCAGTGCCGGGCATGTTGGAGTGGATCCCGAGCAGCTCCGGCGGCGCCTGGATAGCCATCTGCTGCGTGACGGCCGCACCCCAGTCACCGCCCTGTGCGACGAACTCCGAGTAGCCGAGGCGCTTCATCAGCATCACCCAGGCCCGCGCGATCCGCGACGGGTCCCATCCCGTTGCGGTCGGCTTCGCTGAGAAGCCGTGGCCCGGCAAGGACGGAATCACGAGGTCGAAGGCGTCCGCCGCGCTCCCGCCGTGCTCCTTCGGGTTGGTCAGCGACTCGATGATCTTCAGCTGCTCGATGATCGAGCCCGGCCACCCGTGCGTCACGATCAGCGGCAGAGCTTCCGCGTGCCGGGAGCGAACGTGCACGAAGTGGATGTCGAGCCCATCGATCTCCGTGACGAACTGCGGGAGCGCGTTTAGCTTCGCCTCGCACTTGCTCCAGTCGTACTCGCTCGCCCAGTACCGGGCGAGATCCTGCATCAAACCGAGCCGTATGCCCTGTGAGTCGTCGTCGACGGTCTCGCGCTCGGGCCAGCGCGTCTCGCTCACGCGCCTGCGGAGATCCACCAGATCCGATTCGGGAAATCCGACCCGAAACGGCCTGATCGCTGCTGTGCCCGCCCCTACCGGTTGCTTGAGAGTCCTCACGGACATCCGCTTCTCCTAACCTCTGGGGCCAGCTCGCAGCCCGGTGTGATGTCGATTCAACGATCGCTCCGCTGACCCCCGGGTCGCCCCCGTGACACCCCCGGGTCCGTCACTGGTTCGCCGATCGTGAAGAACCCAACCTGACAACATTCTTCGAGACGCGCGCGGCTAGGCTTGTGCCTCTACGGGGTCGAGGGGTGAGATCGATGGGCCGTGGCGCGACGATCGGACGGTAACCAGGTGCTACGGGGGCGCAAGCGCGAATGCGAGCATCTCGATCGCCTTCTCGCTGCCACGCGCAGCGGCGAGGGCAAGGTGCTGGTCATCCGCGGAGAGGCTGGCGTCGGGAAGACGGCGCTCCTCGGCTATCTCCGCGCGCAGGCATCCGGATGCCGCGTCATCCAGGCAATCGGGGTCGAGTCCGAGATGGAGCTCCCCTTCGCCGGGCTGCATCAGCTGTGCGCCCCGATGCTCGACCTCGTCGAGCGCCTGCCCGTCCCGCAGCGAAACGCGCTCGCGACCGCCTTCGGCCAGAGCGACGGCGACCCTCCCGACCGGTTCCTGGTTGCGCTGGCGCTGCTGAGCCTGCTCGCAGAGGCGGCCGAGGATGTGCCGCTCATCTGCCTGCTCGACGATATCCAGTGGCTCGACGAGGTCTCAGGTCAGACGCTCACGTTCGTCGCGCGCCGGCTGCTCGCCGAGCGCGTGGCCATGGTGTTCACAGCCCGCGATTCGACCGTCGACCCCGACCTCACCGGTCTGCCCGAGATCAAGCTGCAAGGCCTCAACGAGGTCGACTCGGCCACGCTTCTCGATTCCGTCGTCAAGATCCCGCTCGATGCCCGCGTGCGCAGCCGAATCATCGCCGAGACCCGCGGCAACCCGCTCGCGCTCCTGGAGCTCCCACGCGCCTGGACGTCGGCGGAGCTCGTCGATGGGTTCGACGGGCAGGACCCGATCACGCTCGCGGGACGCATTGAGCGCGCCTTTGAATACCGGCTGGACGAGCTACCGCGCGACGCGCGGCGCCTCCTGCTCGTGGCGGCCGCGGAGCCGCTCGGCGACCCGACGCTCCTCTGGGGCGCCGGGCGGATGCTGGGGCTCGAACCTGCCGATGCGGCGCAGGCGGAAGGCGCCGGGCTGATCGAGATCGGCGCGCGCGTACGGTTTCGTCACCCGATGGTCCGGGCTGCGGTCTACCGACTCGCAACCATCGAGGACCGGCACGAGGCTCACAGAGCCTTGGCCGAGGTCACCGATCGGGCCCGCGACGCCGACCGTCGGGCCTGGCATCGCGCGCAGGCCACCGCGGCGGCCGACGAGGAGATCGCCGCCGAACTTGTCGAGTCCGCCGAGCGAGCGAAGAGACGTGGCGGCCTGGCAGCTGCGGGCGCCCTCCTCGCCCGAGCCTCGGAGCTGACCCCCGATCCGGCGGTTCGCGCCGAACGGACGCTCGCCGCCGCCACGGTGAAGCGGGAGGCCGGGTCGCTCGACGCTGCACTCGCTCTGCTTTCCGCCGTCGAGGTCGGGCCGCCGGACCCGCTGCGAAAGCGCACGGGCCGTACATCTCCGCGGTCAGATCGCTTTCGACCAACGCCAGGCGGTCGAAGCCGCAAGGCTCCTCACCGAGGCCGGGGCGCGCCTGGATGATCTCGACGCCGACCTCGCACGCGAGACCTATCTCGAAGCCCTCGCAGCCGCGATGTGGGCGAGCGGCCCCGAAGCCCCCGACATCCTTCGCGAGGTGGCCGAGGCCACACGGGCCGCTTCTCCCGCACGGGAACCCGAGCGCTCCGTGGACATCGTGCTCGACGCCCTCGTAAAGCGGATCACCGAGGGATACGAGGCCGCGGTGCCTCTGCTCGCGCGAGCGCTCGAGGTCATTCGCAGCCTCGACGCGCGGGGGCCGGACGTCGGCCGCATGCTCTGGTTCATCGGGAACAGGGCAACCGGGATCATCGCAACCGAGGTCTGGGACTTCGACGCGTCTCGACTCTTCGGCGAGCACCAGGTCAAGCTCGCCCGCGACACGGGCGCCCTGGTTCAGCTCCAGTTCGCGCTGAACTTCCTCGCGAGCAACTACCTTCTGTCGGGAAAGACCTCGGCAGCAGGCGCTCTCATCGACGAGGACCGCACGGTCGCCGAGGCGACCGGCAACCAGTCCGTCTCCTACACAGGCATGCTTCTCGCGGCCCTCCGCGGCGAGGAACCGGCCGCTCGACGGGCGATCGAGGAGGGTAGGTCGCGGGCGTCCGGCGACGGCCAGGGACGGATCGTCACCTTCGCCGACTACGCCTCGGCGGTGCTCGACAACGGCCTCGGCCAGCACGACAGCGCCCGTGACGCCTCGCGTCGCGTCTTCGACGCGAACGTCGTCGGGGGATATCAGGTTCTGGCCGTCGCGGAACTCGCCGAAGCCGCGTCACGGACCGGCGCAGCCGACCTTCTCACCGCCGCGGTCGACCGCATGGCGGAGCATGCCCGAGCCACGCCGACGGACCTTGCGCTCGGCATCGAGGCACGACTGCAAGCCCTGGCAAATGACGGCGACTCGAGCGAGACCGACTACCGCACGTCTCTGGAGCTTCTCGGACGCACCGCTGTCGCAGCCGAGCTGGCCCGAACGCGCCTGCTGTACGGCGAATGGCTCCGGCGCGAAGGACGCCGAGTGGATGCGCGCGAGCAGTTGAGGACGGCTCATCAAGCGTTCTCGACCATGGGTTTCGACGCATTCGCCGAGCGCGCCCGTCGCGAGCTATTGGCAACGGGCGAGACCGTGAGGAAACGCGTCGACGAGACACGTGGAGACCTCACCTCCCAGGAAAGGCAGATCGTCGTGCTCGCCAACGACGGTCTCTCGAACATCGAGATCGGCACTCGACTCTTCTTGAGCCCGCGCACCGTCGAATGGCACCTCTCGAAGGTCTTCGTGAAGCTCGGCATTCGGTCGAGGAAACAGCTTCGCCAGGCGATCCGCGAGCTCGCTCTCGTGCAAGCCTGATGGCCTCCTCCACGGCAGCCCTAGGACGGCCGAGCCGCTCGAGGGAAGATTCGTCCGGCTCGAACCGCTCGCCGAAGAGCACCGCCCACGGCTGCGCGAACTGGGAGCCGACGCATCGCTCTTCAGATTCATGGCCTGGCCGGAGACGTTCGACCGCTGGTTCGACGAAGCGCTGGACGCACCCGGCGAGGTAGCGTTCGCCGTCTGCGACCGCAGCGCGCCGATTGGGTCGACCCGGTTCCTGAACATCGCTCCCGAGCACCGCCGAGCGGAGATCGGCTGGACGTGGCTGCCACGCTCCCGATGGGGGACGGGAGCGAACGCCGAGTCCAAGCTGCTGCTGCTCGAGCACGCGTTCGAACGGTGCGGGCTCCAGCGCGTCGAGCTGAAGACCGACGTTCGAAACGCCCGGGCTCGAGGCTCGCTGCTTGCGCTGGGAGCACGGTTCGAGGGGATCGCGCGGAAGCACATGATCCTGCCGAGCGGACCGCGGGACTCCGCCTGGTACGCGATCACTGACGACGATTGGCCCGCGGTCCGTGCGCGGGTCGAGACGAGACTCGCCCGCCGGCTTTCCGGCGCAGCGATCTGACCCCTCCCTGCCCCGAGTTGCCCGAGCCTCAGGACGGCGGGCGCCAGCCCCAGTCCAGGGTCGTCTGCCCGACCTCGATCAGGTAGCCGTCGGGATCCCGGAGATAACAGCGCTTCTCCGCTGCGTGCGTCTTCGGAGGTGTCAGGAACTGGGCACCCCGCTCGGTCCACTCGTCGTACACGGCCGCGATGTCCGCGACACGGATGTTGAGGAAGCTGCTCACCCGATCCGGGTCCGGCAGAGGCTCGAGCGTCACGGTGGGCTTGTCGTCGGTCGGGCCGCCTCCGACGTTGATGATGATCCAGCTGTTGGCCAGAGCGACATACGTCACCTGGTCGTCGCCCTCGCCCGAAATCACGGTTCGGCCTCCCAGGACGTCGGTGTAGAAGCGCCGCGAGCGCTCTACGTCGTTCGAAACGATGAAGTGGGCCAGAACGATCTCCTGATCGATGTTGCTCATGCCGACCTCCCTTGTCGAAGTTGGTTCAATTCGGATTCGGTCGCCGAAGGTGCGAGACGAGGCGCGGCTGCGGGCGCGTCGGATACGAAGAGCCACGTGACGATCGCCGCTGCCACGGAGAGGCCGCTGATGACGATCATCGCCTGCCGGTAGCCGTGCGTCAGCCCGTCCGCGAGCGTGCTTCCCGCACCAAGGCCGATCAGCACGGGAACAAGAGCGACCATCACGACCGCGCCGACACGTGCCGCGGCGTCGTTGATCGCGGATGCCTCGCCGAGATCGGAATCGCGAACGGCCGCGAGCACTCCGGCCGTCAGCGGCGCAACCGTCAGCCCGAGCCCGACACCCTGCAGCAGAGCAGCCGGGAGGATCGCCTCGACGTAATGGGAGCCGGCGTGAACCTGCGCCAGCCACAGCTGCGCGGCCCCGATCAGGAAGATCCCTCCGACCATCAGCCACCGCACTCCAAGCCTGGACACGAGCGCGCCGCTGAGCGGCGCGAGCACGATGAACACGAGCGTGACCGGGATGAGCGCCGCTCCCGCCTGTGCCGGCGTATAGCCAAGCTTCAACTCGAGCTGGACCGTGACCAGATAACCGGCCGCAGCCAGTCCGCCGTACAGGAGCAGCGTCGTCGTGTTGATCGCGTCGAACTGCCGGGACGCGAACAGCGACAAGCGCAGCATCGGAGCCCTTCGCCGGCGCTCGGCCGGCACCAGGGCCAGCAGCGCGCCGACGCCGATCACGAACGCGATCACGATCCTCGGACTCGACCAGCCGACGCTCGCTCCTTCGGTCAGGGCGTAGACGATCCCGCCGAGCCCCAGGACAGCGAGCAACGCACCAATGACATCGAGCGAGGCCGCCCGGGCGCCACCACCCAACTCGGGAACGCGGCGCACGACCACCAGCGCCAGGACGATCAGCGGCAGGTTCAACAGGAAGATCCACCGCCACGACCCGTGGACGACCAGCCACCCCCCCACGTAGGGACCGAAGGCGAGCGCGAGAGTCTCGATGCCGGCCCAGAGGCCGATGCCCCGCGCACGGTCGGACTTCCGAAGCGTCCCGTTGAGCAGCGCGAGGCTCGTGGGCGTCACAAGCGCGGCGCCGACGCCCTGCAGCGCCCGTCCGGCGATCAGGACGCCCATCGAGGTCGCGACGGCACACAGGATCGACGCCGCGAACATCACGCACAGCCCGATCACCAGGATGCGCCTCCACCCGAACCGGTCCGCGAGCGCCCCGGCGACGAGCAGCAGTGCCGCCACCGCCAGGAGGTAGCTCGTCAGAGTCCACTGGATCGCGGCGACACTGGCGGTGAAATGCGCGCCGATCGCCGGCACCGCCACGTTGATCACCGAGGCGTTGTACGAGGCGATCGCAGATGCGAGCACCGTCGCCGCGATCAGAGCGGCACCTGTAGCGCTTCGCAGCGCCGCCGGAGCCGCAGCTGACCTTGAACCCGCCGACCGTTTCGGAGCCGAGTCGCCCTCGTTGCCCATGACTACCTCCCTCGCGTTGCGTTGCGTGAGGGAAACAACCCTCGTGCCTCGCGGCCGGGATCGCACCCGTCGTCATCCCTGGCCGATCCCCTGGCGTGGAATGTCCGGGCGGCGACCAGGGCCTCGCCCGGGTCGCGACGTCTGTCCTGAAGGCGTCCCGGCGCTGTCGAAGGTTCAGCCGGTTCGCCCGCCGGAGTCGATCGGTGGCCAGCCGGCGGGCCACCAGTCTCCCTGCGGGCCCGTGGTTTGCCCGACCTCGATGATGTACCCGTCGGGATCTCGGATGTAGCAACGGATCTCGTACTCGTGCTGCTTCGGCGGAGTCAGGAACTGCGCCTCACGGGCGCTCCACTCTTCGGATGCCGCGTGGATGTCGTCGACCCGGATGTTGAGGAAGCTGCTGACCCGGTCGGGGTCTCTCGGCGTCTCGAGGGTGACCGTGGGCTTGTCGTCGGTATGACCAGGTCCTGCTCGCGTTGGAAGCGTTCTCGAAGAAGACACAGAAGACACCGCCGGCGAAGATCAAGCTCGCCAAGCGACGACTACACGAGTGGCGCGCACGAGGACGCTGATCGAGATCAACTCGGGCGTGGTATACTTCCCGTAGTATACACGAAGAGGAGAGGCGATGAGCGACTTTCTCGCAGAGATGATTACGGAGCGGACGAAGGCGAACCCGGACTTCCCCGCCCTCGTCGAGGCGGCGCTCAACCGGCGCGAGCTGTTACGGACTCTCGCCGCCGAACGGCAGGCGGCCGGGATCACCCAGACCGAGCTCGCCGCCGCGCTCGGCACCTCGCAGGCGCAAGTCGCCCGGCTCGAGTCCGGCAACGCCGACGCCAAGCTCTCCACGATCTCGCGTCTCGCCGCGGTGCTCGGCAAGCAGATCGAGTTCAGCGTCACCGACGCACCGACGACGAAGAAGCGCCGACGGCCGGCCGGCTCCAAGCGGCAACCGGTCCCCGCTCGCGCGTCGACCAGGTAGCGGTGTCCAGCATCGTCGAGCCGCGGCGACCTTTAACGTGCGATCTGTTCGCGTCGAACACGCTGCCAGCAGCCGAACGTATCCGAACCACACTCATCTTCGACGACTACGCCGCACAAGACCCCATCAACGGCTACGACCTCGACGGGACGATGCTCGCGTGTCCTGCTTCATGAAAGTGGCAGGGTTTCGGGCTCGTTTGGCTTGGGTGTCGGGGGAGTCTCGCAGGCTGCGAGGTGGACGTCGAGCGGGCGTCGGCCGCCCAGGGTTCGGTGCGGTCGGACCGTGTTGAAGAGCTGCCGGTAGGACTCGACTTCGAGGCCGAGTTGGTGGCCGTCGTCGATCTCGTGCCGGTAGAGGTGCTCGTACTTGAGCGAGCCGAACGCTCTCTCGCGGACGCCGTTTTGGCCGGGCGAGTTTCGCTTGGTACGGATGTGGATCAGCTCCGGGCGCCGGTCGATGAAGGCGCCGAAGCGTGCCGACTTGAAGCACGGCCCATTGTCCGTGACGACGGCGACCGGCCGGATCTCGCCGGTCGCGTGGTCGGTGACGAGCTCGAGCAGCGGCTGGCCGAGCAGCCGTTCGGTCTCGGCGAGCGCGAGCTCTAGGGCGGTGATCGCGTCGCGGTGGTTCTGGGTCGGTGAGACGTGCCAGCCGAGCTCGAGCTTCGACCAGTAGTCGGTCGCGCCGCCGACCCGCCAGGTGCCGCCCATCCGGGTCTCGAACTCGGTGAAGTCGAGCTGCCAGACCTGATTGGGCCCCGAGGGCGGCACGACGAAGGCCGCCCGCCTCGCTTCGGCGTGGCGGCGCCGCTCGGCCTGGTAGTTGACCTCGAGCACCCGTCCGGTGCGCTTCAGCGTCCGGTAGACGGTCGAGTCGGGGGCGTCGATGCCGTCGATCCGTAGCAGGCTCGCGATCGTGTGCGAGCCCCACTGCGGATAGCGGTCGGCGTAGGCCACTGCGAGCGGCTCCAACCGATCGGCCGAAGGTGTCGGCCACGGTCCCTTCTGCGGCCGCCCCTCACGGTCGCGCTGCTGCCAGCGCCTGTACGTCCGCTCCGGCGCACCGATCAGCCGGCAGAAGCGCGCCGTCGACATCTGGGCGTCCTGGCGGATCACCTCGAGGGCCTCGTAGGCCCCAGGCGGTACTCCGCCGACTTCTTCCACACGCGCAACTCAACGTGCGCCTCACCGAGCGCGGCCTTCAACTCCTCGACCTCATCGGCGAGCCGCCGCACCTGCGGGTTCGAGCCAGGCCGGCCGCCATCAGCCAGGCCCTGCTTGCCGGCCTCGAGGAACTGCCGCTTCCAGTTACCGATCGACTGCTCCGAGACCTTCGAACGGCGCGCGGCCTCCGCGACCGTCAGCTCGCCACTGATGACTGCGACGACGAGCCTGAATTTGTCTTCAACAGAGAGAACAACAGGACGTGCCATCGAGCGCTCCTTCAGTCAGGAGCCCGAAAGTAACCCCTCTGCCAGATTTCGTGAAGCAGGACAGATACACACGAAGGTGACAACGCAGTCCAAGACCGGGAAGGCGTACACAAGCACGCACGATGAAGTAACCTACGAGGGGAAACCGGCATACTCAGGCGGCAAGGGGCCTGGTTGGATGACGCTCTACGCGGATACGATCCAATGCGTCGCTGGCGCGATTGACGTCGGTGCCGCATCATCGATGTTAGGCCCAGAGATTTGGCCACTCGCTGCTCTCGGTGGTTGTGCGGTAGGGGCGGCGACTCCGCCCGGGAGTACAGGCACGAAGGGGCCGCCGTGAGCGGTCGAGTCAGAGTTGTTCTGATCGCAGCGTCCGCAACGGTGCTGTGCCTATTCGCTGTGGCGCTGATGCGCGACGGGCAAGTACTCGCCGGCGTGGGTCTCGCAGTATTTGCTTTGGTAATCCCTGTTTCCGAGTTGGTGCGCTGGCTGACGCCAAAACGGATCAGACTGAGTGGGAGGCTTGGTGGCCCTGCTTTCCAATTCGCGGTTCTTACGCTCCTCGCTTTACTGCTGGGATTGGGCGAGGTGCTGGGCATTGGTGTCCAGCGGGATATCGGTCGCGGTATCCTCGCATTCATTGGAGCCTTCGCCTTCGCGGTGGTGACCAAGCGATTGATCCGCATGTACGCACCGGGGCGACCGGACGAGACCGGGAGTTCATCGTCGCGCAGCCGAACAACCGACTATCGCGATCTCACCCCGCTGTAGCGACACGTAATCTCTCGGCTGCCAACACGGGAGGACCTCGCGGGTTAGCTCTCAGGAATCCAAGTGTTGGCCCTCGTCGCGCTCTGGCTAGTTAGACGTCGACCCTGGGGACGCGAGACCCGATCTCGCGCGGCCAGTGAACGGTGCCACGCGACCACGCGACTGGGCGCTTGTCGCGCTGAGACTCAACGGCTGACGCCTGAGCGGGTCATCTGAGGTCGTCGCCGAGAGTTGTCTCTCGGTTGACAGTTGCTGCTGCCGGGCTACGTTGAACCGTGAGAGTGCGAGCGAGGAGTAAGGTGATTCGGGGGCTAATCGTGGCGACCGCAGTTGCGGCGTTGTTGCTGGCAGTACCTGCGCTCGCCGACCAACGGTATCGGGACGCAACCGGCGAGAACCCGGCCGCCCTCGACATTGCGAGCGTGGAAGTCACGAACGACGCGACTTCGGGAGACGTCGAGTTCAACGTCCTCCTAGCCCACCCGTACAAGAATCTCTACAGAGAGCTTGGACGCGGAACGTGGTTCGACATTTTCATCGACTCCGATCGAAACCGCGCTACCGGCAACCCACGTGGGTTCGACGCCGAAATCTCGACCGACCCGAACAACGCCGGGATCTCGCACTGGAACGGGAAGCAAATGAATCCGATCGACGGGACAAGCACCTCCGGTTACTCGAACGACGGCTTCAACGTCGGCGCCGCCCGAACCGACATTCTGCTGAGACACCCAAGACAGTCCTTCGACTTCGTCGTTGTCACGCACCGCGTTTCTTCGGGTTACGACGCAGTTGACACCGCGCCCAACCGCGGCGTTTACACCTACACCTTGACGGGCGTCCCACCCCCTCTCCGCGTCGTCAGCACAACCGTGGCTGTCATGTCTTCGGCAGCCGCGGGAGACCGCTTCCAGGTGGGTCAATTCTCGGTCAGCCTCACCGACGGCACGACGGCACCAATCGAAGATCAGACCTGCACAGCATCAATAGGCGGAAAGCCCATCCCTGGAACCGGCGCCGGTCACTGCACCTGGGTTCTGCCGACCACGTCGCGAGGCAAGCAGCTTGTCGTATCCGTCAGCGGTCACTATCGAGGGCATGCATACAAGAAGCGCCTGAGCTACCGAATCGCCTAACCGACGGAGATCAACTCGCCAACTCGGCTGCGACGCGACCACACACATCCGGTCAACCGCCACGGCGTGTGCTACCCGTCCGGTTTTGGAGAGCCCTATCTCCTCCCCCTTCCCCCCGACGCATTTACCGCGCCTTCACCCCGCTTTGCGACACTTAGACGCGGGATGCGCCCCCCGAAGATCCTGGCAATCGCCTCGTCGATCGATCTCGGCTTCCGTTACGGGTGCACGCCCGCCTGGTGGCAGCTCTGGAAGGGGATGTACGAGGAGGGTGTCGACCTCGTCCTGGCGCCCTACCGCGGCCGGCCGATCGAGTCTCCCTGGTGGCGCGTCGCCGGCAATCCCACCTATCGCGAGGGGGAGTCGTTTGCCCTTGCGCGCGACACGCTCGCGCGGCTGAAGGGCGACAGCCACCTCCGTCGTGCAGAGGAGGACCCGGCGGACGGGCTCGGCGACCGGATGACGCGCGAGCTGATCTGGCGGTGGGTGACGCCGCGCTGGCAGAAGCATCTCGACCGGCTCGTCGAGCAGGAGCGTCCCGATGCGGTGATCGTGTTCACCGTCCCGATGGCGCACCTCCGCGGCATCCCGACGTTCCTGCGCGAGAAGCACGGCGTGCCGGTCGTCTTCTACGACGGCGACCTGCCGATGAGCCTGCCCGAGTTCGGCGGCATGGACACCGGCTTCAACTGGTACCACGACGCCGACCCGTCCGAGTACGACCTGATCCTCGCCAACTCCGAAGGTGGCCTCGAGCGGCTGCGCGAGCTCGGCGCCCGGCGCACCGAGGCGGTCTTCTGGGGCGCCGACCCCGACTTCTTCGCGCCGCATGCGGTCGACAAGGAGATGGACGTCTTCTTCTACGGCTACGGCGACAAGTTCCGGCGCGAGTGGATGAAGGCGATGGTCGGGGAGCCGTCGCGGGAGCTGCACGGGATCGACTTCGCGCTCGGCGGCCGCGACTTTCAGGGCGACGTCGGCCGCGCACGGCTCGTGGGCGACATCCCGTTCAACGCATTCGCCGCCGCGATCTCGAAGGCGCACGTCAACCTCTGCATCACGCGCCGCTCCCATGCCTCCGTCTATGCGTCCTCGTCGTGCCGGCCGTTCGAGCTCGCCTCTGCGCGGCGCCGCGATCGTCTCGAACCCCTACGAGGGGATCGAGCGCTGGTTCGAGCCGGGGGAGGAGCTCCTTGTCGTCCACGACGCCGACGAGGCGGTGGCGGCCTACCGGGCGCTGCTCGACGATCCCGCCCAGGCGAACGAGCTGGGCCGGCGCGCGCGCGAGCGCGTGCTCGACGAGCACACCTACCGGCACCGCGCCCGTCAGGTGCTCGACCTGCTCGGCACGGCGGTGGCGGCTTGAAAGGGCTTGCGATCGTCCCCGCCTTCAACGAGGCGGGCTCGATCGGGAACGTGATCGACGAGATCCGCGCCTACGACGCAACCCTCGACGTCCTCGTCGTCGACGACGGCTCGGCCGACGAGACCTGCGAGGTGGCGGCCCGTCACGGCGCCGAGGTCGTGCGCCTGCCGTTCAACCTCGGCATCGGCGGCGCCGTCCAGACCGGGTTCCGGTACGCGGCCGGTCTCGGCTACGAGCTCGTCGTCCGCGTCGACGGCGACGGTCAGCACGACCCCGCGCAGATCGCGCTGCTCATGCCGGCGGTGCTCTCCGACGAGGCCGACATCTGCGTCGGCTCCCGCTTCGCCGGGCCCGGGGGATATCGCTCCTCGGCGACGCGCCGGCTCGGGATCCGCCTCCTTGCCGGCACCGTCTCGCTGCTCACGGGCCAGAAGCTGACCGACACCACGAGCGGCTTCCAGGTGCTGAACCGGCGGGCGATCGAGCTCTTCGCCGACGACTACCCGCACGACTACCCCGAGGTCGAGGCGGCCGTGATGCTCCACAAGCATCGACTGCGGCTCGTCGAGGTGCCGGTGACGATGCGCGAGCGCGCGACGGGCACCTCGTCGATCACCGCTCTGCGCTCCGTCTACTACATGACGAAGGTGCTCCTCGCCGTGCTCGTCGGCATGCTCCGCCGCCCCGCGACGCCGCTCGAGGACGCGTGATGCTCGCCGCCGGCCAGACGCCGCTCAAGGTCTCGATCGCCGCTTCGGTCGCGTCGATCCTGCTGCTGCTGATCGTCTTCGAGCTGATCCGCTCGCGGCGGCTCCGCGAGCGGTACGCGCTGCTGTGGCTCGCGACCGGCGTCGTCCTGCTGGTGCTGTCGGCGTGGCGCGGCGCCCTGAACGCGATCGCCTCCTGGGCCGGCGTCGAGACCTATCCGCCCGCCGTCCTCTTCGCCGTCGCGCTGCTCTTCGTCCTCGCCGTGCTCCTCCACTACTCGCTCGTGCTCTCCAAGCTCGGCGACCAGAGCGTCGTGCTCGCCCAGCGGGTCGCGCTGCTCGAGCTCGAGCTCAGGAAGCGGGATCGCGTCGAAGCGCCGGAGAGCGTCGCAGACGAAGCGGCGGAACCAGCAGCGCGACCGAGCTGAGCAGCACCGCGATCTGCGGCGCTGCTGCGGCGAGCGACAGCCAGAAGCCCCCGCCCGTATAGGTGCGGTTGACGCCGCGGAGGACGAGCACGGCCAGCCAGCCGGTGACCGCCGCCGCGAGCCACGGCCGCCGGAGTGCGAGCCCGATCGTCGCCGCGAGCGGAAGGAACGAGAGCAGGGTCGGACTCCAGGTCGTCTCGTGGAACTGGCCGTAGAGCCCGGACCAGGAGACGTCGATCCACGCGATCGCCGCCGCCACGGCTCCCAGGAGCCCGAGGGCGGCCGCGACCCGCTCCGGCAGGACGACGGTCGCGATGCAGACCGCGACGCCGAGCGCGAACCAGCCGGTCCGCTCGAGGCCGACGAACGCCGGCATCACGCGGTGGTCGTACGTGTCGAGGAAGGCGCCGTAGAAGTACAGCCGGCCTGCGAACGGAAGCAGCGCGTACACGACGCCGGCCGCGACCGCGAACCGCGCTCCTGCGACACGGTGCCCGATCGCCGCGACGCTCGTCGACGCAACAGGCGCGAGTGCGAGCGCGGCGACCGTCGACCAGCCGAACGACGTCCCGGCGTGTCTTGCGACGAGCAGCACCGACGCGATCGCGAGGACGGCGAGCGCCAGGAGCGACCGCAGCCCCGGCAGCCCCGGCAGCGGCGGCCGCAGGGCCGCGGTCAGGCTGCGTAGCTCGGCGCGTGCGCTCGATACCACTCGACCGTCTTCTCCAGCCCGTCGTGCAGCGACGTCTTCGCCTCGAAGCCGAAGAGCTCGCGCGCCCGGCTCGTGTCGAGGCTCCGCCGCGGCTGGCCGTTCGGCATCTCGGTGTCCCAGACGATGCGGCCCGAGAAGCCGGTCAGCTCCGCGATCGTCTCCGCCAGGTCGCGGATCGACGTCTCCACGCCCGTGCCGAGGTTGACCGGCTCCCGGCCGTCGTAGCGCTCGGCGGCGAGCAGCAGCCCCTCGGCGCAGTCGTCCACGTAGAGGAACTCGCGCGTCGGCGACCCGTCGCCCCAGAGCACGACCTCGTCGTCGCCCGCGAGCATCTTGCGCACGAGCGCCGGGATCACGTGCGACGACTCGAGGTCGAAGTTGTCGCGTGGGCCGTAGAGGTTCGCGGGCAGCAGGAAAATCGCGTCGAGCCCGTACTGGTCGCGGTAGGCCTGCGCGCCCATGAGCACCGCCTTCTTGGCGACGCCGTACGGCGCGTTCGTCTCCTCCGGGAAGCCGTCCCACAGCTCGTCCTCGGAGAACGGCACCGGCGTGTGCTTCGGGTACGCGCACACGGTCCCGGCGATCACGACCTTCTCGACGTCGTGCAGCCGCGCGAGCTCGAGCACGTGGGCGCCCATCATCAGGTTCGCGTACCAGTAACGGCCGGGATGCGAGCGATTGGCGCCGATGCCGCCGACCTCCGCCGCGAGGTGGAACACACGCTGCGGTCGGTGCTCGGCGAACGCCGCTTCCGCTTCGTCGAAGCGCGTCAGGTCGTGCTCGGCATGCCGCACGACCACGACGTCGTCGCCGCGTTCGGCGAGCAGCTCGACGAGATGCGAGCCGAGAAAGCCGGCACCACCTGTGACGAGGACGCGGCTCACCGGGCCTCCGCTCCCCGGCGGACGTGCCAGTCGACGCGGCCCACCCAGCGGTCGCGGTTCGACGCATACCACTCGATCGTGCGGCGCACGCCCTCCTCCCACGAGACCTTTGGCTCCCAGCCGGTCTCGTTCTTGAGCTTCTCGTAGCCGACACGCAGCGCCATCACGTCGGTGACGCCGGGGCGCAGGCGCTTCTCGTCGATCACGACGTGACGGTCGCCGTCCCAGTATCCGTTCGCCTCGCCGACCCGCAGGATCAGCTCGGACCAGTCCGCCATCGAGGTGTTCTCGCCCTGGCCGTAGACGTAGTGGTCGCCGGCGATCCCCTTCGCGGCGACGGTCAGGTGGCCGCGGACGCCGTCGGTGCAGAAGCAGAAGTCCCGTAGCGGGTCGAGCGCGCCCAGCTCGACCTCGGGCCGCGTCAGCGCCTGCGTGATGATCGTGCCGGTCACGTAGCGCGGGTTCTGGCGCGGCCCGTAGTTGTTGAACATGCGCGTGACGACACCCGGCACGCCGTACGCGTCGTGGTAGTTCATCGTCAGGAAGTCCGCCGCGACCTTCGCGGTCGCGTAGATCGACTTCGGGTTGATCGGCGACCGCTCGTGCAGGATCAGCGAGCCAGACTCGTCGAAGTCGTGGTGATGCGCGACCGCCTCGCGCACGTTCCCGTACTCCTCGGAGGTGCCCGCCGTGTCGAACTTCTCGAGCTCGACGCTGTGGTCGACGATCGACTGCAGCAGGTTGAGCGTGCCGACCGTGTTCGCCATCACCGTCTCGTACGGGCGATGCCACGACTCGCCGACGTGCGCCTGCGCGCCCAGGTGGAACACGTACGGGCGGTCGGGAGCATTGACGAGATGGTCGCGGACGAGGTAGTCGACCGACGTCCGGTCTGTCAGGTCGGCGAAGACGACGGTGAGGTCGTTGCGCAGATGCCCGATGTTGTTGAGGGCGCCCGACGAGGTTGCGCGGACGAACGCGATCACGCGGGCGCCGAGCCCGACGAGCGCATCCGTCAGGTGGCTGCCCATGAACCCATCGGCGCCTGTGACGAGGCACGTGCGGTCGCGGTAGGCATCGCCGAACTCGGCCTTCAGGACAGCTGCCGCGTCGGCGCCCCAGGTCTGCTCTGATGACGTCATGGGCTCCAAGGCTACTCGGGGATTGTGAGCAATTCGTCGGGCGGCGCGGGCTCCTACTTCAGCCAGGAGCGGCCTGAGCTCGTCGCGCGGCTGCCCGCCAGGCTCGGGCGCGTGCTCGACATCGGGTGCGGCGCCGGCGGGGTCGGCAGGGCGATCCGCGCGCGCGCCGACGCCCTTGTCGGCATCGAGCTCGACCCCACCGCAGCAGACGTCGCGCGCGAGGTCTACGACGAGGTGCTGACGGGGAGGGTCGAGGACGTGCTCGGCGACCTGTCGGGCATGTTCGACACGATCCTCGCCTACGACGTCCTCGAGCACCTCGCCGACCCCGGCGCCGTGCTGCGTCGGCTCCGCTCGCTCGCCGCCGCCGACGCGCTGCTCCACGCCTCGCTGCCGAACGCCCGTCACTGGACGCTCGTCCGCGACCTCGTCATTCACGGCACGTTCGGCTACACGGACTGGGGTCATCGCGACCGCACGCACCTCCGCTGGCTGACGCGGTCGGATCTCGTGCGGCTGCTCGAGGAGAGCGGCTGGCAGGTCGAGCGGACGCTGCACGCGCCGCTCACCCCCGCGGGCCGCGTCGCCGAGCGCCTGACGCGTGGGCTCAGCGCCGAGTTCCTCGTCTACCAGTGGTCGGCGCTAGCGCGCCCCGGAGACGTGCTCGTCGAAGTGTGACGGCAGGTTGCCGCTCGCCCGCAGCCGGAGCAGGCCGAGCTGCCGCGAGAGCGCCTCGCGGAACGAGACCGTGGCGAGCCCGAACGGCGCGTGGAGCGGCCCCCGAACGAGCCCGATGCGCGTCCCGCGCCGGCGCTCGCGAATCGGGTCGAGCTCGCGGCGCACGACGAGGTGCACGACGAGCACCGGCCAGTCGAGCGCGGCGATCTTCGCCCGGGTCGCGATCCCGCGCCGCCCGACTCGGTAGCGGGCGAGCACGTAGCCGCGGCCGAACGCCTCGAGGCGACGTTGTGCCGGTGACGCCGCGCCCAGCGTCTGGCCGTGCTTGTGGAGGGCGCGGGCTTCGGGAGCGCGCACGCAGCGGTGGCGGGCGAGTTGCAGCCGAAGCGCCAGGTCGACGTCCTCCCAGTAGGCGAAGAACGTCTCGTCGAAGCCGCCCACCTCGCGGAAGACGGCCGTCCGGTAGGCGGCGGCGCCGCCGCACGGCCCGACCGGCTGGGCGGCGCCGGTGAGCTCCCCGACCGGCCGGTTCCAGAGCGCGTCCCACGACCGGAGCGTCGTGTCGAGCTCGATCCCCGCCGTGTCGATCAGACCCGGCCGGCCGTACTGCAGCAGGACGCCCGCGACCGACGAGACGCTCTCGTCGCCGAGCGGCGCGAGCAGTCGCTCGAGGAACGTGGGCTCGCAGACGACGTCGTTGTTGATCAGGACGACCGCCTCCGTCGTCACCTCGGCGACGCCCCGGTTCACGGCACGGCCGAAACCCGTGTTCTCGGGAAGGCGCACGACCGACACGTGCGGGAAGCGCTCCGCGAGCATCTCGGCCGTGCCGTCGGTCGACGCGTTGTCGACCACGACGACGTCGTGCTGGACGGTCTGGGCCGCGAGGGCGGTGAGCGTCTCCGAGAGGAGCCCGACCGCGTTGAAGGTGGGAATGACGACTGTCGCCCGCATCGACGGGCACGATAAGCATCGGTGAGTACGTCGGACGCAGCCCCCGACCTCCTGTCGACTCCTGCGGCCGGTGGGCGCGTCGTCCGCGGCGGTCTCGTGCGCGCCGTCGGCTACGGCATCGGCACCCTGCTCGCGGCCGGCACGGCCGTCCTCCTGCTACGGCACCTCGGCCCCGACAACTTCGGCCGCTACGCCTCCGTCGCAGCGCTCCTCGGCATCGTCAGCGGCATCAGCGACGCGGGCCTGACGGCGGTCGGCTCGCGCGAGCTCGCGCTCGCCGGCGCGGCCGACCGGCCGCGGCTCCTTCGCAACCTCGTCACGCTGCGTCTCGTCGTCACCCCGATCGGCATCGCCGCCGCAGCGGCCTTCGCGGCCGTCGCCTACGACCGCGCGATGCTCTGGGGGACGCTGCTCGGCGGGCTCGGAGTCCTGCTCGTGAACACCCAGGCGACGATGATGATGCCGCTGTCCGTCGAGCTGCGTCTCGGCACCGTGACTGCATTCGAAGTCGCGAAGGCGGCATTGACGTTCGTCGCCGTCCTCGTGCTCGTCGTGCTCGGCTCGTCGCTCGTGCCCTTGCTCGGCGCGCAGATCCCGGTCGGCCTGGTCGTGATCGTGCTGACGCCGCTCGCGGTGCCAATCGGCCGCGGGCTCGTGCCCGGCTTCGATCGGGCGGTGGCAGCCCGGCTCGTGCGCGAGGCGCTGCCGCTCGCGGTCGCGCTGACGATGAACGTCGTCTACTTCCGCGTCCTGATGATCATGACCTCGCTCCTTGCGTCGAAGAGCGAGACGGGTCTGTATGCCACATCGTTCCAGGTCTTTGCGGTTCTCTTCTCGCTGCCGCTGCTCGTCCTCTCCTCGGCGCTGCCGCTGCTTTCCGTGGCGGGGCGTGACGACGACGAGCGGCTCCGCTTCGCACTGCAGCGCATGACCGAGGTGTCGCTCGCGGCAGCTGTCGTGATCGTGATCGTGATCGTCGCGCTCGCGCCGACGCTCGTGCCGCTTCTGGGTGGCGGCCGGTACCGCGACGCTGCAGGCGTCCTGCAGATCCAGGCCTTCGCGCTCCTGCCGGTGTTCGTCGGACAGGTCTGGCAGCTGGGGCTGCTCGCCCTGCGGCGCCAGTCGGCGCTCGCCTGGGCCAACGCCGGCGCGCTCGTGCTCGTCGTCGTGCTCGGCGCCGTCCTCATCCCCGCGTGGGCGGCGAAGGGCGCGGCATCCGCCGCCGTCGCCGGGGAGACGGGGCTGGCGGTGCTCGTCTACCTGTTCCTGCGGCGCGCGGCTCCGCTCGTCGCGCCGCGCCCCGGGCTCGTCCCGCGCGTCGCCGTCGCGGCCGTGCCCGCGTTCGCGGCGCTCGCGCTGCCGGTGCCTTGGCCGGCGACGCTCGCGCTCTCGCTCGTCCTCTTCGCCGGCATCGCGCTTGCCGTCCGGGCGATCCCGTTCGAGCTCTTTCACGCGCTGCGCGGCCGATGAGCCGCCCGCGCGTCGTCCTCCTCCGCGGCCACGACGCCAACCCGTGGGACCTGCGCCCGTGGGAGCTGCTCGCCGACCGCTACGACGTCCGCGTGCTCGTCACCGCCTCCAACCGCTTCGACCTCGGCACGCTCGCCCTGCCGGTGACGCGCGTCGCGGCGCTCCGCGACCGCCTGCCGCGCGGACGTGTCGGCGACCTCGCCGCGCTCGCGGCCGGCGACCGCTATCTCGGGCTCGAGGACGCGCTCGCCGGCGCAGAGATCGTCCACGCCGCCGAGCTCGGCGTGCCCTACAGTCACGGCCCGGCGCTGCTCAAGGAACGGCTCGGGTTCCGGCTCGTGCTGACCGTCTGGGAGACGATCCCCTTCGGCGACGCGTACCGCCGCTTCCGCGGCCGCCGCCAGCGGCGCGAGACGATGCCGAAGGTCGATCTGTTCCTCGCCGCGACCGAGCGGGCGCGGCGCGGGCTTCTGCTCGAGGGTGCACCCGACGAGCGGATCCTCGTCTCGGCGCCGGGCATCGACACCTCCCGGTTCTCGGTCACCGAGCCGCCGGCGACGCATCTCGTGCTGTCGGTCGGGCGCCTCGTCTGGGAGAAGGGCCACCAGGATCTCCTGCGAGCCCTCGCGTGGCTCCGGCAGGAGGGGCGAGACGTGCGCGCGCTCGTGGTCGGTGCGGGGCCGGAGGAGGAGCGCCTCCACGCCCATGCCCGCGACCTCGGCGTCGCCGGCCTCGGTCGAGTGGCGGCGCTCGGTCCCGTACGACGAGATGCCCGGCGTCTTCGCCCACTCCTCGTGCTTCGTGCTCGCGAGCCTGCCGACGACGTTCTGGGAGGAGCAGTTCGGGATGGTGCTCGCGGAGGCGTCTGCGGCGGGGCTGCCGGTCGTTGCCGCCGAGTCGGGTGCGATCCCCGAGGTCCTGCGCGGCGAGGGGACGCTGTTTCCGGCGGGCGACTGGCGCGGGCTCGCCGAAGCGCTGCGCCCGATCCTCGAGCGGCCGCCGGAACGGCGGCGACCGGAGGCCCTCGTCGCCGCCTATTCGACCGAGGCGGCCGCCGAGCGGGTCGCGGCGGCCTACGAGCGCGTGCTCAGCTCGGCATAGACGGCGTCGGTGGCCCGCGCGGTCTGCTCCCACGAGTAGAGCGCCGCCCGCGCGAGACCGCGCTCGATCCACGGCGCACGGTCGGAGAGCACCTCGGCGACGCCCGCGGCGATCGCCTCCGGGTCGTGCGGGTCGAAGAGGCGCGCGGCGTCGCCCGCCACCTCGGGCAGCGCCCCCGCGTTCGAGCACGCGACCGGGCACGCGCACGCCATTGCCTCGAGAACCGGCAGGCCGAAGCCCTCGTAGAGCGACGGGAAGACGAGCGCCGACGCGCTGCGCAAGAGGGCAACCAGCCGGGCGCGCGGCACGAGGCCGAGATCCTCGACGCCCTCCGGCACCGACCCGTTGCCGCCGCCGCCCGTCAGCACGAGCCGAAGCTCGGGATGTGCACGACGGAGCACCGCGAAGGCGGCGAAGAGCCGCTCGTGGTTCTTGTGCGGCCAGCGCCGCGCGGGGTAGAGCAGGAACGTCTCGCGCTCGCCGCCCGGCGTCAGCTCGGCGTGGTCGATGCCGCTCGGGACGACCCGGATGCGCTCGTCTGCGAGCCCGAGGCGCTCGACCGCCCGCGCGCGGACGAACTCGCTCAGCACGATCACGCGGTCGGCGCCGCGGATCGACGGGTGCCAGACGAGACGGCGGAAGAGGAGCTCGCTGCGCGGGAAGAGCCCGGGCAGCTCGAGGTGCTGCACGTCGTGCAGCGTGACGACGCTCGGCGCGAGCCCGGAGGGGATACGGATCGTCAGCGGGTAGTGAACGACGTCGGCGTCCGCGAGGAGCGCGCGGAGCGGCGCCGGGCGCGCGGCTGCGGCGCCCATCGCGACGATCCGCTCGCGGGGTGTTCGCGCGAGCCGGTACGGCGCCGCCACCGCGGGCAGGCCTTCCGCCGCCTCCGGCGCTGCCGGCGGCAGCAGCACGCGGTAGTCGTGGCTGCCGACCTCCTGGAGGCCGCGCAGGAGCCCGCGGACGTAGGTCTCGCTGCCGCCGAGCTCGCCCGGCACCAGCGTCAGCAGCGAGATGCCGATCATTCACGCGATCGTAGTGCCCCTCGGCCGAGGCGCGGCTAGTGCGTGAAGTACTCGAAGAGGTCGTTTGCCGTGCCCGTGTGACGGCCGGTCGAGTCGACTCGGTAGCCGGTGTCCTTGAAGCCGAGTGCGGGCAGGGCGTCGCAAGTGAGCCCGTAACCCTCTCCGAACGATGCAGGCGTCGCGCCGGTGTAGTGAGGATCGGTGCTCGGCTGGCCGGCCACGAGGTCGAGGAACGTTCCTGCGGCGATCGCGGCGCCGTCCTGCCAGGTGTCCCCGGCGGCGGCGCAGTACCCGAGACGACCGGCGTGCGCGACGACCGGCGGGGCGACGTAGGTCTCGAAGGCGTGGTCGAAGCCGATGTCGTTCCAGCCCCCTCCACTGTTGTAGAGGCCCTGACCGCCCGCGTAGACGTTGCTGGAGTTGCAGTACCAGCTCCACTGCCCCGCCGACGTGCTCGACAGCGTGATCGCGTACGTCGTTCCGGTGACGACGCTCGCCGGGGAGCCGAATGCGACGTCGTAGCTCGTCTCCGACGAGCCGACCGATCCGGCGGGAACATCGACCGTCGAGAGCACCGTGCCCGGGATCCCGCCGCTCACCGTCGTGATCGACACCGTCAGGTCGATACCTGCGTCGTTCGCGAGCGGAAGCACCACGTCGGTGAGGAGACCTGTCCGTCCGGCGGTGAAGGTCTGCGCCTTCGAGAAGGTCGGCGGCCCGTAGCCGATTCCCGACGAGCACCCACCTTCCACAGCCGACTGGTCGAGGACGGCACCGGACGTGACCGCGCCTGCCCCGGCGGCCGCGATCAGCGCCACGGCGGCGACGGCGATCGGAAGCGAGCGTCTCACCTGACAGAACCTCCGCGAGAAAAGGAACGGGACCCCGAGCTCGCGGGTGAGCTTTTCAGGCTCGGCGGACGGTGGCCTCGTTACAGCGCCGTAACCAGGCCGCTTTACACTCCCGCGGGATGGCGGAGGACGAGACAGCCGCGGATGTGGCCGCGCTCTTTGCCCGGCTGAAGGAGGAGCTGCGGGCGGCCGGCCCGCGCGGCGAGGGCGTGCCGCCTGCACAGGTGCGGCTGTCGGTCCGCGACCAGGCCGAACGGCTCTGGCCCGTCTCCGCGGAGCGGCCGATCGTCGGCAAGGGCGGCCCGATCAAGGGCGTCCTTCGCCGGCTGATGCGGTGGTACGTCGAGCCTGCGTTCGCCGACCAGCGCGCGTTCAACGACGCGGTGCTCAAGCTGATCGACGATCTCGACGAACGCATCCAGCGGCTCGAACGGCAATGAGAGTGGTGGTCGCGGCTCCGCAGGTGCCGTTCGTGCGCGGCGGGGCGGAGCTGATGGCCGAGGAGCTCGTCGCCGCGCTGCGCCGGCGCGGGCACGAGTCGGAGCTCGTGACCATCCCGTTCAAGTGGTACCCGGGCACCTCCGTGCTCGAACATGCCTTCCTCTGGCGGCTCGTCGACCTGACCGAGTCCGACGGCGTGCCGATCGACCGGGTGATCGCGACGAAGTTCCCGGCGTACTGTGTCCGCCATCCGAACAAGGTGGCCTGGGTGCTGCACCAGTTCCGGCAGGCCTACGACTTGGACGGGACCGAACTGGGGCAGTTCTCACACTCGCCCGAGGACCGCGCGACGGTGCGTGCGGTCGCGCGACTCGACTCGGTCGCGCTCGGCGAGGCCCGCCGCGTCTTCGCCACCTCGCGCAATGTCGCCGATCGGCTGCAGCGCCACAACGGCGTCGACGCGACCGTGCTGCCGCACCCCCCGCAGTCGCTCGCCTATCGGGGCGAGCCGTCCGAGGGCTACATCCTCTCCGTCAACCGGCTCGACCGCGCCAAGCGCATCGACCTTCTGATCGAGGCGGCGAAGCTCGACGCGTCGCTGCGCCTCATCGTCGTCGGCGAGGGCCCGGACCGTGAACGGCTTCAACGCCTTGCCGGCGGGCTCGACGGGCGAATCGAGTTCACCGGCCGTGTCGACGACGCGCGTCTTGCCGAACTGTACGCCCGCTCCCTCGGCGTCTTCTATGCGCCCGTCGACGAGGACTTCGGGATGGTCCCCTACGAGGCGTTCCTCTCGGGGAAGCCGGTCGTCACGACCGCGGATGCCGGCGGGCCGCTCGAGGTCGTGCGCGACCACGAGACCGGACTCGTCGCCGCTCCGGCCGCGGAGGAGGTGGCGCGCGCCTGCGCGTACCTCGTGAACAACGCCGACGATGCGCGGTCGTGGGGCGCCGCGGGGAGAGAGATCGCCGCACGGGTCACCTGGGACGCGTGCGTCGACGCGCTGCTCTCGTGAAGGTCGCCTACTACTCGCCGCTTCCCCCGTCGCGATCGGGGATCGCCGACTACTCGGCCCTGCTCCTGCCCGCACTGCGCGAGCGGGTCGAGATCGTCGTCGCGGAGCCGGGAAAGCGCGCGCCTGCGGCCGACGTCTCGCTCTATCACGTCGGCAACGACCCGGACGCGCACGGCTGGATCGTCGACGCGCTGCGCGAGCGGCCGGGTGTCGTCGTCCTGCACGAGTACGTCCTCCATCATCTCGTCGCCGGGATCACGATCGGCCGGGGCGACGGCCGCGGCTACCTCGATGCGATGGAGCGCGAGCTCGGCGTCCCTGGCCGGTTGCTCGGGCTCGGCGTGCTCGACAACCTGCTGCCGCTGCTCTGGGAGACGCAGCCCGAGCGCTTCCCGCTCGCCGGGACGATTCTCGACCGGGCGACCGGGCTGATCGTTCACTCCGACTACGTGCGCGACCGGGCCCGCGAGGCCGGCTACGGGGGCCGGATCACGCGGATCCCGCACCCGGCGTGGCCGATGGGCGGGATCGAGCCGGCCCGCGACGTGAAGGGCGAGCCGCTCGTCGGCTGCTTCGGCTTCCTGAACATGAACAAGCGCATTCCCGAGGTGCTCGAGGCCTTTGCATCGTTCCGCCGCACGCATCCGGGCGCGCGGCTCCTGCTCGCAGGCGCCGCGGGCGAGCGCTTCGACCTGCAGCGCCGCCTCGAGCGGCTCGGCCTCGGGGAGGGCGTCGAGCGTCTCGACTACGTCCCGGAGGAGCGCATGTGGTCGCTGATGGCGGCCTGCGACGTGCTCGTGAACCTCCGCTATCCGACGATGGGCGAGACCTCCGGCTCGGTGATCCGGGCGCTCTCCCTCGGGAAGCCGCTCGTCGTCTCCGACGTCGGCTGGTTCTCCGAGCTCCCCGACGACGTCGTACTGAAGGTGCCCGTCGACGAGCGCGAGGTCGAGACGATCGAGCTTGCGCTCGGGGTCGCTGCCGACCACGGTGCGGCACTCGGCTTGGCTGCGCGCGAGTATGTCGAGCGCGAGCATTCGCTGTCCGCTGTCGCCGACGCGTACGCGTCGGCGCTGGAGGCTGCTGCAGGCGGAGACGCGATCGCCGATGCGGTGCTCCACCGGGTCGCCGAGGCGGCGGTCGCCGCGGGGATCACCGACGTGTCGGCGCTCGTCATGAAGCTGCGCGAGGTCGGGCTCGGTGATTGACCGCGCCCGCGCCGCCCCGGCGTGGGGCTGGCTCGTTGCGCTCGTCGCCTGCTCGACCGTCGTCCGCTTCCTCTTTGCCCGCCACATGGTCGGTCCCTGGATCATGGTCGACGAGATCGTCTACTCGGAGCTCGCGAAGAGCTTCGCCGCGACGGGGCACTTCGCCGTCCGCGAGACGCCGACATCGGGGTACGGGATCGTCTATCCGATCCTGATCAGCCCGGCGTACGCGCTCTTCCGCGAGATCCCCACCGTGTACTCGGCGATCAAGGTGATCAACTCGCTGCTCATGTCGCTCGCCGCGGTCCCGGCGTATCTGCTCGCCCGCCGCGTCGTCTCGAGCCGCGGCGCGCTCGTGGTCGCGCTGCTGACCGTGGCCGTCCCGTCGACGTTCTACGCCGGGACCGTGATGACGGAGAACGCCTTCTACCCGATCTTCCTGCTCGTCGTCTGGGCGCTCGTAGTCGCGCTCGAGCGGCCCCGCCTTTTGCCCGTCCTCGGTTTCCTGGTGCTGCTCGCTCTCGCGTACGAGACTCGGGCCCAGGCGGTCGCGATCCTGCCCGCAGCCCTCACCGCGCCGCTTCTCGGCGCCGCGCTCGCGCGCCGGCCGCGGCTCGTCCTCGAGCAGCGCCTCCTCTACGGGATCGTGGTCGGCGGCGCGCTCCTCGTCCTCGTCGCCGAGGCAGCCCGCGGCCGGAGCCCGCGGTCGCTCCTCGGCGCCTACGCCGCCGCGACCCACTCGAGCTACACCGTCGGCTCGACGGCCCACTGGTTCCTGTGGCATCTCGCGGAGCTCGATCTCTACGTCGGCTTCGTGCCGTTCCTGGCGGTCGTGCTGCTCTGTGTGCGCGGCCCTTCGCTCGGCGCCGCCGAGCGCGCCGTCGTCGCCGCGACCGTGTCGCTCGTCGTCTGGCTCGGCGTCGAGGTGGCCGCGTTCGCATCCCAGCCGAGCGTCGTGCGCATCGAGGAGCGCAACCTGTTCTACGTCGCGCCGCTCCTTTTCACGTGCCTCGTGCTCTGGATCGAGCGCGGCCTGCCGCGCCCGCGCGTCGCGCTCGTGGCGGGAGTGATCGGCGTCGTCGCGCTCGCCGCGGCCGTGCCGTACGAGCGGTTCCTCGACACCTCGGCCACCTCCGACACATTCGGCGTGCTTGCGTTGTGGTCGCTGGCGCTGAAGCTCTCGATCCACGCCGAGGACGTCCGCTGGGTCGTCGCCGGTGGCGCGGTCGTCTTCTGCCTCGCCGCCGCGCTCGTTCCTCGGCGCCTCTGGCTCGTCCTGCCGGCTCTCGTCTTCGCGCTCTATCTCGCGGCCGCGCAGCCGATCGACGCCCGCACGCAGAAGGCATCGATCGGCGCCGTCTTCCAGGGGATCACGCGACCCGACCGCGACTGGATCACCGCGATCGTCGGCTCACACGACCCGACGAAGGTGGCCGTCGTGTGGACGGGAGGCCGGACGAACAGCCCGGATGCACTCGTCGTCTTCCAGAACGAGTTCTTCAACCGCTCCGTCGGGCCGGTCTACACGACGAGCGGCCCCGTGCCCGGCGGGCTCGCCCAGACGCCGATCGTGCTCGACCGCGCCGACGGTCGGTTTCTGGCCGCGGGGCGCCCCGTCGACGTCGACGACCTGCTTTCCGACACGAGCGTGCCGTGGGCCGGGACGCAGATCGGCGCCGATCCGAAGAAGGGGCTCGTGCTCCTGCACGTCGGCGGCGCGCTGCGGGTGCGCTATGTGACGCGTGGCATCTACGGCGACAGCTGGTCCGGCGCGAGCGCCGCCTACCGTGCGTTCCGTTGCGGGAGCCGGCGCCTGTCGGTGGGGCTCGGCAGCGACCCGAAGCTGTATTCCGACGACCAGCAGGTGACTGCGAGCGTGCGCGGCCGCATCGTCGCGCGCGCGAACGTGCCGCCGAGTCGTACCGTGACCATGCACGTGCCGCTCAACGGTGCCTGCGTCGTCCGCTTCTCCGTCGCGCGCACGAAGGTGCCGGGGCCGGGCGATCGCCGGCACCTCGGCGTGCGGTTCCTCGGGTTCGTCGCGTCGTGAGGATCGCGTTCGACGTCAGCCCGCTCTCGCACGAGCCGACCGGCATCGGCAACTACATCCGCGGCTCGCTCGCCGGGCTCTGCGAGGCGGCGGACGGCGAGCACGAGATCGTCGCCTTCGCGCCGACGAGCCCCGAGGGGATGCGCAGGATCCCGGAGCAGGTGGCCGGATTGCCGGTGACGCTCAAGCTGCGGCTGCTGCCCTTCTCGCACCACTGGCGCCAGGCGTGGAGCCGGCTCGGCCAGCCCGGCGTCGAGCGCTTCCTCGGCCCGATCGACGTCCTCCACTACACCGACTGGATGTTCCCGCCGCAGCGGGCCGGGCTCCGCTCGACGATGATCCACGATCTCGTGCCGCTCCATCACCCCGAGTGGGTGACCCGGAGGACGCTCTCGATGCACACCGCCAAGTACCGCGACGCAGGCACGTGCGACACCGTGTTCGTCAACTCGGAGTTCACCGCCCGCGACGTCGTCGCCACCCTCGGCGTCGACCCGGCCCGCGTGCACGTCGCACCGCCGGGCCTCGCGCCCGGCTTCGCCCC
Source organism: uncultured Thermoleophilia bacterium (assembly GCA_963794375.1). Classification (GTDB taxonomy): domain Bacteria; phylum Actinomycetota; class Thermoleophilia; order Gaiellales; family Gaiellaceae; genus PALSA-600. The sequence goes on from CAWCDL010000010.1 coordinate 907,944, forward strand.
CGACGGCGCGCATGCCGAGCTCGGCGGTCCCTACGTCCTCACCGTCGCGACGCTCGAGCCGCGCAAGAACCTGCAGGTGCTCGTCGAGGCGCACCGGCTGCTCGGCGGCCGCTTCCTGCTCGCCGTCGTCGGCGGCGCGGGGTGGGGCGAGCAGCCGAGCCTCGATGCACCCGGCATCGTTCGCCTGGGAAGGCAGAGCGACGGGCAGCTCGCAGGCCTCTACCGCGGCGCGGCCGCCGTCGCCTACCCCTCGCGCTTCGAGGGGTTCGGCATGCCGATCGTCGAGGCGATGGCGAGCGGTGCCCCGGTCGTCGCCTCGACGCACCACTCCCTCGACGAGGCGGCCGGCGACGTCGCGCTGCGGGCCGACCCCGACGACCCGGCCGCATGGGCGGCGAGGCTGGCCGAGGCCGCCGGCCGGCGCGCCGAGCTTGCCGCCGCGGGTGTCGAGCATGCACGGCGGTTCACCTGGCGGCGGGTCGGCGAGACGATGCTCACCGCCTGGGAGCAGCTCCGGTGAAGGTCGGCTACGACGTCTCGCCGCTCGAGCTCGACAACGCCGGAACGGCGCGATACGTCCGCGGCGTGCTGTCGGAGCTGGACCAGCGTGAGGACGTCGATATACGCGAGCTTCGCTTCGGCGGCGGCGGTCGCGCGACGGCGGCGGTCCGCGACGCGCTCTGGTACCCGCTGCTGCTGCCGCTCGGTGCGCGCGGTCTCGACGTGCTCCACTGCACGACCTTCCGCGCTCCGCTCCGCGCGCGGACGCCGGTCGTCGTCACGGTGCACGACCTGGCGGCGATCCGCTTCCCGGAGCTCTTCACCGCCTGGACGCGCCTGTACGCGCGCACGCTTCTCCCGGCCGTGCTGCGGTCGGCGACGCGCGTGCTCGCGGTCTCGGAGTTCACGAAGCGCGACGTCGTCGAGCTGGCCCGCGTGCCCGAGGAGCGGATCGACATTGCCTGGAACGCGGCCGACACCGCCGTCTTCCGACCGGACGGCCCGGCCGCCGAGGGCGACTACGTGCTCGCCGTCGGCACGCTCGAGCCGCGCAAGAACCTGCCCCGTCTGATCGAGGCGACGGGCCGGCTGGGGCTCGCCCTGCGCATCGCCGGCGCCCGCGGCTGGGGGCGCGTGGAGGCCGAGGCCCCGCACGTCACCTGGGTCGGGCGGCCCGACGACGACGAGCTCGCCGCCCTGATGCGCGGTGCGCTCTGCCTCGCTTACCCGTCGCTCTGGGAAGGGTTCGGGATCCCCGTGCTCGAGGCGATGCTCTGCGGCACCCCGGTCGTGACGAGTGCCGGAAGCGCGATGGAGGAGGTGGCGGGCGGCGCGGCCGAGCTCGTCGACCCGCACGACGTCGGCTCGATCGCCGCGGGCATCGAGCGCGCGCTCGGGCGACGTGACGAGCTGCGCGGCGTCGGCTTCGAGCGCGCGCGGGAGTTCTCGTGGGCGGCGACGGCCGACGCCGTCGTCGCCTCCTACCGGCGGGCGTGCACGTGACGCCGCTCGTCGCGATCGACGCCGACGTGCTCGGCCGTCACCGCACCGGGGACGAGACCTACGTTCTCAACCTGCTGCGCGAGCTCGGTCGGCAGGCCGGCGACCTACGGCTCGTCGCGATCACCCGCCGGCCCGACCTCGTGCCGGACGGCGTCGAGACGTTCCTGCTCGATGCGCGGCTGCAGGAGCTGCGGGTCGCCGTCGGGCTGCCGCGTGCGCTGCGCCGGCTGCGGCCTGCGCTTGTTCACCTCCAGTACGTGCTGCCGCCGCTCGACCGCACCCCTGCCGTCGTGACGGTGCACGATCTCTCCTTCGACCGCGAACCGTCGCTGATGGGCCCGCTCGACCGGCGCATCTTCCGCACGCTCGTGCCACGTGCCGTTCGGCGGTCGCGGCGCGTGCTGACGGTCTCCGAGCGCACGAAGCGCGATCTCGTGGCGCGCTACGGCCTGCCGCCGGCCAAGGTCGTCGTCACGCCGAACGGCGTCGACGCCGCCTTCACGCCGGGCGCCGACGGCGGCAGCGGCGGCTACCTGCTCTTCGTCGGGGCGGTGCAGGCGCGCAAGGACCCGCTCGCGGCGCTGGCGGCGGCCGAGGCGAACGGGCTGCCGCTCGTCGTCGTCGGCCCGGCCAAGGACCGCGAGCTTGCCGCGCAGCTCGCTGCACGCGGCGCCGAGCTGCGCGGCTATCTGCCCGTCGATGAGCTCGCGGAGGCCTACCGCCGGGCGGTGGCCCTCGTCTTCCCGTCGCGGCACGAAGGGTTCGGGCTGCCGCTGCTCGAGGCGATGGCGAGCGGCACCCCGGTCGTCGCGAGCGAGGACTCGGCCCTGCGCGAGGTCGGCGGCGAGGCGGCGCTCTACGCCGGTCCCGCCGACCTTGCGGCCGCGGTCGGGCAGGCACTCCGCGAGCGCGAGCGGCTGGTTGCTGCAGGCCTCGAGCGCGCGCGCCTCTTCTCCTGGGCGGAGACGGCCCGAAGGACGCTCGCCGCCTACCGCGAGGCCATTGCGGGATGAAAGTCGCCGCGATCGTCGTCTCGCACGGCAATGCCGCCGAGCTCGAGCGTCTGCTGCCTGCGCTCGCACCGCAGGTCGACGAGCTGGTCGTCGTCGCGAACGTCCCCGGCAGCGTCGGCGACGCTTCCGGCGGGCGCCGTCCTGATCGAGAACGAGCGACGCGGTCGGGTTCGGCGCCAACGTCAATCGCGGCGTGGCGCGGTCGACGGCGGAGCTCGTCGTCTCGGTCAACCCCGACGCCGTGCCCGGCGAAGGCGCGGTCTCCGAGCTCGCGCGGCTCTTCGCCGAGCGCCCGCGCGCCGGTGCCGCCGGGCCGTGCGATGACCTATCCCGACGGAACGCTGCAGCCGTCGCGGCGACGCTTCCCGACAGTCGCCGGGACGCTCGTCCGGCGGACGCCGCTGCGGCTGCTCTTCGATCCGTACAAGCTGCAGCGCCGGCACTACCACCTCGACGAGCACCCGACCGTCCCGGTGGAGGCGGACTGGATGCTCGGCGGCTTCCTCATGCTCCGCCGCACCATGCTGGAAGAGCTCGGCGGCTTCGACGAGGGGTTCTTCCTCTACGGCGAGGACATCGACCTCTGCTACCGGGCGGCCCGTGCGGGCTGGGAGCGCTGGTACGTCCCGGCCGCGATCGTCGCGCACGAGCACCAGGCGGTCACCGATCGGCGCTTCCTGACGCGGCGCACGCTCTGGCACTGGCGCGGGATGCTGCGCTTCGTCCGCAAGCACCCCGAGCGGCTGTTCGCCCGGCTCTAGCGGGGCTGGAAGCCGAACCCGACCTGGGCCGAGAGCTGGCGCAGGTCGTACTGGGACGGCTGGAAGGTCCCGCGCGCCGACACGTCGAGCCGGAAGGGCGTGGTGAGGCGGATCTTTACGACCTTGGTCTCGCACGGGTTCGAGTGGATCGTGATGTGGCGGACGGCAAGGAGGCGCCCGGCCGCCGGCTGCCCGTTGACGTCGATCCGCAGCCTCGATGCCTTGATGGTGATGTGCGAGGGCGCGAAGGAGCCGCACGCGGCCGCGCGCGAGAGGCTGACCGAGGCGATCCCAGCCCGCGGCCCCCGCGGGGCGAAGTGGTAGTACCAGGCGCCCGACTGCATCCAGCCGTCGGGCGTGATGCCGCCCTGGGCATCGACCAGTCGAATCGGCTTCGCAACTCGGTACAGGCGGAGCCCTCCGACAGGCTGCTCGACGAGCGCACCGATCGGGTCGACGCCCGGCCCGGCGACGACGTAGCGGATCGGCAGCTGCGGCTCGACCGTCCCGGTCGTGTCTCGGAAGTTCGGCGTGATCACCGGCCCGGGTCCGGGTGCCGTCGCGTCGACCGACCAGATGTCGGTGAGCGACTGGTTCCAGAACTCCAGCGACCAGAAGGCGTTCGATCCGCCGAGTGACTGGCCGATGAACATCGTGCGGGCACGGTTCGTGCCCCGGTCGATCCAGTCGGGCGGCGTCGGGAGCACGCTCCGGAACGCGTCCGCCATCGTGTTCGAGGCGTTCGCCGCCGCGATCTCTCCCCAGAGGTTCCAGCCGATGACGGCGACGGCGAGGAGTGCCGCGGCCGGCAGCGCCAGCTGACGCGCTGCGCCGCGGCGCACGAGTACCTCCAACAATGCGACGCCGACGACGGCGCCGATCAGGATCCCGAAGAGCACGTTCTCGGCCTGCGAGGTCGTCACGGCCCAGTTCTGGTTCATCCACTGCAGGATGGAAAGGCCCGGCGCGTCGGAGTAGAAGTGCTCGTTGTTGTGGTACGGCGTCGTCGCGAGCAGGTAGCCGACGGCCGCACCTGCGAGCAGGCCGGCCACGAGTCTCGTTCGGCCGCGCGTCGCCCAGCGGGCGGTGACGGCGAACACGACGGGTGAGAGGTAGATCAGGTTTCGCTCCTCGACGCGGATCGCGAAGTTCGTGGACAGATAGGAGGCCTTTACGGCGGTGTAGATGCCGAAGACGACCACCGTTCCGATCAGCGTCGCACCGAGCGCACGGTCGCCCGGCTCGCGGAAGCGGTTCCCGAAGAGCCAGGCGAGGGAGATGAACACCGGGAGCACGCCGACCCCGATCGTGAAGTGCGCCGGCGGCCCACAGGCCGTAGGTGAAGGCTCGATGGTGGAAGTACGTGCCGATCTCCCACGAGTAGGAGTGGTGGGTCAGGTAGGCGCCCATCCAGACCGCGGCGAGCAGAGCGAGTGTTGCCGCGCCGAGCTGCTGGCGGCGTGACCAGGAGCCGATCAGCTCCCGCCCGCGTGGTCCGGTCGCCGCCATGATCAGCATCGCGAGCGCCCCTCCGGCGGCGAGCACCTCGAGCTGCGATCGCACCGCCGGCCCGATCGCGATCGCCGCCACCGCCGCGACCACCGTCCAGCGCGTCGGGCGAAGAAGCGCGCGCGCGAGCAGCCAGATCGCGATCGTCGACCAGAGATAGGCGAGCGACTCGGGGATCAGCATCGACGTGTAGGAGAGCGAGGGGATCACCGCCGTCGCGACCCCGGCCGCGAGTGCGGGCCAGCGAGGGACGAACAGCCGCGCGAGTGCGTAGCCGGGAAACAGCGACGCCGTCATCACGACGACGTTGATGTACTTCGCCGCCGCGTACCCGGTCCCGGTCCAGTGCGCCCACCACGCCGGTGCGATCAGGTACGTGTAGAGGGAAGAGAATCCGACGTCGTGGAGGCGCAGCTGCGGCACGCCGTGATGCGCGACGCCCTGCGACTTCCCGGCCCACTCGAGCTCGTCGGTGAAGAGCCAGGGGGTCGGGTGCTTCGTCGACTGCCAGGCGTAGAGCACGAGCAGCAGGACGTAGGCGAGGAGGGCGGGGTAGGCACGGGCGAGTCGGCCGCCCGGCGGCCGTTCGCTTTCGATCTGAGCCTCTGTCACTTCGGCGTCGTGGCGAGTGCAACCTGGGGGTCGAGGTCGACGTGCCTGCTCACGAAGCGACAGTCGATCTCCCGCGCGGTGCAGGCGGAGATGACGGCGTCGAGACGGTCGCGCGGGGCGTTCGGGATCGTCACGAAGACGATCTCCGGCTCGAGCCTGGCGAGCGCCTGCCCAATCCCGTCGATCGACGAGACGACCTTCGTGCCGTTCAATCTCCGACCGCGCAATGATGGTGCGTCGTCGACGAACCCGACGACGCGCTCGCCGGGGGTCTCACGCAGCTCGCGCAGGAGGCTACGGCCTGTCCGGCCCGCGCCGACGATCAGCGCGCGGCGCCCCGGGCGTCCGCGGGTCAGCTCGAGGAGCTCAGTGATCGCCCGTTCCATGAAGCGGGCACTGGTGAGCGCGACCGTGCAGATCAGCGCGTCGATGACGAAGACGCTGTTCGAGAAGTCGCCCATCGGGCCCTGGGTCAGTGCGAGGATGCCGATCGCGCAAATTGCCGAGACGACGACGGCTGTCCCGGCGCGCGCGGCGTCGCGTGCGCTCGCATAGCGCCAGACGCCGGCGTACATCCCGAAGACGAGCAGCGCCACGTACCGCGTGAAGAGCAGGACCGGTAGCGAGAGCAGGAAGTAGTGCCGCTGGTTGGGCGTGCCGATCCCGTCGAACCGCAACAGGTAGGCCGCGAGGAACGAGGCCGCGATCAGCGCGCCGTCGACTGCGACTTCGGCAAGGCGGCGCGTGTACAGGTACCGCGGACGGCCGTCCGCACGTCGCCCGCGGCCGGAGTCGGCGAGGAAGCTCCCGAACTGGACGAGGAGCGCGAACGTGACGAGCACGCCGATCGCTGCCACGCGCCCGTTCGCGAACGCCTCGTAGGCCAGGCTGGTCGCTCCGAGCGCGGCGGAGATGAGGGCGAGCAGGACGACCGCCTCGGTCTCCGACAGCCCGAGCGAGACGAGCCGGTGCGAGCTGTGGTCGCGGCCGCCCTGCGAGACGGGGCGCCCCTCGAGCAGGCGGACGATCGTGACGAGGGTCGTATCGAGGATCGGCACGGCGAGGATGAGGACGGGCAGGACGAGCGTCGCCACCGTCGAGGAGGCGACCGTGTAGCTCGAGGCGAGCCCGAGCGCGGCGAGCGTGAAGCCGATCACCTGGGAGCCGCTGTCGCCCATCCAGGCGAGCGCGGGCCGGCCGGGCCGGAGGTTGAACGGCAGGAAGCCGAGCACGCCGAGGCCGAGCGCGACGGCGACGACGAGCACGAGCCTCGGCTCGTGCTGCAGCCACGCGTCGCTCGCGAAGAACAGCGCCGCGATCACAGCGAGGCTGCCCGCGAGGCCGTCCATGTTGTCCAGCAGGTTGAACGCGTTCGTCATCCCGACGAGCCAGATCACGCCGAGCGGGATCGCTACGTACCGGTTGTCCACGATCTGCACGGTCGTGCCGGTGGAGAGGACGATCGCCGCGGCGCCGAGCTGGGCCGCGAGCTTCGCGAGCGGCGGCAGCGAGCGCAGGTCGTCGACCAGGCCGGCGACGAAGAGAAGCGTCGCCCCGGCGTAGAGCCCGAGGAGCTGGCGGTCGGCCGTCAGCGGGCCGAGCGCCACGGCCACCCAGATGCCCGCGCTCAGGCCGGCGAAGATGCCGATTCCGCCGACGAGCGGCGTCGCGCGCATACGCCAGCGCCCCGACGCCGGTGCGCGCTCGAAGCGGCGCGAGAAGCGCGAGCGGAGCAACGCCCACACGACGACGACCGCCGTCGGGAAAGCCACCAGGGCCGAGACGGTGCTCACGCCGTGAGAGCGTAGTTCAACGGTGTTAGGGGCGTATGTGCCCTCACGAGCCCTCCATACACTAGAAGCCGATCATGACGGTCTACTCCGACCTCTTCCGCTACCGCGAGCTCTTCGCGAACCTCTTCCGGCGCGACTTCCAGGCGAAGTACAAGGGCTCGCTGCTCGGGGTCGCCTGGTCGCTCCTGAACCCGCTCGTCCTGCTCGGCGTCTACCTGCTCGTCTTCGGCGTCATCTTCCCGAGCAAGACGCCGCACTACCCGCTCTACGTCCTTTCGGGCCTCGCGTGCTGGACGTTCTTCGCGACGTCCCTCCAGTCGTCGGCCCGCTCGCTGATCGACTCGGCGGAGCTGGTCAAGAAGGTGCGCTTCCCGCGCCAGCTCGTGTCGCTCTCGATGGTGGGGACGCAGGCGGTGACGTTCGCCGTGCTGATCGTCGTGCTGGTCGTCCTGTCGCTCGTCCTCGTGCCCGCCGCCCGGCCGTACGTCGTGCTCTCGATCCCGCTGGCGGTGCTCTTCGCCGCCGAGGTGCTCGGGATCGCCCTCGTCGTCGCCTGTCTGAACGTCCTCTTCCGCGACGTCGAGCACGTGATCGCGGCGGCGCTCTTGCCCTGGTTCTTCGTCACGCCGATCCTCTGGAGCTCGAGCACGCTCGGCGACCGCGCCGACCGTCACGCGACGTTGCTGACCGTCCTGCACTGGGTGAACCCCGTGGCGCCGCCGATCTTCGCCGTGCGCGACGCCATCTGGTCCGGGCACGCGCCGCGCTGGACGGACGTCCTCTACCTGGTCGTGGCCGCGTTCGTCGCGCTCGCGCTGGGGGCGCTCGTCTTCAGGTCGGTCGACGACCGGATCGCGGTCGAGCTGTGATGACGATCCGCCCGTCGTAGACCCACGGCTCGGCGGCCGGCGCGCCGAACGCAGGCAGTCCCGCCACGTCGTCGACCTGCTCGAGCTCGACACCCGGCAGCACCGACGGGCACACGAGCGGGGCGGCGAAGCCGGGTACACGACCCGGGCCGGGCTCATAGGGCGCGAGTGCGCGCGGGCGGCGGAAGCCGTCCCAGGCGACGGCGCCCGCCACGACCCCGTAGCCCTCGGCGTGCGCGGCGCGCACGCGCTCGGAGCGGTCAGAGGCCGCCTCGACCCAGTCGGGAAGCGTGTCGATCGGCTCGCCGCTGCGCTCGCCGACCACGACGTCGCGGGTGAGCGGCTCGCTGCCGAGCTCCGAGAACCAGGCGCGGTTCTCGGCGACCATGTCGAAGGCGAGCCGGTAACCGCCTGGCGGGATCGGTGCGCGCACGCGCAGCTCCACCACCTCGACTGCGCCCGGCTCGAGCTGCGGCGCGAGCGTCCGCAGGCCGTCCCAGACGATCGGGTTGTCGCGTCCGTCGAGCCAGTGATAGGCGAGGCTGATCCCCATGCCGGAGCGCCAGGCGACGGTGCCCGCGTTCTCGACCTCGACCCGGACGCGCGCGATCGCGCCGGCCTCCGGAGCGAGGTCGGGCCAGGCGCCGAAGTGCACGGCGAGAGGTCCCTTCGACACAACGGGCTAGCCTAACCCTCGCATGGACCCCCTCCTCGTCCGGGCGCTGCGCCGCGAGCCGACCGAGCGCACGCCGGTCTGGTTCATGCGGCAGGCGGGGCGCTCGCTGCCCGAGTACCGCGCCGTTCGCGAACGCCACCCGTTCTTCGAGGTCGCGGGGACTCCCGAGCTGTGCGCGCACGTCACGCTGCAGCCCGTGCTGCGGCACGACGTCGACGCCGCGGTGATGTTCGCCGACATCGTCACGCCCGTCCTCGGCATGGGGCTCGACGTCGAGCTCGTCGAGGGCGTCGGCCCCGTCGTCGCCGAGCCGGTGCGCACGCTCGCGGACGTCGAGCGGCTGCGCGTGCCCGATCCCGACGAGGCATTCGCGCCACTGCTCGAGGCGATTCGGATCGTCCGCGCGGAGCTCCGTCCCGACCAGGCGGTGGTCGGTTTCTGCGGCGGCCCGTTCACGGTCGCGGGCTACCTCGTCGAGGGCAAGCCGTCCCGGGAATTCGCGACCCTCAAGAGGCTGATGTACTCGGAGCCGGAGGTGTGGCGCGCGCTGATGGAGAAGCTCTCGACGTGCTTCGGTGCGTACGCCGACGCCCAGGCGCGCGCGGGCGCCGACGTCGTGCAGCTGTTCGACTCGTGGGTCGGCGTCCTCTCGCCGTCCGACTACGAGGAGCTCGTCGCGCCGTGGTCGGCCCGCGTGCTCGAGGCGGTCGATGTGCCGACGATCCACTTCGGCACCGGCACCGCGACGCTGCTCGCTGCCATGGCGCGCGCGGGCGGCGACGGCATCGGGCTCGACTGGCGCGTCCCGCTCGACGACGGCTGGGCGCTCGTCGGCGACCGTGCCGTCCAGGGCAACCTCGATCCCGCCGTGCTGCTCGGCCCGTGGGAGCGCGTCGAGGCGGGGGCGCGCGACGTGCTCGAGCGCGCCGCCGGCCGGCCGGGGCACGTCTTCAACCTGGGCCACGGCGTCCTGCCGCCGACGAAGCCCGAGGTGCTCACCCGGCTGGTGGAGCTCGTCCGCTCGGCTACCTTGGCGGCGCGATGAGGGCAGCGGTCGTGCTGATGGCGTACGGGTCGCCTGAGCGCGTCGCCGACGTGCCGGCCTACTACGCCGACATCCGCGGCGGCCGCCCGATCCCACCCGAGCGCCTCGACGACCTCGTCGCCCGCTACCGAGCGCTCGGGATCGAGGACGCGAACCCGCTGAACGCCATCACCGAGGCGACACGCGCGGCGTTGCAGGACGAGCTCGGCCTGCCGGTCTTCACGGGCATGAAGCACTGGCAGCCGCGCATCGCCGACGCGGTCGAGGCTGCGCTCGCCGGCGGCGCCGACCGGCTCGTCGGGCTCGTGCTCGCACCGCACTACAGCGCGCTCTCGATCGGCGGCTATCGTCGCCTGCTCGACGAGGCGGTCGACGGGCGCGTCCCGTTCGCGTTCGTCGAGAGCTGGCACGACGAGCCGGGCTTCGTCTCGTTCCTCGCCGACCGGGTGCGCGGCAGCGAGGCGCACGTCGTCTTCACGGCGCACTCGCTGCCCGCGCGGATCGTCGATGAGGGAGACCCGTACCGCGACCAGCTGCTCGAGACGGCCACGCTCGTCGCCGAGGAGGCGACGGTCGCAGAGTGGTCGTTCTCGTTCCAGAGCGAGTCCCCGACGGGCGAGCCGTGGCTCGGCCCCGACATCCTCGACCACCTCGACGATCTGGCCGCCCGGGGGGTCGAGCGCGTGCTCGTCTGCCCGGTCGGGTTCGTCTCGGACCACCTCGAGATCCGCTGGGACCTCGACCACGAGGCGCGCGAACGCGCGGGCGAGCTTGGCGTCGAGCTGACCCGCATCGAGATGCCGAACGACGATGCGGTCTTCGTCGCGATGCTCGCCGGCATCGTGCGCCGTACGCTCGCGGCGGTCCCGGCATGACGCCCGGGCGCGTCGTCGTCGACCGCGTCTCGCGCACGTTTCGCGTGTACCCGAAGGCGCAGCGGACGCTGAAGGACGTCTTCGTCTCACGAGGACGGACCCCGCGCGCGAGGTGCAGGCGCTGCGCGAGGTGTCGATGACGGTGGAGCCGGGCGAGGCGGTCGGCCTCGTCGGGCGCAACGGCTCGGGCAAGTCGACGCTGCTGAGGCTGATCTCCGGGATCATCCGGCCGACCGCCGGGCGCGTCGAGGCGGGCGGGCGAGTCGCTTCGCTGCTCGAGCTGGGCGCGGGCTTCCACCAGGACTTCACCGGCCGCGAGAACGTCTACCTGAACGGCTCGATCCACGGTCTCAGCCGTGCGCGTGTGCGTGAGGTGATGGACGAGATCGTCGCCTTCGCGGAGCTCGAGCGGTTCATCGACCTGCCGGTGCGCACCTACTCGTCGGGGATGTTCATGCGGCTCGGCTTCTCCGTCGCCGCGCACATCGAGGCGGATCTCCTCCTGCTCGACGAGGTGTTCGCGGTCGGCGACGAGCAGTTCCAGCGGAAGTGCTTCGGGAAGATCGCCGAGTTCAAGGGTCGCGGCGGGACGATCCTCTTCGTCTCCCACGACGCGCAGGCGGTGGAGCGTCTCTGCGACCGCGCAGTGCTCCTCCGCCAGGGCGAGGTGGCCTTCGACGGGCCGACCGAGTCCGCGATCGCCGCCTACCGGCGCCTGCTCGCCGACGATGCGACGCCCGACGAGATCGAGGCGGGCCTGCGCGAGTGGGGGAGCGGGGAGGCGCGGATCGTCGGCGCCGAGCTGCTCGACGCCGACGGCGACCCGCGTCTGCAGTTCGCCTCGGGCGAGCCGCTGACCGTGCGCCTCGCGGTCGCGGCCGAGCCGGGGCTCGCGCCGCCGGCCGTGACGCTCGAGCTGCGCGACGACGGCGGGCTCGTGCTCGGGTCGACGACGACGGCGACGGCCGGGCTCGGCTGGAACGGCGGCGGCGAGCATGTGCTGCTCTTCCGGCTCGAGCGGCTGCCGCTCGCCGACGGCCGTTTCCACCTCCGCGTCGGGCTGGCCGACGCGGCCACCGGCGCTCCCCTGCATGCGCTCGACGACGCGCTGCGCTTTTTTGTCTTCCCCTCCGGCGAGGCGACCGGCGCGGTGCTGCTCGACGGGAGCTGGAGCTTGCAGGAGATCGATTCGACCGCGCCAACTCCCTCGCCGTGAGCTCGCGCTCCTGCCCGGACTGGCCTTCGCTGATGGAGATCGCGCCGGAGCTCCAGTTCCGCCACCACACGCTCGCGGAGGCGCATCTGCCCGTCGAGGCCTTCGTGCAGCTCGAGGGCGTCCCTGCGAACGAGCTCGTCCTTTGTTGCGACCTCGAGGCGCATGTCTTCAACCCGGAGCACACCGACCCGCGCGTCGCCTCGGCGCTGCGCGGGACGCACTGGATCGACGTGCGCGAGCTCGGCCGCCCGGCGTAGCGCGGGTAGTGTGCGGCGCGATGCCGACGGTCGTCGTCCCGTTCCGCAGCAGCGACCCGAAGAGCCGCCTGCGCGGTGTCAGCGCCGCCGGACGCGAACGGCTGGCGCACGCGATGCTCGACGACGTTCTTGCGGCGGCCGAGGGTGTCGGGCCTCTGCTGGTCGTCGCGGCGGCGGGCACGGCGGTGCACGCGCCGGCGCGGCTCGTCGCGGACCCGAGACGCGGGCAGGGAGCCGCTGTCCAGGCCGCGCTCGACGCCGCCCTGACCGCCGGCCTGCCGGCCCCCGTCCTCGTCGTCAACGCCGATCTCCCCTGTGCGACGACGCGCGACCTGCTCGCACTCGCGGGCTCGGTGCCCGACCGCGGTCTCGCGTTCGTCGCCGCCGCCGACGGCACGACGAACGCGCTCGCGTTCTCCGACGGCTCCCTCTTCCAGCCCGTCTACGGCGCGGGCAGTGCCGAGCGCTTCGAGGCGCTCGGGCCGTCGCGGCGGCTCGACGCGCCGAACCTTGCCGACGACGTCGACACGGTTGCCGATCTGCTCCGGCTGCGCGGCCGGCTCGGCGAGCACACGAGGCGCGTGCTTGCCGAGCTCCGCCTCGAGACTGCTGCGTGAAGGTCGCGGCGCTTTCCGGAGGCGTCGGCGGGGCGCGCTTCCTCCGCGGCCTCCTCGACGTGGCCGACCCGGCGGCCGTGACGATCGTCGGCAACGTCGCCGACGACCTCGAGCTGCTCGGGCTGCGGGTCTCGCCCGACCTCGACAGCATCCTCTACACGCTGACGGGCCGCGCCGACGAGGAGCGCGGCTGGGGTCGCGCGGACGAGAGCTGGCGGGCGCTCGAGACGGTCGCCGAGCTCGGCGGCGAATCGTGGTTCCGGCTCGGAGACCGCGACCTCGGGCTGCACCTCGTCCGCAGCGAGCTCCTGCGGGCGGGCGTGCCGCTCTCCGAGGCGACCCGGCGTATCGCCTCCGCCTACGGGCTGACTGCCCGGCTGCTGCCCGCCTCCGACGACCCGATCCGCACCTTCCTGGAGACCCCCGCCGGGACGTTCCCGTTCCAGACGTGGTTCGTCGCCCGTGGCCACGCGGACGAGGTCGACGCCGTGCACTACACGGGTGCGCCTGCTGCGCGTCCTGCCCCGGGCGTGCTCGAGTCGCTCGCGGACGCCGACGTGATCCTCGTCGCGCCGAGCAACCCGTACGTCTCGATCGGGCCGATCCTGGCAGTCGCGGAGATCCGGGCCGCGCTCGAGCGGCGAACGGCGCCCTGTGTCGCCGTCAGCCCGCTGATCGGCGGCAAGGCGGTGAAAGGCCCGGCCGACCGCATGCTCGCACGGCTCGCCGGCGGCACGACACCGCGCCACGTGGGGTCGTGCTACGAGGGGCTGATCGACGCCCTCGTCGTCGACGAGGCCGACGCCGGCGCCCCGCTGCCCGACGGGATGCGCGCCGTCGTCACGCGGACGCTGATGAGCGACCTCGATGCGGCACGCCGCCTTGCCGCGGCGGCGCTCGACGCAGCCGGGGCTCCGGCATGAGAGTGGCGGTGCTCGGCGGCACCGGGAGCTTCGGCCGGGCGCTCGCAGCGCGGCTGCAGGCGCTCGGCGGGTACGACGTCGTGATCGGCTCGCGCGATCCGGAGCGCGCCCGCGAAGCAGCGGCCGAGCTCGGCGTGATCGCCGGCGCGGGCAACGACGAGGCGGTGCGCGGCGCCGACCTTGCGATCCTCGCCGTGAAGGCCGACGGTGCGCTCGCGACGGCGGAGGCGGTCTCCGCGGCGCTCGGGCGAACGCCGCTCCTCAGCGTCGCGACCGCGATCGAGTTCCGGAAGGGCCTCGGCATGCTTCCCGACCCGGATGCCCGCAGCCTCGCAGAGCGGGTCCAGGACGTCGTCGACGCCCCCGTCGTCGCCGGGCTTCACTCGATCGCTGCGTCGAATCTCGGCGAAGGCGCCGCCGACGAGGATGCGCTCGTCTGCGGGGACGATCCGGAGGCGAAGGAGCTCGTGCTCGAGCTCGCGGGTCGGCTCGTCGCCGGGCGCGCCGTCGATGCAGGCCCGCTTGCGAGTGCACGCGCGCTCGAAGGCCTCACCGCGGTGATCGTGAACGTGAACCGGCGCTACAAGGCACACGCGGGCATCCGCGTCACCGGCGTCGGATGATCTCGCTCCTGCCGGTCCGGGGCCTGCCGGAGATCGCCGAGGGCGCCGACCTCGCGGCGATGATCGTCGAGCGGATCGAGCTCGACGAGCGCGACGTGGTCGTCGTCGCCCAGAAGGCGGTCTCGAAGGTCGAGGGCCGCATCCTGCGGATCGACAGCCTCGAGGCCTCGCCGAAGGCGATCGAGCTGGCCGGCGACGAGCGGGACCCGCGCGAGGTCGAGGCCGTCCTGCGGGAGGCGAAGCGGATCGTCCGCGAGCGCGGCCCGCTCGTGATCGCCGAGACGCGGCACGGCTTTGTGTGCGCGTCCGCAGGGGTCGACCACTCGAACGCGCCCGAGCCCGGGACGCTCGTGCTGCTCCCCCTCGATCCCGACGCCAGTGCCCGCGCGCTGCGCGCGCGGCTTGCCGAGCTGACCGGGCTCGAGCTCGGCGTCGTCGTCACCGACTCGTTCGGCCGGCCGTTTCGGAAGGGCACCACCGACGTGGCGATCGGCGTCGCAGGCATCCCGGCGTTCCTCGACCTCGTCGGCACGGTCGACCGGGCCGGCCACGAGCTGCGCGCGACGTGGATCGCGGTCGCGGACGAGATCGCCGCCGCGGCCGATCTGGCCCGCAGCAAGGCGGACGGCGTGCCCGTTGTGGTCGTCCGGGGCCTGCGGCTCGAGGGCGACGGCAGCGCCTCCGAGCTCGTGATCGAGCCCGAGCTCGACCTGTTTTCCTGATCGAAACCAGTACGGCTTCTTAACGGTTTCCTTACCGGTTCGGGGCATGACCACAGCCGGGGCCGCTACCGTCCCGCGGTCGCTGCCGGGTGATCCGCCCAGACACCCCGGCCGGTGCGACAGCTGCGGAACTCCCTTTCGACCGTATGCAGATCCGGGCCCAAGGAGGACAACTCTTCGTGCGCAAACTCGTCGTGGTCAGCCTGGCAGGGCTCGTGATGTTGGCGGCGCTCGCTCTCAGCGGTGCGGCCCCCGCCTCCGCCCGTCGAGCCGTCCGTCCCGCCGGGTCGAGCGTCGCCGAGCTGCGGGCGGAGGCCGACCACTACCGCTTGCTGACGTGGGTCTACCAGCGGGCGGCCAGCGCTCCGCGCACCCCGACGTCGTTCTCGTACCGCCACAGCGGCAGCCGCACGTACCTGCGCTGGACGATCGCGGTCTGGACCCGCCGGTCGTATCGGGCGCACGTCCGGGCACTCGTGCGCATCCGCCGGCGCGCCCGGATCGGGCTCCCCAGGGTCGCGCCACCGCATGCCTCGCTCGTCCGCCGGCTCCGTTCCGAGCGTCTGCTGGCCGAGCGCCTCGAGCAGATCTTCCCGGGCCGCGCACGGCCGCCCGTCCGCGTTGCGCAGGCAGGCGGCGTGGCGGCCGCCCTCGGGAGCTGGGAGACCCGCGAGGCGAAGGCCGCGCTCGCGGTCGCCGCGCATCTCCAGCCGGAGCTCCCCTCGACGCTCGTCCGGGCGTTCTCCTGTATCCACTCCTACGAGGGCTCCTGGTCGGCGAACACCGGGAACGGCTACTACGGGGGGCTGCAGATGGACGTCGGTTTCCAGCGGCTCTACGGCCGCACCTACCTCCGGCGCTGGGGAACGGCCGACAACTGGCCGGTCTGGGCCCAGTTGGACGCCGCCGTGCGGGCCTATCGCTCGGGCCGCGGCTTCTGGCCGTGGCCCAACTCGGCCCGCATCTGCGGGCTGCTGTAAAGCCCCCCTTTTTCCTACCTCATTTCCCGCGTCCGGGCCTCAAGCGGGCCTGCTTCCGCGCCGATGAGCAGGCCTATGGGCATAGACGTTGCCCTCGCATGGACTGACGAGCCCGACCTGAACGGCGCCGGCGGCGTCCCCGTACGCCCCGAGGTGCTGGCCGAGTCGTACCGGCGGCTCGCCGAGGTGTTCCACGTCGTTCTCTCCGAGCAGAGCCTCGATGCCGTGCTGGAGCGGATCGCCTCGACGCTCTCGGACCTGATGCCGTTCGAGGCGCTCCATGTCTACGAGGCCGACGAGCGGCGCCGCGAGCTCGTGCCGGTGCTCGCCTCCTCGCAAGCCTACGAAGAGGAGATCATGCGCGACCGGCCACGCTTCGGCGAGGGCCTGACCGGCTGGGCGGTCGTGCACCGCCGGCCCGTCTGCGCGAACCAGGCGCATCTCGACCCGCGCTCCTCCGTCGTCCCCGGCACGCCCGTCGAGCCGGAGGCGATGATCGTCATCCCGCTGATCGCCCGAGGCACGCTGAAGGGCGCGCTCAACATCTACCGCATCGGCGAGGACGCGTCCTTCGCCGAGCACGAGTTCGAGCTCGCGAAGTGGTTCGGCGACGCAGCCGCGCTCGCGCTCGA
The DNA here is from genome assembly GCA_963794375.1 of uncultured Thermoleophilia bacterium. Taxonomy (GTDB): domain Bacteria; phylum Actinomycetota; class Thermoleophilia; order Gaiellales; family Gaiellaceae; genus PALSA-600. The sequence continues at coordinate 924,570 of CAWCDL010000010.1, forward strand.
CAACGCCCACGTGCGCGCGCGCCTCGAGCATCTCGCGCAGACGGACTCGCTGACCGGGCTCTACAACCACCGCTACTTCCACGAGCGGCTGCGCGCAGAGCTGACGCGCGCGTCGCGCGTCGAGGATCACGTCTCGATCATCATGTTCGACCTCGACGACTTCAAGCGCGTCAACGACGTGTACGGGCACGGCGCCGGCGATCACGTCCTCGTGCAGGTCGCGCGCCTGGCGGCCGACACGGTGCGCGCCTCCGACACCGTCTGCCGGATCGGGGGCGAGGAGTTCGGCGTCGTGATGCCGTCGTGCGACGCGGAGGCCGCCGTCGGGCTCGCCGCGCGCCTGATCGAGGAGCTGAACAAGCTGGAGATCGAGCCGGCCGGCCGAGTGACGCTGTCGCTCGGCGTGGCCCAGGGGCCGCTGCACGCGTCGAACCCACGTGAGCTCGTTGCCTGCGCGGAGGCGGCGATGATGACCGCCAAGGCACGCGGCAAGAATCAGGTCTTCGTCTTCGAGGACGAGGCGACCGAGCGGCCGATGCCGGTGCCGACGACGGGACGCGACGCGCGCTCGATCGCGCATCTGAAGATGCTGCAGTCGCTCGCGGGGAAGCTCAACCGCCTCAACGACGTGCGGCAGATCGGCGAGACGATCGCCGCGGAGCTGCGTCAGCTGATCGATTACCACAACTGCCGCGTCGTGCTGCGCGACGGCGACGATCTCCGGCCGATCGCCTTCTTCGACGACGACGGGCGCAGCGTCGGCGCGGCAGCGGACGCGTACACGATTCCGGTCGGCGAGGGCATCACCGGACATGTCGCGGCAATGGGCGAGTCGTTGCTCGTGCCGAACGCGCTCGAGTGCGAGTTCGCACGGCAGGTCGCCGGGACTGTGCCGATCGCGGAGTCCCTTGCCGCAGTGCCGCTGCGCAACGGCTCTCGCGTCACCGGCGTGATCGTGATCTCGAAGCTCGGCGTCGACCAGTTCGACGACGACGACGTGCGGCTCCTCGAGGTGCTTGCGGGTCAGGCGTCGGTGGCCCTCGAGAATGCCCGCCTGTACGAGCGCGAGCGCCGCGAGGCGGAGCGCGCGAAGGCGTTGCTGGGCCTCGCCGAGCGGCTCTCGCGCGCCGAGTCGGTCGACGAGATCTGCGCCGAGGCGGTCGCCACCGCACACGTCCTCTTCGACGCCGAGGAGGTGACGCTGTGGCTCGGAGCCCGCCCGGCCGCGTCCACCGGCAAGCCGGTCGCCGGGGGCGTCACCGTCACGCTCGGCGAGGGCAGCGACGTCGACGGGCTGCTGGTTCTCGGTCGCGACGCGCTCGATGAAGACCGCAGGCCGACGCTCGCCGCGTTCGCCTACCAGGTCTCGGCCGCGCTGCAGAAGGCGCTTCTCTATGCCCGGCAGCGCGAGGCGGCCGAGATTGCGAGCTCGCTGCTCGAGGCCGGCCGCGAGCTCGCGACGGCGGAGTCGCCCGACGAGGTACTGCGGCGGAGCGTCGAGGTGACTGCCCGCGTGCTCGGCACGACCCGAGCCTCGCTGTGGATCCAGGAGGAGAACGAGGTGGGCGACGTCGTGCCGCGGGCGTCCGTCGGCTACGACCTGCGCGACGACCCGGTCGGCCGGATCCGCTTCCCGGCGCAGTCGGCGCGCGAGTGGCTTGCCGTCGAGCAGCCGTTCGTGCTCGAGCCGCGCGCCTTCGAGCTGCCGGACGGGTCGACGCTCGAGATCCCGCGGGCGGTGATCGCGCCCGTACGCCTCGAGGGGAACAGGGTTGCGGCCATCGCGGCCGCGGTCGGCGACCTCGTCGTCGAGGAGCGGCAGCTTCGCCTCCTGGCCGGGCTCGCCCATCAGGCGAAGCTCGCGATCGAGGGGGCGGAGAACTACGAGGGCCTCGAGCGCACATTCGTGTCGACGGTTGCCGCGCTCGCGAACGCCCTCGAGGCGAACGACGAGTACACCTCGTCGCACGCCCGCTGGATCACCGACGTGTCCCTGCTCGTCGGGAACGAGCTTCGGCTCGATCGCGACGCGATGAAGCGCCTCGAGCTCGGCGCGCTCTTCCACGACATCGGCAAGATCGGGATCCCCTCACAGATCCTGCAGAAGCCGGGACCGCTGACCGACGAGGAGTTCGCGATCGTCAAGGAGCATCCCGAGCTCGGCGAGCGGATCCTCGCCCCGATCGAGCGGCTCGCCGACGTGCGCCCGATCGTGCGCGCCTGTCACGAGCGCTGGGACGGCCTCGGCTACCCGGACGGGCGGGTGGGCGAGGAGATCCCGATCGAGGCCCGCATCGTGCTCGTCTGCGACGCGTTCCACGCCATGACGACCGACCGCCCCTACCGCAGCAGGCTCGCATCCGACGAAGCGATTCGGCGGCTCGCCGAGGCGTCGGGCACCCAGTTCGACCCGACGGTCGTCGAGGCCTTCGTGCGTCTGTACGCCACGGACGCGCTGCCGCCGCTCGACTGAGGGTGCGGGTCGGGAATGCGCCGGAGGTGTGCGTCGTGCTAGCCTTGCAACCGGTTGCATGGCTGTCCGGGTCCACACGATCGCCGACATCGCCGCGCTCGCGGGCGTGTCCAAATCGACTGTCTCGCGGGCGCTCAACGACAGCCCGCTGATCGGTGCGGAGACGAAGGAGCGGATCCATGCGATCGCGCGCGAGCACGACTTCCAGCTGAACGTGCCCGCGCAGCGCCTCAGCCTGCGGCAGAGCAACGTGGTCGGCCTCCCGATGTTCGACTGGGGGAAGGGGGCGAAGGCGATGGACCTCTTCATGCTCGAGATCATGGGAGGCATCTCGAGCGGCCTGCACGAGCAGGGCTACGACCTGCTCGTCCTGCAGGTTCCGATCGACGATCTCGAGTGGTCTCGGCGCACGCTCGAGAGCGGCCGCGCCGACGGCTTCGTCATCCTCTCCGCGTCGTGCTCGCCCGAGCAGCTCGACGCGCTCGTGGAGGCGGACGTTCCCTTCGTGCTCTGGGGGGCGGCCTCGCCCGAGCACACGTATTGCTCGGTGACGGGTGACAGCCTGACGGGCGGCCGCCTCGCGACGGAGCACCTGCTTGCTGCGGGGAGACGCCGGATCGCGCTCGTCGGCGGGCCTGGTTGGTCGTGGGAGATCCACGACCGACGTCGCGGCTACGAGTCGGCGCTCACCGATGCCGGCCTCGAGCTCGACCCCGCGCTGGTCGTCCACACCCAATGGTCGGAAGCCGAGAAGTCGGCGGCGGCCGCGGTCTCCGAGCTGCTGCGGCACGAACCGGCCCTCGACGGCGTGGTCGCGAACAGCGACTTCTTCGCCCTCGGCGCGATCGAGGCGCTGCGGGAGCACGGCCGGCGCGTCCCCGAGGACGTCGCCGTCGTCGGCTACGACGACGTCTCGGTCGCGGCGTTCAGCAACCCGCCGCTGACGACGATCCGCCAGGACGGCCCGCTCGCCGGGCGGCTGCTCGCCCGCGGCCTCGTGCAGTACCTGCAGACGGGTGCGGTCTCGAGCGCGACGATCCCGGCCCAGCTCGTCGTGAGGCGGTCGGCATGAGGGCCGGGGCGCAGTGTCGCGCCTGCACGTGCAACCGGTTGCACCACGTGTCGGACGAAGGGAGGCGACGATGTACCGGCCGGTGATCCTGCTCGAGCCGAGGCCCGAGCCGCCGCGCGTCTACGACAACCCGCCCGTTGTCGGGCGGCCGCGGCCGCTCGCGGCGCTCATCGGAGCGGGTCTTCGAGCCGTCGCAGCGAGCAGACCCGCTCGAAGCCGAGCCGGGTCAGGATCGGATACGAGGTGTCAGGCATCGCCTCGGTGACGAGCGCCGGCGTGCCGTGGTCGACCGCGTCGAGCCAGCGCGCCTGGACGAGGGCGCGGTAGACGCCGCGGCCGCGCGCCCACGGCGCGACCGCTCCGGCGATCAGGAAGACGCCGAGCTCGGAGTAGACCGACCGGCCCGAGCCGGCGGGCCTGCCGTCGAGTGTCGCGAGGAACGTCGCCGGCACGCCTGCGTGCCGGGCCGCCTCGAACTCGCCCGGCAGATGCAGACGCTGCGCCTCGCGGCGGTCGGCGGGCGTCTCGAAAGCGTCCCAGGCGATCTCGGTGGCGGCGAGGAAGTCGTCGAGGCTCTCGACCCGGTGGACCTCGACGTCGGGCGCTGCCGCCGGTGCCGTCGTACAGGCGAGGGAGTAGAGCAGACCGGCGCGGTCGGCGGGCTCGCGGAGCCCGAGCGCGAGGAGGCGGTCGTGGAGGTCAACGGGCCGGGCGTCCGGGTCGATCCACCAGACGGTCGCCTTGCCGGGCGGGATCAGCGAGCGCGTCTCGGCGACGAGCGCCTCCAATGCTTCCGCCTCGACGCGCACACCCGAGACGCCCGCCCAGACCGACCCCTGCACGATGCAAACTCGCTCGTCGGCGAATCGCGTCACGTCCGCCGGCAGCCGCGTGTGCCGGTCGGGGACGGTCGCGAACCGTCGGAGCTCCGCGTCGATCAGGTGACGAACTCGTCCGCGACCGAGAGTGCGTCGTCCAGCACGGCGAGGCCTTCCTCGAGCTCGTCGCGCGTGATGGTCAGCGGCGGGCAGACCATGACGACGTTCCAGTGGGTCATCAGGTAGAGCCCGCGGTCGAGCGCGCGCTTCGAGAGCGCGGCGACGGGCTTGGCCGCCTCGCCGGCACCGTTGAACGGGACGAGCGGCTCACGGGTTTCGCGGCTCTTGACCAGCTCGAGCCCCCAGAAGCAGCCGAGGCCGCGCACGTCGCCGACCGACGGGTGCCTCGCCGCGAGGTCGGCGAGACCGCTTGCGAAGAGCTCGCCCATCGCGGCCGCGTTCTCGACGATGCCCTCCTCCTGGAAGGCCTCGATCGAGGCGACCCCGGAGGCGCAGGCGAGCGGGTGCCCGCTGTAGGTGAGCCCACCGGCGAAGGGCTTGTCGCGCACCCAGTCGGCGATTGGCTCGCGCACGACCATCGCTCCGAGCGGGACGTAGCCGGAGTTGATGCCCTTGGCGACGGTGAGGATGTCCGGCACGACGCCCCAGTTGTCGACGCCGAACCACTTGCCGGTCCGGCCGAAGCCGGCCATCACCTCGTCGCAGATCAGGACGATGCCGTGGCGGTCGCAGACCTCGCGGATCGACTGCAGATAGCCGTCCGGCGGCACGATGATCCCGTTCGTGCCGGTGACCGTCTCCAGGATCACCGCGGCGACGGTGTGCGCACCCTCGTACTGCAGGATCTCCTCGAGATGCGGCGCGCCGGTGCAGACCGGGCAGGGGTCGGGATGACCGGCGGGGCAGCGGTAGGTGTACGGGTCGAACATGCGCACGACGCCGGGAATGCCCGGCTCCGCGGGCCAGCGGCGCGGGTCGCCGGTAAGCGTGATCGAGCCCGCGGTCGCGCCGTGGTAGGAGCGGTAGCGCGCGATCACCTTGTGACGGCCCGTGTACCAGCGCGCGAGCTTGATCGCATTCTCGTTCGCCTCTGCGCCGCCGTTCGTGAAGAACGACATGCAGAGATCGCCGGGCGTCACCTCGGCGAGCAGCTTCCCGAGCCGCGAGCGCGACGCGGTCGCCATCGGCGGCCCGATCGTCGCCAGCGTCTCGGCCTGATCCTTGATCGCCTGCACGATCTTCGGGTGCGAGTGCCCGATCGAGACGTTCACGAGCTGCGAGGCGAAGTCGAGGTACGCCTTGCCGTCGTAATCGTAGAAGTGCCGGCCCTCTGCGCGCTCGACAGCGATCGGGTTGATCGCGTTCTGGACGCTCCACGAGTAGAGGACGTACTGCTTCGCGTCCTCGACGATCTGCCTGCCCAGCTCGGCGTTCGTCTCGGTCGTCGCCATGGCTCGATCCTAGCGGCGACCCGCGGGTTAGGCTCGCACGGTGACCTGCCCGTCGTGCGGCGCCGACAACAGGCCCGGTGCGCGATTCTGCGACGTCTGCGGCGCTGCGCTGGCGTCCGAGCTCCCACGCGAGGTGCGGAAGGTCGTGACCGTGCTCTTCTGCGACGTCACGGGATCGACCGCGATGGGCGAGCAGCTCGATCCCGAGGCGCTGCGCTCGGTGATGTCCGCCCACTTCGCAATCGCGCGGAGAGCGATCGAGCGGCACGGCGGCACCGTCGAGAAGTTCATCGGCGACGCGGTCATGGCGGTGTTCGGCGTCCCGACCGTCCGCGAGGACGACGCCCTGCGAGCTGTGCGTGCGGCGATAGAGCTGCGCGATGCCGCCGACCTCCACGTGCGAATCGGCGTCAACACCGGCGAGGTCGTGACCGGCACCGGTGAGACACTCGTCACCGGCGACGCGGTCAACGTCGCCGCGCGGCTCGAGCAGGCGGCGCCGCCGGGGGAGGTACTGATCGGCTCCGAGACCCACCGGCTCGTGCACAACGCGGTCGAGGTCGAGCTCGTGCCGCCGATCGAGGCGAAGGGGAAGTCGGAGCCGGTCGAGGCCTACCGCCTCCTGGCGATCACCGGCGACGTTCCGTTCGCGCGGCGCGGCGACGCGGCGCTCGTCGGGCGCGAGCGCGAACGGAATCTGCTCGAGGACGCGTGGGCGCGTGCTCTCTCCGAGCAGGCGTGCGCGCTGTTCACCGTCCTCGGCAGCGCGGGCGTGGGCAAGTCGCGGCTCGCGCAGGAGTTCCTCGACGGCGTCGACGCCACCGTGCTGCGCGGCCGCTGCCTCTCCTACGGCGAGGGGATCACCTACTGGCCCGTCGTGGAGGTGGTGAAGCAGCTGCTCGGCCCTGCGCCTCCGCCGAATCCCGTGATCGCATCCCTTCTCGGCGAAGGAGACGCGCCCGCCGACGAGATCGCGTTCGCCGTCCGCAAGCTCCTCGAAGCGGCTGCCCGCGAGCGGCCGCTCGTCGTCCTGCTCGACGACCTGCAGTGGGGCGAGCCGACGTTCCTCGATCTCGTCGAGCACGTGACCGACTGGTCGCGGGATGCTCCCATCCTGATGCTCTGCCTGACGCGCCCCGACCTGCTCGACAGCAGGCCGAGCTGGGGCGGCGGGAAGCTGAATGCGACGGCCGTCCTGCTCGAGCCCCTCACCGATGCCGAGACGGACGAGCTGATCGAGCGTCTGCTCGGCGCCGCCGAGCTCGAGCTCGAGCTGCGCGAGCAGATCCGTTACGCCGCCGGCGGCAACCCGCTCTTCGTCGAGCAGATGCTCGCAATGGTGCAGGAGTCCGCCGAGGCGGTGACCGTCCCGCCGACGATCCAGGCCCTGCTCGCCGCCCGGCTCGATCAGCTGCCGAGCGGCGAGCGGGCCGCGCTCGAGCGCGGGGCGGTCGAGGGCCAGGTCTTTCACCGGGGCGCCGTCCAGGCGCTGACGTCCGACCGGAGCGCGGTGCCCACGCAGCTCATGGGTCTCGTGCGCAAGGAGCTTGTTCGGCCGACGCCGACCGCGATTCCCGACGACGACGCGTTCCGCTTCCGTCACCTCCTCGTGCGCGATGCCGCCTACGACTCCCTGCCAAAGGCGACCCGGGCCGAGCTGCACGAGCGTTTCGCGGCCTGGATCGAAGAGCACGGGGGCGATCTCGTGGAGCTCGACGAGATCCTCGGCTACCACCTCGAGCAGGCGACGCGGTGCCGGGCCGAGCTCGGCGAGACGCGCGATGACCTGGCCGAGCGGGCGGCCGCGCGACTGACCGCCGCCGGGACGCGGGCCTTCAGGCGCACCGACTACGCGGCCGGTCGAAAGCTGCTCGGCCGAGCCGTCGATCTCTTGCCGGACGATGCTCCTGCTCGGTTCGACGCCCTGGTCTCGCTCGGGATCTGTGCCTACGTCGGCGGCGATCTCGAAGACGCGGACAGCCTGTTGTCCGAGGGGGTCGACGGCGGGGACCGTGAGCAGTCGGCGGTCGCGTTCTTCGTTCGCAGCGGGATCAGGGGGCACGCCGGAGGCGGTGAGCTCGGCGCGCAGGTTCGGGGGGTACAGGAGCTGCTGGCCGAGATGGAGGGGCTTCCGGCCCCCGATCTCGTGCTCGCCCACGGCTACAACGCCCTGAGCCGCCTGCTCTTCTGGCAGGGCCGCACCGGCGAGCAGCTCACGGCCGCGGAGAACGCGCTCGCACGAGCACGGGCGGCGGGCGACCCGGCCCTCGAGGCAGTCGCGCGAGGTACGGCGGGCTCCGCGATGTTCCAGGGCACGTCCACCTGGCCGGAGGTGGAGGCGTTCAGCCGGGCCGGCCTGGCCGAACGCGACCGGCTCGGCCGGATCGCAACGAATGCGCTCGCGACGCTTGCGAACGCCGCGGCCTATCAGGGGCGCTTCGAGGAATCACGCGAGCTCGCCGCCCGGCATGCCGCAGAGCTCACGGAGCGCGGCGACAGCTTCGGCGTGATGACGACGGCGGTCAACCGCGCCTGGACCGAGCATCTCACCGGCGGCGACGAGCTCGCTGCTGTGATCCTCCGCGAGTCCTGGGACGACCTCGGAGAGCTCGGCGAGCGCGGGTACCGGTCGACCCACGGCTGCCTGCTGGCGATGATCCTGGTCGACCTCGGACGCCTGGACGAGGCAGACGCGATCGTTGCGGAGTCGGCGGCGCTCGCTGCCGACGACGACTGGTTCACGGTTGCGTGCGCGCACACCGCCCGCGCCCTCATCGCGTCGGCGCGCGGGCGGCACGAGGAAGCGGTTGCCGAGGCGCGGGCGGCGGTCGAGATCGCAGACCGCTCCGAGTACGTTCTCTCGCGCACGATCTTCTGGTTCGAATGTGGCCGCGTCCTCGTCGCCGCGGGTCTTCGTGACGAGGGCCGGCGGGCGCTCGAGGAGGCGATCCGGCTCGCCCGGATCAAGGGCACGACCGTCTACGAGCAGCGGGCGCTCGCGCTCTTGGAGGGTGGGTAGGCTGCGGGTACCCATCTCGAGGAGGGTCCCGTGACCGACACCGTCGAGGCGCCGAGCGCCGTCAAGCCGATCAACCATTGGATCTCTGGTGCCGCCTCTGCGGGCGGGTCGGGTCGGAGTGCGCCGGTGTTCAACCCGGCGACGGGTGTGCAGTCGGGCGCGGTCGATCTTGCGTCGGTCGAGGAGGTCGACCAGGCGGTGCAGGCGGCGAAGGCGGCGTTCCCTTCGTGGCGCGCGCTGTCGCTGGCGAGGCGGGCCGAGATCTTCTTCGCGATCCGCGAGCTCGTGCACGAGCGGCGTGAGGAGATCGCGAGGCTCCTGACCGCGGAGCACGGGAAGGTGCTCTCGGACGCGATGGGGGAGGTGACGCGCGGGCTCGAGGTGATCGAGTTCTGCTGCGGCATCCCGCATCTCCTGAAGGGGGGCATGACCGAGCAGGCCTCGACCGGGATCGATGTGTACTCGATCCGGCAGCCGCTCGGCGTCGTCGCCGGGATCACGCCGTTCAACTTCCCGGCGATGGTCCCGATGTGGATGTGGGCGCCCGCGCTCGCGTGCGGCAACACGTTCGTGCTCAAGCCGTCGGAGAAGGACCCGTCGGCGTCGCTGTACACCGCCGAGCTGCTGAAGGAGGCCGGCGTGCCCGACGGCGTCTTCAACGTGATCAACGGCGACAAGGTCGCCGTCGACGCGTTCCTGACGCACCCCGACGTCGCCGCGGTCTCGTTCGTCGGCTCGACGCCGATCGCGAAGTACGTCTACGAGACGGCTACCGCGCACGGTAAGCGCTGCCAGGCACTCGGCGGGGCGAAGAACCACATGGTCGTGCTTCCCGACGCCGACATCGACATGGCGGCCGACGCCGCCGTCTCGGCCGCCTACGGCTCGGCGGGCGAGCGCTGCATGGCGATCTCGATGGTGGTGGCGGTCGGTGACGTCGCCGACCCGCTGATCGAGGCGATCAGAACTCGCATCCCGAACGTCAAGCTCGGCGACGGGATGGACCCGTCGAGCGAGATGGGGCCGCTCGTCACGCGCGAGCATCGCGACAAGGTCGCCGGCTATCTCGAGAACGGCGGCGGCAAGCTTCTTGTCGACGGCCGCGACGGCTGCCCGGACGAGGGCTTCTTTCTGGCGCCGAGCCTGATCGACGACCTGAAGCCGGGCGAGCGCGCCTACGACGACGAGATCTTCGGGCCGGTGCTCGGGGTGACGCGGGTCGCGACCTACGACGAGGCCGTGCGCCTCGTGAACGAGAGCCCGTACGGCAATGGGACGGCGATCTTCACGCGTGACGGCGGCGTCGCCCGCCAGTTCCAGTTCGAGGCCCAGGCAGGGATGGTCGGCGTCAACGTGCCGATCCCTGTGCCCGTCGCCTACTACAGCTTCGGCGGCTGGAAGGCCTCGCTCTTCGGCGACCGGCACATCTACGGTCCGGAGGGCATCGACTTCTACACGCGTACCAAGGTCGTCACCTCGCGCTGGCCCGACCCGGCCACCTCGAAGGTCGACCTCGGCTTCCCACAGACGCGCTAGGCCTACGCGGTCTGCAGCGCCGCCGGGCTGAGCTGCTCGCGGAAGCGCGCCCGCTTGACGAACCGCCCGCTGCCCGGCTTCGCGAGCAGCTCGTCGCCCTCGACGATCACCTCGCCGCGCCGCAGCACCACCTCGGGCGAGCCGACCACCGTCGTGCCTTCGTAAATGTTGATGTCGGTGGCGGAGTGATGGGTCTTCGCCGAGATCAGGTGCTCCTTCTCGGGATCGAAGACGACGATGTCCGCGTCGCTCCCGACCGCGATCGTGCCTTTGCGCGGATACATGCCGAAGAGCTTCGCCGGATTCGTGCTGAGGAGCTCGACCATGCGGTTCAGCGTGATCCGGCCTTCGCGGACGCCGAAGTGGTGGACCATGTGCAGGCGGTTCTCCATCCCGACGGCGCCGTTCGGGATCTGGCGGAAGTCGTCCTTGCCGAGAGCCTTCTGCTCGAGCGTGTAGCCGCAGTGGTCGGTGGAGATCGCCTGCAGGTCGTTCATCCGGACGGCATCCCAGAGAATCGGCTGGTTGCTCTTCGGCCGCGGCGGCGGGGTGTAGACGTAGTTCGCCGCCTCGAAGTGATCGAGCCGCTCGAGGAACGACTGGTCGATGAAGAAGTACTGGGTGCAGGTCTCGCCCCACACGTCCCAGCCCTTGCGGCGCGCTGTCTGGATCGGCTCGAGCGACTCCTCGCAGGAGACGTGGACGACGTAGAGAGGCGCGCCCGCGACGCGCGCGAGCTGGATCGCCCTGTTCGTTGCCTCGCCCTCCGTCTCCGGCGGCCTGGTCAGCGCGTGGTGGATCGGGCCGGTGTTGCCGGCCGCGATCGCATCCGCGATCAGCACCTCGATCGCATCGCCGTTCTCGGCGTGCACCATCACGCAGGCGCCCGTCCGGGCGGCGACCTGCATGACCTTGAAGAGGCCTTCGTCGCTGATCCGCAGCGAGTCGTTGTAGGCCATGAAGAGCTTGTACGAGCTGACACCGTGCTCGTCGGGCAGCGTCGCGAGCTCCTCGAGCGACCCGGCGTCGTCGGAGAGATCGGTGACGATGATGTGAAAGCCGTTGTCGATGAGCGCCTTGCCCTCGCGCTTCCCGTGCCAGATCTCGAGCGCCTCGCCGAACGTCTGCCCCTTGCTTTGGATGCAGAAGTCGATGTGGGTCGTCGTGCCGCCGAAGGCTGCGGCGACGTGCCCGTGGTAGAAGTCGTCGACGGTCGTGGTGCCGCGCCACGGCATCTCGAGATGCGTGTGCGGATCGACGGCGCCCGGCAGCACGTACTTCCCGGAGGCATCGATCACGCGATCGGCTGAGACGTCGAGCGACGCGCCGATCAGGGAGACCCGCTCGCCCTCGACGAAGACGTCGGCGACGTAGTCGTCCGCTGCGGTGACGACTCGGCCGCCCTTGATCAGCACGGACATGAGCGCTCCTTTTCCGTCGGTCTCGAAGCTTCGAGTCTACGCGTCAGTAGGATCGCCGCATGCCGCTCGATCCGGCTCGCTGCCTTCGCGACCTCGACGAGTTGCGCGCGCTGACCGAGGATGAAAGCGGGGCGCAGCGCGTCGCGTGGACCGACACGTGGGAGCGCGCGCGCGCGTTCCTTCGCGCGGCCGTCGAGGGGACGGGTGCCGAGGAGCTGATCGACGAAGCGGGCAACCAGTGGTTCACCCTGCGCGGATCCTCCGAGCGGGCGCTCCTGATCGGCGGCCACATGGATTCCGTGCCGAACGGCGGCTGGCTCGACGGCTCTCTCAACTGCCTGGCCGGCGCGGAGGTGCTGCGCCGGATCGCCGCCGAGGGGACGCCGCCGGTCACGGTGCGGCTCGTCTCGTGGGCCGACGAGGAGGGCGCGCGCTTCGGACGGTCGCTCTTCGGCTCCTCGGCAGCCGCCGGGTCGATGGCTGACCAGGACGAGCTGCGGAAGCTCGTCGACCGCGACGGGATCTCGCTGCCCGTTGCGCTCGCGGCGCACGGGGTCTCGCTCGACGGCGCCTCGGCGGCGCGCGCCCAGCTCGCGAACGCGGCCGCCTATCTCGAGCTGCACATCGAGCAGGGACCGGTGCTCGAGTCGCTCGACCTGCCGCTCGGGGTCGTCCTCGGCACCTTCGGCGTCGAGCGCTCGCGCTTCACCTGGCGCGGCCAGGCGGCGCACGCCGGCTCGACGCCGATGGACAAGCGCCGCGACGCGCTTGCCGGGGCGGCGAAGCTCGCCCTCTACCTCCGCGAGATCGCGGCCGAGGTCGGCGGCGGCGCCGTGTGCACGTCGGGCGGCGTCGTGTGCCGGCCGGGGATCGTCACGTCGGTCGTCGAGACGGCCGAGCAGCTTCTCGACCAGCGCCACCTCGATGCGGCCAAGCTCGCCCGGATGCTGGCGCTGGCGCAGGAGGGGGCGGAGCGCTTCGCCCAGGAGGAGGACATCGAGGTCGAGTGGGAGCGGATCTGGAGCATCGAGCCGATCCTCTTCGACGAGCGGCTGATCGAGCTGGCCGACGAGTCCATCCGCGAGGTCGCCGGGACGTCCCACCGGCTCCCGTCAGGGCCGCTGCACGACGCCGCCGAGGTCGCCCGGGCGGGCGTCCCGACCGTGATGGTCTTCGTGCAGAGCCTGCGCGGCCTGTCGCACACGAAGCTCGAGGACACGAGCCGCGGCCATCTCGAGCTCTCGGTGGAGGTACTCGACCGGCTCGCCTCGAAGACGATCGCGTCGCTCGCCTAACAAGGAGGCTTCCATGGCACTGAGCTTCGGCGTCACCGTCCTGCCCGATCCGCCCTACACGCGGATGATCGAGCTGATGCAGCTGGCCGAGAGCCACGGCTTCGAGTACGCGTGGACCTATGACTCGCACGTGCTGTGGCAGGAGTCGATGCCGACGCTCGCGCTCGCCGCCGACCGGACATCGACGATCAAGCTCGGCCACATGGTCACGAACCCGGGCACCCGCGAGCCGACGGTGCTCGCAAGTGCCTACGCGACGCTGCACGACATCTCGAACGGCCGCATGGTGATGGGGATCGGGCGTGGCGACTCGGCGAGGCGCTACATCGGCCAGCAGCCGGTGAAGGTGGCCGAGTTCGAGGCGGCGCTCACGATGATCAAGCCGTTCATGAACGGCGACGAGGTGACGTGGAACGACAAGGAGCTCCAGCTCAAGTGGGTCCGCCCCGAGCTGCCGCCGATCGAGATGCATGTCGCCGGCTACGGGCCAAGGGCGCTCGCGGTCGCCGGGCGGCGCGGCGACGGCGTGATCATCCAGCTCGCCGACCCCGACATCATCCAGTGGATCATGGCGACGGCCCGGCAGGCGGCCGCCGAAGCCGGGCGCGACCCGGCGGCGCTCAAGTGCATCGTCAGCGCGCCGAGCCATGTCGGCGACGACCTGCAGGACGCCCGCGAGCAGGTGCGCTGGTTCCCGGCGATGGTCTCGAACCACGTGAAGGACCTGATCGACCGCTACGGCGCCGACGGAAGCACGGTGCCGAAGGCGCTCACCGACTACGTCCTCGCACGCGAGTTCTACGACTACAACGAGCACTCGCGGGTCGGGGCGAAGCACGGCGCGTTCGTCACCGACGAGATCTGCGATCGCTTCTGCGTGATCGGCAGCGTCGAGCAGTGCACGGAGAAGCTGCGGCAGCTCGAGGAGATCGGTGTCGACCAGTTCAACATCTACCTGATGACGCACGGCCAGGAGGAGACGCTGAAGGCCTACGGCGACCGGGTCATCCCGGCCGTCTAGGAGGACCAGGGTCGATTCGGGGTCATACCCCATGGCACGGCGGCGGCAGTTCTCGCTAGCCTCGAACGCATGAGCTCGAACGGAGTTGTTGTGAGCGCAAACAGCCTCACCCGCCGCTACGGCGAGGGCGAGGCGGCGGTCGACGCGCTCAGCGGTGTGTCGCTCGACGTCAAGCAGGGCGAGCTCGTCGCCGTCATGGGCCCGTCCGGGTCGGGCAAGTCGACGCTGATGCACCTGATGGCGGCGCTCGACGCGCCGACCTCGGGCACCGTCGAGATCGCGGGGCAGGACGTCGGCTCGCTTTCGGACCGCGCGGTGACGCTGCTTCGGCGCGAGCACATCGGCTTCGTCTTCCAGTTCTTCAACCTGCTTCCGATGCTGAGCGCCGAGGAGAACGTCCTGCTGCCGCTCTCGATCGCGGGCGAGAAGCCCGACCCGGTGTTCTTCGAGGATCTGCTGAAGCGCGTCGGCCTCACCGATCGCCGGACGCATCGGCCTGCCGAGCTGTCGGGCGGTCAGCAGCAGCGCGTCGCGATCGCCCGCGCGCTCGTCTCCAAGCCCAGCGTCGTCTTCGCCGACGAGCCCACCGGCAACCTCGACTCGAAGACCGGGGCCGACATCCTGCAGCTCCTCCGCGCTTCCGCCGAGGAGCTCGGCCAGACGATGGTGATGGTGACGCACGATGCGCACGCGGCGGAGATCGCCGACCGCGTCCTGTTCCTCGCGGACGGGCGGATCGTCGAGGAGCTTCCCCGCAGTAGCGCGGCCGACATCCTCGCCGCGATGAACCGCGCCAGCGCATGATTCGCGTCGCGCTCGCCGGGATCCTCGGCCGCAAGCTGCGGACGGTGCTCACGGCGCTCGCCGTCGTACTCGGGGTCGCCATGGTCAGCGGCACCTTCGTGCTCACCGACTCGATCCAGAAGGCATTCAACTTCATCAACGGCGAGGTGCGCGCCGGGTCCGACGTCGTGGTCTCCGGCAAGTCCGCGTTCGACCTCTCGAACGGCGGGAACGGCTCGTTCGCGCCGACGATCCCGGCGTCGCTCCTTACACGGCTGAAGGCAATCCCCGACGTGGCGGCGGCGCAGGGCAGCGTCTCGAACACCAGCACCTCGCTCGTCCTCCACGGGAAGGCAATTGCCTTCGGCGGCGCTCCGAATCTCGGCTTCAGCGTCACCGGTGGATCACCCTTCAACCCGCTCACGCTCGTCGGCGGCACATGGCCGCATGGAGACGAGGTCGTGATCGACTCGAACACGGCCTCGAAGAAGCACCTCCACATCGGCGACACGATCGGCGTGCAGACGCTCGGCCCCGTCGAGCAGTTCAGGATCTCGGGCACCGTCGAGCTCGGCTCGTCGAGCTCGATCGGCGGCGCGACGCTCGCCGGCTTCGACCTGCAGACGGCCCAGCGGCTCTTCGAGAAGCCCGGCAAGTTCGACGAGATCGCCCTCGCCGGGAAGCCGGGGGTGACGCCGGAGCATCTCCTGAGCGAGGTGAAGCCGGTGCTACCACCGGAGGCGCAGGCGCGCACCGGCGCGCAGCAGGCGGCCAAGGATGCGTCGGACACCGACTCGTTCATCAGCTTCCTGCGTGACTTCCTCGTCGCGTTCGGCGGTATTGCGCTCTTCGTCGGCAGCTTCGTGATCGCGAACTCGCTCTCGATCACGATCGCCCAGCGCACGCGCGAGCTGGCCACGCTTCGCACGCTTGGCGCCAGCCGGCGACAGGTGCTCAACCTGATCTTCGTCGAGGCGCTCGTGCTGGGCGTGCTCGCATCGGTGACGGGTCTCTTCGCCGGCCTCGGGCTCGCCGAGCTCCTCTTCAAGCTCTTCGACGCGGTCGGGTTCACGCTGCCGAACAGCGGGATCGTGTTCGCCACGCGCACGGTCGTGATCGCGCTGCTCGCCGGCATCCTGGTGACGCTGATCGCGAGCCTGCGGCCGGCGTTCCGCGCGACGCGCGTCGAGCCGATTGCCGCGGTCCGCGAGGGAGCGACGCTGCCGCCGTCGCGGTTCGCCCGCTTCCGCTCGGCCGGCTCGGCCATCCTGACGATCCTGGGCTTCGCGGCCCTCCTGGTGGGGCTGTTCGTGCCGCATCTCGGCACGACCGCCGTCCTCTCGTACATGGGCATCGGAGCGCTCCTGATCTTCATCGGCGTCTCGCTCCTCTCGGTGCGGGCGGTCGGCCCGCTCGCCTGGGCCGTGGCGCCGCTCGCCCGCTGGCTTCTCACCGGCCTCTGGCTCGTGTTCCTCTTCCTGACGCCGATCGGGTGGCTCTACCAGCTCTACTACCGCATCCGCCACGGCGCGTTCCCGACGTACCTCGACCGTTCCTCGGCCGGGCCGCTCGCACGCGACAACGCACGGCGCAATCCCCAGCGGACGGCCTCGACCGCAGCGGCACTGATGATCGGGCTTGCGCTCGTCACGCTCGTCGCCGTGCTCGCGGCCGGGATCACCCAGAGCTTCCGCGGCTCCGTCGACAAGATCTGGCGGAACGCGGACTACGCGATCACGGCGCAGAACAACTTCTCGCCGATCCCGACCTCGGCGGCGGATGCGGCGGCGAAGAGCCCGGTCACCGAGGCCGTCGCGAACGTGCGCACCGGCGAGGCCCTCGCCTTCGGCTCGTCGTTCTTCGCCACTGCGGTCAACCCGGCCGGCGCCACGATGTTCAACCTCGACTGGCAGGCAGGCTCGAACGCGACGCTCGCCCAGCTCGGAGCCGACGGCGCGTTCACCGACAAGGACTACGCGAAGAAGCACGCCCTGCACCTCGGGTCGAAGGTGACGCTGACGTTCACGAGCGGCGCGCAGAAGACCTACGTGATCAAGGGCATCTTCGACCCGCCGACCGGCGGCTCGCCGTTCGGCAGCGTGACGATCTCGCAGGCGGCGTGGGACGCCGAGAACGAGAGCCCGCAGAACCTCTACTCGTTCGTGCGCGTGAAGGGCGGCGCGTCGTCGGGTGCGCTCACAGCGCTCGAGCAGACGCTGAAGCCGTACCCGAACGCCAAGGTCGCGACGCGCCAGCAGTTCATCGACAACCAGATCAGCGGCCTCAACTCGATCCTCAACGTCCTCTACGTCCTGCTCGCGCTGTCGGTGATCGTCAGCCTGTTCGGGATCGTGAACACGCTCGTGCTGACCGTGTTCGAACGCACCCGCGAGATCGGGATGCTGCGGGCGATCGGCATGTCGCGACCTCAGGTGCGGCGCATGATCCGGAACGAGTCGGTGATCACCGCGCTGATCGGCGGCGTGATCGGGATCGCCCTCGGCATCGTCCTCGGGGGCCTGCTCGTTGCGCGCGTCGACTTCATCGTCTTCAAGCTGCCGGTCGGCTCGTTGATCGTGTTCGCCGTCATGACGGTCGTGGTCGGGATCCTCGCCGCGATCTTCCCCGCCCGGCGCGCCTCGCGGCTGAACGTGCTTCAGGCGCTCCAGTACGAGTGACGCTGCTCGAGCTGCTTGCGGCGTACGTGGCGGCCGACGAGCGTGAGGAGGCTGACCGCATCGCGATGATGCGGCTCGCCGTCGAGCTCGAGCGGCCGCTCTCCCGCCTGGAGCCACGCGGCCACTTCACCGCCTCGGCATTCGTGATCGACGACGCGTGCGCGAGAGCGTGCCTCGTCGAGCACGTGAAGCTCGGCCGCCTGCTGCAGCCGGGCGGGCACGTCGAGCCGGAGGACGCGTCGCTCGAGGCGGCGGCGCTGCGCGAGGCGCGCGAGGAGACGGCGCTGGACGTCGAGCTGCATCCGGAAGCGCCCCGGCCGTTCGATCTCGACATCCACCCGATCCCGGAGCGGCCCGGCGAGCCCGCGCACGTGCACCTCGACGTGAGGTTCTTGCTGATCGGGCGTGGGGAGCCGTGCGCCGGCGCCGCCTGGCACCCGCTCGGCACGGTCGGCGACGGCTCGGTAGACCGGCTCGCGGCAAAGGCCGCACGCTTCGCGGGACGCTGAGGGTCGCTCGTTCGAGGGATGGCGCGCCTCTCCGGTTCGGCTGATCATGTGACGGTGTCGGGGACTCGCAGGAGAGCGCTCGGAGCGACTGTCGTCACGGCTGCGCTGCTCGTCCCGCTCGCCGTCTTCGGCTCGCCCGCGATCGCGCAGAGCCTCTCGGCGGCGCATCAGTACGGCTCCGCGTGCGGGCAGTACGGATCCTCAGGAGGCCAGTACGGGTCGGCCGGGAAGCAGTACGGCCCGTCGGGCAGGCAGTACGGCCGCCCGTCGCCGTCGTGCCGCCAGTACACCGTCCCTCCGTTCACGTGCCACCCGGCGACGCACTCGAAGACGTCGGCCTCCGAGCAGTACGGGAAGCACATGCGCTGGCCGTTCTGCGTCAAGCTGCACGGCAAGCGCCACCATGGCCATGGCCATGGCGAGCGCCACGGCAAGCGCCACAGCCGCTGATCGTCTAGATCAGGCCGAACTCGCGACCGACCGCGACGAACGCCTCGAGCGCGCGGTCGAGCTGCTCGTCGGTGAGCGCGGCCGACATCTGCACCCGGACGCGCGCGCTTCCCTCCGGCACGACCGGGTGGCCGAAGCCGGTCACGAACACGCCGCGCTCGAGAAGCCGCTCCGAGAAGCGGATCGCGACGGCGGTCTCGCCGAGCACGATCGGGATGATCGCCGCCTCGCCCGGGATCGGGTCGAACCCTGCCTCGACGAGCTGAGAGCGGAAGCGCGCCGTGTTGGCGTGCAGGCGCTCGACCAGGCGAGTATCCGTGCGCAGCAACTCGACCGCGCGGAGCGCGCTGCACGCAACAGTCGGCGGTAGCGCGTTCGAGAAGAGCTGCGGGCGCGAGCGCTGGGCAAGCAGCTCGCACACCTCGGCGCTCGCTGCGACGTAGCCGCCCGCTGCACCGCCGAGCGCCTTTCCGAGCGTGCCGGTGACGATGTCGATCTCGCCGAGAAGGTCGAAGTGCTCGGCGGTGCCGCGCCCGCCCTGCCCGAGCACGCCGACTCCGTGCGAGTCGTCGACGACGAGCGTGGCCTCGTGTGCGCTGGTGAGCTCGACGAGCTCCGGCAGCCGCGCGAGGTCGCCCTCCATCGAGAAGACGCCGTCGGTGACCACGAGCGCGCGCTGGCCCGGCTCGAGACTCTGAAGCTCTCGCTCGAGCGCCGCGACGTCGGAGTGGGGATAGATCGCCTTCCGGGCGGGCCGCGCGAGCCGGATCGCGTCGACGATCGACGCGTGGTTCAGCTCGTCGGAGCAGATCACCGTCCGCTCGTCGGCGAGCGTTGGGACGAGCGCCTCGTTCGCGTTCCAGCACGAGACGTACGACAGCGCCGACTCGGTCGCCGACAGCTCGGCGAGCGCCCGCTCGAGCTCGTGGTGCGGCTCGAAGGTGCCGCAGATGAAGCGCACCGATGCCGTGCCGGCGCCGTAGCGCCGTAGTCCCTCGATGCCGGCCTCGACCACCCGCGGGTCGGCGGCGAGGCCGAGGTAGTTGTTCGACGAGAGGACGATCACCTCGCCGCGACCTTCCATCTCGACCACGGGCCCCTGCGGCGAGCGCAAGGTGTTGAAGCGCTTGAACGTGCCGGCGGCGCGCAGGCCGTCGAGCTCGGCGGCGATGTCCGTGCGAAGCGTCACGGCGTCAACACGATCTTGCCCGCCTCGCCGGCCGCGAGCGCGGCGAACGCCTGCTCGAACTCCGTCAGCGGCAGGCGGTGAGTGATCAGCGGCTGGAGGTCGACGACGCCGTGCTCGAGCAGCCAGCGCGTCCGGTACCACGTCGCGAACACCTCGCGGCCGTTGACGGCGGTGACCTGGACGTTCTTGAAGATCAGCGACTCGGCGACGTCGAGCTCGATCGGCCCGCTCGGGATGCCGAAGAGCACCACGCTGCCCCCGTTCCGGACGATGCGGAAGGCGTCGCGGACGGCGGCCGCCGCACCCGACATCTCGAATACGACGTCGAGCCCCTCGTCCTCGTTGCGGTCTCGGAACCAGCCGGCGGAGTCGGCGACCACGTCGACGTCGACCACCTCCGCGCCGAGCGAGCGGGCGAGCTCGAGCCGGTACGGGAGATGGTCGGAGGCGAGGACGCGTCCGGCGCCCGAGGCGCGCGCGATCGCGATCGCGAACAGCCCGACCGGCCCGCAGCCGAGCACGGCGACCGTGTGGCCCGGTAGGTCCTGCGTCGAGGTCGCGAAGACCGCGTTCCCGAACGGCTCCTGCAGCGCCGCGATCTCGGGCGAGAGCTTGGCGCGATCGTTCTGCCACACGACCGACTCGGGCACGACCACGAACTCGGCGAAGGCGCCGTCGCGGTCGACGCCGAGGATGCGGGTGTGCTCGCACATATGGGCGCGGCCGGTGCGGCAGTGGAAGCAGCTGCCGCAGGTGACGTGGCTCTCGGCCGAGACGAAGTCGCCCACGACGGCGGTGCGCACGTCGGCGCCGGCCTCGACGACGGTGCCCGAGAACTCGTGCCCGAGCGTCAGCGGCGGCTGGATGCGGCCCTTCGCCCAGTCGTCCCAGTTGAAGATGTGGAGGTCGGTGCCGCAGACGCTCGCGGCCTCGACCCGGACGAGCACTTCACGCGGGCCGGGCGACGGGACAGGCACCTCGTCGAGGCGAAGCCCGGGCGCCCGCTCCGGCTTGCGGATGGCGAGCATCGTTCGCACGCCGACAGCCTCGTCGACCTGCGGGGATCCGCCTTCCGGGGTTTCCCCGATGTCGACGGCGGCCGGCCCGCCGACCATTGAGACGTGGTCCTCCCACCTCCGTACAAGATCAAGGTGGTCGAGCCGATCCGGCTCCCGGCGGCCCGGCGGCGGCGGCAGGCGATCGTCGAGGCGGGCTTCAACACGTTCTTGCTCCGGGCCGACGACGTGTTCGTCGACCTGCTCACCGACAGCGGCACCTCCGCGCTCTCGCAGGAGCAGCGCGCAGCGATGGAGCTCGGCGACGAGTCGTACGCGGGATCACGCAGCTTCTTCCGCCTCGAGGCGGCGATGCGCGAGGTGTACGGCTGGCGGCACCTCGTGCCGACGCACCAGGGCAGGGGCGCCGAGCACCTGCTCGCCCGTGCGCTCGTCCAGCCGGGGCAGCTCGTCCCGTCGAACCTCTACTTCACGACGTCGCGCGCGCACGTCGAGCTGGCGGGCGGAATCTGGGTCGACGTGTCGATCCCCGAGGCGTCCGATCCCGAGTCGCGGCACCCGTTCAAGGGCAACATCGATGTCGCACGACTCCGTGAGCTGATCGTTCGCGAGGGCCGTGAGCGCATCGCGTTCGTCCGCCAGGAGGCGTGCCTGAACATGGCCGGCGGCCAGCCGTTCTCGCTCGAGAACCTGCGGGCCGTGCGCGCGCTGACACGCGAGTTCGACCTGCCGCTCTTCCTGGATGCGACCAGGTCGTCGGAGAACGCGCTCTTCATCCAGGAGCGCGAGCCCGCCCACGCCGGCCGGGCGCTGCCGGAGATCCTGCGCGAGATCGCCTCGCTCGCGGACGGCGCCGTCTTCTCGTCGAAGAAGGACCACTTCGTCCCGATCGGCGGCTTTGCCGCCACGAGCCTCGACGACGTTGCGCGCCGGCTGCGCGAGCTCGTCGTCGTGTACGAGGGCTTCCCGCACTACGGCGGGCTCGCCGGGCACGACATGGAGGCGCTGGCCCAGGGGATCCGCGAGGCCGCGGACGAGGAGACGATCCGAGCGTATGTGGGCCAGGCCCGGCACCTCGGCGCACGCCTCGAGGAGCTCGGCGTGCCGATCGTCGTCCCGGTCGGTGCGCACGCCGTGTTCGTGGACGCGAAGCGCTTCCTGCCGCATCTGCCGCAGACCGAGTTCCCCGCGCAGGCGCTCGCCGCGGCGATCTACGTCGCCGGCGGGGTGCGAGCGATGGAGCGGGGGATCGTCTCGGGCCAGCACGGCCACGAGCCGTACGACGGGCTCGAGCTCGTGCGGCTCACGATCCCGCGGCGGGTCTACACACAGGAGCATCTCGACTACGTTGCAGACGTCGTCGCGCGCGTCTTCGTGGCCCGCGACGAGGTGCCGGGGCTCGAGATGGTCTACGAGCCCGAGGAGCTGCGGTTCTTCCAGGCGCGCTTCGAGCCGCTCGACCGCTTCCCCGGCTTCGAGCTCAGCGAAAGCCAGGACCGGGTGCCGGCTCGAGTGGGCTGATCGGCAGCCCCGCCACCGGCTCGGCCGCGTTGTACCCCGCGGGTGCGACGTCGTTCGGCGCGTCGGGGTGGAAGAGGGATGCCAGCAGCTGGATCTGGCCGCGGCCCGGGCCGAGCTCGAACTGCCCGCCGCCGTAGATGCCGATGCCCTCGCGGGCGCACGTGTCGTAGAAGTCGAAGAGGCGCCGGACCGAGCCGAACCGCGACGGCTTGCTGTTGAGCATCCGCGGCTGGAACGGGAGCGCCTCGACGTCGCTCCACTCGTGGATCCCGGCGTCCCAGGTGATCCGATCGCGGTGCGGGGCGAGCACCGCCGAGGTCGCGGGCGTCAGCGCGGGGTCCTCGAGCCAGGCGTCGGGGAACGCGCGCGCGACGCGGTCGTAGAGCTCGGCGTCGGGCGGCGAGCCGAACGCGCCGCGGTAGAGGCCCTTGAAGTCGGCGGTCTCGACCCGGCCGAGGGTGGCGATCACCTCGTCCGTCCAGTCGCGGTCGGGATCGAGCTTGAAGTGGAGCTCCGGATAGAGCGCGAGCCAGCCCGGGACCTTCGCGGTGCGGGTCGAGACGACGAAGCGGAACGGCCGCGGCTCACGGCCGATCGCCTCTCCGAGCGAGAGGCCCCCCTGGCGGAGAGCGAGGTCGAGCGCTGCCGACTCGAACGCCCAGCGGCGGTAGGCGGTCTGCGCGGAAGAGAGGAGCGAGAACGACTCGAGCGTGTGCTCGCCATGGAGTGGCAGCTCGCCGCCGTGCTCCTGGAAGAGCGCCTGCTGCGCCGGGTCGTAGTCGATCTCCTCGCCCCGTCCCTCCTCGCCGCGCCCGTGCAGGACGACGACCGTGCGCCGCAGCGTGAAGTCGCGTGCCACCTCCCGCTCGAGTGGCTCGAGGAAGTAGCCGTCGACGTGTAGCGGCAGTGCCCGGATGCTGTCGTAGGTGCTCATCGCGCTCGTCTCACCAGGTGGTTCTTCAACGCGTCGAGGCGATCGTCCCATTCCGAGCCTGCCGCCGTCAGCCGGTACCGCGTTTCGCGGCCCTGCCGCTCGGACTCGACGAGGCCGGCGCCGGCGAGCGTGTGCAGGTGCTTTGCCACCGCCTGCCGGGTCATCGGCAGCTCGCCGGTGAGCTCGGTCGCCGTGGCGGTGCCGCGATCGGCGAGGTAGCCGATGACGGCTCGTCGCGACGGATCGGCGAGCGCTCCGAACACCTGTCCGAGCGGATCAGACACGCGTGAGCGCCGAGGCCTGCAGCTCGAGCGCCGTCGTCCACGCCGGGGACGACTCGACCACGGTCAGCCGGGTCCCGTCCGGGTCGTCCTCGAGGGTGAACGTCACCTCTCCCTCATCCTCCCACTCGAAGACGAGCCGCCGTTCCGGCTCCACCTCGGTGACGACGGCGTGGCGCTCCTCGCCGTTCGACCAGCGGAAGCGGGCGCCGCCGCCCGGCCGCAGGTCGAGGTCGACGTCGTTCGCAAACCAGTCCTCGAGCCGCTCCGGCTCGGTGAGGGCCTCCCAGACCTCCTCGCGGGGCGACGGCAGGACGATCTCGCGCTCGATCATATGCAACCTCCTGGTTGCGCTATTGTTAGCAACCGACAGGTTGCACATTACCGGAGGAGGTGGGTCGTGCTGGTCGGTTCCGTGGTGCCGATGGTCGTCGAGCAGGACGGGCGCTGGGAGCGCTCGTTCGACATCTACTCGCGCCTCTTGCGGGAGCGGATCGTGTTTCTCGGTCAGGAGGTGAACGACGACATCGCGAACCTGATCGCGGCCCAGCTTCTGCATCTCGACGCGGTCGAGCCCGGGAAGGACATCTCGCTCTACGTCAACTCCCCGGGCGGATCCGCATATGCGGGCATGGCGATCTACGACACGATGCAGTACATCGCCTCCGACGTCTCGACCGTGTGCCTCGGGATGGGGATGAGCGCCGGCGCGATGATCCTCTGCGGCGGCGCGCCCGGGAAGCGCTTCGCGCTCCCGAACGCGAAGATGATGATCCACCAGGGCTCGGGCGGGTTCCGCGGCACTCCGGCGGACATCCAGATCGCCGCCCGCGAGATCCTCGACATGACGAGGCAGATGGCGGAGATCATCGCCCGCCACTCGGGGCAGGACGTCGAGCAGGTGATGCAGGACATCGACCGCGACCGCTTCATGACGCCGGAGGACGCCGTCGCCTACGGGCTGGTCGATGCGATCATGGAGCCTCGTGGCGTCCTGGCGGCCGGCCGATGAACGTGAAGACTGCTTCGGCTGGATCGCGGAGGGGCGGATCGCGCGCACGTCGCACGCGCTCCGCGCCGGCGGCCTCGTTTACCTGATCGACCCGGTCGCCGGCGAGGGGCTCGAGGAGCGAGTGCGCGCGCTCGGCGAGCCCGCGGCCGTCCTGCAGCTGCTCGACCGGCACGAGCGCGACTGCGCCGGCTGGGCGAGTGCGCTCGGCGTGCCGCACGTGCGCGCCTGGGAGGGCGTCGGCGACGCCCCGTTCGCCGTCGTGCCGGTGCGGTCGAGCCGGGTGTGGCGCGAGGTCTCGCTCTGGGACGGCGCGTCGGGAACGCTCGTTTGTGCCGACGCGCTCGGCACCGTGCCCTACTTCCTTGCGCCGGGGGAGCGCCTCGGCTGGCACCCGCTCGTCCGTCCGCGGCCGCCGCGGTCGTTCGGCGGGGTCGCGCCGCGGCGGATCCTCGTCGGCCACGGCCCGGGCGTCGCCGACGATGCGGCGGCCGTTCTTGCCGACCTCGTCGCCCACGGCCGCCGTCGCCTGCTCGGCGCGTGGGGCTCGGTTCTCAGAACCAGCGTCCGGGCGGCCAGTAGGTGAAGAGGACAGGCCCGATCAGGGCCGAGCGGGGCACGGAGCCCCACACACGCGAGTCGCACGAATGCGCGCGGTCGTCTCCCATGAAGAAGTACTGGCCCTTCGGCACGACCCAGTAGCCGCTGCCCATGTCCCTGAGCGATGGCTTGACGTAGGGCTCCTTCAGCGGCTTCCCGTTGATCGTCAGCTTCCCCTCGCGCTCGACGATGCTGTCGCCCGGGAGCCCGATCAGCCGCTTCACGTAGGTGCCGCCCTCGCCGCACTCGAGCTGAGCTTTCTTCGGCGCCGTGAAGACGACGATCTGTCCCCGCTTGGGGTTCGAGAAGCGGTAGGCGAGCCGGTTCGCGATCACGCGGTCGTCATAGGAGGCCTCGCAGTACGGCGTCGGCTTCGCGCAGTGCAGCGTCGGCTCCATCGACGGCGACGGCACGCGGTACGGCTTGGCCACCTCCGCTTCGAAGATCAGGACGAGCGCGATCGCGACGCCGATTGTGACGACCCAGTCGATGACCTTGCGCAGCCTCGGCACGCGGACAGGGTAGACGGCCGTGGCAGAAGCCCGGCGTCAGCCACGCAGCGTGTTGCGTAAGAAAAACAGAAGATTTGCGGGGCGCTCTGCGAGGCGGCGCATCAGGTACGGGTACCAGTCGGGGCCGTAGGGAGTGGCGACGAGCACCTTGTGGCCGCGGCGCACGAGCTCGAGCTGCAGGTTCGGGCGCACGCCGTAGAGCATCTGGAGCTCGAACCGCTCGAGCGGCACGCCGTGCCCGCGCGCGAAGCCGATCGCTCCCTCGATCAGGCGCTCGTCGTGGGTGGCGAGCGCCGTGTGCCCTGCGGCGACCAGCATCCGCTCGGCGAGACGCGCGTACGCCGCGTCGACGTCGGGCTTGTGCGCGAACGCGAGCTCGGCCGGCTCCAGGTAAGCGCCCTTGACGAGCCGGAGGTTCGGCTCGAGCGCCAGCAGCTGCTCGAGATCGTCGGGCGTGCGGCGCAGATACGCCTGCAGGACGGTGCCGACGTTGTCGTGGCCCGCCTCCCGCAATCGACGGTAGACGCGCAGGGTGGCGTCGACGTAGCGCGACTGCTCCATGTCGATGCGGATGAACTGTCCGCGCCTCAGCAGCCTCTCGAGGTTCGCGCAGGCGAGATCCTCGTCGATGTCGAGCCCGAGGTGCGTCAGCTTCAACGCGACGTTCGCGCGCAGCTTCTCCGCGGCGAGGCGGTCGAGGATCTGCTCGTACGCCGCGACGACGTGCTCGCTCTCGGTCGGCTCGAGCACCCCCTCGCCGAGCAGCGTCGTATTCGCGTGAAGGCCCTGGTCGTTCAGCCGCCGCAGCACGACGACGCACTCGTCGAGTGTCTCGCCGGCGACGAAGCGGCCGGCCCCGAGGCGCATGCCGTGCCGGCGCACGAGCCGCTGCACGCGGGCCGAGTCGGCCGCGGCGAGGATCGCCTTCCGCAGCGCCTCGTCGACCGCTGCGCTCAGCTGTGCCCGAGCAGCCACGCGTGCACGTCGGGAACGAGATCCTCGAGCAGCGTCAGGTGGCCGTGCGCGTCGTCGAGCCACGCCTCGCAGCCAGGGATGTGCGCGGCGAGCCACGCGCCGTGGCTGGGCGAGACGAAGCGGTCGTCGCCGCCCTGGATCACGAGCACCGGCCGCCGGATCGTCTCGAGCTCGAACCCCCAGGGAGCCGCGAACGCGAGGTCGTCGTCGACCCAGCCCGCGGCGCTCTCCTGCAGCCCGTGCCCGCTCCAGTCGTGCATGAACTCGGCCAGCGCGCCGGTCAGCGCGGCACGGTCGGCGTCGCCGAGCAAGGTCTCGAACACGCGGCTGAGCTCCTCGGGCGTGGACGCGAGGATCTCCGCCCGCTCGCGCTCGAGCGCCGGCGCAAGCGATCTCTCGCCCTCGAGCGTGAGCCCGAACTCGACCAGGTTCTCTTCGCCCATCCCGGCGAGCCAGTCGAGGCCCTCCGCCTCCCACGGTGCGACGCCGGCGAGGCTCGCGGCGGCGGTCAGCCGGTCGCCGCACAGCGCGGCGCAGGCGAGTGCGTGGGGCCCGCCGCCGGAGATCCCCCAGGTCGCGAAGCGCTCGAGCCCGAGCGCATCGGCGAGCGCCTCTACGTCCGCGGCGACTGCGGCGATGTTCCGGCCGTGGTCGCGCGTCGAGCCGCCGTAGCCCGCCCGGTCGAAGCCGATCAGCCGCACGCCCTCGGTCGCCCACCGCTCGTACAAGAGACCCGACGAAGGCGTTCCGTGATGGACGACGATCGGGAACCCGTCCGGGTCGCCGCCCTCGTGCACCTCGAGGCTGCGCCCGTCCGGCTGGGAGATCGACGCTGTCACGCGCGGCAGCTTACGCCGAGCCGAGCTCGTCGGCGATCTCGTCGGCGAAGCGGTCGATCGACTCCCAGTCGCGCCGGTCCTCGGTCGATGCGCCGATCAGGCGTGCGAGAGCCCGCTCTCCGAGCCCGAGCGCCGCGGGGTCGAGCCGGCCGACGATCGTGCGATGCCCGCGGGCGTGGACGAGCTCGGCGAGCTCGATCCCTTCGGGCGGCTCCTCGGCCGGCTTTGGCGGGGTGCCGACCGGGCCGCTCGAGAACACCCACACCGGCAGCTGGCGAAGCTCGGCCAGGTGCGCGCGGATGAACGAGCGTGCCGGGGACAGCCAGCGCCCTGCGTAGACGGCGCTCCCGATCACGACAGCGTCGATGCCCTCGAGTGGTGGGCCGTTCGGCCGCTGCTCGGCGACCTCCAGGCCGCGTGCGCGCAGCCGTTCGGCGATCGCGTGCCCGATCTCGTCCGTCGAGCCGTGTTTGCTCGCTACCGTGACGAGCACCTTCATGGCGGGAGCGTGGCTGACGCCCGGGAGGCCCGCCACGGGGAAATCCCCGAGCCCACTGGCCGCAACCGGGCAAGGGCGGCAGGCGTTGGTCACGAGATGAGTCATTGGGCGAGCATCCTCAAGCGGGCCGGCCGGAGCATGCTGGACGACAACATGCTGATGATCGCCCAGGCGCTCGCGTTCAGCTCGTTCCTCGCGATCCCGTCCATCCTGCTCGTCGCGGTCGGGCTCTTCACCCTTGTCTCCGGCCCGCAGACGATCGACAGCCTCATCGGCCGGCTCCACGGCGTGATGCCGAGGCAGGCCACCGACCTCGTCTCCGAGAGCCTGCACCGCCTCGATCATTCCAGTGGGACGTCGCTGACGATGGTGGTCGTCGGCGCGGCGCTCGCGCTCTGGGCGACGACGGGCGCCATGACCACCTACATGACGGCGCTCAACATCGCCTTCGACACGAAGGACCGGCGGTCGTTCGTCCACAAGCGGCTGAGGGCCCTCGTCATGGTCGCGTGCATCGGCAGCGCGTTCCTGCTCGTCGGGGTGCTGCTGCTGTTCGGCCCGACGATCGAGCGCCACCTGGAGCACGCAGTCGGGTTCGGCGGGGCGCTCGGCTGGATCTGGTGGACGGCGCAGTGGCCGATCCTCGCCTTCGGGTTGTTCGCGGCGTTTGCGACGCTGCTCTTCCTGGGGCCGGACGTCGAGCAGCCGCGCTGGCGTCTCGTCACCGGCGGCACCTTCCTCGCCGTCGTGATCTGGCTCGTCGTCTCCGGCGCATTCGCCTTCTACACGGCGCACTTCGCCTCGTACAACAAGGCGTGGGGATCGCTGTCGGCCGTGATCGTGATGCTCACGTGGCTGTGGCTCTCGGCGCTCGCGCTCCTCTTCGGCGCCGAGGTCGACGCCGAGCTCGAGCGGCGCGGCTAGCGTTCGTGCCGGAAGGCGTGCTTCGCGACGAGCCACGAGGCGATGGTCGCGAAGAACGCGACCACGACACCCGACGGCACGGTCGTGTGCTGGCCGACGTCGCCGACGCCGTTTCCCGACGTGATGTCCGGCGCGAAGACCGAGCAGAAGATCACGGCCACCCACATCGAGGTGATCGCGAGCGAGGCCCACATGTCGGTGGACTCGAGCCATGCGTGGCGGCGCACAGTAGGGGCGTGGTGCGGGACCGTTGTCATCCAGTCCTCCTTTCCGTCAGGGCCGATTCTCCGGGCTCGATGCTCCGGCGACATCGAGGGGGACTACTGACGCGGCAGACTGGCAGCCCGATGGCGAGGGCGCTGACGATCGAGACGCCGCACGGGCCTGCGCGGGCGCACGTCGAGCGTGTGTCACAGCCGCGTGGCGCGCTCGTCCTCGGTCACGGAGCGGGCGGCGGGATCGCCGCTCCGGACCTCGCCGCCGCCGCCCGTGCTGCCCGAGCTGCCGGTTTCTCGGTCGCGCTCGTCGAGCAGCCTTACCGTGTTGCCGGCCGCCGCTCGCCCGCGCCGGCGCGGCAGCTGGATGCCGCCTGGCTCGCCGTCGTCGATCGCCTCGTGGCGCGCCCGTTCGCCGGACTGCCGCTCGTCGTCGGCGGTCGGTCATCCGGCGCGCGCGTCGCCTGCCGCACCGCGGAGTCGACCGGAGCGGTCGGTGTGCTGTGCCTCGCCTTCCCGCTGCATCGGCCGGGGCGCCCGGACGCGCCGAGCCGGCTGCCGGAGCTCGAGCTCGTCACCGTGCCGACGCTCGTCGTCCAGGGTGAGCGCGACCCGTTCGGGCTCCCGCCAGATGGGCCGTTGCGTACCGTCGTCGTCGTGCGCGGCGACCACAGCCTGAAGGCCGGCGTCGCCGCCGTCGAGGCGGCGGTGGCGGCCTGGCTCGCGGCTTTCTGAACGTGGCGCTTCGTGATCGCGAGCCGATGCTCTAGCCTCGGCTTGTGCCGATCTGCGCGAGCTGCGGTCGCGACAACCCCGACGAGGCACGTTTCTGCATGGCGTGCGCGGCGCCGCTCGTCGCCGCGACTACACCGCGCGAGCTGCGGAAGACGGTGACGGCGCTCTTCTGCGACGTGGTCGGCTCGACGGCGCTCGGCGACTCCAGCGACCCGGAGGCGGTGCGTGCAGTGCTCGCGCGCTACTTCGACCGGATGAAGGGGATCGTCGAGCGGCACGGTGGCACGGTCGAGAAGTTCATCGGCGACGCGGTGGTGGCGGTGTTCGGCGTCCCGGTTGTGCACGAGGACGACGCGCTGCGTGCCTGCCGTGCCGCGGTGGAGATGCGTGACGCGCTGCCGGAGATCGGTCTCCAGTGCCGGATCGGCGTCAACACCGGCGAGGTGGTGACGACGACCGACGCGCTGCTGGCGAGTGGCGACGCGATGAACGTGGCGGCGCGGCTGGAGCAGGTTGCAGAGCCGGGGCAGATCCTGCTCGGCCAGCGAACGCTCGCCCTCGTCCGATCGGCGGTGGAGGTCGAGCCGGTCGCTCCGCTCGAGCTGAAGGGCAAGGCGGAGCCGGTGCTCGCGTTCCGCCTGCTGGCCGTCACCGGCGAGCTCGAACGGCGGTTTGCGACGCCGATGGTGGGCCGCGAGCACGAGCTCGCTCGCCTTCGCGCCGTCTTCGGTCAGGCGGTGCACGACCGCTCGTGCCAGCTGTTCACGGTCCTCGGCTCGGCCGGGGTGGGGAAGTCACGCCTGGCGGCCGAGCTCCTCGCGCGGTTGGAGGCGCGAGTCGTGCGCGGCCGCTGCCTCTCCTACGGGGACGGGATCACCTATTGGCCTGTCGTCGAGGTCCTGAAGCAGCTGGGCTCATTCCCCGAGGGGGATTCGGCGCGGCCGCTGCGGGCCCTCCTGGGCGACAGCGACGATCCCGCGTCGGCCGAAGAGATCGCCTGGGGGTTCCGCAAGCTGCTCGAGCAGGAAGCTCAGCGCGAGCCACTGATCTGTGTCCTCGACGACCTCCACTGGGGAGAGGAGACGCTGCTCGACCTCGTCGAGCACGTCGCCGACCTCTCCCGCGATGCGCCGATTCTCCTGCTGTGCATGGCACGGCCGGAGCTGCTCGAGCGCCGGCCGTCCTGGGGAGGCGGCAAGTGGAATGCCACATCGGTCCTGCTCGAGCCGCTCGATGCTGCGGAGACCGAGCGACTCATCGGCGAGCTCGGCTGGGTTCCCGAAGAGCTGCGCGCGCGGATCATCCAGACGGCGGAGGGCAACCCGCTCTTCCTTGAGGAGATGCTGGCGCTCGTGCGCAACAGCTCGGGCGGTGAGGTCGAGGTGCCGCCGACGATCCAGGCGCTCCTCGCCGCCCGGCTCGACCAGCTCGACCCGGCCGAGCGGGCCGTGCTGGAGCGTGGCTCGGTCGAGGGCCGCGTGTTCCACCGCGGCGCGGTCTCCGCGCTCGCTGACGGCGACGGGCAGATCGACACGCAGCTGTTGGCCCTTGTCCGCAAGGAGCTCGTCCGTCCCGACCGGCCGCAACTGCCACTGGAGGACGCCTACCGCTTCCGCCATCTCTTGATCCGCGATGCCGCCTACGACTCGCTGCCAAAGGGCCTGCGTGCCGATCTGCACCGACGCTTTGCCGCATGGTTGGAGGTCCACGGCGGCGGCCTGGTCGAGCTCGAGGAGATCCTCGGTTATCACCTGGAGCAGGCCGCGCGCTGCCTGGCCGATCTCGGGCGGCCGGATCCCGAACTCGCGGCCGAAGCCGCTGCGCGACTTTCCCTCGCCGGTCGCCGCGCGCGCCACAGGCTCGACGCCGTCGCCGCGCGCTCATTCTTCCAGCGAGCCGTTGCGCTCGGCGACGGACACGATGTGCACATCGTCGTCGACCTCGCGCGCGCGTTGGAAACCCCGCTGGAGGGCGCGAGCCTGCTCGACGAAGCGGCCGATCGCGCCGAGAGCGAGGGCGATCGGCCCGGTGCTGCCCTCGCTCGTGCGGTCGCGGCGTACTGTCGGATGTGGACGGTGAAGAACAGCGGCCAGGAGCAGGAGCGTCTCGCCCTGGAGGCGCTCCCGCTGCTCGAAGCAGCCGGAGATCATCTGGGGCTCGCCGAGGTGTGGAACAACCTCGCTCAGGGCGTATACAACTCCCGTTGCCAGTACGCGCAGATCGAGTACGCCTCCGAGCAGGCGCGGCAGCACGCGATGCTCGCGGGGCAACAGCCGAGGGGCTCGATGATGTCCGTCGCGCTCATGTGGGGCCCGCGACCGGCCGCGGAGGCTCTTCAGATCTTCGAAGCTTCCGTCGAGACCGAGCCGCATCTGGGGCAGCGGCTCGATCGAGCAATCTTCTTGGCGATGGGCGACAGAATCGAAGAAGCCCGAGCACTCGCGCAAGCAGCTGAGCACCAGCTACGTGAGTTCGGCGGCGAACGCATGGCCGACATCCACGTTGCAGACCTCGAGCGCATTGCCGGGGACCACCGCGTCGAGGCCCAGCGCCTCCGGATGTTCTGCGACGACGCGCGGAAACGGGACGTGAGGGCAGCGCTCTCGACATACGCCTCGATGCTGGGACGGGCGCTCTGCGCCGCGGGCGAGTTCAACGAAGTCGAAGGGCTTGCCGCCGAGGGACGCGAGTATGGCGACGAGGACGACCCGATCACCCAGGCTCTGTGGCGTCAGGCGACTGCACTCGTGCAATCACATCGGGGCAACCACGCCGAGGCGGAGCGACTCTGCCGCGAAGCCGTCGTGCGCACGCGGATGACCGATTCGCCGTGGGTGCAGGGCGACGCGCTCTGCGACCTTGCGACGGTGCTCGAAGCCACCGGCCGCCGCGACGAGGCGGCCGGTGCCCTGCATGAAG
The DNA here is from genome assembly GCA_963794375.1 of uncultured Thermoleophilia bacterium. Lineage (GTDB taxonomy): Bacteria > Actinomycetota > Thermoleophilia > Gaiellales > Gaiellaceae > PALSA-600. The sequence continues at coordinate 957,285 of CAWCDL010000010.1, forward strand.
CGCTCGCCTGCTACGAGCGCAAGGGCATCATCCCGCTCGTGCGGCGCACGCGCGAGCGGCTCGCGGCACTCGAAGAGGTGTCAGACACCTCGGAAGGTGTCTGACACCTCTCGGAAGGAAGGTCATCAGCCGCAGCCGGTCGACGTCCCGCAGTCGCGGCACGTGTAGCAGGTGCCGGCGCGCACCATGCGCCCGCCGCAGCGGTTGCACTCGATCGCGTCCTCGTGCGGGTTGAAGAGCGCCGTCTGCCCCGGGGTGGCCAGCTCGGCCGCGGGCTTCGCACCGCCGTTCGCGTACTGGTCGGCGAGCCTCGCCCGCACCTCGGCGGAGAGGATGCCCGCCTCCTCCTGCTGGTCGACGTCGAGAAACTTCTTGCCGAACCAGCGGAAGATGTAGTCGACAATCGACTTCGCGGCGCGGATGTCGGCGTCGTTCGTCGGCCCCGACGGCTCGAAGCGGAGATGCGAGAGCTTCGAGACGTAGACCTCCGGCGGCACGCCGTACTGCAGACCCATCGAGACCGCGATCATCAGCGAGTTCATCAGGCCCTGCAGCGTCGTCCCGTCCTTCGCGATGTCGACGAAGATGTCGCCTGGCGAGCCGTCGTCGAACACGCCGACGTGGATGTAACCCTCGTACTCGCCGACGCGGAACTTGCGGCCGATCTCGTTGCGGTCGTCCGGCAGCCGGCGGCGCTTCGGCGCGGCCATCGCTCCGACCGGTGCGATCACCTGCTGCGACTTGTCACTCTTGCCCGAGAGCGGCTGGGCGACCTTGCAGTTGTCGCGGTAGATCGCGATCGCCTTCACGCCGAGCTGCCACGCCTCGACGTACAGGCCGGCGACCTCCTGGATCGTCGCTGTCTCCGGCAGGTTGACGGTCTTCGAGATCGCGCCCGAGATGAACGGCTGGATCGCGCCCATCATCTTCACGTGGCCGCGGTAGTGGATCGCCCGCTCGCCGACGGCGCAGTCGAACACCGGGTAGTGCTCGCCCTTGACGTACGGGGCGCCGACGACGGTGTTGCGCTCGTCGACGAACGCCACGATCTCGTCGATCTCCGACGGCGAGTAGCCGAGCTTCTCGAGACCCGGGGCGACGGTCTTGTTGACGATCGTGATCTCGCCGCCGCCGACGAGCTTCTTCGACTTCACGAGCGAGAAGTCGGGCTCCACGCCGGTCGTGTCGCAGTCCATCATGAAGCTGATCGTCCCCGTCGGTGCGAGCACGGTCGCCTGCGCATTGCGGTAGCCGACGACCTCGCCCAGGTCGAGCGCGTCATCCCAGGCGCGCCGCGCCGCACCGAGCAGGTCGGACGGCACCGTCTCGGCATGGGCGATGTTGCCGACCGCTGCGCGGTGCTTCGCGATCACGCCGATCATCGCGGCAGCGTTCGGCCGGTAGCCGGCGAACGAGCCCATACGGCGCGCGATCTCCGCCGACTTGCGGTAGGCGCGGCCGGTCATCAGCGCAGTGATCGCCGCGGCGTACGCCCGACCCTCGTCGGAGTCGTAGGCGAGGCCGCGCGCCATCAGCAACGCACCGAGGTTCGCGTAGCCGAGGCCGAGCTGCCGGTACGCCTTCGCATTGCGCTCGATCTCGGTCGTCGGGTACGACGAGTAGCCGACGAGGATCTCCTGCGCGAGGAAGACGACGTCGACCGCGTGCTCGAACGCCTCGACGTCGAGCTCGCCGTCGTCCCGTCGGAACTTCATCAGGTTCAGCGACGCGAGGTTGCACGCCGAGTCGTCGATCGACATGTACTCCGAGCAGGGGTTCGACGCGTTGATGCGCCCGGTGTTCGGAAGCGTGTGCCACGCGTTGATCGTCGTGTCGTACTGCACGCCGGGGTCGGCGCAGCGCCAGGCCGCCTCGGCGATGTCGTGCAGCAGCTTCGTCGCCTTCATCGTCTCGACGACGGCGCCGTCGGTGCGCGCGGTCAGGTTCCAGTCCGTGTCGTTCTCGACCGCCTTCATGAAGCTGTCCGAGACGCGCACCGAGTTGTTCGCGTTCTGGTACTGGATCGACGCCCAGTCGGCGCTGTCCAGCGACATGTCGTAGCCGGCCGCCTCGAGGACGCGGGCCTTCTCCTCCTCGTGCGCCTTGCACCAGATGAACTCGACGATGTCGGGGTGGTCGACGTCGAGCACGACCATCTTCGCCGCGCGCCGCGTCTTGCCGCCCGACTTGATCGTGCCGGCGGACGCGTCGGCGCCGCGCATGAACGAGACCGGGCCGGAGGCGTACCCGCCCTTCGAGAGCTGCTCCTTGGACGAGCGCAGCCGCGACAGGTTGACGCCGGAGCCGGAGCCGCCGCGGAAGATGACACCCTCACGCCGGATCCAGTCGAGGATCGCGTCCATCGAGTCCTCGATCGAGAGGATGAAGCACGCCGAGCACTGCGGCTTCTCCTCGAAGCCGACGTTGAACCACACCGGTGAGTTGAAGGCGGCGAGCTGGTTGACGAGGATCGCCTTCAGCTCGGCCTCGAACGTCTCGGCCTCCTCCTCGGAGGCGAGGTAGCCGCCCTCCCGGCCCCAGGTGCCGATCGTGCCGACGACGCGGCCGATCATCTGCTTCACCGAGCGCTCCCGCTCAGGGCTCGAGAGCCGGCCGCGGAAATACTTCTGCGCGACGATGTTGGTCGCGGTCTGCGACCAGAACTTCGGGAACTCGACGTCGCGCTGCTCGAAAGCGGGGCCGTTGCGCCCGGGGATGTGCGCGTCGCGCGTCTCCCACTCGACCTCGTCGTACGGGTCGCGCCCTTCCAGCGTGAAGTGGCGGCGAACAGCGAGGCTCGCCTCCTCGTCGAGGACGCCGTTCACGAGCTCGTCTGGGTGGATCTCCACCGTTCCCTGGGCCTCGGTGATCGCCATGCAACTCCTCCTCTATGCGCCTTCCGGCGGCGCAACTGAAACGTAGACCGTCAACAAAGGGAGAGGGACCCTAGAGCCGCGGTCGGACGGCGCCGTTCTGGAAGAAAAAACGCGGAAACTGCAGGGAAAATTCCTGCAGGTCTACGTTCTAGGGGGTGTCGCGGCGCCCCTGGAGGCGCTTGACGAGCACTCCGGCGGCCCCAGCGGCGACGAGCAGGATCGCAAGCCCGCCGAGCACGAGCAGCGGCACCGGCAGCGACGACGGGCTCGACGGGTTCAGGTCGTTGGCAACCCGCTGCAGGCCCTTGCCGGACTGGCGCCCCGGCGACCCGCCGCCGGCATCCCCGCCGCCCGGGCCGCCGCCGGTGCCCCCGGCGGTCGTCGTCGTCGATTGCGTCGTGTCGGTCTTCGTCGTGCCAGGAGCCGGCAGGATCGTCGTCGGGGTGATGTTCGTCTTCCCCGACTGGCGGAGCTTCGCCCGCGCGCTCTGCAGCGCGCGCAGGATGTCGTCGTGTGCGCTCGAGTAGGTGCGCACGTCGGGCGGCAGGTGGTGGAGCGCGTCCGTGTAGCAGTGGAGCGGATAGGTGTTGTCGATTCGCCCGTCGTACCAGTCGCTCAGGAGCGCCTTCCAGCACGGCGTCGCCGCAGCGGCCGGCCGAGCGACGGCGGCCATGAGCGCGAGCGCGAGCAGCGCCGTGACGGTCAGCAGCCGGGACATCCGGGCGACCCTACGCGGCGGCTGTAAGGCTTCTGTGTGCGGGCGAGGTGCTATCGCGGCGGGATGGTACCGTCGCCGGACCATGCGCGCGGTCCGCGACCTCCCGCTCGCGGCGCCGCTCGTCCTTGCCGGGCTCGCGGTGTTCTTCGGCGACGGGCCGCTGGACGGCGCGGTCGTCTGGCTCGGCGGTGGTGCGCTCGTCGCGATCCTCCTGCTGGCGGCCACCCGCGGTATCCCGGGCGGCATCCTCTCGGTCGCGCCGCTCGTGCTGCTCGCTGCCTGGTGTGCCGTCTCCATCTCGTGGTCCTGGCTTCCCGACCGCTCCTGGGACTATGCGAACCGGGCGCTCCTGTACGCCCTCTTCGCCGCGCTCGGGCTCTGGTTCGCGGGGCGCACGCAGCTGCTCGCCCGCGGGCTCGCGGCGATCGTCTTCGCCATCTGCGCCTGGTCGCTTCTCGGCAAGGTGCTTCCCCCGGTATACGACTACGCCGGCATCGACGTCACAGCGCGCCTGACCGGGCCTGTCGGGCTCTGGAACCAGCTCGCGCTGCTCGCCGTCTTCGGGCTCGTGCTCGCGCTCCCGCTGCGCGGCCGGCCGGGCGCGCTGCTCGCCTACGTCGCGGCCGTGACGCTCCTCCTCACCTACTCGCGCGGCGGCCTGCTGACTGCCGCGCTCGTCCTCGGCGCATGGCTCGTGCTGAGCGACGAGCGGGTCGCGGGCGGCACGCTGCTCATCGCGGCAGGCCTGCCGGCAGCCGCGGCTGTCGGGATCGCGTTCGCCCTTCCCGGGGTGACCGCCGACCACCAGTCGAGCTCGACGCGGTGGCACGACGGCCTGGTCTTCGGCGCGCTGCTCGTGCTCGGCGCCGCCGCCTCGCTCGTTCTCGAGCGCAGGCTGCCTCGGCCCGCCGACACGCGGCGGCTGCGGGTCATTGCGGCGGCCGTGGCGGGCGCGGCCGTCGTCGCGGCTGCGGTTGTGCTCGTGGTGCACGGCATCCATTCGGGTGCGGTCGGGAACGGCCAGGGCCGGCTCACGTCGACCAGCTCGAACTTCCGCTTCACGTGGTGGCATCAGGCCTGGCGCGGCTTCACCGGCCACGTGCTGCTCGGCACCGGGGCCGGGTCGTTCGAGCTTCTGAACAAGCTCTACCGCACGATCTACCTGGACTCGACGATCGAGCCGCACGACCTTCCGGTGCAGTTCCTGGCCGAGACGGGGCTCGTCGGTCTCGTGCTCCTCGTCGTCGGGGTCGCCGCGCTTCTCCGCGGCTCGCTGCACCGGCGCGGGACCGAGCTCGCCCTGGCCCTGCTCCTCCCGGCCTACCTCTTGCATTCGCTCGTCGACATCGACTGGGACTTCGTCGCCGTGAGCGTGCCGGCGTTCGTCGCCGCCGGGTCGCTCGTCGGGCGCCCGCCCGAGCGACGTCTCACCGGCTTCGCGGCCGTTGCGGCAGCGGGTTGCGCGGTGCTCGTCTTCGCCACGTTCCTGTTCCCGTGGCTCGGCCGGCGCTGGGTCGACGAGGGGCTCATCGCCAGCCCTGCCCGTGCGATCACGCTCGCGAACCGCGCGAGAAGCGTCGACCCGCTCCTTGTCGAGCCGTACTGGAACAAGGCGTCTGCCGCCGACGAGCTCGGGAACGTGCAGCAGGCATTCGGCCTCTTCGTGGCCGCCGTCCGGCGCCAGCCGCGCAACCCGGTCACCTGGCGCGCCGCGGGCGAGTACGCCTTCGAGCAGCGCTGCTACTACGACGCGTACACCTACCTCGAGCGCTACACGGAGCTCGACCCGAACAATCGCGCGTCACAGGGCGCCGACGACTACCGCACGGCGCTCGACCGCGTGAACAAGCACGAGTACCGCTGCTAGCTCCCTAGCTGGCGCCGAGGACGAGCGCGAGCTGGCCGCCGTGCAGCGCGCTCGTCGAGAGGCCGTCGAGCGGCCCGACGATCTTGACGTGTAGGTCACGCGCGAGCCGGGCGCCCTCGCCTTCGTAGCCGCGGCGGTACATCACGACCGACGACGCGTAATCCTGCCGGCGTGCGTTCCCGGTGCTGCGCACGCGGTAGTGCAGGGACTCGAGCCGGGCGGCTGCCGACGCCGCGGCGCCCGTCTGCCCGTTGCCGTTGAGCACAATCACGCCGACCTTCGAGCGCGGCAGCTTCGCCGCCGGGATGCGCACGTGCTTCACCTTCTTGACGGGTGAGGTCGCGGCCTTGTGCTTGGCCGCCGGGGCCGTCACGGAGGCCTCCGCGTGGCGCTGCATCGCATGCGAGAGCGGCTTTGCGAGCAGGAGCAGGGCCGCGCCGAGAAGCAGGACGAGCTCGATCGCGGCCACGAGGCTCGCGACGATCGTCGCGTTCTTCCAGGTGCGGATGAGATTCTCGGGTGCGGGGAGCGGCGCATCCACGTGCGCGCCCGATTTCGCTACGCCGCGGCGTGCTCCTGCATCCAGCGCCAGGTACGGCGCAGCCCCTCGTCGAGCGTCACCTCCGCGTGCCAGCCGAGCTCGCGCCCGATCAGCGACACGTCGAGCACCGAGCGGACGACGTCGCCGAGGCGCGCCGGCTCGATCCGGGGCGGGGCCGTGGAGCCGGCGACCGCGGCGCACGCCGCGTGGAGCTGCGCCACCGTCGTGTCCTCGCCGGTGCCGACGTTGTACGGCCCTCCCGAGCGGCCGACGGCGGCGAGGAGCGCCCGCACGACGTCGCCGACGAAGACGAAGTCGCGGCTCTGGCCGCCGTCCCCGAAGATCACCGTCTCGTCGCCGCGCGCCATGCGCTCGAGGAAGATCGCGACCACGCCGCCCTCGAGCCCGGCGTCCTGGCGCGGGCCGTAGACGTTCCCGAAGCGAAGCGCGACGTGGGATGAGCCGTGAATCCGGTTCCACCCGGCGAGGTACTCCTCGCCGCATTTCTTGGCGATCCCGTAGGGCGAGAGCGGCAGGAATGGATAGCTCTCGTCGGCCGGCTCGGAGCACTCGCCGTAGCCCGCGCCGCCCGACGAGGCGAAGATCACCTGCGCGCCGGGCGCCGCCTCGAGTGCGTTCACCGTGCCGACGACGTTGACCGCGGCATCGAAGGCCGGGCGCTTCATCGACGTCTGGACGTCCGCCTGCGCGGCCAGGTGGAAGATCACGTCGGCTTCGACCGTGAACGGCTCGCGGATGTCGTGCTCCCGCAGGCCGGCGGCGGCGTTCAGGTGCTCGCGCTTCCCGGTCGAGAAGTCGTCGACGACGAGCACGTCGTCGCCCCGCTCGACCAGGGCATCGACGAGGTTCGAGCCGATGAACCCCGCACCACCTGTCACGATTGCCTTCACTTGCGCTCTAGATTAGAGGCCGCTCGATGTTCGTCTCATTCGAAGGTGTCGACTGGTCCGGGAAGAGCACGCAGGCGCGCCTGCTTGCCGTCTGGCTGCGCGGCCAGGGGCGCGCCGTGCTGGCGACACGCGAGCCCGGCGGCACCCCGCTCGCCGAGGGAGTTCGCGAGCTCGTCCTGCACGGCCACGACATGAGCTCGTGGGCGGAGGCGGCGCTCTATGCGGCGGCGCGGGCCGATCACGTCGCATCGGTGATCCGGCCGGCGCTCGCCCGCGGTGAGGACGTCGTCTGCGACCGCTACCTCGACTCGTCGGTCGCCTACCAGGGGGTCGCCCGCGGCCTCGGCCTCGAGCGCGTGCGCGACCTCAGCTTGCTCGTCACCGACGGGCTGCTGCCCGACCGCACCTTCGTCGTCCTGCTCGATCCGGCGGTGGCACGCGCCCGTTCGGGTGACGACCACGACCGGATCGAGCGGGAAGGCGACGACTTCATGCGCCGGGTCGACGCCGCGTATCGACAGCTCGCGCGTGCCGAGCCGGACCGCATCGTCGCCTGTGACGGAGCGAAGCCCCCCGACGAGATCGCGGAGGAGATCCGTGAGCACGTTCGCGCGCTTCTCTGAGCAGCCCGAGGCCGGCCGCCTGCTCGACGCCGCCCTGCGAGAAGGCCCCGCGCACGCGTATCTCTTCCACGGGCCGGCAGGCGTGGGGAAGCGCGAGGCGGCCCGCGCGTTCGGGCGGGCGCTCCTCGACACGACGCGTGAGTTCCACCCCGACCTGTACGAGCTCGACGCGCTCGGCGAGATGATCCGCATCGACGCGATCCGGGAGCTGCGGCGCGATCTCCACCTGCGGCCCTTCGAGGCCGATCGCCGTGTCTACCTCGTGCATCGCGCGCACCTGCTGAACGAGGACGCCGCCGATGCGCTGCTCAAGGATCTCGAGGAGCCGCCGTCCTACGCGGTGATCGTGCTGGTCGCCGACGACCTCGGCCCGCTGCCGCAGACGATCCTCTCCCGCTGCCAGCTCGTGCCGTTCCACCGGCTGTCGGAGCGGGCGATGCGCGAGCTCGTCGACGCGCGGGCGCCGCAACTCGACGACGAGGCCCGCGGCGCCCTCGCGCGCGTCTCGGGAGGCCGTCTCGACCGATTGGAGCGGCTGCTCGACCCGGACTCGGCGAAGCGCAGGGACGCGCTCCTCGAGCAGGCGCGCGCCGTCTACCGCACGCCGGGCTTCGACGCCTCGGCAGCGGCAGAGGCGCTCGCCGCGAACGCGCAGGCCGTCGCGGCAAGCGCCCGCGAGCTCGAGGAGGGGCGCGTCAAGGACCTCGAGCTGCCGGCCCGCGAGGCCGAGCAGCGTGTCCGCCGCGCCGCACGCGGCGCCGAGCGCGAGGAGCTGCTCGCCGAGCTGGAGGAGCTCGCCGCCTGGTATCGCGACCTCGTTGCGGTCGCCGTCGGCGCCGAGGACGCGGCGATCCACCTCGACAAGCTGACCGAGCTGCGCGCCGACGCGACTCGCGAGCGCCTGGTCGGAGCGGAGCGGGCCGCCGAGGCGGTGCGCGAGACCTGGCGCACGCTCGAGGAGTTCCAGCTCGCGCCGCAGCTCGCGCTCGAGGCGCTCTTCCTGCGCGTGCAGCGCGAGTTCGCGTAATCGCGACTCCCTCGTTCGAGGGGTTGCGCGCCTCGCCCGGCTTTCCCACACTCAGACGTGCGTCGGCGGCCCGGCGTCCCTCCACCTCTGGAGCCATGGCCGCCGTCCCACATCAAGGACCCGCAGGGGTCTCGACCGGAACTCTCTACGAGCGCTACGCGCGCCAGATCGTCGCGTACTGCCTGCAGGAGCTCGGTAGCCGCGAGGAGGCGGAGGATGCAGCGCAGACGACGTTCCTGAACGCGTTCCGCAGCCTGCAGCGGGGCGTCGTGCCGGAGTTCGAGAGCGCCTGGCTCTACACGATCGCCCGGAACGTCTGCCTGACCCGCCGGCGCTCGTCGTCGCGCCGTCGCCGGGTCGAGGCGGCGGCCGATCTCGAGACGCTCCACGATGCGATCCCGGCGCGGCTCGTCGACGCCGACGAGCTGATCGGCCTGCCGCACGCGCTCGCCGCGCTGCCGGAGACGCAGCGCCGCGCGCTCCTGCTGCGCGAGTGGCAGGGGCTCTCCTACCGCGAGATCTCCGAGGAGCTCGGGATCACGCAGGCGGCGGTCGAGACAGTCCTCTTCCGCGCCCGCCGCTCGCTCGCAGCCGGCCTCGAGCGCGTCCAGCTCGCCGCCGCGTGAGGGCTACACTTTCGGCCGCCACGCCGACGTAGCTCAGCTGGTAGAGCACATCACTCGTAATGATGGGGTCCGGGGTTCGAGTCCCCGCGTCGGCTTTGCCCTCGGGGTCGCGTCCAGCCGGTCAGTACACGACGAACGTGTAGTTCAGGTTGCCGCCGTCGGGGGTCAGGATGTGCACCCTGTAGCGGCCGAGCCTCGACGGGTGGAAGCGAACCGCCCAGCGTCCCGCTGCGTCGGTCCTCGGGGTGGCGAGGACGTAGACAGCCCCGCTCTTCCACCGGGCGGTCGCGAAGACGTGACCTTTCGCATGCGCCGCCGACCCGGAGCCGAGCGTCTGGCCGGAGAACGTGACGCTGCTGTGGAGCTCCAGTCGCAGCGGTCTCGCGGCGGAAGCCGTCCCGGCGGTCGCCGCGACGGCGAGCAGGACGAGGCCAAGGCAGGGAACGCGCCGCATGGTGCGAGTTCTACCCGTCGGCCGTACTTCGCATGCCTGGTCGAGTAGCGCGTCGACTTCGAAGCGCCGAGCTACCCGGTCAGCCGTCTTGGAAACGCGCGTCGACGGTGGTGCACCATCGCCGCACGGGCCCGGCCATCACGTTGAGGTAGTACAGGTCATGTCGAGGCCCCGCGGCGACAGGGTGGTAGCCCCGCGGCACGAGCACCGTGTCGCCGTCTCCCACCGCGATCGTCTCGTCGATGCCGCCGTCGCCGGTGTAGACACGCTGGAACGCGAATCCGTCCGCCGGGCGGAGGCGATGGTAGTAGGTCTCCTCGAGCTGTGCCTCGTTCGGAGGGTCGTCGACGTCGTGCTTGTGCGGCGGGTAACTCGACCAGTGGCCGCGGGGCGTCAGCACTTCGGTCACGAGAAGCGACTCGGCCGGCTCGTCCTCCATCAGGATGTTCGCGATCCGGCGCTCCTCGATCCCTTCACCCCGCGAGACGAGTGTGGGCCGATCGAGCAGGCGGGGTGGGATCAGCCCCTCGGCGGGAGCCGTGCAGATCGCGAGCTCGGCCGCACCCTCTGCCGTCCACGTGAGCCGTGGCGGGACGTAGAGAGCGGTGGGCGGGCCTACGAAGACGTCTGCGCGGCCGAGCCCGCGACCGCCGGCGTCGCCCGCGGTGAGATCACACCTCCCGCTGAGGACGACGATGCAGCTCTCGCGTCTCTCCTCGCTGCGCTCCAGCCATCCGTCCACCCGGAGCACCTCGAAGCCGACGTACGTCCAGCCGGCGGACTCCGGTGTCACGCGCACGATGCCCTCGTCGCTGCGGACACGGAGCCTCACTTGACCGCGCCGAGTGTCAGGCCACGTACGAAGTGGCGCTGCACGATGAGCGCGAAGAGGACGATCGGCAGCGCGCCGACGACGCCGGCCGCCGCCATCGGGCCCCATTCGATCTGGATCTTCCCGATCAGCGTCGAGACGCCCACCGGGACGGTCTGCGCGACCGGCGTCGAGGTCAGCGTCAGCGCGATGATGAAATCGTTGTAGGTCGCGATCACCGCGAAGATCGCCGTCGCGACCAGCCCGGGCGCCGCGAGGGGGATGACGACGCGGCGGAGCGCGGACAGGCGCGAGTCGCCGTCGACCATCGCCGCCTCCTCGATGTCGCGCGGAATCTCCTCGAGGAAGCTCTGCATCATCCAGATCACGAAGCTCGTATTGAGGCCGGCGTAGATGAGGATGAGGCCGAGCCGCGTGTTCAGGAGCCCCCACTTGGCCAGCACGATGTACAGCGGGACGACGAGCAGGATGCCCGGCAGCATCCGCACGAGCAGCACGCCGTACAGCGCGAGGCGATCGACGCCGAACCGGAGCCTGAAGCGCGCGAGGGCGTACGCGGCGAGTGTCCCGAGCACGAGGCTGACGAGGACGGAGGCTGTGACGACGACGACGCTGTTCGTCAGATACGCGCCGAAGTCGTACTCGTGGAACAGCCGGTAGTAGTTGTGGAGCGTGAAGTGCTTCGGCCAGAACTCGACGCCGGCGAAGATGTCGACGGGCTGTTTGAGCGACGTGTCGATCATCCACCAGAACGGGAACAGGGTCAGGAAGAGCGCGACCGCGAGGGTCGAGTAGACGAGAACAGCGGAGATGCGGCGCCGCCTCGGGCTCATGCGGTCGCCCTGGAGTTCCGCCGGATGAGCCGCACCGCGGGCACCATGAGCACCAGCAGGCAGGCGAGCAGCACGACCAGCATCGCCATCGCCTGGCCGTACTGTGTGAACAGGAACGCGGTGTTGTACGAGTAGATCGAGATCAGCTGCGTCGACGTGCCCGGCCCGCCGCCGGTCAGGACGAAGATCTGGTCGAACGTCCCGACCGCGTCGATCGTTCGCAGCGTCACGGCGACGAGCAGGACCGGCATGAGGAGCGGCAGGGTGTGGTGGAAGAACGTCTGCAGTCGGGTTGCCCCATCCACCTGCGCGGCCTCGATCGGGTCCTGGGGCAGCGAATGGAGGCCGGCGAGGAGGATCAGGAAGAGGAGCGGGGTCCACTCCCAGGTGTCGAGCACGACGAGGCCGAGAAACGCGCCGTTGTAGTGCGCGAGCAGGTCGGGTGTCCCGAGCCCGAGATGGCTGAAGAGCGGGTTGACGATCCCGATGTCCGAGGCGTACATCAGCCGCCAGATCACGCCGACGACCACCGGGGCAATCGTCATCGGCAGGATGAGGGCGACCCGGATCCAGCTCCCAAACCGAATCTCGCGGGCGACGAGCAGGGCCAGCAGCAGGCCCAGCAGGGTCTCGATCGGGACGGCCAGCACCACGAACTTGCCCGTCGTCTTCATCGCCTCCCAGAACACGGGGTCGTGGAAGACGTCCACGTAGTTCTGCTTTCCCGCCGACCCCATGTCGAGGCCGTAGCGGTACTTGTGCAAGCTGGCGCGGACGCCGTAGAAGATCGGATACAGCGAGACGGCAGCGAGCGCAAGCAGCGCTGGAACGAGCAGCACGTACGGCGTGGCGGCTGCTCTCAGCCGCCACGCCCTCGTGCCGCCCCGCTCGATCTCAGGCGATGTGGCGGACAACGGTCTAGAAGTACCCGCCCTGCTGCTTGAGGTACGCGGTGATCTGAGTCGCAGCCGAGCTCAGGTGCTTCTGCGCAATCGCCTGGTAACCGCTCTTCTTGGCGATCGCCTCGATGAGCGCCTCGTTCAGCGCCGTGCCGAGGATGTCCTCCATCTTCGGCTCGTCCGGGGTACGCGGCTTCGGGATGGACGTGTTGATCGCGTCTGCGATTGCCGGCAGCCAGCGGTACTTCTTGACGGCCACCGGGTCGTGCAGTGCCGAGCCCGTCACTGCGGCGCTGCCGCCGCGCCGCGCGAACTGCTTCTGGATGCGGCTCGAGGTGAACCACTCGAGATAGTGGATCGCACCCGAGGTGTTCTTCGCTCCTGAGGCGACGCCGCAGATGAAGGTGCCGATCGCGGGACCGTGACGCTCCTGCTTCGGCGTCGCAGCGGTGTCGATCTTGCCGACGACCTTCGACTGCGTCGGGTCGTCGATCACGTGCACGCTGCCGGTGTACTCCGTCAGGGCTGTGCACTTGCCCTGGAGGAGCACGGGAACCTCCTGGCTCGTGTCGAACTCCGCCACGCCCGGCGGCATGAACGGGATGAAGCTGAACAGCCGCTCGAGTGCCGCGACTCCCGCCGGGCCGGCGAAGCCGGGCGTCCAGTCGGGATTGACGAAGTTCGCCCCGTAGGAGCTCATCAGCGGCAGGTAGGTCTGCACGATCGGGTTGCCCTTGACGCCCCGCGCCGACCAGCCGTAAAGCTTGCCCGGCTTGAAGTCCGCCTTGCCGACCTTGTAGATGTCGTCCCACGTCTGCGGCGCGTGGGGGAAGTAGGTCTTGTTGTAGTAGAGGATCTCGACGTCGTCGATGTTGACGATCGCGTAGAGCTCGGGCGTCGTCTTCGCGAACGCCTTCATCTTTGCTCCGCGCTTCGGAGGCCAGAGACCCTGCTCGACGCCCTTCTCGAGAATGTCGGGGTTCACCTTGAAGCCGAGCTTGTCGAGGCTCTGGATAATGCGCCCTGCGGCGAACTCCGGCACCCAGTTGTCATCCATGATGTAGATGTCGTAGGCGCCGGTCTTGTTCAGGCCGTCGTTCTTCGCGTTCTGGTACCACGCGTTGTAGCTCGTCTCGTGGTAGTTGACCTTGATCCCGGTTTCCTTCGTGAACAAACCGTTGAAGTAGTCGCGGATCGGGGTCAGCGCGGGGTCCTGGAACGTGCCGATCGTGATCGAGCTTGCCTTCTCGGCCGCCCAGACGCGCTTCGGCGCGAACGCGATCGAGCTGCCGAAGACGATGGCCGTGCCGAAGGCGCCTCGCTTCAGCACCTCGCGGCGGGTCAGCGGCCGCTCGAACGAATCTGCGGCCGTGACGGTGGTCTCGCTCATCCGCTCCTCCTTGGAGTTGTTCCTGCCATGGGTGCCCCGGCTGGGCGATCGTTTGGCGGACGGCGGGCGCCGAGGGCATCGCCCGTCTCCGCGTCGAAGAGGTGCAGGTGCCGCGGGTCAGGCTGCACCGCGCAGCGGTCACCGATCGCGGCCGTGAAGTCCGCAGGTGCGCGGACGTTGACGACCGTTCCTGCCACGTCGACCGCCACCAGCGTCTCGTTGCCGAGCGGCTCCACGACGTAGATCTCGCCGGCGAAGGCGCCGTCCGTGCCCGGCGCGACGAGGACAGCGTGCTCCGGCCGGAACCCGAGCTTGACCGGGCCGCGGTGCCCGGCGTCGGCGAGCGGGAACGTGCCCGCCGGGTGCACGAAGGCGAGGCTCTCGATCTCGCCCTCCAGGACGTTCATCGGCGGCGAGCCGCAGAACCCGGCCACGAACAGGTTGGCCGGTCGTGCGTACAGATCGGCCGGAGACGCGAGCTGCTGCAGCCGGCCCTTGCTCATCACGGCGACCGTGTCCGCCATGGTCATCGCCTCGACCTGGTCGTGCGTGACGTACAGCGTCGTCGCGCCGAGCTCGCGCTGGAGACGCTTGATCTCGGCGCGCATCTGCAGCCGCAGCTGCGCGTCGAGATTCGAGAGCGGCTCGTCCATCAGGAACGCCTGGGGTCGTCTGATGATCGCGCGTGCGAGAGCCACGCGCTGCCGCTGGCCGCCGGACAGCTGCCTGGGCCGCCGGTCGAGGTGCTCGTCGAGCCCGAGCAGCGCGGCGACGTCGCGGACCTGCCGCTCCTTCTCTGCCTTCTCGACCTTCCGCACCCGCAGGGGATAGGCGATGTTGTCGAACACGCTGAGGTGCGGGTAGAGCGCGTAGCTCTGGAACACCATCGCAACGTCGCGGGCGCGCGGCGGCGCGTAGGTGACGTCTCGTGATCCGATGCGGATGCGCCCGCTCGTGGGTATTTCGAGGCCCGCCAGGAGCCTGAGCGCCGTCGTCTTGCCGCATCCCGAAGGCCCCAGCAGTGCCAGGAACGTCCCGTCCTCCACGTGGAGGTCGAGCGCGTGAAGCGCCTCGTGTGCCCCGAACGACTTCGCGACGGCCTCGTAGGTGACGTCCATCGTCAGGGCCCCACTTCGACGCCGAGCAGCGCGAGCGCGCCCTGAAGCCCCGCCAGCGACGCCTCGATCCCTGCTTCGGGCTCGAGGTTCGGGTCCTCGTGCTCGATCGAGACGACGTCGTCGTAGCCCGCGGCTCGGAGAGCTGCGAGCAGTTGCGCCCACTCCTCGAGCGGGCGGCCCGCCCCCACGGCCGCGAAGTGCCACGGCATCGTCTTCGCACTCGACGGCCAGCGGAAGTCGAGCACGCCGTGCTGCGCGATCCGGTCCGGGTGGAGCAGTGTGTCCTTGCCGTGTACGAAGGCGATCGCGCCGTCGAGCTCGTCCACCGACGCCACCGGATCGATCCCTTGCCACCAGAAGTGGCTCGGGTCGAGGTTCACCCGCACGTTGTCGGCGGTGACCGAGCGGAGGCGGTGGTACGACTCGGCGTTGTAGATCGAAGTGCCGGGATGGAGCTCGAGGCAGACGAGCACTCCCGGCGCCTCGGCTTCGGCGAAGGCGGAGAGCTCGCGCCAGTAGGCCGAGATCCGCTCCCACTGCCAGTCCCAGAGCCCTTCCATGTCCGGGAGCCAGGCGCCGCCTGCGAAGACCGGCCAGCCGCCGCCGCCCGGGCCGCCGGGGCAGCCGCTCATGGCGACGATGCGCGGCACGCCGAGCGCGTGGGCGACCTGGAGCGCGCCGCGCAGCTCGGCGTCGTGGCGGTCGCCGATCGCAGCGTCCGGATGCAGCGGGTTGCCGGAGACGTTGAGCGCTGCGAGCTCGAGCGCGCGCTCGGCGAGCAGACCGTGCAGCCGGTCGCGGCCCGCCCTGTCGGCGAGCAGCGTCAGGCTCGCGTGCGGAGCGGACGAGTAGCCGCCGACCCCGAGCTCGACCGCTGCGAATCCCCGCTTTGCGCACCAGTCGAGCGCCTCCGTGAGCGTCAGCCGGTCGAGCGCGTCGGTGAGCAAACCGATCCTCAAGATGTCGCCGGAGCGCGGGGTGGAACGCTCCAATCGGGCGACGTTAAACCCGTCCCGCACGCGCTGTCAAGACTTGACGGCCGAACGCAAACCACCGTAATCTCCCCATTCTGGAACGTTCCAGAACGAGGAGGCGGGACGGGTGGAACGGCTGAGGACGGGCGTGGTGGGCTGTGGGCTCGTCGCCCAGGTGATGCACCTCCCCTACCTGCACGAGCTCGCCGACCGCTACGACGTGCGGGCGCTCTGCGACATCTCCCCGCGCGCGCTCGCGCACGCCGGTGCGCGCTTCCCCGAGGCGCGGCGGCATGTGCGCCTCGAGGACCTGCTGGCCGAGGAGCTCGACGCCGTGCTCGTGCTCACGCCCGGCAGCCACGCGCCCGCCGCGATCGCGGCAGCCGAGACCGACCGCCACGTGTTCGTCGAGAAGCCGATGTGCATCGACCCTGTCGAGGGCCGCCGGATGATCGACGCAGCCACCGCATCCGGCGTCGTTCTGATGGTCGGCTACATGAAGCGGTACGACCCTGCGTACGAGGAGCTGCACCGCACGCTCGACCGCAGCTCGTTGAAGTACGCCCGCATCACGACGCTCGAGAGCCCGCTCGACCCGTACGTCGCGCACCTGCCGCTCAGCCGCGGCGAGCCCGATGCCGACCCGGAGCTCCTCGAGTCGCTCGCGGCCGACGACGCGGCGCGCGTCGAGCTCGCGCTGCCGGGTGCGGACGAGTTGACGCGCCGGGTGTACAGGTCGTTCCTGCTCGACAGCATGATCCACGAGTTGAACGGCGTGCGCGGTCTGCTCGGCGAGCCCACCGCGCTCCACTTCGCCCGCTTCTCGCACGACGGAGCCTCGGTCACGACCTCGTTGTCGTTCGGCGAGGTCGAGTGCGCCGCCGTATGGATCGACCTGCCCGGCATCGCCCGCTACGAGCAGGACTGGTCGTTCTACGGCCCGAACGCCCGGACGAGCCTCCGCTTCCCGTCGCCGTTCCTGCGCAGCGAGCCCACGGAGCTCGTCGTCGAAGGCGGAGAGCCGGGCACGTCGCACGCCTGGCGTGCGGTGCACACCGTGGCGTACGACGAGGCGTTCAAACGCGAGCTGGTCGAGTTTCATGCCGCGGTGAGCGAGGGTCGGCCGCCGCGAACCGACGGAGAGGACGGGCTGCACGACGTCGTCCTCTGCCAGTCGATCGCCCGGGCCCACGCGGGCGCAGGTTCCGTCGCCGAGCTGCCGGCGGTTGGGGCGCCGGCATGAACCTTCGGCTCGCGAGCGCCCCCGTCACCTGGGGTGTCTGGGAGCGGACGATCGACCGTCCCGATCTGATCCCGCCGCAGCGGATGCTCGAGACGGTGCACGCACTCGGCTACGGCGGCATCGAGCTCGGGCCGCCCGGGTACTTCGGCGTCGACGGCGCGGCCGTGGCCGCGTCCTTCGGCCCGTACGGCCTCGAGCTCGTCGGCGGGTTCGCGCCTCTTCATCTGGGCGACGAGGATGCCTACCGCGCCGACCTGCCCGTGTGGCTCGACCCGATCGTCGAGATGCTCGCCGCGACCGGAGGGCACGGCCCGGTGGTGCTCGCCGACGCGGAGACCGACGAGCGGATCGCAGCTGCGGGACAGCCGGCCGAACAGGCGCGGACGGCGCTCTCGCCCGACGCGTTCTCGCGCGCTCTCGAACGCGTGAACGAGGCGGTGGAACGTTGCAGGGCCGCCGGCGTCGACGTCGTGTTCCACCACCACGCGGCGACCTACGTCGAGACGGCCGACGAGATCGAGCGCTTCCTCGCCGGGACCGATGTCGCAATCTGCTTCGACACGGGGCACGCGCTCGTCGGCGGGGTCGACCCGCTCGAGCTCGTGCGCCTCTGCGGCCCGCGCATCGGCCACCTGCACCTGAAGGACGTCGACGGCACGCTGCTCGCCCGCGTGGCGGACGGCGAGGTCGGGCTCGAGGAGGCCTGGGACCAGGGGCTCTTCTGTCCGTTCGGCGAAGGCGAGGTCGACTTCGCCGCGGTGCTCGCTGCGCCCGAGCTCGCGGGCTTCGACGGGTGGACCGTGCTCGAGCAGGACCGGGTCGCCGTCAGGCTCGGCGACCTCGGCACGGTGCGCGCCGTCGAGGAGGCGAATCTCGCCGTCGTCGCGCGGGCGGCGCGGTGACGCGCCAGCGGCCGACGATCGTCGACGTCGCCGACCGGAGTGGCGTCTCGAAGTCGACGGTGTCGAACGTGATTCGCGGCGCGACGAACGTGTCCGACGTGACGCGGCAGCGTGTCCTTGCGGCCGTCGACGAGCTCGGCTACCGGCCGAACGGGCTCGCGCGTCAGCTGGTGCAGCAGCGCACCAGCACGATCGGCGTCGTCGTCGGCGACCTCACGAACCCGATCTACAGCGAGCTCGTGAAGCTGCTCGAGCAGCATGCGCTCGCGCTCGGGTACACGACGATGGTCTCGAACACGGACGGCCATCCCGAGCGCGAAGCCGCGCGGATCGAAGCGCTGCTCGAGCGGCGGGTCGCCGGCATTGCCATGCTGCAGTTCAGCGGCGGCCGGTCGGTGATCGACGAGCTCCACGCGGACGGCGTCGCCGTCACGGTGATCAGCTGCTTCGAGGAACGGGCCGACTGCGTCACCGTCGACGAGAGCAAAGGCCTCGCGATCGCGGTCAGGCACCTGGCGGAGCTCGGGCACGAGCGACTGGCGTACGTCACCTCGCCGCTCGTCGAGGAGCACACGAACCGCGCGCGCCACGGGAGCTTCCTCCGCGAGTGCGAACGCGTCGGATGCAGCGAGACCGCGGTCGTGACGCTCGACGTCGAGGCGGTGCTGGCGCACGATCCCGGGGCGACGCTCGGGCTGAGGCGGCTCCTCGAGTCGACTCGCCGCCCGACCGGCTTTGCCGCCGCCAACGACATTGCGGCGATCGCGCTGATCGAGGCGGCCGAGCAGCTCGGCGCGTCTGTGCCGCGCGACGTCTCGGTAGTCGGCTTCGACGGAATCACCCTCGGCGGCCTCTCGCGGATCGCGCTCACGACCGTGGCGCAGCCGCGCGAGCGCATGGCGGAGCTGGGGATGGGGCTCCTGATGGACCGGATCGACGGACGCACGGCGGCGCCGCCCCGACACGTGCTGCTCGAGCCCGCGCTCGTGGTGCGTGCGACGACGGCACCGCCTGCCTGACACGAACGAAGGAGGAGCGACATGGCAACGCAGACCGGCGTCAGGAGCCCGCTCCACGAGACGGTGGCGACGACGGCGACCGACTACTGGAACGACTCGTGCTCGATCGAGGAGCTCACGTACGCGATCGCGAACGGTGCTGTCGGCGCGACCTCGAACCCGACGATCGTCGGCGAGGTGCTGCACAAGGAGATGCACCTCTGGCGCGACAGGCTGCGAGCCATGGTCGCCGACCGCCCGACCGCGACCGAGGACGAGCTCACCTGGCAACTGATCGAGGAGATGGCCGCGAAAGCGTCCGAGCTGCTCCTGCCGGTGTTCGAGCGCGAGCACGGGCGCAAAGGGCGCCTCTCGATCCAGACGAACCCGAAGCTGTACAGAAGCGCCGATCGGATCACCGAGCAGGCGATTCGTTTCGCTGGCCTCGCGCCGAACATGCAGGTGAAGGCGCCGGCTACGCGGGCCGGCATGGAGGCGCTGGAGGAGATGACGGCCGCAGGTATCAGCGTCAATGCCACTGTCTCCTTCACGGTGCCGCAGGCCCTCGCCGTCGGCGAGGCTATTGAGCGCGGGCTGCACCGCCGCGAGGCAGCCGGCGAGGATGTGGCGACGATGTCGCCCGTCTGCACGCTGATGATCGGCCGGCTCGACGACTGGTTGCAGGTGCACGCCGACCAGCTCGGCGTGCTCCTGACGCCCGGAGTTGTCAACTGGGCGGGCGTCGCCTGCGTGAAGCGCGCCTACACGCTCTACAACGAGCGCGGCTATCGCACGCGGCTGCTCGCGGCCGCGTACCGCAATCACCTCCACTGGTCGCAGCTGATCGGCGGCGACATCGTCCTGACGATCCCGTACAAGTGGCAGCTCCTCTTCAATGCGTCAGACATCGAAGTCACGCCGCGCTTCGAGGACGAGGTGCCGGCCGCCGTCCTGGCGGAGCTCGAGGCGAAGCTGCCGGACTTCCGCCGTGCCTATGAGCCCGACGGGCTGTCGGTCGACGAGTTCGACACGTTCGGGGCGACCAGGCGGACGTTGCGCGGCTTCATCGCCTCCTACCAGGATCTGGTGGCGGTCGTCCGCGACGTGATGCTGCCCAACCCGGATAAGGAATGACGCGGGCCGCGACGGCGACAGTACGAGCTGCGGTCATGCGCGGGCCCGGCAGGGTGGAGTTGGCCGAGTTCCCGCGCCCCGACCTTCGCGAGGGCGAGGTGCTGATGCGCGTGCTCCTCTCCGGGGTGTGCGGCACGGACAAGCACACCTATCGCGGCGAGACGAAGCAGTACGCCGGCACCGCTCACGAGCGCGATCTCGCCTACCCTCTGATCTGCGGCCACGAGAACGTCGGCGTCGTCGAGGCGGTGGGGCCCGGCGGTGCGCTCGCAAGCGACGGGCGCCCGCTCGCACCCGGCGACAGGATCGTGCCGGGCGCGAACGTCCCCTGCGGACGCTGCCACTTCTGCCTCGCCGGCGCGCCGTACTACTTCTGCGAGCAGCTCCACGACTACGGCAACAGCCTCGGCTGCAGCGATCCGCCACACCTCTTCGGCGGCTGGGCAGAGCACATGGTGCTGCTGCCGGGCACGCCGCTCTTCCGCGTGCCGGACGGGCTCCCCGACGAGGTGGCCGTCCTGACCGAGCCGATGGCGGTCACGCACGGCCTCGACACGGCGCGAGTGCTTGCGCCCGGGCTCGGCGGTGCGGGCTTCGGCGAGACGGTGGCCGTCGTCGGGGTTGGGCCGCTCGGGCTCTGCCACCTCGTCAAGGCGCGGCTCACGGGCTGCGGCAAGCTGATCGCGGTCGACCGGCTGCGCTCCCGGCTCGCGTTCGCAGAGGCCCTCGGCGCGACCTTGACGCTGAACGCGGAGGAGACCGATGCCGACGAGCGGCTCGCCCGCGTTCGCGAGCACACGGCCGGTCTCGGCGCCGACGTGGTCGTCGACTGCTCCGGGGTCCCGGAGACGTTTCCCGAGGCCCTGCGGCTCGCGCGGTTCGGAGGCGTGGTCGTTGAGGCCGGGGCCTTCGTCGACCTGGGGCCGGTCGGCGTCAATCCGAGTGCCGACATCTGCACCCGGAACCTCTGCGTCCTCGGCGTCGGCGGCGAGACGGCGCGGTCGTACGGGCCGGCCCTCGAGCTGATGGCGCGCAACCTCGACGTTCTCCCGCTGGAGCTGATCGTCTCGCAGCGCTTCGGGCTCGCGGGGGCAGCCGAGGCGCTCGAGCTCTCGCAGACGGACGCCGCGATCAAGGTTGCGATCGATCCGATGCTCGCATGAGCTCTGCTGTGCGGATCGCCGTGGTCGGTGCAGGGCGCATGGGTCGTGTTCATCTGTCGGTGCTCGAGGCGCTGCCGGATGTGGAGGTGGCGGCGGTCGTCGACCCGGTCGCACCCGGCGCGACGCACGCCGACCTCGACGAGCTGCTTGCCGCCGGCCGGCCGGACGGCGCGGTCGTCGCGGCGCCGTCCACTCTCCATCTCGAGCTCGTCTTGCGCCTGCTCGAGGCGGGCGTGCCGACGCTGTGCGAGAAGCCATGCGGCACGACGCCGGACGAGGCTCGCGCCGCGGTCAGGCGCGCCGATGAGACCGGGACGCCGCTGCAGATCGGCTACTGGCGCCGCTTCGTGCCGGAGCTCGAGGCGTTGCGGCGCCGGATCGTCGCCGGCGAGCTCGGCGGCGTGCTCCTCGTCCGAAGCGAGCAGTGGGACGAGCACCCGCCGCCGCCCGCGTTCCGCGCCGCGAGTGGCGGGATCCTCGTCGACATGGGCGTGCACGAGCTCGACCAGATCCGGTGGCTGACCGGGCAGGAGCTCGACTGCCGGGCGGTCGTGGCTGCGACGGCGGGCGTCGACCCGCCGGTCGAGGGTGATCCAGAGAGCGTCGAGGCGGTTTTCGCCCTCTCGGGCGGCGGGCTCGGAGTGGTGTCGCTCGGCCGCCGCTTCCCGCCGGGTGACATGTGCCGCGTCTCGGTTCACGGGACGGGCGATGTCGCCGAGTGCCGGTTCCTCTGGCCGCCGAGCTCCGAGCGCGCGTTCGCCGAGGGCATCGCCGCGCAGGACGCAGCGTTCGTCGAGCTCGTCCGCGGCGGGACGCAGCAGGGCGCGGGCCCGGCCGATGCGGTCGCAGCGCTCGTTGCGGCCGCGCAGGCGCAGTCGTCACTCGAGTCGAGGAGAGAAGCATCGTGAGCACGATCCGGTTGACCGCAGCGCAGGCGCTCGTGCGCTTCCTCGCCGCGCAGCACGTGGAGCGCGACGGAATCTCCCGGCGCTTCTTCGGTGGCTGCTTCGGCATCTTCGGGCACGGCAACGTCGCGGGCGTGGGTCAGGCGCTGCTCCAGCACCCGGAGCTACTGCGCTACCACCAGGCGCGGAACGAGCAGGCGATGGTGCACACCGCCGCCGCCTACGCACGGATGCAGAACCGCCTCGGCGCGCTCGTCTGCACGAGCTCGATCGGCCCGGGTGCGACGAACATGGTGACGGGCGCGGCGCTCGCCACGATCAACCGGCTGCCCGTGCTGCTCGTGCCCGGAGACGTCTTCGCGGGGCACGGTCCCGATCCCGTGCTGCAGCAGCTGGAGGCCCCCTTCGCAGGTGACGTCTCGGTGAACGACGCATTTCGCCCCGTCTCGCGGTACTTCGACCGGATCTCGCGTCCCGAGCAGGTGATCCCGGCGGCGCTCGCGGCAATGCGCGTGCTCACGAGCCCTGCCGACACCGGCGCTGTGACACTCGCGTTCCCGCAGGACGTCCAGGCGGAGGCGTTCGACTGCCCCGAGGAGTTTCTCGCGCCACGCACCTGGCACGTGCCTCGTCAGGCGCCCGACCCGGCCGCGCTCGCGGCGGCGGTCGAGGCGATCCGCGGCGTGCGCCGACCGCTCGTGATCGCCGGCGGCGGCGTGATCTACGGCGAGGCCACCGGGGAGCTGCGTGCCTTCTGCGACGCGACGGGGATCCCGGTCGGCGAGACACAGGCGGGGAAGGGCTCCCTGCCGTACGACCATCCGTCGAATCTCGGGGCCGTTGGTGCGACGGGGACGTTCGGTGCGAACAGGTTCGCGGCCGCTGCCGATCTCGTGATCGGGATCGGCACGCGCTATAGCGATTTCACGACCGCCTCGAAGACGGCCTTCCGGGATCCGGACGTCCGCTTCGTCAACATCAACGTGGCGGAGCTCGACGGCGCGAAGCACGGGGGGATTCGCGTTACCGCCGACGCGAAAGTGACCCTCAAGCTCCTCACCGAAGCCCTGCGCGGCCATGCCGTCGACGACTCCTATCGCGCGGACGCGGCGAGGCTGAACGCCGAATGGGACACCGAGGTCGGCCGCTTGTACGCACTTGGGCATGGGCCTCTCCCGGCGCAGAGCGAGGTGATCGGCGCGGTCAACGACGCGACCGCGCCGACGGACGTCGTCGTCTGCGCCGCCGGAGCGATGCCCGGCGACCTCCACAAGCTGTGGCGGACGCGGGATCCGAAGGGCTACCACGTGGAGTACGGCTACTCGTGCATGGGCTACGAGATCGCCGGCGGCATCGGCGTCAAGCTCGCTGCGCCGGACCGGGAGGTGGTTGTACTCGTCGGCGACGGCTCGTACCTGATGATGCCGGGCGAGCTCGTCACCGCCGTCCAGGAGCGCCTGAAGCTGACGATCGTTCTCGTCGACAACCACGGCTTCAACTCGATCGGCGGTCTCTCGCGCTCGCTCGGTCTGCAGGGCTTTGGCACGCAGTACCGCTACGTGGACGGCGAGCGACCCGTCCTCGACGGCGACGACGACCCCACGCCGACGCTGCCACTCGATCTGGCTGCGAACGCAGCGTCGCTCGGTGCTCGTGCCGAGCGCGCTCGAACGATCGACGAGTTGCGAGAGGCGCTCGTCCGGGCGCGGGCTGACGACGGGGTGAGCGTGATCGTCGTCGAGGTCGATCGCTACGAAGGCGTTCCGTCGTACGAGAGCTGGTGGGACGTGCCGGTTGCGGAGGTTTCCGAGCTGCCGGCCGTCCAGACTGCACGGCGCGAGTACGACGCTGCTCGCGAGGCCGAGCGTCGCTTTCTCTAGAACACGTCGCACGCTCCTTACGCACGCGTTACATGCGCGAGACGACCGGCTGACATGAGCCGCCCAACCTCTGCGTGTCACCCCCTGACACCAAGGAGCGCTGAGAAGAGATGACGAGCACGAAGAAGATCCTGATGCTGGCGGTCGCGGCCCTCGCGGTCGCAGCTGCGGCCCCGGTCGCGGCATTCGCCGACGACCCGGCCGCCGCGGTGCAGGCCGACATCGCGAAGCTGAAGACCGACGTTCAGGCAAAGCACGACCAGGTGGTCGCCGACGCGCAGAGGCTCGAGGCCGATGCGAACTCGCTCGCCGGCACCACGGACAAGAAGACCGCGCGGCAGACGATCAAGGTCGACGCCCTCAAGCTGACGGGCGACTGGAAGTCGCTGCTCTCGACCTGCCTCGCCGATCGCGTGCAGCTGCGGGCCGACGTGCATGCCGCGAAGCAGGCCGGGGTCCCGGCACAGCAGCTGCGGCTGCTCGTCCGGCAGGCGAACCTCGAGATCCGGCTGACGAACCTGAACATGCGCTCGGCGGTCGCCGAGGCGCACCTCGCGGTCGTCAAGCTGCGCGAGAGCTTCGCTGCGTCGGGGCAGCCGGCGCCGAACGTAGTGACGCCACCCAGCACGACGGCGACGCCGGCACCGGTCACTCCCTAGCTCGAACGGACGGGGTCGTTGTGAGGGGCCGCGGGCGAACGCCCGCGGCCCCGCTCACATCAGCCGTCGACGTCGATCGACTCGAGCACCACGCCCTGAGCGGCCGGGCTCGTCGGATCCGGGTCGACGGTCGTCGTCACCGCGGCGCCTTCTGCCAGGGTGCCGCGGGAGGCGTCCTCGAAGTGCTCGCGGAAGTGCTCGTCGGTGAAGTGCGAGAGGACGCCGAGCCGCACGCGGACGCGTGTCACGCGGGCCTTGCCGGCAACCTCGCCGATCTCGCGCATGAGGTCGCGCATCACGGCCTGCTCGTGCATCGCTCCACCTCCAGGACGACGGCGGCGACGGCGCCGTCGAGGGCCGCCGCGACCGGGACCGAAAGCTGCTCGCCGGCGGCCCAGCTCTCGCCCTCGACGCCGATCACGACGAGCGTCTCCGGCAGGCGCCCGAGTGCGCGGCCGAGCTCGACCGCTTCGGCGAGGCCGAGATGATGGGTGGTCGACCGGTTGAAGAGCTCCTGGGCCAGCGGCGTCGTGGTGGCGTCGAGGCGGTGCAGCGTCCCCGGCGCCGCGCCGGACGAGACGGCGTCGACGACCACGACGGCGTCGGCACCCTCGATCGCGTCGAGCACCGCCACGGGCTCGCCGTCGCGCTCCAGCACGTCGACCTCCAGGTCGAGTGCGCGCACGCGGGCCGCCACCTCCAGCCCGACGCCGTCGTCGGAGCGCCAGCGATTACCGATGCCGACGACCCTCACGAGCGCTGGATGTCGAGCTTCAGGAAGTGCGTCGCGCACGAGATGCACGGATCGTAGTTCCTGATCGTCTGCTCGCAGAGGAGCGCCAGCTCGTCGTCCGGCATGTTCAACGAGCGCTCGACGACCCCGCGGAGATCCTCTTCGATCGCCTTCTGGTTCTGGGAGGTGGGCGGCACGATCTTCGCCTCGAGGATCGTCCCCTCGTCGTCGATCTCGTAGCGGTGCCAGCAGATGCCGCGCGGCGCCTCGGTGACGCCGTGTCCCACACCCGCCCGCGGCTCGACCTCGACTGTGGGAGCGTCCGGCTCCTCGTATTCGTCGATCAGGCGCAGCGCCTCGTCGCAGGCCTCGACGAGCTCCACGGACCGCACGACGATGCTGCGGAACGGGTTCCGCTCTGCAGGCGTCAGACCGACCTCGGCGGCGGCCTCCTTCGCGAGCGGAGTGAGCTCGTCGTAGCTGAGTGCGAAGCGCGCGAGCGGGCCGCAGAGGTACGAGCCGCGGCCGATGATGTGCGAGTGGAGCGCGTTCGACCACGGAACGTGCTCCTCGACGAAGTGGTCCTCGTACTCGGAAGCGTCGATGTCGATGCCGCCGGTCGAGACGATCCGGCCCCGCTCGATCGGGTACTCGCCCGGCTGCGACAACGCGACCAGCTCGTACTCGCGCTCGTAGTCCGGGAAGTCGAACCCGGCCGTCAAGCGCACCGCTGCGAGCGACTCCTCGCGCGCGCGCTCGAGCGGCTCGCGCAGCGCCCGTAGCTCCTGCTTGCTCGGCGTGCGGTACCAGCCGCCCACGCGCACGTTGATCGGGTGCACGTCGCGTCCGCCGACGACCGACATCAGGTGGTTGCCCGTCTTCTTCAGCTCCAGCGCGCGTGCCACGAGCTCAGGGTTGTCGCGTGCGATCTCGATTGCGCTCTCGTAGCCGAGGAAGTCCGGCGCGTGAAGCATGAACACGTGGAGGGCGTGACTTTCGATCCACTCGCCGCAGTAGATGAGCCGGCGCAGGGCTGCGAGCTGCCCGCCGACGTCGACGCCGCAGATCCGCTCCATTGCCATCACCGAGCTCATCTGGTACGCGATCGGGCAGATGCCGCAGATGCGCGCCGTGATGTCGGGCACCTCCGTGAAACGGCGCCCGCGCAGAAACGCCTCGAAGAAGCGCGGCGGCTCGTAGATCTGCAGCTGGACGTCCTCGACGCGGTCGCCCTCGATGCGCACGCGCATCCCGCCCTCGCCCTCGACCCGCGCGAGGTACTCGGTGATGATCGTCCTCTGACTCATGACCTGACTTTCTCGAAGGCGGTGACGTTGAACGTACGGAAGAGCCGCTCGACGTTCCGGTCGTCGGTCCCGAGCTCCTTCAGGCGGGCCTCGAGCGCGGCGGTGTTGGGGCTCTCCATCGGCCCGAAGCAGCCGAAAGCAGCCACGGTTGTAGGCGGGGCAGAGACCGCCGCAGCCCGCGTGGGTGACGGGCCCGAGGCACGGCGTGCCGTGCGCGACGGTGATGCACACCGTCCCGCGGGCCTTGCACTCCGTACAGACGCTCGTGGAGGGGATCGACGGCTTGCGGCCGTGCAGGAACGCCGTCAGCACCTCGAGCAGCTGGCGCTTCGAGATCGGGCAGCCGCGCAGCTCGTAGTCGACCGGAACGTGCGCGGAGATCGGCGTCGAGGTCGCGAGCGACGAGATGTACTCCGGCGAGGCGTAGACCGCGGTGGTGAACTCGTCGACGTCGCCGTAGTTCTTGAGCGCCTGGATGCCGCCTGCGGTCGCGCAGGCGCCGATCGTGATCAGGGTCCTCGACTGCTCGCGGATCTCGCGGATGCGCTCGGCGTCGTGCGCGGTCGTCACGGAGCCCTCGACGAGCGAGACGTCGTACGGCCCGGGTGCGGTGGCGCGGCGGGCCTCCAGGAAATGGGCGATCTCGACCTCGCCGGCCAGGGCGAGCAGCTCGTCCTCGCAGTCGAGGAGCGACAGCTGGCAGCCGTCACAGGACGCGAACTTCCACACCGCAAGGGTTGGCTTGCTCACAGCTCGCGTACCTCCATCAGCTCGACCATCGTGGCCGCGTCGTAGACGGGGCCGTCGCGGCAGATCAGGGTCGGCCCGAGCTGGCAGTGGCCGCAGTGCCCAAGCCCGCAGCGCATGTTTCGCTCCATCGAGAGGTAGATGCGGTCGAGCGCGACGCCGCGCTCGACGAGTGCCTCGATCGTGAAGCGCATCATGATCTCCGGACCGACGACGAGGGCGATCGCGTCGGTCGGGTCGAAGCTCGCGCGCTCGATCAACTTCGGCACGACCCCCACATGGCCGCGCCACGCCGGGTCGGCGGCGTCGACCGTGACCTCGAGCTGGAGCCCGACGTGCTCGCGGAGCTCGCCGAGCTCGACGCGGTAGAGAAGGTCGGCGGGTGTGCGTGCACCGTAGAGAAGGGTGAGGCCGCGGTAGCGGTCACGATGCATGAGGGCGTGCTCGAGCGCCCCGTGGAGCGGGGCGAGCCCGATCCCGCCGGCGACGATCAGCAGCTCCCTGCCCTCGGCGAGCTCGAGCGGCCAGGCGTTGCCGAGCGGGCCTCGCACGCCGAGCACGGTTCCCGGCTCGGCCGCGCAGATCGCCTCCGTCACCGCGCCGACGGCGCGCACGGTCTGCACGAGGCGGTCGCCGTTGCGGCCCGAGACCGAGATCGGCACCTCGCCGATCCCGAACGCGTACAGCATCGTGAACTGGCCGGGCAGCGGGGCGAGCGGCGCGCCGCCCACCGGCTCGAGCTCGAGCGTCCAGGTGTCGGCGGTCTCGCGGCGGCGCTCGACCACGGCGAACGGCCGCGGGATCGTCGCCTCGGAGGTGGACGGCTCAGCGAGCGCCTGCATGAGCACTCCCGTACACGTCCAGCAGCCGCAGCCGCGTCCACTGCAGGCGCTCGATCATCACGTGCGCAAAGCGGGTCATCAGGTCGTAGCCGAGCGCCGGATCGGCCTCGCACTTGCCGCGCAGGCACGCTCCGTCGAACGCCGTCGCGCGAAGCTCCGTGAGCGCGCGCGCGTCGAAGTGCCAGCGGTAGGGCTCGAAGAGCCACGACCAGCCGACCACCTCGCCCGGCTCGATCGTCTCGATCAGCAGCGAGCCCCGCGCCGGGACGAACGTCTCGAGCGCGACGCTGCCGTGACGGACGAGATAGAAGGTGTCGGCGGGGTCTCCCTCCCGGAAGAGCACGTGGTCGGCGTCGAAGTGGACGTTTGTCGCGCAGCCCGCGATCACCTCGAGGCGGGCCGGGTCGAGCGACGCGAACGTCGGCGACTCGCGCAGAAGCGCGTCAATGGTCTGCATGGGATGCCTCCTCCTCCGCGCGCAGCGCGGCCAGCTCCTCGGTCACGTCGATGCCCACCGGGCACCAGGCGATGCAGCGGCCGCAGCCGACGCAGCCCGAGGTGCCGAACTGGTCGATCCAGGTGCCGAACTTGTGTGTCAGCCACTGGCGGTAGCGCGCCGGCGATGAGGGGCGCACCGCGCCGCCGTGAATGTACGAGTGGTCGATCGAGAAACAGCTGTCCCAGCGCCGCACGCGCTCAGACTCCGCGCCGTCGAGGGAGGTGACGTCCTCGGCGCTCGAGCAGAAGCAGGTCGGGCAGACGAGCGTGCAGTTCGCGCACGTGAGGCAGCGGGCCGCCACGTCGTCCCAGCGGGCAGACTCGCGCGAGCGCTCGAGCAAGCCGCGCAGGTCGTCCGTGTCGAGGCGCCGCCCGATCGCCTCCTCGGCCGTCCGGGTCACCTCGGTCGCGTCCTCGAGGTCGCCGTCGGTCGCCTCCCGGGTCGTGAGTGCGGCGAGGACCTCGGCGCCGGCGTCCGAGCCGGCGCGCGCCAGGAAGCGGTGCTCGCCGGAGAGGATCTCGGTCAGGGCAAGGTCGTACGGGCCGTCGGCCGTCGGGCCGGTGCCCGTCGACGTGCAGAAGCACGTGCCCGCCGGGGTCCCGCACTCGACGACGACGATGAACACGCCCGCGCGCCGGAGGTCGTAGTCGCGGTCGACCCACTTGCCGTGCAGGAAGACGCGGTCCTGGATCGCGATCCCGTGCAGCTCGCACGGCCGGACGAAGAGCGCGAGGGGCCGGTCGGGCGCAGCGGGCTCCTCGAACTCGACGTCGTCGCCGTCGCGGCGGGCTCGGAAGAGCCGGGTCGAGGCGGGGAAGAGGAACTGCTTCGGCGAGTGGGGGGAGGCGGCGTACCCGAAGCGCGCCTGATCGCCGCGCTCGCGGAGCCGGTAGCTCCCGGGTGCCTGCACGTCGCCGACCCCGATCGGCAGCTCAGCTGCCGATTCGAGCTCGTCGAGGACGATCGCGCCGTTCCGGACGGTCGGCCCGACGACGCGATGACCGCGCCCGCGAAGCACCTTGAGGAGCTCGTCAAGCGCGCTCGGCTCCAGCATGGCTGTCTTTGCTTCGGGCAACTGGTTCTCCAACGAGAGCCTCCCGGCGGCCGGGGGCCGGGGCATCGGGGAAAACCCGGTTGCGACCTCCGGGCCGCGCCTGGACGCTCCAGGTATGTGCCTCGGGATTCCCGCACGTCTCGTCCGGCTCGAGGAGGACGCGCCGCTCGGGACGGCAGAGGTCGCCGGTGTGCGCCGCAGCGTCTCGACGGCGCTCTGCCCGGAGGCGGCCGTCGGCGACTGGGTGCTCGTCCACGTCGGCTTCGCGCTCGCGCGGATCGACGAGGACGAGGCACTGCGCACCCTCGAGCTGCTCGAGTCGATGGGGGCCGGATGAGATTTGTCGACGAGTTCCGGTCGCGCGAGCTCGCCGACGGGGTGCGGGCCGAGCTCGAGCACCTCGTCGCGCCGGGCGAGTCGATACGCCTGATGGAGGTCTGCGGGGGCCACACGCACACGATCTACCGCCACGGGCTCACCGACCTCGTTCCACCCGGGCTCGAGTTCCTGCATGGGCCGGGATGCCCGGTGTGCGTGATCCCGATGGGACGGGTCGACGACGCGATCTGGCTGGCGGAGCAGCCCGGCGTCCTCTTCACCACCTTCGGCGACATGATGCGCGTCCCCGGCCGGCGCGGCTCGCTGCTCGAGGCGAAGGCGAGAGGCGCCGACGTGCGCATGGTCTACTCGCCGCGCGACGCGCTCGAGCTGGCGCGACGCAACCCGGAGCGTCACGTCGTGTTCTTCGCCGTGGGCTTCGAGACGACCTCGCCGTCGACCGCGCTCACCGTGCTCGAGGCGGAGGCGGACGACGTCCAGAACTTCAGCGTCTTCTGCAACCACGTCACGATCGCGCCGCCGCTGCGCGCGATCCTGGAGACGAGCGGCGTGCGCATCGACGGATTCATCGCGCCCGGCCATGTGTCGGCCGTCGCGGGCACCCGTCCGTACGACTTCATCGCCGAGGAGTACGGCAAGCCGGTCGTCGTCTCTGCCTTCGAGCCGCTCGACATCCTGCAGTCGGCGGTGATGCTCGTGCGCCAGCTGCACGAGGGACGGTCCGAGGTCGAGAACCAGTACACACGCGTCGTGCGGCGCGACGGCAACCCGTACGCGTTCGCCGCGCTCGAGCGCGTCTTCACGCTGCGCGAGACGTTCGAGTGGCGAGGGCTCGGCGAGATCGAGCGGTCGGCGTTCCG
The DNA here is from genome assembly GCA_963794375.1 of uncultured Thermoleophilia bacterium. Lineage (GTDB taxonomy): Bacteria > Actinomycetota > Thermoleophilia > Gaiellales > Gaiellaceae > PALSA-600. The sequence goes on from CAWCDL010000010.1 coordinate 988,239, forward strand.
GCTGCGCGACGAGCTCGCGCGCTTCGACGCCGAGCAGCGCTTTGCCGTCCCCGGCCTGCGCGTCCCCGACCGGAAGGCCTGCCAGTGCGGGCAGGTGCTGGTCGGCGCGATCAGGCCGTGGGAGTGCAAGGTGTTCGGGACGGCGTGCACACCGGAAAAGCCCCTCGGGACGTGCATGGTCTCGAGCGAGGGAGCGTGCGCCGCCTTCTACGCCTACGGCCGCGGGAAGGTGCCCGTATGACGCCGGCCGACGACGTCGTCACGCTCGCCCACGGCGCCGGTGGGAAGGCCAGTCGCAGGCTCGTCGAGGAGCTGTTCGTCCCCGAGCTCGGGAACCCGCTGCTCGCGCCGCTCGCGGACGCAGCGCTCGTCGAGACCTCCGGCCTGCGGCTTGCGTTCACGACCGACTCCTACGTCGTGCGTCCTCGCTTCTTCCCCGGCGGCGACATCGGCGAGCTGGCCGTCAACGGCACCGTCAACGACCTCGCCGTCTCGGGGGCGACGCCGCTCGCGCTGACGGCGGCGTTCGTGCTCGAAGAAGGATTCGCGACGGACGAGCTCCGTCTGATCGCGCACTCCGTCGCCCAGGCTGCCCGGCGCGCCGGTGTCGTCATCGCCGCCGGCGACACGAAGGTCGTCGAGCGGGGGATGGCCGACGGCCTCTACATCTGCACGGCCGGGATCGGCGTCGTGCCCTCCGGCCTCGAGCTGGGGCCGGACCAGGTGCGCCCGGGTGACCGCGTGATCGTCTCGGGGACGATTGCCGACCACGGCATGGCCGTGCTCGTGGCCCGCGGCGAGCTCGCCCTCGAGGCGGATCTCCGAAGCGACACCGCACCGCTCCACGAGCTCGCGAGCGACCTGGTCGCGCTCGGAGGCTCACTTCGGTTCATGCGCGACCCGACCCGCGGCGGCCTCGCGACGACGCTCAACGAGCTTGCAGTCGCCTCCGGGCTCGCCGTGAGGATCGACGAGCGTGCGCTGCCGCTTCGCCCGGAAGTGGCGGCTGCCTGCGAGATCCTCGGCATCGACCCGCTCTACGTCGCGAACGAGGGCAAGCTCGTCGCGGTTGTCGATGCAGCAGCGGTCGACGCAGCGCTCGCCGCGCTCCGCCGGCATCCGCTCGGGGCCGACGCCGCGCTGATCGGCGCGGTCGTGGACGAGCCCGAGGGCCTCGTCCTGCTCGAGACCGAGCTCGGCGGCAGCCGGATCGTCGACATGCTCGTCGGCGACCCGCTCCCACGCATCTGCTGAGCAGCGGGCAGCTAGGCGATGCGGCAGCGGATGAGCGTCCGCAGCACCCGCAGGCCGTCGCGCGTGTCGAGCTTCTTGCCGGCCTCGCGCGACCGTGCGCGGTAGGTGATCGGGACCTCGTACACGCGCTCCCCCTCGAGCAGCACGCGCGCGGCGATCTCCGGCTCGATCGCGAAACCGCCCTCGCGCAGGCGAAGCCGTTGGAAGAGCTCGGTGCGCATCGCCTTGTGACAGGTCATGACGTCCGAGATCCAGCAGTTGTAGAGAACGTTCGTCGCGAGCGTCACGGCCTTGTTGCCGACGACGTACCAGAAGCTGAACGCGGCGTGGGACGACCAGGCCCGTGTCCCGAAGACGACATTTGCATCGCCGGCGAGCAGGGGCTCGAGCAGATCCCCGAGATCGGCCGCCCGGTACTCGAGATCGGCGTCGAGGATGGCCGTGAACTCGCACGAGGCATGGACGAGCCCGGCGCGCACGGCGGCTCCCTTGCCCGCGTTTCGCGGTTGGTGCAGCATGGTCACCCCGTCGGGGAATGGGGTGTCGCGCAGCAGCTCGCTCGTGCCGTCGGTCGAGCCGTCGTCGATCACGATCACCTCGCGGCGCTCGACCGGAAGCTCAGCGGTGAGGGCGTCTTCGATGGCGGCCAGCACGGTCGCCTTCTCGTTGTAGACCGGCATCAGGATTGTCAGCGATGACATCGGCTAGGTCCTCGTATGCCCGACGGCGAGGACGGATTGCCCGAAGGGTGGCGGCCTGAACCGCTCGACGCGCTTCGCCACCGGGATCACGCCGCGGTCCCAGAGGCGGAGCAGCACGCCGTCGCGCGGCTCGCTGCCAAGCAGGCGCACCGAGACGAACCAGGCCGGCAGCCCCGGCGCGTTGACGTAGCGGATCGTTTCCATCGTCAGTCCTGCCTCCTCGTAGGCGGCTGTCAGTGTCGACTTCGTGTACCGGCGATGGTGACCGATCGCCCGGTCGAACCTCCCTGCCGCGAACGGGAACGCCGGCACGAAGACGATCACTCGGCCGCCGGGACGCACGAGCGAGGCGGCTCCACGGAGCGCCCGGCGATCGTCGGCGATGTGCTCGAGTACGTTCAGCGCGACGAACGCAGAATGCTCGCGTCGCGGCGCCTGCTCGAGGTCGATCGTCTCGACGCCGACACGAGGCTCGCCGGCGAACCGGCCGCGCAGCCGGTCGAGCGCAGCCGGGTCGAGCTCCGAGACGGTCACCCGAGCCGCGCCGAGCTCGAGCCAGAGCGCGGCGTTGGTGCCGATGCCGCTGCCCGCCTCGATCGGGTCGTCGCCGAGGTACGGGAACGTCAGCTCGGCGAGCCAGCGGTTGTAGCGGTCGGCGCCTTCGAGCGTCTCGAGAACGCGCGGCTGGAGGTGCTCGCCGGTCAGCTCGCGAGGGCCTGGTCGATCGAGTCGTGGACCGGCAGGTGCCGGTCGAGCCCACTCACCATCAGGGTGCGCCGGATCTCGACCCGTGGGCGTGCGAGCCGGAGCTCCCCCGGCGCGAGCTGCGCCCGCACCTCGAGCAGGACACCGAGAGCGGTCGAGTCGACGAACTCCACCTCGTCGAGGTCGACGACCAGGCGTTTGGCCCCGCCGTCGATCGCGCCGGAGAAGGCGATCCGCAGCTCGTCGGCGTTGTAGAGGTCGAGCTCGCCTCGCAGACGCACGACCGTCGCATCGCCCACCGGCTCCACGCCGCTGATCGGTGGCTCACGCAAACGCGCCCCCGCGTCGTCCCCCATGCCTCGATTGAAGCACCCCGGGCAAGCGCGCGGCAACCGCGGACCGCACCGCTGCCAGTAGAATCGAGCCGTGGAGGGTGGCCGCGTGCCCCGGCGCCGAGGTGCCGCGACGTTCTGCTTTCTCCTGCTCGTCGCGGAGATCGCCGGCCGCAGCCTGACCGCACGCGTCGACCGCGCCCTGCACGTCGCGCCGCTCGCGCGGACCGACACGAGCTACTACCCGTTCCTGCTGCTCGGCGTGAAGATCGCCGGGGCGCTCCTGCTGGCCGGGCTCGCCGCCCGCGCTGTGCGTGCCTGGGCCGCTGCGTCCGCGGGTGAACGGCTGCTCGGCCGCCGGGGCGGCACGCCGCGGCTGCGGCCGGGGCTCTCCCCGCGCGTCTGGCTGGCGGCATTCCTCGGCAGTACTGCCCTCTACCTCGTCCACGTCGGCGCCTCGGGCAGTCCCTCGTCGCTCACGCCGCTCCTCCACAGCTACGCGCTGCCCGTCTTCGCGGTGCTCGCCGTGCTCGTCGCCGTCGCCTGGCGGTTCGCCCGCTGGTTGCACGCCGTCGAGGAGTACGCACGGGGCACGCTGGCGGGTGCGCGGCGCGCGCTCTCGGCCGCCCTGCGCAGCCCGGCCGCCCATCCGCGCCCGTCCGACGAGTTGGGCCTTCGCCGGCGCTTCGGCGTCGTCCTCGACAGCCGGCCTCCTCCGCTCTCCGCCTGAGTCCCGGTCCCGCCGGCCCGCCGCTCCACGGCCGGCTCGTTGCCCGTCTCACGGAGGAATCGATGCACCCGAGCTTTGCCCAAACACTGTCCGAGCGTCGCGCCCGGTGGCTCACGTCGGAGCAGATCGTCTCGTTCGTCGGCCCGCTCACGGTCGCGGCCGGAGTCGTGTGGGCGATCGTGCAGCCGTGGCGGCTGACTCTCCTGCATCCGCTGCACCAGGGGTTCTGGTGGCTGATCGCCGAGCCGCCGCTGCTCGTGATCGGTGCCGGGGTGCTGTTCACGCTGGTCGTGGCGAAACCCCTGCTCTCCGACTTGCAGGAGCACCGTGCAACCTCACGCTGAGTTCGTCCACTGGCTGTTTGCGACCGGGATCCTGCTCGTGGGCCTCTGTCTGCTCTGCGAGGCCGTCGTCGGCCGTGAGGTGTGGGCGATGCGGCCGTGGCGGAGGTACCTGTGGCCGGGCCTCGCCTTCACGATGGGCGTCCTGCTCTGGCCGGTGATGGCGCTCTACACCAACTCGGCCATCCACATGTACGCGCACGGCTCCTGGGCGCAGGTGTTGATGCTTGCCGGCGGTGCCGAGCTCGGGCTCGTCCGCGGACGCCTGCATTCGCCCTGGTGGCGGCTCACCTGGCCGCTTGCGTTCGCGGTCACCGGGACCGCCTTCCTGATCCACGAGCAGAACACGTGGTGGTTCGCGCGGTCGGCGTTCCTGCACCACCTGCTCGGCTGGACGTTCTTGCTCGGTGCGCTCGTGCCGCTCGCGCTCGTCTGGAAGCCGCGCTCGGCCGTCCTGCGCGCGACGTTCGCTCTCACGATCGTCGCGGTCGCGGTGATGCTCTACTCGGATCGCGACGTGGCACCGGTCTTCGGGCATCTCTCACCGCTTGCCGGGACACCGCACCGATGAGACGCCTCGCGCTCGTCGCGGTCGCCGCCCTCGCCTTCCCGGCGGCCGCATCCGCCCATGCGACGCTGCGGTCGACGACGCCGCATTACGGAACCGAGGTGACGAGCTCGCCGACGACGATCCGGCTCCACTTCGACCAGCACGTGAAGCTGCTCCCCGGTGCCGTGAAGGTGCTCGACGTGAACGGGCACGACCACGCGCTCGGCTCGCGCAGCACCGGCACCGACGTGATCGCCCGCGTCGGCCCGCTCACCCGCGGCGGCTACACGGTGCGCTGGCAGGGGATCTCCGCCGACTCGCACGTCGTCTCGGGCGTCTGGACGTTCGGCTTCGGCGTCAAGGCGCCGTCGATCAGCGCCGCCTACGGCGCCGGCGGCCCGACGCTCACGGAGAAGCTCGTGCGTTGGCTCTGGTTCCTCGGCATCGCACTCACGATCGGCGCGCTCGGGCTGCGGCTCGTCGTGCTGCGCGGCCTCGCCGTGCCCCTCGCGCTCGAGCGGCGCATCGCGGTGGCCGCGGGGCTGGGAGCCGTGCTCGCGCTCGACGCCGGGATCGCGGCCTTCTCGCTGAACTGCGAGGACGCGCTCCAGCTCTCCTTCGGCCGCTTTCTCTACGGCGACCTCTCGCCGATGGCCGTGACCCGCTTCGGCCGCGCGTTCATCGTCATGACGCTTGCGTTCGCGCTCGTGCTCGCCCTCGTCTACCTCTCCTGGCTCTTCGACCGGATCGTCTTCCAGGTGCCTGCGTTCGCGATCGCGCTCGTCTTCGCCGGCGGCCTTTCGGTCTCGGGCCACGACGCCGTCGATCCCGGCTCGTCCTGGCTCTCGGAGCTTGCGGACTGGCTGCACCTGTCCGCCGGCGCGCTCTGGATCGGCGGTCTCGCGACGATGGCGGTGCTCCTCTGGACCGGTGCGCCACAGCTTCGGCGCGAGGCGTTCCTGCGCTTCTCGCGGCTGGCCTCGGTCCTGATCGCGGTGATCTTCCTTGCCGGCCTCTACCTCGGCTACGTCCGCCTGCAGCACGTGAGCGACCTCTGGACGACGGGCTACGGCCGGGTGCTGCTCGTGAAGAGCGCACTGTTCGCGGTTGCGCTCGGCTGGGGCGCGCTGCACCACTTCTTCTTGCGCCCCCGGCTCGAGCAATCCCGCGAGACGGCGCCGGCGGGCATCCGGCGGAGCCTCCTTGCCGAGAGCCTCGTCGGCGTCGCCGTCCTGCTCGCTGCGGCGATCCTCGTCGACTCGCGTCCTCCGGCGCCGTCGGCGCCGCCGGCGGCCGCAGCCGCGAAGCAGGCCGCCGATCGCCCGCGCTAGAGAAAGAGGCCGAGCCCGAGCAGCGCGATCCCGCTGCCGACGAACACCGCCGCCGGCGACAGCGTTGGGCCGCCGGCGCCAGCGAGCGCCTCGCCGAGGCCGAAGGATCGCGGGACGAACACGCCGTGGCTATTGGCCATCCAGTGCGCCTTGTGCTGGTTCATCTTGGTGCCCGCAGTCGCGAGCAGAAGCATCAGGCAGCCGAGGAGGAGCAGCATGATCCGGAACGTGTGGCTCGCGTCGCCGCCCCCCGCAATCGCCCGCAGCTCGGCGACGACGACTGCGATCAGCACTGCGACGGCGATCCGCGAGATGAGCCGCAGCAGCTCACGCACGACCCACATGGCTCGACTATAGGAGCGCGAGAAGACGCTCGGCGATCGCGGGCGCCGTCGGCTCGTCCTCGTGCCTGACGTAGACATACGTGGGGCTCCGGAGCGTCGCCGCGATCGCCTCGAGCTCGTCGTCCCGGTAGGGCGGCTCGCGCAGGCGGAGGTAGCGGAACGGCTCGGCGTCCCGGTCGCCGACGCGCACGACGCCGGCGACCCCGTCCCAGGTCTCGTGGCGGAAGTCCCAGGCGAGCCGCGTCCCGTCGGGCACCGACCCCTCGACGAACGAGAGCACGCCGTCGTCGCGCGGCCCCTCGTAGACGATTCGCACCGGGCCGAGCCGGTCGCCGAGCGCCTGTGCCCGCTCGAGGAACGTCGTCACGCGGTCGAGCCGGGTGAGGGCGAGCTTGACCGAGAACTCGAAGCCGTCCGGCACCGCATCGGCCCAGCGCCGGAACTGGTCGGCGCTCGGCAGGCGGTAACCCGTCGAGTTGAGCTCGACGGTGTCGAAGCGGGCGGCGTAGAAGCCGAGGAACTCCGTCGGCTGCAGGCCGTCCGGGTAGAACCCCGGTCGCCAGGACGGGTACGACCAGCCCGATGTGCCGACCCTGACCGGCATGGCCGAACCGTACGCGTCCAGGGCCTGTCCCCGGACGCGGCTCTTTCGGCCGGGGCGGTACGGTACGTCCGGGGGCAGGGCTAGGGTCCTGCACCCGTGTCCGTCATGACCAACGTCAGGCAGATCGACGAGTCCGTTGCGGCGCACGAGGACGTCGTCCCCGTCCTCGATCTGGGCTTCATCGCCCTCGACGGCGCCCTCGCCTCCGACCTCGCGGTCGTCAACGGCGCCCGGGTCTCCTTCAACCAGGCAAGCCAGGAGCTCGGCGACCGCGACGAGGGCCTGATCCGCTTCCTGATGCGCGACCGCCACGGCTCCCCGTTCGAGCACGGCTACTTCCGCTTCATCGTCAAGGCGCCGCTCTTCGTCGTCCGCGAGCACCACCGGCACCGCGCGGGCCATTCCTACAACGAGTGGTCGGGCCGCTACGCGAAGATGCAGGCCGAGTTCTACGTGCCGGACAACGTGCGCACCCAGGTCGGCAAGCCGGGTGCGTACACGTTCGAACCCGTCTCTCCCGAGGTCCGGGAGGCCGCTCGGGCCGAGATCGCCGGGCAGGCCGAGAGCGCCTTCGCCGCCTATGAGCGGATGCTCGAGCTGGGCGTGGCCAAGGAGGTCGCCCGCACCGTCCTGCCGCTGACGATGTACACGACCTACTACTGGAGCTGCAATCCCCGCTCGCTGATGCATTTCTGCTCGCTCCGCAACTCGGAGTTCGCGCAGTTCGAGATCCAGCAGTACGCCGCCGCCGCCGAGTCGTTCCTGGCGCGCGAGATGCCCGTGACGCACGCGGCGTTCCTCGCCAACGGCCGGATCGCTCCGTAGATCCCCTTAATCAGGGGTTGGGGCGACTCCTAACAGACTTGTAACTTTCTGTCACTAAGTTCTGGGATGCCCACAGGGAACCCGGGAATGGGGTTCCGCCAAACGCCGTTGAAGAGAGTGACGGATGACGCGCAAACCGCGCGCCCGTCTTTCTCGAAGACACGTTAAGGAGTTCGTTGACTGACATCAACATGACCGCGGCTACCGCCGAAGCGCTCGACACGCTCGTCCACCTCCACGCGGAGCACGGGGTGCTGAACCCTGCCGACGTCGCGGACGCAGTGCTCACCTTCGACCTCGACGAGGCAGAGGCCGAGGCCCTCGCCGCCGAGCTCCGTGTGCATGAGATCGCGCCGGAGGAGGAAGAAGAGGACGAGCTCGAGCTCGATCTCAGCATCGGCCACAGCCTGTACACGACCGACTCGTTCCAGATGTTCCTCAACGAGGCCGGCCGCTATCCGCTGCTCACCGCGGCGGAGGAGGTCGAGCTCGCGAAGCGGATCGAGCGCGGCGACCTCGCTGCGAAGGAGCGGATGATCAACTGCAACCTCCGCCTGGTGGTCTCGATCGCCAAGCGCTATCAGACGCAGGGCATCACCCTGGGCGACCTCGTCCAGGAGGGTGTGCTCGGCCTGATCCGCGCCGCCGAGAAGTTCGACTGGCGGAAGGGCTTCAAGTTCTCGACCTACGCGACCTGGTGGATCCGCCAGGCGGTGCAGCGCGGTGTTGCCAACAAGGCCCGCACGATCCGCATCCCGGTCCACGTCGTCGAGCGTGAGCAGAAGGTCTCTCGCGCCCGGCGCGAGCTCGTCGCGACGCTCGAGCGCGATCCGACGCCGGAGGAGATCTCCGAGCACTCGAAGCTGCCGATCAACCACGTGCACGAGGTGCTCGAGGCCGCCCGCGCGGTTGCCTCGACCGACATGCCCGTCGGCGACGACGGCGACGCGTCGTTCGGCGACCTGATCGCCGGCACCGGCCCGTCGACCGAGGAGGAGGCATCTGCGTCGCTCCGCGATCTCGCGGTGCGCCAGGCGGTCGCCAACCTGCCCGACCGGGAGCGCGACGTGATCGAGCTCCGCTTCGGCCTGGTCGGCGAAGGCCCCGCCTCCCTCGAGGCGATCGGCAAGCAGCTCGGCCTGACGCGCGAGCGCGTGCGGCAGATCGAGACCGAGGCGCTGCGCAAGCTCGCGCAGAACGAAGACCTCGCTGACGCCGCCTAGGTAGTTCCTTCGGGTTATCGTCGTGGGCGGTGCACTTCGCCGCCCACGACGAGATCCGTCTCTTCGCGCTGCTGGCGTCGTTCGGCGCCATGCTCGTCGTGGCCGCGCTCTCCGGCCTGCCGGTGCCGGTCTTGCTCGTCTGCGGCGGCCTCCTGCTCGGCTTCGTTCCGGGTCTGCCGCACTTCGAGCTGCCGCCCGAGATCGTGCTGGTCGGCATCCTGCCGCCGCTTCTCTACTCGTCTGCGTTCTTCACGGGGTTGCGCGACCTGCGGTCGAATCTCAGGCCGATCTCGCTACTCGCGTTCGGCCTCGTCGCCGCGACGACGGTCGGGGTCGCGTTCGTCGCGCACTCCGCCGACGGTGGGCTCTCGTGGGCGGAGGCGTTCACGCTCGGGGCGATCGTCTCGCCGACCGATGCCCTCGCGGCGACCGAGGTCGCCCAGCGTTTTCCGATCCCGCGGCGGATCGTCTCGATCCTCGAGGGCGAGAGCCTCCTCAACGACGGGATGGCACTCGTGCTCTACAAGACCGCCGTCACCGCCGCGGTCGCCGGTGCCTTCTCCCTCTGGAATGCGTCCTGGCACCTCGTCGTGAGCGTGATCGGCGGCGTCGCCGTCGGGCTCGCGGTGGCGTACGTCGTCCGCCAGGTCCGGCTCCGGGTCGACGACACGCCGACCGAGGTGGCGATCGCGCTCCTCTCCGGGTACCTGGCCTACCTGCCGGCGGCCGCCCTCGGGGTGTCCGGCGTCCTCGCCGCGGTGACGATCGGCGTCTATATGGGCTGGTACACGCCGCAGCTCACGACCGTCAACACGCGCCTGACGGGCAACGCGTTCTGGGAGCTGCTCGTCTTCCTCGTCAACGCGCTGCTCTTCGCGCTCGTCGGCTTCCAGCTCCACTCGATCGCGTCGCGGCTCCCGATCACCTCCTCGCTGCTTCTCGATGCCGGGTACGTGACGCTCGCCGTGATCGCAATCCGTTTCATCTGGGTGCCCGTCTTCGCGTACTTGCCGCGGTTCCTCTTCCGGAGCATCCGCGAGCGGGATCCGTATCCGCCGTGGCAGTGGCTCGTCGTTCTCTCCTGGGCGGGCGTTCGCGGGGCGGTGTCGCTGGCGGCGGCGCTCGCGCTGCCGCTCGACCTGCCCGGCCGCGACCGCATCGTGTTCATCACGTTCGCGGTCATCCTCGTGACGCTCGTCGCGCAGGTGCTGACGATGCCCGTTGTCCTGCGCGTCCTGCACATCGAGGACGACGGAGGCGCCGGCCGCGAGGACGCGAAGGCGCGGATCAAGGCCGCCGAGGCAGCGCTCGCCCGGCTGGACGAGCTCGCGCTCGAGGACTGGGTGTACGAGGACACGATCGAGCGCATGCGCAGCCAGTACCGCTTCCGCACGAACCGGTTCCGGGCGCGGTACGACGGCAACGACGACGACGGCACCGAGGCGCGCTCGCAGCAGTTCCAGCGGCTCCGGCGGGAGTTGCTCGACGCCGAGCGGGGCGCGATCCTCGAGCTTCGCAACGAGGGCATGATCACGGAGGAGGTGATGCAGCGCGTCCAGCGCGACATCGACCTCGAGGATCTCCGGCTGGATGTCTAGGTGGTGAGGACGACCTTGCCGGGCGTGTCGTCGCCGCGCGGCTGCACGGTCACCACCCAGCCGTCGTAGTGCGAGAACCGGTAGGGAACCGACAGACGCACGGTCGTCGTCTTCTCGTGCACGCGGAAGGAGCCGCAGGATGCAACCGCCTTGCCGTCCTTCGTCAGCCAGAGCTCGTAGTCGGCGTTGCGCGCAGGCTGTGTCGCCAGGCCGCGCACGTCAAGCTGCATCGGCCAGTTGCCCGCGCTGTCGGCGGAGGCGATGTGCAGCACACCGATCGCCGCAGGGCTCGCCCCGTGCATCGAGACGACGCGCTCGGCGATGAACGACGCCGGCTTGGCCTTCGTGTGACCGACGAGGAAGCCGATGCCGAACCCGGCGATCACCATCGCCGCAGCGGCGAGCACGGTCACTGCGAGGCGGCGTCGCAGCGGAAAGCGCAGGACCTCCGCGTCGTCGGGAGCCGCGGCCGGATCCTCGAGCGTGCGCGGCAGCTCCGGCGGCGGACCGGCCTGGAGCAGCAGGTCGTGCACGCGCCGCAGGCGCAGCTCCTCCTCGGGCGTCAGGTCGTCGCCGCCGGCGAGCTCGTCGAAATCCGCCATCAGAGCTCACCCTCGAGCAGATCGGCGAGCCGCTGCAGGGCGGCGCGCGTCCTCGTCTTCACGGTCCCGAGCGGGATCCCGAGGAACTCCGCCACTTCGCTCTGGGAAAGCCCGCTCCAGTAGGCGAGTGAGATCACCTCGCGCTCCCGCTCCGGCAGGTCCTCGAGCGCGCGGTGCACCCGCCACGAGACCCAGCTCGTCTCGGCCGTGTCGGCGGGGCCGGGCTCGGTGTCCGCCGGCTCGTCGAACGAGTCGACCGGCTGATCGGTGCGCCGCCGCGCGCGGTCGACGATCGCATGCCGCGCGACGGCGTAGAGCCACGGCGCACCCGGCCCGCGCTCGGGCCGGTACGAGGCGGCCGAGCGCCAGACCGATGCGAACGTCTCCTGGACTGCCTCCTCGGCGCGGCCGCGGTCGCCGAGCCGGCGGAGCGCGAGCCCGAAGACGGCGCGCGCGTAGCGCCGGTAGAGATCCTCGAACGCCGAATGCTCGCCGGCGGCAGCCCGCTGGATCAGCTCGCCGTCGGAGTCCACGCGCGCAATCGTACGGAGTGGAAAGGCCATGGCCATCTCGAGAGGCTCTACGCGTTCGGGCCGCGGCCGGATTGGAGCGACTGGCCTCCGTCCACGAACAGCGTCGACCCGGTCACATAGCCGGCTCCGGCGAGATAGAGGACGGCCTCGGCGATGTCGTCCGGCGACCCGACGCGGCCGAGCGGCACGCGCGCCGCTCGCCGCTCTTCCGTCCCCGGCTCGACCGCGACCGGCCCCGGGGCGACGCCGCAAACCCGCACGTCCGGGGCGAGAGCGAGTGCGAGCACCCGGGTCAGCATCGCCTGCGCAGCCTTGGCCGCGGCGTGGGGCGCGAACAGAGGCCACGGCCGGAACGACGCGACGTCCTCGACGATCACAAGCACGCCCTTCGAGGCGGCGAGCGCGGGCGCCGCCGCCTGGGCGAGGAAGAACGTGCCCTTCGCCGTCACGTCGAGCGCCCGGTCCCAGTCGGCCTCCGTCACGTCGGCGAGCGGCCGCGGCTCGAAGCCGTCGCCGGCCGCGTGGACGACGAGGTCGAGCCCACCCAGCTCGGCGAGCGCCCGCTCGACGAGCCGGGCCGCGCCCGCGGGGCCGCGCAGGTCGGCGTCGGCGGAGCCCGCGGCGAGGACGGTGTAGCCCTCGGCCCGCAGCCGGTCTGCGACCGCGGCTCCGACCCGGCCGGTGCCGCCCGCGATCAGCGCCCTGCTCAGCTCGCGCGCGCCTCGTCGTAGCGCCGGCCGACCTCGTCCCAGTTGACGACGTCCCACCAGGCGGCGAGGTAGTCGGGGCGCCGGTTCTGGTAGCTGAGGTAGTAGGCGTGCTCCCAGACGTCGATGCCGAGCAGCGGCACGTGGCTCTGCATCAACGGGCTGTCCTGGTTCGGCGTCGAGTAGAGCGCGAGGCCGGTGCCGTCCCAGGCGAGCCACGTCCAGCCGGAGCCGAACCGCTTCACGCCGCCGTCGTTGACGTCGGCGCGCAGTTCGTCGACGCCGCCGAACACGTCGGCGATCGCGGCTCCGAGCTCGCCGCCGGGGTCCCCGCCTCCGCCCGGCTTCATGATCGTCCAGAAGAGGGAGTGGTTTGCGTGCCCGCCGCCGTTGTTGCGCACGGCCGTCCGGATCTCCTCGGGCAGCTCGTCGAGCAGGGCGAGCACCTGCTCGATCGGGCGGCCGTCCCACTCGGTGCCCGCGAGCGCCTTGTTCAGGTTGTCGACGTACGCCTGGTGGTGCTTGCCGTGGTGGATCTGCATCGTCTTCGCGTCGATCGTCGGCTCGAGCGCGGCGTGGTCGTACGGAAGGGCTGGAAGCTCGTAGGGCACCGGTGTTCTCCTTTTGGTTCGGTTCCGCTACAGAGGATATGCTCCGCGCCGCACCCGAAACGTCGCACCGTCGAGGAGACCCATGCCGCTTGCGTACAACCACGAGGAGATCACGGCCCGCGAGCTGAAGCCCGCGCTCTACGAGCTCGACGGCATCTCGCGCGAGGCCGTCGAGGCCCACTACAAGCTCTACCAGGGCTACGTCGCCAAGCGGAACGAGATACTCGGCAAGCTCGCGGAGGTCGATCTCTCGACCGCCAACCAGACCTACTCCGACCTGCGCGCGCTGAAGATCGACCTGACGTTCGCGATCGGCGGCATCAAGAACCACGAGATCTACTTCGAGCATCTCGGCGGCACGGGCGGCGACCCGGCCGGCATCTTCGGCGATCTCGTCAAGCGCGATTTCGGCTCGGTCGAGGCCTGGAAGGCCGATCTGAAGGCGACCGGCCTCGCCGGGCGCGGCTGGGCGTGGGCCGCCTACGACTGGGACGAGGGACGCCTCTTCAACTACATCGGCGACGCGCAGAACACGTTCCCCGTCTGGAACGCAACGCCGCTCGTCGCGCTCGACGTCTACGAGCATGCCTACTTCCTCGACTTCGCCACCGATCGCGCCTCGTACATCGACAAGTTCTTCGACAACCTCGATTACGACGTGGTGAACGACTGGGCGCAGCGGTCGGGCATCCGCCCCTGAGCGCCGCTGAGCGGCCGCTCGATGTACTAGCGTTCTCCCGGTGCTGACCGCAGCGCTCGCCGTCGGCGGCTACGTGCTGGGCTCATGCCCGTGGGGCTACTGGCTCGTGCGCGTCTTCCGGCACGAGGACGTGCGTCAGGCGGGGAGCGGCAACATCGGCGGAACAAACGTCTGGCGCTCGTACGGAGCGTGGCTCGGGCTGCCCGTGCTGGTGCTCGACGTTCTCAAGGGCTTCGTGCCCGCGCTGCTCGCGGTGATCCTCGTCTCGCACCTCGCCGGGCTGATCGTCGGCTCGGCGGCGATGGCGGGGCACTGGCGCCCGCTGTTCCTCCGGTTCGCCCGCGGCGGCAAGGTGATTGCGACTGGCGGCGGCGTCTTCTTCGCGGTCGCACCCCTCGTCGCCCTGACCGCGCTCGCGGTGTGGGTCGGGCTCTTCTTCTCGCTCGGGTTCGCCTCGCTCGCCTCGATGGTCGCGACGGCGATCACGCCGATCGCGGCGTGGGCGTACGGGTACCCGCGCTCCGTGGTCGCGTTCGGCGCCGGCACCGCCCTCGCGGCCGCGTACCTGCACCGCGGGAACATCAGCCGGCTGCGCGCCGGCACCGAGTCGCGCTCGGGCATCGCCCTGATGACGCGGCTTCGGAGCGACCACCCCTGAAGCAGCCGCCGGTCAGGAGGCGCTGAGCCAGTCGCGCAGCTCGGTGTGCGCGGGCGTGGTCGCGCCGTCGAGCTCCGCGCGCAGCTGGCCGACGGTGCCCGTGCGCTCGGCGACGACGTCGTGCCGGTGGATCGTCTCGAAGTTCACCTGCTCGGCGAAGACGAAGTCTGCGTCGGCGAGCTCGGGATACCGGTCGAGCACGCCCTTCAGCGAGTAGCGGACCGAGTCCTCGACGAACCTCGGCTGCAGGTGCGCGTGCTCGACGACGAAGAGCTCGTCGGGCCGCTTCATGAGCTCGTAGATCGGCGAGCTCATCGACGACTCGACGATCTCGACGAGCACCTCCGCGTTCACCTGCGAATCGGTGCCGACGAGGAGCGTCCCCTTACCGCGCTGGTTGTGCGTCGCGAGCGGTACGAGCTCGAGGATCCGCTCGACGTCGCCCGTACCGAAGCCCGCCTCGTGGAGCCGCTCGGCCGCCGCACCGCGCACGAGCCCTTGCGCGCACGGGCAGGCGTTGATCCCGAACGCCTCGACGCCGACGACGCGCCGCACGCGGTCGGGGGAGGCCGCAGCGATGCCGATCAGCGTCGCGGTCTCCTGTGTCCTGAGATCGGTGACGGGCGTCCGGCGCTCCAGCGGGTAGGGCGCCTCGATCCGCACGTCGGCCCGGAGGGCATGCTGACGGTCGACGATATGGCGGGCGATGTGCTCCGCCAGCGTCTCGACGAGGAACGCCTCGCCGATCACGACGTCGTCGATCGCCTCCCCGAAGAGCTCGGGGAACCTCGACATGTGCACGCCCTTCTGGGCCGGATCGAGATCGACGGTGCAGTCGATGCGGGCTGCGAACGTCTTCTCGCGGCCCTCGTGGCGGATCCTGATCGCCTTCTGCACGCCGGTCACCCCGGCGCGCGTCAAGCCGAGCCGGATCTCGGGCTCGGAGGCCTGCAGGTCGACGATGGAATCGCTGCGAGGAGCCGCCATGCGATAGAACCGTAGCGCGCCGATGGATCCCGATCAGTTCCCACGGGTCGTCTCGCTCGCGTGCCACGACCTCCGCACGCCGCTCGCGACCGTCTACGGCTTCTCGCGCACCCTCTCGCGGGGCGGTGAGCTCGACGAGAGGAACACCCGTTACGTCGGCATGATCGGCGAGGCGGCCGAGCAGATGACGGAGCTGCTCGACCAACTCGGTGCGTCGGCGCGCATCGCCGCCGATCGCTGGGAGCCCGTCCTCCGCGAGGTCGACACGCTCGAGCTCGCGCGCGAGGCGGACGCGGATGTGGCCGTCGACGGGACGGGCACCGTCGTCGAGACGGAGGTCGAGGCGGTCGGCCGGGCGCTCCGCTCCCTCGCGCGCGCGGCGCGCGTCTACGGGCGCGTCGGCGAGGTCGCGTGGCGCGTCGACGGTCGCGTGCTCGAGCTCTCGCCGGTCGTCTCCGATGCGGCCCCGGTCGTCGCCGGTGAGGACGTGCGCGATCTCGGTGCACTGGTCGCCCGGCAGGTGATCGAGGCGCTCGGCGGCTCGGTCGCGCTCGACGGCGAGACGCTACGCGTCACGATCTAGCCGTCCTGCCACCCAGCTCTGGAACGCCGCGAGGAGCGGCTCCGAGGAGAGCAAAAGGCGCCCGCTCTCGACGAGCCCCGACTCGGTGCCGCGCTGCACGGACTCGACGAGCGCGGTGTCCTCACGGCCGATCTGGTCGTCGTAGGCCAGGAACTCGTCCAGCCATGCAGCGTCGACGTCGGGCGCGAAGAAGTAGTCGAGGTAGCGCTCCGTCCGTCCCGGCCCGGCCGGTGCGATCGGCCCGATCGACAGGTTCGGCGGGCCGGGGAAGACGTTGATGCCGGTGTTCGGGTAGAGCAGATGGAACTGGCCGCGCGCGCCGGTCTGCCGCTGCGTCGCGAACTGCGCGCCGAACGTGGGGTGCGTCTCGAGCAGGTACCGGTCGGGATGGACGTCGACGTCCTCACTGAAGGACGGATGCGCGGTCGGGCAGTGGTAGCACTCGAGGAAGTTCTCGACCACGATCTTCCAGTTCGCGTCCGCGCCGAACTCGACACGTGAGTGGAAGGCGAGCCCGTCGAGATCGAGGTCGCGCGCGACGATCGACGGCAGCTCCCCGAGATGCTCGTCGAGCGCGACCGCCTCCGCATCGGGGTTCACGAACAGGAACGGCCCCCAGGTGCCGACGCTCGCCGGCAGGAGGGACAGCTCGTCCGGCTCGAAGCTCTCCTCCCGGTCGGCGCGAGGCGCCGCGCGCAGCGTTCCGTCGAGGCCGTATGTCCACGCGTGGTAGCGGCACTGGATCGACGCCCGCTCGCCGCAGCCGTCGACCAGCACGGCGCCGCGATGACGGCAGACGTTGACGAACGCCCGCAGCACGTTGGCGTGGTCGCGTGTGACGAGGACGGGGACGCCGCCGGCGTCGACCGCGAGATACGAGCCGGGCGCCGCCACCTGGTCGGCGCGGCCGGCGTACTGCCACGCTCCGGCGAAGATCCGGGCGCGCTCACGGCGCAGGATGTCCGGGTCGGCGTACCACGAGTACGGCAGCGTCTCGGCCCCGGCCACGCGGCGATTGAACCATCTACGCTGCTCGAGTGGCGCCCGTCCTCGTCGCCGCCGGCGTCTCGAAGCGCTACGGCCGCACCCACGCGCTCGACGGGGTGGCCCTCGAGGTCGGACCGGGCGAGCTCGTCGGGCTGCTCGGGCCGAACGGGGCCGGCAAGTCGACGCTCGTCAAGATCGCGTGCGGCCTCGTGCGGCCGAGTAGCGGGCACGTCGAGGTTGCCGGCGCGCCCGCGGGATCGGCGGCGGCCAGACGTTCGTTCGGGTATCTCGCCGAGCTCTTCCGCTTTCCCGGCTGGATGACGGCCGACGAGGTTCTCACGCTCCACCAGCGGCTCGCCTCGTCGGAGGGCGGGCCGGCCGAGCGGATCGAGCTGCTCGGGCTCGTCGGCCTCCATGATGCGCGCGAGCTCCGTGTCGCCGCGATGTCGAAGGGGATGCAGCAGAGGCTCGGGATCGCACAGGCGCTGGTCGGCTCGCCGCCGCTTCTCCTGCTCGACGAGCCCACGAGCGCCCTCGACCCCGCCGGCCGGCGCCTCGTGCGCGACCTGCTCGTCGAGTTGCGTGGCCGCGGCATCTCGGTGCTCCTCAACTCGCACCTGCTTTCGGAGGTGGAGCGTGTCTGCGATCACGTCGTGATCGTCGACCACGGCCGGGTGGTGGCGGCCGGCACGCCGGACGAGCTTCGGCATGAGGGCGGGGTCGAGATCGACACCGGCGCCGGAGTGCGGCGCTTCCCGGAGGCGCGCCACGAGGACGTGCCGCGCCTCGTACGCGAGCTCGTGGCGGCCGGCGAGGACGTCTACGGCGTCCGCGTCGTGCGGGCGACGCTCGAGGATGCCTACCTGGAGCTCGTCGAGTGACTGCGATCGTCTTCTACGGCGTGCGCGAGAGCGTGCGCCGCCGGATGTTCGCGGTCGTCCTGGTACTCACCGTGGTCTTCCTCGCGCTGTACGGGTGGGGCGTTCACGCGGCGTTCCAGGACACGCGGAACTTCGTCGGCCCGGATCAGCAGCAGCTCGATCCCGCCGCCCTCACCGGGGCCACCGTCCTCGGTCTGGCCATGTTCGCGACGCTCTTCCTCGGCGCGGTGCTGGCGGTGTTCCTGACGCTCAACGTCGTTCGCGGGGACGCCGAAGCCGGGTTGCTGCAGGCGCTCGTCGTTCGGCCGCTGGGGCGCGCGCAGCTGCTCGCGGCGCGGTTCCTCGGCGCGGCGGCCGTCGCGGGCGGCTATGTCGCGGCGGTCTATGCGGTGTGCGTCGCGTTGACGAGCTGGCTCGGCGGCTGGACGCCGGACAGGGTCGTCTCGCCCGGCGTCGAGCTCGCGGCCGCCGTGGTGGTGGTCGCGGCGCTCTCGCTCGCCGGCTCGGTGTTCCTCGCCCCGATCGCGAACGGCATCGGCACGCTGATGATCTTCGGCGCCGGGTTGACGGCGGGCCTGCTCGGCGAGATCGGGCATGCCATCCACTCGGCGAGGCTCCAGCATCTCGCGCGGATCGCGTGGTGGGTCTTCCCGTTCGACTCGCTCTACGAGGACGCCCTCCACCGGCTGACGATGGACACGACCGGGTTTGCCGCGTTCGTGCTCACTCTCGGCCCGTTCGGCGGCTCCCATCACGCCGGGGCGCCGCTCCTCGCGTGGACGGCCGTCTATCTTGCGCTCGTGGGAAGCGCCGCGTTTGCCGCTTTCGCCAGGAGGGATCTCTAGCTGCGCTCGGTGGTCGGTATCTGCACGACGGCCGGCCTGCTCATCGGCGGGTACGTGCCGGCTCTGTGGGGCGCGTCGGCGTTCTCGCTCTGGTCGATCGTCTTCGGCGCGCTCGGCGGGATCGCAGCGCTGTGGCTCGGGCTGAAGCTGTCCGGGGACTGAGCCGTGCTGCGCGGAGTTGTCATCGCGATGGTCGCGTCCGCCCTCAGCGCGTGCGGATCGACGACGGCGGCGAAGGCTCCGGTCGCGAAGGAGACGCAGGCGTGTCGCGTGATGACGGCCGCGGCCGTCGACGACGTCCGTCAGCTCCTCCACGACTACGGCGGCAATGCCTCTCCCGCCGACCTGCCGTTCTACGACCTGCGCGAGGACATTGCGAACATCCAGTCACGCTGCCGCTCCGCCTGGCTCGGCGCGGCGGTCGGCGGGGCGTTCACGCGCCGTCGGTTGGCGACGCTCTACGCGCTGTTGCCGTCGACCTACGTCGCGTACCTGCGGCTCGCCGTCGGCTGCGCTCGCTCGGATACGCCCGCGTGCGACGCACGGCCGCACTCGATCCACTCGCCCGGCGCAACCGGAACCGGCAACACTCCGCATCCGGTGAAGCCTTGAACGGCCGATGAGTTCCGCAAGCCCCCGCGGTCTGCATTGTGGACACGACGAAACGACAGGGAGGCATCGAGATGGGACAGCTGAACATCGCGCAGGTCGGCCGGGTGTGCGTCACCGTCGCCGACACGGATCGCGCGATCGACTTCTACGTCGGCACGCTCGGCTTCGAGAAGGTGGTCGACGTCGAGATGGGCGAGGGCATGCGCTGGGTCGAGGTCGCGGTGTCGGGAACGCCGACGACGATCGCGCTCGCGCCGCCGCCGCAGGGCACCGATGCGGGCGGCGCCCAGACAGGCATCTGCCTGGACACGTCGGACGTCGACACTGATCACGCGGCCCTCAAGGCCGCCGGCGCGGACGTCGACGAAGAAGTGACGCGGTGGGGCGGCCCGGTGCCGCCGATGTTCTGGCTCCGTGACCCGGACCGGAACTCGCTGATCGTCGTCCAGCCGAGCTCCTAGGGAGCTCGGCTGGACGGGTCGCTCAGGCCGGGATCGTCTCGTGGACGGGGAACTCCTTGATGTCCGGCGGCCCGCTCGGATGGATGCCGACAGCATCCATCCCCTCGCCGATCTTCGACGAGAAGGCGTCGAAGTCGGCGCGCGTCTCCCAGAAGTCGATGATGCCCCAGCCGCCGTCGATCGGCCCGGACGCATGAAAGATGAGCCCGTTCGGCGTCTCGCGTCCCGGGTTGATCGCGTCGTGCGCCGAGTCGAACTGCTCCTGCGTGATGCCCGGGAGCTTGATGCGAATCCCTATTGCCATCAGCCGTCTCCTTCGTTCGGGGGCTCGAGTCTAGAGCCTGAGCCTGCGCTGCGAAGCACGCCGGCGGCGGGCACCATCGCGGCGACGAGGACGGCGACGAGGCAGAACGACGCCTTCAGGGACGACGCTGCGGCGACCCCGCCGATCACACCGGGGGCGACGAGACCGCTGCCGTAGGCGATGCCGGCGACCCCGGCGATGCTGCGCGCCGGGTGGGGGCCGACGCGGCCGGCCGCCGCGAAGACGAGCGGGACGACGAGGGCGACCCCGACGCCGATCAGCGCGAATCCCGCGAGCCCGGCCGCCAGGCCGGGCGCGACGATCACGGCGACCGCTCCGGTGGTGGCGCACAGACCGGACAGGCGCACGGTGGCGACCGGACCCAGCCGTGCGATCACGCGGTCGCCGAGGAGCCGTGCCGCTGCCATCGTGACGGCGAAGGAGGAGACGGCAAGCGCCGCGACGCTCGATGATCCGCCGAGCTCGCGCCGGATGTAGATCGCCGACCAGTCGGTCCCCGCCTGCTCGCCGAAAACGGCGCAGAGGCCGACGAGCCCGATCAGGAGAATCGGCCTGGCGGGCAGCGCGAACATGGGCGGCGGCTCCGTCGCGGCCTCGGCGGGGTCGTCGAGCAGTCGTCGCGACGCGGCCACACCGGCCGCCGCCAGGACAGCCGCCGCCAGAACGAACTGAAGGCGTGCGTCGACCCCGGCGTGGGAGGCGAGGGCCGAGACGGCGGAGCCGATGAGGATGCCGACGCTCCAGAACCCGTGGAAGCTCGACATCACCGACCGGCCGAGCATCTTCTCCACCAGCACGCCGTGGGCGTTCATCGCCATGTCGGCCACCCCGGCCGTCGCTCCGAAGACG
The DNA here is from genome assembly GCA_963794375.1 of uncultured Thermoleophilia bacterium. Lineage (GTDB taxonomy): Bacteria > Actinomycetota > Thermoleophilia > Gaiellales > Gaiellaceae > PALSA-600. The sequence goes on from CAWCDL010000010.1 coordinate 1,009,118, forward strand.
AGCAGCGTCACGCACAGCAGCGCGAGCGAGGTCGGCAGTGACGGCAGCACGAGAGCGGCGCAGAACGCCACGATCGTCGCGCCGACGAGCGGGCCGAACGCGTAGCGGTGGGCCAGACGTCCGGAGAACGGCATCGCCACGAGCGCGCCGACCCCGGGCATCAGCAGAGCCAGGCCGAGGTGGCCCAGGCCGACTCCGACGTGGGATGCGATCCACGGGACACGCGCCGCAAAGCTCCCGACGACGCAGCCGTGGACGGCGAAGACGACCGCGGTCGCGCGGCGCGCGGCGCGGATGTGAAGCGGCGACCCGTTCAGTGCTCGCCGGTCTCTTCGCACTCAAGGCAGACCCAGTCACCAGCGAGCCCGGGACGTGCGCTCAGCGCCGCCGGGACCATCGTCACGCCACAGGCGGGGCAGATCGGCGGCTCTTCGTCGTCCATGTGGGGAGTATGGAGTTGCCGGAGTAGTCGGTCGAAAGGTGCTCCGGCCGCGGCGCGCACCTCGGGACGCGATCAGAAGGGGATGTCCGACACCGGGCGATGTCTGGAGACCAGTTGGCTCGCATGCATGAGTGTTGACAAGTACGCGCTGAGGGTACGATTCGAATGACAGTGGACAGCTGGCTCTTGTGAGCTACCCGAAGGCCCGCCTTGCGGCGGGCCTTCGTTGTCCATGGACCCCGAGGGCCGGAGTCGAACCGGCATCTTTGCAGTGGACAGCTGCGTGCTCTACCGGTTGAGCTACCTCGGGGCCGTGCCTGAAATCGTGCGGGCACCGAACGGCTGACGCAAGATGGCTGAATCGAACACGACCCCCTTTGAATCTCGGGGGGTCGACTAGGTAACGCTTTGGTGCCTGACGAGGTGCTCGTGTCGCTTGTCGCGGCGACGCTTAGGCTGCGTACCTCTTCGCTCTCAGTCGGAGGCGCTGGAAGCGTGAGACGGCCTGGGCTTCAGCCGGTGAAGGTCGTCATCGTTACCGAGGTGGGCGAAGATCACCGGCTCGCCACTCATGATCCGGGATGGCCTTGACCTGCGCGGGAGTTCCGTCGGGCATCGCAAACCACGATCCTTGCTTCGGCAGCTTGTTGAGCCGGATCTCGCTTGGTTCGAACCTGAGCATCTCCTCAGGCGCGTATGGGCGCACCCAGTAGTCCGGCATGGATGCGGTCAGCTCGCCAGCAGCGAGGCAGACGAGCTGGCGGCGCGCGCGTCCTCGTGACTCACGCGATGACAGGCTCGACAGCGCGCCTCGTACGAGTCGAGCGCGCCGACCTGGATCGTCTCGCCGTCGAAGGGCGCCGGCTCGCCGTCGACGAGGCGCTGCGTCATGGTCGCGGGGCCGCCGCAGCGGTGGCAGACCGCCTCCAGCTTGTCGACGAACTCGGCGACGCAGAGGAGCGTCGGCATCGCGCCGAACGGCAGTCCGCGGAAGTCCTGCGCGAGGCCGGCGACGACCACGCGCGCGCCGTCTTCGACGAGCGCCTCGATCGTGTCGACGATCCCGTCGTCGAAGAACTGCACCTCGTCGATGCCGACGGCGTCGTAGCCCGCGGCGAGGCGGCGCACCTCGGCGCTCGACGTCGCGGTCACCGCCCGCATCTTCGCGCCGGCGTGCGAGACGACATGGCCCACGTCGTAGCGGTCGTCGATCAGCGGCTTGACGATCAGCGCGCGCTGCCCGGCGATCTCGGCCCGGCGCAGGCGCCGGATCAGCTCCTCGCTCTTCCCGCTGAACATCGGGCCGCAGACGACCTCGAGCCAGCCCCCGGTGCGCGGCTGTGTTCTGATCACTGTGCCCCCACCACCAAGCGGCGACCCTATCGGGCGCGAAGGACGGATCGCCTCGGGCAGCGCAGGAGCCTGTTCACCAGGCGAGGTCAGATGATCTTGTCATATGATCTTCTCTGTGAAGGCCGTCTACTACGAAGGCGGAGGTCGCTTCAGCGTCGGGCCGGCCGCGGCGGAGCCGCCCGGCACGGGGGAAGTGCGCGTCGACGTCGCGTACTGCGGCGTTTGCGGCACCGACCTGCACATCGCCCACGGCGCCATGGACCAGCGCGTGCACCCGCCGCAGGTGATCGGGCACGAGATGTCGGGGACGATCGCCGAGGTCGGCTCCGGCGTCGAAGGCTTCCGGGCCGGGGATCCGATCGTCGTGCGACCGCTCGACGCCCGCGCCGAGACGCCGGCTGACAGGGGCTACAGTCACATCAGCCGAGGCCTGAAGTTCCTGGGGATCGACACGCCGGGCGCGTTCCAGAGCTCATGGACCGTTCCCGCGTTCACGCTGCACCGGGTCCCGGCTTCCGTCGACCTGCGGCTCGCGGCGCTGGTCGAGCCGCTCTCCGTCGCCTGCCACGACGTCCGCCGTGCCGAGCTCGCCGCAGGCGAGAGCGCCGTCGTTATCGGCGCCGGCCCCATCGGCCTTCTCGTTGCGCTCGTCGCCCGCGCGCAGGGTGCGCGGGTCGTCGTCGGGGAGGTCAACCCCGCGCGGCTTGCGTTCGCGGAAGAGCTCGGGCTCGAGACGATCGATGCGGGTGCGACCGATCTCGCGGAGCGGGTCGCCGAGCTGACGGGCGGCGCAGGCGCCGATGTCGTCTTCGAGGTCTCCGGTGCGGCCGCTGCCGCGCTCGCGATGACGCAGGCGGCATCGATCCGCGGCCGCGTGGTCGTCGTGGCGATCCATCCAGACCCGCCGCCGGTCCGGCTCTTCGATCTCTTCTGGAAGGAGCTCGAGGTGCTGGGTGCTCGCGTCTACGAGCCACAGGACTACGAGCGGGCAATCGAGCTCGTGGCGTCGGGCTCGCTCCCGCTCGAGCGTCTGATCAGCCGTGTCGAGCCGCTCGACCGCCTGCCGGCCGTGTTCGAGGAGCTCGCAGCCGGGACATCGGACATCAAGGTGCTGGTCGATTGCCGGGCCTGACCTTCGACCTGAGCGGCAGGACCGCACTCGTCACCGGCGCCCGGCGCGGCATCGGAAATGCGGCCGCGCGCGCGCTGGCCGGGGCAGGGGCGGAGGTGATCGGCGCCAGCGCTGCGGCGGGTGACGGCGACGAGTTCCGATCGTTTCGCTGCGACTTCGCCGACCGTGCCGCCGTGTACGCGCTCGTGGAACGGCTGCCGACGATCGACATCCTCGTGCTCAACGCCGGCACGATCGAGCGAAAGCCGGCCGTCGAGCACGGAGACGACATCTGGGACCGCGTGCTCGAGGTGAACCTGACCGCGCCGTTCGTGCTCGCTCGCGAGCTCGGTCGGAGGATGGTCGAGCGCGGCAACGGCAAGATCGTCTTCGTCGCGTCGCTGTTGGCATTCCAGGGCGGCATCACGGTTCCCGGCTACGCCGCCAGCAAAGGCGGCATCGCGCAGCTGACGAAGGCGCTCGCGAACGAGTGGGCGGGCAAGGGCGTGAACGTCAACGCGATCGCGCCCGGTTACATCGCCACCGACAACAACGCCGCTTTGCGAGGCGACGAGACGCGGTCGCGCCAGATCCTCGAGCGAATCCCGGCCGGCCGCTGGGGCGCGCCGGATGATCTCGCCGGCGCGTTCGTGTTCCTTGCCTCATCCGCATCCGACTATGTACACGGCGCGGTGCTGCCGGTGGACGGAGGCTGGCTCGCGCGATGAACGGCCGGGTCGTGCCGGTGCTCACCGTGGAGAACGCGGAGGACGCCGAGCGGGCGTGCCGCGCGATTCTCGCCGGCGGCCTGGCGTCCGTCGAGATCACCTTCCGCACCGCGGCAGCTGCCGAGGCGATTCGCCGGGCCTCCCGGATCGTCGGGCTCGAGATAGGCGCCGGCACCGTGCTCTCGGAGCTCCAGCTCGAGGCGGCGCTCGACGCGGGTGCCAGCTTCGCCGTCGCGCCGTCGACGAACGAGGTCGTCGTGCGCGCGGCGCAGCGCGCCGGCGTCCAGTTCGTTCCCGGTGCGGCAACCCCGACCGAGATCGACCGTGCAAGGGAGCTCGGCTGCGCCGTCGTCAAGCTCTTCCCGGCCTCACTCGTCGGCGGCCCTGCGTTCGTCAAGGCGGTCAGCGCGGTCTTCCCCGACGTCCGGTACGTCCCGACCGGCGGGGTCAACCTGGACAACCTCGGCGAGTATCTCGCTCTGCCGTCCGTGCTCGCGTGCGGTGGCACCTGGGTCTGCGACCCCGCGCTGATCCGTGAAGGCCGGTTCGACGAGATCCAGAGGCGCGCGGGCGAGGCCGCGGCCGTGGCGGCTGCATGAACGTCCGTCCCGCAGAGGAATGCCGCTTCGACCTCGTTGCGCTCGGCGAGGTGATGCTTCGGTTCGATCCCGGCGACGCCCGCATCGCGACGACGCGCTCGTTCGCCGTCTCGGAGGGCGGCGGCGAGTACAACGTCGCCCGCGGGCTTCGGCGCTGCTTCGGCCTGCGCACCGCGATCGTCACCGCGTTCGTCGACAACCCGCTCGGCAGGCTGCTGGAGGACCTCGTCCTCCAGGGCGGAGTCGACCAGGCTCATGTGCGCTGGATGCCGTACGACGGCGTCGGTCGCGGCGTGCGTAACGGGCTCAACTTCGTCGAGCGCGGCTTCGGCGTTCGCGCGGCGCTCGGCTGCTCCGATCGCGGGCGGTCGGCCGCGTCGGAGCTCCGGCCCGGCGACGTCGACTGGGAGCGCGTGTTCGGTCGCGACGGGGCTCGCTGGTTCCACTGCGGCGGCATCTTTGCCGCGCTGTCCGAGAGTGCGGCCGCGCTCGCGCTCGAGGCGATGACGGTGGCACGCAGCTACGGCACGATCGTCTCGTTCGACCTCAATTTCCGTCCGTCCCTGTGGCAGACGAGCGGCGGCCACGCCGCCGCAGCGGCGACAAACCGCCGGCTCGTCGAGCACGTCGATGTCCTGCTCGGCAACGAGGAGGACTTCTCGGCGGCGCTCGGATTCGAGCTCGAGGGCGTCGACGAGTCGCACACCGGTCTCGATCCCGGCGTGTATGAGCGTGTGCACGCGGACGTGCTCGCCGGGTATGCGAATCTCTCGGTCGTTGCGACGTCGCTCCGCGAGGCACACACCTCGACGGTGAACGACTGGGGTGGTGTGTGCTCGACGCGCGAGCGGTTCGTCGTCGGGCCGCAGATGCGCGGGCTCGAGATCTTCGATCGCGTCGGTGGCGGCGACTCGTTCGCGTCCGGTCTCATCTACGGGCTGCTCGAGGACGGCGACGTCGAGACGGCCCTCGCGTACGCCGTCGCGCACGGCGCACTGGCGATGACGACTCCCGGCGACACGTCGATGGCGACGCTCGCCGAGGTCCAGCGCGTCATGCGCGGCGGCGCGGCACGCGTCGTCCGCTGATGGCCGGCCCGGCGGTCGCACTCCTCGACGCCCACCTTCATCTCTGGGATCCCTCCGCCCGCCACCACGACTGGCTCGCGGAACAGCCTGATCTCCGGCGCCGCTTTGCGCCCGGGGACGTCGACTCTGGGCGGTACGAGCTCCAGGGAGCGGTCTTCGTCCAGGCCGACTGCCGCGACGACGAGGCGCTCGACGAGGTGCACTGGGTCCAGGACGCCGGCCCTCCGCTCGTGCAGGGCATCGTCGCCTACGCGCCGGTCCACCTGGGCGCCGCGGTCGAGCCCCGGCTGGCCGCCCTCGCCGCGGAGCCCCTGGTCGTGGGCGTGCGGCGGCTGCTCCAGGGCGAGCCCGCCGCCGCGATCGTCGACGCGGAGCTCGCCGAGGGCGTACGGCTGCTCGGATCCTGGGACCTCACCTTCGACCTCTGCGTGACGCACGACCAGCTGCCCGCGGTCGCGGAGCTCGTCGAGGCGTGCCCGGCGACGTCGTTCGTCCTCGACCACCTTGGCAAGCCGCCGGTCGCGGCGGGACGGCTCGATCCATGGCGGGCCGACCTTGCGCGTCTCGTGTCGTTCGCGAACGTGACGTGCAAGCTGTCCGGTCTCGCGACGGAAGCCGCACAGGATTGGAGTTGTGCCGACGTCCGTCCCTACCTCGAGCACGCGATCGACGTCTTCGGCCCGCAGCGCTGCATGATCGGCAGCGACTGGCCCGTGCTGACGCTGGCGGGGACAATGGAGAGGTGGTTCGACGTCGTGCTTGAGGTCGTCGAGTCGCTGTCGGCGACCGACCGCGAAGCGGTGCTCCGCAGGACCGCGTCGTCCGTCTACGGGCTCGCCCGATGACGATGCCGCTCCGCGTGACGCCGCGCTCGGGGCTCGAGCTGACCGAGCTCTCCCTCGGGTGCGCGCAGCTCGGCAACCTCAATCGTGCAGTCACCGACGACGCGGCCGCCGCCACGGTCGACGCGGCCTGGAAGCTCGGCATCCGGTACTTCGACACCGCTCCGCACTACGGGCTCGGCCTCTCCGAGCGGCGGCTCGGGGCAGCATTGTCCGGCCGTCCGCGCGATGCCTATGTCGTCTCGACGAAAGTCGGCCGTCTGCTCGAGCCGCTTCCCTCGCCGTACGGTCGCGACGACGGGGGCTTCGACGTGGCCGCGACGCACCGGCGCGTGTGGGACTTCAGCCGGGACGGCGTGCTTCGCTCACTCGAGCAGAGTCTCGAGCGCCTCGGCCTCGATCGCCTCGATGTCGTGTTCATCCACGATCCCGACGATCACTGGGCCGACGCTTTCGACCACGCCTACCCGGTCCTGGAGGAGTTGCGCGGCGAGGGGGTCGTCTCCTCGATCGGCGCCGGCATGAACCAGGCGGAGATGCTCGCCGATTTCGTTCGCCACACCGATGTCGACCTCCTCATGTTGGCCGGCCGCTACACGCTGCTCGAGCAGGGGGCACTCGACGACCTGCTGCCGCTGTGTGTCGAGCGCGGGCGGAGCATCGTCGTCGCCGGTGTCTTCAACAGTGGGCTGCTCGCGCGCGAGGATCCGCCCGACGGGGCGAGGTACGACTACGGCGAGGCGCCGGGGGCCGTCCTCGACCGCGCACGCAGGATCGCGGAGGTGTGCCGGAGCAACGGTGCGTCCTTGCCGGCGGCGGCGATCGCGTTTCCGCTCGCGCACCCGGCCGTCGTGAGCGTCTGCCTCGGCGCGCGGTCGCCCGAGCAGGTCGAGCGGAACGTCGAGCTGTTCCGCCGGGGCGCGCCGCCTGCGGTGTGGCGCGCCCTGCGGGCCGCAAGGCTCTTGCGGACGGACGCGCCGACCGCCTGACAAGGCCCGCGTCGTACGTATGATCTTTGTGTGAGCGACTTCCCGGTGTCGACCCGCGGCGATTCGCGTGCGTCCTGGCGGCCGGCGCGCTTTGCCTCCGGCGTCGTCGCCGAGCTGGCCCAGCGCATCATCGGCGGCGAGCTCGGCACGGGCGACGTGCTGCCGACCGAGTCGGCGCTCTGCGAGGAGTTCGGGTTCAGCCGCACCGTCATCCGCGAAGCGGTGAAAACGCTGGAGGAGCGCGGCCTCGTGCGCGTCGAACAGGGTCGAGGCACGACCGTCCAGCCGCGCGCTGCCTGGAACATGCTCGATCCGCTCGTCATCCGCACGGCGCTCGAGCACGACGACGACATGTCGCTGCTCGACAGCCTGGTCAGAGTCCGCAGGGTGCTCGAGCAGGAGATGGCGGAGGCGGCTGCGCCCCGCCTGACCGAGGTGGACCTCGCACGGCTCGCCTTCTGCATCGAGGCGATGCAGGCGTCGTACGACGACTACGGCCGGTTCCGCGAGGTCGACCAGGAGTTTCACAAGGTGGTCATGGGCGCGTCGGGCAACGAGGTCGGGCTGACGATCGTCCGCACGATCCACCGGCACACCGGCGGCACGCCGCCGATGATCGCCAAGGCGGGATCGTCCAAGGAGCTTCTCGAGCAGACGGTGACCGACCACCGCGAGATCTACGAGGCTCTCGCTGCCCGCGACGGCGTGCGAGCCGGCCTGTTGATCGCCGGGCACATCAACGGCGCCTGGGCGCAGCGAAAGCGTGTCGCGCGCCGACTTGACATGTAGACATCATTCGTATGATGATATGCCGCGATGCGGATCGCGGCCCTCGATGTCGAGCTGATCTCGGTCCCGGCCGTCGACCCGCCGTTTGCCTGGCGGCGGGGTCTCCGCGGCTCGCATCCCTCGCGAACGACTGCCGTGCTTCGGATCACGACCGACGACGGCGCCGTCGGCGAGGCCTACCACGAGTGGAGCGGCCCGATGCTCGCCGACATCGTCGACCGCGTGCTCCGGGAGGAGCTGGTCGGCGAGCGGGCCGACCACCGCGAGTGGGTGTGGCACCGGCTCTGGGAGCTCGACCGGACCGAGGAGTTCCCGATCTGGTTGTTCGGAGTCGTCGACGTGGCGCTGTGGGATCTGGAGGGTCGGGTTCTAGGGGTACCCGCCCACCGGCTGCTGGGGGCTTACCGCGAGGAGATCCCGGCGTACGCGTCGACGACTACTTTCCCGAGCGTCGAGGAGTATCTCGACGTCGCCGACCAGTGCCTCGAGCTGGGCTTCCCGGCGATCAAGCTCCATGCGTGGGGGGACGCACGGGCGGACGCCGACCTTTGCCAGCGGCTGCGGGCGCACGTCGGCCCGGACGTCGACCTGATGTACGACGGCTCGGCGGGCTTCGACCTGCCGGATGCCATCTACCTCGGCCGCGCACTCGCGGAGGCGGGCTATCGCTGGTACGAGGAGCCGATCCACGAGTTCAGCGTGACCGCGTACAAGTGGCTCGCGGAGCGCGTGGATGTGCCGCTGCTCGTCGGCGAGACTTCCGACGGCGGCCATCTCAACACCGCCGACTTCATCGCGTCGGGCTGTGCCACGTACGTTCGGACGAGCGCGAACCATCGCGGTGGGATTACGGGCGCGATGCGCATCGCCCACCTGGCCGACTCGTTCCGGCTCCGTGCCGAGGTGCACGGGCCGACCGAGTCGGCTGTGCACCTGTGCATGGCAATCCCCAACTGCACGTATTTCGAGTCGCTCGTCACGTCGAACCCGGTGACACGGGAGCCCCGCGTCGACGCGCATGGACTCGTCCACGCACCGACGGATCCGGGGATCGCGCTGCCGGACTTCGTGCTCGAGCAGCGGGCACGGCGGTCTAAATTCAAGAAGGAGGATCACAGGTATGACGCCATCCATCAGCCGTAGGTTCCGGGCGCTCGCCCTCGGCACCTGCGTCGCGGCCGTTGCAGCCGTCGCGGCTGTCGCCGCGGGGACCGCAGTCGGCTCGTCAGCACGCGTCTCGGCGGCTTCCGCCAAGGCGGGGAACGCACCGCTCGTCGTCTGGTACGACGCCGCGCGTGCCGCGTACGTGAAGGAGTACAAGGCCACTCACCCGCACGCGAACGTGAAGTGGGTCCTCTACAGCGGCGATAGCAACGGCGACGGGACGCTGCAGTCGAAGTTCGCGTTGTACAACCGTGTTGGCTGGAAGCAGGGCGTAGCTCCCGACGTCGTCTTCGACGAGGAGAACTACGAGGCAGGCTGGCTCGGCTTGCCGCCGTTCAACGACCTGCTCGACCTGAACAAGTACATCCCCAAGAGCGTCTGGAGCAAGGACGAGGGGCTTGGCGACTGCCTGATCAACGGCAAGCTTCTCTGTCTGCGCAACGACAACGCCGCGAACGTTCTCTGGGTGAACACGAAGCTGTGGAACCAGTTCTTCCCCGGCCAGTCGCCTCCGACCACTTGGGCCCAGTACGCCCAGGACGGCCAGGCGCTCGTCAAGAACCACCCCGGCTACTTCATTGGGGAGTTCGGGCAGCCCTGGGACGCGGAGACGTATCTCTGGGGGAACGAGTGCCCGATCAACGAAGCGGTCGGGAACCAGGTGCTTCTGGACAACCCGAGCTCGCCGAACTGCACGACGATCGCGCACTTGATCGACTCGGCGCTCGGTGCGTTCACCAAGGATGGCCCGTTCACGACCGCATGGGTCAACGACAAGACCGCGCAACACATGGTCATGGATATCGGTGCGATCTGGCAGGGAGGCGCGATCTACCCGTCGGGCTCCGGCTCCGAAGGGCCGGGGACGAACGTGATGGAGGCGTTCCCACCGCCGGTGGCGACGAACGGTGCCCATGTGACCGGATCGATCGGCGGCGGCCTCTGGATGGTGACGTCGCACACCAAGCAGCCGCAGGCGGCGGCAGCCCTCGTGCAGTACATGGTCGCGAGTCCGAAGATCCAGGCGGACCCGAGCGTCACCCAGGGCCTGCCGGCCTACCAGCCCGATCAGGACGCGTGGCTAAAGTCGTTGAACGGCGTCTTTGCGAACCCGACGGCGACCGAGGCCGCGATCAAGAAGGCTGCCGGCGAGATCTGGACGGGCTGGAGCCCGGTGCCGTGGAGCGTCGAGTCGATCTTCGGCAATAGCGTCACGCCTGGGCTCGTCAGCGGTGGCACGTTCACGTCGGCGCTCTCGACCCTGGCCGGAAACATCAAGTCGGCGGCGCAGAGCGCGGGCTGGCAGGTCAAGAAGTAGGCAAGGGACAAGCGACTGGGTAAGTAGACAGGGCTTATGAGTGTCCCTTCGGCACCGGCTGTGACCGGCGGGCGCGCGAGCGCCCGCCGGTCCGGCCGGGCCGCGGGGCGCGAGCGCCCCCTCCCCGGCAGTTCACGGACGGCCGGCTACTTCTTCGTCGGTCTCTACGTCGCGCTGCTGCTGCTGCTCGGCATCGCGCCCGTCATCTACGCGATCTACCTCGCCCTCAGCAACTCAAGCGGCTTCGGCTCGAGCTTCGTCGACGCCTTCAAGGACTATCGCTTCGTCCCTGCGTTCGAGCACATTCTTGAGTTCATGGTCATCTGGCTTGTCAGTCAGACGATCCTTGTCGTCGGACTCACGCTGATGCTCCACAACTTGGCGCAGCGAGTCGGTTCGGTGTTTCGGTTCCTGTTCTACATCCCGGGGGCCCTCGCGGGCGCTGCAAGCGTCGTCGTCTGGCTCTTCATGCTCGACCCCAGCGCAAGCCCGTTCGCGTTCGTCCTGCACTGGTTCGGCTATGCGCAGTTCAACAACTCGATCGCGCCGGCCAACTTGCCCTTCATTTTCGCGATCATGGCGTTCTGGACGGGCGCGGGCGGATGGATCGTCGTCATGTACGGCGCCCTCAACAACATCCCGCACGAGCTGCTCGAGGCCGCACAGATCGACGGTGCCAATGCGCTCAAGACCGCACTCTGGATCAAGCTCCCACTGATCCGAAAGTGGGTGGTCTACATGCTTGTCCTGTCGTTCGCGGGTGGCACGCAACTCTTCGTCGAGCCAACCGTGCTCGGCTCCGCGGCGTTGGGCGTCGGAATCAGCAAGTACTGGTCGCCGAATCAGCTCGCGTGGTTCGTCGCCTCTCAATATGACAACTTCAGCGAGGCCGCCGCGATTTCGCTCATCCTGCTCGTGCTCGGTCTTGCGATCGCTGCGATTCTCGTCTGGCGCGGAAGGCTTTTCGAGGTCGAGTGATGGTGTTCCCTCGGCGTTACGCGCTCACGGTCGTCGGCCTGCTCATCCTCCTGGTCTTCACCGCGTTCTTCTTCGTGCCAATGATCTGGCTGTTCCTCGCGCCGACGAAGACGGATGGCCAGCTCCTCACCTCCTCGCCGTTTGCCTTCGGCAGCCTCAGCACGCTCGGGCACACGTTCCACCGAGTCGTCACGTACGGCGGCGACAGCCTGCTGATCTGGCTGAAGAACTCCGCGATCTATTCGTTCGGTGGAACGGCGCTCGCAGTTCTCGCAGCGATCCCGGCGGGGTACGGACTGGCACTGACGCAGTTCATCGGCCGTCGGGTGCTGCTCTCGATCACGCTCGTCGTGATGATCATGCCGGCGACCGCGCTCGTGCTGCCGCTGTTCCTCGAAATCAACAAGCTTGGCCTGTACGGCACGATCTGGTCGCTGATTCTGCCGTTCGGGTTCTTCCCGTTCGGCGTCTATCTGACCTACATCTACTTCTCGTCGACGATCCCGAAGGACCTGCTCGCGGCGGCGAGGATCGACGGCGCCAGCGAGTGGGGCGTGTTCCGACACATCGCTCTGCCGCTCGCGCGCCCCATCGTCGCGCTCGTCGGGTTCTTCGCATTCGTCGCGTCCTGGAACAACTTCTTCCTTCCGTTCGTAATGACCTACGACAACTCGCAGTACCCAGTCCAGATCGGGCTGCAGCAACTCATCGGCTCGACGGCGTCGTTCAACCCGGCCAACTATTCGGCGGGCAGCAGCATCGTCGTGCTCCACCGGCCCGACCTGGCGATGGCTGTGATCGTGGCGATTGCGCCCGTCCTGATCGTCTTCCTGTTCGCACAACGCGCGCTCGTGTCCGGGATGCTCGCGGGCGCGACGAAGGAATGAGAGGAGGCACATGGCAACCGTGATCTTCGACGGCGCGACGCGGATTTATCCGGGGAGCGACCGGGCGGCGGTCGACAGCCTCGACCTCGAGGTCCATGACGGTGAGATCCTCGTCCTCGTCGGACCGTCGGGTTGCGGCAAGACGACGACGTTGCGCATGCTCGCCGGTCTCGAGCAGGTGGACGAGGGCGCGATCCTCATTGACGGCGACGATGTCGTGCATCGTGCCCCGCGCGACCGTGACATCGCGATGGTGTTTCAGAACTACGCGCTGTATCCGCACATGAACGTCGCACAGAACATGGGCTTCGCGCTACGGATGGCGAAGGTTCCGAAGGCGGAGATCGACCGTCGTGTGCGCGAAGCGGCGGCGATCCTCGACATCGAGGAGTATCTCGAGCGGAAGCCGGGCCAGCTTTCGGGCGGGCAGCGGCAGCGTGTAGCGATGGGCCGCGCGATCGTCCGCGAGCCGCGTGTCTTCCTGATGGACGAACCGCTCTCGAACCTCGACGCGAAGTTGCGCGTCGCAACGCGAGCAGAGATCGCGACGCTGCAGCGCACGCTCGGCGTCACGACGCTCTACGTGACGCACGATCAGGTGGAGGCGATGACCATGGGAGACCGTGTCGCCGTCATGAAGGACGGACTGCTCCAGCAGTGCGACACGCCGCGTGTCCTCTACGAGCAGCCGGTCAACGCCTTCGTCGCCGGGTTCATCGGCTCGCCGCCGATGAACCTTGTCGCGGGAACTGTCGAAGCGGGCGGTGTACGGATCGGGTCGGTGGTGGTTCCGACGGCTGATCATCTTCCCAAGCCCGTCGGCGAGGCGGTCATCGTGGGGCTACGGCCGGAGTCGCTTGCGCTGGCGGCGCCGGGGAAAGGCATCCCAGCGCTCGTCAGCATTGTCGAGGAGCTCGGCGCGGAGGCACTCGTGTACGCCAAGCTTGTCAGTGGGTCAATCACCGGAGTCGCTTCGAAGCCGGACGTCATTGCCCGCGTCGAGCCACGCACGGCTCCGGGCAACGGCGAGCTGATCCACCTGCGGGTGAAGGACGGTTCGACGCTCCTCTTTGATGCCGTGTCCGGCGACCGGCTCGTCGACGTCCCGTGAACGCTCGTCGCGCCCCCTTGCGCCTCGGCTCGCTCCCGCGGCGGCGCTCGCCACGCGAGTTTGCCCGGCGTGTGGAGCCGGAGACCCGGCTGCTCAAGCTTGGACCCCACTCGCCGCTCGATCTTGGAGAAGGCGGGCGCCCAGGGCGCGAGTGGCGCTCACGCGCATGGCCACCGTGACGTATTGCGGGGCCTCTCGGATCTATCCGAAGGCGCCGACCAAAGCCGTCGACGAACTGAGTCTCGAGATCCGCGACCGCGAGTTCCTCGTACTGGTCGGGCCGTCGGGATGCGGAAAGACGACGAGCTTGCGAATGTTGGCGGGGCTCGAACAGGTTGACGAAGGAGACATCTTGATCGATGGCCGGAGCGTCGTGCACTTGGCGCCACGTGAACGGGACATCGCGATGGTGTTGCAGAACTACGCCCTGTACCCACACATGAACGTGACCGACAACCTCGGGTTCGCCCTGAGCATCGCGAAGCTCCCGAAGTCGGAGATCAAGGCACGCGTGGCCGAGGTGGCGAGGATCCTCGAGCTTGAGGACTACATGGATCGCAAGCCGGCCCAGCTCTCCGGCGGTCAGCGTCAGCGCGTCGCGATGGGGCGTGCAATCGTCCGTCAGCCGCGGGTCTTCCTGATGGATGAGCCCCTGTCGAACCTCGATGCGAAGCTCCGAGTTGCGACGCGCTCGGAGATCGCTTCGCTGCAACGGCGGCTCGGCGTCACGACTGTGTACGTGACACACGACCAGGTCGAAGCCATGACGATGGGGGACCGCGTCGCCGTCATGAAGGCGGGCGTCCTCCAGCAAGTTGACGTGCCGAGCGTGCTCTACGAATCTCCGGTCAACGCTTTCGTCGCCGGTTTCATCGGGTCGCCCGCGATGAACCTCATCGAGGGGACGATTGGCCCTGACGGGGTGACGGTGGGCTCCACGGTCTTGCCACTTCCGCGGCCGCTGGCGAAGGCGGTCGGACCTGGCAGGGTCACCGTCGGGCTGCGTCCCGAGTCGGTTGGACTCTCTGGTGAAGGTATCGGCATCCCGGCAGTCGTCAACCTCGTCGAGGAGCTCGGCGCCGAGGCGTACGTCTACTCGCAGCTCGAGCACACGCTGCGCGGGACGTCACTTGCCGGGGTGCCCGACTTCATTGTTCGGGTCGACCCCAAGAGCGCACCACGAGTCGGCAGCAGGATCGAGTTGTTCGTCAGGGAGGGGTCGATGCTTCTCTTCGATGTCGAGTCGGGCAAGAGAATTGCCGCCGCGCCCAGCTAGGTCGCGCGCGCGTCCGCGTGGCTCGGGCTACGTGTTCGTCGCGCCCTACGTGGCGCTACTCGTCGTTGTCGGGATCTACCCCGTCGGCTACGCAGTCGATCTGGCGCTCACGTCGTACAACGGCCACTTCAAGGGCACGGCGAACTTCGTCGGCTCCTTCCGTGACCCGAATTTCCTGCCCGCCGTTGAGAACCTCGGCGGCTTCCTCGGGATATGGCTTCCGACACTCGTGGTCTTCGTCGTCGGCCTGTCGCTGATACTCCATTCGTTGAATCGGCATATCAGCGCCGCCTTCCGGTTTGTGCTCTACCTGCCCGCAGCTCTTGCGGGCTCGGCGAGTGTGATGCTCTGGCTGTTCATGCTGCAGCCAGGCAAAAGCCCTTGGAGCTTCGCCTTGAGCGAGCTCGGCTACCACTCGCTGGGCGACTCGCTTGCTCCAGGTCACCTCCCGGTGGTCTTCGCGCTCATAGCCTTCTGGAGTGGGGCCGGAAGCTGGATCGTCGTCATGTACGGAGCACTCGCGACGATTCCGGACGAAGTGCTCGAGACCGCGCGGCTCGACGGCGCGGGCGCCTGGCGGACAGCGGTCAGCGTCAAGCTGCCGCTGATCAAGAAGTGGGTCGCGTACATGATCATCGGAGCGTTCGCCGCCGGCTCGCAGCTGTTCGTCGAGCCGCAGCTCGTCACCGAAGCCACGGGATCGGTGGTGAATGCGACCTGGTCGCCGAACCAGCTCGCCTTCTATCTGTCGTTCCGTCTCGACAACTTCAACTACGGCGCGGCAATCTGGATCGATCTGCTCGTTGCCGCCCTGATTTGTGCCGCCGTCATCCTGTTGCGCACCGGCCTCTTCGAGGTCGACCACTGACGCTGCTCCGCGCGAATCCGGCGGCCCGGAGAATCTCGGCGGGCCAACTCGGTGCCTATGTCCTGCTCACACTCGTGGCGGTGTTCTTCGCCGTGCCGATCGGCTGGCTCATCCTCGAGGCCATCGGCGGGCACCTCGGGCTCTGGCTGTTCAACTCGGCGTTCTATTCGACGGCGGGAGCCGCGATCGCAGTAGGCGTGTGCATTCCCGCCGGCTACGCCATCGCCACGCATGACTTCCCGGGTCGACGAGGGCTACTGGTCCTCACGATGCTCGTCATGCTGATCCCGACGAACGCGCTCGTGCTGCCGCTCTTCCTCGAGGCGAACTCCGTCCATCTGCTGACGAGCCCGCTGGCCGTCATTCTTCCCTACGGTCTGTTCCCCTTCGGGGTCTACCTCTCGTATCTCTACTTCAACACCGAGCGATTCAACGTTCTCTTACAGAGCGCGCGACTTGACGGCTGCGACGAAGGGCAGGTCTTTCGGCGGATCGCCGTTCCGCTCTCCGCTCCGATCGCCGCGCTGATCGTGTTCCTCAACTTTGTCGGGAGCTGGACGAATTTCTTTCTGCCCTGGGTGATGTACTGGTCGCTCGACACGACCAAGCGGTATCCGTTGGCGCTCGGAATCGCGCAACAGCTGTTCGATCGCGAGACGTCCGGGAATGTCCCCGCCGTCCTGAACCTGCAGACAACCTCGCCGCCGAGCTCAATCGCATTCCTACTCCTCGTAACAGGCGCTCCGGTCGTCGCCGTCTTCGTTCTCGCACAACGCTGGATCGGGTCAGGCCGCGTCCAGGGCGTGTTCCGCTAAGCCCGCGACGGACGGGAGCATCAAGCTATGCGCTGCGTACGGACTCGAACCGTCGACCCTCCATCAGCGCTTCTTGCGCCGCGTCGTGCGAGTGCTCGCATACTGCACCTCTTCCCAGCCGCGTCCGCCCATGCCCCAGTAGGGGCTGAGCACGCGTCCGCCGGTCTGGCACTCGGGGCAGTAGTAGATCGTGTGCTCCTCGAAGTCGACGCGCGCGATCGGCGTGCCGCAGCGCGCGCACGCGCTACCGAGCTTGTCGTGGACGCGGTAGGTCTTCTCGTCGTTCGCACCGGCGAGCCGTAGCTCGAGCCCGCGCTCCAGCTCCTCGCGGATCGCCGTGGCGAGGCGCTCCGTCCCCTCGTCGTCGAGCTGCGAGGAGAGCGCGTACGGCGAGAGGCGCGCCGCCCAGAGGATCTCGTTCGCCCAGGCGCGCCCGATCCCGGAGATCAGCCGCTGGTCGCGCAGGAGCGAATGCAGGCGGCGGGAGTCGGAGGCGAGGATCCGCGCGACGTCCTCGACGGAGAGCTCGTTCGCCTCCGGCCCCAGGTGGTCGAGCTCGCCGGCGAGCGCTGCCGGGCGGAGGAGCCACACACCGGCGCGCTTCTTCGAGCCCGCCTCCGTCAGCTGCAGCTCACCGCCGTCGACGAAGCGAAGCCGGAACACCGGCGTCTTGGCCCCCTTCGCGCCGGGCGCGACGTAGCGGAGCCGGCCCGCGCTCATCAGGTGCACGAGCAGCACGAGCTCGTCGTCGTCGGTCGGAAGCAGGAACCGCTTCGCGCGGCGCTCGACGCCGCGCAGGCCCTCGCCCTCGAGCGCCTTCAGCGGCGGGTCGAACGTCTTCAGCGTCGCGATGTGCGCCGGGCCGGCCTGCTCGATCGGCGAGCGCCGCACGAGCGGGTCGAGCTGACGGCGCCAGGCTTCGACCTCGGGGAACTCCGGCAACGTAGGCTCCAGCGTCGGTGGACGCGATCAGGGTAACCGTGACACGCGGGGAGGTGGTCGAGGCCACGCATCTCGTCCACGCCGCGACGACCGGCGGCGAGTGCTGGGGCGATCCCGGGCTGGTCTTCTATCTCCGCTCGGCGGCGAAGCCGATCCAGGCGATCCCGTTCGTCGAGGGCTACGACGACCTCGCCGACGAGGAGATCGCGATCGCGTGCGCGTCTCACAGCGCCGAGCCCGCTCAGCTCGACGCCGTGCGCCGGGTGCTCGCCCGCGCGGGCGCCACCGTCGACGATCTCGAGAACGGGACGCAGGAGGGGCGGCCCGACGGGAAGCTCGGACACAACTGCTCGGGCAAGCACGCCGGGATGCTCGCCGCCTGCCGCGCCAACGGCTGGCCGCTGCACCCGTACCGCGATCCCGGCCATCCGCTGCAGCGGCGCATCGCCGGCCTGCTCGGCCGCGAGCCGACGGCCGTCGACGGCTGCGGCGTCCCGACGTTCGCGACGACGCTCGCCGAGGCGGCGGCGCTGCTCACTGCTGCGCCGCCGAGGATCCGCGCGGCGATGCGGGCGCGGCCGGAGCTCGTCGGCGCCTCGCGCGGTGCCGTCGACACCGAGCTGATGCGGCTCGCGGACGGCTGGATCGCGAAAGGAGGGGCGGAAGGGCTCCTCTGTGCTTCCCACGAGGACGGCCGCGGTCTCGCAGTGAAGTGCGTCGACGGCTCCTACCGCGCGCTCGGGCCTGCGCTCGGCGCCGTGCTCGGCGTCGACGAGCTGCGCGAGACGCCGCTCCACAACAGCCTCGGCGAGCCCGTCGGCCTGATCGCCGTCGCGGGATGACCCTCCTGCAGGCACGAGGGATCGGCAAGAGCTTCGGCTCTCGCCAGATCCTGCACGGGCTCGACCTCGACGTCGAGGAGGGCGCCCGTATCGGCCTGATCGGCCCCAACGGCGGCGGCAAGTCGACGCTGATGCGAATCCTCGCCGGCGAGGAGCAGCCGGACGCCGGGTCGGTCACGTCGCGGCGCGGGCTCGTGCTCGCCTTCCTGCCGCAACAGCTCGACGGCGACGAGCGCACCGCAGAGGAGACCCTGCACGCTTCGCGTCCCGACCTGCACGAGCTCGAGCGTGAGCTCGGCGGCGTCGAGGCCGCGCTCGGCGAGTCGAGCGCCGACCTGGAGCGAATGACGCGGCTCCTTCGCCGCCAGGAGGAGCTGCTCGAGCGCTGGACCGCGGCCGGCGGCCCCAGCTTCGAGGGGCGTGCCCGCGCGACGCTCGCCGGGCTCGGGCTCGCCGACGACGACCTGACGAAGTCGACCCGGCTTCTCTCGGGTGGGCAGCGCAAGCTGGTCGCGCTCGCCGCCTGCCTGCTTCGCGATCCCGACGTCCTCCTCCTCGACGAGCCCGAGGCGCACCTCGACGTCGAGGCGCGCGAGCTCGTGGAGGGCCTGATGCGCGAGTTCGACGGCGCGGTCGTCGCGATCTCGCACGACCGCTACCTGCTCGACGAGACGGTCACCCGCGTCGCCGAGCTCGCAGGCGGCGCCATACGCGTCTGGCCGGGCAACTACTCCGCGTACACGATTGCGCGCGAGCTCGAGCTGCAACGGCAGCAGCAGCAGTACGTCACCCAGCAGAAGGAGATCGCGCGCCTCGAGGAGGCGATCCGGCGCTTCGAGGACTGGGCACGCCGCGTCGTCAACGAGCGGCACATCAAGCAGGCGCGGAGCATCCAGCGGCGCATCGACAAGATGGACAAGATCGACCGCCCGGTGCTCGAACGGCGGAAGATCGCGCTCGAGCTGCGCCCGCACGGCCGGGGCGGCGAGCGCATCGTCGAGCTGGAGGACGCCTGGGTCGAGCTCGGCGGAACATCGATTCTCGAAGGTGTCGACCTGACGATCCTGCGCGGCGAGCGGGTCGGTGTCGTCGGCGAGAACGGCGCCGGCAAGTCGGTCCTCGTCCGCCTGCTCGCGGGCGAGCTCGAGCCGACCGTCGGCCTGCGCAAGGCGGGCCCCTCGATCCGCTTCGGGGTGCTTGCGCAGGATCGTCGACCCGACGATCCGTCCGCGACGCCGCTCCAGATCGTTCGTCGCGCCGCGCCGCTCGCCGAGGGCGAGGCCGTCTCGCGGCTGATGGCGTTTCTCTTCGCCTACGAGCAGGTGCGGCGGCCGGTCTCGTCGCTCTCGGGGGGCGAGTGGACACGCCTCCAGCTCCTTTTGCTGATGCTGGGCGGCGCCAACTGCCTCCTGCTCGACGAGCCGACGAACCACCTCGACATCGAGTCGGTGGAGATGCTCGAGGGCGCGCTCGAGCGCTTCGACGGGACCGCAGTCTTCGTCTCCCACGACCGTTACTTCCTCGACCGCATGGCCGACCGCGTGCTCGAGGTCGGCGGAGGCGGCGTTCGATCGTTCGAGGGCGGCTGGTCGACCTGGCGCGACCGCGTCAGCCGGCCGAGCGCAGCGTGACCGGCTCGACGTCCTCGTCGGCCTGCGAGCCCGTGACGTCGACCAGATGGCCCTGGAGCAGGATCGGCCGGTACTCGTCGTCGCGGACGAAGACGGCCTCGTCGCGCACGCGCACCATGCGTCCGTCCGCGGCGAGCAGCCGGTACTCCAGGTGGAGGTCCTCACCCGTCTCGTAGGCACGCTGCACCGCGGCGGGAACCTTCTCGCGGTCGTCGGGATGGAGGGCCTGCACGCGAAGCTCCGGCTCCAGCCATTCGGCTGCCGTATAGCCGAGGAGCGCCTCGATCTGCGCGCTGACGTAGGTCATCTGCGCCGGCAGGGAGCCGGTGCCGTTGTAGGTGACGAGCGGCAGCTGCTCGACGAGGGCGCGGTACTTCGCCTCCGCGTGGCGCATGCGCCCCTCCTGGTCGCGGCGCTTCGTGACGTCGCGCAGCGACACGGCGAAGAGCAGCGGCCCGGGGACGTCGACGCGCGTGATCGCAATCTCCGCCGAGAACGTGCGGTGGTCGGAGCGGAGCCCGGTCAACTCGAGCCGCGTTCCAAGGAGCGCCCCCGTGCCGGTCGCGAGCATCGGCGCCAGGGCGTCGCGATGCTCCGGGGCGATCATCGTCGTGAGGAAGTCCGTGCCGAGAGCGTCGACGCGTGTCAGGCCGAATGTCTCCTCGGCCGCCGGGTTCATCTCGGTGACGAGGCCGTCGTGGTCGACGACGACGACCGGGTCGAGCGCGGCGCGCAGGATCGCGTCCTTGCGGCCTTCGCTCGCAGCGAGCGCGCGCTCGGAGCGCTTGCGCGACGTGACGTCCGTCATCGAGCAGATGACGCCCTCTGCTTCGCCCTGCGCATTGCGGACCGGCGCGGCCGACGCGATCACGTCGATCGTCGAGCCGTCCTTGTGCAGGCGCCGCAGATCGAGGCCTTGCAGCACCTCGCCGCCGGAGACGCGCCGCAGGGTCTCCGCGAACGCCTCGCGGTCCTCGGCCGGCACGATCGGGCTGACGCGTCCGATCGCCTCGTCGGCGGCGAAGCCGAAGATGCGCGTGGCGCCGCCGTTCCACGAGCGGACCCGTCCGTCGAGGTCGAAGTCGATGATCGCGTCCGGGAACGCTTCGATCAGCGCGCGGTGATAGCGCCCGGCCTTCTGGATCTCCTCGAACTGGGCCGCCTGCTCGAGCGCCGTCGTCGCCTGGTTCGCGAACGCGCGCAGGATGCGCAGCCGCTCCTCCTCGGGGCGCAGACGGTCGATCGGGTCGTCCGCCCAGACGTAGCCGATCCGGCGGCCGCGGCGGTCGTGCAGGGGCACGAACAGCCAGTGGTTGCTCCACGCGTGTGGCCCGCGGCCGTCGTTCTTCGACCGGTAGCCGGCCGGCCGGTTCGGCAGCAGCGCGCTCGCCTCGTCGTGCTCGATCAGGAAGCAGCCCGCCACGTCGTACGGCGGCTGAAGGATCCGGTCGAGCTCGTCGGCCCTCATCGCCGCACCGAGGTTCTCGCCGATGGCGAACCCCGCCGCCGCTGCAGTGCGGTGATGGCCGTCGTCGCAGAGCAGCTGCACTGCCACCTTCTGGAAGCCGAGCGCCTCGGAGATCGCGCTGCACACGCGCTCGAGCACCGACAGGGCGTCCAGGCTCTCGTTCAGCTGCGTCGACACCTGCAGCAGTTGCTCGAGTGCGTCACGGTTCGCCTTCGCCCGCGCGTCCTCCTGCGCCGACTGGACCGCGAGCGCGGCGTGCTCGGAGACCGCGACGAGCACGTCGATCTCGTCACCGGAGGGGCGACGGCCCGAGAGAGGCTCGTCGACCGAGAGGATCCCCAGCAACGAGCCGTCGGTCGCGCGGAGCGGGGCGAAGAGCGCGTCGTCGGGATGCCAGGCGGTCGGGTCCTCGGAGACCGCCAGATCGGGCGTGTAGACGGAGCCTGCGTACTCGGACCAGTCGAAGTCGCCGGCGCGCACGAGGTACACGCCGCGCTGCAGGAAGCGCTCGTCGAGCAGCGGCTCCCAGTCGGCGACCTCTCGCACCTGCCCGAGCAGGGCGTCCCGTGCGTCCTCGCTCCCGTAGACGGTGCTGACGACGAGGTCGTCCCACTCGCGGCGGTAGAGGTTCACGACGACCGTCCGGTAGCCGAGCGAGTCGGACACCGTCCGGGCGATCTCCTGCAGGAGCGCCGGGAGCTCCTCGCCGCCTCGCACGAGGCGTGTTACATCGAGCAGGCCACGGAGCCGCGAGAAGATCGTGGACTGACGCAGATCCACCGATGCCACCGCATGTCAATCATCGGTGGAACCCCGGACGCCGCCGTCCCTCGAACGAGGGAGTCGGGTCAGCGGGATCTCCTCGTCGGCCTGCTCGATCACGAGCGGATCGTGCGTGGCGCAGACGACGGCGGCGCCCGTCTCCCGCGCGAGCCGGGCGAGCAGCACCGCGACGGCGATCGCGTTCGCGCCGTCGAGGCGGGAGGTCGGCTCGTCCGCCAGCAGCAGCTGCGGCTCGGCTGCGAGCGCGCGCGCAACGGCGACCCGGGCGCGTTCGCCCTGCGAGAGGCGTGCGACGTGCTGAGTCGCTCGCTCGCCGAGGCCGACGGAGTCGAGGGCTGCGAACGCCCGCCCGAGCGCGCCGGAGTGCCCGCGCAGCGACAGGGCGAGCTCGACGTTCTCGAGTGCCGAGAGATGGGGCACGAGCCCCGCCTGCTGGCCGACGTAGGCGATCGAGCGCCGCCGCAGCTCCGCGCGGGCCTCCCGGTCGAGGGCCGAGAGCGGGCTGCCGGCGACCGTGATCTCTCCGTCGTCGGGCAGCTCGAGCCCGGCGAGCAGGTGGAGCAGCGTCGTCTTTCCGGAGCCGGACGGGCCGGTGAGCGCGTACAGGCGCCCGCCGTGCAGGTCGACGTCGACGCCCTCGAAGACGGGGGTGGTGCCGAAGCAGCGCGCAACGCCTCGGGCGGAGGCGACGACCGGGGAGGCCGAGGCGGCACCGGGGCGCACGGCCGTCTCCGCCGCACCGGCGACGCGCTCGCCGCTCGGCTCGACGACGACCGCGCTGCCGTCGATACGCGCCGTCGCGCGCGCGCCGATCCCGGCGCGCAGCAGCAGTTCTTCGGGGAGGCGGAGCCAGCCGCCCCGGCCGACGACGATCGATTCGCCGTCGCCGTCTGCCTGCGTCCACTCTTCCGACACCCGGCCGTCGCGGATACGGACGATGCGGTCGGCGATCCGAGTCGAGGTCGGATCGTGGCTCACGAGCACCGTTGTGCAGCCCTGCTCGCGCACGAGCCCGGCCAGGAGGTCGTAGACCTCGAGGGCGGTGGCCGCGTCGAGCTCACCGGTCGGCTCGTCGGCAAGAAGCACGCGGGGGCGGTGGGCGAGCGCGGCGCACAGCGCGACGCGCTGCTGCTCGCCGCCCGAGAGCTCCGTCGGCCGGCGCTCGCCGAGCCCGGCGAGCCCCACGCGCTCGAGCAGCTCGTCGGCGCGCCGCCCGCGCTCGGAAGGAGTCGCACCGCGCAGGCCGAGCTGCATGCCGACGAGCTCGCGGACGCGCAACTCGGGCGCGAGCGAGCGCGCATAGTGCTGGTCGGCGTAGCCGAGCATCGTCGCGCGGTACCGGGAGAGCCGCCGCGGGGGAAGCTTGCCGACGTCCTCGCCGTGCACGCGTACGACGCCCGCCGACGGGCGCTCGAGGCCGGCGAGCAGCCGGAGAAGCGTCGACTTCCCGGAGCCGCTGGGCCCGAGCACCGTCACCACCTCGCCGTCCTCGACGCGCAGCGTCAGGCCCTGCAACGCCGCCGCGTCTCCCTCGGGCGTCGAGTGGACGCGGAAGACGTCGCGCAGCTCGATCGCAAGCGTCATACGGCCGCCTCGGCTGCGCGGGCGGGGACACGTCCGCGTTGCGCAGTGGCGACCCCGACAAGCAGGAAGGCCGCGAGGACGTAGAGGGCGGCCGCGGCGGCGATCAGCGGCAGGTCGAGCGAGAGCCGCAGCGGCGGCTCGGGCTCGGCGGCGCTCGCGGTCACCGAGACGAGCGCGAGCACGAGTGTCGAGAGCAGTGCACCGAGCAGCACCCCGCCGACGACGCCGAAGGCGGCGACGAGGAGCGCCCGCAGCCGCAGGTGGGCGCGGATCGTCGCCGGCGAGGCCCCCTGCGCCTCCAGGTCGAAGAGCTCGCCGCGCTCGTCGCGGACGTCGCCGACCACCGCGAGCAGCAGGCCGACGAGCGCGAGCAGCAGCGCGACGGCCGCGGCGGCGGCGAGCGTCAGGAGCGCCCCGCGCGCGAGAGGGTCGCTGCGCAGGTCGTGGAGCGTCGCCGCCTGCGACGTGACGGTCAACGCCGGGGCGCTCGGCCGTGTCCGCGAGTCGAGCCACAGCTCGTCGGTGACGCCGAGGCCGGGCGAGCCCGTCTCCAGGCGCGTCGAGGCCTGGGTCAGGTCGGCGACGACCGCGTCGCCGACGATCGACGGGAAGCGCGCGATCGTGCCGACGATCCGCCCTGCGATGGGCTGGCCCTCGACGACGAGCGGCACGATCCCGCGCGGCCCGGCGGCTGCGGCGACTCCGGGCGTGACGAGCACGGGCAGCGGCACGCCGTCCGTCGGCTGGCGCGGCCGGTAGACGCCGGTACGGTCGGGCGTCAGCAGGTAGCCGAGCATCGCGGGGCGGCCGGAGACGCCGCCCGTGCCGATCCAGCCCGCGAACGCGCCCGTGACCGGCGTGCCGTCGACCCTCGGCGTCCCGAGGCGCACGATCCCGCGGGCGCTCGGCTGGATGCCGGTACCTGCGTTCGCGGTGATCCGGCCGTTGTTCAGGTAGTCCAGGACGAGGCGCTCGAGCGTCGCGTGCACGAACGGGATCCGCCCGTGGAGCAGCACCGGACGAGCGCCCTCGGTCCGGCCGAGCGGCACAGCCTGCACGTCGCCGAGCGACGAGCGGAAGAACGCGCGGACAGCGATGTCGTCGCCCGAGTTGCTTGCCGTCAGCGTGAACGTGCGGCCGGCAGGGAGACGAAGCGTGCGCAGGGCGGCAGGTTTCGGTGCGAGAAGCCGGGCAAGCTCCGTGCGCGGCCGCGACGAGAAGTCCGACCGCCATCCCTGCACCTGCGGAAGCGCCGCAGCCGGGAGCGCCAGAAAGCCGAACGTCGCGCCCGCGGGCACGCTTCCCGACAGGCGGATCACCTGCGTCGGGCGCGCCGGCAGGCGGCCGGCGCCGTGCAGCACCGGCACGAGCTGGGTCAGGTCCTCGTCGAGGACGTAGTCGGCCGGGACCGCGTAGCGGGCTTCGTCGGTCTGGCCGTGCAGGAGCGTCGAGCGGTAGGTGACCGTGAAGAGCGCGACCCCGAGGCTCGCGACGAGGAAGGTGGAGGCGACGGCCGCGCTTCCCGGGTTGCGGGCGAGGGAGGTGACGGCGAGGCGCAGGGCGATCGGCCCGCGGCGCGCCAACTTGCCGAGCCCCTTCAGGGTCGGGAGCAGCAGCCGGGCCGACAGCACCATCGCGGCGAAGACGACGAGGCCGGGCACGAGCAGCAGGAACGCGCTCGTGCCGCGCGAGGAGGCGAGCGCGGGTGCGTCGACGGAGCCGCGCGCCCACCCGACGAGCACGATCGCCACCGCACCGAGAGCCGCGGCGTCGAGCGGCGTGAAGGTCAGACGCCCCAGATGGACCACCGGTGCGCGCACGGCGGCGTAGAGGAGCAGGCCCGCAGCGGCGGCGACGAGAGCCGCCGTCGCGATGCCGGTTCCCGAGAGCAGGGCATGGGAGACGACCGCCCACGCCGGCGAGCCGGCATGCGAAGCGACGAGCGCCGCCGCGACGCCGCCGACGACGAAGCCGGCGAGCGTCCCCAGTAGCCCGAGCGCCAGCGCCTCCGTGAGCGTGTGCAGCTCGACCTGGAAGCCGCGTGCGCCGTGCCAGCGCAGGCGCCGGCGGGCATCGCCGACGTCGCGCCGGAGCGCCGCCGCCGTCAGCACGGTGAAGGCGAGCAGGAGCACGCCGCTCTCGCCGCCGAGCAGCAGCAGCCGCCGAGAGGCCGCGTGCGACGACGCGGCCGCCTGCGCGAGCGCGTCGGTGGGTGTCGTCACGTCGAAGGCATCGGTGCCCGCCTCCGCCTCGGCGGTCAGGCGCTGCACCTTCGCGGCGAACGCATCGATCGCCCAGGGGTGGACGTCGCCCGGGCCGATCGGCACGAACCAGCCGTACGCGCGGTAGAAGGTCTGCAGCTCGTTCGTGCGCGAGAGCCCGGCGACGCCGTTCGCGATCACGATCGGAGACGGCTGCGGCGTGTGGTAGCGGACGGCGTGCGCGACCTGCTCCGTGTGCGGTGCGGGCAGCACGAACGGGGCAAACGGCGTGCCGGGCTTCAGGACGGCGCGGCCCACCTCGATCAGGTTGAGGTAGGGCGTCGAGGGGATAGGCCCCTTCCCCTGCAGGCGCAGCACCTCGCAGTGGCTCGGGCGGCAGACCGTCGGCAGGCGGCCGGAGACAAGCCGCACCCAGCGGTCGAGGTCGTCGGCCGCTCGCACGTTGACGAGGCGGCCCTGGATCGACGCCTCGCGGAAGAGCATCGCCGCGGCCGGGGCCTGCCCGGTCAGCGTCGTCATCCGCGGCACGATGTAGCGGTTCAGGCGTGGGAAGGCGTCGGTCGCGCCGCCCCAGGTGACGGCGACCTCGCGGTCGCCCGGGTCGAGCCGGCCGGTGGCCTGCTCGAGCGCCCGGTCCTGCATGACGAGCCGGCCGGCGAGCACTGCCGCGATCACGGCCGCGCCGGCGACGATCCCCACGCCGACGAGAGCGAGCCGTGGCCCGCCGGCCGCGAGGCGGAGCGCGGCGAGCCGCAGGGGGTAGGCGAGGCGGCGAAGTGAGCGCGACACCAGTGCAAGTAGACTACCGGTGTCGATGAGCCCACGCTACGACTTGCCGAAAGCCGCCCCGGAGCCCTTGCGCCGGGTGCAGCTCTTCCTCAACACGGAGAACCACGAGAACGGCGACGACTGGCTCGGGACGTGGCTCGCCGAGAACGACGTTGGGCGTGCGGCAACCGCGCGGGAGCTCCGAGGGGCGCTGCGCGAGCTCGTGCTCGCGAACAACGGCTTCCCTGCCTCCCCCGCGGCGGTCGCCGTCGTCGACGCTGCCGCGTCACGGCTCGGCGTCGGCCTCGACGTGCCGGGGCGGCCCGTCCTGCGCGCCGGCGGCGATGCGCTCGACGAGGTCGTCGCGACGGCGCTGACCTCGATGCTCGACGGCACGTTCGTGCGGCTGAAGGCGTGCCGCAACTGCCACTGGGCCTTCTACGACTACTCGCCGAACCGCTCGGCGACGTGGTGCTCGATGCAGCTCTGCGGCAACCGGCGGAAGGTGCGTGCCTACCGCAGCCGGCGGGCGGCGCGCTGAGGTACTACGCGCCCAGCAGGAGGCAGAGGAGCGCCTTCTGCACGTGCAGGCGGTTCTCGGCCTCGTCCCAGATCGCCGACCGGTCCCCGTAGAGGACGTCCTGGGTGATCTCCTCGCCGGGGTGCGCCGGCAGGCAGTGCATGACGAATGCGTCGGGTGCCGCGAGCGCGAGCAGGTCGGCATCGAGGCGATAAGGGCCGAGGTCGAGCAGCCGCTGCAGGCGCTCGCGCTCCTGGCCCATGCTGATCCACGTGTCCGTGACCACGACGTCGGCGCCCCGCACCGCCTCGCGCGGATCGCGGAGCGTCACGTCTGCGAGGCCCGGGGACTCGTAGCCCGGCGGGGAGGCGGCGACGACCTCGTACCCGAGGAGCCGGCCCAGCTCGGCGAGCGAGGTGAGGACGTTCGAGCCGTCGCCCACCCACGCGACGCGCACCCCCTGGAGCGAGCCGAGCCGGTCGCGGATCGTCAGCGCATCCGCGAGCGCCTGGCATGGATGCTCGTCCGCGGTCAGCGCGTTGATTACCGGGATCGTCGCCCACTCGGCCCACTCCTCGAGCTCCGAGTGCTCGAACGTCCGGACGGCGAGCGCGTCGATGTATCGCGACAGCGCACGCGCGGTGTCGGGTAGCGACTCTCCGCGCGAGAGCTGTAGCTCCTCCGGTGCGAGCGCCATCGCGGTGCCGCCGAGCTGCGTCATGCCGGCGGTGAACGAGATGCGCGTCCGCGTCGAGTGCTTCGAGAAGTAGAGACCGAGCGTCGCGCCGGCGAGCAGCGGCTGCTTCGGCTCCGCCCGCAGCTCGACCGCGCGGTCGAGCACGGCTTCGGCCTCCGCGGCGGTCAGGTCGCTGCAGCGGAGGTAGTCGCGGCCGACGAGGGACTGGGCAAGAGAGGGGCTCACGACCAGCGCTCCTTCGCCGCGCGCACGGCGGCGGCGACGTCGCCAAGACGGTCTCCGGGCGCCGGCGCCTCGAACGTCCCGGCGCGAACCTGTGCCGCCACCTGCTCGTGCGCGTCGCGGAACGGCATGCCCTCGGCGACGAGCGCCTCGGCGGCGTCGGTCGCGAGGAGCAGTGGGTCGGCGGCGGCGGACGCGAGCCGGTCGCCGTCGAGCACGAGGCCATCGACGAGCGTCGCGAGTGCGGCCAGGGCGAGCCGCGTGTCGCGGCGGGCGCGGAAGGTCGCCTGCTTGTCCTCGGCGAGATCGGTGTTGTAGGCGAGCGGCAGGCCCTTCACCGTCGCGAGCAGGCCGGTCAGGCGTCCGATCGCGGTGCCCGCCTTGCCGCGGACGAGCTCCGCGACGTCGGGATTCAGCTTCTGCGGCATCATCGACGAGCCGGTCGCCGCGTTCTCGGGGAGTTGCACGAACCCGAACTCGCTCGTCGCCCAGAGGCAAAGCTCCTCGGCGATCCGCGACAGGTGCACGAAGAGCGCGGTGCACGCATAGAGGTAGTCGAGAACGAAGTCGCGGTCGGCCACGGCGTCGATCGAGTTGCGCATCGCGTTCTCGGGCGGTGGGAGCTGCAGCGTCGAGCCGGCAACGGCGCCCGCGCCGAGCGGCGACGGCTCCGCCTGGCCGCGGGCGAACCCGAAGCGCGCGCGGTCGCGCTCGAGCATCTCGACCCAGGCGAGCAGGTGGTGCCCGAGCGTCACCGGGATCGCGCGCTGCAGGTGCGTGTACGCCGGCATGCGCGTCTCGATCTCGGCCTCCGCCCGCGCGAGCACGACGCGGGCGAGCACGGTGAGCCCATCGACCGCCTCGCGACACGCGTCCTGGACGTAGAGGCGGTGTGCGGTGACGACCTGGTCGTTGCGCGAGCGGCCGGCATGGATCTTGCGGCCGACCGGGCCGAGCAGGCGCTCGATTGCGCTGTGCACGTCCTCGTCGGCGTCCTCGAGGTCGCCCGGCTCGATCTCGGCCAGTCGCTCGGTCACGTCTACGAGCTCGTCGTCGCTCAGCAGCCCGGCCGCATGCAGTCGCGCGGCGTGAAGGCGGGTCCCTTCCACGTCGTAGGGCAGGAGCTCGGCGTCCTCGGCCTTCACGAACGCCCACACCTCGGGCGCGAGCGAGCTCTCGCCGACCCGGCCCGACCAGAGCGGGCTCAGATCGACCACCCGAGCTTCTCGAGCATCGCGCGCGCGTCGGTGATGTCGTTGATCTTCACCTGCAGCTGCCCGATCCGGTCGGCGGCGCCGAACGCGGTCTCGCTGCGCTCCATCGACAGCCGCTCCGGGCCGTACGAGAGGCCTTCGCCCCGCGTGTCGATGATCGTGTAGTCGTCGCCACGCCGCAGCTCGATCTCGACCTCGCCGGCGACCGGCGCCGCGACCCAGCGCTGCAGCGCGTCGCGCAGCATCAGCGCCTGCAGGTCGAACCAGCGGCCTTCGTAGAGAAGGCGCCCGAGCCGCCGGCCCTCGTCGGCGTAGCGCTCGAGCGTCGCCTCGTTGTGAATCGCGGAGAGCAGGCGCTCGTAGCCGATGTGCAGCAGCGCCATGCCCGGCGCCTCGTAGACGCCGCGGCTCTTCGCCTCGATCACGCGGTTCTCGATCTGGTCGGACATGCCGAGGCCGTGCCGCCCGCCGATCGTGTTCGCCGTCCGGATCACCTCGACGGCGTCGGTGAGCTCGACGCCGTCGATCGCGACCGGGAGTCCGGCCTCGTAGGCGATCGTCACGACCTCTGGCTCGATCTCGACGTCGGGGTCCCACGGCGCGACGCCCATGATCGGCTCGACGATCTTCATCGACGTCTCGAGCAGCTCGAGATCCTTCGCCTCGTGCGTCGCGCCGAGCATGTTCGCATCGGTCGAGTACGCCTTCTCGACCGACCAGCCGTGCGGCTGCGGCAGGTCGCGTGCGCCGAGCCATTCGCTCATCTCCTTGCGGCCACCCAGCTCGGACACGAACGTCTCGTCGAGCCACGGCTTGTAGATGCGGAGGTTCTCGTTGACCAGCAACCCGTAGCGGAAGAACCGCTCGATGTCGTTGCCCTTGTACGTCGACCCGTCGCCCCAGATGTCGACGCCGAGCGCCGCCATCGCCTTGACGAGCATCGTCCCGGTGACGGCGCGGCCGAGCGGGGTGGTGTTGAAGTAGCGGCGGCCCGCCGTCTGGATGTGGAACGCCCCGCACTGCAGCGCCGCGAGCCCTTCGCGCGCGAGCTGGTCCTTGCAGTCGACGAGCAGCGCGTCCTCGGCGCCGTAGGTGCGCGCCTTCGCCGGCACCGACGGCACGTCCTCGTCCTCCTGCCCGAGGTCGGCGGTGAACGCGTACGGGATCGCGCCGTGCTCGCGCATCCACGCGAGCGCACAGCTCGTGTCGAGGCCGCCGGAGAAGGCGATGCCGACGCGCTCGCCTACCGGCAGCGACGCGAGGATCGCGCCTGTCGTGCGCTCCTCCACGCTCCGCATCCGCTCCGGCGTCGGCGAAGCCGCCGCCTCCGCTATCTGTGAGCCTCCGTCGAGCCTACGGCTCATTCGAGCCGCCCCCGCAGCTCGTCGGCGAGCTCGGCGCCGTTCGTGCCGTCGCGTGCCGCGACGAAGACCGTGTTGTCGCCGGCGATCGTGCCCGCGACCTCCGGCAGGTCCGCGGCGTCGATCACGTCGGCGAGCGCTGCGGCGAAGCCGCGGGGCGTCTGGATCACGCACAGGTTCCCCGCGGGCGTGAACCCGCCCGCCCAGCGCCGGAGCGCGCCGGACAGCTCGTCGAGCCGGCGCAGGTCGGCCGAGCCCGGCAGCGCGTAGACGAGGCGGCCGTCGGTGTTGCGCACCTTGACGAGCCCGAGCTGTGTCAGGTCGCGCGACACGGTCGCCTGCACCGCGTCGACGCCCTGGTCGCGGAGCGCCTCGGCGACCTCCGCCTGGGTCGAGAGCGGCACCTGCTGGACGAGGCGCAGGATCATCCCCTGCCGCTCGAACTTCGTTGTCAAGCGAGCACCTCCGCCAGTCGCTCGAGCCCGAGCGCGGCCTCGTCGGCGGTGAGCGTGAGCGGGGGCGTGAGCCGCAGCGTGGTCGGGCCGGCGCTGCCGATCACGAGCCCGTGGGCAAGCGCCTGCTCGACCACCGGCCCGGCGGGGCGATCGAGCTCGCAGGCGAGCAGGAGGCCGAGCCCGCGCACCTCTCCGAACTGCGCCAGGCCCTCGCTGAGCTGTGTGGAGAGCGCGCGCACGTGGGCAAGGAGCGCGGCGTCGATCGTGTCGAGGACGGCGCAGGCGGCGGCGGCCGAGACGGGGTTGCCACCGAAGGTGGAGGCGTGGTCGCCGGGCTCGAACGCGACCGGCGCGTCGTCGGAGACGAGCAGGACGCCGATCGGCAGGCCGTTTGCGAGACCCTTGGCGAGCGTGACTGCATCCGGCTTGACGCCGAGCTGCTCCCACGCGAAGAACGAGCCGGTCCGGCCGACGCCGGTCTGCACCTCGTCGAGCACGAGCAGCGCGCCGTGCTCGTCGGCGAGCGCGCGCGCTTGCGCGAGCGCCTCCGGTGCGAGCGGGTGCACGCCGCCCTCGCCCTGGACGGGCTCGAGCAGGATCGCCGCCGTCTCGGGCCCGACGTGGTCGGCGAGCGTGCCCGGTGTCGCGAAGACGGCTCCGGGCACGAGCGGCTCGAACGCGGCGCGCTTCGCCGGCTGCCCCGTCACCGAGAGGGCGCCGAAGGTGCGGCCGTGGAACGACCCGTCGAGCGCGACGACCTGGGTACGGCCGGTCGCCTTCCGCGCCCATTTGAGCGCGGCCTCGATCGACTCGGCGCCGGAGTTGCAGAAGAACGCGCTCGCCCCGCCGAAGCGGGCGGAGAGCTTCTCGGCGAGCTCCTGCATCGGCTCCGTGAAGTAGAGGTTGGACACGTGCCAGAGCCGGTCGAGCTGCCTGTGCGCTGCAGTCAAAGGTGCTGCGTGGCGGTGGCCGAGGCCGACCACCGCGATGCCGGCGAAGAGGTCGAGGTAGCGGTTGCCCGCGTCGTCGGTGAGCCAGGCGCCGTCGCCGTCGACGAACGTGACGTCGAGCCGTGCGTAGGTCGGAAGCAGTCGCTGGTCGAGCGCGGTCGTCATGCCACCACCGAGGTGGCGCCGATGTGCGCGGTGATGCCGCTCGCAGCTGCGATTGCGGCTGCGCGCAGCTTCGGCACGATCCCGCCCTCGAAGACACCCTCGTCGAGCATCCTGTGCGCGTCGATCGCGCGGATCGCGTCGACCACGACGTCGTCGAGGTAGAGGCCCGGCACGTCGGTGAGGAACATCAGCCGGCCCGCGCCGAGCCCGAGCGCGAGCGCCGCCGACGCGTCGTCGGCGTTCACGTTCAGCGGGCCGACGGCGACGGGTGCGACCACCGGCACGAGGCCGGCGGCAAGCGCCCTGAGGATCGGCGCCGGCCGGCAGGGGAGCGGGTCGCCGACCCAGCCGAGCGGCGGCACCGGCACCGCATAGAGGCCGGCCTCGTCGCCGATCACCGGCACGGCCACCTCGCCGAGGGCGGCGCAGAGCTCGGCGTTCACTGCGACGAGCGATTCGCGGACGACCTCGAGGGCCGCGCGCGACGTGCGCCGCCGCCCGTTCACGAACTCGACCCGGATGCCGCGGCGCTTCATCTCGTCGGTGATCTGCGGCCCGGCGCCGTGCACGACGACGACTTCGTGCCCCTCCTCGCGCAGGCCGAGGATCCGGCCGGCCGACTCGGCGGCGACCGCGCCGCCCACCTTCACGACGAGGCGTGTCACGAGCGGTAGTCCCCGTTGATGCGCACGTAGTCGAGCGACAGGTCGCTCGTCAGGTAGCTCGCGCTGCCGGCACCGAGGCCGAGCTCGAGCGCGATCGTGCAGCTCGGCCCCGACACGTCGGGCTCCACGCCGGTGGGCGTGCCGCGCTCGTAGACGACGGTGCCGTTGTAGGCGAGCGTCGCCCGCCCTTCGTCGATCTCGGCGTAGCCGCCGTTGTACGGCGCGCTCCCGGCGGCCATCAGCACGCGGCCCCAGTTCGCATCGTGGCCGAAGAGCGCGGTCTTCACGAGCGGCGAGGTGGCGATGCGCCGCGCGATCGCCTTCGCCTGCGCACCGTCGGCGGCGCCGTCGACGGTGATCTCGGCGAGGACCGTCACGCCCTCGCCGTCGGCGACGATCTGGCGCGACAGGTCGGCGCAGGCGTCGTGCAGCGCAGTGACGAACGCCGCATCCGTCGTGGCGGTGCGCTCGATCCCGCTCGCCCCGTTCGCGAGCAGCAGCACCATGTCGTTCGTCGAGCAGTCGCCGTCGACGCTGATCGCGTTGAACGTCGTGTCGACCGTCGGCCGCAGGAGCGTCGTCGCCTCGTCGGCGGTCAGCGGGTAGTCGGTCGTGAGGACGGCGAGCATCGTCGCCAGATCGGGATGGATCATCCCGCTGCCCTTCGCCATCCCACCGACCGTGAAGCGGTCGCCCGCGACGGCGACTTCCTTCGGCTTCGTGTCGGTGGTCATGATCGCGGCGGCCGCGTCGGCGCCGCCGTCGTCAGAGAGTGCGTCGACAGCCGCGTCGACGCCGGCGACCAGCCGGTCGAGTGGGAGCTGCACCCCGATCACGCCGGTCGAGAGCACGAGCACCTGCTCGGCGGTGAGCCCGAGTGCGGCGGCCGCGTGTGCGGCCGTCGCGACGGCGTTCGCGTGACCCTGCTCGCCGGTCGCGGCGTTCGCGACGCCGGAGTTGATCACGACCGCCTGCGGGTCGGCGGCGGCGAGATGTGCCCGGTTCACCTGCAGGCATGCGGCCTGGACCTTGTTGCGCGTGAACATCGCGCCGCCGACGGCTGGGGCCGTCGAATGGACGACGGCCACGTCGGGCCGTGAGTAGCGGATCCCGGCGGCGACACCGGAGGCCTCGAACCCCTTCGGCGCGGTAACGCTCAAACCAGCACTCCATGGAGTCGTAGGCCGGCCGTCTCGTCGAGCCCGAGCGCGAGGTTCGCGTTCTGCACCGCCTGGCCGGCGGCGCCCTTGCCCAGGTTGTCGAGAGCGCAGATCACGATTGCCGTCCCGGTCGCGCGGTCGGTGAAGACGCCGACCTCGGCCGCATCCGTGCCCTGCACGCGCGCGAGCTCGGGCGCCACGCCCTCCGGCAGGACGCGCACGACGCGGCTGCCGGCGTAGGCCTCCTCGAGCAGCCCCCGCACGTCGGCATCGGTCTGCACGAAGCAGGTGGCGATCAGGCCGCGCCGCACCGGCAGCAGATGCGGGGCGAACGCGACGGCCGCCCCCAGTTGCTGTGCGATCTCGGGGCCGTGGCGATGGGAGCCGACGGCGTACGGCGACACGTTCTCGAGCACCGAGCCGGCGTGTGACGAGGGCCTGAGCGACCGGCCCGCGCCCGAGATGCCCGACTTGCCGTCGACGAACGCCGTCTCGAACCGGCCGCGGAGCGGGCCGAGCGCGAGCAGGGCCGCCGTCGCGTAGCACCCGGGGTTCGCGATCAGGCGCCCCTCTGTCGGGTAGAGCTCGGGCAGCCCGTAGCTCCAGGCGCCCGGCGTCACCCCGTACCAGGCCAACGCGAGGTCGGGATCGGCGAGCCGGTGCACACCCGACAGGTCGACGACGACCGCGCCGGCGGGGGGCTGGAATGCGGCCGCCTGGGCGTTCTCGAGGCAGAGGAAGAGGACGTCGGCGCCGCTCGCGGCAGCCTCGGCGTTCGTGACGAACGGCGCGAGTGACCCGTTCAGCCGGTGATCGAGCGCGGAGGCGGGCTCGCCTGCGAGCGAGTCGGAGCCGAGCGCGAGCAGCTCGAGCGCCGGATGCGCAAGCACCCGGTCGAGTGTCTCCTGGCCGGTGTAGCCGGCGGTGCCGAGGATCGCCGCGGTCGCCATGGGCAGCGAACTATACAGATAGCTGCAAATTATGCAGTGGCGCGAACGGGGGATGCCCGCGCATCCGCCGACAGCTCCTCGAGCCGGTCGACCCGGGCAAGTGCCGGGAAGACGCGGGGCCAGACCAGGGCGAGGACGATCGTCGCGATCCCGCCCGCCACCACGGCGGGCGTCGCCCCGAGCAGCGCGGCGGCGGCGCCCGACTCGAAGGCGCCGAGCTCGTTCGACGCGCTGATGAAGACGCCCTCGACCGAGTTGACCCGGCCGCGCAGGGCATTCGGCGTCGCGAGCGCGACGATCGTCTGCCGGATGTTCATCGAGAAGAGATCGACGAAGCCGCTGACGGCGAGGGCTGCCGCCGAGAGCCAGATCGACCGTGACAGCCCGAAGACGATCATGCAGATGCCGAAGATGCCGACCACCCAGAGGAGCTTCAGGCCGGCGCGGCCGCCGAGCGGCCTGCGGGTCAGGATGACGGCGCCGACGAGCGCGCCGAGGGCGGGCATGCTGCGCAGCAGCCCGAGCCCGACGGGGCCGGTGTGGAGAATCGACTTCGCGTACAAGGGGAGCAGCGCGACGGCGCCGCCGAGCAGCACCGCGAACAGGTCGAGCGAGATCGCGCCGAGCAGGACCGGGGTCGCCCGGATGAAGCGGATGCCGCCGAGGAGGCTCTCGAGACCTCGCTCGGCGCTCATGCTCGCGCGCTGCCCGCGCGGGAGCATCAGCGCGCAGACGCCGGCGGCGAGGTACAGGCCGATCGCGACTCCGTACACCGATGCGGCATGCGCCGCGAAGAGCAACCCGCCGATCGCCGGGCCGGCGATCGTCGCGACCTGGAAGGCGATCGACCGGACCGCGAGCGCGCTCTCGAGCAGCTCGGTCGGCACGAGCTCCGGCAGCAGGGCGCGCGCCGCCGGATTGCCGAACGAGTTCGACGCACCGGTCAGGAAGGCGAGCCCGAGGAAGGCCCACAGCGAGCGGGCGCCGTGCAACGTGACGACGAGGAGCAGCGTCGTGACCGCCGCCTGCGCCGCGACCCACACCACGACCACGGGCCGGCGGGGCAGGCGGTCGGCGAGCTGGCCGGCCGGGAGCGCGAGCAGCAGCAACGGCAGGAACTCGGCGAGGCCGATCAGCCCGAGGTCGAACGCGCTGCCGTGGATCGCATACACCTGCCAGCCCACGGCGACCGCAACCATGTTGGCGGCGAATCCCGAGCCGAGCACGCCGAGCCACAGGAGCAGGAAGTTGCGATGGTGGAGTGCGGGAGGCAGCGCCGGCACGTTCCCGGAACTCTTACTTCACAGGAGCTTCTTAGGCGCGGCGTAGGCGGCGCATAGAGGTCGCGGGAATTCTGGCCACGTGGATACGTTCGACCAAGACAAGGAACAGGGAACCCCTATGGCCAGGAACAGGAACAAGCTCGCCGTCGCGGTCGTCGCTGCGGCACTCGTGGGAGGTGGTGCCGGCGCCGGCGCGGTCGCGCTCGCCGAGCATTCTTCGGGCACGACGACGACGGCGGCCTCGGCCGCCACGACGACGACCGCGCCGACCGTCTCGAACGTCTCGAGCTCGGCCCTCACGATCGGCGAGATCGCCCGGACGTCGCTCCCGAGTGTCGTCGAGATCGACGTCACGACCTCGGGCTCCGGCTCCCAGAGCCCGCTCGGCAGCAGCGGCAGCTCGTCGGCCGAGGGGACGGGCTGGGTCTACGACACGAAGGGCGACATCGTCACGAACGAGCACGTCGTCGACGGCGCGACCTCCGTAACCGTGAAGTTCTCGGACGGCTCGACCTACAAGGGCACGATCGTCGGCACCGACATCGCAACCGACCTCGCCGTCGTGCACGTCGATGCCCCCGCGTCGAAGCTCGTCGCGCTCAACGTGGGCGACTCGTCCGATGCGCAGATCGGTGACCCGGTGATAGCGATCGGGAACCCGTTCGGCCTCGACGGGACGGTCACGAGCGGCATCGTCAGCGCCGTCGACCGCGAGATCGCCTCGCCCAACGAGACGCCGATCGAAGGCGCGATCCAGACCGATGCCGCGATCAACCACGGCAACTCCGGCGGCCCGCTGCTCAACCTGAACGGTCGGGTGATCGGCGTCACTGCCCAGATCCAGAGCGACTCGGGCGGCAACGAGGGTGTCGGCTTCGCCATCCCCTCGAACACCGTGCGGACAATCGCCGACCAGCTGATCGCAAGCGGGAAGGCCGAGCACGCGCTGCTCGGGATCATCCCGACGAACGCGGTCGGCGGCGCCAGGGTCCAGACGGTCAGCAAGGGCACGGCCGCCAAGGACGCCGGGCTCGAGGTGGGCGATCTGATCACGTCCGTCGACGGGATGTCCGTCACGAGCTCGGCTCAGCTGCGCGCGATCATCGCGGCGAAGCAGCCCGGAGACAAGGTGACGCTGACGATCAAGCGCGACGGCACGACGAAGACAGTCCCCGTGACCCTGGGGACCCGCTCGTAGGACGGGAGGGGCCGGACTACGACGCGACGACGGCGCTCGCCACTGCCAGCACGGCCACGGAGCTCGTGCCGGCGGTGGCGGTCACCGTCGCGACGACCGTGTGGCCGGCGTCGTCGGCGACGAGCGTGTACGTGCTCGCGACCGCGCCGGCGATCGCCGTGCAGAGCCGGCCGTTCACGTTGCAGCGAAGCCACGCGTAGGCGAGCGGGCCGGGCGCCGCCGTCCAGCCGCCCGGCGAGATCGTGAGTGTCTGTCCGACGGCGGCGGTGCCCGTGAGCGTCGGCTGGGCCGTGGCAGCAAGGCTGCCGTCGACCGGCGCGATCGTGCCCGCGAGCGGTGCGTACGCCGTGCTCGCGCCGGTCGGGTCGGTCGCCCGCACGGCAAGCCCGATCGTGTGCCCGACGTCGGCCGCCACCTCGGTGTAGGTGCCCCTCGTCGCCCCGCGAATCGCGCTGCAGTGAGCCCCCGACGCGTCACAGCGCGACCACTGGTAGGCGTAGGTGATCGTGCCGCTCCCCGACCAGGTCCCGGCGCTCGCCGTGAGCTTCGCGCCCTGGCGGAGCGTGCCGGTGACCGCCGGAAGTGACGTAGCGAGCGGGCCGGGCTTCGCCCGCACCACGCCCGCCGAAAGACTGAGAGCCGTGCGTCTCGAGGCGGTCACCTCCCCGAGGACGACGTGCCCCACGTCGTCGGCGACGAGCGTGTACGACGTGGTCGTCGCACCGTCGATCGGCGCGCAGATGCGACCGTTGGCGTTGCAGCGCAGCCACGCGTAACTCGGTGTCGCCGGGGCAACCGTCCACGACGGCGAGCCGACCGTGAGCGTGCCGCCAACGATCGCCGCCCCGCTCAGTGTCGGTTGCTTCGTCGGCGCGACGGTCGCGTCGATGGGCGACACGATTCCCGCGAGCGCGGCATAGGCCGAGGTCACGCCCGTCGTGTCCGCGCCGCGCACGGTGAGCCCGAGCGTCTGGCCGGCGTCCTTCGGGACGATGCGGTAGGTGCCGCGAGTCGCGCCGTGGATCGAGCTGCAGTGCGCACCGAGCGGGTCGCAGCGGTACCACTGGTACGTGTAGGAGACGGTCTTCTCGCCCGACCAACGCCCGGGCGACGCCGTCAGCTTCGCGCCCACCTGAAGGGTGCCGGCGATCGTCGGCTGCGAGGAGGGAGTGGGGCCTGCCGCGGCGAGTGCGAGCAGTCCCGCCAGGGTCTGGACGAGGAGCCGCATCGAAACCACCGACACGATGCCAGGGGAGGCGGCTAAGCGTCGGCTAAGAACCGCATCGCCTCTCAGTCGATCCCCAGGAACGTCTCCTACGGTGATCGAAGATGTCAGGACTCACGATCGCCAGGCCCCGCGTGCGCATGCTCTCGCGAGGACGCGGCCGGCTGCGCCGGCGGGCCGCCGCCGGCCTCGTCGGCGGCGTTCTCGTCGGGAATGCGGTCGCGATCGTCTGGTTGTGGTGGCACGGCGGAAACGTGCAAGGCGTCCATACGACCGGCGATGCGTTCACGAGCATCGGCCGGCTGGCCGGCCTCCTCAGCGCCTACCTCGCGCTCGTCCAGGTGGTCCTGCTCTCGCGCATTCCGGCGCTCGAGCGCGCAATCGGCTTCGACCGGCTGACCCACTGGCATCGGTGGAACGGACACGCGTGCATCGACCTCGTCGTCGTGCACGTCGTCTTCATCGTCTGGGGCTACGCACTGCTCGACAAGCTCTCGATCGGCGGCGAGCTGTCGACGATGCTCGGCGGCGGTATCTACCCGGGGATGATCACGGCGACCGTCGGCACCGCCTTCCTGATCGCGGTCGTCGCCACCTCCTACGCGATCGCGCGCCGCCGGCTTCCGTACGAGTGGTGGTACGCGGTGCATCTGCTCGCCTACGCCGGCATCGCGCTTGCGTGGTTTCACGAGATCCCGACCGGCAACGAGCTCGTCCTCGACACGGTGGCGGCCGACTGGTGGCGCGCCCTCTTCGCCGCGACCCTTGCGATCATCGTCGGGTTCCGCGTCGTGCTGCCGCTCGTGCAGGCATTCCGCTACCGGCTCCGCGTCGACCGCGTGGTCGAGGAGACGTTCGGGATCGTCTCGATCCACATCGTCGGGCGCTCGCTCGACCGGCTCGTTGCGCAGTCCGGGCAGTTCTTCCTCTGGCGCTTCCTCGATCGCCGCCGCATCTGGTCGGCGCACCCGTTCTCGCTCTCGGCTGCGCCGGACGGGAAGTCGCTCCGCATCACGGTCAAGAACCTCGGCGACCACACCGCGCGGCTTGCCGACGTTCTCCCCGGCACGCGCGTCGTGGCCGAAGGGCCACTCGGCACGTTCACCGAGGAGGCGCGGTCACGCGAGAAGGTGCTGCTCGTCGCCGGCGGGATCGGGATCACGCCCGTCCGCGCTCTCGTCGAGACGATGGACGGTGACGTCGTCGTGATCCACCGCGTCGTCACCGAAGGCGAGGCTGTGTTCCGCGACGAGCTGGACGAGCTCGGCGCAACCGTGCACTACGTCGTCGGCGACCACCGCACACCCGAGGGCCGCCGCCTGCTCTCCCGAGAGCATCTGCTCGCCCTCGTTCCCGACCTCGCCGAGCGCGACGTGTACGTATGCGGGCCGCCGGCGATGACGGCGGTCGTCGAGCACAACGTCCGTCGCGCCGGCGTCTCGCGGCGTCACATCCATGTCGAGCGATTCGCTCTTGCCCAGTAACCGTCGAAGGAGAACCATGCGCAAAGCCGTCCTCGTCCTCTTCGCCACCGTCGCGCTCGCCGTCCCGAACATCCAGGCGTTCGCGGCAACGAGGGCGAAGCAGACCGAGCAGCAGAGAAAGAAGGTCGTCACCGTCGTCAAGTCGTTCACGGGAGACCCCGGGAGCGCCGACCGCTGGGGCGACGTCCAGGTGACGATCGTCGTGCGCAAGACGACGACCACGGTGGTCGGGACCGGCAAGAAGACCGTCGGCCGCCGGATCACCAAGGTGACCGTGCCCGTCTACCCGAATCACACCGACCGCTCGGTCTTCATCAACCAGCAGGCGCTCCCGATCCTGATCGAAGAGACACTGAAGGCCCAGTCGACGGGCATCGACATGGTCTCCGGCGCGACGTACACGAGCCAGGGATTCGTCAGCTCGCTCCAGTCGGCCATCCTGAGGGCGAAGAAGGCCTGAATGCTCCGCGTCGAGGACGTCATGGGGACGACGGTCGTCGTCGACGTGCGCGACGACGACGTGCCCGAGGCGTCGCTCGACGAGGTCTTCGCCTGGCTGCGCTGGGTCGACGAGATGTTCAGCACGTACAAGCCCGAGAGCCAGATCAGCCGGCTCGCGCGCGGCGCCCTCGCCTTCGAGAACGCGCACGCCGACGTGCGAGAGGTGCTCGGCCGCTGCGAGCAGCTTCGGGTCGCGACCGCCGGATTCTTCGACGTGCACGCAGCCGCCCGCGACGGCGGCCTCGATCCCTCCGCCCTCGTCAAGGGATGGTCGGTCGACCGCGCCGGCGAGCTGCTCGACGGGGCCGGGGCGCGGAACTACGCGATCAACGCCGGCGGCGACGTCCTCGTGCGCGGCGGCGCGCTTCCCGAAAGGCGCTGGCGCATCGGCATCCGCCACCCGGTGGAGGCCGACGCCGTCGCGAAGGCGATCGAGGTGACAGAGCTCGCGGTCGCGACGTCGGGGGCGTACGAGCGCGGGACGCACATCCGCGATCCGCACACCGGGCGGCCGCCGGAGGGCGTGCTCTCCGTGACCGTCACAGGCCCTGACCTCGGCACCGCCGACGCCTACGCGACCGCCGCCTTCGCGATGGGCGCGGCCGGCCCCGCCTGGACCGCCCGCCTGAGCGGCGGCTACGCGGCCTCGACGATCCTCACCGACGGCCGTGTGCTCACGACGCCCGGTTTCCCGGGCTTGTAGCCGTCTTGCAGGGGGAGAAAGAGAAAATCCGCCGGTGCGGTCGCTTTCGTCCACCTCACCGACCGACCGATTCGGACCCGAAGGCCTTTCTTCGACCGCTCTGTGGGGCTTCGACCTACTCGCGTCCGCGCCCGGCGGGAGCCGCACTGTACGACGCGCCACGCACGACGCGCAAGGGCCCCGCCCGCCGAAAAACGCGCACGTTGCGGGGAACCGTCAGAGGCTGACGGTCTCGCGCCGCTCTGCGGCCCGGACGATCGCCTCGGCAGTCTCGAGCACGTGCAGCGCGAGCTCGCCGCTCGCGCGATGCGGGCTGCCGGCCGCGAGCGCGGCTGCAAGCTCGTCGATCCCGAGGCCTCGTGCCTCGCGGTCGCCGAGGCTCTCGACGGCGACGACCTCTTCCCCGCGATCGCGCCGGAGGATCACGTCGCCGCCGAAGGCGTTCGCGTCGGGCAGGCGCAGCGAGCCGTCGGTGCCGTAGACCTCGAGGCCGCTCAGGTACTGGCCCGTCGCCTCGAAGCTGACCGCGAGTGTCGAGATCGCGCCACGCTCGTGCTGGAGGACGGCGGCGGCGTTCGTCGGCACCTCGACCGTGACCGTCTGTCCCGCGCGTGGCCCCGCTCCCAGGACGCGCTCCGCGGTCGGCGTGGTCGAGAACGCGGCAACGGCGGCGATCGGGCCGAGCAGCGAGACGAGGGCGGTCAGGTAGTACGGGGCGATGTCCAGCAGCGGGCCGCCCCCTGCGAGGTAGAACATGTCCGCGTTCGGGTGCCAGGCGTCAGGACCGCCGACGAACATCGTCGCCGTCGCGCCGAGCGGCGTCCCCACCGCGCCCTCCTCGATCAGACGGCGGCTCGTCTCGTAGGCGCTGCCGAGGAAGGTGTCCGGCGCGCAGCCGAGACGGAGCCCGCGCCCTGCGGCGTCGGCCACGAGCTCACGGCCTTCGACCGCCGTGGCGCCGAGCGGCTTCTCGGTGTAGACGTGCTTGCCAGCCGCGAATGCGGCATGCGCGATCGACGCGTGCACGCGCGGCGGCGTCAGGCTGAGCACGAGGTCGATGTCGGGGTCGTCGAGCAACTCGTCGAATGTCTCCGCGCGCAGTCCGTGCTCGGAGGCGAACGCTTCGGCCGCCGCCTCGTCGAGGTCGCTGCACGCGACCGGCCGCCAGCCGGAAAAGGCCGCGGCGTCGCCGACGTACCGCTTCGCGATGATCCCGCAGCCGACGACGCCGACGCCCAGAGGCTTCGTCATGGGGCCAGGAAGCGCTCGACCGCGGCGAAGGAGCGGGCGAGCGCCTCGAACGGGCGGTCGCCCACCTCGTCCTCCTCGACGAGCAGCCACTCCGCGCCTGCGCGCACCGCGGCCGGGACGACGCGCTCGTAGCCGACGAGCCCGTCGCCGACCGGCACGTCGTCGCGGCCCTCGCGGCTCGCGTAGTCCTTCAGATGGACGAGCGGGCAGCGGCCGCTCGTGCGCTCGAGCTCGGCGAGCGGGTCGGCGCCGGCGTGCCAGATCCAGCCGAGGTCGAGCTCCAGGAAGAGGTCGTCGGCGGGAAGCTCGCGT
Organism: uncultured Thermoleophilia bacterium; assembly: GCA_963794375.1. GTDB lineage: Bacteria > Actinomycetota > Thermoleophilia > Gaiellales > Gaiellaceae > PALSA-600. The sequence goes on from CAWCDL010000010.1 coordinate 1,052,032, forward strand.
AGCGCGTCGAGGAACGTCCGCCCGTCGGCCTGCGGCTCGAGCTCGAGCCAGTGATTGTGGAACCCGAACGACAGCCCCGCCTCGCGCACGCCGGTCGCGGCCGCAGAGATGCGCCCGAGTGCGTCGCCGTCCGGCTCGATCCAGGCGAGCACCAATCTCTCGATTCCGAGGGCGCCTGCTTCGTCGACAAGGCGCGGTAGCTCCGTCTCGAGCGCCGGCAGACCGGCGTGCATCGCCACCGGCTCGAGCCCGGCGCCGTCGAGGAGCCTGCGCAGCTCGTCCGCCGGGCGGTCGTAGAGGCTGTGGAGCTCGACGCCTGCATAGCCGAGCTCGCCGACGCGCGCGATCGCGTGCTCGAGGTCGCGATCGCATTCGTCTCTGATCGTGTAGAGCTGGAGGCCGACGCGTGGCACGGCCGCTCACTCTACGGGTCGGCAGTCCTCACAGAGTCCGTTGATCTCCACATGGTGCTCGGAGGCGACGAAGCCGTGACGTCCGGCGACTTCGGTGACCCAGTCGTCGAGCGTGCACTCGTCGATCTCGACCACGCGGTGGCAGTGGTCGCAGACCAGATGGTGATGGTGCCCGTCGGCGCAGAGGCGGTAGCACCGTTCGGTGCCGTGGTGTGAGAGCGCGTCGACGACGCCGCGATCGTGCAGCAACGCGAGCGTGCGGTAGACGGTGGCGAGGCCGATCGGCTCGTCCGCCGCCCGCAGCCGCTGCCACAGCGTCTGCGCTGTCGCGTCGTCGCGTTCGGCGGCCAGCTCCTCGAGCACGCGCAGGCGCTGCCGCGTGGCGCGAACGCCCTTGCGGGCGAGGAGCTCCTCCAGGGCGGTGCTTGACATGGGCCGTAGGATACACCGCTATGAGGATGAGAATCGTTATCATTATCGCTGCGGTGGGTCTGACGGGCTGCGGCTCGAAGGGCGCCGATCGCCCGTCGGTGGTCGCCTCGACCAACGTCTACGGCGACATCGCGGCCCAGATCGGCGGCTCGCATGTGCGCGTGACGTCGATCATGAGCAACCCCAACGCCGACCCGCACCTGTTCGAGCCGGGGACGAGGACGGGCCTCGACGTGGCGCATGCGAAGCTCGTGATCGAGAACGGCCTCGGGTACGACACGTTCGTCGACAAGCTCGTGTCGGCCTCGCCGAGCTCCACTCGTGTCGACGTGACGATTGCCGACGCGCTCGGCATTCACGGTGACGATGCGAACCCTCATCTCTGGTACGACGTGCCGCGCCTGCCCGAGATCGCGGCGGCGATCGAGCGCGGGCTCGAACGTGCACAGCCGGCCGATGCGACGGCGTTCCGCGCCGGCCTGCGCCGCTTCGACCGGAGCCTCGAGCCCCTCGACCGCGTCGTCGCCGAGGTCCGCAGCGCACACGGCGGCGAGCCGGTCGCCTACACCGAACGCGTCCCCGGCTTCCTCCTCACGGCGATGGGGCTCCGGAACATCGCCCCGGAGCCGTTCACGCGTGCCCTCGAGGACGGCACCGACCCTCCTCCGAATGCCGTCGCGCAGATGCTGAACCTCGCCTCGGAGGCGAAGATCCGCGTCCTGCTCTACAACGACCAGGCGGTGTCGCCGATCTCGATCCGCGTTCGCGAGGCGGCGAAGGCGGCCGGCGTGCCTGTCGTCCCGGTCTCGGAGACCTTGCCCCCGGGCCTCGCCTTCCAGGCGTGGCAGCTCGCCCAGGCAAAGGCGCTGCAGGCGGCGCTCGCGCGATGACCGCATCCGTCGTCAAGGCGCACGGCGTCACGCTTCGCTACGGGGAGCGGACGCTGTTCGAAGAGCTCACGTTCACGCTCGACCAGGGCGAGTTCCTTGCCGTCCTCGGCCCGAACGGGGCCGGGAAGACGTCGCTCATCCGGCTCTTGCTCGGGCTGACGCGGCCGAGCGCCGGGACGATCACGGTCGCCGGCGCCGATCCGGCGCGCCGCCGAGCATCGGTCGGCTACGTGCCGCAGCAGCGGGCGTTCGACCGCGATCTCCCGCTGCGCGGCCGCGACCTCGTGCGGCTCGGCCTCGACGGGCACCGCTTCGGCATCGGCGCCTCGACGGCGGGCTGGGAGGAGCGCGTGGGGCGGGCGCTCGAGTCCGTCGGCGCCGCCGGCTATGCCGACGCACACGTGGGGCGGCTCTCCGGCGGCGAGCAGCAGCGGCTCCGGATCGCTCAGGCGCTCGTCTGCGAGCCGCGGCTCCTGCTCGTCGACGAGCCGCTGCTCTCGCTCGATCTCGGCTACCAGCGGGTCGTCGTCGACCTGCTCGACGGCCACCGCCGCCGCGCCGGCACGCCGGTGCTGTTCGTCACGCACGACGTGAACCCCGTCCTGCCGGCGGTCGACCGTGTCCTCTATCTCGCGGGCGGCACCTGGGCGATGGGGCCGGTCGACGACGTGCTCACCTCGGAGACCCTCAGCAGCCTCTACGGGACCGAGGTCGACGTGCTGCGCGTGCGCGGCCGGATCGTCGTCGTGGGGACGCCCGACGACGAGCATCATCACCACCCCGACCATGAGCACTGACGATGTTCTGGGAGCTCCTGCACCAGCACTTCGTCCACACCGCGCTCCTCGCCGGCGGCGTGGTGGCCGTCGTCTCCGGAGCCGTCGGGATGTTCGTCGTCGCGAGAGGGCTCTCGTTCGCGGTGCACGCGATCTCCGAGCTCGGGTTCACGGGCGCGACCGGCGCGCTCGCTCTCGGGCTCGACCCGGTTCTCGGCATCTTCGCCGGGTCGCTCCTCGTCGGGGCCACGCTCGGCGTCCTCTCGCTGCGCGGCAGCGAGCGCGACAGCTCGATCGGCGCCGTGCTCGCGTTCGGCCTCGGGCTCGGCGTGCTGTTCCTCTCGCTCTACCAGGGGTACGCGACGCAGGCGACCAACCTGCTCTTCGGCAGCATCGTCGGCGTCGGCGACCACCAGCTGTACGGGCTCCTCGTCGTCGCCGCCGTGGTGACGGCGAGCCTGGCGCTGATCTACCGGCCGCTGCTCTTCTCGAGTGTCGACCCCGAGGTCGCCGAGGCGCGAGGCGTCCCGGTGCGCGCGCTCTCGGTCGCGATCTTCCTGCTGCTTGCGCTCGCGACGGCCGAGGCGATCCAGGTCGTCGGCGTGCTGCTCGTGCTCACGCTCGTGATCACGCCGGCCGCGGCGGCCCAGAGGCTGACCGGCCGCCCGGGCCTCGCGCTCCTGCTCAGCGTCGTGATCGCGTTCGCGTCGACCGAGGGCGGGATCCTGCTCTCTCTGGCCCAGCCGTGGCCGACGACGTTCTTCATCAGCACGATCTCGTTCGCCGTCTACGTCGCGGCGCGCGTCTACGGGGCGAGAACGACGATGCCGTCGTCGTCGGCGTAGAGCTCCGCCCCCGGCGGGAAGGCGATGCCGCCGAAGCGGACGGTCTCGCCGATCGCGCCGGCGCCGGTCTTGCCGCTCGGGCGCGGGCAGGTGCCGAGCGCCTTGACGCCGATCGCGAGGCTCGCAAGGGCGGCGCTGTCGCGCACGCAGCCGTTGACGACGACACCTGCCCAGCCGTTCGCCTGCGCGGTGCCGATGATGCTGTCGCCGGCCAGCGCGCAGTGCAGCGAGCCGCCGCCGTCGACGACGAGCACACGGCCCCCGCCGGGCTCGCCGACGAGTTGCTTCATCAACACGTTGTCCTCGAAGCAACGGACGGTCGCGATCGACCCTGAGAACGTGCGCATGCCGCCGTACTGCACGAACGCGAGCTCGCAGACCCTGGCCCGCTGGGGATCGGCGTCGAAGACGTCGCAGGTCGACGTCATGCCGTGACCTCGAGGAAGCCGAGCTCCAGCAGGTCGAGCAATGCTGCGCGAAGCCCCTCGGGCGCGACCTCGCCGTTCCGGGCGACCGCCTCGGCGACCGTCGCGCCGTCGCCGAGCTCGAGCAGCACGTCTGCAACCTCCGGGTCGACGTCGAGCTCCGGCCACGTTCCCTCTTCGAGCCGGAAGGTGGCGGAGAGCACGTCGCCCTCGCGGTCGAGCTCCTCGACGAGCCGCACGTCGTCGGCGAGCCGGAGCCTGAGTCGCCCGACGACGTCGTCGCCCTTCTCGGCCAGCAGCGCGAACGCCGCGAAGACGCGCTCGAGCTGGTCGCTCGCGTACTCGAGCTCGTCCTCCTCGACCGGGTCGGCACGGACGAGGTGGCGCGTGCCCGCGCGCCGGTGGAGGACGACGCCGCCCTCGGTGACCCAGGCTGCGCCAAGCTCCCGCAGGTAGCCGGCCCACTCGTCGAGTGCCTGCGCCAGCTCCTCGGGCTCGTCCGCGAGATGGTCGTTCCAGCCGGCGGCGTGCTCGAGCGGGTCGGCGCCCGAGAGCCCGACGATCCACGCATCGCAGCCGCTCCCCTCGAGCCACGACTCGACGTGCTCGTCCGGGTCGTCCTCCGACGCGGCGAGCCAGCTGACGAGCATCGACGCGAAGCCGCCCTCGGCGAGATGCGCCGCGGCATTCGTCACGACGCGGCGCGACAGCTCGTCGCCCTCGAAGCCGCCGTCCCGGTAGGCCCACCGCCGCTCAGGTGAGACGACGTACGGGGCGTTGCACGTGATCAGGTCGAACGTCTCGCCTTCGACCGGCTCGAACAGGCTGCCGAGGCGCGTCTCGACGTTCGTGATCCCGTTCAGAGCGGCGCTGATGCGCGTGAACGCCAGCGCGCGCTCGTTGACGTCGGTCGCGATGACGTGACCGGCGTGCCGCGCGGCGAGCAGCGCGTGAGCGCCGTTTCCCGTGCCGATGTCGAGCGCGCGGCCCGCACGACGGCGAACAGTCAGCGACGCGAGCCAGTATGCGGTCGGCGTGAAGCTCGCCACCCAGCCGGGCGGGTCGGCGATGCCGCGCGAGAAGCCGTCGAACGAAAGGTAGACGCCTTCCGTCGGGACGATCCGCGCGCGCGGGTGGAGCACGCCTCCCTCCTCGGTCGCGAAGCCGAGCGCCGCGAGCGCCTCGACGGCCGTGTGTCCTAGCGCCGCCTCGGCCGCCTCCTCGCCGACCGGCCGCTGCAGGAGGAACAGGCGAACGACGGTCGCGAGCTTGCGGTCGGGCAGCCGGCGGTCGAACACCGGGACATCGCCGAGATCGGCGGCCGGGCCGTCCTCGCCGAGCAGCTCCTCGATCGCAGCGGTCGTGTAGCCGGACGCGCGCAGTGCGCGCCCGAGCGCAGCGGCTGCGTCCGCGTCGAATGTCGGCTCCCACATCGCTGCCGCATCCTGCCCGATCAGGCGGCGAGCGCGCGCCATCCTCCGGCGGCGGCGGCGAGCAGGCCGACACCGGCGAGGCCGAAGCCGACGCGCGCACCGGCGAGCTGTGTCGCCGCACCGGCGATGACACCCGTGACCGGGTTCATCCCGGGCAGCGCCATCGACCACAGGCTCAGCACGCGACCTCGCAGGCGCGTCGCCGTGCGCAGCTGCACGAGCGTGTTCGCGAGCGCGATGAACCAGATCGAGACGAAGCCCGTCACGGCGAGCCCGGCGAAGGCAAGGAGCGGCGTGGGGGCGGCGGCCGTCAGCAGAACGACGACCCCGGTCAGCGCACAGAGCCCGCGCACGCGGCGCCCGTCGGGCGGGCCTTCGTTTCGACCCGCCGCGAGGGCTCCCGGGATCGCCCCGAGGCCGAACGCGGCCATCAGCCCGCCGTAGCCCGTGCTGCCGACGTGGAAGACGTGGGTTGCGAGCACCGGCAGCGCGACGCCGAGGTTGAAGAGCATCCCGGATGCGACCGCCATGACGAGCGTCGCGATCAGCGCGGGCGAGGCCGCGACGTAGCGCAGCCCTTCGGCGATCGCGGCGAGCCCGCGTAGGCCCGGCTCGCGCTCGGGCGGGTACGCGGGCGTGAACGCGAGCAGCGCAGCGAGCGGCGGCAGGAACGAGGCGGCGTTGACGGCGAAGCACGACGAGACGCCGACGGTCGCGATGAGCACGCCGCCGACGGCAGGGCCGAGCACGCGGGAGGCATTCACGATCACCTCGAACAGGCCGACCGCACTCGCCGTGCGCTCGGGCCCGACGAGCTCGAGCACGTACACCTGGCGCGCCGGCGAGTCGACCGCAAACACGACGCCCGATACGAGCGCGAGCGCGAACACCGACCAGAGGCGCATGTCGCCCGCAGCGGTGAGCGCGGCGAGGAGGGCCGACACCGAGAGGAAGAGCACCTGCGTCGCGATCAGCACCCGGCGGTGGTCTGTGCGGTCGAGCAGCGCGCCCACCCACGGCCCGAGCAGGAGCACCGGCCCGAACGTCGCGGCGCCGAGCAGGCCGAGGTCGATCCCGTTGCCGCCGAGGCCGAGCACGAGCCACGCAAGGCCGACCGCCTGGGCCATGTTCCCGGCCCCGGACAGCACCTGGGACGCGAACCACCAGCGGTACGCCGGCACGCGCAGGGCCGCAAGCGCGCTCGGCCGGCGGCCGAGGACGGGTGAGAGCTGACCCACCGTGCGAACCTAACGGCTGCCGCTTTGCCCTGACTCGGCGCATCCACGGATCGGCGGCGCCACCGTCGAGCCTACGTCGTCGCCGAAAAGCTGACAGACGGCCTTCGAGGCGATATGGTCTCGCGCGTGATCCGCTGGCTGATCGTCTCCTGGGTGGCCAACGCCGTCGTGCTGGCGGTCACCGGCTGGATCCTGAGCGGCGTCACCTTCCACGGCTCCGCGTGGGCCGTCATCATCGCCGCCGCCGTGTTCGGCGTGCTGAACACGGTGCTGAAGCCGATTCTCAAGCTGATCACGCTGCCTCTGGCGATCGTGACGCTCGGCATCGCCTGGCTCTTCGTCTCGATGTTCACGCTGTGGCTGACGGTGCTCATCGTCTCCAAGTTCGACATCCACGGCTTCTGGAACTACGTCTGGGCGACGATCATCATCTGGGCCCTGAACATCGTCGTCGACGTGATCCTCGCGCCGCGTAACCGCGGCGACCAGTCGGCCGTCGTCGTCGTTTAGCGACCCGCGATCAGGCCGGGCGGAGTGCGGGCCGGCCGAGGATCAGGTCCGCGGCCTTCTCGGCGATCATCATCGTCGGCGCATGCGTGTTCGCACGCGTGATCGTCGGCATCACCGACGCGTCGACGACACGCAGTCCCTCGAAGCCGTAGACGCGCAGCTCGGCGTCGACCACCTCACCCATCGCGCACGTCGACGTGGGGTGGTAGACGGGCTGTCCGGCCCGGCGGCCCCACGCGAGGATGTCCTCGTCCGAGTCGGAGGCCGGCACGCTGAACGGTGCGCGCTCGATCGCCTTGAGCGCCGGCTGTGCGGCGACCTCGAGCGCGAGCCGCGTCCCGGCGACGAAGCTCGCGCGATCCTCGTCGGTGGTGAGGAAATTCGTGACGACGCGTGGCTTCGAGTCGGCCATCGGCGTGCGCAGCATCACCTTGCCGCGGGAGGTGGGCTTGACGATCACCGGCCCGAACACGTAGCCGTGGTCGTGCGGCGCGGTCAGCCCCTCGTCGTAGAAGAGCGACGGCGAGAAGTGGAACTGCACGTCGGGTGCCGCGAGGCCCGGGCGCGTCCGGAAGAAGCCGCCGGCCTCCGGAAGGTTGGAGCTGAGCGGCCCGCGGCCTTCGCGCTCGAGCAGCTCGAAGTTCTCCGGCGTGAAGATGCCGAAGAGCGCCGGCTCGTTGCTCAGGTAGTTGAGGTTCGCCATGCAATGGTCCTGCAGGTTGCGACCGACAGGCAACTGCTCGCGCACCGGTATGCCGAGCGGCGCCAGCTCCTCCTCGAGCCCGATGCCGGAGAGCATCAGCACGACCGGCGACTGGTACGCGCCGGCCGACAGGATCACCTCGCGCTCGGCGCGCACCGTCTCCCGCACGCCGCCGCGGACGAGCTCGACGCCGACCGCCCGCTTCCCGTCGAAGACGATCCGCTCGACGAAGCACGAGTCGCGTACCTCGAGGTTGCGGCGCCCCTTGACCGGATGGAGGTACGCGTCGGCGGTGCTGCAGCGCTTGCCGTCTCGCTGCGTCACCTGGAAGCGCCCGACGCCGTCCTGGGTCTCGCCGTTCAGATCGGGGTTCGCGGGGTGGCCGGCCTGCACGGCCGCCTCGAGCATGAGGTCGACGAGCGGATGCATCGAACGGCTGTCGGAGACGGCCTGCGGCCCGCCGACGCCGTGATAGCGGCTCTCGCCCCGCTCGTTGTCCTCGCCGCGCTTGAAATACGGCAGCACGTCGTCGTAGCTCCAGCCGTCGCAGCCGCCGGCGGCCCAGTCGTCGTAGTCGACCCTGTTGCCGCGCAGATAGATCATCGCGTTGATCGAGCTGCAGCCGCCGATCATCCGGCCGCGGGGGAGGTAGAGCCGCCGGCGGTCGAGGCCCGGCTCCTCCTCGCCGGTCAGGTCCCAGTCGAGACTCGACTTGAACATGATCGGGAACATCGCCGGGACGTGGATCTCGGGCGCCGTGTCGGGGCCGCCCGCCTCGAGGAGCAGCACCTGCACGTCCGGGTCCTCGCTCAGGCGTGCTGCGAGCACGCAGCCCGCCGACCCCGAGCCGACGATCACGTAATCGGCCATCGCGGCTTCGCAGCCTAGACGCACGGGGCGGCGCACTCAACATCTAACGTCCCTGCCGTGGAGCCGGGCGTCACTTCCCGCCCGCGCGCCCGGCTCGTCGTCATCCTCGGCGCCCTGTCGGCGTTCGGGCCGCTGTCGGTCGACTTCTACCTGCCCGGCCTGCCCAGGCTCACCGCCGATTTCCACGCGGAGGCGTGGGCAGGCCAGCTCACGCTCACCGCGTGCGTCGTCGGACTCGCGCTCGGGCAGCTCGCCGCCGGGCCGCTCTCCGACCGGCTCGGCCGCCGGCCGCCGCTCGTCCTCGGGCTCGTCGTCTACTGCTTCGCGTCGGTCGCATGTGCGCTCGCGCCGTCGATCTGGGCTCTCGTGGGCCTGCGGCTCGTGCAGGGCCTCGCCGGCGCGGCCGGGATCGTCGTCGCGCGCTCGATCGTGCGCGACCTCGTGTCAGGCCCGGCCGCCGCCCAGCTCTTCTCGGTCCTGATGGTGGTCGTCGGGGTGGTGCCGGTCGTCGCGCCGATCGCGGGTGGGCAGTTGCTGCGGGTGACCTCGTGGCGAGGTCTCTTTGCGATCCTCGCGGCCGTCGCGGCGGTGATCCTGCTCGCCGTCCTGCTCTGGCTGCACGAGACGCTGCCGCGGGAGCGCCGGACACAGGCGGGTGACGGTGTCGGCTTCGGCGCACTTCTGCGCGATCGGCTGTTCCTCGCCTACGCGGTCGTGCTCGGCCTCTCGTTCGCGTCGATGTTCACCTACATCTCGGGCTCGTCGTTCGTGCTTCAGGACCTCTACGGCATCTCGCCGCAGCTCTACGGCGGCGTGTTCGGCCTCAACGCGTTCGGGCTGATCGCGTGCTCGCAGCTCAACAGGATGCTCGTCGGCAGAGTCGGGTCCGAGCGGCTCCTGCTCTCCGGTGTCGTCGCGCAGGCCGCTGCGGGCGCGACTCTCGTGGCGGTTGTCGGCATCGGCGGGATCGGCCTCGCGGGCATCCTCCCGTGCCTCTTTGTGGTCGTCTCGATGCTCGGCTTCGTGATCCCGAACGCGACGGCGCTCGCGATGACCGACTACCCGCATGCGGCAGGCAGCGCCTCGGCACTCCTCGGCGCCGGGCAGTTCCTGCTCGGCGGCCTCGCCGCTCCGCTCGTCGGCGTCGCCGGCCGTCACACCGCCGTCCCGATGGCACTCCTGATCGCCCTCTTCGGGGCCGGCGGGCTCGTGGCGGCGCTCGCCGCCCGGCGGGTCGTATCGTCGTGATTGTGGCGCTGCATGCAAAACGATAGGGTCGCGCCATGGGCGTAGGCTCGACGGAGCTCATCAGAGAGCGGAGGTGCCGGCTCGGCCGGCGCCGGGAGCGGGATCTGTGAGCGTCCTCGGCAATCGCGTCGTGCGGCGTGAAGATCCGCGGTTCCTGCGCGGCGAGGGCACGTACGTCGAGAACCTCGAGGTCGAGAGCGCGCTCCACATCACCTTCGTGCGCTCGCTGTTCGCGCACGCGCGCATCACGGTCGATGCCTCCGAAGCACGTGAGCTGCCGGGAGTTCACGTCTTCACCGCGGACGACGTCGACATGCCGCCGTTCGGGCCGCCGCCGTTCCCGGGCCTCAACCCGGCGATGAGCCGGCCCATCGTCGCCCGCGACGTCGTGCGCTTCGTCGGCGACATCGTCGCGATCGTCGTCGCCGACTCGCGCGCCGCGTCCGTCGATGCCGCCGAGCTCGTCTTCGTCGACTACGACCCGCTCCCGGCCGTCGTCACGCCGCAGGACGCGGAGAAGGACGAGGTGCTCCTGTTCCCGGAGGCCGGCACGAACATCGCCGCCCGGAGCGGCTCCCCCGACCACGACGACGACCTCTTCGCGGGCTGCGACGTCGTCGTCTCGGACACGCTCTACAGCCAGCGCATGGCTCCCTGCCCGCTCGAGCCGCGCTCGACGGTCGTCGTGCCCGGAGAGGACGGCCGCTACACCGCCTGGCTCACGACGCAGGCGCCGCACCTCGACAGCGGCATCATCACCGGGATGCTCGGCCTCGAGCCGGGGCAGGTGCGGGTGATCAGCCCCGACGTCGGCGGCGGCTTCGGAGCGAAGATGCTGAGCGTCGAGGAGCTCCTGGTTGCGTGGACGGCCAAGCGCCTCGGGCACGCGGTGCGCTGGACCGAGTCGCGTAGCGAGAGCATGGTTGCCCTCCACCACGGGCGCGCGCAGCACATCTCATTCACGCTGGGCGGCACGAGCGACGGCCGGCTGCTCGCGTACCGCATCGAGATGCTCCAGGACTCGGGCGCCTACCCGGTGCTCGGCGCGTTCCTGCCCAACCTGACCGCCTCGATGTCGAGCGGTGTCTACGCGATCCCGCGCATCGAGGCCGAGGGGCGCTCGGTCGTGACGAACACGACGCCGATCACCTCCTTCCGCGGCGCCGGGCGCCCGGAGGCGAGCCAGGCGATCGAACGAGCCGTCGACCTCTTTGCCGCGAAGGCCGACCTCGATCCGGTCGAGGTGCGCCGCCGTAACCTCATCCCGAGCGACGTGTTCCCGTATACGACCGCCGCCGGCACGACCTACGACTCCGGCAACTACGAGGCCGCGCTCGACCTCGCGCTCGGTGAGATCGACGTCGCGGAGCTTCGCGCCGAGCAGGCCCGCCGCCGCGCAGACGGATCGCCCTTGCAGCTCGGCCTCGGCGTCAGCGCCTACATCGAGATCACGAATGTCGTGCCCGAGACCGAGTTCGGTGAGGTGGAGGTCACTGCAGAGGGCGGGGCGATCGTCCGCACCGGGTCGATGTCGACCGGGCAGGGCCACGAGACGACGTTCGCCCAGATCGCCTCGGCGCGCCTCGGCATCCCGGTCGAGTCGATCGAGCTCGTCAAGGGCGACACCGATCTCGTGCCCATGGGCACCGGCACGTATGGCTCGAAGTCGACGCAGCTCGGCGGCACCGCGATTCGGCTCGCGGCCGACGAGGTGGCGGAGAACGCGAAGAAGGTCGCGGCCGACCAGCTCGAGGTCAGCCCGGACGATGTCGTCCTCGACACCGTGGGCGGGCGCTTCCATGTCGTCGGCGCGCCGCAGCGCGGCGTCTCGTGGACCGAGGTCGCCGGGCAGGCCCAGGAGGCCGGCACGCTCGCCGAGCTGACCGTCTCGCAGGAGTACCAGGGCGGCCCCACGTTCCCGTTCGGCAGCCACGCCGCCGTCGTCGAGGTCGACGTCGAGACCGGCAAGGTCGAGTTGCTCCGGCTCGTCGCGGTCGACGACGCGGGCACGGTCGTCAATCCGCTCGTCTTCGAGGGCCAGGTGCACGGCGGCGTCGCCACCGGCGTCGCGCAGGCGCTCTACGAGGAGTTCCGCTACGACGCGGACGGCACGCCGCTGACGACGACGTTCGTCGGCTACGCGTTCCCGTCGGCGGCCGATCTGCCGGCCTGGGAGACGGTCGGGCTGGAGACGCCGACGCCGGTGAACCCGCTCGGCGTGAAGGGCATCGGCGAGTCGGGAACGATGGGCTCGACCCCGGCCGTGCAGAGCGCGGTGCTCGACGCACTCGCGCCCTACGGCGTCACGCACGTCGACCTGCCCGTGAACGGCGAGAACGTCTGGCGGGCGCTCGAGGAGGCGAAGGCATGACGAAGGTGTCGATCGTCGTCAACGGTGCGACGCGCGAAGCGGAGGTCGAGCCGCGCCAGCTACTCGTCTACTTCCTGCGCGAGCAGCTCGGGCTGAAGGGCACGAACGTCGGCTGCGACACGTCCTCGTGCGGCGCCTGCACCGTGCTCCTCGACGGCGAGTCGGTGAAATCGTGCACCCTGCTTGCGGTCCAGGCGGACGGGCGCGAAGTGACGACGATCGAAGGCCTCGCGCCGGACGGCGAGCTGCACCCCGTGCAGCAGGCGTTTCAGGATGCGCACGCGCTCCAATGCGGCTACTGCACGCCGGGCTTCGTCATGGCATCGGTGTCGTTGCTCGCGGAGAACCCGCGGCCGAGCGAGGAGGAGATCCGCGCCGCGCTCGAGGGCAATCTCTGCCGCTGCACCGGCTACCACAACATCGTGCAGGCGGTCCGGATCGCCGCGGAGACGGGCGCATGATCCCCGCGTCGTTCGACTACCGCCGGGCGGCCTCGCTGGCCGAGGCGATCGACCTGCTCGGCAGCGATCCCGACGCGAAGCTGCTCGCCGGCGGGCACTCGCTGATCCCGATGCTGCGGCTGCGTTTCGCGCGCCCCGGGCTGCTCGTCGACGTCGACCGGCTCGACGACCTGCGCTATGTGCGCCGCGACGGCGACCGGATCGCGATCGGAGCCCTGACGCGGCACGCCCAGCTGGCCCGTGACCCCGTGCTGCGCGAGAGCTGTGCGCTGCTCGCCGACGCGGCGGGGCAGATCGGCGACCCGCAGGTGCGGCATCGCGGCACGATCGGCGGCTCCGTGGCGCACGCCGACCCGGTCGGCGACCTCGGAGCGGTGCTGCTCACGCTCGACGCGGACGCGGTCGCCGTCGGCCCCGACGGCGAGCGGACGATCCCGCTGCGCGACTTCTTCACCGGCCGGTTCCAGACCGCGCTCGGGCCGCAGGACGTGCTCACCGAGCTCCGAGTGCCTGCCGTCACCGCCGGCTCGTACCTCAAGTTCACCCGGCGCGCGCAGGACTGGGCGACGGTCGGCGTCGCGGCCGCGCGCGTCGACGGACGCGTCCAGGTCGGATTGACGGCGATGGGCGCGACTTCCCTGCGCGCCTCGGCCGTCGAGGACGCGGTCGCGGGGGGAGCGGGTCCGGCGGATGCTGCGGCGCTCGCAGGCGAAGGCGCCGCCCCGTCGAGCGACTCGAGCGCGAGCGCCGATTACCGGTCGCACCTCGCGCGGGTGCTCGTCCGTCGCGCGCTCGAGCAGCTCGCGGCGTGACGCTCGCCCGTCTCCTCCCGGAGACGGCGCGGCGGGTGCCGGATCGTCCGGCGCTCGTCTACGAGGGCAAGCGGGTCACCTACGCGGAGCTCGACGAGCGCGCGGCGCAGGCGGCGGGGGCGCTCCGCGCGCACGGCATCGGGCCCGGCGACCGGGTCGCGCTCGTGCTGCCGAACCGGCCGGAGTCGGTGGCCGCCTACCACGGCGTGCTGCGTCTCGGCGCGACGGTCGTGCCGCTGAATCCACTCCTGACCGAGCGCGAGGTCGAGCTGCGCGTGGCGGACTCGGGAGCGGCGCGGTTCGGCGTCGACGATCTCGTCGGCGGCTCACCGGTCGCGCCGGGACATGTTCCTCCGGGCGACGACGTCGCGGTGATCCTCTACACGTCGGGCACGACCGGTGACCCGAAGCGGATCGAGCTGACACAGGCGGGTCTTCGCCTCGTTGCCGACTACCTCGCGTACGTCGGCCTCCGTCTCCGCGAGGACGACGTCGTCTTCGGCGTCACGCCCCTTGCACATGTGCTTGGGATGAGCGGCTGCATGAACGCGACCTTCGCGGCCGGGGCGTGCCTCGCACTCGTTCCGCGCTTCGACGGCCAGGCGGCGCTCGAGCTGATCGAGCGCGAGCGGATCGGGATCCTGCTGGGCGTGCCGTCGATGTGCACTGCCTTGCTCGCGGCGTCGGAGGAGAGTGGCCTCACGCCTCCCGTTCGGATCGCGCACATCGGCGGTGCGCCGACGGCAGTCGAGCTGCTTCACGCGTTCGAGGAGCGGTTCGGCGGCATCGTGCTCGAGGGCTACGGGATGACCGAGTGCGGCGGCACGACGACGCTCAACCACGCCGGGCGTGAGCGCAAGCCCGGCTCGGTCGGCACGCCGGCGGTGGGCGGCGTGCTCCGGATCGCCGACGACGGCGAGGTGCTCCTGCAGAGCCCGACGCTCATGCGCGGTCACGAGGGCTGGTTCGCGACCGGCGATGTGGGCCGGCTCGACGAGGACGGCTACCTCTACCTGTACGACCGGAAGAAAGACGTGATCCTGCGCGCCGGCTACACCGTCTACCCGCGCGAGGTGGAAGAGGTGCTGTACGCGCACCCGGGCGTCCGCGAGGTGGTCGTGCTCGGCGTGCCGCACGATTCGCTCGGTGAGGAGGTGGTCGCGCTTGTCGTCGCCGGCCCCGGCGGCTGCGACCCCGAGGAGCTGAAGTCGTACGCCCGCGAGCGCGTCGCCGCCTACAAGTACCCGCGGCTCGTCCAGGTCGTCGACGAGCTCCCGCACGGCGCGAGTGGGAAGATCCAGCGCCGCGAGATCGACCGCGCGGCACTCGCCGCTTTACTCTAGGTGCCGAGCTTGCCGGCGAAGTCGGCGATCAGCGCCTCGAGGACGTCGGCGACCACACCCTCGCCCATCGAGGCGGCCTTGCCGGTGATCTGCGCCTCCGTGTCGATCGTGCCGCCGCCGTCGGCGACGGCGATGACGACGGTCGCGTTCGCGACGCCCTGGCCGCCGACCTCGCGCGACTTGACACGCATCACCGCGCGCCGGGCCGCGTCGTCGGACTCGACGATCTCGACGGTGCCCCTGTAGCTGAGCGACATGGCGCCCATCTTCACCTTGATCTCGGCCTTGGCGGACGTCGGTGAGGTCGACTCGAGCACGTGCCCCCCTTCGACACAGGTGACGACGTGCTCGAGATCGAGGATCGATCTGTAGCTCTCGTCGGGCGACTTGCCGGTCGTGAACGCGTGCTGGAGCTCGATCGCCATGTTGCCGAGGCTACCGAATAGGCTCGTGGTGTGACGATCGCCGCCGGCACGTACGAGCTCGGCCCCGCCGACGGCACCGTGGCCGTGCGGACGCACCGCACGGGCGCGGCCGCCAGGGCCGGGCACGACCTGCTCCTGCACGTGACGGCGTGGCGGGGCGAGATCGAGATCGGCGAGGACGGTGCACCGACGACGGTCGTGTTCGAGGTCGACACGACGTCGTTCCGGGTGATCGACGGCACGGGCGGCATCCAGGCGCTCGGCGACGACGACCGGGCGAGCATCGTACAGACGATCGACGATGAGATCCTGAACCGCGCCCCGGTGACCTTCCGCTCGACGGAGGTCGAGGAGACGGCGCCGTCCGTCTTCTGCGTGCACGGAGACCTCACGCTCGTCGGCGAGACCAGACCGCTCACCGTCGAGCTCACGGCGGCGGACGGCGCGCTGCGCGCGGCCGCCGCCGTCGTGCAGTCGAGCTGGGGGATCAAGCCCTACTCGGCGCTCTTCGGCGCACTCAAAGTCGCGGACGACGTCTCCGTGGCGATCGACGCAACGCTCCGCGTGTCGTAAGCCTGCTAGATCCCGAGGATCTGCTTCTTCTTCGCCTCGAACTCCTCTTCCGTGATCAGGCCCTGTCCCTTGAGCGCGGCAAACTTCTGGATCTGCGCGACCTCGTCGAGCTCGGCCGGTGCCGCCGCCGGCGCGCTTGCGGCCTGCTGGGCCTGCAGCTCGGCGAGTTGCTGGTTCTGCGCGGCCTCCTGCTGTGCCGCGGCCTGGCTTCTCTGAGCGCTCTTGGCGCCCATGTGCGCCGCACCGCCCACCACGACTGCCGTTCCGATAAGTCCCGGGCCTCTACGCCGTCTCATCCCGTGCCTCCGATCGATGTCAAGCGCCGGCCTCTGCCAACGCGGCTTCGCGTACTGCCTGAACGAGGTCGTGCGGGACGCGCTCGAAGGCAATGAGCATGCCGCCTGCGTCGCGGATCGACTGTGCCACCTTGCGGGCCCAGACGTTCTCCCAGACCAGGAGCGCCGCCGAGTTGTTCGGCTCGAGCTCCTCGCCGGCGGCAAGCAGCTCCTCCTCGGTGAACAGCCCCTGCACCTCGATGTTCAGCTTGTCGAGCGCCGCCTGCACGTCCGGTGCGAGCTCGGCGAGCTCGAAGGCGGCGACGTCGCCGTTCTCGTCCTTGCCGACGAACGCGGCGTCGATCAGGCGGATCGTTCCCGCCTCGACGAGCTCGGCAAGCGCCGGAGCGATCTCGCCGCTGAACTGGTTCCCCGGGAACGCCAGGATGGCGTAGTCGACGGGTCCGATCTCGTCCATCCGCTTTCCCCTTTCACCTCAAGACCTGGTGCGACACGAGCTCGCGTCATGCTACTCGAGTGCCGGCGGCGGGAAATCGGTCGAGTCCCCGATGCCGCGCCCAGGGTGGTCGACATCTCCGACCGATCCAACGGTCAAAACGCTACGTGCACCTCATCTGGCAACGGACGGGTCGCCGTGGCCCGACGTGGCAGGTCGTTGTTAGTGGTCAGTTGCACTCGGACCTGACGACGAGTCCCTCCTCCACGAGATCGGGGATGGCTCAGTCGAGGAGCTCGACCTGCACGCCGAGTGTGCGGTAGGTATCCAGCGCGCGTCTGTCTCGCGTCGCGAGTGCGAGCCCGTGCTCCTTGGCGCACATCCCGACGAGGGCGTCGTAGACGGCTCCGCCGGCGACGGCGAGGTTCCCGAGCTCGGCGAGCACCGGGTCGGCGACGTCCCAGCGCCTGGGACGTCGCCTCGTGATGCTCGTGGTCGGCAACGCTCAACGACCGCGATGCTTGTGTCGACGATCAGCTCGAACCTGCTACTTCTCGCCGGCACCGCGAAGCAGGCGCACTAGGTCGTCGTCAACCATGAGGCCCGCGGCCGGGATGAGAAGATGACTGTCACGCTCCTCGAGGGACTCGTCCCCGGCGATCGCCTCGACTCGCAAGCCCGCTCCGTATGCGCTCACCTCGACCTCGCCGGGTCGAAGCCCGAGCTCGTCCCGAAGTTGCTTCGGAATCACCAAGCGCCCTGCCTTGTCAATGGTGGGCCGCATGCCTCACGGATACCATCAAAATGGTCGCGGGTACAGAGCCTGACCTGGCCGAACGAACAGGCCGCGATGAAAGCCCGTGGCTTCACCATCGGGAAGTCGTAGCGCCGGTGAACCTCGGTCAGGGCCGATGGGCGCGATTACTGGCGTGCGTAGGCGGCTCTCGCTTCGCGGGCGAGGTCGACGAATGGCTGACCGCTGACGTCGATCAGGACCTGTTTGACTGATCCTCCGGTGAACGCCCATGGCCGCTCGCCCGGGTAGTCGTCGGTGACGGGCTCGGCTCCGGAGCGGCCGACGACGAGGCCACCGCCGCCGAGGCCGAACTTGCCGAGCTGCGTCTTGATCGTTCCTTCACCGACTTTCTGCTCGCGGATGTGCAGGCTGAGTGTCCCTTCGGCAGGGATCGTGTCACCGTGGCGTTCGAAGCTGGCCGAGAGGACGACGTGCCCGGTCGGGATCGTCTCGGTCGATTCGACGACTTGGACGAGCTCGCCGACGAAGTTGTATGCGTAGACGAGCCTCCCGTCTCTGACGAAGAGAGAGTGTCCTCCGAAGCGGGAGCCCTGGGAGAAGAGCACGCCGGCTGCGTCGGGCGAGTCGATGTTGACCTCGGCAGCGATCGTGTATGAGCGGTTGCGAATGTTCGGGGCTTGGGACTCGGGCACCTCCGCGCCGCCCGGCCGAAAGCTGTAGCGGGTGCGAGGTTTGGACAGCTCGGGTCGTGGCGTGGTGAAGGCCTCGATCGCGTTTCGGGTCTCGAGCGGAAGCGCCTGGTACTTACCGGCCTCGACCCACCACATCGCGACAAGTTCTTGGAGGCGTTGAGGCTCTTGCTCGGCAAGGTCGTGGCATTCGCTGGGGTCAAGGTCCGTGTTGAAGAGCTCCCACTGCTGGCTGCTGAACTGCCCCCAGGCGTTCGGCGCGGAAGGCCCGAGGCTCGACGCCTTCCACCCGCGATGCCAGAGCGCCCTCGTTCCGAGCATAGAGTAGAACTGCGTCTCTTTGCCGGTGTCCGCGTTCGCATCGGAGAAACTCGAGGCGAAGCTGACGCCCTCGAGCGGTTTCTGGGTGTAGCCGTTCACGACGTCGGGCAACTCGACACCGATCGCCTCATACAGGGTCGGCACGATGTCAATCGCGTGGGTGTACTGGCGGCGGACCTCGCCCTTGCCCGCGATGCCTGAGGGCCAGGAGACGAGCATCGGGTCGGCCGTGCCGCCGCGCAGATTCCCGTAGCGCTTCCACATCTTGAACGGCGTGTTGAACGCCCACGCCCACCCTGTCGGGTAATGGTTGTAGGTGCTGGGGCTACCGAGTTCGTCGATCAGCTGCAGGTTCTCCTCGATCGTGTCCGGCAAGCCGTTGAAGAACTTGTTCTCGTTCACCGAGCCGTTCGGGCCGCCCTCACCCGAGGCGCCGTTGTCGGACACGACGACGACGATCGTGTTTTCCAGTTGCCCCGTGTCGTCGAGGTAATCGAGCAGACGGCCGATCTGGTGATCGGCGTGGCTGAGGAAGCCGGCATACACCTCGGCCATCCGCGCAAACAATCGCTGCTCGTCCGGCGAGAGTGTGTCCCAAGGACGGACGGTGTCGAGCTCCGGCCAACCGTCACCCTGCGCACTGGTCTTCTCGATGTACGGGTTGATCGGCGAGAGCTCAGTGCTCTCCGACACGATCCCCAATTTCTTCTGCCGCTCGAGGATCTGCTCACGCATGGCCTCATACCCCGCGTCGAACCTGCCTTCGTAGCGCTCGGCCCACTCTTTCGGCACGTGGTGCGGCGCATGCGCGGTGCCAGGACAGTAGTAGAGGAAGAAAGGCTTGTCCGGCGCGATCGCCTTCGCGTCCTCGATGAACTCGATCGCCCTGTCGGTCAGATCGACGCTCAGGTGGTAACCCTCCTCCGGCGAAGCAGGCGGCGGCACCGGATGGTTGTCGTAGACGAGGTCGGGATACCACTGATTCGTCTCGCCGCCGAGGAAGCCGTAGTAGCGCTCGAAGCCGCGGCCGAGCGGCCATTGACGCTTACTCGACGCCAGGTTCATCTCATCCTCGGCGGTGAGATGCCACTTGCCTACGTGGTAGGTGTTCCAACCCTGCTGACCGAGCACCTCGGCCAGGTTCGCGCACTCGAACGGGATATGCCCATTCGCGTTCGGATAGCCGTCGGTGATCTCGGTGATCCCCGCCATCCCATTCGTCGTGTGGTTCCGACCGGTGATGAGACACGAACGCGTCGGCGAACAAAGAGCCGTCGTGTGGAAGTTCGTGTAGGTCAACCCCGCCTCGGCGATCCGCTTCAGGTTCGGCGTCTCGATCGGCCCGCCGTACATCTCCATCGCGGCAAACCCGACATCATCGAGAACGATGTAGAGCAGACTCGGCGCTCCTTCGGGCGCCGTGGGCTGGGTGTACGGCTCCCAGTCCGCGACCGAATCCTTGATATCGATGTTGATCGTGCCGCGAAATGGCTTGCTCATGGCGAGGCTCTCCCCGTGGTCGCGCGCGTGTTCCGAGGACGCTACCTCGCGCACTCGCGTGCCGCCATGGGTCCAAGCCGCCGCCGACGGCGGTCGCTGACACGGCCGCAACCGAGCCGGAGGTCGCGAACACGAGCAGACGTGATCCACCGAGCATCGCTGGCCGGCCGGGGCGAGCGGGGCCGCGTAAAGACCGATCTGGGCCGGGACGTTTGCCGCCGACGAGTGCCCGACACGTCCGGGCCGGCGGACAAGCCCCACCGGTACTTCCGCAGCCACGGAGATTCATCTAGGTAGACATCCTCGTATTTGATGGGCAGAACCAGACGTTGCGCAAACCACGTTGTTCGGCCTGTGCCGTTAAGCCTCGGGTGACTGCTGGGCCGGAGCGCGACG
This sequence comes from uncultured Thermoleophilia bacterium, assembly GCA_963794375.1. Taxonomy (GTDB): domain Bacteria; phylum Actinomycetota; class Thermoleophilia; order Gaiellales; family Gaiellaceae; genus PALSA-600. The sequence goes on from CAWCDL010000010.1 coordinate 1,072,195, forward strand.
GCTACGGCTCAACTCCCGGCCGGCGCTCGCCGACGTACTTGACGGCGGTCGACGCCTTGTCATAGAGTAGTCGGTGACAATCTAATGCGGCGATAGGGGTAGGCGATTTGGACTTCGTCGCGATTGGCTTTCGGTTCGTTCTCGGCACAACGTTTCTGTTGGCGGGCTTGGCGAAGCTGCCGCGTCGTGTCGAGTTCATGGGTGCGGTGCGCATGTACGAGATTCTTCCTGATGCTTGGGTTTCGCCCGTCGCCAGGTTCATTCCTCCGGTTGAGGTCGCGCTCGGAGCGCTCCTGATTGTTGGGCTGGGAACTCGCGTCGTTGCGGCCGGAGTCGGAGCCGTCTTGGTCGTGTTCATTGGGGCGGCCACTCTGAGCCTCGCTCGCGGTGCGGTCATCGACTGTGGCTGCTACGCGGTTGGCACGTCGCGACGCCTCACGTGGGCTGTCGTCGCACGGAACTTGGTGTTCGCATCCACGTCTGTGGTCGTGGTCGCTACGGCTCCTTCGACGTTCGCCGTCGATGGGCTTCTTTTCGGTGTTCATGCGCAGACAGGGGTTACTCGCGCCGATGCCGTTGCGTTGTTATTCGCGGCGACGATCGTGGTGTTGGGGCTGACTCTTGCCGGCGAGTTGTTGGAGCTGCGCCGGCGCCGTAAGGGTGTCGGGCTCCTGCTTGAGAGCGGCGCCGCGTGAGCGGTCCCTGGATTGTGGCGTTCGGATGTCTCTGGTTCGTTGTCCTGCTGATCGGCTTCTCGGTGGTCGGTGTGGTCCGGCGGATAAGCGGTGTGCTCGAGGGATCTGAGCGACTCCTCGCAAGGGAGATCGAAGGTGCCGAGCCGCTGTCGCTGATTCCGCCGTTCGAGTTGATCGATGAGGTCGGCGACCTCGTCTCTTCGCAGGCCGTGATTACTGAGACGACGCTGTTGTTGTTCATGGATTCGCATTGCGGGCCGTGTCAGGTTCTTTCGAGCGATCTGGCTCGTCATGGAGACGAGTTAGGGTCGGTGCCGATCGTTGTTGTTGCCGACGAGGAGGGTCTCGGCGACGGCTTTCAGCTGCCGGCGACGGTGTCGGTCTTTCGGCAGAGGCACCGCGAGGTTGCCAGGCTCTTCAGGAGCGTGGCGACGCCGCACGCGTTTGTTGTCGATTCGGCCGGCGTGGTTCTCGACCGCACAGTCCCAGGGTCGGTCGCCGACCTATGGCGGATGGCGGCGCGTCAGGAGCAAAACCTACCGGCGCCCCGTGAGGGCCGCCGGTTGACAGCTGCGGCAGAACCCAGAAAGGGGTGATAGTCGTGCAAGAAGCAGAGCCCAGGGTTGACCTGTGGGAGGCAGGATCGAATCGTCGAGGCTTCCTCGGGCGAGCCGCGAAGACCTTGGCGATCGGCCTGGGGATCGCCCTGATCCCGGCCGCGCGGGCATCGGCGGCCAGTTCTCACTGTTGCCCCGATTCCGGCTGTCAGTCGCAGTGCGGGCAGGGGTTCTTCGGCTACAGCTGTTTCGATCAGTGTGCGAACAAAACATGCTGCAGTTGTCTCTCAACGAACCCTGGTTGCCACGACGTGCCTTGCGGAGCCTGCGGGTAGTCCCACCGGAGCATACGATCGGATGTCTCGGAAGGCAGGGTCGGCGTCGGAGGGGCGCCGACCCTCCATAGTTTGATGCTCAAGTTCGTGATCAGCCAGATTCGTCGGGCGCCCGGACGTACGCTTGCCCTTGCGTTCGGCGTGCTCGCCTCCTCGGTGGCATTTGTGCTCTTAGTGGGTTCCGCACGCTCCGGTGAGCTGAAGGTCGCCGGAAGCGTCCGGTCGAACTTTCGTCCGGCGTACGACGTGCTGGTGCGACCAGCTGGATCGGCGACGCAGCTCGAGCACTCGCAGGGGCTCGTCAGGGACAACTACCTGTCTGGAATCTACGGTGGAATCACGCTCGGCCAGTGGCACAAGATCGAACGGCTGTCAGGAGTGGCAGTCGCGGCACCGATCGCGAACGTCGGCTACATCGATTCCTTCGACAAGCTCTCGATCTCTCTCGACCCATACGTAAAGGACGCCCCGACCCAGGTCTTCCGGATTCGCTCGAGTTACGCCACTCCGGACGGTTCGCGGTACCCGTCCACGACCAGCTACGTCTACATCACCCGCAACGGCATCTTCCAGAACGACCAGGCCGCAATCGCCAATGGGTCGGTCGGACAGCTCGATCATGGTCGTCTCATCCGCCCCTGCAGCGGCTTCACGCCGCCGACATCCAGCAGCAGCTCGTCATTCTCGGCCTTCGAGGGACGACCGTTCGCTGCGGAGCTCTTTCCCTACATCACGTGTTATTCGACGCGCTCGGGACGGCCGGAGGTCCTCGGGGGGTATCCGAGCCAGTACGCCAAGCAAATTCAAACGACGCTGACCGCGGCCATCCCATTGCTCGTTGCGGCGGTCGATCCGACCCAGGAAGCAAAGCTCGTCGGCCTCGACCACACCGTCGTCTCCGGTCGCTATCTCAGAGCCGAAGAGGAGCCGACGATTCGTCGCTACTTGAACACGTTCAGTCACCAGTCGGAGGGGATCCGCTACATCCCAGTGCTCGCGGCGTCGCAGACGTACGTCGGCGAAACGCTTGAGACGCAAATCGATCGCCTCCATGTGCCCGCGCATCTCGACGTAGCCGGCGCGCTAGCTGCAGGAAGTTGCACGATCGCACTCCAACCGTGCCCGAAGGAAGATGTGTCGGCGCCCCCTGCTGGGGATTCCTACCGGAGTGGGCTGGACTTCGTGCGAAGCCTCGCAGCGACGACGGTCGACCATCGGTCGATCAGCTTCAGCCAGCTGTATCAGGCGCTGCTGACAAACTCGGTCGTCTCCCAGAAGGATGCGCTGACGTCGGTTGCGTACTGGGCCGTGTCCGACGTCCGCTACCGACGCCGCCCCGATGGGACCCTCGTCCCGCAGACGACGACGAATCCGCTATCGGCCTACGGAAGCATGTTCGGGTCAGCGGGGTGGCCATGGGACAACAAGGACGTGCAGTTCCGGCGGCTGTCTGAGCGTCAGGCAGACAACGCCTTCGACAACAGCACGCATGTCCTAAACAGCCCCTCGCTTCACATTGTTGGCCGGTTTGATCCTTCAAAGCTCCCCGGCTTCTCGCCGCTCTCGAAGGTGCCATTGGAGACCTACTATCCGCCCCTGCTCACCGCCGCCGATGCCGCGAGCAAGAGGGTGCTGCATGGACGACCGCTTTCTCCCTCTCAGAATCTCGGCGACTACATCCAACAGCCGCCGCTTCTTCTCACCACGATCGCGAGCCTGCCAGCGCTCCTCAAGAGCCAGTACTGGCACGGCGTGCCCGTCCGCGAGCGACGCGCCCCTCTTTCGGCGATCCGCGTGCGTGTCGCTGGCGTCACCGGCGCGGACGCGCGCTCCATCGCCCGGATCGACTCGGTCGCGCTTCGGATCCATCAGCTCACCGGCCTCCAGGTGGACATCACAGCTGGCTCGTCGCCACACCCGCTCACGGTCGCTCTCCCGGCCGGGAAGTTCGGCCGACCAGCACTGAAGCTGACCGAAGGCTGGTCAAAGAAAGGAGTGTCGCTGGCATTCCTGCACGGCATCGACCGCAAACAGCTCACCCTTTTCGCATTGATCCCGCTTCTGTGCTGCCTCTTTCTCGGCAACGGTGTCTTCGCCGCCGCACGCTCACGGCGCAGCGAAATCGGCACGCTGCTCACCCTCGGCTGGAGTCGCGGCACCATCTTCCGAGTGCTCCTTGGCGAGATTCTCCTCGTCGGACTCGCAGCAGGCGTCGTTGGGTTAGCCGTCGCCGTTGTCCTCGATCTCCTGCTCGGCCTTCACACGTCGGCTGTCGCGATCGCTCTCGTCCTGCCGTCGGCAGTCGCGCTCGCCTTGATCTCCGGGTCGCTGCCCGCGCTCCGAGCCGCCTCAGGCAAACCACTCGACGCCCTCCGTCCGCCCGTCGCGGAAGGCAACCGAGGCAGTCGCGTACACAGCCTTCTCGGTATGGCGTTCCTTAACCTCCGGCGGATACCCGGCCGGGCCGCGTTGAGCGCCCTCGGATTGTCGGTTGGCGCCTGCGCGATAACGGTCCTCGTCGCCGTCCAGCGGGCGTTCGACGGCGTCCTCGCAGGCACAGTGCTCGGCGACTCCATCTCGGTTCAGATCCGCGGTCTCGACTACCTTGCCGCCGGCCTAGTGGCCGGCCTGGCGGCATTGTCGGTGGCCGATGTCCTCTACCTCAACCTCCGCGACCGTCAGGCAGAACTCGTGACCCTCCGCACACTTGGCTGGCGACAACTCCACCTTGCGCACGTCGTGGTTGCCGAAGCGGTAATGCTCGGCCTCGCCGGCTCAGCCCTCGGCGCATTGGCCGGCGCGGCACTCGGTACCGCAATCCTTCACGCACCCGTTGCCCCTGTTCTGGCGGGAGCGACGGTCGCTCTGATCGGCGGCACGCTCGCCGCCGCTTGCGCCTCCTTGCTCCCGCTCTCTCAGATCGGTCGCCTCACCCCGCCGAGCGTGCTCGCCGGCGAGCAGTAGTTGCATCGCCGCTGGCCGACACACCTCGCGAGGCTCGCGCCTTGCGCAGCAACAGCGTCCCGCGGGCTTCAGCGAGTTCGAGAATCCGCAGCTTTGCTTCCGTGTCGAGAATCGCAGCTTCGACCAGCAGATCGACGAGCGGCTCGTCACGATGCTCCGACCGCAGAGCCTGTAACGAAGAGAGCTCCCCGAGATAGGCGGCCCGCTGGGTGCGCACCACAACCCGCAGCTGCTTTGTCCCCAGCCGAGAAGCGGCGAACAGCTTCAAGAACACATCGTCGCGATATCCACCCTGCCGCGGAGACGCCGTCCCCAACCACAGATTGAGCTCATCCTCACCCGACGAAGTCAGGCTGAACATCACCTTGTCCGGCCGGCGTCGCTGGGACACCTCACGCTTTGTGACCAGACCGTCGCGGACAAGCCGATCGAGAACTTGGTACAGATGGCCGATATTTAGATCACCCCACTGAGGGCCGATCGAGTCCTGAAACTCCGCTCTCAGCTCATACCCGTAGCTCTCACCCTCGGCGAGCAGAGCGAGCACGGCATGCTGGATCGGCATCAGAACCTCCGGTACGGTTGCAAATACATTGTCACTAGGTAACACTGCCGGTGTGTCGCAACCACCGGCGACAGTAAAACCGCTTCCCGGCGCCCGTGTCGAACTGCAACACGTAGGCAAGCGCTACCAGCTCGCTGCAGGAGCGGCAGTGATCGCGCTTGACGACGTCAGCCTCGTCGTCCCAGCCGGCACCATCGCCGCCATCACCGGCGCATCCGGGTCTGGAAAATCGACACTCCTCCACGTCGTCGGCGCGATGGACGAGCCGGACGAGGGGACAATCACCGTCGGAGAAACCGAAGTCACGGCCCTATCGCGCAAGGCGCAAACCGAATATCGCCGCCGCATCGGCTTCATCTTCCAGCGCTTTCACTTGCTCACAGCCGTCTCGGCACAAGACAATGTCGCCGCCCCACTTTTGCCCTACCGGACCGCGTTCGACCGCCAGGAGCGTGCTCGATCCTTGCTCGAGGCCGTTGGCCTCGACGATCGCGCCGACGCTGTCCCGTCGCATCTATCTGGGGGACAGCAGCAGCGTGTCGCGATCGCTCGCGCGCTCATAAACGACCCACAGCTCCTGCTCGCAGACGAGCCGACCGGCAATCTCGACTCCCAAACCGGCGCCGAGATCATGGAACTCATCCTCCGCCTCCGCGCCGAGCGCGGAATGACGGTGCTGATCGCAACCCACGATCCGCTAATCGCCGCACGCTGTGACACCGTCATCCGCATCCTCGATGGACGCATCATCGACCAAGTCGACGTCACTCCGGCCGAGGACCCGCAAGCGCTCCTCGAGCGAATCACGCGTTTCGCGCACTAGAACATGTCGTCCCGTGGAGCGGCGCGCACCCGACTATGGATTTACAGCCACGAGATCCCTGGCGATTGCCCGAAGCGCGCGACGATTGACGGCTGTGTTGCTGTGAAGCGAGATCCCGTAAACCCAGTGTCTTTCAACCCATTGCAGAAGAACGTGGCCCGAGTCGAGCTCGGAACCTGCCGGGCAGCTGATCCATGTCATTCGCAGGTTCGCTACTCGAAAATGACCGAATCGGGTTCCGTTGCCGCATCCGACATACTCTTGCAGAACGAGTTTTGGAGGGGCGGCCCACACAGTGAAATGGCCAATCCGCTCCCCGGGAACACCGATGTACCCGGTCGGTACGGGATAAAACCCACCGGTCATGCTGAACGTGCCGTTGCAGCCGATACAAAACGCTGGCGCCCAGTGTGCCGGGGTGCGAGTTGGACAAAAGATGGCGATCCTGAGTCGCCTAGCAGCTCGGTGGCAAGCGGTCCGAACATCGCGAGATGTTGGCTCGAGACGGACCTGCTGCTGACGTATCTTCTGCGAGCGATCGTTGCTTGGTGCCGTGGCTTTACTTGCGCCGCACGCAGCCACGAGCGCAACCAGTATCACCAAAGGCACGCTTGCTGCTATCGCCTTCCGAGGAGAATGATCGCAATTAGAACACAAGCTACGCCGATCCCGAGCAGCCGATAGCGCTGCGTGCCTTGCGCGACGCGGTGCGCTACGTCGGAAGGGAGGGTTCCCTCGAAGAGCCTTCGTTGAACAAGTTGCAGTGTTCTCCCGGCGGCAAATCCGAGCCCGTAAGCAGCGCCCGCAGTTGACGAGCCTCCTAGAACGACGGTCAGGACGCCTCCCCATACAAGCGGCGTGGTGACTGGGGTGAGGAACCCGAGGGCGAGCACGCTTCCGAACAACGCCGATCCGGCAAGCGGAACCACGACGTAGCGGCGGTTCAGCTGCCTTCTCGGAGACGGCAAGAGTCGACCGACGGGGTAGGCATACCAGGCGAGGGCCCAAACGCAGGCGGCTACGAGCGCGAGTTCGCCCCGAGTAGTGGACGTAAATGGAAGGACTCCGCCGACGCCTCCGATAGCGGCATAGATCAAACCACCGCTAAGAGCAGCCCCGGCGAGGAACATTCCACTCTGAGCGAACACACGTCTCAGGTGACCACCCGAGAGCAGCACCATGGCTGCGTTTGCGTCTCAAGTAGATGTAGCCGCGACGTTGCCGATCAGAATTCCGGCGGTCAATGCAAGAGTTAGTGGGGACACGATCGATCCTAGGTCACCTAATTCCAAGTAGGTACGTGACTCGAGTCCTTGATGATGGCCAGGCCCTGTGGGGCTGTGCCGACGATCTGCCAACAAATGCACCTGTTGGGATTACCGGATTCACTGTTCGGGCAGCCAGTTTGACTGTTGGTTTTGCAGTCACAGCAAATCGTTGTTCTTGTGCCGTTCGTGCAGCCCCAGCACGATGCACCACTCCACTCCATGTGTTGTCGTATCCAAGGCAAGTCGATCCGTTGTTCGTACACGTGTCGCTCGACCCTACTGGTGAGCAGCACGGTTTGCTGCAGCACGAGGTGTTGCAACACGGGGACGGCCCACAGCAACTTGTGTTGCAGCAAGCGCCGGATGCCTCGGCAGGGTCGGCCAGGAATCCGAAAAGGCTAGCCGTCCCGGACGCGACTCCAACGAACCCCATGAACAGCGTCGCCGACGACTTCCGGACAAACCGACTGCGTTCCATCTTTTCGGCTAGGAACACCGCCCCCGGGAGCGGGGGTGGCGCGTCCTCGAGAGCTGCCTCCTGAGCCCTGGTGTGCTCGGCTGCGGTAAAACGGCCGTTGAGCTGGACTGAAGCGTCGTCGCGCATCGCAAATCTCCTTTCGTAACCGCGCGCTACTTGGCAGCGATGACGTCACGAGCCGTCGCTTCGTGTGTCTGTTCAGACTGGTCGATATCTAGTGTCGCCTTAAGCGTGTCCTGATCGGTGAGCGCGAATCGGAGCACGCCCTCGAGGTCCCGTGGGTTGTTAACGATCCCCTTGGCGATCACATGACGCGACTCCCCTACGACAAATGCGTACGGGGTTGCCTCAATGTCAAATCTGTCATGAAGATCCCCGGCTGGGTCTATCGCGTACATCCACTGAGTGCGGTTGCCCGGATCGTGGGTCGGGCCTGCCGGGAGAGGACCACGTTCGATGAAGATGAGATCAATGACGTGAGCCCACTTGTCGGCAAAGGTGTTCAGCTGAGGCGTGAGCTTCGCGCACAAGCTGCAGGAAGGGGTTCCGAAGATCACGATGGTTCCTCTGCCAGCGATACCGCTGTTCCAAGTCCAATCAAGCGGACGGCCGGCCATCTGCAGATGTGCTACACGGGGAACCTTCTCGCCTACGGCGAGCCCAGTCAGCGCGAGTCGAGCTCGCGATCCGATGTACAGCAACCCGAACTGGCGGTAGAGCAGTACCACTAGCACCGTCAGGATCAGCGCCAGTGCCCAAAGCAGTGCTACAGCGGTAACCAGGGCCGTCATGTTCTGACACCTCCGGACAGGCGTTGGAGAGCTACGAGTTGTCCGACCTCGGGCAGCTCGAGCAAGAGAAGGCCGAACGGCGCCGTGAGCGCGATCGCTTCGATCTGAGTTGCCAGGCTCTCAGACGCCGAGCCGGATGACGCAAAGCCAAGCGCTACAGCCGTGAGAGCGGCGGCGAGCAAGATGCTGCTTCGGTAAACATGAAACGATTTCGGCACGTCTGCCGCCGAGATCCCCCAACACCCACAGTTAGAGATGGTTGGTCGTTTGTCGAGGGCGACGATCGCTACGAATGCAACAGCGAACGGCACGGCAAGAACCGAACCGAGGCGACTTGTCAGCGGAATGATTAGCAGGATCGCGATGACGCATTCCGCCACGGGAGTAGTCCAGACCAGCGTCTCGTTCGCGAATCTTGGAAGCCGTCGGAGCAGAGAGAACTCGTCGAAGGCCTCGCGAAATGCGTGCGGATCGCGCAGCTTGTAGGCAGCTGAAAGCCCGAAGCAGGACGCGACAAATGAGCAGACAAATGTGGCAGTCACCCTTCCTCCAAGGGTTGTCATTGAAGGTGGAAGAGGCAGAGATGCCGACGCTAGCCCTCCCCTCGTGAGCGGCGCGCGCCCACCGCGTTAATCGAGCGTCAAGTCAGCGTCACGGACTCGTTTGCCTGGACCGTCAGATCCGTGGCGCGGCCGACACAGGGTCGTCGCCGCAGGAGACCGGGAGCACGAGGCCTAGTGATAATTGGTTCGGTTGCGAGCTACCGAAGGGAGGTTGCCCTGTCTTGTGCACCTCGCGATCGCTACCAAAACGGAGGTATTGTTCCGGTGCACTCGTTGCTGCGGCGTCTCATATCCGTTGTTGGAGCGGAAAGCAACATGCAAGAGACGACCGCCAGAGTTGAGCTGCTCGAGACTTTCGCTCTCGTCAGCGATCGGACAACAGTCCACCTCCCGATGGCTGCACAGCGACTCGTCGCGCTTCTCGCGATCAGGGCGCGGCCAGTCTCGCGGCGAACTGTGGTTTCAACGCTCTGGTTCGACGATCGAAACGCACCCGGCAGCCTTCGTTCGGCCATCTGGACGTTGCGCCACAGAGAGTCGTTCCTAGTCGATGCGGCGACTTCGGAGTTGCGACTCAGCCCCCATGTCTCTGTTGACATTCGTGATCAGGACGAATGTGCTCGACGCCGGATAGCGTGCCCGAGTTGCCCACCGCTCCGCGGCGAGTTTCACAGGCTCCTTGGCGACCTATTGCCGGGGTGGCCGGACGAGTGGCTCCGAGCCGAGCGCGCCCGTCTGCGAGAACTGAGGCTGCATGCGCTCGAGTCGCTCGCGCGGTACTACGTCGACCGTGATCAGGTTCCACTCGCTATCGAAGTCGCGCTGGCGGTTGTCGAAGCCGACCCGCTTCGCGAGAGCGGTCACCGCGTTCTCATCGACGCCCACGTACGAGAGGGAAACTACGCAGGCGCGATGCGTCAATACGAAGAGTGTGTCGCATGCATACGAAAGGCTGGTGTTTCGGCCAGTCCGCAGTTGGGCGAACTCATGCGAGCCTGCGAATCGGCATTTCCGTAATCGAGTATGTGGACTCGACGGCGGCCGTTTGTTTTCGCGACAGGGCGGATGATTCGTCTCGCGCTGCTGGACAGGCGGTCATCCAGGGCTGGGGTCTCGGGTGAGTGCACGAGGTAAGGATTTGGGGTGGATCCGCCGGTGGGCTGTAACGATCGGGGCCTGAATTCGGCATATGTATGTGGAAGGGCCGATCGGCATCGTCTCGGATGTAGCGTCGCATAGGGGCGCCGGCGTCTGCGCTGCCGAGCTGTCACCCGGTTGGTTTCTTTCCGTTGAGTCTCCTCTGCTGGTGTCCGGCTGTGTATGTCGAAGCGATCAGAGTTGGTGTTGTTGCCGCCGTGTGTGTTGCCGCTCTCCTCGGAGCGGCAGCGGGTCGCGGTTCGGCTGTTGAGCGAGCTGCTGCTGGATGAGGTTGCGAAGCGCCGGGGCGGCGCTTTCGGCGGCGCTTCATCTAGCGTTTCCGACGGCGCTTCCGGGGTCGTCGTGCCCCTCCCGGTGAGGCGCGGGAAGGCGCGCAAAGCGGCATGAAACGCGGGTCGTCGGCTGTCCGACATCTAAGGTCCACCGCTGATGAAGTGTCCGCGCCTCGGGCTTCCCGCCTACGGCGGGTAAGCCTGGAGCGGGTGTACGAACTCGCGCGGCATCTGACCGAGCGTGACCGCGAACTTGCGGTCACGCTCTACCAGCAGCGGATCCTGACCACCGACCAGCTGCAGCTGCTCTTCTTCAGCTCGCGTCGCCGTGCGCAGGATCGGCTGCTCTACCTGTACCGCCACCGGGTGGTCGATCGGTTCTATCCGCCGCTTCGCTTCGGTCACGGCAAGGCGACGGCGCACTGGCTGCTCGACGAAGCCGGTGCCCTGCTGGTCGCTGCCCGGGTCGGTGTGGAGCGGAAGCAGCTGCGCTGGCAGCGTCGTGACGACTGGGGGTCGCATCCGCAGCTGGCGCATCAGCTGGAGACGAACAGGTTCGTCACCGACCTGATCGCCGCTACCACTGCGACCGACGATCTCGGGGTCTCGGTCTGGTGGTCATCGTCGGCGGCGGCGGGCCGGGTCAACGACAAGCAGATGCATGGCAGCCTGATCCCCGACACGGGCTTTCTCCTCGCGACGCCGGCCGGGCCGGTCGAGTGTCTGCTTGAGTGGGACCGCGGCACCGAGACGACCGCACGGCTGACGGAGAAGCTGGTCCTGTATCGCACGGCTGAGAGCCGGCTTCGCTACGGCAGCCGTGCGCCGTGCAGCGTCCTCTTCGTCGTCCCCGGTCAGGGCCGTGTCGAGACGCTCCACAACGCGTTCGGCGCCTTCGCCGAGCGGCGCGACCAGCGCGCTGGTGCCTATCAGGTGAGTCTGCACGGTGACTGGCCGTTGCTTGCCGCCACCGTCCCCGACCTTCGCAATGCTGGCCTGCTGGGGCGGGTGTGGTGGCCGCTTGACCCCGACAGCCGCGGCGGCCCCTTCGCCCTCGCCGAGCTTCCGGTCTCGCATGGCTGGGCGCCGATCGAGCTCTCGCGGACGCTTGGCCGGCGTTGGCGCGCCACCACGCCGGGCTTCTGGGAGCGCCTCTCGCCGCTCGCCGCCCACGCCTCAGCGCCGGATCGCGGCGACGCCAAGTTGGACTTGCCAGACGAGGAGATCGATGGCTCAATGGACGACCCGGACCCCCGCGACGACGAAGACGAGGAGGTGGTGGCGTTGTGGTAACGAGGGTCTGCCTCTACACCCGCATCTCGACGGATGAGGAGAACCAGCCGACCTCGCTGCACTCACAACGAGAGCGGCTGCAGGCGTTCTGCAAAGCTCAAGAGGACTGGCGTGTCGTCGCTCATCAGGAGGACCGTTCGACCGGGACGAAGCTCGACCGGCCCGGCTTGCAGGCCGCGCTCGATCTCGCCCGCAGCGGCCAGGTGGACATGCTGCTCGTCTACCGCGTCGACCGCCTCAGCCGGAAGGTGCGTCAGCTGGCGCAGCTCGCCGAGGAGCTGGACAAGCTCGGCGTTGTCCTTCGCTCGGCCACGGAGCCGTTCGACACCGGATCGGCAGCGGGCCGGATGATGCTGCAGATGCTCGGCGTGTTCGCGGAGTTCGAGCACGCCACGATCGTTGATCGTGTCACTGCCGGGATCGAGCGGCGCGCCAAAGAAGGACGCTGGTACGCCGGACGGCCGCCGTTCGGCTACACGTTCTCCGACCAGGAACGGCGCCTGATCCCTGATCCGGTGAAGGCACCGGTCGTGCAACGGATCTTCCGGCTCTACACGCGCGACCGGCTTGGTGCGGTCGAGATCGCCAAGACGCTTCGCGCCGAGAACGTACCGGCGCCAGCAGCCGGCTGGGGACACCCCGGCATCCACTTCCTACTCACCAACCCGACCTACACCGGCAAGGTTCGCTGGCGCGACCAGCTCTTCGACGCCATCCATGACCCGCTGATCGAGCAGGAAACGTTCGAGCTCGCGCAGGCGATCCTCGCCGAGCGCGGCGAAGACATCTCCCGCCGCCGCGGCAACCCAAGCGACTTCCTGCTCTCGGGTGTCCTGCGTTGCGGCCGCTGCGGCAAGGCATACGTCGGCATGTCCGCGCGCGGCAACGGCGGCCACTACACCTACTACGCCTGCAGCGGACGCCAAAAGTACGGCCCGAAAGCCTGCGACAACGAGCGGCTCCCCCGCGAAAAGCTCGAACAAGCCGTCATCGCCCAACTCGGCCAGCTCTACCGCGACAGCACTCTCATCGAGAAAGCGCTTGCCGACGCTCAACGCGCAGCCGAGGAGCGACAACCAGAAATCGAGCAGCAGCTCGCCGCCATCCAGGCCGTGGAATTGACCCGGTCTTGTTGACACCGTGATGCTTTCGGGCTCAGCCCGAGAGAGGAGCGTGTGTGATGCCGAGGACGAGACCGCCGTACCCGCCGGAGTTCCGCCAGGAGGCGGTGCGGTTGCTGCGCAGCGGCGTGAGGTCGACGAAGCAACTCGCGGTCGAGTTGGGCTGCTCGCCGCAGACGTTGTCGAACTGGGTGCGCCAGGACCAGGCCGACCGTGGCGAGCGGGACGATCTGCTCAGCTCGGAGGAGCGGCAGCGGCTGCGTGAGCTGGAGCGCGAAAACAAGGTGCTGCGTCAGGAGCGCGAGATCCTGAAGCGGGCTGCGGCTTTCTTTGCCAGGGAGACCGATCGACCGTGACGAGGTTCCGGTTTGTCGAGGCTGAGGCCGCACAGTTTCCCGTCTCCCTGCTGTGCCGAGTCGTCGGTGTGACGCGTCAGGGTTACTACGCCTGGAAGCGCCGGCCGCCGAGCAAGCGGGAGCTCGCCGACCGCAAGCTCTGCGAGCGGATCCGCGAGATCTACGACGAGACCGAGGAGATCTACGGCGCGCCGCGGATCTACTCGGAGCTGAAGCTCGGCGACGGCATCGCGGTGGGCAAGAAACGGGTCGCCCGGCTGATGCGCCAGCTCGGGATCAGGGGCGCGGACGGCCGTCGCGGCGGGGTGCGCACGACCGTGCGTGACCCGAAGCGGCCCTCGGCCCCGGACCTCGTCGACCGCGACTTCGCCAGGGCGGAGCCGAACCGGCTCTGGGTCTGCGACCTCGAGCGCCACGAGGCGCTCTCGAATCGTGCGGTGGTGAAAGGACACCGCCTCCGGCCTGTCGCAGCAGGCTGGTGAAGCTGGGGGCAGCCGGGCTGGCGGGGACGCGCCGGCCGGGTGGAAGCAGCCCTGACAACGCCGGGACGGGTCAACACCGTCAGATGGTCTGGGTCCGGCAAGCGTGACGGGAGGGTGTACGTGAGGAACCAGCGTCTGAACGCCTCTCAAGAGCAAACCACCAGCTCGAACCTGACGGATCTGGGCTGGGTTGCGGTGCGTACCCGTCTTGGGCGGGAAACTCCTGCGTCGGTTGATGTCGCCGGCAGGGAGGCCACGCTGAAGTGCTGCGGGGTAGGCGTGGCGAGGCCGCAGGGGCATAGCTGGGCACCGAACCTGTCGAACGAATCGAGAGTGAACGTGGGAACCGACCCGGTGGCTCCCGCCGCGGCCGCTTCGGCGGTCGCAGGGAAAGCGCGTCGCCGGCTGATGCCGCCGGGTCGGGGCGGAGGGGCTGTAGTAGTCCGGGGCCGGGAAAGCCGGCCGCATGGCGAAGGGCCCCAGCGGGACCGCAGCATCAACGCGGAGCAAGGAGGTCGCCGGTGAATACCGGCGCGCCGTGGCCGAGCCTCAGAGAGGCGGAGCCGCGGGTACTCGCGATGCAGACGAAGCTGCACCGATGGGCGGCCAGCGATGCTGGCCGCCGGTTCGATGACCTCTACAACCTCGTCTATGACCCGGCTTTCCTCGTCGTGGCGTGGAGCCGGGTGCGGGGCAACAAGGGCGCACGTACTGCCGGCGTCGATCGGGTCGCACCACGCGCGATCCCGCCGGCCGGGGAGGCGTTGCTCGACGAGCTGCGAGAAGACCTCAAGGCTCGCCGCTACACGCCCACGCGCGTTCGCGAGAAGCAGATCCCGAAGTCCGGCGGCAAGCTGCGCCAGCTGGGGATCCCGACCGCTCGCGACCGGGTCGTGCAGGCCGCGTTGAAGCTGGTGTTGGAGCCGATCTTCGAGGCGGACTTCAAGCCGTGCTCGTACGGCTTCCGCCCGCGACGCCGCGCACAGGACGCGATCGCCGAGATCCACCACCTCGCTTCGCCCAACCGGAATTACGAGTGGGTGTTCGAGGCGGACATCGAGGCGTGCTTCGACATGATCGACCACTCCGCCCTGCTGGGTCGGCTGCGTCGTCGTGTCAAGGACAAGCGGATCCTGAGCCTGGTGGGCGCGTTTCTGCGCGCGGGGATCCTCACAGAAGAGGGCCTCAACCGCGAGACGATCACCGGCACTCCGCAGGGCGGGATCCTCTCACCGCTGCTCGCCAACGTCGCCCTGTCCGTCCTCGACGAGCACTTCGACCGCAAGTGGAAGGCGCTCGGCCCGGTCTGGACACGCGCCAAGCACCGCCGCAACGGCGGCGCCGTCTACCGGCTCGTCCGCTACGCGGACGACTTCGTGGTGATGGTCGCCGGCAAACGCGACGACGCGGAAGCGCTGCGGACGGAAGTGAGCGGCGTACTCGCCCCGATCGGCTTGCGCCTGTCGGAGCAGAAGACGGGAGTCCGCCACATCGACGAGGGCTTCGACTTCCTCGGCTGGCGCATCCAGCGCCGACGCTGGCGGGGTCGAGGCGACAAGCGGGCCGTCTATACCTACCCGTCGAAGAAAGCACTCAACGCGATCATCGACAAGGTACGGACACTTACCCGCCGCGAGCGTCACCGAACGCTCGCCGACCTGCTGCGCCGGCTCAACCCGGTGTTGCGGGGCTGGTGCACCTACTTCCGCCACGGCGTGTCCTCGCGCACCTTCAACTACCTCGACCACGTTGCGTGGTGGAGAGTCGTTGGCTGGCTACGCAAGCGACACCACGCGCTGAACTGGGGAACGATCCGCCGCCGCTTCCTCCCAGCCTGGGAGATCAGCGACGGCAACAGCACGCTCTACCGGCCACGCGCGGTAGCGATCACTCGCTACCGCTACCGGGGAGCACGGATCGAGACACCATGGGCGAGCACGGCATGACCCCGTGGAGAGCCGGATGCGCGGAGACGTGCACGTCCGGTTCGGAGGGCGGGCCGAGGAAACGGGCCGGCCGAAAGACCGGCACCGCGCCTCGGCCCGACCCCTACAAGTACATCCAGACCGGCCAGGGCTTCCTCTTCCTCGCCGCCGTCCAGGACGTCTTCAGCCGCCGGATCATCGGCTGGTCGATGCGCGACGACCTCAAGGCCGAGCTCGTCCTCGACGCACTCGGGATGGCCGTGACCGCACGCGGCGCTGACGCCGCCGGCGTCATTGCACACTCCGATCACGGATCGCAATACGTGAGCCTGGCCTACGGCACCTACGCCAAGCAGTCGGGGATCGATCTCTCGATGGGCTCGATCGGCGACCCGTGGGACAACGCCGTCGCCGAGACGTTCTTCGCCAGCCTCACCAAGGAGCTGCTGCACCGAGAACGGTTCGCAACTCGCGAGCAGGCCCGGCTGCGGATCTTCTGGTACATCGAGTGCTTCTACAACCCGCGCCGCCGGCACTCCAGCCTCGGCATGCTCTCACCGATCGACTACGAACAGCGACACCAACAGGAGGCCATCGCGGCCTGACGACAAGGTGTCAACGGAAACGGGTTACTTCCACCGAGATCGCTCGCGGCGAGCAAGCGCTAGAGCGCTACTACCAGGCCTTCGAAGAAGGCAAGCTGACCGCCGAACGCTGCGAAGCCCGCCTCACTCGCCTCCAGACACGGCTCGACGACCTCAACGCCCAACACGCCGAGCTCTCCCTCGCAACGCCGGACACGGGCACACACGGCCCCACCGCCGCCGACCTCGCCGCCGTCGCCGACCACCTCGACCAACTCCTCATCACCGGCGAACCGCGCAAAGCGAAAGCCCTAATCCGCGAACTCGTCGCCGAACTCCAGGTCAACGGCAAAGCCCACATCGAGCCCAGCTACTACCTCGCCACACCCGAGGTTTGCGCAACGTCCGAAAAAGTGGGCCGAACCGAGCATTGCGCGAACCAAGATCTTGCAGAAATCGTGGCTCCGCCACTTCTAGTCTGATTGATGGGGAAGAATCGAGTGTGGGATCCTCGTGCGCCATCGGGCAACGGTGCACCTCTTCTGCGACGATCGGCAAAGGCCCGAACCACCCGGCATGCACCCGGGACCGGCCGCCGTCTTAGTTCCCCCCAACCCCGATGTCAGGAACGTCATCTGTCGTCGTATCGGCGTACAGTTGGGTGCCGTCTGTCGCGATCGGCGTGACTACGACGGTTCCCGGCTTCGATGCCTTCGGGAGTGCGTAGAGCAACACGCCACCTTCGGCAGGTGCGACGGTCGAGTCTGTGCCGTCTGCGTATCGCAGAACCACGCGGCTGATATCGGTTGAAGCCGCTCCTACGAACAGGAGCGTGTCAGCGGTTCGGACGAAACGAAAGGTCAGCCCTTGCGGCCGATATCCATGCGGAAGACATCCCCCGTAGCCATAGATGGGAAGGTCGAATTCAGCGAGTTCGAGCCATGCACAGATCCCGGCGGTCACGGATGGGGCGAGGTAGGCCGTTGCTTGACCGCTGGCAGTGCTGATCTGCACAGCTGCGGTCTTCGCAGCCGTCCGGGCGAAGGCAGGGGCCGTAGTAGACACGGTTTCTTGCGCGGTTGGCGTCTCACGTGCGACAAGGCGTCCGCTTGAGTCATAGCCCTCCACGGAGTCTGCTCCGGATCCGTCCGGTGGATCAAAGATGAAGAAGCCAGCATTGACCGGGCTTGAAACCCATGCGATGTCCGGGACTCGGCTCGTCCCGTCGCTGAGTTTGACTTTGACGGTTGAGACATAGGCGGCGGCGACGGTCCCGACAATGCGGCCTTGGGTCCAGACCAGGTTTAGTGGCGTGGTACCAAGCTGGTCGCAGCCTCCGACAACATCGGTCCACTCGTAGCAGAAACCGCCAGATCTTGTGGGCGACACATAGAGCGTGTGCTTGCCATCACTGAGTTCGACGGACGTGATTTGCCGAGTCTGCGATGTGAGCGCTCCGGGTGACACGTCGAGCGGCGCAGCTGAGTCGAAGGCCTCAAATCCGTGTTGGATCGCATTGGGTGCGTCCTTCGCTCCTGCGAACCAGATAACCGACGAGAGGCGAAAGCCAAAGGCTGATCCTACGAGCAGCGCGCCTGCCGCAAATACACCCGCGAGCAATGCGACCCGAACTCGCGTCATTCCTGGCCGCCTGCGCTTTAGTCCTGCGCGACGCATTACGTCGTCCCAGTCGATCCACGAAACTGGCTCGTCCAACGCGAGGAGTTGGTCGCGAAGGCTTGGCTCAAGGTCGGTGACGCTCCCCCTGCTGTGGCTCGTGTCGTACCTACGCATCATTCGTTATCTCCTTCCCGAGCAGCGATGCGAGTTCCTCGCGTGCTTGGTGTAGAGCAGCCGCGACTGTGCCTTCGGTGATTCCGCATGTGACGGCAATTTCGTCATACGACAGATCGGCGAAGTAACGGAGAAAGAAGATCAGTCGTCGTCGAGGGGGTAGTTCTTGGAACGCCATGGCAAGTCGTGGGTTGGACGCTGGCTCAACGAGCCCGCTCTCGAGAGGTTCCGCCAGCACAACCCCACTCGCGCGACTCCGCTCCTCGAGAGCTAGTCGAAGCGCGATGCGCCACACCCAGGCAGCGAGAGGGCCGTCCCCTCGGAACTGGCGACGTTGCGCAATCGCGCGGGCGAAGGCCTCTTGAACAACGTCGTGCGCAGACTCGTAGCTTCCAGTAATCGTTGCTAAAGCTCGGCGAAACCCGCTGTAGCGTTCACGGTAGAGCCACTCGATTTCGCGCTTTGTCGCAGCCATCAATCAAGAGAGGCGATGAAGCGAGCGAATCTTTACTTCCTCGTCAGGTGCGCAGATACATGCGCGGTGCCCGTGCGGGGCAGGCACAGCGGCCCGCCCCGCACGTATACGCCGCACGCACCATCTCTGCGCCCTAGCCGGACAACTCCGGCGTCGAGACGGGAACCGAAACGGACGATCCATCCGCAAGCTCGACGTCGATCGCTGAAATCGAGCCGGCTCCCTTCGGCAACTCGTAGAAGATGCCGTTGTTCTTGACCGTCGCTTTGAAGCTGTCCCCGCCGATTGTGACAGATACCCCGACAACATCATCGCTTACCAAGCCGGCGATAAACGTAGGCTCACCGAAGCCGTAGCCCATGGAGTAGGAGATTGGCTCCGTCGGAGAGAGCGTGGCAGCACAGCCACCGAGTCGTGCGGTTCCCCGCCCATCCAGGACCACGTCACATACCTCGCCCTTCGATGTTGGCGCGGCAACGACACTCCACGACTCCGATGCTAGCCCCGACATCAGCACGGTTGCCCGAGAGAGATCGGCCGCCCCCGGGAGGACATCCGAGGTGACTAGACCGTTGTCCCGTGTCAGGCTCGTCAGCGCATCGTCGGCGGACACGGACGGGGTTGCCGCCCGCGCGCTGTCAAACACGCTCACGGCCGAACTGGCCGACGGCGTAGTTGCATGTCTCGCAATCGAGCTTGTTGAGGATTGCTGGGTTGCCGCGATGGCACTTACCGCGGCAGCGGCCAGGAGGCCAGCGACCATCGCCGCTGCGAAGGCGAGTTTCTTCTGTTGGCGCTTCAGCGTCATCATCTCGTCTCCTCCTAGTAGTCCGTCTGGCAGGTCGTGGGATACGTCGCCACGGTGTCGATGTCTCCGCAGCCCGACTTGACGCTTACGCCGGACCCGTAGATCTCAACCGGATTCTGGTATCCAGCGGTTCCGCCAACGATGTGGCCGCTTGTGTCGTTGTACTGAACGGCCCCCGATGTTCCAGCCGGGCGGTAGAGGATGTTGTTGATGCGGACCGCAAAGCCTGACGTCCAAACGACGGTCGCTTGAGTAGTGATGGGAGTTGCTGCATGTCGAGCAGCGGGGAGCGGTGCGAATGCGAGCTCGTATCGATCGCCGGAGTTTGCGAGCGTGCGTTGCGGCGTGTGGGTTGTAGAGGGCGATCAGCGGACGACGCGTAGCGCATGACTGGTCGACCAGTGGCGCTGGTGATCGAGGACTGATGTCGGAGCAGGGCGAAGATCGATGCGCATCGGAGACGTTGTGGCGGCTGTGGCGATTGCTCGAGTCGCGGTGAGCGGATCTGGCGGGCTTGAGTTGAAGGCGCGTCGACGGCGGCGATCGAAGCTGAGACGCGGTCGTGTGAACGACACGGTGCCGTGAGGTTGACGGCGTGCGATCGCTTTGCGCAGAGGAGCTGACGGCGAGCGGACGCGGTCATCCGCTCGCGATCGCGTAGCCGCACGATCCTGTTCGAGAACAAGTCTTTGATCGCGGAGCAGTGTAGCTTCCGATCGCCGCTCGGATGCGGTGCTGCCGAGCGTCAGCCACGACTACATCCGAAGGCGCGATCACTGTGCGCGGGCTGACGCTGACGCCGGACGTGATCAGCCGTGATGACGCCGAGGCGCCGCGCTTGCGCCGAACGCCGACGGCTTGACGAGGTCGTGAGTCGCACTCGAAACTGCTGCGCGGATAGAGCCGATGCAAAGGCTCTCAGCGGGCGCGGCTGGCGGCGGGCAAGCTCGTCGGCGATGAACCGGTCAGGACTGCGGGCTCATCGGCGTGAAGCATCGTACGAGTCGTCAGTTCGTTGAGCTGAGGCGAATGCGATCCCAGTCGCGGTCGCAGACGGTGGCCGCCGATGTAGAAGCTGAGCGGAGAACCCACAGCAGGTAACCGCACGGGACTCTCAGCGGCCAGCTCGGACGAGCGGGAAATCATTGGGAGCGACTCCGCAAAGAACGCGGCCGCACGGTGGAGGATCTCGTCCATCCGAGCGGCGCTTGTCGCGAGCAGCTGCAATCCGCTGCTCGCCGATGTGAGCCCGTCACGGACCCGTCGTCGATCTGGCTGGCGCACCCAGCGGCGCCCGATCAACCGAAATATCGAAATCGGCAGCGACTCCGGACGAGTCAGCTCGCCGTCGCGCGACCTGACCACGTCGACGCTTGAACTCAGCAGGGAACTTCTTCGGCATCTCGACATCCTCTCCGTGGGAAACCCCACAAATAGAATGTAACCAGACTCAGAGCAGAACAGACTGCCCCGCGTTCATCGTCCAGTTGGGGCCAAAGTATTGGTTCGTCGTCGCAAGCGCGGCTAGCGGCACGACCAAGCAGATCGCGACGAGTGCGGCAATCAGAGCAACCGACATCCGACGACCAGGCGGCGAAAGTCGACGTGAACCAGGAATCGCGCAGACGATCATAAGGCCTACCCCCTCCTTAGCTTGAAGATCACCACGCGCGCGCGGTTCGACTGTACGCCTTTAGACACCGCATCGCAAACTACCGTTAGCAAAATCCCTCGAAGGAGTCACTCCCGCGACTGGGGCGCGGCAACTCAGTCGGCCGCGCCCCATCGGGGTTAATCGCCAGCATTTTAGGGCCAAGGAGGGCCGTAATCTGCGACAACCAATGCTAGGAGAAGAAGGGCAGGGAGAAGCAGCAGTACGAACTGTCTGGGCATGGAGCCGTCCTTTGTTCGAATCACTGGGACGGCCCCGGCCGGGGCTGCCGCGAGTTATCGCGACACTGTTAATTAACAACCGTTAGCGGTTCTGTGTCAACGGTTTCCAGAGGAAATTGCCGCACCGTCGGCTAAAGTCATTGTCCAGTGGCTCAGAAGCGCCGCGTCCGTCAGGCTTACGCCGATGACCCAGTGTTGGTCGGCCGTCGGCTGCGCTCGGCGCGTGAAGCGGCCGGGCTGAGCCAACGGGCACTCTCCTTCCCGGGCTGCACCGCCGCCTACATCTCACGCATCGAGGCCGGCGAACGCTTGCCAAGCCTCCAGCTTCTGCGTGAGTTCGCCCACCGTCTCGGCGTCACCGAGGAATTCCTCGCCTTCGGCCACGATGCGATCTCTGAGTCGCCGCGGTTTGTCGCTGAGCTGCGGGTTGCGATCCGTCTCGGCGATCTCGAGACCGCCGCGACTCTCACCGAAGACGCGATCGCAGCCGCAAAGACAGACCGAGACCGGGCCGACGCGTTTGTCGCTAGCGGCGAGGTTGCACTTCATCAAGGCGACACCATGGCCGCACGAATCGCGCTCGAACACGCCTGCGAGCTCGACACCAACCTCGAAGAACGCGATCCACAGGCCGCAGAAGTGCTTGGTCGCGTTTATGCGCGTGCGTTCGAATACGAACAGGCGGCTGCGGTCTTCATCCGAAACCGCGATCGCGCCGCACGTGTCGGCGATCTCGCAGGAGAGGTCCGCTTCGCAGCTTTGCTGGCAAACGCCTACGTTGACGCCGCAAACTTCTCGGCTGCCGAACAAGTTCTCGCTGAGATCTTGTCGAAATGCGGTCCGCTGACCGACCAGCTTTCGCTGGCGAAGGTTTACTGGTCGCAATCCCGTCTTCACGCCCTCCAAAACGACTCAGCGAATGCCGCACGCGCAGCACAGCGAGCGCTCAACCTGCTGGAGGGAACCGACCACCAATATTACTACGCGCTCGCCCACCAACTCCTGGCACACATCGAACTTGACCGCGGCAACAGTCCGCATGCAGCGGAACTCCTTGCCAATGCCGCTCCGATCATCGAGCGGAGCGGACGCCGCTTCGAACTCACGAGCTTCCGGATCGAGCAGGCCCGCGCCCTCCTTAAGGCAGGACGGCGTAAGGAAGCTGCCGCCGTTGCGCTTGAAGCTGCGACCCTCATGAGCGAGCTAAGTTCCGTCGACGCCGGGCGAAGCTATGCGCTCGTCGCGGAGATTTTTCTGGAGCTCGGAGACGAAGAACGCGCACTCGAACTATTCGAACTGGCAGTCGAGCATCTCCAAGCGACGCCAAACCGTTATCTCGTCGAGGCGTACGCCAAACTCGCCCAGATCTACGAAGACGCTGGCGACCAACAAGCCATGATCGAGGCTCTGAAAGCCGGAATGCGCGTACAGCAGAGAGCCGAGCGCGTCCTTGCCGAATAGACGTGGCAGGCTTCGACAGCGTCCCGGCTGCTTCCACGCAACAGCTCGCGCACGCGAGAGTCTCGATTCGATGCCCGCCGTGTGGACGCTGCGCCTCGGGCTCTCTAGACACGATGCGTGTCGTAAACGAGCGCGGTGAGCGACAGGTGCTGAGCGCCCTCGCTTACCACCGACTCCAGCTCCTCCCGGAGAGCGTCGCGCTCGGCCTTGGGACGAGCCGCGATGCTGCTGATTGAGAGGTAGTAGGAGATCATCCCGCTGCGGTCCGTGACGTGATCGAAGTCGATGCGTTGTTCCGTGAGTGGCGCGAATGCGGCAATCGTAAGGCCGTCTTTCCATGCGCCCGTCTCCATCTTCGCGCCACCCGCTGGGCCTGTCCGGCGTGCGACAGTCGCGAACGCTTCTTTCGCCTTCGGCGGCATACCTGGATCGAACGATCCGTTCCACGTCGTGAAGAGGATGCGTAGCGGCGCATCCGGGCGTAGCACTCGTGCGAGTTCGTCGCTTGCTCGTTCCGAGTCGAACCAATGGAAAGCCTCGGCTACGAACGCTGCGTCGGTCGAGGCGTCACCGAGCGGAATCGCTTCCGCCGTCCCTTCAACCCAGGTCGCTTCCGGCAGAAGTTCTGCACCGAGAGTGCGCATGCTCGGAAGCGGCTCGACAGCTGTGACCCGCGCGAAGCGTTTGACTAGGAGCCGGGTAGGTTTGCCGGTACCTGCTGCGAGGTCGAGAACCTCTTCGGCGTCGATACCTTCGACGACCGCGTCTGGCCAGGTCGTTCGGCCTCGTTCGTAGTCGAGTACCGAGGAGTCAAACACCAAGCCCTGTTGATCCGCGCCCACGGCGGGAGCCTAGAGGGTGAGACTCGTAACGAGCGGAACGCGACCCGCCATTCGCCAGCGCCCGCTCAGGCGTGCACCCGGAAACTGGCAAGCGAGCGCAGTGCGTCGGGCACGGCATGATCGGACTGTGCTGTCAGACGAGAGCTTGGCGCGGTGGTGCGAGTGGTCGCTTGGAAGCCCGATCGTGGAGAGGTTGTTCGAGCGTGGGAACCTTTCTCGCGTTCTCGGCGTGAGAACTCGCGCAACGGGCAAGGGCCACGTCCCGTCAAGTGGTGTACGAGGCTGAGCGCGTCATCCTCGCCTGACGTTTACGCGGCTTGCGGCGATGGCGATCACCTCCTCGGGCTCGTCGACCGGGTCGGTGAGCGCTTTGGCGATCGATTCGGCGCTCATGTAGCGGCGGGCGACGGCCCATTCGTCGTTCTGTTCGGCGAGCACGGCGCCGACGAGGCGGATGACCGCGGCGCGGTCGGGGAAGATGCCGACGACGTCGGTGCGGCGGCGGATCTCTTTGTTGAGCCGCTCGAGCGAGTTGTTGCTCCAGAGCTGCCGCCAGTGCTCCTTCGGGAAGCCGGTGAAGGCGAGCAGGTCGGCGGCCGGCCTCGTCGAGCAGCGCCGCCGCTTCGGGGAAGCGCTCTCGAGCTGGTCGACGATCCGGCGCGTGCTGCTCGTGCACGGTCGTCGGCGTCGGGCTGGGCGAAGATCGTCCGCACCATCGTCGCGACGAAGCCCTGCGCGCTCTTGGGCACGCGGGTGAGCAGGTTGCGCATGAAGTGCGTGCGGCAGCGCTGCCAGGCGCGCCGGGCAGCGTCGCGGCGATCGCGTCGACGAGGCCGGGGTGGGCGTCCGAGCTGACGAGCTTCACGCCGGCGAGGCCGCGCGCGACGAGGCCGCGGACGAAGGCGAGCCAGGCGGCGCCGTCCTCGGCGGTGACGACGTCGAGGCCGAGCGACTCGCGGAAGCCGTCGCTTGTTGACGCCGACGGCGTGCACGACGCAGACGTTGACGGTGCGGCCGCCCTCGCGGCACTTCACGACGAGCGCGTCCAGGGTCACGTACGCGTACGGGGCGCCGTCGAGCGGCCGGGTGCGGAAGTCCTCGACGATCTGGTCGAGGCTCTTCGCCAGCCGCGAGACCTGGCTCTTCGACATCCGCTCGACGCCGAGCTGCTGCACGAGCTTCTCCACCCGGCGGGTCGAGACGCCGGCGAGGTAGGCGTCGGCGATCACCGACACGAACGCCTGCTCGGCCCGCCGGCGCGGCTGCAGCAGCCAGTCCGGGAAGTAGCTGCCCTCCCGGAGCTTCGGCACCGCGAGCTCGATCGAGCCGACCCTGCGTGTCCCAGTCGCGCTCCCGGTAGCCGTTACGGCGGTTGACCCGCTCCGGCGTCCGCTCGCCGCAGCCGGCGCCGCAGACCGCGTCAGCGTCGGCGCTCATCAACGCCTCCGCGAAGTCCTTGCACCATCACCCGCAACAGATCCGGGCTCGTCTCCTCGAGCTGCTTGCGCAACCAGCCAGATACGTCCATCGTGTGCTCGACCACCGTGCTCCTCCTCGCTGATGTCTTCGACAGGACCTCGCGAGGATGACGCGGTGGTCAGCTATCACCCGGACCCCGCCGCAGCTGCTCCGCGCTCGCCTACGGCTCGCGCTCCACAGCCGCGGCGGAGACAGACCTCAACCGGCTCGTACACCACGAGCGGGGACGCTACTCCGGCAAGAGGTCGTGATCAAGATTCGCCCTTGGCAGGACCGCTTGCGGGCCTGCGTTGCAGTCCAGCGGCACCTCGCAATGGCTGGATTTCCCTGTCCGACCCCGCTTGGCAACGTGGAGCAAGTAGACGGATGGGCCGTCAGCGCCGAATTCCTCATCGCCGGAGGGAAGCAACGCGACCCGGATCTCGGCGCCGGCCCGGACGCGACCCTGCTCGGCCGGTTGATCGCCTCGGCCCCCGAGGTCGCCAGCTTGCCGACGCTGCTGCCGTCGCCGCCGTGGACAGCGTGGGACCACCCCGCCGCCACGACGTGGCCTGAGCGCGACGATCGCGGAACGAACCTGAATCTGGTGGACGGCCCCTCGTGGATCGACGACAGCGCACGGCGCGTGCGCGATCTGCTGCGCGCATGCGAGGCGCCATTGCGGCTCGGCCACGGAGACTGGGAATCGCAGAACATTCGCTGGAGCGAGGATGACCCGCTTGCCGTCCACGACTGGGACAGTGTCATCGCCCAACCGGAAGCAGCCATCGTCGGGCTCGCGGCCGCGGTATGGCCCCCCGGCGGGGCCGCCACAGTCGCGCAAACGACGCAGTTCATCGACGCCTACCAGAGCGCATTCGGTGACTGGTCGGAGCAAGACCGTGCCGCCGTCTGGGCCGCAGGTCTATGGGTGCGGCTGTTCAACGCAAAGAAAGACGCCAGCGACGGCGGAGGCCTGCAGCTCGACCGGCTCCGAGACGAACTCGACGAACGCCTTTACAGGGCAGGCCTCGGCAACTGAGAACACCTGCCACGGCACTGCTTTCGCAGGGGTCCATTTCGCAGAGAACCGAATCTCGATCTGCGG
Organism: uncultured Thermoleophilia bacterium; assembly: GCA_963794375.1. Taxonomy (GTDB): domain Bacteria; phylum Actinomycetota; class Thermoleophilia; order Gaiellales; family Gaiellaceae; genus PALSA-600. The sequence continues at coordinate 1,098,264 of CAWCDL010000010.1, forward strand.
CCCCGCCGTGGGGCGCACAGTCGCCACGTTCACCGCCCCGCAAACGTCATGCGCCAGGCGCGTAGAGCCGCCACTTCGACAGGAACGGATAGAACCGCTCCTCCGCCCGGCTGCGAGAGTTGCGGCGAAGAGCGCCATCGCCCAGCCTGCCGAGGCGGCAGCGATGACAGCGCCGCTCGCGAGCGGGTGAGCATGGCGAGTCCGAGCCCGACCTGTTCGCCGCGATGCTTCGCGAGGCGCCGGAAGAGATGCGCGGCCGCGTCAACAACGCGCTCTTCCGAGTGACGCGTTCGCCGCTGGCGACAGAACCCAGAGGGATCGCGAGCAGCGCCGCGACGGCTGGCAATGGCATCACAACGCGGCGGCTCCCATCAGGCACGCGCCGGTGACGGTGAGGAGCAGGATCGATTGGGAGATGGTGACCCGCTCTTGGGATCCAGGATGGGGACTGTCAGATTCTTTGTGTATCGGGCCGTGGCGGCCAATGAGTTTCAAGACCCCCGCCTTGCTCCCCGCCGAACTTCAGACGCCATCGGCGAGCGCTGGCGCGGCCGACCGAGCGAGGTGTGCCCGCCGTGCATCCCCTTGTCGCAGCCGCGAAATCGCCGGCGGGCTCATCTGTCAATTCAAGCCGCTCGGGTGACATGACCCCCGAGCTCGCAACCGAGGATCAGCCCGACCGAACGGTATCCTTGGGTCGTGTTCGGTAGGACGACCTGGCTTCTGATCGTAGTCGCGTTCGTAGCCGTCATGGTCGTGCCGTCGACGACGAGCGCATCGCCGTCGGGGTCGTCGCCGCCGACCGCCGATGATCTGAGGACGTGCGCGACGCGGGGCGACTCGAGTCGGCCGGCGAAACCGCCTGCCGGGGCGACCGTTGTCGGGCCGCTGATGATTTGGCCGAGCTTGCGTCAGCCGGCGTCCCCTTCAAACAGCACGTTGTGGCCGTATGTCTGGAAGGCACCGATTCTTCTGCGTGCACGGGCTCGCGTGACGCTGGCGGTCGCGCCGGAGGCAGTCGGAACGGCCGGGTTGTGGGGGCACCGATACGGCCGCTATGTGTCGACGGTGCGCTTCCTCGCGTGTCGTGAGCGCGAGCCGGTTCATACCTATCGCGGCACGGTGGGGAAGTACACGCAATTTCCCTTCGGCTTTGCGCTGACCACGCCGTCGGCGTGCGTCCCGATCGATGTCTGGGTAGACGGCGCAGGCGGCCCGCAGCGCATCGTGCTGCCGGTCGGGCGACCCGCCTGCTGAACGCTGAGTCTCATCGAGAGCCGTATTCGTCTGGTTCAGCAGATGCGGCGTTCGTACGCTTGAAGTTCCATGCAGAGTGTGCAACGGATCCTGTCATGCGGCAGGTGCTCTACCGCCGCCCTCGCTGTCGCGCAGTGGTAGTCGCCGTCGACTTGGCCGTCGTATGAGTCGCCGATCAGGGCCTTCCACTCGCCTGGTGTAGCGTGCGCGGCCGAGGTTGCCGGCGCGGGTGTCTGCGCACAACCAACCGTGGCTGCCAGCAGCAGCCCGAAGACGAATGGCACGACGACGAGTGTCACTCCCGCACAGCGGCGCAAGCCACGGCTGCATGCGGACACCGGAACCACCAGGCCAAGCGAGAACAGATCGTTCCCGCGTAGGCGGGTCATTGCGCGGAGAACACGGCCCGGAAGACAGTTACGGTGCTGAAGGTGGTGCCGTCGATTTGCCAGGCGTAGCAGCCGGGCGTTCGCAGCCATGTCGCGCCGGGCCACTCGCGCCAACCCGCGGTGCCGTTCAGGGTCGGACCTGGGCCGAGTTGCGGATCGATGATCGCGGGTCTTTCGCCGAAGGAGGTGGGTCGGGTTGAGCCGAGAAGCCGTCCACGAATCAAGACCGGGCCCTGGTAGTCGGGTGGCGCGAGCCAGAGCGTTTTCAGCTGGTACCAGCCCCAACGGCCAGGTGTCGGCCGGAAGGTGAGGATGCCGCGTTTGGCCGGCCTGATCGAAAGAGATGCCGGGCGACGGTTCACAGGCTCCGACAGGGATCTGCGGCAGCTTGAGCGGGCGGACGAGCGTGGCGGGGACGCCGCCGGCTGGATGGCTCTGGTCACACCAGGCGCCAACAAGCTTGCAAGTGCTCTCGTAGCTGGTTGCAGCGGGAACCACCGGGTCGGTGTTCGGCGTCAGCTGCAGCAGGCTGATTGCGGGGTGCGGTGCGCAGGCGATCGCTCCGCTGCCGACGTCGAGGACTGCGGGCTTGATGTCGTCGGCTGCTCGGACGAGCTCGACGCGAAACCCAATACGCGAGCTCGTCTGTTGCGTCACGGCGAACCGGGTGAGGGTCAACTGCTCCGAGTGTCGGTGTCGGTCCGCGAGATACGAGGTGAGGCTTGAACGCCGGTGCGCGTCGGCGCCGGTGCGCGTGCCGGCGTCTCCGCGCACCTCGTACGACTCGAAGCGACCCGTGGGGGCGATCAGCCGCTCGAGCGCCGGTCGGTCGAGCCGATTGTCGGCGGCGATGAAGCTGCGAAAGAGCGATGTCGGGGCTGCGCCCTTGCATCCTCGCGCGACTGTCATCGAGCCGCCGCGCGCCGACGGATCTGAGGCCACGACGAACACACCGGCCGCGAGAGAAACCGCGAGGACGGATGCCCCTGCCCTTACCGGCCTCGAGGTCGTCAGCCAGGCCCGCACGTCTCTGATCGTTGCATCCTCGGGTTCGACCTTGTCGGAAATGCGACACACTCTCGACGCCTCATTGGTAAAGGTCTCGTAAGTCTTCGCGTCTCCACGAGCCGCGGCCACGCTCGTCAGACGTAGTTTCTCGGCACCGTTGTCGGACGTTTCGCGAGGACAAGACGACCTGCTGCCTCACGAACCCATCGTTGCCTGCGCTCTGGTATTCCATGAGGCTGTGAAGACGGCGCGAATCTTCCGTTCGGATCAAGCACACGATGTCGTTCGACTGGTACCGGCTCCGCGGACGGGCCTCGGTCGGCTGGCCGCCGAGACACTGCTCGAACACCGTCCACGACGCCTAGCTCAACGGCCAATTCGGGCTGAACCCAGACAAAGCAGCAACTTCGACAGAATCCAGGCAACTACCTGACCGAGAGATGATCCGGGCCTCGACCGCGAAGATCTTCAGCAGCCGCAGCGCACGGATCGGATCATCGTCGTCAAACTGAACGGCAACGCAGCATGCGGCTCCTCCAGCTGACCCGAAAGGAGATGGCCATGATCAGCGAACTCGAAGGACTACCGGAAGGTGTGATCGGGTTCGACGCGAGCGGCAAGATCGCTGCCGAGGACTACCGCGATGTCGTCGTGCCCGCCCTCGAGCAGGCCGCGGAGGCCGGCGATGTTCGGTTCATCATCGTCATGCGCGACTTCGATGGCATCTCCGGAGGCGCGCTCTGGCAAGACTTGAAGATGGGCGTCGAACACCTCCGCTCCTGGAAGCGAATCGCGCTCGTCACCGACATCGCCTGGATGACCCATGCGACCGACCTGTTCGGCTGGATGACGCCCGGCGAAACCAAGACGTTCCCCCTCGATCAGAAGGAGCAGGCGATCCAGTGGGTGGCCGAATAGAGAGACAGCGCAGGATCAACCTGGCCTAGCGGCGGGATCCGTGCGCAGGAGACGGAACTCTTTGCGTCCGCCGACCTTCAGGATGAAACGGAACGGAGCGGGATACGCACTCAAACCACGCTCGAGACTGCACGGCTCGATCCGCGTGACCGGGTACTCCAGACCGTGATAGACAACGACGCACCCTCCCGCAGCCACGCTGTTGCGATACCAGTTCACGTTCTCCCCGTAGGTCAACTCCGCGACGAACCCGTCGGCGACCTTCACCAAGATGACCGGCGTCTCGTAGGCGCGACCGGACTTGCGCCCGACGTGCCGGATCAACCAGAACGGCCCGCGACCGCTGCGGGCAAGCGGCCTCGTCACCCTGTTCAAGGTGTTGTTCAGCACCCAAAGGAAACGCTTGCGGAGGCGTTGCGGGCTCAGACCACTCCGTCCCTCAGATCGATTGACGATCTCCTACTGGGAGAAAAGGTGCCCCCAGTGCGCGGCGATTATCAGGAGCAACCCAGCGCAAGCCAGGAACACTCCCGCCATGATCATCCTGAATCGACCCGACGCCAGAACAACGCCGTGCCACGTGTGCGTCTTCTCTACTTTGGTCAGCGAACCCGACGCGACCCACACTCCTGCCAGTAGGAGAAGCAAGAACGCCACTTCGGCGACTCTCACGCCAGAACTATGCGAGAACGCGAGCAGCCCCACGTCGGCAATCCTAGACGCGACACCACCACGCAGCCCACGCGCAGAGCCCTTTCGCGGTTCGAGCGGCCGAATCCGTCGAGGTCACGATTGTCGCCACGCGCAGCGCACGCCGCGGGAGCAGCCGTGCGCACATACTCTCGACTGGTCTCACCGGCTCTTCGAGACGTGAACCTGAGGAGGCTCAGTACCTACGGCGCGCCGCCGACTGGTCGGACGATCCGTGTTCGCGTCATCGGCGCCGCTGCTCGCACGGGTGACGACTGGGCTGCCCTGCCGCGACCGCTTCATTTGCACCCCGACTCGCAGGCGCGGGGCGTCCCGCCCTGTCAGCCGCGTCGATGCTCGGGTCGCCTGGCGGGGGATCAACATATTTGGTGGCTAGGGCGCGACGGCCCGCACCAGCCTCCGCAGCTCATCCAGGGCGTCAGGCTCGGTGCCCCCGACCGCTCGAGCTTCGCTTCACGTTCCCAACGTCAGAGAGTCAGCGCGAGGGCGAGGATGAGTGCGATGAGTCCACTCAGGGCCGCGAGAGGTACGGCCACATTTGCCGTCCTTGCGATCCGTGTCAGGCGTCTGATCTGTTCGTCAGCGACGAGCCCGGCATCCAGGTACAGGCTGCGTGCCTTCAGGCCGCATCTCCACCGCCAAAACGCGTCGAGGTCGCCCACCAAATACGGCACCGCGAGAGAAATCCCGAGTGCGAACCCGATCGACCGGCCGCTGGCCCCACCCAGGATGCTGCCTGCCACGGTAAGGAAGATGAATGTCGCTCCTACCGGCAGCAAGAGGCCATGCCACGCATCCCAGACGGAGTACAGGTACGACCCGAGGGCGACGGGGTCAGCCGATGCTTGCGCCGCCGCGAGTGAGCGGGCGTCTTCTGGAGGCCGCCGAAGGACGCGAGCGCGAGTGATCACGATCCAAAGATTGAACCGGTCGGTCCACGCACTACAACGCTCGATCAACGCGCCAAGAAGTTCTTGTCTCGGCTCTTTGGCACATCCTCGTCGCTCTCGGCGAGGCGCGAGGCCAGCTCGCTCAGCGCGGCCGCCGCGACTGCTGCCGCGCTCTCCGCCTTCTTTGCCCGGAGCACTAACGTCTTCTCTCGGCGCTCATTGGCATTCGTGGCCAGGATCTTCTCACGAATCGCTTCGGCGGACCGAGGGTCTTCAGTTGCGGTCTCTTGTTCAATCAGTCGATTCACCTGGGCCCGTTCGGCCCGGATCTGTTCGTTCAGCTCCTTTGCCCGCGCCGCGGCCGCCTCACCTCTGAGAGCAATCCCTACAGCAAGGAGGTCGACGCCTGCCGCACTGTAGTGGCCCTTACTTACATCAACCCCGGTCGACGCGAGGCCGAAGACGTCCGCCGCGACCGCTGCATAGGCAAGGCCGGGAAGGATATCCTCGGGCAGCAACGCCGCGAAGGCCGCGACCTCCGACACCCTCCCGGGATGGGTGGCGACCCACCGGAGGTCGGCGAACAGCCTGTCTGCGTTTCGACTGTGCTCCTCGTGAATGTACTTCTTGTATTTGGCCTCCCACGGCTTATTCGCGAGGGTCGTCCACGAAGGCACCGAGGATTGTGGATTCTTGAAGAGCGGGCCGTTCGGCGTGACGGCGAACGGTCTCTGGTTCGGGTAGTACGGCTTCGACTGGTATTTGGGCTTGCCTTGCCCAGCTCCGTGAGCTTTCTCCAGATGTGGAAGGTCTTTCGCACGGCGCTGCACCAGGACCTTACGGCTATCCGCTGTCCGTTGGCCCGGAACGACACCGGTGCCGGCAAGCCGCGTCGGTTTCCCGTCGCGAACGAGCCGGTGGACTCGGCTTGATGACCATTTCGGGTGCCATTTCTTCAGTTCTTTATCGATCTCCGTCTGGCTGTATCCTTCCGAGTACATCCGTGTGATCGCGCGGCTCAGCGTCTCTTTCGGCCTCGGATCAGCAGCCTTACCCTTCACCTCGCCTGTTGCACTCTCGGTTGGTGGCGGTTTGTGGGCCTGCTGGATGAGAGCGGTGATCTGCGCTTCAGTCCAACTCGGGTGCTGCGCCTTGATCCTTTGAATGATCTGCGGCACGGTCTTCTGCTGGCCGATCAGCACCGAGATCTGATCTTCAACACGGGCCTTCACGTCAGGTGGGATCGCGCCGGCGGGAGTCGGCTTGTTGACCGTGGTCCTGTTGGTGTCCGGCTTCTTGTTGTCGGCTTGGGTTGGTGCAGTGTTCGCACCCTTGCTCCCCCCTCCACCGCCGCCTTTCCCGCCGGTTGCTGGGGGCGCTGTTTCCGCCTTCTTGACCTCGACGACCGAAGCTTCGCCGCTATCCAGCTTGGCTAGTGCCATCCTTTGTCACTTCCCTCGCCTCTGAGAGATGAATCGGCTCGTCATCGGCCATCGAGATGACCGCTCCGGCGATGCAGCGTAGTGAGCGTTTCTAGAAGAGCGCTACCCAG